>NZ_JHZF01000020.1 GCF_000688295.1 Pseudooceanicola nanhaiensis DSM 18065 | reverse complement strand
GTCGCATCGGGATCGATAACAACCCGGCCGAGCGCGCCATGCGCCCGATCGGCGTTGGCCGCCGCAACTGGCTCTTCGCTGGCTCCGACAGCGGCGGGGAAACCCTCGCCCGGGCCATGACCCTGATCGAGACGGCGAAGATGAGCGGGCTGGACCCGCAAGCGTGGCTTGCTGATGTCCTCGACCGTATCCACGATCACAAGATCAACCGCCTCGACGAACTGCTCCCGTGGAACTGGAAGTCGTAGGATCAGGCGACGGTATCAACCGGCCGGTTACGTCCCAGCCAACGAAGCTGACCGGGCGTCGCGCTGAGATGAGGGACCGGACCAATGACCTGGGTCTGTTCGCCGTCGACCGACACGATGTCCCCACGATGGCGTATCTGCTCGTTCGTCATGATCTCTTCGACGCTCAACACACGCGAGGCAACCGCATCATGGCGGGCGAATACCGCTTCCACTTCCTTAGCCGTGTGCTGCGTGACGAAATCATTGATCGCGTCAAAGACCACCGTCATGTGCCGCGACATCTCGCCCAATGTCGCGAACCGCGGGTCATCGGCGAGGGCATCGCCTCCGACCGCCCGCAACAGGCGCTGCGCGGTTTCCGCGCTCCCTGCCGAAACGCTCAGCCACACCCCATCGGACGTTCGGAACATCCCCCCCGGAGCAAAGTCCATCGGCTGGCGCAGCCCATTGCGTCGCGGCGAGAGGTTCGCGCCAGTCAATGCGGGAACAGGATAATCCATCAACCGAAGCAGGGCCTCGAATACTGCAATATCGACGACCTGACCGCGTGCTATCCCCTTTTCGCGAGCAAATAGCTCGATCATGACTCCCAAAGCGCCGGGAAAATCCAGCTTCCGGCGGTCCAGGGTTGGGGAGTAGTGCACCGGAGGACGGCGACGTTTTTCTGCCGGTGGACATTTCTGGCCCGACTATTGAGGACCGGACGGACGCGGCGCGCGTGGAGACGCTCGGTCTGAACAATGGGACCGTTCTGGCCAATCGCATCGACATCACGCTCTCGGACGGTCGGCGGATCGTCATCGAAGGACCGACGGCGTTGTCGGCCGTGGTCAGGCTGGTCCAGGGGCTGATAACTTGATCCCGGTGCCGAGCAACACGTGGGTCTGGCTGGCGGCCTGGGTCACCGACATGCGGCCGGGCTTCAACACGCTCGCCGCGCAGACGGAAAAGGTGCTGGCGGAGGACCCGTATTCCGGCCACCTGTTTGTGTTCCGCGGGCGCCGGGGTGACCTGTTGAAAATCATCTGGTGGGACGCGCAGGGCGCATGCCTGTTCTCGAAACGCCTGGAACGCGGGCGTTTCGTCTGGCCTGCTGCCAAGGAGGGCAAAATCAGCCTCAGCCCATCGCAATTGTCGATGCTCCTGGAGGGGATCGACTGGCGCATGCCGCAGAAGATGTGGCGGCCCCTAACGACTGGCAATTAGCCCGACAACCCAGCACCTTAAGCTTCACTTGCGCGCGGCGAAACGGTACTCTTCCGGCAATGCTTGAGATGCCGCGAACCCGGCCATCCGATCACGACGAGCTCCGTGCCCTCACGGCACAGCTACGCGATCTGGCCAGGTCCCAGGCGCTGAAAATCGAGAAGCTCGAACATCAACTGGCTGGTCATCGCAAAGCAAGGTTCGGCTCCAAGTCGGAAAGCCTGGACCAACTGGCATTTGCCCTTCACGAGGACGCCGAGATCGCCGATGCCGCGGCGGCCCTGCAGGAGGAAGCCGGTCAGGTCGATGACGACAACCCCGGCAAGCGCAGGCACAGCCGTGCCCCGCTGCCCGACCATCTGGAACGGCAATCCGAGGTGCTGTCCCCGGGCGAGACATGCGCCGACTGCGGCGGGACCATGCGGGCACTTGGCGAGGATGTGACGCAAGAACTGGAATACATTCCGGGGCGGTTCGTCATCCGCGAGATTGTGCGCCCGCGCATGGCCTGCAACTGCTGCGAAGCCTTTGCACAGTCTCCAATGCCGAGCCGGCCGATCGAACGAGGGCGCGCCGGCCCCGGTCTGTTGGCGCACGTGTTGGTCGGCAAGTACTGCGATCACCTGCCAATATACCGGCAATCCGAGATTTACGCCCGCGAGAAGGTCGATCTGCACCGGTTGACGCTGACCGATTGGGTCGGGCGGTCGACGGCGCTCCTGGCACCCCTGGCCGATTACATTGGCAAGCAGGTGCGGGCGGGACCCACTCTCTTCGCCGACGATACCCCGGTCAAGATGCAGATCGGGGGCAAGACCGGCAAAGCCCAGACCGCGCGGATGTGGAGCTATGTCCGCGATGAACGGCCTTGGTGCGGACAAGCTCCGCCCTGTGCCTGGTACCAGTTCAGCGTGGATCGCAAGGGTAAACATCCCGCCGGGCATCTCGCGGGTTACAAAGGCATCGTGCATGCCGACGGGTTCACCGGCTTCAACGGGTTGTTCGGCGAGGGTCTGGCTAGCGAGCAGGCCTGCATGGTGCATGTCCGTCGCAAGTTCGTGGATGTCTTTGAACGAAACGGCTCCACCATCGCCCGGGAAACCATCGAACGCATCGCCGGGCTCTATGCCGTCGAAAAAGAGGCGCGGCACAAATCGCCGGACGAACGCGTCGTCCTGCGACAGACAAAGGCCAGGCCCATCTTCGACGAGTTGGAGATCTGGTTGAAGGCTCAACTGCCTAAAATATCGGGGAAAACCAAACTGGCCGAGGCCTTTCGCTACGCCCTCAGCCGCATGCCCAAGGCCAGGACCTATCTCGAAGACGGCCGCCTGGAGCTGGACAACAACATCTGCGAGCGCTCAATCCGGCCGCTGACCCTCGGGCGGAAGAATTATCTGTTCATGGGGTCGGAAGGCGGCGGAAAGGCCGCAGCGATTGCCTACACCCTCATCGAAACCGCCCGCATGAACCGCGTCGATCCGGAAGCCTGGTTGACCTGGGTGCTGACCCGCATCTCCGATCACAAGATCAACCGCATCGACGACCTCACTCCCTGGAATTGGCAGCCAACTTGAGTGTCAAAGGCGGTTACGCCGGACGGATACCCTGGCGTTCTACCAGCCGCAGTTCCGCTGTCTTTTTTGCCCACTCGAACTATGGCCTGCGGTGCGTTCTTTCAGGCCTGTGGGACGAAGCACTCGTCTTTGGCGGCACCGAAGTGGCTCCGACATTCGGCGGTTTTCTCGAAGGCGCGCTTGAGGCGACGGAACATGCCTACACCGTCCTTAAGACGGGTCGAGGGCGCTCAGAGAAGCCGAGAAGCGCCGTGAACGTGAACGGTAGCCCAGTGAACAGCAGACCGAGAACCATCCCCGTGACCGACATCGGAACCACGATCTACAGGATCAGTGGCTGGCGCACTTTGTTGAACATCAGGATCGAAATTGTCAGCATTACCAGAAAGCCCAAGGGAAGCTGTTTGCCGAGACTTGCCTGCGCTTCTCCCGCGCTTTCGAACTCGCCACCCCATTTCATCGTGTAGCCTTCGGGAAGCCGAATGGCTTCGATATCAGAGCGGACACTGCGAAAGGCCTCATCTGCTGTCAGGTCGCCGCCTGCACCGCCGAGGACCGTTATCGTACGCTCACGGTCGCGGCGGTGGATAAGGGCCTCGACGAGGCGGGGCTCAAAGCCGGAGACGAGGTTGGCCATCGGCACATAGCCATTTGCACCCGGCGACCAGACGGAGAGATCGCGCAAACGATCCAGCCCGTCGCGCTCGACCTCGGGAAGCCGCAGATACATCGGGATTTCGGCATCGCCTTCGCGCAGGGTGCCGACCCGCAGGCCCGAGGTGCCGTATTGCACGGTGTCCGAAATCGATCCGCGAGTCGCACCGGCCAACCGCATGCGAGCCTCGTCGACGATGGGTTAGACGAGAATTTCGCGCTGCCGCCAGTCTGTGCGCGGGTTTGTGATCGTGCCGGCCTCGTCGAAGATCGCGAGCGTGTCAGCCGATAGCTGCCGGAGGACCACCGGATCGGGTCCGGAAAACCGGACGGCGACGTCGGCCCCGGCAGGCGGACCGAAGACGATCTCCTCGACGCGGATAAGAGCATTGGGGAATTGCGCCAGCAGTTCGCGATTGAGACGCGCCGCAACATCGGGGATGAGTGTGGCATCGGTCGCACGCACGATCAGCTGACCGTAGCTCGCATCGGCCTGCTCAGGGTTGTAGGCCAGCATGAAGCGGCTGGCCCCTCGCCCGACAAGCGTCGTCACGTCCGTCACGATCTCCTCGCCTAGGCTCAGGACTTCGGTAACGGGGCCGTCCCGGTCAAGCGGTTTCGGCCGCATGAGATTGTCCGCGGGACCGCGGGTATACATTTCCATGGTTTCGATTCGCTCTGCTGGCGCCGTCTTCTCTTCTGCGAGATCACCCGGGTTCATGCTTCGGTTCGTGGTCAGCGCGAGGGCTGCCATCAAGATGCGGGTTCGGTGCAATTCCGATGTGTCCATCTCATAGGCGTGCTCGGCAAAGCCGGCATCAGTCCTGAGCACGACATCATCGGAACCACGTCCCTAGGGACCTCTCTAAGACCTGCCGTCAGGCAGGACGCGTAAAAGCTTCAGTCGATCATGTTGATTGGCCGATGGGAGCTTCCGATTGGAACACGGTGCCATCACGCCACATCCGGTGCAGCACCACCGCGATCCGCCGTGCCAGCGCAACCATCGCGCATTTTCGGCCGCGGCGGCGGGCAATCTGCGCGGGCCAGGTTCTGAGCCACGTCGATGGCCCGCGGTTCATCATGACAGTCGCGGCCTGGCAAAGGGCGCGGCGTAGCCCCGCATCACCCGCCTTGGTGATATGGCCCGAGACATCCCGCTCGCCGGATTGATTACGAGAGGGCGTCAGGCCAGCCCACGGCCCGACCTTCTTCGAAGATTTAAACCGAGCCGGGTCATCGACCGCAGAGCGGAACGTCAGCGCCACGACCGCGCCGATCCCCGGCATAGACATCAGGCGCCGGCACACCTCGTCCTCCTGGGCCAGGCCGCGCACGTGCCGCTCGAGCCGGGCAAGTTCATGGCGCAGGGAGGCACGGGCGCGGAGCATCGGCTCGGTCGCAGCGTCCAGCATCACATTGTCTGCGGCCAGTTCTCGGATGCGGTGTTCGAACCGCCCACGGGAGATGGCGCCGACCTTAAGGCCGAAGTTCCTCAGTAACCCGCGTAGCGACATCTCAAGCGCGAGCATCCCTTGCTGGACCGCCTTGCGCGCCGTCAGCAAGGCGCGGACTTCCTGCGCCGAGACGGATTTGCAATGAACCGGCCGGAACCACCCAAGATGCAGCAACCGCGCGATGCCCTCGGCATCCCTTCTGTCAGTCTTGATCGGCATCGCTTTCAGGGCACCCTTCACTTGGCGTGTCTCCATCAGCACCACGTCCAGGCCGGCGGTCGAAAGTCCCCGATGCAACCACTGAGACAGCGGCCCGGCTTCGAGACCGACGGCAGCAATGCTGCCCGGCTGCGTGCCGATCCAACGCTCCAAGGCCTCGGGCTCGCTGGCGACTTCCGCCTCCTTCACGATCCCCCCATGCTCGTTCAGTACGCAGACAGCGGTTTTCTCGAGCGATACATCCAGTCCGACAAACAGTCTCATTCCGTGATCCTCCTCCAGGGTGCGATGCGGGTACGGCGACAGCTCGCGCGACAGCTGGCAAGCGGTAACGGCGGCGTGTGGCGCAGGCCCCGTTACGGCATCTCATAGCCAGTAGATGACGATAGCGGCGAGAGCGATGGCCGATAGGAAGACTTTCGGGCAGCGGTCATAGCGGGTCGCCACACGCCGCCAGTCCTTCAGCCTGCCGAACATGATCTCGATACGGTTTCGGCGTTTGTAGCGGCGCTTGTCATATTTCACCGGCGTCGTCCGCTGCTTCCGGCCCGGGATGCAGGCGCTTATCCCCTTGTCTTCAAGCGCTTCCCTGAACCAATCGGCATCATAGCCGCGATCTCCGAGCAGCCAGTCGACTTTCGGCAAACGGCTGCAAAGCGCCCGCGCACCGACGTAGTCGCTGACCTGACCGGCCGTCACGAACAGGTTGAGAGGACGTCCCTGGCTGTCGCGCAGATGGCATGAAGCTTGGTGTTCATGCCGCCCTTGGTGCGACCGATCAGGCGACCGCGCCCCCCTTTTTGACGCCCAGACTGGACGCCGTGCGGTGGGCCTTCAGATAGGTGGCATCTATCATCACGGTCTTCGTCTCGCCGTGCCCGGCAGCCAGTCCGGCCATCATCGCCGCGAAGACGCCGCTCTCGCTCCACCGCTTCCAACGGTTGTAGAGCGTCTTGTGAGGACCATACTCCGCCGGTGCATCGCGCCAGCGCAACCCGTTGCGATTTAAGAAGATAATGCCACTCAAGACACGTCGGTCATCGACCCTTGGCTTGCCATGGGACTTCAGGAAGTAGGGCTCCAGACGAGCCATCTGCGCGTCGCTCAGCCAGAAGAGATCAGACATATCACCGCTCTGTTTTTGCGCGGTGAATCACGCCCTTCCGCTGAGATCAATGGGTCCTGAGCCTAGGGTGCGCCATAGCCTCTCGATGAAGATGTTGTCGAGGAAGCGGCCTTTCCCATCCATCGATATCCGCACCGCTGATCGGCGCAGCCGGTCCGTCCATGCGAAGGATGTGAACTGGGATCCCTGATCCGTATTCATTATCTCGGGCGGGCCGAACTTGTGGATGGCCTCGTTCAGCGCCTCGACACAGAAGTCGGCCTCCAGCGTGTTCGAGATCCGCCAGGACAGGACCTTGCGGGTGTGCCAGTCCATGATCGCCACGAGGTATTGGAACCCGCGCCGCATGGGCAGGTAGGTGATATCCGAGCACCAGACCTGGTTCGGACGTTCCACCCGCAACCCTCTCAGCAGATATGGATAGGTCTTGTGGCCCCTTGCTGGCCTGCTGGTGTTGGGTTTCTGGTAAATCGGCATCAACCCCATCAGGCGCATCAGCCGGCTTATCCGCTTCTCGTTCACCAGATGCCCGTCGTTGCGCAGGTGCCAGGTCATTTGCCGGACACCGAAGAACGGCGTCTCCAGGAACTGCTCGTCGATCTGCCGCATCAGGCCGAGGTTCTGTTCGGTCTCTCCCTTCGGCTCAATCAAATGCTCTGCCCCCTGTAAACTGGACCGTTCGAAGCTGGAGTTTCGGGCTAAGCTTTCCTGGCTGGGAGAGGAGCGGAAACTCATGAAGGCATCGAAGTTCACGGAAGCGCAGAAGGCGTTCATCCTGAAGCAGGGGGAGCAGGGAACGCCCGTCGCGGAGATCTGTCGCAAGGCGGGGATCAGCCAGGCGACCTACTTCAACTGGAAAAAGAAATATGGCGGGCTGTTGCCGGACGAGATGCGCCGCTTGAAGGCGCTCGAGGACGAGAACACGCGGCTGAAGAAGATCGTGGCCGACCTGACGCTGGACCGGGAGATGTTGCAGGACGTTATCCGGCGAAAGATCTGAGGCCTGGACGTCTGCGAGAGATCGTGACCGGGATGTGCGTCGACTGGGGCGTGTCGATCCGGAAGGCCTGTGGGGCCATCTGCTTCGACACGTCCAGCTACCACTACAAGTCCCGGCGGACGGATCAGGCTGCCGTCGAGAGGCGGATCAGGGAGATCTGTGAGACGCGGGTTCGCTACGGTTACCGCCGCGTCCATATCCTGCTGCGACGTGAGGGATGGATGATCAACATGAAGAAGACCCGGAGGATTTACAACGAGTTGGGCCTTCAGCTGAGGAACAAGCACCCGAAGCGCAGGGTGAAGGCGAAGCTGCGGGAAGACCGTCAGGAGGCGGTCGGTCCTAACGATGTCTGGGCCATGGACTTCGTTCACGACCAGCTCGCCATGGGCAAGAAGCTCCGCATCCTGACGGTGGTCGACACCCATTCCGAGAGTGTCAGTTCTTCTGTGTATGAGTGATCCGGTCCATGCTTCTTCGAAAGGAAGCATGCATGACGATCTCGAAGGAACTGCTGGACGAACTGCTGAAGGGCGTAGAGCGTCCTGAGGACCTGCTCGGCGAGGCCGGGCTGATGAAAGAGCTGAAGATCAAGCTCATGGAGCGGATGCTGGGCGCCGAGCTGACGGCGCACCTTGGCTATGAAGAGGGCAAGGACGCCCCTCCGGGTCAGAGCAACCGCCGGAATGGCGCCTCGACCAAGGTGCTGAAGGGGCAGGACGGCGAGATGCCGGTGGCGGTGCCCCGCGACCGCGACAGCAGCTTCGAGCCTGAGCTGGTGAAGAAAGGCCAGACCCGGATCGACGGCATGGACGACAAGATCATCGGGCTCTATGCCGCCGGGCTGACGGTCCGGGACATCCAGACCCATCTTCTCGATCTTTATGGCCTGAAGGTCTCGCCGGACCTGATCAGCCGTGTCACCGATGCGGTGCTCGACGAGGTTCGGGAATGGCAGAGCCGGGCGCTGGAGCGGATGTATCCGATCGTGATCTTCGATGCGCTACGAGTGAAGATCCGCGATGCCGACAGCCGGACGGTCAAGAACAAGGCGGTCTACGTGGCCTTGGGCGTTACCCGCGATGGCCAGCGAGAGGTCCTGGGCCTGTGGATCGCCGAAAATGAGGGCGCCAAGTTCTGGCTCTCGGTCATGAACGAGCTGAAGAACCGGGGCACGCAGGACATCCTGGTCGCGGTCGTGGACGGGCTCAAGGGCTTCCCCGAAGCCATTACTGCCGCCTTCCCGGACGCCATGGTCCAGACGTGCATCGTGCACCTCGTGCGCCATTCCCTGAACTTCTGTTCCTGGAAGGACCGCAAGGTCGTGGCCGCCGATTTGCGCCGGATTTACAGCGCCCCGACCGCCGATATGGCCGAGGCCGAACTCGATGCATTCGAGGAAAAATGGGCTGGGAAATACGCCTCCATCGCCCCGGCCTGGCGTCGGGCGTGGCAGGAGGTGATCCCGTTCTTCGGCTTCGATCCAGCGATCCGCAAGATCATCTACACGACGAACGCCATAGAAAGTCTGAACCGCGTGATCCGCAAAACCATCAAGACGCGTGGATCATTCCCGACGGATGAGGCTGCGACCAAGCTGATCTACCTCGCGATCCGCAACTTCGAGAAGGACGGTCGAAATGTTCGGGAATGGTTTGCGGCCCGCAATCAGTTCGCCATAATGTTCGGCGAGCGCTTCGACGCTTGAGTATCCCAAACCGCATGGGCCGGCCCGGATACACAAAGTTCAGGACACTCCCCCCATTCCCGGCTCTGTCCGGCGGCCGATCCCCGCTTCGCCTACCGCGGCGAGGACGTCGTGCAGACGCTCGAAATGGTCTGCGCCAAGGTCGGCTACCCGAAGACGATCAGGGTCGACAATGGCAGCGAATTCATCTCCCGCGACCTCGACCTCTGGGCCTATGCCAACGACGTCACGCTGGACTTCTCGCGGCCCGGAAAGCCGACCGACAACGGGTTCATCGAAGCCTTCAACAGCAAACTGCGGGCGGAATGCCTGAACGCGCACTGGTTCATGAGCCTTGCCGACGCCCGCGAAAAGCTGGAAGATTGGCGTAGACACTACAACGAAGACCGACCCCACAGCGCGATCGGATACAACGTCCCGATTGCCGTGCATTATCCCGATGACGCAACCAGCCCGTCATCGTGAGACAGCCGAAAAATCCAGCTCCCGGCGGTCCAAGGTTGGGGAGCAGTGCACAAACCTGCGGACTCTCTCGGAAACCGGAGGAGAGTCGGGTCTCAGGTCAGATGGTAGAATTGGTGACGGTCATAGCCGGTCTCCTCAGCGGTGTGGTTATCCAAAGCCGCTGTTGAGACCTGAGACCCGGTTATGGCCACCCGCTGCGCTATTTGGGAGCTGCGCGCGTGGCCATAACCCAAAAAAGCGCTTCTTCCCGACGTGCTACGGCTCATGCTACGTCGCCAGGGAGACGCGCATCTTCACTCGCCAGCTCGGCCTGACGCCATGCTACACGCCCTTGAAGAGCCCCGAGAGCAACGAGATAGCGGAGGCGTTCGTGAAAACGTTGAAGCGCGACTACGTCCACGTCACGCCGTTGCCTGACACCGTCACAGTCCTCAGATTGATCGCCGGGTGGTTCGAGGACTACAACGACCACCACCCGCACTCAGGGCTGAAGATGCGCTCGCCTCGCGAGTGCATCGCAGCTCGAACCGTGACCGCCTGAGTGCCCGGTGAAACGGGGGCAAGACCACAGACAGCCGATAACTCGGTGCCAGACGGCCGATGCGAGGCATGTAATTATTATCCGGACTGCGCTTGCAGCAATCTTCGACGTTCAGCTGCCGGTAAACTTGGCAGGACGCTTCTCAAAGAACGCGGCCTTGCCTTCAGCGTGGTCCTCCGAACTGAACATGAGTGCCTGAATCTCGCGTTCCCGCATCAGCACCTCGTCCAGCCCCGACGACAGGACCGACCGCGTCAGCGCGATCGGCAGCGGTGCCTTGACGGCAAGGATCGCCGCCAGTCTCTGCGCCTTGTCCAGCGTCGTGCCTTTCGGAACGACCGAGTCGATGGCCCCCCAATCCAGCGCCTGCCGGGCGTCGAAGGTTTCGTCATACATGAAGATCTGCAGTGCGCGTCCCCGTCCGACGCGGGCGGGCAGCGTGTGGAGGATGCCCACGTCCGGCGCCATCCCGATGCCGCCGTATCCAGCCTTGAAACGCGCGCTCTCGGACGCGACGATCGTGTCGCAAAGCAGCGCGAGAGCGAGGCCGCCGCCGACCGCCCAACCTTCCACGGCGGCGATCTTGGGCTTGCTGCTCTGCGCCAGAAGCCGCACGAGATCGTGGACGATCCGCATGCGATCCAGCGCCTCGCCGATCGGCTTGTGACCCATCGACGTGACATCCCCGCCGACACAGAAATTGTCGCCCTTGCCGGAAAACACGATCACCCGGACCTCGGGATCGCTTTCCAGTTCCCTGAACTTGTCGAGCAGGGCAAGTCGCATCGGTATCGAGAACGCGTTCCGCTTTTCCGGGTCGTTCATGATCACGGTTGCTACACCCTCGCTGCGCTTTTCTATGATCATGTCCCTGACCTTTTCCTTGGTATTGCCTGTTTCGGACACCGGGCCCACAGGGGTATTCCAGTTGCCAATGTGCTGTTCCGTCTGACCGGTCCCGCGATGTGCGCCCGCGCCTTGCGGCGGTCCATAACATCGAAAGAATGATCTTGCGTGCTGAAAGCTATTCCGTATTCTGAATCACGTCAAGGGAGCGAGGGCGACGTGCGATGACCACGGACAAACCCAAACCGGTTCCGGCCATCCGGAACGCGGCCATCATCCTGCGGTATCTCGCGCATAGCGGAGAGGCCGAAGGCGTAACCGCCATCGCGCGCGCAACCGGGCTGAGCGTGTCCAGCACGTTCACGATTCTCCGGACGCTTTCCGGAGAGGAGCTTGTCAGCTTCGACCCCGAGACCAAGACCTATCGCATCGGCATGGGGATGATCGGGCTGGTCAGCCCCCTGCTCGCCGCGGATCCCTTCGACATCGTCCGGCCCACCGTGGCCGAGATCGCCGACGAACTGGGGGTGATGATCGCGATCTGGCAGGTGGCCGAGGACGAACATTTCATCCTGCGCTACAGTGTCGTCAGCCGCCTGCCGCTGTTTGTCAGCATGCGCGAGGGCGCGCGGGTTCCAGCCTATGTCGGCGCGGTCGGGCGCTGTTACGCGGCCACGACCGGGATCACCGAAATCGCGGCACGAAAGAAATTCGCCGGTATCCGCTGGCAGAACCCGCCGACGTTCGACGACTACTGGCGCGACGTGCTGACCTGCCGCGAGACGGGGTTCGCCTTCGACTACGGCAACCTCTTCACCGGCGCCAATTTCGCCGCCGCGCTGGCCTGCGATCTGGGCGGGCGGCCGCGGATCGGTCTCAGTTCCATCAGCCTGTCGGGCCAGTTCACGCAGGACCGCATGGCGGACATCGCGCGTCGGCTGAAGCGCCTCGCGGGCCGGATCGAGGCGAACGTCTTTGGCACCACCACGCCATCCGACAGGAGAGTATCATGAACGCACCAAGTGACCCCAAGCCGAGCTTCGGCACGCTGGTCGGTATGAAACGGCTGGAGTCCGGCTCGGGCACCTGCGTGCTGGAGCTGACCCTCCGGCCCGAGCACTGCAATATCAACGGCACCGTTCACGGCGGCGTTCTAGCGACGATGCTGGACACTGCCGGAATGTGGGCCGGCGGTCCGGACGGACAGCCGACGCCGGGCGCGACCGTTTCGATGACCTGCAGCTACATATCGGCCGTGCCCTACGGCAAGTTTGACAGGCTGGTGGCCCATGCCCGCCTGACCAAGAAGGGCCGCCGCCTGTATTTCTCCGACATCCATATCCTGGCCGAACCGGGCGAAAAGCTTGTCGCCAATGGTCAGGCCATCTGCGCCGTCGCTGCCGAAAGGACCGAGACTTCGACATCGGCCTGATCCGCCGACCGCATTTTTGACCAGACCGAGACCCCCGAACGCCGGGCGTGACATGGTCATGCCAGCCGGTACCACACGCCGCTTTGACCGCAGTGTGCGAACGGACGGTCTTTGCCTGACGCCAGCCGGGCCCTTCGGCCCCGGTGCGCAAGACAACCGAACGTTTGACCGCCTCGCGACACCGCGAACCAGCGCAACGCACGTCCCAAACCGCAGCCATGCTGCACACTCTTGGAGGAGACCCCGTGAAGGCCAGAACCACATCGTCCGCCACCGTCATGGCCGCCAGCCTGCTGGCCTCCCCGGCCATGGCGCAGAACCTCGAATACCGGAACTTCCTGCCGCCCACGCACCCCAGCAACGTTTTCGCGCTGACGCCGATGTTCGAGGAGATCGCCGAAAAGAGCGGCGGCAAACTGAACATCAACCTGCAGGCCGGCGGTGCGCTGGCCGGGCCCAAGGACACCCTTTCGGCCATCGAGACCAGCCTGATCGACGGCGGTTTCATCGTGTCGATCTACGTCCCGAACGAGATCCCGCTGAACAATGTCATGTCGGACATGGTGATGGTGATGGAAGATCCCGTCACGATGGTCGGCGCACTGAACGAAACCGTGCTTCTGGACTGTCCGTCCTGCCTGGAGGAATACCAGAGCCACAACGTCACCTACCTCGGCTCCTATGCCACGACGGCCTACAGCCTGATGTGCAAGGAACCGGTCCAGACGCTCGCGGATATCCAGGGGCTCAAGATCCGGTCCTCGGGTGACGCCTATGGCCGCTGGATCAACGAAATGGGCGGGATTCCCGTCAGCGTGGCGACGTCGGAAGCCTACGAGGCGCTGCAGCGCGGGCAGCTCGACTGTGTGTTCGGGTCAATCGGCTGGCTCAAGTCGCTGTCGCTCTGGGACGTGTCCAAGCATGCCTTGCGTCAGGAAATGGCCGGCTTCGGCGGCGGCGCGCTGGTCGCCTTCAACACGGCATCTTGGGAAGGGCTGACCGACGAGGATCGCGCGATGATCATCGACGCGACACCTTCGGCCCTTGCCCGACTCGCGGTCGGCTATGTCGAGGAAGACGACGAAGCCGTGGCCGAGGCGGCCGAACACGGCGTGACGGTCTACGAGAAGGACGCCGAGATCGACGCCCCGCTGACGGAATACAAGAAGTCCGAGATCGCGGCCGCCGTCGAGAAGGCCGGTGAGCGCGGTGCCGAGGGCGCACAGGAGGTGGCGGACGCCTTCGTCGCGAATATCGCCAAGTGGAAGAAGATCTCGGAAGAGGTCGGCGGCGACGTCGCCAAGGTCGAAGAGGCCCTGCGCCGCGAGATCTATTCCAAGCTGGGCAACTGATCCCGGCACGAAGTCACCGGACCGGGCGCGCACGGCCGCGCCCGGTCCGACAGAGTCCACCCCGATGCCGAAAGTGAAGGAAATCCCATGGGCGTACTGAGCGGATTGAAGATTATCGAAATGGGGGCCATCGGTCCCGTGCCCTTTGCCGGGATGCTGCTGTCGGACATGGGGGCCGAGGTCATCCGCATCGACCGGACGGTCCCGAGCGGCCTCGGCCTGCCGCGCGAACCGAAATACAACATCACCTCCCGCGGCCGCCGCAGCATCGCCGTGGACATGAAGACCGAAGCCGGCCGCGCCCTGCTGCTGGACCTGGTCGGCAAGGCGGACGCACTGATCGAGGGCTTCCGGCCCGGCGTCATGGAGCGCCTCGGCGTCGGCCCGGACGAGGCACTGGCCGTGAACCCGCGCCTCGTCTTCGGGCGGATGACCGGCCTCGGCCAGACCGGACCGATGGCCAGGGATGTCGGGCACGACCTGAACTACCTCGGTCTCGCCGGCGCATTGTCCACCATCGGCCCCAAGGACGGACCGCCCTCGGTTCCGCTGAACCTCGTGGCCGATCTGGGCGGCGGGGCGCTCTACCTCGTCGTCGGTGTGCTGGGCGCGCTGCTCGAGGCGAAGACCTCGGGCAAGGGACAGGTGGTCGATTGCGCGATGGTTGACGGGGTCAGTTCGCTGGTCGCGACCTATCACGGCGACGTCGCCGCCGGTCGCTGGGTCAGCGAGCGCGAGAGCAACATCGTCGACGGCGGCGCGCCGTTTTACCGGACCTACCGCACGAAGGACGGTCGGTATGTCAGCGTCGCGGCCATCGAGGCGAAATTCTTCCGCGAGCTCTGTGAAGGCATGGGCATCGAACCTGCGGACCTGAAGGAACAGTATGATCGCGACGGCTGGCCCGACATGCGCGCGCGGTTCGAGGAGGTATTCGCGTCGAAGACGGCGGCCGAGTGGGACGAGGCGATGAAGGATCGCGACGCCTGTTTCGGGCAGGTCCTGACGCTGGACGAGGCGCAGGCGCATCCGCACATGAAGGCGCGCAATGCCTTTGTCGAGGTCGACGGCGTCCCGCAACCTGCCCCTGCCCCGCGCTTTTCGCGGACACCGTCGGAGGTCCGGGGATCGGCACCGGTCGACGGGGCCGACACCGACAGCATCCTCGACGACTGGGGTTTCGACAAATCCGCGCAGGACGCGCTCTGGACAAGCGGCGCGCTTGGCGACCGGACATAGACGCGGCCCGCGCCGCACATATGAAACGAAGGAGAATTCAATGTTTCCCAATGCCTTCAACGGCATGACCTGCCTCGTAACCGCAGGCACCTCGGGCATCGGCCGTGAAACCGCTCGGCTGTTCGCCGCATCGGGCGCGGCCACCGTGATCGTCAACGGACGCTCGACTGAAAGTGGCGAGCGCGTCCGGTCAGAAATCGCGGCGGCCTACCCCGAGACCGAAGTCCTGTTCGTCTCTGCCGACCTGACCGACCCGGCACAGCTGCGCGATATGTTCGCGTCGATCCAGGCCAAGGTCGGTCGCCTTGATGCTTTCGTCCATTGCGGCGGCGCGCAGGTGAAACCGGGGTTCTTCGCCAATCTCGACGCGGACGACGACCAGGCGCATTTCGACGGCCACGTCCGCAGCTTCATGAACTGCTGCCGCGCGGTGATCCCGATGATGACCGAAGGCGGGTCCATCGTCGCCGTCGCCTCGGACGCGGGCAAGCTGGCCACGCCCGCCGAAACCCTGATCGGCGCGATGAAGGCGGCGGTCATCATGTTCTGCCGCACCCTCGCGCTCGAGGTGTCGCGCCAGAACATCCGGGTCAACGTCATCACGCCGTCCATCATCGCGGACACCAAGTCATACAACCGAGTCATGGCGACCGAGGCGGGCGCGCGGATCTTCGGCAAGGCCGCGTCCAAGGCGAAACTGGGCGTGCCGACCCCGGTGGACGTGGCGCCGACCTGCGTGTTCTTGGCAAGCCCCTACAGCAGCCGCCTGACCGGGCAGGCCATCAGTATCAACGGCGGCATCTCCGCCGCCTGATCCTCGGTCCTGAGGAAATACGAAAGCCGTCCGCCAGCAAGGCGGACGGCCTTTTCATTTCGCGGAAGCAGCCCTTACCGATCTGGCCAGTAGGGCGCGCGCAGGTCCTTCTTCAGCACCTTGCCGATATCGCTGCGCGGCATCTCGTCGAGGATCACAACCTCTGACAGACGCTGCGTCTTGCCCAGCCGTTCGTTGGCCCAGTCCCGCAAGGCCTCGGCGCCGATATCACCGCCAGTGCCCAGCACCGCGAAGCCGAGCGGCGTCTCGCCCCAGGCCTCGCTGGGGACTGCGATCACGGCAGCTTCGGTGACGTCCGGGTGCTTCATCAGGACCGCTTCGAGGTCTGCGGCGTAAATGTTGAACCCGCCCGAGATGATCATGTCCTTCTTGCGGTCGGTCAGGTGGATGAACCCGTCCTCGTCGATCCGGCCCATGTCGCCGGACCGGATGAAGTGCTGGCCCTCGGGGCTGGTCCAGATCAGCTCCTCGGTCTTTTCCGGCAGGTTGTGATAGCCCGGCATCATCGACGGCCCGCGGCCAACCAGTTCGCCGAACTCGCCCTGAGGTAGCTGGTTTCCGGTCTCGTCGATGATCCGGATATCGACGCCTTCGCCCGGCTTGCCGACAGTGTCCCACTTGTCCGGAAAGGCCCGGTAGTTCAGCGAACAGGACACGCCGCCCTCGGTCATGCCGTAAACTTCGATCAGGTCGCCCGGCCAATGCGCCATCGCCTTCTCGATCGTCGGACGCGGCAGCGGGGCCGAGGTCGAGATCTTGCAGACATAGCTGCTCAGGTCGTGGTCGCCGAAGGTCGGTTCGGCCAGCAGGCGCATGTATTGCACCGGGACCAGCACGGTGTGGGTCAGCTTGTGGCGCTCTGAAAGCTCAAGGAACTTGAGCGTGCTGAACTTGGGCATGACGAACAGCGTCGCGCCGAAGATCAGCGTGGGGACAAGGCCCAGCAGGGTCGTGTTCGAATAGACCGGCGTCGAGATGATGAAGCGCGACTCCTCGGTCAGACCGAAGCGGATGACGCGGGCCAGCTGGCGGGACCGGAACCGGTGTTCGTGCACGATCCCCTTGGGCAGCCCGGTCGTGCCCGAGGAATAGATGATGTCGAACAGGTCGTCGGGCACCACATCCGCGGGCTCCGCCGGTTCCGCATCAGCCGCCCAGTCGAACAGACGCGACAGGTCGAGGACCTGCGGGGCACCCATCCCCTTGGCGGTCTCCATGAATGCGGGCGAGGCAAACAGCAGCTCCGCCCCGCTGTCCGCCATCATCCGCTGCAGCGACTCCGCCGTGGCCGAGATCGGCAGCGGCGCGACGCAGGCGCCGGCATAGACCACCGCCGCGTAGATCACGACGTTCTCCAGCGAGTTCTCGGACAGCGTGGCGACGATGTCGCCCCGACCGATCCCCTGCGCATTCAGCTTGCCTGCCACGCTGGCGACCATCGCCCCGAAGTCGTGCCAGCTGACCTCTCGTTCCTCGATGACGACTGCCGGCTTTTCACCGAGCCGGGCCGCGTTCTTGGCGATGGAGTGGCCGAGGCTGAAGAAGGTCTCGTTTTCGACGTCGGGCGGGATGAAACGGAACATGCGTGTCCTCGGATGATTGGCGGTTTCGGGGTGTTCGGTCACAGCGGCTTCAGTCGCGCACGCCGTTGTTCGGCCGACCGCGGGAAGCGGGGGAAATCATGCGCTCAAGACTCTCGCAGCCGGATTCTTGCATGCTGAATAATATTCCACTCGCTGAATTAGGTCAAGAAATGTGCAAGGCGGGTGGACGTCAAAAATCTGAAAAAATATCGCAATCACAAATAGATGGCGCGGGCGAAACGACGCCCGCGCTCAGATCGAAGTCAAATGCCAACTGATCCGTTACATCAGCCCCATGCGCTTGCCGATGACGTTGCGAAGGATCTCGTTCGTGCCGCCGCCGATCGGGCCGACGCGGGAATCGCGCCAGAACATCTGCATCATGTGGTCCATGCTGTACCCGGCGCCGCCCATGACCTGCATTCCCATGTCGGCACACTGGACGTTCTTTTCGGTGGTGAAGATCTTGGCCACAGCCGACGCTTGCGAACAGTCCGCGTCGGCGTCCAGCAGACGCGCCGCGCGATAGGTCAGGCCGCGCCCGGCGTCGGTCATGATCTGCATGTCCACCAGCTTGTGCGCAACCGCCTGATAGGACGAGACCGGATGGCCGAACTGCACCCGTTCGCGCGCATAGCCCGAGGCATAGTCCACGATCCGCTGCATGTTGCCGACCGCCGAGGCCGACAGGCAGATCCGTTCGAGGTTCAGGCCCAGCATCAGCTGCCCCCAGCCCCCGTTGATCGTTCCCAGCATGCGGTATGCCGGGACGCGGACAGAGTCGAATGTCACGGTGTTGGCGTGGATGGTCCGCCGTCCGAGCGTCTTCATCGGCGTGATCGACACACCGGGCGCCTTCGCGTCAACGACGAACATGGTGATCCCGCGATGCCCGGAGTCGGGGTCGGTCTTGGTCACGACGATCAGCTGGTCCGCCACATGCGCACAGGTGATGTACATCTTGTGGCCGTGAATGATGAAGTCGTCGCCATCCGCGCGGGCGCGCGTCTTGATGCTGGCCGCGTCGGAACCGGTGTCCGGCTCGGTCAGGCAGAAGGCCATCTTGCGGGTGCCGTCGATGATGCCCGGCAGGATCTCGTCACGCAGTTCGGGTGTGCCCGCGACCTGGACGTGACGCCCGCCGTAAAGGACCGAGGTCAGGTAGGCCGAGGCGAGCTGCGTGTTGTGGTAGGCCACCGTCTCGATGAAGAAGGTGAAATCCTCCATCGAGGCGCCGAGGCCGCCGTTCTCCTCGGGGTAGAGCAGACCCATGTACCCGGCCCGAGCCAGCGCCTGATAGGCCTCTTCCGGGAATTCCCGCGCCTCGTCCATGCGCAGGGCCACGTCGGGCGGCAGAAGCCGCCCGATCATCTTGCCGAGCGAGTCCCGCATCAGCTTCTGGTCTTCGGTCAGTCCGAACTTGTCCATTCCGTCGAGCATGCGGGCTCCTCCCTTCTTGTCTGCGCGGTCTTACTGCGGGCGGCGGCGATAGAGCAGCGTCGCTTCCATCTCCTGCACGGCTTCGCCGCGCTGGTTCCGGCAGGTCCGCTTGAGGGTGATGACACCCTTGTCCGGCTTGCTGGTTTCCTTCTTGTCCAGAACGGTCTGCTCCAGACGGATGGTGTCGCCGTGCAGAACCGGCAGCAGCATCTTCCAGTTGTTGATCTGCAGAAGCGCCAGCAGGGTGCCGTCGTTCACGCCGCTGGCGTATTGCAGGCCACCCATGACGGCATAGACCAGCGGGCCGTGTGCGATCGGCTCGCCGAACTGCGTGGTCTTGGCGTATTCGAAGTTGGTGTGCACCTCATTGAAGTCGCCGCTGAGGCAGGCGAAGTTCACGATGTCGGTCGAGGTGATGGTGCGCGCCGGGCTGACCATGGTCTCACCCACTTCGAAATCCTCGAAATACTTGCCGCGCGGCTTGGCTTCGGTCGTCATCTCATTTGCTCCTTGATGTGATGGTATCTGCGTGTCGGCTCAGCGCGGTTCGCGGCCGAGGATCAGCGTGCAATGCGACGACAGGATGCCGCCCTCGTTGTGGACGATGCCCACCTCGGCGCCTTCAACCTGCCGCGCGCCCAGACCGCCGCGCAGCTGGCGCACCGCCTCGACGATGCCGAACAGGCCGCCCGCCGCACCGGCATGGGCATGGGACAGCATCCCGCCATGGGTGTTGATCGGCAGCGCACCGCCGACATTCGCCGCGCCGGAGGTCCAGTGCGCGATGCCCTCGCCTTCCTTGCCCAGGCCCAGTTCCTCGAATTCGAGGACCGGCACGATGCTGAAGCAGTCGTAGAGCTCGGCAAAGTCCATGTCCTGCGGCCCGAGGCCCGCCATGTCATAGGCGATGCGGCTGGATTCCTTGGCGCCGAACTCGGTCAGGCTGGGGGCGCACATCAGGTGCTCGTGCGTGTGGTGTTCGCCGATGCCGTGCAGGTAGATCGGCTGACCCTTGAGGTCCTTGGCCCGCTCCGGCGAGGTCACGATCATCGCGCCGCCCGCGTCCGAGATCAGGCAGCAGTCCAGCATGTGCAGCGGATCCGCGATCGGCTTGGAGGCCAGAACGTCCTCGGGCGTGATCGGCTTCTTCATATGCGCGTTCGGATGCAGCAGCGCGTTGGCGCGGGTCACGGCGGGCACATGCGCCAGATCCTCGCGGCTGAGGCCGTACTTGTGCATGTAGCGCTGCGCGATCATTGCGTAGAAGGCGGGGATCGAAAAGCCGTAGGGCTGTTCGTAATAGGGATGCCCTACGGCCAGCAGGGCGGCCACGGCCTCGTCCCGGCTGGTGCCCGTCGCGCGGTTCTCGCCGGCGCAGATCAGCACCGTCTCGGCCTGCCCCATGGCGATCGCCTCGGCCGCGTGCTTGAGCATCACGGCGGGCGAGCCGCCGCCAACGATGACCGATGCGTTGAACCGCGGCTTGATGCCGAGGTATTCGCACATCACGCTGCCCAGCATGAAGTAGGGCTCGGTAAAGGAATAGGCGGTCAGCAGGCCGTCGATGTCCGACGGCTTCAGCCCGGTTTCCTCGAGCGCCCGCATCGCCGCCTGCGCGTTCAGGCCCAGCCCGGTCATGCCGGGGACCTTGCCGATGTCGGACTCGCCGACGCCGACGATCGCCACGGAGTTTCTCAGAGTGCCTTCAGGCATGTGTCAGTTCCTTCCTGTCAATTCGAACACGGCCACGCGGCCTGAAATCAGCTGGCCCACCGGTCGAGATCCCGCCCGATGAGTTCCTTCTGGATTTGAGAGGTGCCGCCGCCGACCGTCCCGTTGCGGGCATCGCGCCAGTGGCGCTGCATGTCGTGGTCGTAGGTGTAGGCGGCGCCGCCGAGGATCTGCATGCCCTGCGTCGTCACCCGTGCCAGCATCTCGGACACGAACAGCTTGGCCATACTTGCCTCGGTCGCGCAGGGCATCCCCTGGTCGTAGCGCCACGCGGCGTTCTGGGTCAGCCATCGGCCCGCTTCGACATCGGTCGTCATCTCGGCCAGCATGTGCTTGATCGCCTGGAAGTCGCGGATCGGTCGGCCGAACTGGTTCCGTTCGCCCGCGTATGTGATCGCGTCACCGAGCGCGCAGAGGGCACAGCCCATGTAGTTCGCGGCCAGCATGATCCGTTCGCGCTCAAGATGCGCGGTGATCGCCGCCCAGCCCTTGTTCACCTCGCCCACCACGGCATCCGCCGGGATGCGCACGTCGGACAGGAACACCTCGTTGGTGCCGATGATGTGGCGGCCCACGGTCTTCATCCGCGTGACCGTGACGCCGGGGGCGTCGTTCGGCACGAGGAACAGCGAGATGCCGTCGCGCTTGCTGGCCTCGGGGTTGGTGCGGGCGGCAAGGATCATCACGTTGTCCTTGGCCTTGGCGCCGGTGGAATAGACCTTCTGCCCGTTCAGCACCCAGTCATCCCCGTCGCGCACCGCGCGGGTCTTGAGGCCCGCGGCATCCGACCCGGTCTCGGGTTCCGTCAGCGAGAAGGACAGCTTGACCTCGCCACTGGCGACGCGCGGCAGGTAGCTTTCGCACTGCGCCTTGCTGCCGGAATTGGCGAGGATCGCGGCGCCCCATGCCTGCAGCGCCAGCCGCGTCGGCAGGTCGACGGACATGCGCCCGAATTCCTGAAGGACCAGCACGCATTCGGCCATCGGGTTGCCCGTGCCGCCATAGGCCTCGGGCACGAACATGCCCACGTAACCGGCGCGTGCCATTTCCTGGTAGAGCTCTTCGGGAAAGACGCCCTCTTCGTCCCATTTGCGGACCTTGTCGCGGGGACAGTGCCGCGCGACGAAGGCGGCGGTCTGTTCCTGGATCAGCCGCTCCGTTTCGGTCTGTGAGAAATCCATCGCGACCTCACTTCGCCAGTTCGAAGACCGCGAGCTTTTCCTCGCCGCGTGCTTCGAACGTCATCCGGACCGGATCGCCGATCGTCACCGACAGCGCGTCGTCTCCGACCAGCGCGGACGGCATCCGGGGCCCTTCGGCGAGGTCGATAAGAACGACCACGTAGGGCACGCGCGACGCGAATGCGGGCGACGAGGCGCGGCGCACGATCGAGAAGGAATGCACCGTCCCCTCGCCCGAGGCCTCGCGCCACTTGCGGTTCGGGGACCAGCAGACCGGGCACATGTGGCGCGGCATGAAATCCAGCGCGCCGCAGTCGCCGCATTCCTGGAGCAGCAGCTTTTCCTGCTGCATCGCATCCCAGAATTCCTGCGAGTCTGCGTTGCGGGTCGGTTCGAGCAAAGCGGTCATGACGAGCGTCCTTCCTTGGCGGTATCAGGCGAAATCGACGGCGGCAGGCCGTTGGAAACGGGGTCGGCCGCGGCGGCGGCGACGAAGTCGGGCTTGCGCTTCTCGACCAGCGCGCCGAGGCCCTCCTTGAACTCGGCGCTCGACATGGCCATCGCTTGCCCGAGCTCCTCGTAGAGATACATGTCGTCCAGCCCGTTCTCGAAGGTGCGCAGCATGATCTGCTTGGCGAGGCCCATGACCTCGGCCGGGCCCTCGGCCAGCTTGCGGGCCAGTGCGAGGCCGCGGTCGTGCAGCTCGGCGTCGGGGACGACCTCCATCGCGAGGCCCAGGTCATGCGCCTGCTTGGCGTCCATCGTCTGGTTGCCGAACAGGAAATTGCGCGCCCGCGCCATGCCGATCAGGCGCGGCAGGGTGTACATGGTCATGATGTCCGGGACCGCGCCAAGGCGAAAGAACCCGGCCATGAACTTTGCGCTTTCGGCGGCGACGATCACGTCGGCGGTCAGGGCCAGCCCCATGCCGCCGCCGACCGCGTAGCCCTGCACGCCGCAGACCACCGGGCGGTCCAGCGTCATCAGCGGCAGCAGCACCGTGTTCAGGTGGCGGAACCGGCGGCGCACGGCCCAGGGGGCCGAAGCAACCTTGAGCATGTTCAGATCGCCGCCCGCGCAGAAGCTTTCGCCCTTGCCGCAGAGATAGATCGACCGGATCGACCGGTCTTCCTCGATGTCGCGCAGCACGGTCTGCAGCGACCGGCGCATTTCCGTGGTCAGCGCGTTGCGCGCGCTTTCATAGGCCAGCCGGACGATCAGGACCGGGCCGTCGCGTTCGGTTTCGACGTGGATCAGTTCGCTCATGTCTCTTCCCCTCCTCAGGCCACGGCCGGTGCGTTCTGCGACACGACCACGCGCTTGCGGTCACGACCGCCGTCGACGACCAGATCGGTGCCGGTGATGTAGTCGCCGCCCGGACCGGCGAGGTAGACGATCGCGTTGGCGATATCCGAAACCTGACCCATCCGGCCCAGCGGGACCGATGCGATCTCGGTCGCGAGGCGCCCCTTTTCCTCGTAGATGCGGCGCACGCCCTCGGTCCCGTCGATCGGGCCGGGCGCCACGGTGTTGCAGCGGATGCCGTCCGGGCCCCACTCCGTCGCGAGGCTGCGCATCAGCGACATGATCCCTGCCTTGGCGGCCCCTGCGTGGGCGCAGCCCGGCCAGCCTTCCATCGCGCGCATGGTCGAGATGGCGATGATCCGCCCGCCGAATTCCGACGCCTTCAGCGCGGAATAGGCCGCGCGGCAGCAATGGAACGTGCCGTTCAGGTCGATGTCGATCACCGTGCGCCATGCGTTCGCCGACATTTCGGCGGTCGGCGCGACGAAGTTGCCGGCGGCGTTGGCGATCATGATGTCCAGCCCGCCGAACTCGGCCACGGTCTGTTCCACCGCGCGGGACACGCTGTCGTAGTCGCGCACGTCCAATTGGATGGCCAGCGCCTGACCGCCCTTGGCGATGATGTCGTCGCGGGTCTTCTCGATGTTCTCCAGCTTGCGGCTGGCGACGACGACCTTGGCGCCTGCGTCGGCAAGCGTGTGCGAAATGCCCAGCCCGATGCCAGATGCGCCACCCGTCACGAAGGCCACCCGTCCGGCGAGGCAATTCTCTGCAAACATCGTCTTGGTCGTGTCCATTCCCATATTCCGAACTCCAGTTTCGCTATTCCTGCGAGGCTCAGCGCCCCTTCTTGGTTGCGGCGGCCAGCGCCGCGGCATGTCCCGGCAGACCGGCGGCAAGGGCCATCGCGTCCACCTCGTGATCAAAGCTCGCCTGCATGCGGTCGGCCCATGCCCCGCGCATCAGGTTCTTGGTCAGCGCCAGCGCGCCTTCGGGCATCGCGGCCAGGTCGGCGGCCAGCGTCTCGGCCGCGTCGGCGAGGTCCGCATCGGGCACCACGCGGCGGGTCAGCCCGGCCTGTTTCGCCTCGGCGGCGGTCAGGGTGCCACCGCTCAGCAGCAGGTCGGCGGCCAGTGCCGGGCCCAGCTTGGCCGTTAGCAGCACCGATGCGCCGCCGTCCGGCACGAGGCCCAGACGGACGAAGGGAAAGACGATCTTGGCGCCCTCGGCCATTACCAGGATGTCCGAGGCCAGCGCCAGCGACGCACCGCCGCCTGCCGCCGCGCCCTGAACGGCGGCGACGAAAATCAGGTCGGAGCGCACCATCCGCGCGTGATGGTCCTGCGCGATCCTGAGCCGCGCGCGCCAACCGAAGGCGGTCGAAGGGAAACTGTCCAGATCGCCGCCCGCGCAGAAGGCCCGGCCCTCGCCGCGGATCAGCACGACGCGGACGCCGTCCGCCGCCTCGACCTCGTCCAGTGCGCGTCCGAAGGCGGCGCGCATGTGGCCTGACAGCGCGTTCAGCCGGTCGGGACGGCGCAGCGTGATCGTGGCGACGGCGCCCGAGATGTCACAGCTTACGGTGCCCTCACCGGTCGGTTGTGCGATCTCTGCGGACATCTGACTTACTCTCTGGTTTCGCGTTCTTCGGATGGGACAGGTGCAATTCCCGTGCCAGTTCCAAGGATCGGAGGGAGGGAAAAAGCGTCCCCGCGGTCCGCCGTGGCGAACGACGCGGGAACGCAGTAACACGTCACGCTGGGAGGTAGCGCTTACGTGTCGTGGCCGGACCCCGATTGGGAGGAAGGGATCCGACCGGGAGAGTGTCAGCGGCCGGAAGTGTCCAGCTGCTGCACGATGCCGTCCGCGATGAGCTTTTCGACCGTGTCGTCGGACAGCTCGAAACCGCCGAGGATGTCACGGGTGTGCTGGCCCGGATCCGGCGCGGTGGTGCGGTCCTGCGTGTCGCGCAGGGGTGTGATGCCGGGAATGTTCGCGACCGGCAGGCGACCGAAGTCCGGATGGTCGACCCATTCGTAGGCGTTGACCGCCTGCGCATGTTCGTCCTCCAGCCAGTCGCCGTAGCTGTTCACCTTCTCGGCCATGACGCCCGCCGCCAGCAGCCGCTCGATCCAGAAGACCGAGGTCTGCTTGACGAATTCGGCCTTCAGTTCGGCCACGAGGCTCTTGGCATTGGCATTGCGCGACGGGATGTCGGCGTAGAGCGGCGAAGTCGCGAGGTCCGGGCGCCCGACCACGTCGCAGAGCGCGGTGTAATGCGCATCCCGCATCGCGCTGACGAGGATGTGGCCGTCGGACGCCTCGAAGATGCCCGAGGGGGTGTAGAGCGGGGGCGGATTGCCGCCCTCGTCGTGGAATTCCATGATCTTGGCCGCCTGAAAGGCCGCGGCGCTCTGCATCAGGTTGACGTCCAGATAACTGCCCTGCCCCGTCTTTTCACGGCGCATCAGGGCGGCGCAGATGGCGGAAAAGCCGTAGACGCCGGTCATGATGTCGATGGCGATGATGTTCTGGCGGAACGGCGGGCCCTCGCCCCCGTTCATGATCATCATCCCGGAATAGGCCTGCAGCAGCCCGTCGACGCCGGGCCGTTCGCGGTAGGGCCCGACCTGGCCAAAGCCCGAGACGGACAGATAGACCAGCCCCGGATTGTCCTTGGACAGAACGTCGTAGCCCAGCCCGATCCGCTTGGCGACGCCGGGGCGGAAGCTTTCGACGAAGACGTCGCAGGTCCCGGCCAGCTGTGCGCTCAGGTCACGGCCCTCGGGGCGGGACATGTCGATGACGATGGACCGCTTTGCGCGGTTGAAGGCAAAGAAGTGGATGGTCTGGAAATTCTCGCGACGGCCCAGCACCCGACCCCAGTCGCCGCCCGGCGGTTCGACCTTGATCACGTCGGCACCGTTCAGCGCCATCAGCATCGCGGCATGGGGGCCCGCGACCCCCTGGCTGGCGTCATAGACGCGCACCCCGGTCAAGGCTTCCGACTTGGTCATTTCCATTTCCCTCCCGTGAAATCCGGGCGCGTGTGGACGCGCCCGGATAGATCATATGCAGCCGGTATCAGTTGCCCAGCTTGGAATAGATCTCGCGGCGCAGGGCCTCTTCGACCTTGGCGACGTCGCCACCGGCCTCGTCCGAGATCTTCTTCCACTTGGCGAGGTTCGCGACGAAGGTGTCGGCCAGCGCCTGTGCATTCTCCGCGCCACGCTCTTCCGCTTCGGCGACCGCCGACTCGATTTCCGATTTCTGGTACTCCGCCAGCAGGGCGCCCAGTTCCGGGTCCTTGCCGTTGACGGTCACGCCGTGTTCGGACGCTTCGGCAATCGCCTCTTCATCCTCTTCCGCGTAACCGATGGCCAGCCGCGCGAGCGCCGCCGGAACCTCGTCCGTGATCATGGCGCGCGCTTCGTCGCTCAGACCTTCCCAGGTGTCGGTGTTGAAGGCGATCAGCGCGCCGCCGCCGAAGGCACCCATGTCCTGACGCAGCACGTGCTTGGACACGTCCCAGAGCGACAGCGACTTGAGCCAGCCGACAGAGCCGTAGACGCAGTCGAGCTGACCGCGCTGCATGGCCTCGTAGGCTTCGGAGTTCGCGACGTTCACCGGAACGCCGCCCATTTCCGCGATCCAGCGGCCATAGACGTCACCGGCGGACCGGATCTTGAGGCCCTGGATGTCGGACAGCGTGCTGACCGGGTCCTTGCACATCAGGTTGTAGGGCGTCGTCGCATAGGCGCCGAGGTAGGTCACGTTGTGGCCCTGGTATTCCTCGAGGCAGGACGGGCAGCCCAGCAGAACGGTTTCGTTCAGCGCGCCGACCATGGTGACCGGATCTTCCATCAGCATCGCCATGTCGGACATGGTGGTGTTCAGCGGGATTTCGTTCGGCACATAGACCGACACGATGAAACCGCCGTCGATCAGGCCGGTCTCGATGGCCGACAGCGTGTCCTTGGCCCCGGCCAGTGCGCCACCGGCCTGCAGGGTGATCTTCAGGCTGCCGCCGCTCTTTTCCTCGAGCGCCTTGAACATCGGTTCCAGCGCGAAAACGTTGCCAGGATGGGTCGGCGGCAGGTAGTTCGCGTATTGCAGGTTCTGCGCCATCGCCGGTGCGGCGGTGAGTGCGCTTGCGGCCAGAAGGGCCGCGGCTGCGATTTTTCCTGAGTTGGTCTTCACTTAGTTTCCTCCAGTGAGTGCAGCGGTGCTGCGTTGAGAGACTGGCGTTGCGCCGGGCAGATGGCCCGCCCGGCAGTCACCGGTTCATTTGACGATCAAGCTTGGCAGCCAGAGCGAAATGGCCGGGAAGCTTATCAGCAGGGTCAGGACGACGAGCTCGGCCAGCAGGAACCAGGTCACGCCCTTGAAGATCGTGCCGAGCGCGATCCGGTCGCCCGCCACGCCCTTGACGACGTAGACGTTCAAGCCGACCGGCGGTGTAAGCAGCCCGATCTCGAGATACTTGATGACGAGGATGCCGACCCAGATCAGGTTCATGTCCATCGCTTCGAACAGCGGGTAGAGCACCGGCAGCGTCACCAGCATCAGGCCGATCGGATCGAGGAACATGCCGAGGATGAAGTAGATGATCGACACGCCCAGCAGGAAGACGAGCGGATCGACTTCGGACGCGTTGAGCTGCTGCACCATCCAGAACGGGATGCCGCTGAGCGCCAGAAGCCGGGTCAGCAGGATCGCGCCCATGGCGACGAAGAAGATCGAACCAGTGGACGTCACCGCTTCCATGATGCTTTCGAACATCGCCCTCTTGGTCAGGCGGCGCTGGAGCACGGCGATCAGCAGCGCGACGAAGGCACCGACGGCGGCGGCCTCGGTCGCGGTCGCGATGCCCGCATAGATGCTGACGACCACGGCGAAGAACAGGACCGGCACCGGCCAGGTTTCGCGCAGCGATGCCCACTTCTCGGACCACGACACCGTCTCCTGCACCTTCGGCGCGAGCTTCGGGTTCGCGACGCAGCGCGTCAGGATCAGGACGGTATAGACGGCGGCCGTCAGCAGGCCCGGCAGGATACCGGCGATCAGCAGTTCGCCGATCGGCTGTTCCGTGAAGGTGCCATAGATCACCAGCAGGATACTTGGTGGGATCAGCGACCCGATGGTGCCGCTGGCCGCGACCACGGCGGCCGTCAGGCCGGGATCGTATTTCGCGCGCAGCATTTCAGGGATGGCGATCCGGCCGATCGCCGCAGCGGACGCGAGGCTGGAGCCGGACACGGCAGCAAAGCCCGCACCGGCAGCGTTGGTGGCGATGGCCAGGCCGCCCGGCAGGAAGTTCAGCCAGTTCCGCGCGGCGGTATAAAGGCTGGCAGTCAGGCCGGTGTGAAAGACGATGGCCCCCATCAGCAGGAACAGCGGCACGGCGCTGAGCGTCCAGTGGGCGACGAACTGGTAAGGCAGGTCGGCAACGGCTGCGACGGCGGCCTTGGGGCCACGGATGGCCCACATCCCCAGCAGCGAAACCGCACCGAGGGCGATACCGACATGCACCCGCATGGCAAGCAGAACCAGCAGCCCCCCGAGGGACAGAAATCCGATAACCAGAGGTGTCATTGAGCGTGTGCCTCGCTGTCTTTCTTGAATGCGCCGTGGACGATCTGGATGGCCATCAGCACGAAGGCGATCGGCACCAGCCAGCGGGGCGGCCAGATGATGAGGTCGAAGTAGATCAGCCCGACTTCCTCGCCGGTGCGCATGAGCGCGGCGGCCTTTTCACCGCATGCCCATGCTACGACCAGCAGGTACGCAGCGCTGAACAGGGCGACGAGGATCGACAGGATGTGGCGCACAAGGACGGGCAGCAGGTCGGTCACCAGCGGCACCGAGATGTGTTCGCCCGACCGCTCAACATACGGCAGCGCGAGATACACCGCGATCGGCATGAAGTAGTAGGAAACGATTTCCAACGTGCCGGTGATCGGCATGTGGAACAGGTATTTGGCCGAGACGTCGGCCATGATCAGGGCCAGCATGAGCATCAGGCAGATGCCGGCGATCACGCCTGTGACCGTGCTGATGCCGGAGAGGATGCGGTCGAGCGCTTTCATTGGACCATACTCCCGGTTTCGGGTCGCGCCGATCCGGTCGCGTGGTCCCCTGTCGTTTCGCTGCGCAGCATCCTTGTCCTCCACGTTGTCGTTCTGCCCGGACACGCTGTTGCGCGTGGCGGTCACCCGTTCATTTGCAAACGGCGGGCCAAAACTCGGACCCGCGGAAAATCGGTTGCCAGATAACAATTATTTTATGTGCAGGCCGGACGGCGGACACGAAAAGGCCGGCGGCAAATCCTGCCGCCGGCCTCGGGTATTGCCGGGATCACATGTCCAGTTTGGAGTAGATCTCGCGCTGCAGGGCTTCTTCGTATTTCGCCGGATCGTGGCCGATCTCGGCGATGATGCCCTCCCACTTCTCGAGGTTCGCGAGGAACGCGTTCACGATCTCCTCGGCGCCTTCGATGCCTGCGTCCTGCGCCATCTTGATGATCAGGTCGGCCTCGGTCTTGCGGTATTCATCGACCATGGCCATCTCTTCCTCGGACGGCGTGTTGATGGTGATGCCATCCGCGGCGGCGCCGGTTTCGGCATATTCGACGTCATCGCCGATATAGCCCATGACGGTCGCACCCGAGACGGCCTTGGGGGCCGCGGCGATGATCGCCTTTTTCTCGATGTCCGACAGCGAGTCCCACCGGTTGGTGTTGATGTTCGCGATGCTGCCGCCGAAATACGCGCCCGACGGCAGGTCGTAGACGTATTTCGCCACGTCGCCGAGCGAGAAGGTCTTGAGCCAGCTCAGCGAACCGACCGTGCATTCGACCTGGCCGCGCTGCAGCGCCTCGTAGGTGTCAGTGGCCGGGATGTTCACCGGCGTCGCGCCGAGGTGGTTGATCCACCGGCCCGTCGCGCCGGCCGCGCGGATGCGCCAGCCCTTGATGTCCTCGATGCTGGTCACTTCCTTGGCGCACAGCAGCTTGTACATCGAGGTCGAATAGGCCCCGAGGTGCTTCACGTTCCAGTTCGCCCATTCTTCCATGCACTGCGGGCAGTTCAGGAGGGTCGTCTCGTTGGTCGCACCGGCCACGACGGCGGCGTCACCGCCGAAGGCTGTCAGGTTGGTGATGACCGAGTTATAGGGCAGGTCCGACGCATGGTAGAGCGACACGACGATCCCGCCGTCGACGATCCCGTCGCGGATGCCTTCCAGCGTGGTCTTGGCCCCGACCAGCGCGCCACCGGGAATGAACTGGAAGCTCAGCGATCCTTCGGAGACCGTTTTGGCCTCTTCCATGAACCGCTCCATCCCGAACTTGTTGTTGCCGTGCTCGGGCGACAGGTAGCTGCCGTAGATCAGGTCGGTCGCCTGCGCCGCGGTGCCGATCGAGGCGACCGCGAGCGTCAGAACGGACGCATATGTTTTCAGGTTTTTCATTTTCTCTCCTCCGTTGATTGATGGGCCGCCCGGCGCTGGACCGGGCGGGATGGTCTAGCGCATGAAAGTCACAAGGAAGGTGCTGATCGACGGGAACGCGATGAGCAGCGCCATGATCACGATCTCGGCCCCGAGGAACCACGCGACCCCCCTGAACAGCTTGTCCAGCGACACGGTGTTCCCCATCACGCCCTTGACGACGTAGACGTTCAGTCCGACCGGCGGCGTCATCAGCCCGATCTCGACCAGCTTCACGACGAGGACGCCGATCCAGATGATGTCCATGTCGTAGGACCGGAAGATCGGCAGCATGACCGGAAGGGTCAGCAGCATCAGCCCGATCGCGTCGAGGAACATGCCCAGCACGAGGAACACGAGGCAGGCCAGCAGCACCAGCGTCAGGGGCTCCGGGCTCCAGTCGTCGATCCAGCCCGAGATATGGAACGGCAGGCCGCTGAGCGCGAGGAACCGGGTCAGGAACATCGCGCCGACCGCGACGAAGAAGATCGCGGCGGTGCTTTCCAGCGTCTCCACGACGCTGTTCCAAAGGGCCGTCATCGTCAGCGACCGCTGCACCATCGTTACCAGCAGGGTGAAGAAGGCGCCAAAGGCCGCGGCCTCGGTCGAGGTGAAGAACCCGCCGTAGATACCGCCCAGAACCAGGATCGAGATCACCGGCAGCGGCCAGACACGGCGCGCGGCGGCCCGGTATTCGGCATCGTTGCTGTCCAGTTCGGTCCGCGGAGCGATGCTGGGGTTCAGCCAGCAGCGCAGCGACACCATGCCGATGTAGACCGCGACGGTCAGCAGGCCCGGCAGGATCCCCGCGATCAGCATCTGGCCGACCGAGACCTGCGCGAAGACGGCGAACAGCACCATCAGGATGCTGGGCGGGATCAGCGCGCCAAGTGTGCCGGTCGCCGCGATGGCGCCCCCGGCGAGGGCGGGCTGGTAGCCGACCTTCAACATCTCGGGCGCCGCGATCCGGCCAAGTGCGGCTGCGGTGGCCATGCTCGACCCCGACACGGCCGCGAAGCCCGCGCCGGCGAGGTTGGTCGCGATGACCAGACCGCCGGGCAGCTTGCGCACAAGGCGCCGCATCACGACGAAAAGCGCCTCGGTGATACCGGTGTTGTAGGCGATGTTCCCCATCAGCAGGAACAGCGGGATCGCCGACAGCGACCAGTGCGCGACGAAGTCGTAGGGCATGGATTTCACCATGCCGATGGCCGCGTTGATGTCGCGGATCGCCAGCACGCCGAAGAACGACACGAGCGCAAGGGCAAGGCCCACGGGAATGCGCACCGCAAGCAGCACGATCAGGCTGCCGAGGCCGACAAGGCCGATGGTCATCGCGCTCATGGTCAGGCTCCGCTTTCGTCGTTGTGGTTTTCGGGATCGCCCTGCCCGCCCCGCGGACCGGCAAGTCCGGCGGCCTGACACAGCAGGACGATGGCCAGCGCCGAGGCGCTGATCGGCAGCAGCCAGCGCGACAGCCAGATCAGGACGAAGCCGTCAGGCGTGACGATCTTCTCCTCGATCTCGGTCTTTTCGATCGCGACACCGCCTGTCACGATGACGAAGCCGATCGCGGCCAGCGCAAAGATGACGCGGACGATGGTGTCCAGCCGGTGAACGGCGCGGGGCGACATCCATTCGGTGAACAGGCTGACCATGATGTGCGCGTGCCGCCGCTGGACCATCGCCAGCGGCAGGAACACGGCCATGACCATGTAGTAGGAGGACACGACCTCGATCGTGCCGGGCAGCGCGACGCGGAACAGCGCGCGCGCGATGACGTCGATGACGACATGGATCATCATCAGGAACAGGCCGATCCCGGCGATCAGGATGAACACATCCGTCAGCCGGCGCGTCGCCTTCCAGATCACGCCGTTTCCTTCGGCGCTTGGCATCTGTTGCATCACACTCCCCCTTGCTCTGCAGTCATGTCGGTCGGAAAGGCCGCCTCCTCAGTCGGCCTTTCGGACGCTCCCTTCGGCCAGCAGCTTTCCGATCCTGTCGTCGTCGTAACCGAGGCCCTTGAGCACCTCGACGGTGTGCGCGCCCATCCGTCCGGCCGGACCGCCGATCCGCGGCGGCGTGGCGGAAAAGCTCACGCTCTGCCGGGTGGCGAGGATCTTGCCACTGTCGGGATGATCCACCTCGGTAAAGAAGTTGACCGCATTCAGATGCTCGTCCTCGAACAGGTCCTCGAGGTCCTGCACCTTGGCGACTGGAATGTTGTATTCGGCCAGCGTCTCGAGCCAGAACGCCGAGGGGCGTTCGGCCATGAAGTCCGCCAGCATGGAATAGAGCACCTCGTAGTTGGCGCTGCGGGCGGCGTGGCTGGAGAAGCGCGCATCCTCGATCAGGTCCGGGCGGCCGACGATGCGAAAGAAGTCGGCCCAGTTCCTGTCGTTGTAGGGCAGCACGCACAGGTAGCCGTCCTGCGTCTTGTGCGGTTTGCGCAGCTGCGACAGGACGCGGGCGTATCCGGGCGGTTCATCCTTGCCGAAGGTGCGGTCGCCCAGATGCTCGACCAGCAGGAACTGGACCGAGGATTCGAACATCGGCACCTCGATCGCCTGCCCTTCGCCGGTCGCCTGCCGGTGATAGGCGGCGGCGAGGATCGAGTACGTCAGCACGAGGCTGCAGATCTTGTCGTTGATGACGTTCGGGACGAACCGCGGCTCGCCCACCAGATGCGCGTTCAGCGCGGCAAAGCCCGACAGGCCCTGGATGATATCGTCATAGGCCGGTTTGGCGGCATAGGGGCCGTCGGCGGCAAAGCCGTAGGCACCCGCATATATCAGCGAGGGATTGATCTCGCGCAGGTCGTCATAGCCGATCTTCAGCCGCGCGGCGGCGGCGGGGCGCATCGTGTGCACGAACACGTCGGCATCGCGGATCAGATCGTGCAGCACCGCCAGCGCGTCGGGCTTTTTCAGGTCCAGCGTGATGACCTTCTTGCCGCGGTTCACGTTCAGGTGGACGGGGCCCATCCCCGTTTCGCCATGCTTGCCGACGAACCGCATGATGTCCCCGGCCGGGGACTCGACCTTGATCACGTCGGCGCCAAGGTCGGACAGGATCTGCGTGGAATAGGGACCGAAGACCACCGACGTCAGATCCACGATCTTCAACCCCTTGAGGGGTCCGTTCGGCGCCGCGTTCGATGTCATTCGATGTCCTTCCAGTCTGATCCGCAAAGTGTGGTCCGGTCGCGAACCGGTCATCAGGGAAGTAGCAAGCCACGTGCCAAAACCGGCCGCTCACCGGACGGTGTCGGATGCAACCGGACGCATACTGGGGCGCGCAAAGCAGAAGGGGCAGCGCAACCGCTGCCCCTCTGAAACTGGCTCAGAAACAGCGGCTGCCTCAGTCTTCGAGCGCCTCGGCCGCCAGCCGAAGGCGCAGCGAGGCGCGATAACGCGGATCGCCGGTGGCCTCGTGTAGCGCGTCGAGGACACTCAGCACGCGCGCCAGGCCGATTTCCTGTGCCCAGGCGATCGGACCCTTGGGATAGTTCACGCCGTAGCGCATGGCGAGGTCGATACCGTCCTCGTCGGCGACACCCTGCATCACCGCCTCGAAGCCCTCGTTCGCCAGCATCGCCACGGTGCGCATCACCACAAGCCCCGGCCAGTCGGCCAGGCGTGTCGCCGCCACGCCCTGCACCTTGAGCGCCGCGACGAAACGCGCGATCACCTCGTCCGAGACACCGGGCGAAACGGTGAAGCCCAGCCGTCTCGTCGTCCCCTCGATGAACAGGTCGTGCAGGATGACGGGCCGGTCCGCATCGCGCGCCTCGGCCCGCGCGGTCCGCCCGCGGGTCGTCATGATCAGAACGTCGTCGATCCGCCCGCTGGCAAGGTCCGCCGCACCGGCGGTGTCACCTGCCGACACAGTCGCCGGGCGGGGCATCTCGGCCCCGTCGGAATAGTCGTAGAACCCGCGCCCGGTCTTGCGCCCGAAGCGTCCCGAATTCACCAGTTCCAGTTGGATGATCGAGGGGCGGAAGCGCGGCTCGTTGTAGAAGGCTTCGAAGACGGACAGGTTGACCGTGTAGTTCACGTCGGCCCCGATCAGGTCGATCAGCGCGAAGGGCCCCATGCGGAACCCGCCGCCTTCGGTCAGCAGGGCATCCAGTGTCGCCGGATCCGCCACCTGCTCCTCGTAGAGCCGCAGCGCCTCGGCATAGTAGGGCCGCGCGACGCGGTTGACGATGAAGCCGGGCGTGGATTTGGCGTGAACCGCGATCTTGCCCCATGCCTCGGCGGTGGCGAAAACGGTGGCGGCCACCTCGGGCGCGGTGGCGACGCCCGAGATCACCTCGACCAGCTTCATCACCGGGGCGGGGTTGAAGAAGTGCATGCCGACAAAACGCTCGGGCCGCTTCAGGTCGCGGGCGATGGCGGTCAGCGAGATCGACGAGGTGTTGCTGGCGAGGATGGTGTCCTCCGCCACGATCCCCTCCAGCTGGCCGAACAGCGATCGCTTGACCTCGAGGTTCTCGACGATGGCCTCGACCACCATGGCGACGCCAGACAGGTCCTCGGGGGCCGTGGCGATGGTGATCCGCCCGACCAGCGCCTCGACATCCGCCTCGGTCATCTTGCCGCGCGCCACCAGACCGTTCAGGCCCTTGGCGATCCGCGCCTTGCCCTTCTCGGCCGCGCCGTCGAAGGCGTCGTAGAGCAGGACGGGATGACCATTCGCGGCCGCAAGCTGCGCGATCCCCGCGCCCATCGTTCCGGCGCCGATCACGCCGATGGTCCGGTCCGTGCCAAGTGCAGTCGCATTGGTGGTCATGTCGTCCTATCCTATTGTCAGAATGATCTTGCCCCGCGCCCGACCCTCGTTCAGCGCCTTGAGCGCCACGGCATAGTCCGCAAGCGGCAGCACCTCGGTTATGCGCGGTGACAGCTTGCCCTGTGCCCACAGGTCGAACATCTCGGCCTGCGCGGCATGAACGCGTTCCGGCTGCCGCGCGCGGTAGTCGGTCCACTGGATCCCGCTGGCCGAGATGTTCTTGACCAGCAGGTAGTTCGCTCCGATTTTCGGAATGTCGCCCGAGGCGAAACCGACAACGACCAGCCGCCCGCACCACGCCATCGCGCGGATCGAGGCGGCGGACACCGCACCGCCGACCGGGTCGATCACCACGTCCGCGCCATGCCCGTCCGTGGCGGCCATCACGCCGTCCTTCAAGGCATCGCGCATGTCCTCGCCGGAGACATCGACGACGGTGTCGGCACCGATCCCGTGCAGGAATTCCGCGTTCGCCGCGCCCCGGCTCGCCGCGATCACCCGCGACGCGCCGAGTGCCTTGGCCAGCTGCACCGCCGCCATGCCGATGCCGCCCGTCGCGCCGAGGACCAGCACCGTTTCGCCGGGCGTGAACTGCCCGCGATCCATCAGCGCGAAATACGCGGTCTGGTAGACGAGCCCGAAGGAAGCGGCCGTTTCGCAGGACATCGCGTCAGGGACCGGAAAGCAGAACGAGGCCGGCGCAACGACCTTTTCGGCAAAGGTGCCGTATTGCGGCAAGACGAGCACTTTCTGCCCGACGCTCAGGATGTCGACGCCATCGCCAAGCGCCGACACGCGTCCTGCCCCGGCAAGACCGGGCGAGAACGGGAAGGGCGGCAGTTTCTGATACTTGCCCTCGATATAGAGGATGTCGGGGAAGTTGGTCTCGGAGGCCTCGAGGTCGACGACCACCTCGCCCTGTCCGAGCGTCGGGTCGGCCATCTCGGCCAGTTCGGCCCCGTGGTAATCGGTGAATTCGCGGACGACGATGGCTTTCATGATTTGTCTCCCCCGGTCAGATCGCCGGTCTGTGCCCCGAGCGCGGGCGCGGGCAGCATGTCATCCGGCGCCGCGCGGAACGCCGGTGCGATCGGCAGCGGCAGCGCGGTGATGTGGTCGCCCCCGGCATTGGTCAGCGTATGGTCGAACAGGCCCCGCGCGCGATAGTGCTCGCACCGCATGGCCTCGTCGACCGTCCGGACAATGCTGCAACAGCAGTCGGCGGCGTCGAACACGGGCTCCCATTCCGACGCGGGCCGGCTGGCGATGATCGCGGCCACGCCACGGCCCGTCGCCTCGGGGTCGCGGGTGTCGTCGCGCAGCGCGGGCTCCAGCCCGATCGCCTCGCAGAAACTCTCCCAGAATTTCTGCTCCAGCGGCGCGGCGGCGAGGATGCGGCCGTCCGAGGTGGGATAGAGCCTGTAACGCGGCGATGCGCCGGTCGTCATGCTGTCCCCGTTGCCGGGAAAGTCGCCCGACACCTGACCCTCGGCCATCGCGGAATAGAGGAACGGAAAGATCGTCTCGGCCATCGCGATGTCGATATAGGCCCCCTCGCCCGTCTGGTCCCGCTGGCGCAGGGCCATCAGGATGTTGACCAGCGCGGGATAGGCCCCGCCCGCGATGTCCGCGATCAGCGCTGCGGGGACCACCGGCGCCTGCGGCGATCCATAGCTGAGCGCCAACAGGCCCGCATCGCCCTGGTAGTTCAGGTCGTGCCCGGCCCGCAGTGCGCGGGGGCCGGACTGCCCGTAACCGGAGATCGAACAGTAGATGATTCCGGGCCGGATCGCGCGCACGTCATCATAGGACAGCCCGAGCCGCGCCATGACGCCGGGGCGGAACTGTTCCACGATGATGTCCGCGCCCTCGATCAGCGGCATCAGCTGCGCGCGACCCGCGTCTGACTTCAGGTCCAGCGCGATGCTCTTCTTGCCCCGGTTCAGGATGTTGAAGTTCGCGCTGTCATCGCCCCAGCGGGGCACGTAGCTGCGCATCTCGTCGCCGCTGCCGGGCCGTTCGATCTTGATGACCTCGGCCCCTGCCTCGGCAAGGAACAGGGTCGCCATCGGTCCCGGCAGAAGGGTCGAGAAGTCGAGGACGCGCAGTCCGTTCAGGGCGCCGGACATGGCTCAGGCCTCCCGCGCCTTGGCGACGACGGCGGCGCGGGCGGGCGCATAGCCCGGCAGGCCGGTCATCGACTGGATCGCGGTCGTGACGTCGCAGTGGCGGGCCAGCCCGCCGCGCGTGACCCGTTCGACCGGGCCGTCGGGATAGCCGAGGCCCATGCAGCAGGTGCGGTCCATGTCCTCGGCACTGGCGAGACCTTCGTCGAGGAAGCGCAGCGCGTCGTTGTACTTGGGCCGGACCAGCCGGTCGACGATGCGGCCGGGCCGGTCGGCGCACACCACCACGTCGAAGCCCGCGACCTCGAACACCGCCCGCGCGGCGGCCAGCGCCGCGTCGTCGGTGGCCGGCTGGCGGACCAGTTCGATCAGGTTCGACGGCGCGTCGGATCCGTTGCGATAGCGGGCGAAGCCCACGACGTTCGATCCCTCGCGTCCCATGTCCTCGCCCGTGTGGACGCCGAGGCATTCGGTGTCGAGTTCGACCAGAACCGCCGTCTTGCCCGCGTCCGCCGCGAAGCCGCCCCCGAGATGGATCGTCACCGGACCGTCACCCTGCGCGGCGGACAGGAAGTCGTCGCCCGTAGGGAAGGACCGGCTGTCGCCTGCCGAGGCGATGGTAAACGCCGGGGCCTCGGTCGCCTTCGCCGCCTTTTCGGCGGTCAGCAGCCCGCCGCCCGACTTGTTGCCGAGCCTGCCCGCCGCCACCATCCGCCGTAGCAGCGGCGGGACGGAGGCGCGGGTGTCCAGCGTGATCGGATAGAACGCCTCGCCCAGCAGGACCTGCGTGTCGAGCCCGATCAGATCCAGCAGCGTGCAGGGCCCCATCTTGTAGCCGAGCCCGGAACAGATCGCGGTGTCGATGTCCTCGGGTGTGCAGAGCCCCGCCTCGATCGCGCGGATGACGTCGTTGTTGAAGGGCACGAGCAGCGCGTTCAGGATGAAGCCCGGCTTGTCCTGCGTCTCGACCGAGATCTGGCCAGCCGCTTCGGTCCATGCCCATGCGGTGGCGAATGTCTCGTCCGAGGTGTTGATGCCGCGCGACATCTCGATCAGCTTCATGACCTGCGCGGGCAGGCAGAAGTGCATGCCGACCATCCGGTCGTCGCGGCCGGTGCCCGCCGCAATTTCCGTGATCGACAGAGTCGAGGTGTTCGACGCAAAGATCGTGCTGTCCTTGCAAATGCCGTTCAGCTCTCCGAACAGCTCCTTCTTGACCTTCAGGTTCTCGAAGATCGCCTCGATCACCAGGTCGCAGTCGGCAAGGTCGGTGAGCGCGGTGGTGTCGATCATCCGGCCAAGCGCCGCGTCGCAGTCCTCCTGGCTCATCCGGCCCTTTTCGACCGAGCGGCCAAAGAACTTCTGCGCCGCCTTGCGCTGACGGGCGAGCGCGTCCGCCGACAGGTCGAAGCAGTAGGTTTCATATCCGGCGCGGGCCGCGACAAGCGCGATGCCGGCCCCCATCGTGCCGCCTGCCCCGCAGACAGCGACTTTGCGAATGCTGGTCATTTGGTGATGAAACTCCGTCCGATGAGCTGGCGGTGAACCTGGTTGGTCCCCTCCCAGATCTGGGTGATCTTGGCGTCGCGCATCAGGCGCTCCGCGCGGTAGTCGCGGCAGTAGCCATAGCCGCCGTGGAACTGGACACACTCGGTCGCCATCTTCATGGCGAGGTCCGAGGCGCGCAGCTTGGCCATCGAGGCCTCCATGCCGAAATCGGGCTCGCCCCCGTCGACGAGGCCCGCGACGTAGTCGAGCCATGTCTCGACCATCAGCAGCTCACCTGCGAGGTCGGCCAGCGTGAACTGGTTGCCCTGGAACTCCAGAACCTTCTTGCGGCTCTGCACCCGGTCATTGCCGTAGGCGACCATGTCCTTGAACGCCGCGCGGGCGATGCCGAGCGCATGTGCCGCGACAGAGGGGCGGGACCGGTTGAGCGAGCCGAGAAGGATCTTCAGCCCGTCGCCCGGTTCCATCAGCAGGTTGGCGCGGGGCACGCGGACATTGTCGAACGACAGCGCGCAGGTGGACGAGCCGTTGTGGCCCATCTTCTTTTCCTTGCCGATGACGCTGAAGCCCTCGGCCCCCTTTTCGAGGATCAGGGCCGAGATCGCCTTTTTCGGATCGTCGACGCCCGCCCATTTCCCGAACACGAGATAGCGGTCCGCCACGTCGCCGTTCGAGATGAACACCTTGTTGCCCTTCAGGATGATGTCGTCGCCATCGGGGGTGAAGCTGGTCTTCATCCCCGTCGCGTCCGACCCGGCGGTCGGTTCGGTGATCGCCAGCGCACCCAGCCCGCCTTCGGCGATGCAGGGCAGCAGGCGGGCCTTCTGCTCTTCCGAGCCGTATTCGATCAGCGGCTTCATCCCGTGGTAGTTCGTGGCGTAGATGATGCCGGTCGAGGCGCAGGCCTCGGATATGATCGCCACGATCTCCAGGTACAGGCGGAAGGACATCGGCATCCCGCCATAGGCCTCGGGCACGAAGACCGCGTTCAGGCCAAGCGCGTTGATAGCCTCGACGTTCTTCCACGGGAATTCGCCGGTCGCGTCGATATGTTCGGCGTTCGGCGCGATGACCTCGTCCGTCATCCGCTGGACCTGATCGAGGATCGCACGTTCCTCGTCGCTCCAGGACCTGGAACGTTGCAGCTTGTCGTACATGTTCATCAGTGATTGATCCCCTGAGCCCCGTCGACGTAGATCGTTTCGCCGGTCAGGTAGCCGATGTTCTCGGCGAAGATGGCGGTCACCAGCCGGGCGACGTCATCCACCGATCCGGCGCCGCCGGTCGGGATGCGCTGCGCCATCCACGCCTTGACCTTTTCCCGCGCGAGGTAGTCGCGGTTCAGGTCGGTTTCGATATAGCCCGGCGCGACGTTCATCACCCGGATTCCGTCGCGCGCCCATTCCACCGCCATGCAGCGCGTCATCGCGGCGACGGCGGCCTTGGAGGCGCAGTAGGACAGGTTGTCGGGCACGCCCATCCGGTCGAAGAAGGACCCGATGTTGACGATGATCCCGCCCGCCGCCTTCAGGTGCGGATAGACTTCGCGCGCGGCGACCATCACGGCGGTCGCGTTCAGCGCCATCGTCCGGTCGAAGTCCCTTGTGTCGAGCGTCGCGATCGGCCCGGCGATGTGGACGCCCGCGTTGTTGACCAGCCCCGCGACGGGCCCGCGTTTCGCGACCTCGGCCATGGCGTCACGCACCGCGGCTTCGTCGGTCATGTCGCAGGCGATGCCGTGCCCCTTGGGCGCGGTGCCGCTGCGCGACAGGCAAACGACGTCAAAGCCGCGCCCGTCCAGTTCCGTCGCGATGGCGGCGCCGATGCCCTTGGAGGCGCCGGTCACGATGATCTGTCCTTCAGCCATCCCTGAACTCCGCTTTGCGTTTCTCTTCGAAGGCGGCCATGCCTTCCTCGGCATCCGCCGTGCGATAGGCGAGCGTCGACAGGTCGGCCTCGATCCGCAGCCCTTCCTCAAGCGTGACGTCGCCCGCCCGCTGGACCGCGCGGCGCGCGAATTCCAGCACCGGCAGGCTGTAGCGGGTGAACTTGCCCGCGAAGTCGCGGCCCGCTTGCATCAGGTCGCCCTCGACCACCGCGTTCACCAGCCCGATGCGCTCGGCCTCGTCGGCCTTCACGTTGCGGCCGGTCATGATGATCTCAAGCGCGCGGCCCTCGCCCACCAGACGCGGCAGGCGCTGCGTGCCTCCGTAGCCGGGGATCAGGCCCAGCTTGATCTCGGGCAGGCCGAAGATCGCGTTCGGCGAGGCCAGCCGGAAGGTGCAGGCCAGCGCCAGTTCCGACCCGCCGCCGAAGGCATAGCCGTTGACCAGTGCCACCGAAGCGACCGGCAGGGTGCCGAGCTTGGCAAAGACCGACTGGCCCAGTTCGGCCCCGCGCTTCTGGTCGATCAGCGGGCGGTTGCGCAGTTCTTTGATGTCCGCGCCGGCGCAGAACGCCTTGTCGCCCGCGCCGGTGACCAGCAGCGCGCGGATGTCCTTCATCGCCGCGACCTCGTCCAACGCGCGGCCGATGTCACCGAGGATCGAGAACGACAGCGCGTTCAGTGCCTCGGGACGATTGAGGGTGAGGACGGCGAAATCGCCGTCCTTCTTCAGTTCTACAGGCATTGGTTACTCCGCCCTCGCCATCTTGTAGCGGACCGGCAGCGGGCTCAGTTCGCCGCGCCCCACCATGTCGATCATTTCGCGTTTCAGGATTTTGCCGCTGGCGGTGAGGGGCATCGCCCGCACATCGAGGAACCATTCCGGCATGTCGTATTTCGACAGGCCTTCACGGGCGAGATGCGCCAGCATCTCCTCGGGCGAGACATCGCCGATGACCGCAAGGCAGACCTTTTCGCCCAGCCGGTCGTCGGGCAGGCCGAAGACGGCCGCCTTCTCGACCCGCTTGTGTTCAAGCGTCAGGGACTCGATCCGCGAGGGATTGATGTTGTGGCCGCCGCGGATGATGACGTCCTTGATCCGCCCCTCGATCCGCAGGTTGCCGTTGATGTCGAACGATCCGAGGTCGCCGGACAGCAGGTAGCCGTGCCGGTTCATCGTCTTCTCGGTCGCGGCCTGGTTGGCGAAATAGCCCAGCATCATCGCCGCGCCGCGCCCGCCGATGTTGCCGGTCTGGCCGCGCGGCAGTTCCACGTCCGGGTTCGCCGGATCCCAGATCTTGACCTCGTAGGCCGGTCCGCCCCGTCCGCAGGTCTGGATCCAGACCTCCTTGGGGTCGCTGGGATGGGTGTACTGGTGCGACGAGCATTCGGTCATGCCGTAGATGTTCTGCGGCGTGATCCCCTGATCCACGAAGGCCTGCGCCACGACCTCGGGGATCGCGGAGCCTGCCATGTAAAAGGTCTGGACCTGTCCCAGCCGTTCCATGCCCTGCCGCTTCTGTTCGGCGAGGATGTCCATCGCGTGGGTCGGCACGCCCAGCACGTAGGTCGCGCCGGATTCCACGATCCACGCCAGCCGGTCCATGCCCTCGGGCGGATGATCGGTGACGAAGCGGCCGCCCGAGACCAGCCATTGCCCGCAGGCCACCCAGGCGATGTGGTGCGACAGCGGGCTGAGCGTCAGCAGCACCGTCTGTTCCGACAGCGCCCAGTCCCGCGCGAGGTCGCGGGCGTTGGACAGCAGCGTGTTGCACGAGTGCATGACGCACTTGGGCTTGCCCGTCGTGCCCGAGGTGAAGGCGAGGTAGACGACGCTGTCCGGGTTCGAATGCGGCGTCCGGTCGACGCCGGTGATGTACTGCGGGAAGGTATCGGGCGTGTAGACCTTCTTGAGGAACGGCAGGTCCTTCAGCAGTTCGTAAAGGTCGACCGTATCACGATCCGCGCCCCAGCCGTCCTCGGTCACCAGCGCGCTGGCCGACAGTTCGGTCAGCAGTTCGACGATCTCGCCGCAGGTGTAGGTACGGTGGAGGGAGGGATTGCAGGCAATCCCCTCCCGCGAGCAGGCGAGGAAGGTGATCACCGCCTCGATCCTGTTCGACATCCAGATCGCCACACGGTCGCCGGCGCCGATACCCTGCGACAGCAGGCTGTCGGCCATGGCGTCCACCCTCGCCTTCAAGGCACACCACGGCAGCGAGGTCAGCCCGTCCACCAGCGCGATATCGTCGGGGCGACGGTCCGCGTGATCGTTCATCAGCGAATAGAACGTGTCGTCCTTCCACAGCCCGCGGGCGTAGAACTCTCGTGCCGTCTGGGGATCATGAAGCGTGAGGAATGGTTTCATGTGTCCGCCTCAGTGCCCGAACTTGGTCGCATCCGGCTGGCGCCGCCCGGCGAAGCTCTCCTTGAGCTCCTTCGATTCCTCGGTGCCCAGATACTGGCTGAGCAGCAGGTCGTGGGTCACGCGGGACAGGCCGCCGACGCCGCCGTGACGGGCGTTGAACGCACCCTTGATCGAGGCAAGCGCGAAGGCACCGCGATCCGCGATCTCCAGTGCGAACTCCTTGGTCTTTTCGGCCAGTTCCGCATCCGGGGCGACACGGTTGATCAGGCCGATCTCCATCGCCTGCGCCGCGGTCAGCTTGGGGTTCGCGTACCACATCTCCTTGGCCTTCTTCTTGCCGACCAGGTCTTCGAGATACCACGTGCCATAGCCCGCATCGAACGAACCCATCATCGGACCGACCTGACGGAAGATCGCGGATTCCTTGGCGATGGTGACGTCGCAGACCATCTGCAGCACGTTGCCGCCGCCGACGGCAAAGCCGTTCACGCTGGCGATCACCGGCTTCTGCAGCTTGTCGATGGCCTCGTACATCTCCAGCGTCGGCAGGGTGCCGGCATAGAGCTTGGTCTTTTCCATCCCGTCCTTGGATCCGCCGATGCAGAAGAACCGGTCGCCCGCGCCGGTCAGCACGACGACACGGGTCCGCGTCTCGCGGCGGATGCCCTCGATGCAGTCGCGGATCTCGTGGCACATCGTCTCGGTGAACATGTTGCCGTCGTCCGGGCGGTTCATCGTGATGGTCCCGATCGGGCCGTCTTCCTGATAAATGATTTCCTTGAAAGCCATGTCTTGTCCTTCCTTCATGTTCTGTTCGGGACCCGTCACTCGGACGGTTTGAGATCGCGCAGGATCGCCTGCGTGTCCGCGCCGAGACGCGGCGGGGCGAGGCGCGCGGTGCTGGCCTGCCCGTTGATGCGGATGCCAAGACCGATCTGCGGCAGGATCCTGCCCTCATCGTCCTCGACTGCATAGAAAAGATCGCGCGCCCGCAGATGTTCGTCCGCGGCGACCTCGTCCACGCGGTTGATCGGCCCGGCGGGCACGCGGGCGTCGCGGAAGACGTCCAGCCAGTGCGCGCGGGTTTCCTTGAGCAGCAGCGACTGGATCCGCTCGACGATCTCGACGCGGTTCTCGCGGCGGTCGGCGTTGCTGCGGAAGTCCTCGCGGGCCGCGAATTCGGGATCGCCGAGCGCTTTCCAGAACCGGCTCCAGATCGCATCGGACCCGAGGCCCAGCGTGATCGGATGATCCGCCGTCTCGAACGGCTGGTAGATCGCGATGACGCTGTCGCGCCCGCCCGTCCGCTCGGGGATCTCGCCCGCGCCGAGGTAGGGGGAAATCCGGCACGACAGGAAGCGGGTCATGCTCTCGACAAGGCTGACGTCGATGCACTGGCCCTGCCCGCCGTTCTGGTGACGTCCGGCCAGTGCGGCCATCGTCGCCATCGCCGCGTCCTGACCGGCCAGCATGTCCGCCGCCGGAGCGCCGATCTTCTGCGGCTCGGCCCCGGCGGGGCCGGTGATGTCCATGATCCCGGAATAGCCCTCGGCGATCAGGTCGTAGCAGGTCAGGTTCGCCCGCTCGCCTTCAAGTCCGAAGCCGGTGATGGCGACAAAGATCAGGCCCTCGCGCTCCTGCTTCAGCGTGTCGTAGTCGAGGCCCAGCTTCTTCTGCACCGACGGCGGCTGGTTCGTCACGACCACGTCGGCGGTCCGCACCAGCGCCAGCAGGTCGGCGCGGCCCTGTTCGGTCTGTGCATCGATCACGACACTGCGCTTGTTGCGGTTCACCGCAGCGAACCACAGCGCCTGCCCGTGCAGGAACGGCGGGCCCCAGGCGCGGGCATCGTCACCGGCAGGGCGTTCGACCTTGATGATCTCGGCCCCGAAATCGGACAACAGCATCGTCGCATAGGGACCGGCGACCGACGTCGTCAGGTCGAGGACACGGACGCCGTTCAGAAAGCCGAAGGTCTGTCCCGACTCCACGATCGGCAGGGTTTCATAGGGCAATCCGGTCGATTGCTGCTGCTCTGCACTTGGCTGGTTTGTCATGGCCCACATCTCTTGTCTGTCACCGAACTACAGATGCAATGCCCGTGCCAAAATGCGGCGCCACGACTTTACAGGTGGAGGGATTCCCCGGACCGGCAGTACCCCGCGCAGGCGCGCCACTTCACTCCGCCGCCGCCAGGACACCACGGGCCAGAGGCAACGGAGCCTTGAGCCGCTTGCGTTTCCGCGAGGTCGGAATGTCCATCATCTCGCGGTATTTCGCGACGGTCCGCCGCGCGATGTCGATGCCTTCGGACCTCAGCGTGTCCATGATCGCCTGATCCGACAGGATGTCGGTGGGCTTTTCTGCCTCCACCAGTTGCCGGATGCGATGGCGGACGGTTTCGACGGACAGCATGTCGTCGCCATCCACCACGCCGAGCGCGTTGGTGAAGAAGAACTTCAGCTCGAACATGCCGCGCGGGGTCATCATGTATTTGTCCGCGACGGCGCGACACACGGTGGATTCATGCAGATCGACCTCGGCCGCGATGTCCTTGAGCGACAGCGGCTTCAGGCTGCCCGCGCCGTAGCGGAAGAAGTCGCTCTGCTTCGTCACGATCTCGGTCGCGACCCGCAGGATCGTCTGCGCCCGCTGGTCGATATTGCGCGCCAGCCAGTTCGCGTTGCGCATGGAGTCGATCATGAAGCGCTGCTCGGCCGTGCCGTCGATGCGGGCGCTGATCCGGGCGTGATATTCCCGGTCGATCAGCACGCGCGGCATGACATCCGTGTTCAGCGCGACGCTCAGCGTGCCGTCCTCGGCCATCTCGACGTGAATGTCCGGCAGGGCCATCACGACCGGTTCGGCATCGAATTGCAGGCCCGGACGGGGATCGAGTTCGCGGATCTGGCGGGCCAGTTCCATGACGCCTGCAGCATCCACGCCGCAGACACGGGCCAGCGCGTCGATCTTGTAGTCGCCGAGCAGCCCGAGATTGCCGAGCAGCGCGCGCATCGGGGCTGTCAGGCGGTCACGTTCCGCAAGCTGGAGCGACAGGCACTCGGCCAGATCGCGCGCGGCGACGCCGGTCGGCTCGCAGGACTGCACGGTGCGCAGGACGGCATCGAACCGGTCCGCAGGCACACCCAGCAGATCCGCCATGATCTCCGTGTCGCGGCGCAGGTATCCGTCGGCGTCCAGCGACTCGACGATCTCGCGCGCGATCAGGCGATCGACGGGCGCGTCCAGCATCAGGTCGACCTGTGCGATCAGGTGATCCCGCAGCGAGACGCGCGCCTCGATATACTGGTCCGGCCCCGGCATATCGTCGCCTGCGCCAGAGATCGGCAGCCGCAGCGCGGCGTTCGGGCAGGACTGGCGATTGTTCTCGACACCGCGCGCCGCCTCGCTTTTCGCGGGCATGTCCGACGCGCCGCCGACGACCTTTATCAACGGGTTGTCGTCCGCCTGTTCGCGCAGGAATTCCTCGAGTTCGTGGTTGCCGTATTGCAGCAGCCGGATCGACTGGATCACCTGCCCGGTGATCGACAGCGACTGCCGTTGCTGCTGAAACTGGTTCGGCCTGAGTTCCATGTCTTCCCCCCTTCTTCCCCGACCCGGCTTTGTGCGGGCCATCCCCTTTCGGGGTGCTCCGGTCAGGCCGCGCATTTCAAAGCGCCGCCCCTCCTCGACCGGTTGGTGCCCTTGAAAGCAATAGACATGCCAAACACCGAGTCGCACCTTTGCATTTATTGAGGTCACGCATCAAGCTACTTTGTGGACAGGTTTGATTGACAAGTGTCCATGTCAAGGACACACCTAATGTCGGCGATTGGAGAATGTGTCGCCATGGGAGGGTTGCATGAGTGCCGAAAGCGGTGAAGACACCGGGATAAAGGGCGTCCTTGTCACTGATAACAAAGGGAAATGCCTGCTCGCCTCCGGCGCGGCCGAAGATGTCCGAATCCGTGCGATCATTTCCGACTCCGAATGGCTGGAGGATGCCGCCGAACGCCGTTTCGTGCCGATCCTGCTGAACGACGCCCGGTTCGTCGGGTTCGTTTCACCCTATCCCGCCGGGTATGTCGTCCTGATTTCTTCGCCGCCCGCGGACACTGTCCTGCAGTTCGTGATGCGCGTGGATTTCGCCTATGACATCCTGAACCACATCCTGAACGATCCCTACGACGCAATGACCATCGTCGATGCGAACGCCAAGATGGCCTATATCTCGCCCGTCCATGAAAAGTTCTTCGGCCTCGAACCGGGCGGCGGTGTCGGCAAGCCGGTGCGCGACGTGATCGAGAACACGCGCCTGCACCTGACGCTGAAGACCGGCGTCGCCGAGGTTGGGCAGGTCCAGCGGATGAAGGGCGTCGACCGCGTCGTGTCGCGCTACCCGATCCGCCACGGCAAGAAGATCGTCGGCGCCATCGGTCGGGTGATGTTCAAGGGCCCCCAGCAGTTGGAGGCGATGGCGCGCAAGATCAGCGATCTGGAAGGGCAGATCGAGACCTACAAGTCGAACGCCCGCAAGACCAAGGAAAGCGGGCCGGTCGATTTCCTGGACGCGATCATCGGCAACAGCCTCGCCATGCGGTCGCTCAGGGACCAGATCCGCAAGATCGCCCCGCTCGACATCCCCGTCCTGATCCAGGGCGAAAGCGGCACCGGCAAGGAACTGGTCGCGCAGGCGTTGCATCAGCTGAGCTCTCGCAAGGACCAGCGGATGGTGACGGTCAACGCCGCCGCCCTGCCCGTCTCGCTCGTGGAAAGCGAACTGTTCGGCTACGAGGCCGGCTCGTTCACCGGCGCCGACCGCAAGGGCCGCGTGGGCAAGTTCGAACAGGCCGACAAGGGCACGATCTTTCTGGACGAGATCGGGGACATGCCGCTCGAGGTGCAGACAAAACTGTTGCGGGTTCTGCAGGACCGGATCGTCGAACGGGTCGGCGGCGACAAGCCCAAGCGGGTGGATTTCAGGCTCTGCAGCGCCACGAACCGCGATCTGGAGGCCTTTGTCGAGCAGGAGAAGTTCCGGCTGGACCTCTATTACCGGATCAGCCCGGTCACCATCCAGATCCCGCCGCTGGACCAGCGCCGCGAGGATATCCCGCTGCTGCTGAACCACTTCGTGGCCGAGCTTGCCGCCCAGTATGGCCGCGACGTGCCGGAGGTCGAGATGGAGATCGCCCATCACCTAATGGAGCGGTCCTGGCCCGGCAACGTCCGCCAATTGCGCCACGTGGTCGAACGCGCCTTCGTCTTCGCGGAAGGCAGCAAGCTGAAGCTCGAGGATTTCGAGTCCGGACCCGGCGACGACACTGCGCCGGATACGGAGCGGGCGACCTCCTTCTCGACCAGCGGCGGCGGCTCGCTCAAGGACGCGCTGGAGGACCTCGAGCTGCATCTGATCCACGACGCGGTGATCCGGTTCAAGGGCAACAAGAAGAAGGCGGCCGAGCATCTCGGGGTGTCCCGCTCCTACCTATACAAGAAGCTGGGGACCGGCACCGACGCCTGACGGCCCCCCTGTCTGTTGGCGATGTTGTAGGAACACGGGTGTGGAAGGGAGCCGTCCTCCCCAAGGCCCGTGAGCCCGTGTGGGAGCAAGGGTCCCTTCCACGTCACGATCAAACTGAACAGTTGCTTGGGACGGTTGGCCCCGATCCCGCACGACACGGACAGGAGCCCATACCATGCCACAGACCTTCATCGGCTGCGACCTCGCCCGTGGCTGGATCGATACCCATTCCCTTCCGTCCGGCGCCACAGCGAGGATCAAGAACACGCCGGACGCGATCATCCGATGGGCCACCTCTCTGCCGGAGGACGCGCTGGTCGTCTTTGAAGCAACCAGCGGATGCGACGGGCCTCTCATCGCCACCCTCTCCAGGCGCGGCCTCGCCTACGCGCGCGTCAATCCCCGGCAGGCCCGAGAGTTCACCCGGGCGATCGGCGTGCAGGCCAAGACCGATCGCGTCGATGCCCGAATCCTTGCCCAGATGGGGGAGAAGCTGGACCTGACGCCGACCGTTCCCCGGTCCCCGGCCCGGGTCCGGCTGAGCGACCTGCTCCGCCGCCGCAGGCAGCTGGTCGAGATGCGCAAGGCGGAAAAGATCCGCCGCCAGAATGCAGGCAGCGCCGATATCCGGGCGGAGATCGACCGGATGATCCGAATCCTGGACCGGCGTGTCGAGACGATGGACAGGACCATCGCCGACCTCATCGCGAGCGATCCCGGCCTTGAACGGCAGGCCGCGCTCCTGCGCGCCGTCCCCCGCATCGGCCCCACAGTCCTGGCCGTCTTGCTTGGAGAGCTACCGGAACTCGGTCGGCTGGATCGACGGCGCATCGCCTCGCTCGCAGGCCTTGCGCCGCGTGCGCAGGGAAGCGAAACCTGGCGCGGATCGCGACGCATTTGGGGCGGCAGGGGGAGGGTCCGCGAAGCGCTCTAGGGTCAGGACCCAATGATCTTGCGCTTGCGGCATGATTCAGGCTCCGTAGGGAGACTGACCAATGAGCAACCTTTTCTGGCTGTCGGACGCGCAGATGGCCCGGCTTCAGCCCTTCTTCCCCAAGAGCCGTGGCAAGCCGCGGGTTGATGACCGACGTGTTCTCAGCGGGATAATTTTCATCAATCGCAACGGCTTGCGGTGGCGTGATTCGCCGAAGGATTAAGGCCCAGCGAAGACGCTCTACAACCGTTGGAAGCGATGGAGCGACAAGGGCATCTTTGCCCGGATAGTGGATGGGCTGGCGTCGGAGGCGGCTGTTCCGAGGACGCTGATGATCGACGCGACCTACCTGAAGGCGCACCGCACGGCGACCAGCCTGCGTTCGAAAAATGGGGATCCGATGACCAACGCGGCCGGCTGATCGGTCGAGCTAAGGGCGGCATGAACACCAAACTGCATGCCGTCGCCGACGCCGACGGACGCCCGATCCGCTTCTTCATGACCGCGGGCCAGGTCAGCGACTACACCGGCGCGGCGGCCCTGCTGGGTGGCCTGCAATCGGCAGAGTGGCTGCTGGCCGACCGGGGCTATAACGCCGACTGGTTCCGAGAAGCGTTGGAAGACAAGGGGATGCGGGCGTGCATCCCGGGCCGGAAGTCTCGCGCCAAGCCCGTCCGCTACGACAAGCGTCGCTACAAACGCCGCAACCGGATCGAGAACATGTTCGGCAGGCTCAAGGACTGGCGACGGGTTGCCATCCGCTACGACAGAAGCCCGAAGGTGTTCCTCTCCGCCATCGCCCTCGCCGCCGTCGTCATATTCCGGCTATGAACCGAGAACGAGATGCTGTAACGGGGGCCTGCGTCACGCACCGCCGTTGCCACTTGTCAGATCAGCGCCGCGCTGTCGCCATGAACCGCGCCGGGTTTGCCGGAGGCTCCCAACCTTGAGAAGGTGGAGCCATGACGAAGACATCCAATCGATATTCATCCGAGGTGCGTGCTCGCGCGGTGCGTATGGTTCTGGAACATGAGGCCGATCACGCTTCGCAGTGGGCGGCGATCTGCTCGATTGCGCCAAAGATCGGCTGCACGGCCGAGACGTTGCGGAAGTGGGTGCGACGCGAGGAGCGTGACAACGGGCAACGCCCGGGGCCGACCAGCGATCAGCTTGCGCGCCTCAAGCAGCTGGAGAAGGAAAACCGGGAGCTCCGGCAGGCCAACGAGATCCTCCGCAAGGCGTCCGCTTTTTTCGCTCAGGCGGAGCTCGACCGCCCTACGAGGAAATGAAGATGTTCATCGATGAGCATCGCGACCAGTATGGGATCGAGCCGATCTGCCGTGTGCTGCCGATCGCCCCGTCCACCTATCGCGCCCATGCCGCGGGCCGGGCCGATCCTGCAAAGCTGTCCGACCGCGCCTGGCGCGATGCCGAGCTGCGCCCGGAGATCCGGCGGGTCTGGGACGAGAACTTCCAGGTCTACGGCGCCCGCAAGGTCTGGCGGCAATTGAACCGTGAGGGGATCGCGGTCGCCAGGTGCACGGTCTCGCGCCTGATGAATGACATGGGGCTGGCGGGAGTGATCCGAGGAAAGGCCCGGAAAACAACGGTTTCCGATCCCTCCGCGCCATGCCCTGAGGATCGTGTGAACCGAGAGTTCCATGCCCCGGCGCCGAACATGCTCTGGCTGTCCGACTTCACCTATGTCGCGACCTGGAGTGGGTTTGTCTACGTGGCCTTGGTTATCGATGTCTTTGCCAGACGGATCGTCGGCTGGCGCGTGTCTCGTTCCATGCAGGCTGAGTTCGTGCTCGACGCTCTGGAACAGGCTCTGCACGAACGGCGGCCCGTCGATGGCGGCGGGCTCATCCACCACAGCGACCGAGGCAGCCAGTACGTGTCGATCAAGTACACCGAGCGACTGGCCGAAGCGGGCATCGAGCCGTCCGTCGGCAGCGTCGGGGATTCCTATGACAATGCCCTCGCCGAGACAGTGATCGGGCTCTTCAAGGCCGAGGTCATTCATCGTCGCGGGCCATGGCGCAGCTTCGAGGCGGTCGAGTTCGCAACGCTGGAATGGGTGGATTGGTTCAATAACCGGCGCCTACTCGAACCCATCGGAAACATCCCGCCCGCAGAAGCGGAAGCCCGCTTCTATGCACAATCAGACGAGTTCGCTATGGTGGCGTGACTCAAACCATCCAGCCTCCGGCAAACCCGGCGCGGTTCAAACCGCCTTGGCGGCCCAATTTGATTGAGCAAAATCGCTTGACTAAGGCGAGTCCGTTACCGACGGTTGACATCCTTCTTCCGCGCCCGCGCGGCGACGTGGCCCGACAGCACGGTCGCCACCATCGATGGCATCGTCAGAGTTCGTCCACACGCGCGCAGAAGCATCGTCTCCTCGACCACGGACAGGCCGACGCCGCCCACGACCTCCGGGATGCCGAGCGCGAACCAACCCAGGTCGGCCATCTCGGTCCAGCGGGTGGCCTCGGTCATGGCGCCGCCCGGGACGCGCAGCCGGTCCAGCGGCAATTCGGCGGCTAGCCAGGCGTCGATGCTGTCGATCACCTGCTGTTCGTCTTCGTTCGGGACCAGGTCGACCATGTCAGCGGCTCCTTGGGAGACCGAGCAGGCGCTCCCCGATGATGTTGCGGCGAATTTGCGATGTGCCCCCGGCGATCACGTGCCGGAAGCATTCGAGGAAGAGCGTCGTTCAGTCCCCCTCCTCCGGCCGGCGCTCGATCGCATCGAGTCCCAGCACATCAAGCGAAAGGCGATGGAAGCGCTTGGCCAGTTCAGCGAAGTGGAGGCCGACAACCGTCCCCTCGGCCCCCGCAGTGCCCCGCGCCACTTTCGACACCAGTATGTAGGTCATCGCGCGCAGGGCCTTGACCTCGGCCCGGATGGTGGCCAGGCGACTGGCGATCTCGTCATCGTCGATGACCCACCGGTTTCCGCGTCGGGTGGTGCGGGCAAGTTCGATCAGCATCTCGACATTGCGGGCCAGTTCGATCTGCCAGCCAGCCAGACCCACGCCGCGTTCAAACGACAGAGTGGTCATCGCCGTCTCCCATCCCCGGTCAACCTAGCCTACCACGTTCGCCATGGGAATGCGGACATTGTCGTAGAATATCTCGCAGAAGTGCTGGCTGCCCGAAATCGTGGTGATCGTGCGCACCTCGATGCCGGGCGCGTCCATCGGGCAGATCACCCATGTCAGTCCGTCATGCTTCTTCTCGCCGCGAGAGGTTCGGACCAGCAGTTCCTGATAGTCGGCGACATGGCCGTAGCTGGTCCAGATCTTCTGGCCCGACACCACCAGATCGTCCCCGTCGATCACCGCACGGCTGGAGATCGAGGCAAGGTCCGACCCCGCGCCCGGCTCCGAGAAGCCCTGGCACCAGACTGACTCGCCCTTGAGGATCTTCGGGAGGTGGAACGCTTTCTGCGCGTCCGTTCCCCAAGCGATCAGCGTGGGGCCACCGTGGTTCATCGCCACGAACAGACACCCGATGGGCGGGGCCTTTGCGGCGGCATATTCCTCGTGCCAGATCAGCGACAGGCCCTGTCCGCCGGGCTCTTTCGGCCAGGCCAGGCCAGCCCATCCGCCATCGTACTGGCGCGGCTGCCACGCCAGGAGAAAGGCGCGCATTTCCGGCCCGGCCTCGGGGCGTCGCTCGCGCGGAGCATTGGTCTGGAGCCAATCGCGTACCTCTTCCCAAAAGGCCACGTCGTCCTGGTCATAGTCGAGAACCATGGACCTCCCCCTTTGCTGACTGGCCACGCAACACAGCGGGCCGGCTCATGCAAAGGTCTATGCCAGCGGTCTTGGCCAGACCATCACGGCTCGGCGCTTTCGCCTATTTAAAAGCCTTCGGCACAGCAGTGCAGCCGGTTGCTGGCGTCCGTGCGTCGGTGATTATCAGGGCATCGCGAATGACCGGCAGGAAGGCCTTTTGCATGACCGAACATGTGCCAATGCGCGACCTGCCCGACGCCGCCGAAAGTCAGTCGGCGGCGGTGCCTGCGTTACACGGGCTTGTCGTTGCAGATTTCTCTCGGGTGATCGCGGGGCCCGTCTGCCCCCAGACCCTGGCCGATCTGGGGGCAGACGTCGTCAAGATCGAGAACCCGCGCGGCGGTGACGAAACGCGGTCGTTCCGGCATCCGCGGGCAGGTGGCAATGTCAGCGCCTTCCTGGCCTACAACCGCGGCAAGCGCAGCGTCGCGATCGACCTCGGCAAGCCCGAGGGACGGGCCGTCGCTTTGGACATCGTCAGCCGCGCCGATGTGCTGGTGGAGAACTTCCGCCCTGGCGTGATGGCGCGGCTCGGGCTCGATCACGCAACCGTTGCCGCAATCAAACCGCGGCTGGTCTACTGTTCGATCTCTGCCTACGGGCGCACTGGCGAATTCAGCGATCGAGCGGGCTACGATCCGGTCATGCAGGCAGAGACCGGGATCATGACGATGAACGGCCTGCCCGAGCACGAGCCGGTGCGCACCAATCTGCCTTTCGTCGACATGAGCACCGGGATGCTTGCGACCAACATGATACTTGCCGCGCTGATGGCGCGGCAGGTCAGTGGGCGCGGCCAGCAGGTCGACGTGGTTCTCTACGACACGGCCGTGATGCTGACGACCTATTACGGACACAACTATCTGATTTCCGGCGAGGAACAGGTGCGCTATGGCCATGCCCCCCTGGGTAACGTGCCGATCGGGAACTTCCGCGCCTCGGATGGAAGCTTCTATCTGAGCGTCGGAAACGACCGGATGTTCGGTCTGCTCTGCCGAATCATCGGGCGCGATGCGATGGCCAGCGATCCTGCCTATGCAACCGTTGCCGCCCGGGCCGAGAGCCGCGAAGCGCTGATCGACGAGCTTCAGGCGATCTTCTCCACCCGCAGTCGCGAAGCATGGGTCACTTTGCTGAAGGGCGCGGGTCTCCCTGCCGGCCCGGTGCGCAGCATTTTCGAGGCCTACCGATCGCCGGAGATCCGCGCCCGGGGCCTGTTGTCGAGGATCCGCCACCCGACGGCCGGCGAGGTGCCGAACATCGCGCCGCCCTACGCGATGCAGGACACGCCCATCGTAGCGCCTTCGGCGCCGCCACTTTTGGGCGAACATACTGAAGAGGTCCTGCGCGACATGCTGGGCTACGACGCGGACAGATTGCGCGAACTGGAAACCGCCGGGGCCATCCCGCCCCGGCAGACAGGGGGATGAGATGGCGTTGGAAGGCTTGTCGGGAAAGGTCGCCCTCGTGACGGGCGGCGCTCAGGGGATCGGGGCCGCGACCGTCCGCAGGCTGCTGGCGGAGGGGATGAGAGTGGTTTCGGCCGACGTGCAGCCATCGCGACACGAGGGCGACAGGTGGCTCGGGGTCGAGGCCGACCTGGCCACCGAGGCGGGGGCCGCTGCGATGGTCGAGGCGGCAGTCACGCGGTTCGGCGGGGTCCACGCGCTGGTCACCTGCGCCGGCATCCGCGGCACGGCCCTGCCGATCCACGAGCTACCGGTCGCGGATTTCGACGCGGTCATGACAGTGAACGTCCGTGGCATGTTCCTGTCGATGGCTGCCGCCATCCGGCAGATGCTGGCACAGAAATCCGGGGGTGCGATCGTCAATATCTCGTCGCTGAATGCGCGGCGGGCAAACCCCGGGCGGGTGGCCTACAACAGCTCCAAACATGCGGTCATCGGTCTGACGAACACGGCCGCCGTGGAATACGGACCCGATGGCATCCGGGTGAACGCCATCCTGCCCGGTTCGGTGAACACCGGCATGAGTGCGCTGGCCGACCAGACCTGTTCGGCCGCCGGCTGGCGCATGGACTACACCCAGCGCCCTATCCCCAGAACGGCTGATCCAGCCGAAATAGCAGGCTTCATCGCCTGGTTGCTCAGCGACGGTGCCAGCTTCCAGACCGGCGGCGCCTACGAGATCGACGGCGGCGCAACGATCTGAGGGACGCCGTCAGCCGGCGCTGAGCGTCGCCCAGATGTGGTCCGCACCGGCCGCGGCGATTGCCCGGCCGTTCATCCGGTTCCATTCGGCTTCGGACCCGAATTCGTCCCGCCAGGACCAGAGGCGGCGGGTCAGCCGATGCAGCCGGTATTCTGATGTGAACCCCATGGCGCCGTGCACCTGATGGCCGAGCGCAGCAATGATGGAAGCCGCCTTGCTGGCGCGGGCCTGCGCGGCGGCGATTGCGAAATCCGGCAGCCCCTGGTCGAAGGCCGCGGCGGCGGCGTCCCCCGCGGCGGTGGTCGCCGCCGTTTCCGTGGCGATGACCGCCAAGTTGCCCTGTAAGGCCTGGAACCGGTTGATCGGACGCCCGAACTGCCGTCGCTCCGACGAATAGCGCGCCGTCAGTTCCAGCGTCCTGCGCGCCGCTCCCGCGATCTGTATGGCCCGGATCGCCCCACCTGCCTTGCGCACCTGCATCGGCGCATCGCCGGGTCGCGGTGCACTGAAATCGGCAACCGCCGCGTCGAAGGTCAGGTCGTCGCGCGGTTCTCCAGCGATATTGCGCCCATGCCTCGCGGTCCAGCTGCCGCGACAGATCACACCGATGCGGTTGCGGCCCGGCGCACCGCCTTCGGGTGCGACGACCACGACCCTGTCGGCCTCGTCCCCCCAAAAGGCACGCGGCGGGCGTCGCCGGTCAAGATCCAGTCGGCTCCATTGGCATTCCACTCCAGCCTGTCGCCCGCGGTGACAGGTGCGACCGTCAGCACACCCTCAGGCTGGTCGAGGCCAGCATACCGCAGCAGGTATGCCGCCAGGAGAGTTTCGGCGAGCGGAACCGGTGCCGCGTGGTCGGCCGCGACACGAATGGCCTCCGGAGTGGCAGCGAGGAACGTGCCGCCTTCCGCACCTGCCAGGGCGTTGACGAAACCGGATGCTTCGAGCTCGTCCCACAAGGCGCGATCTAGGGGCTCTCGGCACCCCGTCGTGCGGATATCGAGCGTACCGGCTCCTGCGAACAGCCGCGTCGCGCTCTGCGTCACCAGGTCCTTGATGTCGTCCATGTCTGCTATCCCTGCTGCCGCCGTCGAGATACCAGATCGAACCACGGCCGACACTGTCCCGACGCTCCTTGCGGCCGGTTTCAAGCTGACGAAAACACTGACACGACTGTCCCCCGCCTTGGCTTGTGCGAGACGGCATTGCACCCTTTCGGACAGGTCAGGAGGAGGAGCAGGGACATGGCAAAGGCCCCCGATGGTGCGACCGGGTATGTCCCGCTGCCGATCCGTGATGACTGGCTTTCTCTGGTCTCGGAGCCGGCCATCGACCCGGGTCTGTCGATCGTCGATGCCCACCATCACCTCTGGGCTCGCCCCGGTTCGCGATACATGGCCGAGGAATATGCCGCCGAATGCACCGCCGGGCACCTCCTGAGCGCCTCGGTCCACGTGGAATGTGGATATGGTGCCGACCTGGCCGGACCTCTGCACCTGAGGCCGGTAGGCGAAACACGGTTTGCCGAGCGAGTCCGTACGGAGGCGCATGCAGGGCGCTATGGCGATGGGCACCTCTGCGCGGCGCTGGTGGCCAGGGCCGACCTCACGCAGGGCGACGCCACTGCCGCGGCGCTTGAGGCTCATGCCACAGCCTCTGCAGCACTGCGCGGCATCCGCCAGTTTGCGGCCTGGCATCCCGATCCGCGGGTCGTCAGCGGCTTCACCGCCGCGCCGCGGGGGCTGCTGTCGGACCCCGCCTTCCGCGCAGGCTTCGCCCGGCTGGCGCCCGCAGGCCTGTCGTTCGACGCGTGGATCTATCACACCCAGATCGAGGAGCTGGCGGACCTCTCCCGCTCGTATTCCGAAACCGCCATCGTGCTGAACCATTTCGGCGGCCCGGTCGGCACCGGCCCCTTCTCGGGCCGCCTGGGGGAGAGTTTTGCCGATTGGCGCCGTTGCCTTGCGACGCTAAGGGACCTGCCCAACGTCCGCGTGAAGCTTGGCGGACTGGGCATGCGGCTTGGTGGGTTCGACCTTTTCGCGCGGGATAGGCCGCCGGGGTCGGACGAGCTTGCCCGCCTCTGGGCACCCATTGTCGAGACCGCGATAGAGACCGTCGGCCCGGCGCGGGCGATGTTCGAAAGCAACTTCCCGGTGGACAAGGGATCAGTCGGCTGGACCGTCCTCTGGAACACGTTCAAGAAGATCACCGCCTCCTTCAGCGCGGACGAGCGCGCGCGGCTCTTTGCCGGGACAGCGACCGAGGTCTACCGGCTCTGGGCCGAGGCGTCGTGAAGTCGGAACCGGTCACCGTGCGGTACGACCCGGCCGATGGTCCAGTGCGGTATATGGCCGACCACAAGGACGGTGCTGCTCCCCGCACATAGCTCCATCAGCGAACGGCGGGTGCGGATCGCCTCGCCCGGGTCCGCATCGGCGCGCAGCACGAGGTCGGGAAGGTCGAACTGGATCGGGTGATGCAGCGCGTCGCCCGCGACGATGGCCGACCGGGCGCCTGCCTCGGCATGGACGCAGACGTGACCCACGCAATGACCTGGTGCCGCACGCAGAAATACTCGCTCCGCCACCTCTGTGGCGATGACGGCATCGTCGGCCACCAGCTTCGCCAGCCCTGCCTCGACCACCGGAAGCACGCTGTCGGTGAACGAGCCGTGGTTCACCACCTGCCCCGCCCGGTGAAGCGCATTCGAAATGCTCGTCACCCGTGCGCCCGAACAGGTAACGCGCCTTCGGGAAGGTCGGAACCCAGCGGCCGTCCTCAAGCCGGGTGTTCCAGCCGACGTGATCGCAATGGAGGTGCGTGCAGATCACCATCGTCACATCCCCTGGCGCAAGGCCGAGCGCTGCGAGATTGTGCAGGAAAGCGTCCGAGCGCAGGTCGTGCTGCCATTGCGCGGTCGGCCGTTGTTTGTGGTTGCCGTTGCAGCTGTCCACCAGCACCACCTCCCTGCCGAAGCGCAGAACGACGCTCTGGAAGGCCATGCCCAGCTCCAGCGTGTCGGGGGCGATGAACTCCGGCCCCAGCCAGTCCGCGTTGCGGGCCCCGTCCTCGGGGGTCAGCCCCTCGAACAGGAAGGCTTTCGGGACCATCAGATGCGCGATCTCGGGAAGAACGTCGATCCGCAGGGTGTCGAGTGCAAGATGCATGACGGAGCCTTCCGCTGCCCGCTTCAAGCGGGATAATTCGGCGTCCCGCATCGCGGCGGAACCCGAAGCAGCGGCACTCGCGCCTTTTCCTACATACGTGCGGGATGCGGACAGACCTCCGTTTCGCCATGGCAAACGGCAGAGACGGCGCGAGGGTTCGGCAGACATCCGACCCGGAGCACCTCGTGACGGACATTTGCCTGCTGGATCACCGCGACGGGATCCTGACCATCACCCTCAACCGCCCCGAAGTGCGCAATGCCGCGAACCGCGCCCTGTCCGAGGCGGTCGCAGCCGCCATCCTCGGGTTCGAAGCTGACCCCGCGTTGCGCGTCGCGATCATCAGCGGGACGGGCGGCTGCTTCTGCTCGGGAATGGAACTGAAGGCATTTGCCAGGGGTGAGGACCCGCGGATCGGGGAGCGCGGCCTCTTCGGTTTCAACGATGCGGTCCTGGCCAAGCCGGTGATAGCAGCCCTCGAGGGGCCCGCAGTGGCGGGAGGATTCGAGACAGTGCTGAACTGCGATCTGGTGGTTGCGGGCGACACTGCACACTTCGGCCTGCCCGAGGTGCGGCGCGGGTTGGCGGCGACCGGCGGGGGCCTCTTCCGGCTGCCACGCAAGATCCCGCAGAACATCGCGATGGAGCTTGCCCTGACCGGCGACATGCTGGACGCGCCCCAGGCCGCGCAGCTTGGCCTTGTGAACCGGCTGGTTCCGGCGGAACAGGCTCTGGCCGCGGCTCGGGAATTGGCCCGGGGCATCGCCGCCAATGCGCCCCTGTCCGTCGAGGCCAGCAAGGATGTGATGCTGCGCCAGCAGGATTGGACGGTCGCGGAAAGCATCCCGATCCAGGACGCCATCGCCGACCGGATCATGGCGTCGGCGGATGCGCGTGAAGGGGCGCTGGCGTTCGCCGAGAAGCGTCCGCCGCGCTGGCTGGGGCGCTGAGAACGCAGATACGTGCGACCGCACCAAAATGCGATTATTGCCAGCGCTTCGGCCTGAGAAGTTGGCCTTACAAACCGGGAGTACCCTTGCCATGAGCGCCGAACGCCCCCCCGAACGCGAGAATGCGGCAGAACTGCACGCCCGCCGCCGCATCGGCCGCGAGATGGGCGGCGCTGAGGCAGAGGCCGGGCAGCATTCCCGCGGCCGCCTGTCGGCCCGCGAACGGGTTGAGGCATTGTTCGATACCGGCAGTTTTGCCGAGATGGGGCGCATCGCCGGCAACGTCGACTACGATGCCGGCGGTCGCGGCGTTCAAGGACAAGCGCAAGCCCGTGTTCAGGGGACGCTGACAATGGACGCTCCCCCCAAGCCCGACCGGGGGTCGCGAGGTGACGCCATTCGTGGCGCTCGAGGAGGGGCGTGCGACGGACGCCGTCGAGGCCGCGCATGCTGCACTGACCCCGGACAGCATCGGCAAGCTCCTCTTCACCTCGGGCACGACTGGGATGCCCAAGGCCGTGATCTTTCCACAGCGGATGCTGACCAGTCAGCGCCAGCAGGTCGCCCAGACCTTCCGTATGCTGCTGGACGAACCCGCGCGGATGGTGGACTGGCTGCCCTGGCACCACCCGTTCGGCGGCACGCACAATTCGGCATGGTCCTCTATTCCGGCGGGCACCTCAGGATCGACAACGGGCGCCCCATGCCGGGCGAATTCGACGCCACGCTGCGCAACCTGCGCGAAGTGCCGACCAACCTCTATCTGAACACGCCCGGCGAACTCGGCCTGCTGGTCGAGGCACTGGCGACAGACCGCGAATTGCGCGCGACTTCCTATCGCGTTCTCAAGCTGATCTACTGTGGCGGGGCGGTGCTGCCCCAGCATGCGTGGCGTTCGCTGGATACACATGCGGTGGAAGAGACGGGCCGAAGAGTGATGATCACCTCAGGTGTCGACTGCACCGAGGCCGGCCGACCCCGATGAGCGCGAATTTCGCCCCGGACTTCAAGGCGCTGGTCGGCATCCCGGTGCCGGCGGTCGCGGTGCGCATCGCCCCGGTGGGCGAAAAGCTGGAGCTGCGGCTCAAGGGTCCCTGCGTCACGCCCGGCTACTGGCGCAGCCCCGACAAGACGGCTGAAGCGTTCGATGCGGAAGGCTATTACCGCACCGGCGATGCCGTGGCCTGGATCGACAGCGAGGACAAGGCGCTCGGCCTGCGGTTCGACGGCCGGATCGCCGAGAACTTCAAGCTGGCCTCGGGCACCTGGGTGCAGGTCGCCGACCTGCGGGCGGCAATCATCGGCGTTTTCGCGCCGCTCTGCTCCGATGTCGTCATCTGCGCCCCCGACCGGCCGCACCTGACCGCTATTCTGTTCCCTGAGCCGGGTGCCTGCCGGAAACTGGCTGGATTGCCGTCCGACGCCCCGCTTGCAGACGTGGTATCGCACCCTGCCCTGCGTCGCGAGATCTCGTCCCGCATGGGCAGCTTACAGACCGCGGACGGGCCCGGGTCGCGCACCATCCGCCGCTACGTCCTGACAGCGGAACTGCCGAATATCGAGACCGGAGAGCTGTCGGACAAGCGGGCCATCAGTCAGAATACGGTGCTCGCCCGACGTGCCGCTCTGGTCGACGCTCTCTATGCGGACGAACCCGGACCAGGGATCGAGGTGCTGGTCGGGTGACGACGCTACTTCCGGGGCTACATCCGGGCCGGCCGCGCATCCTGCTGCCGACCCTCGTGCTGTTCAATTTCGTCTCGGTACTGTCCGGCTTTGTGCTGGTGGGCTTCCTGCCGCAACTGAGGGCCGAATTCGACCTTTCGGCGACCGCGGCCGGGCTGCTGGTCGCGGCTTTCACGACGACCTACGCCATTGCATCGCCCATGCTGGGAATGGTGACGACATACCTCGGCTATCGTCGCGCCCTGACTCTGGCAATGGCGATCTGCGCCGCAGCCGCGCTGGCTTCGTCGCTGGCCCCTGCTCTTCTGGTGCTGATCGGTGCGCGGATGTGCGCCGCGATTGGCTCGGCGCTCTACACCCCGACGGCAGCCGCATTGGCCGTCGAGAAAACGATGCCCGATGCCCGGGGCCGGGTGCTGACGGCGATCTATCTGGGCGTTTCGCTGTCGCAGATCGTAGGCATTCCGTTGGGGGCCTGGCTGGCGATCCACGTCGGATGGCGGGTCAGCTTCACGGCCGTCGCGGCGATGGCAGCTGTGATGGCGCTGGCGCTGCTTGTCGTCGTGCCTGCTGTACGCCCTGTCGCCGGTGCAGGTGCATCCGACCTGCGCGGGGCATTGGCACGGCCCGGCGTCGGTCTGGCATTGGCGATGACGGCGGCCTGCTCGCTTGCAACGAACTTCATCTACACCTTCGTCGCCGCAATCATCGCCGCTCAGGTCGGGTTCGAATGGGTTCCGCAATTGCTCGTGGTGATGGGGAGAGGAGTGCTGGTCGGAACGCTGGCGACGGGGATGTTGCTGGACCATATCGGACCATTGTGAGTGATGGCGATCCAGTTCGGGCTGGGCGTGCCCGTGACCTTCGCCCTGACGGCCCTGGCGTGGGGCCCCGTCACCGGGGCTGTGCTGTGCCTTGCGACGGGGGCGGCTCTGTTCAACTTTTGCCCCTGCGGCACAACATCGCCTGTCGCAGCTTGCGCCGGACCTGACCGCGCGGCTCTTTCCGGTCAATGCGTCGATGATGTTTGCTGGCGCGGCAGTCGGTCCGGTGGTGGCAGGGACGATCGTCGATCTGGCCGGGATCAGGATGCTGGGCCCCTCTGCCTCGGCCGCCTGCCTGGCGCTGGCGCTGTGGATGCTGTGGCTGCGCCGGATCCGGCCTGCCGCCCCGTCGTGAGGTCCTCAGTATGACATGATAAATCCGTCGTCGACGTCGATCACCTGACCATTCAGGTAAGCCCCCGCCGGCGCGGCCAGCATCACGGCAACGCCCGCGCTCCCGTCCGGTTCGCCCAAGCGGCCGGTGGTGTTGCGCCGCATCTCGCGCCGCATCAAGGCCTCGTCGTTCATCACCGCCGCGGCCATCGAGGTCTTGACCGTCCCCGGCGCGATAACGTTCACCCGGATGTTTCGGGCGCCGTATTCCGCCGCGAGGCAGCGCGCCATTTCCATGTCCGCCGCCTTGGAGATGGAATAGGAATAAAACGTCCCGCTCCCCATGTGTCCGGCGATGGACGAAACCATGACGATCCGCCCGAAGCCGCGGTCGGCCATCCCGGGCAGGACCATCTGGCAGAGCCAATGGTTGCCCATGACGTTGGCGTCCATCATCTTGCGCATCACGCTGTCTGGAGTTTCCATCGCCGGGCCGACGTAAGGGTGGATGGCCGCGTTGCAGACCAGCACGTCGATGCCGCCCATGATCCTGACACTTTCGTCGATCAGCGCTGCCAGGCTGTCCCTGTCGGCGATGTTCGCAGCCACGGCCTGCGCGGCCGGGCGCCCGAAGGTGGCATTGATCGCCGCGGCGGTCTCTTCCGCCGGGCCGATCTTCCGCCCCGATACGACGACCTGCGCGCCATGCTGCGCGAACCGTTCGGCGGTGGCGCGTCCGATGCCGCGGCTCGACCCGGTGACGAGCGCCCGCAGGCCCGTCATGTCAAAAAGCGAATTCTCGAGCCTATCCAAAACGCCAGCCTCCGTTCACATGCAGAACCTGGCCGGTCACATATCCACCGCCGGGGCCGGCCAGATAGGCGACGGCGCCCGGAATGTCGCCCGGCGTGCCAAGCGCGCCGAGCGGAATGTTCGCGTTGATCCGCGCCTTGCGCTCGTCGCCCAGGTCGGCGGTCATCGCGGTGCCGTCCATGCTGTCCGGCGCCACGGCGTTCACCGTAATTCCCCGTTCCGCCAGCTCGCGCGCCAGCGCGAAGGTCAGCCCGTCGATCCCGCCCTTGGTCGCGGTATAGGCCAGCAATCCCGGTGCGCTGCCGCCCGTCCGGGCAACGATGGAGGAGAGGTTGACGATCCGCCCGCCAGGTGCGGCGATCAGAGGTGCCAGGGCGTGGGTGACACGCAGGGTTCCGGTCAGGTTGATACGCATTGCCTGGTCCCGGTCGGAGAACAGCCGATCAACCCGGTCCGAAAGTCGTGACATGGGCATGACGCCGGCATTTTTGACCAGAACGCGCAGAAGCACCCCATGCCCGCGCACCTCCTCTGCCAAAGCCGCAACATCCTCGGCATCCGCGACGTCGCCCGAGAGCGCAGTTGCGCCCATTTCCCGCGCGGCCTGGGCCAGCCGAACGCCATCGCGGCCGGTGATCAAGACCTCGAAGCCATCCGCCAGAAAGCGCTCCGCGATGGACCGGCCCAATCCGGTGCCGCCGCCGGTCACAACGGCCAAGCCGCTTTTCCGCATTTACTTCCTCCGATCCTGTTTGGAACGATGCCTCCTTCAGGACGCGCCGTTGTCCATCGGCGCCTCAAAGAGGCGTGCCAAAAAACCGATACATGTGGAAATCCCCGCAAGGGATCGACCATGTTTGAGGCGACGCGTCTACCTTCAGGACGATCTGGCGGCGATCGAGGAGGCCACCAAGCGCGGCGTCGCTTTCGGCCCGGCCGATGACGGGCTCAAGGCCGGGATTCTCTCTCAACAGGAGAACGACAAGGCCCGGGTAATCTCGGCCGCGCTCGAGCGTGGGGCGAAGACACCGGAAGCGGATGTGACCCGCTTCGCGGAGATCGTGACGAAGTGGACGGGTATCGTCGCCGATATTCGAGAAGGCACCTGGACCGAGGCGCAATGGGACGCATATGAGCAGAAGCTGAACGACGAGATCTTCTCGAGATACCACCCGTAACAACAAGACTTCGGCAGGCCGTCCCCGGCCTGCTCGCCAGCCATGACGGTCGCCCGATCCCCGGGCGGCCAGCGACCGCAAGGCAGGTCTAACAGCAGGAGCAGACAATGGAAAACCTCGATGGCCCCGAACCGGAAGTGCCCGCAATTCCCCGGGACGCGGCGACCCTGATCCTGATTCGCGACCGCGAGACCCGTCCGCAGGTGCTGATGGGCCAGCGCGGTGCGACGGCGTCGTTCTTCCCGTCGCGCTTCGTCTTTCCGGGAGGTGCCGTGGACAAGTCCGACTGGACCGTTCCGCTGGCTGCTCCAATGAATGCCACCTGCCTCGCCCGCCTCGCTCGACACGACGCCGAGCCGGACCTGACCGGCGGCCTGGTTGCTGCGGCGATCCGCGAATTGTGGGAAGAGACGGGCCTGATCCTCGGTACGCCCGGGGGCTGGGACACCACGCCGCCGAAAGGGTGGGAGACCTTTGCCGCCACCGGCCACCGGCCGACCGGCGAGGGGCTGACCTACCTGTTCCGGGCGATTACGCCGACCGTCCTGCCCAAACGGTTCGATGCCCGCTTCCTCATGGCGGATGCCGCCCTGTTGAAGACCGATCCGGACGACTTCTCTCGGGCGGACAGCGAGCTGTCCTATCTCCAGTGGATCCCGCTCGACGAGGCGCGCAACTTCAAGCTGCCGCATATCACCAATGTCGTGCTGGACGATGTGGCGGCTGCGATCGGTCATGACGGACCGCCGGAGAACGTGCGGTTCTTCTACAACGCCCCCGGCGTCAAGGAATACCGCTCCATCGCCTGAAGGTGTCGCCCCCGGGTGCCGAACACGACTTTGCCGATGGCCTGTCGCCCGGCCATCCGCTCCGCCCCCTCGTGGAATTGCGACAGCGGCAGCACCGCGTCTACCTGTGCGCGGAGCCGGCCATCGGCGAGTGCGGCGAAGGCCTCGCGCATTCCATCGGTCAGCGCCGGATCGCGGGCCCGCATCAGCCGCTCCAGAGACGAGCCGAAGACCATGACGTCCTTCACCAGCAGGTAGCCGGGGGTCAGCTTGGGCTGGTCGCCGCTGGCGAACCCCACGATGACGAACCGTCCGCCCGGGCGGATGCAGCGCAGCGCGGCTTCGCCGATCGTGCCGCCGACCATGTCGACCACGGCATCGACCTGGCCGAAACCCTGGTCCTTGAGCGCCGCACGGATCTCGCGCTGCGGGTCGGCCATGTCTCCGGTCACGACGACGGCCGCCGCGCCCATCTCGCGCGCCGCGTCCGCCTTGGCGGCGGAAGAGACGACGGCGATCGGGTCCGCTCCTAGCAGGCGCGCATATTGCAGCCCCATCGACCCCACCCCGCCCGCGGCGCCGGTCACGATCACGCTCTGGCCGGGCTGGAAGTCGGCGCGCAGCTTCATCGCCCCGACGACGGTGGTGATGGCGGTGGCGCAGGCCGCGGCGTCGCGCAGGTCGATGCCGTCGGGGAGCCTGGTGCAGGCCCAGTCCCCGGCACTATCGTATTCTGCGAATGCGCCCGTCGAGGCCTGCGCGCAGACCCGGTCGCTGACTGCGATGTCGCGCACGCCTTCTCCGATCGCCACGACCGTGCCGGCGGCATCGCGCCCGGCCACGAAGGGCAGGTCGGGCTTCACCTGGTAACCGCCCTCGATCATCAGCAGGTCGGCGAAGTTCAGCGACGCGGCTTCGGTCCGGATCAGGACCTCGCCGGGGGCAGGGACCGGCACCGCGACCGTCTCGACAGCGGCATCGTGCCAGTCCCCGTACTTGCGGACGACAAGCGCCGACATGCGTCCGGGCAGGCTCATTCGTCCACCTCCTCTATGGACCGGAAGGCGGGCTTGCGCTTTTCGCCGAAGGCCTTCACCCCCTCCTTGAAGTCGGGCGACGCGTTGGCTTTGATCATGTCGCGATTGGCCCACATCGTGGCTTCGTGCAGCGTCTGCATGGAACCGTCCCACACCTGCCGCTTCAGCGCGCAGCGAGCGCGGCGCGCAGGAGCTGGCCATGTCGCGGGCATAGGCGCGGGTGCGCTCGACCAGTTCGTCCGCCGGCCAGACCTTGTTGTAGAGGCCCATGTCGCGCGCCTCGGCCGCATCGACCCTGCGGCATGACAGCAGCAGGTCCAGCGCATTGGCATGGCCGACCACCTGGCGCAGCATCCATCCGGTCCCGTATTCGGCGGACAGACCGATCTTGGCATAGGCCGTTGTGAATACGGCCTTGTCCGACGCGAAGCGGACGTGGCAGGACAGCGCGTAGGCCATGCCCAGCCCCGCCAAAGGGCCGTTGATCATGCCGATCACCGGTTTGCGCAGTTGCGGGAAGTAGAGGTGCCGGGACTGGAAGTCCGGCCTTTCGTTCATGTCGAAAGGCCGGGGAAGCTTGTAGGGCAGCTTGCGCGAATCGTTGTCGCCGAAACCGCCGATGTCGCCCCCGGCACAGAAAGCGCGGCCGGCGCCGGTCAGGATGATGACCCGGGCCTAGGGATCGCTGTCGGCACGCTGCATCGCGGCATGAAGCGCCATCGTCATCTCGTCGGTGATCGAGTTCATCCGGTCGGGCCGGTTCAGCGTCACCGTCGCGATACCCTCTGCGGCCTCGTACAATACCGTCTGGTCGGACATGGCTCTCTCCTCTGACTGCCGGTTGGGGGCCTTTCTGCCCCGTGCGTTCCCCGACCGGAAGCCCGGCGGCCCGCGACCGGGCGGAGAGGGCCGAAATCCACACAGATGCGCGAATGCGGAACGGGGCTCGTGCAGCGGCGCCGCTCCGCGCGGAGGTTCAGAACGACGCGCCCGGTCATCCGGTGCGCCCCCTGAACATCGAAGCGAACCACATGACCTTTCCCGATCCCGCCCTCGACAAGATCTTCCGCCCCTCATCGGTCGCCGTGGTCGGCGCATCCGACGATGCGTCGCGCATCTCTGCGCGGCCGCTGCGCTATCTGATCGAGCGCGGGTACCAGGGGCGGATCTATCCCATCAATCCCAGACGTGAGGTCGTGCAGGGGATGAAGGCGTATCCGTCACTGTCCGCGCTGCCGGAGGCGCCGGACGTGGCGATCCTAGCCATTCCTGCCTCACTGGTGGCCGACACCCTGAGGGAGGGTGCGGCGGTCGGGCTGAAGGGCGCGATCATCATGTCGTCGGGCTTTGCCGAGGCGGGCGACGAGGGCGCCGCGATGCAGGAGGAAATCCAGGCGGTTGCGCGCGAGGGCGGGATCCGCCTGATCGGGCCGAACTGCGTCGGCCTCTTCGCGACCGAGATCGGGTTCTACGGCACCTTCACGCAGTCCATCGACCGCGACGTGCCCCCCCCTGGCGGTGTCGCGGTCGTCTCGCAGAGTGGCGCCTACGGCGGCTACATCGCCTATCTTGCCAGCCAGCGGGGCCTGGGGATCAATTACTGGATCACCACCGGCAATGAGGCCGACCTCGAGGTGGGCGAATGCATCGCGTGGCTGGCCGGGCGCGACGACGTCAAGGTCATCGCCCTCTACCTCGAAGGGGTCCGCAAGGGGCCGGCCTTCCGCGAGGGGCTGGCCCGAGCGCGCGCGGCGGGAAAGCCGGTGATCGCCATGAAGGTCGGGCGCTCGGCCGCGGGGACCCGGGCGGCGCAGTCGCACACGGCCTCTCTCGCCGGATCGGATGACGTCTACGATGCCGTCTTCCGCGAATACGGCGTGTACCGCACACGGACGACGGACCAGCAGCTGGACCTGGCCGAGGCCTGCCTGAACGGCGTTATGCCGAAGGGAAACCGGGTCGGCATCATCACCCTGTCGGGCGGCGTCGGCGTCCAGATGTGCGACGCGGCCGAAGTCTATGGCCTCGACGTCGCGCCAATGCCAGAGGAGGCGGGGCGCAAACTCAAGAAACTGCTGCCCTTCGCCGCCGTCGGCAATCCGATCGACACCACCGCGCAGGTGATGAACGACATGTCGCTGCTGTCCGAGAACATCCGCATCGTTCTCGACGAAGGAGGATACGACATGATCGTCTTCTTCCTGACAACGACACCCGCGGCCGAGGCTTATACGATCCCGGTCCGTGACGCGATCTTGAACGGGCTGGAAGGGAAGCGCGACAAGCTGGTCGTCCTGTGCATGGGCGCGACCAAGGAGATCCGGCAGAGCTACAAGGACATGGGCTTCCTCGTCTATCAGGACGCCGACCGCGCCGTGCAGATCGCGGGGGCGCTGACGGACTTCGGTCGGGTGTTCGCGGGCGAAGTGCCGGTGGCCCCGTTCCTGCCCTCGCCGACGCTCGCCAAGGGCGGCGATCCGATGTCGGAGTATGCCGCCAAGCGGGTGCTGGGTGCGGCGGGCGTTCCCTTCCTGACCGAAGTCTTGGCGCAGGACGCGGCGGCCGCGGTGGCGGCGGCCGAGGCAGCCGGGGGCCCGGTGGCAATGAAGGTCGCCTCGGCCGATATCCAGCACAAGACCGAGATCGGGGGCGTGGCCCTGAACGTCGCCGGCGCCGACGCCGTGCGCGACGCCTTTGACCGCCTGTCCCGCAATGTGCGGGACAAGGCACCGGGCGCCCGGCTCGACGGCATCCTCGTGGCGCCGATGGCCCCCAAGGGGATCGAGGTGATCGTCGGAACGGTGAGCGATGCCGTCTTCGGGCCGGTGGTGATGTTCGGCCTAGGTGGTGTCCTGGTCGAGCTGATGCCCGACGTGACCTTCCAGACGGCTCCGTTCGACCTGAGCACTGCACGGGAGATGATCCGCCGGATCAGGTCCTGGCCCCTGCTGGACGGCTATCGCGGCGCGGCGCCCGCCGATACCGAGGCCTTGGCACGACTTCTCCGCGATGTGTCGATCTTTGCCGCCGCGAATGCCGAAGGGGTCGAAAGCATTGACCTCAATCCGGTGCTGGTCCTGGAGAAGGGCCGGGGCGTCGTGGCCCTGGATGCCGTGATCGAGCCGCGGGGCTGATCGCCCCGCGACCGTCGCGCATCGGTCTCAGCGCATTCCGGCGGCGCGGATCTTGCGTCCGTTCGGCAGCTGGAACTCCGGCGCCTTCCGCCGTGCGGCGATGGCGACGTAACGGCCGAAGTGGCGGTCGATCTCTTCGCGCAGAATGGCGACGAGTTCCAGCTTGCGCTCGAGGATCGTTGTCGTCGGCGCGCCCAGCCCGATGGCCAGCGGCCGGTCGGTGCATTCGCGCGGCACCAGCATGGCAATCAGGCCCGAGCCCCGGACCACCTGGTCGATGGAGACGAAGTAGCCCTTGCTGCGCACATCCTCGATAGAAGAGATCAGCTTCGGGATGTCGATCGCTTCCGATCCGTCGGAGCGGTAGGCATTGACACGACGGTACATCCTTCGGACCTCGTCGTCCTGCATGGTGGATAGCAGGACGTGACCGACCCCGGAAGTGCCGAGCGGCCTCCGAGTACCGACTGCGATGTGGTGTGTCAGCGGCTTCGGCGGCATCTTCACATGATAGTAGAGTGCCTGGTCGCCGTTTTGCGCCCCCAGCAGACACAGGAGTCCGCTGCGCTCGACCACGGTGTCGACAAGGTGCAGCAGCGTTCCATTGGCAAAAAGCGCCGGACTCATCCAGCTGCCGATCAGCGGGACGCGATCGGTCGGGAAGTAGGTGCGATTCTTCCGGTCGTAGATCAGGAAGCCCATGGACACCATGCTCTTGAGCAGTGCCGCGGTGCTCGACTGCGGGTAGCCCAGGTGGTTCGACACCTCGACGATGCTCACCGGCCGCCGCAATTCATCAAAGAGTTCAAGGGACTCCAGTGTTCTGGCGACCGATTTGACCACATGGTTCTGACGGCCAGTGGCCGCCGCCCTCTCATCCAACATCGTCTCCTCCCAAATGCGACATATAGAATGGCGTGCGCTATTGTGAACGTTGAGAGACGAAAAGGTCAAGAGGTTAACAAACCGCTACGATCCGCCTGGTCGGAAGCTGCCTGGCCTCCAGGTCTCTCGATATGAAAAAGAGTTGGATTCCGCAGGTATGTGCGATGCCTGACCATGATGCCGGCCTTCGGTTTCTCGGTCCCGGGGTGTCGCCTAGATTCAGGCGCAAACAGCGACACGAAACGGAGTTGGGCGCATGCGTGGATTGGAAGGCAGGACAGTCATCGTCACCGGGGGCGCCAGCGGCATCGGACGGGCCACAGCGAGACGCCTGGCAGCGGAAGGCAGCAAGGTCGGCATCTTCGACATGAACGAGGCAGCTGGCGCCGCTGTAGTGACCGAGATCGGGACGGACGGCGGACAGGCGGACTTCTACAAGGTCGACATCTCGGACCGCGCGGCGCTGAAGCCGCTGCCGCCCGAGGCGACCGTGATCGGCAAGACCCGGGTGACGGGCGTCTCCGACAAGGGCGAAGGCCGCGGGGCGCTGACCTTTGCCGAACGCGAGATCACCGACAAGGCAACAGGCGATGTGCTGGCGCGAGTGCGGCAGGCCACCTTTGCTCGGGGGGATGGCGGCTGCGGGTCAGCCGGGGAGCCTGGCGATGCGCCGCACCCCCTGCCCGACCGCGAGCCCGACATCGTCAGCGACCTCCCGACCGTCGACCAGATCGCCTTGATCTATCGCCTGAACGCGGACATGAACCCGCTGCACGCCGATCCCGATGTCGCGAAGAAGGCGGGTTTCGACCGCCCGATCTTGCATGGGGTGGCCACGTGGGGCGTCGCGGGCCACGCGGTGCTGAAAGAGGTCTGCGGCTATGACCCGGCCCGGATGACCGGGCTTCGAGGCCGCTTCACCGCCCCCGCCTACCCCGGAGAGACGATCCGCACCGAGATCTGGGTCGATGGTCCGGTGGCGAGCTTCCGGGTCAGCGTGCCCGAACGCGGAGTGACCGTCATCGGCAACGGCCGCGCCGTCATCGCACCCTGAAACGCGCCGCCAACTCGCACATCCGTGTGATTCCGTTTCCGTCCGATTGAGGGCGGGACGGCAGCCCAGACATCCTTGCCGAAAGCGCAGATCTGCCTGCGCACCGGTACAGCAGGCGAAGAGGAAACCGAATTGTCCCATTTCACTCTCGGCGAAGATCAGTTGCAAGTTCAGGAACTCGTCCGTCGCGTGGCGCGCGAGAAGGTCGCGCCGCGCGCGCAGGAGATCGACCGGACGGCCGAGTATCCGCAGGACATGTTCGACATGTTGAAGGAGCTGGGCCTGTTCCTGCTGCCTTTCCCCGAGGAATTCGGCGGAGCGAACTCGATGCTGTCGGCCTGCGTCGCTGTCGAGGAATTCGGTCGGGTCTGCTACAACACGGCCTATCTTCTGCTTGTCCAGTGGGTGCCGATCGGTGCCATCATGGCTGGCGGCACCGAAGAACAGAAGAAGAAATACCTTCCCGGACTTGCCGCAGGAGACCTGCGTGGCGCCATTTCCCTCACCGAACCGCAAAGCGGATCGGACCTTGCCGGTCTCAAGACCCGTGCAGTGCGCGACGGTGATCACTATGTCCTGAACGGCAACAAGATCTGGTGCACCAACTCGGGCATGGCGGATTTCGTTCTGGTGGCAGCCAGAACCGGCACGGGCGACGACCGCGGCAAGATCAACCTCTTCATCGTCGATACCGACACCCCAGGCTTCAACGTTGGCCCCAAGGAGGATAAGATGGGCGCACGCGGCGTGCCATCGCATTCGGTCTACCTGGAGGATTGCCGCGTTCCCGCCACCGCGATGCTGGGCGACGAGGAAACGGGCTTTCGCGTCGCCATGGCAGCGCTCAACGAAAGCCGCCCTATCATCGGTGCGCGAGCCGTCGGCTGCGCCCAGGGCGCTCTCGATCATTCGGTTGCCTTCATCAAGGACCGCCATGCCTTTGGTCAGTCCATCGCCGATTTTCAGGGGATCAGGTGGATGGTCGCGGATATGGAAACCCAGACCCAGGCAGCACGCCTGCTCGTGTACCAGGCGGCGGCGGCCGTGGACGCAGGCGTCAGAGGACACGCACTGGGTCAGATGGCAGCGATCGCCAAGTGTTTCTCGACCGATACTGCCATGAAGGTGGCCACCGATGCGGTCCAGCTCTTCGGAGCCGCCGGCATCTCCAACGAATACGGAATCAACCGTTACTTCCGCGACGCCAAGGTGCTCCAGATCATCGAAGGCACCAACCAGATCCAGCGCAACATCATCTCGCGCAACGTCCTGCGCTGATGGCGCTGAGCGACCACGCGAGACAATGAAAGGACACTACATGGAAACGCTTGGCCTCGGCCTCTTCTTCGAGGACGCCACTGTCGGTCGCCAGTTCAAGACCATCGGGCGGACGATCACCGAAGCAGACATCATCAACTTCGTCACCTGCACCGGCATGACCGAGGTGCTGTTCGTGAATTACGAGTTCCAGGAGGAAGAGTCGGTGCTGAAGGGCCGGGTCGTGCCCGGCGCGCTGGTCTACTGCTTCATGGAGGGCCTGCTGGTACAGTGCTCGATGCAGCACACCGGCTTCGCCTTCCTCGAGATGGAATACAAGGTACACGGCCCCACCGTCGCCGGCGACACGCTGCATTGCGAGGTCGAGGTGCTGGAGGCGCGCCGCTCGAAGAGCCGCCCGCACACCGGGATCGTCAAAACCCGCAACCGGGTCCTGAACCAGCGCGGCGAACTGGTGCTGGAATACACGCCCACCCGGATGGTCCACGCCCGGACCGATGGCACGCACTGAGCAGACGGTCGAAGGGGACGACAATGGCTGACAGGCCGCTGGAGGGGTTCCGCGTTCTAGACATGTCGCGCATCCTTGCCGGTCCCTGGGCCGGCCAGTATCTGGCTGACCTAGGCGCCGAGGTAATCAAGGTGGAACGCGCCGGCGCGGGCGACGACGCGCGTTACTACGGCCCGCCCTATATCACCCACGACGACGGCAGCCAGAGTTCCGAGAATTTCTTCCACCTGTCGTGCAACCGCGGCAAGTTGTCCATGACGCTCGACATCTCGAAACCCGGGGGGCAGGAGACGGTCCCTCGGCTTGCCGGTGAGAGCGACGTCCTGTTCGAAAATTACAAGGTCGGCGACCTGAAGCGCTACGGCCTCGATTTCGAGAGCCAGCACAAGGACTTTCCCGCCTGATCTACTGTTCGGTCACGGGCTTCGGGCAGACCGGACCCTATGCGCAGCAACCCGGCTACGATGCGGTCTTCCAGGGCATGTGCGGACTGATGAGTGTCACCGGAATCGCAGAGGGAGAGCCGGGCGCGGGACCCATGAAGGTCGGGCCCTCGATCGTCGATATCCTGTGCGGGCTGAATGCCGTGATCGGGATCACGGCGGCACTCTATCACCGGGATGCGAACGGTGGGACCGGCCAGCAGGTCGACCTTGCGCTCTATGACAGCGGCGTGGCAGCGATGTCGCACTGTGCGCAGATCTACCTGACCTCGGGCGTGGTGCCTTTCCAGCGCGGCACGCAGGGAAACGGCAGCGTGCCATCGCAGATGTTCTACACCCGGGATGGCGGGCTGATGCTGACCGACGGCAACGACAACCAGTTCCGCAAGCTCTGTGCCGCGCTCGGGGCGCCGCAGTTTCTGGCCGACCCGCGGTTCAAGGACGGCCCCCCGGATCGCCAGCCGCTACGCGCTGAGCGCCGAGGTCCAGGCGCTGTTCCTGACGGACGACACCGCCCGATGGCTGGCGGCGCTGTGCGAAGAGGGCGTCCCCTGCGGGCCGATCAACGATTTCCAGTAGGTTTTCGACGACCCGCAGACGTCGCGCGCGGCATGAAATGGAGCGTGGCGCACCCGCATGCCGGTTCCATCGACCTGGTGGGCAATCCCCTGCATTTTTAGGGCACGCCGATCGGCCCGACAACGGCTCCGCCTTTGATGGTTGCGGATACGGATACACTGTTGGAACGGCTGGGCTACGACGCAGGTGCGCGCGAGAAACTGCGCCTGAGCGGAATTGTCTGACGGTGGAAGACCGGCCCGAAGTCACGGTCGCCCGCCAGGGTGCAGTCGCGGTACTGACCCGCAACCGGCCAGAGCGTCGCAATTCGGTCAGCTACGCGACGCTCGACGCGCTCATTGCAGCGTTCGTCGCGGCAGAAGCCGACGTTCAGCACCATCAGCGCGTCGACGGCGACGGCACCGTCCGGGCCGGCGATCGCCTGCTGAACGATAGAGGCGGCTCCGGCCCGGTCGGCGACCGAGGCATAGTTGGCGACCGCGATGCCGCCTGCATCCCGGATCTCCTTCACCACTTGATCGGCCACAGCAGCGTTGCCGCCGGCACCGTCCACCGCGCCGCCGGGATCGTTCACCACCACCTTGGCGCCGCGCGAAGCCAGCAGCATCGCGTGGGACCGGCCAAGCCCGGCGCCTGCGCCGGTCACTACCGCCACCCTGCCGTCGTATCGGATCGTCATATGGTACCCCTGTCTGGTTGAAGCCGCCCGCACCGAGCCGCGCGGGCCATGTGCATCCCGGATGCGGGCCGGTCGCGGGCCTGTCCATGCGGTGGGCCTGGGACCGGGGGTGAAAAACGGATACAGTTGAAGCGATCCCGGGCGGTCAGCTGGCCTGACCTCTGCGCGGACTCCCCGTTCCGCCCGCCCGCAACGGAGAAGCAGGGGGAGTTCGTGCCGCAGAAGCGGGGACGTCAGGCGCAGGCAGGACCATGCCAATCCCGTACATACGTGTACAACGATGGCCGGGCTTCACGCGCAGGTTTCCCGCTGGCGGTCGGAAGAACATCGTCCCGCAACCTGAATCACCTGGCCCCGTTCGGGCCGACGAGAGGACCCGATTAATGTCACGAGAAGAAGACTGAGCCTACTGGCGGCTGCGGCGCTGGCGATCCAGCCAGGGACCGGCGCTTTCGCCAAGGAACTGGTTTACGGGATCGGCCTGCCGGCGATCCATCCATCCGTGGTGGCCGTGGCCACGCCGCTGGCCGAGGACATCGCAAAGGCGTCGGGCGGTGAGCTGACCATCAACATCGTGCCAGGCGGCGCGCTCGGGTCGGTTCGCGTCACGCTGAAGGCCCTGTCCAACAGCGCGATCGACATGGGCATGATCGCCGACTTCTATACACCTGCCGAACTGCCCAACTCTGTCGTCCTGTCGGACTTCGGCACGCTGGGCAAGGATTCGCGAGTGATGACCGCCGCGATCAACGAGAACCTGCTGCTGGCTTGCCAGAACTGCCTCGCCGAATACACCGAACGGGACATTGTTCCGCTGATGATGTATTCGACCACACCTTATGCACTGATGTGCAAGGATGGCGATGTGTCCAGCTTCCAGGCAGTCCAAGGCAAGAAGGTGCGGGGGACCGGCGGCATGGGTTAGCTGATGGCGGCCCTGGGCGCCAGCCCTGTCAACCTGCAGACGACCGAGATGTATGAGGGCATGCAGCGCGGCGTCCTCGACTGCGTCGCAGGGTCGATCCCCTGGCTCAAGACCTACCCTCTCTGGGACATGGTGAAATCGGTCAACACGACCGCGCTCGGCACCTTCCACGGCAGCGTCCTGATCAACTTCAATGCGGGCGCCTGGCAAGGGTTGACGGATGCCGAGCGGCAGATGCTCCTCGACCGGATGCCGCGAATGATGCGCAACATTGCCGAAGCCTACGAGACCGACGACGCCACAGTCATCGAACAGGTGAAGGAGAAGGAGAAGGGGATCACGTTCGGCCCGGGCGAAACCGACTACGCCGATGCGGTTGCCGCGCAGGCCGTTAAAGATCGGGACCGTGTGGTCGCGACCGGAAAGGATCGTGGCGCCCTGACGCCCGAGGAAGACGCCGACCGTTTTATCGCCCTGGTCGGGAAGTGGACCCGGATCGTCGAAGACGATCGGGACCGGGACCTGGTCGGAAGACCAGTGGCAGGCCTACGAGGCCAAGGCACAGGAAGAGATCTACTCCAGATACAAGCCCTGAGCGACAACCGCTCGACGGGACAAAACCTCGAGGCCTGCCGCGGAGCGATCTGCGGCGGCCCGTTGCATCTGGTACCGGGCCGTTGACCTGTCTGGCCACACATATGTGGCGCGCGCGGGTCCGGAAGTGAGCGGCAGGACGCTGTTCCTGCCATGCCGCGTTAGTCTTGAGCACGGTTGCCGATCCGGCGCCGCCACCCCGAGATGGAGGAGACACGATGCGACAGCTGAGACATGCAGGGTTTGCCCTGCTTCTGGCCGCGGGCGGAGCACCCGCGGCGACGGACGAATACATCTATGCCTCGTCACTGCCAGAGACCCATTCGACCTATTCGCTGGGTCTGTTGCCGTTCTTCGAACGGGTCCGGACTGCGACGGACGGGCGGGTCGTCATCAAGTACTTCGGCACTGAATCGGTGGGCAAGGCTAGTACCCTGCTGTCGCTGGTAGAGAAGCAGGGTGCCGACGTGGCTCAGATCGTGGACATCTACATGCCCGCCGCGCTGCCCGTTTCGGCCCTGCTGTCCGATGCATTTGTGATGGGCGAGGATGCGCGGATCATGGCCACGGCTGTGAACGCAATGCGGCTGCTCGACTGCCCCGAATGCACCGAAGAGTTCGCCGTGCACAATGTCATCAACTTCGGCACCTATGTATCGACCCAGCGGAATCTGCTCATGCTACAAGGGAGAACGTAGCGATGAGTATGACGATGGACGACAGCATCAAGCGTTGGACGGCGAAGCGTAAGACGGCGCTGGTGATCGAGATCATCCAGGGCAAGACGACGGTTGCGGAGGCGAGCCGGTCGTTTGACCTGGCACCTTCCGAGATCGAGGGCTGGGTCGAAGACGCGAAGCGGGGGATGGAGAACTCGCTGCGGGCCAATCCGCTCGACATTCGGGAGCAATACGAGAAGCAGCTCAAGGACCTTCAGGAGGCCTGCGGCGAGGCCATGCTGGAGCTCCGGGCGTGAAAAAAGTTGCAGGCCCTGCTGGATGCGCAGGACGGGAATTGATCCGTCGCATTCAGCAGGGCCTCAGCGCCGAGGGCATCACGGTGTCGATCGCCAGGCCTGTGCCTGGTTCGGCGTGCCGCGCCGCACGGTCTACTACAAGCCGGTGAAGGCCGCTCCGCGGATCGATCCGCGCTTCTCCGAGCCGATCAAGGCGATGATCGAGGAGGAGCCCTCCTTCGGTTGTCGCACCGTGGCTTGGCTCCCGGGCTTCAACAAGAACACGGTGCAGCGGATCTTCCGGCTCAAGGGCTGGCAGGTCCGGATGCGGGCCGTCGGCATGCGGCCCCGCATCCAGGCCATTCCATCCGTCGCCACGGCGCCGAACGAACGCTGGTCCACGGATATCGCCCGCATCTGGACCGGCAGGGATGGCTGGGCCTCGCTCGCGCTCGTGATCGATTGCCATACCCGGGAGTTGCTGGGCTGGCATTTCTATCGCGCTCCGGCAAGGCAAGCACTGCCAGCGCAGCTCTCGAGCACGCGCTCATCGCCAGGTTCGGCACGCTCGGCCGCGTCGAGGCGCCGTTCCTGCTGAGGTCAGACAACGTCCTATGTCGGGAAAATCCGGCTGCTGAGGTCAGCAGGTCGTGTGGCATCCGGCGGACCGGATACCTTGATAAGGTTGCCCAGACGGACTCTGCCGTCAAGAAATGATCTCATCCATAGCAAACACAGGGTACGCGCGATGGCGGCCCTCACCGTCCTTAATACGAGATCCCAAATCCCAAGCAGAAGGCCCGAACATTATCTACGAGGTCAGAGAACTGCCTCCACGGCACTGGTCATGACCTGAGACCCGACTCTCCTCCGGTTTCCGAGAGAGTCCGCAGGTTGATTGCACTGCTACCCAATCCTGGACCGCCGGAAGCTGGATTTTCCCGGCTGTCTCACGATGACGGGCTGGTGACGCCATCGGGATAATGCATGGCGATCGGGACGTTGTATCCGATCGCGCTGTGAGGTCGGTCTTCGTTGTAGTGTCTACGCCAATCTTCCAGCTTTTCGCGGGCGTCGGCAAGGCTCATGAACCAGTGGGCGTTCAGGCACTCGGACCGGAGCTTGCTGTTGAACGCCTCGATGAAGCCATTATCCGTCGGCTTCCCGGGTCGTGAGAAGTCCAACGTGACGTCGTTTGCATAGGCCCATAGGTCGAGGTCACGAGAGATGAACTCGCTGCCATCGACCCGAATGGTCTTCGGGTAGCCGATCCTGGCGCAGACCTTCTCCAGCGTCTGAACGACGTCCTCGCCGCGGTAGGTGAAGCGGGGATCGGCCGCCGGACAGAGCCGGGAATGGGTGTCTACGACCGTCAGGATGCGGAGCTTCTTGCCCATGGCGAGCTGGTCGTGCACGAAGTCCATGGCCCACACATCGTTCGGACCGATGGCCTCCTGTCGGTCCTCCCGCAACTTTGCCTTCACGCGCCGCTTGGGATGCTTGTTCCTCAGCTGAAGGCCCAACTCGTTGTATATCCTACGGGTCTTCTTCATATTGATCATCCATCCTTCGCGTCGCAGCAGGACATGCACGCGGCGATAGCCATACCGCACACGTGTCTCGCAGATCTCCCTGATCCGCCTTTCGACGGCAGCCTGGTGCGTCCGCCGGGACTTGTAGTGGTAACTGGACGTGTCGAAGCAGATGGCCCCACAAGCCTTCCGGATCGACACGCCCCAGTCGACACACATCCCGGTCACGATCTCGCGCAGACGTCCAGGCTTCAGAGCTTTCGCCGAATGACGTCCTGAAGCATCTCACGATCCAACGTCAGGTCTGCCACGATCTTCTTCAGGCGCGTATTCTCGTCCTCGAGCGCCTTCAGTCGACGCATTTCGTCCGGCAGCAGCCCGCCATACTTCTTCTTCCAATTGAAGTAGGTCACCTGGCTAATGCCCGCTTTACGGCAGATCTCCGCGACCGGCGTTCCCTGCTCGCCCTGCTTCAGGATGAACGCCTTCTGCGCCTCCGTGAACTTCGATGCCTTCATGCGTTTCCGCTCCTCTCCCAGCCAGGAAAGCTTAGCCGAAAACTCCAGCTTCAAACGGTCCAGTTTTCAGGGGGCAGAGCACAGGCTACGAAGTCCCCCGTCCCGGGCTGACCCCCAAGGCGATTTGAGGCGTCCAATCGCAACAATGTGCGATTTCCGTGCCCGGAGCAACGGTTCAACTAAACTCCCGGTTCTGCCACCAGGGATAGAAGTCCGGCATGTCTCGGCTGACCCGCATCTGGAAATTCGGCCGGCGCTTTTCGCGGAACGATGCCACGCCTTCTGCGGAATCGGACCCCTGCCCCATAGCCATCATCGCCCGCGCCTACATCGGGTGGTCGGCGCCAAGCATCCTCCACATCATTTGCCGGGTCAGCGCGACCGAGACTGCCGAAGTCGAAACCGCGATGTCGCGCGCCAGTTCGACGGCACGGTCGTAGAGAACGTCTTTTTCCGTCAACACCAGCACCAGACCCGCCTCCAGAGCCTCGGCAGCAGGAACCAGACTGCCGCCATAGGTCCATTTCAATGAGCGAGAAATTCCGACGGCTCGGGGCAGGAACCATGTCGAACAGGCTTCGGGCACGATGCCACGGCGGGTAAAGACGAAGCCGAACCGAGCCGTGTTTGCCGCGACGCGGATGTCCATGGGCAACAGCATCGTAGCGCCGATTCCGACCGCCGTTCCATTCACGGCGCCGATCACCGGTTTGGTGCACTCGAAAATCCGCAGCGACAGCAGGCCGCCGGGACCTCGGCGGATTTCGCCGGGTGCGGGATCCGTCTGAAAGGTGTTACCGGCAGAGATGTCGATTCCGTTGCAAAAGGAAGTCCCTTCGCCGGTGAAGATGATCGCTCGAACCGCATCGTCGCGATCCGCGGCATCCACCGCCGCGGCAAGCCCGATGAGGCCGGAGCGGCTCAGCACATTGCCCTTGTCGGGCCGACACAGTCGCAGCGTCGCGATGCCGTCTGTCACGTCATAGGCGAATTCATCGCTCATCTCGGATGCTCCGCGGCAGAGTTGCGCCAACCTTGATGGCTTGCTCTGCCGGGTGCCGGAAGCGTCGGGCCAGCTCCCGACACAACCGTGTGCCATTGTCGTTGTACCTGCGGCCGAAGCTTGAACTGGCCTACATGACCGTTGGCAGCCACGTCACGACGCCGGGAAAGACAATGAGGATGGCTAGGATCACGAGTTCGGCGACTATGAACGGAACGACACCCCGGAATGCCTCCCTCGGGGGGACGCCGCCGGTCGAGGAGCCGATGAACACGTTCAAGCCAAGAGGGGGCGTGACCAGCCCGATCTCGGCAGTCTTGACCATGATGATCCCGAACCAGACCCCGTCGAACCCCAGACCGGTGACGATGGCATGAGTGATCGGCGCGGTCAGCACTAGGATTGCAAACTGGTCCATAACCATGCCGAGGACGAGGTATATCAGGATTAGGAGGGTCAACACCGCATAGGGTGACAGACCAGCTTCGGCAATCCAGTCCAGGATCGAGTCGGTGACGTGCGAAAACGTGATGAAGTAGCCGAACAGCGAAGCCGAAAAGATGATCGTGATGATCATCGCGCTGGATCGGAGCGCATTTCCGACTGACTGGACGAAGTAGAACCACGTCATTCGGCCGAGCGCCAAGGCGATGACCCCGGCGCCCAGTGCCCCGATCGCGCCGATCTCGGACGGGGTGGCGACACCACCATAGAGACCGCCCAGTACCAGCACCACGAGCAGCACGATCGGCCAGACCGGGCCGCCAACCTTGTCGGAAAGTTCCTTGATCTCCGTCACCGATTTCACGGCGGGGATGTAGTCGGGCCGGAATCGTGCGACCAGCGCCACCGTCAGGATGTAGCCGCCCGCCGTCAGCAGGCCGGGCAGCAATCCCGCGATGAAGAGGTCGCCGATCGGCTCCGAAGTCATCAGCCCGAAGACGACCAGCGCGATGGAGGGCGGGATCAGGATGGCCAGCGTTCCGGTGATCGAGATCAGGCCGATGGCGAAGCCCGGGTTGTAGCCGAAGGCGCGCATCGTCGGGAATGCCGCTCGAGTGATGCTCGCGACCGAGGCGGTCGAGCTGCCCGAGGTGGCGGCCAGGATCACCCCGGTCACCACGGCCGCCACGGCCAGGCCGCCGCGCAGCCCGCGCATGGCCTTGTTCCAGGCGATCATGAGGTCGCGGGCGATGCCACCGGCGCTGAGGAATTCCGCCATCAGGATGAACATCGGTATGGTCAGGATGACGAAGTTCGCAGCCGCCTCGTGCACGACCTGTGCCATCAGCGCCTGGATGACCGTCCAGTTCACGACCAGCATCAGGCTGAGGATGCCCGAGAGTCCAAGGGCAAATCCGATGGGGATGCCCACCACGATGGCGCCGACAAGAATGGCCAGTCCGGCTAGGAATATCACATCAGGCTCCGATGACTTGTCAGGGTTCGGCCGAGGCGTGCGGCGCGTGGGCCGCGGGGCCGGTCTGCGGTCGGCAAGCTTCGATCAGCAGGCGGACCGAGAGCATCCCGAGGCCGACGGGCAACGGGAACCACGACCACGCGACCGGCCAGTCGATCACGCCCAGCACGACCTCGTCGCGCAGCAGGGCCTCGTGGAACCGCGTCCAGGACCGCAGCGCTAGGAGCGCGATGTAGACGGCCGAGGCGACCAATCCCGCCCGCAGTACGACCTCGGCCACCGGGATCGGCAGCCGCCGGGTGAGTTCGTCGATGCGGATGTACCCTCCGGTGCGAAATCCCCATGGCATGGCCATGAGGATCATCGTCACCAGCAGGTACTTCTCGGTCAGGGCGATCTGGAAGGTGAGCGGGTTGTCGAACAGATGCCGCAACAAAGCATCCGCGGTCACCAGCAGCATGGCGCAGACCATCGCGACGCCCGCAATGCAGGCTGCGGCGGTTTCGAGGCCGGACCAGACACGGCCCACCACATTCGCGAGGTGCGGCATGCCCGGCCTCACTCGGTTTCGGCCAGAAGCTTCTTGTAGACGTCAAGCGCCTCCTGCGCCGGTGCCCCGCGATCTTCGAGCCGCTTCACCCAGTCATCGGCAACCGGAGCGACCGCCTGGTTGATCCACTCCAGCTCTTCTGGCGTGAATTCATACATCGACACGCCGGCGTCCGCGAATTCCTTTGTCAGGGCCTGGCCCTCCTCGTCGAAGAAGGCCGAAAGCCGCTCGCCGGCCTGCAACCCGCACTCGGTCAGGGCAGTGCGCGTCTCCTCGGAGAGCGCTTGCCACTTGTCGGTCTTCATGGAGACCGCGACGGTATAGGCGCCGAGCGATGCGTTGGTGCTCATCGCATTCATCAGCGTCTCGACGTTGTAGGGCTTGATCGAGGACAGCGAGAGCATCGTGCCTTCGACCGTTCCCCGCTCCATCGCGACATAGAGATCGCCGATCGGCATCTCGGTAGGCGCGGCGCCGAGCGCGCTGATGGTCAGCGTCATGGCCCCGCCGCTCGACCGCAGCACCTTGCCCTTGAAGTCCTCCGGCTTGTGCAGCTCGCCTTTGGAAGACACCAGCTGATAGACCGGCATGGAATAGACCCAGATCGGATGGATGCCGTTTGCGGCGAATTCGTCCGCCACCGGCGCCATGCGCACGGTCTTCTCGAAAGCGCGGGCGACGTGAGCCGCGTCATTGCCGAGGCCCGGCAGGTAGGCGACCCCCGACAGCGGCAGCTTGCTGCTGACATAGCCGATCATCACCGCGGTGATGTCCGCCAGCCCGTTCACCAGCCCGTCCAGTGTCTCGGGACCCTTGACGATTTGTCCGCCGGGGAAATGGGTAAAGGTGGTGCCCGGCAGCTTTTCGCCCACGCATGCCATCCAGGGCTCGTAGCCCTCGGTCGTCACCGTGTGGTGGGGCGGGAAGCTGTGCGCGAAGGTGAAGGTGTCCGCCATCGTCGCGGCGGGCATGGCGCCAGCCGCCATGAGTGCAATCGTCGAAATCGTGGATGCCTTGCGCATCGCGTCCTCCCTTTCCGGTGCAGGTTGTCGTTGTCAGCGCACAGCGTGGCCAATGGGTCTGACGTTTGCCATTTCAGGCGGGTGATCGGGGGCAGACCAACATGTATGTGCGAAAGGTGATGACCGGATCCATCGAGCCTGCACTGAGCGTCTGGCCGACGCCGGCATCGAACCCTCCGTCGGCAGCGTCGGGGACAGCTATGACAATGCTCTCGCAGAGATTATCAATGGCCTCTTCAAAGCCGAAGTCATCCATCGCCGAGGGCCTTGGCGCAGCTTCGAGGCCGTCGAATACGCGACGCTTGAATGGGTCGACTGGTTCAACAACCGCCGTCTTCTCGAGCCCATCGGGAACATCCCGCCAGCCGAGGCTGAGGCCAGCTTCTACGCGGCTCTGGAAAATGAAGACATGGCCGCGTAACTAACCGTAATCAGCCTCCGGCAAACCCAGTGCGGTTCAGTTTCTTGTCCAATCGGCATCTCACTACACCCTCGGTCCCGCCGCAGTGCGGATGGCATCCGATATTCTGGGCAACCGTCGCACCCAGATCATGGCACGAGGCTATCTTGAGGCGCTGGCGCGTGACTCGCGTGAGACTGTGATCCTGGTCACCCTGAACCAGAAGTCCCGAACCATCACCTACGTGGAGGTTGTGGATGGTTCGCAGTCAGTCCGATTCTCGGTTCCTGTGGGCAGCGTGCGGCCGATCTATTCCACTGCCGCGGGAAGGGTCTTACTTGCCTTCGCCCCGAAGGAATTTCGTGATGGCTACCTGAAGGCCGAGAAGCTCAGGCAACTGACGCCTGATACCCCTACCGACCTAAAGGCGTTGCGCAAGCGCCTCGAGGAGTTGCCCGCGAAGGGATATGATATCAGTCTGGGCGACACGGTCGAGGATGTCGGTGGGCTGTCCGCACCGATACGCGATCCGGACGGCAACGTGGCGGTCGCGTTGTTGCTGACGGGACCGCTCTCGCGCATAAAGCGCGACCTGCAACGGCTGATTCCGATGGTGCAGGACACGGCCGCGAAATTGTCAGGCGAATACACCCAGACCTATCGCGCGATCCCGTGACAGTCAGCGGGCAATCAGGCGGCCTCGGTTGAATACGGTCACTTCGCGATCAGGAACCCGCGCTTCGAAGGCGGCTCCGTCCTCCGTGTGCCAGACATCCAGGACAAGCGCGTCGCCTGACATGACCGGCGCCGAAAATCGACCCTCCAATGTGGCCAGCCGCGCCGGATCGCCATCGCAGATGTGACCAAGTAGCGGCACGGCGAGCACGCCGAAGGTGGCCAGCCCGTGAAGGATGGGGCGATCGTAGCCTGCATTTCGTGCCGCATCGGGGTCGGCATGCAGCGGGTTCATGTCGCCGCTCAGCCTGTAGAGCAACGCCTGCCACGGGAAGGTGCGGGCCGTCAGCCGCTCGTCCGGCGCGCGGTCCGGGACGGGAGGCAGGCCGCGCAGCGGGGCGGGATCGCCGCCGAACCCCCCGTCGGCCCGGGCGAAGGTGACACCCCGGACCGTGGCGATCGGGCGGCCATCGGCCGCATCCGTGATCCGCCGCTCCTGGAAGATCAGCGCGCCCTTGTCGGCCCCCTTGTCGGTCAGGCCGGTAACGCGGGGCTCGGCGCGGATCGTGCCTTCGACAGGTATCGGTCCGTGCAGGTCCAATCGGATCTCTCCATGCACAACCTTGCGGCGCGTCACCGTGGTCGCCGGGTTCGCCAGCCAGGCCCCGGGCGTGCCAAGCACGACCGGCAGGGTCGGAAAGGCGGCCAGTTCGCGCTCGTAGACGTAGCGCAGCTGGTCCCTGTCCAGCGGGTCGGCGCCCAATCCGATGCCGAGCGCATAGAGCATCGCATCCTTCCGGCTGAAGGTCTGCTCGACCTTGCCGAAATTCCAGTTGAGGAGTGTATCGGGATCGAGGGGCATGGGTCCTCTCCCTCAGCGCTGCAGCATGTGGGACAGTTTGGCCCGATGGTCGTCGCTGTGGAACAGCATCGACATGTGGGACGAGATCATGTCGAAATGGGTCCGCCGACTCATCGTCATGCCTTGGTAGGTGGCCCGCTTGAAGATGCGGATCGTCTCCTGCGGCTGAGCAGCAAGGCGCGAGGCGTAGGCGCGTGTCTCGTCCATCAGCTTGTCGTCGTCATAGAGCCTGTTCACCAGGCCGATGCGAAAAGCCTCCTCGGCGCTCACCGGGTCCCCGGTCCAGAACATGTCGAGCGCGTTCGAGGTCCCGACGATACGGGGCAGGAACCAGGTGCCTCCGTCGCCCGCGATCAGCGCAAGGTTGATATAGCTTTCCGCGACAGTTACCGAGTGCGCGGCGAAGCGCAGGTCGCACATCAGCGCCATGTCGAGCCCGGCGCCCCGCGCCGTTCCGTTCAGCGCCGCGATCACCGGCTTATCCAGTCGTTCCAGCTTGTCCGCGATGTTGTGAACGACCGGCCAGAGGTAGTGTTTGCGGGAAAGCGCATCGCCGGCGAGAATGTTCTCGATATCGTCGATGTCACCGCCCGCGCAGAAGGCCCGGCCCGCGCCGGTCAGGATCAGCACCCGGATCGCGTCGTCCTCCAGCACCCGGCCTAGTAAAGCGTCCCATTCCCGAATCAGCGGCACCGTGAAGGCGTTCATCTTCTGAGGCCGGTTAATGGTCAGGGTCGCCACCCCCTCCTCGACCTCGAGCTTCATCAGGGGTTCGGTGCTCATGGATCCCTCGCGTTCATAAATATGAATTATGTGCGCATAGTCATACGGCCTGCAGATTGTCAAACGGTGTTCCAAACCCTTCCTGCGCGAACATGAGCGTGTTTTCCCGCGCGAGGCCCGGCGACGGGAGCGTGTGACGGGAGTAGCGAACCGCCATGACGTTCCAGAGCTTCAGCCTTCAGGACGCGGCCCTGCCGCCCGACCTTGACCGCCTTCGCGAAGAGGTGCGGGACTTCCTGTCCGACGAGCGCCGGGCAGGCCACTATGAACGCACACCCGACGGCTGGGACCGTTACGATCCCGATTTCAGCCGACGCATCGGCGCGAAAGGCTGGATCGGGATGACCTGGCCTGAACAGTACGGCGGTCGGGCCCGCACGTCGCTGGAACGCTACGTCGTGACCGAGGAGCTGTTGACCTCCGGTGCGCCGGTGCGCGCGCACTGGCTGGCCGACCGGCAGATCGGCCCGCTGTTCCTGGCCTACGGCAGCGAGGAACAGAAGGCCGAATACCTGCCTAGGATCGCCGCCGGCGACTGCTACTTCTGCGCCGGACTGTCGGAGCCCGACAGCGGGTCCGACCTGTCCTCGATCCGCACCCGGGCCGAGCGCTCGGACCGGGGATGGAGGGTCAACGGCCGCAAGATCTGGACCAGCTACGCGCATCGCGCCCACTACATGAACCTTTTCGCCCGGACCTCGCCCCGGGACGAGAAACATCGTCATGCCGGCGTGTCGCAGTTCATCCTCGATCTCGCATCGCCGGGTGTCTCGATCCGGCCCATCGTGAACATCGCGGGCGATCATGACTTCAACGAAGTGGTCTTCGAGGACGTCTTCATTCCCGAAGCCCGGCTGATCGGACAGGTCGGTGGCGCATGGGGCCAGGTCTCGACCGAACTCGCGCACGAACGCTCGGGATCGGAACGCTGGGTCAATTCGTTCGGGGCCTTGGTCGCAATGACCGACATCTCTGCCGACCTGGAGGCCGGCGCCGGCCAGGTCGGTCGTCTGACGGCGCATCTGTGGACCTTGCACAGGATGTCGTTCGCCATTGCCGCCATGATCCAGCGGGGCGTCGTTCCCATGGCAGAGGCGGCGCTGGTCAAGGACCTAGGCACTTCGTTCGACCAGGCGGTCCCCGCGGCGGCGCGGGACTTCATCACCGAGGAACGGCGGGCCGACCTGGGCCCCGAGCGTCTGGCCGCCATCGACCACGCCGCGCTCTATGCACCGTCGCACTCCATCCGGGGCGGCACGCGCGAGATCCTGCGCGGCATCATCGCACGGGAGCTGGGATTGAGATGAGCGAGATTGCGGGACTGCTCGCGGACAGTGCCGAACGGCTGTTCGGCCAGCGTCTGACCAAAGCCGTGCGCGACGAGGCGGACCAGGGCGGCTTAACCGGCGGGCTGTGGGACGCCTGCGCCGAGTTGGGGCTGGACCTGGCCGCCCTCACCGAGGCGCGCGGCGGTGCCGGGCTGACGGATGCCGACCTCTGCGCCATGGCGCGGCTGGCGGGACGGCATGCACTGCCCGTGCCGCTGGTCGAAACCTGGCTTGCCGAGCGGGCGTTGGCTACTGCCGGGCTGGAACCGCTGCCGGAAGGGACGTCGGCGACAATATCCCCGGTTCTGCTGTCAGATGCACCAGAGCTTCTGCGCGACGGCGGAACCTGGCGGTTGAGCGGAACGCTCCGGCGGGTGCCCCATGGCCGGCATGCCCGAGTCCTGGTGGTCATCGCACAGACGGCGGAAGGATGGCGCACCGTGCGGATGGACGCGCCCGATCCTGCAGCCCTCGACCGAAACTATGCCGGAGAGCCGCGCGACAGCTTCCGGTTGGACGGCGTTTCCGTCACCGCCATCGGCGAAGGCGGAAGCCGGGACGACCTGCATTTCGATGGCGCCCTGTTCCGGGCCGCGCAGATGGCCGGCGCGATGGAGCGAGTGCTGGACATGACGGTCGCATATGCCAAGGAACGCGCGCAGTTCGGACGCACGATTTCGAAGTTCCAAGCGGTTCAGCAACAGATCGCCCGCCTGGCCGGAGAGGCCGCCGCAGCCAGCGCCGCCAGCCACGCGGCCGGGGATGCCCGGTCCCTGGGCCCCGCGCGGTTCGAGACGGCCTGCGCCAAGCTTCGTGCCGGCGAGGCGGCCGGCGAAGTCGCCGCCATTGCCCATCAGGTGCATGGTGCCGTGGGGTTCACCCACGAGTACCACCTACATTTCCTGACCCGCCGCCTCTGGTCCTGGCGGGACGAATTCGGGTCCGAGGCCGAATGGTCCGACTGGGTGGGGGCCATCGCCGGGAAAGTGGGTGGCGAAGGGCTCTGGGCCTTCCTCGTCAAGCCCGATCCGGCACTGACAGCGGGACCGAAGGAACTGGCAGGAGGATGACCATGGCAAGACTTCCGCTCGAAGGGATCACGGTCCTCGACTTCACCAACATGCTGGCGGGGCCCTATTGCACCCGGCTGCTGGCCGACCTCGGCGCTCTGGTGCTGAAGGTCGAGCCTCCGGCCGGCGACCACAACCGCGCCCGCCGGCCGGTCCGCGAGGGGCATTCCAGCTTCTTCGGCCACATCAACGCGGGCAAGAAGTCCATCGTGCTGGACCTGAAGTCGAAGGACGGGCTGGGCGCGGCGCTGGCCCTCGCCGCGCAGGCCGACGTGGTGATCGAGAATTGGCGTCCAGGCGTCGCGAAACGGCTTGGCGTGGGCTACGATGCGGTCGCCAGGCTCAGGCCCGATACGATCTACTGCTCGATCTCGGGTTTTGGGCAATCGGGGCCGAAGTCGATGCGCCCGGCCTATGCGCCGATCATCCATGCGGCCAGCGGCTATGACCTGGCGCAGATGACCTACCAGGGCGGCACGGCCGAGAAGCCCGCGAATTCCGCCATCTTCATCGCCGACGTGATGGGCGGACTGGCCGGGTTCGGCGCCATCCAGACGGCGCTTTTCGACAGGGCGGTCTCGGGGCGCGGGCACTACATCGACGTGGCTCTGCTCGACGCGATGCTCAACCTGCTGATCTTCGAACTGCAGGAAGAACAGGCCCCCTCCCCTGCCCCGCTCAGGACCTACCAGCCGCTCCGGACCACGGACGGCTTCGTCGTCGTCGCGCCGACCAGCCAGAGAAACTTCGAGACGCTGGCGAAGGTTCTGGACCATCCCGAATGGATTTCAGATCCCCGTTTCGTGCACACGAAGATCCGCGAGGAGCATTGGGATATCCTGATGCGCCTGATCGAGGAATGGACCACGGAACGCACCTCGGCCGCTTGCGAGGACGCGCTGCTTGCGGCCGCAGTGCCCTGCACCCGCTACCTTCGCGTGGGGGAAGCCATGGCCGATCCGCAGGTCCTGGCGCGCGGCAGCTTCAGCACCGTCACCGATCCGGCGGGCAGCTACCTTGTGCCGAACGCGCCGTTCCGGTTCGCGGGTTTCGACGCGCCTGTCAGCCCGGACGTGCCGGGACTGGGTGCCGACACCGCCTCTGTCCTGGCCGGCGTCGGGGTTTCCACTGAAACGGCGCAGAACTGACAGACCGAGGAACACAAGCATGACATCGACCGATACCGACCTGGTCAAGTACGAGCTTCGCGACGACGGGATCGCGATCCTGACCCTGAACCGGCCGGACCGCTACAACGCCTTCACGCTGGAGATGATCCTAGCCTGGCGCGACCTCCTGGTGCAGGCCGAGGCCGATCCTGCGGTCCGGGCGCTGATCCTGACCGGGGCCGGGAAGGCATTCTGTGCCGGCGGCGATGCCGGACGGATGAGCGAGCGGGCCGACAACAACGATCTGGTGGAACAGAAGAACTTCCTCTGGAAATACGTCCATTCGATTGCCCTGACGCTCGAACGGATGGACAAGCCGATGCTGGCCGCGATCAACGGCGTGGCGCGTGGCGCGTGGCGCGTGGCGCGGGGCTCGACATGGCTTTGATGTGCGACATCCGCATCATGGACGAAACGGCGAACGTGGCCGAATCCTACATCAGCATGGGCCTGATCGCCGGCGACGGCGGGGCCTGGTACCTGCCGCGTCTCGTCGGGATCGACCGGGCGCTGGAACTGTTGTGGAGCGCCCGGCCCGTCGGTGCGGAAGAGGCGCTGCGCATCGGAATGGTGACCGAGGTCGCGCCGGAAGGGCAGTCGCTGGCCCGCGCCATCGAGATGGCGGGCACCTTCGTCCGCCAGCCGCCGGAGGCGGTCCGGATGTACAAGCGCGCAGTCTACCAGGCCCAGACGATGGCGCTGGACGCGCATCTCGACATGATGTCGTCGCACATGGCCGTCCTGCGCAACACCCCCGAACATCGCGAACGGGTGGCAGGCTTCCTGGCCCAGAAGAAGCCCTGACATAATGCCAAGGCGGCGGGCGCGCGGCCCGCCTCTCCGCGCATATGTGCGGAAATTTCCGCGCCCCGTTCCCGTGCCCCGGCCGCAAATTCACGATGCGGCGTATCCACCATCAGGGGCATGGAATGAGCTACCCGAAACCCGACGTCGAATATGCCGAGCACCTGCGCGCCGGCCGGTTCATGATCCAGCGCAGCCGGTCCAGCGGCCGTTTCGTCTTTCACCCCCGCGTGGCCGAGCCTGTCACCGGCGCGCGCGACCTGGAATGGGTCGAGGTCTCCGGCAAGGGGACCGTCTACGCGGTCACGGTCGTCGGTCAACGGCCTCCGGCAGAGCCCTACAACGTCGCCATCGTGGAGCTGGACGAAGGGGTTCGCATGATGACGCGCGTGGACGGCATCGCCTCGGCAGAGGTGCGGATCGGCATGCCGGTGACAGCGGTAATCCGGGCAGAAGGCGAGGACGTCCCGCATGTCGTCTTCACTCCGGCGGAGGGCGCATGATGGAGACCGGCGACTTCCCCCGCGGCAAGACAGCTTTCGTTGGCCACGCGACCCACGGGATGGGCGAGGCGCACGGCTACAGCTCGATGGACCTGATGGTGATCTCGGCGCTGAAGGCGCTCGACTGCGCGGGCCTGACACCCGGCGACGTCGATGCCGTCTTCACGGGCCATCCGAACGACTACCTCAACCAGATGACCTTCATCCAGCAGCTGGGCATCAACCCGCGCTACATGGACAACAACCGGACCGGCGGATCCGCCTTCCTGGTCCATGCTTTCGCCGCGGCGCATCTGCTGGCCTCCGGCGCCATTGACGTGGCCCTGATCGCTTATGGATCCAACCAACGGACCGAAGGCGGCAAGCTGATCCAGTCGATCAAGCCCTCACCCTATGTCGGCCCCTTCCGACCGATGATCCCGCTGTCGGCCTATGCCCTGGCTGCCTCGCGGCACATGCACGAGTACGGGACCACGGCGGAACAGCAGGCCGAGGTCGCGGTAGCGGCCCGGAAATGGGCCAATCTCAACCCCGACGCCTTCATGCATGGGCAGAACCTGAGCATCGAGGATTGTCTTGCGGCGCGTCCCATTTCGACCCCCTTGCGCAAGACCGACTGTTGCCTTGTCACGGACGGCGGCGCGGCGGTGGTGATTGTGCGGGCGGACCGCGCCCGCGACCTGGCCGACCGGCCGGCCTATCTGCTGGGCGCCGGACAGTGCGTCACGCACAACGAGATCTACATGATGCCCGACATGACCGTCACCGGCGCGAAGTGGCCGGGCAAACGCGCCTTTGCGGCAGCCGGCCTCGGACCGTCGGATGTCGACGTGGTCGAGCTCTACGACGCCTTCACGATCAACACGATCCTGTTCCTGGAAGACCTCGGCTTCTGCGCCAAAGGTGAGGGCGGCGCCTTCGTGTCGGACGGGCAGATTGCCCCGGGCGGTGCGCTGCCCGTGAACACCGACGGCGGCGGCCTCTCGTGCGTGCATCCGGGGATGTACGGCCTGTTCACGATGGTCGAGGCAATCACCTAGATACGGGGCGAAGGAGGTCAGTGCCAGGTGCGCGATGTCGAGGCGGCCCTGGCTCATGGCAACGGCAGAACGCTGTCCAGTCAGGCAACGCTCATAATGGGAACGGAGGCGACACTGTGACCGAAAATCTATCCGTGGTCCGCAGGGACCGGCACGACGGCGGCATCGTCGTGGTCACCATGGACAATGCCCGCACCCGCAACGCGCTCCCCGAACATGCTGGCCGGACTTCTCGACACTTTCGAGGACCTCGTGGCCGACGAGACCTGCCGCGTCATCGTCCTGACCGGGGGGCATGGCGCCTTCTGCTCGGGCGGAGACATCGCCCACATGAAATCCGACCGGAAGATCCTCGAAAGCCGGAACGGCATCTGGCGCAACAACAAGATCACCCGGTGCATCGTGGCAGGGCCGAAACCGGTGATCGCCGCGGTCGAGGAGCCGGCCGCGGGGGCCGGACTGGCCCTTGCCGCCGCCTCGGACTATGTGGTCAGCGCCCGCGGCGCCAGGTATTCGGCGGCCTTCGCCAAGGTTGGTCTGGCCCCCGATCTGGGGCTGTTCTGGACCCCGCCGCAGCGTGTCGGCGTGGGACGGGTCAAGCGCCTGATCATGATGGCGAACATGATCCGCGCGGAAGAGGCGCTGGCCATCGGCATCGCGGACGAACTCTGCGACGACGGCGCGGCGCTCGACCGGGCCCTGCAGGTCGCGGGCGATTTCGCGTCCTCGGCACCGCTTGCGGTCGCGCTGACCAAGGCGATCTATGCCGACGGGGCGGCCGGGTCCGTGGGAGATTGCTTCCGGGCCGAGCGCGACAGCCAGCCTTTCCTGTTCCGCAGCAACGACCACAAGGAAGCGGTCGCCGCCTTCCGGGAGAAGCGGAAGCCGGACTTCACCGCGACCTGAGGCGGCCGGGTTTTCGCAGGCCGGACAAGGGAACACGGATATGTTGATGCCCCCCGTCCGGCCGACGGAAATGTTGAGCGACGCGGGGACAATCCCGACGCTGGCCCGGACCCCGCCACGAAGGCGGGGCGATGGCCGCACCCCGTTCCGGGCGCCGGCCAGAACGGGAGGACATCATGAGATTTCTAGCGGCCGCGCTTGCCGCGCTTGGCCTGACCGCCGGATCCGTCGCCTCGGCGGACGACTTCCCCTCGCGTCCGGTATCGCTGATCGTGCCCTATGCGCCGGGCGGATCGCAGGACACGATCGCCCGTCTGCTGGCTGATGAGCTTGGCCGCCAACTGGGCGGGACTGTCGTGGTCGAGAACAAGACCGGGGGCGGCACGACCGTGGGCCACGGCTTCGTCGCGCGCTCGAAGCCCGATGGATACACGTTGATCCTGTCGACTCCCGCCGGGATTTCGGTCGCGCCCTACTTGCGCAGCGACATGACCTATGACCCGTTCACCGACCTCGTTCCCGTTGCGCTCCTGAACGAGACGGCGCTGGCCTTCGCCGTGGCCGAGCAATCCGAGATCGCGAATTTCCCGGCGCTGATGGCAAAGATCAAGGCGGGGGATCGCATCACCTTCGGGTCCGCCGGCATCGGAAGCTCGGGTCACCTGGTGGGAGAGCTGTTCAATGTCGAAGCCGGCGCCAGCATGGTTCATGTGCCCTACGGCGGGTCGGGTCCGGCCTTCAAGGCTGTGCTGGATGGAGAGGTTAACCTATAGATCTCCTCCCCCGCCACGTTGGCCCCCTATATTGCCAACGGCCAGGTTCGTGCGCTCGCAATTGCCGCCAGGAACCGCGACGCCCTGATCCCCGAAACGCCGACGATGGGCGATGTGGGCTATCCGGCCGTCACCGCGACGATCTGGAACGGCATCTTCGTCCCCGCTGGCCCGCCCGACGACATACGCACGCGTCTGGAAACGGCGCTGATCGACACGGTCCGGGCCGAGGCGGTCGCGGAGAAGATGAAGGGTCTCGGCGTAACGGTCCTTGCCGAACCCGGCAGCGCCCTGGAGCAGGTCGTGACCGAGGATGCCGCGCGCTGGAAGAAGGTCATCGCCGCCACCGGGATCAAGGCGGAATGAACTGTGGGAGCGGGAGGTGACGATGCAGCTGCGCGAGGACATGCTGCTGGGGGCGCTGTTCGTCGGTTTCGGCGTGACCGGGGTGATCGGCGACATCAGCTACGGGATCGGCTCGGTCGCCCGGATGGGACCGGGGTTCCTGCCCGCCGTCGCGGGGGCGATCCTGGCAGTGCTGGGGCTGGTGCTGGCGGTGCGCTCGCTGGTCCAGGCAGGCGCCGCGCGCTTCGTCTTCACAGTGGCGCGGCCATTCGCGGCGATCCTGCTGGCCGTGGTCGTCTTCGGCGCCACGGTCGAATCCCTCGGGGTCGTGCCTGCCCTGGTGCTTATGACCCTGATCGCCTGGAAGGCCGACCGCAGTGGCCGGCCGCTCGAACTTCTCATCGTCGGCGTCGTTCTGGTGGGCGTGGTCATCCTGATCTTCGGAACCGCCCTTGGCCTGCCGCTCAAACTGGTGCCGGACGCATGGACATTCTGAACGGACTGATGATTGGCCTGCAGGTCGCGGCCGCGCCCACGAACCTGCTATACTGCCTTCTGGGCGTGACGCTGGGAACCGCCATCGGCGTGCTGCCGGGGGTGGGTCCACAGGTCTCGATCAGCCTGCTGCTGCCGCTGACCTTCGGCATGGATCATGCTGGCCGGTATCTACTACGGATCGGCCTACGGCGGATCCACCACTTCGATCCTGGTCAACCTGCCGGGAGAGACCTCGTCGGCGGTCACCTGCATCGACGGCTACCAGATGGCGCGGCAGGGGCGCGCGGGCCCGGCGCTCGCCATTGCTGCCATCGGGTCGTTCGTCGCAGGCACCATCGGTACCGCGCTGATCATCGTCGCGGGGCCGGCCATCGCCTCGATCGCGCTGAAGTTCCGTGCGCCGGAATATGCCACGCTCATCGTCTTTGCGCTGGTGGCCACGGCGGCGCTGGCGCGTGGCGGGCTGGTCAAGGGGATCGGGGTCGCGATGCTTGGCATCCTCTTCGGGACCGTGGGCACCGACCTGACATCGGGCCGGACGCGCTTCGCGTTCGATCTGCCGCAGCTCTACGAGGGCATCAGCTTCGTCATCGTCGCCGTCGGCTTCTTCGCCCTGAGCGAGATCATCATGTCCGCCAACGATCCCGACAGCCGCAACGTCTTCAAGGTCTCGACCGGATCCCTGATGCCGTCCCGTCGGGACATGCGCGACGCCTCTCCCGCGATCCTGCGCGGCACCGCCATCGGGTCATTCTTCGGCGTTCTGCCAGGTGCGGGCGTGTCGATCGCAGCCTTTGCGGCCTACATGCTTGAGAAGACCATTTCGCGCACCCCCGACATCTTCGGCAAGGGGGCGATACAGGGCGTCGCGGCGCCTGAATCCGCCAACAACGCGGCCTCGCAGACCGCCTTCATTCCGACCCTGACGCTGGTCATTCCGGGCAGCCCGACCATGGCGCTGATGCTGGGCGCGCTGATGATCCAGGGCATCGCGCCGGGGCCGCGGGTCATCACCGACCATCCGAACCTGTTCTGGGACCTGATCGTCAGCATGTGGATCGGCAACCTGATGCTGCTGGTGCTGAACCTGCCGCTGGTCGGGCTCTCGGTGCGGATGCTGCGGATCCCCTACCACTGGCTCTATATCCTGATCATGGGCTTCGCCTGCATGGGTGTCTTCTCGGTCAACATGTCGGGGTTCGACCTTTATGTCGCCGCCTTCTTCGGCGTGCTGGGCTTCCTGACGGTGAAATGCGGGTGCAGCCCGGCGCTCTTCATCCTCGGGCTGGTCTTCGGTCCGATGCTGGAAGAGTATTTCCGGCGCGCACTTCTGATCTCGAACGGTGACTTCAGCGTCTTCGTGACCAGCCCGATAAGCCTGTGCTTCCTGCTTCTGGCCGTCGGCACCGTGGCGATGATGGTGATCCCCGGCATCCGCCGGAGGAGCACCTTCATCGCACAGAACGCGGATGAGGCCTAAAGCGCCGCGCTCAAGTCAGGCGGGCGGGGGCACCTTGCCGCCCAGATTGTTCGCCCGCGCGCCGAAGGCCACGATGCGCCCGCTGGCGACCAGGTTGCCCTCGCAGTCGCGCACCTCGGCCCGGGCGGTGATGAGGCTGCGGCCGGCGCGGATCACCTCGGCCCGGGCCTCCAGCGGGCCCGGGACCGCGGCCTTGTGATAATCGGTCACCAAATCGACGGTCGGGACCGTGTGACCGGCGACGAGGGCCGCCGCATAACCGCAGGCACTGTCGATCAGCGACGCCAAGACACCGCCATGCACCAGCTGAAGCTCGGGCGACGACAGCAGGTCGGTCTTCCACGGCATGGTCATGCGCAGCCAGTTGTCGCCGATCTCGACAATCGTCAGGCCCAGCCAGCGGTTGAAGGGACACCGGTCACAGAAGGCCCGGACGGTTTCGAGATCGATCTTCGCCTTCATCGCGGCGCATCATTTCTGGCTCGGTCGTCCGGTCAGGACCTATTCGGCGACCGGGGCGCGCACAATGTCAGGGGACCGGAACCGGAAGATGCAACCGGATGAGCGGCAGAAACGCACATGCGTGCGGTTCGGCGCCCTGTCCGCCCGATCCCTTGCCGAAGGCGCAGGTCGCGGCCATGCTGGCCCGGACACTTGGCACATGCAGGGGGGACAGCAGAGTGAGCCAGACCAACGGTCGACCTGCGGCGAACGGACCGCTCTCCGGCTTCCGGGTCATCGACCTGACGATCAATGTGCTGGGGCCGCTGGCCACCCAGCACCTGGGCGACCTCGGGGCCGAAGTGATCAAGATCGAGGAGCCGGGCGGGGACTATACCCGCCACGTCGGACCAGCGCGCAGCCCGGCCATGGGCGCCTTCTTCCTGAACCTGAACCGGAACAAGAAGAGCGTCGTGCTGAACCTGAAGGAGCCCGAGGCGCGCGATCATCTGATGGCGCTGGTTGCGACGGCCGATGTCTTCGTCCATTCCATGCGGGCGAGTGCCGCGAGGCGCCTCGGCATCGACTATCAGCAGATTCAGGCGGTGAACCCGCGCATCGTCTACGCCTGGGCGGGCGGCTTCCGGCCCGGCAGCTCGTTGGCCGAGGCCCCGGCGTTCGACGATGTAATCCAGGCACGCTGCGGCCTCTCGGGGATGATCGGGCGCGTCACCGGGCGGCCGGGCTATCTGCCGACGGTGCTTGCGGACAAGTTCTGCGGCAATGCCCTTGCGTCCGCTATAGGGATGGCGCTGCTCTGGCGCGAGCGCACCGGCGAAGGGCAGGAAGTGCATGTCCCGATGCTCGACAGCATGGTGGCGCTGAACATGCCCGAGCATCTGTGGGGCGCGACATTGCGGGAACCGGAACAGGGTGTCGGCTATCTGCGGATGTTCACGCCGAATCGCCGCCCCTATGCCACGCGCGACGGGCATATCGCGGTCATGGCCAACAACGATGCCCAGTACCGGCGCCTGTACGACGCCATAGGCAAGCCCGACCTGGCGACAGATCCGCGCTTTGCCATCACGGCCAACCGGGCCCGCAACATCGACATCCTGTACGGCATCGTGGCCGAGGCAGTGGCCCTGCGCACGACGGCGGAGTGGAACGACCTGTTCGCCCAGGCCGATATTCCGCACGGGCCAGTCTATGACCTGGCCGACCTGCTGACCGACCCCTACCTGGACGAGGTCGGCTTCTTTCGCGAGATGGATCATCCGACCGAAGGTTCTGTCGTCGCGATGGATATCACCACCAGCTTCTCGGCCTCGCCCGGACGGATCCGCAGCCTTGCGCCGCGCCTCGGGGAACATACCGAAGAGATTCTTGCGGCCGCCTCATCCCGGGATGACACCGAATGAGCCGCTACAAATCGGGCGCCGCCATCGGGACGGTCGGCGTCGTGGCCACCGGGTATGTCGGGTCGGCGTGGGTCGCCTTCTTTCTGGCGCGCGGCCTTGACGTGCGGGTCTTTGTGCGCCGCCAGGAAGCGGAGGACGAGCCGCACGGCGCAGTGGCGCGGATGTGGCCCGACCTCGGGGGCCATCTGGCGCCAGGCGCCGATCCCGCGCGGGTCCGGGTGTTCACGGACTTGGCCCAGGCCATGAAGGGCTGCGACTTCGTCCAGGAGAACGCGGCCGAGCAACTGGACCTGAAGCGCCGGCTGCTCGCCGAGATGGACGCGGTGCTTCCGCCAGATGTCCTGATCGCCAGCTCGACCTCTTCGCTGCCGGTGACGGAGATGCAGCAGCTCTGCCGTCACCCCGAACGCTGCGTTCTGGGTCATCCCTTTACCCCGACGCACCTGCTGCGTCTGGTCGAGGTGGTCGGCGGTGACCAGACTGATCCGGACGCCGTTGACGCGGCCATCGCGACCTATGCGCACTGGGGAAAGGTGCCGGTGCGCCTGAACCGCGAGGTCTTCGGACATATCGGCAATCGCCTTGCCGGAGCCTTGTGGCGCGAGGCGGTAAGCCTGTTGGTCGAAGGCGTGGCCTCGGCCGAGGATATCGACAAGGCGCTGGTCGAGGGTCCCGGTCGCAAGTGGTGCATCACCGGCCCGTTCGAAAGCTATCACCTGTCGGGTGGCAGCGGCGGGATCCGCCGGTTCCTCGAAACCTTTGGGCCCGGGATCTACGTCAGCCTGCTGACCTGGCTCGTTTTCGAACAGGCGGTGGAATCGACGCACCGGAACGAAATCCAGGATGTGACCTTCTTCGACATGCCCGTATGGCCGTCCTGCTGGGTCTTGGTGGTGGCCTTCGGGATCATGGCCCTTGTCCTAATCGCGCAGGCCCTGCGTGATTTCCGGTTCGGCCTCACCGGCGAGGGAAGACCAACGACCGACAAGAAGGCCGCCACCATGATGACCGAATAAGTCATCTGTCGACGGTCCGCTTCCTCTCCATTCCCACGCTTCAAGCTGGCAAGTACCCATGTCCAACATTGCCATCGGCCTGCTGTCGGTCCCCTGTCTTCTGTTGCTCATCGCTTGCCGGGTACCAATTGCCCTGGCCCTTGGCGCTCTCTCCCTGATCGGTCTGATCTTCATCCGCGGGACCAGTGCCGCCCTCGGCATCTTCGGCGATCTGCCGATGGAGTTCGGGGCGAGTTGGTCGTTGTCGGCGGTCCCGATGTTCATCTTCATGGGGGCGATCGCCTTTCACACGGGCCTGACGAAGAGTCTGTTCGAAGCCGCCCGGCTCTGGCTGTCATGGCTTCCCGGAGGGCTGGCGATCGCGACCAACTTCGCGTCGGCCGGGTTTGCCGCTGCGTCCGGCTCGTCGCTGGCCACCTGCGCAGCAATGGGCCGCATCGCGATCCCGGAGATGCTGAGGGAGAAATACGGTCCCGCCCTTGCCGCCGGCTGCGTGTCGGCCGCGGGCACGCTCGGCGCGCTGATCCCGCCGTCGATCATGTTCGTCCTCTACGGCTGGTACACCGAAACCTCAATCGGCGCCCTGCTCATGGCGGGGATCATTCCCGGGCTGCTGACGGCTGCGGTCTATTCGGTGATGATCTACATCCGTTGCTCGATCAATCCCGAGCTGGGTCCGAGGACAGCCGTGGACGTCAGCTGGGGCGACAGGTTGCGCATCCTGCTGAACGTCTGGCCCATCCCGCTGCTCGTGCTGGGTGTCGTGGGCAGCATCTACAGCGGCATCGCGACCGCGACCGAGGCGGCTGCCCTGGGATGCACCTTCGCTCCGATCATCGCCGCCGCGCAGCGGAATCTGACGCGGACGACGATCCGGGACAGCATTGTCGAGGCGCTGGAAAGCACCGCCTCGATCTTCTTCGTGGCCATCGGCGCCCTGCTCTATACGCGGTTCCTGGCCTTCGCCGGGGTGCCGAGCTTCATCGCGCAGCAGATCGCGCTTCTGGGGGTCGACCAACTTACGATCATCCTGGGTCTGTCGGTCGTGTTCCTGCTGCTAGGGATGTTCCTCGATCCGCTCGGCGTTCTGCTGCTCACGCTTCCGGTGATCCTGCCGATCTTCAAGGCCGCACACATCGATCCGATCTGGGCCGGCGTGATCGTGGTGAAATACCTGGTGATTGGGATGATAACGCCACCGGTCGGATTGAACGTCTACGTCGTCAAGGGGGTGGTCGGCGATGCGATCGCTCTGCCCACCATCTTCAAGGGCGTCATGTGGTTCCTCGTCGCCGAGCTTTTCATCATGGCCATGCTGATCCCATTCCCGGCACTGTCGACCTACCTGCCGTACAAGATGCTCTACAGCTGATCCTTCGGCAGAGATGTCGGAACGGCCTGCGGATCGCTCCGCAGGCCGTTTGCATTTACGTGCCTTGACCGATTGCCCGGCCCCCTGCCCCGCCATTCAGGCTTCGGGAAAGACCGGGTCCCGCTTGCCTTCGAACGCCGCGATACCTTCCGCGACGTTGGCGGACATCAGGAAGTCGGGGGCCGTCAACCGCTCCAGCGTCAGCGCTCCATCCAGGCTCGTGTCGATACCCTCGCGGGCCAGCTGCTTCATTCCGGCAAGACCCGGCCCCGAGCGGGTGGCCAGCTTGGCACAATATTCCAGCGAAGTCGCGGCCAGGTCCGAATCGTCCACGACATAATTCACGAGGCCCCAGCGTTCGGCCGTCTCGGCATCCAGCCAGCGAACCGACAGGAAGAGGTCCATGGCCCGCCCCATCCCTACTGCCCGCGGCAGCCTCGCTGACCCTCCCCAACCAGGGACAAGACCGAATTGGGCGTGCTGATCTCCGAAAGTCGCGCTACGGCCCGCAATCACGACGTCGCAGGCTAGGGCAAGTTCCAAGCCGCCCGCCAGACACAGGCCCTGCACCTGGCCGACAACCGGCAGACGGCTTGCTTCGAATCGGCACAGCACCTCGTGACCAAGCGCGAGAAAGCCGTCGAGTTCGGCCTTGTCGGCGATCTTCTCCTTCACCTCGCCAAGTTGGGCGCCCGTACAGAAGTGCTTGCCCTCGGCCCGGATCAGCACCGCGCGGATGGACTTGTCCTTCTCGGCGGTCGTCAGGCCGTCCCGCAACTCGGCGAAAACCTGCATCGACAGGCAGTTGAAGACCTTCGGGCGCGCAAGTTCCAACACGAGCGTGGCGTTCTCTTTGTAAATCTTGATGGTGTCTGGCATGAGCGGCTTTCCCCTGCTTGAATTCCACAACCGGAAATGGGATTTCCGGCGTCCAGGTCACCTGAGGGCTGCCGGACAGGCTGGTCAAAGCGAAGGCGTCGCATGAGCCGAGAAAAACACACTTCGGCGAAGTCCGGTTCTACGCCCGATGGGCGCCGGACTCCGCCTCGTTCAATCAAGCGCCTGATGAACCTGTTCGAGCACATTGCGGAGTCCGAACAGGGGGCGATGACACTCGCCGAACTCAGCGTTTCTCTGGGGGCGCCGAAAAGTTCTCTTCTGACGATGCTGCGGCCGCTCGCCGATCAGGATTACCTGATCCATGAGAATGGCCTGTACAGTCTTGGCCCCCGGGTGTTCCAGTTCGCGACATCCATCCTTGCCCGGTCGCGGTTCCCGCAGATGGTGCGCCACCATCTCAAGCTTCTGCGGGACCTGACCGGAGAGACCTCCGTTTTCACCACGCTGGACCGGGACAGAAGAGTCGTGGTGTACGAGGACGTCGTCGAAAGCAATCTTTCCATCCGCTACGTGGTTCCGATCGGCGCAACCCGACCGGTCTTCGCCACGGCTAGCGGAAAGGTGCTTCTGGCCTATGCCGACGCGGAGTGGCGCGAGAGGTACTTGGCGGAAGAACCCTTGCGACAGTTCAACCCGCGTACGGTCACCGACCCCGGGAAGATCCATGCCGCGCTTGAGGAGGTGCGGCGCGGAGGTGTCTGCTTTACGGCCGGAGAGGCAATGGCGGAAGCGGCGGGAATTGCCGCGCCGATTTACGACGGACAGTCCCATGTCATCGGCGCCCTGCTCATCGGAGTTCCGCTGGACCGCGGGATCGCGAACCGTGCATCCTATCAGGACATGGTGATGGACGTCGCGCGGCGTCTTTCGATTGCGGCCGGACAGCGAAACTGAGCTGCTGGGCGTTGTGCCTGCGCGTGTGATGCTAGGCTCAGGACCCATTGATTTCAGCCGAAGGGCATGATTCAGCGTTCGGAAAACGAGCGGTGACATGTCTGATCTTTTCTGGCTGAGCGACGCGCAGATGGCGCGGTTGGAGCCCTACTTCCCGAAGTCCCACGGCAAGCCGCGTGTCGACGACCGGCGCGTCCTGAGCGGGATTATATTCATAAACCGCAATGGCTTGCGCTGGAGGGATGCGCCGAAGGAGTATGGTCCTCACAAGACGCTTTATAACCGTTGGAAGCGCTGGAGCGACAAAGGCATCTTCGCGCTGATGCTGGCGGGGTTGGCAGCCGGGCATGGCGAGAAGAAGACAGTGATGATCGATGCGACCTACCTGAAGGCACATCGTACTGCGTCCAGTCTGGGCGTGAAAAAAGGGGGCGTGGTCGGCTGATCGGTCGCACGAAGGGTGGCATGAACACCAAGCTGCACGCCCTCTGCGATAGTAAAGGCCGCCCGATCAACTTCTTCGTCTCCGCGGGGCAGGTCAGCGATTACATCGGTGCGCGTGCGCTGCTCAGCAGCCTACCGAACGTCGATTGGCTGCTCGGGGATCGGGGCTACGACGCTGATTGGTTCCGAGAAGCCCTGCAAGACAAGGGGATCCGCGCCTGCATCCCAGGCCGGAGCCAACGCAAGACCCCGGTCAAATACGACAAGCGGCGTTACAAACGCCGCAACCGCATTGAGATCATGTTCGGCAGGCTCAAGGACTGGAGGCGTGTGGCAACCAGGTACGACAGATGCCCAAAGGCATTCTTCTCTGCCATCGCTCTCGCTGCAATCGTCATCTATTGGCTGTGAAACTCAATGAGTCCAGAGCCTAG
>NZ_JHZF01000019.1 GCF_000688295.1 Pseudooceanicola nanhaiensis DSM 18065 | reverse complement strand
TCCGGGCACGAATTAAAATCCACTGGCAGGAAAACGGCCCCGCGATCCGGCGACCATAGGCCCTTCTTCTTCAGATCACGCCGCCAGCCGTAGATCTGGGACCGCGTGATCTCGTGGCGCTGCGCGACCTGCGTCACCGACACCCCGCCGACGCCGACTTCCGACAGGATCTCCAGCTTCTCATCTTCGCTCCACCGTCGGCGCCGTTCGACACCCAGAACCTCGCCCAGCATGGCTCCTCCGAATAAAACACGTGCATAACGACGTCGTTATGCACGTGTCTTACCTCGGAACCCCAGCCTCAGGCAGGCGGCCACAATCGGTCGGTTACCCTTGTTGCCATTGAGATTGCACTGATCGCGGCGCTGATCTCGTTTCCTCAGCTTATCACTTGGCTGCCCGAAATGGCCCTTGGGGATGCCGATGCGCCGCAATTGATACAGCGGTGAGTGATGTAGCCTGCAGCGGGGGAAAGCATTCCCTTGTGGGTTCTCTAGGTTTAACCGTTTTTTCGGATTGAGCTGAAGCGGCCACTGGCGCAGCCGCAGCGAAATGGTGCTTAGTCCGCTCTCCGGACAAACGCACCGAAAGCAGCGAAGGGCCGGTATTTGAACAACTCAGCACGCTAAAATTCTCGCAGCATGATGGCAAAGCTGTCTTTGTCAGCGCTAGTAGTTCACCTGTTCGAAGCCGTAGTTGCCCTCATAGTCACGCCAATCGACGAAGACAGATCGGTGATAGATACCCGGGCAATTCTGGCCCCAACGTTCAAGTCCCACATGGGCCTCGGGCAGGGCAGTTATGGAAGATCGCTGCCATGAGAAATCGCCTTGGGTCCCGTAGGTGCCGAGGACCACGGTCGCGCTTCGGTTACAATCCCCATCGCGCCCGGACTCGTGCTGTCGTGCATACCGTACATCGAAGACGCGGATGGACCGCACGAAATTGAACTCTGGCCCGCTGATATCGATGTCCGCGCGGTCCTGAACAAGCCGAAGGGTGAAGTCTGTGGGAACGAGATTATCTACTGGCAAGGATTGGAGCGGTCGACGGTTGTCGGTCCGGTACAAGGCTTCAATTATGCGGTCAGCGTTGTTTGATTGCCGATCGCTCTCATAGGACGCGCCCATGGGACAGCGCCAGATTTGCAGCGGCGGTTCCACTGGCCAAGGCGTAATCCGCCGGATGAACTCGGCGCGGGCTCGGGCGCAAGGGACGGAAGCGGGCCAGCCGCCAGACAGGCACAAGAGGATCGCGCAATCGATCGGGTAGGTCTGCGCGCGGGCGGGTGCCGGCAGCGAAAAGCTTGTCGCGGCCAAAGCGACTGCGACCGAGGGGAGGAGCTTCTTGAGTAAATGGCGCATACTGGGGGACCTCCGTGAGAGGAGTTCAGCATACATACGATAATATACTATCGCAACGCAAAATATAAAGCCGCATAATGAAGTTTATGTTAACCAACTGGCGCCCTGAGCCGCTAAAACATTACGATTTGATAATGCCCCGGCAAGGGCAGTGCCACCGTACCAAAGTTACTCCTTTGCGAAAGGAGCGACCATGTTCAGAACTTTCGGATTGCTCTTGGGTCTCGCAACTGCTGTAGTTCTTTTGTTTATGGTTTCGAACAGATGCTGTCTTCTGCGAAGGCATCTGATTGAAAGCTACTCTACCTTTCACTTGCCCAGGCGATTGCCGCCTTCATTTCCGCCGGGTCGAACTAACGGAGTTCTGCCGTGGTCAGCACGTCGGCGAACCTGGTTCCCCACTCCAACAAAGCCCCTTCGCCCACCACAGCGACGCGGCGGAAGTCATTCCTATGGGCTGTGTCGATTTTCAGATCTTCGAGCAGAGCGGACGGCCCATCGTAGCCTTCGAACCTCGTGAGATCGAGAACCAGGCCGGGCTTACTTGTCTCTTGCAGGCGCTCATGAAGCAGGGCGTGCATCCGTTTCAGGTCGCTTTCGCTGAGCTTGCCCTCGCAGGCGAGGCCAATCGTGTCGTCATGAGCTGTCAGTGTCTCGGTGAACATGGTTTTCCTCCTCTTTTTCCGGTTTGCCGTGACCGTAGAGGTCAGCGTTTTCGTGTGCGCGGTCTTCGTGCTCAAATTCCAGACTCGAATGACCGATGCTGAAATCGTCCTTCAGCCGGTCCTTGATCGCGGCCTTGATCTTTTCGATTTGACCCCAGCCGTCCGCTGTCAGCACGACGTGGCAGTCCAGAGCCGCCTCGTGCTCCTGCATCTGCCACAGATGCACGTGATGAACGTCCGCGACACCATCCACACCCCGCATCGCCTGAACGACGGTTTCATTATCGATGTCCGGTGGACTGCCGAGCATCAGCGTCCGAATCGGACCGCCGATCTCGGTAAATGCGAGGTAGAGGATGTAGAGAGCGATGCCGATGGTGATCGCCGGGTCGACCCACCGCATGTTGTAGAGGAGGATGAGCGAGCCGCCGATGATGACCGCCACGGAGGCCAAAGCGTCCGATAGGTTGTGCAGGAAGAGCGCACGGATGTTCACGCTGCCTTTCTGCATCGAATAGGTGAGCAGCGCCGTCAACGTGTCGACGACCAGTGCCACACCGCCCAGGATCACCACCGTCCAGCCCTGTACCTCTGGTGGGTCGATCATGCGCATGCCACCCTCGTAGATCAGGTAGAAGCCGATCAGGATAAGTGTCGTGTAGTTGATGAGCGCTGCGACGATTTCTACCCGCCCATAGCCGAAGGTCATGCGCTTGTCCGCCGGGCGGCGAGCGATCTTACGCGCGAAGAAGGCGATCACCAGCGACGCCATGTCCGAGAAATTGTGGAGGGCATCCGCGATCAGCGCGAGGCTGCCGGAAAGGATCCCGCCGACGATCTGCGCGACCGTCAGGAGGCCGTTGGCCCAGATGGCGATGGAGACGCGACGATCACCGGATTGAGGATCGATGTGGGCGTGGCCGTGATCATGCGGCACGGTTCGTCTCCTCATGGCGGTGGTTCGGCCGATCGAATCCGGGGACCGGCGGCAAGATTCCGCGGCGGATGCGGCGAACCCTGGCATTCATCCAGTGACGGATGACGTGGCGATAGAGCAAGTCGCGCACAAATCCGAAGTTCTGGCGGTGATTGACCCATCCGTCGCCCAAGTCCACCTCTACCCAGGAGTGGAGGATTTCGGACGGCGCGAGGGGATAGACGAGTTCCGGAACGACGCCTCTCTGAAGCGCCTTGTGGATTGTGAACCCGTGCAGTCGGCAGCGAACTCCCACGCCACGCAGCAGGGCCATGAGGAGCGTGCCCTTGGTGTTGCACTGCCCGTGGCCATCTGCGAGGACCTCGGACGCCGGAATGTCGTCGGCGCGGTTGTAGCCGAAGGTAATCTCGTTCCTGACGAAATCGTAGATGGCCCCAATTCGGTCGTCGCTGGGAAGGTCTGCCCAGCCGCGCTCCTCGATCAGTTTTGCAATTGAGGTCGCGTCAAAATCCAGCAGCCGGGTTTTGGCCAAATGAGGGTCGGCGGGGTTCACGGGATACCTCCTCGAATCGTTCACGAGAATATGTAGTTGCTACAGTCACTGTAGCTTCAAGCCCCGATTTCAGGCCGAGTCCTTGGTTACCTGATCGTCATTGTGCACCGCCTTGTGGTGTTCACCATGCGCGTCTCTCAGGATTCCGACGCCACCCCAGGCCGCGATGCCGGCGACAATCACGCCCACGACAAGGTCCGGCCAATTCGTTCCGAGCCAGGCTACGAGCCCGCCTGCGACGACGATTCCGAGATTGGCCGCGAAGTCGTTCCAGCTGAACGTATTCGCCGCTCGGATGTTTACGTCTGGATCGCGAAGCCGTGCCAGCAGCCAGACGCAAAGTGCGTTGATGGCCGCCGCTACCAGCGCCATGACAATCATGATCGTGCCAAGAGGATCCGATCCGCCGACGTAGCGGCGCCACGCGTCATACAGGATTCCAAGGGCGAAGAGGATCAGCAGGCCGCCCGAAACGTTCGCCGCTCCGCGCTTCCACTTGGCGGAGCGGGACAGCGCGAAGAGGCTGATCGCGTAGACGAAACTGTCCGACAGATTGTCGAGGCCATTGGCGATAAGCGCGCTTGACTCGCCGAATGCGCCCGAGGCGAAGAAAGCGACTGCCAGCCCGATGTTGAGACCCAGCACGATCCAGAGTGTGCGTCTTTCCGTTGCGTTTCTCTGCTCCGCCATGCCGGGTATCCAAATTAGTGAATTGCCAATGAGTAACTAACACCGGGCTTTTTGCGTTCCGATCAAAGGTCGTCGAAATTGCTCAGGCGCCGATCTCTTCATGGTCGGTCAGGCATTCGGAATGGTCGCGCAGTACCTCGAGCACACGGCAATCAGAAGTCTGTCCGCCGCTGCACTCATGCACCATCCGCTTCAATTCCGTCCGCAGCGCCTCGAGCCGCGCCAATCGTTGCTCGACCTGTTTGAGTTGCCGACGGGCTATTGCATCCGCCTCAGCGCAGGACTTTCCCGGATGATCGCTGAGATCGAGGAGCTCACGGATCGCGTCCAACGAGAACCCCAGTTGCCGTGCGTGCCGGACGAATGACAAGCGGTCGAGTTCGGCGTCGCCATAGCGTCGTTGGCCCCCCTCGGTCCTGCCGGGCTCAGGCATAAGTCCGATCTGCTCGTAATACCGGATGGTCTGCACCTTTGTTCCGGTCTTCTTCGCCAGCGTCCCAATCGTCAGCATTTCCGCTCCCCACATTACCTACAGTGGGTGTAGCTTTATGCGGTGCGCATCACAAGCTTCACCCGAGTTTCACAGATCGGTGATTGTTGGCCGATCGATGACAATCACGCTTGAACCTACAGTAGCTAGAGGATGTAAACGCACACAAAATATAGAATCAGGTTCGGGCGGAGCGGCGTGAGGCTTTCAGGTCTTCAGAAGGTATTGTGGGTGTTGGCGGGCGCGGCGGCGTTCGTTTTCATCTGGCTGTTGCTATGGTCCGACTACCGTGCCGATCTTGCCCGCACCGAGAGTGAACCACCGTTTCTTGCTGATTTCGAACTGACCGATCATCGCGGCATGGTCCAAACGGACGAAGATTTCGCAGGGCGCTGGATGCTGGTCTTCTTTGGCTTCACCAATTGCCCCGACGTCTGTCCGACAACACTGTCCGAAGTCGCGGCCGTGATGGAGGGCCTGGGCGATGAGGCAGCAATGGTTCAGCCGATTTTCATAACGATTGATCCGGAGCGGGATACGCCGACTGCACTTGCCGAGTATGTGCCCCTGTTCGACGCAGGGATCATCGGGCTGACCGGTACACCGGAGCAGATCGCCGCGACATCCGAAACCTTTCCGATATTCTTTGAGCGGATCGAGCAGGCGACTGCGCCGGGCGGATACACGATGGGTCACACGTCGCATCTTTTCCTTTTCGACACGCAAGCAGGCTTCGCGGACTCCTGGCCCTACGGCACGCCCGCCGAAGAGATCCTCGCCGATCTGAGACAGAGGATCTGATCGTCATGACCCGACTTTCCGGAGAGACGGCCCTTGGCCTGGCCTGGATCATCGCGCTCACCGCGTCGCTTGCCGTGCTCTTCATCGGCGAGGTTCTGGGGCAGACACCTTGCGTGCTCTGCTGGTTCCAGCGTGCCTTCATGTTCCCCTTGGCCATCATCCTCGGGCTTGGGCTGTGGTGGCAGGATCGGCGCGTGGGTCGCTACGGGATCGCGCTGGCTTTGGGCGGTGCCGCCGTCGCGCTTTGGCACTTGGGCCTCTATGTCGGCGTTATCCCCGAGCGTATCCAGCCCTGCACGGCGACCGGCCCATCCTGTACCGACGACAATCAACTGGTCTTCGGCATTCCGATTCCTTTGATGGCGCTCGTCGCCTTCGCGATGATCGGTCTGCTGTCGGCTCTCTCACTGAAGGAAACACAAAAATGAAACGACGCGGCCTCATCCTGTCCGTTCTCGCGCTCGGGGTCGCCGGTTTCGGCGGTGCCGCCTGGTATGCCACCCGCCCCGACCCGATTGCCGCGTCCGATCCCATCGACCCTGAAATGGCCGACGCGCTGATCCGACCCTATTCCCCGATCCTCGGGCCCGAGGATGCGCCCGTAACCATCGTTGAATTCTTCGACCCGGCCTGCGAGGCATGCCGCGCTTTCTATCCGGTCGTCGAGGATATCATGGCGGAGCACGGAGACGCGGTGCGCGTTGTAAGCCGCTATACGCCTTTTCACGGCGAGGCGTCGGTAGAAGCGATCCGTGTGCTCGAGGCGGCGCGCATGCAGGACGTGTTTGAACCTGTGCTCGAGGCAGTCTTGCGAGAGCAGCCCAGATGGGCGTCTCACGGGACCCCGGCACCCGGATTGATCCTTGAGATTGCAGCAAGCGGAGGTCTGGATGTCGAAGCTGCCCGGACACAGATGCTGGCCCCCGGTGTTGTGGCGGTGCTCAACCAGGACCGCGCCGATGTCGAGACAGTCGGGGTCCGCCAAACGCCCACGTTCTTCGTGAACGGCAAGCCTCTCGATCCGTTCGGTGAGGCCGAATTGCAGAGGCTGGTGGCAGTGGAAGTTGCGGCAAGCCAAAGCTGATTTGCGGAGGCAGGAGAAACGAGTGGTGAAGAAGTTGAGATATACCAATGCATTGGCCGTGCTTTTGACGGTTGCAGGGCTGTCGGCCCCCGCACTGGCCGGTTCGGAGGATGTCGTGGTCGAGAATGCGTGGTCCCGCGCCTCGATCGGCGTCAACAGGCCAGGTGCCGCCTATATGACCGTGCGCAACACGGGTGAAGACGCCGTTACGCTGACCGGACTTGCGACACCGCTGGCAATGATGCCCGAGATCCATGAGTCGAAAACCAACTCCGATGGCGTCAGTTCCATGGCGCCTGCAGGCGAGATCACGATTGAGCCCGGCCAAAGCGTGGCATTGGAGCCGGGCGGGTTGCACGCCATGCTCATGAAGCTGCAAGAGCCGATGACCGAAGGCGAGAATTTCCCGCTGACACTGACCTTCTCGGATGGCGGCAAGGTGACGGTCGAGGTCCCAATCCTCGGAATCGCCGCGCGTGGACCGGAGGGCTGATGCAACGTCGGCAGCTCCTTCTATACGGCGCAGCCGGTGCCGGCGTTCTTGGCCTGACGCTCTTCGTGGGCTGGTGGCGGGTGGACGGGCCCGGTGCGCCTGAACCAAAAGGGCAGCGGCCCCTGCCCCTATCGGCGATGGAGTTCCGGCTGACCGACCACGAGGAAAATGAGGTAGGGCCTGGCAACCTGATCGGTCGTCCCACAATGGTGTTTTTCGGGTTCACCTACTGCCCGGACGTCTGCCCGACGACCCTATCGGATATTTCCGGCTGGCTTGAGGAACTGGGCGACGAAGCATCAGAGATGAACGTGGTCTTCATCACGGTCGACCCGGAGCGGGACACGGTCGAGGCCATGGCCGAATATGTCGGCTATTTTCATCCGGTCATTCGTGGCTGGACGGGGCCGGAAGACCAAATTGCCCGCGCTGCAGAAGGGTTTCGTGCCTCATTTGAGCGCGTCCCGACTGAGGGCGGCGGCTATACGATGAACCATACGGCAAGCGTATTCCTGTTCGATGCCGAGGGTGAGCTCGTCACCATGATCGACTATCACGAGCAAAGAGAATTCGCGGTGCCGAAGATCCAGCGCGCACTGACAGAAGACGTAGAGGGGGCAACATGAAGATAAGAACTGTCTTGGCGGCCGTTGCGGTCGCAGGCGCATTTTCGGTGACCGCCATCGCCATCTCTGGCGTTCTGTCCAAAGAACCGGTGCCCCCTGCGATTGCTGAAGCGACCCTCTGGACTCCCAATCCGCTTGCGCCGCCTCGGATTACCGAAACCAATTCGGTCCGCCCTACACTCGCCCAGGCGGATATCGCATTCGAGTTCAGACCCCGGCCGCTCCTGACCGTTTCCCCCGCTGATACCTCCTTGCCATCTATCGAGCCCCCGCTGGTCACCTGGTCGCGGGAGATTGCGTCCGGCGAGACGCTTGATGCGGTCCTTTCCGATGCGGGGCTGGATGCTTCGGATCGCGCCGAAATCGCCTTGGCGATTGGCACGGAATACGATCTGCGCCGTCTGCGTCCGGGTCACATCATTACGGTGGTTTCCACAACGGACGACAACCCGCGTCGTGTAGAGCTCGCCGTCGAAGACGGTGTCCGGATAGAGGCGGTCTTCGGCGAACAGCTTGCCGCCCGCGTGTTGGACCCGGATCCCGAATTGGTGACTTTCGCCGGCGAGGCGGTGATCGAGAGCTCGATTTTCGCCGCCCTGAACACGGCAGACATCCCCGCCCGTTTTGCGGTGGACCTGGCGCAGATGCTGGGCGGCACCGTGGATTTCCGTCGTGATCTTGCGGGTGGCGAGACGATGCGCCTCCTTTGGCGCGAGGCCCGAGACGGGAACAAGAGGATTGGTCAGCCCGAGCTTGCCTTTGCCGCACTGGATATCGATGGCTCGGTCTATGAAATCGTCTGGCCGAACGACGGCAGCGGCCAAGCGACGATCTATGTCGACGGAGAAGTCCTGCGCGTGTTTGCGCAACCGGTCGAAGGTGCACGGCTGAGTTCTGTGTTCGGGCGCCGCACCCATCCGGTCTACGGCAATGTACGGATGCACACAGGAGTCGACTTCGCGGCGGCGCGCGGCACGCCGGTACAGGCGACGGCGCCGGGCCGCGTTAGCTTCATCGGCCGACGCGGTGGGTATGGCCGGGTCGTCGAGATCGCTCATGGCTCCGACACCCTGACGCGCTATGCGCATCTGAGCGCCGTACCGGACGGGCTCACACAAGGGCAACGCGTGATGGCCGGAGATATGATCGGGCGGGTCGGTGCGACGGGTACCGCGACAGGCCCCAACCTACATTACGAAGTGCTGGTGGACGGTCGCCCAACCGACCCTCTCTCTGACGACCGATTGGCAGAGGCGGCCGAGCGTGAAGCGGACGACACGGCCGCGCTTGAGCGACTGCGTGAGGCGCGTTCACTTCTTGCTGAGAGGCTCGCCAGCGAATTTGCACAGACGACAACCGAAAGGCTTTGATCCATGAAACGATTTACTCCCGCCCTTGCCATCGCATTTGCCTTGCTTCCTGCGGCGCAGGCCGTCGCAGAGGCGATTCAGATCGACGTCCGGAAGACAAACGGCTGCGGCTGTTGCCTGTCCTGGATGAAGCACCTCGAGGAGAATGGCTTCGCGCCGATGGGCGAGGACATGTTCGGAGGATCTCTTGTGCGCTTCAAACTCGACAATGGCGTGCCGCAGCGCATGGTCTCCTGCCATACGGCTTTGGTCGACGGCTATGTGATCGAGGGCCACGTGCCGGCGGCTGACATCCAACGCCTGCTGGAGGACCGGCCAGACGCGGTAGGCCTGGCGGTGCCGGGAATGCCCTACGGGTCGCCCGGCATGGGACCGGAGGACGACCGGGAGGCTTACGATGTCTTCCTGATCCACGAAGACGGATCGACCGAGGTCTACACCAGCTACTCGGCTCCTGACTGAACTCGCGGCAGAACCTTAACAATTGGAACCCCTCTCCCCCATAGCGCTTGGCTTTCTTGGAAGCCTGGCCGCCGGATCGCTGACCGCGGTCGGGGCGGTCCCCGTTCTTTTTGGGCGCATCCCGTCCCGGGCCACGCGCGATCTGCTGCTTGGCTTCGCGGCGGGTGTCATGCTCGCGGCTTCGTTCTTCTCGCTGATCATCCCGGCTCTCGACGCAGCTGAAGGACAGTTCGACAACGGTGCTCTCCCGGCGGCCATCGTATGTGTTGCGATCCTGCTTGGCATGGGCGCGATCGCTCTGATGAACGAACGGCTACCGCATGAACATTTCAAGACGGGGCGGGAAGGTCCCGACGCCGCATCGCTGCGGCGCGTCTGGCTTTTCATCATCGCGATCACTATCCACAATTTTCCCGAAGGGCTTGCCGTCGGCGTCGGGTTCGGGGCTGACGGTTTGTCGGGCGGGTTGCCACTTGCGATCGGTATTGGATTACAGAATGCCCCCGAAGGTCTGGCGGTGGCGGTTTCGTTGCTCGGCGAGGGCTATTCCAGGCTTCGCGCCTGGGGCATCGCCGCTCTGACCGGTCTCGTCGAGCCCGTCGGTGGACTTCTCGGCGCAGGGATTATCAGTCTTTCGCAACCGCTGCTGCCCTGGGGTCTCGCCTTCGCAGCAGGTGCGATGCTCTACGTCATCAGCCACGAGATCATTCCGGAAACCCACCGATCCGGCCATCAGAACAGGGCGACGCTCGGCCTCGCCGTTGGTCTTGTGATCATGTTGTTCCTCGACGTCTGGCTGGGATAAGCTGATGAGAACTTGCCTCTTCGTCGGTCTGCTTGCTGCGCTGATCGCCTTTCTTGTCGATCAGGCAACGAAGGCAATCGTTGTGTCCAATGCGACTGTTCTTAGTTCCGGCGTATCGGTCTTTCCCGGCTTCAATCTCATCTACCTGCGCAATGACGGAGTGACCTTCGGGCTTCTCGGCGGCGCGCCGTGGTGGAGCCTTGTCTTACTGGCGCTTGGCATCTGCGTCTGGCTGGCGTTCATGCTGGTCCGTACCAGCAGCCGGGTCGAGGCCATTGCCTATGGTGCGATCATCGGCGGTGCACTCGGCAATATTCTGGACCGCCTGCGCTATCGTGCGGTGACGGATTTCCTCGATTTCTACATCGGGACGGCGCACTGGCCTGCCTTCAACATGGCCGATGTTTTTGTGGTTGGCGGCGTGATGCTGCTGCTCATTGCGCCGTGGGTTGGCGCTCGACTTCAGACCGATTCATGAAGCCGGGATTGCCGCAGTTCGTTAGTGAGGACCTGAACCTGTTCCAGCGCATGGGTCTTGCCCTTGCTGCCGGCGGATTGACGGTTTTGACTCTTCCGCCGTTTTCTTGGCTCATCGCGGTCCCTGTCGCCTTCTCCGTGCTCTTTATCGTTCTCCGGAACATCTCAACCTCGCGCGCTTTCCTTGTCGGTTGGGCTTTCGGACTGGGCCAATTCGGGATTGGAATTTCCTGGATCGCCGAGAGCTTTTACGTCGATGCCGAACGTTTCGGCGCACTGGCGATTCCGGCGGTCGCGGGTCTGTCCGCCGGACTTGCCATCTTCCCGGGCATGGCGGCGATGCTTTTTGCCGCCATCATGCAGCGCCGAGCTGTCGGCGGCATTGCGGCGGGCCTGCTGTTTGCAACCTGCTGGGTGGCCACGGAATGGCTGCGGGGTCATGTCCTGACAGGGTTTCCCTGGAACCTTGCCGCTTATGCCCTTGTCGACTATGCCGCCCTGCGCCAACCCGCCGCCTGGGTCGGAAGCTACGGTTTGGGCTTTCTCACGGTCTTCATCGGCATATTGCCAGGTGTGTTGACTGTGGCGGCGCCAAAGAGACGCGCGCCTGTTCTCGTGCTCTTCGCCGTTGCTGTGGCGGGTTTCTGGGTTGGCGGTGCGCTTCGGTCAGGGCAGGACGTGCCGCCGACAGACGTTGCTTTGCGCATCGTCCAAGGCAATGTGCCACAAGTCGAGAAGTGGGTACCGGGCAGCCGCCAGCGAACCTTGGAAAAATACCTGGGCTTGTCCGCGCAACCCGGACGTTTCGATTTGCTGCTTTGGCCGGAAACGGCCTTCCCCGGCTTTCTGGACGAAGATGCTGCGGCACGCGCGCGGATATCTGCAGCTTTGCCAGACGGCAGGATCCTACTGACAGGTGCGCCTGACCGAGTGGAGGGCGATGGGGGAACCAGATATTTCAACACGGTTCAGGCCTATGACGGCAGCGGCGAGGTTCTGACGGGGTATGCAAAACATCATCTTGTTCCGTTCGGGGAATATGTGCCCCTGAAAGGCTGGCTGCCCATCGAGCGGCTGACCGAAGGGTTGGGCGATTTCACGCCGGGACCAGGGCCGCGCACGCTGGCGATCCCTGGCGCGCCTCTGGTCGCGGTGGCGATCTGTTACGAGATCATCTTTCCGGGCCACGTGGTCGATGACCTTTTCCGCCCCGACTGGATATTCAACGCCACAAATGATGCCTGGTTCGGAACCAGCATCGGACCCGAGCAGCACCTCGCCTCCGCGCGGATGCGCGCGGTCGAGGAGGGACTTCCCGTGGTCCGGGCGGCCAACACTGGGATATCCGCGATCATCGACGCCAATGGAAATGTCGTCGCGCGTCTTGATACCGGGGAAACAGGCACCATTGATGCCGGCCTGCCGGGCGCGCGTACTCCAACGCCCTATGCGCGGTTCGGCGACTGGACCTTGTTGGTTCTTGTTTTTGGGTGCTGGGTCTTCGGCTGGCTGGCCAGTTTGCTCGGACGAGATCCCGATGCGCGGCATTTTGGAACGGAGGTATCCTGATGCTTGTGATCGTGAGCGCTATCGGAGGCGCGATCTGGGGTGGCTATCTGGCACGACGGAGGAGGGGGAATCACCTATATATCCTCCAATATGCGGTAGCGTCTGCGATCGCCTTCGGACTTGTCGCCCTGTTTGCAACCATCGTGCTGTCGCGGGTTCTCGGCTAGCGAGCTTCGAAATTGCGCAAACGTGTCAGCGGCTTGAAGACCTGATAGCTCGAGGTCCCGATAGAGAATCGCGCGAATGTGCATCTAGGCGAGCTCATTTCTGATTGAGCCGTCGCTCGAACGCCTCCAATGTCGTCCCGCTGACGTGATGCTCGATCCCTTCCGCATCGCGTTCCGCGGTCTCTTCGTCGATTCCCAGGCTCAGAAGAAAGGCGACGACGACCCTGTGGCGGCGTCGACAGATCTCCGCGAGGTCCTGCCCGGCATCGGTGAGGAATATCGCGCGGTATGGCTCCCGCCGGACCAGACCAGCAGCCTTGAGCCGCGAGATGTTCTTGGTCACGGTCGGCGGCTTCACGCCAAGCCGCTCGGCGATCTCGACCGGTCTGGCCTCCCCGCGCGTCTCGATCAGTTCCGCGATCAGTTCGACGTAATCCTCCGCCATCTCGCTTTCATGTGCCTGACGCACGGTCGCAAAGCCATCGGCCTGCGCCTCGGGAGCCCGGTCGACCGCTTCGAATGGCTCACGCCCTTGTGATTGTAGCTTTGTCATACTCGGGACTTTGCAGCGAAACAGCGGGATTGACAACTTGTTTGCTTCGGGTAGATAAGTTAGCCATGTCTAACTTTTTACTTTGGAGGCCGTGGTGATGCGAAATATTATGAGAGTGCTGCTCGCCACACTCGCAAGTGCGCTCCTCCTGTCCGGACCTGTCGCCGCGACGCCGGCCAAGGAGGCGCCTTGGCTTCCCGAGGCAGCGGCCTACCGTCTGACGCTCTTTCTTGGAAATCTCGAGCCTCTGCCCTGGGACGACATCGAGACCGCCTGGACGGAACCCTACCGGGGTTCGGAATTCTCTGTCGGGGCGCTGGCGTGGCTGGACCGCAAAAGCGATATCGAGCTACCGAAACCGCCGGATCAATGACCGTGCGCCAGTGCTCCTTTCGCCATCTGCTCGCCCACCGGTTCTCCGCCTGAAGGCCCGGCCTCAACCTGATGGCCGTTCAGGAGCCGAAGTGCGTTGGCGACCACCAGCAGAGACACGCCTACATCCGCAGCAATGGCGCCCCACATTGAGGCCATACCGAACGCGGTCAGCCCGACGAACAGCGCCTTGGTCGCCAGCGATATGCCGATATTCTGGTGGATGATCGTCATGGCACGGCGCGAATGGCCGATAAGCCAGGGTACCTTGCCGATGTCGTCGGTCATCAGCGCGATGTCGGCCGTCTCGATCGCGGCATCCGATCCGACAGCGCCCATGGCGATGGCATAATGCGCCCGCGCCATGGCCGGTGCGTCATTCACACCGTCGCCGATCATCGCCACCATGTCGTGGCTTTCGACGAGTTCCTCAATGGCCGTCACCTTGTCTTCTGGCAAAAGTTCGGCGCGCACCTCGTCGATGCCGACTTCGGCTGCCACCGCGCGCGCGGTGCGTTCGTTGTCGCCCGTCAACATCACGATGGTCTTCACACCCTGCGCATGCAGACGCGCAACGATCCCCTTTGCATCTGGGCGGATGCGGTCGCGAAGCTCCAGTACGCCGGTCACGCCGGTCTCGTCACCCACGGCAACGAGGGTGCTCCCTGCCCCTTCGATCCGATCCCGCAGATCCGCCGGAATGGCATTGCCGAACCCCTTCTCTTCGGCGAAGCGATCCGAGCCGAGCCAGATAGCGCGCCCGTCGGCGCGTCCTTCCAGACCGCGCCCGGGCACGGTACGGGTGTCCTCTGCGGCAGACACGGAAACACCATCGGCTTCGGCGCGCGAGAGGATGGCGCGTGCCAGCGGGTGTGAAGACCGCGCCTCCAGGCTTGCTGCCAGCGCCATGAGATCGCGTGCGGAAACGCCGACCAGTGGGTGAACCGCCGCCACCTCAGGCTCGCCCATGGTGATCGTCCCGGTCTTGTCCATCGCCAGTGCCGTGGTCCGCCCCGGCGCCTCGACATAGGCGCCGCCCTTGATGAGCACCCCCGCCCGTGCCGACGCGGTCAGCGCTGCCACGATGGAGACCGGCGTAGAAATGACCAGCGCGCAAGGACATGCGATGACCAGAAGGACCAGAGCATTGTAGAACCAGTAGTCCCAGGCGCCGCCGAGCAGCAGTGGCGGCACCAGCGCGATGGCGATCGCCAAAGCCATCACGATGGGTGTGTAGATGCGCGCGAACTTGGCCACCCACTGTTCGACCGGCGCGCGGCGGGCATGGGCATCGCCCACCATGCGAATGATTTTCGCGAGCACCGTGTCCGAGGCGGCCTTCGTCGCCCGCACCGTCAGTGTGCCCTCGCCGTTGATCGTGCCGGCATAGACCTCGTCGCCTGGTTCCTTGGGCACTAGCGCGCTTTCCCCAGTAATTGGGGCCTGATCGACGGCCCCTGCCCCGTCCACGACCTCACCGTCGAGGGGGATCCGGTCGCCGCCGCGCACGATAAACCTTGCATTGACTGCCACGGCCGCGGCCGGAACGTCGGATTCAGATCCGTCGTCGTAAAGAACCCGCGCCGTTGGCGGCGCCAGATCGAGGAGCGCGGAAACCGCATTACGCGCCCGCCCCACGCTCCAGCTCTCAAGATAAAGCGAAAGCGAGAAGAAGAAGGCGACCGTCGCGGCCTCAAAAAACTCGCCGAGGCCGATGGCGCCCGCGACGGCCACCACCATGAGCAGGTTCATGTCGGGGCTAAGCCTCCGCGCCGAAGACCAGGCCTTGGGCGCGACAAGCCAGACGCCAAAAAGAATCGCGACGGCGAAGATCCCTGCTTCCACCATAGGCATAGGCACCTCGCCATGGCCCGCAAAGAGCCCGAGCGCGCCGCCCATGCCGGTCTCGACAATGTGAAAAAGGAATCCCGCCGCCCAGAAGCCGCCGCTCAACGAGGTAAAGCGCTTCTGACGTGCCAGATGCGCCGCCTGGTCCTCTGCTGCGTTGTCGGCATCCCATGGCTTGGCGCTCATGCCGGTCGTTGCGACCAACTGCGTGACTTCGTCGTCTGGTATCCTCTCGGCGCTATCGAGGATGGTCATTCGCCCGTTGATCACGTCGAATGCCAGGTGTTCGGTTCCGCCCACTTTCGGCCCGACAACCCGGTTCAGGATCGCCACCTCTTCGGCGCAATCGAGCCCGGAGACCTGAAAGCTCCTTCCGCCAGACGGCGCTGGCGCCGTGGACGCGACGTCCTTGCTGGCGTCGCAACAGGAGTTGCCTCTTGGGTCAGAATGCTCTTGATCACCCGGATGGCCGTGATCGTTGCGGTTGCCGTCGGAAGACATGGATTGACCTCAGGATTCATTGATTCCACATTGACATAGCCCCTACAGTAACTAGAGCTTCAAGGGCAACAAGTGGATATTCGTCCAGCAAGAAAGGCGCCCTGCGGAGGCTTGAAGCTAGCCGCCCCCTTGAAACGACGCGGTTGGAGCAACGCTTGCCGGTACGAAGCGATCAGAATGAGTGAGGTAGACATGCAGAAACGAAACGCGCCGATTATCGCAGCGACATTGGTGCTTGCTGGCTGCGCGGTGCCAACGCTGGACGACGGCGGCGCTCGCAACGAAGTGGGAAGTGTTCCCGAGGCCGTCATTGCCCTTGCTGCGCCTGGTCAGGATCTCACCACGGCGCGGCTTCGTCCCGAGGATGGCTGTTATTGGTATGAACACAGCGGTCCGGTGGAAAACACCTTGGTTCCGCTACGCTCGGCAGGTGGCAACCCCATCTGCACTTCGCGCCAGTCCTGATCAGCCCATAGATGCGTCAAGCCCACGCGTAACACATGATGCGCCAGTCAACTTCTCGGGGTGACGCTGTCTTCCGCCGAGTACAGGAATGCCGTCGAGCCAATCTCGACGTTGGGATAGAGATCATTGATGTGTGCCATGACCATTCGGACGCAGCCGGAACTCGCACGGCCGCCAATGCTTCTTGGATACGGTGTCCCGTGAATCCTTAGATAGGTGTCTCGGTCGCCGACGAAGAGATAGAGGGCTCGCGATCCGAGCGCGTTTTCAGGTCCGGGTTCCATACCGTCAGCGATATCGGCGTAAAGCTCTGGGTCGCGGTCGATCATGTTTTGTGTCGGCTGCCAATGCGGCCACCTGACCTTGCGCTTGATCGTATAGGTGCCCGGTTCGTAAAGTTTACCGCGCGCGATCGCCACGCCATAGCGCATCGCCGTGCCGCCTTCTTCGATGTGGTAGAGATAGCGCGCAACAGCATCGACATGGATATCACCGGGTACAAGTCCGTCCTTCGCGAGGACCCGCTGTGGCAGGAAGCGAGGGTGAAGGCCCCAAGGGTTGGACGTGGCCGGGTCGTAGCCGGGAGGTGTAACCTGTGCGTCCCAAGCTGCCTTCTGCGCATCGGTAGGCCACGTGTCTGCAAGGAGCGGGCTGGATATCGATGCCGAAAACAGCGCGGTGGTCGTCTGGATGAAATGTCGTCTTGTCAGCATATAGATTGCTCCGTTCACGCATTGGACGGCAAACCGAACCTTACCCCGAACGCAGTGTTGTTCGCCCGGGAAGGAGTGAGGCGTTATTGGCAACTTGCTCCATGGTGCCGTTCTTTGTCGGTGGCTTAACTCCTAAAGCTACTAGAGGTTCAAGAAAATTTTCTGTTATCAATAGACGCTGCTACTAATGGAGCTATCCGATCCGTCCCAGAACCGGAAATACGTCGAGCATCCAGTATGACAGCGCGCTCAACTGCCCTGTCATCATCGCCAGCCCCATCAAGATCATCACTATGCCCGCAAGCTGGTGGAGGCGGCGGCCAACCCGGCCGATGGCCCGCAACCGTCCCGCGATCTGGTCGGTGAATCCGGCCACGATCAGAAACGGTATTCCAAGGCCGGCGGAATAGACGGCAAGCAGCATGATACCTTCGCCCATCGTGGCACTCGCCGCACTGGCTGTCAGGATCGCGCCGAGGATCGGGCCGATGCACGGAGTCCAGCCGAAACCGAAGGCAAGACCGAGGACATAGGACGCAGCGGGTTGGCCCCCGGGGATGTTGAGATTGAATCGGAAGTCGCGTTCCATGACCGAAACACGCGCGGCTCCTATCATGAAGAGCCCGAAGAAAATGATGATGCCGCCCCCAACGAGGTTGAGTTCATACCGCCACCGAAGCAGGGCCTGACCCATTGCAGTCGCGGATGCGCCAAGTCCCATGAAGATGGTGGAGAAGCCGAGGACAAAACACAGGCTCAGCCAGACCGCGCGCGACGGCGAAGCGCCGACCACCCCGCCCTCAGCGGCTGTGCGCCCGGTTACGTAGGAGACATAACCTGGCACAAGAGGTAGCACGCAGGGGGACAGAAATGATATCGTGCCGGCTAGGAGGGCGGCGGTGAGGGCGCGCGCCAAGTGATGTCTTCGTCGACCCAGATCAGCAGGGACCCCCGCTTGCGCAGCGATGCGTTGTAGCTGGACCAGTTGGTCGTACGATAGCGGGCGGGAGATGGGTTGCTCATGGAATGCGGCTAACAGCATGGGTTCGCGAAGGGAATCCTGAGGCGTCAGACTTGTGCAACAACGCCCCGTATCATCGACCTAGTGGTGCCCACATGGCAGGCTATTTCAATGGATAGATTTTTCTCTATCAGTATGCCCGCGGCTCAGTTTGTTAGAAATGTCCTGCTGTTCAGCTTCGCTGCATTACTGCCGGTCCTGTTGTTCTACGTCTTACTGGCTCCGGGCTTTGCTCCGGCTCTTGCTGCCGGCGGACCGGCACTCATGCGCTTACTAAGGCAGGTTGCGACCAACGGTTTGCCCGTGGTTTTTGCCGTCAACTATGTCAGTTTTTTCCTTTTCGCTATGACAAAGCAACCAAAGGCGGGCTCAAGAGACACGGCGTTTTTCGTGCTGGTCGATGTCTTGCTCAGAGCCCTTCTCTTTCCAGGTCTCCACGTGCTGATATACGTTCTATCTGCCGACTGGTTCGGGTCATTCGGCGGCAATCGTTCAACCGCTTTGGCGGTTGTATCCCCGACTCTTGCGCGTTCGGCGTTTTTCGAGAACATCTCCGGCGTTTACCTCTATGCGACTATGATAAGCGCGTTGCCGCTCTACGTCTCGGCTTTCGGGCGGTCGGAATTTCTTGGACCGGTTGTACGTCGCTTGCCCATGAACACGGGCGTGATGCTGCTTGCCCTGGCTGCGTTTGCCTTGTCGGTCGGGCTGATCACGATCGGCGCACAAGGCATCGCATCTCTTCAGGCCAGGTGATGGCAGGCTAATCACCGTGGGCGTGGGCGGGGGCGGGGGCGACTTGCGGTGCCACCCATTGCGACAAGTAAACGCGCTCGAAGGCGAACACAGCGATCATCCCGACAGCGGCGTAGAGAACGATCATCGGGTCGCTTTGAAGCTTCATCACGGTGAAAGCTGCCAGTACTATCGCATCGAGCGCCAGGGCAGTCAAAAGCACGATACCGAAGGCGCCGACGTCTGCTCGACGATAGCGGAACACGCCCCAATGTATGATCATGTCCATGACGAGGTAAAAGAAAGCACCGAGGGATGCGATCCGGCCTAAATCAAAGAGCACGGCCAACGTCGCGGCGATGACGACAGTATAGACCAGGGTGTGGCGTTGGATGGGACCTGGCATACCGAAGTGGCTGTGCGGGATCATTTCCATGTCGGTCAGCATCGCCAGCATACGCGACACCGCGAAGACGCTGGCCAGAACGCCGGACGCCGTTGCGACAGCGGCCAGGATCACCGTGAGTATGAAGCCGGTTTGTCCAAGGGCGGGCTGCGCCGCTTGTGCCAGCGAATAGTCACGCGCTGAGATGATCTCCTCGATCGTGAGACTCGAACCGACCCCGTAGGCGACCAACAGGTAGACGACGACGCAGATTCCGATAGAGAACATGATCGCTCGGCCAACATTGCGATTTGGTTCAGTGATCTCGGCTCCGCTGTTGGTGATCGTGGTGAATCCCTTGAACGCAAGGATGGCCAGCGCCGTAGAGGCGATGAACCCCGTGAGCCCGTAGGATTGTGAGGTCTCGGACGCCGCGGCGAACGCAAAACCACTGGACCACAGGGCCGCGATGCCAAACAGAGCTATGCCTCCGATCTTGATCGCGGCCATGATCAACGAGAACAGCCCGACCGAGCGGTTTCCGGCCATGTTCACCAAAAAGGCGAAAACGATCACGGCCACAGCCAGAGCGGGGACCAATGGGCCACCTTCGATATCGAAAGGGCGCAGGACATAGGTGGCGAAGGTTCGCGCGACGAGGCTTTCCGCGATCACCATGCTGAGCGCCATCAGCAGTGCGGCCCCGCCCGCGATGGCTCCGGGGCCATAGCATTTCTGCAGGATCATGGCGATGCCACCCGAGGACGGCCATTTGTTCGACATCCTGATGTAGCTGTAGGCGCTGAAGCTTGTGACGACCGCGCCGGCGATGAATGCAAGCGGGAAAAGCGGGCCGGCGAGCTGCGCGATTTGCCCCGTCAACGCAAAGATTCCAGCGCCGATCATCACGCCTGTCCCCATCGCAACGGCTCCGCCCAGACTGATGGAATTTTCGCGGTACGTTTCTTTTTCGCTCTGCATAAATGGCCCCCTTTTAATTTTGGTTCATCCGAACGCTGTTGCGCGCTTCTAGATACGAACGCCGCGAAGGCGCAGCGAATTGAGCACCACCGAGATTGACGACGCGCTCATGGCGAAGGCAGCAAACATCGGACTGATGAGGATGCCAAAGAAGGGAAACAGAACTCCCGCCGCGACCGGCACGCCGGAGGCGTTGTAGATCAGCGCGAAGAACAGGTTCTGGCGGATGTTGCGCATCGTGGCCCGGGCGAGCCGCCGCGCACGCACGATACCATCAAGGTTGCCCTTGACCAGCGTGACGCCCGCGCTTTCGATGGCCACATCGGCGCCGGTGCCCATGGCGATGCCGACATCGGCCTGCGCGAGCGCGGGGGCGTCGTTGACGCCATCCCCGGCCATGGCGACCTTGTGGCCCGCCTCTTGCAACTCAAGGATGATCCGCGCCTTGTCCTCCGGCAGCACGTCGGCCCGGATCTCATCGATTCCGAGCCGCGTGCCGATGGCCTTGGCCGTGCGTTCGTTGTCGCCGGTCGCCATGATGACGCGGAACCCCAGTTCATGCAGATCCTCGATGGCTTCTGGCGTGGTCTCCTTCACTGGGTCGGCGACAGCAACTAGACCGGCGATCTCGCCATCCAGCACAACGAACATGACCGTCTCGCCTTCGTCGCGGCGGGCATTGGCCTTGGCGGTCAACGCGCCCGCCTCGAGCCCCAATTCGCGGATCATCGCCAAATTGCCGAGCGCGACCGCTTTGCCGTCAACGACCCCCTTGACGCCCTTGCCAGTGACCGCCTCGAAGTCCCGTGCCTCGTCCATTTTGACATCTCGCTCCTCCGCACCCCTGACGATCGCTTCGGCCAAGGGGTGCTCCGATCCGCGCTCAAGCGATGCGGCGAGACGCAAGACCTCGGCTTCGTCGTGGCCGGGTTGCGGGAGTACGTCGACAAGCCGCGGCTTGCCTTCGGTCAACGTGCCGGTCTTGTCGACGATCAGGGTATCGACTTTCTCGAACCGCTCCAGCGCCTCGGCGTTCTTGATCAGCACCCCTGCCTGAGCGCCCCGTCCTGTCGCTGTCATGATCGACATCGGTGTCGCCAGGCCAAGCGCACAAGGACAGGCGATGATCAGAACCGCCACCGCCGAAATCAATGCGTAGGAAAGCGCAGGCGCGGGCCCCCAGATCGCCCAGGCGATGAAGGACAGGACCGCGATACCGATGACGGCCGGAACGAAATATCCCGCCACCTTGTCGGCGTATTTCTGGATCGGGGCGCGCGAGCGCTGCGCGTTCGACACCATCTCGACAATTTGAGCCAGCATCGTGTCGGACCCGACACGCGTCGCCTCCATCACCAGACTGCCGGTGCCATTGATCGTCGCGCCGGTCAGCGGGTCGCCCTCGGTCTTCTCGACCGGCACGGGTTCACCGGAGATCATGCTTTCGTCGACCGAGGACCGGCCGTCCAGAACCACGCCATCGACCGGCACCTTGTCACCGGGCCGCACGCGCAGCCGGTCCCCGACTTGCACGTCCTCCAGCGGGATTTCCTCCTCGGATCCGTCGTCCCGGATGACCCGCGCGGTCTTTGCCGCCATGTCGAGAAGCGCGCGGATCGCCTTGCCGGTCCCCTCGCGGGCGCGTAGTTCCATCACCTGGCCGAGCAGCACCAGCGTCACGATCACCGCCGCCGCCTCGAAATAGACGCCGACATGGCCTTCGGAGTCTCGGAACCCATCAGGGAATATGTCCGGTGCGAGAACGGCAACGACGCTGAAGAGCCAGGCGGCAAGAACGCCCATGCCGATCAGGGAGAACATGTTGAGGTTCAATGTGCGGAACGAAATCCATCCGCGTTCCAGAAACGGCCAGCCGCACCACAAGACCACTGGCGTTGCCAGGATCAATTCGATCCATTGTGTGGTGCTTTCGCCAAAAAAAGTCCGGACTGCGGGGAAACCGACGAATGGCCCCATCGTGAGGACAAGGAGCGGGATCGTCAGGACTGTGCCGACCCAGAACCGCCGTGTGAAATCCACCAGTTCGGGATTTGGACCTTCATCGCCCGGCACACCGGATTCCAGTTCCAATCCCATACCACAGATCGGACACGCGCCCGGATCAGGCTGCCGCACCTGAGGGTGCATCGGGCAGGTGAAAATGGGACCATCATGTCCTGTAGGAACCAGATCATATCGGCCATCGGCCGGCGTGGCACCCGCGTGGTGTTCGTGATGATCATGTGCTGAATGGACCTCGAGCTCCGATTCCGGCACGAGGTGCATCCCGCATTTCGGACAATTGCCGGGCTCGTCCTGCCGCACCTCAGGGTGCATGGGGCAAACGAATACCGAAGAAGCTGCTGTGGTTTCAGAACTGTCGGGAGTGCTCATTTTGCGGTCCTTTCCGAGAATGCTTCTCTTGCCTAGGGCTTCCATCCGCGGGAGGGTCAAGAGAGATCAGTACGGCGATTACATTGCGGCTCTGCGGGGTGGCGCTGTCCGGCCCCGTTCCCGCCGGGCGAACACGATCAACGCCAGCCCGACCAGCGCCATTGGCATGGAGAGCAACTGGCCCATGGTCAAACCCCACTCACCAAAATGAAGCGCATGGCCGATCGGGTTGTCCGCCGTCACAAATTGTTGGTCCGGTTGCCGGAACATCTCGACGAAACTTCGGGCAAGACCATAGCCGGTCAGAAACACGCCAGCCAAGGCACCGGGCATTTTCAGCCAGCCCCGGCCCCAAGCGAGATAAATGAGCAGTATTCCAAGAATGAGCCCCTCCAATACCGCCTCGTACAGCTGGGACGGGTGTCGGGCGCAGAGGCCGCTAACCCCTGGGCAGGCCTGCGCGACTTCGCCGGGAAAGATCACCGCCCAGGGAACGTCCGTTGGACGCCCCCACAACTCATTGTTGGTGAAGTTCGCCAGCCTTCCAAGAAACAAGCCTGGTGGTGTTGCCAAAGCCAGCAAGTCGCCAGTGCTGAGCAATGACGCGTTCTGTCTAAGGCAGAACAGCAAGGCCGCGATGACAACTCCCGCGAACCCCCCGTGGAAAGACATGCCGCCTTGCCAGACCATCAGAATTTCCAAGGGATTGGCGAGATAATATGCGGGCTGGTAGAACAGTACAAAGCCCAGGCGACCACCAGCAATCACGCCGATGATGATCCACGTCAGAAGATCTTCGATCTGCGTTCGGTCAAGCGGCGGTCCAGCTGACGTCCAGAGCGCGGGACGGCTTATGGCACTCGAACAAATGCGCCAGCCAATCAGGATACCGAAGATATAGGCTAGCGCGTACCAGCGGAGTGCGAATGTGACCCCCCCGATGTCGAAGGAGAAGAGGTCGGTTCCAATATCCGGAAATGGCAATCCCGCTGGCAGCACTGGGTGAGTTCCTCATCAGGAATTTACGTGGGGATTAGATGGCATTGATCGAGCACCGCTAAAGGCGCTCGATCTGCGACAGGGCATCCAACGCCCATCCCGCCATCACGCGGTGTCGAGGGCGTCCCGAAGGAGATCGCGGACTTCGCCGGCGACCGCGTCCAGGTCTTGGTTCTGCACCGCCTGCATCGAAGCGACAGGATCGACCGCGCTGACCTCGGTGTCGCCGTCCAGTTGCCGCAGGATAACATTGCAGGGAAGCATCGCACCGATGCGAGGCTCGATCTCGATGGCTTTGTGCGCCATGCCCGGATTACAGGCCCCCAAGATGCGGTAAGGCGGCATGTCCGCATCAAGTTTCTTTTTCATCGTCGCTTTGACGTCAATCTCAGTCAGAACGCCGAAGCCCTTGTCTGCCAAAGCATCCCGAACACGCATCTCTGCGTCATCGATTTTGGTGTCTTTCAGGACGCGATCATAGGTATAGGCCATGGGAATTTTCCTTTCCGTGTCTCTATTTGTTGGCATACCGAGGCTAAACGGTTCAGGTCGCGGTTCGGTTCAATGTCCCGACCGCGAATGGTTTTGGGGTTGTGAGGACGGGTGCCGGAAAAAAACCGGCACCCATTGGCTCAGTTGTCCTGCATCATGGAGCCGTTGCCCATGCCCTGACCGTTGCCAGGCCGCGCAGGCGCATCTGCCATATTCGACCGCATCATCTGCATCCGCTCCATCCTATCGGCAGGAGCGGCCATCTCTTCCGGCGTCACCGCGCCGTCGCCATCGGCATCGAGGTGTTGGAAGCGATCCACCATCATTTCGCGGATCATCGCGCTGTGGAGAGCTTCAAACTCGGTAATCGAGAGGCTTCCATCCCCGTCGCTGTCAAACTCGGAAAGCTTGGCCTGCAGCTGCGTGCGCATTTCTTCCGGCGTCGTTGTGCCGTCTCCATCAGTGTCGAACATTTGCATCATGCCGCCAGCCATGCCTGGGCTCATCATACCACTGCCCATGCCTGCGCCCATCATGCCTGCGCCCATCATGTTTCCGTGCATGCGCTTCATCATGTCCATCATTCCGCCCATGTTCCCCATCATACCGGGACCACCGTTCTGCATCATGCCTGGTCCGCTCTGGGCGCCAAATTGTCCCCCACGCCCGTGGTTGGCGTCCGCGAATGCGGCACCGCCAAGGGCGGTTGCAGCCAGGGTCATTGCAGCGAGTAAAGTGTTGCGTTTCATTTCGATCACCTCGTGTCAGTGTTGCGATACCCAGCATATGGGGGGCACCTGCAGATGCGGAATGCCACGCGAGCCGGTGTTTTGTATCGCGAGGTCACAAAGGCGGGGTCTGTTACAAATTGCGACAAATCAATTCGGGGCGAACGCTCCTCTTCATCTGAAACATGCGATATCCAGAAAAAAAGGTGTCGAGGATCCGTATACCAACCGAAACCGAACCCATGTTTCGGTAGAGGTGAAATCCGGAAGAGTTGATGTCGAGATTGCTAGAGGCCCTGAATATCCCGAAAATTCAATCATTCAACCCATGGCAGGAGGCTGCAGGGTGCTCTTTTTGAACCGCATTTTCTCAGTTCTAACCTTGGTAATTTTGGCGGGGTGCGGTGCAGGAAACGACATGCGCCCGGATGCTTCAGCCGAAGTCATCAGTAGCGCATCCTACCGTCACGATGGACCGGCCGCGCTGACGTTGTACACCATGATCAACAACAGGTCCGGGGCGGGTGCGCATAGCAGCGTCATGATTAATGGGTCGCAGCGTGTTATCTTCGATCCGGCAGGAACGGTCCGGCTGAGCGCTGTACCGGAACGGGGAGATGTGCTTTATGGCATTACTCCACAAGTGGCCGATTTTTATGCGCGGGCTCATGCTCGCGAGACCTACCATGTCGTCATACAAGAGATCGATGTGTCTCCCGAAGTCGCGGAGCAGGCTTTGCGCCTTGCAATTGCCAGCGGCCCAGCCGCTTCCGGTTTTTGTAGTGCCAGTACCTCCGCGGTACTCAGACAATTACCAGGATTTGAATCCATCGGACGCACATTTTTTCCAAAGCGCCTGATGGCGGATTTTGGCAAGTTGCCGGGCGTGCGAACCACAAAGCTGTTCGAGAACGATGAGGACGACAAATCCGTAGCGATCGCACAGTTCGAAAGTTCACTTGCGACACAGCCGTGAGTGTTCGTCCAACAATTCATTGGAAGATGTCCCTGCACGACGCAGTCCTCGGCGTGTGAGCCAAAGATGCAATAGGTTAGCTTCGAGCGGTAACGCTGTCTTCGGCCGAGTAAAGGAACGCCGTCGATCCGACAGCGACATTCGGATAGAGATCATTGATGTGGGCCATCACCATGCGCACGCATCCCGAACTGGCCCGGCCGCCAATGCTGCGAGGGCTCGGCGTTCCGTGAATTCGAAGGTACGTATCCCGATCTCCGACGAATAGATACAAAGCCCTGCTGCCCAAGGCATTGTTGGGGCCGGGCTCCATACCGTCGGCAAACCGCTCGTAAGCCTCCGGATCGCGTTCGATCATTGACTGCGTTGGCGTCCAGTGCGGCCATTCGACCTTTCGGCGGATCGTATAGGTGCCGGGTTCATAGAGATCGCCCTTGGCAATCGCCACCCCGTATCGCATCGCGGTGCCACCTTCCTCGATATGGTACAGATAGCGCGCGATCGCATCGACGTGAATGTCACCCGGGCGCAAACCGTCATTCGCCAAAACGCGTTGCGGCAGCAGCCTGGGATGCAGCCCCCATGGGTTGGTTGTTGCCGGGTCATAGTTGGCGGGCGTGATCTGCGCATCCCAAGCTGCTTTTTCGGCTGTTGACGGCCAGGTCTTAGCGAATGCTGGCGAACTCAGAGACGCTGAAAACAGCGAGCCGGAAAGTGCAAGGAAGTGTCGTCTTGTAACCATGAAGCGAAGCCCTTTGTTTGTTTTCGATGAATGCGGGACGATTCAAGAAACGTCCGCGACCCCATGCCACCGAACCTTTTGATGTCTTGCGATCGCGACCAACCAGAGGCAAGCAAGGACACCGCTTAGGATCGCGTTCCAACTGGCCATGGACAACGTCAGAAATTCCCAGACAACCTCACTGCACAGAACAAGATTGGACGTATTTGAACTGGCAGAGGGCAGCAATTCCGATACCGACATTTGGGAAACATCGAGGCCGGATCCCGTGCAAGAAGTCGGTCCCTCCCACCAGCCGCGCTCGACACCGGTATGAAACACTCCCAACGCGGATGTGCTGAGTACCGACAGGGCACCGATTATCAGGATTGGCAAAATCGGCAGAGCAAAGAGCAACAGAGCGCCCATTCCAATGGCGATTGCGTGTGGGTAGCGTTGCCAGATGCACATTGCGCACGGCGCGTACCCAAGAGCCTGGAAAACGAAGGCCCCCAACAGCAAGGCGGCTGATCCTGCCGCCGCAGTCATGCCGAGAGATTTTGGTGTCAGGGTCAATGAACGCTCCCATTGGCAGTCGATGGACCTGTTTCTCGCTTGTCAGGTTACGTAAACGGCGAAAGGCCTGTTATCATTCAGAGATTTGTAACGGTATGTATCCGTCTCGACCCTCAGCCGACTCTGATCCACGTTGCCATACCGTCGGCTTGGTGGCTCAACATGTGGCAATGCAGCATCCACGATCCCGGATTGTCCAGGACGACGAGAATATCCCGCGTCTCGCCGGTATCCAGATAGGTCGAGTCCCGGTATGGACCGGCTTCACCCGCCGCATCGAGTTCCCAGAAATGGTGGCCATGCAGATGCATGACGTGTGGGAACCCGGTTTCGTTGCGGATCGAAATGCGCGCGGTCGTCCCCTGCGCGGCGGATAGGAAAGGCCTTCGAGGCAGGCCGGATACGTCATTGAGCGCCCATGTCCCTGTGCCGTTGTGGGACGCGCTTCCCGCACCTCCCTGGAGCACCAGCTCCGCGGTTTGGCCGGGGTCTTTCGGGGCGGGCATTCGGTTGGCGGGCAATGCGGTGATGGGCGCTTTCGCGGGCTCACGGGAACCGGAAACAGCGATTTCGCCAAGGCTCAACGTCTGTTCTCCAAAGCTGTCGTCGAATCTAATAGGCCCGGTCGCATCACCAATCACATCGCATCTTTGCCCCGGAGCGAGAAGGATCGGTTCGAGCGTCCGAGGATGCGCCAGAGGCATGCCATCCAGTGCAACGATCTTGCCTATCAAACCATCCAGGCCGACACGGTACACCCTGTCGATAGAGGGATTTATGAGACGCAGTCGCAGACGGTCGCCTCGTTTCACAGTCTTGCCGGTTCCATTGAAAACAAGTGCCGTGACCGTATTGCCGATACGGCCCTCGGTTGCGAAGTGGGCCGGGTTGAACGCTTCGTCGTACTGCCCGGACTGATCCAGCAAGACATCGAAGAACTGAACAACGATGTCATGGTCGACAGCCGGCGCATTTTGCTCCTCGACGATGAAGGCGCCGAAAAGACCGCGGCTGACCTGATCGTAAGACAGGTAATGCGAGTGATACCAATACGTGCCGGCATCCGGGACGCCGAATTGATAACGATACGAGTCGCCCGGAATGACCACATCCTGAGTGAGGACGTTGACACCATCCATCCGATTTGGAACCCGCAACCCATGCCAGTGCACGAGAGCGCCCTCCTCCAATCGGTTATCGAGGGTAATGCGGGCGGTTTGTCCTTGTCGCATTCTGACTTCTGGGCCCGGCAGACCACCGTTGAAGCCCAACATCGACACGTCGTACCCAGCAAGGTGCGCCTTGATCGATTGGGGCGCGAGGATCAACTCGTGTGTCGCTGCTGGCAAGCGGGTACCAGCCAGCGCAACGGTCATCCCGCCAAGGAAAGACCTCCGGCTCAAAGACAATTCCGTCACCTCATGAATGATAGACTGGCTTTCGCCAACTGCCGCACTTGTGCCATTTCCGGAAGAGGAACTTCAAGGCGACAGAACACTCCTCACGCCGTTGTCACTTTGGGATACAGGAAGACGCGGGCGCCGATTTCAACGCGTTCGTACAGATCCTTCACATGTTCATTCGTCAACCGCGCGCATCCATTCGACACGGCAGACCCAATTGTCTCCGGGGCGTTCGTTCCATGAATGCGAAGATAGGTATCGCGTCCCTCGGCATCGTAGAGATAGAGCGCGCGGGCCCCGAGCGGGTTGTTTGGCCCGCCTTTCAGTCCATCCTTGTACTTTGCGTATTTGCGTGGCTCGCGCCGGATCATGGCGTTCGTTGGCCGCCACCATGGCCATTTGGCCTTGCGCGCTACCGTGAACTCTCCGGGTTCGTACAAACCTTTGCGCCCTACCCCGACCCCGTAGCGGATCGCCATCCCGTCCTCGAGCATGAAATAAAGGAAAAAATCGTCGGGAACGACGTGGACATCGCCTTTAACCCAGTCACCACGACGGGTGTTTACCAATTGTGGTTCGAACCGTTCGGGCAATTTGACTTTGTGGGCCCAGGCAGTTGTGGGCAGAAAGCAACCCATCGCTCCGGCACAAATCAATTCTCGTCTCGTGAAATTCTGCATGGCGCGATCTCCTCGGACCCATGAAAATTCAGTGCGCGTCAGGGGCAAAGAAAAGAAGCCGTGAACCGGGGCAAACGACGCGCCTTTGTTGCCTTGAAACTACGAAAATTCGTGCTTTTGGAACTCTCCAGCGCTGGAATGTTGTTGTTTTACAGAGAACTGCAAGGAGGTGACTGGAAATGCACTACTCACGATTCTTTATGATGATCGGAACATCGACCGTGGTCATGTTCGTTCTGATGTACCTGAACACCTATCTTTGGGGCCATATCTTCTTTTCGGAGACACGCCTTTACATGGCCATCCTGATGGGGGCGACCATGGCCGTGATCATGTTGGCGTACATGTTGTCCATGTATCAGAACACCAAAGCCAACATCGCGATTTTCGTTGGCGCAATAGTCCTTTTCGCGGCGAGCCTCTGGCTGGTTCGCGGGCAATTCACGGTGCAGGACAGGTCCTACATGCGCGCCATGATCCCGCACCACTCGATCGCCATCATGACGTCGACTCGTGCCGAGATCACCGACCCGCGCGTCCGGGGGCTCGCAGACGACATTATCTATGCGCAGGACAAGGAAATCGCCGAAATGCGCTACCTTATTGCTGACATTGGAGCAAACGGCGAAGCATCGGCCACGCGAAGCGAAACGCCGGCGCAGGTTGTGGATGCGCAACAGGCGCTTCAAACGGAGGTCGTGTCGAAGGTCGATCCTGAGTTTCTGACGGAAGACGAAATCGCTGCGGTGTTCCCGAATGGCGGAAATTGCCGCTTTGCTTACACCTCGGACAGTCCGGCTGTACTGGTGACTGGTGAAACCGGCGAAGGGTCTGCCGCCGCAATGAAGATCAGCGGTGATCTGGTGCGCCTGAATGCGCAGGGCGAAAATGCATTTTCTGAAGGCCCGCTGTCGGCCGAGATCGCAGAGACGAACGGTGACCTGACCGATCTGATCGTCAGCGCGGGAACCGACTACGAAGCCGGGTTCCGTGGTCAACTTACGTGCAGCGGATAAGGAGGAAAGGACATGCCCCGCGACACAGACAGTAAATCCGCGCAGCTTTATCGCATGGTCATGCCGGGCCATGTCTGCCCCTACGGTCTGAAATCGAAAGACCTGCTGGAGCGGCAAGGCTTCGAGGTGGAAGACCATCCGCTTGACACCCGTGAAGACACCGATGCTTTCATGGAGAAGCACGGGGTCGAGACGACGCCGCAGACTTTCATCGGGGACGAACGGATCGGCGGTTACGACGATCTCAGGGTGTTTTTCGACATTGACCCACCCGAGGAAGAGCAAAGCGACACGACCTACCAGCCGGTCATCGCGATCTTTTCCGTTGCCGCGCTGTTGGCATTGGGCCTGTCTTGGCACCAGTACGGGTCGGTCCTTACCTTGCGGGGGTTCGAATGGTTCATTTCGCTGTCCATGACCATTCTCGCGATCCAGAAATTGCAGGATGTCGAAGGGTTTTCGACGATGTTCCTCAACTACGATCTGCTGGCGCGCAAATGGGTGCGATACGGCAAGGTCTACCCGTTCGGCGAAGCGTTGGCAGGTGTCCTGATGACTGCCGGCGCGCTGCTGTGGCTCTCGGCGCCTGTCGCCCTGTTTATCGGCACGGTCGGCGCTGTCAGCGTGTTCAAGGCTGTTTATATCGACAAGAGAGAGCTGAAATGCGCCTGCGTCGGCGGTGACAGTTCCGTCCCGCTGGGGTTCATTTCGCTGACGGAAAACCTGATGATGATCTTCATGGGTATCTGGATGCCGGTCCGCGCGATCTGGTTCTGAGGTACAGCCCCTTCTTGCCTGTCACTTGGCCAACCGCTCCGGCGACAGATCCTCGATGATGGGGCAGTCGGGCCGGTGATCCCCGGCACATTTTTCCACCAGTTCGGCGAGCGTCGCGCGCATGGATTGCAGTTTCGCGATCTTTTCCTCGATCTGGCGCAGATGGTCTTCCGCAACCGCCTTCACTTGCATGCTTTCGCGGTTTTCATCCTCGTAGAGCGACAGGAGCGTCCTGCAATCTTCGATGGTGAACCCCAAGGCCCGTGCGCGACCCAGAAACGCCAGCTTGTGAATGTGGCTCTCGGTGAACGCGCGGTAGCCGTTCTCGCTACGGTTCGGGCGGATCAGCCCGATGTCCTCGTAGTAGCGGATTGTTTTTGGGGGCACACCCGATTGTCGGGCAACGTCTCCGATGTTCATGTCGAACCTCCGTTATTCTGCTGGAGCAGGAGTGGCGGCTGCCAGCTCTGCCGGGATTGCGCGCTGCTCGTCCATCGCAGGCGCGATGCGCCGCAGCCGCAGGGCATTGGTCAGGACAAACACCGAGGACAACGCCATCGCACCCGCCGCAAGGATTGGTGACAGGAGCAACCCAAAGGCGGGATAAAGCACCCCGGCAGCGACCGGAATAAGTGCCACGTTGTAGGCAAAGGCCCAGAACAGGTTCTGCCGGATGTTGCGCATGGTCCGCCGCGATACTTCGAAGGCGTTCACCACGCCGCGCAAATCGCCCGACATCAGGACGACATCCGCAGATTCGATGGCCACATCGGTGCCGGTTCCAATGGCGATGCCCACATCGGCATGCGCCAGCGCCGGGGCGTCGTTGATCCCGTCGCCGACAAAGGCGATGCGCTTGTTCCCTTGGCGCAAACTGTCGAGCGCCGCAACCTTGCCGTCCGGCAGGACGCCGGCGATGACGTGGTCGATACCGGTTTCGCGGGCGATGGCTTCGGCGGTTTCGCGTTTGTCGCCGGTGATCATCGCAACCGCAAGACCCTTTTCGTGCAGCGCTGCGATGGCTGCGCGGCTTGCCGGTTTGACCGGATCGGCCACGCCGATCACGGCGGCGACACGCCCATCTATGGCAGCGTAAAGCGCCGTGCGACCCTTGCTTGCGATCTTCGTTTCCTCTGGAGCCAATGCCGAGACGTCAATGCCTTCGCGCGCCATGTAGCGGTCGGCCCCAACCAACACCTCCACGTCTTCGACCACGGCGCGCACGCCGTAACCTGTGACCGATTGAAAGCCTTCGGCCGCCACAAGAGGTGCGCCCTCGGCCCGCGCGGCCCGCACGATGGCGTCCGCGACAGGATGCTCGGAGAGCGACTCCACGGCAGCGATCTTCGAGAGCGTTGTTGGGCGATCGAACCCTTCCGCCAGCACAAGGTCAGTCAGTGCGGGTCGCCCCTCGGTCACCGTGCCTGTTTTGTCGAGGGCGACCACATCAACGGAATCAAGTTGCTGCAAGGCGTCACCTTTACGGAACAGGACACCCATTTCCGCAGCACGTCCCGTCCCGACCATGATCGAGGTCGGCGTCGCAAGCCCCATCGCGCAGGGGCACGCGATGATGAGCACCGACACACCGGCGACCAGCGCCATCGTCAGGGCCGGATCAGGCCCGAAAAACAGCCAGACCAGCACGGTCGCCGCCGCGATCGCCATCACGGCAGGCACGAACCACAAGGTGATCCGGTCGACCAATCCCTGGATCGGCAGTTTGGCGCCCTGGGCCTCTTCGACCATGCGAATAATCTGCGCCAGGGTCGTGTCGGCGCCGACCCGCGTGGCGAGGAACTGTAGGCTTCCGGCGCCGTTGACCGTCCCGCCGGTCACCGTATCTCCGGCACCTTTTTCAGCGGGGATCGGCTCGCCTGTCAGCATGCTTTCGTCGACGCGGCTGGTCCCCTCGATGACCTCGCCATCGACCGCGATGCGTTCACCAGGGCGCACGATGACGATGTCACCCTGAACCAGCGCATCGATCTCGATCTCGACGCTTTCTCCGTCCCGCATCACGCGTGCAGTCCGCGCCTGAAGCCCTAATAGCTTCTGGATGGCCGCGCCCGTTCTCCCCTTGGCGCGCGCTTCAAGAAACCGCCCCAGAAGGATCAGAACGACGATGACCGCTGCCGCCTCGAAATAGACGGTGCGCAGCGTGTCAGGCAGGACCGACGGTACGAATGTCGCAACCACGGAATAAAGGTAAGCCGCCCCGGTGCCGACCGCGACGAGGCTGTTCATGTCGGGGGCACCCCGGAACAAGGCCGGGAAACCCTTGGTGTAAAACGTCCGGCCCGGGCCGAAGAGAACGATTGTCGTCAGCACGAACTGAAGAAGCCAACTCGTCTGCTGGCCAATCGTGGTCTCGATCAGCATATGAACGGCCGGAATGACGTGGCCACCCATTTCGATCAGGAAGACCGGCAAGGCGAGGATGGCCGCAAAGGTGACCCGTTTGGCAAGCGCCTGAGCCTCTTCCTCCTTGCGCGCAACTCTGTCGTCACCGGCCTGGGCCGTTGCCACGGTTGCTGGATACCCTGCCGCGCCGCTTGATTCGATCAGATCGGATGTCGTGACAAGACCTTCGACGTAAATGACCGTCGCCGTCTCTGAGGCGAGGTTGACGTTCACCTCGACCACCCCGGGCACCGCGGCAAGCGCCTTATCGACCCGCCCGACGCAAGAGGCACAGGACATCGCTGCAATCGTGAGTTCGGCCCTGGCCTTCCGCGCGGGGTAGCCCAGCTCGCGAAGGGATTCGATGATGTCGGGAATGCGCTTGAGCGCGTCCACGCTCATGCGAGCAGTTTCCGAGGCAAGGTTCACCGACACATCCTCTACGCCGTCGATTGCATTCAATGCGCGATCGACCCTGCCAACGCAGGACGCGCATGACATGCCTTCGATCGGCAGGCTGATCTGTTTGGGTTCGGGCATATGTGTCACCTGTTTTTCCATTCGAAGTGGAATATGAGGCTTCCAGTTACTGGAGGGTCAATGGGAGGGCGCCAAATAAATTTCTTCACTTGACCTTCCAGCGGGGGGAAGCCCCATGTCACCGATAGAAATCAGATCAAGGAGTGGTTCCGATGAAGTTCAGCGTTCCGGACATGAGCTGTGGGCATTGCACCGCAGCAATCGAAAGCGCGGTGAAGAGCGCAGATCCGAATGCAGGCGTAGAATGTGACCTTTCTGCCCGACAGGTGCATGTCGACAGCGTGTTACCAGCCGATCAGGTCCAAGCGATCATTCGGGATGCGGGCTACAACGTGGAACCTGCGGCCGCTTGATGCAGTGCCTGGACCACCCAAGGGTGGTCCGGGCACAGAATTTCAGTCTTCGACTTTGCGGGCTTCCTCGACCAAGTCGGCAAGCTGCGCCTTTTCGACGAAGCCCGGGACCAGCGCATCCCCGATCACGAAAGACGGCGTGCCGTTAAAGCCCAGAGCTTGGGTCAGTTGCATGGAGGTCGCAATGTGCTCTTCGACCTCGGGGGCCTCCATGTCCTTGCGCAACTGCGCGATATCCAGGCCGATCTCCTCGGCCACGCGCAGCACGGAGGCCTCTTCCGCGCGGCCTTCCAGCCCCATCATTGCCCAGTGAAACTCTTCGTATTTGTCCTGCTTGCGCGCTGCCAAGGCCGCTTTCGCGGCAAACACCGATCCGTCTCCGAGAATGGGCCATTCACGATAGACGAGGCGAATGTTGGGATCGTCTTCGATCAAAGCCCGCACCTCGGGTTTGACCCGCCGACAATAGGGACAGTTGTAGTCGAAAAATTCCACAACAGTGACGTCCCCTTCCAGGTTGCCGAGAACCGGCGCATTCGGATCGTTCTCGATCAGATCGCGCTGGTCATTCAGAACTTGGGCCTGACTGAGCTCCTGCGCTTGCGCCTGCCTTTGTTCGAGGATCGCCACGGCCTCCATGACAATCTCCGGGTTCTCGCGGATTGCCTCGAGCACAAGTTCCTTGACCCGGGACTCTGACAGTTCGTCCGCGAGTGCCGGTATCGGAAGCAAGGCAGCTATCGCGACCGTCGTGAAGGCTTGTCTGAAACGCATTTTAGTTCTCTCCCCGTTGTTCGTCGGCTTCTGTCCGCGCGGCCTGGACTTCGCGGATGCGGTCTGGCCAGGTGGACCGGATGAAGGCCAGGATGTTGTGAATTTGCTGGTCGGTCAGCACGTCTGCGAAACCGGGCATGCCACTGTCGAATTCGACGCCCTGACGCGCCAGAAGCGCCGCACCCCCCAGTTTTGTGTAATCGAAGAGCAGGCTGTCAGGATGATGCCAGGTGTGACCCGTCTCATCATGTGGTGGTGCTGGCAGGCGCCCATCCGCGCCGGGCGTTCGCCATTCCGGCTGGCCTTCCAGACCCGCGCCATGACAAGACGCACAGTTTTCTGCGTAGAGCAACGCGCCTTCTTCGATGTCGTAGCTCTCCGCCCTGGACGCGCTGCCGACATCCGAGGATGCACTGGTCGAGAGCCAATACGTGAAGGCGGCTGCTGCGACAGTGATCGGAAGGGACCAAACGAGATATCTCATGTGACCCGTATCCAGGTTGTCATGCCAGATGCGGCGTGGCTGAGCATGTGGCAATGGAACAGCCACTTGCCGGGATTGTCTGCCGTAAAGGCGATCTCCCGGGACTCGTTGCCGGCCAACAGGATCGTGTCCCGCATCGGCCCGAACGCGCCGTCGGGGCGCAGCTCGCGGAAATGCATCCCGTGCAGGTGCATCGCATGTGGGAAAACGGTCTGGTTCTCGATCTTCAGGCGCACCGGCTCGTTCAGGGATAGATCGGCCAGTGGCGTGTAGGTCATTTCGGCGACATCATTCAGGGCCCAGAATTTGCCCGCTTGGGCAAGCTGACGGAATCCAAGACGTTCCCCGCCAAGCAATGCGGACTGCATTCGCCCCATTGCCCCGCCGGACATGACCAGTCGCAAATCACGCGCATCGGCAAGGTCCGGGGCGTGTGCCGCGGGGTTCGGCGGCAACGGCAGTGGCTTGCCTCTTGGTACTGAACTGGCTGTGCCGTTGACCAGAAAACTCACCAACGGGGTCAGTTGATCATCATCGCCGATGCGAAGCAATTGGGCGGTGCCGCCTTCGTCTTCGGTCACATCCACAATTAAGTCGACGCGCTGTGCCGGGCCGAGGATCAACTCGCCGTCAACCGACTGGGGTTGGCCGGTTGGCATTCCATCCACGGCCACCGTCCAGCCACTGAATCCAGAGAGCCTCAGCGGGAAAATTCGAGCGCTTGCTGCGTTGATGATCCGCAAGCGAATGCGCTCGTTGCGCTGCGCGGGCAAGGTCAGGTCATAGCGCCCGTTGGTCGTGATAAAGTTGCCGGTACGTCCACCGTGGCTCATCATCATGGGCTGTTCGAAATTGTCGAACAGCTGCCCGCTCTCAGGGTCGAGCAACCAGTCCTCCAGAACGATGACTTCCTCGCGGTCGATGTCCGGTCCATCGACCTCTTCGACGATCAAGGCACCGCGCAGACCACGCGCGACTTGCTCGTATGAGCGATTATGCGCGTGATACCAATAGGTGCCCGCGTCCGGTACGACGAAGTCGTAGTCAAAGGTTCCACCCGGCGCTACGGCCTCTTGGGTCAGCCCTGAAACGCCATCCATCGCGTTGTCGATCCGGATTCCGTGCCAGTGAACCGAACTGGGATCGGGTACCTCGTTGCGAAACCTGCGACGCACCCGATCGCCTTGTGTGACCCTGATTTCCGGGGCCGGAACGAGGCCGTCATAGCCCCAGATCTCTGTTTCCGGGTAGGTGTCCGGAAGAAGCTGTCGACGTGCAACCTTGGCAATCAGGTCCTCGAACGGGGTCGCGGCAAAAGCCGACTGCGGGATGGCCGCCGCGCAGGCCGCCAGTGTTGCATGGCGCAAGAAATCCCGACGTGTTTGTCTCATTTCGATCCTCGAGAAAGCGGGGGCGTGTTGCCCCCGCGTGGTGTTAGTTCGACGCGGGGTTCTCCGCCTCGACCGTGTCCTTGTTCAGCAGGAAAAGCGCCATCGCTTCGCGATCGGCAGGTGTCAGAAACCGAGTTCCCTCGCGAACCACTTCCGCCATGCTGCCGCCGAAAGCATCGCCCGAAGGGGTGATGCCGGTCTGGAGCGCATAAGCGAGGTTTGAAACCGTCCAGTCATTTTTGACCAGGTCTTTTGGCCGTATCGCGGGGGCCTTGCTGCCACCGGGAAGCTGGGCGTTGCCTGCAAAGGAAGCACCGATATCGCGGCCTCCCGCAAGATTGCGCGGCGTATGGCAGGCTCCGCAATGTGCCGCACCGCGCACCAATTCCCGTCCTCGATTCCATGCGTCGCTTCGCCCTTCAATCGGTTCGGTATCCGGATCGTAGAAGAACGCCGCTCGCCAGAGCTTCAGCCCCCATCGTTGGTCGAATGGGAAGCTGACATCATTTTCTGGTGCAGGCTCGTCCACGGGCGGCACGGTTTGAAACGCCGCCCAGAGGTCAGCGATATCCTGATCAGAAAAATCCGCATAGAAGGTGTACGGGAAAGACGGATAGTACGGCGTTCCATCGGGGCCGATGCCTTGCCGCACGGCTTTTGCGAACTGTTCTGCCGTCCATTCGCCCATGCCATGTTCCGGGTCTGTCGTCAGGTTGGGCGGGTAGAACGTTCCGAACGGGGTTTCGAGCGGCGCCCCTCCGGCAAGTGGTGCGCCGCCCGCTTCAAAATTGGTATGACAGGCAATGCACCCACTGGCGCGCGCCAGATATGCGCCCCGGTCGACATTGCCCTCTATTGCAATCGGAGTCACTGCACTGCCGACAGGCCATGCAATCACGACGCCGAGGCTGGCCGCGCCCAGCACGGCGGCCCCGCTGACGAGTGTCAAGAACCGGCGCATGGTCAGTCTTCTTCCGCCCGGAAGCGTTCATGGCATGCGGAACAGACCTGGGTCGTCATCGCGAATGCTGCGTCGGCGGGCATTTCGGCAATGGCGGCCGCATCCATCATGTCGCCTCGGCCCATCATCGTGCTCCCGCCCATCATGGTTGTATCGCCTCCCATCATTGACCCGCCGCCCATCATCGAGGCGCCATCCATGGAGGTATTGCCGCTCATGCCGCCCAATCCATTGTCGGCTGCGCGTTCCAGGCCCTCAGAGTATTCTTCCAGCTGACTTGCCAATGCCGCGAAGCGCTCCCAGTCGGTCCACACCTCGTCCTTGGCTTCCGAGGGCATGCCCCCTGTGCCCTCTGGGAACAGCTTTGTCATGCTCTCACCGGCGTGCTGCTGGAACAGGCGCGCGGCATCGCGCACTGTTTCTGCGTCATAGGCCGTTTCGCCCCGCATCATCGGGGCCACGGTCTTGACCGCCTTCCCCATTGCAAGCATGGCATCCATGCGCTCTTTCACGATGCCGGTGGCACCGCTATGCGCGAATGCCGTGACCGCAGTACCTGCAATCAACACTGCCGCTACGATAGTCGTCTTTTTCATGTCTTCGATCCTTCTTTGGGTCTGCTTTTCGAGCGATGTGAAATCAGACCCACCGTCGGGGCGGTGGAGGATCGCTGATCGGGCGCAATTCGGTTCGTTGGATCGCGCCGTCTTGCATGACGGCTTTCAGAAAAGAAGGCTCGTACGCCATGTTCGGCTGAAGCAATAACGCTGCCGGGACAGAACAATCGAGGCCTGGATGGCAGTGGCCAGAGGCCTCGGTCGATGGCCCTGCGTCTTCGTGACCATGGTATTCCTGCCCCAACGACGTTTCACCATGATATACCGGCGCCTCTGGCACCCCGAGTACTACAAGGAAAAGGCCGAAAACGGCCGACAGAATCCATCGGTTCGTCTTCGACCAACGCATCAGTTGATCCCGTTGGCCCGCTGCAATTCGCGGACATAGGCGGCCACCATCTTGACGTCTCCTTGGGTCAATCCCTCGATCTTAGGCATATTACCGAAATTCCAGTGATGTGCACGGACGCCGTTTTGAGCTGCCAGAACAAAAGCCATGTCCGAATGGTGGCTCGGTTCGTAGATCTTGTGCACGAGAGGCGGCGCAACACCGTTGCGACCGGCGGCATTTTCGCCGTGACACTCGGAACATTTTGCCTCGAATATGTTCTTCCCAAGCGCCGCCTGCTGCGAGAGTGCGTCAGGCAGCTGGACCTGGACGATCGGATCGCCTTCGGCAATCTCGCTTGTGTCAGGTGGCGTCATGGAGTGGCCAACCGCTAAATCTTCGGCTCCAACGAACTGCCAAACGGCAAAACCCCCGCCGATAACAAAAACGGCACCAATCAGCGCAGTTAATTTGTCCATGCCTGTATCTTCCGCCTTGCCCGTTGGGTCAGATGAGTTTGACTTGAGTGCCGACAGGCGCTCGCTCGTAGACTTCCTCGATCTGTTCGTTGAACAAACCGATGCAGCCGTTTGACGACCGGCGGCCGATCTTGCGCGTGTCCTGTGTCCCGTGAATACGGTAGTACTGCCACGACAGGTACAGTGCGCGAGTACCCAAGGGGTTGTCCGGATCACCCCCCTCGATACGTGCCGGCCATTCCGGATTGCGTTCCCGCATGGAGGGCGTCGGCGCCCAACTGGGGTTTTTGCGTTTTTCCACCACTTCAGTGTAACCGCGTTTGGTGAGTTCGTCGGTCAGCGGAACGGATGTCGGGTAAATCCGCATCTCGCCGTCCGCTGTCCAGTGCTGTAGCGCCATCGTCACGGTGTCTGAGATGATGATCCCTTTGCCGAGCGTGTCGAAATGGTCTTGCCAGTCATGAACTCGGAAAGAAGAAATGTTGCGGCGAATGGTTTCGGCTCGAACCACGCTTGGTGCAACCAAAGCGACAGCCGCATACCCCAACAGGCTTCGTCGATTGATCTTGTTGTTTCGCGATGTCGTCATGACACACTCCTAGCCTACGGTTTGTACATGTCTTTTACGGGAGACCCGGCATCAGGCAACCTGACAAGGCCGCGAGAAGTGTATCCATTTGTATCCTTGACCTTACCCTGCTGGAGGGTCGCAAATGACGCCAGGAACGAGACAAAGAGGGTGTCATGGACGACGAAAATCCCAAGAATAAGCCGATTACAGACAAGCTCATGCATTACGGAATGATGGCGTGTTGCATTGTGATGCTGTTGCCCGTGATCGGTTTTTTTCTCGCTGGCGGAACGCTTGCGGGTATGTGGGGCAATGCATCGGCTTTCGCCCCGCTCCTGTTGTGCGTTGGAGCGCATCTTGTGATGCATAGATTCATGGGGAAATCGTGCCATTCCGACAAGGCAAACGATACTATCGAGGAAGCGCCCGAGCCCATAAGTTCCGTGATTCCTAGCGTCGCCCGCAACAGGCAGTGATGTGCGAGGGAAAGCAAAGGTATTCGTATTGCTGTTGATGGTTACATTACTTGGAGGTTGCGCGGGAAGCCTTGCAGACTGCCTAGATCTGAAGGCTATCGTGTCCACGAAGCAAGCGTCAGACCTTCTGCCGGATGGGTGTCGAACCCTTTCATCTTCTGCGACTGGCGTTGCGCGAATTGTCTGTGCGGACGGTCGTCAGGGTTTTGCCACAGGTGGACTTTGACGCAATTTCCGCCGTCCTGGCGAAATCTGCGGAAAATATGGGAAGGAAGCAGGTATCTTGATCGATTGCCTTTTGATCCTGCGACGGGTTTTGCTTATTCCCTTCGTGCTCCTGGCCGTTGTCTCTGGAAGTGTCGCGGCAGCAACCTCTGCTGAATACCAGAGCGCGCCACTCACCGCGCATCTCATTAGTGTACAGGACGGCGTTCCCGAGAACACACAGACTCTGTCAGCCGGGCTTCACCTTCAACTGAACGAAAACTGGAAGACCTATTGGCGGTCGGCGGGCGAGGTGGGAATACCGCCTTCGGTCGAATGGAGCGGTTCCGAAAACGTCGCAGATGTCGAATTCATGTGGCCCGCCCCGACGCGCTTCACCGCCTTCGGCATCGAAAATTTTGGTTATGCGGGTGAAGTCGTCTTTCCGCTGCGCATAACGCTCAAAGATCCCGGCGCACCTGTGACTCTTTCCGCGCAGGTCAAACTGCTGGTGTGCTCCAATGTCTGTGTCCCGGAAGAGTTTGACCTGTCACTTCGCCTCGGACGGGGCAACGTCATCGACAGCACTTCGGCTGGGCTGATCGGTACGTTTTCCGAGCGCGTCCCCGAAGGGGCCAAGACGAGCGGCGTCAGCGAGGCAAATGCCTTCATCGACGAAGACCTCACGGAGTTGATCGTCAGCCTTCGCGTCGATGAACCACTCCAGTCGCCGGATGTGTTTCCCGAACTGGGTATGGGTGTTGCGCTTGGCAAACCCGATATCCGTTTGGGAGAAGAGGATCGTTTGCTTTGGGCGCGCTTGCCGATCCTCTCGTCGAATACGGATGTGACAGTGGCTCCGTCGATTACCGTCACCGACGGCGAGAACCGGGCCTTCACGATCATCGCGGATCGCGTGGCGCAAGGAATAGCACCACCCTTTGAACTGGCCGCCACGACACCGGACATGATGGAACTGATCTGGATTGCCGCGATCGCGCTGCTGGGCGGATTGATCCTGAATGTGATGCCCTGCGTGCTGCCGGTGCTGTCCATCAAGGTGTCGTCTGTGCTCAAACACACCGATCACGACACAACCCGTGTCCGGTTCGGTTTCGTCGCTGCCAGCGCCGGCATCATGACGTTCATGTGGGGTCTGGCGCTCGTCCTCTGGGCGCTCCAGACGGCAGGCCTCAGCGTCGGGTGGGGTTTGCAGTTTCAAAGCCCGCTGTTTCTTGCGGCGATGATCGCTGTCCTGCTCGTCTTTTCGGCAAATCTGTTCGGAGCGTTCGAGTTCGCCCTTCCACACGGCATGCAGACGCGGCTTGCAGGGGCCGGAGGACGCAACGGGTATTCCGCCGACTTTTTCACTGGCATGTTCGGTGCCGTCATGGCGACGCCTTGTTCGGCACCGTTCCTCGGCACCGCGGTGGCCTTTGCTTTGGCCGGGCGTGGCGTGGACATCCTCATCGTCTTTACGAGCCTCGGGCTCGGCCTCGCCCTGCCCTATCTCGTCATCGCCGCGTTCCCGCGTCTGGTCGCATTCATGCCCAAGCCTGGTCGATGGATGCTGATCATCAAAAGCGTCATGGGGGTTTTGTTGCTTGCAACCGCCGTGTGGCTGTTCTGGGTGCTCGACGGTGTCGCCGGGCTTGCGTCTGTCATCGCGGTCGCGGCGTTGTCCGGTCTCGCCGTTCTGATACTATCTCTCCCGAATGTGCAGTCCCAATTCAGGTGGTCTATTGCCATAGCCAGCCTTGTCCTGGCCATTGCCGCAGGTCCTCTCTTGCAGCAATCAGCACCTGCGCGTTCGACGCCGCAGTTGGCAATGGCTTGGATCGCATTTGATCGTTCGGAAATAGCGAAACGCGTGTCCGCAGGAGAGGTCGTTTTTGTCGATGTGACCGCTGACTGGTGTCTGACTTGCAAAGCGAACAAGACACTTATCATCGATCGGGAGCCAGTCCGGAGCGCGCTTGAAGCGCCTGGAGTCACGGCGATGCAGGCAGATTGGACACGCCCGGACACGCGCATTTCCCGCTACCTTGAGAGTTTCGGCAGATACGGCATCCCCTTCAATGCCGTCTACGGACCATCGGCACCGAACGGCATTGTGCTGTCCGAATTGCTAAAAACCGAGGACGTGATGAACGCCTTGGCGCAAGCCAGTGGTCGGGATGTTTCCGCAAAGGTTGCCGGACAGGAGTGACCTGCTCGACCGGGACACCGAGCAGTAGTCAGCCGCCGAGCCGCTCAAGCGCGGCACGGACCGCCGCACGCCGAGGATCACTGGCGGGCTGCTGCTCCAACAGCGCTTCAGCCTTGCGGTAGGCCTCAACGGCGCGATCGGGCTCCTGAAGGACGGTATAGGCATTTGCCAGCCGCATCCAACCATCCAGATCGTCCGGTTCATCCTCAAGACGCTCGGCCAGCCGCGAGACCATCGATCGGATGAACTCCGCGCGATCCGCGTCATTCATCTCCGACGCCGCCGCGACATCTGCGGCACTCGGGCCTGGTTGCGACGTCGGCCCGCTGGGTAGATTGACGACCGGAAGGTCAGCTGCCGCTGCAATCCGGTTGATCTGCGCTGCATAGGTCTCCATCCAGGGAACGTAAGCCTCTTCCTGATTCAGTCGTGAAACAAGCAGATCGTAGGCCTTACGCGTCTCTTCTTGCTGAAAGTAATACAGAGACTCGAAGTAGGTTGCCGCAGGATTGGATGGGTCAAGGTCCAAAGCGCGATCAATGGCCAATTTCGCCCGTGGAATAACAACGCCGTCATTGGCAACCGCGACAGCCTCTGCCAGCATGGAGAATGTCGCGGAGGTGGCATCCTCCCGTTCGGCAACGACTTCGAAGGCTTCGACGGCATCGGCTGCTCTGCCCATGCGCTGATAGGTCTGGCCCAACAGCATCCACCCTTCGCTAGGGCCGCCGGTCGGATCGGATACAAGCCTTTCGCGAAGTTGTATTGCCAGCGCCGTCACTTCATCAGTCTGTGCCCGCTCCTCTGCACGGGCAGCGAAGGCCATTGAAGGAACCTCCGGCGATCCCATCGTCAGATAGTAGCCCGCGGCAATAACCGGCGCGAGGACCGCCGCGACAACGAGAGTGACTCTGCCACCATTACGGGATGATCCGGCTTTTTCTTCCGAATTGCGGGTCGTCGCGAGGATCCGTTTCTTGATCTCGAGTCTGGCCGCTTGAGCTTCCTGTTCAGAAATCAAACCGCGGTCCATGTCTCGTTGGATTTCCCGCATCTGATCGGCGAGGATCGCCGGTACCGCATCCCCTCTGGTGAGAGTGTTCGATTTGGACAGCAGCAGCGGGTAGAGGACAATTCCGATTGCGACCAGCGTCAAAAGAACGAAAATACCCCAGATCATGACGCATCCCCCGCTTCGTTTTGCCTGAGAATTTCGGACACGGTGTTCTCATCCTCCGAGCCCAAGTCTTCAAATGCCTCTTGCTTTCGCCGACTCATCAGTAGCCCGCCACCAACGAAAACCCCGATCAGAACGAAAGCGATCGGAGCGAACCAAAGCGCGTAGGTCGCAGGCTCCAGAGGCGGTTTCAGCAGCACGTAATCCCCGTACCGCGCCCGTATGTATTCGATCACCTCCGCGTCGCTGTCTCCAACGACCAGGCGCTCGCGTACGAGCAGACGCAAGTCCCGCGCCACACCCGCGTTCGAACTGTCGATGTCCTGGTTCTGACAGACGACGCATCGTAGATCCTTGGAAATCTCCCGCGCACGCTGTTCCAATACCGGGTCGGTCAGCATTTCGTCCGGTTCCACCGCATTGGCGGCAAAGGGAAGGAGCCCGATGCAAAACGCGAAAATCAACTGTCTCATGAACCTGCTCCATTTGGCAGTGCGCCTGCCTGCTTCAGGGCTTGCGTGAACCGTTCGACGGCGTCCGGACCCACGACCGGCCCGACATAGCGAAACAAAACGGTGCCATCGCTATCGACGATGAAGGTTTCCGGCACGCCCGACAGGCCCCATTCGATCCCGGTCCGGCCCGACAGGTCGGACCCGATCCGCTCGTAGGGATTGCCGAGGTCATTGAGCCACTTCACGGCATCCTCAGGTTTGTCTTTGTAGTTTATTCCGAACAACCGCATGCCGTCTCGTTCGACAAATCTTGTCAACACGGCATGTTCCGCGCGGCAGGGCACGCACCAGGACGCAAAGACATTGACCACGACCGGTCGTTCGTTGCCGACAAGATCGCTTCGGGCCAGGCCGGGTGTCTCCAACCCCGGCACGGGATCGAGGTCGAACGCCGGGGCCGGTTGCGAGATCAGGACGGAAGGGATCTCGTTGGGATCCCGGTCGGGATTGAGCCCCCAGAGAAAAAACCCACCGAATATGACCGCCGCAATAAACGGCAGCCCGGCAATGAGACGTTTCATCTTCTCTCCTACTCGGCAGGAACGGCATCGGTGGCTGGCTGTTTGGCACGGCGCGGCGCCCCGACCCTCAAACGGCGATCCGACAAGGACAAACAGCCACCGATCACCAGCAGGATCGAGCCGATCCAGATCAGGTTGACGAGCGGTTCATAGAGGATCCGAAGGGTCCATGCTCCGGCGTTGTTCACTTGATCGGAGGCTGGCGTTGCAATCGACGTATAGAGATCACCCGCCAATGTGGAGCGGATGGCCGACTCCGTCGTCTGGCTTTCCGCGACCGGGTAATACCGCCGTTCCGGGAAAAGTGTCGTGACCAATTCGCCATCCCGACGCACCACAAGGGTGCCGCGATCCGCGATGTAGTTCGGCCCTTGAACCTTTGCGGCCCCTTCGAAGGTGATGTCGAACCCGGCGATCGTGACTTCGGTCCCGGGGGCGGCAAAGACGATCTCCTCACTCTTCCATCCGGTCGAGCCGATCATCCCCATCATCAACACAGCGACGCCGGCATGGGCAAGCGTCATACCGTGAGAGGCGCGTGGCAGGTTGCGCACGCGTCTCGCGCTCTCTGCAAGGGAAACCTCGAACAGACGGATGCGTAGCGCCCATTCCCGCAGGGTCGCAAAAAGCAGCCACGCTGCGCCGAGGATGGCAAGATAGGCCATGATCGGCCCACCGTTCAGAAGATACCATGCGGCCAAGGCTGCAATGACCGCCAGCACGGCCACGAATTGGATGCGATCGAGCAAACCGGCGATATCAGCCCGCTTCCACGACAGGAATGGACCAAGACCCATGAACACGACCAGTGCCAGCATCATCGGAATGAAGGCCGCGTTGAAGAAAGGTGGACCGACCGAGATCTTGTCCCCGGTGACAGCCTCCAGGATCAGTGGATAAAGCGTCCCGAACAGGACCGTTCCCGTAGCGGCGGCCAGAATGAGGTTGTTCACGAGCAGCCCGGCCTCGCGGCTGATCGGGCGAAACAGACCACCCGGCTCCATTTCGGGCGCCCGCCAGGCGTAGAGCGCCAGCGACCCACCGATGGACACGGCCAGCAGACCCAGAATGTAAAGCCCGCGCTCTGGATCGACGGCGAAGGCATGCACGGATGTAAGCAGGCCTGACCGGACGATGAACGTCCCGAGCAGCGAAAGCGAGAAAGTCAGGATGGCAAGTAGGATGGTCCAGCTTTTGAACGCGTCGCGCTTTTCGGTGACGATGGCGGAATGCAGCAGCGCCGTGCCCAGAAGCCAGGGCATGAAGCTCACGTTCTCGACCGGGTCCCAGAACCACCAGCCGCCCCAGCCCAGTTCATAATAGGCCCACCACGATCCAAGAGCGATACCTGCCGTAAGGCTGACCCACGCGGCCAATGTCCACGGGCGGACCCATCTGGCCCAGGCCGGATCGACGCGCCCTTCCAGAAGAGCCGCAACGGCAAAGGAAAACACGATGGAGAAGCCGACATACCCGAAATACAAGAGCGGCGGGTGCATGGCGAGACCCATGTCCTGAAGCAACGGGTTGAGGTCATTGCCGTCGAGCGGCGGCGGAAACACCCGCTCGAAGGGGTTCGACGTCAGCAGCAGGAAGGACAGGAAGCCGACGCTGATCCACGCCTGCACCGACAAGGTGCGCGCCTTGGTCTCGGCGGGGATGTTCGATCCGAACCAGGCGACGCCCGCGCCGAACACCGCGAGTATCAGGATCCAGAGCAGCAGCGAACCCTCATGGCTGCCCCAGGTCCCGGCCACCTTGTAGAGCATTGGCTTGAGCGAATGGGAGTTCTCGACGACGTTCCTGACGGTAAAATCGCTGACGATGAAAGCCTGCATCAGCGCTGCGAAGGCGATGGCCACAAACAGCACTTGTCCTATTGCCGTCGCCTGGGCGGATTTCATCCAGACGGCATTTCTACGCGACGCACCTGCAATCGGTAGAACACTCTGAACAAGCGCAAGCGCCAGTGCGAGGGCCAGTGCGAAGTGACCAATTTCCGGGACCATGGCGTTCTTTCCTATTCAGCGTCGGTGGGCGTCGCGTCGGACGGCTTTGGCGTCCGCGGCGGGGTCTATTCGTCGAGCGTTGCTTTGCGGCGACGGAACTCTTCTTCGTCGATTTCCCCATTTGCAAAGCGGCGCCTGAGCGCTTCCTGCGCGTCCGAGTCCGGGGGACGGGTGCCATTGTCCCGCAGCCTGAACACCAGAAACACCACCAATGCGATCAGCGCACCCCAGAAGGCGAGCATCATGAAGCCGCCCATAAAGCCATAGCCACTGCCCCACATGTGCCCCGTCCAGGAGCCTGGTCCATCAGCCTGCGCCATGCTGGCGGGCAAGCTGGCCAGCAACGGCAGGATCAACGCGTTCAGTTTCATCTGTTTCTCCTTCGATCAGTTCGGTTTCATCCAACGGGATGGTGACAACAGCGCGCAAACCCGCGCTGTTCTGATTGACCAGCTGGATATCGCCGCCATGGGATTGGACGATTGTCCTCGCGATTGAGAGCCCAAGCCCATAACCGCCCGTTTCCAGAGACCTCGATTGCTCGAGGCGATAGAACGGATCGAAGACCTTTTCCAACTGGTCGACGGGAATGCCGGGCCCATTGTCATCGATGTTGAGTACGAGGTTCGAACCGTGGGTCGCCCAGCTGACTTTTGCGGCACCACCGTAGCGAACGGCGTTCTCAAGCAAGTTCCTCAGTGCCCTTCGGAACGCGTTGGGTCGAAGCCGCACGGCAACATCATCACTCGGGGCAAAGGTGCAGTGTGCCGCCATATCGCTGCACAAGCTGTCCAGAAAATTGCGCAGATCGACCACTTCGGCACCTTCGGATCCGGTAAGGCCGCGTGCAAAGGTGAGCGTCGCTTCGACCATACTCTGCATCTCTTCGACCGATGCGATGAGGCTGTCCCGCGTCTCTTCTTCGTCAACCAGCTCCGCGCGGACACGCATGGCAGTCAACGGCGAGCGTAAATCGTGGCCAAGGGCTGCGAGCATACGTGTACGATCACTGACAAACCGGGTCAGCCGTCGTTGCATGCGGTTGAATGCGACGGTCAGATCTCTGACCTCGGTCGGCCCTGTGACCGCCAATTCGCCCACATCTTCGCCCCGGCCAAGATGGTCCGCGGCCTTCGACAGGTGCCGCAAAGGACGCGTCAGGCGCGTCATTACAAACCAGAAGATCGCCACCAGAAGCAGTCCGGCGGAAATCCCGAAGGTCAGCATCGAATAGAAAGGCCATTGGATCGGCGGTCGCTCGAACCGCGTTCCGACATTCAGCCAACGCGCTCCCTTGATGGCGATGGACAGGTTCATTTCAACCGCTGTCAACTCTCCGCGCATCATCGCGAGATGCATTTCTGTCATCTCGTTCGAGAGATTGGGAAGAGGCCGCAACTCGCCCTCGACCTCGTGCAATTCAACGCGAATATCCCGGCTGTAGCTGTCATCCATCAGGGCGCGTATGCGCGCTTCCACGATGCCGCCGTCCGAATGACCGGTGTGATCCACGATCGGAGCGTCCGACAGATCGAACCGGATCAGAGGCGAATTTGCCGCGCGAAGGATCGAGTCCTGCAGATCCAGCGGGGCCTCTTCGATCAACCGCGCGACATTCGCTGCGCGACCCGCGGCCTCGAATCCTAAAGCTGCACGGATCGCAAGGCTGCGCTCGTCGGCGAACAGGAACAGGCTGATCACCTGGGCCACGACAAGTGCCGCGACCACAAGCAGGATCAATTGGCCGCTCAGAGATCTCATCGCACGGCGCATCACGGCGCATCCTCGACATCGGCAGCCAGACAGTATCCGCCGTTCCGCACCGTTTTGATGACACTGGGCCTAAGTACATCCGGCTCGATTTTGCGGCGGAGACGGCTGATCTGATTGTCGATGGTGCGATCCATCGGGCCTGCCGTCCGACCAGCGGTCAGGTCAAGCAACTGGTCACGGCTGAGCACCATCCTCGCGCGTTCCAGCAGGACCGCCAGCAATTTGAACTCGGAGGTCGTCAATGGGGTCTCGGTGGTGGACTCGTCAATCAGCACCTGCCGGTCGGTATCCAGTATCCAGTGCGCAAAAGAGACTTTCCTCCCAGCGAGGCTTCCGGCCACAGGTTCGTCGCGGTTGCTTCTCCGAAGAACCGACTTGATGCGGGCGAGCAGTTCTCGTGGATTGAACGGCTTGGCGAGATAATCGTCCGCACCGATTTCCAGACCCACGATCCGATCCGTTTCCTCACCAAGCGCCGTCAGCATGATGATCGGAAGATCACCCTCTGGCGCAAGTCTGCGGCAAACCGACAAACCGTCCTCGCCCGGCATCATGACATCGAGCACGAGGAGGTCGAAGTGACCAGTGGCCAGCTTGGCATCCATCTCCACGGCATCCCTGGCGACGGTCGTGCGCATTCCGTTCTTCTCCAGGAAGCGCGCGACGCTTTCGCGTATCTGAGCGTGGTCGTCCACGATAAGGATATGAGGTGGCGGTCCCATGGCGTCCTTCCTAGATCATCGTTGCATTCTGTTTCATGGGCAGAATTGTAGCCGTTTGTATCAGGTCAGTCCCTTGCTACAGATGGATACAAATCTGTGCCTGCACCGTGTCGTGCTCCCGGGTAGCGTCGCGCGTATGTTATGTGACCTTTGGGATCGCAACCGATCAAAGGATGAGGTTTTCGAATATGGCTCTTGATTTGAACCGGCGCCGTTTCGTTCTGGGTGCTCATATGACGGTGCTGACCGTCGCGGCGTCACCGCTGTTGGCGCAGAGCCGATCTGTCTGGTCGGCAGAGAATGCCTTTGACGCGCTTCTATCGGATACGGCGCGGATCATCGATGTCAGAACGCACAAAGAGTGGCAAGAAACCGGCGTAGGTGCTGGTGTATGGCCGATAAGCATGCACGCGTCCGGTTTTCCGGACCGATTGTTCAGGGCCAAGGAACTGAGCGGTGATCGCACTGTTGGACTGATCTGCGCCACTGGCGGACGCTCCGCATCGCTGCTTCGAGCGTTGAGACAAGCTGGTTATTCGGGCTACGCCGATATCTCGGAAGGGATGTTGGGATCAGGCGAAGGGCCTGGCTGGATCGCATCGAACTTGCCGACCGTTCCGGTGGATGTCGCCCTGAACGGGTTGCCCCCCGCGTTGGCCTGACCAGTGAAGAATCAATTGGTCCCGTTGTGCTAAAAGCCTGATGTATGGTCAAATTGACCTGTTTGAACAGGAAGACGGGTTTGGGTGTATGACCGAGTTGATGGCTATGTTTGTCGGAATATGCGCGGCGATCGTGATGGGAATTGTCCATCATTATGCGTTGTCGGGCATTCTGAAGTTTTCCCCGCAGCGGTCGGATGGCTCCGGCTTTCGGATCATCCTGACGTTTTCCACGTTGCTGTTGCTGCATGTCTTGGAACTTGTGACGCTCGCCGTGTTCAACACGATGGTGGTGGCAAGCGTTCTGCCGCAATCGTTCAGCAACAGCCCTCCGATGTTTCAGGATGTTCTCTATGTTACGGGCATCTCGTTCTCGACCCTTGGCTATTCGTCCATAGAGGTGGTCGGGCCCTTTCGACTATTGCTGATGCTGCAATCGCTTTTGGGCTTCATGTTGCTGACCTGGTCAGCGACGTTTCTTTACTCAGCCTGCCAGCAAGTCTGGCAGAAGGCGAAAGATGACTGAAAATCGCCACGCGCGTCGGACATGAGCTTGGCGTCAGCGTCAAATACGTCCTGATATCGGTCCTTTGACCTCACCGTGGAACGGTTGAGTGAGCGCTGCGTTGCGCGCGTGGATGAATAGCCCTTGACCTTCCAGTTGCTGGAATCCCTAGGTACAAAGCCATGGCACAGATTTTCGAAAAGACAGGCGATCACGTATCGCACCATCGACACGGGGATATCTTGAAATCTCCCGTATGGGTTGGCGTGTTGCTTGTCGTTCTCACATTGCCGGCTCACCTTTTTTTGGATGAGCAAAGCTCGATAGCTCTTGCTTCGATCACGCTTGCTTTGATTGGCGGTGCCTATATCGGCTTTGGCGCTGCGGACGGCAGAGCGCGCGTGTTCTGGGCAGAGCTCGCGGTCGCCCTTTTGTTCGGCTTAGCAGCGTTCCTGGGGCTGATATGGCAGTGGGCCTTCTTCCCCTTGGGCTTGGCCCTTCACGCCCTTTGGGACATGTCACACCACAATTCTTATCGTCTCGCCCGGATTCCGAACTGGTATATTCCATTCTGCGTGGCCTTTGACCTTTTGGCAGCGACGTTCTTCGTTCTGCTCTATGCCGTGTTTTGATCCATGATGATGCGCATCCTTCTTATGGCGGTGTTCCTGATGGGAGTCGTCGCATTGGCCTTCCCGGACGTCCTTGGCGTTGACATTCGCCTGCCGGATCGCGCGGAAATTGACCGCTGGATCGAGGCGGCAGGTCTTGCCGGACCAATTGTCATCGTGGCGCTCATGACAATCGCTATTGTCGCAAGCCCCCTGCCCTCGGCGCCAATCGCACTCGCCGCCGGAGCGGCTTATGGACACACGTACGGGACGCTCTTCGTCGTTCTAGGTGCGGAACTCGGTGCGCTTGCCGCCTTTGGTCTGGCCCGCGGCTTGGGTCGTCCCTTCGTTGAGCGTCATCTCGGTCAGAAGATTAACGCAGGCCTGTTCGGGTCCCAGAACACTCTGACCTTCCTGGTCTTCGGCAGTCGCCTGCTGCCGTTTCTGTCCTTCGATATGATCAGTTACGCCGCAGGTCTGAGCAAGCTGCATCTTTGGAGGTTCGCGCTGGCCACGATGGCCGGGATTATTCCAGCGAGTTTCTTGCTCGCTCACATGGGCAGCCAGGCGATGAACGGCGATGCCCGCACTGCCACATGGACCGCACTTGCGCTGGGTGGCTTTACCGGCCTGTCGGTTCTCTTCGCCGCGACGCGAAAGACCGGTACGAAACGGAAGGAGAGCTGATATGGCCAGTCATTCCCACGCCGGGCATATGCCGAGTTCCGGCAAGGCCCTTGTGATTTCGGCCTGGCTCACCGGCGTCTACTTCGTGATTGAACTGGCCGTCGGGCTCTGGACTGGCTCGATTGCCGTCCTGTCGGATGCGTTTCACACCCTGTCGGCGGTTGGCGGCGTTCTGGTGGCCATCATCGCGCAGCGCATTGCGCGCCGCCCGGCGGATTCGGCGCGGAGTTTCGGCTGGTACCGCGCCGAGATCATCGGGGCACTGGTGAATGGCGGCTTTCTTCTCGGTATGGCGCTTCTGGTGATCTGGATGGGCGCGATGCGGCTCGGGAATCCGATTCACCTGGCCACGGGTCCCATGCTCTGGGTCGCCTTCGGAGGCCTGGTCACCGAAGTGATCTCGCTGGGGCTGATGTGGCAATCGAGCAAGGACGATCTGAATGCCCGTGGTGCGCTCTGGCACATCATCCAGACCTTTGTCGGCAGCCTCCTGATCATCGTCACCGCTCTAGTGATCGAGTTCACCGGCTTTCTGGCGATTGACCCGATCCTCGGCATGGCGTTCGGGGTGGTTCTCCTCTGGGCCTCCGTCGGCGTCATCAAGGAAGCGGTCCACATCCTCATGGAAGGCACGCCAGAGGGAACGGATCTCGAGGCTGTGACGACGGACCTGCGCGGCCAGGACGGGGTTCTGGACGTTCACCATGTGCATGCCTGGACGCTGACCAGCGGCAAACACGCATTTTCTGCCCATATCCGCCATGGTGAGCCCGCAGAGGCCGCGGACCTGCTGAACCGGGCCTATCGGCGGCTGACGGAACAGCATGGGTTTCACATGGTCACGCTGCAGCTCGAAACAGAGTGTCTCGACGAGCGCCACGCGCGGGATCTTGATATAGTCCAGATAGCGGCTGCAAAGGCTGCTGTCGCGTTGCCCTTTAATCTGAGACGCGACGCGTTTGGCGACAATTTTTGCCCTTAATTGTGAGATACGGCTGTCATGGGGCCCCTGTTTCTCGCGCACCTTTGCGCGATGTGATCAACCGCGGCAAGCAATCGAGGCTCCTTCTCGAAGGCGCGCAAGAGAGCAACCCTTGCATAGTCGTCGATGCTTTTGCTGACGATGGCTGCCTTAGCCAAGGGATGAGATCGAGCGGCGGCGATTGCGGCGAGGCAGAACAGCCTAACTTCCGATCTGGGGTTCTGGACAGCGAACGACGGATCCCCGCGGAAGGTTTTGAGTGACATGGCAAAGGTGACTGCGCGCATTGCGCGCCGAAGTTGCTTGGGGCCGCGCGAGCGCGCGGCGCACTCAAGCATCTCTGCCCCGCGGCGCGCTCGGTATATCAGTTTTCCAGATATTTGTTCCTCACGGAGTTTGCCAAGGGTCTGCACAAGTCTCGTCCCGCAAACTTGGCAGTCAAATGCCCAGGCCCGCCTCCAATGCCTGAGCAAAAGACCCTCTCTGGAGCATCGCAGGCAATGCTGGAATGGCATCTGAGCCGTCAGTGAGGCTTCTCGTGGCGTCATTGCCGGAAAGGTCAAAGATCGAACAACATCTGGGTTAACCCGTGCGGCGTTGGCAATCTTCGCCGCCGCAGCCGCGTCGACGTTGAAGTCCAAGGCGGTGCCATGCGCGGTATCGATTCTGAGATGAGCCAGTAGTTCCGCATCATCACAGTAGTTGGCCGCCGCCAGCCGAGACAACCAACCTGACAACAACTCGTCTGGCAGCGGCGCGACAGTCTTGGGCAGCGGGTGCGGCTTCACACCCGGGACTTCTGGAGCCGCCGATGGGGGTTCGCATGGCGCGACCAAACCGGCGTCCATTTTGCGATTGCGTCATCGGTGATGCATTCCTCGCCTGTGATAATGGCGTCGATGGAAAGATCCTTGACCAGAGCGAAGATGCGCGAGGTCACCCCACCGGTCAGTGCCAAGACCTGCTTGAGAGATTTGACCTTCAGGTTGGACTTCTTTTCCAGTGGCATGGCAGCAATAAGGGTCTGGATCATGTCCGAGAACTCGGCATCGTCGCGCCAGTTGGCAGATGATGTTCGTCCAGCCGTCGGGCAAGCTGGATATCACCGCGAATAGCATCGACGGCCTCGCTGACCCCAAGGCAGACCAGTGACACCTCGAGTTCATTGCTGAGATACCGCAGGACATTGAGAAATCGGCGCTGTTCGCGGTGGGTCCCGGCCAAGAGGTTGTGAACCTCGTCGATCATGATCATCCGCAGGCCAAGGTCGCGTAAGAGCGCGATGACACGGACTTCGAGGGAAGCCACATTTTGAGCGCGGGCGCTAAGAGCCGTCGCCGGGGCGCCGACGGCGGCCAGGATGTGCAGGTAAAACCGCCGTTCATCAGGTGCGGGCGGCGCTTGCAACAGCAGAAGCGGTGTGCGGGTGATGCCCGACGCCGGATCGTATTCTGGTGCGTACTTGCGCGACAGGTTTCGGGCAATCATCGTCTTTCCGATCCCGGAGGCGCCATGCACAAGAAGCCCAGGCATACGGGTTTGTCGTGGCGCTTCGATCATGCCCTGCAAGCGGTCCAACACCTGTTCCGCCCGAGGAAAGCCGATCCAGATATCCGATTGAATGAGGGCGATCCGGCCGTCTTCTTCAGTTGTCCCTGCCCTCAATTCACCATCTCTCCACCTTGAACAATGGGCGCGATGTATCACCCGTATCGATCGGGCGCAGCCCTTCGGTTGTCGAGACGGCCGAGTTCGTGCCCTTCAATGTCCCTTTTCTTTCACGGGTTCTGCGTTCGGCCTTCGTCAGGCCCCGGCTTTCAGCTTCGATCTGGCGTTGCTGTCGGATCAGCTCAGCCAGCACCAGCTCATTAGACCCGGACTTGCCAAGGGCACGGGCCTTCCTCATCGCTTCGCGATATTCCCAGAGCGAGACGGGCGGAATTTCCAGGTTTCTGTACCGCGCCTCAACATACCGGCCATCGTCCAGTTCGACCCAGATCATTGAGATATCGCGAGGATCGTAGCGAACGACCACCTTTCCATCCCCGCGCCCAATGTGGCCTGCAAGGGCATCTGACCAGTACCTTATCTGGAACAGATGGATGCCGTCACGCCTGATCTTGCGCAGTTCACTCGGCAGGAAGCTCACCTGAAAGGCTTCCATCTCGAAGGGGATGTCGCCTGTCATTTGCTCTGAGAGCGCCTCCCATTTGGCAACGGGCGTGCAGCCAAGACTTGAATGAATGCTGTTGTTGTAACGGCAGATTTCCAGAGCAAACCAGCGATCGAATTCGCTCAACGTCATCGTGGCCTTGCTTTCGGCGTCATAGTCGCCCTTTGCCGCGATCGAGGATTGCGTTGTTCCCGGCAACAGGTGAACGGCCCCCATCATGGTGCCGATCAACCGTTCGATGTGACCACCGAAGTGAGGACTTGCTGGCGGTCGATAGACCAGATCGATCCCCCAATCCGCACAGGCCGACCGAAAGGCGCGCGACCGGAAATCGCGACCGTTATCGACGTGGATGCTGTGCGGTTTGCCCTGTGCCGGCCAAGGAACATCGCACGCCAATTCCGCAAGAAGTTCCTCCTTGAGGGCCACCGCCTGTGTCAGGCAAAGCGCCACTGACAGACGCGAAGGTGCCTCGAGAGAGGTGTAATATCCGGTCACCATCCGCGTTGCGACGTCGATCGCCAGCGTGACCCAAGGCCGCCCAATTGGTTTGCGTTCAAAGCCGTCGACAAGAATGATGTCCGCCGGTGTATGATCAATTTGGACGATCTCCAGTGGCATACTGGCCTTGTTCTCACCTGTGACCGGCGCAAATTTCTGGCGGGCCGCCTTTGCGCCCTCTCGTGCCTTCGCAACTTCGCGGGCATCCATCGCATCCAGACGACGCTGAACCGTTCGCCGTGTCGGCGGTTGCAAGCCCTCCTGCCAGCAAGCGCTGCGGATTTCTGTCACGACGCGCGACAAGCTCGAACGCTCCCGGCGCAAGAAATAGCGGCGAAGGTGCTCCTCGATTACCGCTTCGACTTTGCTGGATATTAACATCGTCCCGGTCGGGCGGCCCCGTTTCCGCGGAGCCAGAGCGCTGGTGCGCCCACCCTCTTCCGCCAACCGTTTTATCCAACGCCAGACCGTCGCCCTGCTGACACCAAGCTCCCAAACGGCGTCATTGATGCCACGTTCCAGGCTGCCAGTCCCATTGAGATATGCCTGAACAAGAGGGCGCAGCACCGCGGCCCTGCGCGCCTCTTCAGCACCAACAGCAACGCAGTCTTCGCCATCATCATTCATCGATATTTGCCGCAAATGTCTGTGAACCCTGTCTCAGGTTTAAGGGAAAAAATATCAGAATTAAAGGCAAAATCTCATATTTAATGGCAAAGCTCAGCCGTTGATTTCGTTGGATTTCCCATCTCACAATTAAGGGCTACGCGACACAGCTGATCGACGGCCTGATCGACCTGCTTTTAGAGGTGGTTCACCGTTTGGGAACAAGATCATGCCGCAAGGTCATTCAAGGTATAGCGGCCGATATTGGCGCGGTTCACGGCAAGGAACGTTTGCTTGTCGAGATCGCCATGGCCGCGTTGGATCATCCGGATGGCCGTATTGAAGATGTCATTTTCCCTATCGCAGGGGCGGCCAAACTCTGGACCGTTCAACACCGTGGGGTTATGCGGCTCTAAGTAAGGGTGGTGTAGGGCTGATGAAGCTCGCGCCGGTCGATAACATGGGTGTTCTGGCGTGCAGTCGTGCATTTGGAATCGTCCGCACTCGGCGTTTAATTCCAAACCACGAATCAGCTGGTTAGGCCTGGATCGGAGCAACCTCTTGTGACTTCGCTCCTGATGGCCGTATCCTGAAAAGGAGCGCATAGAGCACCGGAACCGCGACGAGCGTCAAGACCGAGGCAAAAGCGAGACCTCCCATGATTGTCACCGCCATCGAGGCGAAAAACGCATCGGGCAGAAGCGGAATCATGCCAAAGATCGTCGTGCCGGCGGCGAGCACCACAGGGCGAAGACGGCTGACTGAGCCGTCGATCACCGCCTTGTAATCGGGCACACCCTGTGCACGTAGAAAGTCGATCTCTTCGATGAGAACGATTGCGTTCTTCATCAACATTCCCGAAAGCGACAGGAAGCCGAGCAGGGCCGTAAATGTGAAGGGCAGCCCGGTGAACAGCAACCCCAGGACCATGCCCGTCACGGACATTGGCACCACGAGCCACAGGATGAGCGGTTGGCGGACTTTGTTGAACATCAAAATCGAAATCGTCAACATGACCAGAAAGCCTAGGGGAAGCTGCTTGCCAAGCGACTCCTGAGCCATCTGCGCACTTTCGAATTCGCCGCCCCATTCCATTGCAGAACCGTCGGGAAGCGGGATGGATTCGATCTCGGTGCGGACGCTTCGGAATGCCTCATCCGCGGTGAGATCGCTGCGGGCACCGCCGAGGGCGGTGATCGTCCGCTCCCGGTCGCGCCGGTGAAGGAGTGCCTCGACAAGACGGGGATCGAACCTTTCGACGAGGTTGGCCATGGGGACATAGGCCCCTGCCCCGTCGGACCATACCGACAGGTCACGAAGGCGGTCGACCCCGTCGCGTTCGTTCTCGGGAAGCCGGAGTTGGATCGGGATCAACACGTCGTCCTCGCGCAGGTCGCCAACGCGCAGTCCGGACGTTCCATAGCGGATGGTATCCGAAATCGCTCCGCGCGTCGCGCCGGCCAGCCGCATTCGTGCCTCGTCGACGACGGGTTCGACAAGGATTTCACGCTGCCGCCAATTGGTGCGCGGATTGGTGATGGTTCCTGCCTCCTCGTATATCCTGATCGCATCATCCGCGAGCTGGCGCAGGACGACCGGATCGGGGCCCGAGAAACGAACTGCAACATCGGCACCGGCCGGCGGTCCGAACACGATTTCTTCGACACGGATCAGAGCGTGGGGGAATTCGGCTGGCAAATCCCGGTTGAGCCTGCTCGCGATCGCCGGGATCGTTGCGGCGTCCGCAACCCGGACGATGAGCTGGCCATAGCTGGCATCCGCCTGTTCCGGATTGTATGTCAGCATGAAGCGGCTTGCCCCCCGCCCTACGAGGGCCGTTACCCCGGTCACAGCATCCTCATCCAGAAGTATCCGCTCAAGCCGCAGCATCTCTTCGTCGGTCGTGTTGATATCGGTTCCCTGCGGCATCTGGAACTCGACGTAGAAAATAGGCGTGTTCGAGGCGGGGAAGAAGGCCTGCTTGACCTGGGCGAAAGCCATGACCGACCAGACGGTGATCCCGATGATCGTCAGAACGACCGGGATGCGGGCGCGCAGCGCCGTCCACACAACCCCGCGGTAAATCCCGTAGAACGGGCCCTTGTAGGGATCGTCCGAGGTGTTCTTGGGGGCCTTGAGCAGCAGCTTGCCAAGATACGGCGTGACCGTGACTGCCAGAACCCAGCTTGATAGCAGCGAAATGGCGATCACGGCGAAAAGCGAAAACAGGAACTCGCCCGTCGCATCGGGCGACAGCCCGATACCGGAAAACGCCATGATCCCGATAACGGTTGCCCCCAGCAAGGGAATGGACGTCGAGGATTCCGTCTCGGCCGCCGCGTCTTCCGCGCTTTTGCCACGCGCCATGCCGATCACCATGCCTTCGGTGATGACGATGGCGTTGTCGACCAGCATACCCATCGCGATGATCAGGGCGCCAAGGCTGATCCGTTCCATCTGTATCCCGAACACCGACATGAAGAACAGCGTGGAGAAAACGGTAAGTCCGAGGGTCGCGCCCACCACGAGGCCGGCGCGCCACCCCATGGTCAGCATCAGGGCACCGACCACGATCGCGACCGACTGTCCGAGACTGACGAGAAAGCTTGAAACGGCTTCGTCCACCACGACATGCTGCTCGTAGATCGGAATGATCTCGACACTTTCGGGAAGCTCCGACTTGAGCCGTTCCAGCCGCGCTGAAACCTCCTGGCCGACAGCGACCACGTTTCGGTCCGTCAACGCGGAAACGCCAAGGGTGAAGGCCGCCTTGCCGTTCTGCCGGATGATCTGGCTGGGCTGTTCGGCCGCCTCCCGTGTGACGGTGGCGATGTCGCTGACGGCGATCTGGCCGACATTTCCGGCCGTGCCCAGCCGCAACTCCTCTATGCCTTCGGGGCTGATATAGCCCGGCGGAACGGACAGGCCGATGCGGGCGGGGCCCTCGGTGATCTCGCCGTTGAAGAACACCTGGTTTTCGTCTGCGAGAATTCCCAGGATCTGGGTCGGCGGAAGGCCCAGTTTCTCGAGGCGTGCAGACGGGATCGAGAGGGTGATCACCTCTTCGGAGAGGCCTTGAACCTCGGCCTTGGCGACGCCATCGACAGTGACCAGCCCGAGCCGCAGCGTCGTGGCCAAGTCCCTTTGCTCCGATGGGCTCAGACCTTCGGTCGTCACCGCATAGAACATGCCATAGACGTCGCCGAAATCGTCATTGATGATGGGCGGTTGCGCCCCTGCCGGAAGATCCCCCTCGATATCACTGATGCGGCGGCGCATCTCGTCCCAAACCTGCGGGATCTCGTCCGGGCCATAGGTCATCTCGATCTCGACGGTGATCTGCGCCATGCCCGGCATCGATTTCGATTCCACCCGGTCGAGCTGCTTCATCTGCTGCAGCGCGTTTTCGACGACGTCTGCGACCTCCTCTTCAACCTCCATTGCCGTGGCGCCGGGATACGGCACGAAGATGAGTGCGGTCTTGAGGGTGAAGCTCGGGTCTTCAAGGCGGCCGACCGTATTCAGCCCCCAATAGCCGCCGAGAACGCAGAAGATGATGGTGAGCCAGACCGCCACAGGACGCTCGATGCTCGCTCGTGTGATGCTGAGTGCCATGTTTTTATTCTTGTCCTGCCGAAAACCGGGGTCAGAGCCCAGAAACTGTCACGGTCTGATTGTCCCTGAGCCGCCACCAGCCGCCGGAAACAACCAATTCATTGGCCTCCACGCCATCCTGAACGACGATCTCGTTGTCGATCGGAAGGCCCAGACGGACCGTCCGACGCTCGACCTGGCCGGACGTTTCTTCGTAGATCCAGATGGACGGTTCGGTTCGGCTGGTCGTGTCCACCGCCGAAACCGGAACGATCACGGAGCGCCGGCGATCTTCCTCAGCGGCGATGGAGATGCGCACATCCGCGGTCATTCCGGGCAAAAGACGCGGGTCGATATCACCCGTGATCGCAAATTCCACGTCGTAGGTCTGCGCCGTCCGGTCGGCATCGGTCGCAAACGAGCGAAGCACCAGAGGCGCGGTGTAACCCGGAACAGCCGGAAAAGTTGCAACGATCTCGAAGGCATCGGGTGCCGACCGCGCAATGGCCGCAAGTTCCTCTGGCAGGGAGATCACGAGCCGCATCTCGCTGACATCCTGTAGACGCGCGACAGGCGCGGTCGACGTGACGTTGACATATTCTTCAACGAAGGTGCGCGCCACAATCGCGTCGAATGGCGCGACGATTTTCGTTTGGGACAGGCGCCGCTCGGCCTCGCGGAGCGCGACTTCTGCCTGGAAGAACTGCGCGCGGGCCGTGTCGAGGCGCGCGTCGGACGCCACGCCACGATCGGCGAGGTCCGAGGCGCGCGCGAGTTCGGAATTCGCCAGGTCGTAGGACGCCTGAGCCCGGTCGACGGCGAGTTCGAAATCGATTTGGTCGAGCTCCGCGATCACCTCGCCCTCGCGAATCGTGTCGCCGGGCTCAACCTCAAGGCGAATGATCTGCCCGGGTATCTGAAACGCAAGGTCCACCGTTCGAGCAGGTTCAACGCGGCCTGCAAAGGTGCGAGACTGACTTACGACGCGATTGAGCGCACGGGTCACTTCGACCGTGACTGGTCGCTCCACGCTCGCTGCAGGCCTTGTGTCGACTTCTGCCTCCACGGTGTTCGTCGCGGTCTGGGCCAGCACATCGGTCAGGAACGGCGAAACAAACGGCACGGCAACGGCCGACACGGCCGCTACCGCAATAACAAAAACGATCCGCTTCAAACTTCGTGTCTCTCTATTCGAGTTCATTAATCATGGCCCTCAATTGCTCGATGACGCGCCCCCTGAGACCCGCGCCACCGTCGGGAAGGCCCAGAAGTTTCTGGAACCGAAGTCCCTGGATCGCTAGGACGACAACCATAGCACACGAAGTGTCTTGTGTGTCGGACAGGATACGCTCAAGGTCGCCGGTCAGTTCAACCCGTAGCGGATCGAGCAGCCGCGGATCTGACGCGGCAGCCGCGAGAATCGCCATCGAGAGGTCGTCATCGACGGCTCTGGCTTGCACGATCGCTTCCAGGTGCCCGCGCAAGGTGCGGGATCTGCGATCTTCCGGGACTGATGCCAGGCGTTCGCGATGTTCTGCGAGCATCTCATCAAGCAGCCCGGCAAGAAGCGCTCTCTTAGTCGGAAAATTGTATAAGACCCCGCCTTTACTGAGATCGGCCTCACGCGCGACGGCGTCGATCGTAATCTTTCCCGCGCCCTCTCTGTGCGCAATTGCCCGCGCAGCGCCGAGGATCCTTGGAGACGCATTCTTTGCCTGCATTCTGGATTGTATGGTCATTATTCACCGTCCATTCGGCAATTTTATTGAGAGATTTGGAGCATTGCCCCGTTGTCGGAAAGCAAGGTCAGTTCAGAGCTCTACTCTATGTCCGCTCCCGTAGAGTCGCAGGAATGCAGTGACTGCATCGGCCGCATGCTTGTCCCGCTCGACTGTTCTTTGCACCGCCAGCAGGCGTGGCATCAACAGTCCAGAAACGCAAAGATGTATGAAGTGATCCGCAACACGCGGGGGATTGTCGATCTCAAGCGCGCCTTCCCGGGAAAGGCGTTCCAGAACTTTACTGATGAGTTCGCGTGCCCGTTTCGGTCCGGCACGAAAATACACCTCCCCGACCTCGGGAAGCATCTCGGTGGCACCGATACACGTCCGCAGAAGGCGGATGTAGGTTTCGTCCAGAACGAGATCGATCATGCGCAGGGCAAGTTTTTCCAACTGGGCGCGCGGCTCGGGACCTGCGGACAAGGGTCGGAGGATCTCTTCCGCAAGCCGACCGCATTCGGATTCCACGACGCTTAGAAACAGCTGCTCCTTGGTCGGGAAATACGAATACATTGTTGCCTTCGACACTTTCCCTTCGGCGGCAATGGCATCGACGGTGGCGCCTTCATAACCGCACCGGAAGAAGACCTCGCGCGCGCCGAACAAAACCTCGGCCATTTTTCTCTCGCGCATCTCGTTCTTCCTGTCCTGTGCAGCATTGCGGGATTTCAAACTTGACTGTACCGTCTAGTCGGTACAGTAGATTGATTTTTATGTGGCGGCAAGCCGCAAACCTGGGCGGATCGTTCGGAGTGAGTGCCGCCTGTCAGGCATACCCAACGCGGCTTTCAATTCGTCATGAGCTTCGGGCCGTGCTCCGTTCGCGGCGCTTTCTGGCGCGGGATTATTCCGCGAACAGGACGGACGTCATCATTCCGCCGAGCGTGCCGTCCCGTCGAAAGCACCCTCCGCCTCCCAGCGGCGTGCAATGGATCCAAGGGTGTCCAGCACACCGCGCAGCTCCGCGCCGCGTTCAGTCAGCCCGTATGTGACAGCGGGCGGGATGGTCATGGCCTGCTCGCGCCAGACCACGCCGGCATGTTCCAGCATTCTCAGCCTCTCAGTCAGGACCCGGGTGGAAATTCCAGGCACCAGCCGTTTGGTCGCGCCGAAACGCTGTGGACCCTGTTCGGACAGAACCCAAAGGATATAGATCGTCCAAGGTCCCGTGATGACACGCAGCAGCGCCTCCATCGGGCAGGAAGCTAGTTGGACGCTTTTCATTGTGGATAGCCCTCGCAGCCCACGAAAGTAAGTTACTTTTAAGTGCCTACTTTAACTGATGAAGTAAGGCACCTAATGATACTACATGGAAACCGACAGCCTAACAACCGTCGAAAACCGGGAGAGCGGCAGTGAGTGACAACGTGGCAAAATATGTCTACTGGATCGCGACCGGCCTTGTGGCGCTGGTCTATCTGGGTGCGGCGGCCTTCTACATCTCATCCCACGACATGGTCGCGGGCATGTATCGCGAGGTGTTGGGCTATCCCACATACATCATCTGGCCACTCGCAATTTTGAAGATCGTCGGTGCGGTTGTGATCCTCTGGCGCCCTTCGGCGGTGCTGGCAGATTGGGCCTATGCGGCAATGTTCTGGCATCTGGTGCTCGCCTTCGGGGCCCATGTGGGCGCAGGCGATCCGGGTTGGCCGCCGGCTCTGGCGACCTGGGTACTCCTGATCGTCTCGTGGCTGACCGCCAATCGCGTGCGTGCGGTCAAGTCGGCCTATGCACCGGCAGTTCCGGCAGCGCCAACCTGATCTGCTGCGGAGTTGCCACGGCGCCGCCCATAGCCTCGGACTTTGGGGTACAAAAGGACGACAACATGACTGAAAAACAGCCGACAGTGTTTGTTCCCCATGGGGGTGGCCCCTGTTTCTTCATGGACTGGAACCCGCCTGACGCCTGGGATCGCCACCGCAGATTCCTTGAGGACTTGCCTGCGAGCCTGCCGGCAAGGCCCAAGGCGCTGCTCGTGATCTCGGGCCATTGGGAAGAGCGGATCTTTACCTTGCAGACCAACCCCGCCCCGCCTCTGCTGTTCGACTATCAGGGATTTCCGCAGCATACCTATCAGCTGGCCTGGCCCGCGCCGGGCGAGCCCGCGCTGGCGACCCGCGTACGCGCACTTTTAGAAGACGCGGGGTTCCAAACCGGGGCCGATGCCGCGCGTGGCTTCGATCACGGGGTATTCGTTCCACTAAAGGTGGCTTTTCCTGAGGCCGACATCCCCACCGTCCAATTGAGCCTGCGCGACGATCTCGACCCCGAGGCGCATCTTGCCGTCGGTCGCGCGTTGGCGCCCTTGCGCGACGAAGGGGTGCTGATCATCGGATCCGGCAATACCTATCACAACATGGGCAAGATGATGCGGGCGATGAGGGGCGGACCGGACGGCCCGGTGTACGGCGGAGACTTTGACCGATGGCTCACGAGTGCGGTGACCCATGAAGACCCCGCAGTGCGCCATGCCATGCTGGCCGAGTGGGAGCAGGCGCCCGGCGCACGCGACGCCAATCCGCGCGAGGAACATCTGATCCCGTTGCACGTCGTGGCCGGGGCCGCGCTTGCGGATCGAGGGGAAAAGTCCCTCGAGGATCACGTCTTGGGCGCGGTCGAAAGCGCGTTCAGATTTGGATAGGACCAACCATGACCTTCGAACTTCCCCTGCGGCAGGGCCCGCGCCCCGACACCACCGATTGCGCCCCGCATGAGCAGGTGTCGCAGAACTCCTCGGCAGAGATCCACGCATTTTTCAAGGAGAAGGCCTTCGCCCTGCCCTTCGTCGAGCGCTGTCGGTCGGGCATCTCGGTGCCTGGCGCCGAAGCACTGGTCTTGCCGGTGGCGCATGCCTGCGGCCCGCGTGAAGCCTTCATGATCGGACGCGAATTTGCCCATGTGCATCCCTCCTATGACGGTTCGTCGCACATGATGCTGCCGCTGGCGGCGGTCGAGGAACTCATCGCCAAGGGCTGGGGCGAACCGCACCCGATGGCGTCGGCCGGACACATCCCGGCAAATGCCGTCATGGCCTATGCGCCGCGCGGTAGGTCAGAGGTCGACGTCATGATCAAAATCCTGACAACGAGCTGGGACTTCGCCCGCGGCAAGCTGGCCAACCCCGCGCAGGTTCACATCCACGGCTGACTCTCTCTCAAGGAACAGGAATACGCCCATGGCAAGCTTTCAGAACGGACCATTTATCGTCACAGGCGCCTCCGGCCAGCTTGGACGCCAGGTAATCGATCAACTGATCGAGGCGGGCGCCGATCCGATCATCGCGGTCACGCGCAACGCCGACAAACTCGCCGAGTTTAGGGACAAAGGGGTGGATGTTCGCCAAGGCGATTTCAACGCGCCCGAAACACTGGGTCCGGCCATCGCGGGCGGCAAGCGGATCCTGATCATCTCCACCGACGATCTGGAGCCGGGCAAACGGCTCGCGGCTCATTCCAATGCGATCGCCGCCGCACGCGAGGCGGGTATCGACCACATCGTCTATACCTCGCTTGCCAGCCCGGTACCCGAAAGCCCCATCACTTTCAGCAAGGATCATCAGGACACCGAGACGCTGATCGAGCAAAGCGGCGCCAGCTACACGATCCTTCGCAACAACCTTTATACGGATATGTTGCTTATGAGCGGACCGCAGGCGATCGGCATGGGGCAGCTCATTGCCGCGGCAGGGGACGGACGGGCGAGTTACGTCACGCGCGCCGACTGCGCCCGCGCCGCCGCTGCCGCGCTGATGAATGCGACCGGCCGCGAGGTGCTGGACATCACCGGACCCGAATCCATCGGCCAGGCCGATATCGCGGCGCTTTTGTCGGACATCGCCGGCAAGGACATCCCCTACATTCCGATGCCGGCCGAAGACATGGTGCAGGCGATGATCGCAAATGGCCTGCCCGAGTTCATGGCGCGTGTTTTCGTCTCTTTCGACCAGGCAACCGCCGAAGGCTACCTTGATGTGGCCAGCGACGATCTCGAGACGCTCACCGGCAAGTCCGGACAGTCGGTTGCCGATTTCCTGACCGAAAACCGGGCGGTGCTTCTTCGGGCGCCGCAGTAACTATAGAGGCGGACAAAATCATGAGACTCTACAACGCGAATTTCTCGCCCAATGCGCTGCGTGTGCGGGCGGTGGCACACGAACTGGGCGTGGACCTCGAAATCGTCCAGGTCGACATCCGGGCCGGGGACAACCGCGCGGCGGAATTTCTCGCTCGCAATCCCAATGCAAAGGTACCCGTCTTGGAGGACGGGAATTTCGTGCTTTGGGAATCCCGGGCAATTTGTGCCTATCTGGCGGGGCTTCGGCCCGAGGCGGGCCTCTATCCTGAGGGCCGCAAGGCGCGGTCCCTCGTCGATCAATGGACCTGGTGGCAAGCGATCCACCTTGGCCCGGCGATGCAGAAATTGTCCTTTGAGCTGTTTCTCAAAGAGAAATTCGGCATGGGCGATCCCGATCTGACTGTGGTCGAAGCGGAAGAGAAAGCGACCGATCAGTTCCTTGCCGTTCTGGAAACCGGACTCGACGGCAAGGACTGGATCGCAGGCACACTCAGCCTTGCCGACTTCTATCTTGCGACCACCTTCATGTATCGCGATCAAGCCGGGATTTCACTGGACCAGTACCCAGGAGTTGCGAGTTGGATCGACCGGCTTGAAGCGCGTGACAGCTGGCAAAAGGCCATGGCACCGCTTCTAGCGCTCTTTGCCTGACCTCGCGCCCGCCGCGGGTGTTTGGTCGATTTTAATAAAGTCCTCCGACCGGTCTGCCCATCTGATTTCGAAATGAGCCGGAAACGATGCGGCGGTCCTGGGGATGTAGGTGCGACGCCTCATCCCGGATTAATAGAGTTTCCGCGCTAGGGTCAGGATGCATTGATTTTCAACGCGCTGCGTGATTCACGGCTCGGAAAACGGAGCGGTGACATGAGCGAACTTTACTGGCTGACCGACGAGCAGATGGCCAAACTTGCCCCTTTCTTCCCGAAGTCGCACGGCAAGCCACGGGTCGATGACCGACGGGTGTTGAGTGGGATTATCTTCATCAATCGCAATGGGTTGCGCTGGCGGGATGCGCCGCGGGAATATGGTCCGCACAAGACGCTGTACAGCCGGTGGAAGCGCTGGAGCGAGAAAGGCATCTTCGCGCAGATGATGGTCGGCCTGGCTGCCGAACACGGCGAGGAAAAGACCGTGATGATCGACGCGACCTATTTAAAGGCACACCGCACTGCGACCAGTTTGGCCGCGAAAAAGGGGGGCGTGGACGCCTAATCGGTCGAACCAAGGGCGGCATGAACACCAAACTCCATGCCATCTGCGACAGCCAAGGGCGGCCGCTCAACCTGTTCGTCACGGCAGGACCGGTCAGCGACTACATTGGTGCGCGGGCGCTGCTCAGCAGCCTGCCAAAGGTCGACTGGTTGCTCGGGGATCGTGGCTATGACGCCGACTGGTTCAGGGACGCGTTGAAAGACAAAGGGATACGCGCCTGCATCCCCGGCAGAAAGCAACGCAAGACCCCGGTCAAATACGATAAGCGCCGATACAAACGGCGCAACCGCATCGAGATCATGTTCGGCAGGCTCAAGGACTGGCGGCGTGTGGCGACACGCTATGATCGCTGTCCCAAGGTCTTCCTCTCAGCCATCGCTCTGGCCGCAACCCTCATCTATTGGTTATGAATCCTGACCCTAAATCGCAATACTCCACATCCGAAACCGTCCCTGCCCCGTCACTTCACGGATTAGACCCTTCGCTTCCATCCAGGCGAGATTGCGTTGAGCGGTGGCGCGGCTAGCACCGATCCACATTTCGGCCATCGGGGCGGAAACGAGGGGCCATTCGGTCAGCAGGGCGCTCAGGACCGGCGGTGTCTTGCCTGAGAGCGTTGACATCTCTGCTTTGGCCTTCGCTGACCATGATTGGATATCGTCGAGGCGCCGCATCGCCATGAGGATAGCTGTCTGCATCCCCTCGAGCCATTGTTTAAGGCGCTCTGCCGATGGCCCACTCGCGCGCAGGCCCCCTGCCCCGCCCATTGCCAACGGTGCGAAAATTGCCCCGTTTCCCTCGCTAGCCGCGATGCGCGCGGCCGTGACCGCTGCTTCCACCCGATCGCCCTGCTGCCCAAGGCCCGCAAGACTCCAGAGATGAAACCCCATGCAGGCGCGGGTGATCGGATGAAGATCGGCGGCCTGTTTCATCAAATCCAGCCAACCGCTCGCGCGATCGTCGAAGCGCTCGGCATTTTCATCGATGTTTTCAGGATCGCGGCGGTCGAGGAAGGCTGCGATATCGACTATCGGGTCAGGACCGCCTGTCAGTCGCCGAACGGCCCATCCAATTCGCGCCAAGGCATTTGGGTCATCTTGTGCGCCTGACAGGCGCATAGAAATCCATAGCGCCAGACGATCCGGGCCTACGCGATCTCCTGCAAACCAGCTCAGGTCTGCCGCCTCGATCAGTGCCAACCTATGCAGCCAGCCTTTGGGCGCGCGAGCCAATCGGTCATCGAGCGCACCCAAGCGCCCGGCCACCCTTGCCAGAAGCGCAGCCTGCTCCGCTTCGGCCCTTGCCCAGTCATCAATGAGGCCCTTTTCCGGCTGTCCCGCCCGAGGTCCGGGAGGCCGGTAATCCGGTTCCTCTTCGATCGGGCCCGGCAGGTACCAGAGAACTTCTTCCGAAGCATCCTCATTCCCCTCTCCGATGTCGAGGGGTTCGTCGAAATCTTCAGGAATAATAGTCGATTGTGGCATCATATGTGCAAAATACAGATTATTTGCACATTACCCAAGCTGTTTTGTGACCGTCGACAATGCTCTTTACACATTACGTGCGCGCGACTGCCGACGGAACCTTTCAGATCGCGATCAATGCAAGGAAACCAGGGGATTGTGCATCGGCACAATGAGAAAACACTTGCTTGCATTCGTTTGTAAACGGTCGTTTATTGCCGCTATATGAAACTGCAAAAAGACTGTTTTGATGCCATTGATAGGCTATGCGCGCGTATCCACAGAGGATCAAACCCCCCTGCCCCAGTCGCAGGCCCTGAAATCTGCGGGTTGCGCCGAAATCTATGAAGAGCACGCCTCAGGCGGCAATCGCGCGCGGCCGGTGCTTGGGCGTGTGCTCGAACGCATCCAGAGTGGCGATACGCTGGTCGTCGTGAGGATCGACCGGCTTGCGCGGTCTCTGTCGCATCTGCTGGAAGTGATCGAGCGGCTGGAGGCTAGGGGTGCGTTCTTTCGCTCGATCCAGGACCCGATCGACACTGGATCCCCGCAGGGCAAGTTCACGCTGCAGGTCTTGGGCGCTGCGGCCGAGTTCGAGCGCGCCCTGATCCGGGAGCGCACCAAGGCCGGCCTCGCCAGTGCGCGCACAAAGGGCCGCGTGGGCGGAAACCCTGGACTGCGGGCCAAAGACCCTGCCGCTCTTCGCAAGGTGCGGCTAGCGCGACAGGACGGCTACATGGAGCGTCTGAACGAAACGGCACAAGATTGGGTGCCCCATGTGCGCCGGTTGCGCCCTGACTTGGCCTGGGAAGACGTGGTGCGCATCATCAACGGCCCCTTGCCCGAGGCGCGTCGCTGGACCCAAAGCCGTCTCTTGCGCGCCGTGAAGGCCTATGTCCGCGACGGCTTCCTGCCCGAGACAGTTTTGGCCCGCGCCGGCCGCCGCGAAACCGACGACCGCCTGCCCGCCATCGTCGCCGCCATCAAGGGCGCGGATCCCGGCATTACGCTCCAGGCGATCTGTGAACGGCTGGAATCAATGCGCGAACGCACACCACGTGGCCGAACGAGATGGCAGCCGTCGTCAGTCAAGATGCTGTTGGAGCGGGCGGAGAGGCTGGGGCTGCTTGAGTAGCCTAACAACCTTGCAAATCCTCCACTATAGGGAAGGATTACAAGGTTGTGGTCAGTTTCAGGCACAGAAGCCGTTCGCTCATGCAAAGGGGTTGACGATGCGAAGCTGGCCTTCCACCAGCAGGCCATCTTGCATGTCCTCGCTCCACAGCGTGGTACACCCCGCAACCAAAGCGCTGGCCACGATCATCGCGTCGTAGATCGAGAAGCCGTAGCGTTCCGCCAAAGCGCGGCCGACGTCATGGGTCTGCACGGTGAGATCTTCGACGGGACACAAGGCGCGCACGCCTTCGAGAAAGGCCGCTGCTTCCTCCCAACCGAGGCCAGCTTTGCGGCGGCAGTTCACCAGTGACTCGTTTAGAACCTGAACGCTGATCCGGGGCCCCTGCCCCAGGATGACCTCGGCGCGATCGGCCTTTGGGCCGTCGTCGAGCAGGTAAAGAACGACATTCGTGTCCGCGAACTCAACGCTCATGTGCGTCGTCGCGGCTCAGACGTTCTGCTGCGGACAACTTGCCCCGGAAGCGGCGCAGGCCGGTAAGTACCTCATCCGCACGAGCAAGGCGACGGACTCTGACCCGACCGTCGTCCTTGACCAGGTCGATCTGATCACCCTCCTTGAGACCAAGCTCTCGGACGAGCTCCGCGGGCAAACGGACGGCCAGCGAGTTACCCCATTTTGCGACCTGCATCGTGACCTCCCATGCGGATATACGTCTTGTAATGTATATCCGAAAGGTTCCTAAGACAAGCCTGCCGCAAACCCTAGCTACTCTTGTGCATGACGCAGCGACTGACACCAAATCTAGAAAGAGCTTGCACGAATCTGATAGCTCGGGCAATAGTCTCGATAAATAACGCGCGATCACATAAAAAACGCGCCCACGAATCGAGGCAGAGATGAGCGAAGCTGAGCAGGACCTGGACATTGCCATCGGGCACTACGCAGAGCTTCTTGCGTCCAATCTTCATGCGCAACGTGCTGCCCACTTCCCTCCCGACGCCAAAAAAGTCATGCGCAGCCTGACCAGCGGCGAGGCGGCCGAGTTGCTTGGCGTCGATCATACCTACCTTCGCAAGCTTCATCGAGAAGGAAAGATCGCTGACGTCGAAACCACTGCGGGCAGCCACCGGCGATATACCCTCGATGATATCTGGGAGATTCGCCACGCTCTTGAGGCAAACGCGAAGAAGCCTGGAACCTACGTTCCGGGGCGTCGTGCCGGTGACGAGCTTCAGATTGTTTCTGTTGTGAACTTCAAAGGCGGGTCCGGGAAAACGACAACATCCGCTCACCTTGCACAGCGCTTGGCTCTCAAGGGATATCGTGTCCTTGCGATCGATCTGGACCCCCAGGCATCCCTTTCCGCGCTGCATGGCATCCAGCCTGAGCTGGACCTGATGGAGGGTGGCACGCTGTATGATGCGGTTCGCTACGATGAACCGGTCCCGATCTCGGACGTGATCCGCAAGACCTACATCCGTGGTCTTGACCTGATTCCCGGGAACCTCGAGCTCATGGAATTCGAACATGAGACACCGGCAGCCATTCAGCGTGGCGGCGCCCGCGCATTCTTTGCCCGTGTGCGCGACGCGCTCGACAGTGTCGAAGCGGACTATGACGTCGTCGTCATCGACTGTCCGCCGCAGCTTGGTTTTTTAACCATGTCCGCCCTTTCAGCATCTTCAGGGGTGCTTGTTACCGTTCACCCCCAAATGCTCGATCTGATGTCCATGTCGCAGTTTTTGCGCATGACCGCTGATCTGCTTGGCGTCATCCGGGATGCTGGCGCAAACCTTCGCTTCGACTGGCTGCGCTTTCTGCCGACCCGCTACAAGGTGGGTGATGCCCCGCAGACCGAGGTCATTGCTTTCATCCGGGGTCTGTTCGGCAGGTCAGTCCTGACCAACCACATGGTTGAGTCTACTGCGATCTCTGATGCAGGGCTGACGAAGCAGACGCTCTACGAGGCCGACAAGAAGGACTTCACGCGTCAGACTTTCGATCGTGCAATCGAATCCATGAACGCCGTCAACGACGAGATCGCGGCGATCATCCAGAACACGTGGGGACGCAATGGCAAGAAAGCCTAAACTGGGACTGCCACTGCAGACCCTGCGCAACGCGCCCGACGCTCTTGAAGGGCGCAGGCTGCGCGGCGGCGTTTTCGAAATCGAGCCTGACCAAATCGAAACCACAGGTCGGCTCGATGACAGGCTGCAGATTGAGACTGCGGGCCTCAAGGCGTCAATTTCCAAGAACGGACAGCGAGTACCAATCCTCGTCCGGCCGCTTGATGGTGATCGCTACAGCCTGATCTATGGCCGTCGTCGACTGGAAGCTTGCAGAGAACTTGGGATCAAGGTCCGCGCCATTGTCACAGAGATGGAGGGCGATCAGGCACTTCGTGATCAGCTGTTAGAGAACCAGGAGCGGCGGGATCTAAGCTTCATCGAACGAGCGCTTGTTGCCGCAGCCTTGCTCGACGGTGACCATCTGAGCGCATCCGAACGCACTAACAAGGGTGTCGCCGAGGTTCTCAATCTGACCGAGGCAGGAGTGTCGCAGCTGTTAAGCGTGGTCCGCACCGTTGGGGAGGACTTGGTCCTCGCCATCGGTGCCGCTCCGGGCATTGGTCGGCCCAGGTGGGAAGAGCTCAAGAAGTTGCTGGGGGCTACGGATGCCGATCGCGAACTGCTTGCAGCTTTGGCGGGTGAGGCCAAGACATCCTACCAAGGCGGTATTGACGAGAAATCCGATCATGCATTTTTGGCCGTCCTCTCTGCTGCAGGGAAGCCCGAACAGACCACATCCTCGTCTCGCCCTCGCGGGCGGCCCGGCACGGTGATTCCGGGGGTCGGTGCCGCCACTGTCACGATCGGACGTCGTGGAAAGCAACTCAAGCTCGAGTTGAAGGCCGAGGAGAGCGATTTTGTCAGCTGGCTTGAGGGCAACGCCCCGCAGCTGATCACCGAGCTTCACGAGCGCTGGAAGCGTTCGGAAGACTGAGGAAGAGCAACAATCAAAAAGGAGGCACGAGACAGGCAGAAAAGAAAAAGGCCCCGAGAAGCAAGCTTCACGAGACCTTTCTTAGGTTTCGCACGGGACCAGCCCGCTACAAAACTTCAGTTTTCGCACCTCTGAATGTAGCGATCTGGCCCCTTTCCCGCAAGCGCAAAGCGATTCGCGGGCCAGGGAAATTTTGCCTTCGTGAATGACATCATGGATTACACACCGATTTCGCCGTTTATGCGGCCGATCTCGCACGCCCATCTGCGCGTGGTCGAGCGTCCTGAGGCGTCTGTTCCCGGCAAGCCCGTCAACAAGTGGGAGCTCCTCCGTGAGCTGTCCAAGGCACAGGCCGCCTTCGGGGTTTCCGAGCGCGATCTGACCGTTCTTCAGGGACTTCTCAGCTTTTTTCCGGACGATGCGCTTGGCGGGAACACCGAAATGGTCGTCTTCCCATCCAACAAGGCGATCTGCGAGCGGCTGAACGGCATGCCTTGCTCGACGATGCGCCGTCACCTCGCCCGGTTGGTAGAGGCACGCTTGCTCATGCGGCGCGATAGCCCCAATGGGAAGCGGTATGTGCGCAAGCGTGGCGAAGATCGGGTGGCCTTCGGCTTTGATCTCTCCCCGCTCTATTGCCGGGCCGAGGAAATTGCACGGGCTGCAGAGGCTGTGCGTGAGGCCGAGGACCGTGTGCGGCGACTGAGGGAGGTAGTGAGCCTTATGCGTCGCGACTTGGCCGCTCTGGCGGAGTTCGGCGAGGAGATCCAGCCCGGGCTTGGCCTATGGGACCAGCTCCGCGACAAGGCAGCCCTCACCGCCCGCGCTCTTCGCCGCAAACTCTCGCTTGAGGATCTGTCGGCATTTCGGACTGAACTGGAGACCCTTCTTGACCAGGCGCGTAATGTGATTGACGGTCCTGAAACAGAAGAAATGAACACCAATGATGCCCAATGTGAGCGTCACCATCATAATTCAAATAAAGAATCTATAGATCTTGAACCTGCCTTAGAAAAAGGCGAGGCGGCGGGACGCGCGCCTGATGATGATACGGGTGAGCCCGTGGCTGACCTTGAAGAGTCTGACACGAGGCGGGTGCCGAAAATCCCACTCCACCTGGTAATCGCCGGCTGTCCCTCGCTCAAGACTTTCTATCAGGGCGACATTCGACACTGGCACCAACTTTTCGACGCGGCTTGTCATGTAAGGCCGGCCATGGGGATCAGTGTTTCCGCGTGGGAAGAAGCGCAACGCTGCATGGGACCAGAGCAAGCCTCGATCGTCGTCGTGGCCATGCTGGAACGATTCTCTGACATCAGATCACCGGGTGGATACTTGCGGGCGCTGACGTCCAAGGCCGCGGCGGGCGAATTCTCTTGCGGTCCGATGGTCATGGCTTTGATCGGTCGGCGAAGTGCGGCTTAACAGCTGTTAAGTTTCAACGCCGCGGTGCTCAGTTGGCATGACTTAACAGCTGTTAAGTCGCCTCTTGGCAACCATACGATCATCGAGAGGGAAAGGAGTGTTGGTTTGAGGGTGACGGGAAATGAGATCGGGAGAGTGGCTTCCGGCGCCCGTCGTGGAGAAGATCTGATGACGAAAGCTGTCCGGAAAATCACCCTGTCCCCTTCGCGGGATATCCCTTTTGACAAGCTGGTCCTGAGCCAGTCCAACGTGCGGCGCATCAAGGCTGGCGTGTCTGTCGAGGAACTGGCCGAAGACATCGCCCGCCGCGGTCTGTTGCAGAGCCTGAGCGTGCGGCCCGTCTTGGCTGACGACGGCACCGAGACCGGCAAGTTCGAGATCCCGGTCGGTGGCCGTCGGTTCCAAGCATTGTCCCTGCTGGTGAAGCAGAAGTGTTTGGCAAAGACCCCGCCCATTCCTTGCATCGTGCGCGATGCTGCGTCCGACATCCTGGCCGAGGATGATTCCCTTGCAGAAAGCATGCATCGCGTCGCCCTGCACCCGCTCGACCAATTCCGCGCGTTTGTGGCGCTGAGGGACAAGGGCCAGAGCGATGCAGAGATTGCCGCCGCCTTCTTCGTGACGCCGCAGATCGTGAAGCAGCGCTTGAAACTCGCTTCCGTCGCCCCTGCCCTGCTTGAGGTCTATGCCGAGGATGGCATGACGCTGGAGCAGCTCATGGCCTTCACCGTGAACCCCGATCATGCGCGTCAGGTTCAGGTCTGGGATGTGATCCATTCATCTTGGAACAAGGAGCCATTCCAGATCCGGCGCATGCTGACCGAGACCTCGGTCCGGGCGTCTGACCGGCGCGCGGTCTTTGTGGGTGTTGAGGCCTACGAAGCGGCGGGCGGCACGATGTTGCATGACCTCTTTCAGGGCGATGACGGTGGCTGGCTCGAGGACCCTGCCCTGCTCGATCGGCTGGTGACGGAAAAACTCCAGGCCAAGGCTGAGACGGTTGCCGTTGAGGGCTGGAAGTGGATCGAGGTCGCGCTTGACCTGCCCTACGGCTACAGCCACGGCCTGCGGTCCCTGTCAGGTGATCCGGCACCGATGACGGATGACGAAGGCGCGGACCATGCCAAGCTGCTCGCCGAATACCGGGCGCTGGAAGAGGAATACGCGGGTCAGGATGAAATCCCCGACGGGATCGACACGCGGCTTGGCGTGTTGGAAACGGAGATGGAAAAGATCGAGACCCGGCCGTTGATCTTCGACGCGGAGGAGATCGGGCGGGCAGGGGCGTTCGTCACGCTCGACCGCTACGGCGCGCTGGCCGTCTATCGCGGCTATGTGCGTCCAGAGGATGAGCCGGTTGACGTGACAGCGGTCCAGGATGGTGCTGATCCTGCGGTGGCGGGGCAGGGGGATGATCGTGATCTCACCGATGGCTATGACAGTGCCGCTCATGCCGGAACCGTCATCATGTCGGGAGGCCAGCCGATTGGCGGCGATCTGCCGGAGGATGAGGATGACGGAGCGCTGAAGCCACTGCCCGAGCGGCTCGTAATCGAGTTGACGGCACACCGGACGCTGGCGCTGCGTGAAGCGATCGGGCGCTCGCCCGACGTGGCGTTGATTCTGCTGCTGCTGAAGATTGTGACGGACACCTTCCGCACTTCCTCTGCTTCGGGAAGCTGTCTCGAAGCCTCAGTGCGTCACATCTACATGCCGGCGCAGGCGAGCGATCTGAAGGACAGCGTGGTGGCAAAGCTGGTCGACGAGCGTCATGCGCCGGAACGATCTCGTGGCGCTTGACGATGAGGACCATGCCGAAGGGCAGGGGGCGGATGCCGAAGCGGCTGACAGCGTCAGTGAAGCTGACCTTCCTGCATTTCTGACGGATGACCTGCCTGCTGAAGGCGCGTCGATGCTGGCCTCGGAATAACGTGATCCAGCGGGGGGCGGAGATTCCGCCCCCAATCACCCTATAGTGTAATAATATCAATGGGATGAGCGCGATTACTCGCATTCAGAATGAAGAATCATGTCTACAACAACCATCATCGACACCGCACCCCTCGGGGCGCTGCGACGTGAGACTTCAAGGCCAATGCTCCCGATCTTTCACATGGGCATTTGGAGCATCCGTTGGCAATCTGACGGATGCCTGAAATCCAGAAGTTTCACCGGGACGTGGTGACTGGAGCAAGAGAGAGGTTTCGATCCGTTCTGCGATGGCTGAGACGATAGCGAGGCCAAGCCCGCTACCATCAGTTTTTGCATCTGCCCTCTCGAAGCGCCCTGTCAGGCGTTCGAGTGTTTCGGTTGCTACCGCGGGGCCCTCGTTCGCCACGATCAACTGCCCCTCGCTCGTGAGTGTAACCGCGACTGGGGCATTCTGCGCCCCGTGGCGTAGGGCGTTTTCCACCAGATTCCGGCACAGAATTCCTAATGCGTCGGGGTCGATATCAGACAAGACAGGCGTGTCCGGCAAGTTCAACGTAAGGCGCCCGTTCTCTGTGGTGCGCGCGATATCTTCCACCACGACCCGAGTGATGGTTCTGACATCAGCGCTCTGGTCCATCCGAAGTCTACCGCCTTCCGCCCGCGCAAGCTGCAGGAGACGCTCGGAAAGCCGAGTGAGACGCTTGAGCGTTGCCTCGATCTCGGCGGCACGGGCGTCGATGGTCGGATCTTTGGTCTCTGACCGCAGTCGCTGCGCCTGGGCGATAGCGCCCGCCAATGGTGTCCTTAGTTCATGAGCCGCATTGGCTGCAAAACTTCGCTCAGCCTCGAACGCGTCGCGCAACCGAGCCAAAAGGCTGTTCAAGGTTGCGGCCAGCGGTCCGATTTCGGTCGGCAGGTCGGCCGCGGGTACTTCTGACAGGTCGCGCACGCCGCGCGCTTCAAGCCGCGTACGGAACCGATGGAGAGGGGCGAGGCTAAAGCGCACAGCGAGAATAATCGACGCGAGCGCCAACGGCAGCACGACCAGCAGCGGCAGGCCGAGGCCCATCTGGATTTCAAGAGCAACCGATGCGCGATGCGCCAACGGTTCGGCCACGGTGATGCTGATCGTCCCCTGGAGCGCCGCGTCGCTGTAGAGGCGATGTGTGGCGTTCTGCCCAAATCCCGGCCCGTCGTATGGAGGGAACACGGCAGGGTCCGCCGCATGGGATTGCAGCAAAATGCGTCCCTCGGCATCGCGTACGATGTAGGTGAAGAACTCGTCATGCTCCCGGATCGGCGCGAGGCGCTGCGTCACACCCTGATCTTCTCGGCCGACGATGTCGGTCACGGCCAGCGGAAGGATGCGCTCGGCGGTTTCGCGCAGGGCGCTGTCGAAGACCTCGTCCATCTCGCCCCGAACGATCACCGCGGTAACCGTGGCGGCGGCGAGCCAGAGGATCGTCAGCACAAGGCCGAGTGACAAGCCGAGCCGTACCTGAAGGCTGGATGGCCACATCATGGCTTGCCCAGCCGGTAACCCATGCCGCGCTCGGTCTCGATGATGGCGCTCCCCAGTTTCTTGCGCAGGCGGCTCACGTGCACTTCGATGGTGTTGCTCTCGACTTCGGCGTCGAAAGCGTAGAGCTTCTCCTCCAACTGCGCCTTGGACAGGAGCTGCCCGGGACGCGCCAGGAAGGCCTCGAAGAGCGCCCATTCCCGCGCCGTCAGCGGCACATGTCTGCCATCCCGATGGACGCTGCGCGCGGCAAGGTCGATGTCGAGCGGTCCGTGGGTCAGGATCGGGTTGGGGTTGCCGCTGTAGCGCCGCGCGACCGATCCGATCCGTGCCGACAGTTCCGACAGGTCGAAGGGCTTCACAAGATAGTCGTCAGCGCCCGCATTGAGGCCTTCGATCCTATCGGACACCTGGTCGAGCGCCGTCAGGATGATGACCGGCGTCACGTCTCCACGCGTCCTGAGGCCCTTGAGGAACCCGATACCACGTCCGTCTGGCAGCATGAGGTCGAGCAGGAGCAGGTCGTAAGAGGTTGCGCTCATCGCGTCTGCCGCCGCGTCTAGCCGCGTGACCCAGTCTACTGACTGGCCATCAGCTGCGATCTGGTCGCGCACGGCAGCGCCAAGAGTCGTGTCGTCCTCGATCAGCAATATGCGCATGGTCGTACCCGTCCTTTCCTGATGTCCCTCCATGATCCGTCTGGCTGACACGAAGCTGAAGCTTGTGGGTCGAGCCCCTTCAGGCTGCCGTCAGCTTCGCGGCGCATGAATGGCATCAAGAGGCGAGCCACTAGGAGTGTGCCCCATGAAGAAGACATTGACAATTATCGGCTTTCTCGCGGTCTTTACGGCCGGCGCGGCGCTGGCTGACGACGATTGCTTCGTGCCGATGGCCGACTGGCAGCCGCGCGATGCTGTTGCCATGCTGGCCGAGGAAAATGGTTGGACGGTGCGCCGGATCAAGATCGATGACGGCTGCTACGAGATCGACGGGAGGGATGCCGAGGGGCGTGCGATCGAGGTGACTGTCCACCCGGCCACGCTGGAGGTAATCGAGTTCGAATACGAGGACGACGAGGATGATCGCCGCGAGCGGGATCACGAGAGACGCGACGATGACTGATGCAGCGCGTCGCGACGGTATTGTCCCGGTGCCGAGCCTGCCGCCACTCTCCCGGCTTTCCCTAAACTCTCCTCTAGCCCTGACGGGCCCGGTGCTGGTTGCGTTGCCATGCCTGCTGGCGGCTTTGCTCGGTTTCAACACCTATGCGACTTATGGTGCGGATGCCGCGCTCGGCATCGCCGTCGGGGCCGCGGCAGTTGTCGCGATGGCACAGACCCTGATCCTCGCCGCACGGCCGCCGCTGGTGGAGCCGTTGTTCGGCGGTCTCGATCGCATGTACCGGGTCCACAAGTGGCTTGGTATTTCCGCAATGGTCCTGATGATCCTGCACCAGCAGATCGAGCCGGATTTCGAGCGTTTGGTGCGTGAAACCTCCCTTGGTGAACTTGGTGAAGAGGCGGGCGAACTTGCCTTCAACGCGCTTCTTGCCCTGGTTGCTGTCAGCTGGTTCCGGAGATTGCCCTTCACCCCACTGGAAATCCCCTATCAAATCTGGCGGTTCAGCCATCGTTTCATGGGGGCCCTTTTTGCAATCGTGGTCTTTCACCAGTTCTTCGTCGACCTGCCGACAGAGGTAGATCCATCGCTCTCGGTGCTTCTGAACACATTCGGCATCGCCGGAGTGATCGCGTGGATATTCACCGAGCTGGTCGCCCCGTACCTGCGGCGTAGAGAATTCACCGTCACAGAGATCAGCCAGACCAAGGACACCACCACGCTAACCCTCCGCCCCGAGGGGCGGGCCATGCGGTGGCGGCCGGGGCAATTCGCCTTCTTCCGCGCGCCAGAGGCAGGACTGTCCGAGCCGCACCCTTTCACGATTGCCAGCGCCCCGCGCCCTGACGGCACCCTGACGTTCTGCATCAGGGGGTTGGGTGGCTGGACACGAAGCCTGCCCGCCATCTTGCGGACCGGAACGCGCGTGCAGGTCGAAGGGCCATATGGACGGTTCAATTTCCGCAAGGGCGGTGCGCGCCAAATATGGCTTGCCGGCGGCATCGGTATCACGCCGTTCCTCGCCTGGGCGGAAAGCCTGACAGAGGCGGAGAGTCGCGACATTCACCTCATCTACTGCGTTCCGACACAAGAGGAGGCGATTGGCGTAGAGACGTTGCGCGCTGCGGCTGCCCGCAACCCGAGGTTCAGTTTCGAGGTGGTCGTTACGACGCGCGATGGCAGGCTCACGGCCGAGCGCCTGATTGGCGCGGTCCCTTTCGCGATCCGGCAAGCCGATCTGTGGTTCTGCGGCCCAACCGGTCTGAAGGACGGGATTCTCAAGGGCTTGAAAGCACAAGGCCAAACGCCTCGCCGTGTCCGCTTCGAGCAGTTCGAATTCACCTGAACGCGGGGCAGGGCGTATAGCCATGCCAGCCCTGTAGCCTGCGCTCGCATCTTTTTGGCCCCGTCATCATCGGCGGGGCCATTTTCCTGACGGCAAGCTGAAGCAGGAATCGCTGGGGCGTCAGGATGCCCTCAGGTCGGGGTGCCAGATTGGTCTCATCAAACGAAAGGACCCCTTGCCATGAAAAAGACCCTGACCGCCCTTGCCCTGATCGCACTTTTGCCCGCCGGCGCTGCGCTGGCCGACGACGATGATTGCAATGCGCCCCGTGACCAGTGGCAGCCGCGCGAGGCCGCCATGCAGATGGCCGAACAGAACGGTTGGACGGTGCGCGACTTCGAGATCGACGACGGCTGCTACGAAATCGAAGGCCGAGACCAGAATGGCCGCGAGATCGAGGTGAAGTTCGATCCGGCGACGCTGCAGATCGTCGAGATGGACTACGAGGATGATGACGACGACCGCGGTGGCGCCCGCAATCCCGCGCCCGCTGGAACGGTCGCTCCTCCGCAGAACGGCCTCTTCGGAAACGGCGCCCCTCCGCAGGTTCAGGTGAACTGAACAGCTCCGAAGCACCCTGAACAAGGATCATTCCCATGAAATCACTTCTCGCAACGCTCGCGCTTACCACCGCACTCACGCTTCCCGGCCTCGCTATGGCACGGCCCGTGACGCTCACAACCACCCTTAACAACTATGGTGGCGACGGCGCTTACCTCGCGCTTTACGTTACCGACGCCTCGGGCGCCTATGTCGGCAGTCTCTGGATGGCTGGTGGCAAGTCCAAGTACTACGAGCATCTGAGCGACTGGTACCGTGCCACGGGCGGCGATACCGCGCAGGTAAACGGTATCACCGGCGCCAGCGTCGGCGCGGGCCGCAGTCTCGAGATCACGCTCGATCTGGCCGACGCGCTGTTCGATGCGGGCTACACGCTGCACATCGACGCGGCAGTCGAGGATATGCGCGACAGCCCGAACGAGGTGGCCGTGCCGCTGACGACGGCGGGCGCGGGCACGCCGGTGAGCGGGCGGCGCTACATCGCCAACTTCTCCTACGACATGTGAGGGGCAGGGCCATGATCCGTACACTCCATCGCTGGCCGGGTCTTCTGGCACTCGCGCTCGTCACGATCCTGAGCCTGAGCGGCGCTGCGCTCTCGGTCTTTCCGGCAGTCGAGCGCATCACCGCGCCGCAGGTGGAGACTGGCCTGACAGTCGCCACCCTCGCGGAGCGCATCCAGGTCGTCTATCCGGGCGTCGAGCAGATCCGGCGGTCGCCCTCCGGTCGGATCACCGCCTATTGGTTCGATCAGGGCGCGCCGGGTGCTGCCGTGATCGACCCGGCGACGGGCGCGGGCGTGGCCTCGGCCGACCCGAACCAGGCGCTTCGCTGGCTCACCAACTTTCATCGCTCGCTCTTCCTCGGGGATGGCGGGCGCATCGCCATGGCCGCCGGGGCCGCGGCGATGCTGGTCCTCTCGCTCTCGGGTGCTATGCTGGTCGTGCGACGGGCGGGCGGATGGCGGCACTGGTTCGCGTCCTTGCGCGGTCCGTTCACGGGCAGGCTGCATGTCGAGATCGCCCGGATCGCCGTCATCGGCCTCGTTCTGTCCTCCACCACCGCCCTCTGGATGACAGCCTCCACCTTCGATCTTTTGCCGGACGGTGGCGTCCTGCCGGCTGATCCCACCGAAGTGAGCGGAGAGATTGGGTTCGCTCTCGATCAGATGGCCACGCTGCTGCAGACGCCCGTCGCCGAGCTGCGCGAACTGAGCTTTCCCTATCCCGGCGATGCGACGGACGTGTTCACACTGAAGACCGACCGGGGCACCGGCTATCTTGACCAGGGAACCGGCGCGCTCGTGGCATGGGCCGACCTGACCGGGTGGGAGCGCGTCTCGGAAACCATTTACATGCTGCACACGGGGCAGGGGGCCGCGATGCTCGGCCTTGTGCTCGGGATGATGGCGCTCGGAGTGCCGGCGATGGGCGTGACCGGCGTCTTGATCTGGCTTGCCGGGCGGCGCGGGCGGCCGCGCATCCGGGGCAACCAGCCCGCGGGCCGTGCCGAGACGATCATTCTTGTCGGCAGCGAGGGTGGCAGCACCTGGGGCTTCGCCGCGACCCTGCATGCCGCGCTGACGGCAGCGGGGCAGGGCGTCCATGTTGGCCCGATGTCGGGCTTCGCACCAGAGCGCTACGCCCGTGCAGAGCGCATCATCGTCCTCGCCGCGACTTATGGCGATGGCGCGGCGCCCGCCTCGGCCAAGGGGCTCCTCGACCGGATGAACGCGTCGGCCCCTGCGCCTGATATCCCGATGGCCCTGCTCGGCTTCGGCGACCGCAGCTTTCCGTCCTATTGCGCCTTCGCCAAGGCCGTTGCGGCAGCGGCGCAGGCGAAGGGCTGGGCCGAACTCATGCCGCTGGACACGATCGACCGCCAATCGCCACAGGATTTCGCGCGCTGGGGCCGAGCTCTTGGCGAGGTGCTTGGCATCTCTCTCGAGCTTTCTCACCAGCCCGTTTCGCCGCGCACCGAAACATTGACCCTCGTCTCGCGGCGCAACTACGGGGCCGAGATGCAGGCGGGGGCCGCGATCCTGCGCTTCGCCCTGCCGCGCGCAACGCCGTGGCAACGGCTGACGGGTACGGGCTTCGCACGGTTCCAGGCGGGCGACCTGATCGGCGTCCTGCCGCAGGGCAGCCCGATGCCGCGCCTCTATTCGCTGGCCTCGGGCCGGCGCGACGGGTTCGTCGAGATCGTGGTGCGCAAGCATCCGGGCGGTCTGGCCTCGGGCCAGCTGACCGCGCTGGAACCGGGCGATACGGTCCGGGCCTTCCTGCGGCGCAATCCCGGCTTTCACGCCGGTCGCGGTCTCACCCCGCTGATCCTGATCGGGGCGGGCACCGGCATCGGGCCGCTGGCGGGCTTCATCCGCGGCAATGCGCGGCACAGGCCCGTGCACCTGTTTTTCGGGATGCGGCATGCGGACAGCGATTTCTTCTATGGCGAAGAGATGCCCGGCTGGCAGGCTGAGGGGCGGTTGACCCGGCTTGTCACCGCCGTCTCGCGCGGCGCGCGGCGCAGTTATGTGCAGGACGCCTTGCGCGCCGACGCGGCGCAGGTGGCCCGGCTTATCTGCGACGGGGCGCGTGTGATGGTCTGCGGCGGGCGCGACATGGCCACGGGCGTGAGCGATGCGTTGGCCGAGATACTCGCACCTGCCGGGCTTACGCCCGCAGTCCTAAAGGCAGAGGGGCGGTATGTCGAAGATGTCTACTGAGCGCGCGCGCATCGCCCTGAACGGCCCCGCCATGGGCACGCGCTGGTCGGCGCTGTTCTTCGCGGATCGGGTCCGCGACACGGATGCAATTCGTGCCGCCCTTCAGGCGGCTGTCGACGAGGTGGACACGCAGATGTCGATGTGGAACGCGGAGAGCGCGCTCATGCGGATCAATGCGGCGCCGGTGGGCGATTGGGTGGTGGTGCCGGAGCAACTGCGGGCGGTCCTGCGCCTCGGGCTCGAGATCGGGCGTGCCTCGGGCGGGGCCTTCGATATCGGCATGGGCGATGCGGTGACGGCCTGGGGTTTCGGGCCCGGGGCCGCCGCGCCCGAGGGTATCCGCGCCGCGATGGACGCCCCCCGCCGCCCGGCTCAGGAGGTGCTGGAGATCGAGGGGATGCAGTTGCGCAAGACCGCGCCCGTCGCGCTGGACCTGAACGGCATCGCCAAGGGCCACGGTGTCGACCGGCTCGCCGAGACCTTGCGCGATCATGGGATTGCCGACGCCCTTGTCGGCATCGACGGTGAGATGCGTGCCATGGGCCTGCGCCCCGATGGCGAGGCATGGATCATCGCGGTAGAAGCGCCGGACCCTGATCGCCGGACGCCGCATTCGGTTCTGGCGCTGCAGGACGCCGCCGTCGCGACCTCCGGTGACTACCGCCATTGGGTCGAGGTGCATGGGCGCCGCCTGTCGCATACCATGGATCCGAGACGTGGCGCGCCGCTGATCGCCTCGCCGGCCTCCGTCACCGTCGTGGCCCGCACCTGTGCCGAGGCCGACGCCTGGGCGACGGCGCTGATGGTGCTCGGTGCGGAGAGGGGTGCGGACCTCGCAAGACAACGTGGACTCGACGCCCTGTTTCTTCTGCGCGATGATGAAGGGAATGCAATGGGCGTGGGAGTCGGGCGTCTTTTTTCCGAAGAACCAGCGGCAATCGCCTCAGCCGGGGGAAGATGAGCCGCATGGAACAGACCCGTACCGATCGCTTCAAGACCGCACTCCTGCTGATGGCCGCAACCGGGCTGATCGTGGGACTCGCATTCTACCTTGCGGGCCAACCAGAGGTTGCGAACCTGATCTGGATTGCAGGAGTTGTTCCCGCGCTGGCAGCGCTTGTGGTCGAAATCGTCCGCAGCATTGGGCGCGGCGAGGTGGGCCTCGATATCGTTGCCGCGCTGTCGATGTCGGCGGCGCTTGTCTTCGGCGAGACCTTGGCTGCGGCTGTCGTCGCAGTCATGTATTCTGGAGGCACTTTCCTCGAAGCCTTCGCTGAGGGCCGTGCACGTCGTTCGATGAAGGATCTTCTATCTCGCGTACCCCGGACCGCGACGCGGCACCGGAACGGCGGTCTTGAGGATGTGCCTCTCGAGGAGATCGCACCGGGCGATCGCCTGCTGATCCGGCAGGGCGATGTCGTTCCCGTGGACGGTTCGGTTACGTCCGACACCGCCTTCCTCGACACCGCGGCGCTGACCGGCGAATCCCTCCCAGTCCGGCTGGCGCGCGGGGCCGACGCCATGAGCGGATCGACCAACGCGGGCGAGGCCTTCGACCTGACGGCGACGCGCGAGGCCAAGGACAGCACCTATGCCGGGATCGTTCGCCTGGTCGAGGAAGCGCAGGCGTCCAAAGCGCCGATGTCCCGGCTGGCCGACCGCTGGTCGCTGGGCTTTCTGGTCGTCACCGTCAGTATCGCCTTCGCGGCCTGGTGGTTCACAGGCGATCCGATCCGCGCGGTCGCCGTGCTGGTGGTCGCCACGCCCTGTCCGCTGATCCTTGCCGTGCCGGTTGCGCTGGTCGCGGGTCTCTCGCGTGCGGCGCATTTTGGCGTTTTGATCAAGGGCGCAGGGCCGCTCGAGACAATGGCGCGCATCCGTACGCTGATCCTCGACAAGACGGGGACGCTGACAGATGGCCGTCCGCAGATCATCTCGATCGACAGCCACGATGGCATGAACGAGGACGACATCCTGCGCCTCGCGGCCGCGCTCGATCAGGCCTCCAAGCACCCTGTCGCGCAAGCGATCGTCACCGCCGCCAAGGCACAGGGCTTCACACTGCCCGTTCCGACAGAAGTGGCTGAGATCCCGGGCGAAGGGGTCTTGGGTCGTGTGGAGGACCGCGAGGTGATCGTCGGGGGCGACGGCTTCGTGGCGTCCCGGGTCGGGCGGATGGTGGGCGATCACCCCGCCAAGGGCGCCGGATCGGTCCTTGTCGCAGTGGCAGTTGACGGTCACATGGCCGGGCACCTCGTCATGTCCGACCCGCTGCGCGAGGGAGCGGGTGCCATGCTGGACGGTCTGCGCCGCCAAGGGATCTCGCGTATCCTGCTGGCCACCGGCGACCGCGCGGACGTGGCCGAGCGTGTGACGGAAGGGCTGGGCCTCGACGGGCTGCGGGCCGGTCTGACGCCGGATCAAAAGGTGTTGCTGGTGCTCTCTGAGCGTAAACACGGGCCGGTGATGATGGTGGGTGATGGTGTCAACGACGCGCCCGCCCTGGCCGCAGCCGATGTAGGCGTGGCAATGGGGGCACGGGGCGCCGCGGCCTCGGCCGAGGCCGCCGACGTGGTGCTGCTCGTCGACCGGATCGACCGGCTGGGGCCCGGCATCGAGATCGCGCGGGCTTCACGCCGGATCGCGGTCGAAAGCGTTGTCGCCGGGATCGGCCTGTCTGTCATGGGCATGATCGCGGCCGCTTTCGGCTACCTCACGCCGGTTCAGGGCGCGCTCCTGCAAGAAGTGATCGACGTTGCCGTGATCCTGAACGCCCTGCGCGCGCTGCGCATCGCGCCACAGGAGCCAGCTACGGGCAAACCCCAGGCGATCATTTCAGAGCAAGCTGACATCGTTCAAGGAGCCACGCCATGAGCCGTCTATCACATTCTGAAATCCATATGGTGCATCGCATCGGCTGGCTGCGGGCCGCCGTTCTCGGCGCCAACGATGGTCTTGTCTCGACCGCGAGCCTCGTCGTCGGCGTCGCCGCAGCCGGGTCCGGCAAGCCCGAGGTCATGATCGCCGGGCTGGCCGGGCTTATGGCTGGCGCGATGTCGATGGCGGCGGGGGAGTATGTCTCGGTCAGCTCGCAAACTGACGCCGAACAGGCGGACCTCGCCCGAGAGAGCCGTGAACTCGAGGAAACGCCCGAGGCCGAGCTCGAGGAACTAACCCGGATTTATGTTGAAAGGGGGCTGGACCGCGACCTGGCGGAAAAGGTTGCCGTGCAACTGACTGAACGTGACGCGCTCGGATCGCATGCGCGCGACGAGCTCGGCATTTCGGAAACCGTTACCGCCCGCCCTGTCCAGGCGGCTCTGGTGTCCGCACTGACCTTCGCCGTTGGGGCGGTGCTGCCCCTGATCGTCGTGCTGCTGGTCTCGGAGGCGCAGATCGCTCCCCTGGTGGCGGGATCGACGATCCTTGGCCTTGCGGTTCTTGGCGGATTGGGCGCTTCGGCCGGCGGCGCAGGCGTCGTCCGTGGGGCCACGCGGGTCACGCTATGGGGAGCGCTTGCAATGGCGGCGACAGCCGGGGTCGGTGCGCTGTTCGGGGTCGCCGTAGGCTAGGAGTTAATGGGGTGTACCAGAACCCCGCTCCGGCTGCTTGTTGCGGCAACGCTCGTCAACATCGTGCTGATCATCGAGGTGCCACAGATCGAGTCGCAGCGCGTGGGGTCATAAACCCATGTCCGCAAATGGGTCATGCTGGACGAGATCAACACCGATGTTCTGGAGCGGTCCTTTGTCTGGGAGGACCGCACGCCCATCGGCACGTTCAGTTCCGTCTTCACATCCAAAATCCAGTCCAGCCTGATCGCGCTTGCCAAGTCGGGCGGGGCATCCGTTGTCGATCGGCCGAAGTAATCTCGATCAGCGCGGGGTCTACCCAGCTTCACTTGTTCCCATCGATCCACTTCGACATCAGCTCCTTGTCGCGGAAGCATTCGTCCGGCACGGCGCGGCGCTTGATGCGGGCGAGGCGCTCGGCAAAGGCGACCTGCTTTGATGTCGGGCGGCTGTCCTGCGTGCCCGGCTTCAGCTTGGCCTGTGCGTCGATCCAGGCGCTCAAGGAGCGCCGATCTTGCTGAACCTCACACGGCAGAAGCGTCTGGTTGCGAAGGGCCAGTGCGCGCGCATAGGCGATCTGCTTTGGCGTCGCGGGCAGGGCGTAAGTGGTGCTTTCCATCGGGGATCTCCCTTCTTAGCGTGGCTTTCAACATAGAACATAACAGGAACAAAATCAAGCCACCTGCGGAAATCATGGGGTTTGAGAGGAAGAGGAGGGCCGGGGGAGGTCAGGCCTGAGGATGCCCGAAAGAGGGTGTCCGGGCCTGATCCTGTTCCTCATTGGGGTCTGATGCCGGAAAGTGGAGGATCCTACGTTCTCATGAGCTTTGCATTTAACGCTCCTCGGCATCAGATCCCTAAAGAGTGAAAGTGTTCTTCGGGTTTTGTGACTGACGGATGAGGGCCTTTGAGGTCCCTCAGATGGGTCCGGGCCGGATTCCGGTCTGCCGTTCCTGATGAAGGGCATTCTCATGCAAACAGGTGTCTTGCGCGTATTGCGCGCGACCGCTGCCTCGTGGTGGCGACACAAGGAACTACGCCGAACCGGCCAGACGGGGCAGGCACAACGGCGCGAGCGCGAGACCGTCCTACGTGATCTCGGTTATCTGAAGCAGGCGGCGCTGTTGCCTAACGCGCATGTGATCTGCGGGGAGGGCGGGACATTCCTCCATCTCGGTTGGACCACCGTGTCGACCTTCGCGCCGATCAAGCGCTTTCCCTTGGCCGCCCTCGCGGTCGCACAAGGGACCCCGTTCATCGATATCCGACCCGTCACCGATGTCATCGCCTTCGCGAACCTGCCGCGGGTGGCGCGGGACGGATCGGACGACTCTGAACCTTCGGGTCCCGGCAGGTCCGTGTCGCTGACCACCTACATCGACATGGCCGAACAGCTCGGCGCGAGCATCACCAACGATCCGCGGCTCTGTCGGTCAACCTAGTCACCACTCCCTCTCACCAAAACTCGAAAGGACGCCAGCCATGGCCCGATCCCGCACGCCCAAATTCGATGCCTCCGAGGTCATCACAAACGAAATCATCCGCATCATCGAGCGCGGCGTCCTGCCGTGGCGCAAGCCCTGGACCGCAGGCGGCAGCTCACGCCCCCTGCGCGTGGGCGGCGAACCCTACCAGGGGGTGAACAACTTCCTGCTGACGATGCGGACCGTGATGGCGGGCCACAGCTCTCCCTTCTGGATGACTCTGCCTCAGGCCAATGCGTTGGACGCAAAGGTCCGCAAGGGCGAGAAATCCTCTGTCGTCGTCTATTACGGCCAAAGCCGGAAAGACGCGGGCGGCGAGGACGACCGCAGCGATGGCGATGATCGCTCCGAGGAAGCCCGCATCTTCCGCTTCCAGAAATCCTATCGCGTGTTCAATGCCTGCCAGATCGATGGCCTGCCCGACAGTTTCTACCCTGACCCGGAGCCCGTACCCGAGCATCCGCCGTCCGAGCCGATCCCGCACATGCAGGCGTTTTTCGATGCCATCGACATCACAACCGTCTTCACGGGCACGGAGGCGTACTATTTGCCCCCCGTGGACAAGGTCTATATGCCATCCATCACGCGGTTCCAGGACCCGCGCAATTTCTACGGGGTCTGGGCCCATGAGCTGGCCCATGCCACGAAAGCCCCACATCGACTGAACCGTGATTTCGGGTTCTCGAAGTTTGGCAACACGTCCTATGCGCGCGAGGAGATCGTCGCGGAACTGACCTCGGTGTTCCTGGGTCAGACGCTCGGCTTCACGGCGCATACGCTCGAGATGAATGCCGCCTACCTCCACAACTGGTTGCGCGTTCTTCGGTCGGACAAGGGTGCGATCTTCCGCCATGCCGCCGATGCGCAGCGCGCCTGCGACTATCTGATCGCCAGATCGGAGGTGGGCAGGGCAGGGCGCAGTGCCGAGGCCGCCTGACCACACGGAGAACGGAGACTCGCATGTCACGCAAGGAACCCAAGGCGCTGCGGGTGGCCTGCTTTGAAGACGGCCGCCGCAAGATCATCACCTTCAAGCGCGGTGCCTATTGGTGGAGCCCGTCCGAGGGTGCTTATCCGCTCTCGGCAGCGCTCGAGAGCATCAAGCACCAAGGCGGCTGGATCGAAACCATCCCTAACCCGAATTACAGACCCAAGGGGCTGTTCGGGTAGGGCACCTTCTGCTTCGGTCCTTCCGCCAAGCAGAAAAGAAAAAGCAGGCTTTGGGAAGGGTGTTTCAACTTCTCAAAGGAGAGCCCTATGACCATCACTGCACAGCCCCAGACAGAATGCCCGGATCCGAGTGTGATCGCCGCGCAGAACGACGCGTTCCGCAAGCTCGCGTGCCTTGGAGTGCCGCCCGCGCAGCCCATCCAAGGCCGGATGCATGTCACCCGCTCGCTCATGGAGGCCGGTGACGGCTTTATGGCCGAGGCGGTGAAAGCCACCGGTGAGTTTACCACCTTTGAGCAGGACAATGATCCCGAGGGATGGCATGATTTCGGAGCGGTCGAGATCCGGGGCGAGACCGTGTTCTGGAAAATCGATCTCTATGAAGCGGATTCGGATTTCCGCTACGGGGCCGAGACCCCGGGCAATCCCGTGACCACAATGCGCGTACTGACCGTCATGCTGGCGCGCGACTGGTAGAAGGGCAGGGGACGCCTCCCCGTGACATCTCAGACGACTAAGGCCCGCTGCCCCCAAAAAAGGCAAAGCGGGCCTTTTTTCGTGGTGATCCCCGAAGCCGGGGATTGGTCCCGCGCGTAGAGGCGCGGGCCACACCTAACCCATCTGGAAGGATATCCCATGACCACAAGTTTTGCCCCCCTCACCGTCGCTATCGGCGATCTCGTCCCGCATGCCGCCAATGTGCGCAGCAACGCGCCGGAAACCTATGACCCCGAGAACATCGCGCATCTGAAGGCCAGCATCGCTGTGCTGGGCCTCCTGCAGCCGCTCCTCGTCCAGAAGTTCGACGGCAAATACGCCGTGCTGGCCGGTGGACGGCGCCATGCAGCCCTGAAGGAGCTGGTCGCGGACAAGAGCGAGAAGGGGTTCACCGCGAAAACCAAGGTCGACTGCCGCCTTGTGCCCGAGGATTGCGACGTGACGACGGCGCTGTCCCTCGCCGAGAACATCACCCAGGCCCCCATGAACGCCATCGACGAGTTCGAGGCTTTCGCCCGGATGATGGAAGTCGACGGCCAGACGCCCGAGACGATCGCCAAGACCTTCGGCACCACGGTGGCGGCCGTGAAAGGCCGGTTGCGCTACGGTCTGATCCACCCCGACATTCGCGCTGCGGCCCGGGCCAAGACGATCACGCTCGACACGATGAAGGCCTTTGCGGAGCATCCGAGCCAGGAGGTGCAGCGCGAAGTCTTCGAGGCGCTCACCAAGGAAGATAGCTACCTGCAGGCCTATACGGTCCGCCAGGCGCTCAAATCCCGCGGCGTGCAGGTCAGTGACGATATCGGAGCTTTCGTGCGCGAAGACTACGAGGCGCGCGGCGGCGCTGTCGCCGCTGACCTTCTGGAAGAGCATTCCGTGCTCGAGGATGCCGCTCTGGTCGAGACCATCTTGCTCGAGAAGCTCGGTGCCGCTGCCGAAGAGGCGCGTATGAGGCTGGGCTTTGCCTGGGCCGATGCGATGGTCCGCTATGATTACGCGACCATGGCCGACTACGGCCGCGTCTATCCCGGCCCGATCGAACCGGATGAGGCTGCGCAAAAACGCATCGATGAGATCGCCGCCGAGCTTGAGAAACTGCAGCTCGAGATGGAGGATGAGGGGCTCGAGGACGGTGCCTACAACGCGCTTTACGAGCGCGTGGACGCCTTGGAAGAGGAAGCCCGCGACCTGCAGGAGGCCTACAGCGCCGAGGACCTCGCGCGGTCTGGGGTAATCGCGTCCTGGTCGGGCGGGCAGGTGACCCTCCATGTTGGCCTCGTCCGCCCGGAAGACACCGTCAAAAAGGAGGGCGCGCGCGGCTCCTCGGCTAGCCCGACCGGGGAGGAGGCCCCAGACGCCGGCGAAATCACCTATCCGGCCTCACTGGCTGAGGACCTCAAGACCGAGCGAGCCATGGCGCTTGGGGCCGCGATGGCGCTGCATCCGGAAGCTACGCTCGATCTGACGCTCTTCAAGCTGGTGAGCGACGTTCTGGCCAGCGGCATGAGTGTCACGCAGGCGATCAAGATCGATGCCCGCAAGGAATACCGCAGCCATGCCAAGATGGACGAGATCGACGCAACCTCGCTCGAGCAGGTGGCGGCGGCGCATGAGGCGCTGGACCTCTCCTGGCTCGATGACACCCGCGCGCCCGCCGATCAGTTCGCGGCGTTTCGCGCGCTGGAGGCAGGCGAAAAGGCCAAGCTCGTGGCCTATGCCACGGCCAGCACCACGCAGTCCTGCTTCGCGCGGGACCGCCAGCGCGACAGCCTGATGCATGCGTTCGAGATCGAGATCATGCCCGACATCCGCTCCCACTGGACGCCGAATGCGGCGCTCTTCAACCGCTTCAAGAAGGCTTGGCTCCTGAAGATCCTCGGCGAGGATCTGGGTCTCGCCCAGGAGGCGGTGACGCTGGCCTCGTCGAGCAAGAAGGAGATCGTCGCCTTTTGTGACAAGCTCTTCGCCGAGCCCTTCGCCACGCTCACGGACGCGCAGCGCGCTGCCGTGGCCGCCTGGTGCCCGCCCATGATGCAGACAGCCGGTGTCGCCTGTGATGAGGCGGAGCCCGCGGCGGAAACCCCGGAGCCTGACGGCGACATCGCGCAAGCGGCCTGAGTCCTCACGCGACCCGCGCGTGGACCATGCCGCCCGCGCGGGTCGACCCTTCCAAACCGAACAGAAAGACATCCCCATGGCTATTCTCAAGTTCTCTGCCTCCGCTGTTGCGGCGCAAATCGCACATGCGCGTGCCTGCAAGACCTTCCTGCCCAACTGGAACGGGCCCGTGGACAGGCCGGCCCTGATCCTCATCGTCGGCAATGGTGTGCATCTGCGCTCAAACGGCATCGATGGCACGACCACCCGTATCGTTACCACCGAGCAGGCCGATCCCTCCTTCGCCTTCGCCGACGGCATGAACCCGTTTCGGGACACCGACTGGATGGCGCAGCGCCGCATGGCGTTTCGCGATCTGACCGGCCAGTTTTACACCGACATCCTGGATGACGTGCAGGTGCTCATCGACCGGGGGCGAGGGGCCATCCGGCTCGCCACCGATGGCCACAGCATCCGCGTCTTCGTGCGCCGGGCCTCGGACTATCTCATCGGCGGGACCTACGAAGTGCCCTCGGGCCTCGGTGGCACCTTCAGGGTCATCCTCAAGGATGCCTGCGACACCTTTGCGATCGTGCAGAACTGTGGCAATTGCGAGGATTTTGACGCCATGCAGCCCTACCGCGTGCCGCTCGATGCGCTGATGGAAATCGATGACCGGAGGGCGGCGTAACGCGCCCTTTCTCAAACATGCATCGCCAATACCCTGCCGGGCCGGCGGCCCTCTCGGGACATTGGCGACAACAATTCCCCAATGAGAGAAAGGACTCTGAGATGGGATGGCTGTTCTACACCGACGGCCGCGTCAAATCCTACGCGGATGAGAAAGCGGAAATTGCCCGGCTCTGCACCTTTGAGGGCGACACGCGCAAAACTGAACTGGTCAAGGCCTGCAAGGTTGGCTCCACCTGGTATGCAGCGGCTAGGGTTACCAATCGCGACGGCACCCCTGTCGAGGACGCGACCTATGTCACCGATCCTGACGGCTCGATCACTTTCGCCGCCGTATTCCTTACCCGATATGATGACGGCTGCTGGGGCTACAAGGACATGGAGGAAAGCGCGGGACCGGTCGAATCCCGCGCGCCACTGAGCCTATTGGCCCTGCTGTCCGAGCTGAAAGACCCAGACAGCTATGCTCATGCCTGGCGCCAGCGCTGCCAGGACTGGGCTGCGATCCCGGACTACGAGGAAGGCGACAAGATCAAGCTCGCCACCCCTGTGACGCTCACCGATGGCAGTACCTGCCAGATTGTCACCGCGACCCACTACAGGCGTGGGCGGCAAAAGCGCCGCTGCTACCGCATCGAGGAAACTGGTGGGCTCGTACGCCTGTCGAAGGCCTCGCTTGCGGGCTCGGAGCTGCTCAGCTCCACGAAAGGTGCGGCTAGCCCGGTGCTGGCGGAGTTCCTGGCGGGGCGAAATTAGGTCCTGCGCCGGACGGTTCATCGACCTGCCCGGCGACAGCAGATGCTGCGGCTTGTCTTGACAAGGCAATGCAAATGCATTACCTATCGCGGGCAGCAAAGCCCCTTTTCTTCAGGAGACTGCCATGACAGCCCTCGCACAAGATGTCTCGAAACTCACGGATCGGTATCAGACGACCGTGCCGGCGGGTGTGCGCAAACAGCTCAAGCTGGGCAAGGGCGACCAGATTCGTTACTGCACCGAGCCGAGTGGCAGGGTCTATATCGAGCCCGTGCGCAGCGACGAGGAAGATCCCGTGCTCGGAGCCTTTCTCGATTTTGTCGAGGCCGATATCAAGGCGCATCCGGACCGCATTCGGGCTTTCGATGGGGCTTTGCATGACCGTCTTGCAGCACTGGTCGGAGACGTTGATGTCGATCTCGATGCGCCGCTATCGCTCGAGGATGAATGAGCGGCGATAGCGTGCCCGCCCAAGCGCCCCTTGTCGTGAATGGATGGTCGATTTATGCGCACCCACTCTTTCTGGACCAGCTCGAAGGGCTGGTCGAGGAGGTAGAGGCGCGTAAGGCTCGCGATCCCAAGACCTGGCACAAGAAAAACCCGACGAAACGGCTGGCCGCCATCTTCAAGCTGGTCACCGAGGCCATACCTGCAGATCCGGGTGCCGCCGCCTTCCGGCAAGGCGGCACACTCGGCGATCACCGCAAGCACTGGTTCCGGGCGAAATTCTTCCAGCAGTATCGGCTGTTCTACCGGTTCAACAGCGATGCGAAGGTCATCGTGGTGGCATGGGTGAACGACGACAAGACCCTGCGCGCCTATGGCAGCAAGACGGATGCCTATGCGACGTTCAAAGGGATGCTGGAAGATGGCAACCCACCTGACAATTTCGACGCGCTCTTGAAAGAAGCTGCAGCGGCAGGCAAGCGGTTCGAGAAATCCCTTGAAGCGGTGCCCGATCGGTAAGTGGGCCAGCTTGCTATGACCCTTTGGCATTATCATTTACGACGCCACGCTCGAAGATGTAGCATCGGCTGATAATGCGGTCGGAGAAAGCACAATGAATGAGACGGAAAAGGATAGGCAGCACCTCGGTCTAGAGGAGCAATGCGCGCCTGACCTGACGGGGCACCGTTTCCCAATTGCTGTGCGCGTTGCAGACATGCCCGATGACCTCGGCAAGCTGCTGGATATCGGGCTCGAGGAGCATTTCCGTGGCCGCTGAAGCGAATTCTTATGACACGTGGTTTTGCGCGCAGGTGCAGGCCGCGCTGGAGGATGCACGCTCGGGAACATCTCAGGTTCAGGTGATGCAGGCCGCACAGGCATTGATTGATGCGAAGCGGCAGGTCGAACCCAAGTCCTGACCAAGCCTTTGAGGTCGGCGCGGTCTGACTACGTCACCCTGAAAAGCGAAAGCGGGCTTTTTGTCCTTTGGAACTCAGACCCTGATCCAAAGGAAAATCCCCATGTCCAAACCCAGAACGGCCAACCCGGCTCTCGCAATCTCCGAAGCCGATCTCGCCTCTGCCCTCGCGCAAATCGGCACGGAGGTCGATGACCAGCCCCTGCGCAGTTCAGCGCTCGCGCGTATCATGCGCGAGACGTTTCATGGCAGCGATGCCGGTGGCGCCTGGGACTGGCGCATGGCCTATGACATGATGCAGGCAGCGGCTGTCCAGGTGCTGCTGCGTGGGAACGGCGCGGCAGGTGACACCGCCGCTGCAAGGCTACTTGCCTCACGGCTCCTGACGGAAACCCGCCGGTCAGAGCAGCAGATCCGGCTACAGCAGTTTTCCACGCCGCTGCCATTCGCGGCGCTGGTTTTGCGGGCCGCGGCGATCCGCAAGGGCGAGACCGTTCTGGAGCCCTCGGCTGGCACCGGTGCCCTGGCTGCTTTCGCCGCCCGGGCCGGTGCCACGCTTCTGCTCAACGAGATCGACCCCTTTCGCCAGCGCCTCCTGCGCGCGGTTTTCGGCGGCGAGGTCACAGGCCATGACGGCGAGCATATCGATGATCTGCTGCAGACGCCGGTTCTACCCGAGGTCGTGGTGATGAACCCGCCCTTCGCCTCCTCGGTCGATCGCTCCCGAGACAAGCACATCGCCGCCAAGCATCTCATCGCGGCTGCAAAGCGCCTGGCACCCGGCGGGCGGCTGGTGGCGATCATGCCGCCGGGATTCACGCCCGAACGCGATGCCGCGCATTGGTCCCGCGCCTGCGGTCTCCTGACGCCGCGATTGGCGCTGACGATGCCGGGACAGGTCTATCGCAAGCTCGGCACCTCTGTCGAAACCCAGCTGATGGTCTTCGACAAGGTGCAGGAGGACGGCGAAATGATCCGCGCCAGTGTCCGGGACTTGGATGAAGCCCTTCCTTTTGTCGACGCAGTTGCCGCGACCCGGCCCGAGATGCGCCCCGTCCAACGGGCTGAAGCGATCCCTCATGCGCGACCGATCGTTCCATCATCTGCCCCGCGCAAGACCGCTGCTGCGCCTGTCGCCGCCTCCAAATCTCGGGCCAATGCCGTTGTCCCGCTCACTTTCAAGAGCCTCGATATCCCGCGCGACAACACGCCCATCTCGGACATCTATGCGCGCTACCGTCCGCAGCGGATCGAGATCGCGGGTGCGCAAGAACATCCCACGCCGCTCGTCGAGAGCATCGCCATGGCCTCGGTTGCCCCGCCCATGCCCTCAAACACGGGCAGTGATGACTTGCGCCTGCCCGCACGGTTGATCGAGGAGGGACATCTCTCCGAGGCGCAGCTGGAAACCATCATCATGGCGCATGACGCCCATGGGCGCGACCTGCCGGGTCGGTTCGCGATCGATGACGACCAGACCAAGCTGACGCGCGCCGATGATGATCCAGACGCACGTGCCTATCGCCTTGGCTATTTCCTCGGCGACGGCACCGGTTGCGGCAAGGGGCGCGAATGCGCGGGGCTCATTCTCGTGAACTGGCTGGCCGGGCGCAGAAAGGCGATCTGGGTTTCCAAATCCGCCACGCTCATCGAGGACGCCATCCGCGACTGGACCGATCTCGGCGGCTCGCCAGCCGACATCCAGCCGCTCTCAAAATGGAAACCGGATCAGCCCGTCCCGATGGGCGACGGTATCCTCTTCGTCACCTACGCCACGCTGCGGTCCGCGGGCAAATGTGGCACCACGCGACTGAGCCAGACCCTCGACTGGATGGGCGAAGACTTCGACGGCGTACTGGCCTTTGATGAGGCCCATGCCATGCAGAACGCGGCCGGGTCCGAGCAGGGCAGGGGGGTCAAACCCTCCCAGCAGGGCCTTGCAGGCCTGCGGCTGCAACTGGCAGCACCCCGCGCTCGCGTCTTCTACATTTCGGCCACGGGTGCCACGAGCGTGCACAACCTGGCCTATGCCGCGCGTCTTGGTCTCTGGGGGCAGGGGCCGGAATACCCCTTCCCAAGCCGCGAGAGCTTCGTTTCTGCGATGGAAGCTGGCGGTGTCGCCGCCATGGAGGTGGTCGCGCGCGATCTCAAGACGCTCGGCCTCTACACGGCCCGCGCCCTCAGCTTCGATGGCGTGGAGTATGACGTGCTCGAACACGCGCTCACCCCGGCCCAGATCGAGATCTACGACGCCTATGCGGGAGCCTTTCGCACAATCCACCACAATCTCGAAGCCGCTTTGACAGCCACCGGCGTCAACGATGCCTCGGGAGAGACCAATGCCTCGGCAGCACGCGCCTCGGCCAAGTCCCGCTTCGAGAGCACAAAGCAGCGTTTCTTCAATCATCTGCTGATGGGCATGAAGGCCCCGACCATCATCCACGCCATCGCGGACGATCTGGCGGCAGGCAAGGCTTGCGTCATCCAGGTGGTCTCGACGGGTGAGAGCCTGTTGAAGCGTCGGCTTGAGACGATGGACCCGGAGGATGAACTCGTCGAGGGTGCCTTGACGCCACGCGACTATGTTCTCGCCTACCTCGAACAGGCTTTTCCGATCCATGCCCAAAAGCTCGTGGAGATCGACGGCAACATGGTGGCTGAGCCGCTTCGGGATGAAACTGGCGCGCTGGTCGTCTCGCGCGAGGCGCTCGCTCTGCGTGACGCGGCCATGATGGAGTTGATGACGCTGGCGCCGATCCCCTCGGCGCTGGATCAGATCCTCTGGGCCTTTGGCGACGAGGCCGTGGCAGAAGTCACGGGGCGGTCCATCCGACCCCTCAAGGCCGAGGATGGTCATCTCTTCATCGAAAAGCGCGCCGCCAGCAGCAATTCATCCGAAACCCAAGCCTTCATGGACGGTGATAAGGATATCCTTATCTTCTCCGATGCGGGCGGTACGGGCCGGTCGTATCATGCGGCGCAAACGGCGAAGAACCAGAAACGGCGGCGGCACTACCTGCTGGAGCCCGGCTGGCGCGCCGATGCGGCCATCCAGGGGCTCGGCCGCACGCATCGCTCTGCCCAAGTCAGCGCGCCCTTCTTCCGGGTCTGCACCTCGGATGTGCATGGCGAAAAGCGTTTCACCTCGACTATAGCCAAGCGCCTCGACCAGCTGGGGGCCTTGACCAAGGGTCAGCGCGAGACCGGCTCGCAAGGCATGTTCCGCGAGGAGGACAATCTCGAAAGCCCGATCGCGCGAGCGGCGCTGCGTGGGTATTTCGCCGATCTTGCCGCCGGGCGCGCTGAGGCGATGAGCTACGAGAGCTTCACCGACTGGACCGCCCTGCGGCTGATCGACAAGGACGGGGTGCTCCTTGAGGAGCTTCCCCCGATCCAGCGGTTTCTCAACCGGGTGCTTGCCCTTCCCATCCACATGCAGAACGCACTCTTTGCCGAGTTCATGCGCCGGATTGCCGATCAGACGGAACGGGCGCGCGCGGCGGGCACGCTCGATCTCGGCGTGGAAACCCTACGCGGCGACAAGATAGAACAGGTCTCCACCGAGGATCTCTGGACCTGCCCGAAATCCGGCGCCGTGACGCGGATTATCGGGCTGGAGGTCACCGACCCAGTGTATGTGCTGGACGCCGAAGAGGCCATGTCGCGCAATCCCGACAAGTTACCGATGGTCAATCGCGCCTCCGGTCGCGCGGCGCTCATCTCGGCGCGCCCCATGCAGATGTATGACGAGGATATTGTCACACTGATGCGCAAGGCGGTGCGGCCAAACGGGTCTAGCTATCTCGAAGAGGCTCGGTTCACGTCTTCGGCCTGGGAAGACATCGACAGGCCCGAGTTTGCAAAGCTTTGGGATGCCGAGGCAGCGTCCCTGCCAAAAACCACCACAACCAAGCTCTACCTGCTGACCGGGCTGCTGTTGCCGATCTGGAAGGACATCCCGACCACGAATGAACGCATCTACCGCGTCACGCCGGACGGGGCGACCGCCATGATCGGGCGCACGCTGAGCGAGGAAGGGGCGGCCGCGCTGCGCGCCAGCTTCCTCGTTTCTAACCCGCAAACGCCACAGGAGATGCTGACTGCGGCTCTTGGCACCACCACGCCGGTCGATCTGGGCCGGGGTCTGACGCTGACCCGTCGCCGGGTCGCAGGCGAGATGCGCCTTGAGCTGGGCGGTGCGGACAAGGGCATGATCGAAGGCCTCAAGGCCATGGGGTGTTTCACCGAGATCATTGCCTTCCAGCTGCGGGTGTTCCTGCCGCATGGGGACGGGATCGACACGGTCAGCATTCTGGCCCGGATTGTGGGGCAGGGAACCAGCAACGCGGCAGACCAAGCCGCCTGAAAAGCCAAAGCGGGCTTTGGGTCGGGCGTCGCGGATCGGGATTTGGCCGGTCTGCGCTTTCCGGGCGCGCGCTGACCAATGCGACGCCTGGCCCCCCAACTTCTGATAAGAGGACAGACCCATGACCAATCCCCAGATCGACTATGCCGCAATGGCGGCTCAGTGGCGCGCCGAGCACGAAACCACCCTGAAAGCAACCCGAGCGGAACTGATCGTGCAATTGCGCGCGCTTGGCATCAACGAGGTCACCGCCGAATACGAAGGCTATGGCGACTCCGGCAATGTCGAGGACGTGAATGTGCAGCCTGCGGAGGTCCAACTGCCGGAAGCGCTTGTCACCGCCGTGGGCGATTTCGCCTGGTCACTCGCCTATCACCATCATCCGGGGTTCGAGAACAACGAGGGCGGCTACGGCACGCTGACCTGGGACATTGCAGCAGACAGCATCACCCTCGATCACGCCGACCGCTACGTTGAATGCTCGCACAGCTATGACGACGGGCTTTGAGATGGCCCATCCGCTTCATCATGCTGAAAGCTCTGCCCGGAAATTCGGTGGGGTGCCATCTGACTATCAGGACATCCACGACTGGTTCGACGCCTCGAAAGAACACCTCGCCCTCTTCACGCACCGCGCCTTGCGTCATCATGCTCAAGGCCTGTTCGAGGCCGAACGTGTCTTCGGTCTGACCCTGACCAATAGCGCGGGTCGGGACATCCCCGTGCGCTGGATCGGCGAGCAGCATGTCCGCGAAGACTGCCAGGGCCGCATTCCGAGCATGGCGGACTGGCTGCGACGGATACAGCCTGAGCCATGGATGGCCAATGGCCATATCGAGCAGCACCTCAGCGGGGAGCCCTGCGGCGATCCAAGGGTTGCTTGGGCATTCGAGGTGGCCGCCGGAAGAACGGTTCTCGGCCTGAAAGATTGGATGGCGGCGCGCGCGACGCAAGCCACGCAAAGCGCCTGACAGCTCTCGGTCGTTTGCCAAACGAATGCTGCATAGAAGCCCGGTCGGAAGATCAGGCTTCTTGCGTCGTTTCCCCAGCAATCTTTTTGAGGAGGATCACATGACATTCGAAGACATCAAGGCGGCCGTCGATGCCGGTCAGACCGTGCACTGGGCCAATACCGGCTACGTTGTCCACAAGGACCGGCTCGGTCAGTACCTCATCACCTTTGTGCCGAACGGTAGCTGCATCGGCCTGACCGACCGGAGCGGGCACCGGTTGAACGGAAAAGAGGCGGAGTTCTTCATCGCGCAATCGAAGGACAGCGCGGAAAATCCGGGTAGCCAATCAAGACCAGACGGGCAGGGGAGGGGCGCAGCACCCGAACGCGCGGGGGCATGCCCACTCGGACGGCAGCTCTGACCCGTGGGCGGGGCTGAAAGGAAAGCAAGCTTTCTGGTTTGTGATCCCAGGAGGGGTCGAGAAAGCAATCCCGGATGCGCTGGCAAGAACGTCAGGCACCGGCCAATCCAAAAGGAACCATCCCATGTTCGCAGGAACCCTCACCCGCAATGTCGAGACCGCCGCCGCCGAATACACCGGCATGATCCACTCGACGCGATTTGACATCGCCATCCAGCTTGAGGCACGGGCCAAGATGTCCGCGCGCAGCCCGGATTATGACGTGACGGCGATCAACAAGTCGGGCCGCAAGGTGCGCATCGGCACGGCCTGGAACGAAACCGGCAATACCAGCGGCAACCCCTACATCTCGATGCAGATCGATGTCGGCCTCGGCCCCTTCCGCGTCAATGCCGTGCAGACGAAAGAAGCGCGCGCGGCCAAGAGCGGCGAATTCGAGATCATCCCGCTGGTCTCGAACGGCCTGATGAAATCCGGCTCGATCTCGGGCGAGCTCACCGCCATGGACGCCGACAACGCCTTCACCGGCTACATCGCCAACATGATGTTCGATCTGGAGTTCATGCTGATCGAGAACAGCTACAAATCCGAAGAGACCCACCCCGATTACCGGATCGAGGTCAGCTCGCCCCGGGGCACACCGATCCGCGTCGGCTCGGCCTGGATGGCGAAAAGCAGCCGCACGGGCAATGACTACCTGTCGCTGCTGATCAACACGCCTGATGGCGATCTGCGCGTCAACGCCGTGCAGAACGAAGAGCAGCGCGGCGGCCAGACCTTCTCGATCATCCCGTTCATCGACAGCGGTGAGCAATCGCAGGACGCAGGCGCGGGGTTGTCGTTGGTTGCCTGATCAGCGCGCGAGGTGAGACGATCCGCACCGAAAGGGGAGCCGTGGGATCACGGTTCCCCTTTTTCTGTGCTGACAGGGTGTAGATACGCACTTGAGTTTGTTGAGTACCGAACCGACCTACTGTGGTTCTCAGGATCATGCGCCGCCGTTGCCTCACGTCTAAAACGACCATCCGCCACAGTCACTCGGTTCCAACCTGGTTCACATCATACAATGAGGATAACAGCGGATTTTAACGTTGTCGTTGAAGGCTGCGGCGCAACGCACGGTTGCCCTCGTTTGGGTCATCCTCTCCAGGGTGTTTTCCCCCGCCCTTCCAGTCGTCCGACACGAGCCATTCCTCGAAATAGATCAGCCAGAGGTGGGTCCAGGGGATGATGGTGAGGTCCAAACGTTTGCTGGCGTCCCATTGTCCGGTCCCGGGCAGATAGAGACAGAGCCGATCCGGGTCATGGTAGATATGCGGCAGGTCGCGTTCACCGGCGAGCAACCTCAGGGCAGGATCTACGACACGAACATCCGGCGTCCCGTCCCTTTCGAGGACAAGGGTGACCTGATACGTCCGGGAAAGCGGCGTAGGTTGTGCGTGAAAATGCCATTCCAACCGGCGCGGACCGAGCACCCCCTCGCCGGCTACTGTCTTGGACTTCTGCAGGAACAGGTACTGCTGGGGCAGTGTCAGCGGGTTTCTTGTGGTCGAGCCCGCCATCGCGCCTAGTCCCCGAAAAACTCGTTCTTGGGAACGGGCGTCGAAGCGGCCGATTGTTGGGTGGTGAGGCCAACACCCGCACCAAGCACGAGAGCGCCCGTCTTCCGCCCCTCGTTCAGCGCGTCCATCCGCCGGTTCATTGTTCGGGCAACAAGTTTGTCACCCAGGCTGTCCTTCATGGAGCCGACAATGGCGTCTAGGCCGACGAGGTCACGAAGGGACTGAAAATCCGCAAGCGCCTTGCTATGCCATTTGTAGAAGGCTTCGACCCGCGCGGGTTCTTCATTCCATCGCTCGGCAAAATTCTCGCCGTTGGTGGTCTCGTTCCAGACCGCGTAGATCTGGCGGCCATTGACCAGAGGCCGATCGATGAAGACCGGCATCAGGCGGATCGTGTCGATCAGCACCTCGAGTTCGTCGGCGAAAACATGACGCCTGACACACATCTCGTAGGATCGCATGGCCAGGGTCGTGATGATGATCGAGATCGGCGTGATCTCCTCCTGAACATGCAGGAATTCCAGATCCCGGTGACGCTTCAGGAGCTGCACGGTCCGCCGCAGAATGCCCTTGACGGACTGACGTACCGGGAAAGGTTCTGTCGTCGCCGCATCGCGCTGTGCCGCGATGATCGACTGCGTCATCCGCGGTACCAGTGCTGCCCTTTCGTCGAATAGGGCTCGATAGGCCCGAGGATTTGTAGCATGCCAGTCCCGTAGCTTGCGATCGGGCACCAGCTCACCGCCGTTCATGCAGTTCGGATTGGCAATGGTCGGGGAGATGTCGAGGTGAAAGTCACCGGCGTAGTTCAGGCGCCAGCAGCGCTTCTTTTCTTCCAGGATCGACGCGTAATAGGCGTGTTCGCGCAGGCGCTGGCCGATCGCAGCCTTAAGGCGTGCCGGTGCGATTTCTGGGCCGAGGCCAAGGATAAAACTGATCAGGTCGACATCGAACTCGTCGCGTCCGATCGGTTTGATCGAGGTCCCTAGTGCGCCAGAGCCGTGCAGGTAGACATGGAGGGAAGCAAGCATCGGGTCGCTCGATCCGGCCAACCAATCCGCGACCGCCTCGTAGCTGGTTCGGGCTTTCTCGAACTGGGTTTGGGTCCATTCCAGCTCCTGGCAGATTTCTTCGAGGATCGTGAAGACCTGCGCCCGCCGCTGAATGGCGGTATCGGTGAGGGTGTGCGAGAAGTTCTGGTTCATGCCGCGTTCCGTTCGAGTTGATGCACGGGCACGAACGGCTCGGCAGGTTGCTGGAAGAAGATGGGGGTCAGGGTGGGGCTCGCGTGCCGGGCGCTCGAAGCGCCAAGCCCCTTGAGCCTCTGGATCTTGGTGGTGTCGTCGAGGGAAAAGAAACCGTCCGGCACGCTCGGCGAGTACCGGTGAACAGCCGTCCGGTCATGCGGATCACCTGTCAGATGACGGGCAATGCCGAGCGCACCGCGAGACTGACCGTCCATGAGAAGGCTGAGAGCCTTCAACCCGAGGCCGGCTTTTCCGGGGGATTCAGGCAGCATGTAGACCTCGTCGACGCAGCCGAGGCTCAGGATGTGCAATTCCTGCGAAGACCAGCCGAGCATCGAAATCGCTTCGACGGTCGCGACGCCTACCGGATTGTTGCACCAAGTGCCGCCATCGAGAAGCCCGACATCATCCACCGTCTTGTGACGCGCGAAATAGGTTGGAGCGGCCGACGTCGCCATCGCGGCGTCGAGGGCCGGCTTCCGGTAATCCTTTGTGAGCCGCGGATGATGCGACGTCTTGTAGATGTAGACGCTGCGCTGGTCGGCATCCCAGGCCGGGATCAGCAACCGGGTCTCCGCTTCGCCGATGAGCTTGTCGCCAAGGACGGCGTGGAGCTCGTCCCTAAGCGTCGATGCCTCGTGCTTCGGCTTGACCAAGTGACGGAAGGCCGCACGCGCATCCCGGGCCTTTTGCCCGAGCCAGCTCTTGTCTCCCGCTTGCCCGAAGATCGTCGGCCCGCGATTTTCGTAGAGTTCGAGGAGGGTCTTGGCCTTGATGCCGAGGGCTAGGCCGATCGCGAGAATACCCCCGGTTGACGTTCCCGCAATCAGGTCAAAGTAGTGGCCAATCGGTTCGTCCAGGTCTTCTTCCAAACCCGCCAGAAAGGCCGCCGGTTGGGTGCCTTTGATGCCGCCACCATCGATGCTTAGGATACGTCTCATGATGCACCTCGCTTTTCGAGGGTTGGCTCAGCCAGCCCACCATCAGGCAGTCCGACGATGCTCTGAAACATTGGTGTCAGCTCGCCCGTAAACGGTATCTTCATGGCTGCTTCCTCGTTTCTTTGCCTGTTGAGCGTTTCTTGGCGTGACTTGAAGGTTTACAAATTTGCCTTCCGTTTGGCCTCGTGTTACAAAATAGGGACAAAAGGCCGCGCTTTCAAGCGTTGTAGTTTACAAAAAATCAATCATATGGGTGAAGTGTAAACCACCCACTGGGAGGACGCTATGATTGGCAAGAGACTCAAAGGAGCCCGGGCGGCATCTGGCCTTTCGCTCCGTGCACTTTCCGATGCCATGGATAACAAGGTGTCCGCTCAAGCCATAGGCAAGTACGAGCGCAATGAAGACATGCCCGGATCGGGCGTGCTGCTGAGTCTTGCCCGAGCACTCGAGGTCTCTGTGGATTTCCTACTGAGCGATGACGAGCTTGAGTTGGAGGGCGTAGAGTTTCGCAAGTCAGCCAGCTCGTCGGCCAAGGAGATCGCGACGATCGAAGCCAAGACGCTCAATATGGTTGAAAAGTACCTGGCTGTCGAAAGCTTGCTGAATCTTTCGAGCCAGGAGTGGGATGCCCCGCACGAAGCGCCATACTGGGTGACCGATGTTCGTGATGCCGAGGACGCGGCTCGCAACATGCGTGCCTCTTGGCAGCTTGGTCATGACCCGATTCCAATGCTTGCCGAACTCCTCGAGGAGCACGGGATCAAGGTGTTGTCTCTGGACGTTGATCGGATCGATGGCCTTGCGGCCAAAGTCCGTCGAAAAGAGCATCACTCCGCGCGGGTGATCATGATCAAGAAGAAGACCTGGTCTGAACGGAAGCGCTTCAGTTTAGCTCACGAACTGGGCCACATGGTTCTTAAGGTCGCCGAAGGGTGCGATTCAGAACGCGCCGCAAATCGATTTGCTGGTGCGTTCCTCGTTCCGGCAGAAGTGCTACGGCAGGAGATTGGTGCCCGCAGAACGGACATAAGCATTGGTGAGCTCATTAGTCTGAAGGATCGGTTTGGCGTCAGCATTCAAGCGCTGACGTATCGATGCAAGGATTTGGAGATCATCAACCAGGCAACATTTGCGCGCCTTTTCAAGGTCTATAAGCAACGAGGTTGGCGGGATGAGCCGTTCGAGGAGCCGAATTCCATTCCTTGGGAACGAGAAGAACCGGACCGCTTTCAAAGGTTGTGTTTTCGTGCCCTCTCCGAGGGGTTGATTGGGTTGTCTCGTGCGGCTGAGCTTCTCGAAATACGAGTAAAAGAACTGGAAGAACGTTTGGACCACATGGCATAGTCGCTGTGTGCAAGTTCTTGTTTCTGATACCTCCGTCCTGATCGACATCGAGAGAGCCTCGCTGACAGCGAGGCTCTTTGACCTCCCCTATGATTTTGTTGTTCCAGATATTCTTTATGAAGCGGAACTTCTCGACTGGATGGGCCCTGATCTGATCGATCTGGGACTAAGAGTGGAAGAGCTCACGCCGGAAGAAACTGCACGCGCGACTGAGCTGAAGCGCGCGAAAGCTATGCTATCGACGCCAGATGTCTTTGCATTTTGCCTCGCGGCTGAAAGGGGTTGGGTTCTTCTTACCGGAGACGGAGCACTCAGGGTTGAGGCGGAGCGCCAAGAAATCGCGATGCACGGCGTCCTCTGGGTCTTCGATGAAATGGAACGTCACGAGGTTTGTTCGACCGTCCTCCTCAAGTCGGGCCTCGAGGCGGTTCGTGATCACCCGAGATGCAGACTTCCCATTAGGGAAATCAATAGGCGCCTTGCGAGATACTAGCTTGTTTATTCGGCTTGCTGGAAGGAAATTGTTGCGAGGCTCTTCTTCGCTTTAGCCTTGCGGCCTCCCCCGCTCGGTACGCCAGGTCGCAGGGGAGAACGGCCCTTCGGTCCGTCGCGCATTCGGCCATGCGGCCTCACCGCGGCGTTGCGTCTGGCATCCCGGTTTGCCCGCCTCGCGAGCACGTCCCTCCCCGGCCGCTCCGCCGGATTGCGCTCTGGTCTGTTTTGCTTGAGCGCAAAACGATCCCGCCACTCCATCCGTCTCCCGCGTCCGGTCGGGCCGTTTGCCTGCTCGGGTCGGGCAAACCTACCGTCAAAACACACACACATGAGCGTGGAAGCATATCCTCCGGATGGCCCCCAAATCAGCCCGCGTCAAGGATCGCAAAACTTTTCGGCGAGGGCGGGGCCTGTGGCGCGGGGCGGTCCCGTGGGTGAGGGCGCGCATGTGTCGGGTGTTGTGCACGGAAAACTTTTGCGCCCGGCAAGCCGGCGGCTGCGCCGTCCCTGACCCGGGCAGATTCGGAAACCAGGCATTCGGCCATGCCCCCACACTCACGTGGTGGCCTTGCAACCGAACACTGGAGACCAGACATGGCTTACGACAACGCAAACACCTACGAGACCATCGAACTTTTCGGACTGACCGAGAAGGACGCACAGCTCCCGATCCCGGAGGATCACATCCTGACCGACCGCATCATCCGCGAAAGCTTCGAGGCTCTGCTCGGTCAATTGCGCAATACCGGGCTTGAAGCAGAAATCGAACCGCTGGCCCATGGGCTCGCCACGATCTTGCAGCGCCGCAAGGTGGCGCTTGGCAAGGAGGTCGACCGCACCGCCGACAAGATCGGCGCGCTGGCAAAATCCCACGACGGATCGGAGATCGCCGAGACCGCGCTCGAAGAGGCGCAGGCGCGCTTTCTGCAGCTGCGCGAGATTGTCGGCGCCATCGAGGTGATGAGCGAGGCGGCGGCGGAATGCTACGAGATCGAGACGGGCCACGCCTTCATCCCGGCAGCCGGGTCGCGCGCAAGCGTCCGGGCGCAGGAGACCGGGGCCGTCTTCGAGGCGCGGCAGCTCCTGGAGCAGCATGATCGCGAGACGGCTGCGAAGTCGAAGGTCGAGGGGGTCCCCTTGATCGTCTCGGGCGCCACCGACTGGACCGATATCGATGTGATCTTCAACACGCTCGACAAGGTTCGCGAGCGGATCAAGCAGAACCGCAATCAGGAAATCTTCCTCTGCCACAAGGGTGGCAAGCACGGGGCGGAGATGATTGCGGTTCGGTGGGCCCGGGCACGCGGGATAGCACAAGCGCGCTTTGATCCGCGCTGGTCCGCGCATGGCCGGGCGGCACCGTTCAAGTGCAACGACGAAATGCTGGACGACAAGTTCGCGGCGACGGGGGTTGTACTCTTCGGCGGCAACGGGGTCGCGCTGAACCTCGGGCAGAAGGCGGAAGCGAAAGGCCTGACGGTTATGCGGGTTGCGGACCCGGCGAAGAAGACTGCGCAGGATTGAAGAGAGGGGGTCGCGCTTGGCGCGGCCCTTTCGTCGTTTCTCATGGGCGTGGCAATTCTCCAAGAACCTTTTGCCTAGCAATTTCCTGTTTTGATAGGTATATGCGTGCCAAGCAAAACTTGGAAATGATTGGCATGACCCCACTCAGCAGCATCGCGATGAGCGCCTACACCGATCTGGTACGTCTTTTGAAGGACGACGCCTTGTCCGGTGTTGAAGGCAAGCCAACGCTCAAAGAGCGCGGCGACAAAGCCTATTGGTACGCCGCGCGACGCGTCGGAACGGAGATGCGGTTCATCTATATCGGCGAGGACAGTGACGAGACGCGTGCACGTATCGACCGGATCGAAGAGCTGCGCGCAACGGCCAAGGATCGGCAGGCGGAACGGTCGCGGCTTGTTCGGCTCTTGCGTGCGGAAGGCATGACGCCCACCGACCGGGCGACCGGCTCCATCCTGTCGGCCATGGCCGCAGCGGGGACTTTCCGTTTGGGCGGCACCATCGTCGGGACAAACGCGTTCCGACTCTATGAGGGCGAGCTCGGTATCCGTCTGCCCTTGGGGGGCATGGCCAATACCGGCGACATCGACATCGCCCAGTTCGAAAAGCTAAGCGTGGCGCTGCAGGATCAGGTTGATCCGGGTCTGGCCGAGACCTTCTCGGCGCTCAAATTTGATCCCTTACCGGCTCTTGACCAAGGTCGGACTTGGCGATGGTCCCAGGGCGGGAGTGGCCAGTTGGTCGAGTTTCTCACACCGGCCTTCGGAGATGAGACAATCCGTGATCTGCCAGCATTGGGCGTGAACGCCCAAGGATTGAACTATCTCAACTTCCTGATTGCCGAACCGATCCATGCGGCGGCGATCTATCGATCTGGCATACTCGTGCAGGTCCCGCGTCCAGAGCGCTATGCGATCCACAAACTGATCGTCGCGGATCGGCGGCGTGACGGGGCAGGCAGCCTCAAGTCTGCCAAGGACCGCGAGCAGGCGGCCTTCCTGATCGAGGCAATGGCCGAGGACCGCCCTGATGATCTGGCCCGCGCGTGTGCCGCTGCTCTGGAGGTTGGCCCGCGCTGGCGGGAGCACATCGGCAACTCACTGAAGCGGATGTCTGAGACGCAACTAATCCTCGACGGGTTGGGAGTGTGATTGCCGCAACGGGGTTGCACTGAACCTCGGGCAGAAGGCGGAAGCGAAAGGCCTGACGGTCATGCGGGTTGCGGACCCGGCTAAGAAGACTGCGCAGGATTGAAGAGAGGGGGTCGCGCTTGGCGCGGCCCTTTCGTCATGTCTTATGGCGCGTGCGGTCGGTCACGCGTGATCGGCAGCTCGCGGCGGCCAGCACCGTCATCGCTCTACCTGGTCCGTCAGAGTGCGGCCCATCCGCATCGGTGCGGGCTGGGGATGGTGCGCATCTCACGCACATCGTCAGCGGCGCAAGACGCGAGGGGTCGAGACGTCCCACTTGAGGCTGAAGTCCAGCACGTCCCTCGGGTGGTGTTTCGGAACATCGCATCCACGCGGGCGGGCTCCGTCAGCACCCCGGCCAGGCTCGGCGGGACGCGGACGCGGATGGTGGCGGCTGCGTGATGGCAAGGGTCATCCGGATCACTCCTTTTTGCTCATAGATGTGGATCGCACGGGGTCGGCCCAATCGTGCCCTGCGCTTCGCTCCGGCAAGCACAAATACGGCTTCCACGGCGGGGCCGCGGACCCTCCGCATTTGCACTTGCGACCGGGCCTCTTGCCCCCGTGCTGGGTGATCCCCATCGCAACAAGGAGAGACCCAAATGACCAACCACTACGTCGCCACCGTCCCCGTCAAGTTCACCGACACCGATGGCCAGGAGCGCACCCGTTTTCAGCGCGTGGGCGCGATGTTCCGCAACACCCGCAACGGCGACGGCTCGGAGTTCTTCAGCCTCAAGCTCGACTTCCCGGTCGCGGTCTCGGAGTTGGTGATGTTCCCACCGAGCGCAAAGGATCCCGAAGACTAAAACCTCTGACGAGGATGGGCCGCCCCAGGACGACCTTGGGGCGGCCCGATCCCTGTTCCAGGGATGCCGTCACCGGTGCGGATGATCGCCCGAGGCGACTTCACGAAGTCGCCGGTCGCTGCGCATTCAACGGACGCACTCTGCCCGGAATGATCAGGCCGCGACAGACCGGCCAGTCAGCCTCAAGGGGGCCATCCACAAAAACCTATCGACCAGGGCCTCCCGGTTTTTGCGGCAGAGATTTGGGGACCCAAATCTGGCCCTCCTTGACCCTGCTTGTCCGCCCTGTCGGTGGGGTTTGCGCCCGCCCGCGGTTCCGTCCGAACACATGCGTGTTCGTCCAGACCCTCGGGCGGTGCTGGAGAAGGGGCCTTTGAAGCTGGAGGCTGTGCTGGTGGTGAGGGCGGCAGAGCCGCGTCCCTGCGGGCCGCGGCGTGAAGCGGACACCAAGGCTGCCTGAGATTGGAGGCGACTGAAGTATATAATTGACAGATTGATATATTATCGTAAGGTGAGGGCAGTCTTGGTGGAAGGTGGCAGGAAATAGGGGGTCTTTCTTCGCATGTCTCGCTCAAAACGCCTCATCGATGCGGAGCGCATGGAGATCGTTCGCGAAGCTGCGGGAGGCGTTTCCACTTCAGTGCTGGCGGAACGGTTTGGCGTGTCGGTGCGGGCGATCCAGTACACGCTCAAAGCCGATGCCGAGCGCCAGACGGATGCCGCAATCCCGGTCTTAGCGGTCAGTGTAAAGGTCACGGCTGCGGAGCTCGCGGCGCTCGACGAGGTGCTGGCCGAGGCCGGAATCGAGAGCCGTGCCGAGGGGCTGCGGCGGCTCATTCAGGCGGCAGGCGGGGTGTTCGTTCCGGACGCGCAGATGGCAGCAGAGATGGCGCGCTACCGCGCCTCTCTGCACGAGGTCGGTAATGGGGTCGCGCAGATCGCCAAGCAGATGACGCGGGCCAACCGGATGGGGCAGGGGGCCGTGGGGGGCACGAGTGCCGAGTTCTCCGAACTGCGACTTGCCCAAATGCGCGGGCTGGCGCGCTTCATCCTGGATTCCGCGGACGAGATCGATCTGCTTCTGCGCCGCCGTCGTGATGCGATGCAGCTGCAGGCCACGGCCGCGCTGAGGGAGTTTGCCCATGCGGCTGAATGATGCCGTCCATGCCGTCACGGGCGAGGTCTTCCGGGATGGCTGGAGCCGCGTCCGGGGCTCGATGCAAGGGCTGCATGTGGCCAAGCAGACCCAGCTTGTGCGCGCGGCTGCGGGGCATCGGCCAGCGGTCTTCAAGGCGATCCGGGGCGGGGGTACGCATACCAAATCGCAGCTCTCAAACCAGCTCGATTACCTCACCACGAAGTCGACCCATATCGTGGACAGCAGTGGGTTTCTGGATGGCAAGACGAAGCTCGAGGCGGGTGACATCAAGGACCTGACCGAGCGCTTTGCCAAACGGTGGGATGCGGGCTTCAAGCCCAAGCTGGGCCAGACCACACACATGCTCATGTCCTTCCCCATCGGCACGCGCGGGGAGGATGTGCGCGACATCGCGACGGACGTGGCCGAGCGGTTCTTCCAGACCGACGCGGGGCATTTCGATTACATCATCGCGGTGCATGAGGACCGCGATCATCCCCATGCGCATCTGGTGTTGAACCGCCGGTCGCAAGAAGGCGAGTTCTTTTTCCTCGGGCGCAACCATCGCTTCAACTATGACGACTTTCGCCTCGCCATGGTCGAGGAGGCCGAGAAGTACGGCGTGCGCCTGGAGGCCACACGGCGGGTGGATCGCGGGGTTGTACATTACCCAGCCCGCACCAGCGAGGTTTATGCGGCGAAAGAAGAGGGTCGCGCTCCCCGCGAGCGGGAACGTGTGGGGGCCGACCTGACCCGGACGCTGGCGGAGATCGCCAACACCAGAACCGTCTACCATTCGCTGGCCGCAGAGGCCTCCCGGGAGGCCCGCGAGGATATTGCCGCAGCCCTCTTCCGCGCGGGCGAGGTGCTGGCGCGCGGCGGTCAGGTGGACCGAACAGGAGATGTGTATATGGCCGAGGATCAAAGCTTCGAGGATCTGAGAAGCCTCTATGCGGAAAAGCTCGCGCGGGTGCAGGGCATGATCGCCGAGAAGCCCGACGCGGAACGTCCCGTGTTGGAAAAACGCCTCATCGAGATCCAGACGCAGGTCCAGCACATGCAGCCTCTCGGTTTGCGATCATCCACGCTGTCAGAGGCCCCCTCGGAGGGCGGGATCTATTCCGAAGCCAATATCGACACCAACCAGCGCGAGCGTCTGGCAGAGCCCGATCTGAGATCGCGCATTGACGCGGCACTACGGGGCACGGGGATCAGCACATCCGAAGTGGTGGCCCGGATCGAGACCGGGGCCTCAAATGCAGCGCTCGAGCATCAATGGATCGCAGATGATCTCTCCAAAGTGGCTGAGGCGCGGGATCTGAACCTCGAGCGCCGCGCCGATCTGGAACAGGCGCGAGACATTCTCAACGATTTGCATGTCGAACTTGGCACGATGCTGGAACGGGAGAACGTGCTGCGCCGGGATGGCGTCGTGGAAGCAGAAGCGGTCAGCGAGCGGTTCCACTATCACGAGGACTCGGTGCGGGCGATGGAAGGGACAATCCGTCAGGAAATGCGCGCAGACGGCCTGACCGCGCAGCAGATCGAGGACCGGGACTGGGAGGTTGTCTCACGGGCGGAGCGCCGGATCGAGACCGAGCAGCGTGCATATCTCGAGGCACACCCGGAGCTGCTCGCACGCCCTGGCGATGTGATCGACCGGTCTGAGCCCTACAGGGAGACCATCACCGATGCGGCCCGCGCCAGCGAGATCACCCGCGAGGTCGACCGGATCATGGAGGGACGCGACCTCCGCACGCCTGTTGCAGATGCTGTCACGGATGACTTACGAGCGCGCTATCCGGACATGCCGTCCCACCTCGCCCGCGGGCTTGGCGCGACCTATGCGGCAGTCGTCGAGATCCGGGACACGGAGGTCATCAATCAGGTCCGCCGCGAAACCGAGATGCGCGACGGGCTTGGGTCCGGCACGCGCGACGCACTCCTCGCAGCCCGCGGTGAAACTGCGCCGCAGTCTGACCGTGCCGACCGCCTTGCAGACGAGATTGCGCGTGTTCTGGACCATGAACGGGCGGGGGAGTTGTCCGCGCCCTTCGAGACCGAGGCGGAGCGGGGTGCCTTCCGCGACGAGATCGCGCGGGTGCTGGATGATCGCCAATTGGGCCGGCTGACATCCGGCGATGCCGATGCGCTGGAAAAGGTTCTCGAGGACCGCCTCGACCGGCTCTATGTCGCCAAGGTCTACCTGCAATCGGATGCCGCGACGGCCAATACCGAGGCCTTGCGCCAGGTGGTCGATGATCTTGCCGATACCGAATACGAGAAACACCGCACCGCTGACGTGGATGGCGAGACCGAGCGGGGTCAGGTCCATTGAGCGCGCCCATGGGAAAAGCGCGGATCGCCACGGGCGTCCTGCTTGTGACGCTGGTGACCGGGGCCATGGGCTATACCATCGCCTCGGCGGTGCTGACCTACCAGGATCTCGGCTTCGGGGCTGAGATCGACTTTGCCTATATCGCGCAGAACTATCTGGCGATCCTCGATCGCCGCCCGGAGGACGCCCAACTTATTCATCTGATCATCGGCAGCTTCGCCGCCGCCGGCATGATGCTGAGCCTCGCCCTCTCGGGGTCCGCCCTGACACGGTTTGGCCAGACCCATTGGCAGACCGCGCGCGAGATGAAGGCCAATGGCTTCTTCGGGGCGCCGGGGACCGGGTTCATCCTCGGCAAACTGGGGACGCCGGGCTCCCGCGCCAACTACATTTGCTCCAAGGTCTTCCCACATGCGCTGATCGTGGCGCCCACGGGCCGTGGCAAGACCACGGGCTTTGTCATTCCGAACCTGCTGACCTGGCAAGGCTCCGTCGTGACGCTCGATGTGAAGGGGGAGTGTTTCGAGGCAACGGCTCGGCACCGCGCCGCCCAAGGCGACAAGGTCTATCGCTTTGCCCCCACCGATTGGGAGGGCAAGCGCACGCATCGTTACAACCCGCTCCTGCGCATCTTTGAGCTGAAAGATCCCGCGCGCCAGCAGATGGAATTGCAGCTCTTGGCGACGCTCTTTTTGCAAAGCGACAACGACCGGGTGCAGGGCCTCCTCAAGGGCGGGATCGATCTCTTCGTGGCGGCAGGCCTGCTGGCCTTCCAGCGCAAGCGCCCGACCTTGGGCGAGATCTACCGCATCGCGGCCTCCGGTGGGAACAAGCAGAAGGAATACTTCGCGCGCGGCCATGAGGTCGACAACCGGGCGGCCAAGCTGATCTTCACGCGGCTGGCCTCGACCAACAACGATACGCTGACCTCTTACGTCTCGCTCCTTATGACCTCGGGGCTCGACCAATGGCAGAACCCGGCCATCGATGAAGCTACGGCGGTGTCGGACTTTGACTTCCGGACTATCCGCAAGAAGCCCTTTTCGGTCTATCTCGTGGTCCAGCCTCTGATGGTGAAGCCCCTCGCGCCGCTGATCCGCCTCTTCTTCTCCGATCTCCTCTCCGCCATGCAGGAAAAGGACCCTGGGCCAGACGAGCCCTGGCCGGTGATGATCATGCTCGACGAGTTCAACCGATTGGGCAAAATGCCGATCGTGGTCGAGAGCATCGAAACCCTGCGGACCTATCGCGGCCACTTGGCCGTCGTGACACAAACCATCCCCGCTCTCGATGAAATCTATGGCGAGAACACCCGCCGCGCGCTGCAGGGCAACGCCGGCGTGAAACTCTACCTGACGCCCTCGGATGAGAAGACCGTCGAGGAGCTCAGCAAGGCGGTCGGTAAGACCACCAAGACCGTCATCACGCGCTCCCAGTCCATCGGCAAGAACCCCTTTGAAGGGCGCAGCCAGTCGACCCGGACCGAAGAAAGCTCCTTGCTCCCCGAAGATGAAGCGCGCCGTCTGCCCCTCGACGAGATTGTCATGGTGATCGATGCGCAAATGCCTGTCCGAGCGAAGCGGATCCAATATTTTGACGATCGGCTGTTCAAGGCGGTTCACGCGGCGCAGACGGGCGAGTTGCCGTTTCCGAAGCCGGGGGGAGGGGAGGCGCAGGGCACGCTGCCGCTGAGTGTGCGCGCCATGCCGATGTCACCGCCTTCTAACGGACCAAGTGGGTCTGACGCCGTTGTGGAGACCGCACGCCAAGATGCTGGGAGTCAATCGTCAGGGCAAATCGACGTCGCTCCGAAAAAGACCGCGCCTGTCGTTCAAGCTGTGATCGCCGAGGAACAGCGCCAGATGGAGATGGATTTTGGGAGCCAGGTCGCGGATGCCGAGGCTGCGAGCGCCGTTGATGAGGCGCAGATGCGCTCTGCTGTCGATGGTTTGGATGACATGGAGTCTATGCTGCGGGACGACCGTGACGAAAAGCTACTCGTTCGATAATGTGGCGGGTTTGTTTTTTGCCATAGGCGGAAAGCCGACCTTCGCTGTGAGAGCCAGATAAGCTCATTTGTAATGTCAAAACGGACATTGGCCGACAAGATGTGAACCGGAAATACACACTTTAGCGTTCGGAGTGCCCAAGGGACGCGACGCGTCGTATGTGATCGGGTCTGTAACTCCCGGATCCAATAAATGCACTAAGGACGCCCCTTCAAGTCTTTCGTCAGGCGACGTGGACATAGGTCAGCCTCTGAACATGGACGCTCTGGAGGCCCGTGAAGGACGCACCGGTAATGATCAGTTGCGCGCCCTCGAACGCCTCTTGGGCAAGCAGGTCGATGAACGGCTGAACGATGAAGTTCTCGCTGTCCTTGACCTCTTCGCCTGAGAATTCGCCCGGCACGTCGATAATTGCCAGTCCGGGATAGTGCATGCCCGAGATCGGGCTCAGAGACAGCAGGCCGTACTGATAGGCCATCAGGAAATAGAGGGTATCCGTCCCTCCTAGCGCCCCCCGCCAGCGCTTTCTTCCGACCCGAAAGCTGGTGCTGGACTTGGAAATGTCGATCTCGACCATATTGTGCTTCCAGGTGTCCGGGCGCTGCACATTGAGAGCGTCGAGATAGGCGTTCATTCCTTCTTCAAGCTTCTGGGCGGCGGCACTGAAGTCGATTGAACGGTTGGCCTCGTCGACCTTCTCCTGAAGTGGTTTAATCTCGTCCTCAAGGGCCTGGATTTGATTGGTGAGGTTATTGCCAAGTTCGAGGGCGGCCGCCACCCGGCTCATCTGGCGTTGGCGCTCGGCAGCTTTACCCAGCGCCACATCGACCGCGCTCACTTCGGTTTGAGCAACGGCGGCCACGGCGCGACGGGCGGGCGCGAGTTCGACCTCAATGGTTCGCAGCGTCTCATCGGCATTGCGGTACGCCATGGTCTGCTTGTCGACGTCGCGTTCGAGAATGACAATTAGTTCTTCGGCTTCAAGGAGTTCAGCTTTCAGCCGGTCCTGCTCAAATTGCAGCCGGACCTCGCCAAGTCCGGCGATCTCAGGCTCCTCAGGCAGATGCTGGTGGCAGACGAAGCAGTGATCAGGCTTCTGATAGGGGATGATCCCCTGATCACAGGCTGGACAGTGAGTGACCTTGAGGTCAGCAAGGAGTTCGCTGGCGTCTGCGACGCGAGCCATCCGCTCGATTTCAGCCGCGAGGTCCGCGCGATATCGCCGAACTTCGGCCAGCCGGTCCTCGGTCGCCAACAACTTCTGCCGCGCCTCCGTCGCTTCTTCGAGTGCCGCCGCCCGCCCATGCCCGAGTTCGGCGATGCGCGACCGCTCCGAAGCGGGCAGGCTGGCGTCGCTTGCAGCAGTCAGAACCTCGAGTTTGCGCGTCTGAAGGCGTTCGATTTCGTTTTGGAGGCGTTTCAAGGCGGCGGTTACGGTGGTCTCATTTACGCCGAAGGTGGCGTCCTCGGAGTCGAGAAGATCCACAGCAAGATCATTAAGGGTCTCGTTGTACTGCTCGCGCCGCGCTCGGAGCCGCATCGACTTGAGCTTCAGTTCGACGAGCTTGCCGTAGTCGTTGCTATAAATGCGCTCTGCCAGACCCAGGAATAGCAGAAGGCTGGCGTGTTTTTCATTATCAGTCTGTTTGTCGACGAGATCGCTCCAGAACCGCTGCTGGCGGAAGATATGCCTCAACAGCGTGCGGAAGCTCAGCTCCGGCCAGGTCTGGCCGGACATCGGATTGCCCTTCGGGAAGTTCACCAGCGGGATACCCAGCTTCTCCATCAGCCAGTGCTGGAATTCCTTGGCAAGCATACCCTCGTCGTCGACAAAGACCTTTCCTTTGGAGCCTGCCTCGCGCCAACGCCGCTCGATCCGGAAGGTCTGGCCGCCGATGCAGATCGTGGCGGACGCCGCCTCGTATTTCTCGGCCAGCCCTTCTGCGTCGCTCTGCTCGTAAGGGTTCGCTCCCGTGTCGCCGAGCAGGAAGTCAAGCGTCTGCAGCCACATGGTCTTACCGGTGTTCGGTCGCCCAACAAAAACGTTCACGCCAAACTCAAATGTCAGGTGTTCGACGTTGCCGGTCACTTGGCGGCGTTCAAGGCTGTGGATGGACAGAGAAGGCGCGCTCATTTCATGATTACCTGTCCGAGGGTGCGTTTGCCGACCTCTTCATCGAAAAGCTTGTAAATTAGGTTTTTCAGCGCCGTGCCTGACTTGCCGCCGAAGGACTTCTTCACCGCTTTCTGCCGCTCGACCAGAGTAGCGAAAGAGGGTCGTTTGGCGAGAGCCTTGGCCATTTCGGCGCCTTCGGTCGTCAGCGCGATCTGGTAGGAGTTCTTGAACTTGGAGACGGTGATAAGCCGCCGGGCCTCGAGGTGAGCCAGAACCTGATAATAGCGCTTGTCCCACGGTCCGTAGTGATGCCGTACCATCGATGCCTCGACAGCTTCTGAAGAATCAACCGACCCGCTCTGGGATTCGGGCTCGACCGCTGCCCGCGCGGCCTCGAAGAAGTCTGGGTAGCGGGTGAAGAAGTCGAGCTTGGCCATTTTTGTCAGCCCGTCCATCCGCCCTGCCGTGCCGCAGATGCGCATCAACAGAAGCAGCCGCGCCGCGTGGAATTCGAGGACATCGTCGGCCGCAAGCGGAAGACTGGCGGGACGGGTTCCGAGGCGAGATAGAGACTTCATAAACCTATCCGGTCGAAGCGCAGAAGACAGCGATCGGCAATGTCATACATACAGCCCTTGAGGAAGGCAGAACGGTCGCCTTGGTCCGGCGGCAGGGAGTTGTTGATAGCATCCATCCGGTCGACGCAAAGTGCGTGGAATGCTGGGCCGTCGAGGTCGAGCGACCCGGCTGCCCTTTTGGCGCTCAGTGTCTGGACCTCGGATTTGACGCGGCCCTGAAGCTGTTCCGCCTCGTCCAGCTGCATGTAGCGAGAGGTCCGGGCGAAGCGGGCGTAATCCAGACGCATGTCGATCGCCATCGCAACCACCGTTCCGGTGAGGGCGGCGTCGTTCATCTTCTCGGCCAGCTTGCCGCCCGAGGGCTGAGACGCTACTTTCGTAAGCCTGACCATGCACGCATCCCACATCACCGATAGCGCTTGGCGTGTGAGGATTTTCTTCTCCTTGTCCGGTTTCCACTTCGCATCACCTGCCGACTTCACGAGCTTGCGCAACTCATCTAGAAGAAGGTCGAGGTGCTCCCATAGCAACGGGTGGCCGGCGTCATTCATGATCTTGAACAATCGGAGCTTGTTCTTCTCCTTCACGGTAGGTTCATCGTGGCACTCATCCCAAAGGCAGTTGTCGAGCCAATAGCCAGTCCCGTGCCCCCGCTTGGACTGGACGCCTGGCATTCGCATATCGAGGTCTGACTTCAGAGCAACCATTTCCTCGCAGCTCAGTGCCCGGGCTTCGTGGCCGCGTTCATAGGTCAGCGGCTTCAAAGGCGAGACCACCGGGCGCAAGGTGACGATCCGGAAGCGCGCGGTCTCATCATGCTGGTCGCGATCTAGCGACTTTTCGAAGATCGATGACCCAACAGCCTGCTTCTTGCGGGAGCACAGATCTGCGATGGACCAGAGCTTATCCGCTTCGGAGCCTTTGACCTGAACAAACTCGGCAATCCGCGACGGCGCGCCGATGTCCCAGACCAAGACCAGATCGTCATGTGTTTCAAAATGGATCTTCACCAACTGGGGGTTGGCCAACATCTCCAAAACGAAGCCGACGGCGATCTCATCCTGATAGTTGAAACCTTTTCGCGCAATCGGGCCGCCTTCCTCAGAAGGGGCGGCGTTGTCGATGGAGGGCCAGACCTCTTCGTCGGCCGCAATGAATTCATCCTCTGGCAAGAGCCCTCGGCGCATTCTGCTTGTTCGTCACAGCCCAATGCTGTGACATCCCGCGAAACTCTAAACGCGGAGGGATGCATCTCACAACCCTACAACGAATTATCTATGCAACCCCACACCTTAAGCGAGGTCCACTGTTCGGGTATTTGGCTCGCTCAGCCAGAAGAAATTATGAGAGTCATCGTTCAGTTTTCGTACAACGATACAAGCCATTCCTCCAAAAAATAACGGGTCATGAGCCTAAATTGCTTTGTGGTCGATACCGTCACGCATTTGGGTTATTTGAGTGGTGCGCAATGTCCGGTTCGATGAAGTTGCATTGCAGCGCGGCGAGAACCGATGAATGGCTGGTTAGGGCCACCAGCCAATGATTTAGTGAGGTTGCTAGCATTGCAGCTCGAAATTCGTGGGAAACCTACGCGGGTGCCGAGGGGAACCGTTTTGATTGGTGGCAACACGGCACATGGCCGCTCCATGGCAAGCCTCGACAGCGTCGTTTGCATATCCGATCCACCTTGGATTTTGCCGTAGCCCACCGTAGGCGAGAGCCACACAAGTAGCGTGGCGAGCGCAACGTCTGATTTCGTCGACGTTCCACGCAGAGCGCTCCTCGCCTGCTGGAAGCTGACCTGGGTCAGTTGCTCGGTAGTCCATAACGTTCAGAAGAAAGAGCTTGCCAAAGCCGAGACGGCGGGAATGACGCGTGAGTTTTCGTGAAGTTGCATCATCTAAAACGTGGGTAGCTGACGATGGGTTCATGCAAAGCCACAGTACTGTAGGGCCTGGATGCCAACTTCGACTGAGGTACGAGCGATAATTCCCACAATCAGAAAACTTGGCGGAACCTCGAACTCCATTGTCCAAATGGAATGTTTGGCCCAATTGGCGCGGGATTTCCGGATTTCCTCTTAGCATATCTGGTCTTCTACAAGCTGTAGTCAGATCGAGACTACAGACATCGTCCGCTTTCAGGAAGCTGCATTGCAGCAAGGTTCTAAGCGATGAATGGTAGCTAAGGGCAGTTCACCGCCTGCCGAGGCGACCCAACCTTGAAAGCTGTGCCAGCATTCGGGCTCCCGTGCCGGTCCCGTCGCCGGGGGGAGCAGCGGTTGGCCCTCCTGCAGTATTGGGTCGGCTTGGCAACGCTTGCACACCAAAGAATTGTCGCGCGCGCAGAGCTGCGTATTCAGCCCCGGTTGCACCACCGATGGCGTAACGGTTGTAAACCTGTTGGCTACCTGCCAGCCCTCTGGCGAAGGCGTAGCTCCCTCCGAACCCGGCCGATAGTGCTGGCATCATAATGTTTCCGGAAATCGCACGAACCAAGAAAGGCGTTGCTATGATGAATCCCTTTGCCATCAGCACCATCATGAAGAATGGGATCAGAGCCCCTATGTTCGATGCGCCCTCTGGGTCGCCCAGTTCGGCAAGAAGCGCCCGAGAGACCCCCGTGATCGTCGCGAATACACCAGCAACGACGATCGGATACATCGCAAAGGATATGAGTGCCGAAAGCCAGCGAGCGAAGTAGGCTCAGGACCCATTGATTTCAGCCGAAGGGCATGATTCAGCGTTCGGAAAACGAGCGGTGACATGTCTGATCTTTTCTGGCTGAGCGACGCGCAGATGGCGCGGTTGGAGCCCTACTTCCCGAAGTCCCACGGCAAGCCGCGTGTCGACGACCGGCGCGTCCTGAGCGGGATTATATTCATAAACCGCAATGGCTTGCGCTGGAGGGATGCGCCGAAGGAGTATGGTCCTCACAAGACGCTTTATAACCGTTGGAAGCGCTGGAGCGACAAAGGCATCTTCGCGCTGATGCTGGCGGGGTTGGCAGCCGGGCATGGCGAGAAGAAGACAGTGATGATCGATGCGACCTACCTGAAGGCACATCGTACTGCGTCCAGTCTGGGCGTGAAAAAAGGGGGCGTGGTCGGCTGATCGGTCGCACGAAGGGTGGCATGAACACCAAGCTGCACGCCCTCTGCGATAGTAAAGGCCGCCCGATCAACTTCTTCGTCTCCGCGGGGCAGGTCAGCGATTACATCGGTGCGCGTGCGCTGCTCAGCAGCCTACCGAACGTCGATTGGCTGCTCGGGGATCGGGGCTACGACGCTGATTGGTTCCGAGAAGCCCTGCAAGACAAGGGGATCCGCGCCTGCATCCCAGGCCGGAGCCAACGCAAGACCCCGGTCAAATACGACAAGCGGCGTTACAAACGCCGCAACCGCATTGAGATCATGTTCGGCAGGCTCAAGGACTGGAGGCGTGTGGCAACCAGGTACGACAGATGCCCAAAGGCATTCTTCTCTGCCATCGCTCTCGCTGCAATCGTCATCTATTGGCTGTGAAACTCAATGAGTCCAGAGCCTAG
>NZ_JHZF01000018.1 GCF_000688295.1 Pseudooceanicola nanhaiensis DSM 18065 | reverse complement strand
CCTCCGAATAAAACACGTGCATAACGACGTCGTTATGCACGTGTCTTACCTCGGAACCCCAGCCTCAGGCAGGCGGCCACAATCGGTCGGTTACCTTTTAGCCGACACTGGCACGCGGGTTTTCGTGGACCCAAGACTTTCAACTTGGCGGAGGTCTTGGGGATCCCGGCCCCGCGCGCCCGTGGGGTGTCGCGGAAAGCGGCACAGGTCAAACGTGGTCGAAATCGACTGTCAGTTTTTTGGTTTTCGGACGGGCCTGGCAGGTCAGGACAAAGTTCTCCTTCAACTACCGAGGCTCCAAAGCATAGTTCAGCGTCATCTCTGCCTCGCCTTCGATAACTTTGGCGCGGCAGGTGGAACACATTGCGCCCTTGCAGCAATAGGGTAGTTCGATACCTGCTGCGGCGGCGGAGACCACGCTTTCCTGATCAGGTGTCATCACAAAGCTGCGGGCGGTGCCATCAAGGATCGCCGTGACCTGAACTCCTTCTCCAGTGGCGGCTTCCGCCGTAAGCGGCGCAAGCGTGACGGTGGCGGTATTGTCAGCATCGGCGGGAGCGAACAGCTCGTCATGAAAACGGTTCTCTTCAACGCCGAGGTCGCGGAGCGCGGTCTTGAGTTCCTGAATCATCTCGGCGGGGCCGCAAAGAAAAGCATCTTCTATTTCTGCCGGAGCGAACAGGGCACCGGAGAACTTGCGCAGCTTTTCCGCATCAAGCCGGCCCGAGAATAGTGGGGAATCGGTGCCTTCGCGCGTCAGTGTATGAAAAAGAGAGAACCGTCCGGGATAGGTATCCTTGAGATCGTTCAATTCGTCGCGGAAGATGATGGAACTTAGCGTTCGACTGCCGTAAAAAAGGATGAAGTTGGCCCCGGCCTCGGTGGCAAGCACCGAGCGGATGATCGAAATGATTGGAGTAGTTCCACTGCCCGGGGCCAGGGCGAGATAGGTGCGTGGTCCGCCTTGTCGTATCTTTGATCCGAATGTGCCTTCGGGCGTCATGACATCAAGTTCGGTGCCCGGTGGCAGTTCGCTATGAACGAAAGAGGAAAACGCTCCGCCTTCCAGCAGCTTGACCAGAACGCGCAACTCGCCATCGTCTCGGCCGGAGCTGACCGAATAGCATCGCCGCACACCATCGATATCACCGGCACGGCGCAGCGTGACGTACTGGCCCGGGATGAATTGATAGTCGTCCGCCAGATCTTCGGGATTGGGCGAGCATTTCGCCGAACTGCTGGCGGGGCAGGATGTCGACGTCACATTGGCCGCCCGCCGCGTCGCCCGCTTGTCTGAGCTTTCCGCAAAGATAGCGGCGGAAGGGGGGCAGGCCGATGTGATAGAGATGGACGTGGCGGACCCGGAGTCGGTGGAAGCCGCGCTGAAGGGACGGGTCTTTGACACTGTCATCAACAATGCCGGAACGACGGCATCTCTTCCCGCATTGGAACACGGGCCGGCCGAAATCGACGCGATCATAGACACAAATCTCAAGGGCGCATTTCATGTCGCACGTATCGCCGCCAAAGCGATGATTGATGCCGGACGCGGGGGCTGTATCGTCAATGTCGCCTCGATTCTGGGCACACGGGTGGCCAGCCATGTGTCCGCCTATGCCGCGTCCAAGGAAGGGCTGATTCAACTGACCCGGTCTCTGGCGCTTGAATGGGCGCGGAATGGCATCCGGGTGAATGCCATCTGCCCCGGTTATATCGAAACCGACCTGAACCGTGAGTTTTTTGCCACTGACGCGGGACAGGCATTGATCAAACGCGTCCCGCAGCGCCGGTTGGGGCATGATCCGTTGGCCGCCCCCCCGGACCGGGGGCCTACGATAAGGCGACCGGGAATCCCCGGCCGCAATTCTTAGAGTCACGATTTCAGAACGCGTTAAGCCCGGTCAGGTTGCGCCCGATGACCAGTTTTTGGATTTCGGTGGTGCCATCGGGAATCGGCATGACCTTTGCATTGCGGAAGTGCCGTTCAACGGGGAACTCTTTGGTGATGCCGTTGCCGCCGTGGATCTGCACCGCTTTGCCGGCGATTTCGACGGCCATTTCGGTTGCATACCATTTCGCCATCGAGGTCTGGGTGTCACAGCGCACGCCCAGGTCCAGAAGTTGCAGCCCGCGCTGGCACAACAGGCGCGCGGCATCCAGGTGCGTGGCCATGTCGGCCAAGTAGCCTTGAATCAACTGGTGCCCGCCGATCGGCTTACCATGTTGTTGGCGATCCTGCGCATATTTGACGGCACATTCCAACGCCGCCTGCGCTATGCCAATGCTCGTCAGGCCGACAAACACGCGAGCGCTCTCAAACAGTTTCAATGTCTGGAACAGGCCGCCGCCTGCATTACCCAGAACATGGTCAGCGCTGGTTTCGGCACGGTCGAAAAACAATTCGCAGGTCGATGCACCGACAAGCCCCAGCTTGCGCAATTCGCGGCTCTCGTAGTTGCCGGTATCGCGGTCGACGATGACCATGGAAATACCGTCGTCCAGATTGCAGACAACGATGGCGAAATCCGACTGGGCCCCATTGGAAATCCAGAGCTTCTGGCCAGTGACGAAAATCTTATCGCCCTCGCGGTCCGCACGTGTCTTGACCTCGCGTACGTTCGAACCGACCTCTGGTTCGGAAATACAGGTGGCACAGATCCGTTCGCTGCGCAGGAGCGGCTTCAGATAGGCCTCTTTCTGCGCCACATTTCCCAAGAGGTTGACCGCGAACACGGCATGACCCTGAATCAGCACCGCGATTGCCAGATCGGCCCATATCCGGGCCAGTTCCTCGTATAGGATGCCATAGGTCATGCGGTCGATTCCGGCACCGCCGTCCTCTTCGGGGATCAGGCCGCTGATCAGCCCGAATTCCTCGACCTTGGCGAACAGGGACTTCAGGGTTTTCGCATCGGGGGGGTGGCCGAGGTTCTCGTATTTCTCGGCCAGCGGCGCGAACTCTGCCTCGGCCATCTTGCGGAAGTTTTCCAGCAACATGCGTTGCTCATCTGTATAGATTGCCTGAGCGGCGGCGATCACGTTTTCCATGGTTCGTCTCCTTGTTTCAACGGCCCAGAATGGTGACGCAGGCGGCCGCTTCTTCTACCCCGTGCAACCCCCCGCCGTTTTCGGCGATGGCGTTCTTTGCCCCTTCGACCTGACGCGCGCCAGCTTCGCCGCGCAGTTGCGTGACCAGTTCGAAAACCTGCCCTATCCCTGTGGCACCGACCGGGTGGCCCTTGGATTCCAACCCGCCCGAGGGGTTCACCGGAATGCGTCCACCGATCTTTGTCTCGCCGCGCAGACTGGCGGGACCGCCCTCGCCGAATTCGACAAATCCGAGGTTCTCGATCTGGATCACTTCGCCCACGGCCGTGGCGTCATGCACTTCGGCCACCGATATATCCTCGGGGCCGATCCCGGCCTGTTCATAGGCCTCAAGCGCGGCAAGCCGGGTCAGGTGGTTCTTGTAATCTTCCGGCGGACGATCGGTGCCCGAGCGCAGGATCGCGGCCTTGACCTTGATCGCGCGCGCGGGATCTAGGCCCAGACGTTTTATCCCCTCGCCGGTGCATAAAACGGCCGCAGCGGCCCCGTCCGAGATCGGGGCGCACATCGGCAGGGTCAGCGGATAGGTGATCGGCGGCGCGGCCAATACCCGATCGACGCTCATGGCTTCTCGGTATTGCGCCAGTGGATTATGCACGGAATGCGCATGGTTCTTGGCGGCGACGGCGGCGAACTGTTCCTGAGTTGTGCCAAAGGTCTTCATGTGCAGCCGGGCGAAGCCTGCGTAGACATCCATGAACACGCTGTAGGGCTTGGGCGATTTCGATCCTTCGGGTTCCTCGACCCCTGCACCCAGATCGGCCAGCCGTTGCGCGACTTCTTCGCTGTTGCTGACGTCCCAGCCGCTGTCGAAGGCCGAAAACATCAACGCACGGTCGTCAGAATACATCTTTTCGGCGCCCACGGCGAGACAGCAGTCGCCATTGCCGGCCTTGAGGAAATCGACTGCCAGTTTGAACCCGGTCGAGGCGCTGGCGCAGGCGTTTTCGACATTCACCACCGGAATGCCCTGAATGCCCATTTCACGCAGCGCGATTTCGCCGCGGATCATGTGCTGGCCCTCCATGTGGCCCTGCACCGCGTTCGAGAAGAATGCGCCGTCGATACGATCTGCCGTCACTCGGGCATCGGAAAGCGCGGCGGCGACGGCCTCGCCGGTCATGTCCTTGATGGTTTTGTCCCGGAACTTTCCGAACGGCGTCATCCCGATGCCAACGATGTAAATGTCCTGCATCGTTTGTCCTCCTGACCTAGTATCCGCGAAACTGCGGTTTTCGTTTTTCATTGAACGCCGACAGACCCTCGTGCATGTCCCAGGATCGCATGTGCGCGCGCAGGTTCAGCATCTCTTCGGAAAGCGCGGCGGTTTCGTCCACGTCCAGCGACCGATTGGCAACCGTCTTCATGCGGCGTAAGACCGCCGGGCTTTTTTCTGCCAGCCTGTCGGTAAAGGCCTGCACCGCTTGTCGCAGGTCTTCGTCCGCGATGACCTTGTTCACCAGTCCCCAGTCCATCATGTCCCGTGCCGAAACGTTCTCGCCCGAGAACAGCAGGTATTTCGCGCGGTTCAGGCCAATCCTACGCGGCAGGATCGCCGCACCGCCGGCCCCGGGAAAGACGCCAAAGTTGGAATGTGCGTCGCCCAGTTGCGCGCTTTCGGCGGCAAAGACCAGATCGCAGGCCATCACCATTTCCAAACCGCCCGCCATCGCCAGCCCGTTCACTGCGGCGATCACCGGTTTCGGGCCATGTCGCATCAGCCCAAACGTGTGATCGACAAGATCCAGAAGATCCGGCTCGCCTGGTGCATGTTTGGCGCCAGCAACTTCTTTCAGATCGGCACCGGCGCAGAATGCCCGGCCAGAGCCGGTCAGGACAATTGTACGCACCCCATCGTCGGCCAGCGCCGATTCCAGTGCTGCCGCCATCTCGCGCAGCATCTGCGTTGACATTGCGTTGAGCTGTTCGGTGCGCTGGAAGGTAATCCATTCAGTTTTTGCGACCCGCTCAACGAATAGCGTCTGCTTTGCTTCACTCATGCTAAGCTCCTGATAATTATACATATTATTGGTTTTTCGCCTTGTCTTTTGCGGCGATTTGCGCTGCACTCGGGCGGACCCGCACGTGGAAAACAAAAGAGCTGGAGATTGATATGAGCACTGCACCCCTGGCCGGCCTGAAAATTCTCAGCCTTGCCGAACAGTTTCCCGGTCCCTATGCCACAATGCTGTTGTCCGACATGGGAGCCGAGGTGATCATGATCGAACGACCGGGTGTCGGCGATCCGGCCCGGCAATTTCCGCCCTTGTTCCGGGCACTGAACCGAGGCAAGCGCAGCGTTGCGTTGGATCTGAAATCGGCCGAGGGGCTGGCACGGTTTCGCGAACTGGCCAAGGAATCGGATGTCATCGTCGAAGGGTTCCGCCCTGGCAAGCTTGCGGCCTTGGGTGCCGGTTTCGAGGACATGCGTAGTGTCAACTCGCGGCTGGTTTATGTATCGATTTCGGGTTACGGGCAGGACGGCCCCTATCGTGACAGGGCTGGCCATGACCTGAGCTATGAAGGGGTTGGCGGTTTGCTGGCCGATCAGGCCGATGCAAAGCAGCCCGGCCCTGTGCCGCCGATCCCCCTTGCGGATGTTGGCGCGGCGTTGTTCGCGGCGATCGCAATCCTGTCGGCGGTCGTGTCGAGCCAGCGCACAGGGCAGGGGCGTTACGTGGACGTGTCCATGTCGGATGCGGTGGTTTCGATGTTGACCGCATTCCTCGTTCCCGCCGCCAATGGAACACCGCTGGGCGAATTTATCGCCGAGCCGGGCTATGGCGTGTTCACCTGCAAAGACGGCAAGCTCTTGACCTTGTCCATCGCGCATGAGGACTGGTTCTGGAAACCGTTCTGCGATGTGATCAACAGGGCGGATCTTGCGCCGTTGACAGGCCGCGACCGTGTCGCCCGCAAGGCCGCGCTGCGCGAAGAAATCGCGGCGATTTTGGTCAACAAGACGCGCGCCGAATGGGGCGACCTTCTGGATAAGGCGGGGGTGCCATGGGGTCCGGTCAATTCCCTGGTCGAAACGTTGGACGACCCCCATGTGCGTGCGCGCCAGCTGCTGCGCAAGATTACGCATGACGGCGGCAAGGCCGAGACTTTTATTGTCCAGCCGTTGAAATTCGATGGTTTCGAAACCGCGATACCGGATCTGCCCCCCGAGCTCGGGGCAGATAATGACAGCGTTTTTTCGGACAGCTCCAACTAGAGGCGGCAGCCGTCCGATGGCGGCTCTAGCAGGCAAAAGAATACCCGCCATTCACCGGATAAGTTTGACCGGTGATCCAGCTGGCAGCATCCGAGCAGAGGAACAGGATCATTCCGGCGGGGTCTTCCGGCTCGCCCAGACGGCGGATCACGTATTGCGACAATGCCCGCTTCTCGGTCTCTGCATCCGGGATCAGGTCGGCGACAGCCGGAGTTCTTGTGCCCCCCAAGGCGACGCAATTCGCGGTGATCCCGAACCGACCACCGGCTTTTGCAATTGCCCGCATGAAGCCGGCCGCGCCGGCCTTGGCGCCGGAGTAGACCGCCAGATGCGGCTCGCCCACGCGGCCCGCGTCGGAGATGACCGTCACGATGCGCCCATAGCCGCCCTTGACCATCAGGGGCATTGCGTGACGGGTGCAGTTCAACACGCCGTCGAAATTGGTCGCCATCCAGCGCTTCCATTCCGATGGGTCTGAGTCCCAGAAGGGCACCAGATCATCGAGCCGCGAGGTCGGCCCCGCGTTCCCGGCGTTGTTGACCAGGATATCCACGCCGCCGAACGCGGATTGCGCCTCGGCGAAAGCTGCGCCGACCGCCTCGAAGTTCGAGACGTCAAAGGCGATTGGCAATGCCTTGGCGCCAGCTGCTTCAACTTCTGCGGCAACGCTTTCCGCCCGATCGGCGTGAAAATCATTGATCACAACAGCGCCTGCGCCATGTTCCGCCAGATAAAGCGCGACCTGCCGGCCCACGCCCTGTCCGGCGCCGGTCACCAGCGCGGTGCGGCCCTTGATATCCAGGATGGTGCTCATGAATTCCTTCTCCTCAGCCCAGCCATCTCTTCCGGCGGCGATAGTGTTTGATATCTCGATAGCTTTTGCGCTCGCCCGATGCGGTGACGCCGAGATAGAATTCCTTGATGTCCTCGTTGTCAGCGAGCTTGTCGGCAGGGCCGTCCATCACGATCCGGCCGTTCTCCATCACATAGGCATAGTCGGCGATCGATAGCGCCGCGGCGCTGTTTTGTTCGACCAGGAAGAAGGTCGTGCCTTCTGACTTGAGCTGCTTGAGCACTTCATAAACATCCCGGATCATCATCGGGGCCAATCCCAACGACGGTTCGTCGATCGCGATGATCTTGGGGCTGGCCATCATGGCCCGGCCGATCAGCAGCAGTTGTTGTTCGCCACCAGACATGAAGCCAGAGGTGCGGTTGCGCAGGTCCGCAAGCCGGGGCATCAAGGTGTAAACATGGTCCAGGCGCTTTTTCAGCTCGGCGGAGTTGGGCACCATGTGCCCGCCGACGATCAGGTTTTGCTCTGACGTCAGATGCCGCAAAACGCGCCGCCCTTCCATCACATGGATGAGACCGTTCTTCACGACTTCCGAGGCTTCCATGTTCTGAATGGGAGTTCCGTCCAGAACGATGGACCCCGCCGAAACGGTTCCATCCTCGGATTTGAGCGTTCCCGAGATGGCTTTAAGCGTCGTGCTTTTTCCTGCGCCATTGCCACCGAGCAGAGCAACACATTGTCCCGCACGGACTGTCATGGACACGCCTTTGAGCGCCAGGATGACGTCGGAATATGTCACCTCTACGTTGTTGAGTTCCAGCATGGTCATATTGCCCGGGGCTAAGGATCAGAACGGGCGCCGCGACTGCGGCGCCCGGATTAATTCACCATTTCTCAACTTGCGGAACGTCGACACCCGTTGCCGCGATGGTGATTTTCCCATCTTTGACGGTGCCCACATTCACTTTGAGGCCTTCCAATGGGAACGGCGCTTCTGGCGTAAAGGACAAGGTCGGCAGGAACCCATGGGTTTCTTCGGTGGTGATCGGTTTGGCAAAAAGCGCCTCACGTACCATCTCTCCGGTCAGGCCCTCGGCGCCGTTCGCCTCGATCGCGTGATCGATCACGGTCACGGTATAGAGACCCTGAGATACGCCCATTGCGGTCACGACGTTCCAAGGTGCTTCGAGTCCGTAATCGGCAACCAATGTCTCGTAGAATTGTCGCGCGGGAGTGTCCTCATCGGCCGCAATCGCCATGCCGTAGGCTTCAAAGTCCCCCTCCATTTGCTCAAGCCCGCCAAGCGCGCCACCCGAGGCTGGAAGCCCGTTATGCGAACTCATCATGATCGGGATGTTCGCCCCGTTGGCCTGCAGCCCACGTTTCGCGGCAACCACGATAGAGGTGTTCGTTTGGATTACCAGCGCCTCGGCCCCGGCTCGTACAACGCGGCGCATTTGCCCCGTCAGATCGGTGGGTTGAACTTCGGTATAGATGACCTCGACGAGGTCGATCTCCTCGGGGTGCTCTTCGGCATAGAGTTCAAGGCCCTTTGCCATGTCGACATAGGCAGGCGATGCTTCGGAGGCGAGGATCGCAACCTTGAGCGGTTCGTCTCCTCCGCGCTGTTCACGCATCCAGTTTAGAAAGCCGACACTTTCGTGCGAATAGGTCGGGCGTGGGTTGAAAATCCAGGCATCCGGTTGCCAGGCAAAACCGTAGGCCGCTGTGGCCATGAACATCGGGATTTTGTCTTCCGGCAGGCGTTCGGAAAGGGCCGCGACGTCAGGCCCGCCGAGGCCGACAACCGCAATCGGGTCCAGTTCCGATTTGATCCCGGGCCAGAGACTTGCCACCTGTGCCGCGTCATAGCGGGTTTCGTAGTTTTTGTAGTTCAGCGTGACGCCAAGTTCCTTGCCGCGGGTTTCATTCCACCAGGTGAACACAGCTTCGCGTCCGCCTGCCAGGATGGGCATGATGTCAGCATAAGGGCCGGAAAAGTCCGACAGCAGGGCCAGATTATAGGTCTCTTCGGCCTGCGCCTTCAAAGGCATGGTCGCCGCGGCCGCCAAGGCAGCCGCTGCCAGTAAGCCGCGAAGACCTCGATTCGATTGGTAAGTCATATTCTTCCTCCCAGGTTTAGAGCCGCTCTATTTCTCAGTAAGGAAACGGCCAGATACGGTATGACGACTTCAGGATGTTCCAGCGGTGCATCAGCCCCTTGGGTTCGAGGATCATAAACAATGCGATCACGCCGCCAAGAACGACATTCATGCCAGCGAACACGATGTCACCGCCAAGGAATGATACCGAGTCGGCGATATTGGGGCCGACCGTCGCGATAATTTCCTGGATGATGCGGATAATGAAGACGCCGATCAGGGCCCCCACGATTGAACCCATCCCGCCGACGATGATCATCGCGACGAAGAAGATCGAGTGAAACAGGGTGAACTGGTCTACCCCCACGAAGCGGATCAGATAGGCCCAAAGCGCCCCGCCGACGCCCGCATAGAAAGCGCCGATCAGGAAGGCATTTGCCTTTGTGGCCGCGACATTGATCCCCATTATACCCGCGGCCACGTCATCATCCCTGACCGCCACGAAGGCACGGCCGAAGCGTGACCGAACGATCCCGAACGCGCCCGCCACCATGATCGCGGTCACGGCGAAATTCAGATAGAACTGCGAAGATTCGCTGACAAATCGCTGCCCGAAAAGCTCGGCCGGGGGCACGGTGATACCGTTCGATCCACCCAGCCAGGTTGACGGCAGGTTCAATACGGCAAAGTGGAACAGGAACTGAGCTGCAATCGTGGTCAGTGCCAGATAGAACCCCTTGATCCGCGCCGCGGTCAAGCCAAAGAGAAAGCCGAACAGCGCAGCCGAGAGCCCGGCCAGAGGAATGGTCAGCAGAAACGTAAGGCCGGTCTTCGAGGCCAGTATCGAGGCCGTATAGGCGCCGACCCCCATGAACGCCGCCTGACCCAGGTTGATCTGGCCCGCATAGCCGGTGCAGATCTGAAGCCCGACGGCGATGACGGCGCTGATCATCATCATATTCAGGATAGCGATGATACGGCTGCTCACCAGGTAAGGCGCCAACAGCAGTAGAGCCATGAATACGACGAGGGCCAGAAACTGCCAGCGCGTTCGGATCAAACGTCTGTCACTGCGATAGCTTGTCGGGAATACGCCAGAAGGATCCATGGATTACACCCGTTCGATTGTGCGCCAGCCGAACAGGCCGGTCGGCCGGATCAGCAGAATGGCAAGCATTATGATATATGGAACGACACTGCCGAGCGAGCCACCGATCAACGGATCAAGGTAGTTGGTGGTCAAGCTCTGCGCGATGCCGATGATTATTCCTGCCAGGATAAGCCCGCCGATGGATTCCAGCCCGGCAAAGAGCGCCACCGGCAGGGCCGCGAACCCGATATCCGAGGCCAGGAAGGTCAGCGATTTGCCGCTGAGAAAGATCATCGCACCAATTGTGGACAGGATTGCCCCGAGAACCCAGGCAACGGCAATCGAGCCTTTCACCGAAATGCCCATCGAGGAAGCTACGACGTGGTCCTCCGCCACAGCGGTCATACGGAGGCCGGACCGGGTCCGGTTGAAGAACCACGACAGGCCGACGGCCGCGACAATGGTGATGATCCCACCTATCAGGAGGTTCATCGGGATCAACATATCGCCGAGGAACAAGGGTTTCAGCGGAAAAATGATCGGGAAGGGTCTTACCGCGGGACCGAACACAAGCAGCACCAAACCGCGCAGCAGGATCAAAAGGCCGACGGTGACCATGACCATCGAGAAAACCGATTCACCGATCAGCTTTGTCAGGAAAATCCGTTCGATTGCGTACCCGACCAGCCCGGCCAGAACCAGCGAAAGGGGTATCGACAACCAAAGGCTAAGCCCCGCTTGCATCGTTGTGAACCAGACGATGAACCCGCCGATGATCACAAGCTCGCCCTGCGCGAAGTTGAACACCTTGCTGGCGCGGTAAATCACAACAAAGCCCATGGCCACCAGCGAATACAGAAGGCCGATCAAAGCCCCGGTAATGATGTCATTGATGAAATAGACCATTGTCGCCGACCTCCTTTAAGATTTGGACTGCCGCTTGGCAGCCTTCGATGCGTTTTCAACATCCGACACGCGAACCGTGGTCTTGAGAACGCCTTGACGGCCGTCCTGATAGGTCACAGCGATTTCGAGATCTGTCTCGTCATCGCCAGCATAGATCGCCTCGACGAGCTTGGCATACCGTTCCTCCAGAAAGGCCCGGCGAAGCTTTCGGCTGCGGGTCAACTCGCCTTCATCCGGGTCGAGTTCCTTGGGAAAATTCGCAAAACGTGCCACGCGCGAGCCTTCGGGCAGGAGCGCATTGATGCGCGCCACTTCGCCTTTGATAAGGTCCAGAACTTCGGGTTTCTGCGAGAGATCGGTGTAGGTCGAAAAGCTGATCTTGTTCTCTTCCGCCCAACGCCCGAGAACTTCCATATCGATATTGATAAGCGCGCTGACGAAGCTCCGGGTTTCGTCGCCCAAGGTCATGAGATCCTTGATGAAGGGGCTATACCGCAACCGCGTTTCGATGAATTGCGGCGGATAGCTGTGCCCATTTGCCAGGCGGCGCATATCCTTGACACGGTCAAAGAACAAAAGCTCGCCGTCGTCGGTCATCGACACCGCGTCACCGGTCTTGTACCAACCGTCTTCGGTCAATTCCTCTGCGGTCTTTTCGGGCTTGCCGTGATAGCCACCGAAGCCCGATCCGCCACGCACCTGAAGCTCCCCTTCGTCCGAGACCCTGTATTCCAGCGGTTCGCCGTAGTTCGTGTTGCTTTGCATCCAGCTGCCGCTGGTTTCCAGCTGATAGCTTTCGCCGACATGCGCGGTCAGAAGGCCGATTTCGGTCGCGCCATACACGTTGCGCAGCTTAACCCCCATCGCGTGGAACATACGAAAGACGTCAGGTGCCATCAGGGCGCCGCCGCTCATTGCGTTTTTGGCCTTACCAAGGCCAAGATTGTCGCGCAGGTGATGCAGCACCAGAGCTTCGGCAAAGGGAAGCTGCAGGCGTGCGGCAAGGCTGGGGCTACGCCCCTCCAGCCGTTCCACATAAACGTCGTGGCCGACCTTCATACCCCAGTTGTACATCGCATTGCGGATTTTACCCGCCCCCAGCATCCGGGCCTGAACGATGGAGGCGAGATTTTCCCACTGGCGCGGGCTGAACACCAGTGCGTCGACCGCCAGTTCGCGAATGTTGGTCAGTACGTCTTCAGGGCCTTCGGGGAAGTTGACGACCATGGGCGCGATCAAACCGATCGACAGGCCGAAAATCTGTTCCGTGACCCAGGCCGGCGAAATGTAGGTCAGGTATTCGGTGCCCGGCGCGATTTCGATTGCCCCCATCACCCGCGAGCAATTGTCGAACAGGTAGCGATGGCTGATGACAACGCCCTTGGGTTTTCCCGTGGTACCCGAGGTATAGGACAGCAAGGCGGTATCGTCCGCCCGTCCACGTTTTACGTGTTCTTCAAATCTGGCGGGTTCCTTGGCGTGGATCTGACGCCCTGCCGCGCTCACACTTTCAAACGAATGCAACAGGGGATGATCATAGCCCCACAGACCGGAATCGTCCCAGTAAACGACCGCCAGGGCGCCCGAGTACTTGCCCGCAATCTCGATGCATTTATCGACCTGCTCCTGATCCTGTGCCAGAAAAATCCGCGTTTGCGAGTCTTCGGCCAGATACAGAATCTCTTCAGCGTTTTGATCCGGATAGACAGACAGGACTTTGCCGCCTAACGACTGGACGGCGTATTCAGCCCAGAAATGTTCGGGTTCGTTTTCGCCAATCATCATGACGGATTCGCCAGCCGACAAGCCCAGGTTCTCCAACCCGAGAGCCAGGGCGCGAACCCTGTCAAGAACATCGGCCCAGGTGAATTCACGCCAGATGCCCAGGCGCTTGTGCCGTTCGGCGAGGTTGGTCGGTGTGGATGTCGCTCGCGCGAGCAAAACCTGCGGCAGGGTTTCGCTATGTGTCACTGCTGGGTCCGAAAAGACCATTGCTGTCCGTTGTTTGACCATGCCGCTACCCCAGATATGCCTTTATGACAGCCGGGTCCTTCTGGATTTCTTCCGGGGTGCCTTCAGCGATGACCCGCCCGAAATCCAGCACCACGATCCGGTCGGCAAGGTCCATCACGACGCCCATGTCGTGCTCCACCAGAACTACCGGAATCTTGCGCGCCTCGCGCACATCGAGAATGAAGCGCGCCAGGTCTTCTTTTTCCTCCGAGTTCATGCCGGCCATCGGTTCATCCATCAGCAGGATCGACGGTTCCTGCGCCAATGCACGGCCCAGATCGACACGCTTGCGCAACCCATACCCCAACGTGCCCACGGGCCGGTTGCGGATTGCCTCGATCTCGAGAAAATCGATGATCTCCTCTGCGGCTTCACGATGTTCCGATTCCTCGCGCATCACGGGACCGAACTGGAAAAAAGCCTGGACTACATTCGATTTCATCAGCATGTGGCGGCCGATCATAATGTTTTCCACCACCGTCTGCCCGGCAAAAAGATGGGTGCCCTGAAACGTCCGCGCCAGACCGCGCCGGGCGATCTGGTCAACACGCAGGCCGGTCACGTCCTGCCCGGACAATTCGACACGGCCCTTCTGCGGACGGTAGAAGCCCGCAGTCACGTTTAGAAGTGATGTTTTTCCGGCTCCGTTCGGTCCGATAATTGCAAGCAATTCATCGTCGGCCACAGAAATGCTCACATCGTCGAGCGCGGTCACACCGCCAAATTTCAAAGTTGCACCACGCACCGCAAGCGGTGAGGATACGTGCCCGTTATTCGTGGTCATGTTGCGGCCCGTGCTTTTGCCCCACACCTCATGGAGGCGCGCATAGCCTGACCGCACGGTTTTTCGTTGGTTACGAGTTTTCCTCGCATTGTTCCTCCTCCCACCTCTAAATTCAGAGGTTTGCCTGGTTTATTTACCAAGTCTCTCCGCGAAGCCTAACAGATGTTAGAAAAATTGGTCAACAACTGAATTCGCTACCGAAGAAGACCGATCAGACGGCCGCGTACTCTGCGGAAAAGCTTCGAAGACCTTTTTGATCCTGACACCAGACTGTCCCGGAGGTGCCGGTCCCTTCATTGTGCAGTTGCAATTCGCAGGGCAGGGTGAGTGGCGCGAGGCCACGGAACGAAAACCGGTGGGGCGATGTTTTCAACGCACCCGCCGCCAGATTCAGAAGCAGCGTGGCCTGCAATGGGCCATGCACAACAAGTCCGGAATAGGCTTCGGTTTCGGTGGCGTAGACGTAATCATAGTGAATGCGATGGGCATTGAACGTCAGCGCCGAATAGCGAAACAGAAGAACAGGATCCGGTGTCAGCGTCGATCTAAGCGTGTTGGGGTCACCCGCGTCAGCTGCGCTCTCGCCCGTGCGGGGGGTGGAAATCTCACGATAAACGATCGTTTGCTGCTCCCGGATACAAAGCCGGTTGCCACTCAGATACTCATGTTCGACGGTCACAAAGACCAATGGTCCACTACGGCCCTGCTTGGCCACAATATTCCTGATCGAAGAGCGTCGGGTGATGGTTTCGCCGATTTTCAGCGGCGCGATATGCGTAACATCGCCGCCAGCCCACATGCGGGCGGGCAGCAGAACAGGGGGCAGAAATCCACCCCTCGCGGCGTGGCCATCTTCTGACAGGGCGGCAGCTGGCACGGTATCAAGGGCAAGGCACCAATGAACCCCCAGCGGGACATCGCCGGCTTCGTCCCAAAGATGCGGACCGAGCGTGGCGCGGAATTTGTCGATCAGCCCCTGCGTCAGAACATCTTCCTTGGTCTCGGTGCGTCCCAGCCAGGGCGCCAGCGCGTCAAGGTCGATCTCACCCATGTTTCTGGCCTCAGAAGGATCGGGGCATGCCGAGGATATGTTCGCCGACATAGGAGAGGATCAGGTTGGTCGAGATCGGGGCGACCTGATAGAGGCGCGCCTCGCGAAACTTGCGCTCAACATCGTACTCCCGTGCGAAACCGAAGCCGCCGTGGGTCTGGATGCAGGCATTGGCCGCTTCCCAGCTGGCTTCCGAAGCCAGCAGCTTGGCCATGTTCGCCTGTGCACCACAATCCAGTCCGGCATCGAACCGCCTGCAGGCTTCAAAGCGCATCAGATTGGCGGCCTCGATGTTCACATAGGACCTGGCGATAGGGAATTGCACACCTTGGTTCTGGCCGATGGGACGGTCAAAGACCACGCGGTCGCCGGCATAGGCGCGGGCCTTGTCAACGAACCAGTATCCATCACCGATGCATTCCGCCGCAATCAGGGTCCGTTCGGCGTTCAGCCCGTCAAGAATATGGTAAAACCCGCGCCCCTCGGTGCCGATCAGGTTCTCGGCGGGGATTTCCAGGTTGTCGAAAAACACTTCATTGGTTTCGTGGCCGGGCATGTTGGCGATGGGGCGGACCTCCATCCCGTTGCCGATTGCCTCTTTCAGATCGACCATAAAGATCGACAGGCCCTGCGACTTTTTCTTGACCTCGCTCAGCGGCGTAGTGCGGGCCAGCAAGATCATCAGGTCAGAATGCTGGATACGGCTGATCCAGACCTTCTGGCCATTGATCTCATACCGGTCACCCTTCTTGACTGCGATGGTCTTCAGTTTGGTGGTGTCGGTCCCGGTTGTCGGTTCGGTCACGGCCATGGATTGCAGGCGCAACGCGCCGCTGGCAATACCGGGCAGGTATGTCTGCTTTTGCTCATCCGAACCATGCCGCAGCAGCGTGCCCATGTTATACATCTGCCCGTGGCAATGGCCCGCGTTTCCGCCGCAGCGGTTCACCTCCTCCATGATGATCGAGGCTTCGGTCAACCCCAGACCCGAGCCACCGTATTCCTCTGGGATCATCGCGGCAAGCCAGCCCTCGCGGGTCAGCGCATCGACGAATTCCTCGGGGTAGGTTTCGTCTTCGCCGAACTTGCGATGATACTCTGGCGGAAACTGCGCGCAAAGTGCGCGCAAGGCATCGCGCAGATCGGTGTGAGTGTCTGGGGCTGACGTCTGCATCGTTCAAGCCGCTCCCGGGCCGGAGGTTTCGAGGATTTCCTCTTCGGCGCGCTGCCACAATTCATAGGAGATCGGGTTTTCGCTCTCTTCGAGGATATGACCGACCAGGCCGATGGCGCGCGCCATGACGCCAAAGCCCCGCACGATCTTCCAGGGAAAGCCGAATTCACAGCAGATCGCTCCGATCGCACCAGTGGCGTTAATCGGCAGCATCTTACCCGATTTTTCTTCGGCAACGGCCTGAATTTTCTGGATCAACTCGATGTATTCACCGGACTTGCCGTTCTCGGCAGCGATCTGGAACAGGCGCGGGGTGCGCGGATCGACCGGTTTGTGCACCGGATGTCCGAGCCCCGGCACGATCATCTTGCGGGCGCGGAATTTTTCTACCGTCTCGACGGCCAGCGCATCCAGATTGACACCGGTGCCCAACTTGTCCTGTGGCAGTGCCTCGTAAAGCATTTTCGAGGCACCTTCCATAGAACCGACAAAGACGGTGCCCAGCCCACACAAGCCAGCCGCCACAGCCGCCTGAAGCGATTCCGGCGCCCCCATATAGGTCATCCGCGCCGCCAGGGCCGAGGGCGTGATACCATGTTCGACCAGGGTAATGACGATGGCGTTGAACACCCGGCTTTCCTCGGGTGTGGCCTTGCGGCCCGTCAGTTGCAGGAACGCCAGATCGCCGAGGTTCATGTGGCCCAGGATCTCGTTGGGCAGGTCGAGGCCACGCACGCTGATCTTGTCAGGGGTGCTCCAGGCAATGCTGGAGCTGATTTTTTCTTTGCGTTTTCCCATTAGACCGGATCCCATGAAAAGACATCCGCCGAAACTTCGAGCGGCGTGAACTGCGATTTGAGCGCGGGAATGGCGCGATCGGCGATTTCATCGGCGGTCCAGCCATCACCGGAATGAACCGACCGCACCGGGCGGGGCTGGTTGAACAGGAAGATCTCGTTCTTGCGAACCGCAAAGATCTGTCCTGACACGTCAGCCGCGCGGTCGCTCATCAGGAAACAGGCCATCGGTGCAACCTTGGCCGGTGTCATCTCCTTGATCTTTTCGACCCGTGCCACCTGTTCCGGGGTGTCTGTCTTGATCGACGAGATCATCCGGCTCCAGGCGAAGGGCGCGATGCAGTTTGACCGCACGTTCCAGCGCTTGAGATCAAGCGCAACAGATTTTGAGAAGGCCGCGATGCCCAGCTTCGCGGCAGAGTAGTTCGCCTGGGCAAAATTGCCGATCAGCCCCGAGGTCGAGGTCATGTGCACGAGCGCGCCGCTTTCCTGTTCGCGGAAATAGTCGGCGGCCGCGCGGCTGGTATTGAAGGCACCATAAAGATGGACCTTCACCACCGCGTCGAAATCCTCATAGGTCATCTTGTGGAAGTAACCGTCGCGCAGAATGCCGGCGTTGTTTACCACCGCGTCGATGCGACCGAATTCCTTGACCCCGGCTTCGATCATCGCGCGCGCGGCATCGGGATCGGTGACAGAGCCGCCATCGGCAATGGCATCGCCCCCAGCGGCCCTGATCTCTTCGACGACTTTCTGCGCCGCAGTTTCTGTCTGACCGGTGCCTTTCAGGGATGCGCCCAGATCATTGACCACCACGGCGGCGCCTTCGGTAGCTGCCATCAAGGCGATATCACGCCCGATCCCACCGCCGGCCCCGGTGACCAGAACGACCTTTCCGTCAAGTGCTTTTGTCATCTTCTTGCTCCCTCAGAGTGACTTGCGGTATTTGTCCAACCCGCCGGTGTGCATGACCCGGCCCATGAGCGGCACACCGATGATCTCTTCTGCTTTGACCGCCGCTGCGATCAGCTTGTCCAGATCAATGCCGGTTTCGATGCCGAGCTCGTGACACAGGAACACTGCATCCTCGGTGCAGACATTTCCTGCGGCGCGCGCGTGGCCGTGGCCCGCGAAAGGACAGCCGCCAAGACCGGCGACGGAGCTTTCGAACATGTCCACGCCCATCGACAGGGCCGCATAAACGTTGGCGATCCCCAGCCCACGTGTGTCATGGATGTGCATACCGATGCGCGCCTCGGGCGCCAATTCGCGCAGGGCGCCGATCATCCGTTTGACCGCCTCGGGGTTTCCCCAACCCATGGTGTCGGCGACCACGAGGATCGGCACGGGGATGTTCTCTTCTTCGCATAGCTGAAGGATAAAGCGGAAATCGTCCAAGATGCGTTCTTGGGGGATGGGGCCCTCGAGGTTGCAGCCGAAAGCGGTCATCACATAGGCCGCGTCGACGGTATATCCCTCTTCCTTGTAAAGACGGACCCAGTCACGTTGTTTTTCCCGCATCTCGGCCGAGGAACAATTGTTGTTCGATTGGGCGAATGCTTCGGAAGGATAGAACAGCAGACGCGGGTCGATATCGACCTCATGCGCGGTCAGGGCCTTGCGAAACCCTTTGTCGTTCAGCCACAGCGATGTGTAGTTCACGCCCGGTTTGCGCTTGATACGCTGGAACAACTCGCCGGTGTCCGCCATCTGAGGAACGTATTTCGGGCTGACAAAGCTGCCGACCTGAATGCGTTTCAAGCCGGTTTCGCTGAGCATGTCGATCAGTTCGATCCGCTCTTCGATCGGGTAAATCTTCTTTTCGATCTGAAAACCCTCACGCGGGCCTTCTTCACGAAATTCTACGAATTTGGGAAAGTCGCTCATTTCATCACTCCTCGGATGGCAGGATCTCGGCGATGACCTGGCCGCGATCGACCATGTCCCCATTCGAGACGGATATATTGCTGGCGATCCCGGCCGCGGCCGCCCGGATCGAGATTTCGAGTTTCATGGATTCCATGACCGCGACCACGTCGCCTTCGGCCACGCTCTGACCATCGGAGACCTTGATTTCGACAATCATGCCGGTCAGCGGAGAGGTCACGGCGCGATCCGCCGCGGCATCGCCGCCGGCAAAGGCAAGGGGCGCGGCGGGCCGAAAGACCAGGCGGCCTTCGGGCGTATCCAGTTCGATCACGCCCGCGTGCAGGCGCGCGTCGATCAGATGGACGGTGTCGCCTTCGCCGACACGCCAACGGCCCGGGGTCAGTTCACGTGCCGACAGTATCAGCGCCTCGCCTTTCTCCGAATGGATGGTGTACTTGGCACCCGGTTTGACTGGACTGACGCGCAGTTCTTCGGATACCTCGTCAGAATCGGTAAGCGTCACGCGCTGCCCCGCTTCAATCGCATCGCCGCCCAGTCCAAGCCGCCAGCCGGTAAAGGCATCACGGTTGGTCCAGGGATTGGCGTCTGTGTCGCTGCGCGACTGGGTCACGAAGAGAATGGCAGCGGTCGCCTTCCACAGATCTGGGCGGGTCAGGCCGGGTGCCTGTGTCAGCTCATCCAGCCTGCCGTCGATCCAGCGGGTATGCACCTGCATCCGTTCGAATTCATGGTTTCGCGCCAGCGCCGTTAGAAAGGCGCGATTGGTCTCGACACCTTCGACCGCGACATGATCAAGCGCCGTGGCCAGACGTGCCAATGCGGTTTCCCGGTCGGGCGCGTGCACGATCAGCTTGGCGATCATCGGGTCGTAGTAGGGCGTGACGGCATCGCCTTCTTCGACGCCGCTGTCGACGCGCAGGCCCGATGGCAGGCTGAGCGTGGAGAGCGTGCCCGTCGACGGGGCGAATTGCATCGCCGGATCTTCGGCGTAAAGCCGCGCCTCGACCGCGTGGCCGTTGATCGTCAGATCGTCCTGCACCAGTCCAAGGCCCGCGCCTTCGGCAATCCGCAGGTGAAGCGCGACAAGGTCCAGCCCGGTGATCGCTTCGGTGACGGGATGTTCCACCTGAATGCGCGGGTTCACCTCAAGGAAGAAATACTCGCCACCCGCGACCAGAAATTCGACCGTGCCCAGCCCGCGATAGTCCAGCGTTTCGCCCAAGCGCACCGCGTCGTGTGCGATGTCGTCCAGAAGCGTTCGGGGCAGACCCCAGGCCGGGGCTTCCTCGATGACCTTCTGGTGGCGGCGCTGAAGCGTGCAATCGCGTTCGAACAGATGCACCACATGGCCCTTGCCGTCACCTGCGATCTGCACTTCAACATGGCGCGCCTCGGGCAGGAAACGCTCCAACAGCAGCCCTTCGGAGCCGAAGGTGGATTTTGCTTCGCGCAGCGCGCCTTCGATGTCCTCGACCAGCGTGGTCTCGTCAGTGACGAGCCGTTGTCCGCGCCCACCACCGCCGCCGACCGCCTTGAGCAGCACCGGCAGGCCCATTTGGCGCACCTCCTCGGCAATCTGCTCGGGATCGGACCGCGCACCTTCGGCGCCCGAAATCACCGGGACGCTGGCCGCCACGGCGGCCTCTTTGGCGCTGGCCTTGTCGCCGAAACGTTCAAGCGTTTCCGGCGTCGGCCCCATGAAGATCATGCCGGCGGCTTCGACCGAACGAGCAAAATCCGGGTTTTCGGCCAGAAAGCCATAACCGGGATGGATCGCATCCGCGCCCACTGATTGCGCAGCGGCAATCACCGCGTCGATTTTCAGATAGCTCTCGGATGCAGGCCCGGCACCGATACAGACAGATTTGCCGATCTCGCGGACATGCAGGGCATTGGCATCGGCCTGCGAATGCACGCCGACAGGGGTGATACCGCTGGCCCGCGCGGTGCGCGCGATCCGGCAGGCAATTTCGCCGCGGTTGGCGATCAGAAGCGTTTTGATTTTCACGGTTCGCTCCTCACATCCTGAACACGCCGAAGTTGGTATCGACCTTGGGTCTGCGCGATGTCACATCCAGCATCAGCGCCATGACGTCACGGGTCTCACAGGGCTCGATCACGCTGTCGATCCAAAGGTTGGAAGCAAAATTATAGGCTCCCTGAAAATCTTCGTATTCCTTGCGGATCGGTGCCTTGAAGGCTTCCTCCTCCTCGGGGGTCCAGCTTTTGCCTTCGCGTTCGTTGATCTGCGCGCGGACCTGAGCCAGCACGCTGGCGGCCTGTTCCGGCCCCATGATTGCCGACCGTCCCGTCGGCCAGGCGAACATTGCGTCCGGCTGGAACGGGCGGCCCAGCATCGCCAGGTATCCGGCCCCGTAAGAGCCACCGGTGATGATTGTGAATTTCGGCACCCGGGCCGAAGACATGGCCGTGATCATCTTGGCGCCAGCCTTGGCAATGCCCATCTGCTCGACCTCGCGGCCCACCATGAAGCCGTTCACATCGGCCAGGAACAGCAGCGGAATATCACGCTGGACGCAGAGATTGATGAAATGCGTCGCCTTCAGCGCGGCTTCGACGAAAAGCACGCCTGTATTGGCGATGATCCCGACCTCGTGGCCGTGGATGCGCCCCCAGCCGGTCATGATCGTGTCGCCATAAAGCGGCTTGAATTCGTGAAAATCGCTCTCATCGACCAACCGAGCCACGATTTCGCGGTTGTCGGTCGGCACCTTGGGGTCGCGGCTGATGAGCCCATAAATCTCTTCGACCGGGTAGGCGGGCGCACGGGGCGTTTCGGGCGTCTTGCGGGGTTGGGGTTTTTCGCCAAGATGGCTGACAATTTCGCGCGTGATGGCCAGAGCGTGGGCGTCATCTTCGGCCAAATGGTCGGTCACACCGGAAACGGACGAATGCATCTTGCCGCCACCCAGTTCTTCGGCTTCGACCTTTTCGCCGGTTGCGGCAAAGGTCAATTCCGGTCCGCCCAGATACATAAAGCCCTGACCGCGCACGATCACCACTTCGTCACAGAGCGCGGGGATATAGGCACCACCCGCGGTGCAGGGCCCCATGACCACGGCGATTTGCGGCACACCATCGCCAGACATGCCGATCTGTTGGTGAAAGATGGAGCCGAACTGGCCTTCGTCGGGGAAAAGGTTGGCCTGGTCGGGCAGGAAGGCACCGCCGGAGTCCACGAGGGTGATGACGGGCAGGCGGTTTTTCCAGGCAATTTTCTGTGCCCGGACGTGTTTGCGGCAGGTGATCCCGAAATAGGTGCCGCCCTTTACGGTGGCATCATTGGCGATGATCATGCACTGACGGCCTTCGATCACGCCAATACCGGTAATGATGCCGGCGCCGGGTGGAACTCCCTTGTGCATATTCAGTCCGGCCAACTCGCCGAGTTCCAGAAATGGTGTGCCCGGGTCGATCAGCCGTTCGATCCGTTCGCGCGGCAGGATTTTGCCTTTGTCCACATGACGTTTGCGCGCCATTTCGGGGCCGCCGACGCGCTGTAAGAGCCGGAGGGCATGTAGTTCATCGACCTTTTCGCGGTAAGACACGTCGTTGGCGCGGAAGTCGTCCGACCCGCTGTCGAGAAGGGATTTCATTCTAGTCATGGCAGGTCTGGATATTTCCTGAGAACGAAGGCGACCTTAGCGGCGCCAGGTTTTTCGAAAGTGTCGGCCGCAACCAGGTGAACGTCGGCCTTGAAGACCAAGGAGTCGCGAAGCCGCTGCTCAATTTTCTTTTTGAGGGTGACGTCATCGGCCGGATCGCGATCGGGGCCCCGTTCGACAATCACCGTCAGCGCGCCCTGCGTGGTATGGCCCTCGAAATCGGCCACGATGCGCATGACGCCGTTGGTGTCCGGCACCATTTCGGTAACGATGCTGTTGATCGCCGACGGGAAGACATTGGCCCCGCGCACGATCAGCATGTCGTCGGTGCGGCCGGTGCAGCGGATCTTCGGTCCGGTGCGGCCGCAGGAGCATTCGGTATCGATCACTTCGATATAATCGCCTGACCGGAACCGCACGAGCGGGCTCGCCTGGCGGCCGAGCGCGGTATAGACCATCTCGCCTTCTGCGCCTTTTTTCCAGGGAATGATCCTGCCGCTCTCCGGGTCGAGCAGCTCGGTCAGGACATAATCCATGTTGACCATGTGCATACCCGACTGGGCGTCGCACTCGGCCCAGTATGTCACGCCCAGATCGGTGCCGCCCAGCATCTCGGTGCATTTCGCACCCCAGGCCTTTTCGATCTTTGCCCGAATTGCGGGAATGCCGCCGCCGGGTTCGCCGCCGACGATCACGCGCTCGATACCCAGTTCGCTGGCCTTGCAGCCAAGTACCTCGGGAGCCTTTTCGGCCAGGTGCAGCACAAAGTTCGGGGCGCCGACCACGCAACGCGTGCGGGTGTCGGCGCAGGCGCGCAGCAGCCGTTCCGCACCGCCATCGGCGCCCACCGGGACATCGATCGTGCCCATGTACTGCAATCCCTGCATCACGGGGATGCCGCCGACAAAGCCCTTGGCGAGCGAAAACGCGTGCAGCACCATGTCGCCCGGCCGCACGCCATTGGCAAAGAAACAGCGTGCCGTCATCTCGTGCCACATTTCGGCGTCGGATTCGGTCAGGGCCACATATGAGGGGCTGCCGGTCGTGCCCGACGATGCCTGCATTTGGATGATCTCGTACATGGGCGCGGCGCGGTGTTTGCCGAACGGCGGATCGGCGGCCAGGCTTTCGCGGATCTCGGTCTTGTAGGTATAGGGCAGTTTCTGCAGGTCTTCGATGGTGCGGATATCGTCGAATTCCACACCGGCTTTCGCGAACTTCTCCTGATAGAAAGTCGAGTTTGCCTTGAGATAGGCCATCTGATCGCGCAGTCGCTCTTCCTGAATACGGCGCACCTCGTCGAGCGGCGTGCCCTCGATCGCGTGCCAGAAGCGATCATTTACCTTGTCGGCGGCATCTTCCCGCCGGAAGCGCATTCCAAATTGCATGTCGTTCTCCGTTCCTAGCCGTGGCGATCAATAGGATCGTGGCAGGCCCATGACCTTTTCGCCGATAAAGCTCAGGCACAGTTCGCGGTTCACCGGCGCTGTGCGCAGCAGGCGGACCAGCGGGTACATTTCGTAAAGTCCCGTATCTTCGGTAAAGCCCGATCCACCATGCGCCTGAAGCGCCGCGTCGACCGCTTCGATCCCGGCTTCGGCGGCGGCATATTTCGCCATGTTCGACGACGCACCGGCAGGCAGCTTGTTGTCGAACTCCCATGCCGCGCGCCGGGTCATCAGACTGGCCATTTCGACTGCCGTATGCGCCTTGGCCATCGGATGCTGCACGCCCTGGTGCGCACCGATGGGTTGGCCGAACACATTGCGCTCGGAGGCATAGGCCACGCCCTTGTTCAGGGCGAACCGGCCGATGCCGCAGCACAAGGCGGCCAGGATAATACGCTCGGGGTTGAGGCTGTCGAACAGGATCGAGAACCCTTCGTCCACCTCGCCGACCACATCCTCGGGGCCGAGATCCACATCGTCGAAGAACAGTGTCCACTGCTCCTCGGGCAGGGGGATCGAGATCTTCACCCGCTGCTTGTGGACGCCTTTTTTCTTCAGATCCACGGCGAACAGGGTAAAGCCGTCGGTCTTGCGGCTGACCTCGGTATGCGGTTTGGTCCGCGCCACCACGAGGCAGTAGTCGGCCACTTCGGCCCCGGTGATGAAGGTCTTTTCGCCCGACAGGCTGAACCGGTTGCCTCGACGCTTGGCCAGCGTAGTGGCCTTCATCGTGTTCGACCCGGCCCCCGGTTCGGTGATCGCGAAACAGAACTGGATATCACCGCGGCAGGCGGCCGGCAGCAGTTCTTTCTTGTGGAACTCGCTCCCGTGGCTGGCGATATGGGCCAGCGACATGGTCGGCCCGACCACCATCATCAAAAGCGGAATGCCGTGATTGGCGGTGCCCTCCATGAACAGGGCCATTTCAGTCATACCAAGGCCCGCGCCGCCGAATTCCTCGGGCACCATGATGCCCAGGAAACCGTCATCGGCAATCTGCTTGAACATCTCGTGCGGGAACTCATGCCTGCGCGCGTGGTCCAGCCAATACGCATTGTCGTATTTCTGCGCCAGCTGGCCGCCATACTCGTAAATCTGGCGTTGTTCGTCGTTCAAAATGAAATCCATGTTTCGTCCTCAGGCCTTGAATTCGGGGGCGCGCCGGTTCTCGAATGCGTCGAGGCCCTCGGCCACGTCATCGCTGGGCAGTGCACGCACCGCGGCATCGCGCTCAAGCCGCATCTGCTGGTCGATACCAAGGTCCGCACCTTCGCGCGCCAACCGCTTCATCTCGGCGATGCCGGGACGCGAGCGGGTGGCGATCTTCTGGCAGTATTCCAGCGAGATCTTGTGCAGGTCCGCATCCGGCACGATGTAGTTGACCAGGCCGGCCTCTTTGGCCTCGTCCGACTTGAGCCAGCGGGCCGAGAACATCAGGTCGAGCGCCCGGCGCTGCCCCATCAACCGCGTCAGCCGCTGCGAGCCACCCCAACCGGGAATCAGCCCGAATTGCGCATGCTGATCGCCAAACTGGGCGCTTTCGGCCGCAAAGCACACGTCGCAGGCCAGCATCAGTTCGATCCCGCCGGCCAGACACAACCCCTGCACTGCGACTACGACAGGGAGGGAGGAGGTTTCGAGCGCACGCAGGTTTTTCATGCCAAAGGCGATGAAATGGTCCAGCGCGGCGGGATCGTTCAATTTACCTTTCACTTCCACCAGATCGGCACCGGTGCAAAAGTGCTTGCCCTGCGCCCGGATGAGGATCGCCCGAATAGCGGGGTTCGCCTCGAATTCCGCACGCGCGACAGAAATACGCTCATGCACCTCAAGTGACAGGCAATTGAATTTCTCGGGGCGGGCCAGTTCGATGATGCCGGTGTTGCCCTCGGAAGTGACGAGGATGGGGTCGCTCATTTCGAGGCTCCCTTCGCCTTCTTGTCATACTGCAGCGCCATGCGACCGACCTTCTCGCGGGCGATCACCAGCTTCTGGATCTGCGCGGTGCCGTCACCGATCTGCAAGCCGAGCACATCGTTGTAGCGCTGGTGGTGGGGCAGGTCGGTGGTGTAGCCGTAATGTCCGTGCAGGATCAGGCACTGGTGCAGGATCTCGCAGGCGGTTTTGGGCAGGTACCATTTGCACATGGCGGCCTGAGAGGTGTGGGGCAGGCCACGGTCGCGCAGGTCCAGCGTGTAATAGCAAAGCTGGCGCATCATGGTCAGTTGGGTCTCGGCCTCGGCCAAGGGAAAGCTGACACCCTGATACTGCACGATCGGGGCTCCGAATGCCTCGCGCTCCTGAACGTAGGCCCAGGTTTCATCCACCGACGCTTGCGCGGCCCCCAGGCACTCCAGCCCGATCAGTGCGCGGGAATAGTCGAAGCCCGCCATGATCGTGCCAAAGGCACGGTCCTGTTCCGCCATCATGTTTTCAGCCGGCACGAAAACATCGTCAAAGAAAACCGAGCCGCGCCCGACAGGCTTGGTGCCGATGTCGTCAAAATGGGTGCGCTTGATGCCTTCCTGGTTCAGATCGACGAAAAAGGCGCTGACCCCGCGTGAGCCGCCGTCAGGATCGCCGGTACGGGCAAAGACGACCGCCGCATCCGCCTGACTGGCAAAACTCATGGATGTCTTTTCACCGTTCAGCCGCCAGCCGTTGCCGGATTTCTCGGCCCTCAGAATCAGGTTCGCCGCATCCGAACCGCCGCGCGGCTCTGTCAGGCCCAGGCCAATGACCGCATCACCCGAAACAACCTTGGGCACCCATTCCGACGCGATGTCCTTGGAGGCATGTTTGGCAACCATTCCGCCCATGAGAGAGCCCAGAAGCTGCACGTAACTTGCGTTGAAATCGGCATAGGCGATCTCTTCGACGATCAGCCCTGACGTGACAGAGCTTTCGCCGAGACCCCCGAATTCCTCGGGCAGATCGGCCCCGATCAGCCCCAGTGCGCCCATCTCCTTGATCAGCGCACGGTCGAATGTATGGCCGCTGGCGCGTTCTTGATATGTGGGCGAAAGCCTTTCAGTTGCGAAGCGCTTTGCGGTCTCGCGAAACGCCTTCTGATCGTCTGTAGGCTGGAATTGCATCGGTGCTCCTCCTCGTGAGCGAAAATCTTCTTTCCAAAAATCTAACAAATGTTAGAATGTATATCAAGTGCAGTTTTGAGGAGGAGAACCAAAGTGAAAAATAGACCAGATGGAAGCTTTGAAACCATGCTCTCGCCCATCCGCGCAGGCCAGCATACATTGCGAAATCGTGTCATCATGGGGTCGATGCACACGCGGTTGGAAACCGAGCCTGACGGCATAGCCAAACAGGTCGCTTTTTACTCTGAGCGGGCGCGGGGGGAGGCGGCGATTCTGGTCACCGGCGGGTTTTCGCCCAATGCCGAGGGCATATTCGATCCAGAAGGTCCGAGAATCGATGACCCGGAAGAAGCGCTTGACCTGCGCCCGATCTGCGAGGCGGTGCAGGCCGAAGGCAGCCTGATCTGCGCGCAACTCCTCCACGCCGGGCGCTATGCCAAGATCGAAGGGTGTGTGGCCCCGTCGCCGATCCGCGCCCCGATCAACCGTTTCATCCCGCGTGAAATGACCGAAGCCGACATTCTCCGTACCATCGAGGATTTTGCCGTGGCGGCCGCCAATGCGCTGGCCGCAGGCTTTGATGGCGTCGAGATCATGGGGTCCGAGGGATACCTGATCAACGAATTCACCGTCACCCACACCAACAAGCGCCAAGACGACTGGGGCGGCAGCGCCGCGAACCGCCACCGATTCCCGGTCGATATCGTGCGCGCGGTGCGCGAACGTTGCGGCCCCGACTTTCTGGTCATCTACCGGATTTCGGCGGCCGATCTGGTCGAGGGCGGCGCGCCCGCCGATGAAATTGCCGCACTGGCCCGCAAGATCGAGGCTGCGGGTGCGGATATCCTGAACACCGGCATCGGCTGGCATGAGGCCCGCGTGCCGACGATCGCCTACCCGGTGCCGCGCGGTGCCTGGCGCAAGGCGGCAGCCAACGTCAAAGCGGCGGTGTCGATCCCGGTAGTCGCCTCGAACCGGATCAACACACCCCAGCTTGCAGAAGACATACTTGCCTCTGGCGATGCGGACATGATCTCGATGGCGCGCCCGTTTCTGGCCGATCCGCATTTCGTGAAAAAGACGCGCGAGGGCCGCGCAGACGAGATCAACACCTGCATTGCCTGCAACCAGGCCTGCCTGGATTTCATTTTTTCGGACCGGCCGGTCGGATGTCTGGTCAATCCAAGGGCCGGGCGTGAAACGGAATTCCGGGATACGCCAACCGACACGCCAAAGAAAGTGGCCGTCGTTGGCGGTGGTGCCGCGGGCATGGCCACAGCCGCCGAGGCGGCACGGCTGGGCCACGATGTCACCCTGTTCGAAGCGCAGGACAAATTGGGCGGTCAGCTGAATCTGGCCCGCGCCGCACCAGGCAAGGACGAATTCGACGAAACCCTGCGGTATTATGCCGGTCAGATGCAGAAACACGGGGTCACGCAGCGTCTGGGACAGCGGGCAGAGGCGAGCGATCTTGAGGGATTTGACCATGTGGTCATCGCCACCGGGGTCACGCCGCGCATTCCCGACCTGCCGGGTATCGACCATCCCAGCGTCGCGACCTACGCCGAAATTCTGTCCGGTGACCGCGAGGCGGGCGACCGTGTCGTGGTGATGGGGGCGGGGGGCATCGGTCATGATGTGGCCGAGTTCCTAGTGACCAAACCCGCCGAGACCGCGAATTCCGACGTCTTTTGCGAAACCTGGGGAGTGGACCCCGAATTTGTCTCCTCGGGTGCCCTGGCGGGCGACCCTCTGGCACCGAAGCCGTCGCGCCGCAAGGTCGTCATGCTGCAGCGCAAGACCGCTAAACCGGGCGCGGGGCTTGGTGTTTCGACAGGGTGGATCCTGCGCAACGCGCTGCGCAAACATGGGGTCGAGGCAATGGGCGGGGTGACCTATGAACATATCGACGATGCGGGGCTGCACATCGTCGCGGACGGAAACCCGACGGTCATCGCAGCCGATACAATTGTGCTGTGCACCGGTCAGGAACCGGAACGGGCCCTGGCCAAAGAGGTTGTAGCGCGCGGCGTCCTGGTTACGATGATCGGCGGGGCAAAGGAGGCCGCCGAACTGGATGCGCTGCGCGCCATTGATGAGGGCGTGCGCCTGGCGCAGGATCTCTGAACCGAGGCTCGGGCAAGGGGGAAACTATGCTGACCGGCGTCATCCGCGCGGGGCGCGCTGATCTGTATTCGATCTTTCGAACCCGCGCACATGACTGCGCCCGCGCCCTCGCCATCGAGGACGGCAGCAGGAAACTGACCTATGCAGAACTGCTGGAGCGGGTCGATCGTCTGGCGGCTGTCTTTCTGGCACGAGGCGTGGCGCCCGGAGACAGGATCGCGATCCTGTCGCATAACCGCTCAGAATACCTGGAGGTCGAACTTGCAGCAGCGGGAATCGGCGCGATCGTCGCCTGTCTGAACTGGCGGCTTGCCCCCGATGAACTGCGGCACTGCATCGATCTGGTCGAGCCGGTTCTCGCGGTTGTCGAACCGGAACTTTCAGAAGCTTACCGCGCCGTCGCGTCGACACCCTGTCTAACCGTCGGGCCAGACCTGGAAACGGCCATTGCCGGGGTCGAGCCGGACCCGCGCACCGGAACCATGGTTGACGACCCCGAGGCCGGTCTGACGATCCTCTATACCTCGGGGACCACGGGCCTGCCCAAGGGGGCGCATATCAGCCACCGCGCGCATATCGCCCGATCCATGGTTTTTGCGGCCCAGCTGGCGCTGGATCCCGGCGACGGGTTCATCGCCTGGGCGCCGATGTTCCACATGGCCTCCACCGATCATGCGCTGGCAACGATCCTGCGGGGTGGGACCGTGGTGATGGTGGACGGGCTGCAGCCCGCCGTCATCAACGAGGCGCTGTCACGCCACAGGATCGGCTGGTTCGTGATGATGCCCGGGGCACTGGAGGCTTTTATTAACGAACGGCACGCCAACCCTTTGCCGCTGAAGGGGATCAAGGTTTGCGGCGCAATGGCTGATCTGGTGCCGCCGCATCAGATCGCGGAACTGACCGGTCTTCTGGACACGCCCTATCTGAATTCCTTCGGGGCGACCGAAACCGGCCTGCCGCCGGGAACCGCCGATCTGATCGCGCCGGGTGTGACCCCGGACCGGCTGTCCAAGCGCATCAGCGCCTTTTGCGAGGTGCGGCTGGTCGATCCCGACGACCGCGAAGTCCCCGATGGAACGCCGGGCGAAATGGCGCTTCGGGGTCCGACGCTGTTTTCCGGGTACTGGAACGCCGACGACACCAATGCCCGTGACTTTCGCAACGGCTTTTTCCACATGGGCGATCTGTTCCGGCGCAATGCGGACGGCACCGTCGACTTTGTGGATCGGGCGAAATACCTGATCAAGACCGGAGGTGAAAACGTCTATCCGGCGGAAATCGAACGTGTGCTTCTTTCTCATCCCGATGTGATCGATGCCGCCGTGGTAAGGGCCTTCGACGCGAAATGGGGGGAAAGCCCGGTGGCCTTTGTCGCCTGTGACGATGACGGGCCGGATGCCGAGGCGCTGCTGAACTTGTGCCGCGAAAGCCTCGCTGGCTATAAGCGACCACGCGAAATTCGCTTCATCGCGTTCGAGGATTTTCCCAGATCGACCAGCGGCAAGATCCAGCGGCATATCCTCGAAGCCCGGCTCGCAGATTAATTTTCGCTCTGACCCGATCGTCAGCCAGCCACGCCAGTTCGCCCCAATAGCGATAAAAGCGTTCTTATCCTCGTTGCCACGAGTTTCTTATCCCCGCCCTTTGGAGTAACCCCCTGAAAGTGATCCACCATCTGGGATAGATTGACCCGCGATTGAAGCGCAGCCCTCTGTCGGACTACACGGCTAGGGTTTTCCGGGTGTTTGAGCTCAGGAGGATTCGTAGATCCCTGAGCCATTCATCAATGCGATCGGTGGTTTGTTCCCGGTTTCGCTGTGGGGGCAGCAGTAACCCTGCGCATCGCACGGACGGGCATGGACTGCCGGCAATTGCCGGTTGGGGCTGCTGCGGGCCTTCAAGGGAAAGTCGGCGACTATCCGATGTGCGGGACAAAGCGGACATTCGCCAAGCGACCTCAAACGTCCGGTTCTGTACTGCGGCCCGACAAAACGATATCAAGTGATCAGCGGTCAGCCGATCGCACCTGTGTAACTGTCTTCTTCGGCCCTCCTGTCTGCATGATCTGGGACAGGTAAGAATTGCGCCGTCTGATGAAGTCACGCAGAAGGGTCGGGTAATCTTCACTGACGGCATTCTTCACAGAAACCCGACGCTCCAGTTCATGTCGCCAGGCCCTTACACGGGCAAGCCCTGTGAAGACGCCAAACTCTCCGATGGTGTCAAAAACGTCGAAATAGCGGAAGACCGGGCCGAATACGATATCGACGAGGCTGAACCGGTGGCCATCGAACCATGGTCCCTCCCCAAGCTCCGCGTCCAGCCGAAGGAACTTTGCGCGGAGCGCCGCCACTTTTTCTTCCAACGCTTTCTCGTTCGGCGCCGAGTAGAACCCCGCAATGTCGTTCAAGACAGCAGATCCAAATTCAATCCAGGCACGGTGGCGGGCGCGATCGAGAGCGTCGTGCGGATGAAGCGCGTGGGGTTGTGTATCCTCAAGATATTCGAGGATAACCGCAGATTCGAAAATCGGCGTCCCGTCCACAACCAGGACAGGCGTCTTGCCCAGCGGAGATATGGCAAGAAACCAGTCGGGCTTGTTCGAAAGATCGATGTCAGTTCTCTCGAACGTGACACCTTTCTCAGTGAGCGAGATCGCCGCGCGCTGCACATATGGGCAGAGCGCATGGCTAATGAGGTGGAGGCTCATGTTGTCTCTCCCTCCATCTGCACGTTACCGGGCGCGAAGGAAGGGCTGAGGGCGAAACGGCCGTCGCCCAGAAGCCCTTGCACGATGGCAAGCAGCGTCAGATAGGCCGGGTATTCCCACCCGCCGTTCTCGTATCCGAACATCCAGCCGTTTCCGGAGTGAGCCCAGGTCGCTCCGGCCAGGATGGGCACGGTCGCCGACGCGACCCACCGCGCCTGTATGCCGAGGACCAAAAAGGCACCGGCAATCGCCTCGACTGCAAAGACCATATAAGCAAACCAGCCGGGCAGCCCGATCGAAATGAAGAACTGCGCCGTTCCGGGAAGTGTGAAAATGAAGAGCTTGAGAAACAGGCTGTGCGCCAGGAACATGATACCGAGTGCTATACGGAGCAGGAATATCCCAAATTCTGTGAGGTGCGATTTTGACATGATATGATCCTATATGTCGATGCACTTGCATCTATATATAGCGCGTTACATGCGACGTCAAGGTTGATGCACTTGCATGCACATGATAGGTGCTGGATATGAACGAGATTGACCATGCTACTGAGGCCGCCTGGACAGCCCTCATGACTAAAAGCCGCGTTTTGCTTGAGGCTGTCGAATCGTCTCTGAAATCGGCAGGATACCCGCCACTTGCATGGTATGACGCGCTTCTCGAACTCGAGAAGGCAGGCCCGGACGGACTCCGTCCATTCGAACTCAAAGACCGGATATTGTTACCCCAATACGGTACGTCGCGGTTGCTGGACCGCATGGTGAAAGCAGGGCTGGTGGACCGACGGGACTGCTCGGAAGATGGGCGAGGTCAAAACATTTCTATCTCTGAAAAGGGTAAATCTGTCAGGAGGGCGATGTGGCCGATCTATGAACGGGTTCTGTCGGAAAGGATCGGCGCAAAGCTGAAACCCAAAGACGCCGCTCAATTGGCCACGCTACTCTCAAGGCTCTGAAGTCTCGGTCGACTGACGCGAAACCTGTCTGTGACTTTCCACGCTAAGTGGCCTTGAATTTTTTCACGTTAATTGGCCGACAGTTGCCTATGTCGGTGTGCGAAGGGTATTTCGGGCTGTTTCGACGTCCTTTCGCATCCAACAGACTTCTGCGTGATCGTTGATACATCCCATGGCCGGCATGAATGCATATACGGTGGTCGGTCCCACGAATTTGAAGCCAAGCTTTCGTAGGTCTTTGGAAAGGGTCTCGGACGCTGTTGATTTGGACCGCATTTGTGGCAGTGCGTCGTCCTTGGCAGGGTTCATATAGCCAGATGAATGCGGCGAAGGAGCCTTCCTCTTGGACGACCTCGAAAGTACGGCGAGCGTTGTTGATCACGGCTTCGATCTTGCCTCGATAGCGAACAATTCCTTCATCGGCAAGTAGGCGCTCAATGTCGTTGTCGTCAAAGTTCGCAACTCCCCGAAAGTCGAACCCGGCGAAGGCAGCACGAAAGTTCTCGCGCTTGGCCAGAATGGTGCGCCAGCTCAGCCCTGACTGGAAACTCCGGCGTGACGGCAGCCCATCGGCACCGTGGGCGTCCATCCGTTCCAATTACGGTTGCAGCATCAGGCCGCTGCCGCATAAACTTGAACAGAAACCGAACCAGATCCTCCGTTACGATACAGTCTCAGCTCTCCGAAAAACCCTGACGACGGACAATCGGCGACCGCACTGCTAAAAGCTAACATTCCCGCTTGACAGGTCTGAGCCTGCTGGCGGCGACCTGGATACCGCGCGCGCCTACGGGAAACGGTTGGCCGAGGTCGCGAGCCGCTGGAACAGCTGATCCAGCTGTCTGAATAATCGGCCCGGCCGCCCGGATCGGATGTGCTGCGGCCGGGTTGCGCTCAGTCCGCGACCCCCGCCCGCCCGATCAGCGCCATGAGCGTTCCGGTCATCGTTGCGACGAGCTTTTCATCCTGGCCCTTCACGGCATAGGCACGCGCCTCGCATATGGTCAGCGTCCTGCCTGGTTTCACCACGTCAGCGACGAAGCGAAACCGTTCGCCGTCCGCCGGGTTGAGTAGGTTGATCTTGAATTCGGCCGTCAACACTGCCGCGTCCGCTGGCATCAGCGAAAAGGCCGCGTATCCGCAGGCGCTGTCCAGCGCTGTCGACACGATTCCGGCATGCAAAAACCCATGCTGCTGGGTCAGTGCAACCTGATGTGCCATTTCCAGAACGATGCGGCCGGGTAACAACTCGGCAATGCTGATCCCCAACGTGTTCATCACCTTCTGGCGATCGAAACTGTTGCGCACGCGTGCGTCATAGTCGGGGTTTTTCGGTTTGAATTGTGTCATGGCGGGTCTTCCTCTTCGATTTCATTCGTCAATGACCAATCTTAGGCGGTCTTTGAGGCGCGTATCTTGTAGCGAAAGGTCAAAACGACGCGGAATAGACAGAGCGCGCAACGCGCCGGGCGGTTTGCCGGCGAAGATCCGGCAAGCGGCGGACAAGTGAGATTGATCGTAATATCCGGCGTCCAGCGCCAGATCGCTCAGCGGCAGGGTCTTTGACGCAAGCTGCCCGAGAGCCCGGCGAAAGCGTCGCAAGGTCGCAAGCCGCCGCCGCGACACGCCGGTTTCCGCCCGCACCTTTCGACGTTTGGTCCGGTCGCTGTAAGCTCCGGGTGGTGCGGCAAAGCGCAGGTCTCTCGCAAGGCCGTCAAGCACCGCGATGAGCGCAGGCAGGTCATCGTCCCCGGTCTGAACCCGGGCCAGTTCTGAGGCCAGCATGTCCAGCCCTTTGGAGTCGGGAAATCGCTGCGGTCGTGACGACAGTCGCAGCCCGGCCACGACACCCTGGAATGGCCTTGGGCGGGGCGAAAAATAGGGGCGCGGTTCTGCCAGCGATACGCGCCCGCCGCCGCTGTCGTCGCGCGTTACCGAAAGGGTAAAGAGGTCGGTTGCGAACCGCCCGCGTCCACCACCGCTCAGCACACCGGTATCGCGGAACACGAACAAATGGTCGATCTGTTTGGCCGCTTCCTCAGGCGGCGCCAGTTCGAGATAAAGCGGCGCCGCCATCAGGTTACTTGACGAAAGCATCCCGGTTCTCGGGGACGAAATCGGCAAATCGGCGCGCCGGGCGTCCCATCACATCGCTGACCGTGGTCTCGATGCCGGCAAGGTAGCCCTTGGGCGCGATGGAAGCCAATTCGACCATGGCTCTGGCGACCTCGTCCTGCATTCCGCCAGCCACCATGCCCGCCTTGGCATTTTCGGCCGACAGGGGTGCGCAGGTGACAGTGCGCCCGGTCACCCTGGACAGGAGGGCGGCGATATCTTCTCCGGTAAGAGCTTCGGGCCCGGTCAGACCAAGAGCCTTGCCTTCGTAACCCGGAGCGGTCAGCGCCTCGGCGGCGACATCCGCGATGTCGCGGGCGTCGATCCAGGCCACGGGGCCGCCCAGATCGTCATAGTACACGGCGTCCTTTGCAATGTTACCGGCCTGCCACAGCAGGTTCTGCATGAAATAGGTCGGCTGGACAAAGGTCCAGTCAAGGCCGCTTTGCTTCAGCAGCTCCTGGGTTTCGGAATGCCACTTTCCAAAGGTCAGCCCCGCCTTGGGCGACGCGCCAAGCCCCGTGGCCACAACGATATGGCGCACGCCCGCGGCCTTGGCCGCCTCGATCACGTTCGCCTTCCACTGGCGCATGTTCAGATGGGCAGGCGTGACCAGGTATATCTTTTCTGCCCCGTCACAGGCCCGCGCCAGCGCGGCAGGGTCCGTGAAATCCGCGACGACCGCCTCGCATCCTTTGGCCTTTAGCGCGTCTAACTTTGAGAGGTCGCTGGTGACAGCGCGCACGGTCGCGCCTTTTGCCAGAAGCGTGTCGACGAGGGGCGCACCAGTCGTGCCCGTGGCTCCGAAAACAGTGATCATGACTTTTCCTTTTGCAGGTCTGCGATGGGCTGAATGGTTTCCGGGTTGCTGATCGACGACAGATCGCCTGGATCTTCACCGAGAAAGGCGGCGCGCACGACACGGCGCATGGTTTTCATGCTGCGGGTCTTGGGCAGCGCTTCGACAAAGTGGATCTCGCGCGGGCGGAAGGGTTTCGAGACGATTTCCCCGACACGATCCTTGAGCCGGTTCACGAGCTCCGCGTCCGGCGACACATTTGGTGCCGCCACGCAGACGCAGACGACAGCCACGCCCTTGATGTCATCAGGTGCCGCGATGGCCGCGGTGTCCACCACCTCTCCGGTTTCGGTCAGGGCCGCCTCGATCTCGGGCGGGCCGATGCGTTTGCCGGCGATGTTCAGCGTGTCGTCCGACCGGCCCAGGATATACCATGTCCCGTCCGGATCGCAGCGCACCCAGTCGCCGTGCCGCCAGAGGCCGGGGAAGGTGGACCAGTAGGTGTCAAGGTAGCGATCGCGGTCCCCCCTGATGGCCGGGGTCAGACCCAGAGGCGGCTGGGTCACGACCAGTTCGCCGACCTCGCCCGGTGCGGCTTCGCTGCCGTCCTGGCGCAGAACCTTGGCCCCGACACCCAGGGCCTGGGCCGAAAATCCGCCGGGCTTGAGCTCGTGCAGCACGGTCGAGGTCAGGATCGCGCCAAAAAGCTCGGTCCCGCCCGAGATGTTCAGCGGCACGGCGCGGCGGCGACAGATATGATCGAGCTGCCAGAGCCAGGCATCCTCGGTCCAGGGCTCGCCGGTCGAGGCGAGGATGCGCAGGGACGACAAGTCGTAGCCCGACAAAGATTCAGTATCCTGCGTCATGAACTGCCGTACCAGGGTCGGGGCCACGCCGAGATGCGTGACCTCCATCTCGGACGCAAGACGCAGCAGCCTGAAGGGATCGCCGGGCATTGATGGTGCGCCCTCGGCCAGCACCAGAGTCGAACCGGACAAGAGCACCGATAAAAGGGTGAGCGGTCCCATGACCCACCCCATGTCGGTCATCCAGAGGTGCCGGTCATCCCGTTTCATGTCGAGGCAAAGCAGGAAATCGGCCGTGGCCTTGGCCTGCACGCCCAAATGGGTATGCACGACACCCTTGGGCCGCCCGGTGGTGCCCGATGTGTAGGCGATGAGAAAGGTGTCATCGGCACTGACGGGAACGGCGGCAAACTCCGGACTGGCGCGGCCCACTGTTTCGGTCCAGTCCAGATCGCGGGCCGGATCGGCCACCGCATCGCCGAACCGTCGCAGGCTGATCACGGTATGAACCGATGGTACGTCGGTCAAAGCCTGGGCAAGGGTCGCTTCCATCCAGACCGGCTTGCCTCGCCGGGGTGTGGCATCCGCCGTCAACACCGCCACGGCATCCGCGTCGTTCAGGCGCGATACGATGGCATGGGGCGCAAAACCGGAAAACAGCGGCACCGCAACCGCGCCCAGCCGGGCAATACCCAGAAGCGCGGCCTCGATTTCGGGGATCATCGGCATATAGATGCCCACCGCCTGACCGGGCCTTACACCGCGCGTGGCAAGGGCCGAGGCGACGCGGGAGGCTTCGGCGGTAAGGTCGGAATAGGTCCAGCGGCGGCGGCTTCCGTCTTCGCCGACCCAGTCGATTGCGACCTTGTCGCCCAAGCCATCGGCAATTCGGGCGTCAAGACAGGTTTCCGTCAGATTCAAAGTACTCCCGACGGCCCACCGGATCGATTCGGGCCCTTCGGAGATATCTCGCAACCGGCTGTAGGGCCGCGCGAACCGTATCCCGGCATGGTCAATGATCTGGCCCCAGAACCAGTCTGGGTCTTCATTCGAACGGCGGACGAGTTCCTCGTAACTGTCAATGCCGCGGCCCTTCAGAAATGAGGTCAGCGTGCTTGTCCGCTGGATGTCAGAGCCTGGCTGAAACATTCGCAACCTTTCTAGAATGAAAAAGGGCCGCACATAAGGCGCGGCCAGTCGGGGAGGTAACTCTTGGCACGGTATGGCAGCAGCGCCTTGAGTCCGGCGCTGCTGCCAGCGTTTTAACCGTGCATGGACAGGCCGCCCGAAACCGAAATCACCTGGCCGGTAATGAACCCTGCGTCGTCCGACGACAGGAAGCAGATGATGCCAGGGTAATCCGTCGGCTGCGCAAGACGCTTCATCGGAATCGCCCGCTTGAGACCTTCGGCGATCTTTTGACCGGCCTCGCCCTCGGCAACCTGAGCGAACAGCGGCGTATCGGTCGGGCCGGGGGCGACCGCATTCAATTGAATACCTTTACGCGCCAGTTCGCGCGCTACGGTTTTGGTGAACGAGATGATGCCACCCTTGCAGGCCGAATACACGGCTTCGCCGGATGATCCGACGCGTCCGGCGTCGGACGCGATGTTGACCACACGGCCGCCGCCGTTCTTGACCATGCCCGGAAGCACCGCGTGATGCATATTCAGCGGACCGTAAAGATTTATGTCGATGACCTTTTTCCAAAGGTCGGGATCGGTGTCGAGGAACGGTTTGATCACGTCCCAGCCGGCATTGTTCACCAGCACATCGACCGGACCCCCGGCCTCGAACTCGGCTACAGCCTTGTCGACCTGGGCACGGTCGGTGATGTCCACCTTGAAGGCCTGCGCCTTGCCGCCGGCCTCGGTGATCAGGCGAACCGTTTCCTTCGCCCCGTCTTCGCTCATGTCAAAGATCGCAATCTCGGCACCTTCTTCGCCGAACCGTTCGCACACCGCGCGCCCGATGCCGCTGCCGCCGCCGGTCACGATCACGCGTTTTCCACTCAACCCTCGCATATGGAGGTCCTCCTCTTCCGCTATCATCTTGGCAAAGAACTTGATTCGGAACGTTCCTTGCGTTATTCTAACATTTGTTAGATTTAATGCAATGGACAGTCTCGTGTCCCGCAAGTATCGAAATGGAATGGTACACAAGACTGACCCACCCAGGACACTGAGCGAAGACTTGAGCAAGTCTGAGAGGACACGTGAGGGTATCCTTTCGGCGGCTGCGCGACTTTTTCGGTATGAAGGCTATCACGCAACGACTATGCGCGACATCGCGCAGGAAGCTGGCATTGAGGCCGGCAGCATTTATTATCATTTTCAATCCAAGGACCAGATTCTGAGCGATGTTCTCGATCTTGGCGTCCGTCAACTATATCAGGCGGTCAGTGAAATCGTTCGGTCGGCACCGACAAGTTCGGAGGATTTTCGCAAGACTTTCAGACTGCTGATTGAAACACACCTTACCTACCTATTGACCGACAGCGACTTCACGTCAGCCAATATTCGGAACTATCCGATGTTGTCGGACGAAACACGCGCCCCGCATCGCGAATTGCGTGCATCATATGCAGGGGCCTGGGGCAAATTCCTGAATGACGCCAAACGCGCCGGCCACCTTCGAAGCGACATATCCACTGCTGTGATCCGCCAGTTCATCCTAAGTGCCATGAACTGGACCGTAGAATGGTACGATGTCGACAAGTATCCGGTGCGCATCCTCGCGGAACGAATGAGTAAGCTGATACTTGACGGAATGTGTCCACATCGCAAGGCGGGTACCGGAGGCTTGAAGCTGTGCCCCGCCACTCCCGCCAAAACCCCGGATCCCGACGGCAAGGCGGCTAAGACCCGTGCAGAAATTCTAAAGGCCGCAGCGCGCGTTCTGAGGGACAATGGCTACAAGGCGACCACGCTGAGAAAGATCGCGGAAGAAGCGGACATGAAAGCGGGAAGCGTCTATTACCATTTCAACTCCAAGGAAGCGATCGTTGACGAAGTTCTAAACGCCGGACTGAGGGACTTGCTAGCAGGTGTCGAAGCCGCCGTTCGGAAATTCGATGCCCCGTACGATCATCACGCCAGGATAGCGACTGCAATCTGGGCGCACCTGGATTTCCTCTTCAAGGCAAGCGAATTCACCTCGGCGAATATCAGAAGCTATGGAATGCTCCCCAATCATTTCAGGGAGAGGCACAGGGGTATTCGCCATGAGTATGGAAAACTCTGGGATTGGATACTCCGTGAAGCTCAGGACGACGGTGCCATACGGTCGGATATCAAGATCGTACCCTTGCGCCAGGTGATGTTGGGTGCCTTAAACTGGACGGTGGAATGGTTCGACCCGAACAAGGCAGGAGTGGAAGGATATCTATCACTGCCTGAATTCTCCAGCATGCTCATCAATCTGTTACTGGAAGGCATTTGTAACCGGGAAGCGGCCCCGTCCACAGGACAAGGTAACCCTGAAAGCGGTTGCCCCGGTCAGACCAGAAGGAAGTGATACAGCCCTTCGGCAACCGCCTTTTCCCGATCCGTCTGCCAGCTGAGCACGCTGACGCTTGCCATCCGCTTGCCTTTGCGCGTGACGTTAGCGCGCGCAAAAAGCGGTCCCTTCACACCGGGTCTGAGGTAATCGACGGTCAAGTTGATCGGCTTGGCCGGAACGTCGGCGAAATCGGGCTGTACCGCGATGGCGGCAGTGGCCTCCATAAAACTCGCGATTATGCCGCCATGGTAGTACTCCATGATCGGGTTACCGATATGGCGGTCATCAAAGGTCATTTCCGCCTCAGCATGGAGACTGTCTAGACTTCTGACCTCAAAGTTGAGAAATCGGAAGAACGGCACCCGGGATACATTGGCATTGACAGTTTGCACGTCCATCACGAGGTTTTTCCTTTTGTCATTGCGTCAAACAGGCTGGTTTCGCCGCGCGTCAATGCAAACGAGGCGGTTCCCCTGGCTATTTCAGCATCCTCATGGCCCGCGAACCAGACGCTGCCGGAATTGAAGGCGATGTGACGGGTCTTGCGAAAACAATGCGCTTGAACGATGACATCCGCGCGCGAACGGGCCGGGCGCAGGTAATCAACTCTGAGGTCAAGAGTGGCCATGGTACTGACGCCTTCGATGGCAACAAAGTTCGCCAGTCCAAAGACACTGTCCAGAAGTGCCGTCAGGATACCACCGTGGAGCAGCGATTGTTCCGCATCGACGCAAAAGTCCGGATTGAACGGCATCCGAACCCGAACACCTTCGGTCGAGACCTCTTCGATCTCAAGCGCCATATGCGTTATCAGACCCTTGCCGCGCGCATTCCACATCTGCGCGATTTGCTCCATCTTCTTTTGGGTGATGTCTGACATGCGATCTTTCCTTTAACGCCCCGTGAAATTGGGTTTTCGTTTTTCGACGAACGCAGCAACCGCCTCGTGGTGGTCTTCGGTCTGATGCATGAGCGCCTGATAGGCCGCCGCGGAATTCAGGAAATCCGGCAGGTCCATCCGTTCGGCATTGCGCATCAGACGCTTGGCGACCCGCACCGCGCGCGGCGGTTTCGCGGCGATGCCAGCGGCCCGTTCGCGGGCCCGTTCCATCAATTTTTCATGAGGCACAAGTTCAAGCACCATACCAAGCTCCAGCGCTTCCTTGGCCTCGACCATGCGCCCTGAGAAGGTCAGATCGGCGGCCTTCTGGTGGCCCAGACGACGCAACAGGAACCAGCTGCCCGCATCGCCCGGAATGATTCCGAGATTCAGAAACACCTCGCCGAACCTTGCTTTTTCCGACGCGATGCGCATGTCGCACATCATGGTCAGGTCGCACCCCGCGCCCACCGCCGGGCCGTTGACTGCGGCGATGGTCGGAATATCCATGTTGTAGAGCGCAAGCGGCAGCCGCTGCACCCCATCAACATAGCTCTGGGCCGCCGCCAGCGGCTCCTTGCGGAACACACTGTCGGGATCGTTCATCTCCTTGATGTCCCCGCCGGCACAAAAGGCGGGGTCGGCCCCGGTCAGAATCATCACGCTGACCTGCGGATCGGCCTGCACCTTGGCGAAGGTCTCCAGAAGGGCAGCGATCATGTCGTTCCCGGTAACCGGATTGCGACGCTCGGGGTCGTTCAGCGTTACCGTGGCGATCCTGTCGGAAATCTCCAGAAGGACGGGCTGTTTATTCATTCTTGCCATCTCCGCGTTCGCGTTTCTCGAACATCGCGGGGTTGATCATGTCCCGCGCGTCATGACCCATATGCAAGGTCTCACCGCCGTCTACATAGATGTCCTCGCCGGTAATGAAACCGCCAAGTTTCGAAGCGAGGAAAATGATCGTGCCAGCGATGTCCTCGGCCGCCCCCATCCGGTTTAGCACTGAGCGGTTCAGCTTTTTCCACTGTTCCGGCGGAATCGGATAGCGGCCAAGCGCATCGGTCTTGATCGTGCCGGGCGCGACACAGTTCAGGCGGATGCCGTATTCGCCCCATTCGGCGGCCAGCGTTTTCATCATGCCCGTCACACCGGCGCGGGCGGCGACGGTGTGTGTAAAGCCGGTAAGCGCGGTGCGCGCCGAGATGGCGGTGACAAACACAACCGATCCCCCATTGTCGTACATGAAGTGATCGGCAGCGGCGCGTGTCATTTGCCAAGACCCTATCAGGTTGTTGCGGATCACGGCTTCGAAGCCCTTGTTGGTGATATCGCGGGCGGCCGCGATATACTGGCCGCCGGCATTGTTCACCAAGACATCCAACTGCCCGTAGTGGTCCTTGATGCGTCCCATCGCGGTTTCGATACTGTCCTCGTCGCGGGTATCTCCGGGCACGACAAAGGCCTCGCCCCCCGCCGACCGGATCATCTCGGCGGTCTCCTCCAGCGGCTCTTCCCGGCGCGCGAACAGCGCAAGCCTGGCCCCGCAAGAGGCCATTTCGATCGCCGTCGCCCGGCCCATTCCAGATCCAGACCCCGTGACCAGGGCAACCTGGCCCGCCATGAGATCCGACGCGTAACGCCTTGATTTCGCTTCGCTCATGTTCCGCCCCCTTAGTTCTTCAGCAATTCGCCGGAGATGATGAGTTTGCGAACCTCCTGGGTGCCCGCGCCGACCTCAAGCACGCGACCGGTTCGGTACAGCCGGTTCACTTCGGTATCACGCATGTAGCCTGAGCCGCCGTGAATCTGGACAGCTTTGTCCAGCACGAAGGATGTCGCCTCAGCGGCCTTGTAGATCGCCGCAGCGGTGAGCTTGTGGATTTCGCCGCGCCCGCCTGCGCCCTCTTCGAGGCCCTCACACATGGCTGCGGTGCGCAAGGACAGGCTGCGCGCGGCCTCGATCTGCGTATACATGTCGGCCAGCATCGCCTGAACCATCTGAAAACTGGCGATCGGTTTGCCGAATTGCTGGCGTGTCTTGGCGTAGTCGATGGAAATATCCAATGCCCGCTGAGCAATACCCAAGGCGTTGAAACAGACGATGGCCCGTTCCAGATCAAGCCCGGACATCGTCACGGCAACGCCGCCATCAAGTTTGCCGACCATGTTTTTTGCGGGCACCCGGCAGTCCTCGAACACCAGTTCGCCGGTGGGCGAGCCACGGAAACCCATCTTGTTGAGCTTCTGCGCCACCTTGAAACCGGGCGTGTCGGTTTCCACGATAAAGGCGGAAATGCCCTTGGCCCCTTTTTCGGGCGATGTTTTGGCATAGACCAGCACCAGATCGGCAATCGGCCCATTGGTGATATAGATCTTGGCGCCGTTCAGGATGTAGTCGTCGCCATCCTTTTTGGCCGTGGTCCGCATCGAGCCAAGCGCATCGGATCCCGCGCCAGGTTCGGTCAGACCCAGGGCGCCGATCAGCGTGCCGTTGCAAAGCCCCGGCAGGTATTTGCGGCGCAATTCGTCATTGGCGTTGCGGTAGATATTGTTGACGCACAAATTGTCATGGGCCACATGGGTCAGTCCGATGGCCGCCGAGGCGCGCGACATTTCCTCGGTGATGATACAGGCCGAAGTAAAATCCAGCCCCGCGCCGCCAAATTCCGGCGGCACGTTCAGGCCGAGATATCCCATCTCGCCCAGCTTGGGGAAAACCGAAGGCGGCAGGTCATCTGTATCGTCCATTTCCGCATTCAGATGGTGGAATTCGGACATGAAGAACTTGCCGGCCTGATCGGCCAGGGCCTGCTGTTCGTCCGTCATGAAATGTGTTGGCAGAGCGGTGTCGTTGCGCAGTTGCTTGTTCATGGTCTCGTCCCCCTCAGGCGCGCAAAAGTTCTTCGGCAATGATGATCTTGCGGACTTCGCTTGTTCCCGCGCCGATCTCCAACAATTTGTTGGCGCGGAACAGCCGGTTGATCTCGGTGTCCTGCATGTAGCCAGAGCCACCATGAATATGGCAGGCTTCGGTCACCGCCTTGTTGAATGCCTCGCCTGCGTAAAGACAGGCCGCCGCGGTCAGTTTGTGGATTTCGCCACGGCCCCCGGCCCCTTTTGGTAGGCCCGTACAGGCGGCCAGTGCCCGATAACCGAATGCGCGCGCGGTTTCGACCTCGGTGTAGATCTCGGCCAGTTTCGACTGCATCATCTGGAAACTTGAAATCGGTTTGCCGAATTGTTCGCGAATCTTGGCGTATTCCAGCCCTAGTTCCAGGGCGCGTTCGGCCATGCCAACGCAGACTGAGGCAACCATAGCACGCTCCAGATCCAACCCGCTCATTACCACCGAAACGCCGGTGTTTTCCGGTCCAACCATGGCGGATGCGGGTACGCGGCAATCCTCAAACACCAGTTCTCCGGTTGGCGAGCCGCGAAAGCCCATCTTGTCAAGCTTTTGCGCCACCTTGAAACCGGGATTGTCCGTCTCGATGATGAAAGCAGAAATGCCCTTGGCGCCCTTCGACTTGTCGGTTTTGGCATAAAGCAGGATCACATCGGCAATGGGGCCGTTGGTGATGTAAATCTTCGAGCCGTTGATGACATAATCATCACCGTCGCGGCGGGCAGTTGTGGCCATGGATCCGAGCGCATCGGATCCCGCACCCGGTTCGGTCAGGCCCAAAGCACCAACCAGCTCGCCCGAGCAAAGGCCCGGCACGTATTTCTTCACATGCTCTTCGGATCCATTGCGCAGCAGGTTATTCAGGCACAGGTTGTCATGCGCCCCGTGTGAGAGGCCCACAGCCGGATTCCACTTCGAAATCACCTCGGACACCAGCGCCTGGGTGAACTCGTTCTGTCCCGATCCGCCCAGCTCTTCGGGTGCGGTAATCCCCAGCAGGCCCAGCTCGCCCATCTGCTTGAACAGATCATCGGGCCACCATTCCTCGTCATCCATACGCGCTTGCAGCGGGTGTAGCACGTCGCGCGACACCCGATCCACGTGATCGACGATCTGGCGTTGCTCATCAGTCAAAGAATAGTTCGCCCTGATTGCTTCCAGATCAGCCGAGATGGCCTCACTTTGAGTGGTCATATCATCCTCCCGAAAAATGTCGTCCGCCGTGTTGACCAAAATCAAACACATGTTAGAAAATAGATCAAGCCAAGCTTTTGACGACCTGACGTAAGAAAGCGCGGTGTCCTAAATGCAGGGGGGAGCTTCGGAAATGACTGAGAGCGTTGTTCAATCGCAGGCACTCGGCAAAGAAGTGCGTATCACGATTCGACGTCCTGACAATCGAAATGCCCTCAACCGTGAGGTCGCAGACGGGATCATGGCCGCCATATGTGCTGCCGAGAGGGACAGCGACTGCCGCGTGATCGTTCTGACCGGCGAGGGCGAGCGCGCCTTCTGTGCCGGGGGCGACATCAAGGCGGGGGCGGATGGCGGCCCGTTTGTTCAGGATCCGGCGGACCCGGATCATTTTGCCGGAAGGTTGTTCGAGACGATACAGGCGTGCCGAAAGCCAACGATCGCGCGCATCAATGGCGTCGCGATGGGGGCAGGAGCGGGCATCATCTGTGCCTGCGATCTGGCTGTGATGGCGGATCATGCCCGCATCGGAACGCCGGAAGTGAAGGTGGGTCTGTTTCCCATGACGATCGTGCCACCCATGATACGCGTGCTGCCCCGGCGGAGGCTGATGGAGATGTTCATCACCGGCGTTCCTCTGACGGCCGAGGAAGCCCTGCAGTTCAATCTGGTCAACTATGTGACCGATGCCGCGGGGTTGGACGACAAGGTTGCAGAACTGGTTGCCCAGATTGCTGCGCAGTCGCCGAGCGCGATCCGGCTGGGAAAATACGCCTGTCACGCGATGGAGGATATGACCTATCCGCAGCAAATGCGGTTTGCAGAAACACTTTTACCGCGTGTGGCGCAGACCGAAGACGCGCGCGAAGGCTTTGATGCCTTCATTGCGAAGCGCAAACCTGAATGGACGGGCCGCTGATCAAGCGAGGAGGAGAGGAATATGTCGGAACGAAAGCTGCGCATCGGATGCGCGTCGGGCTTCTGGGGCGATACGCCGGAAGCGATCGGTCAACTGGTTTCAAAGGGCGAGATCGACTATCTGGTGTTTGACTATCTGGCAGAGGTGACAATGTCGCTGATGGCGCGGGCCCGCGCAAAAGCGCCCGAGTCGGGCTATGCGCCGGACTTCGTCAAGGCGCTGGCACCCTGGTTGCCGGATATCAAGGCAAAAGGGATCAAGGTCGTTGCCAATGCAGGGGGCGTGAACCCGCGTGGCTGCAGCGATGCGCTTGCCAAAGCCGCCGCCCAGGCCGGGATCGATCTGTCCATCGGAGTCGTGCTAGGCGATGACCTGTTGCCCAGGGCCGATGAAATTCGCAGAAACGGTCAGACGGAAATGTTCTCGGGTGTCGCATTTCCAGATGATATCTGGAGCATGAATGCCTATCTGGGTGCCCGCCCCATCGCTGCCGCGCTGGATGCCGGGGCCGACATCGTGATCACCGGACGCTGCGCCGACAGCGCGGTCGCGCTTGGTCCCCTGATGCATGAATACGGCTGGGGCGACGATGACTGGGACAAGCTCAGCCAGGGATCGCTGGCCGGCCACCTGATCGAATGCGGCCCCCAGGGAACCGGCGGCAACTTCACCGACTGGCAGGACGTGCCGGGTTGGGACAATATGGGCATGCCCATCGTCGAGGTGTCCGAAGACGGCAGTTTCATCATGACCAAGACGCCTGACACCGGCGGGCTGGTCGTGCCCGGGTCAGTCGGAGAGCAGATGCTCTATGAAATCGGGGACCCGCGCGCCTACCTGTTGCCCGACGTGATCTGCGACTGGTCCGGGGTCACCCTGGAACAGGTCGGACCCGACCGGGTGCTGGTCAAGGGCGGCAGGGGGCTTGGGCGCACCGACAGCTACAAGGTGTCGGCGACCCATGCCGATGGCTGGCGCGCGGTCTCTACCCTGACACTGGCTGCGATTGACGCACCCGCCAAGGCCGAACGTGTGGCCGAGGCGATCCTGACCCGCTGTCGCCGGATTTTCCGCGACCGCAACATGGGAGATTTCCGGCAGGTCAGCGTCGAGGTGCTGGGGGCCGAGGCGGCCTATGGCGCAAATGCGCGCGCCCGGACCCGCGAGGTGGTGCTCAAGATCGGCGCGGTCCATGATGATCGCGCCGCGCTGAACATCTTTGCCGGCGAAATCGCACCGATGGCGATTTCGACCGCGCAGGGTCTGACCGGGTTCTTCGCCGGACGGCCAAAGGTGCAGCCGGTGGTCCGTCTATTTTCCTTCCTTCAGAGCAAGGCCGAAACCCCCGTCGCGGTCGAGGTCGACGGCAAGGATGTGCCCGTGAGCGTGGCCACTACGCCAGTCCACCTTGATCCGCCTGCCGCACCGCCCGCAGATAGCCGCGAGCCCGGTCCGGACGTTGTCGAGGTCCGCCTCGTCGATTTGGTCTGGGGCCGCTCGGGCGACAAGGGGGACATCGCCAATATCGGCATCCTCGCGCGCAAACCGGACTACCTACCATATATCCGCTCGGCTCTCAGTGAAGAGGTGGTGAAGGACTATTTCTCCCATGTCTGCGACGGCAGGGTAGAACGGTTCGACTTGCCTGGAAGCCATTCGCTGAATTTCCTGTTGCATGAATCGCTTGGCGGTGGCGGCATCGCCTCGGTCCGCATAGACCCGCAGGGCAAAGGGTTCGCGCAGATGCTGCTTGATATCGAAATTCCCGTGCCAGCCGATCTGGCCGCACGTGACGGACTGAATGCCGCGGCCCGGAACTAAGAGGACGACACCATGACCATTTCGAAACTCCTGGTCGCCAATCGGGGCGAGATCGCGGCGCGCGTGTTGCGCACCGCTAAGGCCCGCGGGCTTGCGACTGCCGTGTTGCGTCATGTCGCCGAGCAAGAGGGGCCAGCGCATCTGATCGCAGATGAGGTCGTGATGATCGAGGGCCCGACGCCCGTGGCCGCCTATCTCGATATTCCTCAGATCGTCGAAGCCGCCAAAGGGATCGGCGCGGACGCGGTTCATCCCGGCTATGGCTTTCTGTCAGAGAATGCCGGTTTTGTCGCGGCGCTGGAAAAAGCCGGAGTGACCTTTGTCGGCCCGACGTCCGAGGTCATCGACCTGATGGGGGACAAGGTCCGCGCCCGCGCCTTCGTCGAGGAACGCGGGTTTCCCGTCGCCCCCTCGGCCATCGAGGATGATGATCCGGCGAGCTTTGTCGAACGCGCCCGCGCCGTTGGCTATCCGCTGCTCATCAAGCCCTCGGCCGGCGGTGGCGGCAAGGGCATGCGCGTCGTACGCGAGGACAGCACGCTGGAGACCGAAATCGAAACCGCGCGCCGCGAAGGCGAACGATATTTCGGCGACGGGCGGCTTTTCGTCGAACGCTATATCGAACGCCCGCGCCATATCGAGGTGCAGGTGATGGGCGACGGACAGGGCAACGTGGTCCATTTCTGGGAACGTGAATGTTCGATCCAGCGCCGGTTCCAGAAGATTATCGAGGAAACGCCGTCACCGGCGCTGACCCCCGAGCAACGGGATGAGATCTGCGAGACCGCTGCCGGAATTGCCCGCGCCGTCAAATACCGCGGGGCAGGGACTGTCGAATTCATCTATGCACAGGATGGGGCCTTTTATTTCCTGGAAATGAACACCCGCCTTCAGGTCGAACATCCGGTGACCGAGATGGTAACCGGCTTTGATCTGGTTGCCGAGCAGTTGCGTGTCGCGGCGGGCGACGGGCTGAGCGCCGTACAGGCGGATATTCCCCAAACCGGACACTCGATCGAACTGCGCATCTGTGCCGAGGATGCGACCGCCGATTTTCGCCCCGCGATCGGCAATATCCTGCTGCTGGACGAACCCCAGGGCGAGGGGATCCGCGTAGACAGCGGCATTCTGGATGGCGGCAAGGTAACGACCGACTTCGACCCGATGTTGTCCAAGCTGATCGTGCATGGCCCGGATCGCGCGCAGGCCATCGCCCGTGCCCGGAGCGCGGTGCAAAGCTATGTGATTCTCGGGGTAACGACCAACACCGGTTATCTGGATGCAATCCTTGCACATCCGGATTTCGCCTCTGGTGACGTTTCAACTGGCTTCCTGGCTGAAAAATCCGAAACGCTGACCGCGCCGGGCGAAGATGTCTCTGACTTGCTGATGGCGGCGGCGGCCCTATCGGACGAGCGCCTGGTGAGTGACGTAATGCAGATACCGGAAATGTACCGCAAGATGGGTGGGTGGAGAAACTGATGCAACGGATTTTTCAGATGGACGGAGAAGAGACTGATTGCTGGCTGGGTCATGATGGCAGCCGGTTCGTGCTCAATACCCCCACTGGCGCTGTTGCCTGCCAATTGGACCCGACGGGTCTGCCGGGCGGTTACAAGCTGAGGGCCAAGGGTGTTGTGCGCGAATTGCGACTGGCCGTGGGGCCGGAAGCAACTTTTGTGCACATGGACGGGCGAACCTACGAAGTCGGGCGGGTTGATCCCGCCGAACGCCTGGCCGGAAGCGACGGTGGCGCGAGCGACGACCGATTGGTGGCGCCCATGCCGGGTGTCGTGGTGTCGGTTGCGGTTAAACCCGGCGATGCGGTTGAAGAAGGCCAGCCGCTTCTGGTGATCGAAAGCATGAAGTTGGAAACCACACTGACGGCCCCGCGCGACGGGGTCGTTGCCGAAATGCCATTCGCCGAAGGCGACAGTTTTGGTCTGAAAGACATCCTGGCCCAATTGGCCCCGGAGGAGGAGTGACAATGCGCAGGATTGAAAGTCTGATCGACACCAATGCCGCCGACTACAAGGCAAACTATGCCGCCATGTCTGAACGGCTGAAGGAATTCCACGCCCGCCAGCACGCGGCGCGTTTCGAACGCCCGCAACGCGATATCGACCGCCTTGCCCGCCAGAACAAACTGGGCGTGCGCGAGCGGTTGAAACTGCTGCTGGACCCCGGCACTCCGTTTTTGGAGTTTTCCACACTTGCCGCCTGTCGCGAATACGATGGCACCGTGCCTGGCGCCGCTGTGGTGACGGGCATCGGTATTGTGCAGGGTCGCGAGGTCGCCATCCACGCCAACGACGCTAGCGTCAAGGGCGGGGCTTGGTATCCACATACGGTCAAAAAGGTCGTGCGTCTTCTGGATGTCGCGCTGGAAAACCGTCTGCCGGTCATCCATATCTGCGACAGCGCGGGCGGTTTCCTGCCGCTGCAGCACGGGGTGTTTCCCGACCGGTATCTGGGCGGGCGGGTGTTCCGCAACCAGGTCAAGCTGAGCCAGGCCAATATCCCGCAGATTGCCGTGGTCGGCGGTCACTGCACGGCTGGCGGCGCCTATGTGCCGACGCTGAGCGACTACAACATCATCATCGAAGGCACAGGGGCGATTTTCCTTGGCGGTCCCCCGCTGGTCAAGGCGGCTACCGGCGAAGAGGTCGGTGTTCAGGAGCTTGGCGGCGCGGTCATGCACACCTCGGTATCGGGCACCGGCGACTATCGCGCCGCGACCGAACAACACGCCTTTTCACTGGCCCGCGAGATTGTCGGCCAGTGGAAGCGCACGCCGAAAACGATCATCGAAACCGCGGCCTATGAAGAGCCTTACTATGACCCCAAAGAACTCTACGGGATCATTCCAAAAGACCGGAAAACCCAGTTCGACATGCGCGAGGTTCTGGCCCGGATCGTGGACGGCTCACGCTTTCACGAATACCAGCCGGACTATGGCACCACGATGGTGTGCGGCTTTGCCCATATCTGGGGTTACAAGGTCGGCATCCTTGCCAACAACGGGGTGCTGTTCAACGACAGTTCGCTCAAGGCAGCGCATTTCATGCAGTTGTGCAACCAGAACCGCACGCCTCTGGTCTTTTTCCAGAACATCACCGGCTATATGGTGGGCCGCGAATACGAAGAACGAGGCATCGCCAAGGATGGCGCCAAGATGCTGATGGCGCAGGGCGGCTCGGTCGTGCCGAAGTTCACAGTGATCGCCAATGCGTCTTACGGGGCCGGCAACTACGGGATGTGCGGACGGGCCTGGGACGCGCGCACGCTGTTCATGTGGCCCCAGGCCGAGATCGGCGTGATGGGGGCGGATCAGGCCGCAAATACCATGGCGGACGTCAAGATTCGGCAGCTTGAGCGCGAAGGCAAAGAGCTGACCGAAGAAGAAATCGCCGCGATCCGCGAACCGGTGCTGGAAAAATACAAGCGCGATGTCGAGGCTTATACCTCGACCTCGGAATTGTGGGACGACGGCATCCTCGACCCGGCGGACACACGCAACGCGCTTGGCATGTCGATTTCTGCCTCGCTCAATGCACCGATCGACGATCCGCACTACGGGATCTTCCGTCTGTAAAGGCTTGAGGGACGGCACACCGGGTCGGGGGGTGCCGTTCCGCGTCAAGGCGCTTGCATCTGGCGCTTTCGGAATCTGAAGTAGTCCTGACCGGTCCGGTTCCCGGACAGGTCAGGACGATGTCCGCCGCGCCTCCTTAATGGAGACGACGTCAGAGGCCGCCATGCCGGGCCGGTCTGCCTCGACCGCCTTCAGCGGCTCGACCGGCGTCAATCCGGCCAGACAATCGCGCGCAAGTTGCTGGTATTCCCCGGTGCCGCGCGTTTTCCACGCGATTTCTTTCTCGCTGACCTCGCGGATCACCTTTGCCGGCGATCCCACCACCATCGAACGCGGCGGAATCACGGTTTCGCCACGCACAAACGCCTGCGCGCCGACAATCGATTCCGCCCCTAGCTCTACACCGTCCATAATGACGGAATTCATTCCGACCAGAGCGTTCCGGCCCACCGTGCAACCGTGCAGGATCGCGCCATGGCCGATGTGGCCGTCGCTTTCCACCACGGCGTCGCGGCCGGGAAAGGAATGGATGATGCAATTGTCCTGAACATTGGCTCCATCCCCGATCACGATCCTGCCGAAATCGCCCCGCAAGCTTGCCCCGGGGCCGATGTAGCACCCATGACCCAGGATGACATTCCCGATCAGAACGGCCTGAGGGTGGACATAAGTATCCTCGGGCACAACGGGTATAAACCCCCTGAATTCATAACAATACGCCATTCCGATCACCTTTCGTAAGCTGAGTGCTAAACGCTTGTCGGCGGTTGCGCCGGGACCAGAATCCCTCAATTGTGTCGCCGATCAGGGCGTGTGGCCCGAAATCAAACACAAGTTAGAAAATAGCGCAAGCTCTCTACGTCACAGCTTGGCGATATTGACACTTCCCAAGGTTAGGATTAAAAATCTAACAAATGGTAGAAAATAGGCTGTCGGACCGATTAGGGTGGCCTGACCGAATTTGGGAGAGAGAGAAATGACAGACAAAGCCTATGTTGCAGGCGTTGGGATGGTCCCGTTCCAGAAGCCGGGAAAATCCGAAAGCTACGATGTGATGGCGACCGCTGCGACCCGGTCCGCTCTGGCAGACGCGGGGTTGGACTATGATAAAGTCCAACAGGCCTATGTTGGCTATGTCTATGGCGACAGCACCTGCGGTCAGCGCGCCCTGTACCATGTCGGAATGACAGGCATCCCGGTTCTGAATGTGAACAACAACTGCTCGACCGGATCGTCCGCCCTGTTCCTGGCCAGGCAGGCAGTTGAAAGCGGCGCGGTCGAATGTGCTCTGGCACTTGGGTTCGAACAGATGCAGCCCGGCGCAATCGGTGCGATGTTCCATGACCGGGTCAGCCCGTTTGCGGCATTCGACAGAGAAACCGACGAACTGGTTGGCAGTGCCGAGATCCCGCTGGCGCTGCGGTACTTCGGCGGTGCGGGCAAGGCGCATATGGACGAGTTCGGCACCCCCCTGGAAACCTTCGCAAAAATCCGCGCCAAGGCCAGCCGACATGCTGCGAAGAATCCGGTTGCCCTGTTCCGGCAGGAGGTGACGGCGGAAGACGTCATGGCCGCCCAGGTCGTCTGGCCCGGCATCATGACCAAGCTCATGGCCTGTCCGCCAACCTGTGGCGCGGCCGCCGCGATCATTTGTTCCAAGGAATTCGCCGACAAGCACGGACTGGACAGTTCGGTTCGGATCTCGGCGCAGGCCATGACGACGGACGGCCCGGAAACTTTCGAAGCCCATGACATGCGCGAAGTGGTCGGCTTTTCGATGGCCAAGCGCGCCGCCGATCAGGTCTACGAGGCGGCGGGCATCGGGCCCGAGGACGTGGATGTGGTCGAACTGCACGACTGTTTCGCCCACAACGAGCTGATCACCTATGAAGCGCTTGGTCTTTGCGGTCGCGGCGAAGCGGCGAAATTCGTTGATGATGGCGACAACACCTACGGCGGAAAATACGTGACCAACCCGTCGGGCGGTCTTTTGTCCAAAGGCCATCCGCTTGGGGCGACCGGCCTAGCGCAATGTACCGAGCTCGTTCAGCAGCTTCGCGGCCAGGCAGATGCGCGCCAGGTTGATGGCGCACGTCTGGCGCTTCAGCACAATCTGGGCCTCGGCGGGGCCTGCGTCACCACGCTTTATGAAAAAGCCTGATAGCGCCTTTCGGGAGGAATCAATATGACTGGAAAACTCGACGGGCGCGTGGCGCTGGTCTCGGGCTCGGGCCGGGGCATTGGCCACGAAATCGCTCTCAAACTGGCCTCGGAAGGGGCCCGGCTGGTGATCAACGATCTGGATGCGGATCCGGCCAATGAAACCGCCGAGGCGGTGCGCGCAACGGGAGCCGAGGCCGTGGTCTGTGCCGGCAGCGTCACCGAGGACGGTTTTGCCGAACGGTTCATCAAGACCGGCATGGACAGCTTTGGCGGGCTGGACATCATCGTGAACAATGCGGGCTATACTTGGGACAGCGTCGTTCAGAAAATGACCGACGAACAATGGCAGGCGATCATCGACGTTCACCTGACGGCACCTTTCAAGATCCTGCGCGCCGCGCAGCCGGTGATCAGCGCCAAGGCCAAGGAAGAGGCCGCTGCCGGACAGGAAGTGTTCCGCAAGGTGGTCAACATCTCGTCCATCGCAGGGACCGGCGGCAATGCTGGCCAGATCAACTATTCCGCCGCCAAGGCCGGCATTCTGGGTGTCACCCGGACGATGGCCAAGGAATGGGGCCGCTACAAGGTCAACGTCAATGCCGTGGCTTTCGGCCCGATCCGCACCCGCCTGACCGAGGGCAGCGCCGACGGAGACAGCACGATCCAGGTCGAGGAAAAAGAGATCAAGGTCGGCGTGAATCCCGACCTTCTGACCCAGATGGAGCGCATGATCCCGCTGGGCCGGGTCGGCACGCCGGAAGAGGCAGCCGGTGCCGTCTATCTGTTCTGTGCACCCGAATCGAACTTCATTTCAGGCCAGCACGTCATCTGCGGTGGCGGTTTCGTGATCTAAGGCATTTGCCCGGACCCGATGACGGGGTCCGGGCAAGCACATTAATGTCTGGGCGGCCTCTTGGCGGTCGCCAATGCGGAATTTTCCGCAAACTCTAGTCTGGCACGATCACGACGATTTACTCATTTGCGTTATTACCCTAACAGGCGTTAGTTAGGTGTTGGGGCGATACGAAAGTATATGGCACAAAACACGGCAATCAAAGTCAACGAGACATCGCGCAGCGCGGTTGGACGGGATGGGGTGCTGGACATTGCCGCGCGGCTTTTCCGCGAACAAGGCTACGGGTCCGTTTCGCTCCGAAAAATTGCCGAGGCCGCCGGGATCAAGGCGGGTAGCATATATTATCATTTCGGTTCCAAGGACGAGATCGTCGCGGCCGTTCTTGATGCAGGGATTCGAGTCGTTCACGAGAACATGAGAGACGCCGTCACCGACCTGCGGGCCGATGCCGACGGCGAAACGGTACTGCGCGCCGCGATCCGGGCGCATCTGCGCGCGCTTATTGATGTGAGCGATTATACATCGGCGAATGTGCGTATTTTCGGGCAGGTGCCGCAATCCGTCCGGGATGCCAACTTGCCCACGCGCAGGGCCTATGAGGCAGAGTGGGACAGTCTTCTGTCCCAGCTTAAGAAAGATGGCACGCTGAAGCAAGACGTCGATATCCGTCGCCTGCGCCTGATGCTGATCGGTACATTGAACGCCACGCTCGATTGGTTCGACCCGGACCGCGGTAGCGCCGATGCGTTGTCACGCACCTATGCCGATGTGTTCCTCAACGGGATACTCCAAAGACAGGATACCTGACTTCATGGCACGTCTTGAAACAGCGGTGCTGACCGCATCAGAGACCTACACCCGCAACCACGCCGCACAAAGCGAGCGCGTCGAAACGCTGCGTGCGCGGATCGCCGAAGCAACGGCTGGCGGCCGCCCCGATATGGTCGCGCGGCATCGCAAGCGCGGCAAGCTGTTGGTCCGCGAACGGATCGACCTGCTGGTGGATCCGGGCACTGCGTTTCTTGAGCTGTCGTCGCTTGCCGCCTACGGTCAATACGGGGGCGAGGTGCCCGGTGCGGGGATCGTGACCGGTATCGGGATCGTCCACGGGCTGCCCTGCGTTGTGATCGCCAACGATGCGACAGTGAAGGGTGGGTCTTTCTATCACGAAACCGTGCAGAAACACATCCGCGCCCAGGAAATCGCAGCCGAGAACCGGCTGCCCTGCCTCTATCTGGTGGATTGCGGCGGTGCCTATCTGCCAGAGCAGGACCGGGTTTTCCCCGATGCCCGCCATTTCGGCAATTCCTTTTATCGTCAAACCAACATGTCCGCGAGCGGCCTGCCGCAGATCTCGGCGGTCTTTGGAGGCTGCACGGCCGGTGGGGCCTATATCCCGGCCCTGTCGGACGAAGTCATCATGGTACGCGGCAACGCACGCATCCATCTGGGCGGCCCCTCGATCGTCAAGGTGGCGATCAACGAAGAGGTTGATGGAGAAACATTGGGGGGGGCCGAGATGCATTCGCGCTTCTCCGGTGTGTCTGACCATCTGGCCGAGGACGAGTATCATGCGCTTGCTCTGATGCGCGACATCGTATCCGAACTGGGCCTGTCGCGCCCGATGGGTCCCGATGCAACCTGCGCGCCGCCGGCGCGCAACCCAGAGGAACTGCTTGGCGTCATCAGCGCCGATCGCAAACAGCCCTATGACATGCGCGAGGTTCTGCTGCGCATGATCGACGCCGGCGAATTCCGCGAATTCAAGCCCGGATGGGGTGAGACGCTGGTCTGCGGCACCGCGCGGATTCACGGCTATCGAGTGGGCATTCTCGCAAATAATGGGGCGCTTGTGTCCGACAGTTCGCTCAAGGGCGCGCAATTCGTGTCGATGTGCGATCAACGCAACATCCCGCTTTTGTTCCTCCACAACATCTCGGGCTTCATGGTCGGCACCGAAGCCGAGCGCGGCGGCATTGCCAAAGACAGCGCCAAGCTGGTCTATGCCATGTCGGTTGCCAAGGTGCCGCGCCTGTCGGTCCTCTTAGGCGGCTCATACGGGGCAGGCAACTACGGCATGTGCGGACGTGGTTTCGCCCCGAATTTTCTCTTCGCCTGGCCCACGGCGGAACTGGCCACCATGTCTGCCGACATCGCCACAAATGTGATGCTGGAACTGCGCCGCCAGAAAGGGGGCGACCCGGGCAAGATGGAGGCCGACATGAAGCTAATCGAGGAGCAGGTTCGGGCCCAGTACGGTGAACAGTCCGATCCCTATTATGCCACCTCGCGGCTTTGGGATGACGGGCTGATCGAACCCGCGCAAACCCGCGATATCCTTGGCCTGTGTCTGGCCATCGTGACATCGGTGCCCGAAGCCGGTCGCCATACGCCTGTATTCAGAATGTGAGGCTTCAAGTTGACCAATACCTACAACACGATCCTTATCGAAACCGATGCGCGTGGCGTCGCCACGCTGACGCTCAACCGCCCCGACAAACACAATGCGCTGAATGGCGAATTGATCGCAGAGCTATACGATGCCGCCGAAAAGCTGGCTGCAGATGACGATGTGCGTATTGTGGTCCTGACCGGCGCGGGCAAGAGCTTCTGCGCGGGCGGCGATTTCAACTGGTTCGCCTCTAATGTCGAGAAAACCCGTAGTGAAAGGGTCGCACAAAGCGCCACGCTGGCGCGGCTGTTGCGCCGCCTTGACACGCTGCCCAAGCCCTTGATCGGGCGGATCAACGGCCCGGCCTACGGTGGCGGTGTCGGCATGATCTCCGTCTGCGACTACACCATCGGCGCCGAAGGCGCGCGCTTCGGTCTGACCGAGGTCAAACTGGGCCTTCTGCCCGCGAATATATCGCCTTATGTGGTGGCCCGCATCGGCAAGGTGCATTCGCGTGAAACCATGCTGTCGGGGGCGTTGTTCGACACGGCCCGCGCCGAGCGGATCGGTCTGTTGACCGAGGTTGTCGCGCCGGGCGACTTGGACGCCACGGTGAACCGGGTGGTGCATGATCACCTTCAGGCCGCGCCGGGTGCCGTGGCCGATACCAAGGCGCTGATCGCCTATGTCGCGTCCCACGATCTGGAGACCAACATGATCTACACCGCCGACCGGCTGGCCGATGCGTGGGAGACGGAGGAAGGTATCGAAGGCATCAACAGCTTCATCAACAAGGGCGTTCCGTCATGGCGGGTGAAATGAGCTTCACCCGCGTTCTGATCGCCAACCGGGGCGAGATTGCCCGGCGCATCCAGCGCGGGTGCCGCAAACTGGGGCTGGAAAGCGTAGCGGTGTTTTCGGACGCGGACCGCGACGCGCCCTTCGTGGCCGAGGCCGATCATGCCGTCTGCATCGGTGGGGCCGCCCCGTCAGACAGTTATTTGAACGTCGAGGCCATCCTTGAGGCCGCGCGGGCGACGGGCGCGGGTGCGGTGCACCCGGGATATGGTTTTCTGTCTGAGAATGCCGGTTTCGCGGCGGCGGTCGAGGCGGCGGGCCTTGTGTTCATCGGGCCGGAACCCGACGCTATCGCGCGGATGGGCTCCAAGATCGAGGCCAAGGCTGCCGCCGAAGCCGCAGGCGTGCCCGTCCTGCCCGGCTATCGCGGCGAGGATCAGTCCGACGCGCGCCTGCTACAAGAGGCCGAGGCGCTTGGCACCCCCTTTCTGGTCAAGGCCAGCGCCGGCGGCGGCGGACGCGGGATGCGGCTTGTCTCCGATCTGGGCGACGCACCCGAAGCGATTGCATCTGCCCGGGCCGAAGCGCAGAGCGCCTTCGGCGATCCGGCGGTGTTCCTCGAACGCTATGCGCCCCGTGCCCGCCACGTCGAAGTGCAGGTTCTGGGCGACACTCACGGCACCGTGCTGCATCTGGGCGACCGCGATTGTTCGCTGCAACGCAACCACCAAAAGCTGATCGAAGAAGCCCCCGCCGCCGATCTTCCCGAGGCTGTGCGCGACCGCATGCGTGCGGCAGCGGTGCGGTTGGCGCAGGCGATCGGCTATCGCTCCGCCGGGACGGTGGAATACCTCTATGACCCCGGGCGCGGTGAATACTACTTTCTGGAAATGAATACCCGGTTGCAGGTGGAACACCCCGTGACCGAGGCGATCACCGGCATCGATCTGGTCGAATGGCAGTTGCGCATCGCGCGGGGCGAGCCGCTGGCGCTGACGCAAGGCGATGTGCAGTTTGACGGGCACGCCATTGAAATCCGCATCGCCGCCGAAAACCCGGCCGAGAATTTTCACCCCGAAACGGGCGAGATCACCCTTTGGGCGCCGCCTGCGGATGTGCGGCTGGACACTGGGGTAGAGTGCGGTTCGGTCGTCGGCCACCACTACGATTCCATGATTGCGAAGCTGATCGTCCACGCGCCGGATCGGACCGGGGCGATCCGCCGGGCGATCACCGCGATCGATGCTTTTGCCGTCGGCGGCGTCGGCCTGAACCTGGCCTATCAACGCGCGTTACTGGCACACCCGGATTTTGCGGCGTTCCGTCACCATACCTCGTACCTGCCGGAGATGTTTCCAGGCGGCTGGACTGAATCGTCCGCTGATCCCCGGGACATGGCCTTTGCCGCGATGGCGCTGCATCTGCGTCTCGTGCCGGCGGGCGCGTCGCCCTGGGAAAGCCTAGGGTCATGGCGACTCACAGCCCCTGCGGGACAGTCCGGCGCGGCCTTCTATTGGGACACAACCAAAGACGAACCGATCCGCATGTACGGCTCCGGGTCGGGGTTGACTGCCATTCAACCGGACGGCCAGACCATCACGGTCGAGAGTGCCGCTTTAACAGGATGCCGTCTGAGCGGACGCATCGACGGGGTTCCGTTTTCGCGCATCGCTTACGTCGTGCGCGCGCCGAGTCACTGGCGAGTGCACCTGCAAACCCCTGCTGGAATGACCGCGACAGACCTGCGTACGCTGGAAGACCAGCATCTGCAACGTGCCACCGGCGGGTCTGGCGTCGCTGACCTGTTGTCCGCACCCATGCCCGGCGCCGTGGCCGAGGTGCGCGTCGCACTCGGCGACCGCGTCAAAGCCGGAGACACGCTGGTGGTGCTTGAGGCCATGAAGCTGTTGCAAAGCCTGCCCGCGCCGGTCGCGGGCGTGGTGACTGAAATCTATTGTGCACCCGGCGATACGGTCGCCGGGCACGCCCCACTTATCAAACTCGATCCAGAGGAAAACACATGACCAGACAAGACAGCATTACTCAGGTCACCGGCCCGTTCAACGAAGACCTCGAGATGATCCGCAACCAGTTGCGCCGGTTCATTGAAGCCGAGGTGACCGCCAAGGCCGAGCCTTGGGAGGAGGAGGGCAAGGTACCCCGCGACGTGCTGCGCCGGATGGGTGATCTCGGCGTGCTGGGGATGCGCTATGACGAACAGTATGGCGGCGCGGGGCTGGACGTGATGTCCAGCGTGGTTTTGGCCGAAGAGGTCGGGCGATCCACTTTCGGCGGGTTCTCGGCCACGGTTCTGGTCCACACCGACATGGCCTCGCCGCATCTGGAAAACGCCGGCACGCCCGAACAGAAGGCGCGCTGGATGCCGTCGATCGTCTCGGGCGAAATGATCACCGCCGTTGCTGTGACCGAACCGGGCGCGGGCTCGGACGTGGCGGGCATGCGCTCCCGCGCGGTGCGGGACGGGTCGGATTGGGTGCTGAACGGCACCAAGATGTTCATCACCAACGGCGTGCATGGCGATCTCTACTTTGTCGGTGCCAAGACCGATCCGGATGCCAAGGGGTCGCGCGGGATCACCATATTTGCGGTCGAAAAAGGCACGCCGGGCTTTTCGGTCGGACGGGCGTTGAACAAGACCGGCTGGCTGTGCTCGGACACTGCCGAACTGATCTTCGAAGATGTCCGTATCCCGGCCGAAAACGTCTTGGGCGAGGTCAACCGCGGTTTCTATTCGGTAATGAAGAACTTCCAGAACGAACGCATTGTGCTGGGTGCGATGGCCTGTGCCGAAGCGCAAACCGCGCTGGACATGACCGTGGATTATGTCAAGCAGCGCAGGGCCTTTGGCGGCGTTCTGTGGGACAAGCAGGCCGTGCGCCAACGGCTGGCCGACTGTCAGACGCGGATCGCGGCAGGACGTCAGCTGGTCTATCACGCCGCCGGTCTGGATGCCGCGGGCGGTGACTGCGTGAAAGAGGTCTCGATGGTCAAAGCCTATTGCGGCGAACTGGTGAACAGCGTGCTTTATGACTGCGTCCAGTTTCACGGCGGTATGGGTTATATGCGCGAAACACCGGTGGAACGCATGTCACGCGATGCCCGTGTGCAGGCCATCGGCGGCGGGGCGAGCGAAGTCATGTTGGAAGAAGTCGCCAAGCGCATGTGAGCTTACTATCCAAAAAATTAACAATCTACAGAAACAAGGACGAAAAAGATGAATCTGGAAACCACTCAAAGCCAAACACTCGCAAAACTTACCCAAGAGATCTCGATAATTCTCGTCGGCACAATTCTTCTGACACTATCCGCCAAAATCGTGGTGCCGTTCTACCCGGTTCCCATGTCTACACAAACCCTGGTTGTCTTGGGTCTGGGCCTTTTCCTGGGGCCGGTGCGCAGTAGTCTTGTTGTTGTGACATACCTTTTTGAAGGTCTGCTTGGCCTGCCGGTCTTCGCAGGCACGCCTCCGGCTCTGGCCGGACCGGCGTATATTGCGGGTCCCACAGGCGGATACTTGGTAGGCTTCGCACTTGCGGCGGCCGCCGCCGGGTGGATTGTTCAAGCACTGCAAGGACTTCGGCCTGCGTTCAGAGCATCTGTCGCGGTCTTTTTGGGTTCGATAGTCATGTATTGCGCAGGGCTGCTCTGGTTGGGTGGCTTTGTCGGCTATGGCGAAAAGTTGCTGAACGCCGGTCTTTACCCGTTCCTTCTCGGGGATCTGACGAAGGCGACAATTGCTGTAGTTCTGTATACTGCTTACCATAATCGCCGCGCTGTGTGACTGCCAGCCCAAGACTGTATCAGACTGTTTCAGTCTCATACGGGCCTGGTCCAATGTAAGTTGAAATAGTCCGATGCCGGATTTGACAGGCATCGGACGCCAGCCTGAGGTTTCCGGCGCCATGCGAGAGCAATGCGCAAAACTGTGCGAACCAAATTGTTCGCAATCAATACCTGGTCGCACACAATGAAAAGAAGCAGCATGTTTTTCTCAGAGCCGGAGCCTTGCCGCGCGAAGGGAGTCGAATTGGCCCCTGGAATTCTGAGGATCGTCGCGAACAATCCCGGAAAGATGACCTACCACGGGACAAATAGCTACATCATTGATACGCCTGATGGTCGGTTCATAATCGACCCCGGCCCAGCAGAAGACAGTACACATTTCGGGGCAATCATCGAAAATTTGGGGGCCAAACCATCTGGGATTCTGCTCACACACCACCATTCTGATCATTTTGGAGTCGTCCCAGCCCTGCGAGCACGGACAGACGCACCTGTTTATGCCTCACGGGCATTCCCTGACGATGCATTTCGACCTGACCGGTTTCTGGAGGACGGACAGGTCATTGCCGGTCTTACCGTCCTGCACACACCTGGTCACGCGAGCGACCACCTTTGTTTCGCGAGACCTGACGGAGTGCTCTTCACGGGCGACCACGTTATGAGTTGGAACAGTTCGATCGTCAGCCCCCCTGACGGAAACATGCACGACTACTGCGCGCAGCTACAGCGGCTGATTGAGCGCGACGATAGGATCTACTTTCCGGGGCACGGACCTATACTCCGGGATCCGCAACCTTACGTCAAACGGTTGCTTTCCAACCGCATGCGTCGCGAGGCGGAGATCCTCGCCCACCTCTCAAACACCCCGGATTCGGTCCAGAATATCGCCGCTTCCGTCTACAAGAAAACCGACCCACAAATCGCAATGGCCGCAGGACGAAACGTTGCGGCGCATCTGGAGAAGCTGTTGTCTGAGTCGCGGGTGGTACAAGATGGCGGGGTCTGGAAATTAACATAAGACGGATTATCGGTCTTTACCTAATGCGTTGTTTCAAATTAGAATTCGTCCTCTATCACCTCCCTGTGGACGAATACCTGGCGGCACCGGAGCCCACCTCCGGTGTCGCCCTTTTCCAGCGAGGCGTAAGGAGCCCAGCCAAATACCGAACACGTCCCTGACACGCACAGTTCGGGTGACCACCGCAGTCGGCACAGAAAGGCAGGTACCGATGAACACCAGACAGGACGAAGGCACGGCGATTGCCCGTTTGGTCGGTGGCTCCTCGAGTCTGACGGTCGGCTGGATTTATCTCTGGAACACATTCGAGCTTGGCATCTTATGGGTGCGCAGCGATCTCGCACCCGAACGCATTGAACCGCCCCTGGACCCGGAGTATCTTGCAAGGGCCAAGTCTGTGACCTCCGACGAGATCACCGCGCTTCTTGATAGGCTCGCGGCAGGCGAGCCACCCAAGTAGATTGAGAATGTCGGACGCCAAGCCCGACCATTCATTCATATATTTTACGTGACATAACTATATTATTGATGCATCATGCGGGAAACCTCCATCGTGACGGACCTCGCCAATGCTTCGCTCAATCACCCGCTTCATTGTCGCCTCCGTCATCGGCGCTCTCCCGATCCTGGGCGGCGCGAACCACGCCTCGGCACAATCCTACCCGATCGATTGCGCGATCCTGCTGTGCCTGTCCGGCGGATGGCCGGCATCCGTGCCCTGCGCGCGGGCGCGCGCCGAGTTCATCCGGCGGATCACGCCCTGGCCGATAGAACCGCCGCTGCAGATCTGGCGCTGCCCGATGGGCGCATCTTATCACCCCAACGGTGACAGCGACCATAGCCATCGCCTCTACGACATCCTGTTTGACGGCGCCCCCCTGCCCCAAAGCCGTCCTGTAAACCAGCAGCGAACCGGGACTGACGCCACACCGGCGGCACTTACTCTGAACCCGGATCGAGATGCCAAACTGCCGAACGGGCTCGCACTGCATCTGGCACAGGACCGGGCGGACATCGATATCAGCGGTCCCGAGTTCAATTTCGTGCGCTCGATCCGGGTCTATGACGTGCGATACGCTCGACAGCATGAATCCGGCCGGGACAGCGATTGCAATCGAACCGCGACGGTCCGCCTCGGAACCTACGGGGGTCAGGGCGATTTCGCCTGGGCGCCATCCACTCCGACGGCCCTGCCCGAGGCCCATGTCGGCCTTGAACGGTGGGGCGAGCATTGCCCGGGCATCTTTCACCGGTCGGTCTTCGTCGACTGGCGCGACTACGAGGGCAACTATGGATATGAACAGGTGAACTACTAGCCGCTAGTTCCTGTCCGCACGTCCCGTGAGAATGGACGAAGCGCCTGTTCGACGTGACCCTACCCCCTTCCAACGGAGGCATTGGCATGCATGCGTCGCCAACCACGGACCGAACCAATACAATACTATAGGGACGTCTCCAAAGCATTCCGCGAATTCGTAGCTGCGGCAGTTCTTTGCCTGAGATGACCCTGCCGCGGACCCTGCGTCCGCGTCCCATCGACTGACGCCTACCTCTCCCTTCAGATCCTATGATCCGGCTCCGTCGCGCCCTCGGCAACCGACAACAGTTCGACAGCCTCTATCCCCAGGGCCCGCGCCAGCACGATCAACTCGATGACGTCGATCCTGCGCTCGCCGCTTTCGACCCGTGCGACGAAGGACTGATGACACTTCAGCCTCCAGGCGAGTTGCTCCTGCGTCAGCGCAGCAGTCTTTCTCGCCGCGATCAATGCATCGCGCAGCGCCTCATGTCCCGAACTCCTGATCGTCTTAGCCACGCGTCACAAACCTCTTGTGAACGGGCTAATCCAGTTTGTAGATTATCTAAAAAGTGGATATTGTGGGCACAACATGGATTCTGCGGTCAAATCTGTTCTTCCGTATGGCTTCGTGGGCCTTGCCAATAGATCCACGACCTGTTGGCGCTTCCGGGCGTCACCGATCGATCGTCTCCAGGAAACGCCCGTATTCCTCGCTCACCTCGCGCGCTTCCTCGAAGGCCCGCGCGCGCTCCGCCTCAAGGCAGCGGAAATAGCTCTGGATGTCGCGGATGTAGAGCTCGAAGTCGCGCCGGATGAGATCGGCATAGTCGCGCGCGGCCCGGGCGTCGCCCGGCACATAGGGACGAATCGGGGCAAGGCAGGATTCGGCCGAGGCATGTCCGGTGGATAGAAAGAGCAGAAGTATAGCCTCTGATACGCCGGCCCCACTCAACCGGAGGTTACGCAAGTCCCCTATTTCCTTGATCAATCGCATGCGCCCGGTCTATCCATTGCGTGAGCGAGAATCCGCTTGTCGCGCGTCCAGTATATCTTGTGCGCCAAAGCTATATCATTGTATGTCTGGGCTTCAACATACTTGGCCCGGTCATTCGCCTTTGTGGAGAACGTGATCCGGGTGATGGACCTAGAAAAAGAAGCCCCGAATGTGGTCACCGAACCCAGATTCCGCGATCTGGTCGCCAGCGGCTATCGCGTCGAAGTTGTCTGCAAGGAGGACGCCTTCAAGAAAGGCCCCAACTGGCATGGGGTCTGGATTCTGCGCGCTGTCAGCGACGAAGGCGTCGAAAAACTCCTTGTCACCGCCCGAACCCGTACCTCGCGCAACGACATCAAGATCCGCGAGATCAGGACCGTCACCGGCGTCATCTCCTTCCTGCAGGGCATCGGCTTCTCCCACGCCGACATCCCGCTCGAGGAAGGCAAGCGGACGGTCCAGAAGCTCTCGGGCGAGGAGATCGCTGCCAGCCGGGGTTAACGCCCTTCTTCTTGTCGTCCTGAGCTTTCCGGCGTCAGCCGAGATGGTGCTGGTGATGGGGAGCGACGGTTCGCTCTCCCCGTCACGCGCGCAATCTGATTTCGCCCGCACCTACAATGATGGAATCGGGCAAGGATCCGCTTCGGACGGGTTGCGCATCTTTGGCGAGGATGGCGACGAGGACGAGGCGCTTCGGTTCGCGGCTATCGCACCGAATGCGCCCGCGCCTCGCCCGGACATCCTCGCGGCGATCCAGGAGACCGGACTGCGCTATGCGAGCCACCCTGGGCTCCGTGCAGCCGATATCACCGTCACGGGTTGGCTGAACCTCTATCGCGCCAATATCGAGATCGAGAGCGCCTATGATCCCCGCGCCGTCTCCCATGCCGGGGCCATCGGGCTCGGGCAGCTCATGCCCGACACGGCCCGCGCGCTCGGGGTCGATCCGCATGACTGGCGGGAAAACCTCGACGGATCGGCCCGCTATCTCGCGCTGATGCTGGCGGAGTTCGGAGACATACGCCTCGCGCTCGCCGCCTACAACGCTGGCCCCGACGCCGTGCGCGCACACGGCGGCATTCCCCCGTTTCAAGAGACCCATTCCCACGTCCAGCGGGTGCTGGCCGTCCTCACCCGGTTGGAAGGATAGATGTTATGAAAAGCCCCATCGCAACCCTTGGCGCGCTTGCCACATTCCTTGTCGTCCTCGCCGAACCGGCACTCGCACAAAGCATCGACCTCTCACCGATCCAGAGCCTCCTGCAAGGCATTGTGGACGCGTTGACCGGGCCACTTGGTGTGGTCATCGCCACCCTCGCCGTCCTCGGGGTCTTCCTGAGCTGGTTCTTCAACATCATCGACCTCCGCCAGGCCCTCTGGGTGCTGGTCGGCATCGCGGGCGTCGCCGCCGCGCCGACGATCGTTGCCGCCGTCTTCGGTGGTGGTACGCCGTAAGGAACCCGCAACGTGGCTGAGCGCTCCCCCCTCTTCCTGGGCCTTGTCCGCCCGCCGAAGCTCCTCGGCCTGCCGATCATGTATGCGATGGTCTGGCTCTTCGGCTCGGTGCTGCTCTTCGTCTGGGTGCAGCACATGGCGGTGCTGGCGGTCGCGGCGATCCTCTACCCCGTGCTCTGGAAGGCGGCCGACTGGGACCCGCGCTTCATCGACGTGATGATGACGTCACTCCAGGAGACGCCGCCGACACGGAACCGCGCCATCCATGGGGGCGACAGCTATGCCCCGTGATGAGACCTACGACGAGCGCACCCTGCTGCCAAACTGGTATGCGCGCGAGAAGCGCCTCGCGCACATGCTGCCCTATGTCAGCCTCGTCGATGACCACACGGTCCGGACGCGGGTCAGCGAGCTCTTCCAGTGCGTCCGCCTCGGCGGCGTGAACAGCTACACCACGGATGACGCCTATCTCGACAAGGTCACGGCCCTCTTCGCCCGGATCATCGCGCAGCTGGGCCCCGAGTTCAGCTACTATGTGCACAAGGTTTCGAAGTCGATCACGCCGGACCTGCTCCCGGTCCGAGGCGACAGCTTCGCGGCGGCGGTGGATGACGCCTGGCGCGCGAAACTCGCCTCGGCAGGTCTGCGCGACAAAACCCTGACGCTGACCGTCATCCACCGCCCGCCCCCGAAGAGTTTTCTGGGCTTCGTGAACCATTCCGCGCCTGAGCGGTTCAAGGAGGAAACCACGAAACGGCTCCGGCGTCTCAGGGAGGCGGTCGGCGTCTTCACTTCCGGCCTCGCCGAGCTCAAACCCCGCCTCCTCTCGGCGGCCTCCGGAGAGTTGGTCGGGTTCCTCGGCGCGCTCAACACGGGCCGTGAGCTGCCACTCTATCCGGCGGGTCGCTACGGGTTTCTCGCCACCAACGTCGCCAACACCCGCGTGACCTTCCTCGAGGATCATTTCGAGCTCTCGGGTGGGGTGGTCGGTCACCGGTTCGGCAAGAGCTTCACGATCGGCGAATATGCCGAGGCCACGACCTGCACCATGTTCGACATGTTGAACCTGCCCGTCGACATGATCGTCACCCATTCCTTCACCCCGATCAATTCGAACATGATGGCGGGCAGGATCAAGCGCCAGAAGCGGCAGATGCGGGCCTCCCAGGATGCCGCGCTCTCGCTCCTCGAAGCCCTCGACATCGCCCATGACGATCTCGAGGCCAAGCGCCAGAGCTTCGGCGAGCACCATATGGTCGTGACCGTCTTCTCGGGCAGCCTCGACGAGCTCCAGACCCTCGGCGCCGAGATCGTCAACGCCGCGGCCGCCGAAGGCGTGAAGATGATCGGCGAGCGCATGGCGGCGAAATCGCACTACTTCAGCCAGCATCCGGGCAACCAGCCGAAGCGGGTCCGGGCCAGCGCCGTCACCAACCGCAACTTCGCGGATTTCGCGGCGCTGCATCGGACTCAGCTCGGCAAGGGAAAACATCAGCTGCCCTGGGGCCAGGAGATCACGCTCTTCCCGACCCCGGAACAGAGCGCCTACCGCTTCTCCTACCACGAGCAGGGCAGCCCCGAGAAAGAACCCACCAGCGGCCACACCCTGATCCTGGGCCGTCCCGGCTCCGGCAAATCGGTCCTTTCCGCCTTCCTGATGACGCAAGCCCGGCGCGTCGGCGCCCGCGTCTTCGTCTTCGACTACCGTCTCGGCATGGAGATGGCCGTGCGCGCCAATGGCGGACGTTACGCCTCGATCAAGGCGGGACAGGCGACCGGTCTCAACCCGCTCTGGACCGAGATCGACGGCCGCGGCACGGCCTGGCTCTCGGACTGGCTGGGATCGCTTCTTCATCGATCCGACAAACCCCTCACCCCGGCCCAGACCAACCGTATCCAGGAGGTGGTCCGCCAGAACGCCACCGCAACCGACCCCGCTTTGCGAAACTGGCGGGATTTCGCGTCGCTCTTCGTCTCCACCGATGACAATGGCGACTTGCACCACCGCCTCCTCGAATGGACGGAGGACGGCCGCTACGGCTGGATCTTCGGCCAGAGCCTCGAGGACACATTCTCGCTCGAGGGCGATGTCGTGGGCTTCGACCTGACCGGCATCCTCGACAGCGAGAGCGAGAGGGAACGCATGGCCGTCCTCTCCTATCTTTTCCGCCGGATCGAGCGCGAGATCGAGGACCGGCGGCCCACGATCATTATCATCGACGAGGCCTGGAAGGCGCTCGACAACCCATACTTTGCCGAACGGCTCTCGAACTGGCTGGTGACCGCCCGGAAACAGAACACGGTCGCGGTGATGATGACGCAATATGCGAGCCAGCTCGAACGCACGCGGACCGGCAAGACCATCGTCGAGGCGGTGCCAACCCAGATCCTGCTCCCCAACATCCGGGCGCACGCCTCGGATTACGCGATGCTGAACCTCTTCGAGAAGGAGCTCGACGTGCTCCTGAACACCGGCAGCGACAGCCGCCTCGCGCTCATCCGTGACGACGGTGGCTCGGTGGTGGTCGATGCCGACCTCTCCGCCCTCGGCCCCCTCCTCACCATCCTCGGCGGCATGGAGAAGGGCGAGGCCCTCGTCGGGGCCGATTACCGCGACAGACCTGATTTCTGGAGGCTCTCATGATCCGCATTCTCGCCCTGTTCGCCGCATTCGGCGCATTGGCCTCCTGCGCGCAATACCGTGAGCCCCAGGCCAATTGTTTCGCCTTCCGCGCCTCGCTCGATGAGGCCGAGCCCGATTGCGTCTTCACGCCCATCGGAAACCCGGACAACGGCGTTGAGGTCTAGGGGCGCCCATATCCTTCTGGCGGCTCTCCTGCCGGCGGCCGCGCTCGCCCAGGGCGTTCCCACCAACGATTCCGGGCTCACGGCGCGCGATATCGTCGAGACGGGAGACCGGGACGCCGACCTCGCCCGGCAGCGCGAAAAACTCACCTTGAAGGAATTGCTGACCGCGATCGAGCAGGAGCAGCTCGCCGTTCTGCGCAACATCCTCGACGCCCAGACCAGCTTCGGCGGCCAGGGCCTGCCGGGCATGGTCGCAGACCTCGAGGGCGGCGGCGATCCCGACCAGTCCGCAGAGGCGGTCTATGGCTCCGGCGATGTCGATCCCAACCCCGGCGGCGCGAGCATGTTCGGGGATGCTGCGGAGAATATCGAACAGTTGATCATCCGGGCCGCCCGGGAGACATCCGGCCTCGAGGGCGTCGGACGCGCCGGTCTGTCGGTCGTGCAATGGCGGGCGCTCCTCCAGGCGCTGATCTGGCAGGAGAGCCGGTTCTCCATCGGCGCTCGTTCCCCCGTCGGGGCCTTCGGCCTGACCCAAATCATGCCGGACACCGCCAGCGATCTCGGGATCAATCCGGAATACTACGACAACCCCTACCTGCAGGTCGAGGGCGGCGCGCGCTACCTCGCGGCCCAGCTCAACACCTTCGACGGCAACGTCGTCAACGCGCTCGCAGCCTATAACGCGGGTCCGGGGCGGGTGTTCGAATATGGCGGCGTGCCGCCCTTCAAGGAGACCCGGCACTACGTCACGGTCATCCCAGAACGCTACAACCTCTACCTCGCGCGGATCGGCGGCATCGAGGCGCTCGGCACGATCGATCCGGTGCTCCTCGCCAACTCCAATCTTTCTTTCATGGGTCACGGCGCGGCCTTCTACGGCAACAATTCACCCGTCGCGATCCGGCAGGCAGCGCTGCGCATCCAGAACATCGTCACCCGGATCGGCAGCACCGAAGACCTCCAGGAGAGCATGGCGCTCAACACCTATGCCCGCGCCGAACTGGTCCGCGTCATGGCGGCGCGCATTCGCCTCAAAGCCGCACGGACCCGGCCGCTGAGCGCCGCCCAACTGGCGCAAGCGGCGGCGCGTCTGGCCGAGAACGAATTTATGGAGTTCACATTGGAGGACCTGGATTGATGTCCCACAGATTTGTCACGGCAGCACCGCTCCGCGCCCTGGCCCTTGCCAGCACCCTGGCGCTCAGCGTGCCGGCTCTGACCCTCACCCCAGTAAAGGCCCAGGGCGTGCCGGTCGTCGACACCCAGAACATCGCCCAGAATATCCAGCAGCTCCGGCAGATGATCGAAGACGAGATCCTGCAGAACGAGCAGCTCGTGCAACTCCGCGAACAACTTGCCACGCTCACGGACCAGCTCGCGGAGTTGCAGCGGACATACGAGGCGCTGACCCGTCTCGCCGAACTCCCGGAAATCATCCGGACCCAGATGGAGGACGAGCTGAACGGTCTGCTCGACCAGGAGTTCGGAGACATTCTCGCAACGATTCAAGCGATCAAGACCGGGGATTTCACCGGGCTCACCGGATCCGGCGCCGGCGAGATCGAAACCCAGATGGACCGGGTTCTGGCCGATCTCGGCTTCGACGAGGACACACTCTCGGAGATGGCCCGGAGCGGCAATCCCGGCGCGGGCCGCGTGGCGACCATGGCCACGACCGGCGCGCTGGTCTCCGCCGCGGCCCAGAACAGCTATGAGGATGCCGGGCAGTCGCTCGAACGTGTCGACCGGCTCGTCGGGCTCATCGACGACATGGACGAGCTGAAGGAGAGCGTCGATCTCAACACGCGGGTGACGGCAGAGCTTGCCATCGCGCTCGTCGCCATGTGGCAGCTCGAAGCGATCCAGACCGTAGGAGATGGCACCGGCGGCGTGATCGATGCCGCCACCATCGCCGAAGAACAACGCTTCATGGAGTTCACGCTTCCGGAACTGAGCGCGGATTGAGGACTGATTGTTGGACGAAGAAACCGCCATCATCGAGGAGGAACTGGTCTACGGCGCACTGAGACGGGAACGGCTCTGGCAGCGCCTGGGGCTCATCGGCCTCGGCTTTGGCATCCTGGGCTGCCTCAGCGCGGCCGCCGTGGCCATCCTCGATGTCGATCCGCCCCCAGTTGTTGTGCCTTACGATCCCGCCACCGGCTTCGCCCTGCCCGAAGCCTCGGTCGGCGCCACCACCGTCACCGAGAACCGGGCGATCATCGAGGCGGAGGTCTTCCGCTATGTGACCGACCGCGAGGTCTATAACCAGCTCGACAACGACCTGCGGATCCGCGGCGTGTTGCGCCGGTCGGACCGTGCGGCCGGGGCCTCGCTGCGCCAGATCTGGAACTCGGCCAATGCAGAGTATCCGCCGTCAGTCTACGGGCCGAACGCCCGGCTCGACGTCGAGATCCTCAGCATCAATCTGATCGGCAGCAACCGGGCGACCGTGCGGCTCCGCAAGCGCCTGACCTCGATCCAGGGCGTGCAGGCGGGCCTCTTCACCGCGACGCTGCTCTTCGAGTTCCGCCCCGAGACCCGTCGCACAATCGACGAGGTCTGGACCAACCCGTTCGGCTTCACCGTCGTCGAATATTCGATCCGGTCGGACAGATTGGAGAACTAGGTGAAGCTTTACCTCATAGCCCTTCTGTCCGTTCTCCTCTCGACCGCGCTCGCCCTCGCCGAGGAGATCCCGCGCGGCGGTCCGAATGATGCCCGTGTCCGGATCGCCACCTACCAGGAGGGTCAAGTCTACCGGCTCAGCGTCTCGCTCACCCATGTCACGACCATCGAGTTCGGGACAGGCGAGAGCATCCGGTCGATCATCGCCGGCGACACGGAAGGGTTCGAGATCGACGGCGTGCCGGGCGGGCGCGCCTTCGCGATCAAGCCCCTGGCGCGCGGGGTCCACACCAACGTCACCGTCTACACCAACCGGCGGAGTTATTATTTCAACGTGAACGAGGTCTCGAGCCCGACCTTCTATGTCGTACAGTTCCGCTACCCCGAGGACAACCGGCGCCCGGCAAACGCCATCGCGCAGGCCGCCCCGAACTATAACTACGGGGCCAGCGCGCGGACCGAGTTCACCCCGACCCGCGTCTGGGATGACGGCACCTTCACCTATTTCGCCTTCCCGCGGAACGCGCCGGTCCCGGCCATCTTCCGCTTTGCGGGCGGGCGCGAGCGCACGGTGAACACCGGCGCCGTGGAGGACGGCGTGATCCGCGTCTCCGGCGTCGGCCGTCAATGGGTGCTGCGCCTGGGCGAGGAGGTCGTCTGCATCGAGGCGGCCCCGCCCCGGGGAGGCACGTCGTGAGTGACACCCCGAACCCCGATCTCGAGCGGCGTCTGGCCGCCCTCGAACAAGGCAACAGGCGCCCGGGCGCATCCACAAGGCGGCGGTCCCCGCTCCTCGCATTCCTGATGATGGGCCTCATCCTTGCAGGCGGCCTGGTGCTCTACCTGTTCTCGCAGCCGGAAGACGAGGTCGCCCTGCCGACGGCCACCCCGGACGAGTTCCAGCTCGAGGGCGACGGCTTCGGAGAGATCGAACCCTTCGTGCCGCCTCCCGCCCCAGACCCGGAAATCGTGCTAGTCGAACCTGCACCGGCCGAGCCCAATGCCGAACTCCTCGCACAAATCGAAGCCTTGCAGGCGCAGATCGAAGAGCTGAAAAACGCGCCGGAGCCCGTCGTCGAAGGGGACAGCGCCGCGGCTGAGGCGATCGAGGCGCTGACCGCGAGGATCGCGGCACTGCAAGCGGCGTCCGAGAGCGCCCAGGCGCTGTTCCAGGAGGAACTCGCGGCACGAGATCGCGAACTCCAGCAATTGCGGATGGACCTGGACCTCGCGCTCCTGGAGGTCAACAAGCCGGCGCCCGCCCCGCCCGGTCCCAGCGACGAGGAACTCCGCGCCCGCGAAGAAGAGCGGCTTCGGCGCGAGGAAGAGGCCCGACGGCTGGCGGAGCTTCAGCGCCGGGCCGAGGAGGAGCGTGCGTTCCAGGAACGTCGGATTGCCTCCCCCGTCATCGCTTTCGGCGGCACGGGCGGCGCCAACTCAGGTGAAACAGAACTCACCGAACGCACCTTCGGCGAGGTGACAGACTTCGTGCTGAACGGCGCGCTGCCGGTCACGGTCACGCAGGCCGAGGTCATCGCCAACCCCTCGAACACCGTCATCCAGGGCACGATGATCCAGGCCGTGATGGAGACCGCCCTCGACAGCGCGCTCCCCGGCCAGACCCGCGCCATCATCTCCGAGGATGTGTTCAGCTATGACGGCACACGGCTTCTGATCCCGCGCGGGTCGCGCCTGATCGGGCGCTATCGCTCCGGCATCGAGATCGCGCAGCGCCGCGTGACCATCGCCTGGGACCGGATCATCCTTCCCAACAATCAGACCGTCCGGATCAGCTCCTTCGGCGGCGATGAGCTCGGGCGCTCAGGCGTCACCGGTTTCGTCGACACCCGCTTCGACGAGCGCTTCGGCTCCGCCGCGCTGATCTCCATCATCTCGGCCGCGCCGAACGTGGCGTCGGCGCAGGTCGAGGATGAGGCCACCGCCGAGGTCCTGCAAGATGTGGGAGACGACCTGGCGGATGCCACCGATTCCGTGATCGGCGACTACCTCTCCATCGGGCCCGTCATCTATGTCGATCAGGGCGCCCGCGTCACCGTGATGGTCGACCGTGATCTGGAGATTTTCTGAGATGACGCTCTCCTACCTCCAGACCTCGCTCGATAAGCTGAAGGACGCCGCCCGCGATGACGTCATCGAGATATGCATCAACCCGGATGGCACCTGCTGGGGCGAGTTCCAGGGCGATCACTTCATGCGCGCGCTGGACCAGCGCCTGAGCGTCACCGAGCTGCGCGATCTTGGCAACCAGATCGCCTCCTCAGCCAACACGACAATGAGCAAGGACAAGCCCATCGTCTCGGTCTCGATCACCTATCGCGACCGCCCCATCCGGGCCCAGGTCGTAACCCCGCCCGCGGTGCTCGCGGGCATGTCGATCTCACTCCGCTTCTTCTCGAGCCTACCGCTGGACCAGATCGAGCTACGTTTCCTCTATGGCGAAGAGCGCAAGCTCGAGGAGTTGCGCCAGGAGAAGAACCGCGCGCTGCGCGAGGTCGTGGCCGCCGGCGACATCTATGACGCCATCCGCTTCTGCGTCGAGAACAAGCTAAACATGATCGTCTCCGGCGGCACCTCGACGGGCAAGACCGTCGCGGCCCGGAAAATCCTCTCCTACGTTCCGGGCGAAGAACGTATCGTCACCATCGAAGAGGCGGCGGAACTGCTTCCCGCCCAACCCAATGCTGTGACGCTCATCGCCAACCGGGACGCGGAGTTCCAGTCCGCCGACGTGCTCCTGACCGCGACGCTCCGCATGCGGCCCGACCGCATCATCCTCGGCGAGGTCCGCGGCAAGGAGGCCATGACCTTCCTCGAGGCGATCAACACAGGTCATGGCGGCTCGATGACAACGCTCCACGCCGAAACCCCTCAGCTCGCCGTCCAGCGTCTCGCCATCGCCGCGCTCAAGACCGAGATCCCGATGACCTACCAGGACATGGTCAAATACATCGAAAGCTCGATCGACGTGATCATCCAGGCCGGGCGTGAAGACGGCCAACGCGGCATCACCGAATTCTATCTCCCCGGAGCCGGATTGCAGGAAAGGCAGAAGGCATGAAGCGGTTTGAATACGACATCCTGTTCTGCAAGGTGAAGAAGCAGAAGGACTACGCCGAGATGCGGCGCGCCCTGAACGAACGGGGCGCCGAAGGCTGGGAGGTGATCTCCGCCGAGGCGGGCGACTATGGCTATACCGCGTTCCTCAAGCGTGAGGTCGTGGACCGGCCGGAGGAGGCGGTGACATGACACGCGCGACCACTCTCGTCTGCTCATTCCTTCTTTTGTCGGGAACCATCGCATCGGCCGAGCGCGACCTGGTCCCGACACTCGACAATCAACCCGATGTCTGCCCCGATCAGCCGCCCGAGCCGAAGTGGATGCGAAACACCGAGGCGCGCGACGCCTACAAGCGGCTCCTGGTCCAGCAAATCTACCGGTTTCAGAGCATGAGACGCATCGTCGACGCGCAAAGCTGCACATGCACCACCCGGTATCCGTCCTGGGAGGCCGCGGAGGCGGTCTATTTTGATCGCTATTCCTCGGCAGACTATTGGGACGTGGTCGAGGCGACGTCAGACTTTCGGCGGCAGGCGAACGAGCTCCGGAAGGAAGCGCTCCCGATCTGCGAAACGGCGGGCAACTGGTAGCGGGTCATGAGCGTCGTCGCGTATTTCGTGGAAACGGCCGAAGGCTATCTGGACTCGGCGGCCGAGACCCAGTTCGGGGCCGTGGCCGCCACGGTCGGAACGATGCTGGTCCTCGGGACGACGCTCGTGATCATCCTCGTCTGTCTCAACATGATCTACCAATACCGGTCCATGGACGGCCGGACCGCCTTCTGGCTCGCCGTGAAGATCGGCCTGATTGGCATATTCGCGACGAACTGGGTCCAGTTCAACGCCCTCGCATCCGCCATCCTGAACGGAATAGACAGCATCGCCGGATCGCTGGTCGCGTCGGTCGGCGGCGGGACGCCAGGCCCGTCGGGGACCTTTGCGGAGGAGTTCGATCAGCTCATAGCGGCGCTCGGGGATTACCTGAACGCTGCGGGGTCCGAGCTGAACTGGATGGCCGGCGCGCTTCTCGACACGCTCGGCGTTCTCCTGCTCTCGATCCTCGGAGGGCTGGCCGCCTTCATCGTCGTCGCCTCCAGGCTCATGATCACGCTTCTGATCGGGATCGCGCCGGTGATGATCTTCCTGACCCTCTTCGAGGTGACCAAGGATTATTTCGCGCGCTGGCTCTCCGCCCTGATCTCCTTCGCGATCTACCCTATCGTCATCGCAGGCGTCTTCGCGACGATCACCGGGGTCTCGCGCGCACTGCTCGCCGAGCTGGGTGATCCGGAGGGGGCTTCGAACATCGGCGCCCTCCTGCCCTTCTTCATGATGGTGCTCATGGCCAAGGGGTTCATCATCGCCACGCCTTTCATCGTCCGGTCGGTCTCCGGAAACATCATGATGCCTGCGCTCTCGGCAGGCTTTGGCGGAAGCTATGCTTTCGCCCGGGGCCTGGCAGGAAGCCAGCAGGTCTACAACCGATACGCCATCGGTGGCGCGACCGGTGCCGAATATGCCGCGCTTCGGGCCAGGCAGTTTCTCGGCGTGCAGGCTCTCCCAACCCGCCCGAATGCCGCGGGGGGCGCGCCGGCCGCACCTTCCAGCGGCTCATCCGGCACCGGCGCGCGGATGCTTGCGCAACTGGCACGGCTGAGCAGGCTGGGCCGGCGGTAGCGCTTACCGGAGGTAGCATGTCCGGCGGGCACAGGCTGTTCGCGGGCCAAACCTTTGCTGCCTGCTGGGATCATGACAAACAGCGTGAATGGTTTTGCGTTGGTGGCGTCGTGCCGCGTCTGGGGACGGCACACTGCTACAGGATCAGGCGGAACCGCATCAGCGCCGGTGTTGCTGCCTGGGACGCCGATCCTGTATCCCCTTCTCAGATCGAAGCGCGTGATTGCAAGCTTCCTAAGGGGATCTGCCGGTGGCGGGCAGCAGATTGCAGCGATGTTTTCGCTGAAAATTTAACTTGTCACTTGACAATTTAAGCGAGTGGAGTATCTAAGGTGCCAAGGAAGAAGCACACGTCAAAGGAAATCGAGGCTGTCATCCAGGAGCTCGAAGAGTTGGGATGGGACCTTATTGAAGGCAAGGGGCACGCGTGGGGGATCCTCCGTTGCCCGGCCAACGATAAGGAATGCCGCTGCGGTGAATTCTGTCAGATGTCAGTCTGGTCTACCCCGAAGAACCCGCAGCAGTTCGCGAAGCGGATCCGACAGAAGGCTCTGGCCTGCGTGAAGCTTCAGAGGAACGGCGAAGGTAAAGCAGATGGCTGAAGAATTCGAATTCGAACTGGTCTTTGCGCTCCCCGACGGGGAGCACGATGCGTTTGCGCTCTCTGACGCGGTCTTCGAGGCGGGCTTTGAAGATGCGCTCGTGGGCACTGGCCATGCCGGTCTGCTGGGTGTGGAACTGGAGATTGAGGGGGATGAGGCCGAAAGCGCGATCCTTGAAGCGGCGCGGGCGCTGATCAAGGCGCTGCCGGCGGGCACAGTCCTGCGCGAGGTCCGTCCCGACCTGGTGTCTCTCGCGGATGTCGCCGAGAAACTCGAGGTTAAGCGACAGGCGCTGCAGCAGCGCAAAATGCCCCTTCCCGTAGCCGGTGGCCTCTACCGCATTGACGAGATGATCGAGGTGCTGATCGAGGCCTCAAAGCCGGCAAAGGGGCAGCGTCGTCCGCGCTTTAACCTGGCTTCCGCCGCGAAGTGGTTTCGTGCGGGCCCCGCGGCCCGCAGGGTGAACGCCCAGTTGACGATGCGTGAGATCGACCCTGCGACGATTGAGCGAGCCCCTCGACCAGAGCGCGACGACCCTGGCTTTCTTCACCCGTGACAATGGTCGGCTCAAGGCCGTGGCCACAAGACACCATCGCGGCATGCTTTCGTGTCGCCCGCATGGCGGCTCAGCCAAGCCCGAATTTCTCGCCCGTCTCGCTGACGTTTGCTTCCGAACCGGACATCTCCGCCTCCAACCGCTCGAGATCACTCACGGCGTCCTGAACTCGGGCGACGTCGTTTTCGGACGCAGCCTCCACCTCCAGATCTGCCTGCCGCCCGAACTCCATCTCCATCTGCCGCTGATCATCCGCAAGAACAGCGGCGCGGCCGCGCCGAGGCGCTTGAGCCGGACCGGACTCAAGGGGTGCAATCCCTCCGCCTTCTGTTAGCCCCATCCTGGCCTCGAAATCACGTTCCGTGAGACCTGACCCCCGCGGCGCCGTGGGCATCGCCCTGACGCTCAGGGGCAATTCCCCCATCGGAGGGACCGGCCCCGTCGGGAAGGGTAGCTCCCCCTCCTGGGCGGCATGGATGCCCTTGAAGAATGGGTCCTCGAAATACACCACGCGCTTGGCCCGGACCGGCATCTGGGCGTCCACGACGACGACGATCTCGTCGAGCGGCAGGCGCCGCGCCTCATCCTCGGGCAGGAGCGACACCTCCTCCGTCCGCTCCGATTGGCTGCGGCCCTCGAACGGGTTCTTCCCGACCGCGCGGGACCGCGTGACGACGGTTTTCGTGGTCTTGCCGACCGCCTTGCTCAGCTCCTCGACGGTCTTCTCGTCGGAGGGCGTCAGGTAGAGCTTGATCCCGGCGTTGCCCTGCAAGGCGCGCCGCGTGTTCTCGCCGTAGATCTCGTCGATGGCCGGGATGGTCTGGGTCACCACCGCGAGATGCCCGCGATAGGCGCGCAGCACCTCGATGCTCTCGGCCACGATCGGCATCTTTCCGAGCCGGTTGAACTCGTCGAGCATGATCATAACCGGCCAGGGCTCGTCCGGACCCGGTTCCTTGTCCTGAAGCGCCGACAGCAGGTCCGAGAAGAAGAGCCGGATCAGAGGTGCGAGGGGTTTCACCATGAGGGGCTGGACGACGAGGTAGACGCTGAAGGGTTTCTTGCGGATCGTCCGGAAGTCGAAGTCCGAGGTCGCCGTCGCATCGTCGATCGCCGGGTTCTGCCATTGATCGAGGCCCGAGGTCATCAGGAGCGAGACATAGGATGTCAGCGTATCGTTGTTGGTCGAGGCCAGCCGTGTGAAGATCAGCCGCGCCGCGGCGTTTTGGACCTCATGGGCGCGCGCGAGATATTCCTTCTGCTTCTGCCCGCCCGAGGCGGCAATGCGGTATATCTCGCCGAGCGTCGGCCTGCGGCGTTGGAACGCGAGTAGCCCGGCCGCGACGAAGAGATCGATCCCGCCCTTCAAAAGACCTTGCACCCGGTCGTTGTCGTTCTGCAGGAAGAGCGTGGCCAGGAGCTGCAGCTCCATCTGCTGGCGGGCCGGGTCTTTAAGCTCATAGATGCGCAAGAGTGGATTGTAGCGATGCGTGCGCCTGTCCTCCCAATCCGTGGGCGCGAAGCGGAACACCGCGTCACCCTGTGCCGCCCGGTGGCGGGCCGAGGCCTCGAAGCATTCGCCCTTCACGTCCAGAACGACCGCCGAGCCCTGCCAGGTCAAGAGGTTCGGGATGACAAAACCGGTGGTCTTGCCGCGACCGGTCGGGGCCACGATCAGCGCATGCGGGAAGGTCCGGGAGCAGAGGAACGGTGCACGCGATCCGGGCTTGCCCAGCTTGCCGATGACAAAACCCGTGCCCGGCGCGCCGAAGAAGCCGTTCCGCTTCATCTCGCGGCGGGTCTGCCAATGGGTATAGCCGAACCGGGTCAGGGCCGAGCCCGACATCGCCAGGCTCATCATGAGGCCCGCCACCCCGGCCCCGCCCATGATCAGGTTGATCAGGCGAAAATCATCGGGGCGGGCGGCCCCGATGGCGCGGTAGTTCTGGGCGATATAGAAGAAGTCGATCTCGGCCCGGAAACCCAGGTCCCGGAACGTCACGACAGCCGAGGCGATGACATAGCCGATCGCGATAGCGACCAGTGTGACCAGCGCGACGCCGAGGGCGAGGCGGCCCTTCCCTACTCCTCCCATCAGTGCGTCTCCCCGCGCTCGGTCTCGCCATCGACAAGATCGGCGCGGTGGAGCTCGAACTCGCGGTCGGCGATCTCCTCGACCACGGCGCGGGTCGCCTCGCTGTTGGCGGTGGCCGCGTCCGACTGCAGGTAGGTCTTCGCGGCGTAGAGCCGATCGAGACGGTCTTCGATCTGGGTCTTCAGCACGTCGACATCCCCGTCCCGCAGCCGGTCGATCTGCGCCGCGTCGAGCTCGCGCTCGACGGCGTCGCGGTAGGTCAGTCGCTGACCGTCGTCCTGGAACGGCGACTGCAGATTGCCGGCCCGTTCATGGTCGACGACCCGCCGGATGTCCGGATCGGCGATCGGTGCCCCCTCGACAGCGTCCCCCTCGCGCGCGTCCGAAAGCCGCCCGTCGCGCAGGTCGAGCGCCACCTCCCGCAACTCGTTGTCGCGGCGGACCTGGTTGAGGGCCTCGGTGTCGCGCAGATCGGTGACGGAAGCATAGGTCGCGCCAAGCCCGCGGGCGAGATGCGACGGCATATCGGGATAGCGCGCGCGGAACTCGTCCGTGACGGCATCCGCAACGGGGGTCCGCGCGTCGCGACCTTCCATGATCCGGTCGACTTCGCGGGTGATCTCGCGGGCCCGGGCCTCGTCGGTGATGCGCTCCCGGTAGGGCTCGGACCGGTCGATCACCTCGCCCGGGCGCGCGAGCAGTTCGGGATGCGCATCGAGGTAGCTGCGTTGCTCTTCTTCGATACGCCGCTCCGCGCGGGAGACGATCTCCCACTCCCGCGCCTCGATCTGGTCTTCGGTCAGACCTTCCGAACGCATGTCCTGGCGGATGGCGCGCTCCATGTCCTCAGTGGCGTCCCGATGATAATGGACCCTCTCCGTCACGGTGCGATCTTCCACGACACCGTCCTCACGCAAGACCCCTGCCCGCTCCAGCGCGACGCCGAGCTGGACATGGGCCCGGTTGAGGGTCTCGCGCGCCGTCTCCAGATCCGCGCGGCGCTCGAGGTTGAGACCGTCCCTCTCGGCCACCCGCGCCAGATCGTCAGCGATCCATTGCCGCTCGAGCGCCGCGTTCTGCGCGCCCGTCTCCATCCGCGCGACGACGACGGACGAACTGATGCCGGTTCCGCGCAGCGCGGTGTCGACCTGCGCCCGCACCTCGGGGTCGCGCAACCGGTCGAGCCGGGCCGCATCGATATTCGTCTCGGAATAGACCCCGCCGTCGGACGGCTTTTCGGTCAGTGTCACGGAGCGGAGCCCCAAGGGCTGCATATGCGCGAGCCGCGACTGGATCTCGTTGAGGCTGCGCTCGAGCCTCGGCCGTTCGGCCTCCGGCTTCGCATCGATCATGCCCTGGACGCGCGCGACCTGATCGGCATAACGGGTCCGCAGATCCTCGAACGATTGCTCCTCTGCCATGTAGACGCCTCCTTCCGATGTGAGTTTGCCGCCCTTCGCCAGAAGCTCTCCCGAGCGGAACAGCGCATCGGCGATATCTTCGCGGTTGTCCGCGGAGGCCTCGGCGGCGAGCGAGTGATAGATGATCCGTGTATTGGCGATCTCTTCCAGAGCGCGATCCAAGTCTGCCCCGACCCGTGGCCGTGGTTCCGCGGCCCGCCCCTCAACCTTGGCCGCATAGACCTCGCGGGCGCGCGGCGGGTAGTGCACGACACCTCGGTCGAGCCGCCGCGTGGCCTCCAGACGCACGCCGAATTTCTCGGCTTCCTCGACCATGCCGAGGCGGAAATCGTCGTAGTTGAACCGGTGGTCCCGGCCCAGGAAGAAGAACTCGCCCTCCTGCGAGCGGCGGTTCAATACTATATGGGCGTGCGGGTGATCCCGGTCCTCATGCACGGCAATAATGTAGTCGAAATGCCCCTCGTCGGACTGAAAGAACCGCTCCGCGACATTGGCGGTGATGTCGCGCACATCCTCGCCCCGGGTGCCGATCGGATAGGACATGAGCATGTGGGTCGTCTGCCCGAGCTTGGGCTTGAACCCCGCACTCCAGCGCTTGGCGAACCGCTCCGTCAAGTCCTTGATCTCCAATCCCTCGAGCATCGTCTTCCCGTCCAGAAACCCGCTTGAGTCCACGATATGCGAGGACTTCGTGGTGAGGTATTCGAGTTGGTTTATCAGCTGCGATTTGGTATGCGTGCCCCCGCCCCGGATCGCCTTGAAGACCGCCGCACGATGCCCCGCAGCGGCGCGCACGAGCTGCCTCTGCCGGGACGCCTGCAGCCCTTGCATCGAGCCCCGTATCCGGCTCCAGCCATCCCGGAAGATCTCTCCGGTGACGTCATGGACGGCATCATTCAGCCGCATGGGCGAACTCCCTCAGAGCGGCAGTGGCGGAGAGCCGCATCCCATCCCGACGACGGCGCAAAAGCAGGTCGATCTCGTCAGCGGAATCGAGGATGAACCGCGCCAGCGCACGCATCTGCACGAGGCGCAGTTCGGACAACTCTGCGTTCGGCGCGGAGCCTTCCCCCTGCCCCTCCCGGCTGGCTTTCATCATCTGCTTGGCGACTTGCACGACGCCGTTGCCGACCTCGTGCAAGGAGGCCCGGTAGCGCGCCATCTCAGCCGCCAGATTCGCGTCCGGAACGAACGTTCCCCCCGCCGCCTGGATCAGCCGCCGGACCCCCTCCGTGCGGGTCTCGATCCCCGCCGCGGACAGCACCTCATCCAGCGCCCCAAGCTCGTCAGGGGTCAGCTTCACCGTCACGGCGGCGGTCGCCACGGCCGCATCCTTCTGGCGTTCTTCGTCCGCCTTCAACGTGTACTGGATGGCCCGCGGGGTGACCCCGAACCGCTCCGCGAGCACGGAAGTCCCCACACCTTCTCCGGCCTCACGGATAATCTCCGCCCGCTCCGTCTGTGTCAGTCTCTTGGTCCGGCTCATACGAAGAAAGTCCCCCTATTTCCTGCCACCTTCATTCAAGGTCGCTTTCATCATACGAAACTATATGTCACGGTAAATGAAATATTATTGTAGATCACCCCCAGGCGACCTTGAATTCCGCTTCGAGCCGAGCACCGCAGGTGCGAGGCCCGGCCCGAAGGGCCCAGAAAACCCGACCATCTCCAACCGCACCTCGGCCGCCCGTTGTCATGCCCGCGCCCGAGGGTCTGGCCGAACACGGACCCGTGTTCGGACGGAAGCGAGGGGCGGCGCATCCCTCCACCGACGGGGCTGACGGACAGGGTCAAGGGCGGCCAGATTTGGCTCGGCCCAAATCTCTGCCGGAAAAACCGGCGGGCGTAGCCCGACTGTTATTCCGGATGGCCCCCTTGAGGCTGGCCGGCAGACCTGTTCCAGGCGATCTCTGATATCCCCCGTCAGGACCGCTTGCGGTCCTGACGCCTTCCCGGGGACGCCGGCCGAAGGCAGGGGTTCCCGGGTACAGCGCAGCCTTCCCTGAAACAGGGAAAGGGCCGCCCCTAGGGCGGCCCATCTTTGAGGCGGACTATTCCTGCGGTTCCTTCGCGCTCGGCGGGAACATCACCAGCTCCTGGACCGCGACGGGGAAGTCGAGTTTGAGGCTGAAGAACTCCGAGCCGTCCCCGTTGCGAGTGTTGCGGAACATCGCGCCGACGCGTTGGAAGCGGGTGCGCTCCTGACCTTCGTTGTCGGTGAACTTGACGGGAACGGTGGCGACGTAGTGGTTGGTCATTTGGGTCTCTCCTTTTTGCGATGGGGATCACCCGGCACGGGGGGCAAGGGAGGTCCGCAAACACAAATGCGGAGGGTCCGCGCGCCCCGCGCGTGGAAACCGTATTTGTGTTTGCCGGAGCGTGAGCGGAGGGCACGGACCGCCCGACCCCGTGCGATCCACATCTATGAGCAAAGAGGGGAGACCCAAATGTGCACCCCGCTCCTCAGCCGCCATCGGTCCTGTCGAGTTATGTCAGACGTGACCAGGTCCGCCCCCGCTTCCAACGCGTCGGCGCGATGGTTCGCGTGCGCCCGATCGGCACGACCGCGATCGTCTGCCTCAAGCTCGGCTTCCCCGTCGCCTGTGTGGCGATCCGGGGCGGTGATACAGCCGCAGGTCTGGCAGCAGAGTTGTCGGCCCGGACGGGTCGCCGTCATCGGGCGGCGCGGTCGATGCGCTGCGCCCGCCCCAGCGATCTGCACCCGGACGGGCGGATCGCGGGGTTTCTGGCGCGCATGAGGGCAACCCCGCCGGCTGGCTCCGTCAGGAGACCGCCGCCGGGGTATGCCACTCAGCACGTCCAGGGGCCTCGTGTTCCGGGTGGAGGCCGGCACGGCCGGAACCTGCGAGCGCGGTGACGGCGGTGCAACCGCCGGCAGGGGCCCGGCATGACCGACGATCGATCACCACCGACCTTCATGTTATTTGCGTCTGACTGAGGGGCCACAGACAGTTGAGGAGCGCAGCAGCCCCGCCCGGCCTTAGCCGGGCGGGGCTGCACTTATGGATGGTGTCGCAGTCGTCGAGAGCGTGGAAGGGTTAGAGAGAGGGATCACCGGGCGACGGGGCCGCCCGATGAAAGGTACTGTTCAGGCGAAGAGAGACTCGCTGAGGTGCGAACAATGCGCACAGGCCTCCCGCCAGTGGAAATTGACGCTCCCGCCATCGATAGTCTCCCAATCGGTCCGCAACGCGTCTTTCCCGCAGGCGACGCAGGGGACGACATGGCCGCCAATATCGTGATGGTCTTTCCCGGTGGAAGTTCCGCGCTGCGACGTGCCTGTGCGGTCGCAGTGTCGGCAAAGGTCGTCCTCGGTCTTGTTCTCGTCGGTCATGATCTCATCTCCAGATGTTCGTGGACCACCACGTGAGTGTGGTGGCATGGCCGAATGCCTGGTTGCCGAAACTGTCCGGGTCAGGGACGGCGCAGCCGCCGGCGTGCCGGGCGCAAAAGTTTTCCGGGCGCATCGCCCACCACGGGGGCGTCATCGAACACTGGACCGCCCTCTCCTCCCCGGCCCCCCTAGCCGAAAAGTTTTGCGATCCTTGACGCGGACGGGTTCGGGGGCCATCCGGAGGATATGCTTCCGCACTCATGTGTGTGTGATTAACGACAGGTTTGCCCGACGCGAGCAGGCAAAGGGTGCTGCCCGGACGCGGGACACGAATGGAGCGGCGGGATCGTTTTGCCCCGCAAAACAGACCGGAGCGTAATCCGGTGGAGCGGCCGGGGCGCGACGTGCTCGCGAGACGGGCAAACCGGGACGCCGGGTGCTGCGCCGTGGTGAGGCCGCATGGCCGAATGCGCGATCGGCCTCAGGCCGATACCTCCACCGCGACTTGGCTTACTGTGCGGAGGAGACCGCCAGTTTACGGGCAGGCAGATGAAAACGACGAAAGGGCCGCCCAAAGGCGACCCTCTCTCATTCACGCGTCTGCCGTCTTCTTCGCCGGATCGGCGACCCGCATCACCGTCAGGCCTTTGGCTTCCGCCTTCTGCCCGAGGTTCAGTGCGACCCCGTTGCCGCCGAAGAGCACGACCCCGGTCGCGGCGAACTTGTCGTCCAGCATCTCGTCGTTGCATTTGAAGGGTGCCGCCCGCCCATGCGCGGACCAGCGCGGATCGAAGCGCGCCTGCGCGACGCCACGCGCCCGAGCCCACCGGGCGGCGATCATCTCGGCCCCGTGCTTGCCACCCTTGTGGCAGAGGAAGATCTCCTGGTTGCGGTTCTGCCGGATGCGCTCGCGAACCTTGTCGAGTGTCGTGAAGATGACGTCGATATCGGTCCAGTCGGTCGCCCCCGAGACGATCAGGGGAACCCCCTCGACCTTCGACTTCGCGGCTGTCTCGCGATCGTGCTGTTCCAGCAGCTGCCGGGCCTCGAAGACCGCTCCGGTCTCCTGAGCGCGAGCACTGGCGCGCGATCCCGCGGCCGGGATGAAGGCGTGGCCGGTCTCGACCTCGTAGCATTCCGCCGCCGCCTCGCTCATCACCTCGATGGCCCCGACGATCTCGCGGACCTGCAGGAAGCGGGCCTGCGCCTCTTCGAGCGCGGTCTCGGCGATCTCCGACCCGTCATGGGATTTTGCCAGGGCGCCGATCTTGTCAGCGGTGCGGTCAAGCTCCTTGCCCAGAGCGATCTTGCGGCGCTGCAGAATCGTGGCGAGCCCGTGCGCGAGCGGTTCGATCTCGGTCTCGAGACCGGTGCCGCGCAGCTGGCCAAGCAGGGCCTCGAAAGTCTCGCGGACGATGCTATCGGTCAGGACGTGATCCTCGGGGATGGGCAGCTCCGCGTCTTTCTCCGTCAGGCCGAAAAGTTCGATGGTCTCGTAGGCATTCGCGTTCTCGTATGTCATGTTGGTGTCTCCGGATGTTCGGGGAACCACCACGTGAGTGTGGTGGCATGGCCGTACGTCTGGTTCACCGAATCTGTCCGGGTCAGGGACGGCGAAGCCGCCGGCGCGCCGGGCGCAAAAGTTTTCCGGGCGCATCGCTCACCACAGGCGCGTCATCGAGCACTGGACTGCCTTCTCCACACCCGCCGGCCTCGCCGAAAAGTTTTGCGATCCTTGACGCGGGCTGATTTGGGGGCCATCCGGAGGATATGCTTCCGCACTCATGTGTGTGTGTTGACGGTAGGTTTGCCCGACGCGAGCAGGCAAAGGGCGCGACCGGACGCGGGAGACGGATGGAGCGCCGGGATCGTTTTGCCCCGCAAAACAGACCGGAGCGTAATCCGGCGCAGCGGCCGGGGAACGGCCTGCTCGCGAGACGGGCAAACCGGGATGCCAGGTGCTGCGCCGCGGTGAGGCCGCATGGCCGAATGCGCGACGGACCGAAGGGCCGTTCTGCCCTGCGACACGCGCAGCCGAGCAGGGGAGGCCGTAAGGCTTAGGAAGACATGTGGCGGACATCAGGGATCAAGCCACTTGGTATGCTACTCAGCCTGCATGTCCTCGAGGTCCGCGTCGAGCAGATCGATCGTAGGATCGCCAAGGGTCACGAAGCCGCCGTCGACCGCGCCCCGTTCGATCGACAGGATCGCCTCGGCATAGGGAATCTCGGTGACGGTGACCCCGAGAGCCTCCAGTGGGCCGACGACGAGGCCTCGCGCCGGTTCCGTGAGCTTCGGAATCCGCAGCTTGAGGCCCTGCAACACGTCCACGCCCTCAAACTCCGGCTCAAAGACCGTGTCGGCTGCGAACACATTCCGGCCCTTGTCCGGGTCGTAGAGCAGGATCAAGGGGGTGATGGATTGCTGAACCCTGGCCCAATCGATCCGACGCAACAACACCCTGTAGGCATCGCTGCGCACCTGTCGATCCGGGTTCTGGATGAAGACTGTGTAGTACCTGTCCGGGAACACCACCGAGACGGAACTGTGCCTCGTGACCTCCAAATCGTTTGCGGCGGTGGCCGTGGCAGATACCGAATACGTCCCGGGGACCAGGAACCTGCACATGAGTTGCGCGGCCACGGCATCACATTGCGCAACATGCGAGCGGCCCACCGGTTGCCCCGCGACACGCCATGTCAGTGTCCTCACATCCGGACCCCCAATCGCGTTGAATTCGGTGTCGAGCCCAACCTGTGCCGTGACGCTCGCGGGGGTGATCTCGAGGGAGGGCGGCTCCGCAGGGGCGGCCGCCCGTCCCAGGACCCACCCGCCGATCCCCACGATCGCGGCCACCGTCACACCGACCAGAATCTGCCCGCCAAGACTCTCTGAGGACGTTGGCCCACTCCGAGACGGTCATCACGATCGGACAATGATCGCTCGGATAGGCTTCCGCAAAGGTCAGGACCTTCCCGTCGGCGAAGGGCTGAAGGCTCCCATCACAACGGGTCAGCGCGGCGCCGGGATCGCGGAACACGTAGTCGCCCGTCAACTCGATCTGATCTGCCGTCAGCGTGACACCTTCCGCGAGGTTCTCCACGACGAAGAAGTCGATCTCGGCGCTGCTGCGGGGCGTGTAGAGCCATGGGCGCAGACCCTCGGCCTCGAACCGCGGGTTGTTCGCCATGGCCTCCTCGCCCAATCGGCCAAAATCGAACGCGAGGGAGGACCAGCACGCGCGCGTCTCGGCACCCGGCAGGATGTGCCCCTGCGGCACGTTCGGGAAGAACTCCGCCCGGATGTTGTCCGCCCCCTCCAGGAGTTGCCGGTTGAAATCCCCAGCCAGGATGATCGTCGTATCGTCGTCCTGGGCGTCCATCCACGCGCGCAGGCGTCGAACCTGCTCGCGCTGCGTCACACAGTCATCCTCCGTTCCGGGCTCGACGGAATTGTTCTTGCAGGTTGCCTTCAGGTGGATCGACGGCACCAGGTAGCGTCGACCGACAGATCGACGCCCACGCCGCCGCGCACCGGGCGCGCGGGCGCGCCGCATTCGTTCTGATGCGGCACGGCGAGCTCATCGATCTGGAAGAAACCGTGCGCGAACGTGTCCCTGATCGCGATCGCGTTGTATATGTCGTCGGCATCCGCCGCGCATTTCTGTGCGTTCTCATAGCAGTGGATCTCGAACCGGAAGCTGTACCCGTCGGGGAGGACCGCTTCCAGCGCAGCGACGCTGCCAATCTCCTGGAACGCGACCACGTCCGCATCTATGGATGAGATGATCTCCCGGATACGGGTGTAGTCATCCGCGTCGCGGTCGAACCCGCGCAATTCCGAGCCCGGAGCGCCCAGGTTCGCGATGTTCCAACTGGCCACCGTGAAGGGTTCCGCGAGACCGATGGTCGGCACGAGCAGACATGGAAAGACGAAATGAAAGCCCCGCAGTAAAACCCTCTTCTCGGAATTGAAATCATCGGAAAATCGTTGGTCTTGAGGCTACGATACAACAGTATCGATGATTTCGCGACCCGAGATCCCGTGAGGGCTTCAGAGCGGACAAAAAAGAAAGACGCCATCCCGGGAGGTGGGATGGCGTCTGATCTCTTCTGCCCGCGCCACGGGAGGAGGTGTGGCGCAAACCTGAGGCCGATCTCCAGGGAGGAGGAGAGGAGAGCAACCTCAAAAGTAGGCTAGCCTGAAATGCTGCACTGCAACAACGCCAAATGCTGCAATGCAGCTATGCGCTTCATGCAATGCTAAACTCAGAGACCCTTCGTATATTATTGTCGAGCGACAAATATGGGTGACCCGTCAATATTCGATATGTGCCCATAGGCGTTTGTCAAAGCCCTTGCGAACGCGGAACCACTGGCTACACAACGCCTGTTCATCCGGCATTTGCCCGGAAAGGCCGACGGAGATAGGCTTTTGCAAGTTCAAAGGAGAGAGTCTCAGGTGTTGCGAAGGGTTCACTTCATAGACCGCCCCAGCTTCCCTGACGATCTGTTCACAGACGTTGACTCGGCACAGTTGCGGATGGCGCTGAGAAATCTCCAGGCCGCGGCGCGTGCCGTGACCGGTGCCATGCGGGACATGTATGCCTTCCCTGACGGCGGCGATCTCAAGGTTGGCGTCACTCCGGAAACCCACCTGAACGCAAGGGCCCGCCAATCGCGCGTCGGCGGTCCGTTCTCGATCGAGTTTACCTCCGGCTACGTCCTTTGGGCGGCCGTCGTAAGCTCGGTACTCGCCCGCATGGTGGCCTCAGGGTTTCGCCTCGAAAGGACCGTGTCCCTGTCGTTCCGTGACTTCGCGGAGGACGTGGCGACGTCCGGGGTGCAAACCTGCGTCGACCTGACGATCAACGAGATCGGTCCGGACATCGAGGGCAGCTGGCTCTTCTTCTTCGAGTCGCTCTATCTGCCGGTCTTGTTTCACGAGTTGGCCCATGTCGTCCGAGGGCATCTCGGCCTGCTCCGACAGCGACACGGCGGGGCGGGCCTGTGCATGGTGGACGAGTTGATGAGCCAGGATGCGGGCAACACGCCTCCTGGCTTTCCGCTACGCGATGTCGAGATCGATGCGGACGTCTACTGCTCGGGTATGTCCGGCGAGTTCGCCTTCGCGCGATCCGCGACCCTGCCGCGCTGGCAGTACATGACGGGCAAAGAGAACCTTTATGCCGAATTCGTCGGATACGCACTCTTCGTGGTCGGCCAGGAACGCATGGCGCGCGACAGGATCGGAACCCGCGACACCTACCCGTCGCCAAATCTTCGGTTGCTCCTGCACTCTGTCGCCCACAGGGCGCGTTGGAATGTGGAACATCCCGAAAGTGACTATTTCGCGGAGATCTTTGAGCCCGCAATGGAATTACTGGCACCGCTCGAGCCGGCCTTCCCCGAGCTCGATCTCCTCCGGGACACGATTACCAGGGAGGGGGAGGCCGACCTCAGGAAAGAGATCGCCGCCTATTTCGACCAGGACCCCGAAACAGAGGACGGGCTTTTTGCACGCTTCGCGTTCGACGCGCGATGGAGCGACCCCATCCCGAAATTCTTTGGGATATCGTGATCGAATGGAAGAGGTCTCGCGTGCGTTTTGGAAGGTCGATCCCATCGTCAGGTCTATGGGCGGATATCTCGACGTCATAGGGCTTACACCAGTCGAGACGACATTGGTGCACTGGACCGAACATGTCTTCGACATCAACATAGGCCTCCTGGACGCGCGCGATCCGGACCTCAACATCAAAGGGATCGACCTCGTCATCTCAGCCGGCGATGCTCCGAACGCGGCCGCGCGCCAATCGGGCGATCGCCGTGCAGTCATCATAAGCCTCGGCCTGCTGCGAAAACTTTGGCGGTTCCTTACGGCCGCAGCCCATCATCCGGACGTGCTTTCCCGCGCGCACCCCCTGAGGGATCCGGGCAAATCGTGGAAAGAGGCGCTCGACGGCCCGCTCATTGCCTTCGATGACTGGTCGATGGAGGTGGAGCGTGCGGAGTATTTCGTCGACATCCTGATGCAGATGTTCGACTACGTGATTTCGCACGAACTCGCGCACCTCCTGCGGCGGCATATCGATCTCCTCTTTCCGGACGCGACACCCGGCTTCGTCGACGAAGCGGCAACATATCTGGACCAAGCCCCCGGCCGATCGCCAGAATTGCTGCCGGAAACGCTACAGGATATCGAGTTTGACGCGGATGCGAACGGGCTGAACCAAATGCTCCTGAGCATGGATGAGAAACATCCGTTTCTGAGGGGCTGGACCGCGGAGGATGGGCTCGAATACGGCTTCCAGCTGGCGTTCGCCCATATCCTTGTCATGCGGGCGCTCGACACGAGGGAGGGTCCGGTGGATCGACCGGGGACGGAATATCCCTCCCCGCTCTTTCGGGCGATGAACTTCACCAACCTGGTGTTCAGATCCCTTCACGACCTGGTGCCGTGTGACTTTGAAGAGTCGGTGCGCGTCCACGACACCGCCTGGTTCGAGGCGAGTGAGATCTCCAAAGACATCGGTTTCGGCGACGGCAGATGGTTCGGGGAAGGCCCCTCGGACGCGGATCACGAGAAGTTCCTCGTCAGAGAAGCACGATATTTCGAGGCCACACGCCGGATCGATCGCATCCTCGACGGTGCTGACAATGGGTGAGGAAGACCTCGAAACCCTGACCATGATCCGCGTCGCCGGAGAGTTCGTCACCTACGTGCTCTTCCCCGGGATCGACGAGACAGCTTTCGCCGAACGGATAGACTGGAGGCACCGCGAAAGTGCGGGCCTTGACGCGATCATTTCGCCTTGGCGCAAGGATCGCTATCGCATCGCGATCGGAACCGCCGTACCCGATCTCATCCTGTCTCGCCTCCAAGCCGTCAACGTCGAAGGAGAGACCGCAGCTCAGGCCGAGCGGTTGGGCGGGATCGAGCCCGCAATGACGCTGGCATGGTTTGCCGGTGTCGCCTTTTTCGCCACCCACGAAGCCTGCCACGCCGCCGCAGGCCATGTCGCCTATCAGAAGGCGCTGAATCCGGAAACAAGCACGGGTGACTTGCCGCGACCTCTGGATCTGGCGACATTCCGGCTCCTGTCAGAGCTTGAAGCCGACGGGGCCGCCGCAGCCAGCCTCCTGTCGGCGGATTATGAGCTGATGCGCACGATCGAGGGGCTCTCATCCGACGGTGATGACAGAGCCGACAGCGCCATGATGTTCATCGTCATCGGCGTCTTCGCGACCCTGGAACTTCTCGCCTCGGAAGGGCCCGTCGAGGATGGGTATCCAACGCCCGAGACGCGCTACCTGAACGTGGTCGCGGCCGTGTTCCGCCACGTGGCACCGCACCTTCTCCTGCTGAAGTCGGGCGACTATGTTCGCCGCGAGGCGAGCGGCGAAGAGGTGCAAAACGTCGCGAACAGGTTTCGCCACTCGGTCCTTCCGGCGCTCGCCGCCCTGAACCACTTCGATGTGACCGCGCCCTTTGGGGAAGACATTGCGGCGCTTCTCGGCGGGGCGATCCCGAACAAAAGTGAAGCGGGGCGAGACCTTGCGCGCTATAGTCGCAACCGGGCCCGATTCATGCGGGCATTGAGTGGATTTCGAGAGACACGGATGTGGGACGATTTCAATGACTGACGTTGTGGTGGTGATGCGCCTTGCCGGCGATGACGCGGACGCGTCCAAACAGGATATCCTCGCGCTGTTGGAAGGCGTCGCCGGTGCGGACGTTACCGACAGCTCGGTCGACGCGGCCCTGGGCATGACCGCAAAAGAGCTTGTGCTGACCGTGACGATCAGTTTCGCGACGTCCGTCTCGGCGAATTTCGCAACCAAGGCGATCGAGGACGCGTTGCAAGGACCACTACCCGACCAGGTGACGGTCGAAGAGATCTTTTGTGAGACGCCCTCCGAGAACGATGGCACGGTGGAAGAGACCTCGGAGTGATGCTTTGCCAGCGGGGCTATCGCACCGGCGAGTTTCGCCATCACCTTGCGACGGGCAGGCCGTTGACCTCGAACTGACCGGCCACAAAGAAAAACGGGAGCCGCGTTTCCGCAGCTCCCGTAGGTTAGGCAGACCGGGCCGGTCTAGGCCGGCCTCGTAAATCGATCGGGACCAGATTCGTCACATCAGGACACCAGAGACAGTCCCGCACCAGCGTCCCGCTCGCGCGCACCGCTCTCGACGAAGGGAATGATCGAGAAGGTCTGGCCGCCGCGCTGCTCCTCGTTCTGCACGGCGTTTACCCGCAGATCGCCATCGGGCGTGTTGATGAGGAGCGAGACGTAGTCGTTGCCGGTGCGGTTGCTCTTCGCCATCCAGGCCGAACCCACGCGGATCGGGTGGCCCTTGGGCGAGGAGACCTCGATCCGGTAGTCGGGATGGGTCTCCTCGGTCTTGAATTCGTTCTCGATCAGCATGAATTCGAGGTCGAACATCATGTTGGCGATGTAACCGGCGAAGGCGTTGTCTGCATCCATCGCGGTCAACTCGCCCGAGATCGAACCGGACTTCATGCCACCGTTTGAGACCAGCGGGATGATCTCGAATTCACCGGTCATTGCTTCGCGTGCTTCCTTCGTCTGCACGGCGTTGACCCGGAACGGCCCGAGGCCGACATCGATCTGCATCGAGATGTAATGGTTACCGGTGGTGTTGCCGGTCTCGTTCCAGGCCGTGCCGATACGCACCTTCCGGCCCGACTTGTTCACCGCGGTCACATCAAAATCCGGGCTGCGCTCGGACATCTTCGTGCGGGTCTCGAGCTGGATCGCGATGTCGAACCGGCTCGAGTGGATCATGCCGGAATAGGCGGTGGCTGCGGTCTCGGCATTCTTGGTCAGGGTTCCTGCGAACATGGGTCTTCTCCTTGGGTTTGCCGCTGCCCGGCACTTGGCCAGAGCACGCGGGATTGCTTTTCGACCCCTCATGGGATCGCAAAACCACAAAGCCCTCTTTCCTTTCTCTCCTGACCGTCAGCACGGCCCGGCGCTCGAAGATGTGTCCGGCGTTGCCCCGCGCACATCCCTCCCCTTCTCCGCCGCGGCACCATGGCGCGGTTCCGATATGAAGAAGTCGGCCTCGGCCCCGTTCAGCCGACGGCCGCTCCGGTCGGTCAGACCGATCGTGCTGCCGTTTGGCACGTAGGTGATGAGGTATTGGCCGAGGCCATCCCGATGCACCCGGTAGCCCTCATTCGACCAGTGGACGGATTTGCCGGCATCCACGGCGGCCTTGATCTCCGCGACGTTCATCTGGATCTCCATTTCGGTATTGGTGTTGGAAACAAGAGAGGCCCGATCCCCAGATCGGGCCTCTGCACACCCGCATTCGATCTACCAATCGAAGACCTCGAGATAGGGCACCGGCGGGACGTCCCGATCGAAGAGAACGTAGTCGCACCCCGCATCCATCGCCAACGCCATGACCACCTTGAAGGCGTCACAGTCGACGCCTTCCGGCAGATCGGCGAGCGTCTCCGGGACGGAGAACAGCCAGCCATACTCATTCTGCAAGCTCGGCGATTTGGCAAAACGCCCGTTCTCTATGGCCTCCGCGGTTTGCGCGGGCAGATGTGCGGTGCTGCAATCGTAGAACCTGCGGACGTTGCGCATCATGATCCCCTCGCCTCCATCCAGTCCTTGAGGCCGAGGATCGTCTTGCCTTCAGCCACCTCGGCCAGCCATTCCGTGCGCGGATCGCCGACGGGCTCACGTGCCATCAGGTCGATATGCCCATTGGCCATCCAGGGTTCGGGCTGGATACGCCCGAGCCAGTCGGCGAGGCTCGGAATGCGGCCCTGGCAGTCTTCCCGGACATGCTGTTCGCCGATCCAGCGGACGGGGATCACGCGCCCCGCCGCGTTGGTGAGGGTGAGCCCGAAGACACGTTCGGCCTCGAAGATGCCTTGCGTGTGATGGCGCAGCGCACGGTGGGTGAAGATGGCCAAATGCTCCTTAGAGGCATCGAACCAGTCGTGGACCGTCTGATAGTCGGCTGGCTTTCCGCCGAGTTTCCGCGCGGAGCTTTCGGCATGATGCAGGGGATGGGCCATGTCAAAGCCCCTCGTCATGGCTGTGGGAGCACTCGACATAGCGGTCGGCATGATCCAGCGCGATGCTGTCGGCGGCGACATCCCAGGTCAGCGTGCCATAGCCGCCCTCGTTGTTCTCGAATCCCGGGTGCTGGTGATAGGCGACGGACCAGGCGAAGTCGCCAACCTTCGTGCAGAGTTCGTCAGGGAGCGCAATGCCTGCGGGCTGCACCGTCACGTCTTCGATATTACCGGAATCGCCATAGCCTTCGTATTCGGCGATCACTTGCGCGATGCCGAGGCCGCGCAATTGTGGGAGCAGTTCGCTGCGGGCGGCCTTGTTGGCGGCCTCGCGCTCGGCCTGCCATTTTGCCATCGCCTCGGCAAAGGTGGTCTCGGAGTTGGTCATGGGTCTCGTCCTCTTGTCTGGGATTGGGGAAGGTGCCGAGGGGTCCAGAGACCCGCCACGGCGGCGGAACGCGAGGGGGCAAAGCACCCTTCCGCGTTCCCCCCGACCCAAGGCCCACTTTCCCTTTCATGCGGCTCGCTCCGCCGCCGTTGGAGACCCTTCCCCCACGATCCGGGCCAGGATGGCGGCGGTATCGACGCCCTCCCCATGCGGCACGAAGACCCGGAGCTGGAAGGCGATGATCTCAGTGAAGCAGCCCATGGTCTTCAGCCCGTCGATCATGCCCCGGTCGGCCCCGTCGATCTCGAGACGGGCCGCGCCCGCGACCCGGCGGCGGGTGAGCGTGAGACATCGGCCCAGATCGACCGGCGCGGTGGACCCAAGCGCCGCCGTCAGCATCTCCTGCGGGGTTTTCGGTGTGCCGACCATGAACCGCGCACGCAGGGCCGCGGCGCCGTCCTCGCTGACGGTCCGGCCGATCATCGCTGTCTGTGCCTCAGGTGTGACGCGGTAGATGCGTTCGTTGCCCGAGGGGATATCCTTCCAGATCGGCAACAGCAGCCCGGTCAGCAGGTAGAGCTTCGTCGTGGTCACCTTCGGCAGGCTGTTGGCCTCCTCGTCCCAGAGGCGGCGGAACTCGGGCTTTTCGATCTCTTTCCAGGCGGAGGCCTGGAACTTCCCTTCCTCGACATAGGTGGACCCGCTTGGCCGGGTCACCTTGCGCATGAGTGTGACGATCTCTTCGTCATACATCTGCATCGGACGCGAGGAGATCAGCGCCGCACGTTCCGAGGCACTATTGATCATTGGCAGCTTGTCGGGGTTCCGGTCCAAAGCTTCTTCTGCGGAGAGGATATGGACGGGGTCCGTCACCTCAAGTCCGATGATCCGTGTCACCGCTCCGGAGCGCGGACAGGTCCAGAGATCCTCGGTCGAGACCTGCTCGATCCTCTCGCCGCGCAATGTCTCGACGCCGAGATCGAGTGTGCCTGCGGCCCGCGCCCGCTCGGTCTGATCGGCAATCCGGCTCATGAACTCGGCAAAAAGTGCATTCTGCATGTGGATCGGCAGCGCCAGGACACGGTTGAGGAAGCGCTGGATCGGCGGCAACTCTTCCAGGAGCACGCCGTCCTGGTCGATGAGCCGCAGGGCGGTCCAATCGCTGAACTGTTCGTAGCTCATGGCCGCCGCGCGCCCGGCGGCGAGATCGGCGTAATAGCCTCGCAGCGCACCCCTTGCGATCGGGCTTTCGAGATTGTCCTCCTCGCGGAACATGCCCTGGGAGCCGGTCTCGCGCTGGCCCTTGGTGAGGGCGCCCAGCTGATCAAGCCGTCGGGCGATCGTGGAGGTGAAGCGTTTCTCGCCGTGCACGTCCGAGGTGCAGACCCGGAAGAAGGGCGCTGACACCTGAGCCGAGCGATGGGTGCGCCCGAGCCCCTGGATCGCGGCGTCTGCTCGCCAACCGGGCTCCAGCAGATAGTGCCGCCGCCGCTTCTGGTTCTTCGCCGTCTTTGCGGCATGGTAGGACCGGCCCGTCCCGCCGGCATCCGAGAAGATCAGGATATCCTTCTCGCCGTCCATGAAGGCCCGGGTTTCAGAAGAATTACTGCTGGCGGACCGCTTCTCGATGAAGAGGGCACCTTCACTGGCTTTCAGGGGGCGGATGGAGCGCCCTGTCACCTCGGCCACGACCTCATCCCCGAAGGCCCAGAGGATCTGGTCGAGCGCCGAAGGGATCGGCGCCAGGGACATCAGCTCTATCATTGCCTCATCGCGCAAGGCCTCGGCCTCGCGGGAGACAACCAGGGCGCCATTCGCATCCCGCAGCGGCTCCACGACCATGTTCCCGTCGATCTCCACGAGCTTCTGGGCATGGATCGGGAAGGCCTGTTCGAGGTAGGAGAGCACATAATCCCGAGGCGTCAACGCCCCCTCGACCAGATCGTCTTCGGGGTCCATCGCTTCAAGCCGGCGTTTCAACAGGCTCTCTCCAGTTGAGACCACCTGGATGACGCAGGCATAACCGTCCCCGATATCCTGTTCGATGGAGCGGATGACAGTCGGAGCTTTCATACCCATCAGGAGATGGTTGAAGAAGCGCTGCTTGGTGCTCTCGAAGCGGGACTTGGCCGAAGCTTTGGCGGCCGGGGCGTTCGTCTGACCCGACGCGTCGTTGACACCAGTCGCGGTTAGGGCAGCTTCGAGATTATGATGAATCGTCCGGAAGGCCCCGGCATAGGCGTCATAGATCTCAATCTGGGCGGGTGTGAGCGCATGTTCGAGCACGTCGTATTCCACGCCATCGAAGCTGAGTGCTCGCGCGGTGTAGAAGCCGAGCGTCTTCAGGTCGCGCGCCACGACTTCCATCGCCGCAACGCCGCCGGCCTCCATCGCTGAGACGAAGCTCTCGCGGCTCGGGAAGGGGTATTCGGACCCCTGGCCCCAGAGGCCGAGGCGGGAGGCGTAGGCAAGATTGTGAACACTGGTGGCCCCGGTCGCCGAGACGTAGAAGACCCGCGCCCGGGGCGCAGCAAGTTGCAGGCGCAGCCCGGCGAGACCCTGTTGGGAGGGCTTGACGCGCCTGCCCTCGTCGGACCCGGCCGCGTTCTGCATTGCATGGGCCTCGTCGAAGGCCAGTACCCCGTCGAACCCCTCGCCCATCCAGTCGAGAACCTGGCTGAGCCGGGTCGTCCCGCATTTGCCCGCAGAGCGCAGCGTCGCATAGGTGACAAAGAGGATACCGTCGCCCATAGGGATAGGCTGGTCGGGTTTCCATTTGGAGAGCGGCTGGATGTCGGCGGGCGATCCGCCGAGATCGGTCCAGTCGCGAATGGCGTCTTCGATGAGCGTGGCGGATTTGGAGATCCAGACCGCCTTGCGCCGTCCTTCGAGCCAGTTGACCAGTATGAGCCCGGCGCATTCCCGCCCCTTGCCGCAGCCGGTGCCATCGCCGAGGAAGTATCCGAGCCGATGGGCGCGGGCCTCCGGGTCATCATCAGCCCGGGTCATCCGGGTCTGGTCCTCGTCGATCGTGAACTGCCCTGGCAGGTCGCGCCCGTGGGCGTCGTTCGCCATGAGGATGGTCTCGAGCTGGGCCTCGGAGAGATGACCCCCTTCGATCAGGCGACCGGGCAGCCTCAGGTCCGAGGCAACTTCATTCGACGGGACCGGGGGCGCGACAGATGCCATCGCAATACTCTCGACGAGCGGCGTCGGATGTTCCTGAGCCCCCGTGATCTCGATCCGCTGCGGGCGGTAGCGGGCATAGATGTCGGAGACAGGTTTGTTCTCGCGGGGGGTGGCGAAGCAGGTGAAGGCCAGCGGGATGGCGGCATGCGATTTGGGTTTGGCAGACGCCGCTTGGGCGATTGGGCGCTGACGTGCAACAGGGACACCGACCCGGCGCGACCCAGTCCGAAACTGCGCACCGGTTTGGATCGAGGGAGTGGCAGTGCGGGTTGCGGCGATATCATCGATGATTTGGCGCGCCGCGTCCAGATCGTCGACCATGGCGCGGACGATCTCGATCTCCTCCTGCACCTTGTCGAAGACCATGAGCTGGGTTTCGACGGTGGTGCCGAGTTTGCGGTAAACGTGGCCCGGAATAGTGAGCGCGAGACGGGGCTTTGCGATGGCCGAGGCCCGTGCCCAATGGGCCGCGTCTCGTTTTGGCGAAAATCCCATCGGCATGATCGCCGCGAGACGTCCGCCGGGTGCCAGCCGTTTGGCAGCGCCGATCAGATGTTTCGCCGCAATGTGCTTGTCGCGCGACCGATCGACCGATGAGGCGAAGGGCGGATTCATCACGATGACACCGGGAAGCTCGGGCACCGTCAGGAGATCATCAATATGTTCGGCGTCAAAGCCGGACACCTCGCCCCCGAACACCGCCTCGAGAAGCGCCCGACGGAAGGGATCGATCTCGTTCAGCATCGGTTTGCCACCCGCGCAAACTGCAAAACCAGCCAGCGCGCCGGTCCCGGCGGAAGGTTCGAGGACGGTTTCGCCGGGGCGGATGGCGGCAGCACGGATAGCCAGCGCCGCATAGGGCAGCGGCGTCGAGAATTGCTGGAGCCGGATTTGCTCTTCGGAGCGCCGGGTCTCCGTCAGGAGCCGTGAGGCGAGCAATCTGGCCGTCGCGAGCGCGTCCGAACCGCTGTCCCGCATGATCGCCGTCACCGTGGCGGCCTGCATCAGGTCATAGGCCATGCGCCACGACCACGCGCCGCCGGCATCGCTACCGCCGAAACTCTCGCGCATGATCCGAGCGAGCGATGAGCTCTTGAGCGGTTGCTTCTCAATCTCGCTGCCGATCAGGCGAATGGCCTGCAGAAGCTGTGGTTTCGATGGGAAATCGCGTGCGAGTGCCGGGCTTCGGTTGTCCATATCGTCTGTCCTTTGAGTCAGGTTGTGGGTCCGACAGGACAGAAAGCCGCCTCAGCGCTTTCAAACGCGCGGAGGCGGCTCAAGGCTGAACAGATAGCGATGTTGCCGGCGGTCAGGAATCGTTCCCGGCGAAAAACTCGGCCAGAACCGGACTCGCCTCACTCTTCGCCGAGCCGAGGAGCTCGGACCCGGCGAGCGAGGCTTTCGACAGGCGCACGAGGCCGCCTGTCTCCTCGATGCGGTAGCAGCGACGCTTTTGCCCTCCGCGCCGGTAATGGGTGGCGGTCACGATCTGGCAGGTGCTGCCATCGGTCAGCGTTACCGGTGCGGCCAGTTTGATCTTGTCACCCTCGTCGTAGTCCGGGATCGCCGCCCAGTCGCGGCAGCGCTGACGCCAGGCATGGGCATAGCTGTCGGGATCCTTCAACTCGGAGAGCAATGCCAGAAGGCTGAGCGGCGCGCGCGACTCCACGGGCCCGGCGCTCTCCTCCATGTCCTTGTAGCCCCAGCAGCCCTCGTCATAGCGGGTGAGGAACACGGCGCCGAAGGTGATCGACCCGTCGGCATCGGTCACGTAGGTTCTGTCTTCAACCGGCGCGCCATCGATGTTGGTGAGCCTCAAAGCTGCATACCAGGTCGACCCGAGTTTGGAGGCCTTGAGCAGCACTGTCTTGCGGGTATCCGTCTCGAAGGTGCAGAGCCGGGCGATCTCCGCCTTCTCGTCCGCGTAGCTCTTCACGCGACGGTCGGTGTAGAAAAGCCAGCCCACTATGCCGCCCTCCGATCATCGATTTCGATGAGCGCGTCGAGCGGCACCCGGTAGGGCAGCATCTCGTCGAAATCTTCGCAATTGCCGTGGTTCTTCACGATTGCATGGGTGTCGGTGGCGTCCCTGAGGATCACCCGGAAGGTGCCGCCGAGGCCTGAGGGCACGTCGTAGGTGCCGCCGATCAGGTAGTCGGCGGCGCGGCGCAGGAAGACGCGGATCGTGTGGCCATCAGTGGCCAGCCGGATGGTGTCATGGCCGCGGTCGATGAGCATCTGCACGTCGTCGAGAATGTTGGTATAGAACTGACCCGTCAGATCGCGAAACGCCGCCTGCCGAGCCGCCATCCAGTCGACGTCCTGAAACGGGTCGATGCCCTCGGCAAAGGCGAAGGAGGGATCGGCGTGTTCAGTCGTGACGATCCGCGTCGTCGTGCCATCGATCCCGTTCGAGCGCAGATGGACGCCATTGCCGACGATCAGGATCAGGGCGGGTTTGCCGACCGGGCCGTTCCAGTTGGGCAGGAAGGTGGAGCAGGCGCGCGCATGCGCGATCTGAGCCGCGACGCTGGCCGCGGAGAAGCTGAGAAGTGCCATGGGATTTACCTGTAAGTAGGAGGGAGGGGTGCGACCCGCGCCGGTCGGAGCGGGTCGTCTATAGGGTCAGGCCGCTTCTGCGACGTCGGTTTCGTCTTCGGGTGTCTCGGCCTCGCTGGCATCAACCGGCTCGACACCTGCCGTCTGCATCATCGGCGGGCACCAGGCGGCGACCGCCGCCCGCTGCGCATCTGTCAGCGTTGCGAAGGGCTCGGCGAAGAGCTTGTCGCAGAATTCGACGACTTGCTTCTTGGTCGAGGAGGCCAATGTCACCGCCTCCTGCGCGAGCCCCAGCTCCTCGCCGAGGATTTTGAGGAGCCACGCCTTCTTGAAGCGATTGAAGAGCGCCGCGTTCGGTGTCCAGTGCGCCCGAATGTCCGGCATCACCTCGATCTCGAACTCATGCATTAGACTGTCGCGTTGCCAGTCCCGCGCCAAACAGGACTGCGTGGTCGCCGCCGTGGCGTAGGCCACGAGCTTGGCCTTTTCGCCGACATCGAGGACTCGGAACTGGGCAAACTGATCGGCCGGGGATTTCGCGTCATCGGCCCAGGACAGATCGAGCGCGTCATGGGCCTCGGCCACCTGTTCAAGCGAGGTGCCGTCGATCTCGTCCATTTTGGCGTGGGTACGATACTCCTGGCGCGCATCGACCTTGATCGCCTGGGTGACGCCCAAACCGCTGGTCAGCACATCCGTGACCAATTTGAAGAGCGTGAGGTCGAACGTCGCCTCCGGGTGCATCGTCAACGCCGCGCCGAGCGCCATCGCCCGCTCGGTCTTCAGGTCCTCGGTGAGCGAGGCGGGATAGGTGATCTCATCGCCGTCTGCGGCGCCGTTGTCGCTCGGTGCACCGGTGCCTTTGCCAGAACGCTCCGCCATGTCTTCAGGGCGCACCATCCCGACATGCAGGGAGATCTTGCCATGCGACCAGGACGCGATCACGCCGGAGCGGGCAAGATCCTCTTTGCTATAGGCCTCCTGGAGATCCCGCGCCTCGGCTTCCAGCGCGTCCACGCGTTCGTAGAGTTCATTGTACGCCTCATCCTCGAGCTCTTCGTTTTCCATCTCATGTTCGAGTTTCTCGAGTTCGGCGGCAATCTCATCGACACGCTTCTGGCCCTTCTCATCGGGCTCGACTGGACCCGGATAGACACGGCCATAGTCCGCCATGGCGGCATAGTCGTACTGGATGACCGCATCGGCCCAGGCAAAGCCGATCTCTGCCCGCGCCTCTTCGGCGGCGGCGGCGAGTTTTTCGAGCAGGATCGTTTCGACCAGCGCGGAATCCTCCAGCACGGAATGCTCGTCCAGGAGATCGGCCGCGATGGCGCCGCCACGCGCCTCGTAGTCCTTCCGCACGAAGGCGCCGATATCGTCGCTGACCTGCACACCGCGGGACTTCAGCGCGTTGCGGACGGTATGGGCCTGGACATAGTTGTCCTCCCTGGTGAGCGCCTCGAAGACCTCGCGTTGCACCTCCTGGCTCGGGTGATCGGCGAAGGCTTTCATCGTGTCGAGGGTGATCGATTTGGCGCGGGCCGCGGCACGGATGTCGGGATGGATGAGCCCGTAGCGCAGCCTGCCTTTGACGGCGGCGACGGTTGTGCCGAAGGTCTTGGCAATCGTCTCGGGAGTCTGGCCGTCGACCTCCATCATCCGCGCGAAAGCCTCGAACTCGTCGATGGCGTTCATCGGCGCCTGGGTGATGTTCTCGGCGAGCGACAGCGCGGTGGTCACATCGCAATCGTCAGGGACCAAACGGCAGTCGATCTTGGTGCGGTTCGTGAACCCTTTGGCGGTTTTGTCGGCGACCAGCTCCAGAAGCGCCGCATGGCGCCGGCCACCGGCGAGCACCCCGAACTTGCCACCGATCTTCTGAACGAGCAGCGGCTGAAGAAGGCCCAGAACGGCGATGCTGGCCTTGAGATGCGCGATATTCTCCGAGGCATAGGTCTCGGGGGAATTGGTCCGTACGTTCGCGGGATGCGGGCAGAGGTCGCCGATGGCGACGGTGGTAGTTTTGAATGTGTGAGTCATGACATGTCCTTCTCGACGTGTTTGAGAGGGCCGCGCGGGTCTTCGCGCAACCAATCCCCGGATCCGGGAACCAACAGGACAAGAGGCCCACTTTCCCTTTCGGAGGGTCAGCGGGCCTGTCGGTGATGGAAGGTTGGGGTGCGGCCCGCCCTACCAGTCGCGCGCCATCATGACGGTCAGCACGCGCATGGTCGTCTCGGGATTGTCGGGTGCCTCGGCGCCATAGCGGAAGTCAGAGCTGGCCTCGTAGTGATCCAGCTTCCAGAATACGGTTTCGCCCCGGATCGTCACGGCCCCGAAGTCGTGCCAGCCTTCCGGATCATTGTCCGGCTCGAATGTATCGAACGCACCGGTGGCCTGGACGGCCTCTGTGACGAAGCCATCGCCTGCCTCGATCAGGGACTGGGTCACGACGAGGCGGCCCTGGATCTGCTGATCCGGGGTGATGCCAAGGCAGGCAAACCTGCGGAAAGCGTCGTTCTGGGATGCGATGACAGCCGCGTTCGGACGCGAATAGTCTGCGGGTTCAGGATGGCTCATGGGTCTGTCCTTTCGGGATGGGTTGAAACCACCAAACCCAAAGCCAGTTTTTCCTTTCACCACGCCCTACCAGCCCGGACAGCCCCGGCCTCAAGCGGCCTGTTCCCCCTGCCCCGCCTCCGACGCGGCGACGAGATAGTCACAGGCACGCTGCGCGTCCGCCGCATGTTTGAAGATCGCCCGCTTGTCAGACCGGAGCACGCGGACCCAGTTGTCGAGATAGGCCGCGTTCAGCTCCAGCGTATGCGCGGAGAACCCCAGCTTCTGACCCAAGAACACCGTGCAGAGCTCGGCCACAATCTCTTCCCGTGCGTAGGCGGTGTTGCCGAACCGCGCATCGCCATAGCTGCGGTTTAACCGATGCCGGGGTTTCGTCCAGTGGCCCAGCTCATGACCCCAGACGGCGTAGAAATTCCGCGGGTTCTCGAAGAGCTCGATCGGGGGCATGTAAATCTTGTCGAGATTCGGGACGTAACATGCTTCCCGACCAGAGAAGCTGACATTGGCACCGATTGCCTCGAAGAAGCTCTGCATATGCGGGATCGGTGCGCGTTCGGGATGAACTTCCGGTTCGGCCGCAGCGGGATGGAAGCGAGGGTCCAACCCCTTGATCTGATCGGCGTTGAAGACGCGGTAGGATTTCATGAAGGGGATGGTTTTGGGATCTTCGGTTTCCGCCTGGTCGCCGTGGGCGCTTTCGGCCTGCTCGCGCTCGGCCGTCCCGTAGTAGACGACCACCGACGATTTCGAGCCCTTGATGACTTTCGCATCGAGCTCGTTCGCCTGCCTCAACGTCATCCAGTAAGGCGAGGCGTATCCGGCCATCATGGTGCGCATAGTCAACAGGAAGTTATTGACGCCCTGGTAGGGTTCGCCGTTCAGGCGGAGCGGCACGGAACTGCCGCCGACCGTCCATGGCTTGCGCCAGGGCAGCACGCCCCGGTCAATGATGTCGATGAGTTCGTTGGTGATCGACGCTGCAGCGTCGAACTTGCGTTTGCTAGACTTGGACATGAAATATCTCCGATGTTTGGGGAGCGCGCGGCAGCCGCGCGCGGATCGGACAAGGGTGGTGAGCGACGCCGCGCGGGGGTACGGGTGCTGTCCGCATTCCCGCCAGACCCATCACTCCACCTCCGGATCCGACTTTCTCAAGGCCTGCTTTGACTTTCCGGAACCCGGTCATCCCGTGGTTGGATCGACCGTCAGAACGCGGACCGCCCGCCAGGAACCCGTCCTGATGCACCAACAGGAAGCCTTTCAGTGCGACGTAAGCGCTTCCCGCACACTTCGGCGGTGTCTCAGGGCAAAACCTGCTGATGGCGGGCAGATCGGGTTGCGGTGTCGGGCCGAAACCTTAGAAGGGCAGACGCGCGGGGCGCGTGCTATCTCGCGTGCGGCCCGGAACCGCTTCCCACCCTTAAACTCCCGGAGTATTTCAATGATCCGCCATGTAGTATTCTTCACTGTCCCAATCGACGGCAACCTCGACGCGGTTCGGAAGGGATTGCAGATCCTGACGCGGATTCCCCATGCGAAGCACCTCGAGATCGCTCTGAACCGAAAGACGGATCCGGCCAGCAAGGAAGTCGATGTTGTCGTCTACGGAGAGTTCGTGGATGACGCGGCGCTGGCCGCCTACAAGGCGCACGAGATCTACGCCGAATCCATCCGGCGCGTGAAACCCCTCCGCGAGATGCGCTTCGCGGTGGACTACGACACCTCTCAGGCCTTCGTAACGGCCGATGAAGAGGCCTGACCCCTCGAGGGTACCAGTAGAGGCCAAATCGGACGCTCACCGCCTCCTGCTGCGCGACGATTGGGCAGGCACCGAGATGCGGTTCACCGCACCTCGCGAGTTTATCTACGCCGACCATGTTGACGAGATGCCACGGGCCTTGGACCGCATGGAACGCGTGCGGACCGCGGGCCAATGGTGCGCGGGCTACGTGAGCTACGAGACAGGCTGTGGCCTTGATCCGCGCAATACAGTCCCTGCGCGCTGGAGGGACGTCCGCGTGACATCGACTGCGGGGCCATCGAATTCATAGATCCTTCTGGCCTGGTGCGCGGCAATGTCTCCATCCGTCCGCAACCTCGCCTTCCAAAAGGGCGATGAGGCCATTTTCAAAGTGTGAGGCGGCATCCTGTTCGATTCCGAGGTTCGCTCGGAATACGACGAATGCCTGCTGAAAGCCCGCTTCGCCTCTGGACCGGATCCAAAGTCTTGCCTGCGCACCGACGTCTGAGCCCATAATCGTATGACGGTGGCTTTCGGCACATGTTAGCGTGCGTCATTCAAATAAGACACCCCGCACACTTGCCCTTAGGTAAGTCGACCCGTAAACACCTCCCAGCCGACACCACCCGCGTGCGGTCGCGCCCTCCGCGGCGGCCCGAAATAACCTCAGGAACTCCGCTCTTGCTCGACCAGATCGCGCTGCGCGCCGAACTCGCCGATCACTACGATCTCGCCCCTTCAACCGACATCGCGCTGGCAAATGCTGACATTTTTGCCCGGATGGACCGTGTCGTGACGCCCCCCGACTGGGCGATCTATGCGCCCTATGTCGCCGCGATCAACAAGCTCAAGAAAGAGCGGAACGCCGTCATTCTGGCGCATAACTACATGACGCCGGAGATTTACCACGGCATCGCGGACGTGGTCGGCGACAGCCTGCAACTGGCGATCGAGGCGACCAAGGTCGAAGTCGATGTGATCGTCCAGTGCGGTGTGCATTTCATGGCCGAGACGTCCAAGATCCTGAACCCCTCCAAGACGGTGCTGATCCCCGACATGGAAGCGGGATGTTCGCTGGCCGAAAGCATCACCGCCGAGGGCATCGCCCAGATGCGCGCGCAGTACCCCGGTGCGCCCGTTGTCACCTATGTGAACACAACGGCCGAAGTGAAGGCCGCGTCCGACATCTGCTGTACCTCTTCCAACGCGGTGCAGATCGTGCGCGGGCTGGACAGCGACACGGTCATCATGACGCCCGACAAATATCTGGCACAGAACATCGCCAATCTTGTGCCGGAAAAGAACATTGTCTGGTGGGACGGGGCCTGCATCGTGCACGAACAATACACCGCACAGGACCTGAAGGATTTCCGCGAATGGAACCCCGGCACGCGCATCATCGCGCATCCCGAATGCCCGCCTGACGTGGTGGCCGAGGCGGATTTTTCCGGCTCGACCAGCGGGATCATCGACTATGTGACGCAGCAACGGCCGGAAAAGGCGATGCTGGTGACCGAATGCTCCATGGCCTCCAACATCTCGGACGCGCTGCCGGATGTCGATTTCGTCGGCCCGTGCAACATGTGCCCCTACATGAAGAAGATCACGCTGGAAAAGGTGCTGTGGTCGCTCCACACGATGGAAGGCGCGGTCGAGATTGACCCACAGGTCGCCGACAAGGCCCGTGTTGCCGTGCAGCGCATGATCGACCTCTCTGCCAAGATGGCCGGCTAGGGCGATGTCCCCGATCGAAACGGGTCGCGTCATTATCGTGGGCGCAGGGCTAGCGGCGCAATATGCCGCGCTGAAACTGGCCCCGCGTCCCGTGCTGATGATCTCTCCCGAGGCATTGGGAACCGGCGCCTCCTCGGCCTGGGCGCAGGGCGGCGTGGCGGCGGCGATGGACCCGGCGGACAGCGCCGATGCCCATGCCCGCGATACCGTCACTGCCGGTGCGGGCACCGTCGATCCGGGCGTGGCGGCGTCGGTCACAGCCGAGGCGCGCGATCACATCCTTGACCTGATCGGTCTGGGCACCCCCTTTGATCGCACCGCAAACGGCGGCTATGTGCTGTCGCGCGAGGCGGCGCATAGTTTCGCCCGCGTCGTGCGGGTTCAGGGCGATCAGGCCGGGGCCGAGATCATGCGCGCGCTGACGGCACAGGTGCGCGAAGCCGACCATATCCAAGTGCTCGAAGGCGTGACGGCCACGGGGCTCGAGGTCTCGGGCGGCCGTGTCACCGGCGTGGCCGTTGCCCGTTGTGATCGGGGGCAAAGCGCCAGCATCACCCTGCGCGGCACCGCCGTGTTGCTGGCCGGGGGCGGATCGGGCGGGCTTTATGCCCTCACGACCAACCCGCCGCGCATTCGGGGCCAGGTCATCGGCATGGCAGCCCGTGCCGGTGCCCAGATCGCCGACGCGGAATTCGTGCAGTTCCACCCGACGGCCATGGCCTGCGGGCTGGACCCTGCTCCGCTGGCGACCGAGGCATTGCGCGGCGAAGGGGCCACGCTGGTCAACCGACAGGGCGAGCGCTTCATGCTGGACGCCCACCCCGACGCGGACCTGGCCCCGCGCGACATCGTGGCCCGCGCCGTCTACGCCCAGACGCAGGCAGGGCTGGCCCCCGCGCTAGACACCCGCCCCGCCCTTGGCGCAAAGATCCTGACAGATTTCCCCGCCGTCGCCGCCGCCTGCCAGCAGGCCGGGCTGGACCCGGTGACCCAAGTGATCCCCGTGGCCGCCGCCGCGCATTACCACATGGGCGGCGTGGCGACGGATGCAGACGGGGCCAGCACCCTTCCCGGCCTCTGGGCCTGTGGAGAGGTCGCATCGACCGGGTTGCATGGCGCGAACCGTCTGGCCTCGAACGGGCTGCTCGAGGCGTTGGTCTATGGCCGCCGCTGTGCGCGGGCGATCGACGCGGCCCTGCCCGCGCCCACGGTTGCCGCGCCCGTCACCCTGCCCGACCTTCCCGCCGCCCAAACGCCCAACCCCGCGCTGGTCGCACGGCTGCGGCAGGCGATGACCGATGGCGCGGGCGTGATCCGTACCGCAGATGGCCTGAACCGGACGCTGACCGAGATCGCCGCGATCGAAGCCGCGCAACCCGGGTGCGAGACGCTAAAGAACATGACCGCCACGGCCACCCTGATTGCCGCCGCCGCGCTGATGCGCCGCGAAAGCCGAGGCGCGCATTTCCGGTCGGACTTTCCCCACCCCGATGGCGCAACCGGCATACGGTCCCTGATGACCCTGACCGACGCGTTGGCGATCCGCGCGACCATGACCCGAAAGGAACCGGCATGAACCAAAGCGCAACAATGCCCCCCCTGCCCGACCTGATCCTTGAACCGCTGGTCCGCGCCGCGCTGATCGAGGATCTGGGCACCTACGGCGACATCACCACCCGCACCGTCATTCCTGCCGGCACCACCTATGCCGCGCGGCTGAATGCCCGCGAACCGGGCGTGGTTTCGGGTCTGCAAATGGCCGCGCTTGCGTTCCGGCTGGTCGATCCCGCGCTGCAGATCACCACGCACAAGGTCGATGGCGACGTGATCGCGCCGGGCGACCTGCTGATGGAGATCACGGGCGACGCGGCCTCGATCCTGTCGGGCGAACGGGTCGCGCTGAACTTTGCCGGGCGCATGTCCGGCATCGCCACGCTGACCGCCGCCTTCGTGGCCGAAACGCGCGGCACCGACGCCCGCGTGACCTGCACCCGAAAGACGACCCCCGGCCTGCGTATCGTGGAAAAACAGGCCGTTCTGCATGGCGGCGGGTTCAACCATCGCTTCGGCCTGTCCGACGCGATCCTGATCAAGGACAACCACATCGCGGCCGCCGGTGGCATCCGCCCCGTGCTGCAATCGGTCAAGGCGCGGGCATCCCACATGATCCGCTGCGAGATCGAGGTCGACCGCCTGGACCAGCTGGCCGAGGTCCTGGACGAGGGTGGCGCAGACGTTGTTCTGCTGGACAACATGGACACGTCAATGCTGGCGAAGGCGGTGGACATGACCGCCCGTCAGGTGGTGCTGGAGGCCTCGGGCAACATGAAGCTGGACCGCATCGCCGAGGTCGCGGCGACGGGCGTGGACTATATTTCCTCTGGCGCACTGACCCATTCGGCGCAGGTCCTGGACCTTGGGCTGGACTTCTGAATCGGCAATCTACCGCGCACAGATATGACTTTTTCGTATATACAATCGCAATATTATTGCGCTGCACTTGCGAAAAGAGCCCCAAGCAGGTATCCCCTCGGAAGCCTGTCTGAGGAGGACCGACATGAGCCAATCCGCCCCGCAACGCAGCCTGACCGCGTCCGACATTCGTGCGCGCAAGGGGGCCGATCCGCTGGTCTGCCTGACGGCCTATACGACCCCCGTGGCACAGCTGGCGGATGCGGACTGCGATCTGGTTCTGGTCGGTGACAGCGTCGGCATGGTGCTGCACGGGTTGCCCTCGACCCTCGGCGTGACGATGGAGATGATGGTGCTGCATGGCCGCGCCGTCGCCCGGGGCCTGAGCCGCGCGCTGATGGTCGTCGACATGCCCTTCGGCAGTTACGAAGACTCCCCCGCACAGGCTTTCCGCAATGCCGCCCGGCTGATGGCCGAAACCGGGGCCGGCGCGGTCAAGCTGGAAGGCGGCGCGCATATGGAAGACACGATCCGCTTTATCGTCGAGCGCGGCATCCCCGTCATGGCCCATATCGGCCTGACGCCCCAGGCGGTGAACGCGCTTGGCGGCTACAGGGTGCAGGGGCGCGGCGCGGATGCGGACCGGATCTCGGAAGACGCCCGTGCGGTGACCCGCGCCGGGGCGTTCTCGGTCGTGCTGGAAAAGGTGCCCGCCGCTCTGGCGGATCAGATCACCGCGGGCATCGACATTCCCACGGTCGGCATCGGGGCCTCTTCAGGCTGTGACGGACAGATCCTGGTGATCGACGACATGCTGGGCCTTTTCGATGCCTTCAAGCCGAAGTTCGTCAAGCGCTATGGCGATCTTGCCAGCGACGCCCGCACCGCCATACGCACCTACGCCCAGGAGGTCCGCGCCCGCAGCTTCCCGGCCCCCGAACATGTCTTTTCGCAGGAGGAACCAGGCACATGTTGATCATCCGCACCAAGGCCGAGCTGCGCGCCCTCACGCAAAGCTGGCGTCGCGCCGGGGACAGCATCGGCGTGGTGCCGACCATGGGCGCGCTGCATGCCGGTCATCTGAGCCTGGTCGACCGCGCCTGTGCCGAAAACGACCGGGTGATCGTGACGTTGTTCGTGAACCCCAAGCAGTTCAACAACCCCGAGGATCTGGCGAACTATCCCAGGACCGAACACAGCGATGCCGAGAAGCTGACGCCCTATGGCGCGGATATACTCTATGTGCCCGATGGCGCGCAGATGTACCCCGAGGGCTTCGCCACGACCGTGTCGGTGACCGGTGTCAGCGCGGGCCTGTGCGGCGGGGCGCGGCCCGGGCATTTCGACGGGGTGGCCACGGTGGTGACCAAGCTTTTCCTGCAATGCGATGCCGACCGCGCGTATTTCGGTGAAAAGGATTACCAGCAACTTCAGGTGGTGATCCGGCTGGCCGAGGATCTGGATCTGAAGACCGAGATCGTCGGCTGTCCGACCGTGCGCGAGGACGACGGCCTCGCCATGTCGTCGCGCAACCTCCGGCTCGGGCCCGGGCCACGCGAAATTGCGCCGGTGATCGCCCAGGTCCTGGACGACGCCGCGCGTGTCATCTCCCGCGGCGGACAAGTCGCGCAGGGCCTCGATAACGCCAGGGCGGCGCTGCTCTCTGCCGGGTTCGACACGATCGACTACCTCGAGTTGCGCAGCGATCCCGACCTCAATCTGATGACCAGGGCAGACCGCCCCGGTCGCCTCTTCTTGGCCGCCTGGCTCGATGGCGTGCGCCTGATCGACAATGTGCCTGTCGCGGGTCTCGCAAGCGTCCCGACTCCCGAAGATCACCCGCTCGAGCCGGCCTGACCCGGGCCGCCGCCTCTCAGTCCTGGGCTCGCAAACCGGTCCGCGCGAGGGCGGCGATGAGATCCGTCCTGGTGACGATGCCGACGATCCGGCCCTTTTCAAGGACCGGCACCGCATCGACATCACCATCGGCCATCATCGGCAGGAGCACTCCGACCGGAGTCGCCGGTACCGCCCGAGGCCCGGCGACGCTCATGATGTCCTTGGCTCGGACCGGCTGCGTACGATCCTGGTCGATCAGGCGCCGAAACGCCGCGAGATAGCCACGGTCGAGCCGAAGCGCATCCTCGCGCGCTCGGTCGATCAGGTGAATCTGGAAGATCACGCCAAGATAATGCCCCTCGACCCCGGTCACCGGAAGCGATGTGAAGCGATGATGTCTGAACAGGTCCGCAATCTTTGACAGCGGAGTGTCCGGGCCAATGGTCACCAGATTACGCGACATGACGTCGGTCGCGAGAAGCGGACCTGTCCGGTGCGCGGCGGCCTGCAACTCGGCCGCGCCGATCAACCGCGCCAGGTCTTCGACACCCAGATTGAACGACTGGCGATACCGGTCCAGCAGCTCTTTCAGTTCTTCTCGGGACAGCCCGATGCGCTTGGCGGGATCGGGGTCTTCGGTGCGGTGGCGACTTGGCTCACCGAACTGGCGGAATGGATATCTGCGCCCCGTGAGCCGGGCGTAGATCGCAGCACAGACGACCAGCGCGAGGGTGCCTGTGGCGACGGGCGCGATCGCGAACCAGAGTCCAAGTCGCTCGACCGCCTCCGGGCTCATCGCCGCTGTCATGGCGACCGCACCCGCCGGGGGATGGATCGCGCGACACAGGATGCCGACCGTAATCGTCGACCCGACCGCAAGGGCGATCCGCAGGACAGGGTCCGCGATCACGGAACAGACCGCCACACCGACCAGTGCCGCGAGCGTGTTGCCCACCACCGCCGACCACGGCTGCGCCAACGGGCTGTTGGGCACTGCGAACAGCAGAACCGACGTCGCACCGAACGGGGCAATCAGGTAAAGGCCGAGCGTCAGGTCGACCACGGGCGACAACAGGAATGCGCCCGTCACCCCAAGCCCGATCAGGGCGCCGATCCCGGCGCGAAGGGCCTCGGCTGGCGAGGGGCGGCCAATAACCGGGCCAAGCGAACGGAACAGGGACTCCATGACTGCTGCCTTGTCTGTTTTGCCTAAAGTTTCAGCAAGCTGCGGCAGGCGCAAGCACATCCGCCCGGCATTGAACCGGGCGCTCAGCCTGATAAGCTGCCTCTCACCTAGGGGTGTCCCGACAAGGGGCTGAGATATCGCTGGCGATTGCAGCGCGGTGACCCTTTGAACCTGATCCGGATCATGCCGGCGAAGGGACAGGATCGCAGCGCTCTCTTGCCCTTGCCGGCCTCAGAATGACGAGGCCGCCTTGCCATATCAATCGACAGACCCACGCCCGATCGCGGCGACCATCGCCGTTCTTGTCCGCGACACCCAGGTGCTGCTTGTGCGCCGGGCCAATCCGCCCGATGCGGGCCTTTGGGGTTATCCCGGCGGAAAGGTGCATCAGGGCGAACCCCTGTTCGACGCCGCAACCCGGGAACTGGCCGAGGAAACTGGAGTCGCCGCAGAGCCGCTGCGCGTGATCACCGCCCTCGACGCATTTGACCACGACCCCGCAGGCGTGCTGCGCCGACATTTCATCTTGGTCGCCGTCCTGTGCCGCTGGACCGCCGGAGACCCGGTTGCCGCAGATGACGCGCTAGAAGCCCGCTGGATCGAGATCGCTGCGTTGAAGGAAGGCCACCTCGCGCTCAGCCGCGACGTGGCCGAGCTTGCGGGGCACGCGGCCGCCCTGATGGCAGAGGTGTCGGCATGATCGCCAATGTCCTCACCATTGCGGGCACAGACCCATCAGGCGGCGCGGGCATCCAGGCCGATATCAAGACCTTCTCCGCGCTTGGTGCCTATGCCTGCTCGGTCGTCACCGCCGTGGTGGCGCAGAACACCTGCGGCGTGCGGTCCTTTCAGGCCCTGGACCCCGCCTTCGTGGCCGACCAGATCGACGCGGTCTTCGACGACGTGCGCATCGACGCGGTCAAGATCGGGATGATCGCCAATGCGGGTATCGCCGGAGCCGTGGCCGACCGGCTGGCACATCACGGGGCGCGCAACATCGTGCTGGACCCGGTGATGGTGGCGAAAAGCGGCCAAGCGCTGCTGGACCCCGAGGCCGTGTCGGCGGTGCGCGAACGGCTTGTCCCGCTGGCTTCGGTCATCACGCCGAATCTGCCCGAGGCCGCCGTCCTGCTGGACCGCCCCGACGACTGGAGCGCCGCGACCATGACCGCCGCTCTGCCCGAACTCCTGTCTCTCGGCTCCGAGTACGTCCTGCTTAAAGGCGGGCATCTGGCGGGCGCGCACAGCACCGACCTGCTGGCCGGTCCCGAGGGTATCCAGACCCTGCGCGCGCCCCGCATCACCACGACCAACGGTCACGGAACGGGCTGCACCTTGTCCTCGGCCATTTCCGCGCTCCTGCCGCATCACGACATGCCCGCGGCCGTGACCCGCGCCAAGGCCTATCTGCACGCCGCTCTGGCCCAAAGCGACGCGCTGGACGTGGGCCAAGGCCATGGGCCGGTGCATCATTTCCACGCGCTCTGGGGCTCAGTGCCCTAGCGCGTCGATCTGCCGTCGCAACGCGCGGGCGGCGGCCTCGGGGTCGGGCTGGCCGCAGATGGCCGAAACCACCGCAAGGCCCCGCGCACCCGTCCTCAACACCGCGCCCACGTGCTGCGCCTTCAGCCCGCCGATGGCCACAGCAGGCACCGGGCTGGCCGCGACCTGCGCCGCCAGCCCCTCGACCCCCACAGGCGCCTTGTGATCCAGCTTGGAGGGCGTGGCAAAGACCGGCCCGGCCCCGATGTAATCGACCAATCCGGGGTCGACCGCTGCCGCCAGCGCAGGCGTCTCGACCGACAAACCCAGCACCATGCCCGCGCCGATCCGGGCGCGGGCCTCGGCCACCGCCATGTCGCCCTGCCCGATGTGCAGACCGTCCGCGCCGATGGCGACGGCGGCCTCAACGTCATCGTTCACGATCAGCGCCGCCCCCGTCCCCGGCAGCACGGCCTTCAGCGCAAGCCCCGTCTCGACCCGCCGCGCGGTGTCGGCCGTCTTGTCCCGCAGTTGCACGACCGTGGCGCCCCCGGCCACGGCGGCGCGGGCCGTTTCGACCATGCCGACCCCGGCGCAGAGGCCGGGATCGAGCACGAGGTAGAGCGACAGGTCAGGGCAAGGCCTTGTGGTGCGCCTCACGCCGGCACCGCCGCATCGCGGATCACCGCCCGCGACAGCTCCGCCGGGGTGACCGAGGCCAGCGCATCAAGGAACCGTGGCGCAAAGCTGCCCGGCCCCTTCGCGCCCTCATGCGCCTGCGCACCGGCGACCGCAAAATGCGCCAACGCGCTCACGGCGGCGTCGAAGGCATCCCCGGCCACCGCCGCATAGGCCCCACAGAGGCAGGTCAGCGAACAGCCCAAGGCGGTGTTCATCGGCATGTAAGGCGATCCGCCCTCGATCCGCACAGCGCGGGTGCCGTCGGTGACGTAGTCGACCTCGCCCGTCACCGCGACGACCGCGCCGCTGGAGCGCGCCAACCGCCGCGCCCCCACCTCCGCCGCCGCGACCGGATCACGCCCGTCGACGCCCTGCCCCCGGCTGGCTTCCCCGGCGAGCGACAGGATTTCCGAGGCATTGCCCCGGATGATCATCGGCTGTTCTGCAACCAGCGCCTGTACGACCTCGCGCCGATAGGACGTCGCCTGACAGGCCACCGGGTCCAGCACCCAGGGCCGCCCCGCGCCCTGCGCCCCCCGGATCGCCGCCCGCATCCCCGCCACGAAGGGCGGTGACAGCGTGCCGATATTCACCGTGACCGCCCCCGCGATCCCGGCGAATTCCTCGGCCTCTTCCTCGTCCGAGACCATGGCGGGGCTGGCGCCTGCCGCCAGCATCACGTTGGCGGCGATGTTCATGGCCACATAATTCGTGATGCATTGCACCAGCGGCGGGGTGGCCCGCAGCGCGGTCAGAAGGGTTTCGGGGGTCTGGTTCATGCCTTGTCCTCCAGCGGGATGTACAGGTCTCCGCCTTCGCGGAACTTCTCGGCCATGCGGGCCATGCCGTCCTTCTGCGCTTCGGCGCGGATGTCGTGGCTGATGCGCATCGAACAGAACTTCGGCCCGCACATCGAACAGAAATGCGCGACCTTGTGGGCCTCTTTCGGCAGGGTCTCGTCGTGCATCGACCGGGCGGTTTCGGGATCGAGCGAGAGGTTGAACTGATCTTCCCAACGGAATTCGAACCGCGCGCGGCTGAGCGCATCGTCGCGGATCTGCGCCGCCGGATGGCACTTGGCCAGATCCGCCGCATGGGCCGCGATCTTGTAGGTGATGACGCCGACCTTCACATCGTCGCGGTCGGGCAACCCGAGGTGTTCCTTGGGCGTCACGTAGCACAGCATCGCCGTGCCGAACCAGCCGATCATCGCCGCGCCGATCCCGCTGGTGATATGGTCATAGCCCGGCGCGATGTCCGTGGTGAGCGGCCCGAGCGTATAGAACGGCGCCTCGCCGCAGGTGGCGAGTTGCTTGTCCATATTGGCCTTGATCTTGTGCATGGGCACATGGCCCGGCCCTTCGATCATGACCTGGCAGTCGCGCGCCCAGGCGATCTGCGTCAGCTCGCCCAGAGTCTCAAGTTCGGCAAACTGCGCCTCGTCATTGGCATCCGCGATTGATCCCGGCCGCAGCCCGTCACCGAGGCTGAAGGACACGTCATAGGCGCGCGCGATCTCGCAGATCTCGTCGAAATGCTCGTAGAGGAAGCTTTCGCGGTGATGGTGCAGGCACCACTTGGCCATGATAGACCCGCCGCGCGACACGATCCCCGTCACCCGGTTCACCGTCATCGGGATCATGTGCAGCCGCACACCCGCATGGATGGTAAAGTAATCCACCCCCTGCTCGGCCTGCTCGATCAGCGTGTCGCGAAAGACCTCCCAACTCAGGTCCTCGGCGATGCCGCCGACCTTTTCCAGCGCCTGATAGAGCGGCACGGTCCCGATCGGCACAGGGCTGTTGCGGATGATCCAGTCGCGGATGTTGTGGATGTTGCGGCCCGTCGACAGGTCCATGACCGTGTCGGCCCCCCATCTGGTAGCCCAGACCATCTTTTCCACTTCCTCGGCCATCGAGGAGGTCACCGCCGAATTGCCGATGTTGGCGTTGATCTTCACAAGGAAGTTCCGACCGATCGCCATCGGCTCGGCCTCGGGGTGGTTGATGTTGGCGGGGATGATCGCGCGGCCACGGGCGATTTCATCACGCACGAATTCCGGCGTGATGACATCCGGGATCGCCGCGCCAAAGCTTTCGCCGTCGCGCGGCAATGTCTGTGCATGGGCCTCTGCCTGCGCCTTGCGCCCGAGGTTTTCGCGGATCGCGACGAACTCCATCTCGGGTGTGACGATGCCCGCGCGGGCATAGGCCATCTGGGTGACGGCCCGTCCTTGCGTGGCGCGGCGCGGCGCGTTGCGGACGGGGAATTCGGGCGTCAGCCGCGCGCCTTCGGCAAATCCGTTGTCAGCCGGCTGCACATGCCGACCTGCGTAGGTTTCGGTATCGCCGCGGGCCGCAATCCAGTCCTCGCGCAGGCGCGGCAGGCCCCGGTCGATGGCGATCTGCGCATCCGGGTCCGTATAGGGACCCGAACTGTCATAGACGGTGACGGGCGGTTCCCCGGCCGTGGGGTGCAGGTCGATCTCGCGCATGGGGACGCGGATATCGGGGTGACGGTTGCCCGCGTGCCAGACGCGGCGCGAGGCGGGCAAAGGGCCCGTGGTGACGGTTGGGTTGAGATCTTTCATCGGTCAGAGCCTCCGGTGCTCAAAGCGTAGGAGACCCAGTTCCGCGTCGAATGGGATTGCCGGTGTGGGGTATGTGCCCCCGGGCCACGGATATGTGGTCGGGGCCCGCGCGGCCAGTGCACCATCCCTACGCCAGTGTGAACTGGATCAGGTTCATCGGGTCACTGCGCTGCACGGGTGCCAGCAGTATCTCAGCCTCTTGTCGAGACCCCCCGGGTGAGTGCCCGCAGGCTGTTCTGGGCGCGCGCAAATGTCAACGCATGATAAGGCGGGCCATTATTGTGACCTGTACGCGGCGAGCGACGCAGTGCTCAAAACGATCTCAGAGTGAGCCGGACACCGGTGATATCGCGCTGCAACTTCGCGCGATGGACAACAAATTCCACGACTGATCCCAAGGCAAACAATGTCAGGCAATCCTGCGCTACTTGTCACGCAAATTCATGCGAAACGTTTTCTCGATGCGGCTCACATCAGAATGCTCGACACCCGCCCGTTCAGCGAACTCGTGCCACTGCGCGACCGCGCCCACGATTTCCTCAATAGCTTGGTTCGCCCTGTTGGATTTCAGCCCCACGTTCGAAGCAAAAACCATGAGGTCGCCATGAGTGAAATCGTTTCGCTTTCCGGCCAGGCTCATTTGATGGTCGCGCGTCCATGAGCCAGAGGGATTGTAGGAATAGGCCACGTCATAGGCTGGGGACAGTCGCCAAGCGCCGGACCGGTCCATGAGGAAGGAGATATTCTTGACGTGGTCATCTTGGTTGCGAGCGACAACGTTGAAGACAGCGCGCTTGTATTGTTGCTCCACCACATCCATTCCGAGCCCAAGATCCCTGATCGTCATGATGGCCTGCTCGTAGGAATAAGAGGCCGGGTCATTGAAGTCGAAATGCTGCATCGCGCCGAGCGATTGCATGTGGACCTTTCGCCCTCGTTCGTCGCGGTCGAACCGACGTGTCATGAAATGGCTTCGTCCGCCTTCATGGTGAAGCCTGCATTCTGACATGTCGATGCCCGCCGCCGTCGCCATCAAGTAGTATGCGTACTCGATTTTTCCGAAGCCTTGGGGATCGGCAAGCTCCTTATCTCGATTGTTGGACACACCGTCGAACTTCAAGAGCCAGTGCTCATATCCCTCGTCGACTTTAACTTGCCCTGACCTGAACTCCCCGGTGTCTCTGTTCCAGGCAAGCACCGCCTTCGCGCGCGCGCCACCCGCCGAAGTCCCGACGCTCAAAATATCTTCCAGCGCCCCTGCGTCATCCTCGCCTCCGAGCCTGCCGGCAAGGTCCTCGCGCTCGCTTAAGACCCTGTTAGCCAGATCCACCAACTGGGCCATTTCCAGCTTTTTGGACCGGGTCGCCTTGCGGACCGTTGGCTCGAACTCCAGCGCCCCGATTCCGCGGTTGCCGATGTAGCATAATCGATCTACTGGGCTGAACCGGCCCGCGCTTCGCCCCGTTTCTGCGAGCCATGCATCAATCAACCTGTTGCCGAACTTGTCTGGCAACGCGTCGGCCAACATGCCGGGTAGCCCTTTGAACGTTTCCTTCGGAAGAGCAGGAAACTCGTAGGGGGCTTCCCGTACTGGCATTTTCAAAGGCGCGACCTCAATACCCGCGCCCACAAAGGCCGGGTCGTATTGAAAGATGCCGAGTGCGCGTGTTTCATCCCAACTTACGGCACCGATGCGCCGACCCCACAATACTACGCTCGCGTCAGTCATCTACTTCGTCACCCCAGGTCCATGATGATTTTTTGTGTTGTTCCGATCCAGGACTCGCTCTCCTTCGTTCCTTCCCCTTCTGTGAGACGCGTTCAATTGGCCTGATCTCTCCCTCTGGCAACACAGAGAGTAGCGCATGCTCCAAATCGAGCGCAGCGGCGACGCGAAGAAAGGTGTCCAGTGTGGAAGGATCCCCAGCCTCAAGGCGACGCAGGGTGCGCACTCCGATGCCCGCCTTCTCGGCGAGATCAGTTTGCGTTACGTTGCGCGCGAGGCGCAGACGCGCAAGACGTTGCCCGATTTCATGTTCGATTTGTTGTGACGTCGCCATTGCTTCTCTAAAGGCCAAACGTTGCCGATTAAGCTAGTTAACTTGCCGTAGCCGGTCACATATGGCCCTTTGTAGACTACTTTGTCAACAGGTCTCAAGTGGCCTCTTGTGGCGCCGGATTGCCATCAAGCGGCCGCATGCGGCCTTTTAATGACGATTTCTGACTTCGCACTGGTGAATTGTTGGGGAATGGACCCAAGCGAACCCAAGGTCTCTCCTGCGGAAACCGCGAACCGCATCGAGGTGCTGCCAGCTCATTTAGCCAAACTCCACATGCCCATAGCAGGCGTGATGGCAGCACCGGAAGGCCCGAGTTCATTGCAACAACGCTTCACGGCAGTTCAAAAGCCCATTGCACCCAACTTATCCGTTGCGTACTTGGCCACAACATAAAAGTTGGGTATATTGAGGCATGACCATGAACGGAATCATCCTGAACGAAAAGGAAGCACGGGAAGCGCGCGCGCGGATTTCTCGTCTCTCCGAGGCACTTCACTCGGAGCTCGCGATGGAGCCGGTCGTGGCCGGTCTGCCGCCTGAGGTGGTTTCTCAAGTCTCGCGAATGATGAAGGCCGAACGCGAGCGCCTGACCCAAGCAGTCGAGGCTTATGAAGTGGCCAAGGAAACACAAAAGCCCACAGCACTAAAGGCCCTTGTAAACCAAGAGCCGGGTTTGATGCTGATCGTCGCTAGGATAGCCAACGGTTACTCCCAGAAGGATCTAGCATGGCGCCTAGGAGTGAAAGAACAGCAAGTCCAGCGTTGGGAAGCAGAGCGATACGGACAGATCAGCCTCAAGAACTATAACCGCGTCGCGGCGCTGCTCGGCGTACGCCTGACTGCGGACATGCCCGACCAACCTGCCTTCCGTGGGCTGGACAAAGTGATTGACGGGGTCTCGAAGTCCGAAATCAAGAAAATCCTAAAACATGGACGCGAGAACGGCTGGTTCGCCGAGGACTTCACCGAGGCTGAGCTTCGCCGCTACATCGCCGAGAACCGGATCGACTTTGGAAGCCCTGGGCTACTCCGAACTGGCCTCAACGTTGTCGACCACACCGAAGACGTCATGCTCCATGCCTGGCGTGCTAGGGTAACAGCCAGGGCGCGCGAGGCTTTCGCGAGCGTCGAGGACGTTCATGAGCCACTTGAACTCAAGTGGATGCCCGGACTGGTCCGTCTGAGCAACGACACCCGCGGGCCGCTCCGGGCGGTGGAAGTGCTCGCCGACCGCGGCATCGTTTTGATCGTGGAACCACAGGTCCCCGGCCTGAAGATCGACGGCGCGGCCTTCATCGTGGATGGGAGACCGGTCATCGGAATGACCGTCAGGACCGACACCGTGGACAACTTCTGGTTCACGCTGATGCACGAGCTTGCCCACGTCACGCTTCACTTCTCCACCGGGCTGGCCGTAGGCTTCTACGATCAGACGGATCAAGAGGCATCGGTCGATGAACAGGAGGAGGAGGCAAACCGCTTCGCCTCCAACCTGCTCATCCCGGAAGAACGCTGGCGGCGCTCTACCGCCCGCATCGCGAAGTCGGCTGCGGTAATCGAGCGCTTTGCCAACGAGTTGGGTATCCATCCGGCGATTGTTTTCGGGCGGATACGCAAAGAACGGGGAGAGTGGTCCCTGTTCGCAAACAAGATCGGGAGGAACACCGTGAGGAAACTGTTTGTGGGCGAAGCCCAGAAAGGAAAGAGTGATGCTCCCATACTTCCCGGCCCTCAGGGCTAAACCCGGCGAATTCGCTGCCTGCGGTAGGCTGGCCGCCCGTTATCAAGGGCATGTCTGCCCTCGCTTCGTGGTGCCGCCTCCCACAGAGTCAGACCCAGAAAAGGGGCGCATACCCACGCTGGACGAGATTGCCTACATGATGGGCGAGCGCCTCGGAAAGAGCTGGCCGCACCGGCGTGCGTTTCTCGACCCGCAACTGGCAGCGGCGGCCCTTGGCGACGAGGGGGTGGCGACCCTCTTCCGCATCGCCACGGCGGTAAATCCCCGCCTGCTTCCGGTGCTGTCGATAGCAGATCTGTCCAATCCGGCCCGCCAGGCACTCGTTCGGGAGGGGGACGTCAGGGCGGGTATCTACATGGACTTCGAGGAAGTTGATCCCGCCGCTTTGGTCGAGGCGGTGGAGAAGGCGGGCGTCCGGCCGGAACAGTGTGTCCTCTTCGTGGACTTCACTGGGGCTCCCTTGGGCGCTGACTTCGCGCCCGCCATCGGCGAAATCTTCGATCAACTGGACGGCGCGGCGCGGTGGAGCAAAATCGTCTACCAAGCGTCAGCGTACCCGGATAAGCTTCCGGTCGGTGCCAACGACCAAACGTTGATCGCCAGAGCAGAGTGGACCACTTTCTTGGCGTCTCTCAAAGAGACTGGTGTCCAACCAGATCGACTGGCCTACGGCGACTTCGGCGCGGATTGCGGGCGGATGGTGTTCCCGAAGGGCAAGGGCGGTGGACGACCGAGGCCGCACCTTCGCTACACCGGTAAAACCCACACCTTGGTGATCAGAGGCAGCGACTCGGGAGCCTTCACGCCGACGATGCGCGAAGTCTGCAGGCAGATCGTCGAGAGCAAGGATTACTGCGGCAGAGGCTTCTCCCCCGCAGACGACCGGATCTGGCGCAACGCGAAAGGGCTGACAGAAACCTGCGGCGACGCGACTGGCTGGCGGGAACTGAACACCGCGCACCATCTGGTCAGGATCGTCAGGGACTTGGGCGCCATGTCTGGCATCGAGTTCGAAGAGGATGCTGTCGCTGAGTACTCGAAGCAGGAAAGCTTTTTCTAGCTCAGCGCTGCAGTGCAGCTTCTTGATAGGTGCCGTCGGCCGCAGCTATCATAACCTCATCCGCGGCCATCCATCCGTTGGAGATCAGAAACCTGCGAACCGCGTCGGGGGCCTCGGAATAGAGCACAAGCGCGAGGCTCTCTTCGGCCCGCGTGCAGGTAACGTAGAGCAAACGGCGGGTGCGCTCGATCGTGGTTTCTTCGCCCTGATCCGCCTTTTTCTGAGAGGCTGGGGACAGGCGCTTTACGTCAAACAGCGTCTCGTAGGAGGCAAGGCCCTTGAAGCGTGTGCGGGCGTCATCAGCGATCACCATGACCCGTGGAAATTCGAGCCCCTTGACCCCTTGGTGGGTGCCATAGGGGCTGCGATCTTCGACATAGGCGAGGTAGCGCGCCACCTGGGAAAACGGGGCATCAAGCGCCTGCGTCCAGGCCTCGGTGATGGTGGGTTCAGTAGGTGGTGAGACCTCGGGTGTGGTCATGTCGAGCTCGTCAAACAAGGGATCAAGCTCGGCAAAGATATCGGCCATGTCTTGGGCCGCAGGATTGTCGTCAGGCAAACAGGGCCGAAGCTGGTCAGGGATCGGGAACAACCGGTGCTCGGCCACGACTGCCAACACGTCGACACAACTCGGATCCGGTTCGTCTTTAAATAGCGTCATCAACGCTGCAACGCCCGCCCGTGCCGCGTCGAGGCCAGTAGCCTGGCCCCCGCGCCCCGTCTGGATACCTCTCTTATCGACCAGCGGTGAGCCGTCGCGCAGCACTGCCATCGCGGCAAAGGCATCCCCATTCCTTTGTGCCGTCACCAAAGGCAAGACCCGGTGGGTGAACAGCCGCATCGCAGGTAGGGTGCCATCGCGAAACCCGTCCTTGAGCTTGTCGGGTTTGCTCAGGGGCTCAAACAACTCACTGAAACCAAGCCGTGCGGCGGCCATGTGACGCTCGATCGTGAGGGTCTTGATCGCCTCCGCGTTCTGCCACGCGGAATCTCCGGTGATGCGGGCCATTTCTGCACGGGCGGAGGCCTCGAAGACTGCGCGATCTGTGCCGTCGCTTGGCGCAAGAAAGACACGCACGGTGCCACCCGGTTTGTCTTCGCGCGCCCGCTGCTGGCGGCCATCATCGTCGCGCCGGATCGAATTCGCCAGGTCCACGATCCGCTTGCGGCTGCGGTGGTTCATCTGTTTGGCCGGTTGCGAAAAATCCCCCACTCGCTGGTCAAGATCGCGCAAACCATCGGTATAAATACGCTGCATCGTGTCCCCGAGCAGCCCTAGGGCGATGCGGCCGCGATGGTGCGCCTCGAAGGTCAATAGCGCCTCCATCAGCGGTTTCATCGTGTCCTGACTCTCATCGATTAGGATGAACGGGTAGCGCGCCAGAACGATGTTCTGAAACGTCTCGCTTTCAGTCAGGAAATGCGCGGCGAGCGCAATGACTTCGGTATGTTGCAGCGCATCGCGGCCGAAATTGTCCCCCTCGGGCGCATAGGTGAAGGCGCGAATTTCAGCCAGGCGCTCCAGACGCTTCGTCTTGGAGGCCATCTTCTTCTCGCGTTTGTCATGGGCGTCGGTGCCCGCACGGCCCTTCGCATGGGCTGCCTGGATCTCGGCAATTTCTGTCCGCAGGTTGCTCTCTAACCAGCCCCGAATATCAGCCGTGCGTCCCTCGATGAGCGACCAGGCGAAACTGTGGATGGTCTGCACCTGAAACACCGGATCGGCCTTGACGCGGCGTGTGATCTCATCTGCGGCGGCGTTAGTATAGGTGATGACGGCAATCTTGCGGCTGTGTTTGCGCAACGTGGTCAGGGTCTGTGTGTCCAATCCCTCAAGTGCCTCCTTGAGAGATCGCGTCTTGCCCGACCCCGCCCCGGCAAAGAGAAAGAAGCTGCGCGGTTGATCGAGGGACAGGCACTCGCGAATCGTCGCGTCAGCGCCCGCGTCGCGGGTAGCGTCGGTCATATCTGTCATGCCGCGCCCTCCACGCCCTTTAGCTGGCCCGCGAGCCAGTTAAGGCCGGTGTCGATATATGGCGGCGCGCGCAACGCTTTGATGTCTTTGATGTACAGTAGATCCAGTGCGAAGGCGGCCTTTTCCGGTCTTTTTGCCAACCTTTCAAAGAGTGCCTTGGCGAGGTCTTCAGGGGCCTGAGCCTCAGCGATGGATTTGGCAAAGGCACGGGTCATAACGCAGGAGAACTCTGTCGCTGCGGCGTCCGTCACGGCTTTGGGGTTGGTCAGGACAAGAGCATCCTCGAAAGTACTGGGCGTGACGTTCGTGGACACCGAGCCAAGTGTCACGTTTTGCGGGGTTTGATAGCTGACGGCGATGGGGCGGTCAGGGGCCGTGTGACACAGGGCCTTGGGAGGCGAGGCTAACAACGCATCGATCTCTGCCAGCTTGGGGAGCCAGGTTTTTAGTACGTGGTTGGCGGTGGTTTGAGCGCCCCCGCAGCAAGGCTGGACCGATTCTTTGACGACCTTCCCGCCTTTGTTGACCTCTGCCACCGCGTCGAGATCGGTGATGATCAGCGTCGGCACTTCCAGCGCCTCGACCAGAGGCCGCAGCCTGTGCGCGTGACTGCCCCCCAGTTCCAAAAAGGACAGATAGGCCGCAGCCAAATCAGGATAGTGATGCTGGATCAGATGCGGCAGCAGAATCCGCTCCGCAGCACCCTCAATCACGATGATGGCGTCGGCGAAGAATAGATCAAAATGTGTAGTCAGCAGATAGCGCGTCACGAAGCGATGGGTTTCATTGTCCGCACCAAAGAGCCCAGTCATATTCGCCACACTGGCCGTGGGCACAACTCCGTGACTTGGTAGCTCGCGCTTGAAGTAACGCAGCTCCTCAAACGCGGCGGCGTGTGCGATATGGCCCGAATGGGTGCTCACGACCAGCTGAGTGGTAAAGGCCGAGCCCTCCTGCTCCAGATCGTTATGGTTGCGCAGCACCTTGTGTGCCCTAGCCATAAACACCTGCTGTACCTGAACATGCAGGTGTGCCTCCGGTTCCTCGATCAGCACCAGTTGCAGGGGTTCGATACCCTTGTCGTCTGGGGTCACCGCCTTTGACTTGAACTTTCCTACCTGCATCCAGTCATCACGGAAACGCATGAGCTGAAACACCATGGAGATCAGGTTCTGGAAACCCAGGCCGTTGTAGCCTTCTGGCAGTTTCACCCCGGATGTGTCGCCCGAGATATCGTATTGCACCGCAGCCGGGTGATCGAGCCCGTCAACGGGTTTGATCTGAGTGGCTATGAAGAGTTTCGGATTGTTCAGCCCGCCGGGGTAGCCGAGACTTTCCAGTTCCTTGATAGCATCAGCGAACCCATCCTTGAGCCGGGCATTAAAGGTGGTTTCGGCATCATGGATTGCCTCGAGCGCTTTGACATCGTTCGGCGTGGGGTCCTTTTCGGGGTCGATATGTTTACGGAAATAGGGCTGTATCTGGCTGGCAATCTTGCGGCTAGTCGCGCTCATCGCTTCATCGTCGTCGCCATTACTGTCCCCTGCGTCTGCGAAACCGCGTTGAGCGTTGATCTCACGAATGTGGATGAGTCCAGCAAAGGGGTTTGAACCTATCCCCTCCGACAAGGGCGGCAGGGGATGCGGCTCCACCGGCCCTGTTGTAGTGAAGCTCATGGGATCCAAAAGATAGGCGTTGAGTTCGAATAGGTCCCGCAGTCGTTTGTCCAGAAACTCCCGAAAATCGCGCGGCCAAAGCGCGAACCCTTTGGCCGTTGCGCCGCCGGGTTGCAGCGTTTGAGCGGCCTCTCGTGCAGCCAGGTACTGCGCCTTGATGTCCGACCCGTTCTTTGGCTCAAGTCGCAGGCGTACCCCGAGCAGGCCACCTGTCCAGGTGAGGGTGGGGATCAGATGCGCGACATGGTGAAGTTCTGAGTTGTCTGCGTGGAGCCAGACGTCGATGAACGGAAGCTGGTCTTGGAGCGGGCTGAGATCCGCCTCGGCCTCCGGTGTCCAAGTACCCGCGATCTTTTCGATAGCGGCCCAGTTTGAGGCTGTCACATCACGCGTGTCGATACCGCCCCGATCCTTGAGAAATTTGCGCAGCGCCTTCATGGCCGATGTCTTGCCGCTGTTGTTGGCCCCGACGAGCAGAGTTTGTTTGTCCGACATATCCAGACGGGCGCGCCGTAATTTGCGAAAATTGAAAACTTCAATGCGTGTGAATTTCATAGTGTCGATCTCCCCCGCGCACGAAAAGCTGTACTGGTGATTGTTTGTTTGCTTGTGCAGCGGGCTTGTAGGCGTGCACGGTCGCCGAGGGACCTACCAGTTTCACATGCCCGGCTGTTCTCTTTGCGGGCTCGAAAAGGGCGGTAGAAATCGCATACGTACTTAAAAACTCACTTGGCATGTGCAGTTGCCTTCCTCAGCTCGCGTAAAAACGATCGTTCATAAAAAATAACAATATTCCACTGTTGCCGTGGTCAGTGTAACACTGGTTCAAACGCGACTTAGTTGCTCACCGGCGCCAGTAGCGGTCTCCTTGAGATGTCGGATTGCTCAAAACAGTAAGGCGCTTTGCAGAACGTTTCCCACCGAAGGGAAAGCTCGTTGCGAAGGCCAGAGCGGCCTCGCGGGTAGCGAAGGTATAGGCCAAGCCAGGATTTCCAGTGGTACTGTAGCCACCTTTTCGCCAGGTCGCATAGCTCCATCCACTGTTCCCCCGTCCGATAAGTTTGCATTATCGGACATTAAAAGATATGCTCAGCGGCATGTCAAAAAACCACGAGAAATCGAGCTCTGAGGCGCCAATCACGCCTTCAATCAACGAGGACAACGAGAGAGATCGCCCGGACGGAGAGGCCTTGAGCCTCCCTTCCTCTGTGGCCGGCTCCGGCGCACTTGACCGCCTTGTGGAAACCGCCCGCGACTACGCGCGCGCTGCGGCCTCGGAGAACACGCTGAAAGCCTATGCCAAGGACTGGGCGCATTTCACGCGCTGGTGCCGGATGAAGGGTACGGAACCACTGCCGCCCTCCCCAGAAATGATCGGGCTCTATCTCGCGGACATGGCGTCCGGCTCGGGCCCCTCCCCTGCCCTATCGGTCAGCACAATCGACCGCCGCCTCTCAGGCCTCGCTTGGAACTACGCGCAGCGGGGGTTCACCCTCGATCGCAAGAACCGCCACATCGCCACAGTGCTGGCCGGGATCAAGCGCAAACACGCGCGACCGCCGGTGCAAAAGGAGGCGATCCTGGCAGAGGACATCCTCGCGATGGTCGCCACCCTTCCTTTCGACCTGCGTGGGCTGCGGGATCGGGCGATCCTGCTGCTGGGATATGCCGGGGGCCTGCGCCGCTCGGAAATCGTCAGTCTTGATGTGCACAAGGACGACACACCAGATTCCGACGGCTGGATCGAGATCTTCGACCAGGGCGCCCTCCTGACCCTCAACGCCAAGACCGGCTGGCGCGAGGTCGAAATCGGCCGCGGCTCGAAGGAACAGACCTGCCCAGTACGTGCCCTCGAGCAGTGGCTGCACTTCGCAAAGATCGACTTCGGTCCGGTCTTTGTCGGCACATCGCGCGATGGCAAACGGGCATCCGAAACGCGGCTCAACGACAAACATGTGGCCCGTCTGATCAAGCGCACGGTCCTGGATGCCGGTATCCGATCTAAGCTACCCGAAAATGAACGTCTGGCGCTGTTCTCTGGTCACTCGTTGCGCGCCGGGCTTGCCAGTTCGGCAGAAGTGGACGAGCGCTATGTCCAGAAGCAGCTCGGACACGCTTCGGCCGAGATGACCCGCCGCTATCAGCGCCGTCGCGACCGGTTCCGGGTGAACCTGACCAAAGCAGCTGGGCTGTAGTCGCGGTCTATAAAGGGTCGTTTAGTGGCGGTATGTAAAACTGCAAACGGCTGGCTTTGATGCCCCTGATCGGCTACGCGCGCGTCTCGACCGAGGATCAGACCCCCCTGCCCCAGTCGCAGGCCCTGAAATCGGCGGGCTGCGCCGAGATCCACGAGGAGCAGGCCTCGGGCGGTAACCGCGCTCGTCCGGTGCTGGCCCGCGTGCTGGACCGGATCGGTAAAGGCGACACGCTGGTCGTCGTGCGCATCGACCGCCTTGCGCGATCGCTCTCGCACCTGCTGGAGGTGATCGAGCGGCTGGAGGCCAAGGGAGCTTTCTTCCGCTCGCTGCAGGATCCAATCGACACCGCCTCTCCTCAAGGAAAATTCACATTGCAGGTTCTGGGCGCCGCGGCTGAGTTCGAGCGCGCGCTGATACGTGAGCGCACAAAGGCCGGGCTTGCCTCTGCGCGCGCCAAGGGCCGCGTTGGTGGCAATCCTGGGCTTCGCACCAAAGACCCCGCCGCGCTGCGCAAGGTGCGGCTGGCACGACAGGACGGCTACATGGAGCGCCTGAACGAAACCGCGCAGGATTGGGTGCCCCACGTGCGACGCCTACGGCCGGATATGGCCTGGGAAGATGTTTTACGAATCATTAATGGCCCCCTGCCCCACGACCGGCACTGGACCCAAAGCCGCCTACTCCGTGCTGTGAAAGCCTATGTCCGCGACGGGTTTCTACCAGATGCAGTGCTTGGCCGCGCCGGACGCCGGGAAACCGATGACCGCCTGCCGGCCATCGTCGCAGCAATCAAAGGTGCTGACCCCGAGATCACCTTGCAGGCAATCTGCGACCGACTGGAATCCATGCGTGAGCGCACCCCTCGCGGTCGCACCAGCTGGCAGCCTTCCTCAGTCAGAATGCTACTGGAGCGGGCAGAGCGCCTCGGCCTCTTGTAGGCGCTAATGGTCGGTAAACCACTCTGTTCGCTTGGCCCAAATCTTCCAGAATCATCGCCTCAGTTGGACGAAAACTACGCAAATATCCAACAAAGCCTTGGGGTTAGTTCGCGCGAGCAGAAAATATCTCGAAGGGTATCGGCTGCGCCAGACACGGTCTTTATCGTTGGTAGTCAATGCGTTATCTAGCGCAAGCCCCGCGCGACCGAATTGGTGCTGTGGATAACTTTTCCACTACATCTAGATTCTTCTTGCCGGACTCAGATGTTCGTGGCATTTCCATTCTGACGGCAAAACGCGTCAGACGCGGCTTCGACCGTCAGAACGACAAGGAGCCTTAGCAAAGGCCATGAGAGGCGGCAGAACATGGATGATCGAAATACGGGCTACGCGCAAGGCATAGGCTCTTCCGACATCGGAGCATTCGCAGACAGTCTTGCTGAGTCGCTTGACCGGCAGATGAAAGTTGCGTTCGAGCCAGAAGAACGCAAGTCCTTGCGCCGCTTCAGCTCGACCGAGGTCGCCGAGTTGCTGCGCGTTAGTACGTCGAACCTGCGCAACCGCCATAAAGACGGCAGCTTCCCAGAAGTTCACACTGATGGTCGCGGTCATAGGTTCTACACGGCCGAAGAAGTTGACGACCTCCGCAACATTTTGGCGCGGACAGGCAAAAATGCTGACGCGTACAGACCTGGCCGCCGAGACGGCGACCGTCTTCAGGTCATTTCGGTCGTGAATTTCAAAGGCGGCAGCTCGAAGACAACAGCGACGATCCATTTGGCACACAGGTATGCCCTGCGTGGCTACCGCGTGCTTGTGCTTGACCTCGACCCACAAGCCAGTTTGACGACATTTTTCGGCTTCCGGCCTGAGCTCGAATTTGCCGAAGGCGGCACGATCTACGACGCATTGAGATACGATGATCAGGTTCCGCTCTCGGAGGTCATCCAGAAAACATACTTTCACAAGCTCGACATGGTCCCGGCTGGCTTGATGTTGTCCGAGTATGAAACCGAGACAGCGAACGCCCTTGCGCGCAGGGTTCAGCCGATTTTCGCGGAGCGTCTTGCTCTGGCGTTAGAGGAAGTCGATTCCGACTACGACATCGTGCTGATCGATTGCCCTCCGCAGTTAGGCTTCCTAACATTGACAGCATTGGCAGCATCCACGGGCCTGCTCGTGACGGTGGTCCCCGGCATGCTCGACATCGCTTCTATGAGCCAGTTTCTCAAGCTTGCTTCGGAAACCGTCAAGGCCGTCGAAGAGGCGATTGGACGGCATGTCACTTGGGACTTCGTAAAGTTCCTGATCACACGCTATGAGCCGTCGGACGGACCACAAACGCAAATGGCCGGCTACCTGCGTTCAATCCTCGCGGGCCAAGTCATGACTGAGCCAATGCTGAAGTCGACGGCGATTTCTGACGCCGGCATGACTCAGCAAACCATCTATGAGGTAGACCCGAGCCAGCTCATTCGAAAGACCATTGATCGGGCTTTGACCAGCGTGAACAGCGTTGCCGATGAGCTGGAGCAGACAATCCAAATGGCATGGGGGCGTCGCTGATGGCCCGAAATATCTTCAACCAACCTCCGAAAGACGAGAAAGACTCGTCAGCCCCCTCCCCTGCCCCGGTCAAATCCTCGAAGCTACCTGGCTCGGTTGGCGGATTGCGGGATTCTCTCCGGGAAATCACTGCCAACTCAATCCGAGATATCGAGCCCGACCGGATCGATATGGATGGTCTCCGGGATCGCCTGATCCTGGAAGATAGTAGCATTGAAGATCTCGCCGAAAGCATTCGCAAGCATGGTCAGCAAGTGCCGATCATGGTTCGCCCCTCTGACCAACCGGATCGATACCGCATCATCTACGGGCGTCGCAGACTTGCAGCCATTCGAAGAGTTGGTGGAACTGTCAAAGCGATTGTTCGAACACTCGATGATGATGCTTCTCTGATCGCGCAAGGTCAGGAAAACAACCTGCGGCTGGATCCGTCCTTCATTGAAAAATCTCTTTTTATCAAAGAGATGCAAGAGGCCGGTTACAAGCCTGGCGTCATTCAGGACGCCCTAGGCCTCACCCGGCAAGGTGTGTCGAACCATCGTGTAGTCATCGAGCAGCTACCTGACGAACTTGTCCGGCTTATCGGCCCGGCTCATGGCGTAGGTCGACGCCAATGGGGTGATCTTGCTGCACTTTCGGAGAAGGTTCCGCTTGTCGACATTGCGCGTGAGACACTTGCCTCTCTGCCTGACAGCACTCCAAGCTCGGACAAGTTTCAAGCCGTCTACGTCGCTTGCTCCAGCAAGGCGCGTGGTGCAGCCAACCAAAGCGCACGTGGCCAAACGACAGTGGTAAAGGACAATAGTGGTAGCCCTGTCGGCACACTTTCAGTCGATGGCAAGTCGATCTCTATCAAGATCACCCGCAAGGACAACCCGGAATTCGGCCAATGGCTCGAAGAGCGCGCGGAAACCACACTGCGACAGCTTTTCGAACAATGGCAGAATGAGAGAGGCTCGGGGAGCTGATCCCCGGTCATAACCAAAAACACGAGCAGAGGAGAAAGGCGAAGACCAAAAAGAAAAGAGCCCCCCAAGGTTTCCCCCGGAGAGCCCTCATCATCTGATTAGCACCTGTGATGTAGCAATCTCCGACATACCGGTCAAGAGTCACCGATTCGGTGGACGTCTTTTTGTTGTCTTTTCTCGCCAAAAACAGCGAGAAGAGCCGGGGAAGTTGTGGGCCGCAACGGTCGTCGTTCAACAAACATGGCATTCACAAAGCTTTCCGCTCAGACCTTTGACGTCGGCAAGGGCACCCCCGCCACGTCCACACCTGAAACCGACATCTGGGCAGTCTTCCGCGCGCTCAGAGACACTCGCAGCCTGTTCGGTCTCCGTCCAGGACATGTTCAAACGCTCCAGGCGATGCTGAGCTTTCTCAAGCCTGGGCACGGAGACACAGTGTTCGCTTCCAACGACGAGATCTGCCGTAGAGTTGGCGGGATCGATGAACGAACCCTCCGTAGGCACATCGATCGCTTTGTTGAACTCGGTTTCATGAAGCGCCACGACAGCCCAAATCGCAAAAGATACCGAGTGAAGTCGTCCGAAGGTCTATCCATTAGCTATGGCTTGTCACTGGCTCCGTTGCTCGCGCGGGCCGGCGAACTACTTGCGGCAGCCCAAGCGATGGAAAACGCTCGTCGGGATCGCGTGTTTTTGCGAAAGCAAATCCTAACCAAACTTGCGCAGATCGACGAAGCTGACCCGGAGAACGAACTCACTCATCAGGTACGCCGAGTTCTTCGGAGGAAGCTCTCGATCGCGGAGTATCGTGCTTTGCTCGACGAACTGGAAGCCCAATGCAAACAGATGTCCACCGCGGTGGACGCACCAGAACCAATGAAACTGCCCGCCAATGACGGGCGAACTGTCCGGCACCATTCTAAGTCTAAAAAAGAACAAAAAGATTTAGAAAGCGGGACCCATAGCGAAACACTTCCCCTGCAAACGCTCACAACCGTTTGTGACCAAGCTACATCGTTCGCGACGAACTCGCTTAGAAACTGGCACGATGTCGAAAGCCACGCCAGAACACTCGCTCCAATGATGGGAATCCACGAAAGCACCTTCGAAAAGGCTGCTAGGAAGATAGGCTCTCAAAAAGCATCATGCGCCATCTTCATAATTCTCCAGATGAGCAACCGCATCCGAGACTTTGGAGCGTATTTCCACAGCATCACGCTCGGTCGCAGAGAAACTGACTTCAATCCATCACTGTTGCTGGAGAGGCTTTCTCGTTCTGGGGCAGCTACTGCGTGACGTCCACCGCGGTGGACATGTTGAGAGGTAGAGATGGGCTGTGAAAGGGGTGACGGGAAGTGAGATCGGGAGAGTGGCTTCCGGCGCCCGTCGTGGAGAAGATCTGATGGCGAAATCTGCCCAGAAAGTCACCCTGTCCCCCTCCCGGGACATTCCCTTCGACAAGCTCGTCCTGAGCCAGGCCAACGTCCGGCGCATCAAGGCCGGCATCTCGGTTGAAGAACTGGCCGAAGACATCGCCCGACGCGGGTTGCTGCAGAGCCTGAGCGTCCGGCCCGTTCTGGCGGATGATGGGTCCGAGACCGGCAAGTTTGAAATTCCCGCTGGCGGTCGGCGCTTCCAGGCCCTGTCACTCCTCGTGAAGCAGAAACGCTTGGCCAAGACGACGCCCATTCCCTGCATCGTACGGGATGCCAAGTCCACGATCCTCGCCGAAGACGATTCGCTCGCTGAGAACATGCAGCGCGCTGCCTTGCACCCGCTCGATCAGTTCCGCGCCTTCGTGGCGTTGCGGGAGAAGGGTCAGGGCGATGAAGAGATCGCGGCCGCTTTCTTCGTCACGCCGCAGGTGGTCAAACAGCGCCTGAAACTCGCCGCCGTGGCCCCTGCCCTGCTCGAACTTTATGCCGAGGATGAAATGACGCTGGAGCAGCTGATGGCTTTCACGGTCAATCCGGATCATGAGCGCCAGGTTCAGGTTTGGGAGGCGATCCGGTCATCCTGGAACAAAGAGCCTTATCAGATCCGACGCATGCTGACCGAAACTTCGGTGCGAGCCTCCGATCGTCGTGCCGTCTTTGTTGGCGTCGCGGCCTATGAGGTTGCTGGCGGCACCATGTTGCACGACCTCTTCCAGGGCGACGATGGCGGCTGGCTGGAAGACCCTGCCTTGCTGGATCGTCTGGTCAGCGAAAAGCTACAGGCTGAAGCCGAAGCGATTGCGACCGAAGGTTGGAAATGGATCGAGGTCTCGCTCGACCTGCCCTATGGCTACAGCCACGGTTTGCGGCGGCTAAGCGGAGACCCGGCGCCGATGACGGATGACGAAGGCGCGGCCCATGCCAAGCTGCTTGCCGAGTACCGGGCGCTCGAAGAGGAATACGAGGATCAGGATGAATTCCCCGAAGAGATCGACGCGCGACTTGGCGAGTTGGAAGTCGCGATGGAGAAGCTCGAGGCCCGGCCGCTGATCTTCGACGATGAGGAGATCGCACGGGCAGGGGCTTTCGTGACGCTTGACCGCTATGGCGAGCTTGCCGTTTATCGGGGCTTCGTGCGGCCCGAGGATGAGCCTCGGGAAGATGCCGACGTCCACAGCGGTGAACAGGCGGCAGACGGGCAGGGCGTTGAGCTTTCAGCGGGGTGCAATGTGGATGGTGTCGGCCACGGCACGGTGATCACCTCTGCCGGTCAGGCGCTTGCCGCCATTGTGCCCGAAGACGAGGATGATGGTGCGTTGAAGCCCTTGCCCGAGCGGCTGGTCATGGAGCTGACGGCGCACCGGACACTGGCGCTGCGCGAAGCTGTTGGGCGCTCACCTGACGTCGCGTTGACGCTGCTGCTCCTGAAGCTCGTCAATGACACCTTCCGGACGTCCAGTTCGGCCGGCAGCTGCCTCGAGGCTTCGGTGCGTCACGTCTACATGTCCGCGCAGGCGAGCGATCTGAAGGACAGCGTGGTGGCCGAGCTGGTGGACGACCGCCACGCGGAGTGGGAGGCCGACTTGCCGCTCGGCAACGATTCCGCGCTCTGGGACTACCTAACCTCCCTTGATCAAGGGAGCCGGCTGTCGCTACTCGCGCATTGCCTCAGCTTCGGGATCAACGCGCTCCATGAGAAGGTGAACCCCTATGGTGCTGGTATCTCGGCCAGCGGTTTGACCAAGCGGATGACCCAGTCCGACTTGGTCGCGCAGGCGGTCGAACTCGACATGGTCGAGGCGGGTTGGGAGCCGACGGCCGATACCTACCTGAACCGCGTGCCAAAGGCCCGGATCCTCGAGGCCGTGCGCGAGGCGAAAGGGGACGGGACGGCGCAACTCCTCGATCACCTGAAGAAGGGCGAGATGGCGACCGAAGCCGAGCGTCTGCTGAAAGGCAGCGGCTGGTTGCCGGAGGTTCTTCGCCGTCACGACCTGGTAGCACTCAACGGTGCGGAAGGGCAGGGGGCGTCTGAACCCGTTTCCGACGCCGAGCAGGCCGAAGATGTCGACCTTCCCGCCTTCCTCACCGCTGACCTGGCGGATGATGATGCATCGATGATGGCTGCGGAGTGATCCGCGCCATCCGAGGGCGGGTTTCCCCGCCCTCAATCACATAAAAATCAACAATATCAATATTTTGAATGCAAAATGACGCATTCAGGATGAGGAATCATGTCTGCAACCACCATTCTCGACACCGCGCCCCTGGGCGCGCTCATTCGCTACACCGACAACAGTCCGAAACCGCCTGCGCGGTTCACGAAGAAACTCGCGGCCTGGGAGCGCTCGAACGGCGTCGGCCGTCTCGTCAAGAAGGAGCCGCCGCGACCCCATGCGACCTGGATCGCACCGGCTTCGTTCACGCTGCACGAGGGGAACTTCTCCTCAGACGGGGTCATCCTCGTCACCATCATGCGAACGCATTCGGCTGACAGTGCGTTGACCTTCGAGATGGCAGAAGTGCCGAAGCCCGGACAGGTGCGCGTCCTGCTGGATTTCGGCGGTTGCACGGAGCTGCTCCACCTGGCCGAGTCTGTCACGGCTGCCGAGCTCTGGATCGCCAGAGAAGGCTATCGCAACGCGCGGCTGGAGATTGTCGGCAGCGAGGACGGCGATAGGGCAGGGGACGCAGAACTCGCCGCCTGAGCCTGTAAAATCCAAGAGGTCCGCCCAAGCGCGGGCCTCTCACCCATCACGACCCCGTCCTGTGAGATCGCGGGGCACCATAGGATCCAATCCATCACGGAAAGAGATCTTCACCCAAGAGCCTGCCCGGGAGGCTGGCAGCGATAGCATCAGCGGAACATCAGGCTCCAGTCAGCGGTCGCACCATCCCCCGCTCGCCATTCCCTTCCTTGCCCCGAATCCCGTCTTCGAGATCAACCCGCGAGGGGTCGGACTACGGGCGAGCCCGTGCCGCCGGGTGGATTCGGACGAGCCGAACGCACCCGGTGATGTCAGCCAGTCTTCAGGCCTGCGGGGTCCTGTCGCGCGGGGGATGGTCCTCCGCCTCCAAGACAGGAGCCAAACAGATGTCCCGCAAAGATGCTCACGCTTTCGCCGCTTCCCTCGCCGCCACGCTCATGGTCTCGATCGTCGTCTTCCAGGCAGGTGATGGAACCTATGGCGCCGTCCCCGCAGATGAAATCGACGGAGACGAGGTCGTGATCGTCTCGGAATACGATCCCTTCGGGTGAGGCTTTGGCCTCACTTCCCGAGGGCCCAGGCGTGGCGCAGGTGCGCCCCTTGGCCTATCACCGACAAAGAGATCGGCGATGCCGATCCTAAGAACGTCGGTATGCGACCCGGTGTGAACCGTGATGCTCCCTGATCGCATTGCCGTCCATCGTGACCTCTCCATCGTGCGTGTCCCCTCCTATGTCGTGCGTTTGCGCGAAAACGACTGACCAAGCGACGGTGGTGACGGCTCAGTTGGTCTCAAGAAGGCGCGCGATCTCGGCCGCATTGTCCCGGATCCATGCCAAAAGGTCCCGGGTCGCGATGAGACCCGCCTCGACCTTGTCTTGTTCGTCCTCGAAGGGGCGCATCGGGTTCACGCCGGGCGTCCTGGCGCGAATGGAGAGGCTCTGCCCTGCGGTTTCCACTTGATAAGAGGTCCCCCGCAGCAGCGCGCTTGAACGCAACACCGCGACTCGATTTGCCTTCTTCGGGAACTGGACGTTAGTGTACTTCCAGGCTTCTTGTTTTCCAAATTCGTGCCGTAGCCTCATGTTGGGAAGCGCCGAGATATGCATTGCTTCGAAGATGCGTGTGGTCGCCTTGGGGCCATCAGTCGAAGGCCGAACCTTCAAATCGGGCAGGATTTCCGATGCCAACTGCTCGTAGGCGATCGCGAAGTCCTTCTTCTCGGCCACGGTGCTCGCCACCCAGCCACCCGACGCCCGTTTCCCGGCCAGTGCCTCCAGGAGTTCGATCCTCACTGACAGCCGCCGAGACAGCTCCCCTTCGTCGAGATCCACGAGCCGGCTTTCCAGGAAAGCGATGATCTCCTCGATCGTGACATCTGCCGCGAACGCGCCGTTGTGCTGTAAGCTTGGCATCTTGCCGGCCGGGGCCACGAGCACGGCGGCCGCCCTCTTAGGCCCCAGCTTGAGTAGCTGCGCCTGGACCTCGCCGAAATATGACTCGGCTTGGCCGGTTTGGAAGTTGTCGGCGACCTTGCTCTCCAGTAGCACACAGGCTTTCTGATCGCCGCGGGAGAACCAGCCCAACTCTACATCGGTTTGCCGACCGTCGAGGCTGGCGCGGACAGGGCTCTTGCGCACGCGAATATCTCCGGTCTCCGGCGGCAGGAAATCAGCCGTGATGCGGTTCAGAAGCCAGTCGCGAAAGTCGTCGGAGGACGAAAGCTCTTCGACCAGAAAGTTGTCCAGGTCCCTCTCTCGGACGCTGTCCCGATATGCATTTTCGTTTAACATACAACCTGACCTGCCCCCTGCCGGTCCCTCATTCATAACGAGAGTCTGCAGGTTGGATTTGGGTATTCGACTTCGCTGTCTGGTGCAAGCGCGCCGGGCGCGGAGCCCTCAAATTGCTCAAGCGCTCGGCGCGCTTGCTGTGGCGTCTGGTTGCCCAGGGAAGAGTGCGGCCTGACCGTGTTGTAGTCGTAACGCCATAGGGCCGATTTCCGACGCGCATCGTCCAGGCTGTCAAAAAGCTCCTCGTTGAGCAGCTCGTCGCGCAGGCTGCCGTTGAAGCTTTCGATGAACGCATTCTGCTGGGGCTTGCCCGGATCGATGTAGTGCCACGGCACCTCGTTCTCGTCGGCCCATTTCAGGATGGCCCGACTGGTGAACTCGGTGCCATTGTCGCTGACAATGCAGCCAGGCTTGCCGTAGACCCGGAGCAAGGCACTGAGCTCCCGGGCGACCCGTGCGCCGGAGAGGCTGGTGTCCGCCATGAGGCACAGGCATTCCCGCGTGCAGTCGTCGATCACGGCGAGGATCCGGAACTTACGTGAGGCGCCGAAACTGTCGGACACGAAGTCCAAGGACCAGCGCGCATTGGGTTGTCCCGCGACCGGCATCGGCGTCCTCGTCCCACGTGCGCGTTTCCGGCCACGCCGCCGCTTCACGGAGAGCCCTTCTTCACGATAGATCCTGTAGAGCTTCTTGTGGTTCATGGCCATGCCCTTGCGCTCCAGCAGCACGCCGATCCGGCGGTAACCGAACCTGCGCCGCTTACCGGCGATCTCCTGCATCTCCTTGCGGATATCGGCACTGTCCGGCGGGCGATCTCGCCGGACAGTCTTGGGATCGACACCAACCAGCCTGCAGGCCCGGCGCTGCGAGATGTCATGATCCCGCATCACCCGGAGCGCCGCATCTCGCCGCTTGATCAATGTCGTCAGTTCTTTCCCAGCAGGTCTTTCAGCACCACGTTGTCCAGCATCGTGTCTGCCAGCAGCCGCTTGAGCTTGGCATTCTCGTCCTCAAGGGCCTTCAGCCTGGCCGCCTCGGACACTTCCATACCGCCATACTTGGCCTTCAGTTTGTAGAACGTGGCGGTGCTCAGCCCGTGCCTGCGGCACACCTCAGCCGTCGGCATACCGGCCTCCTGTTCCTTGATCATCCCGATTATCTGCGCCTCGGTGAAACGGCTCTTTCGCATGTGTCTGCTCCTTCAGAGTTGGCGCAAACTCTACATCACGGTGAGGGATTTCGCGGGGGGCAGGTCAAACCCTACCTATTCCCTCAATGAAGTGAGGTTTGCCCGGCCCGGCCATCCTGTCAAACGCCGTGGCATCACTTGCTGATTTTCTCCGAGCAGTACGCTCCAGTCATTTCAAATATAGAGGGTTTCGGGAGGTTCGCTCCGGTGGACACGATGGCCAGCAGGCGCGGGCAAGCGGCCAGTTGTGGCGCTGCCTTGGTCAGGTAAGACGCACAGAAACTGATAACCAGCAGTGCGCCGCGCGGATGTCAGAAAAGGGGCCATCGCGTCGCTAATTCCCTCAACGTATTGCTGCCTCACTTGAGATGTTGCCGACCACCAAAGCCTTCACGAACCACCGCGGTTTGCGACCTCGGTCAGACCAGGTGGGTGCTGGATGCTCAGAATGCTGGTATCTCGCCGTTTCTGGCGAATGCGCTGTTTTCGTTTTGGAGCCGACAAATTCGGCGAGGTAGTAGCCCAGGTTCTAGGCTCTGGACTCATTGAGTTTCACAGCCAATAGATGACGATTGCAGCGAGAGCGATGGCAGAGAAGAATGCCTTTGGGCATCTGTCGTACCTGGTTGCCACACGCCTCCAGTCCTTGAGCCTGCCGAACATGATCTCAATGCGGTTGCGGCGTTTGTAACGCCGCTTGTCGTATTTGACCGGGGTCTTGCGTTGGCTCCGGCCTGGGATGCAGGCGCGGATCCCCTTGTCTTGCAGGGCTTCTCGGAACCAATCAGCGTCGTAGCCCCGATCCCCGAGCAGCCAATCGACGTTCGGTAGGCTGCTGAGCAGCGCACGCGCACCGATGTAATCGCTGACCTGCCCCGCGGAGACGAAGAAGTTGATCGGGCGGCCTTTACTATCGCAGAGGGCGTGCAGCTTGGTGTTCATGCCACCCTTCGTGCGACCGATCAGCCGACCACGCCCCCTTTTTTCACGCCCAGACTGGACGCAGTACGATGTGCCTTCAGGTAGGTCGCATCGATCATCACTGTCTTCTTCTCGCCATGCCCGGCTGCCAACCCCGCCAGCATCAGCGCGAAGATGCCTTTGTCGCTCCAGCGCTTCCAACGGTTATAAAGCGTCTTGTGAGGACCATACTCCTTCGGCGCATCCCTCCAGCGCAAGCCATTGCGGTTTATGAATATAATCCCGCTCAGGACGCGCCGGTCGTCGACACGCGGCTTGCCGTGGGACTTCGGGAAGTAGGGCTCCAACCGCGCCATCTGCGCGTCGCTCAGCCAGAAAAGATCAGACATGTCACCGCTCGTTTTCCGAACGCTGAATCATGCCCTTCGGCTGAAATCAATGGGTCCTGAGCCTA
>NZ_JHZF01000017.1 GCF_000688295.1 Pseudooceanicola nanhaiensis DSM 18065 | reverse complement strand
CGCCGAGGCGCCGAGGCAGACCTGGGCGATGCCGCTCGACAGGAAGGCGCCGAAATCGCCGCCCGAGAGCAGCAGTGTCCGGCGGAAATGCTCCTCCATCAGCGGGCCGAGCACGAAGCCGAGGATCAGCGGCGCCGCCTGGAAGCCGAGGTAGCGGATGACATAGCCGAAGGCCCCCATGATCAGCAGCACCCAGACCTGGATCGCGTTGTTGTAGGTGGTCAGCACGCCCATCACGATGAACATCAGGATGGCCGGATACATCAGGTGGAACGGGATCCGCAGCAGCCGGACCCAGACGCCCACCATCGGGATGTTGAGCACCAGGAGCATCAGGTTGCCGACCCAGAAGCTCATCACCAGCCCCCAGAACAGGTCGGGCTGGTTGACCACGACCATCGGCCCCGGCTCGATCCCGTGGATGATGAGCACGCCGAGGATGATCGCCATCGTCGGCGAGCCGGGGATGCCCAGCGTCAGCGTGGGGATGAAGGCGGTCTGGTCGGCCGCGTTGTTGGCCGATTCCGGCCCCGTCACCCCCTGGATCGCGCCCTTGCCGAAGGTCTCGGTCTTCCCGATCCGCTTCTCGGCCGCGTAGGACATGTAGGAGGCGATCAGCCCGCCCGTCCCCGGCAGCGCCCCGAAGAACGAGCCGATCATCGAGCCGCGGATCATCGGCATCCACGAGGCGCGCATCTCGGACCGCGTGGGCATCATCGCCCGGAAAGAGATGTCGTACCTGACCGACCCCGCGCGCTTGACCGACCGGATCGAGGTGACGACCTCGGAAATCCCGAAGATCCCCATGGCGAGCGCGATGATCGAGATGCCCTCGTAGAGCGCCATCTGCCCGAAGGTGAACCGCATCGTGCCGGTGTAGACGTCCGAGCCGACCAGCCCCATGAGGATCCCGACGAGGACCATCGCGATGCCCTTCAGCATCGAGCCCGAGGCGATCGTCGAGGCGGCGATCAGGCCCAGCACCATGAGCCCGAAATACTCGGCCGAGCCGAATTTCAGCGCCGAGGCCGCGATCATCGGCGAGAAGCCCATCAGGGCGAGGATGCCGACCGTGCCGCCGAAGAAGCTCGCCACCGTCGTCATGAACAGCGCGGTTCCCGCCCGGCCCTTCTGCGCCATCGGGTAGCCGTCGAGGCAGGCCACCGCGGACGAGGGCGTGCCCGGCACGTTCAGCAATATCGCCGAGGTCGAGCCGCCGTAGGTCGTGCCGTAGTAGATGCCGCCCAGCATGACCAGCGCGGCCACCGGCTCGATATGGAAGGTGATCGGGAACAGGAGCGAGATCGCCACCAGCACCCCGATCCCGGGGATCACCCCGAGGATGGTCCCGAGAAAGACCCCGATGAAGCAGAACAGCAGGTTCTCGGGCTGCAGGGCGACCTCGAGCCCGAGCATCGCGTTGTCGAGCATGCCGCCCATCAGAAGCCTCCCATGCCGAAGACGGGCAGGCGCACGCCGAGGATCCCCCGGAAGAGCAGCACGGCGATGCCGGTGACGACCGCGGCAAGCACCATCTTGCGGGTCAGCTTCATCTGGTCGTCGGCGAAGCTCGAGATCAGCGACAGGGCGAAGACCGCGAGCGCGTAGCCGAGATAGGGAAAGATCACCGCGAAGGCCGCGACCGCGACCATGACGAGGACGAAGGGCCGCGTCTCGAACTGCGGCAGGGTCTCGGGCACCGGGGCCAGCAGCGCCTGCAGCAGCAGTCCCACACCGACGAGGGTGAGCAGGCTCGATACGAGGGTCGGGAAGAGGCCCGGACCGGGTGTCCGGAAGGTGCCCAGCTGATAGCTGGACTGGGCATAGAGCGTCGCGGCAAGCCCGAGGCCGAAGATCAGGGCTCCGGTCATCAGGTCGCGGTTCAGGTAGGATCTCATGGCATCGGCGTCCGGAAATGGGTCGCGCGGCCCTCGGGCCGCTCCGAGATGGTCATCAAGAGGGGATCGTCACCGCGGCGTCGGGCGGCCCGGCCCGACCAACTCCTTCAGCACGGGATCGGCCCTGCGCGCCGGACAGGGTGATGGTGGCGGCCGGGGCCGCGAGAGTGCTTTTCATGGGATCCTCCTCCTCCGGCGCGCGACCTGGGAGCCGCGCGCAATCTGACCGTCCGGTCAGTCAGAAGAACGGTAGGCGTGCCGCGGCGTCAGGCTCAAGGAGAAAGTCCGGCCACGCGCGTTTCCCAGATACGTGAAGTCGAGGCCCGGGATTCGGAGGCCGGACAGCGCCTTGGTCGCCGGCCCTACACTCCGCCCAGCACTTCGGACGGCTCGATGCCGCGTTTCTCGGCGCTCGCCTTGACCGCGCTGCGCAGCAGGTCGCTGCGGGCCAGAAGGCGACGGAAGCGGTCTTCGTCGAGGACCATCAGCGTCGTCGGTGCGATGGCATGGGCCTCGGCGCGCCGGGGCCGGCGGGTCAGGATCGCCATCTGCCCGAACATCTCTCCGGGTCCGAGCCGCCACGACTGGCCGGCGGTCTCAAGCTTGACTGCGCCGGAGGCGATGAAGAACACGCTCGGCGCCGCGGTGTCGCGGCGCATCAGCACCTCGCCCGCGTCGACGTAGCGGGTCTTGAGCGCACCGGCCAGCCGCTTCAGCGTGGCCTCGTCGAGATCCGAGAAGAGCGGAAACTGCCGCACCAGCGCCGTCCGCTGAACCGCGATATCGAGGGGCGGGCGGGCCTCGGCCTTGGCGCGGCGCAGGTTGAGGTCCTGCATCAGGGCGGTGTAGACCTCGGCGCCGATCAGCCCGTCCTCGCGCATCACGGTATATTCGCGCTCCTCCAGCCTGAGGGCGGTGCGGCGGATGAAACGGCGTTCCAGTTCCTCGGCATAGCCCGGATATTGCAGCCGCAGCCCCTCCAGCGCGGTCTCCACCATCTCGATCCGGCGGGTCAGCAGCTCGTGCAGCAGGTCGGCCACGCGGCGGCCGTGGATGCGCCGGATGCGGCCCTCGATGAAGACGCCGAGATCGCGCAGGATCAGGTGCTGGGAGAGCAGCAGCTCGAACCGGTCGGCGGTCATCCGGGCCAGCGGCCCCGGCAGGCCGAGCCGCCCGTGCAAGAGCCCGGCGGCCCGGAAGGTGCGCCCGTAGGCCACGCTGCGCCGGGCTGCGCGCTGGTACCCGTTGCGCCCCGCCGTGCGGGTGCCCTCGATCAGCCTGTCGGCCTCGGACAGGACCTGATCGGCCATCCGGGCCGAGATCGTCCGTTCGCGCATCTTCTGCAGGATCGCGTCGCGTTCATGCCCGGCCAGCGCGATCAGCCCCAGCGTGATGCGGTCACGGTCGAGGATGTCGGCGCTGGCCTCGGCCGCGCGGACGGCCTCCTGCAGCCGGTCGCCGAAGCGCTTGGCCTCCGAGCGCACGATCTCGCGGCTGAGGTCGTAATCCTCGGTGCTGCGCGCCACGTCCTCGCGCACCGTCTGGAGCGCCACGGCCACGACCTGCCGTGACAGCGCCTCGTCCATCGCCGACAGCCGGTCGAGCCCTAGCCGGTGGATCACCGGCCGCAGCGTGGTGCCCTGCACGATCAGGGTGAAGAGCGTGAACCCGGTGGCGAGGATGCCGACAAGGCGCTGCACGTCGCCCGGCACCCGCAGGCTTTCCGTCACCGCCAGCGCCAGCGCCAGCGTCACCGCCCCGCGCAGCCCGCCCCAGAGGATCGCGATGCGGTAGGGCCGATCCACGGGCGGCGACAGCCTGAGCGCGGTCAGGAGTGGCAGCAGCCCGAACAGGATCACCGACCGGGCCGCGATGGCCGCGACGACGACGACGACGATCAACCCGAAGTCCTCCAGCCGGACCTCCTCCAGCAGGCGCGGGATCAGCAGGGCGGCGAGGATGAAGATCAGCGCCCCGGCCCAATGCGCGAGCACGTCCCAGAGCTCGCGCATGTTGAGCCACGCCTGCGGCGACAGGCGGCCCGGCGCGGTCAGGTTGAGCGTCAGACCGGCGGCGACCACGGCGATCACGCCCGAGGCGCCGACGATCTGCTCGGCCCCGATATAGGCGAGGTAGGGAAGCGCCACCGAGACCGACAGCTGCGCCAGCTCGTGCCGGCCGAAGAGCCCCATGATCCAGACCGCCACGCGCGCCGCCAGCCAGCCGCTGAGCGCCCCTCCGAGGATCAGCACCGGGAACCGCGCCACCGCCTCGCCGAGGTCCGGATCGGGCAGGCCCAGCATCACGAAGCCCATGAACAGGCCGAAGAGCGCGATGGCCGCGGCGTCGTTCAGCAGGCTCTCGCCCTCGATGATCCGCGCCAGACGGCGGGGCGCGGACATCGACCGGAAGATCGAGACCACCGCCGAGGGATCCGTGGTCGAGACGATCGCCCCGACCAGCAGACAGACCGCCAGCGGCAGGCCGCTGACCCAGGACAGGGCGTATCCGATCCCGACCGTCGCCACCACCACGGCCACCACGGCGAGAACGAGGATCGGTACCCAGTCGTCCAGCATCCGCCGCAGGTTCATCCCGAGCGTCGCCTGGAACAGCAGCGTCGGCAGGAACACGTAGAGGAAGACGTTCGACCGGATGGGCAGCCCGAGGATGGCCTCGGCCACCGGATTGAGCGCGTCTGTCAGGGTCGTGCGCAGGAAGAAGGTCGCCCCGACACCGATCAGGATGCCCAGCACCGCGAGGATCACGCTGTAGGGCAGCCGAAGCCGCGCCGCCAGCGGTTCGGCCGCGCCGATGACGACGAAGAACGACGCGATTACGGTGGTGAGGATGATGATGTCCATGGGCCCGGATTAGCAGAAGACGCGACACCGGCACCATCTGCAACCCGATGCGGCAACGGCGTGAAAACGCCGCTGACGTCGGGTGCGGTGACGGTGTCGGAGCGACCGAGAGGATTGACTGCACTGCCGCGCCGTGGTCCGTCAACAGGAGCTTTCCTCCCTCTTGGACCCACAGGTACATTCATGCTCCTGCAGCCCGGAATTCGTCCTGCCTACAGCCGTGCCGAGCGGCTCAGCGATGCCGTGGTGCACGTGGTCGGCCTGTCGCTGGCGCTGATCGCGGTGCCGTTCCTGCTGGTGTGGGTGATCCTCGTGCATGACGAGACGCCCGTGATTCTCGCGGCCGGGATCTACGGCGTCACGCTGGTGGCGATGCTCGGGTTCTCGGCGCTCTACAACATGCTCGACAGCGTGCGGTGGCAGGGCCTTCTCCGGCGCCTCGACCACAGCGGAATCTATTTCAAGATCGCGGGCACCTACACACCCCTGTCGCTGCTGGCCGCGGCGCATCCGGCCGCGCTGCTCATCACCATGTGGTGCACGGCGGCGGCGGGGGCCGCGCTCAAGATGCTCGCCCCGCACAGGTTCCGCTGGCTGTCGATCGCGCTCTACCTCGGCATGGGCTGGGCCGCCGTGGTGGTGGACCGCGACATGATCTTCGCCCTGCCGCCGGGAGTGCTGGCCTGCGTGGTCGCCGGAGGGCTCTGCTACACCTTCGGCGTGGCCTTCTACATCTTCGACCGCCTGCCGTTCCACTTCACGATCTGGCACGTCTTCGTCCTTCTCGGCACGGCGTGCTTCTTCGGCGCGATCGCGCAGATGGTGAAGGGTCCGCTCGCCTAGCCCGGGCCTGTCGGCTGCGTCTCCGTCTCTCCGGGCGCGAGAAGCAGCCCGTTCAGCGAGATGTTCAGGAAGTTGTCGCAGACCTGCTCCGCCGACAGCCCCGTGCCGTGCTTGTGCCAGCGGGGGATGTAATTGACCCAGGACAGGAGCATCCGCGTCGTCAGCCGGGAATCGTTCCGGCGGAAGATGCCCATGTCCATCGCGCGCTCGATCTCGGTCCGGAGCAGCGCCTCGAATTCGTCGCGCAGCGCCACGGCCTCCTCTGTGCCCGGCGCCGCCTCGATCGAGCCGAAGAGCTGGCTGCCCACCATCCAGGATTCGCGGTTGCCGTCGATCCGGTTGGCGCAATGCCGCACGAAGGCCGCGATCCGGGCGACCGGATCGTCCGGGGCACGGCTCAGCACCTGCCGCATCGACCGGTTGAGCTGGGTCATCCGCGTCACGTAGACCGCGCGGACCAGGCTCTCCTTGTCGGGAAAGTAGTAATAGAGCGCCGCCTTCGTCATGTCGCAGCGGTCCGCCACGTCGCGCAGCGAGGTGCCGAGGTAGCCCCTGCGCGAGAACAGGAGCGAGGCCTCCTCGATGATCTGCGTGCGCCGGTCGATCCGGGCGGGGTCGGTGTTGCCTGTGTCTGAAGCTCGCTTCTGGCGCACCGTCTGACGCTCCACTTACCGGGGCGGCCGGCTGCGGCCGACCTCTGAGACATGCTCCCGCGTCGGCGGCGAACGTGAAGGCGACAGGTTATGGCGCATCCCTGCCCTTCACAAGTCTTGTTCAGCCAGAGGCCGGTGCCGCGATGGCCCGGCACGCGCGCGCCGGACCGCGCTTCTCACCTCGACAGCTTGCCCTCGTCCGAGAGGCGCTGAAGCTCCGCCAGTTCCGAGGACATGAACGCCTCGAACTCCGCCTCGGTCCGCGGCGCGGTATCGAGCCCCCGCTTGACGAGCTGTTCGTCGATGTCCGGGCGCCGCGCGATCTCGGCGATCGTGGTGAAGATCTTGTCCTGGACCTCCTGCGGCGTGCCGGTCGGGACGAAGAAGCCGAAGAAGGACCCGAAGACCAGGTCGATGCCCTTTTCGCGGAAGGTGGGCACGTCGGGCGCTTCGGGGTGGCGCCGCTCGGCCGCGATCGCGAGGGCCTTGGTCCGTCCGGCCCGCACGTTGGCCATGCCCGAGATGCCGTCGAAGATGCCATCGACCCGGCCCGCGAGCACATCGGTCATCGCCGGCGCCGTCCCCTGGTAGGGAATGTGCAGGAACTCGGTCCCCGCGCGGTCGGCCCACATGAGCGCGGCGATATGCGGGCTCGCCCCGATGCCGGAAGAGGCGATGCGGAGTTGCCCGGGGTTCGCCTTGGCGTATTCGGTCAGGGAGTCCAGCGTGTCGTGTTCGAATTCGCCGCTGATGACCAGCATGTTGGCGCCGCGCCCCAGCAGGTAGACGGGGTCGATGCTCTCGGGATCATAGGGCGAATCCGGCAGGAGGATCTGGTTCGACAGCAGCCCGTAGGAGCCGAGCAGCAGCGTATGCCCGTCGGGCTCTGCACGCCCGACCTCCATCGCGCCGACGAGCGAGCCCGACCCGGGCTTGTTCTCGACGACGACCGTCTGGCCCCAGGCCTCCTGCAGCTCCGGAGCGATCAGCCGGGCGTAGAAATCGGTCACGCCCCCCGGCGAATAGGGCACGATGATGCGCACGGTGTCGGACGGGTAGTCCTCCTGCGCGATGGCGGCGGTGGCGGTGAACGCGGCGATGGCAGCGGCCCCGAGCAGCGTCTTGAACATTGGGTCTCCTCCTCTCATGTCAGTCATGTATTAACCGACCGGTAGGTTAACAGCCTATGGAGAGACGGGATTCGCGCAACAGATTCATGGCGACGGCGGGGGAGGCGGCGGAGCGCGGGAGCCCCGCGGCGTCACGCCGAAATGGACGCTGCAGCCGCCTGCTTTGCGAAAGGATGTCTATCCTTATCTACTTGTTTAGATTGCGCTATTCTCAGAACGCCCCGACATTTCACCGAGCCGGGCCCCATCGTGAAGGCCTACCCTGGAGGCGTCCGGCCCTCGAAGCCGGACCCAGATCGCACATATCTGGACGGCTCGGAGGCTGCGCTGATGGCCCCGGACGCGGCAATACTATACCAACCGATCGGTAAACGAGCCATCCGCCGTCGCAGCGCCCCCAGACGGCCGTTCTGGCCCCCTGCCTCCGGCAGGGAAGCCGCAGGTCGAACAGCCCCGGACGCAGCGTTCTCGCCAGAAGGCCGGATGTCCGCGGCCGCCCGGGACTCCCCGGGGCGGCCCTGCCGGTTCGATCAGGCGGAGCGCGGAACGATCAGCGCGTCGAGCACCGCGGCCCCCTCGCTGCGCACCAGGATCGGGTTCATCTCGACCCCGTCGACCTGGTCCGCGTTGGCGACGGCGAAATCCGACAGCCGGCAGATCGCCTCGACCAGCGCCGCCCGGTCCCGCGCGGGGCGGCCGCGCCAGGCGTCCAGCAACCGGGTCCAGCCATCGCCGGGCGCGACCATGCGCTCCGCCGCCTCCCGGCTGACGGGCACCGAGGCGAAGCTCACGTCGCCCAGCATCTCGGCCATGACGCCGCCCGCCCCGGCCAGGATCATCGGCCCGAAGACCGGGTCGTTGTGCAGCCCGAGGATGATCTCGGCCCCCTCCCCTGCCATCGGCGCGACGATGACACCGTCGATCCGGGCGTCCGGCGCCAGCCGGCGCGCGCTGTCGGTGATGCGGGTGAAAGCCGTGCGCACCGCCTCGGCGTCCTTCAGGTCGAGGGCGATGCCGCCCACCTCCGTCTTGTGCGCGATATCGGGCGAGAGGATCTTCATGGCGACCGGATAGCCGATCCCGTCGGCGGCCCGCGCCGCGGCTTCGGCATCGCCGCATTCCGCCTCTGCCGGGACGGGCAGCCCGGCGTCGGCCAGGAGGCGCTTGGCGCGGGCCTCGGTCAGCGGCTGCGAAAGATCGGCACGCGGCGCAGTCCCCGCGTCCGACGCGACCCCCAGGGCCGCCGCGCGCAGCCCGGCGAGAGATCCGGCCGCGCCGAGGGCACGGACCAGCCGGGAGGGATCCTCGAAGACGAGGACGCCTGCCTCCTCCAGCGCCTTCTGCACCTCGGGATGGGCGGGAGTTATGACGCCGATCACCTTGTCGGGGTGCTTGGCCCGGACCTCCAGCACGTAGCCCAGATGCGGCGCGAAGGCGGTCGGCGACATGCCCGAATTGGCGAGGTAGAGCATGATCGCGTCATATTCGCCGCTTGCCAGAAGCGTGTCGTAGATCACCGGCAGCGTCTGCTGCCGCACCGCGACCTGCGCGGTCACGTCGAGCGGGTTCGACCCCTCGGCGAAGTCGAGGATGTCGTGTACCCGCGCCCGCAGGTCATCCGACTGCGGCGGCAGCTCGAGCCCGCTGCCCTCGGCCGAATCCGCCATCATGACGCCGATCCCGCCCGACAGGGACACGATCGCCGCCCGCGGGCCCTGCGGGGCCGGGCCGACCGCGAAGACATAGGCCAGATCGACCATCTCCTCGATCGAGCGCGCCCGCCAGGCGCCGCCCTCGCGGATGACCGTGTCGAAGACCTTGTCATTCCCCGCGAGCGCCCCGGTATGCGTCGCCGCCGCCTTGGCTCCAAGCTCGGAGGCGCCGACCTTCATGAAGATCACCGGCTTGCCCGCCGCGGCCGCCTTGCGCAGCGCGGCCCTCAGCCCGTCGCCGTCCCGGCAGCTTTCGACCGCCGCGCAGATCACGCGGGTCTCCGGATCGTCCGCGAGGTAGGAGATCACCTCGGCCGTGGCGACATCGGCCTCGTTTCCGGTCGCCACGATCCGCGACAGGCCGAGCCCGCGGCGCGCGATCATCACGTAGGTGCAGGATCCGAAGGCCCCGCTCTGGGTCACGACCGCGACGTTGCCGGCCGGAGGATGCATGCCCTGGAACGCCGTCGAGAAGGTCGCGCAGAACCGGTCGGGCGGCGAGACGGAGCCGAGCGCGTTCGGCCCGGTGATCCGGATGCCCGTCTCTCGCACGATCTCCATCAGGCGTTCCTGCCGCGCGCGCCCGGCCTCGTCCGCCTCGGCGAAGCCCGAGCTGAGGACCTGCGCGACCTTCACGCCCTTCTCGGCACAGCCCCGGAGCGCCTCCTCGACATGCTGCGAGGGCACGACGATGACCGCCTGGTCGACCGGGCCGGGGATGTCGCGGACGTCCTTGTAGGAGACCAGCCCCTGCACCTCGGCCTGGCCGGCGTTCACCGGATAGATCTCGCCCTTGAAGCCGTAATCCTTGAGGAAGGCGACCGGCCGCCCGCCCAGCTTTGTGGGATTGCTCGAGGCGCCGATCACCGCCACGCTGCGCGGCGAGAAGATCGCGGCGATCGCGCTGCCCGTCAGGTCATCTTTCATGCTGCGTTCCGTTCAACTGTTCATCAGGTCCAGACGTTCCTCGTGATGCATCGCATCGCCGAACTCGAACCCCGCCTGGATCAGTCTCTTGTTCAATGGCGTGACCGCCATCTCCTCGGTCATGCCCATCCCGCCATGCAGCTGGATCGCGCTTTCCGCAGAGCGGCGCGCAGCGCGCGAGACCGACATCTTCGCCAGGCTCGCGGCCCGGCGCCCCTGCCCCTCCATCGTCTCGGCGACCGCATGGGCGGCAAGGGCCGAGGCGTTCATCAGGTCGAGGAGCATGTCCGCCGCCCGGTGCCGCAGCACCTGGAACTCCGACAGCGGCTGCCCGAACTGGCGCCGTTCCCCGAGATAGGCAAGGGTCAGGCCCAGCGTCGCGGCCATCAGGCCCACGGATTCGACACAGGTCAGAAGCCCGCCCGTCAGGAAGGCCCGGTCCCGCGCCTCCTGCGCGGAATCGCCGCTCAGCACTTCCACCGCGGCGGGCAGCGTGAGGTCGAGGTCGTAGCCGAGCGTGGCGTTGCCGGCGAGGTCGACGGCGGGCACGGGCGTCACGCCCTCATGGTCGAGCGGCAGGAGGATGAGCCTCGGCCCCGTCGCCAGCAGAAGCGCCGTCGCGTCGGGAAGGGCGGCGACACCCCGGACCTTGCCGCGCAGGGTCAGACCGTCGGGCGTGCTCCGCACCTCCAGACGCCGGGCGGCGGCCTCGTCCGGCAGCCAGGTCAGGACCGGCGCCGCGCCGGTGAGATGCCCCTGCAACGCCGCGTCGCGCTGCGGACCCGCCAGAGCGGCCGAGAGCAGCAGCGGCGTCACGCCGCAATGCAGGGCCAGCGACATCGCCAGGCCGCCCCGCCCCGCCCCTTCGATCGCGCCCGCCAGATCGGAGAGCGAGGCGCCAAGCCCGCCGTCCTCTTCCGGCACCATCGTCAATTGCCAGCCGAGCGCGGCAACGTCCGCCCAGGTCGGGTCCTTTGCCATTTGGGCGAAGCGAAGGGCGGCGGTGTGGATCTCGCCCGGGAAGGCGGGGGGATGGACGGAATCGACGCCACCCGAGAAGAGCTGCTGCGCGATCAGGTTGCGCTGCACCTCGTTCGTGCCGCCGACGATCGACCGGGAGCGGTTGTAATAATAGGTGCTGGCCCAATGCGCGGCCGCCGGGTCGCCGTGAGCGCCCAGATCTCCGGCATGGGCGCTGGCCGTGATCTCGAGCGCGAGCGTGCTCAGGTTCTGGCTCAGATCCGAGGACAGGAGCTTGATGGCGGACGGCATGACGCCGAGCGGTTCGCCGTTCATGGCCGTGGCCACGGCGATCCGGCCCTGCTCCTTCAGCCCGACGAGCCGCGCCTCGTTCGTGACCAGCCGGTGGCGTATGTCGGCCTGCCGCGCCGCGCCGCCCGGGGCCCGCCCGGCCAGCGTGCGGACGTTCCCGAACATCTGGAACAGCGGCGCGGTGTTCGCCCCGCCGAGGCGTTCGTGGGACAGAAGGTACTTCGCGTAGGTCCAGCCCCGCCCCTCCTCGCCGATGCGGTTCTCGACCGGCACGCGGACGTTCTCGAAGAACACCTCGTTGACGTGGTGGATGCCGTCGATCGTCTCGATCTTCTTGACCGTGATGCCCGGGGCGGACAGCGGGATCAGCACGAAGGTGATGCCCTTCTGCTTCTTGTCCTCGGACGAGGTGCGGACCAGCGTGTAGATCCAGTCGGCCTCCTGCGCGTGGCTCGTCCAGATCTTCTGGCCGTTCACGACATAGGCGTCCCCGTCCAGCACCGCCCGGGTCCCGAGCGAGGCGAGGTCCGAGCCGGAACCGGGCTCGGAGAAGCCCTGGCACCACCAATCCTCGCCGGTCAGGATGCCGGGCAGGAACCGCTCCTGCTGCGCCTCGGTGCCATAGGCGATCAGCACCGGCCCGAGGTGCCGCAGCCCGTGGTGATATTGCGGCGGGCATTCACATTCCGCGAGCGTGGTGTCGAAGATGTAGCGCTGCTGCGGGTCCCAGCCGGTGCCTCCGAACTCCACCGGCCAGTTCGGCGCGCCCCAACCCTTGTCGTAAAGGATCCTCTGCCAGCGCGCCCAGACGTCCCGGGTGAGCTTGCGGGAATTGCGGACGACATCGCGGATGTCCTCGGGGCATTCGGCCCGCGCGAAATCGCGGACCTCGCGCGCGAAGGCGGCGGCCGCCTCGTCCGACAGGGGGGCGGATCGGGCGGCCTCAGACATCCTTGAACACCGGTTTGCGTTTCTCGACGAAGGCGCGCCGCGCCTCCTGGGCGTTCTCGGTCCGCGACAGGGCGACGGTGAAGTTCTGCTCCATCCGGTAGGCGTCGCGCTGCGGCATGTTCTCCACCATGTTGGCCGACATCTTCGCATAGCGGATGCCGTCCGGGCTCTTGGACGCGATCTCGCGGGCGAGCTTCATCACCTCGGGCATCAACTCGTCCGCGGGCAGCGCGCCTTCGATCATGCCGATGCGATAGAGCTCGGGCGCGGGCACCCGCCAGCCGGTGAAGAACATCCGGCGCATCCGCGAGCGCGAGAAGAACTCGCGCAGCATGGCGGCGCCCCCGGCAAGGCCGACGTCGATCTCGGGCATGCCGAGCACGGACTCCTCGGTCGCGTAGATGATGTCGCAGGCTGCGACCAGGCCGAACCCGGCCCCGAGCGCCGCGCCGTTCACCGCCGCTATGACGGGCTTGGCGCATTCCTTGATGGCATTGCCCGTCTCCCGCACCGCCCGGTTGTGGGCCCAGAAGGTGCCCAGCTCGTCCGTCGAGGGGCGGTCCTTCAGATCGGCCCCGGCGCAGAAGACGCGCTGGTCCGAGGTCAGCACCACGCAGCGCACCTTCGGGTCATCGCTCATCGAGTCGAAAACCGTGATGATCTCCTGCCGCATGTCGTAGTTGAGCGCGTTCACGGGTGCGCGGCTGAGCGTGACGGTCGCGACATAATCCTCGACCTCGACCTTCAAGTATTCATACGGCATGGCTGGCTCCGAAAAATCTACCTTTCGGTAAGGTAGAAATGACGTCACGCCGGTCTGTCAATTCGGTCAGGGGCGGGATCGGCGGTGCGCGCTTTCAGGGCCTTCCGGCGCGTCTATGCTCCAAACCCCTGCGAACACTGGATTTCATCGGGATCACCCGCCGCAAACGAACTCCCCGCGCAGCCCTCGCGCCTGAGCCCACCAATCACCAAATCACACATATCTACCGAACGATCGGTAAGCGTCGATTTCAGGAACGCGACGGCGCCGCGTCACCTCACCGCGGGTCCGCCATCCCGGAGCGCCGGGCAATCCGCGCCTCCAGCAGGATGAGGGCGTCGTAGACCACGACCGCGAAGAGCCCCACGATCAGCCCGCCCTGCAGCACGTAGGCGGTGTTGCTGGTCAGAAGCCCCGCGATGATCACCTCGCCCAGTGTCCGGGCGGCGACGGTGGAGCCGATGGTCGCCGTCCCCAGCGAAATCACGAAGGACAGGCGGATCCCCGTCAGGATCACCGGCAGGGCCAGCGGCAGCTCCACCTGGATCAGACGTTGCCAGCGGTTGAGGCCCAGGCCCCGCGCCGCCTCCATCGTCGCCGGCGGCAGGGTCGAGAGCCCGGTGATGGAATTCTCGAAGATCGGCAGCAGCCCGTAGAGAAAGAGCGCCACCAGCGTCGGCCCGGCCCCGAAGCCCAGGGCAGGCACCGCGAGGGCGAGCACGGCGACCGGCGGGAAGGTCTGGCCCATGTTGGTGATCGTGCGCGACAGCGGGCGGAAGGCCGCGCCCGCATCGCGGGTCACGAGGATCGCCAGCGTCACCGAGACCAGCGTCGCCGCGGCGGTGGCGGCCGCGACGAGGCCCAGGTGGCTGAGCGACAGCGACAGGAGCGAGCTGCGGGCATAGATCACCGGTGCCCCTTCGGGCGCGAGCGGGGCGAAGAGCGGAACGAACCACTCGGGCTTCAGGACCAGCGCCAGAAGCAGCAGGATGACGGCCGGGCGCAGGATGGCGCCGGCCTTCATGCGCCCAGCTCCGCCCGGGCGCGGATCGCGTCCAGCGTCACGCGCCCGGCGGGCAGGCCGTCGCGCTCCACCGGCACCGCCGTCCGCCCGGTCCACAGACAGGCGGAGAGCGCGTCGCGCAGGCTGCTGTCGGCGGGCAGCGCCTCGCCCGGTGCGTCTCCGTCCTCCATCACCTCGGACAGCGGCACCAGCGACAGCAGGCGCAGGGGGCGTTCCATGTCGCCGACCATGTCGGCGACGAAACCGGTCGCGGGCTTCGTGACGATCTCGGCCGGCGGGGCGTGCTGGACGAGCTGCCCTCCGTCCATCACCGCGACCATGTCGCCCAGGCGGATCGCCTCTTCCATGTCGTGGGTCACCAGCACGATGGTCGAGCCGAGCGCGCGCTGGATCCGGCGGAGGTCGTCCTGCGCCCGCGCCCGGATGATCGGGTCCAGCGCGCCGAAGGGTTCATCCATCAGCAGCACGTCCGGCCGCGATGCCAGCGCGCGCGCCACGCCGACGCGCTGCTGCTGGCCGCCCGACAGCTCGGCCGGGAAGCGGTCGCGGAACTGGTCGGGCTCCATCGAGAACAGCGTCAGCAATTCGTCGACGCGGGCGCTGATCTTCTCCTTCGGCCAGTTCAGCAGCCGCGGCACCGCGCCGATGTTGCGCGCCACGCTGTGATGCGGGAACAGCCCGTGCCCCTGGATCGCATAGCCGATCCGACGTCGCAGAAGATGCGGCTTGGTCGCGAGGGTCGACTCCCCGTTGATCCGCACCTCGCCCGAGGTCGGTTCCTCGAGCCGGTTGATCATCCGCAGGAGCGTGGTCTTGCCCGAGCCGGAGGTGCCCACGATCACGGTGATCGTGCCGCTCTCGGCGGTCATGGTGACGGCATCCACCGCCGTCACGCCGTTGTAGACCTTGGTGATACGGTCGATCTCGATCATGCGGTCCTCGTCGCGTCAGGGCGGGTCAGTTCCACCAGGATGTCCATCACGATCGCCGAGACGAGCGCCAGCGCCACCGTCGGCAGCGCGCCCAGCAGGATCAGGTCGGTCGCGGTCTGGTTCAGCCCCTGGAACACGAAGGTGCCGAAGCCGCCGCCGCCGATCAGCCCGGCGATGACGGCCAGCCCGATGTTCTGCACCAGCACGATGCGCAGGCCGGTCAGGATGATCGGCAGGCCCAGCGGAAGCTCGACCCGGAGCAGGCGCTGGTTCGGCGTCATGCCCATCCCCCGAGCGGCCTCGATCGCGGTCGGGGGCGCGGCGGCAAGGCCCGCCACGGTGTTCGCGACCACGGGCAGGAGCGAATAGAGCACCAGCGCGAGGAAGGCGGGGGTGAAGCCGATCCCGGCGATGCCGAAGGCCCGCGCGCCGGGCACGTTGAGGGCGATCCACCCGAGGATCGGGATCATCAGGCCGAACATCGCCAGCGACGGGATCGTCTGCAGGAAGCTCAGGACCGGCAGGACCGATCCGCGCAGCCTCTGGTTCCGGTGGCAGAGCAGACCGACCGGGAACCCGATGACCGCCGCCGTGGCGAGCGATCCGAAGGCAAGCGCAAGGTGGCGCAGGGCGGCATCGGCGAAGGCGGCTCTCCGGCTGCTGAATTCCTGCATCACCGACAGGGGCGCCAGCGCGCCCGACCACAGGATCAGGGCCAGCGTCGCCAGGACGCCCCCCAGCATCGCGCCGCGCATCACCGGGCCCGGCGCCAGTTGCGCCAGCGCGTCGGCCATCAGGAGCATGAGGATTGTCAGCAGGCACCAGAACCCGATCGCCGGGGAGACCCGGGCATAATCGCCCGCCCCTTCCAGCAGCGCCGGCGCGCCCTGCATCAGAAGCCAGAGCAGCCCGCCGAGGCCGATGACCGCGCCGAGAAGCCGCAGGCGCGGCCAGTGCAGCGGCAGGCCGAGCAGCAGCCCCAGCACCACCGCCGCCAGCCCCGGCGCCACGAGCGCGGGGGCGGCGACCGCCCAGGCAGGGACGCCTTCACCCGCCACGATGCGGTTGGCGGCGATCGTCATGAACGGGGCGAGCAGCGCCGCCAGGCCGAGAACGACGAAGAGAAGGCCGGGCGGGGAGACGCTGTGCCGCGCCTCCCCGGTCGTTGCGGAGAGGGCGATCAGTCGAGCACTCCGGCCTGCGTGAGGTACTCGCGCGCCACGGCCTCGGCCGGCTCGCCGCCGACCTGGATCCGGCCGTTGAGCTGCTGGAGCGTGGTCATGTCCAGCTCGGCGAAGATCGGGTTCAGCACCTCGGAGATGGCGGGATATTCCTCGAGCACCTCGGCGCGGACGATCGGCGTCGGCTCATAGACCGGCTGCACGCCCTTGTCGTCCTCCATCACGACCAGCCCGGTCGCCCCGACGCCGCCGTCGGTGCCATAGACCATGGCCGCGTTGACGCCCGAGGTGCCGCGCGCGGCCGCCTGGATGGTGGCCGCGGTGTCGCCGCCCGACAGGATCACGGTCTGGTCCTCGGAGAGCTCGAAACCATAGGTCTCCTGCATCGCCGGCAGGACGGCGGGCGAGGAGACGAATTCGGTCGAGGCGGCCAGCTTGACCTCGCCGCCGCCGGCGACCCATTTGCCGAAGTCGGACATGGTGGTCAGGCCGTTCTCCTGCGCCACCGGCCCGGTCAGGGCGATGGCCCAGGTGTTGTTCGCCGGTGCGCTGTCGAGCCAGGTGATGTCGTTCGCCTCGGCGTCGAGCTCGGCCGCGCGGTCATGGGCCGCCTGCGCATCCTTCCAGACGTCGCTGTCGGCCTCGTTGAAGAAGAAGGCCGCGTTGCCGGTGTATTCGGGATAGATGTCGATCTGCCCGGCGAGGATCGCCTCGCGCACGACCTGGGTGCCGCCGAGCTGCAGCCGGCGTTCCACCGGCAGGCCCGCGTCCTCGAGCGCGAGGGCGATCATGTTGCCGAGGAGACCGCCCTCGGTGTCGATCTTGGAGGAGACGACGATGTCGGCCTGCGCGGCCGTCGTGAAGGCGCCGAACAGGGTGGCGGCGAGGATGAGGGGTTTTTTCATGGGCGGAATCCGTTTCGTGCCGGGATGGTTCACACGCCGTTCGGCGCAGGCTCTAAGGGCAAGGTAGAAGGAAGTGGCCCGCCGCCAAGTCCATCCGGCCAGGTGAAATTCGGCAGAGCGCGAAATGCGGGGCCGGAGGATCGCCCGCGACGCCGCCCCGCGGCCTCAGGTGACGGGTGCGGTGAGGGCACCGACCTGCATGTCCACGATGTTGCGGATCGCGGCGTCGAGGTCGAAGCGCCCGCCCTCCTGCTCCGCGCGGCGGATCCCGCTTTCGGCGTCGCTGAGCGCGATCACCGAAAGCGCCTGCGTGGTCCGGATCCGGGCCTGGACGATGTCGGGCGGAAGCTCTGCGATACAGGCGGCGATGTGGCGCCGCACGGTGCCGAGCGAGAAGGTCCCGAACTGCGGTGCGGTCATGTCGATGAAGCCGAAGTTGGGGCTGGCGTAGATCTGGTTGAGGAAGCGGACGTAGTGCCGCGCCCGGCTTCCGGGTGCGAGGGTCGCGCCAAGGGGCCTTACCCGCGCCTCGACAAGGCCCCGCAGATCGCCGGTGCGTCTTTCCGCGACCAGCCGGTCCAGCATGGCGCGGCGCTCTGCGTCGATCTCTGCCATGCGCCAGGCGACGATGGATTCGATCAGCCGCTCGCGCGACCCGAAATGGTAGCTGAGCGCCGAGGCGTTGCGCTGCCCGCTCGCGGCGGTGATCTCGTTCAGCGACACGCCGTCCAGCCCGCGTTCGGCGAACAGCCGTTCCGCCGTCTCCATCAGGGCCAGCCTGGCCGTGCCGTAGGGCTGCCGCCGGGGCTCTGGCATCGGAACTCCCTTCCCTCCGCCGGTCGGGCCGGCGAAGGGCTATCCTAGCCCCCGGGTTTCGGGCCGATCAAGCCCGCGGGCCCAGCCGGCCGGCCGGAGGGCCGGGGGCAGCTTCAGGTCACGGACGCCGCCGGATCACGCCTTCGCGGCGGGCCGCGCCGAGACCTCGGCATGCCAGCGGGCGAGGTTGGTGGCCTCCTCGGGGATCCGGCGTTTGACCGCCTTGGCAAAGTCCACCGTGACGACGCCGAGGATGTCGGCGATCGAGAAATCCTCACCGGCGAGGTAGCGGCTTTCGCCCAGCCTTGCGTCGAGCATCGCGTAGAAGGCATCGAGCCGACGCTGCCCCCGCTCGGCCAGTTCGGGGATCTGGGGAAAGTTCTGCGGCCCCGGGATCGCGCGGTCGCGGAAGCCTTCGGAGGTGTTGCGCAGCGCCTCGGCCACGGCCATCAGCCCCTCGAGCTCGACCCGCCGGTGCCACATCTCGACCCGCGCCTTGCCGAGCGCGCCGGTCCCGAAGAGCGCGGGCTCGGGCGTCGTCTCCTCGAGATACCGGCAGATGGCCACCGATTCCGTGAGCCGCGTGCCATCGTCGAGCTCGAGCAGCGGAACGGTCCGGCGCTCGTTCACCGCGACATAGGCATCGCCGAGCTGTTCCCGGGTCATCAGGTCCACGTCGACGCACTCGAGCGACACGCCCTTCTCGGCCGCGAAAAATCGCACGCGCCGGCAGTTCGGCGCCATCTTGTAGTCGTAGAGTTTCATGCACGCCCCTCCTCAGGCGAAATCCGTGGGCAGGGGCGCGCTCTCCCGGATCCCGATCATCGCCATGACCATCTCGTCCGGAGGCTGCCCCTTCGCGGCGGCATACTGGGGGTGTTGCCGGGGATTGACCATCTCCAGCGGAACGTTTTCGAGGTCGTAGAGCTCGGCGAAGTGCGACCTGCGCGACGACCGCCGCAGGTCAGTGCCTTCCTTTCCTTGCCCGACTCAGGTCCCGAGGATCCCCGGCAGCCGCAGCCCGTGCTTCTTCGCGCAGGCGATGGCGCTCTCGTATCCCGCGTCCGCGTGGCGCCAGACGCCCGAGGCCGGGTCGTTCCAGAGCACCCGCTCCAGCCGCTTCGCCGCCTCGGGCGTGCCGTCGGCCACGATCACGACACCCGCGTGCTGGCTGAAGCCCATGCCGACCCCGCCGCCGTGGTGCAGGCTGACCCAGGTGGCGCCGCTCGCGGTGTTCGCGAGCGCGTTCAGGAGCGGCCAGTCCGACACCGCGTCGGATCCGTCCTTCATCGCCTCGGTCTCGCGGTTCGGGCTCGCCACCGAGCCCGCGTCGAGGTGGTCCCGCCCGATCACGATGGGCGCCTTCAGCTCGCCGCTCGCGACCATCTCGTTGAACATCAGCCCCGCCCGGTGCCGGTCGCCCAGCCCGATCCAGCAGATCCGCGCGGGCAGGCCCTGGAAGGCGATCCGCTCGGCCGCCATGTCGAGCCAGCGGTGCAGGTGCTCGTTCTCGGGGAAGAGGCGCTTCATCGCCGCGTCGGTCTTGTGGATGTCCTCCGGATCGCCCGAGAGCGCGCACCAGCGGAACGGGCCGATGCCCTCGCAGAAGAGCGGCCGAATGTAGGCGGGCACGAAACCGGGGAAGGCGAAGGCGTTCTCGAGCCCCTCCTCGCGCGCGACCTGGCGGATGTTGTTGCCGTAATCGAGCGTCGGCACGCCCGCGTTCCAGAAATCGACCATCGCCGCGACATGGGCCTTCATCGAGGCGCGGGCGGCCTTTTCCACCGCCTTCGGGTCGCTTTCCTGCTGCGCGCGCCAGTCGCCGACCGACCAGCCCGCCGGCAGGTAGCCGTGCAGCGGATCATGGGCCGAGGTCTGGTCGGTCACGATGTCCGGCCGCGCGCCGCCGTCCTTCATACGGCGGACGAGCTCGGGAAAGACCTCGGCCGCGTTGCCCAGAAGGCCCACGGATTTCGCCTCTCCCGCCGCGGTCCAGCGCGCGATCATATCGAGCGCCTCGTCCAGCGTCCGCGCCTTCTCGTCGAGGTAGCGGGTGCGCAGACGGAAATCGATCCGCGTCTCGTCGCATTCCACGGCAAGGCAGCAGGCCCCGGCGAAGACCGCCGCCAGGGGCTGCGCGCCGCCCATGCCGCCCAGGCCCGCCGTCAGGATCCACTTGCCGGTCAGGTCGCCGCCGTAATGCTGGCGCCCGGCCTCGGCGAAGGTCTCGTAGGTGCCCTGCACGATCCCCTGCGTGCCGATGTAGATCCAGGACCCGGCGGTCATCTGGCCGTACATCATCAGCCCCTTGCGATCGAGCTCGTTGAAATGCTCCCAGGTCGCCCAGTGCGGCACGAGGTTGGAGTTCGCGATCAGCACCCGGGGCGCATCCGCATGGGTCCGGATGATCGCCACCGGCTTGCCCGACTGCACCAGCAGCGTCTCGTCGGCCTCGAGGTCCTGCAGCCCCGCGACGATCCGGTCGAAATCCTCCCAGCTTCGCGCCGCCCGGCCGATGCCGCCGTAGACCACCAGCTCGTGCGGGTTCTCGGCCACGTCCGGGTGCAGGTTGTTCATCAGCATCCGCATCGCCGCCTCGGTCTGCCAGGACTTGGCGGTGATCTCGGTCCCCGTGGGCGGATAGATGTCGCGGAGGTTGTGGCGCGGGTTGGTCATCGGGTGGCTCCCTGGGTGAAGGCGTAATCCTCGAGCGCATGCAGGATCGCGGCGAGGTGCGGGCGGAGCTGCGCGGCGCCGGCCGGGTCGTAGTCGAAGGGCGGGCTTTCGGACATCAGGTGGGTGTCCTGGGCGAGCTCCATCTGGATCGCGTGCAGGCCCTCCGCGGGGCGGCCATAATGGCGCGTCGTCCAGCCGCCCTTGAAGCGGCCGTTCAGGACGGACGTATAGCCCTCGGCCTCGGAACAGATCCGGGCGGTGGCCTCGGCGATCGCGGGCGCGCAGCTCCGGCCCGAGTTGGTGCCGATGTTGAAATCCGGCAGGCGGCCCTCGAAGAGGAAGGGGATCTCGGACCGGATCGAGTGGCAATCGTAGAGGATCGCGATGCCGTGCTTCGCGCGGACGCGCTCCAGCTCGGCGGCCAGCGCGGCGTGGTAGACGTCGTGGTAGTCGCGGCGGCGCGAACCGATGTCCTCGGGCGCGGGCTCGGTCTCCCACAGCGGATGGCCGTCGAAATCGGTCAGCGGGATCAGCCCGGTGGTGTTCTGTCCCGGATAGAGGCTCTCGCCCGAGGGCGGCCGGTTCGCGTCGATCACGTAGCGGTGGAAGGTCGCCCGCACCGTGGTCGCGCCCGGAAGAAGCCCGTCGTAGAGCCTGTGGACATACCAGTCGGTGTCCGACAGCGTGCGGCCGCGCGGCGTCAGCCGGGCCCTGATCGCCTCGGGCACATGCGTCCCCGTATGGGGCAGGCCCAGCACCACCGGCCCGTCGCCGCGGACGACCTCGACGGGGGTCATTCCGCGCCCTCCAGCAGCGCGCGTATCCCGCAGCTGTCCGAGACGCGCCCCTCCCGGACCAGCGCCGCGGCGCGGGACAGGTCGTCGGCCATGTAGCGGTCCTCCCGCAGGGTCTCGACCTCGGCCCGGACGGTTTCGAGCAGGTCCTGCAGCATCGGGCTTGTCGTCAGCGGCGCGCGGAATTCGACGCCCTGCGCGGCGCACATCAGCTCGACGCCCAGGATCACCGAAAGGTTCTCGTTCATCCGCTTCAGCCGCCGCGCCCCGTGCGCGGCCATCGAGACGTGATCCTCCTGATTGGCGGAGGTGGGCGTGGAATCCGTGGAGCAGGGATGCGCGAGGTGCTTGTTCTCGCTCATCAGCGCGGCGGTCGTGACCTCGGCGATCATGAGGCCGGAGTTCAGGCCCGGCTCGGGGGTCAGGAACGGCGGCAGGTCGAACGAAAGCGTCGGGTCCACCATCAGCGCCACGCGGCGCTGCGCGATGGCGCCGATCTCGGAAATCGCCAGCGCGATCTGGTCGGCGGCGAAGGCGACGGGCTCGGCGTGGAAATTCCCGCCCGAGACGATCTTGCCTTGCGCCACCAGCACCAGCGGGTTGTCCGAGACGGCGTTGGCCTCGACCTCCAGCGTCCGGCCGGCGAAGCGCAGCAGGTCCAGCGCGGCCCCGGTCACCTGCGGCTGGCAACGGATGCAATAGGGATCCTGCACCCGCGTGTCGCCCTCGCGGTGGCTCTCGCGGATCGCGCTGCCCTGCATGATGGCGCGCATGGCGCGGGCGACGTCGATCTGCCCGGCATGGCCGCGCAGGTCGTGCAGCGCCGGCTCCAGTGGCGCGGTCGAGCCCATGATCGCATCCGTCGACAGGCAGGAGGCGGCGACGGCGCTCTCGGCATTGCGCATCGCCTCGAACCAGCCCGCCAGCGCGCAGGCGGTCGAGAACTGGGTGCCGTTGATGAGGCCCAGCCCCTCCTTGGCGGCCAGCACCACCGGCGCGAGCCCGGCGCGCGCGAGAGCCTCGCGGGCGGGCAGCGTTTCGCCCTCGTAGACGGCGTCCCCCTCCCCGATCAGGGTCGCCGCCATGTGCGCCAGCGGCGCGAGGTCGCCCGAGGCACCGACCGAACCCTGCGCGGGCACCACCGGCGTCACGCCCTTCGCCAACAGCCCCTGCAACAGCGCCGCCGTCTCCCAGCGGATGCCCGAGGCGCCACGGCCCAGCGACAAAAGCTTCAGCGCGATCATCAGCCGGGTGGTGGCCACGTCCAGCGCCTCCCCGACCCCGCAGCAATGCGACAGGATCAGGTTGCGCTGAAGCTGCGCGGTCTCCTTCGGCGGCACCCGGACCGAGGCGAGTTTCCCGAAGCCGGTGTTGATCCCGTAGATCGCGGCCTCCCCGGCGGCGGCCTCGGCCACCATCGCGGCGGCGGCGTCGATGGCGGGGCGGGCGGCGGGGTCCAGCTCGGCCGCAAGCCCCTCGCGCCAGAGCCGTTCGAGCTGGGCGAGGGTCGCGGCGCCGGGGGTCAGGGTGAGTGTCACAGGCGGCCTCCGAAGATGCGTTTCCAGAGCGGGTTGAAGCCGATGCGATAGGCGAGCTCGGCCGGGGTGGCGACGTCCCAGATGGCGAGGTCGGCCCGCAGCCCCGCCCGGATCGCGCCCGCGTCGGTCAGCCCGAGCGCGCGGGCGGCGTGGGTCGTGGTGCCCCTGAGGCTCTCCTCGGGCGTCAGGCGGAAGAGCGTCGCGCCCATGTTCATCGTGAGCAGGAGCGAGGAGAGCGGCGAGGAGCCGGGATTGCAGTCGGTGGCGAGCGCCATCGGGACGCCGGCCGCGCGGAAGGCGTCGATCGGCGGGAGCTGCGTCTCGCGCAGGGTGTAGAAGGCGCCGGGCAGGATCACCGCGACGGTCCCTGCCCCGGCCATCGCCTGAGCATCGCCCGCATCGGCGTATTCGAGATGATCCGCCGAAAGCGCCCCGTACTGCGCCGCCAGCCGCGCGCCGCCGAGGTTGGAAAGCTGCTCGGCATGCAGCTTCACCGGCAGGCCGAGCGCGCGGGCCCGGTCGAAGACCCGCGCGATCTGGTCGGGGGTGAAGGCGATGCCCTCGCAGAACCCGTCCACCGCGTCGGCCAGACCCTCGGCATGGGTGGCGTCGAGCGCGGGCAGGCAGACCTCGTCGATATAGGCATCCGGGCGGCCCGTGTATTCGGGCGGCACCGCATGGGCGCCGAGGAAGCTGGTGCGGACCCGGATCGGGCGCGCCGCCGCGATCCGGCGGGCGGTGCGCAGCATCGCGAGCTCCGTCTCGATGTCGAGCCCGTAGCCGGATTTCACCTCGATCGCCGTCACGCCCTCCGCGATCAGCGCATCGACGCGCGGCAGGGCCGAGGCGAGAAGCCCCTCCTCCGTCGCCTCCCGCGTGGCGCGCACGGTCGAGACGATCCCGCCCCCGGCCCGCGCGACCTCTTCGTAGGAGGCGCCCTCGAGCCGCATCTCGAATTCCCGCGCGCGGTCGCCGCCGTGCACGATATGGGTGTGGCAGTCGATCAGGCCCGGCGTGACCAGACGGCCGCCGAGATCGTGCCGCTCGTGCTGCCGGTGCGCCTCCGGCAGCTCCGCCGCGGCGCCGGCCCAGAGGATCGTCTCGCTCTCGATGACCACCGCGCCGTCGCGGACCAGCCCATAGGGCGCGCCGGGTTCCATCGTGGCGAGGGTGGCGTTGTGCAGCAGCATGACTCACCTTGTTAAGCGCGTTCTTCGCCGGTATATGTCTGCACATATTAAACTGTCAACCGGGGTTCCCCATGCAGACCATCCGCGCCGCGCAGGCCCTCCTGCCCGAAGGCTGGGCCGAGAACGTCCTCGTCACGCTGGACGACGCGGGCGGGATCGCCTCGGTCGAGACGGGGGCGCCGGGAGGCGCCGATCACGCGGTCGACATCCTGCTCCCCGCCCCGGTCAACGCGCACAGCCATGCCTTCCAGCGGGCCATGGCGGGACTGACCGAGCGGCGCGGGCCGGATCCGTCGGACAGCTTCTGGACCTGGCGGCGGCTGATGTACCGCTTCCTCGACCGGCTGACCCCGGAGCATGTCGAGGCCATCGCGAGCCTCGTCCAGATGGAGATGCTGGAGGCCGGCTATGCGACGAACGTTGAATTCCACTACCTCCACCACCAGCCCGGGGGTGCGCCCTACGCCAACCCCGCCGAGATGGCGGGGCGGATCGCGGCGGCCGCGGCCGAGACCGGGATCGGGCTGACCCTCCTGCCGGTGCATTACCAGTTCGGCGGCTGCGACCGGCGGCCCCTCGGGCCCGGACAGGACCGGTTCGGGACGGATCCGGACGCCTTCGTCCGTCTGCACGCGGCCTCGGGCGATGCGCTGAAGGGGCTGCCCGCCGACACAAGGCTCGGCGTCGCGCCGCACAGCCTGCGGGCGGTCGCGCCCGAGGCGCTGCCGGGGCTGCGGGCGCTTGGCGGACCGTTTCACATGCACCTCGCCGAACAGGTGGCCGAGGTCGAGGAGGTCCGCGATGCCCGGGGCCTGCGCCCGGTCGAATGGGTGCTCGAACACATGGCCCCCGACGCGGGCTGCACCTTCATCCACTGCACCCGGATGCAGCCGCACGAGACCGAGGGGCTGGCCCGCTCCGGTGCCGTTGCGGGGCTCTGCCCGATCACCGAATCGAGCCTCGGGGACGGGATCTTCGACGGGGTGCGGTGGATGGACAACGGCGGGGCGCTGTCGATCGGGTCGGACAGCAACATCCGGATCGCCCTGTCCGAGGAGCTGCGCACGCTCGAATATTCCCAGCGTCTGCGGGATGGCTCGCGGGCGGCGCTGGCCGCGCCCGAGCTGTCGACCGGCCGGCGGATCTATGCGGCGGCGCTGGCGGGCGGCGCGCTCTCGGCGGGGCGGGACACCGGGGCCATCGCGCCGCGTCTGCGGGCGGACCTGCTGGCGCTGGACGGGCGCCATTTGGACATGGAGGGGCGGCGGGGCGATACGCTGCTCGACACCTGGATCTTCGCGGGCGACGACCGGATGGTGCGCGAGGTCTGGTCCGCCGGGCGCCATGTCGTGACCGAGGGGCGCCACATACGGCGGGAGGGCATCGCGGCACGCTACCGCGCGGCCATGCGCGAGCTGGGAGAGACGATTTGACGACCCCCGAGATCAACACGTGGCAGGGCGTGCAGGAGGAGGTGCGCCGCCGCATCACCCAGCGGGTCTGGCGGCCGGGAGAGTTCATCCCCCACGAGGCCGACCTCGCCGCCGAATTCGGCTGCGCGCGCGCCACGGTCAACCGCGCGCTGCGGGAGCTGGCCGAGGCCGGGCTGCTCGACCGGCGGCGGCGGGCCGGAACGCGGGTCGCGGTGAACCCGGTGCGCAAGGCGCAGCTCGAGATCCCGGTCATCCGGGAAGAGATCGTCGCGAAGGGGCAGGCCTACGGCCATCGGGTGCTCTCGCGCGAGATGCCTGTGCCGCCTGCGGAGGTGGCGGCGCGGATGCAGGTGGCGCCGGGGCGCAAGCTCCTGCATCTCAGGACGCTGCACACCGCCGACGGCGCGCCCTATGTCTACGAGAACCGCTGGATCAATCCGGAGGCGGTGCCGGCGGTGCTGGCGGAGGATTTCAGCGCGATCAGCCCGAACGAATGGCTGGTGCGGGAAGTGCCCTTCGAGGGCGGCGATTTCACCTTCTCGGCACTCTCGGCGGGGGGGGCGGAGGCCGAGGTGCTCTCCTGCCCCGCGGGCACCGGGCTCTTCGTGCTGGACCGGACCACGTGGACGGGGGCGGGAATGATCACCTCGGTCCGGCTGGTGTTCCACCCGGGCTACCGGATGCACACGCGGCTCTGACGGGCAGCACGCGCGCCGGGGGATCGTCCGCGGACCTTCCTCGCCGCCGCTGCCGGGCGCGCTGGACCAGGGCAAGGCGCGGCGGTTCACCGGCCTGTGGCGGCAGACCTTCGCCGCCGGAGGCGCGCCCTGATCAGGCGCGCCCGGCCTTTGCCTTCGGAGCCGCCTCGGGCAGCTCGATATTGATCTCGAGGCTCGAGACGTCGTCGCGCCGGTCCATCCGGACGTTCACGTCGTCGTCCCCGATCTTCACGTATTTGCGGATCGCCTCCATGATGTCCCGCTGCAGGGCCGGCAGGTAATCGGGCGTCTCCGCCCCGCCCCGCCGTTCATGCGCGAGAAGGATCTGGAGCCGGTCCTTTGCGGTCTTTGCCGAGGCAGCCCGGCGCGGCCTGAGGGTGAAACCGAACAAGCTCATGCCGTGCGCCCGAACAGCCGCCCGAAGAATCCGGGACGGCGGTCGTCCTCTACGCTGATCTCGACCTCTTCGCCGGTGAGCCGCGCCACCGCGTTTTCATAGGCGGTGCCGGCGGCCGAGGGCTCGTCCAGCGTGACCGGGGTGCCGATGTTCGACGCCCGCAGCACGGCGGTGCTCTCGGGGATGATGCCCAGAAGCGGCACGGCGAGGATCTCGAGCACGTCCTCGACGGTCATCATCTCGCCCTTCTCGATCCGGCCCTTGTCGTGCCGGGTCAGGAGGACCTGCGCCTTGATCGGCTCCGCGCCGTCCTTCTCGGCCCGGCGGGTCTTGGAGCTCAGCAGCCCCAGCACCCGGTCGCTGTCGCGCACCGAGGACACCTCGGGGTTCGTCACCACCACGGCCTCGTCGGCGAAGTACATCGCCATCTGGGCGCCGCGCTCGATCCCGGCGGGGCTGTCGCAGATGATGTAGTCGAACTCTTCCTTCAGCTCGTTCAGGACGGCCTCGACACCCTCCTGGGTCAGCGCGTCCTTGTCGCGGGTCTGCGAGGTCGGCAGCACGAAGAGGTTCTCGAGCCGCTTGTCCTTGATCAGCGCCTGTTTCAGCCGGGCATCGCCCTGGATCACGTTGATGAAGTCGAACACCACCCGGCGCTCGCAGCCCATGATCATGTCGAGGTTCCGCAGGCCCACGTCGAAGTCGATCACGACCGTCTTGTGGCCGCGCTTGGCCAGGCCGGCAGAGATCGCCGCGGCCGAGGTGGTCTTGCCCACGCCGCCCTTGCCCGAGGTGATCACGATGATCCTCCCGAGCGGCGCCGTGTCCTTCAATTGCGTCGTCATGCGAACGCCTCCACGCGTAGTTTCTCGTCTTCCAGGAAGACATGCACACCCCGGTTCAGGATCTCGGGGCCGAAGGTTTCGCTGGTCCGGTAGAGACCGGCGATGGCCAGAAGCTCGGCATCGAGGCTCTGGCAGAAGATGCGGGCCTTCTCGTCGCCATGCACGCCCGCCATGGCCCGGCCGCGCATCCGCCCGTAGACGTGGATCGAGCCGCCCGCGACCAGCTCCGCACCCGAGGCGACGGAGCCGATGACCGTCAGGTCGCCGCGTTCGACCACCACCGTCTGGCCGGAGCGCACGGGGGTCGAGATGATCCGGTTCTCCGGCGGCAGCAGCTTCTCGAGCCGCTCGGCCCGGCGCTGCCGGTTCGAGGGCAGCGGCGCCTCGCGGCCGGTGTGGATCGGAATGAGGCCGATCTGGCGCGCCGCCTCGGCCTGGGCCGGGCTCGCGTTCTGCACGCCGAAGACCCGCAGGTCCTTGCGGCGCAGCGTGGCGACGAGGTCGCGGATGCGGTTCAGGTCGGCGAGCTCGGGGATGCGCTCGAAGTCGATCACCACAGGGGCGTCGCCGAAGAACTGCGGCGTCTGCTTCAGCTGCTCGTCGAGCGCGGCGTGAAAGGCGGGAGAGGCCGGATCGCTCTCCACGCGGATCGCGATCGCGGTCAGGAACCTGCCGCGGATCTGGAACGGCCTCGCGGTCACCGAAGCGGCTCCGCTCCGGCTCCGGGCATCCTGGTCTTGCACGTGACCTGTGCTCCTGCTCGTTTTTATGGTCGCGACTCGCGCGCCGGTTTTGCGAGCTTCCTAATGACTCCGCGCCCGGATTCCACCCCCCAATCCGGCGCGTCACGGCGCTGGGCGGCATCCCGCCACGTCAAGCCGCGCCCGGTGCGGGGATCCGCCGGCGCACACCTCCCTTCCCGACTTTCCGATGCGCTACACTTCGTTCCCCGCCAGCGCCTCCGGCAGCGGTTTCGGCACCGAAATGGTCGTTCCCGTCCTTGCTTCGATACGCGAGGTCGAGTGATGTGCGATAACTCCACCCGCGCGCCGCCGGCGCAGAAGGAAAGCACCCGCATGACCCAGATTTGCCTCACCGTTTCCTGTCCCAGCACGCGAGGGATCGTCGGCGCGATCGGCACCTTCCTGGCCGAGAACGGCTGCAACATCACCGACAGCTCCCAGTTCGACGACACCGAGAGCGGGCGCTTCTTCATGCGCACGATCTTCGTCTCCGAGGACGGCGCGACCGCCGAGGCGCTGTCCGAGTCCTTCGCCGGCATCGCGGGGGATTTCGACATGGACTTCGCCTTCCACGGGACCGACGTGAAGATGAAGGTCATCATCATGGTCTCGCGCTTCGGGCATTGCCTGAACGACCTGCTCTACCGCTGGCGCATCGGGGCGCTGCCGATCGACATCGTCGCGGTGATCTCGAACCACATGGAATACCAGAAGGTCGTCGTGAACCACGACCTGCCCTTCCACTGCATCAAGGTCACCAAGGAGAACAAGCCGAAGGCCGAGGCGCAGATCATGGAGATCGTGGAAGAGACCGAGGCCGACCTGATCGTGCTCGCCCGCTACATGCAGGTCCTCTCGGACGAGATGTGCCGCAAGATGTCGGGGCGGATCATCAACATCCACCATTCCTTCCTGCCGAGCTTCAAGGGTGCGAACCCCTACAAGCAGGCCTACGAGCGCGGCGTGAAGCTGATCGGGGCGACCTCGCATTACGTGACCGCCGACCTCGACGAGGGCCCGATCATCGAGCAGGACGTCGTCGCCGTCACCCATGCGCAGAGCCCGTCGGACTACGTCTCGCTCGGGCGTGACGTGGAGGCCCGCGTGCTGTCCCGCGCGATCCACGCGCATATCCACCGCCGCGTCTTCCTGAACGGCAACCGCACGGTCGTCTTCCCCGCCTCGCCCGGATCCTATGCCTCGGAGAGGATGGGCTGACCGGGGCGTTGGAGCTTCCCGGCCTCCTCGTCCTCTTCGCCGCCTTCATCGTGGGGATGTCCAAGGGCGGGCTGGCCTCGGTCGGGGCCCTCGCGGTGCCGCTGCTGGCGCTCCGGATGGATCCGCTGGCGGCGGCGGCGATGCTGCTGCCGGTCTTCATCGTGAGCGACATGGTGGGCGTCTGGCTCTTCCGGCGGGATTTCGATTCGAGGAACCTCGCGATCCTGATCCCGGCCAGCCTGCTCGGCGTGCTGATCGCGACCCTGCTCGCCCCGGTGCTCCCGGCCGAGGCGTTCCTGATCGCCACCGGCCTGATCGGGCTGGCCTATTGTGCGCGGTCCTGGCTCGCCCGCGGACGGAACCTGCCGCCGCGCCCGGCCGACCTGCCGCGCGGTGTCTTCTGGGGGATCATGACGGGGGTGACGAGCTTCATCTCCCATTCCGGGAGCCCGCCGTTCCAGACCTACGTGCTGCCGCAGAAACTGCCCAAGCTGGTCTTCGCCGGGACCACGACGATCACCTTCGCGGTGGTGAACCTCTCGAAGGTGCCGGCCTACTGGGCGGTCGGGCTCTTCGCGCATATCGACCTCGCGGTGCTGCTGACCCTGATGGCGGTGGCCGTGGCCGGGACCTTCGTCGGCAACCGCCTGACGAAGCTGCTGCCCGAGCGGGTCTATGTCGCGGTGATCGAGGTGGCGCTCCTGCTCCTGTCGATCCGCCTCGTCTGGGAAGGCGCGGCGGCGCTTTGGAAGATGTAGGCCCGGGCTCAAGCGCGGCTCACCCCTCCGGACCACCGCCCTCGCCACAAGCACAAGCCGGACAAGCGCCGGCCCGTGGGATGGCGCTTCCCTCCCTCCGAGCCTCGCGCTTTATCCCGGCCGTGGTAGCGCCCATGCCGACACTCGGCGCCTACGTCACCAAAGCGCCAGCCCGCGGGGACGGGCCGGCGCTTGTCCGGCGCCCTTCGGGCTTGATTCCGGACTCGGTCAACCGCTCAACCGCAGCGCCGTGCCGGGCTCAAGCCCAGCCTACGGAGGTCACGGTCGTCACAGCAAGCCCCCGTAGGGCGGGGTTCACCCGGCCCCACCCCTCAATTGAACATCGTATCCGGCAGGATCAGCGATATCTGCGGGAAGGCCACCAGCACCGCCAGCGTCACCATCATCGCCGCCCAGAACGGCAGCACGCCGCGAAAGATCCGACCCAGCGGCACATCCGGGGCCACCGACTTCACGATGAAGACGTTGATCCCCACGGGGGGCGAGATCAGCCCCATCTCGAGCGTCAGCACCACCAGCACGCCGAACCAGATCGGGTCCACGCCCAGCTCCATCACCACCGGGAAGAAGATCGGCAGCGTCAGCACCAGCATCGCGAAGCCCTCGAGGAAACAGCCGAGGATCATGTAGACCAGCAGGATCACCGCCAGCGTCCCGAGCACGCCGAGGTTCAGCGCGTCGAGCGCCTCTCCCACCACCGTCGGGATATGGCTCAGGGCGAGAAACGGGTTGATGAGATGCGCCGCGATCAGGATCAGCATCACCGTCGCCGTGGTGACGATGGAGTCCTTGCAGGCCGCCCAGAACGCGCGGACATCCAGCCTCCGGGTGAGCACGCCGTAGAGGATCACCAGCCCCGCGCCGACCCCCGCCGCCTCGACCGGAGAGAAGAACCCGGCGTAGATCCCGCCGATGGTCAGCAGGATCACCGACAGGATCGGAAAGGCCCCGGCGAGCGCGCGCCGCTTCTCGGTCAGCGTGGTGGCGGGCCCCGCCGGGCCGAACTCCGGCCGGATCCAGCAGAGGATCGTGATCGTCAGCACGAAGGCCGTGAGCAGCAGAAGCCCCGGGAAGACGCCCGCGAGGAAGAGCCGCCCGATGCTCTGCTCGGTCAGGATCGCGTAGATCACGAAGCCGGTCGAGGGCGGGATCAGGATGCCCAGCGTCCCCCCCGCCGCGACCACGCCCGTCGAGAGCCGCGTGTCGTAGCCGAAGCGGTTCATCTCGGCCAGGCTCACCTTGCCCATCGTCAGCGCCGAGGCCACGGAAGAGCCCGACAGCGCCGCGAACCCGCCGCAGCCGATCACCGTGGCCGAGGCGAGGCCGCCCCGCACCTGCCCGATCAGCGCATAGGCCGCATCATAGAGCTGCCGGCTCATCCCGGTGTGGCCCGCCACGTTCCCCATCAGGATGAACAGCGGGATGATGACAAGCTCGGGGCTCGAGGCCAGCGTGAAGGTCTCGGACGCCAGGAGCCCCATGGCCGCGTTCCAGCCGTTCAGGTGCCAGATCCCGAGGAAGCCCACGAGGAACATGGCGAAGGCCACGGGCACACGGATCAGCAGCAGCGCGAACAGACCGGCGATGCCCCAGAGGCCGACGGCACCGGCGCTCATGCGGGCCGCTCCGCGCGCAGGTCCCGGCCCGAGAGCGTCAGCTCGAGCGCGCGCAGCGCCATCGAGAAGGCGGTCACCACCGACAGCACGCAGATCCCCCACTGGAACCACGCCTTGGGCAGCCGCAGGAGGTTGGTCGACAGGTTCAGCATCTGGCTCAGCTTCGCGCTGTCCCAGATCGCCCAGGCGATGAAGGCGAAGATCACCGCGCCGAGCAGGGCCGAGAAGATGTCGACCGCGCGGTTGAACCAGCCCGGGAATTTCCGTTCGAAGAGGTCCACCGCGATATGGCCCCCCTTCCGGTCGCAGAGCGCCATGCCGCCGAAGACCAGCATCGTCATCGTCATGGTGATGAGGTCCTGCGAGCCGAACATCGGGTGCCCGAAGGCCCGCCCGATCACGTCGACGAGGATCACCCCCACCTCGATCACCAGCGCCGCCGCGCCGATGGCCGCGGACAGGCCGATGAGCCCGTCCGCAACCTTGCGCATGGTGGAAAGCACCTATTCCCCCCGCATCGCCGCTAGCGTGTCCTCGCCGCCGACCTCGGAGACATAGCCGTTCACCACGTCGGCCACGGCGTCCGAGAAGGCCTGCGCCTCGTCGTCGGACAGCTCGATCACCGTGTTGTCGCCCGACTCCTTCGCGGCCTTGAGCGCGGCATCCGCCGTCGCCTGCCAGGACTCCTCGGCATTGCGCGACAGTTCGGCCCCGGCCACGGCATCCACCGCCGCCTTCTCCTCGTCGCTCAGCGCGTCATAGCTCCCCTGCCCCATGACGGTGTAGAACACCAGCCGGCCCAGGTTCGCGCCCGTCGTGTAGCTGTTCGCCACCTCGTCGAGCTTGAAGTCCGAGAGCGTCGAGGCGCCGGTGATCACGCCGTCGATCAGCCCGGTCTGGAGCGCGTTGTAGACCTGGCTGATCGGCATCTGCACCGGCGTCGCGCCAAGCGCCTCGGCCACCTTCGCGGCGGTCGCGCCGGCGACGCGGACCTTCAGCCCCTGAAGATCCCCGGGCGTGCGGATCTCGACGTCCTTCATGATGAAGATGTTGGGCTCCGACCCCCAGAGCGCGATCGGCTTGGTCCCCGGGAACTCACCCGAGATCTGGTCATAGGCCGCCCAGAGCGCCTCGTACCCCGGCTTGTCCAGGGGGATCGCGTCCGGCAGCTCGGCGATCATCGTCTTCTCGAACTGCGACGAGGTGTATCCCGGCAGGCCCCAGACCAGATCCGCCACGCCCTGCACGGCGCGCACGTATTGCTCGACCGGGCCCGCGCCCAGCTCGCCGCCGTGGTAGCCGCGCACCGTCAGCGCGCCATCCGTGGCCGCCGAAAGCTCCTCGTTCATCTTTTCGATGACGCTGGCGTTGATGGTGTGGAACGGCGGGGTGAAGTTGGCGAATTTCAGCTCGGTCGCGCCGAGCGGCAGCGCAGAGACGGCCGCGACGGCGGCGCCCGCAAACAGGTGCTTGAGTTTCATGCTTTCCTCCCTGGTGGCGGCCCGCCCCTGCATCGGGGACGGGCCTGATGCCGGACGATAGTCACCCCACGTCCGATACATCAATTCATTTCACCGGTTGCGCGATAAGTTCGCGCTATAGCCCGGTGCCTCAGGCCGACTTGGTCCGCCAGCTCTCCGCATAGCTTTCGCGGGCCTCCCTGGCATAGGGGGTCTCGGACACCCGCACCCGGATCTCGGCCTGCCTGTGCTTCTCGGCCGAGGTCTTGGCGGTGTCGTCCGGCTCGCCCCATTTCAGGGTCAGCACGTCGCCCACCTTGACCGACTGCTCCACGACGCCGAGGCTCAGCAGGCAGCGTTCGTTGTAGGAATATCCGTTGAACATCGACATCCCGACCATCCTGTCGCCATCCATCACCATGTCGGCGGAGGACGAGGCATAGTTCGGCTGCGGGAAGTCGATCCACTTGTAGGGCGTGCCCTCCTCGAAGGCCGAGGCGATGACCTTCAGCACGTCCTCGCGGTTCCACTCGAAGGTGACCTTCTTGCGGTTGGACTCTGCGCCCTTCATCTTCTGAAGCGCCGCCTTGCCGATGAAGTCGTCCTTCTTCCAGCCGATGTAGAAATCATACCCCAGCTCGAACGGGTTGACGTAATAGTCCTCGATATTGTCCGACACGAAGGAGCCGCCGATCGCGCCCGCCGCCTCGTACATGTCCGAGCCGAGCCAGTCGCGGTAATCGTTCAGCATCCCGTCGCCGGTGTAGATCCCCGGCAGCGGCGAGGGGATCCAGCCCGATTCCAGCGTGTTCGTGGAATAGGCGCGGCTGCCGCACTGCACCAGCCTGACGCCCGCGTCCTTCGCCGCCTGCATGATCGTGGAGTGGATGTAATCCTTGTCCTTGTAGGGCCCCCAGACCTCGAGCCCCGGCGCGCCGGACATGCCGTGGCGCAGCGCCTGCACCTTCTTCGACCCGATGTTGATCCAGTCGACATGGAAGAACTTGATGTCCGGCACCGGGCCGCCGTTCATCTTCTCGAAGATCTTCGGCGCGTCCGGCCCCTGGATCTGGTAGCGGTAATGCTCGCGGATCACCCGTTCGCCCTCGGGGCGCGAGGGCGAGCGCGGGTCGTGACGCAGCCGGACGTTCCACTTGCCCCAGGCGGCGCAGAACATCAGCCAGTTGGAGGTCGGCGCGCGGCCGACGAGGATGTACTTGTCCTCGCGCTCGCGGAAGATGATGTGGTCGCCGATCACGTGGCCGTTCGGCGTGACCGGCACGAAGTGCTTCGCGCGGTTCAGGTCGAAATTGGCGAAGGAGTTGATGCCGTGATGGCTCAGGAACTCGGTCGCCTGCGGACCCTCGACGATCACCTCGTCCATGTGGTGGCTCTGGTCGAAGAGCACGGCCGTTTCGCGCCAGGCCTTCTGCTCGTCCCGCCAGTTCTGGAACTCGGGCGTCACCACCGGATAGACATACATCCCGGCCTGCGAATTGCGCAGCATCTCGACCGGGTTCTTCCAGTCCTTCATCACGTCGTTGAGACTTGGCATCTGGGTTTCCTTTCCTCCCTCAGGTGTCCTCCGCGACCAGCGCGAGGCCCGGCACCCTCTCCACGAGGTCCGGCCCCACGCTCATCACGTATTCAAGATTGCTGCGCGCCAGCCGCGCATGTTCGCGCGCCAGCGCCTCGGCCCGGGCGCCCTCGCGGTTCACGATGGCCTCGAAGATCGCCCGGTGCTGCACCTGCGCGCGGCGCAGGGAGTCCCGGAAATCGGGGATCATCACCTGTCCCTGAAGAAACGCGGTCGGAGACGCCGCGGGCAGGCGGCTCGCCCGTTCGACCTCGCGCGCGACCACGGCCGAGCCTGCAAGCCGGGCGAGCAGGTCGTGGAACTCCCCGTTCAGGGTCACATAGGCCTTGAAGTCGAGCTCTCCGGCGACGGCCTCGTCCAGCGCCTCCAGCACCTCGGACATGCGGGCGGCGAGCATCGGGTCGGTCCCCCGCTCGGCCGCCAGCCGGGCGGCGGTGCCCTCCATCACGCCGCGCAGCTCGATCGCGTCCTTGATGTCGTCCATCGAGAAGGTCGCGACGCGGCAGCCCCCGGTCTCGTTCCGCTCGAGAAGCCCCTCGTCGACCAGCCGGTCCATCGCCTGCCGCAGCGGCGTGCGCGACAGGCCGAGCCGTTCGGCCAGCACCGTCTCGGGCAGCCGCTCGCCGCCCGGATAGGTGCCCTTCAGCACGAGAGAGCGCAGCTCCATCAGCGCGCGGGCAAACTGGGCGTTGCGTTCGGGTCGCTTCATGTCCTCCCCCGGCATGAGTCGCTGGGGAAGGCTAGGCTGTATACAGAAACTGGTCAATCCGTGATTTCGGCGGCGCATATACCTGAAATGCACCCCATTCTGTATACAGAACCTACCAGAGCCCCGGCAGCGCCAGCACGATCCCCGGGAAGGCGATGATCAGCGCCGTCACCAGAAGATCGGCCAGGAAGAACGGCGCCACGCCAAGGAAGACCTGCGCCGTGGTCACATGCTCCGCCGCGACGTTCCGGATGACGAAGACGTTCAGCCCCACGGGCGGCGTGATCATCCCGATCTCCAGCAGCTTCACCACCAGCACGCCGAACCAGATCAGACTGATCCCTTCCGCGTTCAGGAGCGGCAGGAAGACCGGCAGCGTGACCAGCATCGCCCCGAAGGGCTCCATCACCATGCCGAGCAGCAGGTAGACGATGACGACCATCACCATGAGCTGCACGTAGCCGATATCCGCCGCCCCCACGGTCCGCGCGATGAAGCCCGATAGCCCGGTGATCCCCAGGAACCGGGTGAACATCATCGCGCCGATGCCGATGATCAGGAGCGACGCGGTGGTCGAAAGCGTCTCGAGCAGCGACTTCCTCATCACCTCCCGGTTCAGCTGCCCCACGAGAGCGGCGCATAGGATCGCCCCCCCTGCCCCGACCGCCCCCGCCTCGGTCGCGGTGAAATAGCCCGAGAAGAGCCCGCCGAAGACCAGCAGGATCAGCACGGCCACCGGCCAGACCTCCCTCAGCGCCCGCGAGAGCGGCACCTGCGCCCCCTCCAGCCGTCCGCGCGGGATGAGGTCCGGGCGGGCCACGGCGATGACGAAGACCACGAGGATGTAGCCGAGCGCGGTCAGCAGCCCCACCGTCACGCCGCCGAGGAACACGTCGGTGATCGAGGTCTCGGCGAAGACCCCGTAGAGGATCATCAGAATCGACGGCGGAATGAGCGCCCCGATCGTCCCCCCCGCCGCGATCGCCCCGGCCGAGACCGAGGGCGAATAGCCCGCCCGCACCATTTCCGGAATCGCGATCCGCCCCATCGAGGCCGAGGTCGCCAGCGACGACCCGCAGACCGCCGCGAAGCCCGAACAGGCAAAGACCGAGGACACCGCCAGCGCCCCCGGCACCCGCCACAAAAGCGCCTTGGCGGCGGTGAACAGCCCCTCCGTCAGCCGCGCGTGATAGGCGACGAAGCCCATGAGCAGGAACATCGGCACCGCGCTCATCGTCCAGCTCGCCACGAAGGAATAGGGCGTGTTCGCCATGATCCCGAGCGCCGGCGTCACCCCCAGCAACCAGGCCACGCCGCCGAAGCTCACCGCGATCAGCGCCAGCGCCACCGGAACCCGCAGGAGCAGCAGGAGGAACAGCACGCCGATCCCCCAGAACCCCGTCTCGACACTCATGCGTCATCCCCCCGCAGGGCGGATATGCCCCGCATCACCATCACCAGCGCCGCCAGCGCGAAGCCCAGGGGCGGCAGGAAATACGTCGGCCAGATCGCCAGCCGGTGGCCCAGCACGTCGACGAAGCTCCCGACCCGCCAGGCCTTCACCGCGTCCGCCCATGTCACCCAGGCGAGCGCGGCATAGATCAGCACCGCCAGCACCGCGACGGTAAAATCGCTCACCCGCTTCATGCGCGGCGACATGAACCCCTCGGTCAGCTCGACCGAGATCATCGCCCCCTGCCGCTCCACCCAGGCGAGCGGCAGGAAGGCGATCAGCACCATGTAGTAATGCGACACGATCTGGTTGGTCGCCGGGATCGGGCGCGAGAACAGGTTCCGCGCCAGCACCTCCGCCGCGACATGCACCAAGAGCGCCATCAATCCGACCGCCCCGATCAGGGCGAGGCCCTGCGACACCCGGTCGGCCAGCCGTTCCATTGCCTGCATGAACCCCCCCAACGAAACGGGGCCGCGGATCGCCCGCGGCCCCCTGCCCGTCACTGCCCGTAGGTCGCGAGGTCGACCTTCGACCAGACCTCGTCCCAGACCCTCTGGGCCATCGCGTCGCGGTCGTGGCCGACCTCTTCCGAGATCGCCTCCCACTTCTCGACCAGCGCGATGAACTCGGCCACCCGGTCCGAGGCGTCGTCCATCCCGAACCGCTCCTGCGAGACCTGCGCCGCCGTCTCCCGGTCGGCGGTGGCGAAATCCGCGGCCGCCTGCACCAGCGCCGGATCGGCCTCGACGAACTCGATCCCCGCCTCCTCGGCCGCCTTGCGCGCGATCCCGGGGAAGTCATAGCCCCAGCGTTGCGTGAAGTTGGCGTTGGCCCGGTTCGCGGCCTCCAGCAGGATGCCGCGCTCCTCCGGCGTCATGTCGTCCCACGCGGCCTGCGCGGTCGCGAAGTTCGAGGTCGAGAAGTAGGTGCCGAGCGGGATCGCCGTCGCGCCCTTCACCAGCTCCACCAGCCGGAAGGCCAGCAGGTCGCCGATCGAGGCCATGGTCCCGTCGATCGTCCCCTGGCTCATCGCCTCGAAGGTCTCGAGAACGCTGATCGACACCGGCACCGCGCCGAAGTTCTCGGCAAAGCGCGAATAGGGCGCGCCCCCGGAGCGCAGGCGCAGGCCCTTCAGGTCCTCGGCCGTCTTCACCGGCGTCTTGGTCAGCAGCATGTAGGGATCGGAGGAGCCGGACCCGAGGTAGACGATCCCGAAATCCTTCAGCTCCTGCTGACACTCGGCGCAGTTCACCGTGTATTCGGTCAGCGCCGCGCCCATGGCATGGGCGTCCTTGCCCGAGAGCGACAGCTCGCCCGCCAGCGCGAAGTTCGGCAGCTCGGCCGGGAAGTAGAGCGGCAGCAGGTTGCCCATGTCGACAAGCCCGGTCTGAAGCCCGTCCTTCATCGCCCCGAGCCCGACGACCTCGGGCCCCAGCTGGATCACGTTGAAGGTCTTGTTCGGGTCTTCCGCCAGGTATTCGGCCAGCGCATTGTACAGGTGGCTCGTCGCGGGGTGCGGCGGCGGCGCGCCCGAGGCGATCTTGAGATCCTTCGCGTCAGCCCCCGCCGGAAGCCCCAGCATCAGACCGACAGCCGCCGCAGCGGTCCATTTCATCACCGACATGTTCCATCCTCCCTGAACTACATGTCACATCAACTTCAGAAGCCTCGCTGCATTTTCCTTGAGTATCAGAGGCTTCACCTCCTCCCGGAGATCGAGCGTCTCGAAATCCGCAAGCCACCTGTCCGGCGTGATCGCCGGCCAGTCGGACCCGAAGAGCATCTTCTTCTTCAGGATCGAATTCGCGTAATGCACGAAGATCGGCGGGAAGTACTTCGGCGACCATCCGGACATGTCGATATAGACGTTGGGCTTGTGCTGCGCGATCATCAGCCCCTCCTCGGTCCAGGGGAAGGAGGGGTGCGCCAGGATGATCGGCGTGTCGGGGAAATCGACCGCCACGTCGTCCACATGGATCGGGTTCGAGTACTTCAGCCGCATCCCCATGCCGCCCCGCATGCCCGATCCCACCCCGGTCTGCCCGGTGTGGAACAGCATGATCGCCCCTTCCTCGGCAATCGCCTCGTAGAGCGGATAGGCCATCCGCTCGTTCGGATAGAAGCCCTGCATCGTCGGGTGGAACTTGAAGCCCTTGACGCCGAACTCCTTCACCAGCCGCCGCGCCTCCCGCGCGCCCGCCTTCCCCTTCGCGGGGTCGATCGAGGCGAAGGGAATGAGGATATCGTCGTTCTCCGCGGCAATCCGCGCCACGTCCTCGTTGGAATAGCGCCGGAAGCCGGTCTCGCGTTCGGTATCGACCGGGAAGATCACTGCGCCGATCCTGCGTTCGCGGAAATACGCCGCCGTCTGCTCGACCGAGGGCAGCATCCCGTCCTTGCCGGCCGGGTTCTTGAAATACTTCGCCATGCCGGCCTGGAACTCGTCGTAGCCGTCGTCGCGGTGGCCGCAGCAGGGCTCTTCCGCATGGGTGTGGATGTCGATGGCAACCAGCTCGTCGATGTTCATGTCAGTCCTCTTTCGGCGCGTCGAGCGCCAGGTATTTCCGCAGCAACGTCCTGAGCGTCGCCGCCTCCTCCGGGGTCAGCCCGCCGAAATTCCGCGCCTCGTGCGCTTCCAGATCGGGGGTCATCTCGGCGGCCCGCAGCTCTCCCTGCGCGGTCAGCCGAAGTTCCATCGCGCGGCGGTCGTCGGGGGGCACGCTCCGCTCGATCAGACCCGCATCCTCCAGCCGTCGCGCCATCTTGGCCATGTGCGCGCGCTTGATCATCAGCGCGCTCGCCAGCACCCCCTGACGGATGCCGGGGTTCTCCCGGATCATCATCAGGATCGAGATCTCGCCGGGCCGCACGTGGTGGCGTTCCAGCGCGGTGTAGAAATCGTGGAAGCTGTGCAGCTGCGAGAGCCTGAGCAGAAGGCCGAGCGATTCCGCCAGCGGCCCGAAGCGGACCGCGCCGTCATGGGTGCCGCGGTCCAGCATGTCAGCCACCGGGCGCCTCCACCTTGGCCGCCCGCTTCTCCAGGAAGTCTTTCAGCCGCTGCTTCGCCTCCGGGGTCATCGTGGCGAGCGAGGCGACCATGCTCTCGGTGAAGAGCCCGTCCTCGCTCGACATGTCCGCGATCCGCGGCAGGGCGTTGAGAATGGCGTAATTGGTGAACTCGGCATTGCCGGCCATGCGGTCGGCCAGCTCGACCGCCCTGTCGACCGCCTCGCCCGTCTCGACCACGTAGGAGACGCCGCCCCAGGCCTCCATCGTGACCGCATCCAGCACCCGGCCGGTGAGCATCATGTCCCCCATCCGGGCCGGTCCGATCAGCCGCGCGATCCGCACCGAGCCGCCGCCGCCGACGAAGATGCCCCGCTGCCCCTCCGGCAGGGCGAAGAAGGCGTTGGTCTCCGCCACCCGGATCGCCGTCGCGGCCGCCAGCTCGAAGCCGCCGCCGACCGCCGCGCCGCTGATGGCCGAAACGAAGGGGATCGTGCCCCGCTCGATCGCATCGAACACCGCATGCCAGCGGCGCGAGCCTTTGACAGCCTCGAACAAGGGCTTTTCGCTGTGTTCCGACAGGTCGAGCCCGGCGCAGAAATGGGTGCCGTGACCGTGGATGACGCCCGCCTTCGCCTCCGAGGACGCGCGCGTCACCGCGTCGTGGATCGCCTCCACGAAGCGGTCCGAGATCGCGTTGCGCTTCTCGGGACGGTTGAGCCCCAGCAACGCGACATCGCCGCGCATCTCGTAGGTGACGAGGTCGTCGGTGCCGCTCATCTGTCCTCCCTTCGCCGCCTCTCGGCCGGCGCAATTCTGTTTCCACGTAGACAATATCCGCGATTCGAGTCAACGTGAAGCCGGATCGGGAGTGAAGGAGGAGTCATGACCGCCACCGCACAGGACGCGATGTTCTGGGACCCCGTCGTGCGCAGCGAGACGCGGCCCGACGGGTCCATCCTCGTCTGGCAGGAGGGCGCGCTCGACCCCTGCCCCGCCGCGATCACCGACGCGTTCATGGACTGGGCCGCGCGCACGCCCGACACCGTCTGGATGGCCGAACGCGGCCCCGACCGCGCCTGGATCGAGCTGACCTATGCCGAGGCCGCCGCCCGGATCCGCGCCATCGGCACCGCCCTGCTGGGGCTCGGCCTCTCCGCGGACCGGCCCGTGCTGATTCTCTCGGGCAATTCCATCGCCCATGCCCTGATCGCCCTCGGCGCCCAGCACGTCGGCATCCCCTCCGCCGCGCTCGCGCCGGCCTATGCGCTCACCGGCGGAGACTATCTCAAGCTCCGCGACATCGCCGACCAGCTCCACCCCGGCCTCATCTTCGCGGACCGGCTGGAGCCTTTTTCCCCCGCAATAGAGACTGTTTTCGACGCCTCCATCCCCGTCACCACCCTCACCGGCACGATGCCGGGCCGAAAGGTCATCCCCTTCGACACCCTCCTCGCGACGCCCCCGACCGAGGCGGCCGAGGCGGCCCATGCCGCCATCACCGGCGAGACGGTGGCCAAGTTCCTCTTCACCTCAGGCACCACCGGCACGCCCAAGGCGGTGATCCAGACCCACGGGATGCTCGTCTCGAACCAGCAGATCATCCGGCAATGCTTCGTCTTCATGACGAAGACCCCGCCGGTCGTGGTCGACTGGGCGCCCTGGAACCACACGGCCAGCGGCAACAAGGTGTTCAACATGGTCCACACCAACGGCGGGACCTATTACATCGACGACGGCCGCCCGACCCGGGACGGCATCGCCCGCACCATCGAGAACCTGCGCGAGGTGGCGCCGACCTGGTATTTCAACGTCCCGCTCGGCTTCCAGATGCTGCTCGAGGCGTTCGAGACCGACGCCGCACTCCGCAAGACCTTCTTCAGCCGCCTCCAGATGCTCTTCTACGCCGGGGCCGGCATGTCCCAGCCGGTCTGGGACCGCCTCACCCGCGTCGCCGAGGAGATGGTGCCCGGCGGCGTCCTGCTGACCACCGGCTTCGGCTCAACCGAGACCGGGCCCTTCGCGCTCTGCTGCACCGAGCGGCAGAAGACCTCGGGCAACCTCGGCATCCCGGCCCACGGGGTGACCTTCAAGCTGGTCCCGCAGGGCGACAAGCTCGAGGGCCGGATCAAGTCCCCCTCGATCACGCCGGGCTACTGGGGCAACGACACGCTCACGGCCGAGGCCTTCGACGAGGAAGGCTTCTACTGCTTCGGCGACGCCTTCCGCTTCGCCGATCCCGACGACCCCGCGAAGGGATTGCTCTTCGACGGGCGGCTGGCCGAGAACTTCAAGCTCGCCTCCGGCACCTGGGTCGCCGTCGGGCCGGTCCGGGCGCAGCTGACCGACGATCTGGGCGGCCTCGCCTCCGACGTGGTGGCGGCGGGCGAAGGGCAGGAGGACCTCGGCGCGCTCGTGGTGCCCAACTGGACCGCCCTGGCCGCGATCGCGGGCGACGGCACGCAGGGCGTGGCGCTTCTGGACCATCCCGCGGTGCGCCGGGCGGCGGCGGAACGACTGGCGGCCCATGCAAGTCGCGCGACCGGCTCCTCCAACCGGGTGACGCGGATGATCTTCCTCGCCGCGCCGCTGGAGTTCGACCGGGGCGAGGTGACAGACAAGGGCTCGATCAACCAGCGCGCGGTCCTGCGGAACCGCGCGGCGCTGGCCGCGCGGCTCTGGTCCGACGACGCCCGCGTGATCCGGCCCGCGGAGGCCGAGGCCTAGCCCCGGAACCTTCCCCGCGGGGAAGGTCCGCCCGCCCCGGCGCGCCCCCTGCCCTGCCCGGCCTTGTCCACGCGGCGTCATTGGCATATATTGCCAATAGCCGAAGGAGTCGCGCCATGACCACCCGCAACGTCGTCCTCACCGCGGAACAGGAAGCGCTGGTGCAATCGCTCGTGGCCACCGGCCGCTACCAGAACGCCTCCGAAGCGCTCCGCGCCGGGCTGCGCCTGCTGGAGCTGGAGGAGAGCCAGACCCTCGCCCTCCGCGAACGCCTGCGGGCGGGCCTCGACGAGGCGCTCTCGGGCGCACGGGCCGAGGGCACCGGGGCCGAGGCCATCCGCACCGCCTTTACCGAAGCCCGACGCCGCCGGTCCGCCCCGTGAAGCCCTGGCGCCTGACGCCCCGCGCCCAGGACAGCCTGATCGACATCGCGCTCTGGACCCTCGACACCTTCGGCCCCGTCCAGGCGGAGCTCTACGAGGAAGAGCTTGTCGCCCGCTGCACCGCCGCCGCCGAGGGCCGCGCCAGCACGCAGGATTGCGCCCTGCTGCTGGACGACGGCGCCGCCACCGGCCTGCGCTTCACCCGCGCCGGAGAGCACTTCGCCGTCTTCCTGGAGACCGAGGCAGAGGTGATCTTCGTCGACTTCCTGCACGCTCGCACCGACCTGCCGGCCCGGATCGCCGCGCTCCGCGCACTGCGGGGCTGAGGCCGGAGCCTTCCCCGCGGGGAAGGCTCCGGTGACGGCACCCTCGCAACGCCGCCGCGGCGCCGCGTCCACCTTCCCCGCAGGGAAGGTCCTGCGCGCCATGCCCCCCCACGCACCGCGACGCAAAGGAAAAGGGCCGGCGGCATCCCTGCCCCCGGCCCCGAAACCTTCCCCGCGGGGAAGATCGCTCACTCCAGCTGGTCAAGCATCCGGCGCACCGCCTCTTCCAGACGCCGCCGGTCGATGGTCGAGAAATCCCGGTCCAGCCGCACCTCCAGCCGTCCGTTGGCCGCGGTGCATTTCGCGCGCCCCTCGGCCCGGTCGAACTGGAACGAGGTCTTGGCCTTGCCGCCTGCCCCCGCCGGTTTCACCGCCGGCGCCCGGGGGGCCGGTGCCCCTTCCGACATCCCGGCATGGCGCCGCAGCACCTCGAGCTCGTCCACCACCGAACGGTTGTCGAGCTCCGCCAGCTCGCGCCGGATCACGCCCGAGAGCCCGTCGACCTCCTCCAGCCGCTGCGCCAGGGCGAGGCCGAGCGCGCGCGGCACGTCCGGCGCGAATTGCAGCGCCGGGCCGATCCGCTCCATCAGCTTGATGAAGCTCCGGACATAGCTGCGCTTCTGGTAGCCCGCGGACTTGAAGAGCTCCGCCACCGCCTTGTCCGGATCCTCGATCGCCGTGCCGGGATCGGCCGCGTAGTCCAGCGCCAGCTGCGCCATCTCGGCGAAGGAGATGTCCTTGCGCACGAGGTTCTCGTCCACCATCCGGCGGTAGAGCACGTCGAGGTCGTCGCCCGGCTGGCTGACGGCGGCCGGGATGCGGCCCCAGGCCTCGGCATCGCCGGTCTCTTCCAGCAAGGCGCGGTAGGCCGCCAGACGGCGGAAGCCCTGGATCAGCTCGAACCGGCCGTCGGGCCGCGCCTCCAGCCGGATCGGGTTCGAGAGCCCCAGCTCCGTGATCGAGGCCTTGAGCCCGGCAAGCTCCATGTCCGGCCCGGCGGCGCGGTCGCGGATCAGCTTGGAGGTCTCGACAGCCTCCAGCGGCACCAGCTCCAGCACCAGCCCGAGGCGCTTCAGCTTCACGTGCTCATGCGCCAGCGCGTCGTTCTCGGCCCGGATTTGCGCCTCGACCTCGGCGCGCTCGCGGCTGCTCTCGGCCGTCTCGCCGATGGCGGTCGCCATCGGCCCGCGGCGGCGCGGCTCGGCCGAGGGGGCTTCGACCTTCCCCGCGGGGAAGGTTTCGGGCGGCCCCTCCTCCGGCATCTCGATGTCGAACATGCGTCTCTTCTTCACCATGATCCGGCCCTCACACCTTGTCCCATGCGGCGATGACGTTGCCCTTGAACTCCTCGTAGGCGCGGTCGAAGGAGGCGCGCGCCCGGCGCCAGGTCTCCCGCGTCATCGAGCGGTAGTCGATCTCGTAGACCGAGGAGAGGAACCGCCCGGATTGCTCCACGGCGCGGGTCATCTCGATCGGATGCTCCGTCACATGATCGCCAAAAACCTTGCGGAAGGCTTCAAGCATCGCGCGGTGCAGGTCGTTGCCGGGCTCGTAGCGGGTCATCAGGAAGCGGATGTCGGCGAAGCTTTTCGGCAGCGCGACCTTCCCCGCGGGGAAGCTTTCGCCGAAGCCGTGGCTCAGATCCTCGAGCGCCTCGGAGAGCTGGCCGATGAAGGAGGTGGTGCTGTCGTATTCCCAGTAGCCGGGGCCGGAGGGGATATAGAGCATGTCGGCCGCGAAGACCGCGTTCATCGACTGGTAGCCGATCGCGGGCGGGCAGTCGAAGAGGATCAGGTCGTAATCGTCGTCGCCCAGCCCGTCGAGGTAGCGCGAGACGGCGGCGAAGAAGGTCCATTCGGGGTTCAGGTGCCGGTACTGGGCGGAGGCGAACTCCACGAAGGCGGCATTGGCGCAGGAGGGGATGATGTCGATCGTGGACCAGGCGGTGGTCTTGATGAAGTCGCCGTGGCGCAGCTCGTCGAGGCCCATGTCGCGGATCGAGGCGGGCAGCTTTCGCTGGGGCAGGGCGGTCCCGGAGGCCGCGCCGGTGGCGGCGGCGTTCATCCGGTCGGTCTCCTTGATGAGGTCGCGCGCCATGATGCCCCAGACGGTGTAATCCTCGGCCACGTCGGTGAGCCCCATCGAGTGCGACAGCGTCGCCTGCGGGTCGAAATCCACCAGCAGGACGCGGTAGCCGTCGAGCGCGGCGGCATGGGCCAGGTGGAGCGCGACGGTGGACTTGCCGGCGCCGCCCTTGAAGTTGGCGACCGCGGCCCGGAAGGCGCGCTTGCCGGCGGGGCGGGGGGGCATCAGGCTCTTGCGGTTGATCTTCATCCGGCGGCGGAGCTCGTTGATCTCGTCGAGCGAATACCAGCGCTGGCGGCCGTCCTCCTCGACCTCCCCGCCGGGAAGGGAGGGGTCGGCGGCGAGGCGGCCGCGGAAGGTGGACTGGTTGATGCGGAAGATCAGCTCGGCCACCTCCCAGGAGGAGAAGCGGCGGAGCGTCTTGCGGTTCTCCGGGCTGAAGGTCTGCTGCCGGATCCAGCCCTGCATCTTCAGGGATTGCGCCTGGAGCCGGGCAAGCTCGGTATGGTCGTACATGCTGCGCCTCAACGTTAATTCTTTGTGCTTCCTGAAATACGCCCGATTTCGGAAAAACGCAAAACAAAGGTTTACCGGCATCAGCGTCCTGTGCGATCTTCCCCGCAGGGAAGGTTTTTCCCAGGCTCGTCAGGGCTCGGACCCGAATCGAGCGGTACCTGGACCGCCGGGGACAAGGGCCCCGAATAGGGGACAGGACGGCAGCGAAATCGTCTCGAATAGGGGACGTTTCGTGTCTATTGGGGGACAGGCTGGATGTCCCCCAATACCAGTGGATACCCTTTTCTTCGAAATGGTATTGGTTTGGAATTCCCCTCCGGCACCCTCCGCTTGACAGAATCGAGAAACCGGACGTTAATGCCACCAAGATGAGGAAGAGCGTTGAGAGACGACTCGACCCACAGTCCGAGGCCCCAACGGTCCGGCAACGAGGTAGGCCCATCTTCCACCGAGAAGACGCGGCGGCAGGAGACGGTGATGCAGAAGCCCAAGGCGGTCGGCCCCCAGGCCGGCGCGCGCAAGTACGACATTCTTTCGGCGCTGATGGCCTTTGCCCTGTCGCAGGACAAGATCGTCCAGCGGCGGGTGATGCGGATCATGGCGTTGATCACCGCCCGCTACAACTGGCAGCGCGACGAGTTGTGTGTCGGCCAGCGCGAGATCGCGCGGATGTGGTCGGTCGACGAGCGCACGGTGAAACGCGAGATGGCGGTGCTGCGGGGCCTCGGCTGGCTGGTCCAGAAGCGCAAGGGCGCGCGGGGACGGCTGAGCGTCTACGGCCTCGACCTCGAGCGGATGATGGAAGACACGCGGCCGGCCTGGCCGCTGATCGGGCCGGATTTCGTCGAGCGGGTCGGCGGGCGTCCGGAGGCGCCCGAGAGCAACGTCGTGCCGCTGCGGGGCCCCGTGCCGATGGCGGGCGAGGGGGTCTGGGCCACGGCGCAGGCCCGGCTCCATGCGGAGGATCCGGTGACCTATGGCGCCTGGTTCCACGGGCTGAGCGAGGTCGAGGCGGGGCAGGGGCGGCTGGTGCTCGCCGCGCCCTCGGCGTTCCATGCAACCTATGTGCGGACGCATTTCCTGACCCGGCTGACCAGCCTGGCCCGCCGGATCGACCCGACGCTCGGCGAGGTCCGGATCGAGCATTAGGACCGCCTGACCGGAAGCTGACCTTGCGTCTCATCCAGAAATGTGGACTTTAGGGGCCAACATTCTGGACCTGAGCGAGTCTCCCATGCTGGTCAGACAGGCCGAAAACGTGCTTTCGATCCTCGAGTTCTTCGCCGCGCGCAAGGCGCCGGCGACGGTGGCCGAGGTGATGGCGCATTTCGACTGGCCAAGGTCCTCGACCTTCAACATCGTCTCTACGCTGGCGGAAAAGGGCTATCTCTACGAGCCGCGGACCCGGGGCGCCTATTACCCGACGCCGCGCTGGCTGGCGATGGCGCAGGCGGTGAGCGAGGCCGAGCCGCTGCCCGACGCGCTTCTGCGCGCGATCGACCGGCTGGGCGACGAGACCGGGGAGACGGTCTGGATCGCGGGCGCCTCGGGGCTGAGCGTCGTCGTGCTGGCGGTGCGGGAAAGCCCGCAGCTGGTGCGCTACGCGGCACAGACCGGGACGCGGCTGCCGATCCATGTGACCGGCTCTGGGCAGGCGCTGCTGGCGCGGATGCCGGAGGCGGAGCGGGACGCGCTGCTGCGGCGGGTGCGCTACGTGAAATACAACCGGACGACGCCGATGGACGCCGACACCGTGCGCGCGCAGATCGCGGAGGCCGAGGCGCGGGGCTGGTTCATGTCGGCCTCGGCCTATTCCTCGGACCTGGGCGGGGTGGCGCTGCCGGTGCGCATCGGGGGCCGCGTCTTCGCGGTGACCGCCGCGGGGCCGGAGCCGCGGGTGCTGCCGCGGATGCCCGAGATCGGGGCGATGATCCGCGCCGCGCTGGTCGAGGAATGTGGCGAAGCCGCGCTGGAGGCGCCCGTTACGGCCTGATTCAGAGACGATTTTGACGCGCCTCGGCGCGGGAGGAGGAATATATGCCCGAGATTCATCGCAACATCCCCGACAGCGCGGGGCTGAACGCCTTCCGCGCGGATCCGGCCATGCGGCGGCTGCTGGAGGTCTACCTCGACGCCGAGACCTTCGCGGCGCTCTTGCCGCATCTCGACCGGATGGGGGGGCTGGTCGGCGGCGAGCTGGAAGAGCTTGCGCTGACGGCGGACAAGAACCCGCCCGAGCTGAGGATCCGCAACCGGATCGGGGCCGAGGACCAGCGGGTCGAGAAGCATCCCGCCTATGAGCGGCTCGAGTATTACGCCTTCGGGGAGTTCGGGCTGGCGGCGATGAGCCATCGCGGCGGCGTCTTCGGGCGGCCCGACAAGCTGCCGCCGCTGGCGAAATACGCGCTGGTCTATCTGTTCGTGCAGGCGGAGTTCGGGCTCTGCTGTCCGCTGTCGATGACCGACTCGCTGACCCGGACGCTGGTGAAGTTCGGCGACCCGGAGCTGGTGGCGGAGTATTTCGACCAGCTGACGAGCCAGGACATGGACCTGCTGTTCCAGGGCGCGATGTTCATGACCGAGCAGATGGCCGGATCCGACGTCGGCGCGATCGAGACGGTCGCGCGGAAGGACGCGGACGGCAACTGGCGGCTTCACGGCGACAAGTGGTTCTGTTCGAACCCCGACGCCGACCTGGCGATGGTGCTGGCGCGGCCCGAGGGGGCCGGGGAGGGGACGAAGGCGCTGTCGCTGTTCCTGCTGCCGAAGCGGCTGCCGGACGGGACGCGCAACGCCTATCGCATCCTGCGGCTGAAGGAGAAGATGGGGACGAAGTCCATGGCCTCGGGCGAGATCGCGCTCGAGGGGGCGGTCGCGCATCTGGTCGGCGACCCGGGACAGGGGTTCAAGCAGATGACCGACATGATCAACATGTCGCGGCTGGCCAATGGCGTGCGCTCGGCGGGGATGATGCGCCGCTCGGTCGCCGAGGCGATGTTCATCGCGCGCAACCGGACGGCCTTCGGCAAGCGGCTGGCGGATCTGCCGCTGATGCGGCGGCAGCTTCTGAAGATGCTGGTGACGGCGGAGCAGGGGCGCTCGATGGTGTTCCATACGGCGCGGGTGCTGGCACGCGCGGATGCGGGAGACGCGGCCGCGGCGAAGGTGCTCAGGATCATGACGCCGCTGCTCAAGTTCCGGACCTGCCGGGACGCGCGCAAGGTCGCGGGCGACGCGATGGAGGTGCGGGGCGGCTGCGGCTACATCGAGGAATTCTCGGACGCGCGGGTGCTGCGGGATGCGCACCTGGGTTCGATCTGGGAGGGGACGAGCAACATCGTGGCGCTCGACGTCGCCCGGGCGGTGAAGCGCGAGGGGGCGCTGGTGGCGCTCAGGGCGCATCTGGAGGCGCTGGCCGAGGAGGCCGGGAACATGCTGCCCGGCGGGCTGGACGACGCGCTGGCGCGGGCCTGCGACTACATGGAGGCGGTGGCCGCCGACCGCGCGCGCGAGGGCGAGGTGCGGCAGGCGGCGTCGGCGGTCTACAACGCGGCTTCGGCGGTCATCATGGCCTGGGAGGACGCGCGGATGACGGGCGCCTCGGGCGACCGGTCGCGGCTGGCGGGGCTGGTGCTGAAGCACAAGCTGATGCCGCGCGATCCCCTGGGCGGCGGGGATACGGAGGCGGATGGAGATCTGCTCGACCGGGCCCTATACGAGGCGAAACCGATGATGGAGGCAGCGGAATGAGCGGACAGGGTGCATTGACGGGGCTGAAGGTGATCGACCTCAGCCGGGTGCTGGGCGGGCCCTTCGCGGGGCAGGTGCTGGGCGACCACGGCGCGGAGGTGATCAAGATCGAGCCCCCGATGGGCGACGAGACCCGGGGCTGGGGCCCGCCGTTCCACGACGGGACGGCCGCCTATTTCGAGGGGCTGAACCGCAACAAGCGGGCGATCGCGCTGGACCTCAGGCAGGAGGCGGCGCGGGAGGTGCTTCTGCGCATGCTCGAAGGCGCCGACGTTCTGCTCGAGAACTTCAAGGTCGGGACGATGGAGAAGTGGGGGCTGGGCTACGAGGAGGTGCTGCGCGCGCGCTTCCCCCGGCTGATCTATGCAAGGGTGAGCGGGTTCGGGGCGGACGGGCCCATGGGGGCGATGCCGGGCTATGACGCGATCCTGCAGGCCATGGGCGGGATCATGTCGGTCAACGGCAACGAGGACACCGGGCCGATGCGGGTCGGGCTGCCGGTGGTGGACATGGTCACCGGGCTGAATGCCGTGATCGGGGTGATGATGGCGCTGACGCATCGCGCGGCGACCGGGAAGGGGCAGTTCGTGGAATCGGCGCTGTTCGATTCCGCGCTGCAGCTGCTGCATCCGCATGCGCCGAACTACTTCCGGTCGGGGAAGCTGCCGAAGCTGACCGGGAACGATCATCCGAACATCTCGCCCTATTCGGCCTATGCCACCGCGACGCGGCCGGTCTATCTGGCGGTCGGGAACAACGGGCAGTTCCGCAAGCTCTGCGCCGAGATCGGGGCGCCGGAGATCGCCGCGGATGCGCGCTTTGCCACGAACGCCGACCGGGTGATCAACCGCGAGGACCTGCGGGTCGTGCTGGAGGCGGCGATGGCCGACACCGATGGTGCGGAGCTGGGCGAGCGGCTGATCGCGGCCGGGGTGCCTGCGGGTCCGATCCTGACCGTGGGCGAGAGCCTGAGCCATCCGCATACCGCGCATCGCGAGATGGTCGTGGAGGTGGAGGATTACCGCGGGCTCGGTGCGCCGGCGAAGCCGGCCGACACGCCGGCGAGCTTCCGGCGCAAGCCGCCCAGGTTCGCCGAGCACACGGCGGAGGTGCTGAAGGAATTCGGCTATGGCGAGGAGGAGATCGCGGAGCTGATCGCCAGCGGCGTCGCCCCGCGGGACATGGCCTGAGCGCGGCCGGGGGCGTCAGGCGCCCCCGGCGAGCCTTTCCTCCGCCATGGTGCGGAGCTTCGCCTTCTGGATCTTGACGCCGTTGGCGCTTTCCGTCGTCGGGAAGGCGTCGAGCGGAATGACCAGGACGGGGACCTTGTAATGCGCAAGGTTCGCGGCCGTATGCTCCACGATCCCGGCCGGGTCGGGAGAGCTTCCCTCGGCCGGCAGGACGAAGGCGACGGGCCGCGTCTGGCCCTTGTGGGTGACGCCGACGACCTGCGCCTTGGTGACGCTCGGGTGGCGCTCGATCACCTCCTCGATCTCGGCGGGGTCGGTGAGGAAACCCGAGAGGCGGATGAAATCGCCGTTCCGCGCGAGGTAGACGAAGGTGCCGTCGCCGCGGAGATAGGCCGCGTCTCCGGTGGTGAACCAGCCTTCGGCATCGACGACCCTGGCGGTCGCCTCGGGATTGCGGAAGTAGCCCGCGAAATTGGTGGGGCCCCTGATCTCGAGCACCCCGGCCTCGCCGTCGGGGCAGAGCTCCCCCGTCTCGGGGTTGCGGACGCGCAGCTGGACCTGCGGGCCGGAGGAAGGCAGGCCGCCGCCCTGAAGGCGCTGTTCGACCGGAAGGCTCTGCGGCTGGATCGAGAAGAGCGCGTTGACCTCGGACGCGCCGTAGAGCCCGGCGAGGGGGAGGCCCGCCTCGGCCATCTCGCGCAGCACGGCGCCGAGGCCGGGCGTGAAGGCGGCGAAGCCGCAGAGGCGGGCCTGCGACAGGGCGTCCGCGTCGGCGGCCCACATCTGGCGGAACATCTCGTCCGAGCCGAAGAAATGGGTGATCCTGGCCGCCTTCGCGATGACGAGGGCGGGCCCGACCGAGAAGGCCGAGAGCAGGTGCACCGGCGCGCCGCCCGCGATCGCGGCGAGGCAGGCATTCAGGCCGAAGACGCCGCAGAAGGGCATGGCGGCGAGGAATTCGGCCCCCGGCTGGTCGAACCCGTGCGCGCGGGCGCAGTTCCAGGCGTGAAGGGCAAGGCTTGCCTGCGTGTGCAGGACGAGCTTCGGCAGGCTGGTGGTGCCCGAGGTGGTGAAGAGCGCGACCGGATCGGAGGCCCGCGCCTCGCCCATGGGCAGGGGATCGAGGTCGTCGAAGCGGCAATGGGTGACGGGCAGGCCCTGCACCGCGGGAAGCGCACCGTCGATGGCGGCAAGCGCCGTGAGGTCGGGCAGGTCGGAGCGGTCCAGCGCGTCGATCATGGCGCGGAAATCGGCGTGCCGGTCCGAGCTTTCGAAGACGAGAAGCTTCGCGCCGGAGCTCTTCAGGATGTGGTGCAGCTCCGCCGTGCGGTAGCGGGTGTTCACCGCGGCGACGACGGCCCCGATCCGGGCCGCGCCGAACAGGAGCGCCATCCATTCGGTGACGTTCGGAAGCCAGACCGCGATCCGGTCGCCCCGCGCCACCCCCTGCTGCCGCAGCCATGCGGCGGCCTGGCCCGCCATCCGGTCGAAGGCGGCCGGAGAGACATGCGCCCCGTCCTCGGTCACGAACACCGGGTTCGGGTCGGCGGCAGAGGACATGACGAGCCGGGCGGTGATGATGGCGTCGAAGGTGAGGTCGCCGGTCATGGTCTCTCTTCCGTCAGGCACGGTCTTCGTATTCCTTTATCATGCGCCGGGCGATGATGACCTGCTGGATCTGGCTGGTGCCCTCGTAGATGCGCAGGAGGCGGCAGTCGCGGAACAGGCGCTCGATCGGGTATTCGGCCATGTAGCCGGCGCCGCCGTGGATCTGCAAGGCGCGGTCGGCGACCCGGAAGGCCATCTCGGAGGCGAAGAATTTCGAGGAGGACGCCATCAGGATCGCCTGGCCGCGGCTGTCGTATTCGGCGGCCGTGGCGCGGACGAGGTGGCGGGCGGCGAGCAGCTCGGCCTGGCTTTCGGCGAGCATCCCCTGCACGAACTGGTGCTGCGCGATCGGCTGGCCGAACTGCACCCGGTCGAGCGCATAGGCGGTGGCGAGGTCGAGCATCCGCTGCGCCGTGCCGACGGCGATGGAGGCGACATGCACCCGGCCGCGGTCGAGCACCTTCATCGCGGTCCGGAAACCCCGGTTGAGGTTCTGCGGGCCGCCGATGATGTTCTCTTCCGGGATGCGCACGTCGTCGAAGATGACGTCCGAGGTCTTGGTCCCGCGCTGGCCGAGCTTGCGGTCGGGTTTCGCGACCGTGATGCCGGGCGTATCGGCGGGGACCAGGAAGGCCGAGACGCCATCGCCGCCGTCACGGTCCGGATCGGTCCGGGCGAAGACGGTGAAGACGCCGGCGCGCACGGCATTGGTGATGTAGCGCTTGGTGCCGTTGATCACGAAATCCGACCCGTGGCGCCGGGCGGTGGTCTTCAGATGCGCGGCGTCCGAGCCGATGTCGGGCTCGGTCAGCGCGAAGGAGGCGATCATCTCGCCCGAGGCGAGCTTCGGCAGGTATTCGGCCTCCTGCTCGGGCGTGCCGTCCATGACGATGCCCTGGCTGCCGATGCCGACGTTCGTGCCGATCAGCGAGCGGAAGACGACGGAGGCGTAGCAGAGCGCCTCGATCAGCCGGGATTCCTGGAGCGTGGTCAGGCCGATGCCGCCCATCTCCTCGGGGATCGACAGGCCGAAGAGGCCCATCTCGCGCATCTCCTGCACGATCTCCTCGGGGATCTCGTCTTCCTCCTCCACGCGGTCCTCGGCGGGGATCAGGCGCTCTCGGGTGAAGCGGGTGACGGTGTCGAGAAGCTGGTCGAAGGTGTCGTCATCGACGGACATGCGGGATCCTTTCAGGCAGGGGCGGGGCCGCGAAAGCGATGCAGGGCGAAGACGCCGAGCGCCACCGCGACGCCCACGATGTCGGAGATCGGTTCGGGGTAGAGGCCGAGGAGGGCGGCGCCGATGACGATCACGCGCTCGACCATCGAGAGGCGGCCCGAGAAGTAGAGCCAGCCCGAGAGCCCCGCCGAGAGGAGCGCCACCGAGAAGCCGGCGGTGAGGACCGCCGTCGCCACGTGGATCGCGTCGGCCTGGCCGATGAGCGCGGGTTCGAGCACGAAGAAGACCGGCAGGATGAAGAGGATGATCCCGAGCCGCATGGCGGTGAAGCCGGTCTTCATCGCGTCCGCCTTGCCGACCGAGGCGGCGGTGATCGCGGCCAGCGCCACCGGCGGGGTGATGTAGGAGAGCATCCCCCAGTAGAGGATGTAGAGGTGGCTCGCCATCGGGTTCAGACCCGCCTGCACCAGGGCGGGGGCGAGGATGATGGCGAGGAAGACGTAGCAGGCCGAGACGGTCATCCCCATGCCGAGGACGAAGGAGGTCAGGCCGCCGTAGAACAGCAGCAGGTAGACGTTGCCGTTCGCGTATTGCACCAGCTCGCGGGCGAAGGCCGAGCCCACCCCGGTGATCGACAGCGCGCCGACGACGAGGCCGACCCCGGCGAGGATGCCGATCAGATGGGCGAGCGCGGCGCCCGATTCCTCGATCATCCTGGCGAAGCCGAGCACGCGGGCGCGGTAGAGCGGATCGAGCAGCCCGCCGACGATCAGCACGCCGGTGGCATACCAGGGCGCGTAGCTTTCCAGCCGCAGGACCAGCAGCACGTAGATCAGCACGGCGAGGGCCGCGACGAAGATCCAGCTCTGGCGCAGGACGGACCGGCCGGAGGGGATGTCCTCGGCATCGGCGCCCTGCAGGTCGTTGCGGGCGGCGTAGCAATCCGCCTGCAGCAGGAGCGCGGCGTAGAACAGCAGGGAGGGGATGACGGCGGCCGCGATGACCTCGCCATAGGGGACGGCGAGGAAGGTCGCCATCAGGAAGGCGGCGGCGCCCATGATCGGCGGCATCAGCGTGCCGCCGGTGGAGGCGCAGGCCTCGACCGCCGAGGCGTAATGCGGGGAATAGCCCGCCTTCTTCATCGAGGGGATCGTGAAGGTGCCGGTGGTGATGATGTTCGACACGACCGAGCCCGAGAGCGAGCCGAAGAGCGACGAGGCGACGATGGCCACCTTGGCCGGGCCGCCGCGGGTGCGGCCGAGCAGCTTCAGCGCGAGCGCCATGAAGAATTCGCCACCGCCGAGCAGGGCGAGCACGACGCCGAAGATGATGTAGCCGATCAGCAGGTCGGCCACGACGCGGAACGGGATGCCGATGATCGATTCGGTCCCCAGGGCATGGCCCGCGACCAGCGCGTTCCAGGTGAACTGGTTGCCCCAGAGCACGCCGGGCATGGAATCCGCGACCATCGGGTAGAAGCCGAAGACCGCGCAGACGATGGCGAGGATCATGCCGGCGCTGCGGCGCACGGCCTCGATGCAGAGCAGGAAGAGGATCGAGGCGCCGACGGTGGGCCAGAAGGGCGCCGAGAAGGACCACCCCGCCGTCATGATCTTCCGCGCGAGGGTGGCGAAGTAGAGGCAGATGACGAGCGCCAGCGCGGCCATGATCCAGTCCGCGATCCAGAGCCAGGTCGCCCGGCCCTGGCGGTCCGAGGGGAACTTGAGGAAGACGACGGCGAGGAAGACGCCGAGCAGCGAATAGTAATAGGCCGAGGTGATCGGCCGCAGGCCCGGTGAGATGATGGGCAGGGTCTGCACCATCGCGATGGCGATGCCGATGGCGGAAAGGATGATCACCACCACGCGCGCGGCGCGCATCATGGCGGAGGGGCGGAACTCTGCGTCGGTCATCGTGAGCCTCGGGAAAATCGGGAGCACCGTCCCGCGCGGTGCGCACGGGACGGCCGGTCACTCGTTATGCGGCCCCGGGCAGGGGCCTGTCGCGTCAGAGCGAGGCGGTGATTTCCTTGCGCTTCGCATCCCACGCGGCGGCAAGCTCGTCACCCGAGAGGCCGCTGTTCTCCGACAGGAAGTCGGGCCATGCGGCGATCAGGGCCTCGATCTCCTTCACGGCGGCGTCGTTCCAGGCCTGCTGCTCGTCGGTCCACTGACCGATTTCCTGCAGGTAGCGGATCGCGCCTTCGTGGAAGGGCGCGTCCATCGGCGTGGTGCCCGACTGCTTGATGCCCCAGCTCTCCATGATCGGCGCGGCGTCCTTGTAGCCCGGATAGCTTTCGTCCAGCGCCTTCAGGAAGCCATAGGTCATCTCGGGATCGGCGTCGTGCATGACCGTGACCATCGGGTACTTGTAGGCCACCACGTCGACCGGGTCCTTGCCGGTCACGCCCACGCCGATCGTCTCGCGGTAGGGCGAGAAGAGCGGCGCGATCTTGTTCATGTTCTCCCACATCTGCTTGTCGTTCGGGTCGAACGACAGCCAGCGGATGCCGCGGGGCGAGGCCTCGAGCTCGGTCAGCGCGGCGGCGGTCAGCGCGCCGCCGGCGGCGTCGGCCTGGCCCTGCGTCAGGGCGCGGAGCGTGTCGGCGTAGGACGGGAACTCGATCACCTCGACATCGTCGCGGGTGAGGCCCTTGGAGCCGATCATCGTGTCGACCTTGATCGCGACCGAGGGGTTCGCCGCGGCATAGGCCACGCGCTTGCCGCGCAGGTCCTCGATGGTCTCGATCCCGCTTTCCTGCGTGACGGCGATGCCGAAGCTCGCCGGGCGGCCGCAGATCGTGCGCATGTTCTGCGGGCCCCATTCGGGCGTCGCGAAGTCGAAGATGCCGCGGGTGGCGAAGTAGAGCTCGTTGGCGAGCCAGGCGGTGTTGGCCTGCCCCTGCTTGAGCGGGATGATCCGGCCAACGCCCGAGCCCGAGGGCAGCAGGCGCACGCGGGTGCCGTAGTTCTTGATCATCGCGTCGGCGATCGCGGTCGCCTCGACATAGCCGGTGGAGCCCACGTCGTAGGTGCTCCAGATCATCGTGTCGGGCAGCCCGGCGGGCTTGTCCTGCGCGCGCAGGATCGCCGGGGCCATCGGTGCGAGGCCCGCAGCCCCCATGAGCGCCATCGTCTGGCGGCGGTTCAGTCTGGTCATTGTCTTCCTCCCTTGGTGTCCGGCGCCTCTCCTCGCGCCGGGGGGCTTTCAGGCCCCGTTGAATTCCGGCGCGCGCTTCTCGAGGAAGGCGCGCCGTGCCTCGTCGTGATCGCGGGTCGCGAAGAGCGCGGCCTGCGCCTCCCGCTCCGCCGCCAGCACGGCGGTCAGATCGCCGTGATACCGTGCAATGATAGGGCGCAGGTGCGCCGCGGGCAGGGGCGCGGCGGGCACGAGCCTCTGCGCCTCCGCCACCGCGGTGTCGACCGTGTCGCCGTCGGCCAGAAGATCGGCGAGCCCCAGCTCGACCGCCTCGGGGCCCTTCACCTCGCGCCCGTCCAGCATCATCCGCTGCGCCCGGGCCGCACCCATGCGGCGGGGCAGGGACCACATGGCGCCCATGTCGGGCACGAGGCCGACGCGCGAGAACGAGGCGCAGAAGCGCGCGCCCTCGGCCGCCACCACCACGTCGCAGCAGGCGGCGAGCGACATGCCCCCGCCATAGGCCGCGCCCTCGACCGCGGCGACCACCGGCTTCGGTCCGAGCGCGATCAGCCGGATGACGTCATGCACCACCTCGAGCCGCTCGAGCGCCACCGGGGCCGGCTGGCCCATCCCCTTGATGTCGCCGCCGGCGCAGAAGCAGCCGCCGGAGCCGGTGATCACGATGGCCTTCACGGCGGCGTCGTCATGTGCCAGCCTGAGCGCGTCGCGCAGGGCGCCGCGCATCGCGTCGGACAGGGCGTTGCGGCGGTCGGGCTCCATCATCGCGATCAGCCGGATACCGCCCGCGCGGTCCTCGGTTCGCAGGCAGGCGGCGGTCATGCCATGGCCTCCGCCAAGGCCGATTCCTTCAGGCTGCCCGATGGTCGAGACACGAATTTCCTCCCGTGAAACAGCGGGTTGCAGGGCGCTGACGTCGGCGATCGACGCTCTCGGGCCTTGCGCTGTCGTGGCTATTCTGTATAAAGAATAACATTCGGACAAGAGAAAAAGCCATGAAGGCGGCGGAACCTCAGAAATATGTCGGCGCGGTCGAGAACGCCGTGAAGATCCTCCGCCGGCTCACGCAGGCGGACGAGCCGGAGGGCGTCGCCATCGTCGCGCGCGAATGCGGGCTGAACGTCTCGACCACCTTCAACATCCTGAAGACGCTGGCGAAGGAGGGGCTCGTCACCTTCGACGAGCACACCAAGGGCTACGCCCTCGGCATGGGCGTGCTGGAGCTCGCCGCGCCGATGCTCGGGCGCAATCCGACCGACATGATCCGCCCCGTGATGGAGCGGATCTGCGCCGAACATTCGGTGCTGGTGGCGCTCTGGACGATTTCGCCGACCGGGCGGATCGTGCTGTCGGACCGGGTGGTTCCGACGAAGGTGGTGCATGCCGACATGCGTCAGGGTTCGCGCCTGCCCGACCTCGCGGGGGCCATCGGGCGCTGCGTGGCGGCGGTGCGCGACATCGACCGGGCCACCCTGCGCGAGGCCTATGCCGGCCTGCGATGGCAGCGCGACCCTGGGTTCGAGGCCTATTGGCAGGATGTGCAGCGTGCCAAGGTCGAGGGCTATGCCTTCGACTTCGGGCATCTCTTCAAGGGGCTGAGCATGGCGGCCGTCGCGATCCGCGACACCGATGGCGTGGCCCGGCTGGGAATGTCGGCGATCAGCATCTCGGACCAGATCGAGGCGGAGGCCCTGCGCGAGGCCGCCTGCGCCCTGCGGGAGGCGGGGCAGCTGATCGAGTTGAACGTGTTCGGGCGCCGGGAGGTCTGAGGCGCCCCGAGGGAGGAAGCATGACGGATGACGTGACGGGCCTCGGGGCCTTCTTCGCGCCGCGCTCGATCGCGGTGATCGGGGCGTCGAACGACCCCGGCCGGATCGGCGGGCGGCCGGTGGATTTCTGCAAGGCGGCGGGGTTCGATGGGCCCTTGTACCCGGTGAACCCGACGCGGGACGAGGTGCAGGGGCTGAAGGCCTTCCCGGATGTGGAGAGCATCCCCGGTCCGGTCGACCTCGCGGTTCTCGCGGTGCCCTCGGCGCGGGTGCCGGAGACGCTCGAGGCCTGCGGGCGCAAGGGCGTCCGGGCGGTGGTGGTGTTCTCGGCGGGCTTCTCGGAGGTCGGGGCGGAGGGCGCGGCGGCGCAGGCCGACATGCTGGAGATCGCGCAGCGCCACGGGATCCGGATGCTGGGGCCGAACTGCCTCGGGTTCTACTCCGCCGCCTCCGGGGCCTGCGGGACGTTCACCACCGGGCTCGAGGGCGGGATGCCGGCGCGGGGGAAGATCGGGCTCATCACCCAGTCCGGCGCCTATGGCACGCACCTGTTGTCGATGGCGAAGGCGCGGCGGCTCGGGGTGGCGGGCTGGGTCTCCACCGGCAACGAGGCGGATGTCTCGGTGGCGGAATGTCTCGAATACATGGTCGAGTCGGACGAGGTCGGCGCGATCGGGCTCTACATGGAAGGCGTGAACCGGGTCGAGACGCTGATCCGCGCGCTGGCGCGGGCGCGGGAACTGCGCAAGCCGGTGACCATCATGAAGGTCGGTTCCTCGGAGGTGGGCGCCAGGGCGGTGCAGTCGCATACCGCCTCGCTCGCCGGGTCGGACGCGAGTTTCCAGGCGGTGATCAAGCAGTTCGGGGCGGTGCGGGCGGAGACGACGGAGGAGATGTTCGACGTGCTCTACGCCGCGACCACCGGGCCGCTGCCCAGGGGCGACCGGCTGGGGATCCTGACGGTCTCGGGCGGGGCCGGGGTGCTGATGGCGGATGCGGCCGAGAAGCACGGGCTCTCGGTGCCGCCGATGCCGGAGGCGTCGGTCGGGAAGCTCCTGGAGCGGAATCCCTTCGCCTCGCCGCGCAACCCGGTCGACATCACGGCCCATGCGCTGAACGATTTCGACCTGATACCGGAATACCTGGCCGAGATGATGCGGGCGGGCGATTACGATTGCTACACCGCCTTCTTCACCTCCTGGACCGCCTCGCCGGTGCTGGGGCCGCGGCTGCGGAAGGTGCTGCTGGAGACGCTCGCCGGGCAGGGCAAGCCCTTCGCGCTGATCGGGCTTTTCGACGACGAGCAGGCCGGGGCCTATGAGCGCGAGGGGGTGCTGACCTTTGCCGATCCCTCCCGCGCGGTGGCGGCGCTGGCGACGATGGCGCGGGTGGCGCAGGGGTTCGACCGGGTGGCCACCGGCGCCTTGCCCGACGTCGGTGCGCCCGGGATCGCGGTCCGTTCCATGGGCGAGGCCGAGGCCAAGGCGCGGCTCGCCGCGGCGGGGGTGCCGGTGCTGCCCGAGGGCGTGGCCGCGACGGCCGACGAGGCGGCGGAGATGGCGGCCGAGATGGGCTTCCCGGTGGTGCTGAAGATCGTCTCGCCGCAGATCGCGCACAAGACGGAAGTGGGCGGCGTGGCGCTGAACCTCGCCGATGCCGATGCCGTCCGGGCCGAGGCGGCGCGGATGCTGGCGGAGATCCCCGCGAAGGTGCCGGGGGCGGAGATCGAGGGCGTTCTGGTCTCGCCGATGGCGGGGGAGGGGGTCGAGCTGATCGTCGGCAGCCAGCTGGACCCGGTGATGGGTCCGATGGTGATGGTGGGTCTCGGCGGCGTGCTGGCCGAGGTGCTGAAGGACGTGGCCCTCGCCCGGGCGCCGGTGACGGCGGAGGCGGCGGAGGGGATGCTGGCGCGGCTGAAGGGGGCCGCGATCCTCGACGGTGTGCGCGGGCGGCCGGGCGTGGACAGGCGCGCGGTGGCGGAGGTCATCGCCCGGGTCTCGGTGCTGGCGGCGGCCAATGCCGAGGGCGTGGAGAGCATCGAGATCAACCCGCTGCTGGCAAGTGCGGAGGGGGCGGTGGCGCTCGATGCGCTGATCCTGCCCCGGGGCGAGGAGGCCTGATCCAGCGGAGCGCCGCGCGAAACGCGCGGCGCACGCGATCCATTTTTTTCGGGAAGGGGGCTCTGCCCCCGTCGGGCCTTCGGCCCGACTCCCCCGGGATACATGGACCAGAGGAAGGCCGGGGGCTCAGGTTTCGGGGACGGTGAGATCCGCGACAGGGCCTTCGGTCTTCAGCTCGGCGCCGGTGAGGTCCTGCAGCTCGTCGAAGGAGATCGCGGGGAGCTTCTCGCGCAGGACGAAATGGCCCTCCGCGATGTCGACCACGGCGAGCGAGGTGTAGACGCGGGTGACGCATTGCACGCCGGTCAGCGGCATGGTGCAGCTGTCGACCAGCTTCGGCTCGCCCGTCTTCGTCACGTGGTCGGTGACCACGGCCACGCGCTTCGCGCTCTGCACGAGGTCCATCGCGCCGCCGACCGCCGGGATCGCGCCCTTGCCGGTGGACCAGTTCGCGAGGTCGCCGTTCTGCGCCACCTGGAAGGCGCCGAGGATGGCGACGTCGAGATGGCCGCCGCGCACCATGGCGAAGCTGTCGGCGTGGTGGAAGAAGGCCGCGCCCGGTTTGAGCGTGATCGCCTTCTTGCCGGCGTTGATGAGGTCCCAGTCCTCGTCGCCCGGGGCCGGCGCCGGGCCGAAGCCGAGGACGCCGTTCTCGGTGTGGAAGATCGGCGTGCGGCCTTCGACCGTGTATTGCGCGACCATCTCGGGGAAGCCGATGCCGAGGTTCACATAGGCGCCGTCCTCGATGTCCTGGGCGGCGCGCCAGGCGATCTGGGCGTTGGTGAGCTTGATGTCGTCGAGGCTGCTCATGGGTAGGTGGCTCCTTCGCGGATCAGGATTTCCTCCTGCACGGGGTTCGGGACCTCCACGACCGCATCGACGAAGATGCCGGGGGAGACGATGTGCTCGGGGTCGATGTCGCCGGGGGCGACGATCCTCGACACCTGCGCGATGGTCCGATCGGCGGCCATGGCCATCACCGGATTGAAGTTCCGCCCCGCCATCCGGTAGGTCAGGTTGCCCATGGGATCGCCGTGATGCGCCTTGATCAGCGCGACATCTGCCCTGAGCCAGCGCTCGCGGACGTAGTGCTTGCCGTCGAATTCCTCGACCGGCTTGCCCTCGGCGAGATCGGTGCCGTAGCTCGTCGCGGTGTAGAAGGCGGGGATGCCGGCGCCCGCGGCGCGGATGCGCTCGGCGAGGGTGCCCTGGGGGACGACCTCGAGCTCGATCCGGCCGGCCTTGTAGGCCTCGGTGAAGGCGACCGGGTCGGAGGAGCGCGGGAAGGAGCAGATCATCTTCGCGACCAGCCCCTGTTCGATCATCGCGGCGATGCCCACGTGCCCGTTGCCCGCGTTGTTGTTGATCACGGTGAGGTTCTTCGGGGCCCGGTCGATCAGCGCGTGGATCAGTTCGATCGGCGCGCCGGAGCCGCCGAAACCGCCGATCATGACGACCGCGCCGTCAGGGATGTCGGCCACCGCCGCGGCGGGGGTGGCTATGGTCTTGTCCATCGATGTCTCCTCTCATGCCGGGCGGAGACTAGGGCGGGCACGGCGTGGACACCATCGGAGGTGCGCGGTATGTGAGATTTGTTCGGATCGTGTGCGGGGATGTTCACAGTGTGAGCAGGAATACGGATTTCGTCGCCTCGCTCGCGAAGGGGCTGCGGGTGCTCGAGCTCTTCGGGGCGGAGCGGCCCGCGATGAGCGTCTCGCAGGTGGCGGCCGAGACCGGATTCGATCGCGCGACGGCGCGGCGCTGCCTGCTGACGCTGCACCAGATGGGCTATGCGCAATATGACGGGAAGTACTTCTCGCTCGGGCCGCGGGCGCTGCGGCTCGGGGTCGGGGCGCTGGCGTCGCTGCCGCTGGCGCGCCAGGTGCAGCCGTGGCTCGACCAGGTGTCGGACCGGATCGGGCAGTCGAGCTCGGTCTCGATCCTCGACGATACCGAGATCGTCTATATCGCGCGGGCGGCGCAGAAGCGGGTGATGTCGATCGGGCTGATGCCGGGGTCGCGGCTGCCGGCGCATTGCACCTCGATGGGGCGGGTGCTGCTGGCGGCGCTGCCCGAGAACGAGGCGCGGGCGGTTGTCGAGCGTTCGGCGCTCGCGCCCCGGACCCGGTTCAGCGTGACCGAGCCCGCGGAGATCATGGCGCGGATCGACGAGGTCCGGCGGCAGGGCCACGCGCTGATCGACCAGGAGGTGGAGCTGGGGCTGCGCTCGCTCGCGGTTCCCCTGCTCAACGTGCACGGCCAGACGGTGGCGGCGCTGAACGTGGGGATGGCGGCGATCCACGAGGGGCCGGAGGCGCTGCCGGAGCTGTTCCTGCCGGACCTCCAGCGGGTGCAGCGCGGGCTGCAGCGCGAGATCTGGTCCTCGCCCGTGCGGCTGCACCGGGAGGGGTGAGGGGCGGGCAGTCGCGCCGGAAGCGCGGTCACTTGGTGTGCTTCAGGAGCTCTTCCAGCCCGGCCTCGAGCTGCCGGAAGGCCGTGCCGAGCCGCTCCTCCAGGGCCTTCTGGTGCGCGCGGGCCATCGGCAGGAGGTCCGCCATCATGGCGCGCCCGGCGGGGGTGAGGGTCAGCAGGACCAGGCGCCGGTCCTCGGGGTTCTCCCGGCTCTCGATCAGGCCGGCCTCGCGCAGGCGCTTGGCGGCGCGGCTGACCTCGTATTTCTCCATCGCGACGCGCGCCTCGATGTCCCGGACGGAGACCTTGCCGGAATGCGCGAGATGCACCAGCACGCGCCATTCCGGGATCGAGATGCCGAACCGGGCGCGGTATTGCCGGGCGAGCTCTTCGCTCGTCCGCTTGGCCGCGACGGCCAGCCTGTAGGGGGTGAAGCCGTACAGGTCGAACTCGGGCAGGGGAGGGGGGTCCTCACTCATCGCGGCTCCTTGGCGTTCCGGCGACTATCCTTGCCGGGGCGGAGCGGCGCAAGCATTTTTGTTGCAGTTGCAACGAATGCTTGACTCCGTTGCAGCTGCAACGTTCTATCCGGGGGTGCCCGGCGCGATCCGCGGGGCGCCGCATTCGGGAGGATCCACGATGACCAAGCACGAGTTGCCGGAGGGCATGGTCCGCGCCACGGGCACGACGGGGACGCACGAGGGCTACATGCCCGGCTTCGGCAACGATTTCGAGACCGAGGCGCTGCCGGGCGCACTGCCGCAGGGCATGAACTCTCCCCAGAAATGCAATTACGGGCTCTATGGCGAGCAGCTTTCGGGAACCGCCTTCACGGCCCATCCGCCCGAACGCACCTGGACCTACCGCATCCGTCCCAGCGTGAAGCATTCGACCCGCTACACCCGCATCGAGCTGCCCTACTGGAAGACCGCGCCGCATACGCCGGAGGGGGTGACGAGCCTGGGGCAGTACCGCTGGGATCCGGTGGAGCCGACCGGGGACGACCTGACCTGGCTCTCCGGCATGCGGACCATGACCACGGCGGGCGACGTGAACACGCAGGTCGGGATGGCGGCGCATGTCTACCTCGTCACCGCGTCGATGGAGGACAGTTATTTCTATTCCGCCGACAGCGAGCTTCTGGTGGTGCCGCAGCAGGGCAGGCTGCGCTTCGCGACAGAGCTCGGGATCATCGACGTGGAGCCGCAGGAGATCGCGATCATCCCGCGCGGGCTCGTCTACCGGGTCGAGGTGCTGGAGGGGCCGTGCCGCGGGTTCGTCTGCGAGAATTACGGCCAGAAGTTCGAGCTGCCCGCCCGCGGCCCGATCGGGGCGAACGCTCTGGCCAACCCGCGCGACTTCAAGGCGCCGGTGGCGGCCTTCGAGGACCGCGAGGTGCCCTCGACCCTGACGATCAAGTGGTGCGGGGAGTTCCACGAGACGAAGATCGCGCAGTCGCCGCTGGACGTGGTGGCCTGGCACGGCAATTACGCGCCCTACAAGTACGACCTGAAGACCTATTGCCCGGTCGGCGCGATCCTCTTCGATCACCCGGACCCCTCGATCTTCACCGTTCTGACGGCGCCTTCGGGCGTGCCGGGCACGGCGAACATCGACTTCGTGCTGTTCCGCGACCGCTGGATGGTGGCCGAGGACACCTTCCGCCCGCCGTGGTATCACAAGAACATCATGTCCGAACTGATGGGCAACATCCACGGCCAGTACGACGCCAAGCCGCAGGGCTTCGTGCCGGGGGGCATGTCGCTCCACAACATGATGCTGCCGCACGGGCCGGACAAGCAGGCCTTCGAGGGCGCGTCGAACGCGAACCTGGGGCCGGTGAAGCTGGAGAACACGATGTCCTTCATGTTCGAGACGCGATTCCCGCAGCGGCTGACGGAATTCGCCGGCAGGGAGGCGCCGCTGCAGGACGATTACATCGACTGCTGGGACAGCCTCGAGAAGAAGTTCGACGGCACGCCCGGGCGGAAGTGAGCGCCGGGGGGCAGGGGCCCTTTCGGACAGGATGGATGAAGGAAGACAGATGCCGCTTCGCAAAAGCTGGGTCGAGAGCGCCAATTCCGCGCAGACCGACTTCCCGCTGAACAACCTGCCCTACGGCGTCTTCGACGCGGGCGAGGGTTCGATGCCCCGCTGCGGCGTGGCGATCGGCGACATGATCTTCGACCTCTGCAAGGCCGAGGGCGACGGGCTCGTCGATCTTGGCGGAGCGCCCGTCTTCGACGTGCCGCACTGGAACGATGTGATGGAGCTCGGGCCCGAGGCCTGGGCCGATCTGCGCAGCCAGGTGACCGCGCTGCTGGCCGAGGGGGCGGAGCCCTTGCCGGGCCATCTGGTGGCGCAGGCGGATGTGACCATGATGATGCCGATCACCGTGGCCGAATACACCGATTTCTACGCCGGCCGGCATCACGCCTTCAACGTGGGCTCGATCTTCCGCGGCCCCGAGAACGCGCTGCCGCCGAACTGGCTGTCGATTCCGATCGGCTACAACGGGCGGGCGTCCTCGGTCGTGGTGTCGGGGACGGATGTGCGCCGGCCCTGGGGCCAGCTGAGGGCGCCGGACGCGGAGCTGCCGGTCTTCGCGCCGTGCCGGCGCTTCGACCTCGAGCTCGAGATGGGGGCGATCATCGGGCAGGCCTCGGACCGGCCGGTGACGGTGCAGGAGGCCGACGACATGATCTTCGGCTACGTCCTTTTGAACGACTGGTCCGCGCGGGACATCCAGGCCTGGGAATACCAGCCGCTCGGGCCCTTCCAGGCCAAGGCGACGGCGACGACCATCAGCCCCTGGATCGTGACGAAGGCGGCGCTGGCGCCGTTCCGCACCGCGACCCCCGAGCGCGAGAGGGAGCTGCTGCCCTACCTGCGGGAACCGGGGCCGATGCTCTACGACGTGGACCTGGAGGTCGCGCTGGCCCCGGAGGGCGGTGCGGAGACGACGATCTCGCGCACCAATTTCCGCGAGCTCTATTACTCCGCCGCGCAGCAGCTGGCGCATCATACGACAAGCGGCTGCCCGATGCGGGTCGGTGACCTGCTGGGTTCCGGCACGATCTCGGGGACGGCGAAGGACAGCAGGGGATCGCTCCTGGAGCTCAGCTGGTCGGGGCAGGAGCCGCTGACGCTTCCCGGGGGCGAGACGCGCAGCTTCCTGGAAGACGGCGATACGCTGACCCTGCGCGGTGCGGCGCAGGGCGACGGCTACCGCGTGGGCTTCGGGGCCTGCACGGGCAAGGTGATCGCCGCGCTCGACGATCCCTACGCGCGCTGACACAGGCACGAGGCCGGGGCAGACCCCCGGCGGAACGAACGGAAGGACACAGCATGGCCAAGGCATTCGCATCCGCGGGCGACATGGCAGACAAGAAGATCAGCTTCACCGAGGTGGGCGAGGGGCTCTATGCCTTCACCGCCGAGGGCGATCCCAACACCGGCGTCATCATCGGCGACGAGAGCGTGATGATCGTCGAGGCGCAGGCGACCCCGCGCCTTGCGCGGATGGTGATCGAGAAGGTGCGCGAGGTGACGGACAAGCCGATCTCGCATCTCGTGATGACCCATTACCACGCCGTCCGCGTCCTCGGCGCCAGCGCCTACGGCGCCCGCGAGGTCATCATGTCCGACGTCGCCGCGGCGATGGTCGAGGAGCGCGGCCAGGAGGACTGGGAAAGCGAGTTCGACCGCTTCCCGCGCCTTTTCCAGGGGCACGAGGAAATCCCCGGCCTGACCCGCCCGACCACCACCTTCAGCGAGAGCATGACCGTCTACCTCGGCAAACGCCGCGTGGACATCATGAAGCTGGGCCGCGCCCATACCGCCGGCGACGCGGTGATCTGGGTGCCGGACCAGGAGGTCATGTTCACCGGCGACATCGTCGAATACCACTCGGCCTGCTATTGCGGGGACGGGCACTTCGCCGACTGGGAAGACACGCTGATGAACATCGCCGCCTTCGAGCCCAAGGCCATCGCGCCGGGCCGCGGGGACGCGCTCGTCGGCGAGGAGATGGTCGCCAAGGCGATCGCCGCGACGGCCGACTTCGTGAATTCGACCTACAAGCCGATCGCCAAGGTCGTGGCCCGCGGCGGCACGCTGAAGGAAGCCTGGGACGCCTGCCGCGCCGAATGCGACCCGAAGTTCAGCGATTACGCGATCTACGAACACTGCCTGCCGTTCAACGTGGCGCGCGCCTATGACGAGGCCCGCGGCATCGACACCCCGCGCGTCTGGACGGCCGCGCGCGACAAGGACATGTGGAACCAGCTTCAGGGCTGATCCCGCGCGCCGGGCCCTTCCGGGGGCCCGGCGGCGGATCGGGAGGAGACGACGATGCCATTGGACGACCGATACCGGCTGGCCTTCCGGCTGTACCCCTATGCGCGCTCCGCCGATCAGGACGCCGCGGCGCCGGTGCGCCATCCGGTCGTCGTCGTGGGCGGCGGTCCCATCGGTATCGCCACGGCGCTCGATCTCGGGTTGCAGGGCATTCCGGTCGTGGTGCTGGACGACCACGAGGGGATCGGCCAGGGCTCCCGCGCGATCTGCTTCGCGAAACGCAGCCTCGAGATCGCCGACCGATACGGCTGCGCCGGGCCGATGCTGGACAAGGGCGTGGTCTGGAACCTCGGCAAGGTCTTCTACCAGGATCGCAAGATCTACGACTTCAACCTGCTGCCGGAAGAGGGGCACCGCTTCCCCGCCTTCATCAACCTCCAGCAGCCCTATTTCGAGAAGTTCCTCGTCGAGCGTGTCCGCGAGGCGCAGGCCGACGGTGCGCCGATCGAGATCCGCGGCAAGAACCGCGTCGAGGCCGTGGAGGTCAGGGACGACCACACGATCCTGACGGTCGCCACGCCGGAGGGGGACTATACGATCCTCGCCGACTGGCTGATCGCCTGCGACGGGGCAGGCTCGCCGCTGCGCTCGATGATGGGGCTCGATTTCGAAGGGCGGGTCTTCAAGGACAGCTTCCTGATCGCCGACATCAGGATGCTGTCTGAAAGCTTCCCGACCGAGCGCTGGTTCTGGTTCGAACCCTCCCACAAGGCCGGCGCCTCGACCCTGCTGCACAAGCAGCCGGACGATGTCTGGCGGGTCGATTTCCAGATCGGCTGGGATGTCGACCGCGCCGAAGAGCTGAAGGAGGAGAACGTCCGCCGGAGGCTTGACGCGATGCTGGGCCCGGAGGTGGATTACGAGCTGGTCTGGTCCTCGATCTACACCTTCCAGTGCCGCCGGATGAAGGCGTTCCGCCACGGCCGGGTGATCTTTGCGGGCGATGCCGCGCACCAGGTCAGCCCGTTCGGCGCGCGGGGCGCCAATTCGGGGATGCAGGACGCGGACAACCTGGGCTGGAAGCTCGGCATGGTGATCCGGGGCGAGGCGCCCGACCGCCTGCTCGACAGCTACCACGAGGAGCGCGCCCACGGGGCGGACGAGAACATCCTGAATTCGACCCGGGCGACGGATTTCATCACGCCCAAGTCGAAGATCAGCCATGTCTTCCGCAACGCGGTCCTAGAGCTTGCGGAGCGCTACGAATTCGCCCGGCCGCTGGTCAATTCGGGGCGCCTTTCGGTGCCCTGCTCCTACGACGGGCTGTCGCTCACCGGCGAGGATGCGCTGCCCGGCGGCCCCGCGCGGTCCCGTCCCGGCACGCCCTGCCCTGATGCGCCGCTCGGAAACGGCTTCCTGCTGAAGGGGCTGGGCGGCGGATTCACGATCCTCACCGTCGATGCCGAGGCGCCGGAGACCGTGACCGAGGACGGCGTGACCGCGACGCGGCGGGCCGTTTCGGCGGCGGACGATCCCTCGGGCGCGCTGGCCCTGCGCTACCTGGGCGAGGCGGAAGGCGCCGTCTACCTGATCCGCCCCGACCAGCACGTGGTCGCCCGCTGGAGCGGCTACGACGAGAGCGCCCTGCGCGCGGCCCTGCGCCGTGCCTGCGGAAAGGAGTGACCGCCGATGGAGCTGACCACGACGCCCAACATCCCCGCGCCGGATTCCTTTTACGCCGAGCTGATCCGGTGCCACGAGGGGCTCTCCGACGACGAGAGCGCGGCCTTCAACGCCCGGCTGATCCTGCTGCTGGCCAATCACATCGGCGATCCGGAGGTCCTGTCCGAGGCCATGCGCAAGGCGAGCCTCGACTAGGGGGCGGCCGACCCGTCACCGGATCTCGGGCAGATGCGCCTGTTCACCGGTGTCGCAGGAATGCGTCGTCAGGAGAGGCGGCAGGAGGGTCCAGATCGTGCTGACCAAGGCCGCGACGGCAAGGACCAGGCTTGCCCGGCGAAGCGTGGTGTCGGGGTCCTGCCACCGCGGCGACCGGAGGGCCAGCACGAGCCCCGCCTGGAGGACGACCGCCGCCATCGCGGCGAGGGCGAGCAGGGTCAGCCGCGTGGTGTCGTCCGCGACCGGGCTCCACCGGCTGGAACAGAGCAGCCCGGCGAGACCGTAGACCGCGCTGAAGCAGGCCAGCCAGAGCGTCAGCGGAAGGGCCAGTCGCAGGAGCGATCTCATGCCAGGACCCCGGGCAGGGCGGCGGCGGCGAAGGTGATGAGCGCGACCGCGACGGCGTAGTCGCTCCACAGCCGCACGATCCGGGCGGCGCCGGTGGTCGTGACGGCCGGATGGCTGGCCAGGCGGCGCATCGAGAGGACCCCGGTCATCAGCAGCGCGATGAGGACGTGCACGAGCGCGTAGCCCATGAGCACCCAGATCGTGGCGTCATAGGCATGCGCGGTCGGGTCGGGCGCTCTGGCAAGGATCAGCGTCGCCCCCGCGCCGAGCGCAAGAAGGCCCGTCGCTTCGAGCGCCGATCCCGACAGGGTTGCAACCCGGGCGCCTGCCAGTGTCAGCACGGCGCCGGCCCCGAGACACAGCAGCGGCCAGAGACCGGCCTCCACATAGGCCGGCGGCGGCCAGTTCGGAGCGATGGTCCACAGGAAGGCATACCCGAAAAGCAGCGATCCGAAGAACGTCCCGTCCGCCAGCAGCAGGAACAGCGAGCCCCACCATCCGGGCGGGTCGGCGACCTCGGCCGCGGTGGTCAGAGCGAGCCCGTGTCCGGCGTGAAGCGCGCCTTCGGCCTGCTTCGGCGACAGGCTCCAGACCCAGACCATCGCGCAACAGATCACGCCAAGGGCCGAGAGCGGCACCAGCCAGTAGGCCTTCACCAGCATGCCGAGGAAGAACAGTCCCGTGACCGCCGACATCAGTGCCGGAAGGGCCGTGTTGCCGGGGAAGACGGTGATGTGGCGCGGCGCCCCGGTGGCGACGTCGACGCACAGCGTCTCCCTCCGCTCTCGTGCGCAATCGCCGAGATAGCCCTCGCCGCGGGCGATCCGCACCGGCAGGTCCGGCGTGTCGTAGAGAGGATCGCGCGACGCGACGGTTGGTATGCTGGCAAAGTTGTAGGGGGCGGGGGGCGTCGGCATGGCCCATTCGAGCGTGCCGGCGTGCCACGGATCGCGCGACCCCCGGACCGCCACGGCGGCGTTGACCACGACGTCGATGAGGACGAGCGCGAAACCGATGGCCATGACGAAGCTGCTGACCGAGGCGAACAGGTTGATGAGCTCCCATCCCTGTCCGGGCGCGTAACTGTCGATCCGCCGCCGCATCCCGAGCAGACCCGCCCAGTGCAGCAGCAGGAACGTCCCGTGGAAACCGGTGAAGACCAGCCAGAAGGCCGTGTTCCCCAGGTTGAAATAGGTCTTCCGCCCCACGAAATGCGGCAACCAGTAGTAGAGGGCGGCCAGCATCGGGAAGACGAAGCCGCCGACGAGAACGTAGTGAAGGTGCGCGACGATGAAGTAGGTGTCGTGCGCCTGCCAGTCGAAGGGCACGATGGCGACCATGACGCCGGTCAGGCCGCCGATCACGAATGTGGCGAAGAAGGCCAGCAGCCAGAGCATCGGCAGCCGCATGTCGGGGCGGCCCTGCCAGAGGGTGCCGATCCATGCGAACAGCTGCACCGCGGTCGGCACCGCCACCAGTGTCGAGGCTGCCGAGAAGAACGCCAGGCCCATGTGGGGGATGCCTGTCGTGAACATGTGGTGCACCCAGAGCCCGAAGCTGAGCACGCCCAGTGAGACGGCCGCCGCGACGATCCAGCCGTAGCCCATCAGGCGGGTGCGGGCCATGACCGGCAGGATGGTCGAGATCGCGCCGGCCGCGGGCAGGAAGATGATGTAGACCTCAGGGTGGCCGAAGAGCCAGAAGAGGTGCTGCCAGAGCAGCGCATCACCGCCGGCGGCCACCTGGAAGAACGGCATGTCGAAGGCGCGCTCGAGCTCGAGCAGGATGGAGCCGAGGATCAGGGGCGGGAAGCCCGTCAGGATCATCACCGCCGTCACCAGCGCGTACCAGGCGAAGATCGGCATCCGGGAAAGGCTCATCCCGACGGCGCGGTAGCGCAGGATCGTGACGCAGATCTCCACCGCTGCGGATATCGCGGAGATCTCGACGAAGGTGATGCCGATCAGCCAGAAGTCCGAATTGATCCCCTGCGCGGCGATGGTCGAGGACAGCGGCGGGTACATGAACCAGCCGCTGTCCGGGGCCATGCCGGCCAGCAGGGAGAAGATCATCATCGACCCGCCGAAGACGTAGCACCAGAAGCCGAAGGCGGTGAGCCGCGGGAAGGCCAGGTCGCGGGTGCCCAGCAACTTGGGCAGCAGGTAGACCGCGAGCCCCTCGAAGAGGGGGATCGCGAACAGGAACATCATGATGGTCCCGTGCATCGTGAAGATCTGATTGTAGTGCTCCGGCCCGATGAAGGCCGACCGGGGGCTCGCCAGCTGGGCGCGGATCAGCATCGCGAGGATGCCGCCGATGATGAAGAAGAGCACCGCCACCGCCAGGAACATGCGGCCGAGGTCGGTGTGGTTCACTGTGGTGAACCAGCGCTTCCAGCCGCTGTCGGAGGCCCAGATGCGCGAAAGGGCGCGATGGCGTTGCAGCGTGTTCAAGGCGTCTCGTCCTGTAGAAAACGGTCCCACCCGGCCGGGTCATGCGCCACGACGGTGAAACGGTGATCGCGGTAGCCGGGGCCGTTGTATTCCGACCCGAGGCCCTCGTAGCGGCCGGGGGACCCGGCCTCGATCCTCAGCACGTTCACCCGCCCCGGCACGGCATCGAGCTTGCCGGCCAGCCGCGGCACCCAGAAGGCATGGATCACATCGGCCGTGGTGATCGCCACGTCGACCGGACGGCCCGCCGGTATGTGCAGCACGCCTTCGGTCACGCGGCCCGGGGCATCGGCGTAGCCGAAGCGCCATGCCCATTGCCGCGCCTCCGCCTGCACTGTCACCACATCGGGACCGGCCCGGGGCAGCAGGCGTTCCCCGATGAAAAGCCCGTAGGCCAGCAGCGCGGCCAGCACCACCAGCGGGAAGGCCAGCCCGAGACCCACGACGAAGACGCGTTCATCGCTTTTTCCCGGCGCCCGCCGCCAGGCGAGGACGATCAACCCGGCCACGAAGAGGAAGATCGCCGTCGCGCCCGCGAGCAGCACCCACCACAGCGTGGCGATCGTGGCCGCCGCGGGACCGGCCGGATGCACGGCGGACAGGCTCTCCTCGCAACCGGGAAGCAGAATGAGTGTTATACCTCCGAGACATCCGCGTGGTAGGGACCGGGCATGGCCAAGAAGATGATCAACGAACCGGACACGCTTTCCGATCCGATCGTGGAGCACCCCGGCTACGAAGAGACGGAGTCGCTCGTCGGTCTCTGGGGGCATCCGCTCCATGCGATGAGCGTGGCGTTTCCCGTGGCGCTCACCTTCTGTGCCTTCGGGGCCGACCTGTTCTACTGGTGGTCGGGTGAATTGTTCTGGGCCCGTGCCGCGATTTGGGCGGCGGGCACCGCATTCCTCTTGGGTCTGCTGGCCGGCGCGACGGGAACGGCCGAGCTGCTGCTGGTGCCGGGCATCCGCATCCGGGCGCCTGCCTGGACGCATTTCGTCATCGCGGTGCTGCTGCTGTCCCTGCTCGGCACCAACTGGGGATACCGGCTTCAGGGCTACGAGGCCGCGGTTCTGCCCTACGGCATCGTGCTGTCGGGCTTCAACGTGCTCGTGGTGATGGCGACGGGATGGCATGGGGGGAAACTGGTCTTCGATCATCGTCTGGGCACGTCGAAGGGCAAGGGGTGACCGCGCGGCTCGCGCAGCCATCCGGGCACCGGGAACTCGCCCAGTTCCGGCTTGGCGAGGACCAGTGACAGGACGGCCAGGATCGAGACCGTCAGGAGGATGAGCGGCAGGGCAGGGCGCGGGGCGCGATGCTCGCCTTCCCGCTCCGCCACGGCGACGAGGACATAGCCGATCCAGACGTGAAAGATCACCAGCATTGCGACGAAGACCAGCTTTGCGAAAAGCCACGTCACGAAGAGGTCGCGCAGGAAGATCAGGGCCGTCCCCGATGCGATGGCGAGGACGGCCGCGGGGGTGATGCCGAAGGTATAGGCATAGTGCGTGGCCTGGCGGATGCGGGAGTAGTCGCTTTGACCTATGGCCGGGTCATGCCGCGCCAGCATCAGCGGCAGGGCGAACAGCCCGCCGCACCAGAGGAGAAGCATGCTGATATGCAGCGCCTTAAGATGCGGAACCAGTGACGTGGCGAAGGTCATGCAGAGGCCACGGATGCGGACCGCCACCCGCGCCGGGCGAGCACGGCGATCACGACGAGATAGGGCAGCATGGCCGGCACCCACATGAGAAGGCCGCCGAGTTGCTGATCCGCGAGCGGCGTCAGCCCCCAGAGATAGGGCGCCTGCGCATGGGAGTCGTAGAGGGGGGCGGGGGCCAGGGTCAGAATTGCGCCGAGCAGGCCCATTTGGATCAGGCCGGCCAGGCCCCAGAGCACGCCGCCGATCGCCTCTGCGCCGACAAGTACCGCGCGCCAGAACAGGGTCGCGGATCCGAGCAGGGAAAGTTGCATGATCCAGTAGACTGCGATGTCGCGCAGCGCCAGGTCATAGGCCTGAGGAAGGTGCCAGACCCAAAGGACCGCGGTGGACAGCATGAAATGCAGCGGGATGACCCGCGCCCGGCGCGGCGCGGGAAGCGCCGCCGCCAGAAGCGGGGCCGCGACGGCGACCAACAGCACATGATGCACCACCCGGGCCGAAAACAGGGCCACTGCTATGGCGCACAATGGCGAGACGAACACGACGGCCAGCACGGCCACCGCGACCAGCGCCGGCGGCTGCCGCCGCAGCGCGACGGCGAGGAGTGCGAGAACGGCCAGCAGATACGGGTCGAGATTGAAGGATTGCCAGATCAGGTCCGGCGAAGGTGCGTCGCCGCAATAGCTGCCTGGGAAAAGTGTCGTCAAGGAACTCACCTCGCTGCGCACTCTGCTCGAACTGCCGATTGCCGCCGGATGCGGAAGAGGTTCAAAACCTGTACGTCGTTGTAGCACCGCAGTCCGGGGCGGCAAATCTTTCTCAGGCAGTCGCCGGACTTAATCCGGTCTTCCGACGGGACCCGGGGGCAGGATTCCGACGGCCCCCATCCCGGGTGAGCGTCGAGTCCGGGAACATTGCGCGCCCGTTTCCGTTTCCCGGACTCGGAACGTGCAAGGGAGCGGTGGATGAACAGGGGTGAATTGCGGAGCTCGGACCTCCTCGACCTGCCGGCTGTGGCGATCGCGCCGGGCGAAGCTTTGACCGTAATACGCAGGCGTGTCCTGGCCTGGGCGGGAATGCTCTCCCTCGCGCTGCTCGTCATGTCCGGCCAGGCGTCGGGTGCCGAGGATATCGCCGCCCTGCGCGCCGCCGCCCTCGAACACGTGAACACCTCGCGGCAGGACGAGGGTCTGCCGCCGCTCGAAGGCGGAGACGTTCTGGACGAGGCCGCGCAGCTCCATGCCGAGGACATGCTCGAGCGCGGATATTATTCGCATGTCACCCCGGGCGGTGACGGGCCGCGAGAGAGGTTTCTCGACGCGGGCGGCGGGGAATGGGAACTCGTCGCCGAGAACATCGCGATGTGCCGCAATTGTGGTGCGCTCGACCGGGACCGTATCTCGCAGTTCCACGAAGGCTGGATGGACAGTCCCGAGCATCGTGCGAACATCCTGCGGCGCGGGCTTGCGCGGTTCGGTTTCGGTGCGGCGTCCGGTGACGGTGTGATCTATGCCGTTCAGACTTTTGCCGGTCCGGGGACGTCACGCGGCAAGGGCACCGCTGAGGTCGAGGACGGCGACGTAATGGAATTGGCGGGTGACGAGCTCAACGCAGCGCGACACGAAGCCGGCCTGCCGCCCGTCGCCGGCAGCTCGGCCTTGCGCGAGGCGATCCTGGACGCGGTGCCGTCCGACCTGGACAGCTTCCGACTGCAGGATCTGGACCTCTTCGCCACGATGCCACGCAGTCTGCGCGCCTTCCGGGATCTGAAGGCGCTGATGGCGGAATGTGGCGGGTGCGGCCAGGTGATCACGGAGGGCGACGTGCGCGCCTTCGTGAACGACTGGCTCGACCAGGATGCGCGCCGGGCCAACCTGTTTGATCCGCAGATGACGCACTACGCGATGGTTGTCCGAAGGGACGGGCGCGGTCGCAAGCTGGCCATCCTTGTCCTCGCGGCCGAGCGTTGAGCGCTGCAGCGGCTCGTCTCCGACACGAGGTCCGATCGCTCGGGAACATTTCCCGGCAGCTCCTGTTGGATTTGCAACTCCAGATTTCAGAGCCAGCGGGAGGCAATGATGAAAACGACAGCATGCGCTTTGGGCATTCTCATGCTTGCAGCGGCGCCAGCAGCCGCGGCGCCTACGCAGGAGGACAGCGGCGCGAGCGCGTCGGCCGGCACGCAGGACCCGGCGGCAGATGTCACCCGGCCCCCTTCGGACCCCGAGACCGCGAGCTCGGACGCCGACACCAAGGAAGACGCGGCCACCAATGTGGAAGACTCCTATCCCTCGCGCGACATGCTGGACGACGTCCAGGCGGTCATCGACAGCGTGCGCAGCAAGACCGCCATGCCGCAGGATCCACTTTCCCACCTTTCCTCGCAGGGGTCGGTGCACGTCGTTCCGATCAGCGACCTCGAGGGAAACGATGCCTATCACGCTCAGTCCCTGACCGAGGTGTTGCGCGAAAACGCGGAGGTCATCGCAGGCATCCGAGATCAGATCCGGCTGAACATCTTCGCGAGGCGCGCCCTGGAGAGCGCGGGGTTCACGGCCGAGGACATCCTGACCTGGGAGACGGCAGGCACCGAGGACGTGACGATCATCGTCGACGATCGCTGAGCCGGGCGGCGGGCCGCGCCCCGCTTCGGGGCCCGAGCGGGACCGCAGAGACGAACTGGCCGGGTGGAGATGACAGAGAAACCGAGAGTCCTTATAACCGGAGCCGCCGGATCGATCGGCCGGGCCCTGCGTGAAAGGTTGGGCGCCGATTACGAGGTCGTGGGGCTCGACCTCGAGGCGGGCGAGGGGATCTTCGCCTTCGACATCACCGACGCGGCCTCGGTCGCGCGGGCGCTCGAGGATGTGGCCGAGGCGCATGGCAGCCGGTTTGCCGCGGTCATCCACCTTGCCGCCTTCTTCGACTTCTCGGGCGAGGAAAACCCGCTCTACGACAAGGTCAACGTCGAGGGCACGCGCAACCTGCTGAACGCCCTGTCGGCCTATACCGTCGAACGCTTCGTCTATTCCGGGACGATGCTGGTGCATCGCCCCGGCGCGCCGGGACTGCCGATCACGGAGACGACGCAGATTGACCCTCAATGGGCCTATCCGGAGTCGAAGGCCGAGACGGAGGCGGTGATACGCGAAGAGCACGGCGGCATCCCCTTCGTGTTGTTGCACCTGGCCGGGCTCTACGACGAATCCACCGCGGTGCCCACGCTGGCCGAGCAGATCCGGCGCATCTATGAACGCGATCCGAAGGCGCATGCCTATTCCGGAGACCTCGCGACGGGCCAGTCCTTTCTTCATCGCGAGGACATGCTCGACGCCTTCGCCCGGGTCGTGGACCGCCGCGCCGAGCTGCCCGAAGAGGCGGTGATCCTCGTCGGCGAATCCGAAGCCATGGGATACGGAGAGCTGCAGGAGACACTGGCGCGGCTGATCCACGACGAAGACGACTGGACGACGCTGTCGGTCCCGAAGCCTCTGGCGGCCGCCGGCGCATGGCTCCAGCAGAAATCCGAACCCGTCGTGCCGGACGATTTCGACCACGGCGAGGAACCGTTCATCAAGCCGTTCATGGTGCGCATGGCGGACGACCATTACGAACTCGACATCAGCCGGGCCGAGGCGCTTCTCGGCTGGCGCCCCCGTCATTCGCTGCGCGAGACGCTGCCGGCCATGGTCAGCGCGCTCAAGGAGGATCCGGTAGCGTGGTACGAGGCCAACGGGCTCACCAAGCCTCGTTGGCTGGAGGCGGCCGCCGACCGGGACGACCCTGAATCGCTGCGCCGACAGGCGGAGGAGGCGTTCCGCCGTGCGCATGCCGCGCACATCTGGGCCCACTTCCTCAATATCGGGATGGGCGCATGGCTGCTGATCGCGCCGATGCTGCTTGGGTATGCGGCGGACACCGGAATGCTGCTGAGCGACATGGTTGCGGGAGGGCTGGTCATGGCCGGCAGCTTCCTCGCCCTATCGTGGCGGGCGGCGCTGGTCCGCTGGGGCGTGGCCGTGGTGGCGACCTGGGTGATGACGGCGCCACTGGTTTTCTGGACGGAAAGCCCCGCGGCCTATCTGAACGGCTCGCTCGTGGGTGCGATCATCTTCGGCCTGGCCGTCTGCACACGGCCGGCGCCGGGGGTCGGCACGATGGCCGCCGTGACGGGCCCGACGATCCCGAAGGGCTGGGACTATTCGCCCTCGGACTGGACCCAGAGACTGCCGATCATCGCGCTCGCGTTCATCGGCTATTTCATCTCGCGCTACCTGGCCGCCTATCAGCTGGGCCATGTGGAGTCGGTGTGGGAACCGTTCTTTCCGGGCAGCCCGGAGGACCCGAAGAACGGCACCGAGGAGATCATCACCTCCTCGGTTTCCGAAGCCTGGCCCGTGCCGGACGCCGGCCTGGGCGCGCTGACCTACCAGCTCGAGATCCTGATCGGGCTGGTCGGCTCGGCCCGGCGCTGGCGGACGATGCCGTGGCTGGTGCTGATCTTCGGCATCATGATCGTGCCGCTCGGTATCGTTTCGATCACCTTCATCGTGATCCAGCCGATACTGCTGGGCACGTGGTGCACGCTCTGCCTGCTGACTGCGGCGGCAATGCTGATCCAGATTCCCTATTCGGTGGACGAGCTGATCGCCACCTGCCAGTTCCTCGCCCGCCGCCGCCGCGCCGGACGCCCCGTGCTGCGGATCCTCCTCACGGGCGACACCGACGAAGGGCCGGACGACCTGCGGCAGGAAAGCTTCGAGCGTCCGCCGCGTGCCCTTCTCGGCGAGATGCTGGGCGGTGGCGTCGGCCTCACATGGGGGCTCTGCGCCAGCGTGGCGATCGGGGTGTGGCTGATGTTCACCCGCCTGACGCTCGGTACGGAGGGGATGCTGGCCGATGCCGATCACCTGGTCGGCGCGCTCGCGGTGACCGTCGCGGTGACTGCACTGGCAGAAAGCGCGCGTCCGGTGCGGTTCCTGAACGTCTGTCTCGGCGCCGGTCTGGTGGTCTGTGCCTTGGTGATGGCGGGCACATGGCTTCAGCGCGGGGCCGACATTGCGGCCGGGCTCGCCCTTGTCTCGGCGAGCATTCCCCGTGGTCCGGTCCGCCACGGCTACGGCGCGTGGTCGCGGGTCGTGGTCTGAGGCCGGTGCCGCGTGTGCTCTTGCGGCGTGGCGGCGGGGCAGGAAGCATCGCGGTCCTCGGCCTCACGCTTCTGTTTGACACCTCCCCGAATTTCGGACGGTGACGGAAGCCACGGCCGGATGTCCGGTCGTTTCGGGACCCTCAACTCTTGGCCCGTCAGGCGAGGCGGCGGGGATCGCCTTGAACGTCGTGCATCCGGAACGGTCCGCGCGGTTCGGGATACCCAGGCCTCCAAGCGCTGGTGTATGCATTTATCGCGATAATGCTCTGGCCAGTGCCGCCTCGTCCTGCCCGCCGTTGTCCCAGTCGCGGATCACGGTGATTAGTCGCCGGATCACGGGGCGGGATTGTATCGCGCGATGGTAGAACACCGCCGTTCGGAACTCGCGGATTGGCAGGTGGCCTTGGACAGCCTTCAGTCCATAACTCTTTGCCAGGTTGGCCAGGGCTTCGGGGATTATCAGCAGATTGTCGCTGAGTGCGGCGTGGCGCAGCGCTATTGTGAAGCTGTCGGTGGTCAGCGTGACCATGTGCTTTCGAGACATCTTCAGGATCACGTCCTCGGGCAACAGCTGCTCGACGGGGCTTCGGTGGAGGTTCGTCCAGGGCCATTCCGAAAGGTCGACTGCCGAGCCGGTCGCGTGCACCGGATGGCCTTCCCTTGCGAAGATGTTGGAATGCACCGTTGAAAGCATCTCGTATGCCAGGCCGGGGTCTTGGGGCGGTTTCGCGATGCCGCAGACACCGACGTCGGTCTCACGCTTTTGCAGGGACTCCATGATCTGAGACCGATGGGCCATGACGACGCGTGCGTTGAAGCCCCGGAACTCGTTTTGCAGGCTGGCGATCAAGGCAGGCATCAGGTTGATGGCCCAGCGAGGGCCGCAGCTTATCCGGAGTTCGGCCAGCGACTTTTCCCTTTGCGCCTCGATCTCGCGGGCGGTGTTGTCGTACTCGGCCCGGATCGCCTTCACACGTTCGAGGACGATCTGGCCGTATTCCGTCAGCAGGACCCCACGCGCGACGCGATCGAAGAGTTGCACCCGGTAGTGATCTTCGAGCTTCGACACCGATTCAGACAATGCTGACTGGCTGATCCCATGTGACCGGGCCGCTGCAGAAAAACTGCCTGCCTCTGACACCAGGAGGAAGTTCCGGTGATTTCGATCCACGGCAGCGACTCCACAGCCCATCGGTTCTGCCGATGGGCTTACGGTTTTATGAATTTTATCTCTATAGCTCGCCCCGTCTAAACTTATCCGTGGACGGGCGGCGAAGGCTGCCCGATGGGAGGAAATCCGAAAACGACCACGGCAATGCGCCCCTTTCGGAGCGCAGTTGAAGGAGATTTGCCAGATGAAGGAATACCTGACCGTTGCGACCGCACCCAACCGGTGGGACGCCGTGGGACGCCAGTTGCGTGAACTGAGGCTGGCCGACGGCGCGGTACGGGCGATCGGCCTCTTCGCGCCCCAGATCGGTGCAAGCGTCAACACCGTTTTCGCCGTGCTGTCCGCCGAGGACCAGGCCCGGATGGACGCGGCGGTAGAGGAGATCGAAGCGCTGAATGACGTGGTGTCTGTCACGCGCCAGGCGCTGTCGCCAGCCTCCGAGCGCGATCTCGACCTGCTCGAGGAAAGCAGGGCGATGTTCACCAACCGGTGGTTCCATGTTCTAAGCGACAAGGCCGGGAGCTTCGAGGCCGACACGATCCCCGTGTGGGACGAGTTTGAAAAAGACACGAAGTGCCACGTCGTCGGCATGTGGCACACCGCGCCCGAAAACGGCGTGACGCGTTACCTGCTGATCGCCAGGTACGACGACCTCGAGGCTTGGTCTGCATCGCGGTTCTTCAACCTGCCGCCCGAGCAGTCCAAGCCACGATGGGTCGAGAGCTTCGCGCGCAGACGCAGCTACATGACCGATACTTCGGTGGTGGCGACGCGCTGCATCGGATCCAGCGCCACCTGACATCACCAACTCTGGGAGGAGATTATGAGACAGAAGATTTTCGCAGCGCTGGCAATGGCGTCCGCATTTGCGATACCCAATGTGGCCGCCGCGCAAGAGGCCGATTTTTCGGGCAAGACCGTCCGCATCGTGCAGAATTTCGCGGCCGGCGGGTCCACCGACCTGTTCGCGCGGACGCTTGCGCCCTTCGTGGCCAAATACCTGCCGGGCGAACCGACCGTCGTGGTCGAGCCGCGGCCAGGAGCCGCTGGCATCCAGGCCGCCACCTACATGCACAACTCGTCCAGGCCGGACGGGCTCGAGATCTGCCTTTGCAACTCGATCCCGACACGGTGGGTGACGCTCAAGGATTTCGAACTCGACGTGCGCGACTTCGGGATAGCAGGCAGCCAGCCCGTCAATACGGTGGTGTTGATCCGGAACGACCTGGGCGTGGAAGTCCCCGCAGACCTTGCGGACACGCCGAAGCCGTTGCTGTTCAGTGCACCGTCACCAGCCGACCTGAACGGCAATCGTTTCAATGTCTTCGCAGAAATGTTCGGCGCCAGGTCGCGGATCATCGGCGGGTTTGGCGCCGCCGGCAACAACCTCCAGTCCGTCCTGACAGGAGAAACCACGATCACGAGCCTGAACGGCGATTACTACGCTGTACAGCAGGACTCCGTCGAGGAGGCGGGAACGGTTCATGCCTTCGGACAGGTCGGAATTCCCGGGCCGGACGGATTTGTGCGTGATGCCAGCATCGACGCGCCGACCTTCGACGAGCTCATTCGCGAATACAAGCCCGATGCGCTGGATACCCCCCAGTACAAACTGTTCTCGGCCTTCAATCAGGCGGCCGCCGTGCAGTTCATCTACCTGCTCGCCCCCGGGACGCCAGAAGCATACGTCCAGGCCTGGGAAACCGCCCTCTCCAAGGCGGTGGCGGACCCCGAATACGCAGCGGCGGTAGAGCAAATGGAGGCGACAGTCCGCCCGTTCTCGGACACCGCCGAAACGCGGGAAAAGCTGGAAGCGCTCCACGATGGCTTCAAGGCGCCCGAGGTGGTCGAGATCCTGATGGAACTCGCCCCGGCGTACTTCAAGTGAGACCGCGCCCGGACGCGACCTGAGTCGCGTCCGGGCAAACCGGGAGGGAGGATCCATGGAAGATATTTTCGGGGCGCTTGCAATCGGGCTGAGCACGATCTTCACCGCCAAGGTTCTCGTATGGACCATGGTCGGGATCGTGTCGGGGATGTTCTTCGGCCTCGTGCCCGGCCTCTCCGGCTTGACGGGCATGGGGCTGCTGCTTCCCTTCGCGATCGGGCAACCGCCCGAAGTGGCGTTTTCCTTCCTCCTCGGCATGTATGCCGTGACGACGCAGACGGATGCGATCCCGGCGGTCCTTCTGGGTATTCCGGGGACATCGGCGGCGCAGGCGACCTACCTCGACGGCTACCCGATGGCCAAGCGGGGCGAGGCCGGCAGGGCGCTTTCGGCGTCCTATTTCGCCTCCATCGTCGGAACGATCGTGTTCTCGGTGATCTTCCTGGTCCTGCTGCCGGTGATCCGGCCCGTGATCAACAGTTTCGGGTCGCCGGAATTCTTCATGCTGGCCATGATGGGACTGGTGATGTCGGGCTCGCTGGTCGGGCCGAATATCGCACGCGGGCTGATGGTCGCGGCTGCCGGTCTTCTGATCTCCTGCATCGGGGTGGCAGGGGCGACAGGGGATTACCGGTACACCCTGGGCTGGAGCTACCTCGAAGACGGGCTTCCCCTGGTTCCCGTGGCGCTCGGCCTCTTCGCCGTGCCCGAAGTCATGGAGCTGATGGCGTCGCGGACCTCGATCGCGCGGGACTTCGCGGTGAAGGGCGGGGCCCTCGAAGGGTTGCGCGACACGATCCGACATCGGTGGCTGGTGGTGCGCTGTTCCGTCATCGGCGGGGTCTGTGGCGTGGTTCCCGGCCTTGGCGGATCGGCGGCGGAATGGCTGGGCTATTCTCACGCGGTCCAGTCCGCGAGGGACAGTTCGCAGTTCGGCAAGGGCGATATCCGGGGTGTCCTCGCGGCTGAATCCGCGACCACGGCCCAGAAGCCCGGCGCCATCATCCCGACGGTTGCGCTCGGGATTCCCGGCAATGCCTCGATGGCGGTCATGCTGGGCGTCTTCCTGATCGTCGGATTGCGGCCCGGCAGCGCGATGCTGAACGAACAGCTGCCGCTGACGTTCCAGATGCTCTGGACCGTGATCCTTGCGAACATCGTCGTTGCCTTGATCTGCCTTGTCCTGCAGCGGCATATCGTGAAGCTTTGCCAGGTCCGGGCGAGCGTGATCGCCCCCCTGATTATCACTTTCATGGCGATCGGCGCGACGTTCGCATCGAACAGCTACAACGACCTGATCGCCTTTGCCGTCTTCGGCGCGCTCGGGCTGTTCATGAAGGCCTATGACTGGCCGCGGGTTCCGTTGCTGATCGGCATGGTGCTGGGGCAACTGGCCGAAGCGAACTTCTTCATTTCCGTGCAGGTCTATGGCGCCTCCTGGCTCTGGCAGCGCCCGATCGTCTTGGCGACGCTGGGCCTGACACTCGCATTCCTCGCAGCGATGGTCCTGCGCGGGAGGCGCGATCGTGCGATGAGGGCCCAGCAGGCAGGAGGCGGCAATGCGTGACACCCCCTTCAGGGACCCGTCTTGGTGGTTCGGCGTGGCGCTCACGCTGATGGCGCTGGCCGCACTTTTTGCGGCCCTGCAATGGGAGGCGATGGCGGCAACCTTCCCGGTCTTCATCTGCAGCGTGATGATCGTCTGCGGCGTGATCCACACGATCCTGCCCTTCGTAAAGGCCAGCCCAGTCGCGTCGTGGGAAGGCCCGCCCCTCCGGCCGGTGCTGCGGTGCTGCCTGTGGATGGGCGCCTTCTTCGCAGCGGCCATCGCATTCGGCTTTCCCGTTGCCGCCCCGGTTTTCGTGCTCGCCTACATGCTGGTGCAAGGCGAGAAATGGACACTTGCCGTTCCGGCCGCGGTTGGAACCCTGCTTTTCCTGGTCGTTCTGGTGGAACGCGTTCTGCGCCTGCCGCTGCCCGAACCGTGGTTTCCCCTGTATTGAAGGATGACGACATGCTCGACAGTCGCCCTGAACCGATCACCGACGTCGTCAGCGAACTTGGCGAGTGCCCGACGTGGGACGCGCGCGATGGCGCGCTTTGGTGGGTCGATAGCCACGCGCCCTGCCTCTATCGGCTGGACGCGGCCGGCGGGGTTCGGAGGTGGGACATGCCGGAAGAAATCGGGTCTTTCGCATTGTGCGAGGACGGGCGCGTTCTCTGCGCCTTGCGCAACCGCCTTCTTTTGCTCGACCCGGCCACGGGTGCCATCGAACATTTCGCCACCACGCCCAACGACGCGGCGACCTGTCGCCTTAACGACGGCAAGTGTGATCGCCAGGGGCGCTTCTGGGTCGGCACATTCGGCACCGCGCCCGACGCGCCCGACGGTGCGCTCTACCGCATCGATCCGGACGGCCGCGTCGTGGTGGCCATACGTGGCTTCGTCAATTCCAACGGCCTGGCTTTTCCGGTCGGGACGGAAAGCTTCTACCATTCCGACAGCCGCAGCCGGGTCGTCTATCGCCTGACGCCGTCGCGCGCGCCGGACACCTACGTGCGAGACGTGGTGTTCACGACATCCAGTGGCGAACATCCGGATGGCGCGGCCGTCGACAGCGAAGGTCACTACTGGTCCGCGCTCTATGGTGCCGGGGCTGTCGTGCGTGTCTCGCCGGACGGGCGTGAGGTCGCGCGGATTGCCGTGCCGACGGTGAACCCCACCATGATCTCTTTCGGTGGGCCGGACCTGCGCACGCTGTACATCACTACGGCGCGTTACATGACACGTGGCGATCTGGACGAAAACGATGTCTTGGCCGGTCGGCTTTTCGCGGTTCGTGTCGCGACGCCCGGGCTGCCGGAGCCGCGTTTCTCGAATATGTGAGGAGGACCGTCGCAGCATCCCCGCCCTGGGCGGAGCGGAGGCCACTCCGCCTCAAGGCGTCGCCGGCACCCTGGATGAAACATAACAAGTCTTACACCGTTTGGGTGCTGTCAGGAACCGCGCAGAGTCACGCGCCTTCGGCGAGAAGCGACGCAGCCCGCACTGCGACGCCTTCCTCACCCGACGCGGCACGGAACTGCAAAGGTCCGCGTGGACGCAGGGCGGTGCCTATTGGCTAATCAAACCGTTTCCGCTCACGCTTGCCTTCGGCGCGCGGTCAGACCTCCGCAGGTGCGCCGGTCGGGCGCTTGCGCCGCCGCGTGAACAGACGCGTCACGATGACGAAGAACAGCGGCACCAGCAGGACACCCAGCACGGTGGCCGAGATCGTTCCGCCCAGGACGCCGGCGCCGATCGCGTTCCGCCCGCCGGAGCCTGCGCCGATGGACAGGACCAGCGGCAGCACGCCCAGCGAGAACGCCATCGAGGTCATCACGATGGGACGGAACCTCTGGCGGGCGGCCTCGACCGTGGCGGAGATGAGCTCTTCCCCGGCCTCGACCCTTTCCCGCGCGAATTCCACGATGAGGATCGCGTTCTTGCCGGTCAGGCCGATGACCGTCAGCAGGCCCACCTGGAAGAAGACGCCGTTCTCGTAGCCGCCGAGCCAGGCCCCGATCAGCGCGCCGAGCACGCCGATCGGCATCGCGAGCATCACGGCGAAGGGGATCGACCAGCTTTCGTAGAGCGCGGCCAGCGAGAGGAAGACCGCGGCGAGCGACAGCGCGTAGAGCAGCGGCGCCTGGTTGCCGGACTGGCGTTCCTCGAGCGAGAGGCCGGTCCAGGAGATGCCGAAGCCCGGCGGGAGCTGGCTTGCCAGGCGCTCCATCTCGGCCATCGCCTCGCCCGAGGTGACGCCGGGCGCCGGGTTGCCCTGGATCTGCATCGCGGGCACGCCGTTGTAGCGATAGACGCCCTGCGCGCCGAGCTCCCACTTGCCTTCGGCGAAGTTGGCGAAGGGCACCAGCCCGCCGGTGGCGTTGCGGACCCGCCACTTGTCGATGTCCGACGGGGTCGCGCGGCTGTCGGCCTCGCCCTGGACGTAGACCCGCTTGATCCGCCCCTGGTCGAGGAAGTCGTTCACGTAGGACCCGGCCCAGGCGATGCCCAGAAGCTGCGAGACGTCGCTGGCCGAGACCCCCATGGCCCCCGCCTTGCGCCAGTCGATGTCGAGCTTGAACTGCGAGGCGTCCTCCAGCCCGTTGGGCCTGACCCCGGTCAGCAGCGGGCTCTGCGCCGCCATGCCGAGCAGCTGGTTGCGCGCGGCGACAAGTTCGTCATGGGTCTGCCCGCCGCGGGCCTGCAGGAACATGTCGAAGCCCGAGGCATTGCCCAGCTCGGGCACCGAGGGGGGCACGATCGGAAAGACCATCGCGTCCTGGATCCGGGACAGGGCACCGTAGGCCCGCCCCGCGACCGCCTGGACCGACAGCGCCGGATCCTCGCGCACGGACCAGTCCTTCATCCGGACGAAGGCGAGGCCCATGTTCTGCCCCTGCCCCGCGAACCCGAAGCCCGCGACCCCGAAGACGGCATCGACCGCATCGGCCTCGGTCTCGAGGAAGTGGGTGTGGATCGTGTGAATGACCGCCTCGGTCCGCTCCAGCGTCGCGCCGGTCGGCCCCTGGATCATCACCAGCATCATCCCCTGATCCTCTTCCGGCAGGAAGCCGGTCGGGGTGCGCGTGAACAGCAGCGCCATGGCGGCGACGAGCGCGAGATAGATCAGCCCCATCCGGAGCGGACGCCGCACGATCCCGCCGACGCTCCGGCCGTAGCCGCGCAGGGTGGCGTCGAAGCCGCGGTTGAACAGACCGAAGAGACCGCCCCGCCTGCCGTGGCTCTGCTTCAGCATGGTGGCGCAGAGCGCGGGCGTCAGGGTCAGCGCGACGACCACCGACAGCGCCATGGCCGAGACGATGGTGATCGCGAACTGCTGGTAGATCACCCCGGTGGATCCGCCGAAGAAGGCCATCGGCACGAAGACCGCCGAGAGCACCATGGCGATGCCGATCAGCGCGCCGGTGATCTGGCCCATCGATTTCTTCGTCGCCTCGTAGGGGCTCAGACCGTCTTCCTCCATCACCCGTTCGACGTTCTCGACCACCACGATGGCGTCATCGACCAGGAGGCCGATCGCCAGCACCATGGCCAGCATCGTCAGCGTGTTGATGGTGAAGCCCATGGCCGCCATGATCCCGAAGGTGCCCAGAAGCACGACCGGAACGGCCAGCGTCGGGATCAGCGTCGCGCGGAAGTTCTGCAGGAAGAGATACATCACCAGGAACACCAGCACGATCGCCTCGATCAGCGTGTGCACGACGGATTCGATCGAGATCTCGACGAAGGGGGTGGTGTCGTAGGGCACAACATAGTCGATGCCGTTCGGGAAGAACTCCGCGAATTCCGCCATCCGTTCATGCACCAGCTTCGAGGTGTCGAGCGCGTTCGCGCCGGGCGCGAGGCTGATCGCCATGCCGGTGGCCGCCTGCCCGTTGTAGCTGGCCGAGAAGTTGTAGCCCTCGGACCCGATCTCGACCTCGGCCACGTCACCCAGCAGGACGAGCCCGCCGTTGGGTTCTGCCCGCAGCACGATCTGGCGGAAGTCCTCGGGCGTCTGCAGCAGCGACTGCGCGGTGATCGTGGCGTTCAGCATCTGCCCCTCGGGGGCGGGGCGGTTGCCGAAGGCGCCGGCCGAGATCTGCGCGTTCTCGGACGAGACCGCGCCGACCACGTCCGAGGGCGTCAGCTCGTAGGCCGACAGCTTCGACGGGTCGAGCCAGATGCGCATGGCGTATTGCGCCCCGAAGACCTGGACCGAGCCGACCCCCTCGATCCGCGACATCTCGTCGACGAGGTTGGTCTGCAGGTAGTCGGCGAGGTCGGTCTCGTCCATCGAACCGTCCGGCGAGATCAGCGAGATCACCATCAGGAACCCGGCCGAGGACTTGCGCACCGTGACCCCCTGCCGCTGCACGCTTTCGGGCAGCAGGGGCGTGGCCTGCGACAGCTTGTTCTGCACCTGCACCTGCGCGATGTCCGGGTCGGTCCCGGTCTCGAAGGTCAGGGTGATCGAGGACGTCCCGGCCGAGGAGGAGTTCGACGACATGTAGCGCATGCCGTCGAGCCCGGTCATCTGCTGCTCGATCACCTGCGTCACGGTATTGGCCACCGTCTGCGCCGAGGCGCCGGGATAGACCGCGCTGACGCTGATCGAGGGCGGCGCGATCTGCGGATATTGCGCCACCGGAAGGGTCAGGATCGAAAGCGTGCCCACGCCCATGATGATGATCGAGATCACCCAGGCAAAGATCGGCCGGTCGATGAAGAAACGTGCCATGCCCTGCCCTACTCTGCCGGCGCCGCGGCCGAGGCCGTGCGTTCGCGTTCCTGCGGCGACACCTGTGCGCCGGGAGCCGCCTTCTGCAGCCCTTCGACGATCACCTTGTCGCCGGCGGACACGCCTTCGGTCACCACCCAGTCGGCGCCGTGATCCTGCAGCAGCGTCAGGGCGCGCAGCTCGACCGTGCCGTCCTCGCCGACGACCATCGTCTGGGGATTGCCGCGTCGGTCGCGGGTGACGGCCTCCTGCGGGACAAGGAAGGCGTTCTCGACCTTGCGGGTCGGCATCTCGACCTGCACGTACATGCCGGGCAGAAGCAGCATGTCGGGATTGACGAACTCGATCCGCAGCACGACCACGCCGGTCTGTTCGTCGACATGCGGCTCGGCTGCGGTCAGCAGGCCGGTGTGCTCGAAGGTCGACCCGTCGGCGAGGGTCAGGGACACGGCGGCATCGTCCAGATCACCGCCCCCGCCCTTGCGCCGCCGGAGGATCTCGGCGGCGGATTGCGTGACGTCCACATGCACGACATCGAGCTTGCGAATGGTGGCAAGCGGGGTTGCCTGGCTGGCGGTGACGAGAGAGCCCGGCGAGGCTTCGGAGAGGCCGATGCGTCCCGACAGGCGGGCCCGCACCTCGGTGTGCGCCAGCTGGATCTCGGCGGCGCGCAGGGCGGCCTCGGCGACATCGGCCTGCGCCAGCGCGGTGTCGCGGACGGAAACGGCGTTGTCCATGGCGGCCTGTGTGGCCACGCCCCGGTCGCTCAGCTCGGTCACGCGCGCGAACTCCCGATCGGCCGCGCTCAGCTGCGCCTGCGCCGCGTTGACCGAGGCCCGCGCCTGCGCCACCGCCGCCTCATAGCTCGTCGGGTCGATGCGGAACAGCACGTCGCCCTCGGAGACCATCGAGCCCTCGCGGAACAGACGTTCGGTGATGATCCCGTTCACCTGCGGCCGGACCTCGGCCTGGGCCGAGGCGCGCACCCGGCCCGGCAGGGTCGAGGTCAGGGTCAGCGCCTGCGGCTGCATGGTCTCCACCGTCACGGCCGGCGGAGCCCCGGCCCCCTGCTGCGCCGGGGCGGCGCCGGCGATGACGATGGCACACAGCGTGAGGAGCGCCCGCAGGGGCGACTGGACAGGATGGGCCATTTCAGGCTCCTTTCGGGGAAGGCAGGGAAACCGCTTGGCGGAGGCCCGTGACTCACATAAAAGACTTTCAAGTCTCTTAAATCGCCCGAGCGGCGGTCCGCAAGCCCAATCCGACATGCCGCGCCCGGGCAGCGCAGGGGGAGGAGCCCGATGGCAGCAGATGCATCAGACGATGGCGCGGCGCCGCGCCGGTCGCGGGGCCGTCCGATGGCGATGGACCCGGGCGAACGGCGCGACCGGATCCTCTCGGCGCTGGATGACATGTTCTGCGAGGTCGGGCTGGCCGGCATGACGATGGCCGCGATCGCCCGCCGCGCCGGGATGTCGAAACAGACGCTCTACGACATGTTCCAGGATCGCGACGCCCTGTTCGACGCCTATATCGAGCGCCGCTTCTCCTCGATGGAGGACGAGAGCGCGACCGAGGACGATGGCGCCGGCTTCGAGACCCGGGTGCGCCGGCTCTTCCGGTTCGACCAGCCGGCCGAGGCCTGGGACCTGCCGATCGCCCTCCTCCGCCTTGCCATCGCGGAGGCCGCGCATCACCCGCGGCTGGCCCGGCGGTGTCTCGACGACGGGCCGCGCAGCAAGCAGGCCCGGCTGAAACGCGAACTCGACCTCGCCGTCGCGCGGGGCGAGTTGCGGATCGCGGACACCTCCGCGGCCGCGTCGCTGCTGATGGACATGCTGCACCTTCCGATCCTGGAGGCGCTGGTCGGCGCGCAGACCAGACCGTCCACGAAGGCCTGGGAGGCGCGCTTCGACTACGGCCTGTCGGTCTTTCTGAACGGCGTCAGGTAAGGCGCGAGCGGCCCCCCGGTTCAGTGCCCCGTGAGGCGTTCCATGCCATCGCGGAACCTGTACCAGCCGGTCATCGCCGGCAGGAACCACGGTGTCTCGCGGTAGAGCGGCGCGGTCGGAAAGCGGAGGTTCCAGAAGGCGGATGGTGCACCGCCCGCCATCGCCTGGCCGGCCATGTGCCCGAGGTAGCTCTGCATCGCCACCCCCGAGCCGTTGCAGCCGAGCGCATGGACGATGCCCTCGTGTTCCCCCAGATGCGGCAGCAGGTCGAAGGTGAAGGCGATCCGGCCGGACCACGCGTAGCGGATCGGGATCCCGCGCATCTGCGGAAAGATGGTGGTCAGCCGGTTCGAGAGCTCTTTCGCTATGATCCCCGCGTCCCGCATCCGCAGGCTCGCCCGTCCGCCGAAGAGGATGCGCCGCCGGTCGGGCGTCGGGCGGAAATAGCTGAGCAGCCGCCGGCTGTCGACGGCCGTGCGCCCCTCGGGCAGCAATTCGTCGATCAGCCCGTCGGGCAGCCTGTCCGTCACGACGATATAGCTCGCCGCCGGAATGACCCGCCGGCGTAGCCATGGGACGAGGCTGTCGGAATAGCCGTTCGTGGCGATGAAGACGCGGTCGCAGGCGACCTGCCGTCCACGGGCGGTGACGCGCCAGCCGGTCCCGGAGCGTTCGATCGCCGTCACCCGATGATTGTCGCAGAGCGCGGCGCCCTCACTGTCGGCCAGGTCGACGAGCCCCTGCACGTATTTCGCCGGGTGAAGCTGTCCGGCCCGGTCGATGGTCATGCCGCCGTGATAGATGTCGGACCCGATGGCCCCGCGCATCCTGTCCTTCGGGACAAGGAGGGCGCCGTCCCGCTCCATCTTGGCTGCCTTCGCCTTCATCGCCGTGAAGTGGCCGGGCAGCGAGGCGCAGACCACGCGGCCCGACCGGCGGTATTCGGCGTCGCGCGGCAGCTCGGCGACCCGCGCCTCGACGAAGTCGAAGGAGGCCGCCGCCTCGTTCTTCAAGGCCTGGAAGGTTCCGGGCGGCAGCCGCGACTCGAGGGGCGAGCGGACCTGCGACGAAGCCGCGGCCTTGCCGAGGTTCACACCGCTCGAGACGTGGCCCGCATTGCGGCCGCTGGCGCCGAAACCGAAATCATCGGCCTCCAGCACCACGACGCTGGCACCGGCGCGGCGCAGGGTGATCGCCGCGTTCAGCCCGGTGAAGCCGCCGCCGACGATCGCGACATCGGCGCGCTCGGGCGGTGTGCGGCCAAGGCTGCGGGGCGGGGCGTCCTCCCACCAGTAGGGGGTCGTTATCAACGCCGCCATCAGTCACGCTCCACGAAGAACTGGATGCCGATGACCCGGTCGAGCACGAAGACCATCAGCGAGGTGAAGAGGACCAGAGCGGCCGACACGGCGGCGATGATCGGGCTCGCGCTTTCCAGCACCTCCGAGAAGACCTGCACCGGCAGGGTCATCACGAAAGGCCCGACGAGGAACATGGTCACCGTCACCTCGTCGAAGGAAATGATGAAGCTGAAGAGCAGAGAGGTGACCAGACCCGGACGCACCGCCGGCAGCGACACCAGCCAGAAAATGCGCCAGGGCCGTGCGCCGAGGCTGGCCGCCGCCTCCTCCAGCGCCGGGTCGGCCTTGCGAAGCGCGGCGGCGACCGGGCGATAGGCGTAGGGAATGGTCAGGATGCAATGCACCAGCACAAGCCCGGTGAAGGTGCCGAGCCAGCCCAGCCCCGCGAGCGTGACGATCATGATGACGCCGATGGCCGCATGGGGAAAGATCAGCGGCGTGAGCAGGAGCGTCTCGTAGCTGCCGCCAAGCGGCACGCCGTGACGGACCACGGCCCAGGCGGCCGCGAAGGAGGCGCCGGTGCTGACGAGCGCCCCGATCAGGGCCAGCAGAGCAGAGGTGCCGAGGACCTTGAGCCAGTCGGCCGAGCCCAGGAACTCCGCATACCAGCGAAGCGATACCCCCTCGATCGGGAAGGAGAGATAGCCCGCCGAGGTGAAGGACGACAGCACGACGATGACGATGGGCAGCGGCAGGAATAGCAGGACGGCCCAGGCGACGATGCGGGATGTCATGGCGCGCCCTCCCCGTTCAGCCTGCGCGTCACGCGCCGTTCGAGCAGCTGGATCGGCAGGACGATCGCGAGCGCCGTCACCAGCAGGACCGTGGCCAGCGCGGCGGCCTTGGGATAGTCGAAGAAATGCATGACCTCCTGGAAGATCTCTGTGCCCAGCATCGTGTCGCCGAGGCCCCCGAGCAGCAGCGGCGTGACAATGGCACCCGTCGCCATCAGGTAGACGAGCGTGGTCCCGGTCAGGATGCCGGGCAGCGACAGCGGCAGCAGGACGGTGGCGAAGGTGTGCACGGGGCGGCCGCCGAGGCTCATGGAGGCTTCCTCTAGATTGCGGGGGATCTGCATGAGGACCGAGACGATCGCGATGATCATGAACGGGCAGAGCACGTGGACGAGCCCCAGAACGACGCTGAAATCGTTGTACATCAACGGGGCCGGCCGGTCGGTCAGCCCGCTCCAGGTGAGGAAGCTGTTGATCAGGCCGCGCGGTCCCAGGATGACCACCCAGCCGTAGCTTCGCACCACGATGGAGACGAGCCATGGGAAGATGATGAGCAGCAGCAGGACGTTGCGGTTCCCGCGGTAGCGCGCGACGTAATAGGCCGTGGGGTAGCCGATCAGGAGCGCGAAGAGCGTGGTGAGGGCCGCCGTGCGCAAGGTGCGGCCCAGCATGGCGACATAGTCGGACCGGCTGAAGATCGCGGTGTAATGGGCAAGGTCGAACTGGCCATCCAGGACCACCGAGGACCAGATGAGCCGGACGAGGCCCACGACGAAGACGGCCATCAGGAGGGCGGAGGGCGCAAGCATAAGCGCGGTGCGGGCGGATCGGGGCACGGGGGAAAGCTCCGGATTGGGGTGGGGCCGACGGCTTGCGTCTCTGCCCCTTCGATGCGGTGGCAGAAGGCCGCCCCGTCGCGAAACGGGGCGGCCGGGTCCGGTCAGAGATTGGCCAGCATCTGGTCGATCTCGGCCACGGTCTCCTTCTGATGCGCGGCGATGTAGCCCCAGTCGGGCTGATAGAGGCGGTCCTTCACCTCCTGGAACGTCATGCCCAGCTTGGCGCGGATCTCGTCCGTGGCCTCGGCCTCGGAATTGGCGGGGATGTAGCCCGAGATCTCCATGCCGCGTTCCTGCGGTTCGGGCGAGGCGATGAAGTTGAGCCACTCCGCGACCCTCTCGCGATCCGACACACCCTTGGGCGCCACGACCACATAGGGCAGAAGCAGCGCGCCCTCGTCGGGGATCACGATCTTCACGTGATCGACGCCAGCTTCGTTCAGCGACCAGACCCGGACGGAATAGAACGGCATCGCCGCCACCTCTCCGCGTTCCAGCATGGTGTTCTGCTGGGCGAGAGAGTTCGACACGTTCAGCACGTTGCGGGACATGCCCTCCAACAGCTTCATGCCCCCGTCGGTGTTCTTCTCGTCGCCGCCGGCGGCCTTCGACAGGATCGTCAGGTCGTAGGTCGACAGATAGATCGGCCGCGTCATGCCGAGCCGGCCCTTCCACTTTTCGTCGGCGAGGCTTTTCCACGAAGAGAAATCCTCGATCGAGGCCTCGTCCGTGTTCACCGCGATGCCGTAATAGGCGAAATACGGAGTGATGCCCGCAAGGCGGCCGTCTTCCGTCTTGAGCCAGTACTCCTCGGGGATGTTCTTCATCGCGGGGATCTCCTCGATGTCGAACGTCTCAAGCATGTCGTCCCGCATCAGGTTCACGCCCTGCACGAAGGTGCCGATGCCGGTGTGGTACTGCGGATTGCCCGCCTGCGCGCGGAACTGCGCCTCGGGGTTCGGGACCTCGACGATGCGGACGGAGGTGCCCGTCTCGGCCTCGAAGGGACCGGCGAAGGCGCCCGTCCAGGTATCGCCGACGCCGCCGCCCCAGGAGGCGTGCAGGATCGGTCCGGCCTGGGCCGAAAGCCGGCCCGGCAGCGAAAGGCTCGCGGCCGCGCCCATGAGGCCGGCCATTGTCTGGCGTCTTGTGACTTTCATCTCAAATCTCCTTGTCGGTTGTATCATGCCCCGGTTGATCCGGGATCAAGGTGACCGCTTCATCGGGCCAGCCTGCCGAAACGGACTGCCCGTCGGGCAGCGGATGGCCCTGCCCCGGCTGGAACGGGACCCTTGCCAGCAGCGGGCCGGCCGCGCTGTCGAGCGCATAGGTGATCGTCGCGCCGGAAAAGCTGTGCGACGTGACCCGGGCCTCGCAGGTGTGCAGGCCCGGCCGGCCGAGTTCCACGTGTTCGGGACGGACAGAGATCGCCACCGGATCCCCCTGCCCCGGCGGCGTCTCGCCCGCCGGCAGCGGCACCGCCACCGCCACCGGCGCCGCGAGGCCGTCGAGCCGGAGCGTGACGCGCGCGGCATCTGCCGCATGGACCTGGCCCCGCAGCAGGTTCGTCTCGCCCACGAAGCGGGCGACGAATTCGGTCTGTGGACGATGATAGGTGTCGACCGCGGAGCCGAACTGCTCCACCCGCCCGGCATTCATCACCGCGATCCGGTCGGACATCGACAGCGCTTCTTCCTGATCGTGGGTGACGAAGATGAAGGTGATGCCGGTGTCCTGCTGGATGCGTTTCAGTTCCCCCTGCAACTGGCGTCGCAACTTGAGGTCGAGCGCGGAGAGCGGCTCATCAAGCAGCAGGATGTCGGGCGAGGTGACGAGCGAGCGGGCCAGCGCCACGCGCTGCCGCTGGCCGCCGGAGATCTGCGCGGTGCCGCGGGTCTCGAAGCCCTCGAGCCCGACCAGCGCCAGCATCTCGCGCACCTTGCGGTCGATCCCCTCTGTCCGGCGACGGGCGCGGAGGCCGAAAGCGACGTTGTCGAAGACGTTCAGATGCGGGAACAGCGCGAGGTTCTGGAAGACCATGCCGATCTCGCGGTCGTAGGCCGCCTGTTGGGAAATGTCCTGCCCCCGCATCCGTATCGCGCCGCTGGTCGGCTGTTCGAACCCCGCGATCATGCGCAGCAGCGTGGACTTGCCGCAGCCCGAGGGGCCGAGCAGCGTCACGAATTCCCCCTCACCCACTTCGAGGCTGACGTCCCGCACGGCGGTGAAGCTGCCGAAACTCTTGGTGACGGACTCGATGCGAAGAATGGGGTCGGCGCGGGTCTGGGTCGAGGTCAAGACGCTCCTCCGGTCGGACAATGTTTCTGCAGGGGAATGGCGGTCGAACATGGCGCATTCTCGGCCTGCAGGGAGGGGTCAAGTCAAATAGCAAAGTACAAGAATATCATTCCAGGAATGAATATTACGAAGCGCAGAGATGATTGGCATTAAGCGACGGAATATAATCGATAAAGCTCGGAAACTCCGAGCATGCATCTGGGTTATGATTTGAAGATCATTCGGCATTTGAAGCCCGGTCGCCCCGCTGTCTAGCATTGGGCGCGGCGCCGGAAGACGGCACCGGTCTCCAGCCATGAAGGACAAGATCATTCCATGACGCCCGTGCCCCTGACCCGACCCGACCAGAGCCCGGACGAACGACGCGAGACGATCGAGAGGGCCGACTTTCCCGCCTCGATTCCCGCGCTTCTGGACACAGCGGCGGACGACGTCCCCGATGCCACGCTCTGGGAATTCTTCGACGAGGACGTGAGCGCGACCTATGCCGAGGTCCAGCGGGAGAGCCGGAGGATCGGCGCGATGCTGGCGGGCCAGGGGGTGACGCAGGGCAGCCGGGTCGCGGTGATGCTGCCGAACATCCCGGAGATGCCGCTCGCATGGCTGGGCCTCGCCCGGCTCGGTGCCGTCATGGTGCCGGTCAACATCCGCTATTCCCCGCGAGAGCTCGACTTCCTGCTCGGCAATGCGCGCGCCGAGTTGCTGCTGATCCACGAGGATCTGACCAGCGTGCTCGACGGCACCGATAGCGATGTCCGGACGCTTGTCGTGGGGTCCGCCGGCTGGCGCGATGCATGCGCGGCCGCCGATCCCGAAAACTGCCCCGAGACCGGGATCGATTGCGACGACCTGATGAACATCCAGTATACGTCGGGGACCACCGGCCTGCCCAAGGGCTGCCTGCTGTCGCACCGCTACTGGCTCACCACGGGGATGGTGAATGCCTGGCGCGACGGCCGCCGGTTCCGCCGGATCCTGGCCACGACCCCCTTCACCTACATGGATCCGCAATGGCTCCTGCTCATGGCGATCTACCAGCGGGGCACGGTGGTCGTCGGGCGCAGGCAGAGTGCGACGCGGTTCTCGCGCTGGCTGTCGGAGCACCGGATCGAGTTCTGTCTGTTCCCCGAGGCCGCGACCAAGCAGCCCCCCGCCCCGCATGATGCCGACAATCCGGTGATCCGCGCGAACATCTACGGCGTGCGCCCCTCGGCCCATGCCGAGATCGAGGCGCGCTACGGGCTGACCGCGCGGGAAGCCTTCGGCATGACCGAGATCGGTTCGGGCCTCTACATGCCGATGGAGGCGGAGGACATGGTGGGGTCGGGCAGCTGCGGCCGCCCCTCCCCGTTCCGCGAGACGCGGATCGTGGACGATGCCGGCCATGAGGTGCCCGAGGGCGAGATCGGCGAGCTTCTGATCCGGGGCCCCGGCATGTTCCAGGGCTACCACGAGAACCCGGACGCGACGGCCGAGGTGCTGCGGGACGGCTGGTTTCACACCGGCGATCTCTTCCGCCGCGACGCCCGGGGCTATCACTTCATCGTCGGCCGCAAGAAGGACATGATTCGCCGCTCGGGAGAGAACATCGCCTGCCGCGAGGTCGAGGGCGTGCTGCGCGACATGGCCGAGATCGAGGAGGTCGCCCTGATCCCGGTTCCGGACGATCTGCGGGGCGAGGAGGTGAAAGCCTTCCTGACGCTCCAGAACGGGCATGCGGCGGACGAGGCCATGGTCGGGCAGATCATCGACTACGCGTCCCGGCGGCTCGCCTCGTTCAAGGTGCCGCGGTACTTCGAATTCATCGAGACGATGCCGCGCACGACTTCGTTCAAGGTCGCGAAGTCGGAACTGGTTAAGGCGCGGCAGGATCACCGCATCGGCGCCTTCGACCGGGTGGAACAGGTCTGGCGGTGAGGAGACAGCGATGATCATCGATTACGGGGCGACGCCCCCGATCCCGGAGCTTTCGCTCAGCGACGGCAGCCACCTGGCGAATTACCGGCGGGTCTATGCCGCCTCGGAAAAGGCCTCGGCGCGCGGCGATCTGACGCTCGGGCAATGGTTCGAGGAGGCGGATGCGGCCGGGATCGGGCTGACCGTCCTCAAGGGCCGCGACGTGGAGACCACCTTCGGCGGCCGCGTCACGAACGAGGCCGTGGCCGAGGTGGTCCGGGCTCATCCCGACCGGTTCACCGGGTTCGCGGGGGTCGATCCGAACAAGGGCATGACGGCGGTACGCGAGCTTGAATTCGCGGTGCGGGAGCTGGGCCTCAAGGGGCTCAACCTGCAATGCTTCGAGAACCGCCTGGCGGTGGATGACCGTCGGATGTACCCGCTCTATGCGAAATGCGTCGAACTCGACGTGCCCGTCAACGTGCATGTGGGCGTGAACTTCTCGCTCAAGTCCTCGCCCGATTTCGGCCGGCCCGAGATGCTCGACCGGGTGCTCTGCGATTTCCCCGAACTCCGCGTCTGCGCCGCCCCGCCCGGCTGGCCCTGGGTCGAGGAGCTGCTGTCCGTCGCATGGCGCCATCCGAACCTCTGGATCGGGCTCGTGGCGATGCGGCCGAAGCTGCTGGACGTCGAACATTCGGGCTACGGCCCGCTCATGCAGTACGGGCGGACGATCCTGAAGGACCGGATGATCGTGGGCACGGCCTGGCCGATGATGCCCATGGGCCGCGTGATCCAGGAGGTGCGCGACCTGCCCATCGAGGAGGACGTGGCCGAGAGGTGGCTTGGGGGCAACGCCGCGGCGTTCCTTCGGCTCTGACATCTGGGCAGAGCCGGAGAGGCCGACGTAGCGTAAGCCAAAAGGGGGGAGACCTGTATGACCGAAGACGAACTCTGCCGCATGAGCGCGACGGACCTGCTGCCGCGCCTGCGCACCGGCGAGCTGAAGGCCGCGCGGCTGATGCGCGCCGTGCTGGACCGGATCGAGAGACTGGACACCGAGACGAACGGCATAGCCCATTGCGACCCCGAGGCCGCGATGCAGGAGGCCGAAGCGCGTGACCGCGCGCTCGCCGACGGCGCGGCGCCCGGCGCGCTGCAAGGGGTGCCCGTGACCGTAAAGGACCTTGTCAAGGTGAAGGGCCTGCCGGTCGAGATGGGCTCCTTCGCCTACAGGGGCGTCATCGCCGACACGGATGCCGAGGCGATCGCCCGGCTGCGCCTCAAGGGCGCCATTCCCTTTGCCAAGACCGCGACGCCGGAATTCGGCCACAAGGTGCTGACCGACTGCCCCACCAACGGGATCAGCCGGAACCCCTGGGACCTCTCGCGCTCCTGCGGCGGGTCCTCGGGCGGTGCCGGCATCGGCGCGTCCATGGGCTTCGGTCCGCTGCACGTCTCGTCCGACGGTGCCGGGTCGGGCCGCATACCGGCCTCCGCCTGCGGCGTGGCGGGGATCAAGGCGACCTGGGGCGCGATCCCGCATGAAACGACGACGGATGTCTTCGGCTCGCTCACCTGCATCGGGGTGATGGGCCGGACGATTTCGGACCTGGCGCTTGGGCTCAACGGCATGAAGGGCCCCGACCGGCGCGACCCCTGGTCCTTCGGCGGCAGCGCGGATGCGGTTACGCTTCCCGAGGACCCGGTCGCGGCGCTGAAGGGCCTGCGGCTGCGCGTCGTGCTGCGCACCGTGAACGAATGGCTGGACCCCGAGGTCGAGGCCGCGGTCGTGAACGCCGTGTCGGTCCTGACCGATGCAGGGGCGCGGGACGTTGGCACGATCGACGCGCCGGTCCATGACATCGGCAACGCGCTGATCCTGATGCGCGCCTACCAGTTCGCGCGGTTCGGCCATCTCCGGGACGCGTTCGGGGACCGGATGGACCGGACGGCCCGGCTGTCCCTGACGCCGGGACCGCAGCACACCTACGACGCACTGGCCGGCGCGATCCGGGCGCGGACGGACATCTTCCACGAGGTGGAGCGCAATTTCGATGGCGCCGAAATCTACATCACGCCGACCATTGTCACGCCCTCGCTTCCCGTCGACCAGCAGGCGGACGGGCCGCTGATCGTGGACGGGGTGGATCACGGGCCGCTGCGGGAATCCTGGTATCCCTACACGGTCCCCCAGAACGCGAGCGGCCATCCCGCGATGTCGGTCCCGGTCGGCATGTCGTCCTCGGGGATCCCGATCGGCATGCAGATCGTCGGACCCTGGCACAGCGAGGCGCGGCTGCTTGGCGTGGCGGCGGCGATCGAACGGCTGATGCCTTGGGCCGGGACCTGGCCACCGGCGGCGGGGTGACGGCGCCCGGCGCCTGTTGCCCGGCCGGGGATGCGCGGTAAGCTTCGCCGAGCGACGAAAGGCAGGCCATGCGCATCACCCACAGGCAACTCGAAGCCTTCATCCAGTTCATGGAAACAGGCACCGTGACCGCGGCGGCCGAACGGATGTATGTCACCCAGCCGGCCATGAGCAAGATGCTTGCCGGGCTCGAGCTCGACCTCGACCTCGCACTCTTCCACCGCGAGAAGCGGCGCCTGATTCCGACCGACGAGGCGCGGATGCTCTACAACGAGGTGCGGCGCCTCTTTGCCTCGCTCGCCGACGTGGAGCGTTTCGCGCGGGACCTGCGCGAATTCCGGACGGGTGAGTTGCGGTTGATTACCGCGGCGACGATCGGGCACACGCTGGTCGCCGACGCGCTGGCGGAATTCTCGCGCGAAAATCCGCAGGTCGACATCCTGATGGACATGTCCTCCAACGTCGGGCCCGACGTGCTGGCCGCGAATGTCGACATCGGTTTCTCGGTCACGCAGTTCCAGCACCCCGCCCTGCGGATCGAGCCGCTGCTGCATGCGAGCTCGGTCTGCGTGGTGCCGCGGGATCACCCGCTTGCCGGGCGCTCGCGGATCGGTCCCAAGGACCTCGAGGGCGAGGAGTTCATCTCGTTCAGCCGCGACAGCCGGATGCGGCACATCACCGACGGGGTGTTCGAGCAGCACCGTGTCAGCCGCAAGATGCGGATAGAGGTCTTCGCCTCGGCCGAGGCGAACGCGCTGGTCTCGCGGGGCGTCGGCGTCGCCATCGTCGAGCCCCTGGGCGTGCGGCAGGAGTTCTGGCGCGATGTGGTCGCGATCCCTTTCGATCCGGCGATCGAGTTCACCTTCTCATCCTTCCGGCCGAGGGACCGTGTGGCGTCTCCGCTGGCGAACCGCTTCCTGAACATCCTGAAACGGCACATCCGCGACATGCATGACGGCGTCTCCAACCGGCCAGACTGGATGGAGGTTCGGCTGCCGCGGCGCGCCCGCGAGGAGGCGGGCTAGCACTTTGTCTGCGCTGTGCCCGCGGACGCTTGGCGCCCCTCCGCGCACCGGTCGACGTCTTCCCCGACGACGCGCGGCATGAGGCTCAGAAGCTCACGGGTGTAGGGATGCGCCGGCGCCTTGAAGAGCTGCTCTGCCGGGGCGAGTTCGACTATCTCGCCGGATCTCATCACGCCGACGCGGTCGCACATCTGGCGGATCACCGGCAGGTCGTGGCTGATGAAGAGCAGCGTCAGCCCGAGCTCCTGCTGGAGGTTCTTCAGCAGGTTCAGGATCTGCGCCTGGATCGACACGTCGAGCGCCGAGGTCGGTTCGTCGCAGATCAGGAATTGCGGCCGCGTCGCGAGCGCCCGGGCGATGGATATCCGCTGCCGCTGCCCGCCCGAGAATTCGTGCGGATATGCGCGCGCCGCCTCGGCCCCCAGGCCCACGTGGTCGAGCAGGTCGGCTGCGATGGCGTCGGCCTCGCCCCGCGACGCCGCGAGGCGGTGGTGCCGGATCGGTTCGGTCAGGATGTCGCCGACCCGCTTGCGCCGGTTCAGGGAAGAGAAGGGATCCTGGAAGATCATCTGGATCTGCTGGCGCGTCCGGGGCTGCATCGCCACGGCGCCGGGGCCCGCGATCTCGGTCCGGTCGTAGAATATGCGCCCCTCGCTCGGCTCGTAGAGCCCGGCGATCATGCGCGCCACCGTGGACTTGCCGGAACCGCTTTCGCCGACGAGGCCGAATGTCTCGCCCCGCCTGATGTCGAAGCTCACGTCACGGACGGCGGCGAAGCTGCGCCGCCAGGATGGCACCACCGAGTGATGACTGACGAAACGCATTGTGAGGCCCTCGGCCTGCAGCAGCGGGGCGACGTCGGCCGTCGCCGCCTCGCCGACGCGCCGCCCCAGCCAGTGGGTCGAGAGGTCGATCACCTTGCGCGTGCTCGGGTCTTCCCCGTCCGCGCGGTAGTCGAGCTGCGGGAAGCGGTCGAGCCGGACGTCCGAGCGCGGGACCGCGGCCAGCAGGCTCTGGCTGTAGGCATGCCGGGGACGCGCCAGGACCGAGGCGGTCGCCCCCGTTTCGACGACGCGGCCCTGGTACATCACCGCCACCCGGTCCGTGACCTCCGAGATCACGCCCATGTCGTGGGTGATGAAGATCGCGCCGACATTGCGCTCCCGGCAGAGCCTGCGCAGGAGGTCGAGGATCTGCGCCTGTACCGAGACGTCGAGCGCCGTGGTCGGCTCGTCGCAGATGACGAGGTCGGGGTCGGCGCAGAGGGCGAGCGTGATGACCACACGCTGGCGCATCCCGCCCGAGAACTGGTGCGGATACTCGCCCGCGCGCGTCTCTGGTTCCGGGATCCCCACTTCGCCCAGAAAGGCGACGGCTTCGCGCATCGCGGTCGCCCGCGGCTTGCCGCTGTGGCGGCAGATCGTCTCGGCGATCTGGTCCCCGACCGTAAGCAGCGGGTTCAGGCTCGTCATCGGGTCCTGGAAGATCATGCCGATCCGGGCGCCCCGGATGTGCCGCCGCTGCTTCTCGGACATGGTGTCCAGCCGAGCGCCGTCGAAGATCACCTCTCCGCCCGCGATCCGTCCGGGCGGTTCGAGAAGCCCCATGATCGCGTTGCCGATGGTGGATTTCCCGGCCCCGGATTCCCCCACGATGCCCAGGATCTCGCCCCGTTCGACAGTGAGGTCGATGCCCCGCACCGCCTCCACCGTCCGGCGGCGCGTGTCGAAGTGGATTTTGAGGTCGCGCAGTTCGAGAAGGCTCATGGCATCATCCAAGCGTGGGGTTCAGTGCATCGCGCAGCCAGTCGCCGACGAGGTTCACCGTCAGCACGAGAAGGGCGAGCGCCGCGCCGGGGAAGATCGTGATCCACCAGGACCCGGAGAACAGGTAGTCGGTCCCGTCGTTGATCAGCGTGCCGAGCGAGGGCTGCGTCGGGGGGACGCCGACGCCCAGGAACGACAGCGTCGCCTCGGTCAGGATCGCGCCCGAAAGGTTGAGCGTCGCGATCACCATGATCGGTCCCATCACGTTGGGCAGGATGTGTCGGAACATGATCGCCATCCCACCGATCCCGATCAGACGCGCGGCCAGGATGTATTCCTGTCCCCGCTCGACCATGGTCGAGGCGCGGACGGCCCGCGCGAACTGGACCCAGTTGCTGAGCCCGATCGACAGGATCAGGACAAGGATCGCGATGCTGTCGAGCGTCGAGGGCGGTGCGATGGCCCGCAGGATCCCGTTGATCAGCAGCGCCACCAGGATCGTCGGCAGCGAGAGCTGGATCTCGGCTATGCGCATGATGACCGCGTCGATCCAGCCGCCCCGATAGCCTGCGAAGAGCCCGGCGGTGACGCCGATCGCCAGCGACAGGATCACGCTGGTCACGCCGATGAAGATCGACATGCGGCTGCCGTAGAGGATCGTGGACAGGACGTCCCGGCCGATCGCATCGGTCCCCAGCAGGAACTCTGCCTCGCCGCCATCTTTCCAGGCGGGCGGCAGCATGGCGTCGAAAATGTCGATCGAGGCCATGTCGTAGGGATCGTGCGGTGCGATCAGGCCCGCGCCGAGCGAAGCCAGGATCATCAGCATCGCAAAGGCGGCTGCGGCCACCGTCACCGGCGACGACAGGAAACTGTGCGCGAGGTCGCTGTCGCGCAGGCGATGCCAGCGGCCCTTGGGGGCGATCACGGCGCCCGGCGCCACGGCGTTGGTGTTGGTGTCAGGCATGCGCCCCTCCCTTGACCGCGTTCGTCCGCAGACGCGGGTCGATGGCGTAATATGCAAGGTCCGTGATTAGGTTGATGACCACGAAGAAGAAGGCGATCATGATCAGGTAGGCGGACATCACCGGGATATCGACCTGCTGGATCGCCTGGAGAAACAGCCGCCCCATGCCGGGCCATTGAAAGACGCTTTCGGTGATGATCGCGAAGGCGATCACGGTCCCGAGTTGCAGGCCGATCACCGTGACGACCGGCATCAGCGTGTTCTTCAGCGCGTGGCGGAAATGCACGCTTCGGTCGCGCAGACCGCGGGCGCGGGCGAACTTGATGTAATCGGTCCGCATGACATCCAGCATCTCGGCCCGGACCAGCCGCATGATCATCGTGCTCTGGAACAGCGCGAGCGTGATGGCCGGCAAAATCAGCGACTTGAGCCCCGAGACGGTGAAGAACCCCGTGGTCCAGGCCCCGCCGAACAGCGCGACGGTCTCGCCCCGTCCGAAGGACGGCAGCCAGCCGAGGATCACCGAGAAGAGGTAGATCAGCATGATCCCGATCAGGAAGGTCGGGATCGAGATGCCGACCAGCGAGACCGCCATCAGCCCCCGCGCGATGCGTCCGTGCCGGTGCAGGCCCGTATAGACCCCGAGCGGCACGCCGATGAGGATCGAGAGCAGGACCGACAGGCCGGCCAGCTCAAACGTGGCCGGAAGCCGTTCCGCGATCAGCGCGCCGACGGGTCGCTTGTGGAAATAGGAGACGCCGAAATCCCCCTGCACGGCGCCGGTGATGTAGCGCCAGAACTGCACCGGCACGGGATCGTTGAGGCCCATCATCTCGCGCAGGCGGTCGATCTCGGACTGCGAGGCGTCCTCGGTGATCATCTGGCGGATCGGGTCGCCCACGAAGCCGAACAGCGCGAAGGCGACGGCGGCGACGAGGAACATGACGAGAAGGGACTGGGCGAGCCGTCCCGAGACATAGCGGATCATGGCGAGGTCCCTCCTGACTGGGTGACGGGCGCCCCGTTGCGAGGCGCCCGGTTCTCGAGGCGGCCGGGATGCGGGGCCGCCGGCAGGGCTCAGTCGTCCATCGTGGCCAGCTTGTACTGGAAGTAATCGTCGGGGCGCTGGACCACGTGGACGCCGTCACGCACTCCCCAGACCACGGCCTGCTGGTGCAGCGGCAGGTAATAGACCTCGTCATGCACGATCTGGTAGGCCTCCGCGATCAGCGCGTCGCGCTTTGCCTTGTCGGTCTCGCTCTCGACGGCGGCGACGATCTCGTCGATGCGGTCATTGGCCCAGTCGCCGTTGTTGATCCGCCCTCGGCCGGATTCCTCGTCCCAGCTTCCCATCAGGTTGAAGAGCACGGAATAGCTGTCGAGCCCGCCGGGCGTCCAGCCCATCATGTAGATGGCGAATTCCTGCACCGGGCGCCCGACGACCTTCCAGTACTGGTTCACGTTCATGGTCCGCAGATCGACATCGATGCCGACACGGGCCAGCATGGAGGTCACGGCCTGGCAGATGCGCTCGTCGTTCACGTAGCGGTTGTTGGTGCAGACCAGCGCGGTCTTGAAGCCATCCGGATACCCGGCCTCGGCCAGAAGGCGCCTGGAGGCCTCGGGGTCGAAGGGATAGCGCTCCATCTCGCCCGCAGGCGCGAACAGCAGGGGAGAAATCAGCGTCGCGGCCGGTTCGGAAAGGCCGTTCATGATCTTTTCCTGGATCCCGTCGATGTCGATCGCCTGGTAGATCGCGAGCCGCACGCGGCGGTCCTTGAACGGGTTGCCCTCGGGCTCGGTCTGGAGCGCGTCGTCCCGGCGCTGGTCCATGCCCAGCATGATGGTGCGAAGCTCGGGCTGGATCAGCACCTCCGTCCCGTCGTTGGAATTGATCCGGTCGATGTCCTGAAGCGGGACCGGGAACATCATGTCGATCTCGCCCGACAGCAGGGCCGCGACGCGGGTGCCGTCCTGGGTGATCGGAAGGTATTCGACCCGGTCGAGGTTGTGATCGACCTCGTCCCAGTAGTCCTTGAAGGGTTCGAACACCGTGCGTTGCTCGGGGACGCGTTCGGTGACCACGAAGGGGCCGGTGCCATTGCTGTGCTGACCGGCGTAGCTTTCGATGTTCTCGACCGAATTCGAGGGCACGGTCGCATCGTGCTCCTCGGACCATTCCTTGTCCATCATGTAGATCGACGTCCAGGATTCGGGCAGGATCGGCGACGGCACCTTGGTGACGAACTCGATCGTGTGATCGTCGATCTTGTTCATCTCCTCGATCATCGAGACCCGGTCGCGGAGGAAGGAATACTGGTTGCCGACGCGGTTGATCGAGAAGATCACGTCGTCGGCGTTGAAGCTGTTGCCGTTGTGGAAGGTCACGCCTTCGCGCAGCTTGAAGCGCCAGGTCGTCGGGTTGACGACCTCCCACCCGGTGGCGAGCACGGGCTCGAGCTCCATTTCCGCGTCCCGCCCCACGAGAGGTTCGTAGACGTTGCCGAGGATCGACAGCGGCAGGGCGCCCGTGGTGCCGTGCGGATCCAGATTGGCGATCGACGCCTGCGAGGACCAGCGCAGCACCTTGTCCTGGGCGCCGGCCTGCGCCGCGCCGGTCAGCACGAAAGCGGCGGCCAGCGCCAGGGCGTGCAGCATGTGGATGGGTCTCATTCATTCCTCCCTTTGGTCTGCGCGCCTTGCCCGGCGCGCAATTGATCCTCGACGAGCGCCGCGAAATACGAGGCGCCGATCGGCAGGATGTCGTCGTTGAAGTCGTAGGACGGGTGGTGAAGCTGCGGGTCGTCCTCGCCCCGTCCCGCGCCGATGTGGATGTAGGCGCCGGGCCGGGCGGCTAGCATGTCGGCAAAATCCTCGCCGCCGGCGGTCGGCGGATTGTCCCGGATGATCGCCGCGTCACCCAGCACGCCCGCGATGACGCGGTCGGCGGCGGCGGCTTCCTCGGGCGTGTTCACGGTGGGCGCACAGCCCATCCGGTACTCGATCCCGATCGACACGCCATAGGCCGCCTCCATCCCGGCGACGATCTCGTGCACGCGCCGCTTCACGGTTTCGCGCACGCCTTGGTCGAAGGTGCGGATCGTCGCGTGCAGCTCGGCCGCCGGCGGCACGACGTTGACCGCCGTGCCCGCGTGGAATTGCGTCACGTTCACCAGCGCGGTCTCGACCGGGTCGATGTTCTTCGTGACGAGGTGCTGGAACGCCGTGTGCAGCTGGACCCCGACCGAGATCGGGTCGTTTCCGGTGTGGGGCCGCGCGGCATGCGCGCCCTTGCCGGTGATGACGAGCTTCAGTCCGTCGACCGCCGCCATGACGGCGCCGGGCCGGATCGCCGCCCGCCCCACGGGCAGATTGGGCGCGTTGTGGAGCGCCCAGACGGTGTCGCAAGGAAAACTGTCGAACAGCCCCTCGGCCACCATGCGCCTGGCGCCCGACCCGAACTCCTCGGCCGGCTGGAAGATGAAATGCACGGTGCCCGAGAAATTCCGCGTCTCCGCCAGGTATCGGGCCGCGCCCAGGAGCATGGTGGTGTGCCCGTCGTGGCCGCAGGCATGCATCACCCCGGGATTGGTCGACCGCCACGGCCGGTCCGACACCTCCTCGATCGGCAGGGCATCCATGTCGGCCCTGAGGCCGATCGCGCCGGGGCCGTTGCCTTCGCGCAGCATGCCGACAACGCCGGTGCCGGCCAGGCCGCGTTGGACCTCGATGCCCCAGCTCTCGAGGCGCTCGGCCACGCGGTCGGAAGTGCGCGTTTCGCGGTAGTTCAGTTCGGGATTTGCATGGAAATCACGGCGCCATTCGGTCATCTCGTGATGGAGTTCAGAAATTCTCGGTATAAGCTCCATCCGTCCGGCCTCGCCCCGCTTTCATGGCATCAAGTCTGGTTCTGGTCAGGGTAGCTGCGGCCCGGGTTCAGAAAAAATACCGAATGGATACCTACTCATAACTTGGGCTCATGACGCCTTGCCTAAGGTCTTGTGGGTTGATCCATAACCTGGCGTTCTGATCGGGTCGCCAGGTTTCATTTGCAGCGGCCCGACGATCCACCCAGGATCGACGGACCGCGACGGAGCTCCAGCAGATGCTAGAAGACGACCTGCCGCCTCTACCCGAAGTGCCGCCGCCGCCCGGCACGCGGAGCGTGATCGACATTCCCTTCGGCCCGCACCCGCGTCAAAGGCTCGACCTGCATGTCCCCGCGAGCGGATCGGAGGGCGTGATCGCCTTTGTTCACGGGGGAAGCTGGGCGCGGCGCGACCGGAAAGTGGTGCGCTGCTGGTATCTCCTGGAATGCGGCTACGCCGTTGCGAGTCTCGGCTACAGGTTGTCCCAGCACGCGCCCTTCCCGGCCCAGGTCCGGGACGTCAACGCGGGATTGGCGAAACTGTCCCGGATCGCCCCCGAGCACGGGCTGCGGATGGACCGGCTGGGGCTGCTCGGACTTTCTGCGGGGGGCCACCTGGCGGCTCTTGCGGCCCTCGCCCGCGACGTGCCGGATTTCGCGCCCGATCCCGGCATCCGGATCCGGGCGGTGGTGGATTACTACGGCCCCTCCGACCTTGCCCGCAGCGGCGCCCGGAGCGAGTCCGCACTGAACGAAGCGGTCAGCCAGCTCCTTGGGGCCGGAGCGGCCGACGCTCAGGCCGTGTCCCGGGCCAGCCCCGTCAACCATTGCCAGGCCGGAAGCCCGCCGTTTCTGTTGATCCACGGGGATGCCGACACGGTGGTTCCGGTGAGGCAGAGCCTCGATCTCCACGCGCGTCTTCATTCGGTCGGGGCGGATCCGGAGCTTATCGTCGTGCCGGGCGGCGGTCATGTGAGGCCGCGCATGCACACGCCGGAGATCGAGGCGCGCATCTGCCGCTTCCTGGATCACCGGCTGAAGACGTGATCGGCTTCGTCCCGTCACCTGCCCGGCGCTCGGTTCAGAAATGCCCGAAGCGCGTCTCGGGTATGCCTGTCGCGCCGAGCCCGTCGATCGCGAACAGATGCCCGCCCAGCGGATGGTCGGACACGGCGCGACCGGTGCCGGAATCCCTGATCGAGGTCACGAAGAGCCGGTCCATCGCGGGCCCGCCGAAGGCGAGGCTCGATGGCAGGTCGGTGGGCGCGGCGATACTGCGGACAAGCGCGCCGGAGGGGTCGAAACAGCCGATCCGCGCCGTGCGGATCAGCGCCCCCCAGAGGTTGCCCTCGCTGTCCACGGTCGCCCCGTCGATGCCCGAGCCGAGCGCGGCGGTGTCAATATGCTCCCGCAGCTTGGAGGCCGCGCCGGTGACCGGGTCGTAGTCGCAGGCAAAGACCTTCCGGGCAGGCGTGTCGGCGAAGTAGAGCACCCGTCCGTCCGGGCTGAAGCAGATGCCGTTGCCGACGGTCAGCCCCTCGTGCAGGACGGCATGATCGCGGTTGTCGCAGAGCCGGTGCAGCGCGCCGATCGCCTCGCCACCCCGCCCCATCCCCGCGCAGAGAAACCGCCCCCGGCGGTCGGTCTTGCCGTCATTCAGGCGCATCCGGGGGTCGGCCTCGTCGAGGCGCAGGAGCAACAGCCGCACCGGTTCGTCCGGGCTGAACAGCACCACCTCGTGTTCGAGCGCGACCAAGAGGCACCCCTCGTCCGCCAGCGCGATGGACCCGACGTGGCCGTCGAAGGAAAAGCAGTCCAACTCGCCCGGCTCCGATCCCGCGAACCGCAGCCGGCGGACCTTGCCCGCGACCCCGTCGATCCACCACAGGCTCTGGGCCTGCGGGTCCCAGACCGGGCTTTCGCCCAGCTGGTCCGGCGTATCGGTCAGCCGCGCGACCTGCGGGACCGCGGCATCACGCGGGAACATGCGGGTATCAGGCATTCTGGTTCTCCGAAGTGCGGCGCCCCCGCCCGGCGACATGGCGCAGCCCCGCGACGACGAACCAGGCGATGATCGCGAGCGAGACCACCATGATCACGCCCGAGATCGGCCGCGTCAGGAAGGTCGAGACCTCGCCGTTCGAGACGATCAGCGCGCGGCGGAAGTTCTCCTCCATCATCGGTCCGAGCACGAAGCCGAGGAGCAGCGGCGCCACCTCGAAGTTCAGCGATTTCATGCCCCAGCCGAGGAAGCCGAAGAACAGCAGGACATACAGGTCCATCACCTGGAAATTGACCGAGTAGATGCCGATGCAGACGAAGGCCACGATCACCGGGAAGAGCAGGTGATAGGGGATCGAGAGGATCTTCACCCAGATGCCGATCAGGGGCAGGTTCAGGACCAGCAGGAAGATGTTGCCGATCACGAAGCTCATCACGAGGCCCCAGAACAGGTCCGGGTTGCCCGCGATCACGTTCGGCCCCGGAAGGATGCCGTGCACCATCATCACGCCCAGCATGATCGCCATCACCGGGTCGCCCGGGATGCCGAGGCTCAGCGTCGGGATGAAGGCGGCCTGCACGGCCGAGTTGTTGGCGGCCTCCGGCGCGGCGATGCCCTCGATCGCGCCCTTGCCGAACTCCTCGGGGTGACGGCTGAGCTTCTTCTCCGTCGCGTAGGAGATGAAGGTCGCGACCACGCCGCCGGTGCCCGGCAGGGCGCCGAAGAAGGCGCCTATGCCCGAGCCGCGCACCATGGGCATCCGCGAACGGCGCCATTGCTCCCGGCTGGGCAGCATGGAACGGAACGAGATGGTCTTCGCCTCGGGCGGAGTGTTGATGATACGGCCCGCGTTGGCGATGATCTCTGGCAGGCCGAAGAGACCGATCGCCACGGCCACCAGCGAGAGCCCGTCGAAGAGCTCGGGCATGCCGAAGGCGAAGCGCGCGACGCCTGAGTTGAGGTCGAGCCCCACGAGCCCGAGCGCAAGGCCCAGCGTCACGGCGGCGAGCGACCGGATCGAGCGGCCCGAGCCGATCAGCGCGGCGGCGATAAGCCCGAGGAACATGAGCGAGAAGTATTCCTGCGGCCCGAATTGCAGCGCGACCCGTGCGAGGGGCACCGAGAAGAGCGACAGCAGCACGACGCCGAACATCGACCCCACGAACGAGGCGATCGCCGTCATGAAGAGCGCGACGCCCGCCTGCCCCTTGCGCGACATCGGGTAGCCGTCGATGCCCGTGACCGCGCTTGTGGCGGTGCCCGGCAGGTTCAGCAGGATCGAGGCGGTCGAGCCGCCGTAGGCCGCGCCATAGTAGATCCCCGCCAGCATGATGAGCGCGTAGTTCGGCTCGAGGTGGTAGGTGATCGGCAGCAGCATGGCGAGCGTCGCCATGGTCCCGATGCCCGGCAGCACGCCGACGAGCGTGCCGAGGGTGACGCCGAGCAGGCAGTAGCCGAGGCCCGCGAGGGATCCGGCGACAGAGAGTCCGAGGGCGAGGTTTCCGAGCAGTTCCATTACCAGAACGCCTTCATCTGAAGTCCGAGGAGAAGGCTGAAGATGAGCCAGCACGCCGCCGCCGTGCCGACGGCGAGGATGGCGGCTGTCAGCCACGATGTGCTGCGGTTCGACAGCGCCGAGAGAAACACCGCGACGGTGACCGAGGGCACCATGCCGACCCGTTCGATCAGCAGCGCAAAGGCCAGGAAGGCGACGGTGACGAGGATCACACCGCGCTTCACTGTCCTGTCCGCGGTCGCGCCCTGCGGCGCATCCGGCTCCGAGAACAGCACGAGGATGCAGCCGAGCAGGCACATGATGACACCGAGGAGCATCGGGAAATAGCCCGGCCCCATCCGCGTCAGCGTGCCGAGGCGATAGTCGAAGGCCTCGGTCAGGATGAAGATGCCGACGCCGATCGTGACCAGCCCGGCTATCACGTCCTCGCGCCTCGATTTCAGGTAGTCGAGCATTTGTCCTCCCCGGCCGCCATGGCCGCTCAGTTGCCTCCCGCGCCGCGCGCGTCAGCGGCGGCGGGTCTGATGGTCTATTCCGGCGTCGGACCCTCCCGCGGTGGTCCCGCGCGGACGATCTGCCCGGTCACGTAGCCCGCCTCCGCACCGGAGAGCCAGACCGCCGGGCCCGTCAGCCCTGTCAACGTGGGACCTTCCCAGTCGAGCGCGTTCACCCGGTGGCCCCGTGCGCCCCATTCCAGCGCCATCGTCCGCGCCAGCATGCCGAGCGCGGCGCGGGTCGTTGCCGCGCCGCCGGTCAGGAACAGGATCGAGAGGCCGGACGCCCCGCCTGCGTCATCGAGCGCGGCGGCGAGGGCATGGGCGTCCGTCAGCGCGGCGCTGGCCGAGAGGGCGGTGAGGCCGCGCGTGTCGATCACGGCGCCTGCAACGGTTCCCGCCAAAGCCTCCGGCGCGGCGACGCGCAGCGCCCTGTGCCCGGCGCGTGCGGCCAGATGCTCGGCCGCCGGCCCCTCTCCGAGGATCGCGATCCGGTCCGAGCGCCGGCCCGGCCCCGGCTGGCCGTCGGGACGCGCCGCGCCTGCGGCGGCGGCGGATCCGCCGTCGACCAGCAGGTGGTGCCCGGCCAGCGGCGCACCCTCCGGCGAGATCAGGAAGGCCACCGCGCGGGCAATGTCCTCCGGCTCGCCAAGGCGCCCCAGCGGAACGCGCGCGGCGGCGGCTGTGGCATCGAGCCGGCCGTTGGCGATCAGCCCCTCGACCAGTTCCGTCCGCACGAAGCCCGGCGCCACGGCGGTCACGCGCTGGCCGCGCCGCGCGGCCTCGCGGTCGAGTGTTTCGGTCAGCGCAAGCACGCCCGCCTTGGTCGCGCTGTAGGCCCCGCGCAGGGCGATCGGCCGGAACGCCGCGCCCGAGGCGAGGTTCACCACCACGCCGCCCTTGGGCAGCAGGTCCAGCGCCGCCCGGCAGATGCCCTCGACGCTGGCGAGGTTCACGGCCACCAGCCGGGCGAAATCCACCGCCGGGATCTCGCCGATCCGGCGGCCCGACGTGTCGGTGATGCCCGCGTTGTTGATCACGATGTCCAGCCCGCCGAGCGCCTCTGCCGCGCGCGCCGGAAGGGCGAGGGCCGCCGCCGGATCCGACAGGTCGACGCCAAGCGCGACGTGACCCGCGCCCAGCTCGGCCGCGCGGTTGCCGGCCTTCTCCGCGTCGATGTCGGCCACGGCGCAGAGCACCCCCGCCGCGGCAAGCTCGCGACAGATCGCCCAGCCGATACCGGCCGCGCCGCCCGTGACGAGAGCGCGACGGAGGCCCGCGGTATGAGAAGTGCCCGCGCTCATGGCGTCAGAGGTTCGCGGTGTTGATGCCGCCGTCCACCAGAAGCACCTGCCCGGTGACGAAGTCGCTTTCCGGGGCGCTGAGATAGACGATGGCGCGGGCGATGTCGTCGACTGTCCCGAGCCGGCCGAGCGGCGTGTGCGCGATGCGCTTTGCATCGAGATCGGCGTTGCGGTGCTTCTGCGTCCCTTCCGTCGGCACCGCGGAGGGTGCGACGGCGTTTACACGGATGTTGCGCGCGCCCAGCTCGGCCGAAGCCGCGCGGGTCATGCCCATGACGCCGGCCTTGATGCCGGAATAGACCAGCGACCGGGGGGCGGAGCGGAATCCGGCGGCAGAGGCCACGTTCACGATCGCGCCGCCGCGGCTGTCGTCCATCACCTCGGCCGCGGCCTGGATGCCCCAGATCACGCCGTTGAAGCCGACCTGCAGCATGCGTTCCACGGTTTCGGGCGCGACGTCCGGGATCGCCTGATAGCGGACCCAGGCGGCATTATTGACCATGACATCGAGCTGCCCGGCCTCCTTCATCACTGTCTCGACGGCGGCATAGACGCCCTCTCGGGTGCCGACGTTCTGCACGACGGGTATGGCCTTGCCGCCGGCCGAGGTGATCTCGGCGACCGCCTCCTCGACGAATTCCGGTTTCAGATCATTGATCGCCACGGTCCAGCCGCGCGCCGCCATCAGCTTGGCGCTGGCCTTGCCGATGCCGTGTCCTGCCCCGGTGATGAGGGCTACCCTGGTGTCATCCTGCACGTTTCATCTCCTCCGCTTCGCTGTCCTCTCCTGCCATGAGCTCGGCTGCAACCGCCTCCAGCAGATCTGCCGCGCCGCCCTGTGCGGCAAGCGTCTTGACCATCCTCAGGTGTCGGTGAAGCGGCACGTCCCAGGTGAAGCCCATGCCGCCATGCACCTGGATCGCGCTCTCGGCAACCCGCGATCCCAGCCGGGCCGCGCCGACAAAGGTCGCGCGGGCGGCCGCCGCGGGCGTGGCGCAATGGGGCGACAGGCTGCGGGCGATGGAGTTGCGGATCGTCTCGACCGCAAGGCAGTCGCGGGCCAGGCTGTGCTGGATCGCCTGGTAGGCCGAGAGCGGTTTGCCGAACTGAACCCGTTCCTGCGCATAGGCGCTGGCGCGATCCAGGCAATCTTCCGCCGCGCCGAGGATCAGCGCCGCCCGCAGGACCTGCGCCTCCGCCTTGAGCTGCGCGACCCGCTCGGCGGGCAGCTCGGGCCCCGCGGCCTTGCTCAGCCGGATATTGTCCTCGGGCCGGTCGACCTCGAGCGTGGCGGCCGCCTCGACCTCGACCCCTTCGCCCTTCGAGACGAGCACGGCGGTGCCGTCGGTCCGGAAGACCAGGACGCGATCGCTCTCGGCCGCAAGCGGCGCCGCGCCGACAAGGCCGGTGGTGCCGTCGAAGGCGCCAGACCACGCGATCGTCGCGCAGGTGGTGCCGGCGGCCAGATCGGCAGCTACGGCATCGTCCACGCCCGCGAAGGCGCGCGCCAGCAGCATGGTTTCGAGAAGCGGCGCGGCGAGGAAGCCGCGGCCCGCGGCCGCCAGCACCGGGACCGCGAAGCCGAGCGGCAGGTCCATGCCGCCCGCCGCCTCCGGCGCGAGGATGCCGGGCAGCCCGGCCTCGGCCAGCAGCGACATCCGCGCAGCCGTGCCGCCCGCGCCCGCGCAGGCGTTCATCACCGCACGGGCGGTGTCGGTGAAATCGTCAGGTGTCAGGTCGTGATCGGTCATGGATCAGGCCCCCCGGTTGAGTCTGAGGATGCGCTTGGCGATGATGCCCAGCTGGATCTCGGTGGTGCCGGCATAGATCGTCTCGGCGCGGGCCTTGAGGTAGATGTCCTCCATCCGCTGCTTCACCGCCTTCAGGTCGTCCGACATGGTGACCGGGAATTGCGACACGATCTCCAGCGCAAGCGCCGCGAAATTCTGGTGTGCCTCGCTCCAGAAGAGCTTGGGCAGCGACCCGCGCGGCCCGATCTCGTTGCCGTCGATCAGCGAGCCGACAAGCGTCTCCACATGGCCCTTGAGCAGATCGATGTCGACCGAGACGGCGGCGATCTGGCGGCGATAGTCGGTCTCGACCAGCCGGCGTGTCGCAGGATCCGCGGCACAGGCGCGGACGAGATGCCTGAGCTGGTTCTCGAACCGCCAGGCCCGGTGCATCCGGTTGGTCGCCCGTTCGATCGACAGCACGCGGGTCGCCGCGGCCCAGCCTTCGTCCGGAGAGCCCAGCAGGTCCGCCTCGGGGACCACCACGTTGTTGAAGAAGACCTCGCAGAAATGCCGCGCGCCGTCGATCGACCGGATCTCGCGGATGTCGACGCCGGGGGTGTCTGTCTTCACCGCGAAGAGCACGAGGCCGCGGTGCCGGTCCTCGACGGATCCGGTGCGGCAGAGCAGCAGGCAGCGGCTCGATTTCGATGCGCCCGAGGTCCAGATCTTCTGTCCGTTGATGACCCAGCCTTCGGACGTCTGCACCGCCCGCGTCCGCAGCCCGGCGAGGTCGGATCCGGCGTTCGGTTCCGAGAAACCCTGGCACCAGATGTCGCGCATCTCGAGGATGGCGGGCAGGTAGGCGTCCTTCTGGGCGTCGGTGCCGACGGCCATGATGATCGGCCCGGCAAGTTCCTTGCCGATGGAGTTCACGCTCTCCGGCATGGGCGTGCGCCCGATCTCGCGGCTGATGTCGAGGTGGTCGCGCAGGCTCCGGCCACCGCCGCCATAGCGTTCGGGCCAGGTGGCGCCGACGAGGCCGGCGCGATGCAGCTTCGCTTCCCACTCGCAGAGTTCGGGCACGGTCGGCGCGCGATCCTGAAGACGATCCTCGCGGAGCGTGCCTGGCAGGTTGGCGTCGAGCCATGCGCGGGCATGCGCCGCGACGTTCGGGGTTTCCGGGCCTGTCTCGGCCAGGGCTGTCTGGGTCATTCGGCGGCCTCCGCCTTGGTGTCCCCGTGCGGAACGATCAGGGCGTCGAGCGCGATGGCGCCCTGCCCCGCGTCCCGCACGAGAAGGGGGTTGATGTCGATCTCGGCCACGTCGGAGGCGTGGCGGACGGCGAATTCGGACAGTGCGACAATCGCTTGCGCGGCGCTCTCCACGTCGGCCTTCGGACGCCCGCGGGCCCCGTCGAGCAGCGGGAAGCTCTTGAGCGCGCGCAGCATCTCGTGGGCTTCCGGCAGCGTCACCGGAGCGACGCGGAGCGCGGTGTCACGGAAGACCTCGGCAAATATGCCGCCGAGCCCAACCATCACGACCGGCCCGAAGATCGGATCCGTCGTCGTGCCGAGGATCAGCTCGGTCCCGCCGAGGATCATCGGGGCGACGAGCACGCCGTCGATCCGCGCCTCGGGCGCATGCTGCCGCGCCGCGGCGAGGATGCGGTCGTAGGCGGCCGCAGCCTCCGCGCCGGTCACGCCCAGTTCCACGCCGCCGATGTCGGACTTGTGCTGGATGTCGGCCGAGAGGATCTTCATCGCCACCGGCATGCCGACCTTCTGCGCGGCATTCGACGCCTCCTTGGCGGAGGTCGCGACGATCTCTTGCGGGAAGCGCACCCCGGCGGCGCCGAGCACGCGCTTCGCGCCCGCCTCATTGGTGACGGCCGCCCGGTCGAGCGGCGCGGCGTCGATCCGGGCCGCAGGCGCGTTGTCGGCTCCGGCGCCGGAAAGCCTGCCGATGGCGGCGACGCCCTCCATCATCGCGTCGATGGTCGGGAAGGTGACGATGCCAATGCCGTTGAGCGCGCGCAGCGCGTCATCGGGACCGGCGACGCAGGCCACGATCACCCGGTCGGGGAACCTTGCACGCAGGCTGGCGAGAGCGTTCATGTAGACGTCGCGCAGGCGCGGCACCTCGAGGCCGAGGGCCATCATCACGCAGACCACCTCGTTCGCGTCGTCCTCGCAGATGGCCGAGACCAGCGCCTCGAAGGTCTCGGGGCTGGCCGACATCTGCGCGGTCGCGTCCACCGGGTTGACCGACGAGGCGAGTGGCAGGACGGCGCGGATCTTCTCCTGCGCCGCAGGGCCGGTGCGGTTCAGCGTGACACCCTGCGCCTCTGCCGCGTCCGCCATCATGATGCCGAAGCCGCCCGAGGCCGCGATCACCGACACCGAAGGCCGGTCGCTGATCCGCCGCGCGCCGAGCGCCGCGACCGCGCTGCCAAACTGGACCAGCATCTCGAGCGAGCGCACCCGCACCGCGCCGTGCGCCGCGAAGACGGCGTCGAAGACCCGGTCCGACCCGGCCAGCCCACCGGTGTGCGACATCGCCGCCGCCTGCCCGGCGTCGGAAGCGCCCATCTTCAGCACGATCACCGGCTTGTCCGCTGCGCGGGCCATATCCAGCGCCCGTGTCAGGCGGCCCGCGTCGCGGCAGGTCTCCATGCAGCAGAGGATCACCTTCGTGGCCGCGTCGCCCGCGCACCATGCGATGGCGTCGGCGATGTCCACGTCGCATTCGTTGCCCGAGGCGAGGAAGCGGCTGATGCCCGCCCCGCTCTGTCCCAGCATCTTCATGGCGAGGCTGCCGACGTTGCCGCTCTGCGAGACGATGGCGACCGGGCCCTCCGCCGGCATCGCGGTCTCGAGCGCGACGGAGAAGGTGCCGATCGCGCGTTCTGGCACCGACACGGTGCCAAGGCAGTTCGGCCCCAGCACGCGCATGCCCGACCGGTCGGCGATCGCCTTCAGCTCCGCCTGCCGCGCGACACCCTCGGGCCCCTGTTCGGCGAAGCCGGCCGAAAGCACGATGGCCGCCGGCACGCCGCGCTCGGCACAGTCGCGCGCCGCTTCGAGGGCCCCTGCCCCCGGCACCGCGATCAGCGCGAGCTCCGGCACCTCGGGCAGCTCGGCCACGCTGGTGTAGCCTTGCAGGCCCTGGATCTCGCCGCCCTTCGGGTTCACCGGCAGGATACGGCCCGCGTAGCCGTGCATCTTCAACAGGTGCACGGGCCGCCCGCCGGTCTTGCGATGATCGACCGAGGCGCCGATCACGGCGATGGAGCCGGGGCGGAAGATGCTGTCCAGCCCGCGCCCGAGTGTCGTCTCGATGCTCATCTCAGCGCCCCGTGAACTTCGGCTCGCGCTTCTCGAGGAACGCCATCCGTGCCTCCTTTGCGTCCTCGGTCTGGGCCAGCGCCATCGTGTAGTTCTGTTCCATCCTGTAGGCGTCTCGCTGCGGCATGTATTCGACCATCGTCATCGCCTGCTTGGCGTACTTGATCGCCAGCGGGCTTTTCGAGGCAATGTCCTGCGCGACCGCCATGGCGGTCGGCACCAGCTCCTCGCGGCTGGTCACCTTCTCGAGGATCGAGCGTTCGAGCAGTTCGGCGGCGGTCAGCCGGACGCCGGTGTAAAACATCCGCCGCATGGTCGAGCGGCCGAAGAGCGTCTTGAGCATTGAGGCGCCGCCGGCGAGACCCACGTTGATCTCGGGCATGCCGAAGGTCGCGTTCTCGGAGGCATAGAAGATGTCGCAGGCCGACATCAGTCCCAGCCCGGCCCCGAGCGCGGGACCGTTCACGGCGGCGATGACGGGCTTGGCGCATTCGCGGATCGCGTTGCCGGTCTCGCGCGTGATCCGGTTGTGTTCAAGGAAATCGCCCGGGATGTCCTCGGCGGGCCGGTCCTTGAGGTCGGCCCCGGCGCAGAAGGTCTTGCCCGCCCCGGTCAGCACGGCACAGCGGATGTCATCACGGGCCGAGATCTCGTCGAAGGCGGCGATGACCTCGCTGCGCATCTGGCGGCTGAGCGCGTTTACAGGCGGGCGGTCCAGCGTGATCAGGGCGACATGCCCGTCCATTTCGAAACGCAGCGATTCGTAAGTCATGGGATAGGCTCCTACAGGCTCCTCCGACCCGCTGACTGACCAGCCGGTCAGCTTTAGGGGTAACATCGCGCCCAGAGCGAGGCAACCGGAAAATCCGGATTGACTGACCGGACGGTCAGGCCTAGCGTCATGACAATCCGCACCGCCATGCAGGTGCGGGCGTGAATGGGAGAGCCCCATCCAAAACGGAGGAGAAACAGTGAATTACCTGACCCGCCGCGCCGTGGTTGCCGCGCTTGCCGCCACCACCGCCCTTGCCAGCCCGAGCTTTGCTGTCGCGCAATCCGACGATCCGATCACCCTTGTCGTGCCCTACGGCGCGGGCGGGCTGATTGACGGAATCGTGCGCCAGGTGGCCGACATGATGTCCCGCGATCTTGGTCAGCCGGTGCTGGTCGAAAACAAGCCGGGCGCCAATGGCATCGTCGGCGCGCAATACGTCGCCTCGGCCGATGCGGACGGGCTGACCTACCTCGTCGGCGCCACCGGCCCGATCTCGCTCAACATCCTGCTGCGGCCGAACCTGCCCTACGGGCTGGACGACTTCACCCCGGTCGCCACCATGCTGAGCGGTCCGCTGACGGTCTCGGTTCCGGCGAACATCGGCGTCGAGAAGATCGAGGACCTCGTCACCCATGCCAACGATACCGGCAGGCCGCTGCGCTATGCCACGCTCGGGCCGGGCAGCGTCACGCACCTCTTCGGGCTGATGCTCGAATCCGAGCTCGGCGTCGAGATGGCGGATGTCGCCTATCGCAACAACCCCTCCGCGCTGGTCGACCTGATGGGCGGGCAGGCCGAGCTGAACTTCTCCAGCCCGATCTCTCTGCTGGAGCACCAGAAGTCGGGCGATCTGAAGATCCTCGCCGTCACCACGCCGGAGCGGATGGAGCAATTCCCCGACATTCCGACCACGACCGAGCTCGGCTATCCGAACCTCGTGTCGTCCTTCTGGTTCGGTCTCTTGGCGCCCGACGGCAGCCCGCAGGAGATGGTCGAAAAGGTCGCTGGCTCGACCGAGAAGGCGATGAGCGATCCCGATCTTCAGGCCCAGATGGAGCAGGTCGGCATGATCCCGGAGCCCGGCGGCCCGGACGCGCTGCAGGCGCAGTTCGACAGCGACATGAAGGTTTGGGGCAAAGTCGTGCAGAACAACGAGATCGTCCTCGAGTGATCCCTTGAAAGACAGGCGGCGCGCCGGGCTCTCGGGCCCGGCGTCCTGCATGGAGCAGTTGCTATGTCCTGGCTTGGACTGAAGGGGCGGCGTGTCCTGGTCACCGGCGCCGCCGGCGGCATCGGGCGTGCCATTGCAGAGGGTTTCGCGGCCCAGGGCGCCATCCTCGCGCTCTTCGACCGGGACGCGGAGGGGCTGGAGCGCACCCGCGCCACCCTGCCCGGCACGACCGAGGCCATCCCGCTCGACCTGTCCGACAGCGATGCGATCGCCCCGGCGGTCGAGGCCGCCGCGTCGCGCATCGGACCTCCGGATATCCTGGTCAACGTGGCCGCCATGTCGCTGCCGCGAAGCCTCGCGACACTCACCGCCGAGCAGTTCACGCTCCAGATGGGCGTGAACACCACCGCCGCGCTGCTGACCGCGCAGGCGTTCCGGCGGCTGCGGGACCCGGCACGCCCGGGCGCGATCACCAACGTCTCCTCCATCGCCGCGGCGCATGCCGTGCCGAACGGCGCGGCCTATTCCAGCAGCAAGGCGGCGCTGTCGATGCTGACGCGGCAGCTGGCGGTCGAATGGGGGCCCGAGGGTATCCGCTGCAACCTGCTGAACCCGGCCTGATCCTGACGCCGCTCAGCGCCGCCTTCTACGCCGATCCCGACGACCGGGCCGCGCGCGAGGCGGTGGTGCCCGCCCGGCGCATCGGTCGGCCGTCGGACATCGCGGATGCCGCGCTCTTCCTGTCGAGCGCGCGCGCGGCCTATGTCAGCGGGGCGGACCTGGTGGTCGACGGTGCCTTCACCCAGACGCTGATGACGCACATCCCGCGCAAGCGCGCGCCGGCCGCGGGCTGATCCCGGTCCGGCAACGGCACGGCGTCAGCGTTTGTCGAGACCCTTCAGGATGATCCCGAAATAGGCATCCACGATCTCCGGCGGGGTCATCGTCTTCTCGGGATTGTACCAGCGGTGCATCCAGTTGATCGACGACAGGATGATGCGCCCGGTCATTGCCGGGTCGACGTCGTTGAATTCGCCGTTCTCGACACCCTCGCGGATCAGGTCGCGCAGCAGGTATTCGAATTCCTTCCGGCGCTTCAGCCGGGCCTCCAGGCGGTGCCGGTCGGGATCGTTCCAGAACGCGGTGCTGGCGGCGATCCAGGCCCAGCGATGTTCCATGAAGAAGGTCGCCGTGGCGATCATGTAGGCATGGACCTTCTCGGCCGCGGTGGCCTCGGCCGGGATCGCGTCGAAGACGTAATCGTAAAGGTTCTGCGACGAGTTAAAGGCGATCTGCGCGTAGAAATTGTCCTTGCTGTCGAAGTGGTGGTAGAGCAGCGCCTTCGACACGCCGGAGGCGTCCGAGACATCGCGCATCGTGGCGGCGTCATAGCCCTTCTCGGCAAAGACGCGGGCGCCCACCTCGAGCAGTTCCCGCACCCGCGGTGAGACGGCGAGCGCAGCATCCCCCTCGTCGGGACCTGCCGATTTGCTCTCGTCCTTCATCGCGTTATGCCCCTGCAGAAATGTCGTTTCCCGTACTGTCGCAGCGACTGACCCGTTGGTCAATGCTGCAAGGCGGCGTTATCGGCAATCCTTGCGAGGCCGCGCCATTTCTTGGCTACGAAGTCGAGATAGATGCGCAGTTTCAGCGGCACCTGCACGGTTTCGAGATAGGTGGCATAAATGCCTTCCTCGAATGTGGTGTTCGACACGCGGTAATCGGGCAGCAGCCGCACCAGCCGCCCCTCCGCGATGTCGGCGGCCACCGTGTAATGATCGAGCAGCGCGATGCCGTGGCCCCGCCGGGCACATTCCAGCAGCACCTGGCCGTTGTTCGAGGCGAAGGCGACCGGCATCGACAGTTCCTCGATGGCGCCGTCGCGGGCGAAGCGCCAGTAGACCGCGTCATGGCCCAGCACGTAGGGCAGGCAGGCATGGGACATGAGATCCTGCGGCGCCGCGACCGGCGCGCGTCCGGACAGGTAGGCGGGCGCGGCGATCAGCACCCGGTCGGAATGGAACAGCCTCCGCCGCATCAGGCCCAGCTCCTGCGGCGGGGCGATCCGGAAGTCGAGGTCGAAGCCATCCTCGCGCAGGCGCACGGGCCGTTCGGAGAGGTGCAGCTCCACCGTCACCTCGGGGTAGAGCGCGGCGAAGTCGGTCTGAAGGGGCGCTAACACCGCGATGCCGAACATGGTGCGCGAATGCACCCGCAGGACCCCACGCGGCGTTTCCTGGAGCGAGGCGGCATCGGCCTCGGCGGCGCGGACCCCGGCAAGGATCGCCTCGGCGCGGAGCGCGAAGGCCTGGCCGGCCTCGGACAGGGCGAGGTTCCGCGTGGAGCGGTGCACGAGCGTCACGCCCAGATGCGCTTCGAGCTCGGAGATCTGGCGCGAGACACTGGCCGGAGACAGCCCGAACCGGCGCCCGGCGGCCGAGAAACTGCCGCGCTCCGCCGCCTCTACCAGCAATTCCATCGCCCTGAGCTTGTCCATCCCGGCTTTCCGAATTCTGCAAAGGTGTTGCTTGGATTTACGATATTCATGCGAAAAGCGAAAGGTATTACCTTGGGTGCAAGCTCAATTCTCAGGGAGGAAATCATGGAATTCGGTGTCTTCACCCTCGCCCAACAACGCGGCTACCATCAATCGTCGCATGACGTGATCGCGAACTCGGTCGAACAGACCGTGCTTGCCGAACAGGCCGGCTTCGACGCCGCCTGGTACGCCGAGCACCACTTCAACAACTACTCGCTCTCGCCCTCGCCGCTGATGACCGTGGCCCATTGCGCGGGCAAGACATCACGGATCCGCCTGGGCTCTGCCGTCTGCATCCTGCCGCTCTACCATCCCGCGCGCTTCCTGGCCGAAGTGGGCTTCGTCGACAGCGTGTCGAACGGCCGGCTGGAGCTCGGCATCGGCTCGGGCTACCAGCAGTTCGAATTCGAACGCTTCGGCACCTCGCTCGCCGACGCCGGCCCGATGTTCCAGGAATACCTCGACGTCATCCCGATGGCGCTGAAGGAGCAGATCTTCGAATACCACGGCAAATACCTCGACATCCCGCCCAGCTCGATCTCGGTCCGCTGCGTGCAGGATCCGATGCCGCCGATCTGGGTCACCACCGGCAACCCGAAGGTCCGCGAACGCGCGATGCAGGAGGGGCACAACCTCTTTGTCACCGTGCTGCACGGCGACCTCGACGCGATCCGCGGCCTGCGCACCAAGCTGGAAGAGAGCGCGGATGCGGCGGGCACGAACCTCGACGACACGAAGCTGGGCTTCCTGCGCTGCGGCTATGCCTCGGACAACAAGGCCGAGATCGAATCCTACCTCGACAACGCCCGCTTCGCGCGGCGCCTGTCGGAAAGCCTGAAGGACCGCCGCCAGCACACCGAGGACGGCTACCTGATGCAGGAAGTGCCGCTGAACAAGGAGATGTCGCTGGACGAGATGGCGGCCAACCTGCCCGTCGGCTCGGTCAACCAGGTCATCGAGCGGCTGCTGGCCGAGATCGAGATCCTGAAGCCCAAGCACATCGCGCTGCAGACCCAGCTTGGCGATTTCGACCAGAAGACCATGCTGAAACAGATCGAGCTTTGGGGCGACACCATCATCCCCGCGGTCAACAAGGCGCTCGGCCAAGACGCTCCGGTCGCCAAGGCCGTGAACGCGTGACACCATGCGTATCGTGCTGATGCAGGACACCCTGCCCCGCCTCGAGGGCACCGACGACCTGCGCCGGTTCTCCATCGCGATGGACGAGCGGCTGCGCGGATCGGCACGCGAGGCCCTGGCGCCCGTGGGCCTGCCGGTCACGTCGGAGGCGACCCATGCCTGGGTCCGCCCCGACGCGGTCCGGGCGCTCTCGCCGCTGGCGGGCGATCCGGAATGGGAAGCGGGCTTTGCCAATATGCGCGCCTTCGCCGAGGAGCACGGCTGGACCGGCGAGAACGGCACCATCCGCGCGCATATCGAGGTGATCCCCGCGCCCGAGCCTGTTTCGGCCGATGCCTTCCGCAACGCCATGCGGCGCTTTGCCAGCGGTGTCTGCGTGGTGGCCTGCGGCGCGGGCGAGGATCGGCGCGGTATGACCGTCTCGGCCTTCTCCTCGGTCTCGGCCGAACCGCCGATGGTGCTGGTCTGCCTCAACCGCGGCGCCTCGGCGCACGCGCCGCTGGTCACGGCCGGCAGCTTCAGCATCAACATCCTCGGCGGCGAACAGGAACACATCGCGATGCTCTTCGCAGGCCAGGGCGCGCTGAAGGGCGCGGACCGGTTCGGGCCGGACTGGCAGGACAGCCACGGAGCGCCGGTGCTGTCCACCGCGCACCAGTCGCTGGTCTGCACCCAGGTCTCGGCGCATCGCGCTGGCACCCACACGGTGCTGATCGGCCAGGTCGTCGCCACCTCGGACGCGCAGGAGACCGGCGCGCTGGTGAACTACAACGGGGCGATCAAGCCGTCCGCCCCGGCGCACCCTTCGGTGCAGTGAACGCCTGCGGGACTCCTCCCAATATCTCGCAGGCCGTTCGGCGACCCGCACAGGGCGCCGAAAGTGAAAGCCCCGGGTCCCTCCCGACCCGGGGCTGAGCTTTTTGCCGAAGTGGAGACCGGTCAGGCCTCCGTCGTCTCCCGCGCCGCCTCGAAACTCAGGTCCGCGAAGCCCGTGGTCTTCGCCGCCTCGCAATGCTCGCGGTAGCGGTTGAAGCCGCCGACGAACATGGTCAGGCCGGTCGGCTTGCCCTTCACGTTCGACCCGACCCACCAGGTGTTGGCCTTGCGGATCAGCGACTTCGACGCGTAGGCCTCGACGGTCGCCATCCAGCGGTCCTCGGCCTCCTGCGTCACCTCACACGAGGTCAGGCCCTTCTCCTTCATGTGCGTGACCAGGGCGGCGGCCCAGTCGACGTCGTTCTCGGCGATGGTGATCAGGTTGGCGAGCGCCGCGGGCCCGTTCGGGCCGCTGATCGAGATCATGTTAGGGAAGCCTTCGACCAGCATCCCGAGATACGAGCGCGGGCCGTCCTTCCACTTGTCCTTCAGACGCCGCCCGTCCCGGCCCCGCACGTCGAAGGCCAGCAGAGCGCCGGTCAGCGCGTCATACCCGGTGGCGAAGATCAGGACGTCGAGCTCGGTCTCCCCGGCTTCGGTCCGGACGCCTGTTTCCGTGATCTCTACGATCCCGTGTTCCAGGCAGTCCACAAGGTGCACGTTGGGCAGGTTGTAGGTCTCGTAATACTCGGTATCGAGGCAGGGGCGCCGCGCGAAGATCGGGTAGCCACGGGGCTTGAGCGCCTCGGCGGTCTTCGGGTCCTCGACGATCTCGCCGATCTTGCCGCGGACGAAATCGGCCACCTGGTCATTCGCCTCCTCGTTCGACAGAAGGTCCGAGAAGCAGGCGAGGAAGGTATGCCCGCCGTCCTGCCAGGCATGTTCCATCACGTCCTGCCGCTGCGACGGCGGCAGCGAGAAATACGGCCGGGTCGAGATCGGGCGCGTGCCGCCCGTGGGGTTCATCCGCATCGCCTCGCGCATGGCGGGGTAATGCTTCTTCATCTCGGCGATGTAATCGTCGCTGAGGTCATGGTTGCGCATCGGCAGAGTCCAGCTGGGCGTCCGCTGGAAGACGAAGAGCTCGCCCGCCTTGCGCCCGACCTCCTGCACGATCTGGATACCGGACGAGCCCGTGCCGATGATCCCGACCCGCTTGCCGGCGAAGCTGACCTCTTCATGCGGCCATTTCTGCGCCCGGTAGAGTTCTCCCTTGAAGCGGTCGATGCCGGGGATGTCCGGGTCCTTCGGCACGGATAGCGGTCCGGTCGCCATGATGCAGAACGGCGCCTCCAGCACTTCGCCCTGGTCTGTCGTCGCCCGCCAGAGCTGTGCGCCGTCGTCCCAGATCGCGCTGGTGACGCGGGTCTCGAAGCGGAAATTCTTCCGCAGGTCGAGCCGGTCGGCCACGAAATTGGCATAGGCGAGGATCTCGGGCTGAGCCGCGAACTGCTCGGACCAGGACCATTCCTGCTGGACCTCTTCCGAGAAGCCGTAGGAATAATCGACCGACATCAGGTCGCAGCGCGCCCCGGGGTAGCGGTTCCAGTACCAGACGCCGCCCACGTTGTCGCCCGCCTCGATCCCGAGGACGTTGTAGCCCATCTCGCGGAACTTGTAGACGGCGTACATGCCGCCGAACCCCGCGCCCACGACGATCATGTCGAGCCGGGTCGGGCTGGTTTTCTGCGTATCGCTCATTTTGGCACCTCGCTGGTGATGGGTTGGGGGGCGCGGATCATGCCGCGCTCTCGGCCGCTGCGGCGGCCATATCGAAGGCGTCCCCGGCGTTGCCGAAAGAGGTCCAGCCGCCGTCGACGTAGAGGATCGCGCCGTTCACGTAGCTGGCGGCCGGGGAGGCCAGGAACTGCACGGCCGCCGCGATGTCGTCCGGGCGGCCAAGCTCGCCCATCGGGATCCGGCGGCGGATCGCGTCGATGTCGATCAGGCCCCGGGCCTCGAGGTCGGCAACGCCCAAGGTCCGGATGTAGCCCGGCGCCACGGTGGCGGTGCGGATGCCCCTGGGCCCCAGTTCGGCCGCCATGCAGCGGGTCAGCATGTCGACGGCGGCCTTGGATGCGCCGTAGGCATGGCGCGGGGCGAAGGGCAGGAAGGTGTTGATGGAGCCGAGGTTGACGACCGCGCCCCCCCCTCCGGCATCAGCTTCAGCGCCTCGCGGGTGCAGGAGAACGCGCCCGCAAGGTTGATCTCCAGAACGCGTTCGAGGTCCGCAGCGGTCTGCTCGGCCACAGGCTTGAACGTGTCGGCGATGGCCGCGTTGTTGACCAGCACGTCGATCCCGCCGGCTTCTGCCGCGATCCGGGCGAAGGCCGCCGCGATCGAGGCATCCTCGGCCAGGTCCATCTCGATGGCGATGTGGTCGCCGCCAAGCGCCGCCGCCGTCTCGTTCAGCGCGGTCGCGTCGCGGTCCGCCAGGATCACCCGCTCGCCCTCGGCCGCGAAGCGGGCGGCGATCGCCGCGCCGATGCCCTTGGCGGCCCCGGTGACGAGCACGTTGCGCCGGGTCTTCGCGGCCTCGGGGCGCGTCAGCTCCGCCTCGGGCACGCCGTCGACCGGAGGATGCGCGTCGCCCGGCTGGTTGAAGGACATCCAGCCGCCGTCGACCACCAGCACCGAGCCGGTGACATAGCGCGCCTCGGGCGAGGCGAGGAAGCCGATGGCCGCCGCGATCTCGTCGCCGCGCGCCAGCCGTCCCATCGGGATCCGCCTGCGCACGAGGCCGAGGTCCACCTTGCCGCTCTCCTCGAGCACGCCGACCATCGGCGTGCGGACATAGCCCGGCGCGACGGCGGTGACCCGGATGCCTTTGGCGGCCCATTCGCAGGCGAGCGATTTCGTTAACGAGATCAGCGCCGCCTTCGATGCGGCATAGGCGTTTCGGGCGGGGTTCGAGATCATGCCGCCCAGCGAGACCGTGTTGACGATGGCCCCGCCCCGGCCCATCCGGGCCGCCGCCTCGCGCGCCAGCGTGAACGGGGCGAGCAGGTTGGTGCGCAGGGCCGCGCGGAGTTCGTCGGTTCCGGTCTCGATGGTCGGGCGCATGGTCGGCCCGATCGCCGCGTTGTTCACCAGTACGTCAAGGCCATGGCCCAGCCCGTCCACCTTTGCGAAAAGCGCCGCGACCTGCGCCGCGTCTGACAGGTCGCAGGGCAGCGCGAGGTGGTCGCCGCCGAGAGCCGTTACGACCTCGTCCAGTCCGGTCCCTGGCAGGTCCACCGCCAGCACCCGGTCGCCGCGCGCCGCGAATTGCGCCACGAGCCCGCGGCCGATGCCGCCTGCCGCGCCGGTAATGAGGGTGGTGCGTCTGGTCATGTCGATCACTCCGGTGCCACGCGGCGGAAGAACCCGTCGCGGTAGAGCAGCGCGCTGTCCTCGCCGCTGGTGACGCCGACGACCCGGCCCAGAAGAATCTGGTGAGTCCCGACGGGGATGGATTCGGCCACCACGCAATCGAAGGTGCTGACCGCGCCGGTCAGGACCGGCACCCCGGTCACCAGCGTCGTCCAGGACCCGAGCCGCAGCCGCGTCTCGCCCGCCAACCCGCGGGTCGAGAAGGCGCGAGCGATGTCGGATTGCGTCTCGCTCAGGAAGTTCACCGCGAAACTCCCGGCCCCGTCGACGAGCCGCAGCGCACTGGCCTCGCGGTTGATGCAGACCAGAACCGTCGGCGGTTCCGTCGTGGCCGAGCAGATCGCGGTGGCCGTCAGCCCGTTGCGCTCTCCGCCATGGGCGGCGGTGATGACGGCGACCGGAGAGACCACCCGCCGCATCGCGAGGGTGTATTCTTCGGCCGAAATCGTGCCGCCCGCCTCCGGCGGTTGCGGTGTAGCGCTGCCTGTCACTTCGTCTCCCATTCGTGCTGCCGGGCCCGGACGGGCCTCAGCCTTTCGTCCGTCCGATGGCGTAGACCGGGTCGTCGGGGAAGGTGCCGCCGATCGGGGTGCGCGGGCCGAAGCGCCCGGCCTCGCTCTCCTGCGGGAGGTCCTGATGGTCGACCCAGTCGTAGACGACCGTCCGGCTCAGCACGCGCCATTCCTCGCCGCGTTTCTCGAAGAGGTCGCAATAGCGCCCGGCGAGCATCACCTGCCGCTCCACCCCGTCCGGCCCGGTGCCGCGCTGGAGGGCGAGGAAATAGGTCTCGACCGCCGCCTGCCGGCCGTCGCGGAACTCGATCAGCACGTTCCCGACGTTGTGGATGTTGCGCGGGCCCCGCGCCCAAGCGGCGCGAACCTGTTCGAAGAACCCCGAAACGGGACCGGCATAGGCGCCGTGGTTGTCGTAGGCCTCGGGCCAGTAGGACGACAGCAGCGCGGCCTCGTCGGCCCGATCGATCCCCCGACAATAGCGGTGGATGCAGTCGCGGATCGCCTCGCGGTCCAGAAGCTCCTGCAGGCGGTCATCCATGGTCTTCCTCCTTCATCACCAGCAGCGCATCGAGCGCCACGACCCCCTCGCCCTCGGGCATCACCCGCACCGGGTTGAGGTCGATCCCCGCGATCCGGTCGGCATGGGCCGCGGCGAAGCGCGACAGGTCCGACAGCAGCCGGGCGAGCGCATCCACGTCCGCGGGCTGCGCGCCGCGGGCGCCCTCGAGCAGCGGGAAGCCGCGGATCTCGCGGATCATCCTGTGCGCCTCTTCCACGCCGAAGGGCGCGGCGCGGAAGGTCACGTCCTTCAGCACCTCGACGAAGATGCCGCCCAGGCCGAACATCACCACCGGCCCGAAGCCGGGATCGTCATGCACGCCCACGATGGTCTCGACCCCGCCGCCGATCATAGGCGCGACCAGCACGCCCTCGATCCGGGCATCGGGGCAGGCCTCGGCGACGCGGGCCAGCATGGCCTCGGTCGCCTCCCGCGCCGCCTGCGCGGTGCGGATGTCCAGAGCGACACCGCCGACCTCAGTCTTGTGGAGGATGTCGGGCGAGCAGATTTTCAGCACCGCCGGGAAGCCGACGGCCGCCGCGGCCACCGCCGCCTCCTCCCCGGTCCGGGCCAGACGCTCACCGGGGAAGCGGATGCCCGCCCGCCCGAGGATCACCTTCGCCGCCGCCTCGCTGACAGGGCCCGCGGGCAGGTCCACCCGGGGCGCGGGCGCCAGGGCCGCGTCCGCGCGGGCAAACCCCTTCCGGAACCTCGCGAGCGCGCCGAAGGCATTGGCCAGCGCCGCGCCGTCCTCGTAGACCAGGAAGCCCTCGGCCTCGTATTCCGCCACCACGTCGCGGGGCGCCGACATCGTCAGACCGCGGATCCGGTCGTCGTGCCCGTCGAGCCCGGCCTTCAGCGCGGCCAGCAGCGGCGAGGCGAAACTGCGGCTTGCCGGGCCGGTGCCGAGGATGGCCGAGAACATGTCGTAGCCGCCGCGCTCCATCATCGCTTTCACGTAGGCGGTGAGGATCGACATGTCGCTGACCGCCTGCGCCGTCGCGTCCACCGGGTTCACGGGAGAGGCATAGGGCAGCATCGCCTTCAGCTCCGCCTGCGCATCCTCGGGCATGGGCGCGACGTCGAGCCCCGCCGCCGCGCAATCGTCGGCGAGCTGGATGCCGAAGCCGCCCGACATGGTGAAGATGCCGACCCGTTCGCTTTCAGGGTAGTGCCCGCGCGCCGCGGCATAGGCGACGTCGAGCTGTTCGGGCGTCGTCAGCGCGCGGTGGACGCCGTATTGCCGGAGCACCGCGTCGAAGACCGCGTCTGATCCGGCAAGCGCGGCGGTGTGCGAGGCCGCGGCCTTCGCGCCCACGTCGGTGCGGCCCGTCTTGGTGAAGATCACCGCCTTGCCGAGCTCGCGCGCGGTTTCCAGCGCAGCGCGGAAACGGTCGCCGTCGTGGATGCCTTCCGCATAGGCCATGACGACCTTCGTCTCGGGCCGGGCGATGACATGCTCCAGCGCCTCGGCCAGAGAGATGTCCATCTCGTTGCCGGTGGTCACCCACTGGCTGATGCCCATGCCGCGCGCCCGCGCCAGATGCGCCAGGTGCGAGCCGTAGGCGCCGCTCTGCGACACGATTCCGACCGGGCCGCTCTGCATCAGTTCGCCGTCCAGCACGACCGAGAAGGTGCCGTACCAGCCCGCCCCCGGGTTCATCACGCCGAGGCAGTTCGGCCCGAGCAGCCGCAGACCACCCTCCCGCGCCACGGCGGCGATGCGGGCCTGCAGCGCCACGCCCTCTGCCCCGGTCTCCGCGAAGCCCGCCGAGAAGACGACGGCCGAACGCAGGCCCTTCGCCACGCAGGCCTCGACCGCGGCCAGCGTTGCGGCCGCGGGCAGCGCGAGGATGGCGGTGTCGGGCACCTCGGGCAGCGCGGCCACGTCCGCGAACGCGGGAAGCCCCTGCACCGTCTCGCGCTTCGGGTTCACCGGGAAGATCCGGCCCGCGAAACCGCCCTCGCGCATGTAGCGCAGGGGGCGTCCGCCGATCCGGGTGACGTCGTCCGAGGCACCGATTACCGCGACACTGCGGGGGGCGAGCAGGCTGGCGAAGGCGTCGGTCGTGTGCAGCGTGTCAGCCATAGAGCGGCTCCGGTATGCCTGTGACCCCGAGCCCTTCGAGGGCGAAGAGATAGCCGCCGTAGGGATGGCGCGAGATCGCGCGCCCCGAGCCGGAATCCTTGATCGTGGTCATGAAGAGGATCGACATGTCGGGTCCGCCGAAGGTGACGCAGCTCGGCATGTCCACGGGGGCTTCGACCAGCCGGTCGAGCTTGCCCTCGGGTGTGAAGCGGCCGATCTTGCCGGCCTGCACCAGCGAGACCCAGATGCAGCCCTCGGAATCCACCGTCGCCCCGTCGGGGCCGGAATGGTAGGGCCGCGTGTCGACATGAATGCGCGGCTCGGTCAGGGGTTCGCGCTCGGGGGAATAATGGTAGGCGCGGATCGCCCGGTCGAGGCTGTCGGCAAAGTAGAACGTGTCGCCTGACGGGCTGAAACAGACGGAGTTCGAGATCCGGATGCCGGTCGCGAGGCATTCGGCCTCACCGTCCCCGGAGACGCGGATCAGCGTGCCCTCGGGCTCGGCGAAGACACCCATCGTGCCGCAGAGGAACCGGCCCTGCCGGTCGACCTTGCCGTCGTTGAACCGCACCCGCTCGTTCACGGGCTCGGGGACATAGACCGGCTCGAGCGTGCCGTCGGCGATGGAGAGCAGGTAGATCCCGTCCGCGAGCCCCACGATCAGCCGCCCGGACTCCTGGCAGAGCGCCAGCGAGCCGATGATCGAGGGCACTTTCACCTCGCCGACCCTGTCGGTCGCATAGTCGAGGTAGCGCACCAGGCAGGAGACGCCGTCGACCCAGTAGAGCCGGCCAAGGCGGTCGTCCCAGATCGGGCTTTCGCCCAGCATGTCGGGCGACGGCGAGATGCGGGTCGCGGTGACGGTGATGGTCATGACGTGGTCTCGGATGGGGTGGGGTGCGGCCCGGCGGAACCGGGCCGCACCGTCACGGCGTCACTTGGAAACGAGAGAGCATTCGCTCTCCGACATCGGACGCCACACATCCTCGGCCGGGAGCGTACCAAGGATCTTGTAGTAATCCCACGGGTACTGGGAGTCCTCGGGGGTCTTCACCTGCACCTGCAGCATGTCGCGCAGCACCACACCGTCCTCGCGGATCGTCGCATCATGGGTGAAGACGTCGTTCACCGGCATCTCGCGCATGGCGGCCATCACCGCGGGGCCCGCGTCGGACCCGGCGGCCTCGACGGCCTTGAGGTAATGGTTCACCGCGGAATAGGTGACGGTCTGGGATTCGTTGGGCTTGCGGTCGCTGCCCAGCATCGCCGTGTAGCGCTCGGTATAGGCGCGGGTCTCGTCGTTTTCGTCCCAGTAGGCCGGTGCCGAGGCGATCAGCCCCTGCATCGCCTCGAGCCCGATGCCGTGCACGTTGTTCACCTGCATGCCGAGCGGGGCGAGCTTCTGGCCCGATTCAGCGATGCCGAATTCCCGCGCCTGCTTGATGACGTTGGCAAGGTCCGACCCGGCGTTCGCGATCCCGATCACCTTCGCGCCCGAAGCCTGGGCCTGCAGCAGCTGCGACGAGAAATCGGTGGCGCCCAGCGGATGCAGGACCGAGCCCATCACCGTGCCGCCGTTTTCCTCGATGAAGCGGGTGGCGTCGTCCTGCCACTGCTTGCCGAAGGTGTAATCGACGGTGATGAAGTACCAGGTGTCGAGCCCCTGCTCGAGCTGCGCCATGACCGAGCCCTTGGCGAGCGTGTAGGTGTCATAGGCCCAGTTCGTGCCGAAGGGCGAGCATTTCGCGTTAGTCGTGTCCGAGGACGCGGTGCCGGCGATCAGGTAGGGCTTTTCGTTTTCCTTCATCACGTCCTGGACAGCCAGTGCGATGGACGAGGCCGAGCAGCCGACGATCGCGTCGACGCCTTCGCTCTCGACCCATTTCAGGGCCTGGGCAACGCCGATGTCGGGCTTGTTCTGGTCGTCCGCGATCAGGACCTCGACCGGGGTGCCGTTGACCGAGCCGCCGTGATCCTCGATGGCGAGCTTGACCGAAGCGACCGAGCCGGCGCCGCAATTGTCCGCGTAGGGGCCGGACTGGTCGTTCATCACGCCGATCTTGATGACGTTGTCCGAGATCTCGGCATGGACCTGCGGCGCGCCCAGTGCGGTCGCGGCAAGCAGGGTGGCCAGGCGGCCCGGAGTCTTGAGGTATTTCATGTCTTCCTCCCTGGAATGGGGTGGTCCTCCTCAGGCCGCCCCCTGTGCTACCGGCGCGTCACGAGAACGCGTAGGTGATGCCCCCGTCGACAAAGAGCATGTCGCCGGTGATGAACGAGGCCTCTTCCGAGGCGAGGAACACGGCCGCGTTGGCCATGTCCTCGGGCTGGCCGAGCCGCCGGATCGGGATGCGCTCGCGCCGCCGTTCCCAGCCGTCCTCGGTGACCACGCGCATCGCGCCGTCGGTCTGCGTGGGACCCGGGGCGATGGCATTGACGCGGATGTTGTCGGGGCCGAACTCGGCCGCGCCCGAGCGGGTTGCGGCGGCCACGGCGGCCTTGATCGCGCTGTACATGATCCCGTGCTTCATCGCGATCACGGCCGAGGGCGAGGCGATGTTGACGATCGCCCCCTGCCCCGCCGCGCGCATCTGCGGGATGACGGCCTGATAGCCCCAGATCACGCCCTTGAAACCGACGTCGATCATCCGCCCGATGGCGGTCTCGTCCTGTTCTTCCAGCGGGCCGTAGCGGTTCCACATGGCATTGTTGACCAGCAGGGTGACCGGACCGAATTCGGATTTCAGAGCCTCGGCGGCAGCGAAGACCTCGTCGCGATTGGCGACGTTTCCGGTCAGCGCCACGGCCTTCCCGCCCGCCTCGCGGATGGCGTCGGCCGCCGGTTCGGCGACGTCCGGCCGCAGGTCCAGCACGCCGACCGCCGCGCCTTCGCGGGCATAGGCCTCGCAGATTGCGCGCCCGATGCCGCGGCCGCCTCCGGTCACCAGTGCCACCTTGCCTTCAAGCCGTCCGCCCATGCGTCCTCCCTTGCCGGAGAAAGCGCCGCGCGCCCGCCTCCGGGTCTCTGTCCGTCGTCCGAATTCCGGTTGTCCGGTGGGGCCGCCCGGCTCTCGGGCGGTCCCGGTCTCTCCTCCTGCGGTGGCGCGCGTCCTCTCCTGAACGACTCCCTCCTCGGCTTGGTCCCAGTGTCACACGGCGTGTTGTGGGGGCCAAATCTTTTGGATATGTGTAGGACACTTTCACATAGTTGAAAGTCGTGCGGGAGAGGAGGCCCTCATGAGTGACGAGAAAGTCAAATCGGCTGCCCGAGCCTTCGAGATCCTGGACTACTTCCGGCTCAGCCGTCAGCCGCGGTCGATGTCCGAACTGGCCGCCGGTCTCGGCTATCCGCTGTCGAGCACAACGGTCCTGCTGAAGACGCTCGTTAAGCTGGGCTACCTGAACTACGACCGGCGCGCGCGGGTCTACTTCCCGACCACCAAGGTCACGGGCCTGGGCGACTGGATCCCAAAGGCGCTGTTCGGGTCGGGGCAGGTGATCGACGCGATGCACGACCTGCACGCCGCGACCGGCGAGGGCATCTTCCTGGGGGCCAAGAACGACGTCTACCTCCAGTACATCCAGACCAAGGAATCGATCCACGCCCTGCGCTTCCACATCGAGGAGGGCACGATCCGGCCGATCACCAAGTCGATCGCGGGCCTCGTGCTGCTGGCCACGCTTCCGCCCGACAAGCTGGAGAACACGGTGCGCCGGGCCAACATCGCAACGCCCAAGGCCTCGGACCGGGTGAAGCTTTCGGACGTGACCGAGAAGGTCGCCGAAATCCGCCGCCTCGGCTACGGCTATGTCGAGGACACCCCCTTCGAGGGCGGCGCCACCTTCGCGATGATCCTGCCGGTCCTGGTGCAGGGCCAGCCGATCGCGCTGGCGCTCGGCGGCGTGGCGGACCGGTTCCGCAGGAACCACGACCGCTACCTGCAGGCGCTGCGCAATGCGGTCCGCTCGGTGCGCACCGATCCCGATTTCGGCCACCCGGTCCAGATCGAGCTTTGACGCCGCGGACCGCATCGCCTTATTCCGCTTCCCGCGGCTTGCCGGCCGGGGCGTCCTTCGCCCGGGCCTGGCGGCGGCGGAAGAAAGCCCCCGCCTCGCCGACCACACCGCGGCGGAAGAACAGGATCACGAGGATCAGGATGATCCCCTGCGCGATCAGGGCCCATTCGCCGAACTGCGCCAGTTCGTCGTTCATGACGATGACAATCCCGGCTCCGACCATCGGGCCGGTCAGCGTGCCGAGCCCGCCGAGCAGGGTCATCAGAATAACCTCGCCCGAGACGGTCCAGGACACGTCGGTGAGCGTGGCGAACCCGTAGACCGCCGCCTTCATCCCGCCCGCGAAACCCGCGATCCCGGCCGAGATGCTCATGGCGAGGATCTTGAACCGTTCGGGCTTGAAGCCCAGGGATTCCACCCGGGGTTCGTTGTCGCGGATCGCCTTCAGGATCTCGCCGTAGGGCGAATGGATCACCCGGTAGGCCAGCAGGATCGCGAGCGCGGTCATCCCGAGGATCACGTAATAGAAGGTGAGCGTGTCCGACACGTCGAAGATCCCGAACAGCTCCGAGCGGGGGATCCCCTGCATCCCGTTCTCGCCGCCGGTGAACTCGGACCGGAGCAGCAGGAAGTAGACGAACTGCGCGAAGGCGAAGGTAATCATCGCGAACTGGATGCCCGAGCGCCGGACCGCAACGAAGCCCACGAAGGCGCCGAGCACCGCCGAGACGAGGGCGCCCGCCAGGATCGCGATCTCGAGCGACAGGTCGGTGGTCTTCAGGATGTGGCCGGTGACGTAGGCCGAGAGCCCCAGGAACATCGCCTGCCCGAAGCAGAGCAGCCCGACGTAGCCGAGGAGCAGGTTGAACGAGGTGGCGAAGACGACGAAGCAAAGTATCGTCATCAGCAGCACCGGGTAGACGAAGAACGGGGCGATCAGCGCCGCCGCGACGCCAAGCAGGATCAGGGCGATGCGCATCACGATTTCTCCGTTCCGGAAAACAGCCCGCTGGGCCGGAAGATCAGCGCCAGCAGCATGATGAAGAAGATCACCAGGCCCGCGCCCTCGGGGTAGAAGACCTTGGTCAGCCCCTCGACGATGCCCAGCAGATAGCCGGTGAGGATCGCCCCGATGATCGAGCCCATGCCGCCGATCACCACCACCGCGAAGATGGTGATCATCAGCCCCGAGCCCATGGAGGGCGAGACCTGGTAGACCGGCGCGGCCAGAACACCCGACAGCCCGGCCAGGCCGACGCCGAAACCGTAGGTGAGCGTCATCATGCGGGGCACGTTGATGCCGAAGCTCTCGACGATCTCGGGCGATTCATTGGCCGCCCGCAGGTAGGAGCCGAGCTTCGTGTGCTCGATTAACAGCCAGGTCCCGAGGCAGGTCACGACCGAGAAGACGACGACCCAGAGCCGGTACCACGGCATGAACATGAACCCGAGGTTCACCCCACCCGGCAGCGGCGAGTTGTAGGGCAAGCCAGTGGAGCCGTATTGCTGGCGGATCAGCCCCTCGATCACCAGCGTCGCGGCATAGGTCACCAGCAGCGAATATAGGTGGTCGAGGTTGGCGATCGGCTTCAGCAGCAATCGCTCCATGACGATGCCGAAGATCGCCACCACAACCGGCGCGATGAACAGCGCCCCCCAATAGGGGATGCCGAGGTGGGTGAGCAGCAGCCAGGCGACGAAGGCGCCCAGCATGTACTGCGCCCCGTGCGCGAAGTTCACCACGTGCATGAGCCCGAAGATGATCGCCAGCCCCATGGCCAGCATCGCGTAGAAGGAGCCGTTGATGACCCCGATCAGAAGCTGTCCGAAGAGCAGCTGCGGCGTGATCCCGTCGAACATGCTCACACTCCCAGGTAGGTCTTGACGCGGTTGAGGTCGGCCGACAGCTCGTCGTTGGTGAGCTGGTCCACGACCGTGCCGTGTTCGATCACGACATGCCGATCGGCGACCGACCGGGCGAAGTTCAGGTTCTGCTCGACCAGCAGGATCGTGTAGCCCTGCGCCTTGAGCCGGCGGATCTGCGCGCCGATCTCCTTCACGACCACCGGGGCAAGGCCCTCGGAGGGTTCGTCGAGCAGCAGGAACCGGCAGCCGTTCCGCAGGATGCGGGCGATGGCGAGCATCTGCTGCTCGCCGCCCGACAGCTGCGTCCCCCGGCTCGACGCGCGGGCCCTGAGGTTCGGGAAGGTCTCGAACAGGGCATCCTCGCTCATGCCGCCGGATTTCAGCGTCGGCGGCAGCGACAGGTTCTCGCGCACCGAGAGCGAGGCGAAGATGCCGCGTTCCTCGGGGCAATAGGCGATGCCCTGTCGCGCGATCTGGTATGTGCGCTTGCCGATCAGCTCATTCCCTTCGAAGCGGATGGAGCCCTTGCGGTTCTTCACGATCCCCATGATCGACCGCAGCGTGGTGGTCTTGCCGGCGCCGTTGCGGCCGATCAGCGTGACCAGCTCGCCCGGGTTGACCCTGAAGCCGATCCCCTGCAGCGCCTGGCTTTCGGCGTACCAGGCACGCAGGTCCGTCACCTCGAGCAATGCGGTGTCAGTGGGCATCCTCGACCCCTCCCATGTAGGCGGCGATGACGCGCTCGTCGGCCGAGACCTCCGGATAGGTGCCTTCCATCAGCACCTGCCCCGCCTGCAGCACCGTGATCCGGTCCGAGAGGGTCGAAACGACCGAGAGGTTGTGCTCCACGATCACGATCGTGCGCCCGGCCGAGACCTTGCGGATCAGCTGGGTGATCGGCTCGATATCCTCGTGGCCCATGCCGGCGGTCGGTTCGTCCAGCAACATCACCTGCGGATCGAGTGCCAGCGTCGTCGCGATCTCGAGGGCGCGCTTCTTGCCATAGGAGAGATCGGCAGCCTTTGCCGTCTCGGCATCCGCGAGCCCCACATCCGCCAGCAATTCCCGCGCCCTCGTGTCGAGGCCGCGGATCGACGAGATCGGGCTGAGGAAGCGGAACGCCCTGCCATGCGCCGATTGCAGCGCGACGCGGACGTTCTCGAGCACCGTCATGTCGGCGAAGATCGCCGAGATCTGGAACGACCGGACCATCCCGCGCTTCGCGACGTCGCTCGTGCGCAGCCCCGAGATGTCCTCGCCGTTCAGGATGATCTGCCCGGTCGAGGGTTGGAGCGTCTTGGTCAGGAGGTTGAAACAGGTCGTCTTGCCCGCCCCGTTCGGCCCGATCAGGGCGTGGATCGATCCGCGCGGGATCCTGAGGTGCACGTCCTTGACCGCCCAGAACGATCCGAACTGCTTGCCGATCCCCCGCGCCTCGAGCGCGTAGTCCGGTCCGGTTGTGTTCGCCATCTCTCCCCTCCCTTCCGGCCGCGCCCCTCAGGACGGCAGGCCGAGCACGCCTTTCGCGAGAACACCGCGCTGGATTTCATTGGACCCGCCGAAGATCGCCGGCGCCCGGCTGTCGAGGTAGAGGTTCATCGCGTCGACCTCGCCCTCCGCCGTCTGCAGATCGTCCCAGAAGCGGGCTTCCTCACCCGCCACGGTCAGCATCTCCTCGGTGATCCGCTGGTAGAGTTCCGAGCAGAAGATTTTCAGCACCGAGACATCGGGACCAAGGTCACCGCCCGCCCGCAGCACCCGCGCGAACCGTTCGAAGGCGGAGCCGAGGTCGTAGAGGTCGAGCCTGAGCTTGGCATAGCGCGCGACGAAACCGGGATCGTCGAAGGCGCCCCGGTCCTTGGCCAGCCGTTCAAGCCGCTTGATCGCGTATTCGGGGCGCGAGGGCGCACCGAGGAAGATGCGCTCGTGCCCCAGCACCGCCTTGGCCAGCGCCCAGCCCTGATCGACCTCGCCCACCACGTTGGCGGCGGGCACACGGACATTGTCGAAGAAGACCTCGCAGAAGTCCGTCTCCTGCCGCAGGTTCGGGATCGGGCGCACGGTGACGCCCGGGTCGGTCATGTCGACCAGCAGCACGGTGATGCCGTTCTGCCGCTTCGGGCCGTCGCTGCTGGTCCGCGCGAGCAGCAGGATCCAGTTCGCGCAATGGGCCAGCGTGGTCCAGATCTTCTGGCCGTTGACGATGAAGTCGTCCCCGTCCCGCACGGCGGCGGTCTTCAGGCTGGCAAGGTCCGAACCCGCGTTCGGCTCGGAATAGCCCTGGCACCAGACATGCTCCCCCGAGAGGATCTTCGGCAGGAAGAAGTCATTCTGCGCGTCCGTGCCGTAGCGGATCAGAAGCGGGCCGGTCAGGCCGATGCCGTGGTCGGGAATGCGCGGGCAGCCAAGCCGGGCCCATTCCTCGACATAGACGATGTGCTTGCCCGCATCGAGGCCCATGCCGCCGTATTCCTGCGGCCAGACCGGCGAGAGCCAGCCCTTCTCGGCCAGACGGTGATACCACTCGGCGACCTCTTCGAAGACCGGACGCTGCTTGCGCATGAAGCGCAGCTCGGGCGGCAGGTTCTCTTCCACCCAGCTCCGGAAGATCGCCCGGAAGTCCGCGTCGCTGAGGGCGTTCCAGTCCTGCTGCTCGGCCATCACACTTCGTCCGAGAACACGGCCGGGCGCTTTTCGAGGAAGGCGGCCATCGCCTCCTTGCTGTCGGCATGCCCGGTCATCTCGACGGTCAGGTTCTGCTCGAACCGGTAGCCGTCCTTGAGGCCCATCGTCTCGACCGTGTTCAGCGCCCGCTTGGCGAGCTTGATCGCGGTCGGCGACTTGGAGGCCATGTTGCGCGCCATTTCCATGGCGGTGTCCATCAACTCTTCCGGCTCGACGCAGGCCTCGATCAGGCCGCGGCGGTAGAGCTCTTCGGCCGGGACGCGGTAGCCGGTCAGCACCATCCGCCGTGTAAGGCCCACCGGGAAGACCCGCATCGTGTGGCGCACGCCACCCATCAGGCCGATGTCGATCTCGGGCAGGCCGAAAACCGCCCTGGTCGAGGCCACGATGATGTCCGAGCAGATCGCCAGCCCCATGCCCGCGCCGAGCGCCGGGCCGTTCACGGCGGCGATGACGGGGATGTTCATCTCCATGATGACGAACCCGACCTCGCGCGCCCGGCGCAGGTGGCGGTTGATGTCGCCCGGTTCCCATTCGCTCTGTTTGGCGCGGCCCTTGATGTCGGCCCCGGCCGAGAAGCACTTGCCGTTGCCGGTCAGCACGACGCAGCGCACGCCCTTCTTATGGTTGAGCTCGTCGAAGACCGCGATCAGCTCTTCCATGAATTCCTTCGACTGGGCGTTCACCGGCGGCGCGTCCAGCGTGACGACCGCGATGTGATCCTCGATCTTCGTCTTGATCAGCTCATTCTTCATGTCATGGTCCTTTCAAGCGGCGACGCGTTCGCGCGCCACGAATTGCAGGCGCAGCTCTTCCGGCTGGCCGAGGGTTGCGTTCAGGGCGACGGCCCGCTTCATGAAGAGGCCGATGTCGCAATCGTCGGTGAAGCCCATGGCCCCGTGCAGGTGGATCGCCCGGCGGGTGATCGAGACGGCGGCATCCCCGGCCCGCGCCTTGGCGGCGAGAACCGCGAGGTCGGCGGGAAGCCCCTGCCCTTCCGCGCAGGTCTCCACGGCGTGGACCACGGCGGCATTGGCGAACTCGGCATCGGCCCACATGTCGACCAACCGGTGCTGGACCACCTGGAAAGAGGCGATGCGCTTGCCGAACTGCACCCGCTCGATGGTGTAGGCCGCGGTTTCCTCGATCGCGCGCGTGGCGATCCCGGCCATCTCGGCGGCGAGCATCAGGCGGGTGACCGCGATTGCCCGGTCCAGCGCCGTGCCGACGCTGTTGCCGCCCGCAAGCTGCCGGTCGGCCGCGACGCGGGTGCCGTCGAAGCTGACCGCGGCGAGCATCGTGCCGTCGAGCGTCGGATGCGCGTCGACCGTCACACCGGCGGCATCGGCCGGCACGCTCAGCAGAATGTCCTCGCCGCCCGAGCGCGCGAGCACCAGGAAATCAGTGGCCGATTGCGCCGCCGAGACGAACTCCACCCGGCCGGAGAGGGTGATCCCGTCGCCCGAGACCCTGGCCTCGACCGGCGCGGGGGCACCTTTCCGGCCCTGCCAGGCCGGGGCGGCGATGACGCTTCCGGCAATCAGCCCTTCGGCAAGACGCGCGCGTTCCGTGCCCGCGTTGGCGCCGGCCAGCAGCATGCCCGCGAAGACGCTGAGCTGCGCCAGCGGTTCCGTCACGAGCGCGCGGCCGAGCGCCTCGCTCAGCACCGCCTGTTCGGGCAGGCCCAGCCCGGCGCCGCCGAGCTCCTCGGGCAGCATCAGGCCCAGCCACCCGGCTTCGGCCATCTTCGCCCATGTGTCGCGGTCGAGGTCGGCGCCCGCCGCGCGGCGCTTGCGGAAGGCCGCGGGCCCCGGATGCCGGGCCGCGAAGCCCGCCACGCTATCATGCAGCAGGGCCAGCCCGCCATCTTCGTCGTCAAGTATCAGACCGGTCATCTTGTCGTCTCCGTCAGGCCGTTTCCGGCAGGAAATGGTCCGCAAACTGCTTGCGGAGCTCGGTTTTCTGGATTTTCCCCGTGGCCGTGTGCGGGATCGCATCGACATAGGCGATGTCGTCCGGCAGCCACCATTTCGCGACATACCCGGCGAGGAAGTCGCGCAGGCCCGCGGGATCGGGCGAGGCGCCCTTGCGCAGGACGACGATCAGCAGCGGACGCTCCTGCCATTTCGGATGGGACAGCCCGATCACTGCCGCCTCGGCCACGTCCGGATGGGCCATGGCGGCGTTCTCGAGGTCGATTGACGAGATCCACTCGCCGCCGGACTTGATGACGTCCTTGGACCGGTCGGTGATGCGCACGTAGCCGTCGCCGTCGAGCGTCGCGATGTCGCCGGTGTCGAACCAGCCCTCGGCATCCGGGCCGGTGCCCGCCTGCCCGTAATAGCCCGAGGTCACCCAGTGGCCCCGGATCTGCAGCTCGCCCGGCGTCCTGCCGTCCATCGGGACGAGCGCACCGTCGTCGTCGATGTGCCGCAGCTCGACCCCGAAGACCGGGCGGCCGCCGACGCATTGCATCTCGACCCGCGCGTCGTCGTCGAGCGCGGCGTGCTTCGGCAGCAGGTTGCCCACCGTGGCCACCGGGCTCGTCTCGCTCATGCCCCAGGCCTGGAAGCCGTGGACACCGATCGCGCTCAGCCGCCGCATCAGGGCCCGGGGCGCGGAGGACCCGCCGACGATCACCCGCTCGAGCGAGAGCTCGGTCTCGGGATCGCGCGTCTCGGCGTGGTCGAGGAAACCGAACCACACGGTCGGCACGCCCAGCGAGAAGGTGCAGCCCTCGGTCGCGGCCAGCTCGTAGAGGCTCGCCCCGTCGAGGTTCGGGCCCGGCAGGACCAGCTTCGCGCCGCACATCGCCGAGGCATAGGGGATGCCCCATCCGTTCACGTGGAAGAGCGGCACGCAGAGCAGCGTGCTGTCGCGCGACGACAGCGCCATCCCGTCGACCTGGCAGAGCATCATCGAATGCAGCAGCGTGGACCGGTGCGAATAGAGCACGCCCTTCGGATTGCCCGTCGTGCCCGAAGTGTAGCAGAGCGAGGAGGCCGCCGTTTCGTCGAAGTCGGGCCAGTCATAGGTTGCGTCCTGCGCCCCGAGGATCGTTTCGTAGCAGAGGCTAGCCGCGGGCATCTCTGCCATGTGGGCCGCGTCGGTCATCGCGATCCTCGTCTCGACGCTGTGCAGCCCGTCGCCCAGCTCGGTCACGAGCCCCGCGAAGGTGATGTCGAACATCAGGACCCGCGCCTCGGCATGGTTGAGGATGTAGGAAATCTGGTCCGGAAAAAGCCGCGGATTCACCGTGTGCAGCACCGCGCCGATGCCGGAGACCGCGAAGTAGAGTTCAAGATGTCGGTGCGTGTTCCAGGCCAGGGTCGCCACGCGGTCGCCCGGCCGCACTCCGAGGTCGAGCAGCGCCTGCGCGATCTTCTTCGCCCGGTCCGCGATGCCGGCGTAGCTGTGGCGCACCACCGGCCCCTCGCAGGTCCGGGTGACGATCTCGGCTTCGGAATGGTAGCGGCTCGCGTGCTCGATCAGCGATGAGATCAGCAGCGGGCGGTCCTGCATCAGGCCACGCATCGGGTCCTCCTCCCTTGTCGGGCGGCCTCCATTCCGCCCGGTGCGGCGATGACGCTACGGATCGGAGTTTGTGTCAAAGGAAACCCAAATGTGTTTTCCACTTTCACAGCTGTGAAATCCTGACCCCGTCGTCAGCGGGTTTGCAGGGCACGATCTTCACAGCTGTGAAACTCTTCCATCCCTGACGCGAAAAAGCGTCGGGCGAAAACGGTGCGGGGCCGGCCCCTGGAAGGGCCGGCCCCGACGATTCGCCGCGCCTGTTGCGATCAGCCGCGCGCCGCCGCCTTCCCGGCCGCGAGGCGCTTGCGTTCGGTCCAGGAGAGGTAGAGCCCGTAGAGGACCAGCAGCGCCGAGGCGCCGAGGCAGACCTGGGCGATGCCGCTCGACAGGAAGGCGCCGAAATCGCCGCCCGAGAGCAGCAGTGTCCGGCGGAAATGCTCCT
>NZ_JHZF01000016.1 GCF_000688295.1 Pseudooceanicola nanhaiensis DSM 18065 | reverse complement strand
GCCAAGCCGTGGAAGGTGATCACAGCTGGCGCGGCCGCACGAAACGAGGCCCTGCGCGCCGCGAAATACCTCGGCCGGGCCCTCTGGCGACGATGGAGCGGATACCACCGCAGGAGCCGCGTCGAGACCAAGATGCATTGTGTGAAACTGCTGGGCCAGCGGCTCATGGCGCGAGACTTCGACCGACAGGTCGCCGAGCTCCAGGTCCGCATCGCTGTCCTGAACGGCTACACCGCGCTCGGCATACCCGTCACGGAAGCTGTGGGATAAGTCTGTCCGGGGAAAGGGGAACCTCGGCGTTCAGCCGATTTGTGCAACAGAGCCACCAAGACGGAAACCACAAAGGGGGTTCGCGGCGATGAGGGAGGACGCTTCCTTGTAACAGGCGAGATGTGGCGCGGCGAGTGGATTGAGGCCGCCGAAAAGTCATGGCGGATCGGTTACGGAGAGCCGGATGAGGCGATCATGGTCCAACTCGACGGCGGTGGAGGAAGAGTTGATCTGAAGACACTCAACTACGAGGAAGTAGGGAAATACCTTTGGTTCAAACCGGAAGTGATAAATGATCTTCTGTCGCGCCGGGGTGCAACGATTACTTGGTATACGCACGATACGGGCGGTGTTTCCCCATCACCCGATTGGTTGCTACACTTCGGTGTCAACAAACTGGGCCTTGTCAATGCCTACGCATATGACGTCGCACACCGACCGCTTTGGGAACGGAGAATTTGGGGGGCGCACAATTGTCGGCCAGATGGAGGAGTCTCCTCTGAGCTCATGGAGGCGCAAATGGCTTGCGAACCCGCCGCGACCAAGTCTCCTGAGTTCCTAATCCACCATGCCCTCGGCTGGATCGGTCAAGTGTTCCAAGAAAAGTTTGATATTGCTCTTTTCAGAGACCACCATGAAGTGGAGGAGCTGTCTTCAAGAATTCACAGGTTCCGTGCAACCGATGAAAGCGGTTTGCGGTCCCTCGCGAAGGACTTGGTAAAGATTTCAATCGAGAGGATCAATAAAAAGAGCCTGATAGAAGCACTGGGAGAGGGTAAGTCAGATCAAGGCACACTCAAGCTTCTGCAAAGATTGTTGGCAAAGTATACGGATGAGGACTACGCATACAGGCGAATGAGCCCATTATTTGGGGCCTATGATTTGCGGGGTGCGGATGCGCACTTGTCCAGTTCGGATGTGAATGATTGCTATAACAGGCTCGGTGTAGATCGCTCAGCTCCACTGACAAAACAAGCCGAACAGTTGATACAAAAAGTTGCAGATGCGTTCGGAATTACGGGGAGCGAGCTGCGAACATACGTTCCTGATGAGCAATCTCGGATGGATGGTGACGGGCTGGGCCGCTGAAAGCGCATCACAACCGCCCTCAGTTCTTAACGTCTGATCCTCTTCCCAACGGCAGAATTTTTTTTCGCCGCAGAGAATGTCTGGAATCCGCCCTCACTTCCTGGGCGGCGCGACCGGCCCAATGCCGACATCCGCAAGGATGGTGCTCGCTGCGGCGCGGCCTCTCCAAACCGGTCTTTCGCGGCACAGTGCAGCTACGTCCCAAAGGCCCATCCCCGTGGTTCCCACGAAGTGGGCATTCGACATCGATGAATCAAAGGAACGTGCTCGACGTTTAGCGCGACAGCGACGTCAGTTGCTGAAGCAGCAGGTTATGGGTAATGATCAGGCGGAAGGTGCCATCGGGGGAAAAATGCGAATTCCGGTATTTGTTTCAAGCCCAACGAAGCTAAATGATCAGCAGGAGAAGTCACGGGGCGTCGTGCTGGAAATCCTCAACGAGCTACAACTGGAGCCTCGGGCACTCGGGCGCTCAGATTATCCAAAAGATGTGCCCCTAAAAGAAGTCTACGCCATCGCTCGACATTGCCACGGCGGCGTTATTCTCGGATACGAGCAGTTCGTTGCTACCTCAGGGATTTGGAAGCGTGGAACTGCGGAGGAGATAAAGGTTTCGAGGTCGGGCAGTGTTTCGTTTCCCACTCCATGGAATCAGTTGAAAGCTGGAATATTGTTCGGGCTACGCCTTCCTTTACTCATTTTTCGAGAAAGAGATGTTTTTGGCGGGGTTTTTGATGTTGGCACGACCGAGGTGTTTGTTCATGAAACTCCACCTGACAATCCCACGCAGTCGCAGCGAGGCGAGATCAAAGAAGTTTTTTTGAAATGGTATTCGCAGGTTAGTCGTAACTATTACGCAGATTGAAATTTGGTTCACTTCACTCCAAGCTTAGCTTCGCAGTGACACAATCTCAGCGCTGATCGGAAGAGTCCTTTAACATCGGCGCCGAGCAAACCACACATATCTTGAGGCGCACCGACGCCGGTTCGTTTGACCATCCCGCCCTTGAGCATGGGTAAGGACAAATAAGCAGGGGCCGCTGTTGAACAGGCGGCGCTGTATGAATTAACCATCATCCTTGTGATTGGTGAGCCACCGCAATAAAGTTATTCTCTTCCGCGTTTATCTGACACTTCCTTTAACCGCACTGAACGAGTAGTGTAGGCGACAGGACCGAAGCTTGAGGAAATAATGAACGTCTTCATCAGTCACTCTTGGACGTATTCGAATCACTACGACAAACTGGCAGAATGGATCTTTGAGGAATATTGGTCCATCAATGGGGTTCGATTGAACTTCTTCAACACCTCTGTCCCAAAAGATAACCCTATTCACTTCGCACCTTCCGACAAAGCCCTTCAAACAGCAATCTATGAGCGCATTGCCAAGAGTGACGTTGTAGTAATTCCAACAGGTATGTATTCAAACCACAGTAAGTGGATTCGAAAGGAAATCGACGGGTCTGCTCTCTATCACAAGCCGATCTTAGCGGTCGATCCCTGGGCGCAAAAGCGTGCTTCCTCAACTGTTATGTCTGCTTCGACGCGGGCCGTTGGCTGGAATAAGCAATCGGTTATCGACGGCGTGTGGAACCTCGGAAACGGGAACTATTAAACGTGGAGAAAGATAGGAAAAGTCGCGATTCGACCGAAGACATTCTTGAAATCTATAAATTACTTGTGGAAATGGCAGATCGTGTAAGTCAGCGTCGGCAATCTGCAAATTCATTCTATCTAACTGTAAATACCGCGATCATCGGCGCTACCGCCTACGTCGCTCGTGAGGCAGAGGAAGCGAACACTTGGGCTATATCGCTGGCCGGTATCGCCATCTGCATTCTCTGGATACGTGCAGTCCTGAGTTACAAATCTCTCAATTCCGCCAAATTCGCGGTCATCACCAAACTCGAGCAACAACTGCCGGTGTCGGCTTATAGCGACGAGTGGCAATTCCTAACGGGGGTGGATGGCAGCCGCCACACGCCGTTCCACAAGATCGAAGTGCTCGTCCCGTTTGTATTCATTTTTGTTCACTTGGTGCAGTTTGCGATAGAGCTTCCCTGGGAAGTTACATGGGAGTGGACAAAGTCGCTTTTCTGCTAAAGTGACGTTTTCCATCCAGCAAACTGCGTTCGGTCCCAGTCTTCTTCTTTCGACATTACTTTTTTGCAAGTGAAGGCAGCGGACCTCCGATTCCCGTCCTTCATGCCGGACCGGCGGGTTCGCACTGCCCCCCCCCGGCGTGGAGGTCCGCTTCTCCAGTCGGCCAAGAATGTCGTCGCAGGTGCGGCGAACTTCCGGAGTCCGCCCTTAGCCACCATGGCAACTTCCGGCCCTCTCCGGGCATTCGGCAGCAAGGTCAGCGCTGCGGTGCAGTTACCCCCAAACGGTCATTCAGGGCCTCGAGCAGCATGTTTGGACGACCCAAAGTCGGCAGAGTGGAAAAGCTTACCTTCGCTGCGCTTGGCGCATTGTCAGAATAGGCGCGCTAAGGCCCCTCGGGTCGCAGGTCATCATGACTCTTTCTATGTATGCCCACTACTTCGGTCGTTTGCCGAGAACCTCCATAAGCGGTGTCTGCATCACGCCGCACTCATCAGAGGTCTCGCCTTCGCGCGTAATGAACTGGGCGACCTCGTCTTCAGTTCGTTCACCAACCGGCACGGCATCACCCGCCCAACCGCACTCCGAACACACAGGCCTCTCAAAGATCACCTCAGGGTTCTTCGGGTCTAAGCCCTCTTCGGGAGACAAGCGGTGGGAATCACAGGCCGGGCATTGGTCCGGGACACCGCGCAGGTGCCGGACACAGATTGACGCTGCCATGCTAATGGCGTGAGATACGGCATTAGTAGCGACTTCGGCGTCCATCCACTTCCCAGACTGGGAATGTGTCAGCCAGTTCGCATAGTCCCACGTCTCTTTTAGCGTTGTCTTGATTAGACGCCGACGTTCCCGGTTGTCTGACCCACTAAGAAAGGTGTCAAAAATCATTTCCACCCACGACTTGAAATTCGAGCGTTGGGGAAGATCCTGTTCGGGCCAGTCGTATGCATCCTGTGCAGCGTGCACAAACCCCAGAAGGTTCTCACGGCACCGGACCCCGATTGCTCGAAACGCCCCCTGGTCATTTGCCTGCGCAAGCGCAGTCTCGCACTCCCTGATAGCGTTCAGGACATCTGTGAATGGTCGCACGCTCTCGACGTCCACCTGCTTCAGGTTGTTGCGAGGTATGCGCAGGCAGAGACCCATATGAAACGTAATAGCAAGATCCAGGTTCGGGAACTGCTCCTGCGAGTAGAGGTTCGTCGGGTTCGTAATTACCCACCACCGGCTATCGCTCGCGTGTATGTCCCAGACCGAATGTGTATGCCCGATAACAGACTCGGCGTAGACCTTTTGTGCGAACCTGACTTCTGTGCCTTCCGGTGACTGCCCGAGAAAGTAGTCGGTGACTTCTTGCTTTTCTTTGTCTGTAAATTCCAGCATTCGCATTCTCCGGTATGGGCACATGATACCGCTCTGGATTTCGAGGAGGAAGAGGGACAGGTCAAAGCCGGAATGACTTGCGAGGTAGTATGGCTCGGGGCGGTCCTGCCGCGCCGCGGCATACTGCACGCCCAGGTGAGCAGGGGTTGCCCAGAAACGACAGCCCTGTGCAGCCATTCCAGCCTGGCGCGGGAGACGACAGGTTCCAGGCAACAGCCGCCCTTCACTCCACCTTGCAGCAAGTAGACACAGCCGTAGTTCCGCTATGCGGCCATCTCTGCCGATTGCGCAACCTTAGAGAATGACTTTTCGGGAAACGGCTCTTGACCGGTTTGAGCGGTGCAATTTCGTCCCTTCCGTATCATGGCCGTAACCCGAAGCCGATGTGAAGGAATAAAAAACCTCATGCGAAAGAAGCTTCTATTGGTAGATGTCATCCTCGATCTCGTTAAGCACCTTCAGGGTGGCGCCACCTAACTCTCCATTCGCGGGGTCGTAGGTAGCCATTACCTCGAATTCTACTACCGCCACAGTTTCTACGCTTACAACATGATCATTCCAATCGCTCCCCGCCATGGTCTCAGAATGCTCTGAGAAATACTCCCACTTATCCATGTATCCGTCAAAAAGGCATTCAGACTCACCCCGTATGCGCACCATGTATTGATCTCCAATGAGGGCATAATGCACGTCCAGGTTTGCTGGATTCCCATACATCGTAATAGTAACATCATTGCTGAATGGAAGACCCTCCAGCCCATACATAGTTTTATATGGTAGCTCTTTTCCAATCACTCTTTCGGCAAAATTTTCGACGTCAATATCGACCCTTGAATCAGTCCAAGGCTTCCATCCATCGAGACGTGGCAGAACATGTCTCTCAAGAAGAGACTGTCGACCTGTAAAGCCCAGAACAGATACCTCATCAGGTAGATCCGACTTCAGTTCTGGATGGAGAACAAATGTTTCTTTCGTCTTCTCATGGGCAAAGTCTGACGTGTTGCTCGTAACGAAAACATGCGGTCCGTCGGCTGGATCTACTCGTTCCACTATAGATTTCCATATCAGATAATCCTTATGCCCTTCGCCATTTTCCTTATAGGGTTTTTTGTTGGAATAGCCGCCAATAACTAAGTCTTTTGTCGCTATGTCAGGATAAGGCAGGACGTCCACCCCTACGTCCTCCAATAACTCCTCAACGAATGCATTGAAACTATCTATCTCTTCATCAAACGAAATTTCGGAACTCTCAAGAGTTACAAACCGAGCAACCTGTCGCTCTGCCTTAGTTAGCGAGACCAATGCCGCAGAAAGTCCCTGCTGATATTTTCCTCGCACTTCATCAAGGACCACTTCAGGCACGGCGATATCAAAACCTGCGAATTTACATGTCCTTAGGAATGCTTGAGCGCCAGCCGGCCTGAAGTATTGAGCATCTATAAAAACGTTTGTGTCGAGAAAAATCGTGGGCACGCCTTGCTCCAGTCTAAGCAGAATTACGAGTCATGCACGAGGGTTGCACGAAGAAGTCCATCGGTGATGAAAAATCCCGGTGAAGACCTTGTCTTTTGATTGATACGTTCCTGGCCGCTTCCTGACAACCTCACATTGCCGCCCCCAGTTAACATCAATCCGGATGGGTTCGGAGACGGAAATCGCTGTGCTTGCGGTAGCTTTCGCGAAATGAGCTCTACAGTGCTGCGTCCACTTTTTGCGCATCCCTGCCGTTCGCCCAGGTCGTAGCGAACGGCAGTTTTCCGCCCTTCGTGTCGGCGCCAAGCGTGATGGTGCACAGGGATCGACCGGCGGCTCGTTTGACCTGGCTCCTTCCGAGATCGAGGGCTGGGTTGAAGACGCGAAGCGGGGAATGGAGAACTCTCTGCGGGCCAATCCGCTCGACATCCGAGAGCACTACGAGAAGCAGCTCAAGGACCTTCAGGATGCCTACGGCGAGGCCATGCTGGAGCAGCGGGCGCGAAAAAAGTTGCAGGCCCAGCTGGATGGGAAGGACGGGATTTGATCCGTCGCATCCAGCAGGGTCTCGGCGCCGAGGGCATCACGTTGTCGATGGCCAAGCTCTGCGCCTGGTTCGGCGTGCTGCGCCGCACGGTCTACTACAAGCCGGTGAAGCCCGCTCCGCGGATCGATCCGCGCTTCGCCGAGCCGATCAAGGCCGCACCAGAGTCACCGACCATGGCGCGATGTGATACAAATTGTGATACAGACAAGGCACTTCCCGAACGGAAAGGCGCGCCGCAGCGGGAGAAAACAACAACATAGGTCTTGATAAATGGTGCCCGGGGGCGGAATCGAACCACCGACACGAGGATTTTCAATCCACTGCTCTACCCCTGAGCTACCCGGGCACGGGTGAAGGTCTCGCCTTCGGGTGCACGCCTTCTAGGCGAGGGTCCGGAGAGTGTCCAGAGGCTTTTTGGAAGTTTTCAATGGTGACCGAAGGGCCCCTTGGAGCCCTCCGAAGACCCCCCTTCGGAGAGGTGGCGTTCGGTCTCTTCCAGCGCCTTTTCGACGTCCTCGGGATCGGTCGAGGGGACCGCGTAGCTGCCGTTGAACCAGCGGGCGAGGTCGCGGTCGGCGCAGCGTCTGGAGCAGAACGGGCGGTAGGCGGCTTCGGTCCTCTCGCCGCAGATCGGGCAGGCCATCAGCTCTTTCCCTTCGGTTTCGGCAGCGCGGGGCGGGCGCGCTGGCGTTGCAGTTCCACGAGGCCGAGCTGGGTCCAGCCGGCGATCACCGTCTCGAAGCTCTCGCCCTTCAGGGCGGCGCGCAGGGCGCCCTCGAACTGGCGGCGGTCCTTCTTGGGCATCGGGGCGGGGTCGATCACCACCTGGCCCGCGAGGCCCCGCAGGCGGAGCTGGCGCGGCAGGTCGCGGGCGGCCGCGAGGTTGGCCTTGAGGCCCGCGGCCATCGAGGTGTCGGCGCCGGTGTTGATGTCGACGGCGACGAGCGCGGTCGTCGGCTCGATCATCATGTGGCCGCCGCCGGGCAGGCGCACCTCGGGGTGGTGGAGGGCGGCGATCATCTCGCCCACCTCCATCTCGTCGAAGCAGCCGTCGCCGTCGCGCACGTCGGCCGTCTGCGGCCATTCGCGCCAGGCGAGGGTGTGGGGGCCGTCGCCCTCGACCAGCTTCTCGGGCGGGCCCTCGGCATCGCCGAGGACGTTCATCGCAAGGCTTGCCATGGCTAGGATGTCGTCGGCGATGTCCTCCTCCTCGGCGTCCTCGGCGAGGGACCGGATGATGACGCCCGCGGGCGGGTCGAGTTCGAGGACGGGATGGCCCTCGAGCACCTCGCGGGCGAGGGTCAGGAGATCGTCGCGGCGCTCCTCGTCGCGGATCGCGCGCGAGACGTTGAGCCCCGGCGCGCCGGGGGTGACGATGGCGTAGCGGCTCTTGAAGAGCAGCCGCGTGGTGACCGGGATCGCCTTGCCGGGTTCAGCGTGGCCCGTGACCTGCACCAGAAGCGGCGCGCCGGGCGAGAGCCCCTTCACCTGCCGCAGGAAGGCCGAGCCGTCGGGTGTGGTGAGGAACATGCCCCCCTGCCCCTTCATCGGCCGGTCGGCGCGGGCGCGGTAGATCGTTCCGGGGCGCGGATCGTCGCTGTCGATCAGCAGATCCTCGAGCTGGCCGTCGCGGATCAGCGCGGCCGCCTCGGCCCCCTGCCAGCGGTCGAGGAGGATGGTCGTGCCCTTCATGCGGCTCTCCAGATCGGCAGGCCGGCGGCCTGCAGCAGCGCGGCGGTCTCGGCGACGGGAAGGCCGACGACGGCGGTATAGGAGCCCTGGATCCACGGGATCAGCGCGCCGGCAGGCCCCTGGATACCGTAGGCGCCGGCCTTGCCCTGCCAGTCGTTCGTGGCGAGGTAGCCGTTCACCTCGTCGTCCGAGAGCTGCTTCATCTTGACGGTGGTGACCACGTCGCGTTCCCAGAGCCGGTCGCCCCGGCGCACGGCCACGGCGGTGATGACGCGGTGCCGGCGGCCGGACATGGCGTAGAGGAACCGGGCCGCCTCGCCCGCATCCGCGGGCTTGCCGAGGATCCGGCGGCCGAGCGCGACGGTGGTGTCGGCGCAGAGCACGACGTCGGAGGCGTCGGCCTGCACGGCCTGCGCCTTCTCGCGCGCCATGCGGGCGCAATAGGGTCGCGGCAATTCGCCCTTGTGCGGCGTCTCGTCGATGTCGGGGGGGCGGATGTCGTCGGGTTCGAGGCCGAGCTGGGCCAGCAGTTCCAGACGTCTTGGGCTGCCCGAGCCGAGGATGAGTTTCACCTTGTGCTCCGCGCCATGGAAAGGGTGCGCGGGGCCCGAAAGGATCGAGCCCCGGTCGCGGCTTACTTGAAGCGGTAGTTGATCCGACCCTTGGTCAGATCGTAGGGGGTCATTTCGACCTGCACCTTGTCGCCGGCCAGAACCCGGATGCGGTTCTTGCGCATCTTGCCTGCCGTATGTGCGATGATCTCATGGCCGTTCTCGAGCTCGACCCGGAATGTCGCATTGGGCAGGAGTTCCTTCACGACGCCGGGGAATTCGAGAATGTCTTCCTTGGCCATGTGGTCTCCTTGAGTAATGTCCTGCGTTTGGCGCGCAGGTGCGCGTTACATGGTACCAAGACGGGCGATTTTCAAGCGAATAGTGCGCGAGGGGCGGGAATGGCACCACCGGCGCGGTCTCAGCGCAGGTCGATCCGCTCGAGCGGGCCCAGATCGGCCGCGCTCTCCTCCCAATGCGTGCGGTTGCGGACACCGCCCGCGGCGCGGACATGGGCGATCGCCTCGGGCGAGACCTCGGCATAGGTCCAGCCGGGGACGTTCTCGGGGCCTTCCGCGAGGATGCCGTTGACGGGGAACCCCTGGTCCGGCGGGCAGAAGATGCCGCCGGCGCCGTGGCTTGTCTCCATCAGCTCCAGCTTCGGGTAGGGCCCGACCGTGGAAGAGACGACGGAGACGCATTGCGCCTCGAGCGCGCGGGCGCGGGCGCCGATCCGGACCCGCCAGAAGCCTGTCGCCGCCTCTGTCGTGGAGGGGACGAGGAGGAGGTCGGCCTCCCGCTGCGCCCGGGCGAGGAGTGGAAACTGGCAATCGTAGCAGATGTTTATCGCGATCCGGCCGAGGGCGGTCTCGAAGAGCTTCAGCGGCCCGTTGCCGGCGACGCCCATCGGGTCGCGCTCCCAGAGCGTCATGATCAGCTTGTCCTGATGCACGGTCTCGCCCCGGGCCGTGTGGAAATGGGCGCGGTTGACGATTTTCCCGCCCACAGGGATCGGGGCGGAGGCGCCGAGGATGTGGATGCCATGACGGCGCGCCAGATCCCGGTGCAGCGCGTTCGCGTCCTCCATCAGCGCCGCGACGGCCCGAATCGAGGCGTCGTTGTCGGCGGCGGCCTCCTCTCCGGCGAGAGAGACGAGCTCCATCGCGCCGTATTCCGGGAAGACGAGCAGGTCGGACCCGGCGGCGACCGCCTCCTCCACCCAGGCGGTGAGCTTGGCCTCGTAATCGGTCCAGGCGGCGAACCAGTCGAGCGGATAGGCGGCGGTGGCGATCTTCATGGCGCAAGGGGTAGCGCGGAGGGGGGCCGGGCCGCAATGGCCTTGTCGATCTGCGGGACGGGGCGGTGTCAGAAGGCGCGGCCCTTCGGGCCGCACACGACAAATGCGATTTGCGGGGCAAATCGCGTGCCTCCGGCGGGGATATTTGGAGCAAGAGGAAGGAGGAGCGCCGGCTCAGGCGGTGAGGTCGCGCATCCAGAACTGGAGGCGGTGCGGGGTGTCGGTGTCCGCGCCGATATCCTTCCAGCGGAACCTGGCCTCCACCCCCGGAAGGGGCACGTAGCCGCGCTTGCGCCAGAAGGGGTCAAGCGGGGCGTAGCCTGCGGGCCGGGCGGGGTGGTCCTCGGGGCGGAGGACCGCGCAGAAGGCCGCGTAGCGGCGCCCGAGGGCGCGGCCATGGGCTTCGCGCACATCGAAGAAGGCATGGCCGAGGCCCCTGCCCCGGTAGTCCGGCAAGAGAACCGATTCGGCGCAGTAGAAGATCTGCGAGAACGGCTCGGGCCGCGCGGCGAAGGGGGCGGCGAACTCCGCGGCGTGGTCCTCCATCGCCGTGCCGGTGGCGGCGCCGACGAGGCGCGCGCCGTCGAAGGCGGCAACGAGGATGGCGGAGGGGCTGCGGTAGGCCTCGAGATACCGCCGCTCGTAGGCGAGGTCGCCGTCGTAGAGGTAGGGGAAGGCGCGGAAGACCGTAATCCGGAGCCGGGCCACGTCCTCGAGCGCGGCGTCCAGCGCGGGACCGGTCAGCACCCGGACCTCGGTCACCGGACCTGCGCCATCCAGTCGGCGAGGTTGTAATAGGTCGTCACCCGGGCGATCTTTCCGTCCCTGAGCGTGAAGAAGCTGCCCGCCGGGAGGCGGTAGCTCTGGCCACGCGCCTCGGGCAGTCCGGCGTCGGTCTCAAGGTAGGTGCCGTTCACCATGTATTCGGCGGCGCCGCGGGTCCCGTCCCCGGCCTCGAAGAGCACCATCTCGGTGAGGGTCTCGTCGTAGCATCGGGCCATGTGTTCGCAGAACTCGGCGAAGAGCGCGCGGCCCTCGCGGACCTGCCCCTCGTTCACGTGATGCGCCACGTCCTCGGTCAGGCAGCCGAGCATCGCCTCTTTGTCCTTCGCGTTGAAGGCCTCGAAATAGCGGCGGATCGTGTCGGTCATGACGGTCCTTTCGGCAGTCCCCAGTGGTGCTCGAGCTGGCCCACGATCTGGTCCCGGCTCTGGCGGTAGGCGCTCAGCTTCTGCTCGCGTGTCTCGCCGATGCCGGTCGGGTCCATGATCGGCCAGTACTCGACCGTGAGATGGTAGTATTTCGTGAGATCCAGCGCGCGGTGCTGGGAGGCAGGCGAAAGCGCGACGATCAGATCGAAGGAGCCCAGGTCGTCGCCCATCTTCTGCATCTCGTCGAAGCTGCGCGAGCGGTGGCGCGACAGCTCCACCCCGATCTCGGCGCAGACCGCGATGGCGAAGCCGTCGATCTCGAGGTCGTTCTGCACCCCGGCGGACTGCACGTAGGTGCCCGCGCCGTAGAAGTGCTTCATGATCCCTTCCGCCATCGGTGACCGCACCGCGTTGTGGTCGCAGCAGAACAGCACGGCCTGGGGAAGGGGCAGCAAATCGTCAGCCTCCGAAATGCAGCACGCAGATCAGGGTGAAGAGCCGCCGCGCCGTGTCGCTGTCGACCTGCGCCTTGCCCTCGAGCCGTTCCATCAGGATGTTCGCGCCCTCGTTGTGGATGCCGCGGCGCGCCATGTCGATGGTCTCGATCTGGTGCGTCGGCAGGGTCTTCACGGCGTCGAAGTAGCTCTTGCAGATGGCGAAGTAATCCTTGACCACCTGCCGGAACGGGCCGAGCGACAGGTGGAACTCCGCCGCCGGATCGTTCGCCTCGGTCCGGATGTCGAACACCAGCCGGCGGTCGCGGATCGACAGGCCGACACGGTAGGGCCCGTCGGGCACCAGGCGGTCGTCCCGCTTCGGCAGGGTGAAGGAGTTCTCCTCCATCAGGTCGAACATCGCGACGCGGCGTTCCTGTTCGATCTCGGGCGTGGGCGGCGGCAGGTTCGCGTCGTCCAGTTCAATATGCGAAATGTGGGACATTTCCGACCTCTTCAGCAGGCGTGATGCCTCCCTCTCCCCAGACAATCTATGCTGCATCGCAGCAAAATTCCACTCGGACCCGACGGAAAGACGCCGCGGTCCGGCGACTATTCACAGATCGTTGAGCCTGTTCAAGCGCGCGCGGACGGAAAGCCCGTGCGCTTCGAGGCTTTCCGAGGTGGCGAGCGTCTCGGCCGCGGGTCCGATCGCGGCCAGAGCCTGCGGCGTCATGGCGGCCAGCGTCGTGCGCTTGAGGAAGTCCATCACCGACAGGCCCGAGGAGAACCGCGCCGAGCGGGCGGTCGGCAGGACGTGGTTCGGCCCGCCGACGTAATCGCCGATCGCCTCGGGCGTCCAGTTGCCCAGGAAGATCGCCCCGGCGTGGCGGCATTTCGGCGCCAGCGCCTCGGGGTCGGCGACACAGAGTTCGAGGTGCTCGGGCGCGATCCGGTTCGACAGCGCCGCCGCCTCGTCGAGGTCGCGCGCCACGATGACCGCGCCGAAATCCCGCCAGGAAGCGCCCGCGATGGCGCGGCGCTCGAGCGTCTCGAGCTGGCGCTCCACCGCCGCGGCGACGGCCTGGCCGAGGGCCGGGTCCGTGGTGATCAGCAGCGATTGCGCGCTCTCGTCGTGCTCGGCCTGACTCAGGAGGTCGAGCGCGATCCATTCCGCGTCCCCTGCCCCGTCGGCGATCACCAGGATCTCGGACGGCCCGGCGATCATGTCGATGCCGACCTTGCCGAAGACCCGCCGCTTGGCGGCCGCGACGAAGGCATTGCCCGGGCCGGTGATCTTGTCCACCGGCGGGATCGTTGCCGTCCCGTAGGCCAGCGCGGCGATCGCCTGGGCGCCGCCGATGCGATAGACCTCGTCCACCCCGGCAAGGCGGGCGGCCAGCAGCACGAGCGGGTTCACCACCCCGTCCGGCGTCGGCACGCAGATGGCCAGCCGCTCGACCCCGGCGACCTTGGCGGGGATCGCGTTCATCAGGACCGAGGACGGGTAGGACGCCAGCCCGCCCGGCACGTAGAGACCGGCGGCCGAGACCGCGCTCCAGCGCCAGCCCAGCGTCGCGCCGTCCGGATCGGTCCAGGAGGCGTCCTCGGGCAGCTGGCGCAGGTGATAGGCGCGGATGCGCTCGGCCGCGAGTTCCAGCGCGGCGCGCTCGGCGGCGGGCACCCGGGCGATCTCATCCGCGATCTGCGCCTCTGAGAAGCGCATCGTCCCGGCGGTCAGCTCCAGCCGGTCGAACCGCGCCGTCAGTTCCAGCACCGCCGCATCGCCCCGGTCCCGGACGTCGGCGATGATCCCGGCCACCACCGCATCCACGTCCGGGCTGTCCTCGCGCTTGGCCGAAAGCAGCGCGGCGAAGGCGCTCTCGAAATCCGCATCGGCGGTGCTGAGGAACTGGGGCATCGGACCCTCCCGGAAAAGACCTCCGCCCCCATACCGGCCGCGCGGCCACCCCTCAAGCCCGCCTGCTTCCTCTTGCCGAAAATATCCCCGCCGGAGGCCTCCGCGATCCGGCCCCCGGCCGGATCGCCATGAATCGCGTGCGCGCCGCAGGCGCGCTCCGCTCGACATCGCCCGCCCGTTGCACCGCCGGGTCCATGCGCTACTTTCACCGCCATGTGTGGCCGTTTCGCCGTGACCCTTCCCCCCGACGCCATGGCGCAGCTCTTCGAGGCCGCGCCGGCGAACGACCTGCCCGAGGTGCCGGACTACAACGTCTGCCCGACGACGCGGATCCACACGGTCGCGCTCGGGCCGGGGGGCCGCCGCCTGACCGGCATGAGGTGGGGCTTCCTGCCACATTGGTACAAGACGCCCGCCGACGGTCCCCTGCTGATCAACGCGCGGGCCGAGACGATCGCCGAGAAACCGGCCTTCCGCGACGCCTGCCGCGCGCGGCGCTGCCTGATCCCGACCGCGGGTTTCTACGAATGGGACCGGAGCGGATCCGAGAAGCTGCCGTGGTTCATCCACCGTGCCGACGGCGCGCCGCTCGTCATGGCCGGCATCTGGCAGGACTGGGCGCGGGGCGAGGACCGGTTCACCACCTGCGCCATCGTGACCACCGCGGCAGAGGGGCGGATGACGGAGATCCACGACCGGATCCCGGTGATCCTCGACCCCGCCGACTGGGCGCTCTGGCTGGGCGAGGCCGGCAAGGGCGCGGCGCGGCTGATGAGGGCCGCGCCGGACGAGGTGATCGCGATGTACCGGGTGTCGCAGGCCGTCAATTCCAACCGGGCCCGCGGGCCCGAGCTGATCGAACCGCTCTGAGCCGACGCCACGCGGGCCGGCTCAGACCCCGGTGACGGATTTCTCGAAACCGTTGGCGGTCTGCAGGTTGCCCACGAAGGTGACCGAGCTGGTCAGGGCGCTCGTCGCTATGCCGAACATCGGCAGCATCTCGGTTATGGCGAGGGTGTCTTCCCAGAAGTTCACCTCTGCGGGCAGGGCCGCGATCCTGATCTCGCCCGCCATCCGCGTGCAGCTGTTCCAGCCGCAGCTCGCCTTGTCGCGGAAGCTGCCGTGCAGCCCGTCCTGCACCAGAAGCAGGTAGGACGAGCCGCGGTAGAGCGTCTGCGAGTTCCAGGACGTGTTCGTCGCCTCGACGGTCAGGCTCCGGTCGGACTTGTTGACGAAGAGCACCCGGTCGCCCTTGTTCGCGTAGATGCGCTCCGGGAAGAACCCTTCCTCGTTGACGAGCACGAGGTGGGTGCGCCCGGAATAGGCCACCGTTTCCTTCAGGATCGAATACTTCGCCCCGTTCGACGCGGTATAGCTTCCGGTAGTGCCGTCGCCGCTTCCGCTTCCCGTGTCGCGCCAGCACCAGCAGCCCCAGTCCCATTGCAGCGCGGCCTGCGCAGGCGCCGCCGCACCAGAGAGGAAGAGGCCGCAGAGCACCGCGGCAAAGAGGTTCTTTCCCAACATGTCCGTTTCCCTTCGCGGCCCGGCCCGATCGCGCGGCCCGGAACCGTTCCGTCCTGGTGTCGTTCGTTTCATTGCCGGCCGGGGCCGGATTGCGCTAGGCTCTAGTCGGCGAATGGGGCATCAATATGTCCCGGGCAGGCGTCCGCTCCGGGGCTAACCCGGTGCGGGGCTTGGGGAACTTCGCCGGTCAACCAGCGTTCACCCCGTGACAATGTTCAGGTGAGAAAGGCAATTTCGATGGCACAGACAACGGCCTCCGGCGCCAAACCGGCCGCCACGGCGACCTCCAAGACCACGGACAGCGACGACATCCAGAAGCAGATCTCGGTGATCCAGAACGACATCGCCGAGCTCACCCGCGTGATGAAGGATTACGGCAAGGTCCAGAGCGAACAGCTGCAGGCCATGGCCAAGGGCAAGGCCGCGGAGCTGCGCGGCGAGGCCGAGGCGCGCGTGGCGGATGCCGAAGCGCAGGTCCGTGACGCCTATGCCCGCGCCGAAGGTGCGGTGCGCGAGAACCCGGGCGCGGCCCTGGGCATCGCGGCCGGTGTCGGCTTCGTCTTCGGTCTGCTCACCGCGCGCCGCTAAGGGGTCGGCATGTTCGCCAACCTCTTCCTGTCGATGCGCTTCGCCGCGCAGCGCGCGGCCTTCAGCGCGGTCGCGGGCATTCTGATGCTCGTGGGCCTCGCCTTCCTGACCGTCGCCGCCTGGATCGGCCTGGCCGGTGCCTTCGGCACGCTGGTGGCCGCGGTGGTGATCGGCTGCGCCTACATGGGGCTCGGCTTCGTCATCCTGGCGATCGCCTCCCTGCGCCGTCCCCTGCCGCCGCCGGTCGCGCCTGCCCCGCCGCTGCCCGGCGCGGCGCCGGTCGGATTCTCGGCCGCGGGCGTGCTCGGTGCCTTCGTGCAGGGGATCGGGGCCGGCATCGCCGCGAGCGCCGCGATCCCGCGCCGGACCCCGCCGCCGCCTCCCCCGCCTCCCCCGCCGCGGTGAGCCGGGCGGAGTGCCGCGCCCCGCGGGCTCCATCCACAAAGGCCACATCCGTAAAGGATCCCGCCGCGCCCTTGGCTGAGGGCGCGGCGCTTGCATGATCGCCTCCGACACGCCCGCGGCAATGGCTGCGGCTGAAGGGAGGATGCCATGTCACGCACGCGCCATACGCATAAGGGGGGCAGAAGATGACCGCCGTCCCCTCCGCCTTCGCGCTCGACGGCCGGACCGCCGTCGTCACCGGCGCCGGGTCCCGGGCCGACGGGATCGGCAACGGGCGCGCCGCCTCGATCCTGATGGCGCGCCACGGCGCCAGGGTCGCGCTGATCGACGAGAACACGGACTGGGCCGAGGCCACGCTCCGCATGATCGAGGACGAGGGCGGCTCGGCGCGGGTCTACACCTGCAACGTGACCGACGAGGCCGCCTGCAAGGACACGATCGCCCGCGTCACCGAGGATCTGGGCGCGCCCGGGATCCTCGTGAACAATGTCGGCATCGGCGGGCCCGAGGGCACCGCGCTCGATGTCGACATGGAGGCCTGGGACGCCGCGATGGCGGTCAACGTCTCGTCCATGGTGCTCATGTCCCGGGCCTGCCTGCCCGGCATGATCGCCGCCGGGCGCGGCTCGATCGTCAACATCGCCTCGGTCGCGGGCATCCTCGGCGGCCATCCCAAGCTGCTCTATCCCACCACGAAGGGGGCCGTGGTGCAGATGACCCGCGCGATGGCCACCCACCACGGGCGCGACGGGGTCCGGGTGAACTGCATCTGCCCCGGGATGGTCCACACGCCGATGGTCTACGCCCGCGGCATGGACGACACGTTGCGGACCTCGCGGCGGAACCGTTCGCTCCTGCAGGTCGAGGGCGAAGGCTGGGACGTGGGCAACGCCGTTGCCTTCCTCGCCTCCGATGCGGCACGCTGGATCACCGGCGTCATCCTGCCGGTCGACGCGGGCGCGACGGCGGGGCGCCACAGGGAATGAAGGAAACGATCATGACGACAATGCAGGCCACCGTGCTGGGCGACACCGGACCCGAGACCCGTGAGGTCGCGATCCCCTCGCCCGGTCCGACCGAGCTGCTGGTGCGGGTCCGGACCGCCGCGCTGAACCGCGCGGACCTTCTGATGATGATGGGCGGAAGCCACGGCTTCGGCGGCAATTCCGGCCACCCGATCGGCATGGAATGGGCGGGCGAGGTGGTCGAGGCCGGGGCGCAGGCGGGCGGCTACAAGCCCGGCGACCGGGTGATGTGCTCGGGCATGGGCGGCTTCGCGGACTACGCCGTGGCCGACCACCGGCGCTGCTTCCCCGTGCCGCAGGCGATGAGCTGGACCGAGGCGACCTGCTACCCGGTGGCCCTGCGCACGATGGTGGACGCGGTGCTGATCAACGGCGCGATGCGGCCCGGCGCCCGGGTGATGATCTTCGGCGCCTCCTCGGGGGTCGGGCTGCTCGGGATGCAGATCGCGCGGAAATGCGGGGCCGAGATGGTGATCGGCACCTCGACCACGCCCGAGCGCCGCGACCGGCTGTGCGACTTCGGAGCGGATCACGCGATCGATCCGTCGCAGGAGGGCTGGTCGGACCGGGTGATGGAGCTGACCGGCGGCAAGGGCGTGGACCTGACCGTCGACATGCTCTCGGGCCCCTATGTCAACGGGCTGCTGGCCTGCACCGCGCTCGAGGGCCGGATCGTGAACGTCGGCCGGCTGGCCGGACAGGCGGGCGAGTTCAACTTCGACCTGCACGCCCTGCGGCGGGTGGCCTATATCGGCGTCACCTTCCGCACCCGCACGCTGGACGACGTGGAGGCGATCAACGCCCGTGTCCGCTCGGACGTCTGGGAGATGCTGGAGGCGGGCGAGTTCACCCTGCCGGTGGACCGGGAGATGCCGCTCCTGCAGGCCGGGGAGGCGCTGGAGGCGATGCGATCGAACAGCCATTTCGGCAAGATCGTCCTGCGGGCGGGGAACTGACACCCCGTCCCGCGGATCAGGGCGGAACGCAGCTCAGGCATCCTGCCGCCGCTCGCGCGCCCCGCGCCAGCGCTTCGGTGAGGCGCCGGGGCCGCGCTCGGCGGAAATCCGGCCGATCCGATTGCGGCGCGCGCCGCGAGGCCCTTCAATGCGGCAGGTCGCGCGGGGCAGGAGGTGGGGACGCATGGCAGAGGCGCCGGAGAGGCAGCGGTTCAACCTGGCGGCGGTGGTCCAGTCCGGCCGGCTGCAATACGAGGCCGTCCTCCTCGCCGCCTCGCTGCGCGACATGTCACCCGGCTTCACCGGACGCCTGCTGCTGCTCGAACCGCAGCCCGGTCCGCTCTGGCCGAACGATCCGACGGTCTCGAACAAGGCGACGCGCCGGCTGCTCGAGAGCCTCGGGGCCGAGTTCGTCCCCTTCGAGAGCCGGCATTTCGGCCACGCCTATCCCTACGGCAACAAGATCGAGGCGCTCGCCGCCCTGCCCGAGGGCGAGAACTTCCTCTTCCTCGACACCGACACGCTCATCACGGGCGAGCTGACAGAGGTGCCCTTCGATTTCGACCGCCCCACGGCCTCGCTCCGGCGCGAGGGGACCTGGCCCCGGCTCGAACTCTACGGCCCCGGCTACGGGGCGATCTGGAAATCGCTCTACGACCGGTTCGGGCTGGATTACGAAAGCTCGCTGGACCGGTCCCAGCCCGACGAATACTGGCAGCGTTACCTCTATTTCAACGCGGGGTTCTTCTTCTACCGCGACCCGCAGGCGTTCGGTGAGCTGTTCCTGCGCTACGCGCTCGCGATCCGCGACACCCCGCCCCGCGCGCTCGAGCTGCAATCGCTCGATCCCTGGCTCGACCAGGTGGCCCTGCCGCTCGTGATCCATGCGCTCGGGGGCGGGCGGGACACGCTGCCGCCCGGCCTGATGGATGGCGCGGTCACCTGCCACTACCGGGTCCTGCCGCTGCTCTACGCCCGCGAAGGCGACCGCGCCGTCGAGGTGCTCGAGCGTGTGGCCGCGCCGCAGCCCGTCAAGAAGGTGCTCAAGCAATACGAGCCGATGCTGCGGATGATTTACCAGGGCCGCGGCGCCAAGGTCCGGGCTATGTTCGACCGCGACAACCTGCCCCGCAAGGAACAGGCGATCCGCAACCGTCTGAAGCGCGAAGGCTTCTGGATGCGCTGACGGCCCGTCGCGCCGGCACCCGGCCGGGGCCGCCCGAGGACCGCAACGCTCGCGGGCGGCCTCGTCGCCGCCCTCCGCGCTCCGAAGCGGTTTGACCCGGTGGCGGCCGGCAGGCAGAACGGTCGGGAACACCGGAGCACGCCCATGTCCCTGCCCCTCGCCTATGTCCTCCTCGCCATCGCCATCACCTCCGAGGTGATCGCCACCACCGCGCTTGCGCTTTCCGACGGGCTGTCGAAGCCGCTGCCGGTGGTGATCTCGGCGCTCGGATACGCGCTGGCGCTCGGCCTGCTGGCGGTGGTCATGCGGGTGATGCCCACGGGCGTCGTCTACGCGATCTGGTCCGGGCTGGGCGTGGTCCTCATCACGCTGGTGGCCTGGGCGTGGCAGGGCCAGAGGCTCGACCTTCCGGCGGTGATCGGGATGGGCCTGATCGTGGCCGGGGTCATCGTCGTCAACGTCTTCTCGGGCAGCGTCGGGCACTGACGCCCCTCAGGCCCGCGGCTCCGTCAGCTCGACCACGCCGCCCAGGCAGAAGCCCCGCCGCTTGGGGATCGGGCGCGAGTCCGGGTGGTCGCGGAACAGGTCGTTCGTGACGATCACCGCCGACATCTCGGAGGCCAGCGCGATGATCCGCCGGTCGGCGACGGTCCCCGCCGGCACGATCTCGCAGCGCACGCGGCCGAGCGCGCGGCGCATGTCGGCCTTCCTCAGGTGCCGTCCGATGGTGCGGTGGCCGATGCTCGCGTCGAAGACGACCAGCGGCTCGACCCCTTCCGCGCGCAGGAAGTCCACGACGGCCCGGACCGGCTCCAGCCCCGGCGCGTCGCTGTTGCGCTCCCAGAAGGCGACGTTCGAGCCGTCCACCACCGCCCGCCTGCCGTCCCAGGCCGCGCGGGGCCCGTCCCCGCCCGGGGGCGCCGCATGGCAGGCGACGGCGGTCCATTCCGTCCGGGTGCGCGTCTTGTAATAGGGCTTGCCGCGCGGGCCCGTCCCGGCCCGGTAGCGCTGCTGGTATTCGCGTCCGCTGAGCCGGGTGAGCACGTTGGCCTCGGGATAGGTCTCGGCCGCGCGCATCTTCAGCGTCAGTTCCGCGGCGTTGCCGCTCCGATGCTCGCAGCGCACGACGCCCAGTTCCTCGAGCCGGTAGCCCGGAAGGCTGCGCGCCTCCGTCACCGCGAAGATCGCCCCGCGCAGGGCGAGCGCACGAGTCTGGGCGCGCGCCTTCTCGAGATCGTCGAGCGGCGCCGAGGGGCGCGCCGCCCCGCGCAGGGCCCGGCGGACCGCGCGGAAGAGCAGCCACAATCCGGCAAGGGCCGCGAGGGTCACCGCGAGTTGAATCATCGCCCCGACGCCCCGGCCCTCAGCGCGCGGACAGGACGGACCGGCCGTCCGGCGCCATCACCGCTGCGCCCCATTTCGGGTCATCGGGGCAGAGTGTGCGTGGCAGGGGCGGGTCATGGCGGTCTCCGGAAACTGGCAACGCCCGCAGGCTGACCGCATCGCGGCGGTAAGGCAAGCCGTTGCCCGCCCCCGCCGCTTCGCTTACCCATGGGCACCGGGACCTGAGAGGAGAACACCAGATGACCCTAGGCTTCGATACCCTGCAAGTGCACGCGGGCAGCCGGCCCGACCCGGCCACGGGCGCGCGCCAGACCCCGATCTACCAGACCACGGCCTACGTGTTCCGGGATGCCGACCATGCCGCCGCGCTCTTCAACCTGCAGGAGGTGGGCTACATCTATTCCCGCCTCACCAACCCGACCGTGGCCGCGCTGGCCGAGCGGGTCGCGACGCTGGAAGGCGGCCAGGGGGCGGTCTGCTGCTCCTCGGGCCATGCCGCGCAGATCATGGCGCTCTTCCCGCTGATGGGACCGGGGCGCAACGTCGTCGCCTCGACCCGGCTCTACGGTGGCACGGTCACGCAATTCTCCCAGACGATCAGGCGCTTCGGCTGGTCGGCGAAGTTCGTCGATTTCGACGACGTGGAGGCCGTGAAGGCCGCGATCGACGACGACACCCGCGCGGTGTTCTGCGAATCGATCGCCAACCCGGGCGGCTACATCACCGACCTCGACGCGATCTCCGAGGTGGCGAAGGCGGCGGGCGTGCCGCTGATCGTCGACAACACCTCGGCCACGCCCTACCTCTGCCGCCCGATCGAACACGGCGCGACGCTGGTCGTGCATTCGGCGACCAAGTACCTGACCGGCAACGGCACGGTCACCGGCGGCGTGGTGGTCGACAGCGGCACCTTCGACTGGTCGGCCAGCGACAAGTTCCCCTCGCTCTCGGCGCCCGAACCCGCCTATCACGGGCTGAAGTTCCACGAGACCTTCGGACCGCTCGCCTTCACCTTCCATTCCATCGCCATCGGGCTGCGCGACCTCGGCATGACGCTGAACCCGCAGGCGGCGCATTACACGCTGCTCGGGATCGAAACGCTGTCGCTGCGGATGGAGCGGCACTGCGCCAACGCCCTGAAGATCGCCGAATGGCTCGAGGGACACGAGGCGGTGGCCGAGGTGACCTATGCCGGGCTGCCCTCCTCGCCCTATGCCGACCGGGTCCCGCGGATCTGCCCCAAGGGGGCGGGCGGGCTCTTCACCTTCCGGCTCAAGGCGGGCTACGAGGCCTGCGTGAAGCTGGTGAACGCGCTCGAGCTTTTCAGCCATGTGGCGAATCTCGGGGACACGCGGTCGTTGATCATCCACTCGGCCTCGACCACTCACAGGCAATTGACCGAGGCGCAGCAGATCGCGGCCGGGGCGGGCCCCGACGTGGTCCGCCTGTCGATCGGGATCGAGGACCCCGCGGACCTGATTGCCGATCTGGAACAAGCACTTGCGAAGGCGACCGCCTGACCGGCGGCAGCTTGCCGACAGGACCGGCGCGCGGGGGCGCGCCGGTCTTTTCCTTTTCCTCGGTCGGATGCTGCGATAAGGTTCGGCCTCGCATGATGAGCCGCCGGGACCGGTAAAGACAGCAGGAACCGACCAGCCGAATGAAACCGCATTTCGCTCTGTCCCTTTCGATGGACGGGATCGCCCTCTTCCACAGGGCCCCCGCGGGATGGGACGTGGTCGGCGAGGTCCCGCTGGACAGCGCGAACCTTCCGGCCGAGCTTGCCCGGCTGCGGGGCATGGCCGAACGGCTGCGCCCCGGCCCCGCGCTCTGCAAGATCGTCGTGCCGAACGACCAGATCCGCTACATGCACATCGCGACCGGCTGGGCCGACAACGGCGAGCGGACCGCGATGGTGGAGGCCGCGCTCGACGGGGCCACGCCCTACGAGCTGGACGAGCTCTCCTATGTCTGCGCGATCAGCGGCGAGACGACCCATGTCGCCGCCGTGGCCCGCGAGACGCTGGACGAGGCCGAGGAATTCGCGACCAGCCACGGCTTCGCCCCGGTGAGCTTCGTCGCGATGCCCGAGAAGGGCGATTTCCTGGGCGAGCCCTTCTTCGGAGAGACCGCGGCCGCCCGGATGCTGCTTGCTACCGGCGAACGGGTCGAGCCCGACTACCTCGCCATCGCCGTTGTCGGCCGCGCCCGCGTCCCCGCGGCGCCGGAGGATGGCCGTGAGACGCACATGGCCGGCACGACGGACACCGCCGCCGCGTCCGGTCAGGCCGAGACGGGGACGCAGTCCGACGGCCCGGAGGCAGTCGCCGCGGCTGCCGATGCCGCGGCCGCCGCGGATCCGGACGCTTCGGCCCAGCCCGAGCAGGCCGCCGCGTCCTCCGCACCGATCAACACCCCCGAGGCAGGGACCGAGGCGTCTTCGATCGAGCCGACGCGCGCCGAAAGCGGCCCGTCCGATACGCCTGGCGAGGACGAGGCAGACAACGCCGGCACAGCGCCCGAGCCGGCGCCGTCCGAAGCGGTGAGTGCGAAGGCCCCGGCCGCACGGCCTCCGGCCGACGTGGCCTCGAAGCCCGCTGGACCGGTGACGCCGGGGACCGGAACGCCCGAAACAGCCCGGCCGGACGCAGCACCCGAGGTACGGACCGCGACACCGGTGCACCCGGACGGCACCGCGCCGGAGGAGGCTCCGGACGCCACCGCCTCCCCCGCGACCGCAGAGCCGGTCGACATCCCCGTCGATGTCGAACCGCTGGTCGCGGAGCACACCGATCCGGCCGCATCAGCGCCCGACGAAGACCCGCGCCCCGCGCCGGCCGGCCCGCTCGAAGGCGCGCGCGACGCCTCCGCCGACGCGAGCGGTCTCCGTGCCGCCTCCCCGTCCCCGGCCGACGCTCCGCTCCGGCCCTCTCCGGAACCCGCCGGCCCCGCGCCGCACCTGCCGGAGACCGACGGCCTGCCGGACCGCGCCGCGCTTCTCGCCACGGAGGCCCAGGACGAGGACAGCGCGCCGCTGCCGCTCTTCCGCCGCCCGGCGGAGCCCCCGCAGAGCCCCGGCGCCACGCCCTCGGGCCGGCCCCGGCCCTTCGACGCGCCCGAGCTGCCCTCGGCCCGGATCACCCCACTGGCCGCGCCCGAGACACCCGCGCCCGCCTTCACGAGCGTCCGCGCCCGCCGGGATGCGCCCGAGAGCGCCGCACCGCCGCTCGCGGGCGTGACCCGGGGCGCGGCGCCCGGCCCCGATGCCGCGCCGCGCGCCTCGGAAAAGACCGAACCGCCCGTCAAATCCGCGCAGCCCGCGAAAGCGGCACCGCCGGCGCCATCGGAACCGCCCGCCACGCCCGAGCCGCCGCTCTCGCGCGAGGCGCCTTCGACCGGGGCCCTGGCGGCCGCCGCGAGCCTGTCGCGCATGGCGCTTCCCGAGGACGAGGAGCCCGAGGAGCCCGCACCCGAATTCCTGTCGCGCAAACGCCCGCCCGAGCCGGTGCAGGCGCGCGCCGCCCGCGGCGGGCTGGGCGGGATGATCGCCCGGCTGAAACGCCCGGCCCGGCAGGAGCCCACGATCGCGGCCCCCGTGGCCACCGCCCCCGCCGCGCCGGAGCCCGCCGCGCCGCGCGCCACGCCGCTCGTCGCCTCGGCTGGACGCGAAGCGCGCGAGGCGGAAGCGGCGCGGATGACCGTCTTCGGCGCCCGGCCCTCGCAGGTGGTCGCCAAGCCGCGCTACCTCGGGCTGCTGCTGACCCTGATCCTCGTCCTCTTCATGATGGGCGTGGCGGCATGGGCCTCGATCTTCATGTCGGACGAGGTGTCGGATCTGCTCCGCCCCGACGCCCGCACCCAGATCGCCGGCAACGCGCCCGAGAGCCCGCCCGCCGACGCGATCTCCGGCCTCGCCACCGAGGAGGAACGCGCCGAGGAGACCGACGGGGACGCGACCGAGCTCGCCCTGGCCGAGACCGTGGAGCCGATGCCACGGCAGGAGGCCCTGCCACAGCCGAGCCTGCGCGAACCGGTGCGGCCCCGCGCGCCCTCAGAGCAGCCCCGCAGCGCCCCGCCGGTGGCCGAGGTGCCCGATGCCGAGGACGAGGCGCGCTATGCCGCGACCGGCGTCTGGGTCAGCGCCCCCTGGGTCGCGCCCGCCCCGATCCCCGGCACGACCGAGGACCTCTACATCGCCTCGATCGACCCGGATGTCCCGAACCTCGATGCCGTGGCCCTGCCGGTCCCCGAGGCCGAGCGCGGCGACATGGCCCCCGGCACCGTCTTCGACCCCGCGCCGCCGGGAACGACCTTCCGGATCGGCGAGGACGGCTTCGTCGTCCCCACCCCCGAGGGCGCGCTGACGCCCGACGGCGTGCTGGTGCGCGCCGGCCCGCCCGAGCGCGTGCCCGGCCCCCGCCCGGCCGAAACCCGGCTCGACGCGCCCGGCCTCACCGCCGCGGACCGGGTCGACATGGCGGTGGAACTGGCGGCCCTGCAGTCCAAGCGCCCCCGCCTGCGCCCCGGCGGGCTGGTCGAAGAGAACGAACGCGGCAAGCTCGGCGGCTTCTCCCGCCAGGAGCTCGCCGCCTACCGGCCCAAGGCGCGCCCCGCCCTGCCCGACGCGCGGCAGGAGGCCGAGGACGCCGCCGAGACCGAGATCGACACCGGCACCGCGCAGGCGGTCGGAACCTCGCGCCGCCCGCGCCCGCGGCCCTCGGAATTCGCGGTGACGGTCGCGGCGGCCCAGGCCGCGGCGATCAAGCCCGTGGCGGTCGTCGCCCCGAGCCAGCCCGTCGCGGTGCAGCCGCGCATCCCCTCGAACACCTCGGTCACCAAGACGGCGACGGTGCGCAACGCGATCAACCTGAACGCCATCAACCTGATCGGGGTCTACGGCCAGCCCTCGAGCCGCCGCGCGCTGGTGAGGATGTCGGACGGGCGCTACCGCAAGGTGAAGGTCGGCGACACCCTCGACGGCGGCCGGGTCTCGGCGATCGGGGACGGACAGCTGAGCTATACCAAGGGCGGACGCAACCACACGCTGGTGATGCCCAAGGGGTGACCGGGCGGCGGGCCCGGGCCCGCCCTGCCACGGCATCCCCACGATGTCTTTCGCCCCATGCCAGGACGCGGTCAGCCGCGCGCCGCCACCGCCTCCGCCGCGGTGACGAGGTCATGGACCAGCGTCCCGGCCATCGAGCGGAAGCACATCACCCGCAGATCCTCTGCCCCGGTCCGCGCGATGGCCGCCGGCATGTGGAAGAGTTCGGTCCGGATCACGCTGCCCTCGGCGAAGGCGCGCGGCCGCAGGTCCACCGGCACCAGCCGCGCCAGCACGTCCACGCCGGCCGCGCCCTGGACGATCACGCTCACCCAGGCGTCGGACTGGTCCGTCAGGGCCGCATGCGCCGCCAGGCCGTCGCCCGGCGCCGCGCCGATCAGCAGCCAGCGGTTGCGCCCGAACCAGAGCACTTCGATCCCGGCGCCCGAGAGCATCCGCCCGGGCCCCGGCAGCGCCAGGCCATGCGCGGCCTCCAGCGCGGCGGACACCTGCGCCACCTCGCCGGCATGGGGCGAGATCCCCGTCATCGGCGCAAACGGCGCCTCGGTCAGGGTCACGGCGCCGATGCGCTTCGGCAGCGCCGCCCCGGCGGGGCTCAATGCGATCAGCTCAGCCACGGGTCCGCTCTCCCTTCGGGTCGTAGGAACACAGGGGCCGGACGACGCACCAGGTCTCGACCCCGCGCAGGTGATCGACCATGCGCAGCGTCTCGCCCAGCCGTTCCGGGCCGGATTTCAGGAAGCCGAGCGCGATCGGGTGGCCCAGCGTCGGCGAATGGCAGGCCGAGGTGACATAGCCCTCGGCGGCCTCGCGCACCGCCGGCGCGTCATGCGCGAAGAGATGCGCCCCCGGCAGCAGCCGCTTCTCGATACCGACCGGGTGCAGCGCCACGAGCCGCTCGCGCTCCGGGTCCACGAGCCCCGGCCGCGCGGCCGCCGCGCGTCCGATGTAATCCTTCCTCGACGACATCAGCCCGCTGAGCCCGAGGTCGTGGCACGTCACGCGGCCATGCATCTCGGCATGGGTCAGCAGCCCCTTCTCGAGCCGGAGCACGTTCAGCGCCTCCATCCCGTAGGCGCCGCCACCCATCCCCTCGGCCCGTGTCACCAGCGCGCGGAAGAGCGCGTCGCCGTAGCGCGCGGGCACGGCGATCTCGTAGGCATGTTCGCCCGAGAAGGAGATCCGGAAGAGCCGCCCCTGCACCCCCATCACCGACACCTCGCCGCAGGCCATGAAGGGGAAATCCCCCTCGGCCATCGGCGCATCGAGCACCCCGTTCAGAAAGTCGCGCGATCCGGGCCCCGCGACGGCGAACTGCGCCCATTGCTCGGTCACGCTCACCATCTGCACGTCGAGCTCGGGCCTGAGCACCTGCGCCACGAATTCGAGATGCCGCATCACCGGCCCTGCGGCGGCGGTGGTCGTGGTCATCAGGTAATGCCCCTCGCCCAGGCAGGCGGTGGTGCCATCGTCCATCACGTGCCCGTCCTCGCGCAGCATGATCCCGTAGCGCACCCGCCCCGGCTTCAGCGTCGAGAAGGTGCCGGTGTAGACGAAGTCGAGGAAGGCCCCCGCGTCCGGCCCCTGGATGTCGATCTTGCCCAGCGTCGAGACATCCGTCACGCCGACCGCATTGCGGACCCAGCCGACCTCGCGGTCGCAGCTCTCGCGCCAGGTCCGCTCGCCCCCCTTCGGGAAATACGACGGGCGGTACCAGAGCCCCGCCTCGATCATCGGCGCGCCCCGCTTGCGGCTCGCCTGGTCCGAGGTCGTCCTGCGCTCGGGCGCGAAGCCCTTGCCCTGCGCGCCCGCCCCCATGGCGGCGATCGCCACGGGCGTATAGGGCGGGCGGTAGGTCGTCGTCCCGGTCTGCGCGATCCCGCGACCGGTCGCATCCGCCAGCACCGCCAGAGCGGCGAGGTTCGAGGTCTTGCCCTGGTCCGGCGCCATGCCCTGCGTGGTGTAGCGCTTCATGTGCTCGACCGAGCGGAAGTTCTCCTGCGCCGCGCCGCGCACGTCCTTCACCGTCACGTCGTTCTGCAGGTCGAGCCAGGCCCGCCTCTTCCCCGGCACCGCCCAGAGGGCCCGGATGCGATAGGGGGCATCCTCCGCCTCGGGCTGCGGCAGGTCCGGCGCGGTCAGGCCCAGCCCGCCGAGCGCCTCCGCGGCGGCGCGCGCGCCGTCCGCGAGGCATCCGGCGGTCGAGAACACGCCCGCCGCGGCGCCGCAGGGGATCAGCCCCGGCACCGCGCCCGGCGCGGGCACGAAGGCGGCGATCCCGTCGTCCCAGACGGGACGGCCGTTCAGGTGGCAGGTGAGGTGCACGTTCGGGTTCCACCCGCCCGAGACGGCGAGGCAGTCGGCCATCACGCCCTGGCTCCGGCCCCCCGCCTCGAACCGCACCGATTCAAGGCCCAGCCGGCCCTCGGCCCCGGTCACCACCCCGCCCGGGTAGAAGGGCACCGAAAGCGTGCTCCTGGCATCGGGCCGTGCGTCGATCAGGGCCGTCACGTGCACGCCCGCGGCGACGAGGTCGGCCGCCGTGCGATGCGCCTCGTCGGTATTGCCGAAGACCGCGACCCGCCGGCCCGGCGCCACGCCGTAACGGTTGAGGTAGGTGCGCACCGCGCCCGCCAGCATCACGCCCGGCCGGTCGTTCCCGGCAAAGGCGACGGGTCGCTCGATCGCGCCTGCGGCCAGCACCGCGCGCTTCGCCGCGATCCGCCAGAAGCATTCCAGCGGCAGGCCGCGCGGCCGGTCGTCGAGGTGGTGGCCCACCCGTTCCAGCGCCCCGAAGGTGCCCTGGTCGTAGACGCCCGTCACCGTGGTCCGCGCCATCACGCGCACGTTCGGCATGGCCCTCAGTCGCGCCACGGCCGCCGCGGCCCAGTCCGATCCCGCGCCCCCGTCGAGCGTCGCGCGCTCGCCGTTCAGCCGCCCGCCCGGCAGCGCATCCTCGTCGGCGAGGATCACGTCGGCACCCGCCTCGGCCGCGGTCAGCGCCGCCATCAGCCCGGCAGGCCCCGCCCCGATCACCAGCAGGTCGCAGTGGGCATAGGCCTTCTCGTAGCGGTCGGGGTTGTGTGCGCCCGACAGCGCCCCCAGCCCCGCCGCCCGGCGGATCGCGGGCTCGTAGACCCATTCCCAGAATTTCCGCGGCCACATGAAGGTCTTGTAGTAGAACCCCGCGCCGATGAAGCGCGATGCCCAATCGTTGACCTCGAGCAGATCCCAGTGCAGCGACGGCCAGCAGTTCTGCGGCCGCGCCTCGAGATCGGCGCGCAGTTCCTGCATCGTGGCGCGCACGTTGGGCTCCGCGCCCGCGCCGCGGCCGATGGTCACCAGCGCGTTCGGCTCCTCGCTCCCGGCCGAGAAGACGCCCCGCGGCCGGTGATACTTGAACGACCGCCCCACGACCCTGATGTCGTTGGCCAGCAGCGCCGAGGCGAGCGTATCGCCGCGGAACCCGGTGTAGTCATGCCCGTCGAAGCGGAACCGCAGCGCCGTGCCCCTGTCGATCAGCCCGCCCGTCTTCAGCCGCATCTACCTGCCCCCCGCCGCGAGGGTCACGCCGTGGATCTCGTGCGTCACCGTGTCCCGTTCCACCACCAGCCAGGCGGTGCAGCCGCTCTCGTGATACCAGAGCTCGCGCGACCGCCCCGCCGGGTTTTCCCGCAGGTGGAGGTATGCATCCCAGGCCGCCGCACCGGCCTCCGGCGCAGGCCGCTCCAGCGCCGCGCCGCCGTAATGGAACTCGCGCCGGTCCCGCTCGCCACAGATCGGACAGCTCAGCCTCATCTCGCGACCCTCATCTTCATCTTTCCAAAAATACTCCCGCCGGAGGCGTCCGCCCCCTCCGCAGCGCTCAGTGCAGGTTGTGCTGCGCCCCGGTGCCTTCCTCGTCCATCAGGCCCGCGCCCGTCCGGAACCGGTCCAGCCGGAACTTCGCCGCCGGGGCGTGGTGCCGCCCGGTGGCGATCAGGTGGGCGAAGGAATAGCCCGAGCCCGGCACCGCCTTGAACCCGCCGTAGCACCAGCCGCAATCGAGGAAGAGCCCCTCGGTCTCCGTCTTGTCGATGATCGGCGAGCCGTCGGGCGTCATGTCCATGATCCCGCCCCAGGAGCGCAGCACCTTCGCCTTGCCGATCATCGGCATCAGCGTCATCGCGGCCTCCATCACGTGTTCGGCCATCGGCAGGTTCCCCCGCTGGGCGTAGCTCGGGTAGAAATCCAGGTCTCCGCCGAACACGAGCCCGCCCTTGTCCGACTGGCTGATGTAGAAGTGCCCCATGCCGAAGCTGACGACATGGTTGATCGCGGGCTTCAGCCCCTCGGTCACGAAGGCCTGGAGCACGTGGCTTTCGATCGGCAGCCGCATCCCCGCCATTGCCGCCACCTGTCCCGAGCGCCCGGCCACCACGATCGCCACCTTCCTGGCCCGGATCGCGCCGCGCGTCGTCTGCACGCCGGTCACGCGGCCGTTCGCGATGTCGATCCCCGTCACCTCGCAGTTCTGGATCAGGTCGACACCGCGGTCCGAGGCGCCCCGCGCATAGCCCCAGGCCACCGCATCGTGCCGCGCGGTCCCGCCGCGCCGGTGCAGGAGCCCGCCGTAGACGGGAAAGCGGATGTTGTCGAAATCGAGATACGGCAGGTGCTTGCGGACGCCGTCGCGGTCGAGGAGTTCCGCGTCGTCGCCCTGGTTCACCATGGCGTTGCCGCGCCGGGCGAAGGCGTCGCGCTGGCCGTCCGAGTGGAACAGGTTGATGAGCCCGCGCTGCGAATGCATGACGTTGTAGTTCAGCTCCTGCTCCAGCCCTTCCCAGAGCTTCAGCGAATGGGAGTAGAACTCGGAATTGCCCGGCAGGAAATAGTTCGCCCGCACGATGGTCGTGTTGCGCCCCACGTTGCCGCCGCCGAGATAGCCCTTCTCCAGCACCGCTACATTGCGGAGGCCGTGCTCCCTGGCCAGGTAATAGGCGGTCGAGAGCCCGTGGCCCCCGCCGCCGATGATGACGATGTCGTATTCGGATTTCGGCTCGGGGTCGCGCCAATGCGGGCGCCAGCCCCTGTTGCCGGTCAGGCCTTCCGACAGGATCCGCAGGGCGGAAAAGCGCATGACTTACCTCCGATGGCACGGGCACGGGCGGTACTGAACCAAGATACCGCCAGTTTGTCCATGCGCGATCCGGGACGCCCTGCCAAGCGCGACAGGGCGCGGTCGCCGCGCGACGGCGGGCTGCCGCTCAGCAGGTTCCGAGGCCGAGCGAGACCATGATCGCGATGACGAGCACCCAGCCGACGACGTGCCCGGTGGCGTCGCGGCGGGCGAGTGCGGGCGCGTGCGGGCGCCTCGCGGGCCAAGGCCGCGGGATCGTCGAGCAGGCGGAGGCCGGGAGCGGAGCCCCTACAGCCCCTTCGCCCGGTAGCTCGCCGCGACCTTGCCGATCGACACGAGGTAGGCCGCCGTGCGCAGGTCGGTGACGTCGTCCCGCCCGTGCCAGACCTCGCGCATGGACTGGTAGGCCGTGCGCATCGTGTCATCGAGCCCCGAGCGCACGAGCTCCAGCTCGTCCGCCCCGCGCAGGTACTTCGTCTTGAAGTCGGGAGAGATCGACCAGGCGTTGCCGAGATACCGGTCGAGTCGCTCCAGCTCGCGCACGATCAGCTCGTGACGGGCCTCTTCCTGGCGGCGCTGCATCCGGCCGAAGCGGATGTGGCTCAGGTTCTTGACCCATTCGAAATAGGACACCGTCACACCGCCCGCATTGGCATACATGTCGGGGATGATCACCACGCCCTTCTCGCGCAGGATGTCGTCCGCCCCGGCGGTGATCGGGCCGTTCGCGGCCTCGATGATCAGCGGCGCGCGGATGCGGGGGGCGTTCTCCATCGTGATCACCCCCTCCATCGCGGCGGGGATGAGGATGTCGCATTCCTCCTCCAGCACGGCCGAGCCTTCCGCCGTGTGGCTCGCATCCGGGAAGCCCGTCACGCCGCCATGTTTCACGATCCAGTCGCGGACGGCCTCGACCTCGATGCCCTTCGGATTGAAGAGCGCGCCGTCCCGTTCGATGATCCCGGTGATGATCGCACCGTCCTCTTCCTGCAGGAACTTGGCCGCGTGGTAGCCCACGTTGCCGAGGCCCTGCACGATCACCCGCTTGCCCTCGAGCGTGCCCTCCATGCCGGCCTGCGCCATGTCCTCCGGATGCCGGAAGAACTCGCGCAGGGCGTATTGCACGCCGCGACCCGTCGCCTCGGTCCGGCCCTGGATGCCGCCGGCGTTGATCGGCTTGCCGGTCACGCAGGCGCGGGAGTTGATGTCGGTCGTGTTCATCCGGGCGTATTGGTCGGCGATCCAGGCCATCTCGCGCTCGCCCGTGCCCATGTCCGGGGCGGGGACGTTCTGGGCGGGGTGGATCATGTCGCGCTTGATCAGCTCGTAGGCGAAGCGCCGGGTGATCTGTTCCAGCTCGTGCTCTTCCCATTCGCGCGGGTCGATGCAGAGCCCGCCCTTGGAGCCGCCGAAGGGCGCCTCCACCAGCGCGCATTTGTAGGTCATCAGCGCCGCCAGCGCCTCGACCTCGTCCTGGTTCACGCTGGTGGCGTAGCGGATGCCGCCCTTGACCGGTTCCATGTGTTCGGAATGGACCGACCGGTAGCCGGTGAAGGTGTGGATCTGGCCGCGCAGACGCACGCCGAAGCGCACCGTGTAGGTGGAGTTGCAGACCCGGATCTTCTGTTCGAGCCCGGGCGCAAGGTCCATCAGCGCCACCGCGCGGTTGAACATCAGATCGACGCTTTCGCGGAACGTCGGCTCCTTGATGATGGGCATGCAACTCTCCTTTTCCGTTGCGACCAGACTCCACCTTTAGACCACATTTTCAACCAATCAGTGACCGGATGCCGAAGGAAATATTGCCAGACCGGGGGGTCGGCGGCGCCCGGCCGCCGACCCCCCGAAACCCCTTCGGATTGTCAGGGACACAGGCCCAATCCATGCCTCGCCATCGCCATCATTTCCCGAACCGCAACGGATCCCGCTTTGCACCGCCGAAATGCCGCATTTCAGCCACCTTCGGCGGGTATTTGTTTCAACAAACAAAAGAACCTGTCCGCAGGCCCCGCCTGACTGACTGCAAGGAATGGTAGAGATGCGTCGCAAGAACCTGATGGACCGGCTCCGCCGGTCGCGCAGGGATATCGAGGATCGGCTTGTCCGCTTCGCGGGCGAGGAGCACGGGGTGATGATCCCGGTGACGATCTTCTTCCTGCTCATCCTCCTGACCGTCTGCGGCATCGGCGTCGACATCATGCGGCAGGAGATGGTGCGCGCGAAGGTGCAGACGACGCTCGACCGCGCGATCCTCGCCGCCGCCGACCTCGACCAGGAGCTGGTGCCCGAGGACGTCGTGCGCGACTATTTCGACAAGTCGGGCATCCTCGACTACCTGACCGAGGTGACGGTGGACCAGGGCAGCACGCACCGCATCGTGACGGCGAGCGCCCAGACCCAGATGAAGACCCAGTTCCTGAGCTCGATCGGCTTTCCGAGCTTCCAGATCAACGCCTATGGCCGGGCCGAGGAAAGCCTCGGCGACGCCGAGATCTCGCTCGTCGTGGACATCTCCGGCTCGATGGGCAGCAACCAAAAGATCCAGCGCCTGCGGTCGGCGGCGAAGGAATTCGTCGACACCGTCATCCTCGACGAGAGCCGCGGCGCGGTGTCGATCAACCTGATCCCCTACACCGCGCAGGTGAATGCCGGGCCGGAGATCATGAACCGGCTGAACATCCCCCGCAAGCACGGCTATTCCAGCTGCGTCCTGTTCCCCGATTCCGCCTTCCGCACCACCGCGATCGACACGCAGACGGCATACGAACAGGCCGAGCATTTCGAGCTCTACGGCAACACCAGCGGCGACGATCCGATCCTCAACCCCTCCTGCCCGCAGAAGGATTACGAAGAGATCATGTCCTTCAGCCAGGACAAGCTGGCGCTGAAGCAGCGGATCAGCCAGCTGACCGACCGGGCCAACACCTCGATCCACATCGGGATGAAATGGGCCGTCGGCATGCTGGACCCGAACTTCCAGCCGGTGGTGAACTCGATGGTCGGCGCCGGCCTGATCGACAGCGATTTCCGCGGCCGCCCCACGGCCTGGACCGGCGGCTCGCTCAAGACGATCATCCTGATGACGGACGGCGAGAACGTGGACACCTACGGCATCACCCCGCAGGCCTATGGCTCTCCGTCGCAGCGCTATCACTGGGCCACCAAGGGCCTGGTCTCCTGGGTGGAGGCGAACGTGGACCGCAGCCGCCGGAGCGAATTCTACTTCCGCCGCTCGTCGGCCCGGAATTCCGACGCCCTGCTGGAGAGCGTCTGCAACGCCGCCAAGGACGCCGGGATCCTCGTCTGGTCGGTAGGCTTCGAGGTGGGCAACCACGGTGCGAACGTGATGCGCAACTGCGCCTCCTCGCCGAACCATTTCTTCCGCGTCGAGGGCGTCGAGATCACCGAGGCCTTCCGCTCCATCGCGCGCCAGCTCAACAAGCTGAAGCTCACCCAATGACCCGCGAGCCCGCCATGTCCCACCCCCTGCGCGGATACGTCCGCCGCTTCGCCCGCGACCAGCGCGGCACCGTCGCCGTGGTCGATTTCGCGATCCTCTTCCCGATCCTGCTGACGATGTTCCTCTCGGGCGTCGAGATGGGGATGATGACCGTCCGCCAGACCCTGATGGAGCACGCGCTCGACCGCGCCGTCCGCGACCTGCGGATCGGCACCGGCGAAGAGGTGACACACGAAAGCCTGCGCCGGCGGATCTGCGGCTACGCCGGCCTGCTGCCGCATTGCGAGACCTCGCTGAAGCTCGAGATGCGGCCGACCGACATGCGGACATTCTCGACCAAGCTGGGCGGCGCTGCGGATTGCATCAACCGGGCGGAAACCGTCAATCCGATCCGCGCCTTCAGCAACGGCCAGCGGAGCGAGCTGATGCTGCTCCGGGCCTGCTATGTCTTCAACCCGATCTTCCCGAACATCGGCTTCGGCTTCCAGGCCGCCAAGAACGAAGCCGGCGACATCCAGCTGATCGCGACCTCCGCCTTCGTGAACGAGCCCACCTGACATGAAACGCCTCGCATCCCGCATCGGCGCCCGGCTTTCCCGCTTCCGGGCCGAGACCTCCGGCAACGTCGCCATCGAGGCGCTGATCCTGCTGCCGCTGCTGTTCTGGGCCTATCTCGCGATGTTCTCGTATTTCGACATGCTGCGGCAACAATCGCTGAACCAGAAGGCGTCCTTCACACTGGCCGACATGCTCTCGCGCGAGACGCTCGAGATCAACGACCAGTACGTGACCAACGCGCATGACCTGTTCAAGTCGATGATCCGTTCGGACAGCAGCACCGCGATGCGCATCTCGGTGCTGAAGTGGAACGCCCCGTCGAACCGCTTCGACGTGATGTGGTCCGAGGCCCGCGGACCCGCGACCGCGATGAATGCGGGACAGGCGAACGGCATGACCGCGAAACTGCCCCTCATGCCGTCCGGGGAAGAGGTGATCCTCGTCGAGACCTGGACGACCTACGCCATCCCCTTCAAGATCGGCATGGACGATTTCGAGATGAACACCTTCACCTTCGTCCGCCCCCGCTTCACCAGCCAGCTCAAATGGGAAAACACCGACGTCTGAGCCGCCGGCCGGGGTCGTCCCCGGGGCCCGCGCTCAGCTGTCGGCGTCCGCGGCCTCGGCCACCTTGCGCTCCACCAGCATGATCGCGATCGCGTCGGCCATCGCCTTGGCCTGCGCGGCATGGGCCACGCCGCCGACCCCGACGCGCCGCCCGATCCGCCAGTAGAGCCCCGGCCGCCAGCGCCGCGCGCCGGGCACCGTCAGGCGCAGGAGGAACCCGTTGGAGGGCTTGAAGGCAAAGGCCCCCCGGTCGACCGAGGCGATCTGCCCGATCGGCGCAATCACCTCGCCCGCGCTGTCGCAGAGGCCCTCCTCCGTCAGGATCACCGCCAGCGCCGTGGCCCGCTGCATCGCCCGCGCGGCCCAGATCACCGCCGCCCCCGCGACAAGGATCAGCACCCGCAGCAGGACCGAGCCGCCGTCCTGGAACAGGCCCAGCCAGATCAGGATGAAGCCCAGCCCGATCAGCACGCCGATCCCGAAGACCCGCCGCCCGCCCGAGGCCTCGACCCGCGCCAGTTCCCTGCCCTGCTCACCCTGCATCCCGGCTCCCCCTGCCAATCCTGGCCAATCCTGCCGCGGCCATACCGCCCTCGCCGTCCCCGCGCCAGCGCCTGCCGCCGCCCCTGCTTCATCTTTCCGGAAATACTCCCGCCGGAGGCCATGGCTCCGAAGGGCTCGATGCCCTTCGGAGGCATTCCGCTGGCGACGTCCCGCGGAGGTCGCAGGACGCCGCGCCCCGGGCGCTACTCCGCCGCCGCCGACTCGAGCGCCGGACGGATGGTCGCCTCGATCACCCGCTCCGTGACCGGTCCGGCGAAGCGCGTCACGACCTTGCCCTCCCCGTCGATCACGAAGGTCTCGGGCACGCCGTAGAGCCCCCAGTCCAGCCCCGTCCGGCCGTCCGCGTCCTGCCCCACGGCCGCGTAGGGATTGCCCAGCTCCTCTAGGAATGCCAGCGCCTGCGGCGCCTTGTCCTTGTAGTTCACTCCGTAGATCGTCACCCCCTCTGCGGCCAGCGCCTCGAGATTGGGATGCTCGACCCGGCAGGGCGCGCACCAGCTCGCCCAGAAGTTCACCAGCTTCACCTCGCCATCGGCCAGCATGGACCCGTCGAAGGCCGGCAGGTCCCCAAGCGGCGTGACCACCAGGTCCGGCGCCGTCCGCCCGGCCAGCGCCGAGGGCAGCGCGTCAGGATCGTCGCGCTGCATCCCCACGAGGAACATCGCCGCAAGCCCGAGGAAGATCACCGGCGGCACCAGCATCAGGGGTCTAATCTTGGCCATTGCGTCGCGCCTCCACCTTCTCGAGGGCCGCCTTGACCCGTTTCGCCCGCCACAGGCTCCAGAGCACCAGCACCGCCAGCAGCGCCAGCGACACCGCATAGGCGCTCAGCACCGCGCCCGCGTATTTCCCGAGATCCGGCATCACGCCATCCGCTCCCGCGCCATCAGCGCCCGCATCCGCCGCGCCCGGATCTCGGTCCGGGTCCGCAGAAGCACGAGCGCGAGGAAGAACAGCACGAAGCCCGCGATGCACAGGAGCAGCGGGAAGTAGAAGACGTCGGCCACGTTCTCCTCCTTGTCGAGCGACAGCGAGGCGCCCTGGTGCAGCCCCTGGTTCCAGAAGTTCACCGCGTAGCGGCTGAGCAGCGCGAAGACCGAGCCCACGAGGCAGAGGACCGAGGTCAGGTCCGCCGCCGTGTCCCCGTCCTCGATCGCGGCCCAGAGGGCGATATAGCCGAGGTAGAAGAGGAACAGGATCAGGAACGAGGTCAGCCGCGGGTCCCAGGCCCACCAGGTGCCCCACATCGGCTGGCCCCAGATCGCACCGGTCAGAAGCGCGATCACCGTCATCACCGCGCCCACCGGGGCCGCGGCGCGCGCGGCCAGCGCGCTCACGTGGTGGCGCCGGACCAGCCAGACGAGCGAGGCGGCGAGCATCATCAGCCAGCCGTTGATCGCCATCAGCGCGGCGGGGACGTGCAGGTAGATGATCTTCACGGTCGAGCCCTGGCGGTAATCGTCGGGCGTCAGGAAGAACCCCCAGGCGAGGCCCGCGACCAGCGCGATCGCCGACAGCCCGGCGATCCACGGCAGGACCCTGTCCGTGACGGACATGAACTTGCGCGGGTTCGCATATTCCCAGATCGAGGCCATGAGGCTCCCATAAACTTCCGGCGCGCGGCACGCCAGTCACATCACCGCAGGTTGACCCGCAATACAGCAGCCGAGGCGAAAGGCAAAAGCGCGATCGTGCCGCAGGTCACCGCCCCCAGGAGCGCCAGCGGGGTCGCGACGGAGAGCCCCTCGGCCCCGCGCCGCGCGACCTCGGCGCCGAAGATCAGCACCGGCACGTAGAGCGGCAGGACAAGCAGCGACAGGAGCAGCCCGCCCCGCTTGATCCCCACCGTCAGCGCCGCGCCGAACGTGCCGATGACCGAAAGCGCGGGCGTGCCGATCGCCAGGCTGACGACAAGCCACCCGTAGCCCTCGCCGCGCAGGTTGAGGAGCACGCCCAGCACCGGCGCGGCGATGACCAGCGGCAGGCCCGTGGTCAGCCAATGCGCCAGCGCCTTGACCGAGACCGCCGCCTCCAGCGGCAGGGGCGCGGTGGCGATGAGGTCGAGCGAACCGTCCTCCCGGTCGAGCGCGAGGATACGGTCGAGCGACAGCAGGCAGGCCAGCAGCGCGCCGATCCAGAGGATCCCCGGCGCGATCCGGGTCAGCAGCGCCGTCTCGGGGCCGACGGCGAAGGGCACCAGCACCACGACGATCAGGAAGAACGCGAGGCCCAGCCCGAAACCGCCCCCGGCCCGGACCGCCAGTTTCAGATCGCGGACGAGCAGCGCCTTCACAGGAAGTCCTCGTCACCCGTCACCACACGCCGCGGGCGGAACCGCGCCACGTCCAGCACCTCGGCTTCCAGCCCCAGCTCGATATGGGTGGCGATCACGGCGAGCCCGCCACCCGCCAGATGCGCGCGCACGGCTCGGGCGAACATCCCGACAGCCTCCGCGTCGAGCGAGACGGTCGGTTCGTCCAGCACCCAGACCCGGCGCCCGGTGACCAGCAGCCGCGCCAGCCCGAGCCGCCGCTTCTGCCCGGCCGAAAGTGCGCCCGCCGGCCGGTCGGCCAGCGGGCCGAGCGCGAAGGCCTCGAGCGCGGCCCCGACCGCGTCCACACGGTAGAGATCGGCCCAGAACCGCAGGTTCTCCTCGACCGTCAGCACCGCCTTGATCCCGTCCGCATGCGCGGCATAGACCATCGCCTCCCGGTCGAGCGAAATCCGGCCCCCGCGCGGCGGCTGCAACCCGGCCAGTGTCCGCAGCAGCGTCGTCTTCCCCGCCCCGTTCGGCCCCCGCAGCACCAGCGCATGACCGCACGCCAGCCGGAAGCAGACCCCTTCCAGCACCGCCATGCCGCCGCGTGCGACGGACAGATCCTCGACAATCAGCTCCATGACGCCGGACCTAAAGGAAAACCCCGTGCCGGGAAAGAGTGTCCGCCTGCTTCCTCTTGCCATAAATATCCCCGCCGGAGGCATCGCCCGAAGCGGGCTCGATGCCCGCTTCGGGCGACCCCCCGGGCGGCGTCCGGAGGACGGCGCAACCCGGATTTGCGCCGCCGTTCCGGCGTCGCCCGGGTGAAGCTCCGAAACGGGCATCGAGCCCGTCTCGGAGCTTGCCTCCGGCGGGGATATTTATGGCAAGAGGAAGGCGGGCCCGATCAGACCGGGATCAGGGCAGCGGCGACGCGGCGGCCTTCCGAGAGCAGCACGTTGAAGGTGCGACAGGCGCTTGGCGATGCCATCGGCTCGACGCCGATCCCGGCCTCCTCGAGCGTCGCGCGCAGCGCGGCAGGGACCGGCGCGATCTCGGCCCCGGTGCCGAGGAAGAGGACGTCCACCTGGCGGGCGAGCGCGGTCAGTGTCGCGACGTCCTCGAACCCGCCCCAGCTCTCGACGGAATCGGCGGTCACGAGAAGCGGACCCGCGTGGACCTCGCCACCCACGCGGAAGAACCCCGGGCCGTAGCCGTCGATCGGGCGGGCGCGGCCGTAGTCGATTTCGCTCATGCGCATGGCCTGTGCTCCCTTCGCGACGTCAGGCCCCGGCCGCGGCGCGCCGCGCCGGGGCCGTCCCGTCAGGCATCGATATTGGCGAACTGGTTGCCTTCGGTGTTCGAGGGCTTCGTCCAGTCGCGCTTCACGCCCAGCCAGAGGACGATGTTCTTGGCGACGTAGACCGAGGAATAGGTCCCGACCACGATGCCCCAGGTGATCGCGAAGACGAAGCCCCGGATCACGTCGCCGCCCAGGACCAGCAGGGCGATCAGCGCAAGCAGGGTCGTGCCCGAGGTCATGATCGTCCGGCTGAGCGTCTCGTTGACCGAGAGGTTCATCACCTCCATCAGCGGCATGGTCTTGAACTTCCGCAGGTTCTCCCGCAGCCGGTCGAAGATCACCACCGTGTCGTTGATCGAGTAGCCGATGATCGTCAGCAGCGCCGCGATGGTCGCGAGGTCGAACCGGATCTGGAGCGCCGAGAAGATCCCGATGGTCAGGATGACGTCATGGAACAGCGCCGCGACGGCGCCGACCGAGAACTGCCATTCGAAGCGCAGCCAGATGTAGAAGAGGATCGCCGCCATCGCCAGCCCGACCGCGATGAAGGCGGTCTGGATCAGCTCGCCCGAGACCTTCGGCCCGACCGATTCCACCGAGGTGAACCGGATCGTCGGGTCGATCTCCTGCAGCGCGGCCAGCACCGTGTCGACGGTCTCGCCCGAGACGCTCTCCTGCCCCTCCTGGGCCTGGATGCGGATCATCGCGACATGGTGGTTCGCGTCGAAGGAGGGATCGAAGACCTCCGAGATCGAGACGTCGCCCAGTTGCAGCGGCGCGATGGCCTCGCGGTAGTCGCCGACCGTCACGGCGCTCTCGGACTGGGTCCGGATCGTCGTGCCGCCGCGGAAGTCGATGCCGAAGTTCAGCCCCATCACCGCCCAGCAGACGATCGAGAGGATCATCAGCACCACGGAGGCGCCGAAGGTGACGCGGCGCGCCTTGAAGAAGTCGATGTGGGTTTCGGCGGGAACAAGTCTCAAACGCATCTCACACCTCGATCGTCTTGGGCCGCGCCCGTTCGAACCACATCACGACGAAGAGCCGCGTCACCCAGATCGCCGTGAAGACCGAGGTCACGATACCGATCCCCAGCGTCACCGAGAAGCCCCGCACCGGACCCGAGCCCATCACGAAGAGGATCACCGCGACGATGAAGGTCGTGATGTTCGCGTCCACGATGGCCGAGAGCGCGCGTTCGTAGCCCAGCTCGATGGCGCGGGCCGGGCCGCGGGCGGTCTTCAGCTCCTCCCGGATGCGCTCGAAGACCAGCACGTTGGCGTCGACCGCCATGCCGATGGTCAGCACGATCCCGGCGATCCCCGGCAGGGTCAGCGTGGCCCCGATGGCCGAGAGCAGGCCGAAGATCAGCGCCACGTTCACCAGCAGCGCCACGTTGGCGAAGAAGCCGAAGAGGCCATAGCTCAGCCACATGAAGCCCAGCACCAGCACGAAGGCCACGGCGCAGGCGATCTTGCCGGCCTGGATCGAATCCGCCCCGAGTTCGGGCCCGATGGTCCGTTCCTCGAGGAAGTCGAGCCCTGCCGGCAGCGCGCCCGCGCGCAGCAGGACGGCGAGGTTGGTGCTTTCCTCGACCGAGAAGTTCCCGGTGATGATGCCCGACCCGCCCGGGATGTGGCTCTGGATCACCGGCGCCGAGATGACCTCGTCATCCAGCACGATCGCGAAGGGCGACCCGATGTTGGCCCCGGTGTAATCGCCGAACTTGCGCGCCCCTGCGGGGTTGAAGCGGAAGGTCACCGCGGGCCGACCGTTCTGGTCGAAGCTCGGCTGCGCGTCCACCAGTTCCTCGCCGGTGACGACGGGCGCCTCCTCGAGGATGTACCAGACGCCCTCCTCGTCCAGCGACGGCAGGACTTCCTGCCCCGGCTGCACCGCCTGATCGGCGCTGTTGGCACGGCCCGCGACGGGCTGGAAGGTCAGCTGGGCGGTGGTGCCGATGATGTCCTTCAGCTCGGAGGCCGATCCCAGCCCCGGCACCTGGATCAGGATCCGGTCCGAGCCCTGGCGCTGGATGGTGGGTTCACGGGTGCCGACCTCGTCGATCCGGCGGCGGATGATCTCGAGCGACTGGCGCACGGTGCGCTCGTCGGTCGCCTGCTTTTCGGCCTCCGAGAGGGTCACGACCAGCTGGTCGCCCTCGGCGCGGACCTCGATGTCGTTGGCGCCTGCCCCGCTGAGCGACGTCACCGGACGCGCGAGCCCCTGCACGAGGCGCACCGCCTCGTCCATGGCGTCGGCATTGGCGATGCTGATGCGCAGCTCGTCCGGGGCGCCGTCCTGCAGACGGATCGCGCCGACACTGTCGCGGGCATCGCGCAGCACGTCGCGAATCTCGGGCCAGAGGCCCTTCATCCGGCCTTCGTAGACGTCCTGCACCCGGACCTCGGCCAGCAGGTGCGCGCCGCCGCGCAGGTCGAGACCGAGGTTCACGAGGTTCGAGGGCAGGTAGTCCGCCCAGCCCTCCGCGGGCTGGCCCGCGGCCACGGCGTCATTGTAGCGTTCCACCCGCGGGTAGAAGGCGTTCGGCAGCGCCATGACCAGGCCGGCAACGATGACCAGCCAGATCAGGACGCGCTTCCAGGTTTCGATGTGAAGCATGTTGCGCGTCCCGTTCCGCTCAGGACTTCGCCGGTTCGGTCTTGCTCCGGACATGGGCGAGGGTCGACTTGATGACCCGGACCTTCACGCCCTCGGCGATCTCGATCTCGAGCTCCTCGTCCTCGCGCACCTTCACGACCTTGCCGACGATCCCGCCCTGGGTGACCACCTCGTCGCCGCGGCGAACGTTGTTCACCATCTGCTGGTGCTGCTTGAGCTTCTTCTGCTGCGGGCGAATGAGAAGGAAATACATGATCACGAAGATCAGGATAAGCGGCACGAATTGCGCGATGGCGTTCCCGTCCATGGGGCCTCCTTGAGGTTCGGCGGGGACCCCCCGCGAAAGTTTGGCGGAACCTATGTGTGGAAGGGGTGGAATGCAAGGCGGGAAGGGGCCTGCCGCGGGGAGAGGCAGGCGTGGCGGAGTGTCGCCTTCCGGGGGCGCGGACGGGCGGCCTCCCGGGTCTCCGGAGAGCTGCCCGCATGAGATCCCCGGGGCGGGCCCGAGGATGACGGCCCCCAGCCCGCACCCTCATGGTCCGGCCCGAGAGCACGACCGCCCGCCGCGCGCCGCTCGGCCCGGGCCCCGGGCTTTCCGCCCGCACCGTTTACCCCCTCCCCCTTTCCATGCATAACCGCCGCACGAATCCGACCCACGAGGGAGACAGAAGATGCACGACATTCGCCAGATCCGCGACAACCCGGCTGCCTTCGACGCCGCGCTTGCCCGCCGTGGAGCCTCGGCCCTGTCGTCGGACATCCTCGCCCTCGACGAGGCGCGCCGCGCGAAGATCCACGCGGCCGAGACCGCACAGGCCGCGCAGAACGCCGCCTCCAGGCAGGTCGGCGCCGCCAAGGCGAAGGGCGACGAGGCCGAGTTCGAACGGCTCCGCGCGCTGGTCGCCGACACCAAGGCGCAGGTCGCCGCGCTGAACGACGAGGCCAAGGCGCTCGACGCGCAGCTCACCGATCTTCTGATGGGCATTCCGAACCTGCCGCTGGACGACGTGCCGGACGGCGCGGACGAGGCCGACAACGTCGAGATCCACCGCCACGGCACGCCCCCCGCGCTCGAGTTCGCGCCGAAGGAGCATTACCAGCTGCCCGGCGTGATCCCCGGCATGGATTTCGAGGCCGCGGCCAAGCTCTCGGGCGCCCGCTTCGTGGTGCTGAAGGGCGCGGTGGCCCGCATCCACCGGGCGCTGGCGCAGTTCATGCTCGACACCCATGTCGACGAGAACGGCCTGACCGAGACCTGGACCCCCGTGCTGGTGCGCGAGGAGATGATGGTCGGCACCGGCCAGCTGCCGAAGTTCGGCGAGGACAGCTACCGGACCGAGGACGGCTGGTGGCTGGTCCCGACCGCCGAGGTGACGCTGACCAATCTCGTCAACGACGAGATCGTGGACGAGGCCTCCCTGCCCCGCCGGCATGTCGCGCACACCCAGTGCTTCCGCTCCGAAGCGGGCTCGGCGGGCCGCGACACGGCGGGCATGCTGCGCCAGCACCAGTTCGAGAAGGTCGAGATGGTCTCGATCACCCATCCCGACCAGTCGCTGGCCGAGCTCGACCGGATGACGGCCTGCGCGCAGGGCATCCTCGAGAAGCTGGGCCTCGCCTACCGCACCGTGGTGCTCTGCACCGGCGACATGGGCTTCGGCGCGCGCCGCACCCACGACATCGAGGTCTGGCTGCCCGGTCAGGACACCTACCGCGAGATCTCCTCGGTCTCGCTCTGCGGCGACTTCCAGGCGCGGCGGATGAACGCCCGCTTCCGTCCCGCGGGCGGCGGCAAGCCCGACTACGTCCACACGCTGAACGGCTCGGGCCTCGCCGTGGGGCGCTGCCTGATCGCGGTGCTCGAGAACGGCCAGCGCGCGGATGGCTCGGTCGTCCTGCCCGAGGTGCTGGGCCCCTATCTCGGCGGCAAGCTGACCCTGACGGCGGACGGCACGCTCGCTTGATCCGGACAGGCGTTCCGTGCGTTAACAAAGCATGGAACGCATGAAAGCCATCTTGGTCCTGACCGCCGCGATCGCGTTTGCCGTCGCGCCGCTCATCTCGCCGCCCTTCGCGGGCTACCGTCCCGACCAGTTCCCGGTCCCGCAGCCGGACCCGCTGATCCAGCCGCCCGGCTGGACCTTCTCGGTCTGGCTGGTGATCTACGCCTGGCTGATCGTCAGCGCCGTCTACGGGCTGACGCAGCGCGCCGAGGATGCGGGCTGGGACCGGACGCGCTGGCCGCTCTTCCTCAGCCTCTGCTTCGGCACCGCATGGCTGCCGGTGGCCACCGTGTCGCCCTTCTGGGCCACGGTGCTGATCTGGGCAATGCTGGCCTGCGCCCTGGCCGCCCTGCTCCGCGCGCCGCGCGATGAGAACATCTGGCTCGCCGCGCCGCTCGGGCTCTTCGCGGGCTGGCTGACGGCAGCCGCCTGCGTGTCGCTGGCGATCACGCTGACGGGCTTCGGCGCGGGCAGCCAGCCGCTCCTGCACCCGATCCTGCTGGGCGTCGCCATCGTGATCGGCGCCGTGACGCTGCTGCGCCGGGCCGAGCCATTCTACGCCCTCGGCCTCGGCTGGGCGCTGATCGGCGTCTTCGCGGCCAATATCGCGCCGCCGCAATGGGTGATGATGGGCCTCGCCACCCTCGGCCTCGTCCTGCTCGCCATCCTCACCTTCCCCGGCCGCCGCACCACCTGAGGCGGGCACACCGGAACAGGCGTCCCGAGGGGGCAGAGCCCTCCCTCGGGCGCCTCTCGGCGAAGATCGCGCGATCCCGGCCGCAACCACGCCCGAGGGGCGCGTCGCCTCACCGCTGGCAGATCAAGGCATGCGCGGCAGCGCGCAATTGGATCAGGCCCGTTCCCGGAGCAGGTCGGCCGCCTGCAGCGCGAGCGGCTTCAGCCCCGCGCCCCCGGCATCCACATGCGCGAGCAATGCCACCCGCATCCGCGGCTCCCAGAAATCCTTCAGATGCGCCGCCACGCGCTCCGCGCCGTCGTTGCCCGGCTGGGTCTCGAAGAAGGTGGCGATCTGGTTCGCCATCCGCACCAGTTTCTCAGGCGACATCGTCCCCTCCTGCAATCCGCTCCGCCCCGGACCAGAGCTCGAAGCCGCCGTCCCGCGCCACCGCCGCCAGCGTGAGGCCCGCGCCCGCCGCCACCTCGACCGCCAGCGTCGTCGGCGCCGAGACGGCCACGATCGCCGGGATCCCCGCCATCGCGCATTTCTGCACCATCTCGACCGAGACCCGGCTGGTCAGCACCGCCGCCCCCGCGCCCGGGTCCGCACCCTCCCGCGCCAGCGCCCCGATCAGCTTGTCGAGCGCATTGTGCCGCCCGACGTCCTCGCGCGCCGCGACGATCCCCCGCCCCGGCACGAGGAACCCCGCCGCATGGACCGCCCGGGCACGGTCGTGCATCGGCTGGAGCGCGCGCATCGCCTCGGGCGCGCCCGCGATCTCGTCCGCCGCAAAGACCGGCCCCGGCCCGACCGCAGGCACCGCCCGCAGCGCCTGATCGAGACTGTCGATCCCGCACATGCCGCAGCCCACGGGCCCCGCCATGAAGCGCCGCCGCGCCGCCAGCGCCTCGGCCCGGTCGGGGGCGAGCCAGAGCCGCAGCTCGGTCCCGCGATCCTGCTCCGCGATCTCCAGGCTCTCGATCTGGCCTAGGTCCGTGACGATCCCCTCCGTCAGGCAGAACCCGACCGCGAAATCCTCGAGGTCCGCCGGCGAGCACATCATCACCGCCACCGACGATTGCTGGGCCACGATGGCGACGGGCCGTTCCTCCGGCAGCACCCGCGTCGCGCCGAGCACCCGCCCGCCGCGCCACGCTTTCATCGAGGACGAAGCGACCCCCTTCATTCCGCCGCCGGGAGGATCCGCCGGGCCATCTCGGCCTGCGCGGCGTAATCCTCCTGCCATTCCGAAGGCCCGTTCGATTGCGAGACCTGCACCGCCGTCACCTTGTATTCCGGGCAGTTCGTCGCCCAGTCCGAGTAATCGGTGGTGATCACGTTGGCCTGCGTGTCCGGGTGGTGGAAGGTGGTGTAGACCACGCCCGGCGACACACGGTCCGTCACCAGAGCGCGGAGCGTCGTCTCGCCCGAGCGCGAGGCGATCTTCACCCAATCGCCGGTCTTCAGACCCCGGTTCTCGGCATCGTGCGGATGGATCTCCAGCTCGTCCTGGCCGTGCCAGACCACGTTCGCCGTCCGCCGGGTCTGGGCGCCGACGTTGTACTGCGACAGGATCCGCCCCGTCGTCAGCAGGAGCGGGAAGCGCGGCCCGGTCTTCTCGTCCGTCGCCACGTATTCGGTGACGATGAACCGCCCCTTGCCCCGGACGAAGCCGTCCACGTGCATCAGCGGGGTGCCCTCGGGATGCGCCGCGTTGCAGGGCCACTGGACCGAGCCCTTCTCCTCCAGCAGCGCGTAATCGACACCGGCGAAGGAGGGCGTCGTCTCCGCGATCTCCTCCATGATCTGCGCCGGGTGGGTATAGTGCCACTCCGCGCCCATGGCATTGGCCAGCGCCTGCGTCACCTCCCAGTCCTCGTAGCCGTTCCGGGGGGCCATCACCTTGCGCACCCGGTTGATCCGGCGCTCGGCATTGGTGAAGGTCCCGTCCTTTTCCAGGAAGCTCGAGCCCGGCAGGAAGACATGCGCGTAATTGGCCGTCTCGTTCAGGAAGAGGTCATGCACGATGACGCAATCCATCGCCGCGAGTCCGGCGGCGACATGTTTCGTGTCCGGGTCCGACTGCAGGATATCCTCGCCCTGGCAATAGAGCCCGCGGAAGGTCCCGTCGACGGCCGCGTCCAGCATGTTGGGGATGCGCAGCCCCGGCTCGGGGTCGATCTCCACGCCCCACAGGCTCTCGAAGATCTCGCGCACGTCGGCGTTCTTCACATGGCGATAGCCCGGCAGCTCGTGCGGGAAGCTGCCCATGTCGCAGGAGCCCTGCACGTTGTTCTGCCCGCGGAGCGGGTTCACCCCGACCCCCGGCCGGCCGATGTTGCCGGTCAGCATCGCGAGGTTGGCGATCCCCATCACGGTGGTGGAGCCCTGCGAATGTTCGGTGACGCCCAGCCCGTAGTAGATCGCCCCGTTTCCGCCCGTCGCGAAGGTCCGGGCGGCGGCGCGCAGCTCGGCCGAGGGGACGCCCGTGAGCATCTCGTTCGCCTCGGGCGCATGGCGCGGGTCCTTCACGAATTCCGCATAGGCGAGGAATTCGTCCCAGTCGCAGCGCTCGCGGATGAAGGCCTCGTCGAAGAGCCCCTCGGTCACGATCACATGCGCCAGCGCCGTCACCACGGCCACGTTGGTCCCGGGCCGCAGCGGCAGGTGATGCGCCGCCTGCACATGCGGGGATTTCACGAGGTCGATCCGCCGCGGGTCGATGACGATCAGCTTCGCCCCCTGCCGCAGCCGCTTCTTCAGCCGCGAGGCGAAGACCGGATGCCCGTCCGTCGGGTTGGCGCCGATGACGATGACCACGTCGGTGTGCTCGACCGAGTCGAAATCCTGTGTCCCGGCGGACGTGCCGAAGGTCTGGCCGAGGCCATAGCCGGTCGGGCTGTGACAGACCCGGGCGCAGGTGTCGGTGTTGTTGTTGCCGAAGACCGCGCGGGCGAGCTTCTGGACGAGGAAGGTCTCCTCGTTGGTGCAGCGCGACGAGGTGATGACCCCGATCGACTTCTTGCCATGGGCGTCCTGGATCCCGCGCATCTTCGTCGCGGCGAAAGAGAGCGCCTCCTCCCAGGAAACCTCCCGCCAGGGATCCTCGATCCGCTCCCGGATCATCGGGTTCAGGATGCGGTCCTTGTGCGCGGCGTAGCCATAGGCGAACCGGCCCTTCACGCAGGAATGGCCCCGGTTGGCCTTGCCGTGACGATAGGGGGTCATGCGCACCAGCTCGTCGCCGTTCAGCTCGGCCTTGAAGGAGCAGCCCACCCCGCAATAGGCGCAGGTGGTGATGACGGAGCGGTCGGGCGTGCCGAGCTCGGCCACCGATTTCTCCTGCAACGTCGCCGTCGGGCAGGCCTGCACGCAGGCCCCGCAGGAGACGCAGTCCGAGGTCAGGAAATCGTCCCCGGCGGCGCCGGCCGAGACCCGGCTCTCGAAGCCGCGGCCTTCGATCGTCAGGGCGAAGGTGCCCTGAACCTCCTCGCAGGCGCGGACGCAGCGGGAGCAGACGATGCATTTCGACGGGTCGTAGGTGAAATAGGGGTTGCTGTCGTCCTTCGGGATGTAGCGCGGGTTCGCCTCGCCCTCGGGCGCGCGCGCCCGGCGGTCGCCCTGCGCGAGGGTCCCGGAGGTGCGGGCGTAATGGTTCTCTCCCGCCGCGTAGCGCACGTCGCGCAGGCCCACCATGCCGGCCATGTCCTGCAGCTCGCAATCCCCGTTGGCCGAGCAGGTCAGGCAGTCGAGCGGATGGTCGGAGACGTAGAGCTCCATGACGCCGCGGCGGATCTTCTTCACCCGGGAGGACTGGGTGTGCACCACCATCCCCTCGGCCACCGGCGTGGTGCAGGAGGCGGGCGTGCCCCGCCGGCCCTCGATCTCCACCACGCAGAGACGGCAGGAGCCGAAGGCCTCGATATTGTCGCTGGCGCAGAGCTTCGGGATCCGCAGACCCATCTCGGCCGCGGCCCGCATGACCGAGGTGCCCTCGGGGACGGTGACCGCGAAACCGTCGATGGTGAGGCTGACGGGCGCGCCGGTCTTCAGCGGCGTGCCCATGTCCCAGTCCTTGGGCGGGAGGATGAAGTCTTTCATGGGTGGGCCTCCGGAAGGGTGGCGGGCGTGTACGGGGGTTCTGCCCCCGTCGCGATGCGCGACAGATCAAGGGTGTACGGGGGCTCTGCCCCCGTCGCGATGCGCGACAGATCTAGGGTGTACGGGGGCTCTGCCCCCGTCGCGGCAGAGCCGCGACTCCCCCGGGATACATGGACCAGAGGAAGGTGGGGACGCGGCGCGACAGGGCGGCGGTGGCGCATCACCCGTTCTTCCGCCGGGCGAGTTCGTGGGCGACAAGCGCATTCGCGTGGCCATGGCCGAGGCCGTGGTCCGACTTGAGCCAGGCGACGATCTCCATGTGGCGCTGGTCGTCCGCGCGTTCGCGGATCAGGGCGAGCCAGTGCTCGACCGGCTGGCCGTATTTCTTCTCGATCGAGGGGAAGTAGGAGGCGGGACCTTTGACCTTGTCGTTCATGACAGCATTCCGGGCCGGGAAACGGGATGGCGGGCGGGGCGATGTCCCCGCAGGGGACGAGCGGCGCGCGTCATTCCGCGGCCTCCCGTTCGGGGGCGAAATCCTCGGGCGCGAGGCGGAGGGCGGAGAGCACCGGGTAGGGGGTGAACCCGCCGAGCGCGCAGAGCGAGCCGTCGCGCATCGTCTCGCAGAGGTCCTCGAGCAGCGGGATCGCCGCGGCGTCGCCCGCGCGGATGCGGTCGATGGTCTCGACGCCGCGCACCGCGCCGATCCGGCAGGGGGTGCATTTGCCGCAGCTTTCCACCGCGCAGAACTCCATCGCGAAGCGGGCCAACTGTCCCATGTCCGCGCTGTCGTCGAAGACGACGAGGCCCGCGTGGCCGATCAGCCCGCCCTGCCCGTCGAATTCCTCGTAGCCGAAGGGGGTGTCGAACCGGTCCGGCCCGAAATAGGCGCCGAGCGGGCCGCCGACCTGCACCGCCTTGACCGGGCGCCCGGACCGCGTGCCGCCGCCGATCTCTTCGACGATCTCGCCGAGCGGCATGCCGAAGGCGGTTTCGAAGAGGCCGCCGCGGGCGACGTTGCCCGCGATCTGGAGCGGGATCGTCCCCCGCGACCGGCCAAGGCCGAAATCGCGGTAATGCGCGGCGCCGCGTTCGAAGATCACCGGGACGGTTGCCAGCGAGATGACGTTGTTCACCACGGTGGGCCTGCCGAAGGCGCCTTCGAGCGCGGGCAGCGGCGGCTTGGCGCGGACCACGCCGCGCCTGCCTTCGAGCGAGTTCAGCAGCGAGGTCTCCTCGCCGCAGACATAGGCACCGGCGCCCACCCGGATCTCCATGTCGAAGGCGCGGCCGGAGCCGAGGACGTCGCCGCCCAGGATCCCCGCGCCGCGGGCGATCTCCACCGCGCGGGTCATCACGGCGATGGCGTCGGGATATTCCGAGCGGAGGTAGACGAAGCCCGTCTCCGCCCCGGTCCCGAGCCCGGCGATCGCCATGCCCTCGATCAGCGAGAAGGGATCGCCCTCCATCAGCATCCGGTCGGCGAAGGTGCCGCTGTCGCCCTCGTCGGCGTTGCAGACGATGTACTTGCGGGGGCCTCCGGCCTTGCGGACCGTGTCCCACTTGATGCCGGTCGGGAAGCCCGCGCCGCCACGGCCGCGCAGCCCGCTTTCCGTCACCTCGGCGACGATCTCCTCGCCGGTCATCCCGAGCGCGCGGCGGAGGCCGGCAAGGCCGCCATCGGCGCCGTATTCCACGAGCGAGAGCGGATCGATCCGGCCGCAGCGGGCGAAGGTCAGGCGGGTCTGTTTGGCGAACCAGGGGATCTCCTCGACAAGGCCGAGGGCCTTCGGATGGTCCCCGAACCCGACGTCGAAAAGGGCCGCAACCTCGCCCGGCAGCAGCGGGCCGAAGCCCTTGCGGCCCTCGGGCGTCTCGACCTCCAGGAGCGGCTCCAGCCAGATCATGCCGCGGGTGCCGGTGCGGGTCAGCTCGACCTCGATCCCGCGGGCGGCGGCCTCGCGCAGCACGGCCGCGGCGACGGCCTCGGCGCCGAGCGCCTTCGCGGCAGCGTCGGCGGGGAGCCTGAGCCGGAGCCTCATGCCGCGCCCTCCGCCAGGAGCGCGTCGAGCCGGGCGGCGTCCACCCGACCGTGCAGCGTGCCGTCGAGCTGGACCGCGGGCCCGCAGGCACAGAGACCGAGGCAATAGACCGGCTCGAGCGTCACCCTGCCGTCGCCCGAGGTCTCGCCCCAGCCGAGACCGGTGAGCCGCTGCGCCGCCGCCTCGAGCGCGGCCCCGCCCTGCGCCTGGCAGGCTTCGGCGCGGCAGATGCGCAGGGTGCGGGCGCCCGCGGGGGCCTTGCGGAAATCGTGGTAGAAGGAGATCACGCCATGCACCTCGGCCCGGCCGAGGTTCAGCGCCTCGGCGATCCGGGTGACGGAGGCTTCGGGAATGTGGCCGAACGCCGCCTGCAGGGCATGCAGGATGGGCAGCATCGGCCCTTCGAGATGGACATGCGCGGCGATGATGCGGTCGATCTCGGCGGTGTCGGGGGAATGTACTGGCATGGCGGCCTCGGACGAGGTGGCTGGTTCGCCCCCCTTCTGCGCCGCATCACGCGGTGAATCAATATCGCAATTCCGTCAGTTGATAGATAATATCTATCAAACCGCCAGCCGCCCGCCCGCCTCGATCAGCGCCTCGAGCACCGGCGTATGGGGTTCGCGCCACGGCGCGATCAGCCCCACGGCATGCGCCCCCCTGCCCCGGATCGGCACCGAGGTCACCCGGCGCCCGGCGGCCAGGAACTCCGCCATCTCGCGCGGCAGGATGGTGGACCAGCCGCCGGTCGCCACGTGGCTCATCAGCACGACGGTGGAGTTCGATTCCACCCGGACCTCGGGCACGACACCCGCCTCGAAGAGCCGCTGGTTCACGATCCGGCGGTTCTGCATGTCCGGGGTCAGCAGGCAGAGGGGCAGGCCCGCCAGATCGCCCCACTCCACCGCGGCGCGCCCGGCCAGCGGCGCATCCGACGGGCAGACGAGGTGATATTCCTCGCGGTAGAGCGGCACGCTGACCATCCGCCCGAGGGGTTCGTTGTCGAGATAGGTCACACCGGCATCCGCCTCGAGGTTCTCGATCATCGACACGATCTCGACCGAGGAGCGCGACAGGATCGAGACATGCACCCCCGGATGCGCCGCACAGAAGCTCGAGGTCAGCCGGGCCGCGACGGTGAGCGCGGTCGGCACGACGGCGATCCGCAGCGTGCCGGCCAGCCCCTCGTGGACCGCGCGCATCTCTTCGCGGAGCGTGCGGGCGTCGCCGACGATGCGGCGCGCCCAGTCGAGCGCGCGGGCGCCTTCGGGTGTGAGCCCGCCGTAGCGCGAGCCGCGCCAGACGAGCTGGACGCCGAGCTGGGATTCGAGCTGCTTGATGCCGGCCGAGAGCGTGGGCTGGGTGATGCCGAGGCTTTCGGCCGCGCGCCCGAAATGCTGCTCGCGCGCGAGGGCGATGAGCATTTCGAGCTTGTCGATCATGGGTGCGCGCCGGGGTGGAGAGGTGGCAGGGGGGCCAGCCCCCCGCCGGCCTGCGGCCGACTCCCCCCGGGATATTTCCGGCAAGAGGAAGCGGGCGACCGGCGGGTCATCTCAGCCGCGGGACCCGTGCGCCGGCTTGCCGAGGTGCTTGCGCAGGCGCGAGGGGGTCGATTTCTTCCTGCCCTTGTAGGGGTTGGCGGCGCCCTGCCCGCGCAGCGTCAGGCGGATCGGCGTGCCGGGCATGTCGAACGTGTCGCGCAGGCCGTTCACCAGGTAGCGTGTGTAGCTGGCGGGCATCTTGTCGGGATGCGAGCACATCACCACGAAGCCCGGCGGCCGGGTCTTGGCCTGGGTCATGTAGCGAAGCTTGATGCGGCGGCCCTGCGGCGCGGGCGGCGGGTGCTGTTCCAGCATCCCCGTCAGCCAGCGGTTGAGCTGCCCGGTGGTGACCCGGCGGTTCCAGGTCTCGTGCGCCTTGACGATGGCCTTGTGCAGCCGGTCGAGGCCGCGCCCGGTCTTGGCGGAGACGGTGACGAGGGGCGCGCCGCGCAGCTGCGGGAGCAGGCGGTCGAACGCCTCCTTCAGGCCGGCGAGCTTGGCCTGGCGATCCTCCTCGAGGTCCCATTTGTTCACGGCCACCACCACGGCGCGGCCCTCGCGTTCGGCGAGGTCGGCGATGCGGAGGTCCTGCTGTTCGAAGGGGATGGCGGCGTCGAGCAGGACGACGACCACCTCGGCGAATTTCACCGCGCGGAGGCCGTCGGAGACCGAGAGCTTCTCGAGCTTCTCCTGCACCTTGGCCTTCTTGCGCATGCCCGCGGTGTCGAAGATCCGCATCGGCACGCCCTCCCAGTCGATCGGGAGCGAGATGGAATCGCGGGTGATCCCGGCCTCGGGACCGGTCAGCAGGCGGTCCTCGCCGATGATCCGGTTGATCAGCGTCGACTTGCCCGCGTTCGGACGGCCCACCACGGCGACCTGCAGGGGGCGCCGCGCGGAGGGGCGCCAGGCTTCCTCCGCCTCGCGGGCCGCCTCGGCGGAGAGCTCTTCGGCCTCGTCCTCCTCGACGGTGATGTCGGTGCGGGGGGCCTCTTCCTCGGCCGCGGCGGCTTTCTCGGCGAAGCCGTCGGCGATCGGCATCAGCGCGGCGTAGAGATCGGCCATGCCCTCGCCATGTTCGGCCGACAGGCGCACCGGCTCGCCGAGACCCAGACCGTAGGCCTCGAGCACGCCCGCATCGGCCGCGGACCCCTCGCCCTTGTTGGCCCCGAGCACCACGCGGGGGGCGCGCTTGCGGAGGATCTCGGCGAAGACCTCGTCCGTGGGGGTCACCCCGGCACGGGCGTCGATCAGGAAGAGGCAGACGTCGGCCATGTCCACCGCCCGCTCGGTCAGCTTGCGCATCCGGCCCTGCAGGCTCTCGTCCGTGGCCTCCTCGAGCCCCGCGGTGTCGATCACGGTGAACTTCAGGTCACCCAGCCGGGCCTCGCCCTCGCGCAGGTCGCGGGTCACGCCGGGCTGGTCGTCGACCAGCGCCAGCTTCTTCCCGACCAGCCGGTTGAAGAGCGTCGATTTGCCGACGTTGGGACGGCCAACGATGGCGAGGGTGAAGGACATGGCTCAGACTCCGCTTCTGCCGAAGCGCCCCGATACACCATTCGCCCGGCCGCGGAAAGCGCTCAGCGATAGGCCAGCAGCTTGCCGTCGGCCGATACCACATAGAGCGTGCCGCCCGCGACCACCGGATCGGAGGTCGCGCCGCCGGGGATCTCGATGCTGCGGACCAGCGCGCCGTTGGTCGGATCGAAGAACCGCAGCTGGCCGTCGTTCGAGGCGACGATCACCCGTCCGCCCGCGACGACCGGCCCGTAGTGACCGAAGATCTCGGCCTGCTTGCGGGGCCGCGCGCGGGTGAAGAAGGGCAGTTCCGTGCCCCAGATCCGCTCGCCGGTCGCGGCGTCGAGGCGCACGAGCTCGTTGCGGTCCGAGATCAGGAAGACCGAGCCGCCGATCACGGTCACCGGCGAGAGCGGGCCCTCTCCGGCGGTCCATGCGGGTTCGCCGTTGCCGAGCCCGATCGCGGCGAGCCGCCCCGACAGGGTGCCCGCGTAGACCGTGTCGCCGACCACGACCGGATCGCCCGAGACGGCGTTGACGTTGGCGCGGGCGACGCCGGGGCGGCGGCCCGCGACGACGTTGTCCCAGCGGCGCAGGCCGCCCTCGCGGAAGGCCGCGGTGATCTCGCCCGAGGCATAGGGGAAGATGACGAAGGTGTCGGTGACCGCCGGGGCCGAACCGCCGACCAGCGCGTTGATCGTGGGCGCCGAGGCAAGCTGCCAGCGGATGCGGCCGTTGCCCGCGTCCACCGCCCAGCCGGTGCCGTCCCCGCCGACGAGGTAGACCACGCCGTTCATGTAGGTCGGCGCGCCGTTGCCGACCGAGTCGAGCTTCTGCTGCCAGAGGATCGCGCCGGTCGCGGCATCCATCGCGGTCAGTTCACCGAAGCCCGAGGTCGCGAAGAGCTTGCCGCCGCCGAGCGCCAGCCCGCCGCCGACCGCGTCGGTCGCCCCGTCGCGCGCCGGCACGAGGCTGCGGGACCAGAGCGTCTGGCCCCCGGTCGAGGTCGCGGTGACCTGGCTTTCGGAATCCATCGCGTAGATGCGGCCGCCCGAGACCACCGGATCGGCGGTGATGCGCTGGCGGCGCCCGTCACCGGCCCCGATCGGCGCGGACCAGATCAGCTGCGGTGCGGCCGAGAGCGCGGGGTGCGTGTTGCGCGTCGCGGGCGTGCCCGGCCCCTGCAGCCACGCGGCGTTCACGGAGGGTGCCGGCAGGCGGATCGGGACGGCACGGTTCGGCGCCTGCGCCTCGTCCGGGCCCTCGGTCTGCAGGACGGCGCGGGGATCTTCCCGCTTGCCGGGCAGCAGAACCTCGTTCTCGCCGCAGCCGGCGAGCAGGATCAGCGAGCCCACGAGCCCCGCCCTGAGCCCGAACCGCAGGTGCGCGCCAAGCGGCGCGCGCGAAAGTACCCCTGCCTCAGCCATGTATCGCGGCCCCTCTTTAGTCATTGACCGGTTCGGCCGTATCCTCGGCCGCCGGGTCCTCGCCGAGCGCCACCATCAACTGAGACACGCGCTGACGCAAGCCCGAGGTCACCTCGGCGTCGCTGCGCACGGACTCGAGCACCTCGACCGCCTGTTCCGTGTCGCCTTCCGCCACGTAGGTCAGCGCAACCTGCTCCAGCGCGAGCAGCCGCAGGGGCGCGCCGGGGGCGGCGAGCGCCTCGTAGCCGGCGCGAAGCTCGGCGGGCTCCATCGCGGCGGCGTTCATGCCGAGCGCCTTGAACCGGGCGAGGTCGCGGTAGATGCGCGGCAGGTCCTCGCGCTCTGCGACCGCCATCAGACGGTCGGACGCCTTGGCGGGATCGCCCGCGCTGGCCGCTTCCGAAGCCTCCAGCAGCGCCACGACGGCCTCCTGCCCGGCGCTGTCGGTCTCGACCGCGTTCAGCGCCGCGACGCGTTCCTCGGCGCTGTCCTGATCCAGAGCGTTGAGCAGCGCATCGCCGAGCGCCTCGGCCGAGGCGCGCTCCTGCGACTTGCGGTATTCGTTGTAGGCCGCACCACCGACGATGAGCAGCACGAGGACGATGGCGATCCAGCCGAACCGCTTCATGGTCGCGAACAGGCGGTCGCGGCGGACTTCCTCGGTGACTTCCTCGATGAAGCTGTCAGACTGGCTCACGCGGCGTTCTCCCCTGATTTCGGGCCTCTCTTAACCTGTTGACCCGGCCCTGCCAATACCTGCCCAGAGGGCGCCCGCCCGATGCGCACGGCCTTGCGCGGCGTTGCAGAAATGTCTAATCTGAACAGAATGGTTTAGAAATGCCCCGGCCCGGCCTTGCGCCGCGTCATCCACCTCATATTTCGGGCCGTAATACGTCCTGGCTCCTCGATAACTCCGGATTAGCACATGCGCCTGCTCCCTGTCCTTACGGCCATCGTGGTCGCAGCGGCCCTTGCGGTTGCAATCCTCTACCGCGACGCGCTGGTGGCCTTCGCAAACGGGGCGAGCTTCGAGGAAGCGGTCGAGATCGCCGAGGGCAGCACGCCGCCGCCCGCGGAAACCGAACAGCCCGCCACGCAGGACGCCGCCGCGGCGCCCGCGGAAACCGAGACCCCGGAGGCGGCCGCGGAGACGCAGAAGCCCGTGGGCGTGGTGGCGATCCGCTCTGCCGCACGCGAGATCGACGGCGCCGTCGTGCTGCGCGGCCAGACCGAGGCCGCACGCCAGGTCGAGGTCCGGGCCGAGACCTCCGGCCGGGTGGTCTCGGACCCGCGCCGCAAGGGCTCCGAGGTCGCCGCGGGCGACGTGCTCTGCGAGCTCGACCCCGGCACCCGTGAGGCCTCTCTCTCCGAGGCGCAGGCGCGGCTGTCCGAGGCGCGCGCCTCGGTTCCGACCTCGAAGGCCCGCGTCGAAGAGGCGAAGGCCGGGCTGGATGAAGCGCGCATCAACCTGAACGCCGCGCAGAAGCTGTCCGAGGGCGGCTATGCCTCCGAGACCCGCGTCGCCTCGGCCACCGCGGCGGTGCGCTCTGCAGAGGCCGGACTGGCCTCGGCCGAATCCGGGCTTTCGACCGTGACCTCCGCGATCCAGGCCGCCGAGGCCGGCGTGGCATCGGCCGAGCGCGAGATCGACCGGCTGACGATGGAGGCGCCCTTCGGGGGGCTCCTGGAATCGGATACCGCCGAGATCGGCTCGCTGCTGCAGACCGGCGGCCTCTGCGCCACGGTCATCCAGCTCGATCCGATCAAGCTCGTGGGCTACATCCCCGAGACCGAGGTCGACCGCGTGACGCCCGGCGCCCGCGCCGGCGCGCGGCTTGCGGCGGGCGGCCGCGAGGTCATCGGCGAGGTCACCTTCCTCTCCCGTTCGGCCGATCCGCAGACCCGCACCTTCCGGGTCGAGATCACGGTCCCGAACGGCGACCTCTCGATCCGCGACGGCCAGACGGTCGAGATCGGGATCGAGGCCGCGGGCGCCAAGGCGCACCTGCTGCCGCAATCGGCCCTGACGCTCGACGACGACGGCACGCTCGGCGTGCGCATCGTGGGCGCGGAGAACATGGCGGAATTCGTTCCCGTCGACGTGATGCGCGACACCGCGCAGGGCATCTGGCTGACCGGCCTGCCCGACCAGGCCGACGTCATCATCATCGGACAGGAATACGTGGTCACCGGCGTCCCCGTGGCACCGACCTATCAGGAGCCGACCCAATGACCGGAATCGTCGACTGGGCCGCTTCGCGCGCCCGCATGATCCTGGCCTTCATCGTGCTCTCGCTCGCCGCGGGAGCCTATTCGTATGTGAACCTGCCCAAGGAGGGCGAGCCCGACATCGAGATCCCGGCGCTCTTCATCTCGGTCCCCTTCCCCGGCATCTCGGCCGAGGATGCCGAGACGCTGCTGGTCAAGCCGATGGAGACCGAGCTCGCCGATCTCGACGGGCTCGACAAGATGACCTCCACCGCCGCCGAGGGCTATGCCGGGGTCGCGCTGGAATTCGAGTTCGGCTGGGACAAGACCAAGACCATGGCCGACGTGCGCGACGCCATGTCGACGGCGGAGTCGAAGTTCCCGGCCGGCTTCGACAAGTACTCGGTCAACGAGATCAACTTCTCCGAATTCCCGATCATCATCGTGAACCTGACCGGCAAGGTGCCGGAACGCACGATGACGAACGTCGCCAAGGCGCTGCAGGAAAAGGTCGAGGCGCTCGACGCGGTGCTCGAGGCCGGGATCGCCGGCAACCGCGAGGAGATGGTCGAGGTCATCATCGACCCGCTGCGGCTGGAATCCTACAACGTCACCGCGGACGAGCTGATCTCGGTCGTGACCAACAACAACCAGCTCATCGCCGCGGGCGAGATCGAGAGCGAGGGCGGCACCTTCTCGGTCAAGATCCCCGGAAGCTTCGACGAACCCCGCGACATCTATGCGCTGCCGGTGAAGCGCAACGGCGACCGCACCGTCACTCTGGGCGAGCTGGCCGACATCCGCCTGACCTTCGAGGACCGCAAGGGCACCGCCCGGTTCGACGGGGAACCGACGGTCGCGCTGCAGGTCGTCAAGCGCAAGGGCTACAACCTGATCGATACCGTGAACGAGGTGAAGCAGGTCGTCCGCGACGCCTCCGCCGACTGGCCCGAGGAGCTGCGATCCGCCGTCAACGTCGGCACGTCCAACGACCAGAGCCGGGTGGTGGGCTCCATGGTCCAGCAGCTCGAAGGCTCGGTCCTGACCGCCATCGCGCTGGTGATGATCGTCGTGCTGGCCGCCCTCGGGCCGCGCCCCGCCCTGCTTGTCGGCTTCGCGATCCCGACCTCCTTCCTGCTCTGCTTCGTCCTGCTCGGGATCATGGGCATCACGATCTCGAACATCGTCATGTTCGGCCTGATCCTCGCCGTCGGCATGCTGGTCGACGGCGCGATCGTCGTCACCGAATACGCCGACACCCGCATCGCCGCGGGCACCGGCCCGATGCACGCCTATGTCGAGGCCGCCAAGCGGATGTTCTGGCCGGTGATCTCGTCCACCGCGACCACGCTCTGCGCCTTCCTGCCGATGCTCTTCTGGCCCGGCGTCGTGGGCGAGTTCATGGGGATGCTCCCCGTGACGCTGATCTTCGTGCTCTGCGCCTCGCTGATCGTCGTGATGATCTACCTGCCGGTCGTCGGCGGCGTCTCGGGCCGGATCTCGCGCGCCTTCGGCCGGGCCTCGGCCTGGATGCAGCGCCGCCTGCCCTGGCTCGTCCGCGCCGCGCTCGTGCCGGTGGCGATCTACGCGATGTTCCTCGGCGCGATGCTCTCGATCAACCCGGGCTACCTGACCGGCACCGACGAGATCTCGCAGGGCCCGCTCGCGCACCTGCCCGGCCTCGTGCTCTTCCTCGCCGCCTGCGCCTTCGCCTCGATCACGCTCGGGTCGGCCAAGCTCCACTGGCGCCGGTCCCGGATCCGTGCGGGCCACCGCCGGACCCCCTTCGGCTGGTTCATCAAGGCGCTCACCGCCAACCCGGTGATGCCGCTGGTGACCATCGCGGCCGTCGTCGCCTTCGTGGTGATGACCTTCACCACCTACGGGGCCAACAGCAAGGGCGTCGAATTCTTCACCGAGAGCGAGCCCGAACAGGCCATCGTCTATGTCCGCGCCCGCGGCAACCTCTCGCTCGCCCAGAAGGACGCGCTGGTGCAGCAGGCCGAGGCGATGGTGCTCGACCATCCCGGCGTCCTTTCGGCCTTCGCCTTTGCCGGCGAGGGCGGGCTCGACACCAACACCGGCGGCGCGCAACCGCCGCTCGACACCGTGGGCCAGATCCAGCTCGAGATCGTGCCGTGGGAGGACCGCAAGGACCGCTCCGAGCTCGACGGCGACGTCGTCCTGGCCGAGCTCACCGAGCGTCTCGAGACGATCCCCGGCATCAAGGTCGAGATCCTGAACGCCGCCATGGGCCCGGCCTCGGCCAAGCCGCTGCACCTGCGGGTGAAGGGCGACAACTGGGACGAGCTGATCGCCGCCACCCAGAAGGTCCGCGCGAAGTTCGACGAGACCCGCGGCCTGACCCTGGTCGAGGACACGCTGCCCCTGCCCGGCATCGATTGGCAGATCGACGTCGATGTCGAGAAGGCCGGCCGCTACGGCGCGAACGTGGCCGTCGTCGGCGCCATGGTCCAGCTCGTGACCCGGGGCCTGCTGCTCGACACGATGTCGGTGGACAGCTCCGACGAGGAGGTCGAGATCCGCGTCCGCCTGCCCGAACAGGACCGGGTCCTGGCCACCCTCGACAGCCTCAAGGTGCGCACGCAGGACGGCCTCGTGCCGCTGTCGAACTTCATCACCCGCGAACCCGTCGCGAAGCTCGCCCAGATCAAGCGCATCGGCCAGAAACGGTTCTTCGACATCAAGGCCGGCGTCGCGCCCGGCCTGACGGTCGAGGGGCCCGGCGGGAACGAGGCGCCGATGACCCCGGCCGAACGGATCGAGACCCTCTCCACCTGGCTCGAGACCGAGGCGGACCTGCCCGCGGGGATCGAGTGGGAATGGACCGGCGACATGGAGAACCAGGCCGAATCCGAACAGTTCCTGATGACCGCCTTCTCCGCCGCGCTGGCGCTGATGTTCATCATCCTGCTGGCGCAGTTCAACTCGTTCTACAATTCGGTGCTGGTGCTGCTGGCGGTGGTGCTCTCCACCGCCGGGGTGCTGATCGGGATGCTGGTGATGGACCAGGCCTTCTCGATCATCATGACCGGGACGGGGATCGTCGCGCTGGCCGGCATCGTGGTGAACAACAACATCGTGCTGATCGACACCTACCAGGAATATTCCGGCTACATGCCCCGGATCGAGGCGATCATCCGCACCGCCGAAGACCGGCTCCGCCCGGTGCTGCTGACCACGATCACCACGATGGCGGGCCTCGCCCCGATGATGCTGGGCCTCAGCCTCGACTTCTTCGGCGGCGGCTATTCGATCGACAGCCCGACCGCGCTCTGGTGGAAGCAGCTGGCCACGGCCGTCGTCTTCGGCCTCGGCATCGCGACGGTGCTGACGCTGGTCTTCACGCCCTCGATGCTCGCGCTGCGGGTCTGGGCCGGCACCTACCTCCGCTGGATGGCGCGCCTGCTCGCCCGCCTCTCCTTCGGCCGCGGCAGCCGCGCCGCCGAGGATTGGGCGCTCCGCCGCGCCGCCCGCCGGGTCAGATCGCCCGAGATCATCTGGGACGACGACGGCCCCGAGGCCCGGATCGTCGCCCAGGGCACGGGCCGGCTGAAGGCCGCCGAGTGAGAACCCCGGCGCCGCGCCCGGAACAGGCGTGGCGTCCCCTGCTTCCTCTTGCCATAAATATCCCCGCCGGAGGCCGGCGCGGGCCGGGCTCGATGCCCGGGCCGCGCCGCGCGAGGAGGAGACCGCCATGCCCGCCCCGAACCAATCCGAACGCGACTTCTGGAACGCCGCCCCGGGGCGGCTCTGGGCCGACCGTCAGGCGCTGCTCGACCGCCTCCAGTCCAATGTCCTCGCACGCCTGATGGACGCCGCCCGCCCCGCCCCCGGCGAGGCCGTGCTCGACATCGGCTGCGGCGCGGGCGCGACCACCCTCGCCGCGGCCCGCGCCGTCGGGCCCCGGGGCCGCGTCCTCGGCCTCGACATTTCCGAACCGCTCGCCGCCCGTGCCCGCGAGACGCTCGCCGGCACCCCGAACGCCGGAATAGCCCTCCTCGACATCCAGTCCGAACGGCCCGAAGCCCCGCCCTTCGACCTCTGCCTCTCGCGCTTCGGCGTGATGTTCTTCGACGATCCCGTGACGGCCTTCGCCAATATCCGTGCCGCCCTCCGCCCCGGCGGCCGCCTCGCCTGCGCCACCTGGGCCGAGGCCGCGCGGAACCCCTGGTTCGCCCTGCCCCGCGCCGCCGCCACGGACCGCCTCGGCACGCCGCCGCAGGGCGATCCCGACGCCCCAGGCCCGCTCGCCTTCCGCGACCCGGCCCGCGTGCGCCGCATCCTCGGGGCCGCCGGCTGGACAGGCGTCTCGGTGACACCAGAGGACACCACCCTCCCCCTCGCGGATCTCGACGAGGCCATCGCGCTCGCCGCCGGGATCGGCCCGATCCCCGGCATGATGCGCGCGATGGACGGCACCGACACGGACCGCGCCGCGATCCTCGACACCCTGCGCGCGGCTCTCGGCCCCTACGTCGGCCCGGACGGCCTGCGGATCCCCGCCACGATCAACATCGTCACCGCCACCGCCTGAAGGCGCCACGGGACGGCGGGCGGGGCGAGGCTCCCGGAGGGAGCGAGCGCCGCGCACCGGCCCCGGTCAGGCCGCCTCGTCCTCGGCCTGCTGGCGGGACCAGAGCCCGGCATAGCGGCCCTGCTGCGACAGCAGTTCGGCATGCGTTCCCTCCTCGACGATCCGCCCGGCCTCGAGCACCACGATCCGGTCGGCATCCGCCACGGTCGAGAGCCGGTGCGCGATGGTCAGCACCGTCCGCCCCTGCCCGGCCCGCGCCAGCGCCGTCTGGATGCCCCGCTCGGTCTCGGTGTCCAGCGCCGAGGTCGCCTCGTCCAGCAGCAGGATCGGCGGATCCTTGAGCAACGTCCGGGCGATGCCCACGCGCTGCTTCTCCCCGCCCGAGAGCTTCAGCCCCCGTTCGCCCACGACCGTGTCGTAGCCCTCGGGCAGCGTCTCGATGAACTCGTGGATCTGCGCCGCCCGGGCCGCCGCCTGGACCTCCTCGAAGGAGGCGCCCTCGCGCCCGTAGGCAATGTTGTACCGGATCGTGTCGTTGAAGAGCACCGTGTCCTGCGGCACCACGCCGATCGCGTCGTGCAGGCTCTCCTGCGTCACCTCGCGCACGTCCTGCCCGTCGATCTTCAGCGCCCCGCCGGTCACGTCGTAGAACCGGAACAGAAGCCGCCCGATGGTCGACTTGCCCGACCCCGAGGGACCGACGATCGCCACCTTCTCTCCCGGCCGCGCCCGGATCGTGATCCCCTTCAGGATCTCGCGCTCCGGCTCGTAGGCGAAGCGCACGTCCTCCAGCGTCACCTCGCCGCCCGAAACCTGCAGCGCCGGCGCGCCCGGCCTGTCCCGGATCTCGGCCGGCCGGTCGAGCAGGCCGAACATCTCGCCCATGTCGACCAGCGCCTGCCGGATCTCGCGGTAGACGGTGCCGAGGAAGTTCAGCGGCATGGTGATCTGGAGCATGTAGGCGTTGACCATGACGAAATCGCCCACGGTCAGCTCGCCCGACTGCACCCCGATCGCCGCCATCGCCATCACGCCGACAAGCCCGCCGGTGATCAGCACCGATTGTCCCGCGTTCAGGAACGCCAGCGAATAGGCCGTCTTCAGCGCCGCCACCTGGTAGCGCTCCATCGCGACGTCGTAGCGCGCGGCCTCGCGCCGCTCGGCGCCGAAATACTTCACCGTCTCGAAGTTCAGCAGCGAATCGATCGCCTTCTGGTTCGCGTCGGTATCCTGGTCGTTCATCTCCTTGCGGAGCTTCACCCGCCATTCCGTCACCTTGAAGGTGAAGAGGACATAGGCCGCGACCACGCCCGCCACGACCAGCAGGTAGCGGATGTCGAAGACCAACCAGAGGATGATCGCCACGAGGAACAGCTCGAGGATCAGCGGCCCCATCGACAGCAGCATGAAGCGGAGCAGGAAATCGACCCCCTTGACCCCGCGCTCGATGATCCGGCTCAGCCCCCCGGTCCGCCGGGTGATGTGATACCGCATCGAGAGCGCGTGGATATGCTCGAAGGTCTCGAGCGCCAGCTTCCGCAAGGCCCGCTGCCCCACCTTGGCGAAGATCACGTCGCGCAGCTGCTGGAACACCACGTTCAGCGCCCGCGCGCCCCCGTAGGCCACCGTCAGCCCGACGGCGCCGAGCGTGATGATCCACTCGGCGCTGCCCCCCTCGCCCGCGAGCGCGTCCACCGCGCCCTTGAAGAACACCGGGGTTGCGATGGCGATCAGCTTCGCCGCCAGCAGGGCGACCAGCGACCAGACCACCCGGTGCTTCACCCAGGGCTCGTCCTCGGGCCAGAGATAGGGACCGACCCGCCGGATGATCGCCCAGCCGTTCTCGGGCATGTCGGTCGTGGTGATGGTGGATCGTCCCTTGCGCATGGCCTGTCCGCTTTGCCACCCCGCTCTTGCCGGACGGAATGATCCGGGGTATCACGAGGGTAATTTCAACGTTTCATGAGTAGTTGAACAATGGAACGGAGTCCAGCCCTCGCCGCCCTCTCGGCGCTCGCGCACGAGACGCGGCTCGACATCGTCCGCTTCCTCGTCCCGCACCGCGCCGAGGGCGCGCCGGCGGGCGAGATCGCCCGGGCGGTCAAGGTCTCGGCCTCGGGCCTGTCCTTCCACCTCAAGCTCCTGGAACAGGCCGGGCTGGTGGCGGCGCGCCGTGAAGGCCGTCAGGTCATCTATCACCTGGACCGGCACCGGATGGGCACGCTCTTCCACTACCTGCTGCACGATTGCTGCGGCGGCGACCCCGAGATCCGCGACTGCTGCTTCGCCCGCCGCGCTCACGAGGGCCACCGCACCTCCGCCCTGGTCCTGCCACCGCGGGAGTGAGGGCGGCGGCGGGGTGGCCGGGCTGAAACGACCCTCGACCCCCCTACGGTGCGCGCGCGACGGCCGCCTCGGCGTCGCCCCTCCGCGCTTCATTTCCCCGCAAAAGCGCCTCCCCTCGGAGAGCCGGATCCGGCGCCCCTCCCGGCACCGCGCATTACTCCGTCGCCTGCCCCGGCACCTCGAAGATCTGGCCCGGATAGATCAGGTCCGGATCGCGGATCCGGTCGCGGTTCGCCTCGAAGACCTGCACATATTGCACCCCGTCGCCGTAATTCTCGCGCGCGATGGCCCAGAGCGTGAAACCCGGCTGGACGGTCACCTGCATCACCCCGTTGCGCATCTGCGCGAGCAGCGCGCTGCGCACCTCCGCCTCGCTCTCCCGTTCGAAGGGCGTCTCGGCGCGCGAACGGACCTTGCCCTCGGCGTCGATCTCGTCGACCCGCAGCGCATAGAGCCCCTGGTCCACGTCGGGCAGCTCGGTCCGCCATGTGCCGTCCTCGTCGATCCGCCCGTCGATGACGGCCCGGTTGTCGAGGTAGACGCGGAGATTGCCCTCGGGACGGCCGCGGCCCGACAGCTCGACCGCGCCCGCCTCGGTGTAGGAGATGGTGTCGATCGCCACCTCGTCCATCACCGCGGGCGGCGCCTCCGGGTCCTGCAGGACCCGCGTGCCAGCCTCGCCCGCAAGGATCACCTTGGGGGCAGTCGGCGCCTCCGGCGCCTCGAGGTCCGGGCCGGGCACACCGGCCTGCGCGGAGACCTCTGCCGAGGGCGCGCCCCCCGATGCAGCCGGGGCCCCCGGCGCCGTCGCCGCTCCGGCTCCTTCCGCAGTGCCGGTTTCGACCGCGGCCACCACATCGGACCCCGCCGCAGGCACCGCACCGTCGCCCGAGGCGCCAGCCGTGCCCCCCGTTGCCTCGCTTGCCGCGACGCCGCCTGCCGGGCCCTCGGCCCGGGCCGTTTCGCCGGTTCCGTCCGGGCCGGTCGCCGCCGTCCCGGTTCCGGCGCGCGCCGTTTCGATCTCTGCCGCCGCGGCCTCCGGTGCCGAGCCCGCGGTCTCTTTCCCTGCCGCCTCTGTCCCTGCCGGGTCCGTCTCCGGTCCCGCAGCCTTCGTATCGATCTCCGCCGCTGCAGCCTCCTGCGTCACGGACGCACTCCCCCTCGCCGCCGCAGCTTTCTCCGTATCCGCCGCGACCGTCTCGCGGCCACCCGCCGCGGCCTCCGCGGCCTCCGCCATGGCGTCCGACCCTGCCGGCTCTCCCGCCTCGGGCGCCGTCTCGCCGCCCCCTGCCGCAGCGCCCGGCGCCGCCCCCGCAGGCTCCAGAGCGGCCACGACCGTCACGCCCCCGTCGCCGGAGCGCTCCCCGCCGCGCCCCGCCGCCACCTCCGGCACCGCGTCCGTCGGCTGCGCCCCCGGAGGGTCCGAGATCGCCACGTCCACCGGCGCATCCTGCCCGGACGCTTCCGGCGCATCGGTCCCGGCGACCCGGGCCCGCGGCGACAGGATGACCCGGTCGGTCGAGGCCACCGGCCCCTGTCCCTCCGGCCCGTACATCGCCAGGGTCAGCACCTGCGGCTGATCGGCCAGACCCAGCCGGACGAAGGCCACGAAGGCCCCCTGCCCGTTCACCGTCTCGCGGCTGACCTCGTCCCCGTCGAGCTCGACCGCGATCTTCCAGTTGGGCTCCGCATAGCCGGCGACGAGGGCCGAGCCGTCGGCCTCCACCCGCACCACGTCGAAGCGCGGGGGCTCGGGAAGATCGGGAAGACCGGCCTTCGTGTCGCCCCCTTCGGGCGCGGCGGGCCCGGCGGGCCCCGCCCCGGCCTCGGGACCGGCCTCCGCCGCGGGACCGCGCGCCGCCGTCTCCGGCGGCTCGGGCGCCAGCACCGCGGCCCCCGGATCCACCGCAGGGTCCTCCCCCGCGCTCGCCACGTCGGCCGGCTCACCCGGCGCAGACGGGTCCGCCCCGGACTCCCCGGGCTCCGCAGGCAGCGCCGCCCGCATCCCGGGCGCCTTCGCCCCGGCATCGGCCGCCTCGTGCAGGTCGCGCTGCGGATAGAACGCCACGACGGCAATGACCGCCGCCGCGACCACCCCGGCCGCAACGGCCACAGGCCATCTCCCCTGCCCGGGCTCTTTGCTCATCCATGTTCCCCTGCTGGCGGCCCGTCCCCGGGGTCCGCGGTTGAGCACCTATATCAACAAGGCTATCAGGGGTCAAAACCCTGTTACCTTGCAGGCCCCCTCCCGGCGAAGGAAAACTCCCGAATGGCAACGACTTCCATCTGTGTCTTCTGCGGCGCGCGCGCCGGTGCGAACCCCGCCTATGCGGCCGCGGCCGAGGATCTCGGCCGGGCGATCGCCGACACCGGCTGGCGGCTGGTCTACGGCGCCGGCGATGTCGGGCTCATGGGATTGACCGCCCGCGCCGCGCAGACGGCGGGCGGCGAGACCTTCGGCGTGATCCCGGTGCACCTGATGGAGATGGAGGTCGGCAAGCGCGACCTCTCGCAGTTCATCGTGACGGAGACGATGCACGAACGGAAGAAGGTGATGTTCATGAACTCGGACGCTATCGTCGTGCTGCCCGGCGGCGCGGGCTCGCTCGACGAATTCTTCGAGGTCCTGACATGGCGCCAGCTCGGCCTGCACGGAAAACCGATCGTGCTTCTGGACACCGAAGGCTACTGGGCGCCGCTGAACGCGCTGCTCGACCACGTGGTCGATGAAGGCTTCGCCGCGCCCTCCCTGCGCGACATGGTCGACACCGTCCCCGACGTCCCCGCCCTCATGAGCCTGCTGGCCGAGCGCCTCTGACCCCTTCCTCTGGTCACGTATCCTCGGGGGGTCCCGGGGGGCAGACAGCCCCCCGACATCCGGGCCGGGCTCGATGCCCGGCCCGGATGTCCCTGGTGCCGCGGCCGGATCAGGCCGCGGCGAGTTCGTCCTTCAGGATCGCCTCGATCTTGTCGAGCGTGTGATTGGTGAGCAGCTTCGGCACCTCGCCCACCACCTTCGCGCTCACCTCCTTGTGCAGGTCAGGCCGCAGGGCGCCCAGAACCTGCGGCGCGCAGGCCAGCACGATGCGGTCGAAATCGCCGCGATGCGCCTTGCGATAGAGGATGTCGGCCAGATCGGCCGCGAAGCGCTCCTTCGCCAGCTGGTGCCAGTCCGTGTCTGCGAGCGCCGAGCGCTGGCCGACGCCGGTGTCCTGCACGCGCCCGGGGCGGTTCGCGCTCTGCTCGCGGTCGGAGGGGTTCTCCTGGCTCTCCTCGCTGCGCACCACGAGATGCGGGTCCTCGCCGTCGGCGATGTTCTCCAGGAAGAGCGCCTTCTCGCTGTCGGCCACCAGCACCCAGGTGCCTGTCTTGAGCTCGGTCATGTCAGTCCTCCTTCCCGGTGCCGTGAAGCCCGCCGAGGTTGCCTTCGCCTTCCTCGTCGGACTTGGTCACGCGGGTCGTGCCCGGGTTGCTCTTCTCGGCACGCTTCTTCTCGTCCCTCGTGCCGACGTCACGCTCCAGGTTGCCCTGCGCGCGACCGCCGTGGGACGGGGTTTCCAGGTCGTCATCCACGAAATCGTCGGTCTCGCGGCTGTGATCTTCCGAACGGTGTCTCTCGGCCATGATGATGCTCCTTTTTCCTTCAAGAGGGAAACGGTCGCGGTCCGTCCGGGGTTCCGTCCCCGGACCGGGGGAAAGCGCCCCCGCGCCGATCCGAACGCAAATGCGAACAGAAACGAACACGATGCCCGACTCATCTTGAGAAAACGATCACGAACGGGCAGGCTCGCCCCGCAAACTCAGGGAGGAGCCCAGATGAACAGGATACTCGCCGCCGCCACCGCCGCGGCCCTTGTGACGACACCGCTGATGGCCGAGAACCGGATCGACCTGCAACGCCCCGACGCCCCCGAACTCGCCGCGCCCGGCGACCACGTGATCGGCGTCCGCACGATGACCTTCACCGACGCGGGCCGCCCCGATGTCGTCAATGCCACGGCCGAGGGCGAGGTCCCCACCCATGACCGCGAGATCACGGTCGAGGTCTGGTATCCCGCCGCCGAGGGCACGACGCCGGGCGGCACCTACGACAATGTCTTCCTGCGCGACGGCGTCACGCAGGTCTCGCTGACCGGGCAGGCCGCCCGCGACGCCGCCCCGGCCGAGGGCAGCTTCCCGCTGATCCTGATCTCGCACGGCTACCCGGGCAACCGGTTCCTGATGAGCCATCTCGGCGAGAACCTCGCCACCAAGGGCTATGTGGTGGTCTCCGCCGATCATCCGGACAGCACCTATGACGACCAGAACAAGTTCACCTCGACCTTGGTGAACCGCCCGCTCGACCAGGCCTTCATCATCGAGAGCATGGCCGGGCTCGACGACGAGATCGGCGCGATCACGGATGTCGAATCGACCGGCGTCATCGGCTATTCGATGGGCGGCTATGGCGCGCTGATCTTCGGCGGCGGCGGGCTCGGCCAGGAGGCCGTGACCCGCGAGGGGCCCGAGGCCTTCGTGCCGCCGCAGGACCTGCTCGACCGCAATGCCACGGGCAGCGCGGAGCTGTCCGAGCTGGTCGATCCCCGGGTGAAGGCCATCGTCGCCATCGGCCCCTGGGGCCGCAATCGCGACTTCTTCGACGCCGAAAGCCTGAAGGGACTCGAGAAGCCGCTGCTGCTGGTCGCCGGCAGCCAGGACGACGTCTCCCGATACGACGCGATCCGGCAGATCTTCGAAGAGACGACCGGCACCGACCGAATCCTGCTGACCTTCGAAGGCGCCAACCACAACGCCGCCGCGCCGATGCCGGCGCCCGCCGAAAGCTACGCCGTCTCGGAAAAGCTGGGCTACGCGCCCTTCGACCATTACGCGGACGCGGTCTGGGACACGACGCGGATGAACAACGTCCTGCAGCATTTCGCCACCGCCTTCATGGACCAGCACCTGAAGGGCGAGGCTGAAAAGGCCGCCTATTTCGACCTCGTGGAGAACGCCGAGGACGGGGTCTGGTCGGTGGACGAGTCGGGCCAGCCCAAGGAGGACAACACCTACTGGAAGGGCTTCGGCGACCGGACCGCCAAGGCCCTCCGCCTCGAGAAGCGGAGCGCCGAATAGGCTGCCGGGACCACGGCGTAACCGCAGAAAGGGAAGGCCGCGGATGCGAAAGCACCGCGGCCTTTCACGTTGGTGCCCGCGCGGCCTGTCCCGACCCCGGGAGCAAGCGCCGGGCCTGCCTCAGCCCGCTTCCTTCGCGAAGCGCATGGCAAGCCCCTCGAGCAGGATCTCGGACGAGCCATCGACCAGCCCCGAGATCTTCGCGCCCAGCATGTGGCGTCCGAACGGATAACGCGCGCTCAGCCCCTCGGCCCCCATGAGCTGGCCGAGCGCGGGCAGGTGTCGCTCCGCCATCCGGGTGGCGAAGATCTTCGCCCGCGCGGCCTCGTGCCGGGCCTCGGCGCCGGCATCCACCCGCGCCTCGGCGGCCCGGACCAGCGCGCGCGCCGCGGCGAGGTCCACATCGGCATCGCCGAGCGCCCATCTCCAGCCCTGATGCTCGACCAGCCGCCGGCCGAAGGTCTCGCGCCGCCTGCCGTAGGCGCTCGCGATCTTCAGGGCGGCCTCCACCATCCCGCAGCACATCGCGGCCACGTAGGTCCGGGCGCCGTTGATGTCGTTCAGCGCGTAGCGGAAGGCCTGCCCCGGCGCCTGCACCATCTCGTCCGCCGCCGCGCGGTAGCCCTGCAGCTCGAAGCCGCCCACCCCGATCGAATGCTGCCCGCTCAGCGCAAAGGGCGCGCGCCTAAGGAACCCCGCGCGCTGCCCGTCGATCAGGAACGCCGCGATGCCCGCCCCGCGGCTGCCCGGCTCGGTCTGCGCATAGGCAAGGATCACGTCGGAGGCGGCGGCGTTGATGATCCACGCCTTGCCGCCGTCCAGCACCCAGCTCTCCCCGTCGCGCGTGGCGGTGGTGACGATGGCGCCGAAATCGGTGCCCGCCCCCGGCTCGGTCAGCGCGGTGCTGGCCAGCCGCCGGCCGCTCAGCAGGTCCGGCAGGTAGCGCTCGGCCAGATGCGGCGCGTCGCGGGCCAGCTTGTAGCCGATGTTCATGGTGTTCACGAGCGAGAGCGCAAAGCCGAAATCCGCGCCCGCGAGGATCTCGACCAGCTGCGACTTGGCCGAGAACGGCAAGCCCATCCCGCCCCTGTCGCGCGGAACCTGAAGGCCGAACCAGCCAAGCGCCGCAGCCTCGCGCAGGGTGTCCGTGTCGAAGGCGTTCTCGCGGTCCCAGCCTTCCGCCCGCGGCGCGATCACCCTGTCGGCGAAATCCCGTGCCTCGCGCAGCAGGTCCCGGACCTGCGCCTCCTGCCCAGACCCCTCTGTCGTCGCATCCATCACATCCCTCCTCGTCCCGTGACTGACGGTCAGACTAGGGAGCGCGGCGGCCGGTTCCAACAGCGCGCGCGCCTTTTGCGGGGATGCGTCAGCGGCGCCGTTTCAGCGGCGTCTTGGCGCCGAGCCGCCTGGCATTGGCGCGTGTCGCCGTGCGGTAGGGGGCCAGCGCGGCCTCTGCCACCGCGGCAGGACCGCGGTTCGCGGCCGCGGCGCGCGCCGCGCCTTCGGTGGAGCGCATGAAGGTCGAGGGCTTCTCGAGCATCATGCGGGTCGCCTCTTCCGGCTTCATGGTGCCGAGCGCCATCTGCATCATCCGCGCCTGCATGACGCTCGCGGCCGCGATGCCGATCTGCGCCGCGCTCACGCTCGCCGCCTGCCATTGCATCGCGACCTGAAAGAAATTGCCGTACATCCGACTGCCCTCGCCTCGCCGCCGGTCCGCCCGACCCGAGTCAATCCGGTGGCGCCGCGGCGGTTCCCCCGGCCCGCGCGAATTCCGGCAGGCGGCGTCGCTTTTGCGCCCCTGCCCGGGACGAGAGGCCCGCGCGATCAGCCCTCGACCTGGATGCTCTCCAGATAGGCCAGCAGCCCGGCCAGTTCCCGCGGCGTCGGCGTCAGGATGCCGTCGATCTCGACCGGGACGAGGTCCTCGGCCATCACGGGGCCGAATTCGGGCATCACCCGCGCGAGGTGGCTGTCGCCCGGATCGCCGTAGATGAAGCTCAGCGCGCGTGCTGCCGGGAAGGTGCCGCCATTGCCTGCGCTGAGCGTGGTCAGGTCCGTGGGTTTCGGGGTCAGCTCCGCGGCCAGGGGGCCGTCTCCACGCCCCTCCGCCCCGTGGCACGAGACGCAGTTCTCGGCGAAGAACGCCGCCCCGTCGGTGCGGTCGGGCATCCTGTCCTGCGTGCAGGCCGCCAGGGCCAGGGCGGCCGCGCCCGCCAGAGCCGTCGAGGTGAATGCGTTCATGGGATGCCCTCCTGCCGTGTGTTTTGGCCGATGATACACATCCCGGACGGCGGCGGAAACCGGGGGCCGTCACGCCGGCGCATTCGCCGCATGGATGGCACGAAAAACGCCCGCCGGTCTCCCGGCGGGCGTGTCTCGCGATCAGGTCGGGCGTCGTCGGCTCACATGCGCGAGGCGACGTTCTCCCAGTTGACCAGCTTGTCGAGGAAGTTCGACAGGTAGGCCGGGCGCTTGTTGCGGAAGTCGATGTAGTAGGAATGTTCCCACACGTCGCAGCCGAGCAGCGCGGTCTGGTTGAAGCAGAGCGGGTTCACGCCGTTCTCGGTCTTGGTGACCTTCAGGCTGCCGTCGCTGTCCTTGACCAGCCACGCCCAGCCCGAGCCGAACTGGCCCGCGCCGGCGGCGGAGAATTCTTCCTTGAACTTGTCGACCGAGCCGAACGCCTCGGTCAGCGCCTTCTCGAGCTCGCCGGGCATCTTCTTCTCGCCCGGGCCCATCATTTCCCAGAACTGGTTGTGGTTCCAGTATTGCGAGGCGTTGTTGAAGATGCCGTTCTGGGCCACGGCCTTGGGATCGTAGGTGCCCTTGATGATCTCTTCGACGGACTTCCCTTCCCACTCGGTGCCGGCAATCGCCTTGTTGCCGTTGTCGACATAGGCCTTGTGGTGGATGTCGTGGTGGTACTCCAGCGTCTCCTTCGACATGCCCAGGTCGGCGAGGGCGTCGTGGGCGTAAGGCAGATCGGGAAGTTCGAAGGCCATGATGACTATCCTTTCGGCTTTGGTCAGAGGGTGTTGCCCCTACATGTTACTCCTCGCGGCGGAAGGTCAAGGGCGGCCCCGGTGAAGAGAGGCGCCGCAGGGGTGTGGACCTCCGCACAGGCCTTGCGCGGAACCCGCGGAGCGGGGCGCGCTCGGGTGGCGCTGCGCCCGGGCCCCCGGCATGTCGCGGGAAGGATCACCCGGTGGGGCCAGCGCTTCCGCCGGGCGGGCGCCTTGACCCGCCGCGGCAACCCCTTGAGGAGGCGGGCGTTTCAGAACATCCCGACCCGGCCATCCGACGCGGCCGAGACCGAGAGCGCCTTGAAGACGTATTCGGCGACCGACCGGAAGCACATCACGCCGAAGCTGCCGTCGGGCTCGCACCAGAAGGCCGCCGGCACCTGAGCGAGGCGGCTGCGGCGGAAGGTCCCCGGCTCGAAGGCGGCGGGGGAGAAATCCACCGGGGCGAGCTTGGCGAGGCTTTCGCGCACCGCCGCCGGTTCGCCCGAGACGGCGAAGAGCGCGCGGGCGTCGGTGACCTCCACCGCGAGGTGATGGACCCCGCCGAGGGCCCCGGCGAGACGGTCCAGCACCGCCGCGACATCGGGGGCGGGCAGCATCAGGATCAGCTCGTCCGGCGACATCCAGCCGAGGCGCGTCTCGCCTTCGGCCGAGACCCGCCCGCGGCCGGGCAGCGCCAGCCCCGCGACTTCGGCGACCGCCTCGGAAAAGGCCGGGTCCCCGAGATCGCCGCGCAGGGTGATCATGCCGCGGCGGGGCATCTCGGCGACCCGTGCCGCCCCTTCGTGCACCGCGCCGCCGAGCGGCGTGACAGGCTCAGACATTCTGCTTCTCCCCGTCCTTGTCGTAGAACACCGGATCGACGATCCGCGCCGGCACGCGGCCGCCGTCGATCCTGCCGAAGTCGATCACCTCGCCCATCCGGTCGGGCCCGTTCAGCACGAGCCCCATGGCGATGCCCCGTCCGAGCGTCGGCGAGTGGTAGGTTGAGGTCACCCGGCCGATCACCCTGGCCTGGCCGTTCGCGTTGGTCCCCTGCCCCACGGCATAGGCGCCCTCGGACAGGACGGAGCCGTCGAGCGTCTCGAGCCCGACGAGCTTCCACCGCGACGGGTCGGTCATGTGCGCGCGCTGCTGCGCCCGCTTGCCGAGGTAGTCGTCCTTCTTCTTCGAGATCGCCCAGTGCAGCCCGAGGTCCTGCGGGATCACCGTCCCGTCGGTCTCGTCCCCGATCATGATGAAGCCCTTCTCGGCCCGCATCACGTGCAGCGCCTCGGTGCCGTAGGGCATGACGCCATGCGCGGCGCCCGCCGCGTGCAGCGCCTCCCAGAGGGCAAGGCCCTGAGACGCCGGCACCGCGATCTCGTAGGAAAGCTCGCCCGAGAAGGAGATCCGGTAGATCCGCGCCGCGATGCCCGCGACCGTGCGGTCTTCCCAGGCCATGAAGGGGAAGGTCTGGCTGTCCATGCCCTCGGCTCCGAGCGCCTCGATCACCTCGCGGGCCTTCGGGCCCACCACGGCGATCTGGGCATATTGCTCGGTCACGTTCGCGACGTAGACCTTCCAGTCCCACCATTCGGTCTGGAGCCATTCCTCCATATGGGCATGGATGCGTTCCGCCCCGCCGGTGGTCGTGTGGCAGAGGAAGGTCTCCTCGTCCCAGCGGGCCACCACGCCGTCGTCGATCAGGAACCCGTTTTCCGAGCACATCAGCCCGTAGCGGCATTTGCCCGGCTTCAGGGTGCTCATCATGTTGGTGTAGAGCATGTCGAGGAATTTCCCCGCGTCCGGCCCCTTCACCACGATCTTGCCCAGCGTCGAGGCGTCGAGCAGGCCGAGCGCCTTGCGGGTCTGGGTGATCTCGCGCGCGACGGCGTCCTGGTGGCTCTCCCCGGCCTTCGGGTAGCAATAGGGGCGGCGCCAGTGGCCGACCGGCTCCCAATGGGCGCCGTGGGCCTCGTGCCAGGCGTGCATGGGGGTGCGGCGGAGGGGCTGGAAGATCTCGCCCCGCGCCTCGCCCGCGATGGCGCCCATTGAGATCGGCGTGTAGGGCGGGCGGAAGGTCGTCGTGCCGACCTGCGGGATCGGCGTGTTGAGGCTCTGCGAGAGCACCGCCAGCCCGTTGATGTTGGAGAGTTTCCCCTGGTCCGTCGCCATCCCGAGCGTGGTGTAGCGCTTGGCGTGTTCGACGCTCTCGTAGCCCTCCTGCGCGGCGAGCATGACGTCCGAGACCTTCACGTCGTTCTGGTAATCGAGGAAGGCCTTGGCGCGCAGCTCCCTGCCGGCGCCCTGCGGCATCATCCAGACCGGTTCGATCGGGGTCTCGTCCCTGGCGGTGGCCTCTGGCGCGGCCTCCGCCTCGGCGGTCGCTCCGGTGCGCTGCGCGGCGGCGAGGCCGGCGGCGCGGGCGTTGGCGAGGATGGCAGGGAGGGAGAATTCACCGTCCGCGCTGCCCGCCGGGATCACGAAGGGTGCGCCATCGGCGCCCGTGGGGGCCTGCTCGGCGTTCGGGCGGAACATCGCGCCCGCCTCGTCCCAGGTGAGCTTGCCGCCGCAATGCGACCAGAGGTGCACCACCGGGGACCAGCCGCCGGACATGGCAACGGCGTCGCAGGAGATCGTCTCAAGCACCGCGCCCTCGCCCGCCTGGTGGCAGATGGCGACGCCGGTGACGCGCTTGCCGCCCTCCACCTTGGCGATGCCCTTGCCGTTTTCCACGCGGATGCCGGCCGCCCGGGCCTCCTCGGCCAGCGCGCCGCCGCCGCCCGCGCGGGCATCGAGGATCACCGGGACCGAGAGCCCCGCCGCCTTGAGCGTCAGCGCGGTGCGGTAGGCGTCGTCGTTGTTCGTCACAACCACCGTCCGGTCGCCGGGCGAGACCGCCCAGTTGGTCGCATAGTCACGCACGGCGGAGGCCAGCATGACCCCAGGCACATCGTTGCCCGCGAAGCTGAGCGGGCGTTCGATGGCGCCCGTCGCCGTCACGATCTGGCCCGCCCGGATCCGCCACAGACGATGGCGCGGACCGTCATGGCCCGGCACGTGGTCGGTCAGCCGCTCGTAGGCCAGCGCGTAGCCGTGATCGTAGACGCCCGCGCCCATGCAGCGGTTGCGCATGGTGACGTTGGGCATGGCCTCGAGCGCGGTGACCAGCGCCTCGACATGCGCCTCGGCCGCGCCGCCCGCGATCTCTCCGCCGTCGACCATGGTGCGGCCGCCCCAATGGGCGGTCTGCTCGACCAGCAGGACCTTGGCGCCGGCCTCGGCGGCCGCCTTGGCGGCCGTCAGGCCGGCCAGCCCGCCGCCGATCACGAGAACATCGGTGAAGGCGTAGAAATGCTCGTAGCGGTCAGCATCGCGGTCCTTCGGCGCTTTGCCGAGGCCCGCGGACTGCCGGATCACCGGCTCGTAGATGTGCTTCCAGAAGGCGCGCGGGCCCATGAAGGTCTTGTAATAGAACCCGGCCGGGAAGAAGCGCGAGAGCCTGGAGTTCACCACGCCCACGTCGAAATCGAGGCTCGGCCAGTGGTTCTGGCTTTCCGAGGCAAGCCCCTCGAACAGCTCCTGCGTGGTCGCGCGCTGGTTCGGCTCGAAGGTGCCGTCCGCGCCCAGCCCCATCAGCGCGTTCGGCTCCTCGGCCCCCGAGGCGACGACGCCCCGCGGGCGGTGGTACTTGAAGCTCCGCCCCGCGAGCATCTGATTGTTGGCCAGCAGCGCCGAGGCGAGCGTGTCGCCCGCGAACCCGCTCATCCGCTTGCCGTTGAAGGTGAACCCCACCCGGGCGCCGCGGTTCAGCAGCCGCCCGCCCCTGGAAAGCCGCGTGCTCATGCCCCGACCTCTTTCTTCATCATTGCCTGCATCACGAGAACTCCCGCCACGTCCAGCCGGGACGTTTCGCACTGATCTTGTCGCGGATCTCCTGCGGCGGTTCGGAGCATTGCGCCGTGTAGGTCCCGAAGACCTCGAGCGTGCGCGTGCAGCGCGCCGCGTGGAACCACTTGCCACAGCCGTTCACATGCCGCCAGCGTTCGAGATGCACGCCCTTCGGGTTCTCGCGATGGAAGAGATAGCCCTCGAAATCCGCATCCGAGCTCTCGGGCCCGTGGCGCTTGAGATGCGCCTCGCCGCCGCCGTGGAATTCGGTCTCTTCCCCGGCGACGCCGCAATAGGGACATTCAAGAAGCAGCATGGCACACCTCCAGCCCGCGCCCGGAACCCCCGGGAACGGAACGAAAAAAGGGGCGGAGGCTCAAAGCCTCCGCCCGAGGGGACAGGTAAGGGACAAGGGAAAACTGGCAATCCCGTTGGGGGCAGACCCGCAGGGTCAGTATCTTCCCAGGCAGTGACGGAGAAACGTCACAGGCGAACGGAAAGTTCCGGCCGCCCTGCAAAAAATCATGCGCCCCGATGGACGGAGTTTGCAAAGGCGCTACGGCCGCTTTGCAAAGGCGATCCGGGGTTTGCAAAACCGCGCCGGGAACGTTGCAAAGTCGCGAACAGCACGAAGGGCGGACGCCACGCGCCCGCCCTTCCACTCCGCCGGAGACGGAATTGCGATCAGTTGCCGCTGTCTGCGCCAGCCGTTGCCGCAACGCCCGAATCGCCGGTCGTCGCGCTGCTGCCGGCAGCGGCGTCGGACGAGCCGGTGTCCGCGGTTGCGGCCGCGCCGGTGTCGGTGCCTTCGTCAGCGGCCGCGCCGGCCGAGCTGTCGGAGGTTGCGTTGATCTCGACATCGGTGCCGCCACCGGCCGCGCCGGTCTCGATGTCCGAACCGCCGAAGACCCAGAACAGGATGAGGCCGACCGCGACGACGAGGCCGCCGACGATGAACGCGATGGTGCCGGTGCTGGTGCCGGTGGATGCGGGACGAACCTCTTTGGTTTCGTGATAGTGGTGTTCGGCCATGGGAGGACCTCCGTTGATGTGTGAACTCGCCGGCAAACGCCGCAAGTGCACCGGGGGTTCCCGCCTATGGTCCCGCAATCATCTGCGGATATTTTTGTCACTTTCACGTCAAAGTGTCGGCAGACGCCAATCCCGAGCCGCAAGATGTTGGAGGGACCCCGGAATCCGGTAGGCTTTTTCCACATCCTCTCAATATGCGGAGCCGTCCCATGCCCGACACGCAGACCGCCTTTGCCCGGCAGATCCACCTTGGCGGCGCGTCCGGCCGCATCTACGCCTTCACGCTCTGCCCCTCGCTGCAGCACCTGCCCGACAGCCCCGGCCTCTTCGCCTATCTCGCGATGCCGCCGGACGGCATCGCCCCGGCCCGCGCATTGTTCTTCGGCCGCGCGGAATGCGGGCTCGCCGCGACGATCCCCCGGCACGAGCGGTTCGAGCCGGCGCTCCGGCTGGGCCTCAACGCCTACGCGGTCCTGCCCATGGGCGGCCTGCTGGACGACGTCCAGGACGACCTTGTCGCGGGCACGCCCACGCCGCTCAACCTTCAGCGCGACGCGCTGCGCGAGATCAGCGAACTGACCGACCGGCACCGCCGGCTGACGCGGCGCGTGGCCGCGGAATAAGTCGGGCCGCAAGGCCATCAGTGCGCGACCCCCGCCGCGACGCTCTCGTCGATGAAACGGCCCTCGCGGAAACGGTCCATGCCGAACTCGGCGCAGAGCGCGCCCGGCGCGCCCTTCGCCATCATCTCTGCCATCGCCCAGCCGGAGCCCGGGATCGCCTTGAACCCGCCGGTGCCCCAGCCGCAGTTGATGTAGCACCCGCCGAGCGGCGTCTTCGAGATGATCGGAGACCGGTCCCCGGTCATGTCGACGATCCCGCCCCATTGCCGCAGCATCTTGAGGCGCGAGATCATCGGGAAGGTCTCGACCAGGGCGCGCACGGTCTCCTCGATATGGTGGAAGGATCCGCGCTGCGTGTAGTTGTTGTAGCCGTCCGCGCCGCCGCCGATCACCATCTCGCCCTTGTCGGACTGGGACATGTAGCCGTGCACGGTGTTGGCCATCACGACCACGTCCATGCAGGGTTTGATCGGCTCCGAGACCAGCGCCTGAAGGGCCACCGATTCGATCGGCAGCCGGAAGCCCGCCATCTCGGCCAGCACGCCGGAATGGCCCGCAACCACGATGCCGAGGCTGTCGCAGCCGATCTCGCCCTTCGTGGTCTCCACCCCCGTCACCCGGCCGCCTTCCGAGCGGACGCCGGTGACCTCGCATTGCTGGATGATGTGCATCCCCATGGCCGAACACGCCCGCGCATAGCCCCAGGCCACCGCGTCGTGCCGCGCGGTGCCGGCGCGCGCCTGCCAGAGCCCGCCGAGGACCGGGTAGCGCGGCCCGTCGAGGTTGATGATCGGCACAAGCTCCTTCACCCGCTCGGGGCTGATGAACTCGGTCGTCACGCCCTGCAGCGCGTTGGCATGCGCGGTGCGCCGGTAGCCGCGCACCTCGTGCTCGGTCTGCGCCAGCATGATCACGCCGCGCGGGCTGAACATGATGTTGTAGTTCAGATCCTGGCTCAGCCCCTCGTAGAGGTCGCGCGACTTCTCGTAGATCGCCGCGGACGGGTCCTGGAGATAGTTCGACCGGATGATCGTCGTGTTCCGCCCCGTGTTGCCGCCGCCAAGCCAGCCCTTCTCGATCACCGCGACATCCGTGATGCCGTGGTTCTTGCCAAGGTAATAGGCCGTGGCCAGCCCGTGACCGCCGGCGCCGACGATGATCACCTTGTAGCGTTTCCGGGGTTCGGGCGAGGCCCAGGCGCGTTCCCAGCCCGTGTGATGGCGCAGGGCTTCCCGGGCGATGGCAAAGGCGGAATAGCGTTTCATGGGCGGACGACTCCGGTGGTTCTGAGCGGCTTTCTGGACCGATAGCGAAGATCGGACCGGGCCGGGAGCGTCATGTCACATCACCTTTGCGACATGGCATCACGGCGCGGCCATTTGCCCTTTTTCCAAAGGCCCGGCCACGGTAAAGGATCGGTCGCAAAAGGAGTATCCATGCTCTTCTGGATCATCGCCGCAGCCCTTGCCTTCGCCGTCGCAGGCCTCATCGCCGCGACCGCCCTGCGCGCGCGTGCCGCAGACGAACCGGGCGGCGCCGACGTGGCCGTCTACCGGGCGCAGCTGGCCGAGGTCGACCGCGACCTGGCGCGCGGCGTGATCGGCGAAGACGAGGCCGCGCGGCTCAGGAACGAGGTCTCGCGCCGCCTGCTCGCCGCGGATGCCGAGGCGCAGGGGGCCGCGGCCACGGCACGGCGGAGCTCTCCGCTGGCGCTGGCCGGGCTCGGGCTGGTGCTGGTCGCGGGCTCGCTTGGCCTTTACGCCGTGCTCGGCGCGCCGGGCTACCCGGACCTTCCGCTGGCCGAACGCCTGGCCCGGGCCGACGAACGCGCCGCCAACCGCCCCGGTCAGGCCGAGGCCGAGGCGGAGGTGCCCCCCCGCCCCGCGCCCGAGGTCGAGGCGGATTTCGCCGCGCTGATGGACAAGCTCCGCACCGCCGTGGCCGAGCGTCCGGACGACGTCCAGGGGCTGCGGCTGCTGGCCCGGAACGAGGCGACGCTGGGCAATTTCGCCGCCGCCCATGCCGCGCAGGCCCGCGTGGTCGAAGCGCTCGGCGACGGGGCCCGCGCGCAGGATTACCTCGCGCTCGGAGAGATGATGGTGCTGGCCGCGGGCGGCTACGTCTCGCCCGAGGCCGAGGCGGCACTGAATGCCGCGCTGGCCCGCGCGCCCGACAACGGGGCCGCGCTCTATTACATCGCGCTGTCGCGCTGGCAGACCGGGCGGCCCGACCTCGCCTTCCGCATCTGGGAGGCGCTGCTGCGCCGCGGCCCCGAGGACGCGCCCTGGATCGCCCCGATCCGGGCCCAGATCGGCGACGCCGCGCGGCTCGCTGGCGTGCCCTACGACCCGCCCGCCGCAGCCCCCGCGCCGCGCGGCCCCTCGGCCGAGGACGTGGAGGCGGCCAGCGAGATGAGCGACGAGGACCGCGCCGAGATGATCCGCGGCATGGTCTCGGGCCTGTCCGACCGGCTGGCGACCGAGGGCGGCCCGCCGCAGGACTGGGCCCGGCTGATCGGCGCCTACGGCGTTCTGGGCGAGCTGGAGCGCGCGCGGGCCATCCATGCGGAAGCGCTCGAGATCTTCGCGGGCGACGAACAGGCGCTGGCACTGATCCGCGAGGCGGGCACGCGCGCGGGGGTCGACGGATGATACACGAGACGCTCGAGGATTTCGCAGCCGAGCTGCCGCCGATGCGGGCCATCGCCGGGCTCGACCTCGGCGACAAGACGATCGGCGTGGCGGTCTCGGATCGCCTGCTGTCGGTCGCGACGCCGATCACGACGATCCGGCGGAAGAAGTTCACGCTCGACGCGCAGGCGCTGGCGGCGCTCCTGAAGGAGCGCGAGATCGGCGGGATCATCCTCGGCCTGCCGCGGAACATGGACGGCTCGGAAGGGCCGCGCTGCCAGTCGACCCGGGCCTTCGCGCGCAATTTCCGGCAGGTGCTGGAGATACCGACCGCCTTCTGGGACGAGCGGCTCTCGACCGTGGCCGCCGAACGCGCGCTGCTCGAGGCCGACACCTCGCGCCGGAAGCGGGCCGAGGTCATCGACCATGTCGCGGCGGGCTACATCCTCCAGGGCGCGCTGGACCGGCTCCGGCACATGCGGGGGGCCTCATGACCGACGAGGTCTGGCGGCGCTCCGGCATCGAATCGCCCTGCGTGAAGATCTGCATGATCCACCCCGAGGCCGGGCTCTGCGCAGGCTGTCTGCGCACCCGTGACGAGATCGCGATGTGGTCACGTTACAGCGATGCGGAACGGGCCGAGATCATGGAGGCGCTGCCCGAACGCCGCGCCCGCCTCGTGCGCCGCCGGGGCGGCCGCCAGGGACGGCTTCACCGCAAGGACTAGGCCGCGTTGTGAAGCGGTCGCAGCTCGATGTGGTAGGGCTGGACAAGCCCGTAGCCGCCCGGCACCAGCGCCACCACCTTGCCGCCCAGCGTCACCCGCGCGGTCCCGGGCCATGTCGGGTCTTCCGAGATCCCGATGCGGCCGTCGCCGGCTTCGTCCGGGCTGTAGCCAATCACGATCTGGTCCTCGTCGGGGTCGAATTCGTCGATGACCGGCGGGCCCGCCCGATCCGGCCCCCGGCGCGGCGCGCGCGCGGCGGTGGCGCGGTCGGATTGCTGTTCCTCGAACTCGGCCCGGATCGCGGCGCTGATCGCCGCGTCGAAATCGGGATCCTCGTCCTCGCCGGGGGTGTCTGCCGCCGCCGCGTCGGCTGCGGCACCCTCCCGGTCCTCCTCGGGCGGCGGCGCGGTCGCGGAGACCGGCTCCGGTGCGCCTTCGGTTTCGGCGATCTCCGCCGGCTCGGCCGCGCGGTCGGGACCGCTCCCTGCCGTCGCGGGGGCGGCGGTCGCGTTCCGGGCCACCAGCGGCGGGATCGGCGCGTCGCTCTCCTCGTCTTCATCGTAGGTTTCGGCGCCAGCCGGGGCGACGCCCGCGCCGCCCTCGTCCCACTCGGCCCCCGTCAGGACCGAGCGGATCGCGGCGTCGGTCTCGGCATCGGACACGGTCGCATCCGCCACCGGCTCCGGCGTCCGGCGCAGCATCGCGACGCGTTCGCGCGCGGCGATGCGCGCCTTGCGGATGTGCTTGCGCTTGCTGCCGACGTCGATGCCGAGGATGCCGATGCCGCCCTCGTCCTCCGGCGCGCCCTCGTCGTAGAAATCGTCATCCACGTTCTTCCGATCCATCGACTCGGGCGTCGTGGTGGTGAAGTAGATGCCGATCGTCGCAAGGACGAAGACGATGAGGAGCTCGATCATTGGGCCGGTTTCCAGCTTGTTCAGACAGGATATGTCGGCGGGAAATCTGACCCTATCGTGGCACGGCTTGGGCGTTCTGCGGGAATTATCTTGCCGGGATCAGCCGAATATCGCCTTGCGCAGCATGTTCAGCGCCACCAGCAGCAGGAAGACCGCGAAGATGCGCCGCAGCGGCTTGGGGTCGGTCGCATGCGCCAGCTTCACGCCGAGCGGCGCCGTCAGCAGGGTCATCGCGATCACCAGCCCGAAGGCCGGCAGATTCACCGCGCCCAGGGTATAGGGCGGGACGGGCTGGCCCTCGGGCAGCGTGTAGAACAGGAAGCCCGTCACGGAGGGCACCGCGATGGTCACGCCGAAGCCCGCGGCGGTCGCCACGGCCCGGTGGATCGGCCGTCCGTAGAGCGTCATCAGCGGCACGCCGAAGCTGCCCCCGCCGATGCCCATGAGAACCGAGAGAAACCCGACCATCGGCGAGATCAGCAGCCGTCTGATCCCGCGCGGCATCTCGTCGCCAAGGCGCCATTCGGCCCGGCCGAAGGCGAGGTAGAGGCCGACCACGATGCCCAGGACCCCGAAGAGAACCTGCAGCGCCAGCGACCGCACCAGCGTCGCCACGAGCATCCCCGCGATCGCGCCCAGCACGATGCCCGGCGCCCAGCTTCGCAGGATGTCCCAGTCGACCGCGCCTTTCCTATGATGCGACTGCAGCGAGCGCAGAGAGGTCACGATGATCGTCGCCAGCGAGGTGGCCAGACAGATCTGCATGAGGTTCGGCCCGGCGAAGCCCAGCGTCGTGAAAGCGTAGAAGAAGGCCGGAACCAGCACGATGCCCCCGCCCACGCCGAGCAGGCCCGCCAGCACCCCGGCCAAGGCGCCGATCAGCGCCAGCAACGCCACCATCATGCCCAGCACCGCGGGATCGTCCATCGCCTCAGCCTCCTGCCCTAACTGCCGCCAGCTGAACCACTTTTCCGCTCAGCCCGCAAGCCGTCCGCCGATCGCTGCACAGCAGCATCCGCGGGCGTGCGGGAATGCGCGATTGGCAAGTGTCCGACACTTCCGTAATCAGGCGCGGTTTTTGCCCCCGCCCCCTCGGGCCCCCTATTGTCGGGAAGGACCTTCCATGCTTCGGCTCGCCATCATCCTGGGCCTTCTGGGCCTCGTCGGTCCCTTCGCGATCGACATGTACCTGCCCGCCCTGCCGCGGATCGCGGGCGATCTGAACGCGACCGAGGCGCAGATCCAGGCGACGCTGACGGCCTATTTCGTCACCTTCGGCCTCGGCCAGCTGTTCTACGGCCCGATGGCCGACCAGACCGGACGCAAGGCGCCGATCGTGCTGGGGCTCGCCGTCTTCCTTGCCGGTTCCGTCGGCGCGATGGCGGCCGGCGACGCGACCTCGCTCATGCTGTGGCGGGCCTTCCAGGGGCTGGGCGGCGCGGCGCTGATGGTGGTGACGCGGGCCGTGATCCGCGACCGCTACACCGGGTCCGAGGCGACGAAGCTGATGGCGATGCTCATGCTCGTGATCTCGGTCTCGCCGATGCTGGCGCCGCTCGCGGGCTCCGCGGTGATCGCGGTCTCGGGCTGGCGCATGGTCTTCGGCGTGCTGGCCGCGCTGGCGGCCGTGAACCTCGTGCTCGCGCTCTTCGTGATGCCCGAGACCCTGCCGAAGGAGCGGCGGGTGCCCGTCAACCTCGCCTCCATGCGGCGCGGGGCGAAGGTGCTGCTGACCGACCCGGCCTTCATGGGGCTGACGTTCATCGGCGGCTTCGGGATGGCGAGCTTCTTCGTCTTCATCGCCTCGGCCAGCTTCGTCTACACCGGCCAGTTCGGGCTCAGCCCGACCGGGTTCTCGCTGGCCTTCGCGATCAACGCGGTCGGCTTCTTCGGTGCCTCGCAGGTTGCCGCGATGCTCGGCGCGCGCTTCGGGATCCGGCGCGTGGTGCGGCTGGCGGTGACGGGGTTCTTCCTCTTCACCGGCACGCTCGCGCTGGTCGCGCTGGCGGGCTTCGCCTCGCTGCCGGTCATCACGGCGCTCCTGTTCTGCGGCAATGCCTGCCTCGGGCTGGTGATCCCCACGACGATGGTGCTGGCGCTGGACGATCACGGCGACATCGCGGGGCTCGCCTCGTCGCTCGGCGGCACGCTGCAGATGCTGGCGGGCGGGGTGATGATCGTGGTTTCCGGGCTCTTCTTCGACGGCACCGCGACGCCGATGCTGGTGGCCATCGCGCTCTGCGCGGCGATCAGCTTCACCCTGACGCTGATCAGCCTGCCGCGCCGGGCGGAAGCCGCCGCCTAGGCGCCGACCGGGGTCGCGCCCGCCACCTCGGCAAGCGCCCGCTCCACCAGCTCGGGCCCCGCGCCGGGGCGGTGCGCCCCCTCCGAGAGCACGCGCCGCCAGAGCCGCGCCCCCGGCTGGCCCGCAAAGAGCCCGAGCATGTGCCGCGTCACCTGCGCGAGCTTGCCGCCCGCCGCGAGATGCGCCTCGATATAGGGGAGCATCCGGGCCACCACCTCGGCCGGGTCGCTGTCAGGCACTTCCTGGCCGAAGATCACCCGGTCCGCGGCCGCGAGGACATCGGTCGGCGCGTGGTAGGCCGCGCGCCCGATCATCACCCCGTCCAGCCCCTGGTCCAGCAGATCCCGCGCCTGCGCGAGCGAGGCGATGCCGCCGTTGATCGAGACATGGAGCTCCGGGAACGCCCGCTTCATCCGCAGCACCAGCGGGTAGTCGAGCGGCGGGATGTCCCGGTTCTCCTTCGGGCTCAGCCCCTGAAGCCAGGCCTTGCGCGCATGTATCGACACCCGCCGGACGCCCGCCGCCATCACCTTCCCGAGGAAATTCGGCAGCACCTCCTCGGGCTCCTGCTCGTCCACGCCGATGCGGCACTTCACCGTGACCTCGACATCGACGGGCGCGCGCATCGCGGCCACGCACTCGGCCACCAGGTCGGGCTGCTTCATCAGCACCGCCCCGAAGGTGCCCGACTGCACCCGGTCCGAGGGGCATCCGACGTTCAGGTTGATCTCGTCATACCCGGCCGCGGCGCCCAGCCGGGCCGCCTCGGCCAGCTCCGCCGGGTCCGACCCGCCGAGCTGCAGCGCGACCGGATGTTCCTCGGGCGAGAAGTCCAGCAGATGCACCGCGCCGCCCCGCACCAGGGCGGGCGCCGTCACCATCTCGGTATAGAGCAGCGTCTCGCGGCTGAGCAGCCGGTGAAGGAAGCGGCAATGCCGGTCGGTCCAGTCCATCATGGGTGCCACGCTTAGGCGCGCGGCACGCCGGACATCCGAAACCCCTTGTTTTCCTGGCTCTGCGCTCATGGTCACCTGAACGATTATCCTCGATTTCCGGGCCTTTTGCCCCCATTTTCGGGGGTGTTGCAACAAATGTTGCGCCGAAACCCGAAGTGTTGCACCGCCCTCCAGTTCCTTCGGAGCCTCGGCCTCATCGCTGCGAAGGCGAGGTCTCCGCCGGGTGCGTCGACGCGATATCGAACCCTGGACAGATTTCCGGCCGCCGCGCGCCGTCCGGTTCGATCTCCCGACCATCGGCAACGATTTCCCGAAAGGAGACCCGGTTGGGTACCATCATGGTGCGCCAGAAGATAGACGGCGCGAAGAGCTTCACCGCGGCGATCCGCAAGGGCAGTAACCTTTGATCTGCGTCAAGGAGACATCCTGCGGGGACGTCCAGAAGGAATGTCAGTCGGAGAGAACCGGAGAACGATGTGAGTCGCACCAGCCCGCTTGGCCTGCTCCACGCAGTGACCCGCGCCCTCGCGCTGGTCACCGTGCTGCTTGTCGTCGGGTTCGGAACGTCGCTGCACGCCCAAGGCTTCCTGGTCGACGACGCGGTGCCGCACACGGGCTTCCTTGAGGACGTGGACCATGACGGCTCGCACCAGGACATCGGAGTCCTCGCTTCGGAGACACATTGCGGCGGCGGCGCCGTCTGCCTAGCGGCGCTTCCGTCAGCGACGCTCCTTCTGCCGGCACCAGAGACGCGCGATGCCGATTTCGCGATCGTCGATTTCCCTGGAGCGTCATCTCGGACTTGCGAGCTCTTGCGGCCTCCCCGCATCGGATAATACCGCGCCGCGCGGGAGACTGTCGTCCGCTCCTCGAACCTGACCTCCGGGCACGACGGGTCCTCAGCGGCCTCACGGGCTGAAACGTCCCGCTTGGTAGCGTCGGCGCTTCCGCCCCCTGGGGCGATCCACGCCGTCCGTCAGCAATCGCAACGGACACGTTCACCCCTGCAGATTCAGCAACCGACAGCTCTGAGCCCAAGCAGGTATGGCACCGTCCACCCGGGCCGCAGAGTCACCGAACCATAGACAAGGAACCAGACATGAAGACGATAACCACCTTCGCAGCCGCGATGAGCCTCTCGATTGTCGCCGCGGGCCATGCCGCCGCCGATAGCCATCATGGTCATTCCGGCGGACCGCTCGCGAACGACAGCGGACCCGCAGCCCCCCAGGGCGAGATGATGCACGACATGATGCGGATGATGATGCAGATGCATGGCCGAATGATGGACGCCGGTCCGGCCGGCGGATTGTCGATGATGGACGGCGACATGATGCGCATGATGATGGCGCCGGGCGGGATGGGAGACGGTCTGGCGGCAGATCCCGAACCTGAAGCTGCGCGTTCGGCGATGCTGGCCCGTCTCGCCGAGTTCGATGCCGATGGCGATGGCAAATTGTCGCTGGCCGAATTCGAGGCCCTGCACGCGGCGGTGACCCGCGAAACAACGGTGGACCGGTTTCAGCATCTCGACGCCGACGGCGACGGAAGGATCACCGAGACCGAGATGGGGGCGCCCGCTCGGCGGATGGAGATGCGGCGCGGGATGCCCGGGGCACCGGGCATGATGAGCGACCGGATGCCGTCCGGCAACTGACGCCTTCGATATCCGTTTCCCGACCCGGTCTGGAAATGCCGGGTCGGGATCGGGACTGGCCGACACCGAAAGGATCCGGACAATGATCCCAATCCTCTAATTCGATACGCCTCCTGCGGCCAAACAGCTCCCTCCAAGCGGCCATCCTTCAGGACGGCCGCCTGGCTATTCCATATGGTGGGTGGTCCCTTTGCCAGATGCGGGGCACCGGGCCTGCCGCCGGAAGCTGAAACACGACCTCAGCAGCAGCCGCTCCGTCCCGATGGCTTCGAGATCTCTTGCACCAGCTCCGCGGTTTCAGAGCCGTCGGCGCGCCGAGCGATATCTGCCTGGGCCACCATTCCGCAGCATTTGCCTTCGCTATCGGTCACGACGGCGCGCCTGATCTGCGTCTTCTCCATCCTGTTGCAGCAGCTGTCGAGATCCTCGTCGGGGGAGGTCGTCACGACATCCTCCGACATCACATCCGATACCTTGGTATCGGCGCCCTTTCCTTCTGCAACGGCGCGGCAGCAGATGTCCCGGTCCGTAACGATACCAACTGGCCGACCGTCATCATCGATCACCGGGATGGCGCCGATGGAATTCTCCGTCATGGCTTTTGCCACGTCCTGGATCGAATCCTCGGGCCCGCAGCAGGTCGGCTTGGATGTCATGATGTCTTGCACCTGCATGATTTCCTCCTTCGGTTGCTATGTCCGAAAACGAGCAGGCAGGGAGGCATGTTCCGGGGAGTCCGACCTGTCGGCGGCGATACGCTGAGGATACGGCGCCATCGCTGACGCCAGTTCTGCCCGACGTCACCGCGATCCCGCCATGTCGAGGAGAGTAACAACGGTCGTCCTCGCAGGCGCCGAGGCTCGGACCATGGGCTGGTCGCAGGATTTCCTTGGACCGACCTTGAGGCTCACCAGCAACCACAATTCGGTCCGATCCCGCGCCGAGGCGATCGAACCTCGCTTTTTCAGACCGGCGCGCGCGGGCCGACCATGATGATGGCGGCGCCCAGAAGGCAGAGGCTGACGCCGATCAGGTCCCATCGATCCGGCCGCACGCCTTCGACAGCCCAGAGCCACAGCAGCGAGGCCGCGATGTAGATGCCGCCATAGGCCGCGTAGGCCCGTCCGGCGGCGGCGCTGCCCGACAGCGTCAGCAGGTAGGCAAACAGGGCCAGCGAGGCCAGGCCGGGGCCGATCCACCAGACCGGCTTGTCGAGCCGCAGCCATGCCCAGAAGGCGAAGCATCCGGCGATCTCGGCGAGGGCGGCGCCGATATAGGCGGCAACGGTCGTCATAGGCGTTCGCTGTCCCGTGGTTCTCGTGCGCTCTACCCGGCGCAGCAGCTCAGGGCGGCCACGTCCTTCTCGAAGGTCTGGGCGGCGAGCTTCAGCCCCTCGACGGTGGTGAGGTAGGGCATGATGGTGTCGCCCAGCTCATCATAGGTGAGCCCGGCTTTCAGCGCCATCGCCGCCGTCTGGATGCTGTCGGCGCCCTCCGGGGCGAGGATCTGCGCCCCGAGCAGCCGCTTGCTGCCCGCCTCCGCCACCAGCTTGATCAGCCCGCGCGTATCTCGGGCCGCCAACGCGCGCGGGACGGCGGCGAGCGGCAGGACCGAAGTGACCACCTCGCGCCCCGCGGCGCGGGCCTGCGCCTCGCTCAGGCCGACGCCCGCCACCTGCGGATCGGAGAAGACGACCCAGGGCATCGTGCGGTTGTCGTAGCTGCGCGTCTCGCCCGCTGCGGCGTTCCGGGCGGCGATCTTGGCGCCATAGGCGGCCATGTAGACGTATTGGTCCCGCCCGGTGACATCGCCGGCGGCCCAGACCCAGGGGTTCGCCGTGCGCATATGGGTGTCGATGACGATCCCGCCGCGCGCATCTGTCTCGATGCCCGCGGCGGCGAGGTTCAGACCATCGCTGTTCGGCACACGGCCGGTGGCAAGCAGGAGCCGCTCGGCCTGAATCACTCCACCTTCCGCGAGATGAAGCGCCATGCCGTCTTCCTGCTGCTCTACCCGGCGGTACTCTCCTGTCCGCACCAGTCGGATGCCCTCGTCGGCGAGGTATCGCTCCAGCACCTCCGAGACCTCCGGCTCCGCCTCGGGCAGCACCCCGCGACGGCTGATCAGCGTGACCGAAACCCCTGCTCGCGCGAAAAGCTGCGCCAGCTCCACGCCGATATAGCCCGCACCCAGCACCAGCATCGAGGCGGGCAGTTCAGTCAGCTCCAGCGCCGAAGTGCTGTCGAGCGCGCCGACGGTCTCGATCCCCGGTATCGCCGGCACATGCGGGCGGGAGCCGGTCGCGATGACCACCTTCGCCGCCGGGAAGGCGGCTCCGTCCACGGTCAATCCACCGGCGTCGTCGAACCGGGCGCGCCCTTCGACATAGGTGATGTCCTCGTAGCGCGGCAGCACATCGGCGTATTTCGCCGCACGCAGCTCTTCCACCAGCGCCTGCTTCTGCGCCACCATGGCAGCCCAGTCGGTCACGCGCGCACTGGCCTTGATACCGTCGAACCGATTCGCGGCACTGGCGTGATGCAGGCCCTCCACCGCGCGGATCAAGGTCTTGGAGGGCACGCAGCCGAGGTTGACGCATGTCCCGCCGATGGTCCCGTCGCCGATCAGGGCCACCCGTACCCCGGCTTCGGCAGCGGTGATGGCGGCCGAAAACCCGGCCGATCCGGCGCCAATCACGGCGAGGTCGCAGGGCCCGCCCCTGGGGGTACAGCAGTTTTCCATGTCAGCCTCTCTTCGATCGGTGCGTTGGCGCCGCCAGAGCGCGTAGAGGGTTATGCCGATGAACACCACCAGCGCCGGCAGCAGCACGAGGATCAAGGAACAACACGATGGCCGACAGTCACGCTCCCGCGAGCGAGTTGAAGCGCTCGGATCTCGCCCGGATGACCGGCTGCAATCCGGAGACGATCCGATACGACGAGAGCGTCGGCCCGGGATCACGAGGGGCTTCCCTTGGCGGGGAATGTCGCGATGCCTCTGCCTTCTTCTTGTTTCGCCCGGCCGCTCTTTTGTACAGTCCGATCTTGCCAAGCTTCAGCAATGGAGGTCTGCATGCCCTGGAAGGAATTCGAGAAGCACGCCGAGGCTAACTCGCCGCAGATTTACCGCACCGTGATTGAAGGCGCGCCCGCGATGCTCTGGCTTGGTGACGCCGAGGGCAAATGCATCTTCCTGAACAGGATGCAGCGAGAGTTCTGGGACGTCGCCTTGGAAGACATTCCCAATTTCGACTGGTCCAACTCGCTGCATCCCGAAGACGTCGCCCAACTGGCCGAACCATTCCGAAAGGCTATGGAGACCCAGACCGAGATGCAGGTTGAGGCCCGGTATCGTCGCGCCGATGGCGTGTACCGGATCCTGAGGACCGTCGCTGAGCCCCGTTTCTCCGAGACCGGCGAGTTCCTCGGGATGGTCGGCGTCAACACGGATGTGACCGAACAGCGGGAGAGCGAAGACAAGTTGCGGCGCGCGATGGAGTCCCTGACACTCGCCACGAACGCCTCCCGGCTCGGATGGGGGGTCTGGGACACGGGTGCCGACATTGCCGAGTGGGATCCGCGGGGCCGCGAGATACTGGGTCTGACCCCGCACGAGACAACGGCCGAGGCGTGGCGCCGGCATATCCACCCGGAGGACCGGGCCGCGGTGTGCAGTGAACTTGAAGCCTGCGCGGAGAGTGGCCGCACCTTTGATCTCGTCTACCGTGTTCTTCACCCGGGCGGGAAGGTGATGCGCGTGCAAGGCACCGGGGTCCTTCAGAAAACGCCGGAAGGCGTGAGGGGCACCGGGCTGGTCCGGGACGTGACCGATCAGGCGAGGGAAGAAGAATTTCAGCAACTCGTCATCCAGGAACTCAACCACCGGATCAAAAACCTGCTTGGCCTGGTTAACTCGCTGGTCTCGCAGACCAGCGCCACCGGGGACGCAGCCAGTTACAAGACCACTCTCCAAGGGCGGCTGCGCGCGCTGGCGACGACCGTCGGGATGTCCGCTTACGGATCCTCGAGCAGTACCAACCTGCAAGGGCTCGTCGAGGCGGTGCTGAAACCGTATCTCGTCGACCGCCCGGACAGCATCCGGATCTCCGGACCTCCTTCCCGCTTGCCAGAGCGCTATGCGCGGATCGTCGGACTGGTCTTGCATGAGCTGGCCACGAATGCGGTCAAGTACGGTGCGCTGTCATGTGTCGAAGGTCGCGTCGAACTGGGCTGGAACCGCGTCAGCGAGAACGGTTCCGACCGCCTGCAGATCGTCTGGTGGGAGACGGGCGGTCCGGCCGTGAAGCCCGCGTCGAGAAAGGGTTTCGGTTCGCGCCTGCTTGAGGACCTTGTTGCGATGGAAACCGGTGCCCATTCGGAGCTCAGCTTCGACCGGACGGGTATTCGGTACAGGCTCGAACTTCCGATCGAGCAGCCGTCTTCCGCGCCCGCACGCGAGAAGATCCCGGCGCAGCAAGTACCGTAGGCTGCCCCACCTTCACCCCCCGGATGACGAGGTCATTTGCCCGTCGAAGCCGATTTGGGACCTGTCCGCGAAAGGACACTGCCCGGGCAGGTCGCGTGTCTCACCCAATGCAGGCGTGATGCGACCTCCGCTCGGCACGGAGAGAGGTCTTGCGTCGAGGGGCCTGTACCTGTGGACCACCCTGCGGGCCCGCGTCGGGGTTCCCCGGGCCCGAGTGAGGTCGGTGGTGATGTAGTCGTGCTGCCATGCCTGGACCCGCTCGCGGGCATCGTCGGTCGGGCCTGCGCTTCGCCCGGCATGCCGCCGCGGATGCGGTGCAGACCGGCCGCCTGGTCAGAGCTGCGAGGCCCATCGGGGGTGCTGGTCGTCGACCACAAAGCTGTGCGCGTGCCGGCGGTGGCCCTTCAGGTGCGGGTGGTCCAGCGGCAGGTTCTCGTGCGTGTGCTCCATCACCTCAGGGTCGTCTTTTGGCCAGATCCGTAGCGCGATTGCCGCGCCGAGGGCTGCGAGCCCCGCAAGCACGACCAGGGCCGCAACCGTCCCGAATTGCGTCAGGAGCCAGCCGGACAGCGGGTAGGTCACCAGCCAGCAGGCATGGGACAGGGCGAATTGGGCGGCGAAGACCGCCGGGCGGTCCTCAGGCTGCGACGACCGCCGCAGCAGCCGCCCCGAGGGCGTGAGCACCGCCGAATATCCCAGGCCCACCAGAAGCCACGCCCCCAGGAGCAGGGGCCAGCCCAGGCCGGACAGCGCGACACTCGCGGCCAGCCCCAAGAGGGTGGCCACCATCAGCACGGCACCGGCCAGCATCACCGGCCTGTCGGAGATCCGGTCGAGAATGCGCGGCAGGATCAGTGCCGCCAGCATGGACCCGGACCCGAAGGCGAACATCGTCCAGGCGAGAGCGCTCTCCGGAAGCCCGAGGGACCCTCGGACCAGCACCACCGTGTTGACCAGGACCATCGCTCCCGCCGACGCGGCCGCAAGGTTCAGCGCCAGCAATCCGCGCAGGCGCGGCGTGGCGAGGTAGATGCGGATGCCGCGCGTTGTCCGGTCGTGGATGCCGCGCGGCTCTGAAGGCCTGGGGTTGGGCAGCAGGACCGACACCACCAACAGGGCAGAGGCGGCGAAGCCCGCCACCGTGCCAAGGAACAGGGTGTTGTAGCTCATGACCGCCAGCAGCAGCGCCGCGAGCGTCGGACTGACGATGTTCTCCAGGTCATAGGCCAGTCCCGAGAGCGACAGTGCACGCGTGTAGCGCGCCTCCTCGGGCAGGACATCCGGGATGGTCGCCTGGAAGGTCGGCGTGAAGGCGGCCGAGGCCGATTGCAGCAGGAAGATAAGCACGTAGACCTGCCAGACCTCTGTCACGAAGGGCAGGCAGAGGGCCGCCCCGGCTCGGATCACGTCCAACGCGACCAGCAGAACACGGCGGTTCACCCGGTCGGCGAAGGCACCGGCGACCGGCGCGATCCCGACATAGGCGACCATCTTGATCGTGAAGACCGTGCCCAGCACCATCGCCGCGCCGTCGCCGGCGAGGTCGTAGGCCAAGAGTCCGAGCGCCACCGTGGCGAGGCCCGTGCCGAGAAGAGCGACCACCTGGGCCAGGAACAGGTGGCGGTAGGTGCGGTCGGCGAGGATTTCGAGCATGGACCCCTCAGAGATAGCGGGAGATGGCCTTCAACTCGTTCCGGTCGCCGGCATCGTCGCCGTCGAGGCAATGATCCATATGATCGTGGATGAGGGCCTGCTTGGCATTGCGCACGGCCCGCTCCACCGCCTGCAACTGCTGCGCGACGTCGAGGCAGGGCCGACCCTCCTCGATCATGGCGATGACCGAACGGAGATGCCCCTCGGCGCGTTTCAGCCGGGACGCGACCCTGGGGTGACTTGCGTGGACATGCGGTTCTGTCATAAGCGATGGCTATCCTCCCGAGGGGGATACCGCAAGATGCCGCCAAGACGCATCACGAGGGACAAGGGCAGTGCAGAAGGCGATCAAAAAGCGGGTTGGAACGCGGATCGGAGCGCCGTCCTTCGCCGTGCTGATCTGCTTGGCCCTGACCTTCTGGACCGTCTCACCGCACGCGTCGCATGTGCCGCAGGTCATCGAGACCTTGCAGGACCATGCGGAGATGATCGCCGAACATGGCCACTCCCACGGACTGGAGGAAGACCTGGTCTGGGCGATGCACGGGCACAGCCACGAAGTCGCCGATCACGACCACAGTCATGCCGCGCTGATGTCGGCGCGGCGCGACACCGTGCCGGTCGAGACGCGCGCCCTCTGGCATGGCTATGCCCTGGCCCACTGGGCCCCCCCCGTGTTCCGCCTGGAGCGTCCGCCACGCGCATGAGCCTTGCCCGTCACGGGCAGATCACAGCGCAACAACGGACAATCCAGGGAGACCCACATGCACTCCGCTTTCGCGGATGGCCGGCCATGGCGCAGCTCTCGCGCCGCCGCCATCCTGACGGCTCTCGCGGCCATGATGCTCCATGCCACGGCTGCGGCCGCGCATAACGTCACCGAGGGTGACGCAGGCTACATCCAGGAAATCTGGGGGGTCAACATCATCCCCTTCATGTATCTCGGCGCCAAGCACATGGTGACCGGATACGACCACATCCTGTTCCTGCTCGGCGTCGTCTTCTTCCTCTACAAGATGAAGGACGTCGGCATCTACGTGAGCCTCTTCGCCCTCGGCCACTCGACCACGATGCTGCTCGGCGTCTGGTTCGGCTGGGGCATCAACGCCTACGTCATCGACGCCATCATCGGCCTGTCGGTCGTCTACAAGGCGCTCGACAACCTCGGCGCCTACCAGCGGTGGTTCGGGTTCCAGCCCGACACCAAGGTCGCGACCCTGATCTTCGGCTTCTTCCACGGCACGGGCCTCGCCACCAAGATCCTCGACTACGACATCGCCCCGGATGGGCTCCTGCCCAACCTGCTGGCCTTCAACGTCGGCGTCGAGCTCGGCCAGATCATGGCACTCGCCGTGATCCTCATCGTCATGGGCTACTGGCGCCGCAGCCCCGCGTTCCTGCGCCAGGCCTACACCGCCAACGTGGTGATGATGTCCCTGGGGTTCATCCTCATGGGCTACCAGATCACCGGCTTTTTCGTCGCCTGAAACTCAGACAAGGAGACACGACATGTTCAATTCCAACCGCCCCTCGCTCGAAGAGCTGCCCAGCTCGGCGCAGCTTCTGAGATCCACCGTCATCGCCGGCGTCTCGGCCGTGGCGATCCTCGTCACCGTGGTCCTGCCCGCCGAATACGGCATCGACCCGACCCGTATCGGCGGCGTGCTCGGCCTCACCGAGATGGGCGAGATCAAGACCCAGCTTGCCGAAGAGGCCGAGATGGACCGGCAAATGATGGAGACCGAAGGCGAGCAGTCGAGCCTGTTGAACGATATCTTCGGCCTGTTTGTGGGCGCCGCTCACGCTCAGGAGGCCACACCGGCCGAAGAGAGCGAAGCGTGGCGGGATGAGATCACCTTCACGCTGGCACCTGGTGACTCCGCCGAATGGAAGCTGGTGATGGAAGAGGGCCAGACCGCCGAATACCTGATGATTGTCGAAGGCGGGCGGGTGAACTTCGACCTGCACGGTCACGGCGGCGGCGATTCCGTCACCTACGAGAAGGGCCGCGGCTCGACCGGAGGCGAAGGCGAGATCGTCGCCGACTTCGACGGCGAGCACGGCTGGTTCTGGCGCAACCGCGACAGCACAGAGGTGACCGTGACACTCCGGGTCCGCGGCGCATACGCCGAGTTCAAGGACGCGAGCTGACGTCAGGAGCTGCCATTCGCGCCCAATGCGGCGCATGGCAGCTCCCCGCCCTCAGTGCCTGCGGCGAAATTCCGGACACCCCCTCCTCCCCGTGTGGGCATCTACCGCTTCTGGCGCGACCTCGGCTATGCGATCGGCGGCCTCGGGCTCGGCCTCGCCGCCAGCCTCACCGGCCTGGCCGAGCCGGCCTTTTGGTTCGTCGCAGGCTCCATGTTCCTCTCCGGCGGGCTTCTGTTCTGGCTCTCCGAGGAGACCCACCCGCGGCTCGATCCCGCCGATCCTCCGGAGCCGGCAGAGGCCTGACGCCCCTGCCCGCCGACCCGGACCGCCCGTCGCCTGGAGCGCAGGGTGTCAGGCGGCGGCGTAGCTCGTGAACACCTCGGTGCGACCGTCCTTGCGGATCAGGAAGACGTAATAGGCTTCACGCTCGGCCTCGGGACCCATGCCGGGCGAGCCGTAGGGCATGCCGGGGACAGCAAGGCCGACGGCATCCGGGCGTTCGGAAAGCAGTCTTCGGATGTCGGCAGCCGGCACGTGTCCTTCGATCATGTAGCCCTCGATCTCACCGGTATGGCACGACGTCATGTTTTGCGGGATGCCGTTCTCGAGCTTGTGCTGCATCAGCAGCGTGCCGAGACTGCGCTCGGTCGTGACGGAGAAGCCATCTTCGCGCAGGATCTCGATCCAGGAAGTGCAGCATCCGCAATTCGGGTCCTTCAGGACGTGGATCGCGGGGCCGCCCTGGGCTGCCCCCGCGAGCGGAGCGGAGGCGGCGAAGCCTGCGGTGACTGCCATCATGGCGCGGCGGGTCATGGTCATCGGTGTATCCTTTCAGCTGGTCGCGGATGCGCTCTCTGACGTTGCATCAGATGTATGTCTTGAGGTGGGTTCTGCCACGGATCCCGCGCCGGACGGCCGAAAGAGCAGCAGCCGGAGCGCGTTCATCGTGACCAGCACCGTGGCGCCGGTATCCGCGAGGATGGCGATCCAGAGGCCGGTGATCCCGAGCACGGTGGTCACGAGGAAGACCGCCTTGAGCCCGAGCGCGATGGCGATGTTCTGGCGGATGTTCGACATGGTGGCCCGGGCGAGGCGGATCTTGGCCGCCACATCGGTCACGCGGTTGCGCAGGATCGCGGCGTCGGCCGTCTCGAGCGCCACGTCGGTGCCCGAGCCCATGGCGACGCCCACATGCGCGGCAGCGAGCGCCGGCGCGTCGTTGATCCCGTCGCCGATCATCATCACGCGGGCGTCCGTCGTCAGATCGCGGATCGCCTTCACCTTGTCTTCGGGCATGAGTTCGGAGCGATGCGCGATCCCGAGCCCCTCAGCGATGGCCAGCGCCGTGCGTGGATTGTCGCCGGTCAACATGATCGAAGAGATGCCAAGGTCGCGCAGCTGCGCGACCGCATCCGCCGCATCGGCGCGCGGCTCGTCCCTGAGCGCGATGAGGCCCCGAGGCACGTCATCGCAGAGCACGATCACAACCGTCTTGCCCTCGGCTTCCAGCGCCGACACGCGGGTCCGCAGGTCGTCCGTGAGCGCGCCGCGCTCGTTTGCCAGCCGCGGAGAGCCGACGCTGACGATCGCGCCGTCGATGGAGGCCTCAGCCCCCTTGCCGGGAAGCGCGCGGCCGCCGGTCGCCGCCGCCGCGTCCACGCCCCGCCTTTCGGCCTCGGCGCAGATCGCCTGTCCGAGAGGGTGGCTCGCGCCGCTCTCGACCCCGGCGGCGAGCGCCATGAGGTCGTCCACGCTTCCGCTCAGCACCGAAACGTCCGTCACGCGCGGCTTGCCATGCGTGAGTGTCCCGGTCTTGTCGAAGGCGACATGGGTGGTGCGGGCCGCGGCCTCGATCACCGCGCCACCCTTCATCAGCAGGCCGTTGCGGGCCCCGGTCGAAAGCGCCGAGGCGATCGAGGCGGGCACCGAGATCACCAGCGCACAGGGGCACCCGATCAGCAGGAGCGCCAGCGCGCGGTAGACCCATTCGCCCCAGGGCTGCCCGAAGAACAGTGGCGGCATGACCGCCACCAGCAGCGCGGCCCCGACCACGGCGGGCATGTAGACCCGGCTGAACCGGTCGATGAAGCGCTCGGTGGGCGCGCGGGCGCTCTCGGCCTCCTCCACGAGGCGGATGATGCGGGCGATGGTGTTGTCCTCGGCCGCCTTGGCGACCCGCACGCGCAGAAGCGCCTCGGCGTTGATCGACCCGGCGAAGACCTCGGCGCCCGGCTCCTTGAGGCTCGGGACGCTCTCGCCGGTCACCGGGCTTTCGTCGACGCCCGAGGTGCCGTCGATCACCTCCCCGTCGCAGGGCACGCGGTCGCCGGGCCGGACCTGCACGACCTGGCCCACCTGGAGCCTGTCGGCCGAGACCTCGCGTGTCCTGCTGCCCACCTCCAGCCGCGCCGTCTTCGGCACGAGTTTCGAAAGCGCCCGGATGCTGTCGCGTGCCTTGCCCGCCGAGACGCCTTCCAGCAGCTCGCCCAGGGCGAAGAGGAAGACGACCAGCGCGGCTTCCTCCGCCTCGCCGATCACCAGAGCGCCGCCGGCGGCGATCGTCATCAGCATCTCGATGGTGAAGGGCATCCGGGCACGCGCCATGGCGAACGCACGCCGCGCCACGGGGACGAGGCCGATCAGCGTGGCGAGGACAAAAGCCCAATGGGCGATCTCGGCGGGGAAAAAGAGCCGCGACGCCCAGGCCACCCCCAGCAGCGCGCCGGTGCCGAGCACCAGCCGGCCCTTGGCGGTTCCATACCACGAGGGAGCGGTGGCCTCCTCGGACGGTGGCGTTGCTGCCTCGGTGCCACTCTCGGCCTCCGAAGGCTCGGCCGCTCCGGGAAACGCCCCGTCCGGCAGCACGAAGCCCCCCGTGGGCTTCTCCGGCCGCGCCCCCCAGGGCGCAATGCCGAAGCCGACCCCGCGCACGGCCTTCTCGACGCCCTCGGGCGAGGTCTGCGCTTCGTCCAGTGTCAGCCGCAGTCGTTCGGCCATCAGCGCAACCTCCACCTCCGCGACACCCGGAAGACGTTCGACCGCGCCGCGCACCTTGGCCGCGCAGGATCCGCAATCCATCCCCGTCACGCGCCATTCGCGTTGTCCTGCGCTTCGGTCGGCCATGATCTTTCTCCGTCGTGAGTCCCGCTCGGATGGCGATATACGATCTACAGCGACTGTAGGTTCAAGGGTCTCAACTCATTGTCCGCGCGGACGCATGAACCTGCATTGAGTGTAGATACCGGAAGGAAGACGGACCGTCATTCTTTCCGCCCCTCGGGCCGGGTGACGCGAAGCCCGATACTCCTGCCGGCTCAGGCGCGTCACGCATCTGCACAAAGGTCTACCCCGTCCGTCCGCAGCAAGTGCATCAGCAATGCGACCGATGCTACGGTGACACTGCAGTCACGTCCTATTACGCCAAGTAAGGGGCAACACCGAGTGCACCAGATTTCACGGCGGGCGGACACGAAACGGCGATGGCACGGCCCGGCGTGGTCAGGGCCGATCCCGGGCCGGGTCCCCGCGCCGTGACCCCCGCGGGCTCACCGTTTCGCCTGCCACATATCCGCCATGCGCACCATGCCGCCTTGCAACGGCGGCGGGAGTCTCTAGGTGAACTGAACCAAACAGTTCAGAGGACCGATATGTCGCCCAGTGACCCGACCCCCGCCCCCGGCACCGAAGCCCTGTTCCGCCCGTTCCGGGTCGGCGCGCTCGAGATGAAGAACCGGATCGTCATGGCGCCGATGACGCGCAACATGGCGCCCGAGGGCGTGCCCGGCGCGAAGAACGCGGAGTATTACCGCCGCAGGGTCGAGGGCGGCGTGGGTCTCATCCTCTCCGAAGGGACCGTGGTCGACCGCCCCGCCTCGCGCAACCTGCCCCATGTGCCGTTCTTCCATGGGGACGACGCGCTCGGCGGCTGGAAGCAGGTGATCGACTCCGTCCACGAGGCGGGCGGCCGGATGGGTCCGCAGATCTGGCACACCGGCTCCACCCGCGGCTCCGCCGGCTGGGAGCCCGAGGCGCCGGTCGAGAGCCCCTCGGGCATCGTCGCGCCCGAGGATCCGCGCGGGGCCACCATGTCCGAGGAGGACATCGCCGACCTGATCGACGCCTTCGCCAAGGCGGGGGCCGAGGCCGAACGGCTGGGCTTCGACATGGCCGAAATCCACGGCGCGCACGGCTATCTTCTGGACCAGTTCCTGTGGGACGGCACCAACCTCCGCACCGACCGCTGGGGCGGGCCGAGCCTGCCCGAACGTTCCCGCGTGCTGGTCGAGCTGGTGAAGGCGATGCGCGCGGCCGTCAGCGCCGATTTCCCGATCTTCCTGCGCCTGTCGCAGTGGAAACAGCAGGATTACAAGGTCAAGCTCGCGCACAGCCCGGACGAGATGGCGGACTGGCTCCAGCCCCTGTCCGAGGCGGGCGTCGACGTCTTCCACTGCTCGCAGCGCCGCTTCTGGGAGCCGGAATTCCCCGAGCTGGACGGCGAGGACGGCCTGAACTTCGCGGGCTGGGCCAAGAAGATCACCGGCAAGCCGACGGTCAGCGTGGGCTCGGTCGGGCTGGACGGGGACTTCTTCCGCGCCTTCCGCGGCGACAGCGCGCCCGCGGCCGGGATCGAGAAGCTGACCGCCCGGATGGAGCGCGACGAATTCGACCTGATCGCCGTCGGCCGCATCCTGCTGAGCGACCCGGCCTGGCCCGAGAAGGTGCGCACCGGACAACCGGTGGACGGGTTCGACGCGAAGGCCCTGGCCGAACTGGTCTGAGCCGCGCCGCCTTCGGTGGACAGGGCACGCCCGCGCAGCGACATGCGCGGGCGGTCCGGCGTGCCGCCCCGATCCATCCGGCGCCCAAGGGGCGCGACCCGTACCGAAACCGGTCGCGAAACCGCGCCGTGTGATCATTTCCCGCGATCCTTCGGTAGCCTTCGCCCGCCAAACCCTTCTATATGCTCTGGCAGCCGGAGGGTGCTGAAGGCCGTGAGGCCAGGTGAAACGAAGGGGCCGAGGGGAAGGCAATGCAGACGTATCTCGACGCGCTCAGGACGGTCCGGGACCAGGGCACCCGGTCCACGGACCGGACGGGGACCGGAACGATCTCGTATTTCGGGATGCAGTGCCGCTACCCGCTGTCCGAGGGATTTCCGCTCGTCACCACCAAGAAGCTCCATCTCCGCTCCATCGTGCACGAGCTTCTGTGGTTCCTGTCGGGCGACACCAACATCCGCTACCTGAAGGAGAACGGCGTCTCGATCTGGGATGAATGGGCCGACGAGAACGGCGACCTGGGCCCGGTCTACGGGGCCCAGTGGCGGCGGTTCCCGGTCCTGCGCGAAGAGGACGGGCGCGTGGTGGCGGGCAGCGTCGACCAGATCGCCACCCTCGTCGAGGCCATCGCCCGGACGCCGGATTCACGGCGGCTGATCGTCTCGGCCTGGAACCCGGGCGAAGTGGACCAGATGGCCCTGCCGCCCTGCCACACGCTCTGGCAGGTCCGCCTGCTCGACGGGAAGCTGCATCTGCAGCTGTACCAGCGCTCGGCCGACATGTTCCTCGGCGTGCCGTTCAACATCGCCTCCTACGCGCTGCTGGCGCATATGCTGGCCCATGTGACAGGCCACGAGCCCGGCGATTTCATTCACACGATGGGCGACGCCCATATCTATCTCAACCACCTCGAGCAGGTCGAAACCCAGCTCTCGCGTGCGCCGCGGCCCGCGCCAAAGCTGCGCATCGCGCGGCAGGTCCCCTCGATCTTCGATTTCCGGTACGAGGATTTCGAATTCGAAGGCTACGATCCCGCGCCCGCGATCAAGGCGGCGGTGGCGGTATGATCACCCTGGTCGTGGCCCGCGCCCGGAACGGCGCGATCGGCAAGGGCAACCGGATCCCCTGGCACATCCCGGCGGATCTGAAGCTCTTCCAGCGCGAGACATCGGGCAGCGCGATCCTCATGGGGCGCAACACCTGGGAGAGCCTGCCGGTCAAGCCGCTGAAGAACCGGATGAACATCGTGGTCTCGCGCGACAGCGGCCTGGCCGAGCACGTCGTGCCCACGATTCCTCAGGGGATCGAGCTGGCCCGCACGGCAGGCCACATGCGGATCAGCGGCATCGGCGGCGAAGGGATCTACCGCGAGATGCTGGGCATCGCCGACCGGCTTCTGATCACCGAGGTCGATCTGGAGGTCGAGGATGCGGACGCCTTCTTCCCCGACTTCGACGAGAGCGCGTGGCGCAGCCTCGCGGAGATGCCGCTGGAGAGCGAGTCCGTCCGCTGCACCGTGCGAGAGCTGATCCGGCGGTAGCCGGGGTCCGGCCCGCAGCGCCCGGCGTGGCGGCAGGACGGCAAGCGAAGGCGTCACGCCTCCAGCTTGCCCACCTCCACCAGCGCCGAATGCGCCGAGCAGCCCTGCCCCAGCCGTGATGTCCCGACGTCCAGCGTCAGCACGTTCGGGTTCCCGTCCGGGTCGATGTTGCCGCCCGGGTCGCCGAACCAGGCGCCGGTCGGCATCGCGACCACGCCCCTGCGGATGTCGCCCGTCAGGGCCGCCCGCGCCCGGCAGGCGCCGCGGCTGTTGAAGACCTTCACGACCTCGCGGTCCGCGATCCCGCGCGCCGCCGCGTCCTCGGGGTGGATCGCCAGCGCCACGGGGCGGGCGCCCTCGATATCCGCCAGCGCACATTCGAGCTGGCTGTGCAGCTTGTCGCCCGGCTGCGGCGAGACGAGGTGGAGCGGATGCTCTCCGGCCGCGCCCAGCCATTCCTGCGGCGGCAGCCAGACCGGGTGGCCGGGGCAGTCGGCGTAGCCGAAGCCGTCGATCACCTCGGAGAAGATCTCGAGCTTGCCCGAGGGCGTCGGCAGCGGTGCGCCCTCCGGGTCCTCGCGGAAGGGGGCGAGCAGCGTGCGGTTCGGCGCCTCGGCGCGGATCGGCAGGCGCATCCAGTTCCGCTCCTGCAGGTCCTCGAAGGTCGGAACCTCGATCCCCTTGCCCGCCGCGTTCTCGCGGTACTGGGCATAGAGCAGCGGGATCCATTCGTCGCTCGTGCGACCTTCGGTGAAGGTCTCGGAAATGCCCATCCGCTCGGACAGGCCCGCGAAGATGTCGTAATCGTCGCGCGCCTCGCCCACGGGCGGGATCAGCGCCGGCATGTAGAAGAGGTAATCGTCGAGCGGCGAGCGCCCGATGTCCTGCCGCTCGTAGGGCGTGGTGGCCGGGAAGACGATGTCGGCGCGCTTGGCCGTGGCGGTCCACCAGGGTTCGTTGACGATGATCGTCTCGGGCCGCTGCCACGCCTCGTGCAGGCGGTTGAGGTCCTGGTGGTGGTGGAACGGGTTGCCGCCCGCCCAGTAGACCAGCCGGATATCGGGATAGGCCTCGCGCCGCCCGTTGAAATCGTAGGCCGCGCCCGGGTTCAGGAGCATGTCCGCGATCCGGGCCACCGGGATGAAGCGCCCGACCGGGTTCTCGCCCTGCGGCAGGGTCATGCCGTTCAGCCCGATGAGCGGTTTGCCGACCCCGCCGATGGCGCCGTAGCCATAGCCCACGCCCGCCCCCGGCAGGCCGATCTGGCCCAGCATCGATGCGAGGACCACCGACATCCAGTAGGGCTGTTCCCCGTGCTCGCCGCGCTGGAGCGACCAGGCGAGGGTAATCATCGTCCGCGTCCGCGCCATGTGGCGGGCAAGCTCGCGGATCGTCCCGGGATCGGCCTCGCAGAGCGGCGCGGCCCATTCGGGGGTTTTCGGCGTGCCGTCGCTCTCGCCCATCAGGTAGGGGCGGAACCGCTCGAACCCGGAGGTGTAGCGGTCGAGGAAGGCGTGGTCGGTCAGCCCCTCCTCCTCCAGCACGTAGGCCAGCGCCAGCATCAGCGCGGTGTCCGAGCCCGGGCGGATCGGCAGCCACTCGCAGCCCTCGGGCGCGTCGGTGCGCTGCGGGCCGATGTTGACCAGCCGCATCCCCTTGGCGCGGAACTTCTCGAACCAGCCGGCGGTCTCGTGTTCGGTCACGCCGCCCATGCTGACCTGCGAGTTCTTCGGGTTGATGCCCCCGAACATCACCAGCGTCTCGGCATTGTCGTGGATCGTCGGCCAGCCGTCCTGATGCTCGTAGAGGAACTGGATGAAATTGACCCCGAAGACATGCGGCATGATCGCCTGCGCGCAGCCGGTGGAATAGCTGCCGAACGAGGCGACATAGCCCCCCGCAGCGTTCAGGAAGCGGTGTGCCTGGCTCTGGGCGTGGTGGAAGCGCCCGGCCGAGGACCAGCCGTAGGAGCCGCCGAAGATCGCCTCGTTGCCGTGGGTCTTGCGGATGCGGTCGATCTCCTCGGCCGCGATGTCGAGCGCTTCGTCCCAGGGCAGTTCGACGAAGTCCTCCGAGCCCCGCCCCTCGCGGGTGCGGGTCTCGAGCCAGCCCTTGCGGATCGAGGGCCGGGCCACGCGGGAGCGGTGGTGGACGGCCGCCGGAACGATGGAGGGCACGTCATGCGGGTCCGGGTCCGCCGCGAAGGGACGCGTCGCGACGATGCGGTCCCCCTCCGTGTCGACCTCGAAGGCCCCCCAGTGGCTCGATGTGACCCGGGTCTGCCGTCCGCTGCCATCCGCCATGTCGCGACTCCTTCAAGGCTGTTCCGGGCCGGAGCCTATATCAGCCGCCGCGCGGGTGGAATGCCCCGACACAACGGCCCATGAGCCTGGGCAGAGCGGGGCAGGAACGGCTATTCGACCGGCTCGGCCGCGGGGAAGGTGATCCGGCAGACCAGCCCGGTATCGGCGAAGTCCCGCGTCAGCGTGCCGCCGAGTTGCCCCTCCACCACCAGCGGCAGCAGGGTCGAGCCGAAGCCCGTCCCGCGTTCGGGCGCCGAGGGGGCTTCGGAGAGATCGACGCGCTCGTGCCAGTCGATGCCCACCACGCCGCCCGGCAGCTTCTCCCAGGCCACGTCCAGCGTGCCGCCGAGCCCGGAGAGCGCGCCGTGCTTGGCAGCGTTCGTCACCAGTTCGTGCAGCACCATCGCCACGGACTGGGCCCGCTCCGAGCTGAGGATGACCGACGGTCCCGAGACCGCGATCCGCTCCCCTTCCGGTGCGCCGTAGGGTTCCAGTTCCTGGGTGATCAGATCTTCCAGCGTCACCTCGTGCCAGCGCTTGCGGGCCAGCAGGGTGTGGGTCCGGGACAGGGCGAGGATACGGTCCGAGACCTTGTCGCGCAGGCTTTCCGCATCGTCCGCCCGCGTCAGCCGCAGGATCGAGCGCACCACCGACAGGAGGTTCCGCGCCCGATGGTCGATCTCGCGCAGCATCACCTTCTCGCGCGACAGCGCGCGCTGCTGCTCGGCCCATGTCTGGCCGCGGTTGAGCGTGTCCTCGGCGGTCGCGACCTCCACGGCGGTCCAGCGGCGCGGCCGCGTCGAATGTATGGCGAGCACACTCTCGAGGCGGCCGTCGTGCATCCACGGGATCAGCAGGGCGGCCGAGGCCCCGCAGAGCAGCGCTTCGGCGCCGGTCTCCCCTGTGCCGCTGTCGAGCCGGACCACCCGGCCCTCGAGCAGCGCCGCGCCGGGGTCTCCCAGCTGGTCGACATCCACCTCACGGTCGAAGGCTCCGAAGACGCCGTCGGTCCACTGGTCGACGGCGGCGAAGGCACTGCCGCGCTCGCCCGTGCGGGACATGAGGGCCACACGCGCCGCACGCAGGAAGGTGCCGAGCTCGCGGATCGTCGTTGCGAGTGTCCGGGTCTCGTCCCCGGACTGCCGCAATCCGTCGCTCAGGGTCAGCAGGAACTCGGCCCGCCGCCGCTGCAGCACCCGCTCCGTCGTCTCGCTGCCCGAGTTGAAAATCCCGGCCACCGCCCCGTCCTCGCCCCGGATCGGGGTGAAGCTGTAGTTCCAGTAGGTCTCTTCCTCGAACCCGTAGCGCCGCATGGGCAGCATCTGATCCTCGACGAAGAGACCCTCGCCGGTGGCGAACACCTTGCGGAACTGCGGTTCGATGACATGCCAGATGTCGGCCCAGACCTCGCGCGCGGGCGCGCCGAGCGCGGCGGGATGGCGTGGGCCGGGGATCGAGGACCACGCGTCGTTGTAGAGCAGACGCAACTCGGGCCCCCAGTAGATCGCCGTCGGAAAGGCCGAGGTGAGGCAGATGCCGAGCGCGGCGCGCAGCGATTGCGGCCATATCTCGGGCGGCCCGAATGGATGGGTCGACCAGTTGAAGTCGCGGGTCCGCTCTGCCATCTCGCTCGAGCCGGCGAGAAAGCTCATGGGGTCGAAGGAAGAAACCTGACGGAACAGTTGGAACGTCTCTCTGTGGGCCGTCTGGAGACGGTCGGCCCCGCCGGTGCGGGCGGTTTCACCTTCTCAACATTCCGCCTTCACTGCAAGCATCGCCGTAGTGGAATACCTTAGGATGGCATCACTTTCCGCTCCGTTCGGGCCGGCCGACCAGGATCAGGGCAAAGTCGTCAGGGTCAGCCCGCCGATCCGCCACCGCGCGCCCGCGTGGTCCGGCCGGGGCAGGAAATCCGCGACGGTGGCGCGCGCTGCGCCCAGGCCAAGGGACCATGGCGCCGCGCGCCACGACCGCATCGCGACGCAGGCACAGAAGCCCGCGGGACACGGCGATGCCCCGGAGGAGGAAGCCCTGCGCCGCCGGCCGGATCGCGTCGCCGGTGCTCACAGGTCGAGGATCGCGTCGAAGCCGCCGAAGATCATGCGTCTGGGGTCCATGATCCGCGGCATCTCGTCGTCCATCCGCATCCGGGGATCGGCAAAGCTCTTTTCCATGCAGGCATCGTGGGCGGCCTTGTCGGGAAACTCCATCCACGAGAAGAGCACCGTCTCGTCCGCTTCGCGCCCGACCGCCATCGGGAAGGACGTCACCTCGCCCTCCGGCACCTCGTCGCCCCAGCATTCGACCACCCGGGTCGCGCCGTAGTCGCGGAAGACCCCGGCCACCTCCCGCGCGATCCGCAGGTAGGTCTCCTTCTCGGCCGTCTTCACGGCCAGCACATAGGCGCCGACGTACATGGGTCCCCTCCTCGCGCGCAAGTTCATCCCCAGCATAGCCGAATCCGCGGCACCGAGCACGGCGTATCACCCCGCGCCGCCGTGCCTCCCGGCCCGGCAGGCGTGCATCCTTGCTTGGCACAGGGCGGTTACGACGGCATAAACAACGCAGGGACAAATGCAGGAGAGGGCTCAGCATGGCTGGCAAATTCGAACTCTACACCGACAAGGCCGGCGAATACCGGTTCCGGCTCAAGGCCGGGAACGGAGAGATCATCCTGGCGAGCGAGGGCTACAAGCAGAAGGCCAGCGCGCTGAACGGGATCGATTCCGTCAAGAAGAACTCGGCCGTCGACGAGCGTTACGAGCGCAAGGACAGCGCGTCCGGCAAGCCGATGTTCAACCTGAAGGCCACGAACGGCCAGGTGATCGGCACCAGCGAGACCTACAGCTCGTCCAGCGCGCGCGACAACGGGATCGCCTCGGTCATGAAGAACGCGCCCGAGGCGACGGTCGAGGACATGACCACCGCCTGAGCGCGGTCCGAACCGGGGCCGCAGCAAGCGCGGCCCCGCCAGGACGGCCCGGGGCTCAGGCGAGGATCCGGACCGGCGTGCCCTTGTAGGCGGGCGTCTGCGAATTCTTCTCGTGGTAGCCGAGCGGCACCAGCGGGTTGAGTTCGGGGTAATAGCCCGCCACGCATTTCGGCGGCAGGTCGTAGGCCGTGACCTTCAGGCCCGGCACCCGGCGCTCTCCCCCGTCCTCGACGGCGCATTCCAGCGTGACCAGCTGGCCCTCGGCCAGCCCCAGCCGGGCCATCTCGTCCCGGTTCACCAGCACGATCATGCGGCTCCCCTCCAGCCCGCGCAGCCGGTCGGAAAACCCGTAGATGGTCGTGTTGAACTGGTCGTTCGAGCGCAGCGTCACCAGCGTCATCAGCTCCGCCGCCTCCGGCTCCTGCCCGAGCGCCGAGAGCGTCGTGGGCACCGTGAACCGGGCCTTGCCGCTGTCGGTCTTCCAGTCGAGGTCGCGCACCGGGTTGCCGCGGTAGAAGCCGCCCGGCTGGAAGAGCTTCGCGTTGAAATCTGCGAAATCGTCGGGGAAGGTCTCGGCGATCAGGTCTCGGATCAACCCGTAATCCCCGGTCCATTCCCGCCAGCGCAGCCGGTCGTTCGGCGGCAGCGTCGCCGCGGCGATGCCCGCGACGATGGCCACCTCGGAGCGGACCGCATCGCTCGGCGGCCTCGCGATCCCGACCGAGCCGTGAATATGGGAGAGCGAATCCTCGACCGACACCGACTGCCTGCCCGTCACCTGCACATCCTCGTCGGTGCGCCCGAGACACGGCAGGATATAGGCCACCCGCCCGGGCGCGAGGTGCGACCGGTTGAGCTTGGTCGCGATGCTCACCGACAGGTCGAGCCGGGGCCAGGCCGCCTCGATGCGCTCCCGGTCCGGCATGGCGCGCAGGAGGTTGCCGCCGAGCGAGATCATCGCCTTCACGCGTCCCTCCAGCAGGGCTTCGCAGGCATGAACGGCATTCATCCCCTCGGCCTCGGGCGCGTCGATCCCGAAAAGCGCCCTGAGCTTTTCCGCGGGCATGTGGGCGCTCTTTTCGCCCACGCCCACCGTCCGTTGGCCCTGCACGTTCGAATGGCCCCGGACGGGCGAGATGCCGCTTCCCTTCCGGCCGAGATTGCCGCGCATCATCAGAAGGTTGCAGTACATCCCGAGGTTCAGCCAGCCATGGACGTGCTGTGTCAGCCCCATGCCGTAGATGCCGATCACCCTGTCGGCGGAAAGATAGACCTCGGCGGCGTCCTCGATCATCGCCCGGGTCAGGCCCGACTGCGCCTCGATCTCGTCCCAGCCGAACGCCGCCACCGCGGCGATCATCTCGTCATAGCCGGTGGTCTGGTCGCGGATGAAATCGTGGTCGATCGTCCCGGGCCGCGCCTCTTCGGCGGCGAGGACGCATTTCATCATCCCCGCCATCACCGCGATGTCGCCACCGGGACGCACCTGGAAGTACTTCTCCGAGATCTCCGTCGGCTTGCCGAAGGTCATCTGCGACGCGCTCTGCGGATCGGCGAAGGAGATCAGCCCCCGCTCCCGCACCGGGTTGAAGGTGACGATCCGGCAGCCCCGGTCCACCGCGGCCTTCAGCGTGTGCAGGAAGCGCGGAGAATTCGACCCGGTGTTCTGGCCGAAGAAGAAGATCGCGTCGCAATGGTCGAAATCCTCGAGCGTGCAGGTTCCGACCGGGGTGCCGATGAAGGTCTTGAGGTTCACGCTCGTGGTTTCGTGGCACATGTTCGAGGATTGCGGCAGGTTCTGATGCCCCATGGCCCGGGCGAAGAGCGCGTAGAGATACGAGGCCTCCAGCCCCGCGTGGCCCGAGGCGTAGAAGACCGCCTCTTCCGGCGCGACCGCCCTGAGGCCCGCGCCGATCTCGGCGAAGGCCGCCTCCCAGCTGACGGGCAGGTAACGGTCGCTCTCCGCGTCGTAGAGCAGCGGCTCGGTCAGGCGGCCCGCCTTCTCGAGGTCGTGGTCGTGCCAGCCCCGCAGATCCGAAACGCTGTGATCCGCGAAGAAGGCCGCATCCGCGCGGTTGCCGTCCAGCTCCCAGAAGGTGGCCTTGGCGCCGCTCTCGCAGAATTCGAACTTGTGCGGCCCCTCCGGCTTGGTCCAGGCGCAGGCCGTACACATCACCCCGCCCGGCTTGTTGAGCTTCGAGAGCACCTCGAGCGCCTCGGCCTTGCGGCCCGGCTCTGCCATGAAGCGCGAGACGCCCTTGAGCGAGCCCCAGCCACCGGCCGGCCTGTCGTCGAAGGGCGTGTCGGCGTCCTGGCCGGCGGGGTCGTGATGCGGGGTGTCGGGCGTGCGGCTCATGGCGGGGTCCTCCGGCGGTGGCTGTTCAGCCAACGGCACCCGCGGGCGGGGGTTCCACGAAACCTGCCCCGGCGCCCCTTGGCCGAATGCGGTGCGCGGGGGCAGGATCGATGCGTCTGGACGCCGCTCATCCTTTTTTTTACCACACGACCGGATAACATAGGTAAATTCGCACTAGTCGGCGGGAACCTTTCCGGCCAAATAAGTGTTTCGACAAACTTCCGCAGATCCTGCGCGGACACGATGCCGGAAAGGGCGATTTTCAGGATATGGCGACAGAACGCCGGGGCGCTGCCGACCGGACACTCAGACAGGACCTGCGGACCGCGACGGCTCCTTCCCACGAGCGGCTTGACCACAGAATGATGGAACTCGACCTCGGCGATGCTGCCGACCGGGCGTGTTTCGACCTGATCCATCTGCGCGCCTACGACCGGATCGCGCGCGCCTGCGACCGCAGCGCGGCCGAGGCGACGCCCGTGCTCGCCCGCACGCTCGATGCGCTTTCCGCCTCCGGGCCTTCCGACCCCGATGCGCCCGGGGATGACCCCAGGCTCCATCCCGACGCCGTGGCCTACGTCACGCTGGGCTCCCAACTCGGCCTGACGGTGCTGCGCAAGCGGATTGCCCCCGATGCGCGCACCGGCCTGTTTTCACTCGAACCCGACCTCGCCGCGTGGAAGGCCTTCCTGCGCCGGATCGAGGTCACACCCCCCTCATCCGAAAGCGCAGCCCGCATTTGCCAGGATGCCCTGCGTGCTTTCGACATCTTCCTCTCCGAGGCGGACCGCCAGCTATCCGCGAGACGACAAGCCACAGTATGAACGATTCCTTCATTTCCACCGACACGCCGGTAGATCTCACCAATTGCGACCGTGAACCGATCCACATTCTCGGCAACGTGCAATCCTTCGGGGCGCTGATCGCCATCTCCGCCGACTGGATCGTGCAGCATGCCTCGGTCAACACCGGCGACGTTCTGGGCGTGGCGCATGACCAGATGATCGGCCTGCCGCTCGTCCGCTTCCTTCCGGCGAGCTCGGTCGAAGCGCTGCGCGAGAGGCTCGGCGGCTCCTCGCACGAGAACGCCGTCATGCGGCTCTTCGGCTTCGACCTCTTCGGCGACGGGCGGCTCTTCGACATTTCCGCCCACCAGTCCGGGCTGAGCTTCGTCTTCGAGTTCGAGCGCAAGACGCGCGGCAGGGATCATGACGAGCTGGCCATCGTCACGCCGATGATGCGCAAGGTCGCCGCGGAGACCGACCTGACCGGTGTCAGCCAGGTCGCGGCGCAGCAGCTGCGCGACCTCACCGGGTTCGACCGGGTCATGGTCTACCAGTTCGGCCCCCAGGGAGACGGCACCGTGATCGCCGAGGCCAAGGCGGCTTCGGACAGCGAAAGCTACCTGGGCCTGCACTTCCCGGCCTCCGACATCCCCCGGCAGGCGCGCGAGCTCTACAAGCGGAGCCTTCTGCGCCTGATCTCGGATGTCGACGGCGAGGTCTGCCCGATCGAGCCGCAGTTCAGCCCCGAGGGCACGCCGCTCGACCTGTCGCTGGCGGTCACGCGGGCGGTGTCGCCGATCCACCTCGAATACCTGCGGAACATGAAGGTCCGGGCCTCGATGTCGGTCTCGATCGTCATCAACGGAGAGCTCTGGGGCCTCTTCGCCTGCCACCACCGCGAACCGCTCTACGTCGATTACGAACGCCGCACCGCGATCGAGCTGCTGGCCCAGTTCTACGCCTACGAGCTGGAACGGCAGGAGGCACGAGGCGTGTCGGAGACCGCGGGCCGCGCGCAGCGGCTGCACGACCGGCTGATGATGAGCCTCAGCTCGGGCGAGGACCTCGTGCGCGGCTTCCCCGGCATCGCGCGCGAGATCGCCAAGGTGATCCCGCATGACGGCATCGCGCTCTTCTCGGACGGGAAGTACGTCACGCTCGGCAACGCGCCCTCCGAGAGCGATTTCCACACCATCGCGCGGTTCCTGAACACCGCCGCCGCCTCGCGCGTCTATGCGACCGACCACCTGATCTCGCGGCTGCCCTCGATGGCGCATGCGGTCGATTGCTGCGCCGGTATCCTCGCGATCCCGGTCTCGCGCTCGCCGCGCGATTACATCGTGCTGTTCCGGACCGAAGTGGTCCGGCAGGTGAACTGGGCCGGCAACCCGCACAAGCCCGTGGAGGTCGGCGGCTTCGGCGTCCGCCTCACCCCGCGCAAGAGCTTCGAGATCTGGAAGGAAGAGGTCGGCGCCCGTTCCGAACAATGGTCGCAGACCGCGCTGCGCGCGGCCGAGGCGATCCGCGTCACGCTGCTCGAGGTGGTGCTGAAGCTGTCGGACGAGGTCAATGCCGAGCGCAAGCGCGCCCATGACCAGCAGGAACTGCTGATCGCCGAGCTCAACCACCGGGTCCGCAACGTTCTGGGCCTGATCCGCTCGCTGGTGTCCCAGTCGCGCAAGTCCGCCACGACGATCGAGGATTTCTCCTCCGCGATCGACGGGCGGATCCACGCGCTCGCGCAGGCGCATGACCAGCTCACCCAGACCGAATGGAAACCGGTGGCCTTCCGCGACCTGCTGCAGGTCGAGCTTCAGGCCTATCTCGCCGGGGAAGACGAGCGGGTGATGGTCGAGGGCCCGACCATCCTGCTCGCGCCCGAGGCGTTCTCGACCATGGCGCTGGTGTTCCACGAACTGGTCACCAACTCGGTCAAGTACGGCGCCCTCTCGACCCACGCGGGCCGCGTCGCGGTGAAGATCGAAGAGGATCGCGACGGATTCTTCCGCATCCGCTGGTCGGAATCCGGCGGCCCCGCCGTCCGTCCGCCCGAGCGGCGCGGCTTCGGGACGACGATCATCGAGAAATCCATCCCCTTCGAGCTGAAGGGCCATGCCGAGATGACCTTCGAACTGACCGGCATGCGCGCGGAATTCCTTCTGCCCGAACGCTTCGTGAAGGTGCAGACGGAGCCCGCGCCCGTGGCCCCGAGCCCGAGCCAGACGCCCGAGCCGGTGAACCTCTCGAAGCTCTCGGGCGTCGCTATGGTCGTCGAGGACAACATGATCATCGCGATGGATGCGGCGGACATCCTCGGCGATCTCGGGGTGAAGACCGTGCACACCGCCTCCACCGTGGCCGAGGCGCTGCGGATCGCGGAATCGAACAAGCTGGTCCTCGCTGTGCTGGACGTGCACCTCGGAACCGAGACCAGCCTTCCGGTCGCGCAGGTGCTGGAGGCGCAGAAGGTGCCCTTCATCCTCGCCAGCGGTTACGGCGGACAGGGCGACTCGCTCGCGCATTTCCCCGCGGCCCCGGTCATTCCCAAGCCCTTCACGGTCGAAACCCTCTCGGCGGCGATCCTGCGGGCGACGGCGGGCGAGTGAGGCGCCGTCCCTAGCTGCGCCTGTCCGGCGGCACGTGCCGGCGCAGGTCTTCCACCGTGCGCGCCGCCCGCCTGCCGCTTTCCTCGAGATGGTCGGCAAGCGCGCGGGCGCGGTCGGGATTGACGCCCCGCCGCAGGATGTTCGCGGCACTGCTGGCTGCCGTCGCCAGGTTCGAGATGGTGTGTAGCGTTTCCCGAAGCACCTCCGCCGGGTCCGCGTCCATGGGCGCGCCTTCGGCCTGATCGGGTCTTTCCGACGGCGACAGGATCGCCACGACGCTTGCCGCGCCGGTCTCTCCGCTGTCGGAGGGAAACAGCTCGACCTCCCATCCCGCCACGGCCGCGGCGCCGGCGATGCGCCCGGCAAAGCTGACGGTCTCGCCGGACAGGGCAGCGGCGAGCGCCGCCTCGGCCCGCAGGCGGGACGCCGGTTCCCAGAGCGCCGCCCAGTCCCGGCCGCAGACGCCGTCGGCGTCGCGGCCCAGCAGGTCCAGACCGTGGCGGCTGACGGCCACGATCGTGCCGGACCGGTCGAGCAGCTGCACGCAGACGTTCGTCCGCCGCGAGAGGTATCCCGCGAGGCTGGCGATGGCAGAGGTCTTGAGGGACGGGTCGGCGAGGATCATGAACGGGACAGGCTGGGGTATGCGCCGGATGTGTATCCCCTTCCGGCGACCGGCGTTAATGACTTTCTGATTTTGGTTAATAATAGTTAATCGCAGCGCAAAGGCTGCCGGGACGGGGCATCGCCCCGTCCCGCCGGCGGGATCAGAAGTCCCAGTCGTCGTCTTCGGTCGCGACGGCCTTGCCGATCACGTAGGAGGAGCCCGAGCCCGAGAAGAAATCGTGGTTCTCGCTGTCGGGCGACAGCGCGGCCATGATCGCCGGGTTCACGCGGCAGGCCTCGTCCGGGAAGAGCGCCTCGAACCCGAGGTTCTGAAGCGCCTTGTTGGCGTTGTAATGCAGGAAGTGCTTCACGTCCTCGGTCAGCCCCAGGGGATCGTAGAGCTGCTGCGTATAGCGCGCCTCGATGTCGTAGAGGTCGAACAGCAGCGCGAAGGCGAAATCCTTGAGCTCGGCACGCTCGGCCTCGGACAGGCGCTCGGCGGCGCGCTGGAACTTGTAGCCGATGTAATAGCCGTGGATCGCCTCGTCCCGGATGATCAGGCGGATCAGGTCGGCGGTGTTGGTCAGGCGCGCGCGCGAGGACCAGTGCATCGGCAGGTAGAAGCCCGAGTAGAACAGGAAGCTCTCGAGGAAGACGCTGGCGATCTTCTTGCGCAGCGGGTTCGAGGTCGCGTCGTATTCGTCGAGGATCAGCCGCGACTTGGCCTGCAGGTGGCTGTTCTCGGCCGACCAGCGGAAGGCCTCGTCGACCTCGGCGGTCTGGCAGAGCGTCGAGAAGACCGAGGAATAGGACCGCGCATGCACCGCCTCCATGAAGGCGATGTTGGTCAGCACAGCCTCCTCGTGCGGGGTCTGGGCGTCGGGCATCAGCGAGGGCGCGCCGACGGTGTTCTGGATCGTGTCGAGCAGGGTCAGCCCGGTGAACACCCGGATGGTCAGCTGGCGCTCGTCCTCGGTCAGCTGCGACCAGCTCTGGATGTCGTTCGACAGCGGCACCTTCTCGGGCAGCCAGAAGTTCACCGTCAGGCGGTTCCAGATCTCGAGGTCCTTGTCGTCCTGGAGCCGGTTCCAGTTGATGGCGCGCGGGACGGGGCGGGTCTGGGTCAGGTCTTTCATCGGAACGCTCCTTCGGGAGTGCGGCGGTGCGTGCAGCGGCACGCATCCGACGGGCAGGTGGCAGGGTGCGTGCCTGCACGCACCCTTCGGGTCACAACGAACAGGAAACGCAGCCCTGCACCTCGGTCCCCTCCAGCGCCATCTGGCGCAGGCGGATGTAGTAGATCGTCTTGATCCCCTTCTTCCAGGCGTAGATCTGCGCGCGGTTGATGTCGCGGGTCGTCGCCTCGGCCGGGAAGAAGAGCGTCAGGGACAGGCCCTGGTCGACGTGGCGGGTGGCCGCCGCATAGGTGTCGATGATCGCCTCGGGCCCGATCTCGTAGGCATCGCGGTAATATTCGAGGTTCTCGTTCGTCATGTAGGGCGCGGGGTAATAGACCCGGCCGATCTTGCCTTCCTTGCGGATCTCGATCTTCGCGGTGATCGGATGGATCGAGGAGGTCGCGTTGTTGATGTAGCTGATCGAGCCGGTCGGCGGCACCGCCTGCAGGTTCCGGTTGTAGAGCCCGTGCGTCATGACCTGGCCCTTCAGCGCCTGCCAGTCCTCACGGGTCGGGAGCTTGATGCCGGCCTCGGCGAACAGCTCGGTCACCCGGTCGGTCTCGGGCAGCCAGTCACGGTCGACGTAATCGTCGAAGAAGCTGCCGTCGGCGTATTTCGAGGTCTCGAAGCCCTTGAAGACCGTCTTCTTCTCCTGCGCGATGGCGCTCGAGGCGCGCAGCGCGTGGTAGAGCACCGTGCAGAAGTAGATGTTGGTGAAGTCGATCCCCTCGGGCGAGCCGTAGTGGATGCGCTCCCGCGCGAGATAGCCGTGCAGGTTCATCTGGCCCAGCCCGATCGCGCGGCTCTCGTCGTTGCCCTTGCGGATCGAGGGGACGCTCTCGATCGCCGACATCTCGCTGACCGCGTTGAGCGCGCGGATCGCCGCCTCGACCGTCGCGCCGAGGTCGCCGCCGTCCATGGCCCTGGCGATGTTCATCGACCCGAGGTTGCAGGAGATGTCGGTTCCCATGTGGGCGTAGGAGAGATCCTCGTTGAACTCGGACGCCTCGTTCACCTGCAGGATTTCCGAGCAGAGATTCGACATCGAGATCCGGCCCTGGATCGGGTTCGCGCGGTTCGCCGTGTCCTCGAAGAGGATATAGGGATAGCCGCTTTCGAACTGGATCTCGGCGATCGTCTGGAAGAACGCGCGGGCGTTGATCTTCTTCTTCCGGATCTTCGGATTGTCCACCATGTCGTGGTAATGCTCGGTCACCGAGATGTCCGAGAAGGGCTTGCCATAGACCTTCTCCACGTCATGCGGCGAGAAGAGGTACATGTCCTCGTTCTTCTTCGCGAGCTCGAAGGTGATGTCGGGGATCACCACGCCGAGGCTCAGCGTCTTGATCCGGATCTTCTCGTCCGCGTTCTCGCGCTTGGTGTCGAGGAAGCGCAGGATGTCGGGGTGGTGCGCGTTCAGATAGACGGCCCCCGCCCCCTGCCGCGCGCCAAGCTGGTTGGCGTAGGAGAAGGAATCCTCGAGCAGCTTCATCACCGGGATCACGCCCGAGGACTGGTTGGCGATCTGCTTGATCGGCGCGCCGTGCTCGCGGATGTTGGTCAGCATCAGGGCCACGCCGCCGCCGCGCTTCGACAGCTGCAGGGCCGAGTTGATGCCGCGCCCGATGCTTTCCATGTTGTCCTCGAGCCGCAGCAGGAAGCAGGAGACGAATTCGCCCCGCGCCTTCTTGCCGGCGTTGAGGAAGGTCGGCGTCGCGGGCTGGAAGCGGCCCTCGATGATCTCGTCCATGATCTGCATCGCCACGCCTTCGTCGCCGCGGGCGAGCGCGAGGGCGACCATGACGACGCGGTCCTCGAAGCGTTCGAGGTAGCGCTGCCCGTCCCAGGTCTTGAGCGTGTAGGAGGTGTAGTACTTGAACGCGCCGAGGAAGGTCGGGAAGCGGAACTTCTTCGCCCAGGCGGCATCCCAGATCCGGCGCAGGAAGGCGGGATCGTATTGCGCCAGCACCTCGGGCTCGTAATAGCCGTTCTCGGTCAGGTAGCGCAGCTTCTCCTCGAGCGAGTGGAAGAACACGGTGTTCTGGTTCACGTGCTTCAGGAAATACTGCCGCGCGGCCATCCGGTCGGCGTCGAACTGGATGTTCCCCTCTGCATCGTAGAGGTTCAGCATCGCGTTCAGCGCGTGGTAGTCGAGAGTGGGGTCAATCCCGTGATCAAGCATCGTCCCAGAGCTCCTCTGCCAGGCGGACCACCAGCTCGAGCTTGCGCTTCTGGTCGTCCGGGGTGATCGCGTTGCCGTGTTCGGTCGAGGCGAAGCCGCATTGCGGCGCAATGCCGAGCTGGTCCATCGCGACGTATTTCGACGCCTCCTCGAACCGCCGCTTCAGGGCGTCCATGTCCTCGAGCTCGGGCGTCTTGGTGGTGATGAAGCCGGGCAGCACCCGCTTGCCGCCCTTCGGCAGCAGGCCCAGCGGTTCCAGCCCGCCTGCCCGCTCGGTGTCGTATTCCATGAAGTAGACGTCCACGTCGGTGCGGTTGAAGATCGCGTCGGCCGCGGCGTCATATCCGCCGGTGGCGACGAAGGTCGATTTGAAGTTGCCGCGGCACATGTGCATCCCGATCGTCATGTCGGCGGGCCGGTCCTTGATCGCCTCGTTCAGCATCCAGGCGTAGCGGTCGATCAGCCAGTCGGGATCGTGGCCCATCCCGGCGCGGATCGCGCGCTGCTCGGGGTCGCCGAGATAGGCGAAGAAGATGTCGTCGAGTTGCAGGTAGCGGCAGCCCGCGGCGTAGAAGGCATTGACCGCGTCGCGATAGGTCGCGGCGATGGCGGCGAAGAAGGCCTCCTGGTCGGCGTAGGGCTTGTGCAGGTTGTTCTCGGGCGTGACCCGGAAATGCACCGCCGAGGGGCCGGGGATCGAGATCTTCGGCGTGACCTTCGTGTGTTCGGCCACGAAGCGGAAATGATCGAGCATCGGGTGGTCGGCCGGGAAGGACAGCGGGCCGGTCACCTGCGGCACGATCGAGATCGTCGCGCCCTTGAAGCCGAGCGCGTCGCGGTTCGTGTCGACCATCTCGAGCCCGTCGAGCATGCCCATGAAATCGTAATGCCAGAAGGCGCGCCGCGCCTCGCCGTCGGTGACGACCTTGAGCCCGACGTCCTCCTGCATCGCGATCAGGCCGGGGATCTCGGCATCCTCGACGGCCTTCAGCTCGGCCCCGGTCTTGCCGGCGTTGCGGGCGGCGGCGACGGGAGCGGGGCGCAGCAGGCTGCCGACATGGTCGGCGCGGAACATCGGTTTGGTCATCGGGTCTTTCCTGTCGGTCGGGGTCAGGCGGCGTCGGCCTCGGACGCGGCCCAGAAATCGTGCAGCCCGGCGCGGATCCGGGCGATGTCGGTCTCGGTCCCGGCCAGCTCGAAGCGGGTCAGCACCGGAACGCTGCATTTGCGGGCGATCACCTCGCCCGCAAGCGCGAAGGTCGCGCCGAAATTGCGGTTGCCGCTGGCGATGACCCCGCGCAGGAGCGCCCGGTTGCCGACGACGTTGAGAAACCGGATCACCGGTTTCGGCACCGCGCCCCGGCCCGCGCCATCGGCGAAGGTGGGCGTGATCAGCACGAAGGGCAGCGCCGGTTCCGGCAGGGGCGCCTCGGGCAGCCGCGGAATGCAGAGCGCGGGCAGGTCCAGCCGGTCCACGAACCGGCGGGTGTTGCCCGACCGGGACGAGAAATAGACGATCCGCGCCGCGCCCCGCATCGGCTCAGGCCAGCTGGCCGATCATGTCGGGGCGGAAGCCCGCCCAATGCGCCTCGCCGGCGACGACGACGGGCGCCTGGCGATAGCCCATCTCCTGCACGAGCGACATCGCGGCATCGTCCTCGGTCAGGTCGATCACCTGGAAGTCGAGCCCGCGGGCCTCGAGCGCACGGGTGGTCGCGGTGCACTGCACGCAGGCGGGCTTGGAATATACGGTGATGGTCATGCTCTGTCCCTCAGGGTTTGGCGCGCAGGAGGGGACACGGGACCGGGGCACCGGGGGTGCCCTGTCACGCGCCCGGGCCCTCCGCCCGCGGTCGTCGTCTATCTCGCCCTGGCAGGTTTCCTGGCTCGCGGCTCGGACGCTTCGGCCCGCCTTCCCGGCGCGTCTGCACCAGTGGATTCGGACCTCGGCTTGCCGCTTACAGTTGCGGGGGCAGCGTCGGTTTCGCACCGTCTTCCCTCTTCCCGCGAGTCACCCCGCAGGCACCAAAGCATCATCATCTTGGGGCGACGCGGGGGGTGGTGTCAACATATGGGCCGAACCATCCACAGAAATTTTCCGCCCGATTTGCGTCCGCGTCGCATCACGCGCCGCCGAAGTCGCAATCGGCGCGTCGCGCCCGGCGGGCGGTCTCTATCAAGCAACCCAGCAAGGTGCGGACGCATGTCCGAGAATTGGGAAGCCGGTGCGAAACCGGCGCTGCCCCCGCAACGGTAACGGAGCGACGGGCGCGGCAGACGTCACTGGGGTGGAGGAGCTCCGGGAAGGCGCCGCGTCCTGGCCGGAAGGCCCCTCCGCAGCCCGGAAACCAGCCTTGCACGCCGTCAAGCCGCGGGTGGCGGTGCGGACGCCGGTGACGACCGCGGCTCCTCGCCCCGCCGCGGCCCGCGGCGTGCCGTGCCATCCGTTCAGAAGTTGTTTTGCCGCGGGGCGCGGCCGGAGGGCAGTGAAGCCATGCCGACACACGTTCAGGACCTACTCGCCCGGCGGACGCCGCGCCACGCGCTGGAACAGCCGTTCTACGGCGATCCCGACATCTACCAGGCGGATCTCGAAGCGATCTTCTACCGCGAGTGGCTGTTCGCCATTCCCGCCTGCGAGGTCCCGAAGGCCGGGAACTATGTCACCCACCAGGTCGGCGCCTACCGGGTCGTGATCGTGCGCGGCGCGGACGGGGCGATCCGGGCGTTCCACAACACCTGCCGGCACCGCGGCTCGATCCTGTGCAAGGCGGCCAAGGGGACCGCGCCCAAGCTGGTCTGCCCCTACCACCAGTGGACCTACGAGCTGGACGGCCGGCTGATCTGGGCGCGCGACATGGACGCCGATTTCGACGCCTCCCGGCACGGCCTGCGCCCGGTGCATTGCCGCGAGCTTGCGGGCCTCGTCTACATCTGCCTGGCCGAGACGCCGCCGGATTTCGACACCTATGCCGATCTCGCCCGGCCCTACCTCGAGCCGCACGACCTGGGCAACGCCAAGATCGCCTTCGAGTCGAGCATCATCGAGGAGGGCAACTGGAAGCTCGTCTGGGAAAACAACCGCGAGTGCTACCATTGCGGCGGCAACCACCCCGCGCTCTGCCGCACCTTCCCCGACGACCCGGCGGTGACCGGCATCGAGGACGGCGCGACCCCGCCGCACCTGATGGCGCATTTCGACCGCTGCGAGGCCGCGGGCCTGCCGTCCCGCTTCCACATCGCCGAGGACGGCCAGTTCCGCATCGCTCGGATGCCGCTCAAGGTCGGCGCCAAGAGCTACACGATGGACGGCGGCCTGGCCGTCCAGCCATGGCTGGGGCGCGTGCCCTTCGACGATGCGGGCAGCCTGCTGAAGTTCCACTACCCGACCACGTGGAACCACTTCCTGCCGGACCACGCGATCGTCTTCCGGGTCACGCCCGTCGGTCCGAAACAGACGCAGGTGACCACGAAATGGCTGGTCAACAAGGACGCGATCGAGGGGCGCGACTATGACCTCCAGCGCCTGACCGAGGTCTGGATCGCCACCAACGACGAGGACCGGCGCGTGGTCGAGGACAACCAGCAGGGCATCGACAGCCCCGCCTACCGCCCCGGCCCCTATTCCTCGACGCAGGAGAGCGGGGTGATCCAGTTCGTCGACTGGTATGCCCGCGTGATGGGCGAACGGACGGGCGGCGCGGCCGCCGTGGCGGCGGAGTAGCACCGATGAACGACCTCTCGCCGCTGCGCGCCCGGGCCATCTGGCGGGATGACGAGATGCTGGAATGCGTCTCGGTCATCCCCGAGGTGCCGAACTGCGCCACCTTCACCTTCCGGGCGCCCTCGGGCGCGCTGTTCGATTTCCAGCCGGGCCAGTTCCTGACGCTCGAGGTGCCGGTCGCCGGCGGCGCGGTGCACCGGACCTGGACGATCTCCTCCTCTCCCTCGCGGCCGCGGTCGCTCTCGATCACCGCCAAGGCGCAGGACGGCAGCCTCGCGACCCGCTGGCTGCTCGACAACCTGCGCCCCGGCATGCGGCTGCGCGCGATCGGCCCGGCGGGCCGGTTCAGCCACCTCGAACATCCCTCCGAGAAGTATCTCTTCATCTCCGCGGGCTCGGGCATCACGCCGATGATGTCGATGACGACCTACATGTTCGACCTCGGCGCCGAGCCCGACGTCGTCTTCGTCAACTGCGCCCGGGCGCCTTCCGAGATCATCTTCCGCGAGCGGCTCGAGCACATGGCGAGCCGGGTGCCGGGGATCGACCTGAAATGGGTGATCGAGACGCCCGACCGCTACCACCCCTGGACCGGCTACCAGGGCCGGTTCAACCAGCTGATGCTGGGGCTGATGGCGCCCGACTACCTCGAGCGCGAGGTCTTCTGCTGCGGGCCGGACCCCTTCATGACCGCGGTGCGCGAGGCGCTCGCGGGGCTGGGTTTCGACATGGAGCGCTATCACCAGGAAAGCTTCTCGGCCCCCGCTGCGACCGAGCTGCCGCTGCCCGAGGACGTCACCCCGGACGAGGCCGCGCAGGCCGAGATCGTCTTCGCCGCCTCCGGCAAGCGCACCGCCTGCGCCGAGACCGACACGATCCTCGCCGCGACGCGGGCGGCCGGCCTCAACATCCCCTCGGGCTGCACCTTCGGGGTCTGCGGCACCTGCAGGATCCGCAAGCTCGAGGGCGAGGTGCACATGGTCCACAACGGCGGCATCTCGGAAGACGACATCGCGGACGGCTACATCCTGGCCTGCTGCTCGCACCCGATCGGGTCGGTGACGGTCGAGGTCTAGCTCCGCTTCGGGGCGGAGCGCCCGCCCCGAAGCGCCACGGAGGCCATCCAGTCGCGTGCGCCGGCGAGGACCGCGTCGTAGCAGGCCCGCCCGACGACCTCGCCTGTCGCGGTGTGAAGTCCCGCGTATTCCGCGCCCCCCCGCGGCGCCGCGATGGCGAGGCAGTCGGTCCCGGTGCCCGTCGCCCGTCCGGTCGGCAGGTCCAGCCCCACCTCGATCACCGCCGCGGTGCGGGCCTCGGCCGCGATGGTCATCGCCTCGAGCAGCGCCTCGGGCGCGAGGCCGCCGTCGACCCGGACCGCGACGTTGATCGTGCCCCAGGACTGTCCGGTCCGGTCGAGCCGGGTGCCGACACGCTCCGCGTTCGACAACCCCACGGTCGCGACAGCCGTGGCACGGGCGGTCCCGCTCTCTGCCGCGCGCAGGACATGGGCGCCGATGTCGCGCGAGGTGAGAAAGCAGACCGCATCCGCCGCCGCGCGCGCCGCCAGTTCCCCCGCCAGCCAGTCGCGGGCGTCGAGGTCCTCGGGCAGATCGGCGTTGCGCACCTCGCGCCAGAGGATGCGCCGCGCGGTCACGGCCCCGGGGCGATGCGGGGCGAAGCTCAGCACCGGCATCTCGGAACCGAGGTCGAAATCGAGCCAGGGCGCGGACAGCGCGACGCTCACCGGATCACCCGCAGCGGCTGGAAGACCGGGCCATCCGCCGTCTCGGCGTGGAAGGCGGAGATGTGGAAGGCGCGGGCCAGCAGATCCGCGGTCATCACCTCCGAGGGCGGGCCCTCGGCGATCATCCGGCCCTCGGCCAGCACCACGACGCGGGTGCAGTGCCGCGCCGCGAGGCCGAGGTCGTGCAGCGAGACGATGATCCCGTGCCCGTCCCGCGCGAGGTCGCGGAAGACCTCCATCGTGGCGATCTGGTGGGCGGGGTCGAGCCCGGCGATCGGCTCGTCGGCCATCACGAGCGGCGTGTCCTGCGCCAGCGCCCGGGCGATCAGCGCGCGGGCCTGTTCGCCGCCCGAGAGCCTTGTCGCGGTGCGGTGGCGGAAGGGTTCCAACGCCATGCGGGCAAGCGCGGCATCCACGGCGGCCCGGTCGGCCGGTCCGGGGCGTCGCCCGTGCGGCAGGCGGCCAAGCGCGACCAGCGTCTCGACCGTCACCGGCCAGGCGATCTCGCGCGCCTGCGGCATCCAGGCGGCAGCCTTCGCGCGGGCCTCCGGGGACAGGGCGGCGAGCGAGCTTTCCCCGGTGGCCCCGATCAGCCCGAGCGCCGCCCGCATCAGCGTCGTCTTGCCCGCCCCGTTCGGACCGATGAGCCCCACGAGCTCACCGGGCCCGACGTCGAGCGAGACGCTGTCGAGAACCTGGCGCTCGCGCAGGGTGACGGAGAGGGCCCGGAGGCTCAGAAGGCTCATGCCCGCTCCCTCCGCACCTTCCAGACGAGATGCAGGAAGAAGGGTGCCCCGACCAGCGCGGTCAGCACGCCGAGCTTCAGGTCGCGCCCCGGCAGGATCACCCGCACCGCGATGTCCGAGGCCAGCAGCATCGCCGCCCCCCCGAGCGCCGAGGCCAGCAGCAGCGCCCCGGGCCGCCCCCCGGTGAAGGGGCGCAGGATATGCGGCACCACCAGCCCGACGAAGCCGATGGCCCCCGCCACGGCGGTGCCCGCGCCCACGACGCAGGCGGTGGCGATCACCACGCCCCATTGCAGCCGGACCAGGTTGATGCCCATCGAGGCCGCCGCATCCTCGCCCAGTGTCAGCGCGTCGAGCCCCCGGCCGACGGTTCCGAAGATCACCCAGCCGAGCGCCATGAAGGGCAGCGCCAGCCAGACATGCACCATCGAGCGGTCGGCGAGCGAGCCCATCATCCAGAACACGATCTCGTTCGCCGCGAAGGGGTTGGGCGAGAGGTTCAGCACCAGCGAGGTCAGCGCCGCCGCCAGCGCCGAGATCGCGATGCCGGCAAGGATCAGCGTCAGCGATCCGCCGCGCGGGCCCGCCATCGCCAGCAGGATCAGCACCGCCGCGAAGGCCCCCGCCAGCGCCATCAGCGGCAGCGCCAGCGCAAAGGCCGCCGAGAGCCCGGTCTGGATCGCGATCACCGCGCCGAGCGCGGCGGAGCCCGAGACGCCGATCAGCCCCGGCTCGGCCAGCGGGTTGCGCAGGTAGCCCTGCATCGCGGCGCCCGCCAGCCCGAGAGAGCCGCCGATCATCACCGCGAGCAGCATCCGCGGCAGCCGGATCTCGCGCATCACCAGCGTCATCGGCCCCTCCCCGCCCGCGAAAAGCGCGCGGAGGCTCTCGGCCATGCCGACGTCAGCCGGCCCGGTGGTCAGCGACACGACGCAGAGCACCACGACGAGCGGCACGAGTAGGGCGTAGAGCCGCGTCATTCGGCCTCCATCCTCCGGCGGATGTCGCGCATCTCCTCGATCGCGTTCAGCACCTGCGGCGTACCGCAGACCCAGTCCCGGTCGGTCAGCACCGCGCCGACCGCGGTGTCGCGGAGCGCCCGGACCACCGGGTGGCCGAGGATCTCCTCGGAGCGGGAGGCGCCGGGATAGGGCTGGCCCGAGATCACGATGTCGGGGTCGGCCATGGCGAGGATCTCGAGCGGCATGACGCCGCCCATGGGATAGCCCGCCTCGGCCGCGATGTTGTCGAACCCGGCAAGGGCGATGATCTCGCCGGCCAGCGTCCGGTCGCCCGAGGTATAGCCGTTCGCGTGGTAGATCGCGGCACGCGGGCGCGCCTCCACCTCGTCGCGCAGGGCGTCGAGCCGGGTCTCGAACGCCGCCACCGCCGCCTCGGCCTCGGCCGCGCGGCCGAGGACGCGGCCCATCTCGTGCATCAGGTCCGAGACCTGCGCCAGCGAATAGGCGGGCTCCATCACCGCGACCGGAACGCCGAGGCGCCGCAGCATGTCCACCGTCGCGCGGTTGGTGAAGGAGCCGGCGATGACGAGGTCGGGCTCCATCAGCCAGATCTCCTCGGCCCGGCCATGGTTGACCGCGTAGCCCGCCGCCTGCTCGGCCATCGGCGAGCTGCGGGGATCGGTCGACAGCGCGCTCACCGAGACGAGCTGCCCGGGCGCGGCCAGCATCATCGCCAGCTGGTCGGTGCAGAGGTTCATCGACACCACCCGCCGCGGCCTCTCCGGCGCGGCGTCGCTGGCGACGGCGCCGGTCGGCCTGAGCGCACCGCCATGCCCCTGCCCCGCGACGGCGGAGGGCAGGAGCACGGCGAGCGCGACGAGGGTGGCTCTCAGACCCACGCGTGTCTCACCATTGCGAAGAGACGCCGATATAGGCCGTCCGCCCGCGCGTGGCATAGCCCCAGCTTTCGGAGTATTCCTCGTCGAAGAGGTTCTCGACACGGGCGTTCAGCATCAGCGCATCCGTGACCGCATAGGTCGCCGCGACATCGACCTTCCAGTAGTCCGGCAGCTCCGCCGTGGCATAGGATCCGAAGAACTGCGGATCGTAATTGCCCGCGACATAGCGCGCATCGGCGCTGATCGTGCCCCTTCCGTCCGCGGAGCGCCAGGTCGTGCCGAGCCCCAGCTCGTGCATCGGGCGATTGGGCTCGACCGAGCCGTCGGGGTTCTCGGCATCGAGGTAGGTGTAGGACAGGCGGAACGACAGCGCGTCCGTGGCGTCAAAGCTGCCCTGCACCTCGACCCCCTGCCGGTCGCTCTCGCCGGTCTGGTTGATGTAGGTGTTGCCGCCACCGCCCAGGCTCACCGCGGTGATCTCGTCGGTCAGCGTCTCGTTGAAATAGGTCACGTCCACCAGCCCGCGGCCCGAGGCGAAGGGCATCTCGAGGCCGATATCGTAGGAGCGGTTGCGCTCCGGGTCGAGGTCCGGGTTGCCGACGTAGCCGAAGGCATTGGCGTAGAGCTCGAAATAGGACGGGTTGACCACCCCGGTCCCGGCCGAGGCGTGCAGCCGCATGCCGTTGGTCAGGAGCCACGAGGCGCCGACGTTCCAGGTCGTGCTGTCGCCGAAGACCGAGTTGTCGTCGTGCCGCACGCCCAGCTGAAGGTCGACCGCATCGGCAAGCGTCGTGCGGTATTCCAGCGCGACCGAACGGTTCTCGCGGTTGTAGGCGGGGTTGGCCGAAGAGCTGTCCTCTTCGCGTTCCACCAGCACGCTGACGACGTTCCCGCCCGCCGCGATCGGACCCGAAAGCCCGTAGCTGACCCGCAGCTTGACGGCCTCGGATTCGGTGTCGGTCGGGGTGCCGCCGTTGTAGCTCTGGTCGAAATCGGTGCGCTCCCAGCTCAGCCGGCCCGAGGCGCGGCCGTCCGGCGTGACGTATTCGCCGTAGACCTGCGCCAGCCGTTCGTCGCGGTCGCTGAACTGGGTCGGATCGTCGATGACGTAGTCGTCCGCGGTCGTGGCGCTGAAGCTGTTGCTGTCGTAATCGTAGGTCTCGTCCGACAGGCGGTAGGTGAAGCCCAGCGTCAGGCCCTCGGCCACCTCGTAATCGCCGGAGAGCTGCAGGGTCCGCCGTTCGATCCCGTCCTTCTCGCCGTCGGAGCCCGAGTAATCCCAGCCCTCGTCGTCGCGCCGCGCCAGGCTGAGCGCCACGCCGCCCCGTGCGTCGCGGTAGCTGGCGAAGGCATTGGCGGCCCATCCGCCGCCGTTTTCGAAGCCGCCGCCGGCGCGGGTGCCCTCCCCGCCCTTGCGGGTGATGATGTTGATGACACCGGCCGAGGCGTTCGATCCGTAATAGACCGACTGCGGCCCGCGCAGGACCTCGATCCGCTCGACATTCGCGGTCTCGAGCCCGGTGAGGATGTATTCCCCGTCGCCACCCGCGGCCTGAACGCCGTCGATCAGGATCAGCGTGTGGTTGGATTCGCCGCCCCGGATCCGGACCTTGGTGAAGGAGGCGCCCGTCCCGCTGACGGATACGCCCGGCACGCCGCGGAGCGCGTCCTGCACCGAGAGGATGCCGCGTTCGCGGATCTGCGCGCCGTCGATCACGGTGACGGAGCGGCCGTAGCGCTCGGCCTGCAGCGGCGTGAGCCCTGCGGAGACGACGATCGGCGCGAGGCTGATCGGCTCCTGTGCCGCGGCGGCGGTGGCGATGGTGGCGAGGGCCGTTCCGGCGGCCAGCAGGTGTCTGTTCATCTCGGTCCCTTCCTGCCGCTTTGCGGCTGAGATGGCGGTTGCGCGCCGACGGAAGAGACGGATCCGGCCGGCGCATGAGGTGCCACCGCGACGGAAAGGTCCGTAGCCTCGCACGCGCCCCGCATGCGGACTGGGTGATCGGCCTCGGCAGGTCTCCTGACTCGCGGGTCGATGCTTGGCCGGGTCTTCCCATCCTCTGAGGGACAGTGACATGGTCCGGCTTCGCTCACCGCCTACAGTTGCGGGGGCAGTTGCGGCATGGGCCCGAGACGGGCCGCACCGCATTCCCTTTCACCGGACATTCGTCCGGACCGAAGCATTGGCCTGATAGACGCGCGCGGGCCGCCGCGCAAGGGCGTCGGAGGTGCCTCGGATGCGCTGTCGGCGGCCGGGATCGGGGCGCGCGCGCGCCCCGGCCTGTCGCGTCCGGGCCGGCTCAGACGCCGTCCAGCAGCTCTGCCCAGTTCTCGGAGGTGATCCAGTCGCAGAAGGCTGCGATCGTCTTCACCCGCCTGTGGGCCCGCGGCAGCACCAGGTAGAAGCCGGGCACATCCGCCTCGGCCATGTCCGACAGCGCCTCGGTCCCGAAGGGGGCCACCAGCCGGCCGGCGGCGATGTCGTGAAGCGCGTCGATGCGCGAGACGAGGCCCACGCCGAGCCCGGAATGCGTCGCCCGCCGCATGGTGGCGGCATCGTGGAACTCGATCACGCTGGCCTCTTCCGCGTCCCCCGCCGCAAGATGCCGCAGCACCCGGGTCCAGAGGCTGCGCGACCGGACCGGGTGCAGCAGGGTCTGGCCCAGCAGGTCCCGCGGCGTTGTCAGAAGGGCGGCGAGATCGGGATTGCAGCAGAGGATCTTGGGATCCTGCACCAGCAGCGTCACGTCGTATTCGGTCCAGTTGCCGAAGCCCCACTGGATCGAGGCATCGACCTCGTCCCGGGCGAAATCCGGCATCTCGACCATGGTGGTCATCCGCAGGTCCGCGCCGGGCAGACGGTCGCGGAACCGCTCGAGCCGCTGCATCAGGTAGCGGGTGGCGAAATAGGGGCTCACGTTGATGTTGATCCGGTTGCGCCCGGCCGCGCTGGTGACGCGGCGGATGCCCTCGGTGAACTCGGCGAAACCGGCCTCGACGAAATGCGACAGCACGATCGCGGGCTCGGTCGGGGCGATCACCCGGCCCTTCCGCTCGAAGAGCGTCACGCTCAGGATGTCCTCCAGCAGCTTGATCTGCTGGCTGACCGCCTGCGGCGTCACCCGCAGCTCGTCCGCGGCCGCCCGGAAACTGCCCCGCCGCATCACGGTCCGGAACACCCGGAGCGCATTCAGCGGTGGCAGCCGGACCGTCTCGGTTGCCATGCTCCTGCCCCTCCTGCTGTGCCGCCGGGCAGGATAGCCGCTTTTCGCAGGGCGGACCATCGCTGACGCTCCGCCCCTTGCCGGCCCAAGGTCGGCAGGATGTCAGGCGGTCTCGTCGTCGTCCGGGTGGCCGAGGTTGACGAACCAGCCGCCGATCCGCTGGGTGGCGGGATCGTCCGGATCCTGGATCGGGGTCTTCGCCTCGACCTTGGCGCGGAACGGCTCGGCGCTGTCCTGCGGCACATAGCCCAGGTGGCCGGCGTGGGACATGTCCACCGGCTTCACCCTGTTGTCCGACATGCCCGCGGTGATCGTGAACCCGAGGTGCGGCGCGGTCAGGCAGGCCGTCACCAGCCGGCAGCAATCGTCGAACGACAGCCAGGACCAGAGCATCCGCCGGTCGGCCGGCTCCGGGAAGGAGGAGAAGATGCGCACGCAGGCGCTCTCGATCCCGAACTTGTCCCAGTAGAGGCTCGCCAGCGATTCCACGAAGCACTTGGACACGCCGTAGAGGCTGTCCGGCCGCCCCATGGCGTCGCCCCGGATGTGGTCGGCCAGCGGGTGGTAGCCGATGGCATGGACCGAGGAGGCATAGACCACCCGCCGCACCCCGTGCTCCCGCGCGCCTTCGTAGACGTGGTAGGAGCCGCGGATATTGCTGTCGAGCACCTCCTGCCACGGGCGCTCGTGCGGGGCGCCGCCCATGTGCACAATGGCGTCGCAGCCCGCGATGGCCGCCCGCGTCGCCGCCTCGTCGGCGAGGTCGAAGACGACGCCTTCCTCGTGCGGCTGGAGGTCTTCGCACGCGACCCGGTCGGCCAGCCGGAGCGTGTCAGCCAGCGGCGCGAGGCCCCGGCGCAGTTCCGAGCCGAGGCGGCCTGCGGCGCCGGTGATGAGGATTTTCTTGAAGGGTTTGGTCATGGGGTCCTCTGAGCGTTCGGGGTGGGCGACCGCGCCGCCACGCCGGGCGACGGCATGTCGACAGGCCTAGCGTCGGTGGCGGCCGGACGGAAGGCGGAGGTCGGGCGTTCCGTGGCGGGAAGGATCATTCCTCCTCCCCGCTGACATAGCCCTTGCGCAGGTCGTCGGCACGGGCCGCCTCTGTCCGGTCCGCCGGATCGCCGAAGCCGCCGCCGCCGGGGGCCTCGAGGATCAGCCGCCGTCCGGCGGGCACGAATTGCCAGCCCTTGGGCCGGAACACCGTGCCGTCGTCGAGCCCGACCTTGCCGGGCGCCCCGTCGGTGCCGCCGTCCCGGCCCCGGGCGGGCGTGGAGACGCGGTCGAACATGGCGGAGAATTCGAACTCGTGCCCCTCCAGCGGGGCGATCTCGATGATCTGGCCCAGACCGCCGCGGTATGCGCCGTCACCGCCCGAATCCGGACGCAGCTCCTTGCGCCAGATGACGATGGGGCCGGTGTGCTCGGTCGCCTCGATGGGCATCGTGTGCACGCCCGAGGGGAAAGCCGTCGCCGACAGCCCGTCGAGCCCCGGCCGCGCCCCCATGCCGCCCGAGTTGAACATCAGCACCTCGGCGCGGCGGCCCTCCTGCCCCGCGACCGGCCGGGCGGAGATGTGGATGTTCCAGAGCGCCCCGGCCCCCTCGGCCAGGATCTGCCCCGGCAGCGCCTGCGCCAGCGCGCCCAGCACCACGTCGGGCACCATGTGTCCGATCACGTGCCGCAGCGAGACCGGCGCGGGCCGCCCCGCGTTCACGATGTTTTCGGGAGAGGTCACCTCGATCGCCGCCAGCGAGGCCGAGTTGTTCGGGATGTCGGGCGCCACCACGCATTTGATCGCGTAGGAGGCATAGGCCTTGGTGTAGATCATCGGCACGTTGATGCCCCAGCGGCTCGGCGCGGAGCAGCCGTCGAAATCCACCAGCACGCCGTCCTCCCCGATCGTCACCGCCGCGGCCAGCCGGATCGGATCGTCGTAGCCGTCGGTGAGCATCTCGTTCGACCACGTCCCCTTCGGCAGCGCGGCAATCCGCTCCATCATCGCGGCGCGGGTGCGCGAGAAGATGAAGGCGCCGAGACTGTCGAGGTCGGTGAGCCCGATCTCCTCCAGCATCTCGATCAGCCGCCGGTGCCCGACATCGTTGCAGGCCGCGAGCGAGTAGAAATCGCCGATCACCTGGTTCGGTTCGCGCACGTTGGCCCGCAGAAGCGTGAGCAGCGTGCGGTTCACCTCGCCCCTCTCGGCGAATTTCATGATCGGGATCTGGATGCCTTCCTCGTAGACCGACTTGCCGTCCGCCCCGAAGCCGCGCCCGCCCACGTCCACCACATGCGCCGTGCAGGCGAAGAAGCCGATCAGCTCGCCCTCCATGAACGAGGGCGAGACCATGGTGATGTCGTGCAGGTGCCCGGTCCCCTTCCAGGGATCGTTGGTCACGTAGGTGTCGCCGGGAAACATCTCCTCGCGCGGGATCTCGGCGATGAAGTGCAGCACCGCCTCGGCCATCGTGTTCACGTGGCCCGGCGTGCCGGTCACCGCCTGGGCGAGCATCAGGCCCTGCGGGTCGAAGACCCCGGCCGAGAGGTCCCCCGCCTCGCGCACCGAGGTCGAGAAGGCGGTCCGCAGGAGCGTCATCGCCTGTTCCTCGACGACCGAGATCAGGCGGTTCCACATCACCTGCATGCGGATTTCCTCTACCTGGGACATGGCTCAGGCTCCTTTCCGGATCAGAAGGATGGTGCCGTCGGGCTGGATCACGGCGTCGAAGGGCGAGGTCACGATGGTCGAGGTCTCGGCCTCGACGATGACCGCCGGCCCCTCGACCCGCGCGCCGGGGGCAAGGCTGTCGCGGGCCAGGGTGGCGGTGGCAAGCGCCGCGCCCCGCGCCGGGTCGAAGACGGGCCGGCTGTCCGCGGCCGGAACCCGCGCCCCCGCGGTGTCCAGCCGCACCGTCGCGGGCGCGGGCCGGATGTCCTGCGCCTTGACCGAGAAGGTCACGAACTCGATCTCGGGCCCTTCGACGGCGCGGCCGAAGAAGGCGGCGTAGCGGCTGCGGAACGCCTCGGCGATCATCTCGCGGTCGGCGTCGGCGAAGGCCCGGTCGGGCAGCACGACGGGGATCTCCCAGCCCTGGCCGGCATAGCGCATGTAGGCCGTGATCTCGCGCTCGATCTCGCCCGAGGTGCCGGTGCGCACGAAGCTCTCGGCGGTGGATTTCAGATCATCGAGCAAAGCATTCAGCGTCCCCGCCTCGAAGCGCGAAAGCGCCATGATCCGCGAGGCGAGCGCCTCGTAGCCGAAGGGCGCCCTGAGGAAACCGATGGCCGAGCCCACGCCCGCGCCCTGCGGGATCAGGCAGCGGTCGATCCCCAGCTTCTCGCACAGCCGGGCGGCGTGCAGGGGGGCGGCGCCGCCGAAGGCGATCATCGTGTTGTCGCCGATGTTCCTGCCATTCTCGACCGCATGGACCCGGGCCGCGTTGGCCATGTTCTCGTCCACCACCTCGACAATGCCGAAGGCCGCGGCCTCGGCATCGAGGCCCAGCGTCTCGCCGACATGGCGGGCGATCGCGGCGCGGGCGTTGTCAGCCGACAATCTGATCTTGCCGCCCGCGAAATTCTCGGGATCGAGCTTGCCGAGCACGAGGTCCGCATCGGTGATCGCCGGCCGCTCCCCACCGCGCTGGTAGCAGGCGGGCCCGGGTTCGGAGCCGGCCGATTCCGGCCCGGTCTGGATCCGGCCCATGGCATCCACCCAGGCGAGCGATCCGCCCCCTGCCCCGATCTCGATCATCTCGATCACCGGGATCGAGATCGGCATGCCCGAGCCCTTGGCGAACCGGTAGGTCCGCGCGACCTCGAAGGTGCGGGCGGTCTGCGGCTGGAACTTCTCGATCAGGCAGATCTTGGCGGTGGTGCCGCCCATGTCGTAGCTGACCACCTTGTCGAGCCCGAAGCGCTGCGCCACGTCGGCGGCGAAGATCGCGCCGCCCGCGGGACCGGATTCGACCAGCCGCACCGGGAAGGCCGCGGCCGTCTCGACCGAGATCAGGCCGCCCCCTGAATGGATCATGAAGACCGGGCAGGACGCCCCCATCTCCTTCAGCCGCACCTGCAGCCGGGCCAGGTAGCTTTCCATCTGCGGGCGCACGTAGGCATTGGCGCAGACGGTGTTGAAACGCTCGAACTCGCGCATCTGCGGCGAGACCTCGGACGAGATCGAGATCGGGATGTCGAGCTTGCGCGCAAGGATCTCGCGCGCCCGCTCCTCGTGGGCGCCGTTCGCGTAGGCGTGGATGAAGCCGATGGCGACCGCGCCGAACCCCTCGGCGGCGATGTGGTCGGCCAGCGCCTCGAGCGCCGCCTCGTCGAGCGGCGCCAGCTCCTGCCCCTGCGCGCCGATGCGGCCCGCCACGGTGAAGCGGTCCTCGCGCGGGATCAGCGGCGGGGGCAGACGGATGTTCAGGTCGTATTGCTCGAACCGGTTCTCGGTCCGCATCTCGATCACGTCGCGGAAGCCCTCGGTCGTGACCAGCGCCGTGCGCGCCCCGCGCCGTTCGATCAGCGCGTTGGTGGCCAGCGTGGTGCCGTGGATGACGATGTCGATGTCCGCCGCCGTGATCCCCGCCTCGGCCGTGACGATGCCGATCCCGTCGAGGATCGCCTGCTCGGGTGCCGCATAGGTCGTCAGGACCTTGGTGCTGTAGAGCCGGCCGCCGACCTCGACCGCGATGTCGGTGAAGGTTCCGCCGATATCGGCGCCGAGGCGGATGTCCTGCGTGCTCGTCATGCGTCGTCCTTTGCGTGCAGCCCGGGGCTGCGGGGGTCACGGAGTCCCGCCCAGCCTGCCACGAAGCGCGGCCCGGATCCCCCAAGAAGAACTTGCGACAGACAAGAAACGCTTGTCGATGCCGGGCGTCCCCCCGCGAGGCGCGCGGGATTTGCGCACGGGGAAACCCCTCAGGCCGGATGTCACGCATATTTTCCCCGGCAGGGCGGAACTCTGCGCATCCTGCGCGTCCCGGCTGGGGTACCATCGCCCGAGATCCGGAATCATGAAGCCAGAGAGCCCGCCGCATGTACGTCTACCAATCCATCGCCCAATCCCTCGCCGATCATGAGCTCGACACGATGTTCGGGTTGATGGGGGACGCCAACCTCTTCATGGTCGATCACTTCGTGCGGGCCGGGGGCGGCACCTTCGTGCCGGTCGCCTTCGAGGGCAGCGCGGTGCTGATGGCGCTGGCCCACGGGCGCGTCGCGGGCAGGGTCGGCATCGCCACGATCACCCACGGCCCGGCCCTGACCAATTGCGTCACCGCCCTGACCGAAGCGGCGCGCGCGCATATTCCGATGGTCGTGCTGGCGGGCGATACCGCCGTGTCGAACCCGCAGAACCTGCAGAACATCGACCAGCGCGAGACGGTCAAGATCACCGGGGCCGGGTTCGAACAGATGCGCGCGCCCGAGACGGCCTCCTACGACGTGGCCCATGCCATCTACCGGGCGCAGGTCGAACAGCGCCCCGTCGTCCTGAACATGCCGGTCGATTTCATGTGGCAGGAGGTCGAGCACACCCGCCACGTCTTCCCCGCCTACACCGCGCGCTCCTACGTGCCCGAAGGCGACGATCTGGACGCGGCGATCGGCATGATCGCCAGCGCGAAACGCCCGATCATCCTGGCCGGGATCGGGGCCAAGGACGCCGTCGCGCAGATCGAGAGGCTGGCCGACCGGCTCGAGGCGCCGCTGGCCACCACGCTGAAGGCCAAGGGGATGTTCAACGCGCATCCCCACAACATCGACATCTTCGGCACGCTCTCGACGCCCGCTGCCTATGAGGCGATCGGCAAGGCCGATTGCATCATCGCCTTCGGGACCTCGCTGCACCATTTCACCACCGACAAGGGCGCGCTGATGAAGGGCAAGCGCGTGGTCCAGATCAACAGCACGGTCACCGAGGTCGCCAAGAACTTCCACCCCGATGCGGCGCTGGTGGCCGATGCCGGGCTGACCGCCGACAACATTGTCTGGTGGCTGGATCAGGCCGAGGTCCCCGGCAGCGGCTTCACCGCCGAGCTCGACATCGCCGCGCTGACCGCGCATCCGAAAGGCGACCCGGACAAGGCCGCACCGGGGTTCGTGAACTACGAATACGCCCTCGACCGGCTGGAGGAGGCGCTGCCGAAGGACCGGTTCCTGACCACCGACGGCGGGCGCTTCATGACCGAGGTCTGGTGCCGCATCTCCTGCCCGAGTGCCGAACGCTTCTTTGCCACCACGAATTTCGGCTCCATCGGGCTCGGGCTTCAGGTGGCCATCGGTGCGGGCTTCGCGGTGCCCGACCGTCCGGTGGTGCTGTTCACCGGCGACGGCGGTTTCATGATGGGCGGCATCAACGAGTTCAACACCGCCGTCCGGATGAAGCAGGACCTGATCGTGATCGTGGCCAACGATTCCGCCTATGGCGCGGAACATATCCAGTTCCTCGACCGCAAGATGGACCCGGGGCTCGCGATGTTCGACTGGCCGTCCTTCGCCCAGATCGGCACCGCCCTGGGGGGCCAGGGCATCCTGGTCGAAAGCAACGACGATCTGGACAAGGCGCTCGCGGCCATCGAGGCGCGGGACAGGCCGCTGCTGATCGAGCTGCGGCTCGACCCGAACGACGTGCCGCGCATGCGGATGTGACCCGACGCGCGGTGCCGCCGGCCGCCCCGTCAGGCGGCGCGGCGGCGCCGCATGATGGCGGATGCAACCGGGTAGACGATCAACCCGAGGGTGGCGAGCGCGATGACCGCCGAGATGGGCCGCGTCACCAGCTCGGTCACATCGCCCCGGCTGATCAGCAGCGCGCGACGCACGTTCTGCTCCGCCATCGGACCGAGGATCAGGCCGAGCACGATCGGCGCCAGCGGCACGTTCACCTTCTCGAAGACATAGCCCGCGAGGCCCGCCGCGAACATGATCCAGAGGTCGACGACCCGCCCGTTGATGACATAGACGCCGACCGCCATCAGCACGAGGATGGTCGGCACGAGCAGCACGCCGGGCAGCCGCTGGACCTGGGCGAAGACCTTGGTCGCTGCCGCGCCGCCGACGGCGAGGATCAGCAGCGACGTCAGCAGCATCTGCACCATGAACCCGCCGACGAGGCCGGGGTTCTGGTGGAACAGTTGCGGCCCGGGCTGCAACCCGTGGATCAGCAGCGCGCCGAGCACCAGCGCGGCGATCACGTTGCCGGGGATGCCGAGGGTCAGCGCCGGGATCATCGACGCCGCGTTGTCGGCGTTGTTGCCGCATTCCGCCGCCGCAACCCCGGCGGGATTGCCCTTGCCGAAGCTGTCGGGATCGTCGCTGGCGCTCTTGGCGGCGTTGTAGCTGAGAAAGGCCGCGATATTGCCGCCCGCGCCGGGCAGGATGCCCACGCCGATGCCGATCAGCGACGAGCGGATCCAGGTCGGCACGAAGCTGCGCACCTCGGACCACGGCACCTTGGCCGGTTCGAGCTTCAGCTGCGCGGCCGACAGGCCCTTGAGGTCCGCGGCCTCGGCCAGCGCGATGACCGGCGGGAGGGCATAGAGGCCGACGAGGATCACGATGAGGTCCAGACCGCTCAGCAGCCAGACCTGGTCGAAGGTGAAGCGCGGCGTCCCGGACAGCTGGTCGAGTCCGACGGTGCCGAGCAGCAGGCCCAGCGTTGCGGCCATGAGGCCCTTGATCGCGTCGGTGCCCACGAGCACGCCGATGGACGCCATGCCGAACATCGCGATCCAGAAGTATTCGGCCGGGCCGAAGGCCAGCGTCGCCCGGGCGAGGATCGGACCGATGGTCATCAGCGCGATGGCCGAGGCGGTGCCGCCGAGGGCCGAGGACCAGCACGCGATCTTGAGCGCGCGCGAGGCCTCGCCCCGCTGCGCCATCGGGTAGCCGTCGAAGGTGGTCGCGATGGCGGCGGGCGTGCCGGGGATGCGCAGCAGGATCGCGGGGATCGCACCGCCGTACATCGACCCGTTGTAGATGCCGGCGACCATGCCGAGCGCCACGAGCGGCTCCATCGAATAGGTCAGCGGCAGCAGAAGCGCGATGGCCATCACCGGGTTGAGGCCCGGAAGCGCTCCGATGAACACGCCGAGGATCGAGGCGCCGATCATCGCGGCCACCGGCCCGACGGCGAAGACGCCCGAAAGAACTTGGGTCACGATGTCCATGAAACGGCCCCGATCAGAAGGTTTGCCAGAATTCCGCCGGCAGCGGCTTCTCGAGCACGATCGAGAAGACGACCCACACGATGGCGATGAAGACGGCGGTCGTCAGCGCCAGGAAGACCGGCTGCCGGAACCCGAGCGCGAGCGGCAGCGCAAGGACGACAAGCGCGGATGCGGTGTAGAAGCCGAGGATGGGCACCAGCGCGAGGTAGACCGCGCCGATCGCCACGGTGATGGCCACGCGACCGGCATGAAGGGTCAGCGGACGCGGCTCGGGCTTGCCGCGGAGCACGGCCTTCCCGGCGACGAGGATGCCGAAGCCGGACAGGGCGAGGCCGAGCACCATGGGATAGGTGCCCGAGGCGCCCGCATAGGCGGCGGCCCTGACCGCCGCGAAGAGACCGAGGGCGGCAAAGACGACGCCGAGGACGATATCCTGCCGCCGCTCCATTACTGGCCGAGACCCAGGTTGGCGGCCACCTTGGCCAGCGCGTCGTATTCGTTCCGCAGCCGCTCGGCGAGCGCCTCTCCGGTCACGACGTTGGGGACCTCGCCCTTCGTCGCGAGGAATTCGACATAGGACGGATCGTTCACGGTCGTCTCGAGCGCCGCGGCCAGACGGTCCGCGATGGCCTGGTCCAGGCCGGCGGGCGCGAGGACCATGCGCCACAGGAGCGTTTCCTCTGCCCCGAGGTCCAGCTCTTCGAGGCCGGCGGCCTGCGGCAGGGCCTCGACCGGCGCGGCCGAGGTCACGATCAGGCACTTGGCCTCGCCCGACTCGGTATAGGGCAGCACCGGCGAGATCGACCCGCCGTAGATGTCGACATGCCCGCCGAGGAAGTTCTGCAGCGTCTCGCCCGCGCCGCCGAAGGGGATGGCCACGGCTTCGATGCCCCTGGCCTGGAAGATGCGTTCGGCGGCCATCTGCATCGTGCCGCCGATGCCGTCGTTGCCGTAGGTGTACTTGCCCGGCTTGGCCGCGAGCTCGGCCAGGAACGCCTCACCGGTCTCGGCGGGGAAATCCGGAGAGACGCACATCGTGTAGGCGGTCTCGGAGGTCGAGGCGATCGGCGTGAAGCTGTCGACGTCGTAGGCCACGTTCTGCACCTGCGGGACCGTGGTGATCGGGCTGTTCCAGGTCGCGAGCAGCGAATAGCCCGTGGGCTTGTCCATCATGAACTGCGTGACGCCGACCGAGCCGCCGCCGCCCGCGACGTTGAGGATGGCGATGGAGGTGCCCAGCTCTTCCTCGAGCAGGGTGGCGAGCTTGCGCGCGCTGGTGTCGGTGCCGCCGCCGGCGGGGGCCGGAATGGTCACCTCGATGGCGCGTTCGGGGTATTCGGCAAGCGCCGCCGTGGCGGACAGGGCCAGCGCGCTCGCGCCGATGAGCAGGGTCTTCATGGGTTTCCTCCCTCTGATGGTGACGTCAGCCGATGCGGCTGCGATAGCGGAATCGGTCGGCCCGCCCGGAGGCGACCCGCCATTCGATGGCCTCGCCGGTCATGGCAAAGGCGGTACGTTCGATCCTGGCGACGGCATCGCCTTCGGTCAGACCGAGCCGCGCGGCGATGGTGCGATCGGCCGCGCCGAAGCTGACCTCGTCCTCGGCCCGCGCGACGAAGACGCCGAAGCGCTCGAAATAGACCGGGTAGAGAAGCGGCCCGATGTCTTCCGCCGGAATCGCCTCGAACCCCGGGAAGCGGGCCTGCGGGATGTAGATTTCCTCGAAGAGAAGCGGCTGCTTGGACAGGCAGCGCAGGCGCTCGATCCGGATCACCTCGGCGGTTCCCAGGGCGTCGGCGGCATGTTCCGGCGCGATCGCCAGCTCGCGCGAGATCAGTTGACTGGAGGGGATGCTCTTCTCCGCCCCGTGTTCGTGCACCTGGAAGAACCGGAAGAGCGTCGCGTCGAAGGCGGGCTTGCGCAGGAACGTCCCCGCCCCCTGGCGCCGTTCGAGAAGACCCTCGTCGGACAATTGCTGGAGCGCCTTGCGCACGGTGCCGACGGAGAGCGCATGTTCCGCGGCAAGCCGGTTGTCGGAGGGAAGCGCCTCGTCCGGCCGCCACTCGCCCGCGGCGATACGGCGGGCGATGTCGTCGCGCAGGCGCAGATAGGCGGGAAGCCGGTCGTCGCTGACGGTCAGTGAATGGGCCATGAGATCTCCTCCGGAGTCGGGTGTAGCCATGTTGACCCGTTCAGTCAACTAGTTCTATATATAAGTGGATAACTAGAGGTCTTGCGGTGATCGCCTTCGATTGTCATGCCCATGTCTATGAACGGCTCGAACCGGTGCCCGGCGCGCGCTACGTGCCGGATGCGCCTGCGCCGCTCGAGACATGGTTGCAGATGCAGACAGACCACGGGCTGCGCGGCGGGGTGATCGTGCAGGTGAGCTTTCTCGGCACGGACAATTCCCAGCTTCTGCAGGCGCTCTCGCGCCTCGCCCCGTCCCGCTTTGCCGGGATTGCCTGCATCGGGCTCGACGCCACGGAGGCAGAGGTCCGGGACCTCGCGGAGGCAGGCGTCCGCGGCGTGCGCTGGAACCTCGTCTCGGGCGCGGCGCTGCCCGATGTGGCGGATCCGCAGGTGCGGCGTTTCCTGAGCCTCCTGCAGGCGCACGACATGCATGTCGAGGTGCAGCTCGAAAGCCCCCGGTGGGAGGCGTATCTGCCCTCCCTCGCGCCCTCGCCCGTGCCGGTCGTCATCGACCACATGGGCCTGCCGGCCTCGGCCGATCCCCGGTCCGAACCGTGGCTGAATGCGCTCGAGGCCTGCACGGATCGCGATCCGTTCTTCGTGAAGCTGAGCGCGCCCTACCGCGGCGTTCCGGACGCCCGCGCGCATCTCGACCGCCTGACCTGGCTTCTGCCCGAGGACCGCTTCGTCTGGGGCAGCGACTGGCCGCACACGCGGTTCGAAGACGTGGCCTCGTATCCCGGCGACCTCGGGGAGCTGGCCGACCGCCTCGACGACCGGGACGCGGCGCGGGTGCTTTACGGCCTGTCCACACCGGGGTGAGCCCGGAACCCGGCGCCCCCGGGGGCCCAACCGCGGCGAGGCAGGCAGGCCAGTGTCCTGACGGAGAGTTTCGACGGGCCGCCGGCGCAGGGAGTGATTGCATCCGGCCCGGGTCAGGATCCGGCAGCGCAGCCGCAGCGAAGGTCGCGCCTTCCGCGACGCGCGGCCGTCAGCCCGTGGGCGTGAAGGTGAGATGGCATCGAAAGCCATGCGGATCGTAGGCCAGATCGACCTCCGCATCCGGCAGCGACGACCGGATGACCGTCGTGCCGAAGCCTTGGTGATCGGGCGCGGCGACCGGGGGTCCGCCACTCTCGGCCCAGAGCAGCCGGACCAGGCCATCGGCGTCCTGTGACCACGTCACCGAGACCCGGCCATCGGGGTCCGACAGGGCGCCGTATTTGCGCGCGTTCGACGCCAGTTCGTGCAGGACGAGGCCGAGCCCCGAAACCTGCCTGCTCACCAGGCGGACCTCCGGGCCCTCGACGCTCAGCGCGGCTTGCTCGTTCGGCATGAGCAGGCCGCCGACGGTCTCGCTGACCACGCGATGCAACGGCGCCGCCTGCCAGTTGTCCTCGCGCAAGGTGTCGTAGGCGCGCGTCAGCGCCTGCATCCGCGCCCGGAACGCCTCCCGGAAGGCTTTCGAACCGTCTGTCGCCGCCTCCGTCATGACGCCGATCGCCGACACCATCGAGAAGACGTTCTTCAGGCGGTGGCTCAACTCCTCGAACAGGAACTCCGCCCGCTTTTCCGCCTGGCGGTGCCGTTCGATCAGCTCGGCCAGGTCGTATTGCCGCCGCCGTGCGAGCAGCGCGCTCTGGACGGCCGACGCGATCTCGATGGGGGAGGATGGCCGGATCAGCACCGTCACCGGCAACCCGTCGCGCGCGGCCACGAGCTGTCGGCCCCAGGTGACGGCCCGCTCCTCCGACTCGCCCAGCAGGATGACCGGCGGGGTGGACCAGAGCGGCTCTCGCCCCAGCAGGTCCGTCAGCGCGTCCAGCGTCGCGGGTTTCATCGCCTCGGCGGTCAGCAGGAAAGCACCGACCTGCAATCCGTTCTCGCCGCGCAGTGCCTCGTCCAGCAGGGCGCATGAGGCGACGTCGAACGACCACTCCCGCAGAACCCGGTCCAGCACCGCCGCATCGCGCGCGAAGGGGGCGAGGACGACGATCCGTTCCGACCTGACCGCGCCGGTCCGAACGGTCACGTCGGCACGTCGTCGGTCTTGTCGGCGGTCACGTGGAACGCGCCCTCGATCGGCCTGACCGTGACGCCCGGAGGGTCGATATGCAGCGCGCGGATTTTCCGGGAGTGCGCCCCATACCGCTTCTTGCCCACCCATATCGACCGACCGATCGCTCCGTCCTGGCGATATTGCGACAGCCGGATCACGTTGTCGGTGAGGAAGCTGAAGTCGATCTCGGATTGTCCGGCCGGATGCTCCGCCCCCTCGTTCAGCGTCATCACGCTCGCCACGCCCAGCTGCTTGAGCGAGTTCAGCAACGCGTTGAACTGCGGCAGCAATTCGCCGCCCGCGCGCAGGGTGCGCACGAAGCCGGTCAGGCTGTCGAGGACGATCAGCCGCGCCCCGTCCGCGACGACCTCCTCGATGCGCCGGAAGATCTGGCCCTGCGTGGTCTCTGTCGGATTGAAATGTTCGAGGTTCAGAAGGCCCTGCTCGATATGGTCATCGAAATCCAGGCCGATGATCCGCGCCCGTTCCAGCACATCCGCGCGCATTTCCTCGAACAGGAACAAGCCCGCCTTGATGCCCCGCCTCGCGGTCGCGTCGGCCAGCTTGGCCGACAGGATCGACTTCCCCGCGCCGGTGTCCCCGGTGATGAGCGTGGTGCTGTTGCCGGGAAGCCCGCCGCCGAGGAGATCATCCAGCGTCTCGTCGCCGGTCCTGAGCTCCCAGCGCTCGACCTCGCGGGGTTCGGGGCGCGGCACCAGACGGGGGAACACCACGATGCCGCCCGTTTCGATGGTCATGTCGTGAAAGCCCTCGAAGAAGGGCGAGCCGCGCATCTTGATGACCTGAAGGCGCCGGTGCGTCACCCCGAAATCCGGGGTCGTCCAGTCCAGCCGGATCGTGCCGTGGGTGGTCAGCTCGGAACTCTCGACCGTGCCCATCCCGTCGAACGCCTCGATCAGAAGCGCCGTCGTCCTGGCCTTCGCGAGGTTGCCCTTCAGTCCCAGGATCGCCCGCCGGAAGCGCAGCATCGACGAGCTGATGAGCCGCAGCTCGGCCAGGCTGTCGATGACGACGCGCCGGGGCTGGTGCTTTTCGACCTCTGCCCCGATCGTCTCGATCAGATCGGCAAGCTCCTCCTCGGCGGTGCCGATCACGGTCTGGGTGTGCGACAGGTCGGTCACCTCGGCGGCCAGCAGTTCGACGATCTCGATGCCCGTCAGGTCCAGACCATGAGATTCGGCGATGCCAAGAAGTTCCTCGCGGCTCTGCGACAGGGTGAGATAGAGGCAGGAGCAGTCTTCGTCCCTGTCCACCCCGGCAAGCAGGAACTGAAGCGCGAGAGTGGTCTTGCCGGTGCCCGGCCCGCCTTCGACCAGGTAGACATGGCCTTCCTCCAGGCCACCCTGAAGGATGCTGTCGAGCCCGGGGGCCCCCGTTGAAATTCTCTTGGCCAAGCCCTGTCCCCGCCTTACCGGGAGACCCGGTTCCGCAAGGCCTCCGTTTATCGTACCGAAGAAACAACTTAGAACTGTCCGCGCAGCGGCTGTCCAGCAAAGACGTCGCCGCACCGCCCGAGAGGACCGTCCGACCGTTTCATCCGGACGACGGCCTTGACCGGGAAACCGCGATGCGGCCGACCGGGGGCCGGCAGGCGTGTGCGCGCGCACCGATAAGGTCCGCTGTGGTGCATATTTGCCTTGCTCGCCGACCCTGCGGTTCGCAAGGTGGCGGTCAGGAATTGGAGGCTGGGGAAAAATGAGTGAATTGCCTACGGTGGTTGGTATCGGAGCCTCTGCCGGAGGCCTCGAAGCCCTCCAGGACTTCGTCCACGCGATCCCGAACGACAGCGGGATCGCCTATGTCGTGATCCAGCACCTGGCGCCGGATCAGCCGTCGCTCATGGACAAGCTTCTGAGAGCGCATACGCCTGTTCCGGTCTCGCGCATCGAGGACGGCGGGGCGATCGAGCCCGATCATATCTACATCATCCCGCCGGGACCCTTTCTCGAGATCGAGGAGGATCGCTTCAAGCTGATCGAGCACAAGCGGGAGGAAGGTGTCCGAACCCCGATCGACCGGTTCTTCACCTCGCTGGCCGAGGCGGCGGGGCGCAAGGCCTTCGCGGTGGTGCTCTCGGGGACCGGCTCTGACGGGACGATGGGGGTGCGGGCGATCAAATCCAGCGGGGGCATCGCGCTGGTCCAGGAGAGCAAGAGCGCCCGTTTCCCGGGCATGCCCGATAGTGCGGCCGCGACGGGGCTGGTGGACTTCGCGCTTCGCGCCCAGGACATGCCCGGCCGGATCTTCGATATCGTGCGCCATCGCGAGCAGATCGAGGATGATGGCGGGCGAGAGAATCTGCTCGACGCCGTCGAAGCGCGGCTCGACGAAGTCCTCGACCGGATCGAGGACGAGGCTGGCAACTCCTTCGCCGGCTACAAGCCCGGAACCCTCGTCCGGCGCGTGGCGCGGCGCATGACCCTGCTCCGGCAGAGAACCCTCGACGGCTATCTCAAGACACTCGAGTCGAAATCGGAGGAGCGTCAGCTGCTGACGCAGGACTTTCTCATCGGTGTCACGCAGTTCTTCCGCGACCCCGGGGCTTTCGACACCCTGCGGGACCAGGTGCTGAAGCCGCTGCTCGAGAGCGACCGCCCGGGCTTCCGCATCTGGGTGCCGGGATGCTCGACGGGGGAAGAGGCCTACTCCATCGCCATTCTCGTGACCGAGCTCGCAGAGGAGATGGGTGACAAGAGATCGTGGAAGATCTTCGGAACGGACATCGACCTCGATGCGCTCCGGCACGCAAGGGTCGGACGCTATTCCGAGGCGGCGGTCGAGACGCTGGGGAAAGAACGTCGCGGGCGCTTCTTCACCCAGGACGAGGACATATGGCAGCTCGACAGCCATCTCCGCGAGATGTGTGTCTTCGCCCCGCACAACCTGTTGTCCGACCCGCCGTTCTCGAAGCTCGATCTCATCTCCTGCCGGAACGTGATGATCTATCTCAACGCCGACAGTCAGGAGAGCCTGCTGCCGCGCTTCCACTACGCTCTCAATCCAAACAGCTACCTCTGGCTGGGACCGTCGGAGTCGCTGGGTCGCAATGAGCGCTTCTTCCGAACGGTGCATCGAGGGGCTCGGCTCTTCCGGCGGGATGACAGTGTATCACCTGCCTTTTCCTCGCTCTCCGCGGGACGGCGACGCGAAGGGCCCATGGGCTTGCGCAGCGGACTCACACCCGAGCAGCAGCAGCCGCGATCGAGGGACGACCTCGAAAGCCAGTCCGAACAGATCTTCCTACAGCGCCGTGCCGCGCCCTTCGCCACGATCAACCGCCAGAACGAGGTGGTCTATGTGTCCGAGGCGATGACATCCCTCGTGAAGCCGTCCCGCGGGACACCGAGCACGGCACTGGACGACTACCTGACGGCGGATCTGCGGTTGCCGGTTCACTCCGCCCTCGACGAGGCGCGGGAGAGCGGGCTCGATGCCGAGGTCAAGAACGTCGTCGCGCATGTGGGGGACACCCCGAGACTGTTCGACGTGGGCGTGACGCCCTTCGGGGCCGACAGCGAGCTGATGCTTGTCTCGCTGAACGAGGTCCGCTCCCGGGACATGGACAAGGCCCTCGACGTGGACGTGAGCCGGCGCGGCGAGGTGCACGAGCAGGAGTTGCTCCTGACGCGCAAGCGGCTGAGCTCCCTGGAGAAGGAATTCGAGACCTCCGAGCAGGAACTGCGCAGCGCGAACGAAGAACTCCTCAGCATGAACGAGGAACTCCAGAGCTCCAACGAGGAACTGGAGACGAGCCGCGAGGAGCTCCAGTCGATCAACGAGGAGCTCGAGACCATCAATGCCGAGCTTTCCGAAAACAACCGGCAGCTCACCCGCGCCAACAGCGACCTCAAGAACCTGCTGGAGAGCACCGACATCGCGACGCTCTTCATCGACGAGTCGGATTGCGTGCGGCTCTACACGCCCGAACTCAGCCGGCTCTTCGGCGTGCAGGAGCGTGATGTCGGCCGCTCCATCCACGATCTCGCCAGCAAGGTGGACTACCCCGAACTCTCCGGCGACGCCGAGAAGGTGCGAAAGACGCTCCAGCCCGTCGAGCGCGAGCTTCGCATCGAGTCCACGGACGAGACCTTCCAGGCCCGGGTGCGGCCATACCGGACAATCGACAACCGGATCGACGGCGTGGTCATCACCTTCATCGACGTGACAGGACGCAAGCGCAACGAGCGGCAGCTCGAAGAGAATGCGCGCGTCCTGCGCGAGCAGTATTCGGAACTCGCGACGCTCTACGACACGGCCCCGATCGGCCTGAGCCTCATCGATCGGGACATGCGTTATGTCCGCATCAACGAGCAGCTTGCCGCCATGAACGGCTTCTCGGTCGAGGAGCACATCGGCAAGCTCCAGGAAGAGATGGTCCCGGAGGCGCACGCCTCGGTGGCTGAAATCCAGCGGAAGGTCATGGAGACCGGCGAGCCGGCGCATGGCCTCAACGTGCGCACCGAGACGCCCTCCGCGCCCGGGCGCAGGCGGGAATTCCTGGTCGACTTCTATCCCGTCTTCGACGGTCCGGACGTGGTCGCCATCGGCACCTGCGTTCGCGAAGTCACGAAGGAACGGGAGCTGGAGCGCCGGATCGAAGAGAGCGCCGTCCGCCAGGGCATCGCCGTCGATGCCGCAGGGCTCGGCGTCTTCGAATGGCGCATGGACGAGGATGAGGCGCTTTGGGAGAATGACCGCCTCTACGAGATCTTCGGACGCTCCCGCGAAGAGGGTCCGCTCAGCTTCGCGGACTTCCGCGAGAGCGTTCTGCACCCGGATGACGTCGAGCGCTTCACGCAGGACATCGCGGAGGCCAGGAAGACGGGTGCGCTCGACACGGTGGTGCGGATAGCTCACCCCGCCGACGGCACCGAGCGCCACATCCAGTATTTTGCCAGCGTCAATCGGGACGAAGACGGCACTGACTGCATGGTGGGGGTGATCGCGGACGTGACCGAGCAGAAGCTCGCCGCCCAGCGGGAGGCAGAGCAACGCCAGCGCCTCCAGACCCTGCAGGACAGCCTGAGCAGCTTCGTCGGCATGCTCACGCCCGACGGGACCGTTGTGGAGGCCAACGCCACTGCGCTGGACCGTGGCGGGCTCCGCCGCGCCGATGTCATCGGGAAGAAGCTGTGGGATTGCCGGTGGTGGTCCTTCAGCGCCGAATCCCAGGAGCGTCTCAAGGCCTCCCTGGAACGCGCAAGGCAGGGAGAGAGCGTGCGCTACGACGTCCCCGTGCGCATGGACGGCGAAGAGATGCTCACCATCGACTTCCAGCTTGTCCCGAACATCGACAAGACCGGGCAGGTCACCGAGATCATCCCCTCGGCCGTGGATGTCACGGAGCGCGTGGAGGCGGAGCGCCGCAAGGACATCCTGCTTGCCGAGCTCGAGCACCGCGTGAAGAACATCCTCGCGACGGTGCAGTCGGTCGCGCGGTTCACGGCCCGCATGGCGCGGGACAAGGACCACATGGCGGAGAGCCTCATCAGCCGGCTCGGTGCCATCTCGCGCACGCATGACGCGCTCACCTCCGGCGGCTGGGAAGGCCAGACGCTGAGGTCGCTCGTCGAGGCCGAGGTCGCGCCATATGTCGATCCGCAGAACGGTCGCTTCACCTACATCGGGGACGAGATAGCCCTGAGCCCGAGCACCTCCCTTTCGATCGGACTGGCGCTGCACGAGCTGGCGACGAACGCCGCCAAATATGGCGCTTACGCATCGGATAGCGGCCGGGTCGAGCTCAGGGCGACCACGGACGGAGACGAGTTCGCCCGGATAGAGTGGCGAGAGATTGGCGGCCCCGAGGTGAAGCCCCCGGAGCACGAAGGCTTCGGGACCTTCCTGATCCAGCGGCTCCTGCAACAGGAACTCGATGCCTCGATCGATGTTGTCTACGAGGAAACCGGACTGCGGTGCGTCATCGAGCGCTCCGAGAAGCAGGCAAACGCGTGAGGCAAACTGAGCGAGTGTCGACGTCTCTGTCGCCAGAAGAAGAGCAGAAGGGAGCGCCGAAGGTTCTCGTCGTGGAGGACGAGATGCTGATCGGCATGGACCTTGTCATGCTGCTGGAGGAATGGGGCTGCAGCGCCACGGGACCGGTGAGAACCGTGGCCTCGGCGCTGAGCGCCGTCGAGGCCCAGCGGCCCGATGTCGCGATCCTCGATGTCAATCTGGGCGATGGCGAGACGAGCATTCCGATTGCGATGGAGCTTGCCGAAAGCGGCATCCCCTTTGCCTTTCTGACGGGCTACGATCCGTCGCGTCTGGATGACGGTGCCACCGCACTCAAGGCACCTTTCCTGAGGAAACCGGTGAACGAGCGCGAGCTGCGCGAGGTTCTTTCCCAACTGGTGCCACGGTCAACGACCGCAGGATAGGACAGGCTCGCGCCAATTCGCACGACCGGCCCTGTCCGCCCCTGCGCGTCGCCGACGTCCACGGCATGGCGCAAGCCTTTCTGAGTCCCGCGCATACCGGGCATCGCGGTCTCGTGCGGTGCCACCCCCAAGCGCCCGTTTGGCAGATGGGCATGTACGTGCCTCGGGCGGCCCGGGGACAGGATGCGATACTTGACGGGGTCCCGGGCATGCCTTAGGTGGAGTGCTGCTGAGCGGGCGTCGTATACTGGCTATTACCTCAGCCTTCCAAGCTGATGAAGCGGGTTCGATTCCCGCCGCCCGCTCCACGCCCCCCCCCTCCCCCCGCTTCCCCTTCGCCGCGCCAGCCGGTATGCAGCGCAGATGGCCCGGACCCTTCTTTTCAACAAGCCCTACGGCGTGCTCTCGCAATTCACCGACAAGGGAAGTGCCGACAGCCCGCGTGCGACGCTTTCGGACCATGTCGAGGTGGCCGGCGTCTATCCCGCCGGGCGGCTCGACCGGGACAGCGAAGGGCTGATGGTGCTGACCGACGACGGCCGCCTGCAGGCGCGGATTGCCAACCCGAAGCACAAGATGCCCAAGACCTACTGGGTGCAGGTGGAGGGCCTGCCCGAGGACGCGGCGCTCGAGGCGCTCCGCCGGGGGGTGACGCTGAAGGACGGCCCGACACGCCCCGCCCATGTGGTCCGGATCGACAGCCCGCCCGCCCTGTGGGACCGCGACCCGCCGATCCGCGTGCGCCAGTCCGTCCCCGATTGCTGGCTCGAGATCACCATCTCCGAGGGGCGCAACCGGCAGGTCCGCCGGATGACCGCGCATGTCGGCCACCCCACGCTGCGGCTGATCCGGGCGCGGATCGGGCATTGGCACCTCGGCGGGCTCCGTCCCGGCCAGTGGCGGGACGCGTGACCGGCCAGCGCTCGACAGCGGGCGGCGGATCGGCCAGACTCGGGGCCGAGCCCAGACGGCGGACGAGATGAAGACACCCGCGAAGACACCCCTCTCCCAGAACCCGCACCGCCTGCGCGAACGCCGCGAGAAGACCCTCGAAGCCGCCATCGGACGCGAGGTCCGCACCCAGCGGAAACGCCAGCGCATGACGGTGGCCGACCTCGCCGGGGCGACGGGGCTGTCGGTGGGCATGCTGTCGAAGATCGAGAACGGGGTGACCTCGCCCTCGCTGACCACCCTGCAGACGCTGGCCCATGCGCTCTCGGTGCCGCTGACGGCGCTCTTCACGGGGTTCGAGGAGACCCGCGGCGTCATGCATGTGAAGGCCGGCACGGCGGTCGAGATCGAACGGCAGGGCACCCGCGCCGGGCATCAGTACAACCTGCTCGGCCATATCGGGGCGAACAGTTCGGGCGTGGTGGTGGAGCCCTACCTCATCGTGCTGAACGAGACCTCGGACGTCTTCCCGACCTTCCAGCACGAGGGGATCGAGCTGATCTACATGCTCGAGGGCCGGATGGAGTACCGCCACGGCGACAGCCTCTTCACCATGGAGCCGGGCGATTCGCTCTTTTTCGACGCCGATGCCGCGCACGGGCCCGAGGTGCTGGGCACGCTGCCGATCCGCTACCTCTCGGTCATCTCCTACCCGCAGGGCGCCTGAGCCTCAGCGGTAGCGGCGGCCCGGATCGAAGGCGGCGACGGGCAGGTTCGGCTGCCGCCCCTCGGCCATGTCCGCCACGATCCGGCCGGTGATCCCGCCCAGCGTCAGCCCGAGGTGCTGGTGCCCGAAGGCATGGATGATCCGGTCGCTGCCGGGCGCATGGCCGATCACCGGCCGCGCATCGGGCATCGAGGGGCGGAAGCCCAGCCAGTGGCTGGTCGGCTCGGGCAGCGGCCCGAGCAGCTCGGCCCCCTTCCGCGCGATATAGGCCAGGCGCTTGTGGTTCACCGGCGCCTCGGGCGCGGCGATCTCGACCGTGCCGGCAAGACGCAGGCCGTGGGCCATGGGGACCGAATAGAAGCCCGCCTCGTTCCAACCGACGGGCCGCGTCAGCCGGTGCCCCTCACCGGCGAAGAGCAGGTGATAGCCGCGCTCCACGCCCAGCGGGAGCGCCTCGGCACCGCTGCCGGGGATGCGGCCCGAGAAGGCGCCCGCCGCGATGACCACGCGCCCGGCGGTGACCGTATCGGCGCCGAGGGCGACCTCCGCCAGGGTCGGCGTCGTCCGGACCCCCGTCACCCGCTCCTGCCGCCAGAGACCGCCCAGCGCGACGAAACGCGCGTGCAGCCGCCGCACCAGCGCCTCCGGGTCCGTCACCTGCCGCGCACCGGGGAAATGCACCGCCCGTTCGATGCCGATGCGCAGGCCCGGCTCCAGCGCCTGCGCCTCGTCGCGGGTCAGCTCGCGCGCCTCGACCCCGAGCGCGCGCTGGCGGGCCAGGTCGGCCTCCGCCGCCCGTGCGCCCGCGGCCGTGGACCAGATCGTGAGCTGCCCCCGCGCCGCGATCAGATCCTCCGCCCCGGCCTCCGCGATCAGCGGATTGAGCCCCGCATCGGCATGGGAGAGCAGCGCGGCAAGGTCCTCCGCAATCCGCCGCGAGGGCGCCGCACGGCAATTGGCGAGGAAGGACAGCATCCAGCGCGGGTGGCGCAGCGCATGGCTCCAGTCCACCGAGAGCGGCGAGTCCGATCCGAAGAGCAGCCCCGGCAGGCCGGAGATCACCGAAGGGTCGCACATCGGCAGGCAGCCGTAGGTGGCGATGGTGCAGGCGTTGCCGGAACTCGTCCCCGCGCCCGGCGCCTCGGCATCCACCAGCAGGACCGAGAGCCCGCGCATCCGCGCCCAGAGCGCCGCCGAGACCCCGACGATCCCCGCCCCCACGACGACAAGGTCGACGTCAGTCATCCCGAACCTCATGCTTCATCGTTCCAGAATTGCGCCCGCGCGGCGCGCTTCGGCCCCAACTGGCCGAACTCCACCCTTACACCGGCAGCGCCGTCGTCGACTTGATCTCTTCCATCGACAGCAGCGCCGTCACGTTGTGCACCTTAACCTCCGAGATCATCGCCTGGTAAAAGGCGTCATAGGCCCGCGCGTTCTTCACCCGGACCTTGAGGATATAGTCGATCTCGCCCGCAAGCCGGTGCGCCTCCTGCACCTCGGGGCGCTTCTTCAGCACGTCGAGGAAGAGCTTCTGCCACTCCGCATCGTGCTCGGCCGTCCGGATCAGCACGAAGAAGCAGGCCTCGAACCCGAGCGCCTCGGGATCGAGGATCACCGTCTGCGCGCCGATCACGCCCGCATCGCGCAGCTTGCGGATCCGGTTCCAGACCGGGGTCTTCGAGGACCCCACCTTGCGGGCGATCTCGTCGAGCGACTGGCTCGCGTCCTGCTGCAACTGCGAAAGGATTTTCCGGTCTGTTTCATCCAAACGGACGGACATTTCGCCCCACTCCATTTCCCCGGGACACTGGCCCAAGCGGGCGCCCTCTCCGGAACCGTGTTCTTATTTCCCCGCCCCACTGGCGTCAAACCGGGAATATTTCCTAGATTGAAGGGCAAGTCAAACCACCCGAGGGGCAGCCCGAATGCGGCACTTCCCGATCTTCGTGAACACCGACAGCGCCCGCATCCTCCTGTCCGGCGGCGGCGAGGCGGCACTGGCCAAGCTGCGCCTTCTGATGAAGACCACCGCGCGGATCGAGGTCTATGCCGAGGACCCCGCGCCCGAGCTCGAAAGCTGGGCCCGCGACGGGCGACTCGCGCTCCTGCGCCGCCCGCTCGTGGCGGCTGACGTGACAGGCGCTCGGCTGGTCTATGCCGCCGACGAAGAGCCCGTGCGCGACGCCGAGATCGCGGCGCTCGCAGAGGCCGCCGGCGTGCTCGTGAACATCGTCGACAACCTCGACGACAGCGCGTTCATCACACCCGCGATGGTGGACCGGGATCCGGTCTGCATCGCGATCGGAACAGAAGGCGCGGCGCCGATGCTCGCGCGGTCCATCAAGGCCGATCTCGAGGCACGGCTTCCCGCCTCGCTCGGTCTGCTCACGCGGGCCGCGCAGGGTTTCCGGAAGGCGGCCATGGCGCTCCCCCACGGCCGCCCCCGCCGTGCCTTCTGGACCGAGTATTTCGACCGCGCCGGCCCCGAGGCCTATGACGCGGGCGGCGAGGTCGCGCTCGACCCGGCGCTGACGCTTCTGCTGGACCGGCACCTGAAGACCGAGACGCCCGCGGGCCGGATCACCCTGACCTGGACCGGCTCGGACGATCCGGACCTGATGACGCTGAAGGCCCGCAAGGCGCTCGATCTGGCGGACGTGGTGGTCCATGACGCCGGTGTCTCTCCGGCGGTGCTGGAACTGGCCCGCCGCGAGGCGCGCTTCATCGCGCTGGAGCGGCCGACCGACGTGCCGCCGATGCCGAAGCTCCTGACCGGGCAGGCTTCCCGGGGTGCGCATGTGCTCTACATCTCGGCCTCCCCCCTGCCCGCCGCCCTCGCCGAGGGCTGTCGCGCGGGGGATATCACCGTCACCGAGATCCCGGGCCTCCCCGGCCCCGCACATGCTCCTGCACTCAAGGAAACTGCCTGATGCCCCGTGCCTTCACTCCCAAGGTCATCACCGCCAACGCGCTGCTCGAAGGCGACGTCGTCTACCTGACCCGCGACGACCGCTGGACCCGCGACCTGAAGGAAGCCGAGCTTCTGACCGACGAGGCCCATGCCGACCTGCGCCTGATCGAGGCCGAGCGCCGCGTGTCCGAGGTCGTGGGCGCCTATCTCGCCGAGATGAAGCCCGGCCCCGACGGCCCCGAGCCGACCCACTTCCGCGAGGATTTCCGGCGCACCGGACCCTCCAACTATTTCCACGGCAAGCAGGAAGAGCGCGCCTGACCGCGCCCCCGGAGCAAGCATGTACCAGTATACCGAATTCGACCGCGATTTCCTCGCCGCCCGCAACGCGCAGTTCCGGGCCCAGGTCGAGCGCCGCATCGACGGCTCGCTGACCGAGGACGAGTTCAAGCCGCTCCGGCTGATGAACGGCCTCTACCTGCAGCTGCATGCCTACATGCTCCGGGTCGCCATCCCCTATGGCACGCTCAACTCCGGCCAGATGCGCCAGCTCGCGATGATCGCGGACCGGTGGGACCGGGGCTACGGCCATTTCACCACCCGGCAGAACATCCAGTACAACTGGCCGAAGCTGAAGGACGTGCCCGACATGCTGGACGCGCTGGCCGAGGTCGGGATGCACGCCATCCAGACCTCGGGCAACACGATCCGGAACGTCACCGCCGACCATTTCGCGGGTGCGGCCAGGGACGAGATCGCCGATCCGCGGCCCGTGGCGGAATTGCTCCGCCAGTGGTCCACCGACCATCCGGAATTCCAGTTCCTGCCCCGGAAGTTCAAGATCGCCGTCACCGGCTCCCCGCATGACCGCGCCGTCATCAAGGCGCATGACATCGGCATCCGCGTGGTCGAGCGCGATGGCCAGACCGGCTACGAGGTCCTCGTCGGCGGCGGCCTCGGCCGGACGCCGATGATCGGCAAGGTCATCAACGACTTCGTCGCGGCGGAGGACCTGCTGCCCTATCTCGAGGCCATCGTCAGCACCTACAACGTGCTCGGCCGCCGGGACAACAAGTACAAGGCGCGGATCAAGATCACCGTGCACGAGAACGGCATCGACACGATCCGCGAGAAGGTCGAGGCGCGCTTCGCCGAGCTGAAGCCGCGCTTCACCGGGGTCGACCAGGAGATGCTTGCCACTATCGAGGCCCAGTTCGCCCCGCCCGCCTTCCGCGAGGCGCCGACCGACGCCTATGACGAGACCTACGCGAAGAACCCGCTCTTCCGGTCGTGGTGCGACACCAACCTGCACCCGCACAAGGCCGAGGGCTATGCCATCGTCTCCATCTCGCTGAAGAAGCACGGCGCGACCCCGGGCGACGCGACCGGCGACCAGATGCGCGTGATGGCCGACCTCGCGCAGGCCTACGGTCACGACGAGCTCCGCATCAGCCACGAGCAGAACGTGATCCTGCCGCATGTCCACCGCTCGGACCTGCCCGCGCTCTATGCCCGGCTCAAGGCCGCCGATCTCGCCACCGCGAACATCGGGCTGATCTCGGACATCATCGCCTGCCCCGGCATGGATTACTGCGCGCTGGCGACGGCGCGCTCGATCCCCGTCGCGCAGGAGATCGCCGAGCGCTTCGCCGAGCTGAAGCTCGAGCATGACATCGGCCCGCTCAAGCTGAAGATCTCGGGCTGCATCAACGCCTGCGGCCACCACCACGTCGGCCATATCGGGATCCTCGGCCTCGACCGCGCCGGCGTCGAGAACTACCAGATCACCATCGGCGGCGACGCCACCGAGGACGCCGCCATCGGCGAGCGGATGGGGCCGGGCTTTGCCTATGACGAGGTGACCGACGCCATCGAGCGGATCGTCCGCGCCTATCTCGACACGCGCGAGGGGCCGCAGGAGACCTTCCTCGAAACCTTCCGCCGTCTCGGCGCCGATCCCTTCAAGGCGGCGCTCTATCCCAAGGAAACGGTCGATGCCTGAAGCAGCCCTCGATTTCGCGGGCGAGCCGCCCGAGGCGCAGGCGGCCCGGATCGCCGCGCTCAACGATCGCTACCGCCACCACGGCGCGACCGCCGTGCTGACCGGGGCGCTGAAGGACCCGCAGGCGGGCAGGCTCGCGCTGGTCTCGTCCTTCGGGGCCGAAAGCGTCGTGCTGCTGCACCTCGTCTCGGTGATCGACAACCGCACGCCGGTCGTCTTCATCGACACCCGGATGCTCTTCCCCGAGACGCTGGTCTACCAGTCCGAGCTCTCGGAACGGCTCGGCCTGCAGAACGTGCGGATCATCCGCGCCGCCGACGAGGCGCTGGCGGCCGGGGATGCGGACGGCACGCTCCACCAGCGCGACACCGACGCCTGCTGCGACCTGCGCAAGACGCGGCCCCTGCAGCGGGTGCTCTCGGAATACGACGGCTGGATCACCGGGCGGAAACGCTACCAGGGCTCGACCCGCCAGGCGCTCGAGTTCTTCGAGGCGGACGGGCCGGACCGGATCAAGGTCAACCCGCTGGCGCACTGGGCGCCCGAGGACATCCGCGCCTACATGGACGAGAACCGCCTGCCCCGGCATCCGCTGGTGGCGCAGGGCTATCCGTCGATCGGCTGCGCGCCCTGCACCTCGCCGGTCGGGCCCGGCGAGGATCCGCGCGCCGGACGCTGGCGTGGGCAGGACAAGAACGAATGCGGCATTCACATCGTCGATGGGAAGGTCGTGCGCACAGGAGTGGACGCATGAGCGTGATCGTGACCGACAGCGGCTTCGCCGCGGACGACTGGCCCGAGGGCGCGAACGAGGCGGTGCTCGACCTCGCCTCGGACGCGGATCCGGCCGAGGTGGTGCTGGATCCCGCGCCGGCGATGATCCGGGTGAACTTCCCCTCCTTCTCGGACGGGCGCGGCTTCACCATCGCGCGCCGCCTCCGCGTCCTGGGCTATTCCGGCCGCCTGCGCGCCAAGGGCCATGTCATCGCGGACCAGTACGCGATGGCCCGGCGCTCGGGCTTCGACGAGGTCGAGATCAGCGACGAGCTTGCCGCCCGCCAGCCCGAGGACCAGTGGAAATTCCGCGCCGACTGGCAGGCCCACGACTATCAGTCGCGCCTTCGTGGGGCCTGAGACCCTTCCCAAGACCGGACCGAGACTTTAGAGGGGGCCGTGACCCGGCCCAGATGATGACATGACGATGGTAGACACCCGCACCGACATCCCGAAGACGCCCACGCTGCCCGACGCCCAGACCGTCACCGAGGTGACGCACTGGACCGACCGGCTGTTCTCGTTCCGCGTCACGCGTCCCGCCTCGCTGCGGTTCCGCTCGGGCGAGTTCGTGATGATCGGCCTGATGGGCGACCCGGACCCGAAGACCGGCAAGCAGAAACCGCTGCTGCGCGCCTATTCCATCGCCTCGCCCTCCTGGGACGAGGAACTCGAGTTCTACTCGATCAAGGTGCAGGACGGCCCGCTGACCTCCCGCCTTCAGCACATCAGGCCGGGCGACCAGATCATCCTGCGGCCGAAGCCCGTCGGCACGCTGGTCCACGACGCGCTGCTGCCCGGCAGGCGGCTCTGGTTCTTCGCGACCGGCACCGGCATCGCGCCCTTCGCCTCGCTGATCCGCGATCCCCAGACCTACGAGGATTACGACAAGATCATCCTCACCCACACCTGCCGCGAGGTGAAGGATCTCGAATACGGCCGCCAGCTGGTCGAGACGGTCAGGTCGGACGAGATGCTGCGCGAGCTGATCGGCGACGGGCTCGACAAGCTGGTCTACTACCCGACCACGACCCGCGAGGAGAGCCCCCGCATGGGCCGGATCACCGACCTGCTGCGCGACGGCACGGTGTTCCGCGACCTCGGGATCGAGGATTTCGGCCCCGAGACCGACCGCGCCATGGTCTGCGGCTCGATGGGCCTGAACCTCGACATCAAGGAGATACTGGAGAGCCACGGTCTTCGCGAGGGGGCGAATTCGGACCCCAAGGAATACGTCGTGGAAAAGGCGTTCGTGGGGTGAGCGGCGTCCCGGAAAGCCTCCAGTGGAGGCTTTCAGCCGCGAACGCGCGAAGCGCAGGGGCGAGCGGCGTCCCGGAAAGCCTCCAGTGGAGGCTTTCAGCCGCGAACGCGCGGAGCGCCGGCTAAGGCCGCAAAACCTCCACCGGATGTTCTCAGGGCCGAGCGCGCGGCGCGCCGGCCAAGGCCCGTCTCGTACAGCCTCCACAGGATGTTCTCAGGGCCGAAGGCGCCGCGCGCAGGGGCGACCGGCGTCCAGGCAGGCCTCAAGCGGCTCTCGCAGCCCCGAACACACGACGCCCGGGACCACCTCCCCCTTGGCGCACGTCCACAACCGCACCCGCTGCCGAGCGGCGCTCCACCCGTGATCTGCACGGCTCCCACCGCCCCCTCCGACAAGCCTCCCGCACCCGCCCCCTTCCTCTGGTCCCGTATCCTCGGGGGCGCCCGGCGGCCTGCCGACGGGCGGAGGGGGCAGACAGCCCCCGCGCGCGGGCTTCGGCCTCGATGGCCGGAGCCCGCGCCCCCCGCGCGACGGGCACAGCCCGGCGCAACACGGCCACGGGACCGGCGCGGCACTCCGGCCGTCGGCGGTCTTCCGCCGGGATCCCGGATGTGACGGGCAAATGTCACGCTTGGGCCGCACTCGCCCGCCCCCGCACCTTCTGCCCCTTGATCCGCTGCAGGAAAACGCGGCAACATCTCTCCGATACTTGATTATTCTGGAAAGGAGACGGCGCGGCTCCACCATAACGCGCCAGACCGCCGGCCGACGGCCAAGCTTGACCCACCAAACACTCGGATGCTGCCAATGATCCCCTCCCCCCTCCGCGCCCTTTTCCTCTGCTGTGCCATCGGCACGATCGCCGGTTGCGCCCCGGGCCCCTACCAGGGCGCGATGGAAGCCGTCGAACCGGGCGGCCACTACGCCGCGATGGAGGACGGGGACATCACCCTTCCGGCGGTCGATCCGCAGTATCTGGTCGAGCCCAACCGCATGACGCAGGTCGCCTACAACGGTCCGGAAGAGCCCGGCACCATCGTGGTCGATCCCTATGCCAAGTTCCTGTATTTCGTGGAGGGCCCGGGCCAGGCGACCCGCTATCCCATCGCCGTCGGCCGCGAGGGGCGGGGCTTCTCGGGCAGCGCGACGATCCAGCGCAAGGTCGAATGGCCCGGCTGGACGCCGACCGCCAACATGCTGCGCACCGAACCCGAGGTCTACGGCCCGTTCCGCGGCGGCATCCCGGGCGGCGTGGCCAGCCCGCTCGGCGCCCGCGCGCTCTATCTCTACCGCAACGGGCGCGACACGCGGTTCCGGATCCACGGCACCAACGACATGGCGTCGATCGGCAATTCCAGCACCGCGGGCTGCATCCGGCTCTTCAACCAGGACATCATCGACCTCTACAACCGGGCGCCCATGGGCACGCGGGTGGTGGTCCGGACCTATGACGAATCGGTCGCACTCGAGGATCCGCAATACGTGAACCGCGGGGTCGAGCTGCCGCCGACCATCGTCGATCCCGACGTGATCTATGCCGCGGTCGAGGAACAGAAGCTCCGAAAGGCCCAGTAAAAGGCCCGGTCGTCCCGGCCCGACACGGCCCGGCGCCCCAGGCGCCGGGCCTTTTTCATGCCGGCTGCCGCCGCGCCGCCGCCCGCGCCCGCCGGCGGGAGGCGGTCAGGGTCAGGCCGAACTGCCCGCGGAAGGCGCGCGACAGCGTCGCGGCGGAAGAGAACCCCGTCCGGGCCGCGATCGCATGCACCGGCAGGCTGGTCTCGGCCGCGAGCGTCTGCGCCTGCCCGAGCCGGAGCGAGCGATAGTAGCTGCCCGCGCTCACCCCCAGCTCGCGGGAAAACATCCGGTCGAGCGTCCGCGGCGCGACGCCCGCCCGCTCGGCGATGGCGCCCAGCGGCAGGGGCTCCTCGATATGCTTCAGCATCTCGCGCACGGCCCGGCCGAGCAGCGGCGACAGCGCCCCGCTCTCGGCACGGCGCGCCTCGGCCGAATCGTAGACGAAGAGCGTGCTCACGTCATAGGCCAGCGCGTCGCCGGCCGCGCCGCGGATGACCTCGAGGATCAGCGACATGGCCGAGGTCGCGCTGCCCGCGCTCATCCGGTCGCGGTCGATCACGTGGCTCCGCGCCACCGCCTCCACCTCGAGGAATTCCTCCGCGAAGGCGTCGAGCTCCTGCCAGTGCACCGTCGCGCGCCGCCCGTTCATCAGACCCGCGGCGGCGAGGATCCAGGCCCCCATGTCCAGCCCGACCACGCTCACCGCGCGCCGCGCGGCGGCACGGACCAGCCGCCGGACCTGCGGATCGGCCGCCTGTTCGCGCGCGCCGTAGCCCGCGACCAGCACCAGCATGTCGGCAGCCCCGGCCGCCGCGGCCGGGGTTTCCGCCTTCAGGACGAGGCCAGAGGAGCTGCGCACCGAGGCACCGTCCAGCGTGGCGATGCGCCAGCGGAACAAGCCGCGGCCGGACAGGTTGCAGGCCGCGCGCAGCGGCTCGACCGCATTGGCCAGCACCATGTTGGAAAAGCCGTCGAACAGCAGGAAGGTGATCCGGAGCGGGATTTCTGACGCCATATGCAAACAATATGACGCGTCATGCAAAATGAGGAGTCGGTTTCGGCTCTAGCCTTGCCGCATCGAGACAATTCATCAGATTCGGAGGCGGAACCGTGAACTGGGACGCATTCATCACCTGTGCCGTGACCGGCTCGGGCCTGAGCCACCACAAGAGCGACAAGGTTCCGGTCACCCCGCAGCAGATCGCCGACGCCTGTGTCGAGGCCGCCAAGGCCGGGGCTGCCGTCGCCCATGTCCATGTCCGCGATCCCGGGACCGGCATGCCCTCGCGCGATCCCGCCCTCTACCGCGAGGTCGTGGCCCGCGTGCGCGACAGCGGCACCGACGTGGTGCTGAACCTGACGGCGGGCATGGGCGGCGACATCGTGCTCGGCTCGCCCGAGGCGCCCTTGCCGCTGAACGCGGACGGCACCGACCTCGTCGGCGCGACCGAGCGCCTCGTCCATGTCGAGGAACTGCTGCCCGAGATCTGCACGCTCGACTGCGGCACGATGAACTTCGCCGAGGCCGATTACGTGATGACCAACACGCCGGGCATGCTCCGCGCGATGGCGCGCCGCATCCAGGCCGCGGGCGTGAAGCCCGAGATCGAGATCTTCGACCTCGGCCACCTCTGGCTCGCGAAGACGCTGGTCGACGAGGGGCTGATCGACGATCCGGTCCTCGTGCAGCTCTGCATGGGCATCCCCTTCGGCGCGCCGTACGACATGAATTCGCTCTCCGCGATGCTCAACAACATGCCGGAGGGCTGGGTCTACTCGATGTTCTCCATCGGCCGGATGCAGCTGCCCTATGTCGCGCAGGCCGTGCTCGCGGGCGGGAACGTGCGCGTCGGGCTCGAGGACAACATCTGGCTCGACCGCGGCGTGACGGCATCGAACGGCGATCTGGTGGAACGCTCGGTGACGATGCTCTCGGCGATGAACGTCTCGGTCATGACGCCCGCGCAGGTGCGCGAGAAGCTGGGCCTCAAGAAACGCTGGTAATCCGGCCGAAACCGGAACGGGCCGCTCGGGCCCGCAAGACAGGGAGAAGACCAATGGCACTTTCCAACCTCGACCGCCGCGGGTTCCTCAAGGGGACCACGGCCGGCGCGCTGGCGCTCGGCCTCGCGCCGCGCGCCTTCGCGCAGGAGACCCCGAAACGCGGCGGCCATGTCCGCATCGGCCATTCCGGCGGCGCGACCTCGGACACGATCGACCCGGCGACCTACACCGGCGGTCCGGTGGTCACCGCGATGATCGGCGGCGTCTGCAACAACCTCGTCGAGATCGACGAGACCGGCGCGGCGAAACCCGAACTGGCGGAAGAGATCACCCCCTCGGCCGACGCGAAGACCTGGACGTTCAAGCTGCGGAAGGTGACGTTCTCGAACGGCCGGCCGCTGACGGCGGGTGACGTGATCGCCTCGTTCCGCCACCACATGGGCGACGACACGAAGTCCGGCGCCAAGGAACTGCTGAAGGACGTCATCGACATCCGGGCCGACGGCGACAACGTCGTGGTGTTCGAGCTGGGCTCGGGCAACGCCGACTTTCCCTTCGTGGCCGCCGATTACCACCTGCTGATCATGCCCGCCGCGGCGGATGGCACGATGGACTGGAAATCGGGCATCGGCACCGGCGGCTACACGCTGGAAGAGCACGAGCCCGGCGTCCGCATCGGCCTGAAACGGCGCGAGGATTACTGGAAGTCGGACCGCGCCTGGTTCGACGAGGTGACGCTGCTGACGATCAACGACCCGACCGCGCGGCAGAACGCGCTGGTGACGGGCGAGGTGGACATCATCAACGGCGTGCCGACCAAGACCGTGCACCTGCTGGAACGGCGCCCGGGGATCGACCTGGTCGAGGTCACCGGCACCGCGCATTTCCCCTTCCCGATGCATTGCGACGCCGCGCCCTATGATGACGTCAACGTCCGGCTGGCGCTGAAATACGCGATGAACCGGGAAGAGATGGTCGAGAAGATCCTGCGCGGCCACGGCTCGGTCGGCAACGACCACCCGATCGCGCCCGCCTACCGCTTCCACAACGCCGATCTGGAACAGCGCGCCTACGATCCGGACAAGGCGAAATACCACCTGAAGCAGGCCGGGCGGGACAGCCTCGACGTGACGCTGGCGACCTCGAACGGCGCCTTCGCGGGGGCGGTCGACGCGGCGGTGCTGTTCCAGGAAAGCGCCGCCAGGGCCGGGATCACGGTCAACATCAAGAACGAACCGGCCGACGGCTACTGGTCGAACGTCTGGCTCAAGGCGCCGTTCTGCCAGGGCTACTGGAACGGCCGGCCGACCGAGGACTGGATGTTCTCGATGGTCTACGCCGCGGATTCGAGCTGGAACGAGACCCATTGGCAGAACGCGCGCTTCAACACGCTGCTGCAGGAGGCGCGGATCGAGCTGGACACCGCAAGGCGCGCCGAGATGTACAGCGAGATGCAGCAGCTCTGCCGCGACGACGGCGGGGCGATCATCCCGATGTTCGCCAACTTCATCGACGGCAAGTCCGAGAAGGTGAAGCACGGGGCGCTCGCCTCGAACCGCTTCCTCGACGGCTGGAAGGCCGTCGAACGGTGGTGGCTGGCCTGACGGCGCCCCGGCCCCGCCGGTCGCGGCGGGGCCCCTTCCCCCAATTCCTCAAGGACCAAGAGGCTTCAATGACCCGGATCCGGAAAGCCGCCTGCGTGGGCGGTGGTGTCATCGGCGGCGGCTGGATCGCCCGCTTCCTGCTGAACGGCATCGACGTCGCCGTCTTCGACCCCCACCCCGAGGCGCAGCGCATCGTGGGTGAGGTGCTGGACAACGCCCGCCGTGCCTATGGCCGGATGATCCAGGCCCCGCTCTGCGCAGAGGGAAAGCTGAGCTTCCACGACGACCTCGCCACGGCGCTGGACGGCGCGGAGTACATCCAGGAAAGCGTGCCCGAGCAGCTCGCGCTCAAGCACAGGGTCCTCGGCCAGATCGAGGCGCATGCGAGCCCCGAGGCGCTGATCGGCTCTTCCACCTCGGGCTTCAAGCCGTCCGAGCTCCAGGAAGGCGCGCAGCACCCGGAGCGCATCTTCGTGGCGCACCCGTTCAATCCGGTCTACCTCGTGCCGCTGGTCGAGCTCGTGGGTTCGCCCGCCAATGACGAGGCCGCGCTGGCCCGCGCGGCCGACATCCAGCGCGAGACCGGCATGATGCCCCTGCGCGTCCGCAAGGAGATCGACGCCCATATCGGGGACCGCCTGCTGGAGGCCGTCTGGCGCGAGGCGCTCTGGCTGGTGCATGACGACGTCGCCACGACGCAGGAGATCGACGACGTCATCCGCTTCTCCTTCGGCCTCCGCTGGGCCCAGATGGGCCTGTTCGAGACCTACCGGATCGCCGGCGGCGAAGCCGGGATGAAGCACTTCATCGAACAGTTCGGCCCGGCGCTCGCCTGGCCCTGGACGAAGCTCATGGACGTGCCCGAGATGACGGACGAGCTGGCGACCAAGATCGGCGACCAGTCCGACACGCAATCGGGCATGCACTCGATCCGCGAGCTGGAGCGCATCCGCGACGACAACCTCATCGGCATCTACCAGGCGCTGAAGGCCAACGACTGGGGCGCGGGCCGGACGCTGCGCGAGATGGAGGACCGCTATTTCGAGCGCGCCAAGGCCGGGGCCGGGGCCGCCACGCCCGACTACGCCGCACCGCTGACGCTGCACCGCTGCCGCGTGTCGGGTGACTGGCTGGACTACAACGGACACATGACCGAATACCGCTACCTCCAGGTCTTCGGCGACGCCACCGACGCCTTCCTCGGGCATATCGGCATGGACGCGGCCTATCGCTCCGCGGGCCGCTCGGTCTACACGGTCGAAAGCCACATCCGTCACCTGGCCGAGACCAGCGCGAACACCGCGCTCACGATCCGCACGACGGTCCTCGGCCACGATGCCAAGCGCATCCGCATCCATCACGAGATGCTGGACGAGGCGGGCACCCTGCAGGCCACGGCCGAACACATGCTGATGCATGTCGACACGCAGGCCGGCCGTGCGAGCCCGATGGCGGCGCCGCTGACCGACCGGCTCGCCGCGCTGTCGCCCGGCCAGCGCGGGCTGGCGGCCCCCGACCACGCCGGGCGCCCGATCCGCGACATCGGCTGGCCGGATCCGGGGGCGGCATGACGCTTCACCCCCTCGCCTTCATGATCCTCAAGCGGCTGGCCCTCGGGCTGGTGACGCTCCTGGCGATCTCGCTCTTCATCTTCCTCGCCATCGAGCTTCTGCCAGGGGACATCGCAGAAGAGGTCCTCGGCCAGTCCGCCACCCCCGAGACCGTCGCGGCCTTCCGCCGCGAGCTCGGCCTCGACCAGCCCGCGATCACGCGCTACCTCGCCTGGCTGACCGATGTGCTGCACGGCGATTTCGGAACCTCCCTGGCCAGCGGGCGCGAGATCTCGGAGCTTCTGGCCGGGCGCTTCGCCAACACGCTGTTCCTCGCGCTCTATGCCGCCGCGATCTCGGTGCCGCTGGCGATCGGGCTGGGCCTGCTCGCCGCGCTCTACCGGGGCAGCTGGTTCGACCGGACGGTGAACATCGCGACGCTGTCGTCGATCTCGTTCCCCGAGTATTTCGTCGCCTACATCCTGCTGCTCTTCTTCTCGGTCAAATGGGGCCTCTTCCCCTCGATCGCCGATTTCGGCAGCGATGCCTCGCTCGGCACGATGCTCTACCGCACCTTCCTGCCCGCGCTGACGCTGGTGCTCGTCGTCACCGCGCACATGATGCGGATGACACGCGCGGCGATCATCAACCTGCTCGCCCAGCCCTATATCGAGATGGCGCGGCTGAAGGGCGCCAGCCCCGCGCGGGTGATCCTGCGCCACGCGCTGCCGAACGCGCTCGCGCCGATCATCAACGTGGTCGCGCTGAACCTCGCCTACCTCGTGACCGGCGTCGTGATCGTGGAGGTGGTCTTCGTCTACCCCGGCCTCGGCCAGCTGATGGTCGATTCGGTCGCCAAGCGGGACATCCCCGTGGTGCAGGCCTGCTGCCTGATCTTCGCGGGCATCTACATCCTTCTGAACCTGAGCGCGGACGTGCTGGCCATCGCCACCAACCCCCGCCTGATGCACAGGAAGTGACGCCATGACCGCCATTTCCCTCCGCTCCGTTCCCCTCACCGCGATCTTCGGCATCGTCGTCATCGCGGCCTTCGCGCTGACCGGCATCTTCGCGAACCTCCTCGCGCCCTATGGCGAGACGCAGATCGTCGGCATGGAGTTCGAACCCTGGGGCGGCGATTTCGTCCTCGGCACCGACAGCCTCGGCCGCGACATGCTCTCGCGCCTGATCTACGGCGCGCGGAATTCCATCGGGATCGCGCTGGCCACCACCATCATCGCCTTCGTCGTCGGCGCGGCGCTCGGGCTTCTTGCCGCGGTGCTGGGCGGCTGGATCGATCAGGCGCTGTCGCGCTTCGTCGACCTGATGATCGCCATCCCGGGGCTCGTCTTCGCGCTGCTGCTCCTGTCGATCTTCGGCACCTCGATCCCGATGCTGATCCTCATCATCTCGGTGCTCGAGCTGACCCGCGTCTTCCGCCTTGCCCGCGCGGTGGCGATGGACATCGTCGTCATGGACTACGTGGAGGCCGCCCGCCTGCGCGGCGAAGGGCTCTGGTGGCTCGTCCGGCGCGAGATCCTGCCCAACATCATGGCCCCGCTGGTGGCCGAGTTCGGGCTGCGCTTCTGCTTCGTCTTCCTCGCGATCTCGGCGCTCTCGTTCCTCGGGCTGGGCATCCAGCCGCCCACGGCGGACTGGGGCTCCATGGTGCGGGACAACGCGATGATGATCACCTTCGGGGACATCACGCCGCTTCTGCCCGCGGCCTGCATCGCGCTGCTGACCGTGAGCATCAACTTCGTGGTGGACTGGATGCTGCACCGCGCCTCGGGCCTGAAGGACTGATCCCATGAGCGACACGCTTCTCACCATCCGGGACCTGAAGATCGAGGGGCGCCAGGGCGACCGCTGGCAGCCGATCATCAAGGGCGTGAACCTCGAGCTGAAGCGGGGCGAGGTGCTGGGCCTGATCGGCGAATCCGGCGCCGGGAAATCGACGCTGGGGCTTGCCGCCATGGGCTACACGCGGGACGGCACCCGCATCTCGGGCGGGTCGGTCCTGTTCGACGGGCTGGACCTGCTCTCGCTGTCCGAACGCCGCCGCCGGAGGTTGCGCGGCAAGCGCATCGCCTATGTCGCGCAATCGGCGGCGGCGAACTTCAACCCGGCGCACCGGCTGATCGACCAGACCGTCGAGGCGCCCGCCGCGATCCACCGCATGATGGGCCGTAGCGCCGCCGAGCAGGAGGCGATCGAGCTCTATGCCGCCCTGCGCCTGCCGAACCCCGACGAGATCGGCTTCCGCTACCCGCATCAGGTGTCGGGCGGGCAGCTCCAGCGGGCGATGACGGCCATGGCCATGGCCTGCAAGCCCGACCTGATCATCTTCGACGAACCGACGACCGCGCTGGACGTGACCACCCAGATCGAGGTGCTTTCCGCCATCCGCACCGCGGTGCAGGAGATCGGCACGGCGGCGATCTACATCACCCACGACCTCGCCGTGGTGGCGCAGATGGCGGACCGCATCAAGATCCTGCTCCGCGGCGACGAGGTCGAGGAACAGGAGACGCGCGCGATGCTCGCCGCCCCGAAGGAGGAATATTCCAGATCCCTCTGGGCGGTCCGCAGCTTCACCTCGGAGGAGCGCCCCGCCCCCGAGGCGGCGACGCCGGTGCTGCGGGTCCGGGACGTGACGGCGGAATACGTGCCGGGCACGCCGGTCCTGCAGGACGTGAGCTTCGACATCCACGCCGGCCGCACGGTCGCCGTGGTGGGCGAGAGCGGGTCGGGCAAGTCGACCACCGCACGGGTCATCACCGGGCTTCTGCCGCAGGTCCGCGGCACGGTCGAGCTTGACGGCCAGGCCCTTCCGCCGCGGCTGCCCGACCGCAGCAAGGACCAGCTCCGGCAGGTCCAGATGATCTACCAGTCGGCGGACACCGCGCTGAACCCCAAGCAGACGATCCGCGAGATCATCGGCCGCCCGGCGCGCTTCTACCTGGGCCTCACCGGACGCGCGCTCGAGGCCAAGGTGCGCGAGCTCTTGGAGGCGATCGAGCTCGACCCCGACACCTTCATCGACCGGTTGCCGGGCGCGCTCTCGGGCGGGCAGAAGCAGCGCATCGGCATCGCCCGTGCGCTGGCCGCGGAGCCGAAGTTCATCATCTGCGACGAGGTCACCTCGGCCCTCGACCAGCTCGTGGCCGAAGGCATCCTGCGGCTTCTGAAGCGGCTGCAGGACGAACGCGACCTTGCCTACATGTTCATTACGCACGACCTTGCGACGGTGAAGGCCATCGCGGACCATGTCGTCGTCATGCAGCAGGGCCGCGTCGTCGAACAGGCGCCGAAGTCCGAGATGTTCACCCCGCCCCACCATCCCTATACCGAGCTGCTGCTGAGCTCGGTGCCCGAAATGGATCCGGACTGGCTCGACCGGACGATCCGGGCTCGCAGGAAAGGCTGACAGATGCAGATCACCGACCCCGAGGTCCTTCGGTTCATCGCCGACACGCAGGCGGTCTATCCCGACGAGGCGAACCACGCCTCCACCGCCGAGAACCGCCGGATGTACGACGCCATGTGCGCCGTCTTCCGCCAGCCCCGGCCCGAGGGCCTGCCGGTGGCCGACGCGGTCGTCGCGGGCGTGCCGGTGCGGCGCTACACGCCCACGGGGTCCGAAGCGCGTCCGTTCCTGCTCTATTCGCACGGCGGCGGCTTCGTGGTCGGCGGGCTCGACAGTCACGACGATGTCTGCGCCGAGCTGGCGGTGGCGACAGGCTGCGAGGTCGTCTCGGTCGATTACCGGCTGATGCCCGAGCACCCCTTCCCCGCGCAGATCGACGACGTCTCCGCCGTCTGGGAGGCCGAGACGGCAAAGGGCCGCGCGGGCATTGCCATCGGGGACAGCGCGGGCGGGAACCTCTCCGCCGCCCTCTGTTTCCGGATGCGGCGCACGGGCGGGGCGATGCCGCTGGCGCAGGTGCTGATCTACCCGGGGCTCGGCGGACCGACCGACGCGCCCTCCTACACCGAGAACGCCGAGGCGCCGATGCTCAGGGCGAAGGACGTGCTGGCCTACAGGAAGACGATGAGCCCCGAGGCGCTGGAGATCCGACGCACCGACCCCGAGGCCGCGCCGCTGGTGGCCCGGAGCTTCGACGGCCTGCCGCCCGCCTTCATCGTGACGGCGGATGTCGATCCCCTGCGCGACGACGGCCCGGCCTACCAGGCCGCGCTGCAGGCGGCGGGGATCCGCGCCGACTGGCGGAACGAGCCGCAGCTCGTGCATGGCTACCTGCGCGCGCGACATTGCGCGCGCCGGGCGGGCGCGAGCTTCCGGGCGATCTGCGACTGGATCAACGCGGCCCTCGCCCCGGCGTGAGCACAGGAAAAAGGCCCCCGCCCGCGGCAGCGGGCGAGGGCCGTTTCCCGAAGCGGCGCAGGCCGCCGGCGCTACATCGACATCGGCAGGATCAGCGAGATCGCGGGCACCAGCACCAGCAGCGCCAGCACCACGATGTCGATGGCCAGGAAGCGGACCAGCCCGCGGAAGATCGTGCCGATCTCGACCGTCTTCTCCTCGATGACGCTGGCGAGGACGAAGACGTTCAGGCCCACCGGCGGCGTGATCAGCCCGATCTCGAGCAGTTTCACGATCACCACGCCGAACCAGATCAGGTTCATGTCGTAGCTTTCGACCATCGGGATCATCAGCGGCAGCGTCAGCACCATGATCCCGACGGGATCGAGGAACATGCCCAGCACCAGGTAGATCACGCAGACCATCACCAGGAACATCCCCGGCCCGAGGTTCGATTCCCCCAGCATCCCCACCAGCGAGTTCGACAGGCCGGTCAGCGCGATCAGCGCCACGAAGATCTTGGCGCAGGCCGCGATGAAGAAGATCGAGCCGGTGGTCACCATCGTCTCGCGCAGGAGCGGGATGATGTCCTGGACCGACATCCGCCCCCGCAGGATGCCGAAGATCGTGGCAAAGAGCAGCGACAGGGCGGCGGCCTCGGTCGCGGTGAAGATGCCGCCGTAGATGCCGCCGATCACCACCACGAAGAGCAGCACCGCCGGCCATGCGCCGAGCGCCGCCTTCATCTTCTGCGCGCGGGTGAAGACCTCGTCCGTCACCGGCGCGATCTCGGGCTCGCGCTTCACCCAGATCACGATGACCAGCGCGTAGCCCAGGAGCGAGATCACCCCGGGCAGGAACCCGGCGAGGAAGAGCTGGCTGATCGAGCTTTCGGTGAAGATGCCGTAGATGATGAACAGAACCGACGGCGGGATGAGCGAGCCCAGCGTGCCGCCCGCCGCGACCGAAGCCGTGGCGAGGCGCGGGTCGTAGTTGAGCCGCAGCATCTCGGGCGTGCAGATCCGGCCCATGGTCGAGGCGCAGGCGATGGAGCTGCCCGAGATCGCCGAGAACCCGCCGCAGCCCGCGACCGAGGCGATCGCCACCCCGCCCGGCAGCTTGACCAGCCAGACCCGCGCGGCCTCGTAGATCTCGGTGGTGATGCCCGCCTTGTAGGCGATGTGACCGAGCGCGATGAAAAGCGGGATCATCGACAGGTCATAGCTGTGCACGAGGTCGAAGGTCGATGAGAACGACAGCGACAGCGTCGCCCAGAACGCCCGTTCGGGCATGAACGTCCCGGTGCGGAACGCGAAGACGAGGAAGATCCCCACGACCGCCACGCCGCCGATGGCGTAGGAGATCGGGACGCGGATCGCCAGCAGCAGGATGACGAGCGCGCAGGAGACGTAACCGATGGTTGCCAGATCCATAGTGGTCCCTCCGGCTCAGAGTTTTTCCGGGGCGGGTTGCCCGGTGATCGCGGCGCGCAGGTCGACCCAGAGGATCTGGACGAGGCGGATCAGGAAGAAGACGAAGGCCAGAACGAAGAGCAGCCGGCTGGGCCACTTGGGCCAGTGGAAGGTGCCGCCGTAATGGGAGGGCGAGTTGAAGGCCTTCCAGAACTCGAACCAGCCGGCCATCAACAGGACGCAGGCGAGCCCCACGCCGATCAGCGCGGCGAAGACGGCGATCCAGCGGTTCAGCGCGGCCGGGAAGAGGTTCGCGATGACCTCGATCGCGATATGCGCGCGGGCGGCGGTGGCCGAGGCGAGCGGGAAGAGGATCGTGGCCACCATGAGCTCCTGCACGGCGATCATGATGTCGGGCATCCCCATCAGGAGGAATTCGCGCGACACGATGTTGGCCGTGATCAGCAGGCAGAGAAGGACGATGGCGACAGCCGCCGCCGAATCGAGCACGTACTCGATGCGTTTCATGTCGGATACCGGTCTGAAGTGTCGGAAGGCCCGGCGCAGGGGGCTGCGCCGGGCGGTGGCGTGGGCTCAGCTCCGTTCCCAGGGCAGGCCCTCGTCCTCCATCACCTTGTTCCATTTGGCGATCAGGGTCAGCAGTTCCTCGATCATCGCGTCGCCATCCATGCCCACGGCGGACATGTCGGCCTTCCACTTGTCGATCGACGGCTGCGCCATCTCGGTCATCTTCTCGTATTCGGCATCGGTCAGCTCGACGAATTCGACCGGATCGTCACCGGATTTCAGCGATTCCACGGCCTTCGCATCGGCATCGACAAGGCGCTCGCCGTAGAAGTCCATCGTGTCGCGGCCGACCTGCTTGACCACTTCCTGCTGCTCGGGGGTGAGCATCTCGAACGTGTCCTTGTTGATGAACGTGCCGAGGCTCGCGAGGCTGGCGAAGCGCATGTCGGTGATCGTGTCGATCAGCTCGTCCAGCTTGGACGCGACGGTGTAATACGCGTAGGTGACCGAGCATTCGACCAGGCCGGTTTCCATGCCCTGGTAGACGTCGTAGATCGGCATCGAGACGAGGTTGCCGCCCAGTTCGCCGAAGATGTCGGTGGAGGCGCCGGTATGGGCGAACTTCGTTCCCGGCACGTCGTCGAGCGAGCGGATCCCTTCGCCCGAGCAGGCCATGATCCCCGGCGACAGCGAGAAGGTCGAGATGTACTCGATGTTCATCTCGTCCATGCGGGCCTGGAGCTGTTCGTTCGTGGTGAAGAGCTCGTAGACGGCCTGCATCATCACCCAGGGGTGCGCGGGCTCGAGCTGAAGCCCGGCCATCTGGAGCTCGGGGAATTCCGACGCGGCATAGGCGCCGATGACAACGCCCATGTCGGCGACGCCGGTCGAGAGCGATTCAAGCGCCGCATTGGTCTTGAACAGGGCGCCGCCCCAGTTCTGGTCCACCCGGACCTCGCCATTGGTGCGCTCTTCGATCTGCTCGGCGATGTAGCTTACCGCCTCGGCACGGACGCCGCGGTTCGGCCCCGGCTCGTTCGCGATGAGGACGGTTTCGGCATGGGCCGCAAGCGCAATGGCGGACACGGAACAGGCAGCAAGCGTCGTCTTGAGAATGGTCTTCATGCAATCTCCTCCCAGAGTCGGATCGGACAGGGGTGCCGATCAGCTGGAATTTAGATAGCATGGTAACAATAACCAAGCAATATATAAGTCAGCGAATCTATTTGAGAATCGAGGATCGGACCCGGATCGCCTTCGACCCGGGCCCCTGCCCTCACGCCCAGCCGGTGTAGCGGGCGGCCTGCGTGTCGAGCCGGGCGCGGGCGGCGAGGAATTCGGCCTCGAGCCGGTCGACCAACGTGGCGACGGGCACCACGTCGCTCACCGCGCCGATGCCCTGCCCCGAGCCCCAGATCTCCTTCCAGCTCTTCGGCTTCTCGCGGTTCTCGGCGAAGTTCATCTTCGACGGGTCCGACCGTTCGAGGTTCTCGGGATCCATTCCCGCGGCCGAGATCGAAGGCTTGAGGTAATTGCCCCAGACCCCGGTGAAGAGGTTGGAATAGACGATGTCGTCGGCGCCGTGATCCGCGATCATGCGCTTGTAACCCTCGGCGGCATTGGCCTCCTCGGTGGCGATGAAGGCCGACCCGGCATAGCCGCCGTCCGCGCCCATGGCCATCGCGGCCAGGATGCTGTCGCCCTTCGCGATCGCGCCGGACAGGAACAGCGGCCCGTCGAACCACGCCCGGATTTCCTGGATCAGCGCGAGCGGCGAGAGCGCGCCGGCATGGCCGCCCGCACCGGCCGCGACGGCGATCAGCCCGTCCGCGCCCTTTTCGATGGCCTTATGGGCGAAGCGGTCGTTGATGACGTCGTGCAGCACGATGGCACCGACCGAATGCGCCGCCTCGTAGACCCATTCCTGCGCGCCGAGCGAGGTGATCCAGACCGGCACCTTGTGCTTCACGCAAAGCTCGATGTCCCGCTCGAGCCGGTCGTTCGAGCGGTGCACGATCTGGTTCACCGCGAAGGGCGCGGCGGGGCGGTCCGGGTTCTCCTGCCGGTGGCGGTCGAGCTCCGTTGTGATCCGGCCGAGCCATTCGTCGAGGCTCTGGCCGTCCTTCTCGCGCGCGTTGAGTGCCGGGAAGGAGCCGACGATCCCCGCCTTGCACTGGGCCATGACGAGGTCGGGGTTCGAGATGATGAACAGCGGGCTGCCGATCAGCGGCAGGCGCAGATTTTCAAGGATGGCGGGCATGGTCATGGGCGTTCTTCTCTCCTCGCAAGAACGGATGGCGGGTCAGGCGACGGCGCCCGACCCGAACAGGGATTCGATCCGGGCCGCGTCGAGTCCGGCCTCCTCGAGCACCTTGCGGCTGTCGGCCCCGGCCTTCGGCGGCGCCGGGGGCAAGGGCGTCGCGGCCTCGGCGAAACGCGGCGCGGGCATCGGCTGGGCCGGGCCCTCGGGGGCAAAGATGCCGCGGGCGCGGTTGTGCGGATGATCCGCCGCCTCGGCCGGGCTGAGCACCGGGGCGAAGCAGGCGTCGGTCCCTTCGAGCAGGTCGCACCAATGGGCACGCGGCTGGCTGAGGAAGGTCTCGGACAGCCGGGCGCGGATCGCGGGCCACTGGCTGCGATCCGCGCGGTCGCCGATCTCCTCGGGCGCGATCTCCAGCTTCTCGAGCAGGCAGGCCCAGAACTGCGGCTCGAGCGCGCCGATGCTGACCCATCCGCCGTCGGCGCATTCGTAGATGCCGTACCACGGCACCCCGCCGTCAAGCGCGTTCGCGGCGCGTTCGTCCCGCCAGACCCCCATGGCGCGGCGGGAATGGATCATCGTCATCAGCGACGAGGTGCCGTCGCAGATCGCCGCGTCGACCACGTCGCCCCGGCCGGTCCGCGCGGCCTTGAGCAGGCCCGCGACCATGCCGAAGGCCAGATACATGCCGCCGCCGCCGAAATCGCCCAGCAGGTTCAGCGGGAAGGTGGGGGCACGGCCGGCCTCGCCGGTGGCCCAGAGCGCCCCGGACAGGGCGATGTAGTTCAGGTCATGCCCGGCGGTGTGGGCGATCGGCCCGTCCTGCCCCCAGCCGGTCATCCGTCCGTAGACGAGCCGCGGGTTGCGGGCGTGCACGACTTCGGGGCCGAGGCCGAGGCGTTCCATCACGCCGGGGCGGAAGCCTTCGATCAGCCCGTCGGCTTCGGCCAGCAGGTCCAGCGCCAGCTCCACCGCGTCGGGAGACTTGAGGTTCAGGGCCAGCGACCGGCGGCCGCGGGCCATGAAGTCCAGCGCCGGATCGAAGCCCCCGGCCGAGGGGCTTCCCTGTCCGCCGGGGCGGTCGATGCGGATCACCTCGGCGCCCATGTCGGCCAGCATCATGCCGGCGAAGGGGCCCGGGCCGATGCCGGCGAATTCGATGATGCGCAGTCCCGCGAGCGGGGGCGCGGCGGAGGGCATGTCCGTCACGGCTCTGTCCTTTGCGATATGGAAGAGGGGCGGCAGGCGCCGCCCCCGTGTCTCTAGCGTCGCGAGATCGCGTCCCTGAGGTTTTCCTTCATCTGCCGCAGCACGCGCAGCGAGGTCCGAAGGTCCGCCTCGGGGATGCCGCGGGTCGCCAGCTCGTCCACCTCGAAGATGGTCCGGGTCATGATCTTCACGACCTCCTTGGCCGGCGCCAGCGCATAGACCCGGTTCGACCGCCGGTCATCGGGGTCGGAGCGCCGTTCGACGTAACCGCGCGCCTCGAGCCGGTCGATCAGCTTGGAGATCGTCACCGTGGCGATGTCCATGCGGTCGGCCAGGTCGGACTGGCGCAACCCGTTCTCGCGCACGAGATGCACGAGAACCCAGCCCTGCGACATGGTCATGTCGTGCGGCTTGAGCAGGGAATCGAACAGAATGGCACGAAAGCGCGCGATATCCTGAAAGATCGGATTGTTGTCCTCGCTCAGGGAGCTGCGCTTTTCCATCTCCGGGTCCTCGGCCAAGGGCATGCCAGCGGGCTTGGGAAGCTCTAGCCCAGCCGGCAAGCCCTTAGCAAGCTTGCGATCATGCGCGGCGCTGCGCGGCACTCAGACCGGATCCCAGGTGAAGATGTCACCCGAGCGTTCCAGCGGATAGAAGTCGGACTTCATCGCCGGGAGCGCATGGTCGCGCACGGTCTCGGGCGTCCAGCCTTCGGAGCGGTGCGCCGAGCGGATCGGGCGCGGCTGGCTGAACAGGAAGATCTCGTTGTTCCGCACGCCGAAGATCTGGCCCGTCACGTCGCTGGTCGGATCGGCCAGCGCCACGCAGAGCGGGGCGATCTTCGCGGGCGTCATCTCCTTGATGCGCTCGACCCGTGCCTTTTCGGCGTCGGTCTTGGCGGGAATCGTGCCGATCAGGCGCGACCAGGCGAAGGGCGCGATGCAGTTCGACCGCACGTTGAACCGCGCCATGTCGAGCGCCAGCGACTTCGACAGCCCCACGATGCCCATCTTGGCCGCGGAATAGTTCGCCTGCCCGAAGTTGCCGATCAGGCCGGAGGTCGAGGTGAAGTTGATGAAGCAGCCCGAGGCCTGCATCTTGAACTGGGCGGCAACCGCATGGGCCATGTTGAAGCTGCCCTTGAGGTGGACGGCGATCACCGAATCCCAGTCCTCCTCGGTCATCTTGTGGAAGATCACGTCGCGCAGGATGCCCGCGTTGTTGACCACCACGTCGATCGCGCCGAATTCGTCCATGGCCTGCTGGTACATGGCCTGCGCGTCCTCGGCCTTGGCCACGTTGCCGAAGTTGGCAACCGCCTCGCCGCCCGCGGCCTTGATCTCGTCCACGACTTCCTGCGCCGGGGTCGCATCCGCGCCCGCGCCGTCGGCCGCGCCGCCGAGATCGTTCACGATCACCCGTCCGCCGCTCTTCGCCATCATCAATGCGATGTCACGCCCGATCCCCCGGCCCGCGCCGGTGACCACGACTACTTTTCCGTCGAGCATCCGCTCTCCTCCTCACTTGGCTTTCCACCCGGTTTATAATTAGCTTGATTACTGTTTGCAAGCTAATTACAGTCTCCTCCGAATACGGCCCTCAGCGGGCCGCAGGAGGAGAATCCCATGTTCAAACGTACGATTTATTCCGAGGAACACGAGATGTTCCGCGATCAGGTCCGCCGCTTCGTCGAGGCCGAGATCACCCCGCATCATGCCGCGTGGGAGAAAGAGGGCCGGGTCAGCCGCGAGGCATGGCTGAAAGCCGGGGAGAACGGCCTGCTCTGCGCCGCCATGCCCGAAGAATACGGCGGGGCGGGCGCGGATTTCCTGTTTTCCATGGTCGTCATGGAAGAGCTCGCGAAGGCCGGCGCCATGGGGCCTGGCTTCTCGCTCCATTCCGACATCGTGGCGCCCTACATCCTGCATTACGGCTCCGAGGAGCTGAAGCAGGAATGGCTGCCGAAGATGGCCCGGGGCGAGGCGATCGGCGCCATCGCCATGACCGAACCCGCGGCAGGGTCCGACGTGCAGGGCATCAAGACGACCGCGATCCGGGACGGCGACGAGTATGTCATCAACGGTCAGAAGGTCTTCATCACCAACGGCGGGAACTGCGACATCCTGATCCTCGCCTGCAAGACCGACCCGTCGCAGGGCGCCAAGGGGACCTCGCTGATCCTCGTCCCCGCCGACACGCCGGGCTTCCGGAAGGGCAAGCTTCTGGACAAGGTCGGCTGGAAGGCGCAGGACACCGCCGAGCTCTTCTTCGACAACGTCCGCGTGCCGGTCGGCAACCTGATCGGCGCCGAGGGCCGGGGCTTCTACCAGCTGATGGAACAGCTCCCGCAGGAACGCCTGCTGCAATGCGTCCGGGCGTCGTCGGCGCTGGAGGCCGCGCTCGAATGGACCGTCACCCACGTCACCGAGCGCAAGGCCTTCGGCAAGACCATCGGAGATTTCCAGAACACCCGCTTCAAGCTGGCCGAGATCAAGAGCCAGGCCGTCCTGATGCGCGTCTTCACCGACCGCTGCCTCGAGATGCACGTCGCCGGTGAGCTCGACGCGGTCGACGCGGCGATGGCCAAGATGCTGACCGCCGAGACGCTCTGCAAATGCCTGGACGACATGCTCCAGATGTTCGGCGGCTACGGCTACATGTGGGAATACCCGATCGCGCGGGCCTGGGCGGATGCGCGGGTCGGCCGGATCGCGGGCGGCACCGGAGAGATCATGCGCGAGATCATCGGCCGTCAGGTCACGGGGGGCCGGTGATGATCCGCTACCCCGACCTGATCCGGAAATACGCCTTTCACCGCCCCGACCACATCGCCACCCATTACGAGGGCCGCGACCATTCCTGGCGCGACTTCAGCCGGCGGGTGCACGGCATGGCGCAGGTGCTGGTCGAACGCGGCGTGGCCCCGGGCGACCGGGTGGCCTACCTCGGGCTCAACTCGCACTGGCTGGTGGAGATGTATTTCGTCCCCTCGGTGATCGGCGCCATCTCGGTGCCGATCAACCACCGCCTGTCCGAGGACGAGATGGTCGAGGTGGTCGCGGATTGCGCCCCCGCCATCCTCATCGTCGACCGCCACTTCGCCGACCGCGCCGCCGCGCTGATGGAGCGCTGCCCCACGCTCACCACGTTGATCTATGCCGACTGGGACAAGCCCGGCGCAACGTTGCCCGAGGGGACGCTGCATTACGACACCCTCGCCGATGCGGCGGGCGAGGTTCCCGACCACGCCTTCGACGACCGCGCCAGCCGGTCGGACGAGACGATGATCCTCTTCTACACCTCGGGCACCACGGGGCGTCCGAAGGGGGTGATGCTGAGCCACTCCAATTTCCTCGTGAACGCCACCGGTTCGGGCCATCTCTACGGCTACCGGCAGGACGACGTGCTGCTGCTCTCGGGCCCGCTCTTCCACCTCGGCACCGGCAGCCGCGTCTTCACCGCGGTGGCCTATGGCACCACCATGGTCGTGCAGCCGAAATTCGACGTGGAGGAAACCATGCGGATGATCGAGGAGCGCAGGATCTCGACCATGACCATGGTGCCGACGATGCTGCGGATGGTGATGGACCACCCCGATTTCGAGAAGTTCGATTTCTCCTCGATCCGGGTGCTGACCTACGGCGCCTCGCCGATGCCCGTCTCGCTGATGGAGCGCGCGATCGAGGCGATCCCGGGCATCACCTTCTGCCAGGGCTACGGGCTGACCGAGACCTCGCCGGTCCTGTCGGTGCTGGAACCCGCCGACCACGTCCCGGGCAACCCGATGATCGGCAAGCTCTCTTCGGTGGGCCGGCCGATCCTCTACAGCGACCTCCGGATCGTGGACGAGAACGACCGCCCCCTGCCCCCGGGCCAGCCGGGCGAGATCGTCGTCCGCGGCCCGCAGGTGACGCACGGCTACTGGAACCGCCCCGAGGAGACCGCGCAGGCGATGCGGAACGGCTTCTTCCACACCGGGGATGCCGGCTACATGGACGAGGACGGCTATCTCTACATCGCCGGCCGCACCAAGGAGATGATCATCTCGGGCGGCGAGAACGTCTATCCGATCGAGACCGAGAACGCGCTCTGCAAGCATCCCGCCGTGGCGCAGGCCGCGGTCTTCGGTGTCCCGCACGAGAAATGGGGCGAGATGGTCTATGCCGTGGTCGCCCTGCGCACCGGGCAGAGCGTCACGACGGAGGAGCTGATCGCCTTCTGCCGCGAGCGGATCGCCCATTACAAGGCGCCGCGCGGGATGACGATCTGGGCCGAGGCCCTGCCGCTCTCGGCCACCAACAAGATCGACAAGACCGCCCTGAAGCGGGCCGTTCTGGAAGGCGTGCCGGCATGAGCGCGCTGAATGTGACCCGCGAGGGCGGGATCGTCCTGCTCGAGATGGCCGAGCCGGGCTCGCGCAATGCGCTGTCGGACGCGCTGAAGGCCGCGCTGAGCGAGGCGGTCCATGACCTGACCGGCGACCCGGAGGTCCGGGCCGTGGTCCTGACCGGGAGCGGCGGCGTCTTCTGCGCGGGGGGTGATCTGAAGAAGATGCTCGCCAATCACAAGGCCGGCGCGGTCGGCGGGGCCGAGGACATCACCCCGCGCATGACGCAGCTGCACGGCTGGCTGCGGCTGCTGCGCGACCTGCCCGTCCCGGTGATCTGCGCGGTGGACGGCCCGGCCTATGGCGCGGGGCTGGGCCTCGCACTGACGGGGGACATCATCCTCGCCTCGGACCGGGCGAGCTTCAACGCCTCGTTCTGCAAGGTCGGCGCGGTGCCGGATGCGAACCTGTTCTACTCCCTTCCCCGGATGGTCGGCCTCCAGCGGGCGCGCGAGATGTTCTACACCGGCCGCACCGTATCGGCGGAGGAGGCGCAGCGCATCGGCATCGCGATGGAGGTCACGACGCCCGAAGCGCTCCTGCCCCGCGCGATGGAGATGGCGGCGATGATGACCGAGGCTTCGCCGACCGCCTTCGCGCTCACGAAGTCGATCACCGCCCGGTCGCTAGACCTCGACAGCGAGGCGCTGCTGACGCTGGAGGCGCAGGCGCAGTCGATCTGCCTGTCCTCCCGCTATCACCAGGACGCGCTGGAGCGGTTTACCAGGAAACTGCCGCCTCGGTTCGATTTCCGCTGAGCCTGTGCCGGGCTTGAGCCCGGCAAGCACCTTGCGTCGCCGCGATGCCCCCGTCCCCGGCCAGGCAATGGGGACGGGTCGGACAGGCGCCGGCCCGTGCGCCGGCGCCTGTCCGACGTCAGAGCCTCTTGATCTGTCCCGGCCGTGATCGCGCCCGCGCCGACGCGGCTTGCGACACCAGGGCGGCGCGCGGCGGCCTCGATCCGGACATGGGCAACAGGCTCGCTCCGCGCAGACGCGAGGCCGCCCGCGCCCCCGAAATGCCGAAGGCCGGGCTTGCGCCCGGCCTCGCCAGCCTCGGTAGGAGTCGTGCTCCGAACGCACCGACCCTCACGCTCCGCAGGTCAGCGCAACACGCCCTGCTCCGCCAGTTCCGCGACCGCCATCGGGTCCATCCCCAGCATGTCGCGCAGCACACGCTCCCCGTCCCGCCCGTAATGCGGCGCGGCCATTCGCGGCGCCCCCGGCGTTTCGGACAGCTTGAACCGGCAGGCCTCGACCCAGGAGGGCGTCCCGTCCTGCCGCTCGAGCTGAAGGAAATGCCCCCAAGCGGCAAGCTGCGGATCGGCGGCCATGTCGGCATTCGAGGCGACGACATGGGCCGCCACCCCGGCCGCCTGCAGAAGCGCCTCGACCTCGCCGGCCTCCCGCTCCGCGGTCCAGGCGGCGAGGATCCCGTCGATCTCGGCCTCGCGGGCCTTGCGGCCCTCGAGCGTGGCGAGCGCCGGGTCGGCCAGCGCCTCGATCCCCGAGGCGGCGACCAGCCCGCCCCAGGCGGCATCGTCCACCGCGCTCAGCGCGACCCATGCGGTCTCGCCCTCGGGCGCGGCGCAGGGATAGACATTGTTCGGCGCGATCCGCGGATCGCGGTTGCCCTGCGCGACGGTCACATGGCCCGTGACCGCGTAATCGGCGAAGGTCTCGGCGATGAACTGCATCCCCGCCTCGGCCTGCGAGATGTCGAGCCAGCGCCCCTGCCCGGTGCGGCGCCGCATGTCGAGCGCGGCCAGCAGCACCGGCAGCGCGAGGCGCGGGGCGCAGAAATCGGTATAGGGACCGTAGGGGCCGGTCGGCGGCTGGCCCTCGCGGCCCGCCAGCACCTGCAGCCCCGACATGGCCGCGCCGATGTTGCCGAAGCCCGCAAGCGCCTTCCACGGCCCGGCCTGCCCCATGAGCGAGGTCGAGAGCATGACCAGCCCCGGGTTGTCCGCGCGCAGGCTGTCGTAGCCGAGGCCCCAGCGGTCCATCTGGCCCGGCGCGAAGCTCTCCACCAGCACGTCGGCCCGTTTCGCGAGCGCCCGCACGATGTCCCGCCCCTCGTCGGTGGAGAGGTCGAGCGTGACGCCCAGCTTGCCCGCGTTGCAGTTCTCGTAGAGCCCGGACTTGTCCAGGTTCCGCACGCCGCCCGGGAAGGGGCCGGTCAGCCGCGCCACCTCGGGCCGCTTCGAGCTTTCGACCCGGATCACCGTGGCGCCGAAATCGGCCATGCAGCGGCCGATCATCGGGCCCGCGACGACCCACGAAAGGTCCAGCACCGTGAGATGGTCCAGCGGCTGCGCGGCCGGAGTCGGCGCGCCTTCGGGCATGAACGGCACCGCGCTCCGCCCGGCAAGCCACGCGGCCTCGACGGCCGCCCCGCCCTCGCCCGGTTCGGGCGCGGGGGTGATCTCGACGAACCCCGCGTCGAAGCCGAGCGCCGGGACGCCCGGCAACAGCAGGTCGCCGACCTGCCGCATGAAGCCCCGGGCCTCGGCATGGGGGCTGTCGGCGAGGTCCGAGGCGTCCATGATCGGCGCCAGCATCAGGCGATGCTCCAGCGCCATCTCGACGGTCTCGCGCTTGGTCATGGGCGCGAGGAAGGCCGCGACCTCCTCGCGGGCCTGCTCCATCTCTTCTTCGCTGATCTCGTCGTTCTCGATCTTCGGCGGCAGGCTCACCCAGTCCCATTCCGCGAATGTGTCGGAACACGCGCCCCGCGCCTTCATCAGCGCGAATAGGTTGTTGGTGAAGCGCCCGGCCGCCGGACCGAGGGCAAGGTGCATCTCGACCAGCCCGTCCTTCACCGGCCATTTCGACCGCTGCGTGCGCGAGCCGCTGCCCGAGAGGTCGAGCTCGCGCTTCTTCTTCGATTTCACCTCGGCCCGGAAGACGTAATCCGGGTGGCCGATGACGGTGGCGAGGCTCAGGCTCAGCGTGCATTGCGAGGCGGACGCCTGCGCCGAGCTGACCACCCGCTGGCCCCGCCCCGACCGGCGCCGCGCCTCGAGCGCGACCATGACGCCGCAGAGCGCATCGGCCGCGGCATGGTGATAGGCCTGCGGGACAGAGACGCGCGTCGGGATGCCGGCCTGCGATTCCGTGGGCTTGAGCGGCCCGCCCGAGGCCCAGGCGGTCAGGTCGCTGTCGGCATAGCCGGCCTTCGGCCCGTCGAGCCCGAAGGGCGTCACGATGGCATGCACCGCGCCGGGATTGCGCGCCAGCAGCGCCCCGGTGTCAAGGAAGGCGTCCCGCCCGGGATTGCCGCTTTCCAGGATGATGTCGGCCGCGGCCGCCAGCGCCATCAGCCGATCCGCCTCGGCCGCGCGGTCGAGCACCAGCGACCTGCGCCCGGTGCCATAGGCCGCCCAGAAGAGCGACCTCTCGCCGTCGAAAGGCCCCTGCCGGCGGGCAGGGGTGCCCTCGGGCGGTTCCACCTGCAGCACGTCCGCGCCCATCAGGGCCAGCATCCGCCCCGCCAGAACGCCGCGATGGTCGGTCAGGTCGAGCACCCGCAGCCCGGCCAGCGCGCCGGCGCCTGACGTCTCACGCATCGAGGAACCTCGCCATGCGCGTCGGGGTCGGGTTCAGCGTCACGCCCCCGTCCACGGGGATCACCGTGCCGGTGATATAGGCGGCACGGTCGGAGGCGAGAAAGGCGCAGAGCGCGGTCACGTCGTCGAGCGTGCCCATCCGGCCGAGCGGGATGGAGTTCACCCGTTCCTCGACCGCGGCCGGATCCGGCACGAGGCGCTTCTGGCCCTCGGTGTCCGCGATCGGCCCCGGAGAGACCGAATTCACCCGGATGCCGCGCGGCCCCCATTCCAGCGCCAGCGTGCGGGTGAGCATGTCGATGCCGGCCTTCGCCGCGCAGACATGCGATTGCCCCACCATCGCCACGCTGCCCTGCGGGGCCGAGATGTTCAGGACGCAGGCGCCGGGGGTCGCCAGATGCGGGAAGGCGGCATGCATCACGTGATGCGTGCCGAGCACGTCGATCTCCATCACCGCCCGGAAGCCGTTGGAGCTGATCTTCTCCGCCCGGGCAAGGAAGTTGCCCGCCGCACCCGAAACGAGGATGTCGATCTTGCCGAAGAGCTCGGCGCACCTGGCAAGGGCCGCCTCGACCTGCGCGTAATCCCGGACATCGGCGGACATGCCGTCCGCCTCTGCCCCGTGGCCGCGCAGGGTCTCGACCGCGCGCCCGACCTTCTGCGGATCGCGCGAGATGACGAAGACCCTGGCCCCCTGCCCCGCGAAATGCTCGGCGATGGCAAGGTTGATGCCGCTCGTCCCGCCCGAGACGAAGACGGTCTTGCCGGCGAACTCGCTCACCACTGCTCTTCCGTGGTCATCACCACGGTCGCCGCAGCCGAGAACATGCCGCCGACCCCGTGGCAGACCGAGAGCTTCGCGCCCTCCACCTGCGCCGGGGAGATGCCGCGCATCTGCCGGACGCTCTCCTGCAGGGCGTACATCCCGTACATCCCGGAGTGCATGTAGCTCAGCCCGCCGCCGTTGGTGTTCAGCGGCAGCTTGCCGCCGGGACGGGTGTTGCCCTCGGCGATGAAGGCGCCGCCTTCGCCGCGGCCGACGAAGCCGAGGTCCTCGAGCCCGTAGATCGGCAGGTGCGCGAAGGCGTCGTAGATCATCAGGTGATCGACATCCGAATGGCTGATGCCGGCGCTCTCGAAGGCCGCCTTGCCGGAGACCCGGAAGGCCTTGGACGAGGAGAAGCTCTCCATCTGCGAGATCATCGGCCCCTCGGCGCTCTCTCCGCCGTTGCCGCGCAGGTAGACGGGCTTCGTCGGGAAATCCTTGGCGCGGTCCGCCGAGGTCAGGATCAGCGCGCCGCCGCCGTCCGAGACGAGGCAGCACATCATCAGCCGGAACGGATAGGCGATCATCTTGGAATTCAGCACGTCGTCCACGGTGATCGGGTCACGCATCGTGGCACGGGGGTGGAAGCCCGCCCATTCCCGCTGGACCACGGCGACCATGGCAAGCTGCTCCTCGGTGAGCCCGTCATCCTTCATCTTGCGCATGACCGGCAGGGTGAAGCGCGAGGGCGGCACGAGCGGGCCGTAGATCGCCTCGAATTCCTGCTGCTGCATCGAGGGGAAGATCGGCCGGTGGCTGCGGTTGTTCGACCGCCCGCTCTCGCCATGGGTGATGAGCACCGTGGTGCAGAGTCCCTGCTGGATGGCGGCGGCCGCGTGGCGGACGAGGGTGATGAACGAGCACCCGCCCACGGAGGTGCCGTCGTACCAGGTCGGCGTGATGCCGAGGTACTGGATGATCTCGGCCACGTCGTGCCCGCCGGTGGCCACGCCGTCGATGTCGGCGGGCGTCAGCCCGCAATCGGCCATCGCGTTCAGCGCGGCATCGGCATGCAGGCCGGTCTGGCTCAGCTCGGGCACCTTGCCCAGTTTCGTGGTCTCGGCAGCGCCGACGATGGCGACGGTCGCGCGGCTCATTGTGCACCTCCCGCGGGCTTGAACTGGGGCACGGCGATCTCGCCGCGCTGCTCGAAGGTCACTTCGAGCGGCATGTCGAGGATCAGCGCCTCGGGATCGGGCGGGCAGTCGAGGATGTTCGACACCATCTTCACGCCTTCCTCGAGCATCACGACGGCCACGGTGAAGGGCGGCTCGTAGCCCGGCGCGGGCAGCTGGTTGATGATGTAGCTGTAGAGCGTGCCCTTCCCGCTTGCCTCGATCACCTCGACGTCGCGGCTGCCACAGGCGGGGCAGAAGGGCCGCGGCGGGAAATAGGCCTTGTCGCAGGCGGTGCAGCTCTGCAGCAGCAGCTTGCCCGCCTTGGCGCCGTCCCAGTAGAACCGGGTTTCCGGATAGATCGTCGGAACCTGTCTCTCGCTCATTGTCATCCTCCCTCAGCCCAGCCGGGCCAGACCATTGTTCAGCACCACCACGTCGCGTTCGACCACGCGTGCGCGGAAGCTCACCTCGTCGCCGTCGCGCCACATCTCCGTGCGGATCGTCTCGCCCGGATAGACCGGAGAGGAGAACCGCAGCTGCAGGTGCGTCAGCGCCGCGGGATCGCCATCGGCAAGCGCCGCGGTGATCGACCAGGACGCGACGCCGAGCGTCGAGAGCCCATGCAGGATCGGCGCCTTGAAGCCCGCACCCGTCGCGACCTCGGGGTCGGCATGCAGCGGGTTGTAATCGCCCGACAGCCGGTAGATCAGCGCCTGGCCCGGCAGGGTCCGGTGCTCGAACACCGCCTCCGGCTCGGTCTCGGGCAGCGTGTGAACGGGCTTCACCGGCCCCGTGGGTCCACCGAAGCCGCCGTCGCCGCGGGCAAAGCTCGTCCCCTCGACGGTGGCGATGAGCGTGCCGGAGGCCTTGTCGGTCATCCGCCGCTCGGAATAGATCAGGGCGCCCTTGCCCTCGCCCTTGTCGATGATCTCGGTGATCCGCGTCTCGCCGACGATCGTGCCTTCCGCGGGAAGCGGCGCGTGCAGGGTGAAGCTCTGCTCGCCGTGCAGGATCTTCTGCCAGGTCAGGCCGGTGTCCGGCTCCATCGCCCAGAAGCCGGGGCCGGCGAGCACGTTGACCATCGACGGCAGCGCGCAGAAGCCCTCGGCCCGCTCGTAGGTGGCGCGCAGATGCGCCGCGTCCAGCGGATCGCCGCCCAGCCCGAGGCCGAGCGCATAGAGGATCGTGTCCCGCTGCGTATAGCTCTGCTCCACAGGCGCGAAGGCCCGCGCCTTGAGCGTTTCGTAATCGATCATGAACCTCTCCTCCCTCGTCGTGATCCGGTATAGATACCTTGGTTATTGTCTGCAAGCTAATTACTTTTGGCGAGGCGCCGGATCGGGGCCCGAAGCGCCTCGGTTCCTGTCCAGCATGAACCCGGCTGACGGGTCCAGAGGTTTCCGAGACTGTGCGCGGTTCTGCTGAAGGGCTGGTGGCGCGCGGCAAATGAGGAGCAGGGAGCGGTTCTAGAGCGTCCTGACCGAGGAGCTGGAAGCGGCCGAAGGCAAGCTCAAGGAACGACGGCGTGCCTCCCTGCGCCGATCGACCTGCCGAAGACTCCGGCGGCCGCCGAGCCGCACAGGCTGGTCGAGACGGTGGTCGTGTCGTGGGACGAGGAAGCGGACCTCCACACGCTGGAGATCCGTGGCAAGCTGTTGGTGCTGTTGAGCTTTGCGAACAGCAAAAAGGCCGCGACCCTTTCGGGTGCGGCCTGTTCGCTAAAACTGGTTGCGGGAGTAGGATTTGAACCTACGACCTTCAGGTTATGAGCCTGACGAGCTACCGGGCTGCTCCATCCCGCGGCAATATTTGCCTCATGGTCTTAGTGGTGACGAGAGGCTTGATCGTATTGAGAGATATCGTGGGTCTTTTCTAGGTCTGGCGGCGACTTACTCTCCCACGTCTTGAGACGCAGTACCATCAGCGCGACGGCACTTAACGGCTGGGTTCGGGATGGGACCAGGTGTTTTGCTCGTGCTATGACCACCAGACCAAGAAAAGACCCAAGTTGTCCAAGTCATGTACGACTGTATGTAGTGTACGCTTTCTGTCTTGTAGGG
>NZ_JHZF01000015.1 GCF_000688295.1 Pseudooceanicola nanhaiensis DSM 18065 | reverse complement strand
CGTCCACGGCCGCCATCAGTTCGCGGATCTTGTTCTCGCCGATCGCTTCGTCACGGCCTTCGAGGGCGGCCAGGGCCGAACCCGCGATGATCGGGATGTCGTCGCCCGGGTAGTCGTATTCGGTCAGCAGTTCGCGGACTTCCATCTCGACGAGCTCGAGCAGCTCCTCGTCGTCCACCTGGTCGACCTTGTTCAGGAAGACGACCATGGCGGGGATGCCCACCTGGCGGCCGAGCAGGATGTGCTCGCGCGTCTGGGGCATCGGGCCGTCGGCCGCGTTCACCACCAGGATCGCGCCGTCCATCTGGGCGGCACCGGTGATCATGTTCTTCACGTAGTCGGCGTGGCCGGGGCAGTCGACGTGGGCGTAGTGACGCGCCTCGGTCTCGTACTCGACGTGCGCGGTCGAGATCGTGATGCCGCGGGCCTTCTCTTCGGGCGCGCCGTCGATCTGGTCGTAGGCGCGGAATTCACCGAAGAACTTGGTGATCGCCGCCGTCAGCGTCGTCTTGCCGTGGTCAACGTGACCGATCGTGCCGATGTTGCAGTGCGGTTTCGTCCGCGCGAACTTTTCCTTTGCCATTGGCTAGGGCGCCTCGTCGTTTGGGGGGCGTGCCTGACACTCAGGGTGAGCCCGTTTCGTCTTCGCGGGCCATTTATTGGCTCGCGGCGGGAAAATCAAGCACCTGCAGGGGGTGTCGGGGCTCAGAGGCCCGAGGTGATGGGAACCAGTTTCCGCGGCGTCTGGCGCGGCGCCGCGTAGGGCTGATCCCCGACCGTCACGGTGCCCTGTGCGGTGGCCGCAGGCGCCGGGTCGGCGGGTTGCGCCGCGGCGGCGGAGGCCGCCGAGACGGGGGCCGCCGCGGTCGTGGTGGCGGTCGCGGCCGGGACGCGCGCGGCGGCGCCGCCCTTGGCCGAGGTGGGCGCCGGCGCGGGACCGAACCATTCGCGGTTCTCGAGCAGGAAGTTCTCGATCTCCTTGGCGGCATTGGCCGCGAGGTTGGCGAGCTGTTCCTCCTTCGACTTGGTCAGCCCCGATCCGACGATCACGTCGCCCGAGAAGCTTTCGAAGACGGTGATCTGCTTCGGCTTCGGCGTCAGCTTGATCTGCTTCGCGTCGTCCCAGACCGAGACGTTCAGGATCAGGACCGATTTCGGCGCGACCACCAGCGGCACGCCGGGCAGCGCGATGTTGTAGCCCTCGACGCTGACGCCGAGGTGGTAGTAGTTCGTCCCGTCGTAGCGGCCGAAGCGGTCGTCGATGGCGGATTTCAGAGCCGTGCTCAGCTCTTGCTCGGTGGCGTCGCGCGACAGCGGGCCCTTCTGCGCCTTCGACGCGATCACGACATTGTGGCCGAGCAGGAAGTTGCCCAGATCCGCGGTCGGTTCGTCGAGGTCGTTGGAATTGGTGCAGGCGGCGAGGGCCACCAGGGCCGCAAGAATGAGAATGCGCAAGGTCGGCTCCCGTCGTTGTCCGTCCCCCCGGATACCCCACCCCCCGTCGTGGCGCAACGCCCCGGCCACTGGCACGCGGCCCGGGCGTGTCTATATTGCCGATCGAAGGGAGTGCATGCCATGACCATCCAGGAGCCCCCGCCGCGGCCGGGCGATGCGCCCGACCTGCCGGTCCGCGTGCCGCTCGTGACCCAGCCGCTCGGCCTGCTCGCGAGCCTGCGGGCGGCCCGGGCCAACATCCTTTCGATCATTCCGCGGATCGCGACGACGCAGCCGATGGTTTCGGGCCGGACCGGCGTGCGCTGGCACATGGTGATGGACCCGGGCGCGATCCGGCGGATGCTGCTCGAGAAGGTCGACGCCTATCCGAAGTCGATGGTGACGAAGAACCTGCTGCGGCCCGCGATCGGCGAAAGCCTCTTCGTGGCCGAGGGCGCGCATTGGCGCTGGCAGCGCCGGGCGGCCGCGCCGGCCTTCTCGCACCGGAACGTGGCGGCGCTGGCGCCCTGCATGACGCGGGCGGCGGAAGAGGCCTGCGCCCGGATCGAGGCCGCAGGGCCGCGCGCCGTGAACATGTACGACGAGATGGTCCGGGCGACCTTCGACGTGATCTCGGACGTGACCTTCTCGGGCGACGAGGGCTTCGACCGGGCCGCGGTGCACCGCGCCGTGGACGGCTACGTGGCCGAGGCGGGGAAGGTCTCGCTCTTCGACATGCTGGGCTTTCCCGACTGGGTGCCGCGACCGGGCCGGGTGCGCTCCGGCCGGGCGCTGCGCGAGATGAAGAGCGTCGCGGACGCCTCGATCGAGGCGCGGCGCAAGCGCGGGTTGGAGGGCGTGCCGGACCTGCTCGACCTGCTGCTGGCCGGGGAGGACCCGGAGACGCGGCGCCGGATGAACACCGGAGAGCTGCGCGACAACCTGCTGACCTTCATCGTCGCCGGACACGAGACGACGGCGCTGACGCTGTCATGGGCGCTCTATCTCTGTGCCTTCGATCCCGAGGTGCAGGAGGCCGCCGCCGCGGAGGCCCGCGAGGTGCTGGGCGACCGCGCCGCCGGGGCGGAGGATGTCGCCGCCCTGCCCCTCGTCCGGCGGATCGTGGACGAGACGCTCCGGCTCTACCCGCCCGCCGCCCTGGTCTCGCGGACCGCACTGGAGGCGGACGCGCTTTGCGGGCGCGAGATCCGGCCGGGCGACACGGTGATGATCCCGATCTACGCCCTGCACCGCAACGAGCTGCTCTGGGAGGCGCCGGATGAATTCCGCCCCGGGCGGTTCGCCGCGGCGAAGGCGGTCGACCGTTATGCCTACCTGCCTTTCGGCGACGGGCCGCGGATCTGCATCGGGGCGAGCTTCGCGATACAGGAGGCGGTGATCATCCTCGCGACGCTGCTTGCGCGGTTCCGGTTCCGGAAGGTGGCGGGCAAGGTGCCGGCGCCGGTGATGATCATAACGTTGCGCCCCGAGGGCGGGGTATGGCTGGAGGCGGAGCGGCGGTAGGGGTGTCGGCACCCTCCCGTGGCGAGGCGGAGGTTGGGTGACCCCGGCCCGATTTCGGGACCGTGAGACGGTGATCCGCTTCCCATGTCCGGAACAAGGCCGAAGGCCGCCGGACAAGCGCCGGCCCGTCCCCGCGGGCTGGCGCTTTGGCGACGCTGGCGCCTGCGTCCAAGGTCGGGATGTGTTTGGCTGCGATAAAGCGCGCCGCTCTCCTGTTGCAAGCGCCATCCCACGGGCCGGCGCTTGACCGGCTTGTGCCTGAAAGCCCCCATTCCCGAAGCCTGAAACGCAGTCGTCCCGCCTTTCAGCGGGACGAAACCTCCGGCAGGAGCATGTCCGGAACGATGACGCGGGCGACCGCCCCGCCCTCAGGTGAAGCGGTTGTCCCTCGGGAAGCCGCGGGGGGCCATGCGGCCCGAGGAGGCGCGCTTGCCCTGCCAGTCCGAGAGCTCGGTCTCCGTCCGGGTGCGGCCCGCGGGGTCCTTCCAGGAAAGGCCTTCGGCCAGCGTGAAGGTGGTGAGGTCCGACAGGCCGCCGTCCTTGAACTTCTGCAGCCGCACGCCCTTGCCGCGGGTCATCTCGGGCAGTTCCTCCAGCGGGAAGACCAGCACCTTGCGGTTCTCGCCGACGCAGGCGACATGATCGCCCGACGCGGGTTTGCAGAGGAGCGCGCGGACGCCCTCCTTCACGTTCAGCACCTGCTTGCCCGAACGGGTCTGCGCGAGGATCTCGTCCTCCGGCACGAGGAAGCCGTCACCCGCCGAGGAGGCGACGATCAGCTTGCGGCCTGGGACATGGACGAAGAGCGTGACGATCTCGGCCTCGTTGGGCAGGTCCACCATCAGGCGCACCGGCTCGCCCATCCCCCGCCCGCCGGGCAGGTTCGAGGCGGGCAGCGTGTAGAACCGCCCGTTCGAGCCGAAGACGACGATCTTGTCGGTGGTCTGGGCGTGGAGGACGAAGCGGCCCTCGTCCCCGTCCTTGAACTTCAGCTCGGAGTTCAGGTCGATATGGCCCTTCATCGCCCGGATCCAGCCCATCTTCGAGCAGACCACGGTGATCGGCTCGCGCTCGATCATCGCCTCGAGCGGGACCTCCTCGACCTCCGCGGCCTCCGCGAAGACGGTGCGGCGGGCGCCCCAGTCGTGGTCGCGGCCGAAGGCCTTCTTGGTCTCGCGGAGCTGTTCCGAGATGCGCGTCCATTGCACGCCCTCGTTCTCCAAGAGGTCCTCGAGCCCGGCGCGCTCTTCCATCAGCGCTTCCTGCTCCTTGACGAGCGCGTCCTCCTCCAGCCGGCGCAAGCTGCGCAGGCGCATGTTGAGGATCGCCTCGGCCTGCACGTCCGAGAGCCCGTTCTCGCGCCCCGCGAAGCTGTGCGGGACGGTGCGGCTGCCGTCGTCGCTCTCGGCGAGCACGCCGAGGGCCACCGCGTCGGCATCCGAGATCAGCGTCAGGCTCGAGACGTCGACCCCGGCGAGCGGCGAGCGGTAGCCCGCCTCGTTCATCGCGCGGGGGATGGTGGACTGGTGGCTGCGCGACCAGTCCTCGTACATCAGCGCGGCCTTCGGATCGTCGTCGTAGCGGATGATGTCGATCACCCGGTCGAGGTTCAGGAAGGCGGTGATCAGGCCCGCCAGCACCTCGAGCCGGTTGTCGATCCGCGCCATCCGGTGGCGAGACCGGCGCACGAGCACCTCGCGGCGGAAATCGAGGAAGGCGCGGAGGACCTCCTTCAGCGAGCAGACCCTGGGCGTCACGCCGTCGATCAGCACGTTCATGTTGAGCGAGAAGCGGGTCTCGAGGTCCGAGTTCCGGAAGAGCATGCCCATCAGGAGCTCCGGATCGACCGAGCGGGATTTGGGCTCCAGCACCATCCGGATGTCGTCGGCGCTCTCGTCGCGGATATCGGCGAGGATCGGGATCTTCTTGGTCTGGATCAGGTCGGCGATGCGTTCGATCAGCTTCGACTTCTGCACCTGGTAGGGAATCTCGGTGACGACGATCTGCCAGGTGCCGCGCCCGAGGTCCTCGACCTCCCACTTGGCGCGCAGGCGGATCGAGCCGCGGCCGGTGCGGTAGGCTTCGGCGATGGCGTCGCGGGATTCGACGATGACGCCGCCCGTGGGGAAATCGGGGCCGGGGATGTAGTTCAGCAGCGTGTCGTCGCGGGCGTCGGGCGTCTTGATGAGATGCAGGCAGGCATCGCAGAGCTCGGCGATGTTGTGCGGCGGGATGTTCGTGGCCATCCCGACGGCGATGCCCGACGAGCCGTTCGCCAGCAGGTTCGGGAAGGTCGCGGGCAGCACGACCGGCTCGGTCAGGGTGCCGTCGTAATTGTCGCGGAAGTCGACCGCGTTCTCGGCGAGCCCCTCCATCATCGATTCGGCGACGGCGGTCAGCCGCGCCTCGGTGTAGCGCGAGGCGGCGGGGTTATCGCCGTCGATATTGCCGAAGTTCCCCTGCCCGTCCACCAGCGGATAGCGGACGTTGAAATCCTGAGCGAGGCGGGCCATCGCGTCGTAGATCGCCTGGTCGCCATGCGGGTGGTAGTTGCCCATCACGTCGCCGGAAATCTTCGAGGATTTCCGGAAACGCCCGCTGGAGGCGAGCCGCAGTTCGCGCATCGCGTAGAGGATCCGGCGGTGCACCGGCTTCAGCCCGTCGCGGGCATCGGGCAGCGCGCGGTGCATGATCGTCGAGAGCGCATAGGTCAGATAGCGCTCGCCGATTGCGCGGCTGAGGGGTTCAGCCAGTTCCGGCTGGCCGATATTGGGGTTGTCGGTCGTCTCGCTCATAGATGATGTGATACCGATCCGCGCCGTCCCGGGCAAGGAAACAAAGGGGGGCGGAGGTATTCCTGACTTAGGGTCACCGCAGAATCGCGCTATGATGGGAACATTCAATTAATTGGAAGCGTTGCCCTTGGCTGCCAACGAAGGGAACGGTCAATGCGGTTTATTCTGGTTTCTACATTTTTCATGGCTTGGGTCTTCTACGAGATGAGCGGAGGGTCCGATTTCGTGCCCGCGTCGCAACGCGACACCGGACTCGTGGCATCGGCCGAGGCAAGCGACATCCCCGCCGCGCAGGCCGCGAAGGCCGAGGCGGACACCACCGCGAACGAACCGATCGCCACCCGTTCGGCCGCCTCCCCGGCCGTGGACGGGCTGATCTTCGCGACGATGAAACCGGCAGCGGCCTCCGACCAGGCGGAACTGCTGAACGCCTCGGCCACCGCGGAGCCGCGCAACGTCGGCGAAGGTTCCCTGAAGGTCATCGCCCTGCCCGGCACCGTGAAACCGCAACCCGCGTCCGCCCCCGCTGCCCAGGCGACGGTCGAGAAGGCCGCCGTGTTTGCCGCGCCCGAGATGCGCCGCGTCGCAGGCAGCAGCGTGAACATGCGCAACGGCCCGGGCACCAGCTACGACGTGCTGGACCGGTTGGGCGAAGGCGACCTTGTCGAGATCCTGCAGGACACGGGCGATGGCTGGGTGAAGCTGCGCGTCGAGGACACCGGCCGGATCGGCTGGATGGCGGACTTCCTCCTCGCCTCCGCGGAGTGACGCAGCCGCGCGTCCGAGCGCACCGCGTGGCCCGGCCCCGCGATTGATGGACCAGACGGAATGAGATAGCCCTGCCGGATCAACGGCGGGGCTTTTTCATGTCGGAACGCAGCATCCTCATCACCGGCTGTTCCAGCGGAATCGGGCTGGATGCGGCGCGCGGTCTGCGCGACCGGGGCTGGCGGGTCTTCGCCGCCTGCCGCCGGGAGGAGGATTGCGTGCGGCTGCGGGCCGAGGGGTTCGAAAGCCCGCGCATCGATTACGGCGACGGCGAGAGCATCCGCACCGGGCTGGCCGAGGTGCTGGCGGCAACGGGCGGGACGCTGGACGCGCTGTTCAACAATGGCGGGCACGGCCTGACCGGCGCCGTGGAGGACGTGCCGGTCGAGGGCCTGCGCGAGGTCTTCGAATCGAACGTTTTCGGCGGCCACGACCTGACCCGCCGGGTGATCCCGGTGATGCGGGCGCAGGGGCACGGACGGATCGTGCAATGCTCCTCGGTCCTGGGCTATGGCGCGCTGCGGTGGCGGGGCGCCTATGTGGCGTCGAAGCACGCGCTCGAGGGGCTGACCGCGACGCTCCGGCTCGAGATGCGGGACACGCCGATCCACGTGGTGCTGCTGGAGCCCGGGCCGATCACGAGTGATTTCCGGATCAAGGGCCGCGCCGTCTTCGAGCGCTGGATCGACTGGGAAACCTCGGCCCGCGCCGGGATGTATCGCGACACGCTTCTGCCGCGGCTCTACGGGCCGGGGGGCAGGGACGCCTTCGAGCTGCCCGCCTCTGCCGTCACCGCGCAGCTCGTCCGGGCGCTCGAGGCGCGTCGGCCCCGGGCGCGCTATCGGATCACCGTGCCGGCCAAGGTCACATGGTGGGCGCGCCGGCTGCTGCCCGAGGCACTGGTCGAGGCGCTGACGGCCCGGGTGTGACCGCCCCCTCCGCCCCCCTGCGCGGAAATATCCGGTTCGCTTTCCCGCGCCGCTCGCCTAAGTGGGGGGCAGAGGGATGCGACGTCCCGAGGAGCCCTGACGATGACCAATGACCCGTTCTTCTATGTCGTGATGATCGCCGTCCTGGCGGTGGCCGCGATCCTGCTCTACGGCATCGGCGGCTTCGCACGCGGCGTCGATCCGAAGAAATCCAACAAGGTGATGCAGCTCAGGATCGCGGCGCAGTTTCTCGCCGTCGTGCTGATCGTGCTCTTCGTCTGGCTCAGAGGGGGGAACTGATGGTCGTTCTGAACAAGATCTACACGCGCACCGGCGACGCGGGCGAGACGGCGCTCGGCGACGGGACCCGGGTGCCGAAACCCTCGCTCCGGGTCGAGACCTACGGCACCTCGGACGAGACGAACGCGACCGTCGGGATGGCCCGGCTTCATGCGACGGGCGAGATGGACGCGCGCCTTGCCGCGATCCAGAACGACCTCTTCGATCTGGGCGCGGACCTCTGCCGCCCGGGGATGGAGAAGGACGCCGAGGCGGAGTACCCGCCGCTCCGGATGGTCGCCGCGCAGGTGGACCGGCTCGAGCGCGAGATCGACGAGATGAACGCCGGGCTGAAGCCGCTGCGCAGCTTCGTGCTGCCGGGCGGCAACCCGCTGTCGGCGGCGCTGCACCTCTGCCGGACCGTCTCGCGCCGGGCCGAGCGGCTCGCCGTCGCGCTGATGGCCGAGGAAGGCTGCAACCCCGAGGCGGTGCGCTATCTCAACCGCCTGTCGGACTGGTTCTTCGTGGCCTCGCGGGTCGCCAACGACAACGGCGCGACGGATGTGCTGTGGGTGCCGGGCGCGAACCGGTAGACCGGCGCGGACCAGGCGGGGGGAGGGCTGACGCGCGACGCGGCGCCGCGATGACCCTGCCGTCAGCCCGCGACGCTTCGGAGCGGGTAGCGGGCGAGTTCCGTATGCACGGCCCCTGCCGCCGACAGCGCGCTCTCGAACAGCACCACGTCGCGCACCGGGAACGCCGCGCCGCGATACCCCGCGTTCCGGGCAAGGAACATCCGGATCCCCTCCAACGCCTCCGCCGGCAGCCGTTTGCGGAACCGCGCCACGGTGACATGCGGGCGGAACCGCTCGCGGTCGAGCTCCAGCCCCGCCGCCCGCACCTTGCGGCGCACCGCCCTGTGCAGTTCGGTCACCGGCCCGGCCTCGGCAACGCCGGCGAAAAGCACCGCGGGTGTGGTCCCGCCGAACGTGTCGAACCCCGCCAGCGCCAGATCGAACCCCGGCGCGGAAAGGCCCTGCATCTCGAGGTCCAGCTCCTCGGCAAAGGCCGCGTCCTGATCGCCCAGGAAGGCGAGCGTCAGGTGGAACGTGTCGGGATCGGTCCTGCGCCCCACGGTCAGGTCGTCCTGCACCGCGGCGAGGTCGTCCTTCACCTCCTCCGGCAGGTCGATGGCGAGGAACAGGCGCATCGCGCCGGTCAGTGACGCAGGCCGACGAGGTGCCAGAAGGTGCGCAGCACCACCAGCAGGACCAGCATCGGCAGGATGATCATCCGCAGCAGGAAGATCCCCGTCAGGCTGAGCGAGGCCTGCAGCAGTTCGTCCGCGCCGTTCCAGAAGACCCCGGCGGCGGCGCGATAGGCCTCGATCGTGTCGAGCCAGTTGCGCTCCTCGATCCCCGGCTGGTCGACGCCGATCAGCCGCTCCGCCTCGCCGCCGATCCGCGACAGCGTCGCGTTGGCCTCGGCGAGCGAGGCCTGCGTCAGAAGCTCCCCGCCCCAGAGCCCCACCACGAAGGCCAGCGGCAGCGCGACCGCGAGGGCGAAGCCGATCGCACCGCAGCCGCCGAAGGCGCGGCGGAGCGGCTGCGGCGTCCGGTGCCAGCCGCCGGGCGCCACCTCGCAGGTGCACCGTCCGATCAGCGCCAGCGCGAGCAGCACGCAGCCTGCCGCCACCGTCGGCGCCATCGAGATCGAGAGCACGCCGGTCAGCACCGCGACCGCGAAGATCAGGCCCGAGACACGCTCCACCGTGTCGTCCACGGGCTCCAGCCATTTCAGCGGGTGCACCGTGCCCGAGACGACCATCGAGCCGCCGACCTCGACCTCCTGCGCGAAGGACAGCGCGGCGTTGATCGCGCGGAGCGAGATGTAGGTCGTCCCCGCGGCGAGCGCGATGTCCTTCTGGAAGCCCTCGGCCTCTCCGACGAGCGGGTTCATCCGCGGCACCGTCGCGAGCAGCGCGAAGGCCACCGCCAGCACCAGCGCCAGAAGCCCGATCAGGGGCCGCGACCCGTGGCGGCTCGCCTCGTCCCGATACCGCGCCTCGGCGCTCACCGGCGGGGCGGTCCGGCGCGCGGGATCCGCCCGGAGCGGCGGCTCCTCCGGCCGGCGGGGCCGGTCGGTCACAGCGTGCCCGGCACGACCTGGTCGGGCGGCCGGTGACCGTCGGCGAAGGTCTTGATGTTGATGATGACCTTCTCGCCCATCTCGATCCGGCCCTCGGTGGTGGCCGAGCCCATGTGCGGCAGCATCACCACGTTGGGCAGGCTGCGCAGCTCCTCGTTGACCTGCCCGAATTCGTAGACGTCGAGCCCGGCGCCCGCGATGGCGGAGGATTTCAGCATCCGCGTCAGCGCGTTCTGGTCGATCACCTCCCCGCGCGAGGTGTTCACGATCACCGCATCGGGTTTCATCAGCTTGAGCCGCCGCGCGTTCATCAGGTGGAAGGTCGAGGGCGTGTGCGGGCAGTTGATCGACAGCACGTCCATCCGCGCGACCATCTGGTCGAGGCTTTCCCAGTAGCGCGCCTTGTATTCCTCCTCGATCTCGGGACGGAGGCGGCGGCGGTTGTGGTAATGCACCTGCATCCCGAAGGCGTTCGCCCGCTGCGCCAGCGCGCGCCCGATCCGGCCCATGCCGAGGATGCCGAGCCGCCGCCCGGCGATGCGGCCGCCGTTCAGCGCGCCGGGCGACCAGCCGTCCCAGTCCTGCGACTGCATCCGGGCCAGCCCCTCGGGGATCCGCCGGGTGACCGCGAGGATCAGCGCCATCGCCATGTCGGCGGTGTCCTCGGTCACCACGCCGGGCGTGTTCGAGACGAGGATCCCGCGCTGGCGGCAGGTGGCCACATCGATGTGGTCGACCCCGGCCCCGTAATTCGCGATCAGGCGGAAGTTCGGCCCGGCCTGCGCGATGAGCGTCTGGTCGATCCGGTCGCGCAGATTCGGCACCAGCACGTCCGCCGAGCGCATCGCCTCGCTGAGCTCCTCGCGGGTCATCGGGCGCTCGGTCTCGCCGAAGCGGACATCGAACAGCTCCCGCATGCGGTCCTCGACGGCCTCCGGAAGGCGTCGCGTAACGACAACACTCAGACGTTCAGATGGCATTCGGCTCCTCCGGCGACTTCCAACCCCTGCGGCTTGCTGGCAAGTTGCATGAACGAGGCGACCGGCACAAGAACCGGCACCGAAGAACAAGCAGTATCGGGCTGACAACATGACCAATATGGCGGCGGTTCTCTCCGCGGTGGCATGCGTGCTCGCATGGGGCGCAGGCGCGCCCCGCGGCATGGCGCAGGACACCGTGACGGTGGCGGCGATGCCCGCACAGGCGGCGGCCGAGGCGCCCGAAGTCCAGGCAGAAGAGCAGACCGTTCAGGCCATGGGCCCGGTGACGCATCTGCCGCTGCCCAGATTCGTCTCGATGAAGGCCCGCGAAAGCAACGTCCGCCGCGGGCCCAGCCTGACCCACCGGATCGACTGGGTGTTCCAGCGCCAGGACATGCCGCTCGAGATCGTCGCGGAATTCGGCCACTGGCGCCGGGTGCTGGACCAGGATGGGATGGGCGGCTGGGTCCATTACTCGCTGCTGAGCGGCAACCGGACGGTGCTGGTCCGCGACGAGATGGTCGAGCTCAGGATGCGGCCCGATCCGCAGGCCAAGGTGGTCGCCAAGCTCGAGCAGAACGTGATCGCCCGGCTTGGCGAATGTGGCCCGAACTGGTGCTACCTCCGCGTCGGATCGCACCGGGGCTGGGCCGCCAAGACCGGCCTCTGGGGCGTCGGCGTGGACGAGATCCGGGACTGACACGCGCGCTTCCGTCGCGAGGCCGAATTTCAGATATGTGCCGGAGGGTCGGGCGCTTTCCCCTGCCCTTGCCGCTTGCACGGTGACCGGGCGCCGGTAGGATGGCGCGGTTTGCAGCCCCGACGGAATTCCGATGCCCGCCTTTCTCCGCCCCCTCGCCCTGTTCCTCGCCCTGCTTCTCGCGCCGCTCCCCGTGGCGGCGCAGGAGGCCGACCAGCCGGACGGCGCGATCGAGGTCACCGACGACCGCGAGACCGACATCGCCATGGCCAACCGGATCCGCGCCATCCTGCGCGAGATCGGCGGCTACGAGGATGTGACGGTCGCGGTCAATTCCGGCATCGTCACCTTGCGCGGCACCGTGCTCGACGCCGTATCGTCGCAGCGGCTGAACGAGATCGTCAGCCGGATCACCGGCGTGGTGGCGATCCGCAACGAGGTCGAGGAGACGACCGACGTGGTCCGCCGGCTCGATCCCGCGCTGGAGCGCTTCATGGAGCGTGCCGGGCAGACCGTCGCCTTCCTGCCGCTCCTCGCCATCGCGCTGCTGGCCTTCATCATCGTGGCCACGATCGGGGTGCTGCTGGCGCGGATGACGCAGCCGTGGGACCGACTGGCGCCCAATGCCTTCATCGCCGACATCTACCGCCAGATCGTCCGCCTCGCCTTCGGGGTCGCGGGGCTGGTGGTGGCGCTTGATATCCTCAATGCGACCGCGCTGCTCGGCACGATTCTCGGGGCGGCGGGGATCATCGGCCTGGCCATCGGTTTCGCCGTGAAGGACACGGTCGAGAACTTCATCGCCTCGGTCATGCTCTCGGTCCGCCAGCCGTTCCGCCCGAACGACGCGGTCGAGATCAACGGCGACGAGGGCAAGGTGATCCGGCTGACCTCGCGCGCGACCATCCTGCTCAGCTATGACGGCAACCACATCCGCATCCCGAACGCGACCGTGTTCAAGAGCCGGATCGTGAACTTCTCGCGCAATGCCGAACGGCGGTTCCTGTTCGATCTCGGGGTGGCGCCGGATGCCGACCTCGCCCGGGCCGTGACCGTGGCGCAGGAGACGCTCACCGCCCTGCCCTTCACCCTCGAGAACCCCGCGCCGAGCGCCTGGATCGAGGGCGTGGGCGACAGCACCGTGACGCTGCGCCTGATCGGCTGGATCGACCAGAACCACACCTCGCTGCCGGCCGCCCGCGGCGAGGCGATCCGCCTGTCGATGGTCGCGCTGACCGAGGCGGGAATCGCGATGCCCGAGCCCACCTACCGCATCCTCGACGCGAACAGCGATGCCCGGACCGACGCGCCCGAGACCGACCGCCGCGCCCCCGCCTCCAAGGCCCCCGCGCCCGAAACCCCGCTCAACGTCGAGGCGCAGGCCGAGAGTGAGCTTGCGGCCATCGTCGACGAGGAGCGCACCCAGGGCAATCCGGACCTCCTGCGCCGCGAGGCCCCGACCGAATGAGCCCCGCGCCGCATGACCTTCCGGCAGCGGCGAAATTCGGTCGAGAAAACGCCGAAAGGGGTCTTGCGGTGCCCGCCGTCAGCGCGTAAATACCCGCCCACGTTGGGGTGTAGCCAAGCGGTAAGGCAGCGGTTTTTGGTACCGTGTACCGTAGGTTCGAATCCTACCACCCCAGCCAATCTCCTCGAATGACTGCATACGTCCCGACGGGACAGCCGCTGATCAAGCGGCCCGCCTCCGTCTGCGCGTCGGCGTGCCTCACAAAATGGGTCACAGGGCGCGCCGAACCGGCGTCGAGACCCGGGCCGAAAATGCGGTCTTCACTCGGAGGATGGGCTGAAATGGCCGGCGCGCAGAAGACGTGCCCTGCGCTGCGCGCCCGAGGCAGGTGCGGGTCCTGAGCTCAGCGCTCTCGGACATTTCGCTCGGGCTCAATTCCCGGACCATCGGCGGGCATGAGACGCCCGCCGCAATTCCACACGCAAGCAGGTGCATCAGACCCTGGAAACGGCCTTCCGCGCAACCTTCGGACCAATGAGCCAGGGCGCGACGCGCCAAAGGTAGACACCGAATGCCAGCGTCCAGAGGATGGCGGACAGATCGACCCCGTCGAGACCGCCAAGCGACACATCCTGGCCAGCCACGCGGGCCAGGGTGGCGGCACAGATCAGGGCGAATGCGCTGGTGAGCCAGGGGCCGGCAACCAGCGGACGGCCTGTATGACCCATCGTTGCCCGCATCATCACCGCCAGCGTCATCCCGGCGACGGCTCCGATGCCCAGCACATGGGCGCTGACGGCCGGACCCACGAGGCCCGCCGCTCCGGCCCCGATGGACGCAAAACCCAGCGGCACCATCAGGTATGCGACGTGGAGCATCAAGAGAAGCGGCGACCGCCAGGCGGCCAGCCCCCGCCAGCGCAGCAGTCGCACGAGGTGCAGCACCGCCGCGGCGCCGCCGGCAAGAACGCTCGCGGCATGAAACGGCGCAACGACCCAGCTGACCAGTGCGGCAGCCCCGACCAGGATGCAGAGACCGTCGAAACGATTGAACGCAACCGGCATCCGCTCCGACCTGCGTTGGGCAAGCCAGTTCCGCGTGAAGCTCGGCACGATACGCCCTCCGATCAGCATGATCAGGAAGATGAGCAGGGCGATCCCGAGCCGACGGCCGATTTCCGACACACCCTGAGTGAGCGCCTCGACGTGAAACAGGATATTCGCGCCCCAAAGCAGGGAGACCGGGACGAGCACCTTGAGGTTCTTCCAGTTGCGACCGGCCACGATTTCCCGTGCGATCATGGCGGCGACAGCCAGCAGGAACATCTGGTCGATGATGGCGGCCCCGACCGGACCGACCGGCAACAGCCCCGCGACACCCGCCCTCCCCGCCAGCCACAGCGCCAGCAGAACCATCAGAGGCCAGCCCCGCGTCGGCATCCTGCCCGTCCAGTTGGGAACGGCCGTGAACAGGAACCCTGCGACAACGGCAGCACCGTATCCGAAGACCATCTCATGTATGTGCCAGTCGGTCGGTGCGAGCTGGCCGCTGACGCTGATCTCTCCCCGCCAGATCAGCCACCACATCGGGATCACCGCGGCGGCGAAGAGCCCGGCAAAAAGAAAGAAGGGACGAAAGCCATAGCTGAAGAGCGCCGGGCCTTCGTATATCTCGCGCGTTTTCATTGATCTTACCCCTGGAAAGCAATCGGGCGGCACCATTGGCACCGCCCGGATCGGTCATCAGACGCGGGACGCTGCGTCATTCCACCTGAGCGATCAGATCGGCCATGCGGCCCTTCGCCTTGCCCTTCTGCTTCACGGCCTCGGCCGCTTCGAGGTTGACCGCCTCGCCCACCTGGATCAGCGCGACCATCCCCATGGCATAGTGCGGCGTGCACTTGATGCCGTAGACGCCTTCGGCCTCGACGGTGAGGTCGAATTCCTCGTTGAACTTGGTCTTGAAGCCCTCGACGCCGTCCGGGAGCATCCCGTCGATATCCTCGACGTTGTGGCCCTTGTCGGTGGGAATGAACTTCACCACATCACCGGGCTGCGCCTTCACGAAGGCAGGCTCGAAGACCATTGCACCGGCTTCGCCCTTGTTCTTCATGTGCACCTCGAAGGTCTCGGCACCGGCGGCACCGGCGGCAAGGGCAAGCGCGGCGGTCATCATCAGTTTCGTAAGCATCGGAACATCCTTTCGTGTCTTGTCCGGTTGCATTCTCTGACCCCGTTATGCGTTAAGGTGGGCAGCCGAACTTTGCTCTGAAACAAACTCCGGACACGAACGTGCCCAAACTCGACGAAAGCCTGCTCAGCGATCTGCCGCCCTTCTCCCTGCTGGAGAGGTCGCAGATTCGCGAGATCCTGGATCACGCCGTCTCGCGCCGTTACGAAGAGGGCACGGCGATCTTTCGCGAAGGCCACGACGCTGACCGGTTCTATCTGCTGCTCGACGGCTATCTGCGCGTGGTCCGCACGACGCCGGGTGGGGACCAGATCATCGTGCTGCACATATCGCCCGGTCAGCTCTTCGGGATCGCTCCGGCCCTTCAGCGCGACACCTACCCTGCGACATCCATCGCTGCCGCCGAGTCGATCGCGCTCTCGTGGCCGGTCAGCCTCTGGTCCGACTTCACCGCGAACTACCCCGGCTTCGCGACCGAGAGCTACAAAACCCTAGGGCAGCGCTTGGGCCAGATTCAGGAAACGCTGACCGAGATGGCCACGCAGGCGGTGGAGAAGCGGGTCGCCTGCGCCCTGCTCCGCATGGTCAACCAAAGCGGCCGGAAGACAGCCGAAGGGATCGAGATCGCCTTTCCCATCACCCGTCAGAACATCTCCGAGATGACCGGCACCACCCTGCATACCGTGAGCCGCCTGCTGTCAGGCTGGCAGAAGGACGGGATCGTGCAGTCGACTCGCAAGCACATCGTGGTCACGGACCCGCATCAGCTTGTCCTCCTGAGCGGCATGCAGGGCTGAGCAGGGCCGTCAGGCACCTGTTTCCCAGCTGTCCCCTCCGGTCAAGAACACGGGCGTCAAAGGCGGCTCAGCCTTCGGAGAGCAGCATCTCCAGATCCGCACGGAATTCGTCTTCGTCCAGATCATATTCCAGGCACGCATCCGTGATCGCGTGAAACGGCGCGATCGGGCAGCCCGGGCAAAGCATCCCGCGGGCCAGGAACGCAGCGGCAGCCAGAGGCCATGCGGCGAAAAGGTCCGCCAGCGGCAGGTCGGGGTCATCGAAGTCGGGCTTGCTCATCGCGGGTCCTTTCATACCCGCATGCTGCGCTCATCTTTCGTGCCGTTCTTTGCGATTGCGCAACAAGCGGCCACGTCCGGCCCCCTAGACGTCAGGTATCCGCAACAATTTGTCGGGACCGCGACATGTCAGAACTACTCACCAAATCGCGGGCCAGGAACGTGTTCTACGGGGGATCCATCTTCTTCGTCGTCGTGTTCGTGGCCCTGACGGCGCAGAGCCATCGCTACATCGTGGACAAGGCCACTGCCGGAATGCCCCTCACCGACGAGGTTCGGCTGGGCAAGCACGTCTGGGAACGAAACTCCTGCATCAACTGCCACACGCTGCACGGCGAGGGCGCCTATTTCGCGCCCGAGGTCGGCAACGTGATGACCAGGTGGGGCGCCCAGGACGACCCGGAACTTGCCTACGAGATGCTGGACGGGTGGATGCAGGCGCAGCCTTCGGGCATCGAGGGCCGCCGCCAGATGCCGCGTTTCGAGATCACCGAGGAGGAGATGCGCGGCCTGGCCGAATTCCTCCGCTGGGCCGATCAGACCGACACCCAGAACTGGCCGCCGAACGATGCCGGCTGATCGAGGGACAGGAGAAAAATCATGAAATACCAATCGCAAAAAGTGGCCTACGCCTACTTCCTCGCGGCGATGGGCCTGTTCGGCATCCAGGTGCTGGGCGGGCTGCTGCTGGGCTGGATCTACGTCTCGCCCAATACCCTGTCCGAGGTGCTGCCCTTCAACATCGTCCGCATGATCCACACCAACGCGTTGATCGTCTGGCTGCTGCTCGGCTTCTTCGGCGCGGCCTATTACCTCGTCCCCGAGGAAAGCGAGCGCGAGATCTTCTCGGTCAAGCTCGCCTACATCCAGCTGGCGATCCTCGTGGTCGGCACGCTGGGCGCCGTCGGCTCCTACCTTGTCGGCATCCACGGCGGGCGGGAGTTCCTCGAGCAGCCGCTCTGGGTCAAGTTCGGCATCCTCGTGGCCGCCGTGATCTTCCTCTTCAACGTCTCGCTGACCTTCCTGGCCGGGCGCAAGACGGCGATCACCAACATCCTGATGACGGGGCTCTGGCTGCTCTGCCTGCTCTGGGTCTTCGCCTTCATCAACCCGGACAACCTGTCGCTCGACAAGATGTACTGGTGGTTCGTCGTGCACCTCTGGGTCGAGGCGACCTGGGAACTCGTCATGGCCGCGATCCTCGGCTTCCTGATGCTCAAGCTGACGGGCGTCGACCGCGAGGTGATCGAGAAATGGCTCTACATCATCGTCGCCACGGCGCTCTTCTCGGGCATCCTCGGCACCGGGCACCACTTCTACTGGATCGGCACGCCGGGCTACTGGCAGTGGATCGGATCGGTCTTCTCGACCTTCGAGGTCGTCCCCTTCTTCGCCATGATGTCCTTCGCCTTCGTGATGGTCTGGAAGGGCCGCAAGAACCACCCGAACAAGGCTGCGCTGCTGTGGTCGCTCGGGTCCTCCACCGTGGCCTTCTTCGGCGCGGGCGTCTGGGGCTTCCTGCACACGCTGCACGGGGTGAACTTCTACACCCACGGCACGCAGATCACCGCCGCCCACGGGCACCTCGCCTTCTACGGCGCCTATGTCGCCCTCAACCTGGCGATGTTCAGCTATGCGATGCCGCTGCTGCGGGGCCGCGCGCCCTATAACCAGGTGCTCAACATGGCGAGCTTCTGGCTGATGACGGGGGGCATGGCCTTCATGACCTTCACGCTGACCTTTGCGGGCACGATCCAGACGCACATGCAGCGCATCGTGGGCGACTACTACATGGACGTGCAGGACCAGCTCGGCCTCTTCTACCTGATGCGCTTCGGCTCTGGCATCGCCGTGGTCCTCGGTGCGCTCCTCTTCATCTACTCCATGCTCGTGGTGCGCCGCGAGGTGGTCAAACCCGGCCCCGTCGTCAAGGACGCGGCCGTTCCGAAAGAGTGATCCGATGAAAGACCTCAACACAGCCGATCTGCCGTTCTACCAGCCCGTCGCCGACGAATGCGCGGTCTTCGAAACGGCCCATGCCAACGCTCTGCCCCTTCTTCTGAAGGGGCCGACCGGCTGCGGCAAGACGCGCTTCGTCGAACACATGGCCGCGCGTCTGGACCTGCCGCTGCACACCGTGGCCTGCCATGACGACCTCTCGGCCGCCGACCTGATCGGACGCTACCTGCTGAAGGGGGGCGAAACCGTCTGGGTCGACGGGCCGCTCACCCGCGCCGTGCGCGAGGGCGGCATCTGCTACCTCGACGAGGTGGTCGAGGCCCGCAAGGATGTCACCGTCGTCCTGCACCCGCTGACCGATGACCGCCGCCGACTGGTCATCGACAAGACGGGCGAGGAACTGGTGGCGCCAGAGAGCTTCATGCTCGTGGCCAGCTACAACCCCGGCTACCAGAACATCCTGAAGAAGCTGAAGCCCTCGACCCGGCAGCGCTTCGTCTCGGTCGGGTTCGACTTCCCGACACCGGAGGTCGAGGTGCCCGTGGTCATGCGCGAAAGCGGGCTGGACGAGGGCCGGACGAAGGCGCTGGTCCGGCTGGCGGGCGGCATCCGCAACCTCTCGGGGATGGACCTGGAGGAAGGGGTCTCCACCCGCCTGCTGATCTACGCCGCCACGATGATCGCGAAGGGGATGCCCGTCGACCGGGCGCTTCAGGCGGCCATCATCGAACCGCTCAGCGATGAGCCGGATGTGCAACAGGCCCTGCGCGATATCGCCAGCGCCGTGTTCGGGTGATGCCATGATCCACGTTCTCGACCTCATGGAGCCGGAGGAGACCGTCGGCAACCTCTGGCACGACATGGCCACGCGCAAGGCCGCATCGGATGCGGACCGCGCCGTCACCTTCGACGCCATGCGCCCCAGCCTTGCAGCCCTCTTCCGGGCTCTCGGCGGCCCGGCGGGGGTCGAGATCGTGGCAGCGCCCCTCGCCTCCTCCGACCACCGGCCCGGCCTCTTCCGCCGGGTCGGCACTCCGCGAGAGATGGTGCATCTGGCAGATTTCGACGGTGAGCGGCTGCGGCTGCCGCCGGAGATGGACTGCTTCCCGACGCGGGACCTCAACCGCGCCGCCTATCTCTGGCTCGCCTCCATCGCGGCCTTTGCCACGGTGCCCCCGGGGCTCGACGACCCTTACCGGAACGACCTCGCCCAGATCGCGGCGAATGGGGCTGCGATGGACCGGGCGTTCCGCGCCTGCCCCGGCCTGCAGGACGCCTATCACGCCCTGTGTCGGGAAGCCTGCGCCCTGCGCAAACGCAGCGCCCTGCCCCGACACGAGGCATCCGTCGAACGGATGATCCTGGACCAGATCGGCTGCCAGCGCGGCGGGATCGCCGTGATCGACGCCCCCGCCCCGCGCGGCTACCGCAGCTATGCCCCGGTGCCGATCTGGCTGCGGTTCCTGCCGCGCACCACCGGCAAGGGCGCGTCGGATACGGCGGAAGAGCCCGACCAGGCCCCCGCCTTCGCCGTGCCCAGCCGGAAGGAGGCGAGACGCGAAGACCGCGACCAGGCCAACCGCAACGACGGTTTCATCATCCATCGGTTCGAGACGATCATGTCCTGGGCCGAAAGCCTGAACATCAACCGCATGGTCGATGACGACGATCAGGACAACGCCGCCAAGGCGGCCGAGGATCAGGACCACCTGACATTCTCGGAGAACATGAAGCGCGCCGCGACCCGGCTGCGCCTGTCGCTGGACCTGTCGCCGCAGGACGCCGATCACGAGATGCTGGCGGGCAAGTTCACCTACCCGGAATGGAACCGCCGCACCGGCGACTACATGCCCGGCCATACCCGCGTGCTGGAAGCCGCCGCGAAACCGTGCGCCGAATACGCCCCGGACCCCCGCCTCGTCGCCCGGGTCAAACGCCAGTTCGCGCCGCTGCATCCGCGCCGCGTTGTCCTGCCTCGTCAGATCGACGGGGAGGACCTGGACCTCGACGCCCTGGTCACCTCCCGCACGGACATCGCCTGCGGGCAGGAAGGGTCGGACCGGGTCTGGCAGGCGGGCCGCCCCGTGGCGCGTGATCTGTCGGTGGCGATCCTGATGGACTGCTCCCGCTCGACCGAGGCCGCGATCGGCGACACCTCGGTGATCGAGGTTGCGCGCGAGGCGCTGACCTCGCTGGCCGAAGGGATCGACACCGCCGGCGACCGGCTTGGCATCTGGGGCTTTTCCTCGCTCCGCCGCGACCGTGTCTTCCTGCATCGTGCCAAGACCTTCGAGGAACCCATGTCCCACGAGGTCACCGCCCGGATCGGTGGTTTGACCCCGGGCCACTACACGCGCCTCGGCGCGGCGATCCGCCATGTCTCGGCGCAACTGGCCGAAGAAGGAGCCAGCCGCCGCCTGCTGCTTGTCCTGACCGACGGCAAGCCCAACGACCTCGACCACTACGAGGGCCAGCACGGGATCGAGGACAGCCGCATGGCCGTCCGCGAGGCCCGCGCGCTTGGCCAGGCGGTGCATGGCGTCATCGTCGATCAGGACGGGCAGGACTGGTTCGCCCGCATCTTCGGCCGCGCCGGCTTCACCCTGCTGCCGCATCCCGAACGCCTGCCCCGGGCGTTGCCCGAGATCTATCAAACCCTGACCATGGAGAGCTGAGATGAAGCGCATCCTCACCATCACCCCGTATCTTGCCCTGACCCTGCCCACGACCGCCCTGGCCGAGGCGTTCGACAGACCGATCCCGCAGCCGCAGACGGAAGCCGCTGAATTCTGGTTCTTCGTCGGCTCGGTCGCGCTGATCCTGTCGCTCGTCGCCGTGCAGATGCTGGTGAGCCGCCGATGAGACCATCACCGAAACTCTTCGCGGCGCTCTACCCCTTCGGCGCCGGGGCCATGGGAGTGAACCTCTTCTTCGCCTCGCTCATCGGGTCGTGGATGGGCTGGCCCGTTCTGACGCCCTGGCAATCCGCCGCCGGGGGGCTGGTCATCGGCCTGCCCGCAACCTACGCCTTTGCCTGTCACATCATGCGACTGATGGAGAAGGCCGAAGGCTGATGACCGGATGGACGGAATACATGCTCGCGCTGGCGATCTTCGTCGCCAGCCACGTCCTGCCGCGCTTCGGCGGCCTGCGCGACAGGCTGATCGGCGCGGTCGGGCGGCGGGCGTATTTCTCGGCCTACGGGCTCTTGTCCCTCGCCCTGCTTGCCTGGGTCATCGTCGCGGCAGGCCGGGCGCCCCATGTCGAACTCTGGCCTCAGGCGCCCTGGACGAGATGGGTGCCCAATATCGCGATGCCCATGGCCACCGTGCTGATCGCCTGCGGCTTCGGTCTGCGCAATCCCTTCACGCTTGGCGGCAAGCGCGACGCAATCGTCGATCCGGACCATCCCGGGTTCGCCGCCATCACCCGGCATCCGCTGTTCCTTGCGCTGGCGCTCTGGGCCGGGGCGCATCTGGTGCCGAACGGTGACCTCGCCCATGTGATCCTGTTCGGCTGCTTCAGCGCCATGGCCCTCGCCGCCATCCCCGCTTTCGACGCAAGGGCCCGCCGGTCGCTCGGCCCGCAAGCCACGGCGTTCTTCAAGGCCACCGCGACCCTCTCGCTGCAGCCTCTGACGGATCGGGTCTGGCTCCGCGACAACGCGCGCCCGCTGGCAATCCGGACCATCATCGGCCTGCTGATCTGGGTCGCCGCCCTTCACCTGCACGGCCCGTTGATCGGCGTCACGCCCTTTCCGATCTGAGCTTGATCCTGCGCAAGGTTCACGACCGGGAAAAGGCACATACCATGCACATGAAACAGATCGACCGCCTCAGATCGCTCGGCCTCTTCGACGCCCGGGTGCCCCGCTACACCTCATATCCCACCGCCCCGATCTTCTCGCCGGACGTGGGTGCCGCTCACCAGGCCGAAGCGCTCGCCGCGCTGGACCCGGACGAACCCGTCTCGGTCTACCTCCACATACCCTTCTGCGAGCGGTTGTGCTGGTTCTGCGCCTGCCGGACGCAGGGCACGAAGACCTTGTCACCGGTCGAAAGCTACATCGGCACGCTGGAACAGGAACTCGCGCTCTTGAAGGGCACCCTGACCGCGGGCATGAGAATGGGCCGGATGCACTGGGGCGGCGGCACGCCGACGATCCTGCCGCCGCACCTCATCCACCGCCTGGCCCGAGCCGTCCGGGCGGTCATCCCCCCGACGGAGGACCACGAGTTCTCGGTCGAGATCGATCCCACCATGGTGGATTTCCAAAAGATCGAGGCCCTCGCCCAAGAGGGCATGAACCGCGCCAGCATCGGCATCCAGGACTTCGATCCCAAGGTGCAGGAGGCCATCGGCCGCATTCAGCCTTTCGACGTCACGAAGGCCTGTGTCGACGACCTGCGTGCCGCAGGCATCCATTCGCTGAACGCGGACCTCGTCTACGGCCTGCCGCATCAGGACCTCACCCGGCTGGACGACACGGTCTCCAAGGTGCTCGAGCTGGCGCCGGATCGGCTGGCCATTTTCGGATATGCCCACGTCCCGTGGGTGTCGAAACGCCAGCAACTGATCGACGGTGACGCCCTCCCCAAGGAGGTCGAGCGATATGAACTCGCAAGACTGGCGGCGCAGCGGTTCGGGGATGCGGGCTTCGACGCGATCGGGATCGACCACTTCGCCCGGCCCGGCGACAGCCTCGCGCAGGCAGCCCGCTCCGGCCACCTGCGGCGCAACTTCCAGGGCTATACGGACGACACCTGCCCGACGCTGATCGGCCTCGGGGCCTCGTCGATTTCGCGCCTGCCCTCGGGCTATGTCCAGAACGCGCCGGCCACCGCCGCTTATATCCAACGTATCGAGACCGGGACACTGGCCGGCGCCCGTGGCCATGTCATGAGCGTGGATGACCTGCTCCGGGCCCGCGCCATCGAGATGCTGATGTGCGATTTCCGCCTGGATCGGGATGCGCTACGCCGCGATTTCGGTGCCCAGACCGCGACCCTCGCCCCGACGCTTGCCATGATCGCCGAACGCTACGGCGACCTCGTGACCCTCACCGAGGACCACCTCGCCGTCGAACCGCAGGGTCGCCCCCTGACGCGCATCATCGCCAGTGCCCTCGACACCCACCTGTCAGACAACGAGCGGTTTTCCCATGCGTCATGAAGGGGCAATTCCTATCGAATGTGCCCGAGAGATCATCGGAAGGAGGAAAATATGCATATTGGGCGGGAAGCTGTCATTCGCTGCGCATTGCGCCGGACGCAGCTTCATCAGCGCATCGACCCGAGATTTCAGTCTGATGATGTCAGCTCGAATGTGATCCGGTCCGTGACGCGCACATTCCGACATCCAATTTATTCAAGCCAGCCACCGGGCTCACGATCGTGCCCCCCCCGGTCTCAAAGGGCAGCGCATTGGCTGCGCCGCCCTTCATACTCCGGTTCAGCCTTGGGCCGATTCCATCCAGGCGCGGTGGCGCCGTTCATCGGCAAGCCCTTTTTCCATGAGGGGCCGCAACTCCGCACCCGTGATTTCGTTTTCGAGCGCCTGTTGATATGCGGCGACGGTATCGTCCTCGTTTGTCTTCATGGCTTTCAGAATGGCATTGTCGCCTGCGAGGTCCGCCAGAGCGACTTTCCCGGTGGTGAGCCATTGTTTCATGTCGCCTTCCATGGGCTTCTCGATACCCATGCTGTCGGCAATACGGCCAAGGTCCTGAACATGGGCCTCATGGTCGCGCCGGAAGGTTTCGATCTGCTGGCGATATTCCGCGCTTTCGAGCCGTTCGATGGTGCTGTCATAGGCCGCGATGGCGTCATGCTCCAGAGTGAGGAGGTTCTTGACGAGATCGGCGGCGGTGCTTTCGGTTCCGACGGTGGTTGGCATGATATGTCTCCTTTATCAGTTACTTCTGCTGTTCGGTTTGCGTGCCGGAATGCGGCCGAGCCTTGCCCAGGCTGGGCTTTTGACCCAGCGGATCAGGCTTGTCGCGCTTCGAGAACTCGCTACGGCCGTCCAGCGACGGCCCCGAGGTCCAGCGCCCTTCGGGTGTGGGTTCATCCAGCGAGGTATTGAGGAAGTAGTAGGAATGCTCCGTGGCTTCATGCTCCTGCGGCGTGCTGTTCGGGATCGGCATGGCTGCTTCCCAGCCGCCAAGCTCTTCAATGACGGCGAGCCATTGCTGCTGGTGCATCGTGTCACGGGCGATCAGGAACGACAGCATGTCCTTCATCCCCGTGTCGTCGGTCATGTTGTACAGGCGGGATGCCAGGACACGCCCCCCGCTCTCCGCAGTCACGTTCGCCATCATATCCGCGGCAAGATTGCCCGTGGCATAGACATGGCTCATGTCGAACGGCACACCGTTCGAATTCACCGGCATCGCCGACAGGCCGGAGGAAAGGATATGCCGAGGATTGGCGCCGCCCATGATGGCATTGACGACAGGGTCCTTCGCGGCTTCCTCCTGTACGGTCAGAGGCGCACCTTCCAGATTCAGCGCAACGGCGTGACCGAGGAATTCAATATGCGACAGCTCCTCCGTTGCCGTCATCATGAGCATGTCGCGATACTTGTCATCGCCCCGCGCACCCATCGCCTGAAAGAAATACTGCATGGCGACCCGAATTTCGCCTTCGACCCCGCCAATTGCCTGCTGGAGGAATTTGGCGAATTGAGGATCGGGCTTATCGACCCGGACATTGTATTGCAGTTTGCTGGAATGGTGGAACATTACGCTCTCCTAAAGTTTCAACAAAACCTCGGTGGGCTGGCAGGAGAGGAACCCCGCCGGTCCGCAAGTGTTCCAGCCCCTGCAAAGTTGAGCGATACGACGCCGAGCGACGTGAAGAGCTTTTCCTGTTTTCCGGCAATTTATTCCGGCACGCATGAGAATTGCCGCATATCTTGAAGACGCGCCGGCCGACCGCCACTCTTCAACCGAAGTATTGTCTATTGCCAATAGCCTACGCCACGGGCCGCTCCGAAACCGATCTGTCGCGAAGCACCGCAGCGGCGATCGCCGGGAGGAGAGCAGCCCCATACAGCATCGCGTCCGGGCCGAACCCGTCGGACACCAGTCCGGCCAAGCCCGGGCCAAGCACGCTGCCGGCGGCCATGAACAGAACCGTCACTGTAAAGCTCGTCGACGCCAGTGAAGGGAAAAGCCGTTCGGACCAGAAGGCCAGAACCGCGCTCGTCATCATGACGTTGATGCCTTGCAGACCCGCCGAGGTGACGAGCCCGGTCCAGCTCCCGGCAAGCAGTGCGGCCAATGCCAGCGATCCGGCGGCGACAGCCAGAAGCCCGCGCAACAGCCAGGTGAGGCCCGTCATGTTTCGCACCCGTCCGGTCAGCAGTCCGGCCAGCCCGAACACGCCATATGCGATAAAGACGAGCGCCGGAGCTGCGCCCTTCGGCAGGCCGGGCACACCTTCCTGTGCGAAGTGATCGGCGGCGAAGGAAATATAGATTGCGGAGGTGATACCGAAGAGAAAGGCGATGGCAAAAAGCGGCGCCGCTTCCCGCCGCATAAGCGCACGCCAGGAGGGGGCTGGCCCATCTCTCCGGGCCTTCTCGACCTGGCGCAGCGCGGCCCAGTTGCCGACAAGCGCCAGCGCGCTCGCCGCGGCGAAGATTGCCCAGCAGACACGCCAGTTGAACCCGATCAGAACCATGGCCGCCGCCACCGCTCCCGCCGCGGCGATCCCCAGGCTGGTCCCGGTGCTGATTTCCGATAATGCGGTCGCGCGGTCCACCTCTCTCACCTTTCGATGTACGGCGTCGTTGAAGGGCGTCCACGCCAGTCCGGCGCTCGACGCCGCGACAAAGACACCCGTGGCGAGCACCGGCACATTTGGCGCAAGCGCCACGATGGCCAGCCCCGTGGTCGCCGCGGCCAGCCCGCTCAGGACCGGGAATTCCGGCCCCCTCCGGTTCAGGAAAAACTGTGCGATCAACAGACCGACGAAGAAGCCCGCAAAGCCGATGCTCGAGACGAGGCCCACCATCGACTGAGACATTGAAAACACCGATTTGAACTCTGGCACGAACAGCCCGAACCCCATGCGAGCGGGGCCGAAGCTGATTGCGGTGGCCGCAAACCCGGCTGCGGACAAACTCTGGAAATAGGTCATGCTCTGGCCCTCTCTCTCGAAGGTAGGAAGCGCGCTCTTTGGCCCGGCCTGCGGCAAGGACATCCGCGATCCCGAGCTTTGCCAGATCACCGCCGCGGAGCTTGCTGGCGATGGCGCGGGCGCGCCCCTTCTTCCAGGCTCATTGCGCGCCATCCTATCACGGCGCCGCGGCCGAGGCCGGGAAAGAGTTCGAGGTGGCCGTTCTTCCCACGGGCTTCGCGGCTACTCCAGAAGGTTCAGGCCATCCCGAAGCGCTTCGGGCATACCGCTCGCTTCCATATGCAGGCGTAAACGCTGATTGAATCCTCCGGGCGTATTCAGGGCCTCGATGAGTGCGGCGCTCCCGGTTTCGGACAGGTTGGAGGCTACGAGTTCCCGAAGAAAGGCTTCCCCCTGCTCCTGGTTCGACACGCGCTCGCCGAGCCATTCCGCCGTGTCGTTGATCAGTCGCGCGACCGGCGAAAGAACGGCCTGCGCGCACAGATATGCCGCCATCTCGGCGCCGTCCCTCAGGGGAAAGATGCTGTTGCGGGCTCCGAACAGCTGACCGACGAGCTCCGTGTCACCCTGAACCAGAAGGGGTGTCCCGCCGGTCGAAATTCCCGGGAACGGCATCATCAACGCGACCACACGCGCTGGACGCACCATGGCGTCCGCCTCTTCGATGGTGGCACCCGCCATGAAGCTGACAAGCCTCTGGTTCTCCCGAAATCGAAGCGCGCCCAGCACATCCGGGGCCAGCTCTGCCATGAGACCGAGGAAAATCACGTCACTGGCGTCAACGACGGCCTGATTGTCGGCTATCCTGACGTTCTCATAAGCCTCGGCGAGTGCGTTGGCGTGGGTGGAACCACGTCTGGAGACGGTAATGCTGTGCCCGTCCTCCGCGATCCCCCGGACCACAGCGCTTGCAATCGTTCCACACCCGATGACCCCAAGTTGCATGCTGTCGCTCCTCCGTGTTCGAGACCTTCATACAGAAGAACGGCGGTTTTGTCCGCATAGCGGACCTCTGAGAGATGACCAATCCCGCGCAAGCGTGGCAACGACCGCCTTTGGGACGCTGTACCGCAGCCCTGGCGAGACGGGTGAACGGCATCTCAGGGCCGTCAGTGGAGGTCATCACGACCGGGCTCGAGGCGCTTCCCTCCGATCGCCGCGGCCTGCCCGCCCCCGGGCCCTCAAAGACCCTCCCGCACAAGGCGGAACCCCAGGTGATCCGGTGGAAGTCCGACGGCACAACCACCGACGCTTGCGTCCCGGACGAAGTCGATGATGGCCGCCTGATGACGACCGCCGGCAATGCGCACCCCGCAATAGGGATCGCGGGCAGTGATCTCGCCATCTTCTCCGACCTCGCCGTTCTCCATGCATCCATCCGTCCATTCCCAGACGTTTCCGCCCATGTCCGCCAGACCGAGGCTGTTTTCGCCAAACCCGCCGCGTGGTCTCAGGGCCGGACTGGACTCGCCGCGCAGGAATACGCCGCGCCGGTATTGCGACAGCATGCGTTCTCCGGGGTCGAGGTCGCCTTCGTCCGGGGCCGGATCACCCTGACGCTCGGCCGCAGCCCGGTGCCATTCCTGCACGGTCGGAAGACGCCATGTCTGGCCGGTCTGTTCGGATAGCCACGCGGCGTAGGCCGTCGCGTCGAACCAGTTGACGTCTGTCTGGGCCAGCCCGCCAGTGCCCGTCTCCACGTCTGCGCAGGCGCCTTCCGCGACGCAGGCCATGTAGTCCCGGCGCGAGACCTGGTATTTCATCATGTCGAACGCGCCGACCGGAAGCCTCTGCACGCCGGGCGTCACGGCCTTTCCGTCGCGGCTGAAGTTGCCAAGCGGCCGATAGGCCGCCTCGCCCGCGGGCACCCGCACGATATCACCTTCCAGGGCGGCCGCGCGCAAGGCCTGCGCCGCCTCCCTGTCCCGCGCCAGATCGCCAAGCCACGCCGCTCCCCCGAGGCCGCAAACCAGCGTCAGACCCGCCAGCCCGATCGTCACTCCAATCCTGTCCATATCGGGACCTCATGACCAGGAGAGGGCGCCCGGATTGTCCGGCCGCCCCCGTCGGTTTTCGCCCTGGAACAGCCGCGCCTTATGGCAGCGCGGTCCTGCCTTCGTAGGCGGCGTCATACTCGACAGGCGCCTGAACCTGCTCCATCAGGTCGTTGTTCCAGTCGCCTTCGACCACCACGTGCGCTGTCGCGCCGAGGTTCACGGCCTCGATCAGGTTGTGGTTCACGTAGGCATAGACGCCCGGCTGAAGGAACTCGTAGAGCGCCGCGCCGGCGGATCCGCCCGCGATGAACCAGGTTTCGAGGTCACGCTCCGGCGCGTTGTTGAACTTGCCGCGTTCCCAGACCAGATCACCGTGGCCACCGATCAGGTGAGGCCGGGTGTCCCGGTTGGCCTGGCTGTGCACGAACAGGACCTTTTCGCCCTGGGCCGCATGCAGCGCGTTGTCGCCGGTCAGCGAGCCGACCTTGCCGTTGAAGACGACGTGGCTCGGGACCAGGCCGTTCATCACCTCGAGCGTGTCGGGATAGCTTTCGCCAACATCCTCGAACCGTTTGTACTCGCCGTTTTCGTCCTTCGGGATGTAGAAGTCGTTCTCCCCGATATAGAACACGCGGTCATAGCGGACCGGGTCGCCCTTGTGGTCGGTCAGGCCGCCACGCGGCAGGACCATGATGCAGCCGGACATGCCGCTGACGACGTGCCAGGGGATCATGGGGCCCCCCGGGGCGCAGTGATAGACGAACGTCCCCGGCCGCGTCGCCTTGAACCGCAACGTGGTCTTTTCACCGGGGTTCACCAGCGTCAGGGACCCGCCCCCGAGCGCGCCGGTCGCCGAGTGGAAGTCGATGTTGTGCTGCAACATGTTCTCGGGAGAGTTGTAGAGCGTCAGCTCGACATAGTCGCCTTCGTGAACAACCATCATGGGACCGGGAACCGACCCGTTGAAGGTCATGGCCTGGAGATAGACACCATCGTCGACCTCGATCTCCTTCTCGACGATCTGCATCTCGAATTCGACGATGCGCGGTTCTCCCGGGGCTTCCTGCTCATGGTCGTGGACCATCGGAGGACGCACGAGCTTGCGCTTGATGCGTTTCAGGCTCGACAGGTCGGCGGGGGCCGCCATCGAGGTGTCCATGATCTCTTCGGCCTTCGCGGCCCTGGCGAGAACGGGCAGCGCGGCAATGCCTGCGGCGCCCATCAGTGCGGCTCTTCTCGTCAGCATCTTCAATCTCCTTTCAGGTAGGAATGCTGTTTGAGAAGACGCTACCGGCCCTTCCGATTCCGAACCTTGCGCAAGGACAAACTTCAGGACCGAATGCCGGCCGAACCGACAATTTTCGCCCCGAGCGGCCGAAGCAGGTCGCGTTCCGGTGACGACATGAGAACGGCGGCAGTCGATGCGGCATCCGCTATCGCCGCACTGTCATGGCAGATCGAGACCGGCCCGGACGGGGGGGGCGCGTCACCTCGGGGATCAAAGATGTGCCCGATACCGGCGACGGGATCGACCAGGGTGCCCGAAACATCCGACGTGGCAATCGCCTGGTCCTTCAGGGTGAGGGCCCGGCCGCCGGGAACCGATACGGTCCATCCCTGCCCCTGCCCGTCCCCGAGGGCACGGATTTCGCCTGCGTTCACCAGGATGTCCCGAAGACCGGCACTCTTCAGAAGAGTGGCAAGACGATCCGTGGCATAGCCCTGCGCAATCCCGTTCAGTGTCAGAGCCATGCCAGCCCTGTGAAACCTGATGGCCTGCGGGGACAGCGAGACATGGTCGAATCCGACCCCGCGACGCACCTGCTGCACTTCGTCCGCCCCGGCACGGCGACCTTCGGCAAATGCACGAGCATGCAGGTCAAACAGCGGCTGGACCGTCGGATCGAAGGCGCCCTCTGTCGCCGTGAAGACCGCCCGGGCCTCGGACAGGAGATGGAGCATGGCGGGATCGGGGTTGCGCAGTATCTGATCCCGGTTCAGCCGAGCGAGGGCGCTGTCCGTCCGGTAGAGCGAGAACAGGCTCTCGATACGCAGGAGCTCCAGTTCAAGGCCATCGAACAGGGGGGCCGCCTCGGCCTGCGAAATCCCGCAGAGGGCGATCTGGACGCGCGCGCCAAGGGCTTGCCCCCGCCAGTAGGCGGTTTCCCTGCCCGCCGCGGATGCACGGCCGGCCGCGATGGTCGCCGCCGACATCGCAATGAAACGACGTCTCGAGAGCCGGGTCATTGCATCAGCTCCCCGTCGCCGGCATGCCCGCTCATGCCGATTTCCGCGGGACGCACATAACTCTCCGGCACACCGCCCCATTGGACGATGCGTCCACCCCGGTCCGCCACGAAGGCGGTCGCGTCCTCCCGGCGGCTGAAGGGGAGAGCTTCCGGCACCCCCATTCCGCCGAGCTGATCGCTCTCGATGACAAGAAAGGCGGTTTCGGCGGCCTGCCAGTTGGCGATGCCCGGCATGCTCCAGCTTTCCGCATGGCTCATGTCGGAGACGAAGACCGCGGTGATCTCCATCTCCCGCTCCGGGTCATGCATGTAGGCGACGGCATCGGACACCTGGCTGAACCAGAGCGGCTCGGCCTTACCTTTCAGGTGGACCTGCGCCTTGGGGCCGGGATGATCCGCGACGAACATCTGGCAATAATGGCCGAGCGCATCGTCCGTCATCTCGACGGGGACAACGACGCTCGCCACATCTTCCTTGCAGGCGGTCAAGGCGAGAGACAGGGCAAGGGCGACCACGACTTTCTTCATGGGACAATCCTCCTGGTGCGGGCGGAGCCGATGGCGATGGTTGCCACCAGCCAAATCCCGAGGGCAGCCAGCGCGGCCACCGGCGGGAAGGGAAGGGTTTGGGCCAGACCGTCGATCCCCGCGACGGGCGCGGCGTCGATCATGGCGAGGTTGTAGAGGCGGAACGCATCGGCGGGGTTCGCGATGACAAGCCATGGGAAGACGTGGGTGGCGAAGATGCCTTCACCCGCCGCCATGATGGCCCCCAGAAGCGCGACGTCATAAAGGACGACCAGCAGCAGCCAGACCCCCACAGCGGCCGCAGCAGCCCGCGCGGTGCGACAGGTCAGCGCCGACACCATCAGCCCGATCCCCACGAAGATCGCCCCGAGCCCGCCTGCGGTAAGCATCAGGCGGAGCCAGGCGAAGATTCCGTCCTGACCGGTCTCGGAAAGCAGGGCGATGACACATCCGACCGTGCCGAAGGCGATCAGGATGGCCACGCAGACTGCAACGGTCTGGGCCAGGAACTTCCCGACGAAGACCTCCCACCGACGGACCGGTGTGGCAAATGTCAGGGCAAGGGACCCCCGCTCGACCTCACCGGAAATCGAGTCATAGGACATGAGCAAGGCGATCAGCGGGATCAGGTAGACCGAGAGGGTGGCGAGGCTGACCGCCGTCAGGGTCAACACGTCGACCTTCAGGCCACTTCCCTGCCCGGCCCCGAAGAGCGCCAGCGCCAGGGCGAACAGACCAAGCACTGCGGTCGCCAGAATGACCCAGAGATTGCGGCGCGCCTGCCGCAACTCCTGTCCGAAAACGGTGCCGATGCGCGTGCTCATGTCTGGTCCTCCGTCGGGCCCGTTCGGGAAAAATGCCGGTAGATGTCGGTGAGACCGGGAGGCGCGATGTCAATGTCGCGAAGCTTGTCCTGATGCCGCCCGAGGCGCGCGAGCAGATCCACCTTCGCGCCCTGTGCGCAATCGAGGGCCAGCCTGCATCCGTTGATCCGCCGCCCGCCGAATTCGCCATGCAGCGCGTCTGCCGCCCCCGGCCTGGCCGATATGCGGATCGTGGTCGGCAAACCCGCCTTGTGGGCCAGCTCGGCCAGTGTGCCCTCTGCCGTCAGCCGTCCGCGGGCGAGGATCGCGATGCGGTCCGTCTTGTCCTGCACTTCCTCCAGCCCGTGCGACGAGAGCAGCACGGCAGATCCCCGGGCCGCCGCATCGGCGATCACCTCGTAGAACTCGTGCCGCGACACCGGGTCGAGACCGCTGGTCGGTTCGTCGAGCAGAAGAAGCCGGGGAGTGCCGATCAGGGCCTGCGCCAGTCCGAGACGCTGCCGCATCCCCTTGGAATAGGCCCCGACCGCCCGATCGGCGGCCTCCAGAAGGCCGACACGCGCCAGCAGGTCCGAAACCTCGGCTTTCGGTGTTCCCCGCAGGCCCGAGAAATAGCTCAGCACCTCGCGGCCCGACAGGTTCCGCTGGAACGAGACGACCTCGGGCAGGTAGTTCACGGCCTCCCTGGCCAGGTCGGAGCCCGGCGCGTGCCCGGCAACGGCAACGGTTCCGGAGCAGGGTCGCAGGAAGCCGAGGACCGTCTTGAACAACGTCGACTTGCCAGCCCCGTTATGGCCGAGCAGGGCCAACCGTTCGCCGGGCTGGACGGACAGCGAAACATCGTCGAGCACCTTCTGCCCGCCGAAAGACAGACAGAGAGCTTTGATGGCGAGGGTTTCGGTCATGAGGGATCTCCTTGCGGCAGTCCGGTTCCGGTCGGCGACGTCAGCGGATGGGTGTCGGTCACGCCTCCGGGCAGGAGCCCCGGAAACCGTGATTGCGACCAGCGGATGAGTTGCATGGCCGGCGCCCCCATCAGCAACCGTGCCGCCGGCTGCGACCAGACAAGCCGGTCGATGCTGTCATTGGGCCGATAGGGACTGTCGGCGATGCCATCGCCGTTCACGTCAAAGGCGACGTGATCGGACCAGTGGTTGCCGATGCCGTCGGCCGACCATTCCATCCAGGTGGTGCCGACGTATTTCACCTGCGTCCTGTTGCCGATGAAGGCGTTTCCGGCCAGCACATTGCCCTGGCTGCCTGCGGTAAAGTGGACACCGATCCCGCAGCCTTCGAAGCGGTTGCCCTCGAACCGGTTGTGGTTGGAATTGTAGATGAACAGGCATTTCTCGCCGCCGTTGCGCACCTCGTTCCGACGCATTTCGGCCCGGTTGGCGAAGTTCATGAAAAAGCCGTGGTCGGCGTCGCCGTCCGACAGGTTCCGTTCCACGATCAGCCGCGTCGAATACATGAAGGCAAAGCCCATGTCGTTGCCGCGGCTGACATTGTCCGTGACCTCGATCCGGTTGGCGTACATGGAGTGGAACGCGAACCGCAGATCGCTGAAGCGGTTGCGCCGGTAGACCGCGTCATTCGACGTCGTGATGAACACGCCGTCCCGGCCTTTCGAGATCTGGTTGTCCTCGACCGTCAGACCCGGTGCGTTCCAGACGTAGATGCCCGGCCCGCGTTCCGCGACACGCAGGTCGTTGCGCCCCTCGATCCGGCTGTTCCGGATGGTGACGTCACGGGCCCCATGGACGTCGACCCCGATCAGGTTCCCCTCCAGCGTCACCCCGTCGATGATCGTGCCCCGGGCCGCCTTCGTCAGGCGAATACCGCTGTCGAGATCGCTGAGGCGGGCACCCGCGCCCGAAATGGTGAGTGCGGTGATCGTCACGCCGCCGGTGTCGACCGTGATGACGGAGCCCTCGCCCGGACCTTCGATCCGGGCAAGAGGTCCCGTCAGCGTGACAGGTGTCTTGATCCTCACCGGCCCGGCAAAGGTGCCTTCCCCAAGCACCAATGTATCGCCGGGCCGGGCGGTCGCGAGAGCCCGCACCAGCGCCCCCGGTCCCGGCCGCACCTCGACCGTCTCCGCAAGGGACGCAAGCGGAGCGAGGCAAAGGGCCAGCACGAAAACCAGAGAGCGCATGATCCGGTCCCCTCCCCTTACGCGACCGGTTTCACGAGCATGCGGCCGCGCATCTCCATGTGGAGCGCGTGGCAGAACCACTGGCAGTAATACCAGTGCACGCCCGGACGATCGGCGGTGAAGGTCACCGATGCGGTGGCCTGCGGACCGACCTCGAAGGCGATGCCGTGATTGCCCAGGGTGAAGCCATGGGTCAGGTCGTCGACCTCGTCCATGTTGGTGACGTAGACCGTCACCTCGTCGCCCTGCGTCACCTCGAACTGATCGAGGCTGAACGCCGGCGCGACCGAGTGCATGTAGACCCGCACCTTGTTGCCGTCACGGATGACATCGGCACCGTATTCCAGTTCCACGCCGTCCTTCTCGGCCTGAAGCCGCGCCTCTTCCCACAGGCTGTCACCACGGTCATAGATCGACACCGGGTTCACCTTGTCGGCCCGCACGAGGATGCAGTCATGCGGCTCGGCGAAGGTCGGGCCATCGTGGACAAGCGCCATCTTCTCGCCCGAGATGTCGATCACCTGGTCGTTCTCGGGTTTCAGCGGACCCACGTTCAGGAAACGGTCCTTCGAGAACTTGTTCAGCGAGATCAGGAACTGCCCATCCGCCTCAAGCGTCTCGCCCATCGTGGTGTGGTTGTGGCCCGGCTGGTAATGCACGTCGATCTTCTCGATGATCGGGTCCACGTCTTCGCCGTTGAAGGCCTTGATGGCGTCCTCGATGTTCCACTTCACCATCTGGCTGTCGAGGAAGAGCGTCGTGAACGCGTTGCCCTTGCCGTCATAGGCGGTGTGAAGCGGGCCGAGGCCCAGTTGCGGCTCCGCCACCACGGCCGAGCGCGGTTCCGCCCCGCCGAAGACCTCGGGCAGCCTGGTCACGTCGATCACGGTCACCGTGGGCGACAGCTTGCCGTTGATGCACAGGTGGCGCTTGTCGGGGGCCATGTTGCAGCCGTGCGGGCTGTTCGAGACGGGGATATACTGGGTGTATTTCCCGGCTTTCCGACCGTCGAGGACCTTCACGCCGTTGTATTCGGTGTAATCCCCGGCCGTGATGCCCGCCTCGATCGCCTTGATGTCGAAGATGACGACCCAGTCCTGCTCGTTCGCGGTCATGTCCGCCAGCGTCACCCCGTTCTCGGAGTTGTAGCAGGTCGAGAAGGCATAGAGACCGTCGTAATCCGCATCGCAATTGTCGAGGTTGCCGTTGACGATCACCTGCCAGGCGATCTCCATGGTGTCGCCGTCGATGGCGGTGAAGATCGAGACGTATTTCTCGGGTTCGTCCAGCACGATGCCGTCGTTCGGCAGCGGGACGCGGTGTTCACCATTGGCGAAAACGTAGCCGGTGCGCGGGTACTTCTGCGGCCGCAGACCATGGATGTCCGACGTGTTCGGGATCTCGATGATCTTGTCGGTCTTCATGATGTCGCAGCGGATGCGCGCGACGCGGGTGTTGGCCTTGTCGTTGACGAACAGGAAGCGCCCGTCATAGGTGCCCTCGGTGAAGGACATGTGCGGGTGGTGCAGGTCGCCGTTGTCGTAGGTGACGCGCCCCCGCTTGGCGAGGAACTCCTTCGTCTCGGGCAGCAGCCCCTCGGTCAGGATCTTCAGGCTTTCGTTGGTGGACCCCCAGCCGGTGGCCGAGCAGCGGTTGAACACCGGGATGCGCATCAGTTCACGCATGGACGGCACGCCGATGATGCGCACCTCGCCCGACTGGCCCGAGGACCAGAAGCCGTAGTAGCTGTCCAGCTCGCCCGGTGCGACCTCGGTCGAGGCCGTCGCGGCCGCTGCCCTGCGGGTCGAGGCAAGCAGGCCCAGCCCACTTGTCCCGGCAACGGTCGCGAGCGCCGCGACACCGGCGGTTCCCTTGAACAGCCCTCTGCGGGACACACCCTTGGTTTCTTCGCTCATTGTCTTTCCTCCTTCATTTGGCACTGGAAAGTTGGTTGGGATGACCGAGGTTCGGTCGTTCGGCATGGGCGGCGAGCGCAGCCGCCGATGCCGCGTCCTTGGCGCGCCGCTTGTCCGTCTTGATGACGACCGGACAGCGCGCGTGATCCTGGTAGAGCACCTGGCAATTCAGGCAGGAGATGCACTCGTTCGGGTTGATCTCGCCTGTCGGGTGGATCGCATCGACCGGGCAGTCCGTCGCGCAGAGCTGGCACGGGTTGCCGCATTCCTTGTAGCGTTTGAGCCAGCGGAACATGTGCAGCCGCGCGGGGATGGCGAGGCCGCCGCCGAGGGGGCAGACATAGCGGCAATAGAACCGCTCGATGAAAAGCCCCGGCAGCAGGAAGGCCAATGCGATCAGCACGTAGGGCAGAGGCCGCGCGAACTTCAGGATGATCGCGGTCTTGAACGGCTCGACCTCGGCGAAGCGCTCGGCCAGTTCGAGCGAATAGAGAGACAGGCCGAAAAGTCCGAGAAAGATGATGTATTTGACCGCCCAGAGTCGCTCGTGCAGCCCCCAGGGCAGCGTCACCTGCGGCACCCGGAACCGGCGCGCGATCTTGTTCGACAACTCCTGGAGCGCGCCGAACGGGCACAGCCAGCCGCAATAGGCGCCTCTTCCCCAGAACAGCAGGGCTGCGGCCACGGCGAACCAGAGGATGAAGATCAGCGGGTCCATCAGGAAGGTGTTCCACTGGAAGTCGCTGAAGAGCGCGTTGACCACGGCAAGGATGTTCACGACCGACAGCTGCGCATTGGCGATCCAGCCGACGAAGACGAGCGTGAACACGAGGTAGGCGTTGCGCAGGATCGCGAAGGTCCGCGGGTTCCGTGTGGCGAAAGCCTGGAAGAAGAAGATGCCCGACAAAAGCGCCAGCGCGGCGGCAAGAACGATCACCTGGAGCCGCTTGGTGTCCCAGATCCGTTGCCAGAGCGCGTCGCGGGCGTCCGTGTCAGCCGCGGCCGGTTCCGCCTGTGCAACGGGTTCAGAGGGAACCTCGCGCACATAAGGGGCCGGCAACTCGTATCCCAGATCATAGGTCAGGAAGACCTTCTCGATCGGACCGACCGCACGGCTGACGAGGAATTGCAGCCGGAAGGGCTTCGCCGGATCGAAGCCGGCCTGCTCGGGGATGATGAACAGGTCCATTTCTCCGAAATCCGGGGCGCCCTCGGCCGCGATCTGTCCGATGCGCTGATGCCCGCGATCGCGAAACCGATAGGACATCTCGCCCTGGATCAGCTGGAAACGGTCGAAAATGCCGCCGCGCACGTAGCCCGAGCCCTTGAAGGACCATTCCCCCGCGCCGAGGACGGCGATGGCGTGGTCACCCGGCTCCAACCGTGCGGCCAGATTGTCCCAGCCCGCCTCGCCGAGCAGCGACCGCCCGATGGCCGGATGGCTGACGAGCGCCGTCCGGACATCGAGATAGGCCTGGTCGGGTGCTGATGCCTCCGCGTTCTTCTCTGTCCGCGGATCGCCGAGCGCGGCGAAATCCGCATTGATCGTGCCGACGTCCAGCATGAGGCGGCGAATGGCACCATTGCCGGCCAGCGTTTCCCAGTCGGTGACCTGACCGGCATCGGGGGCGATCTCTTTTCCCGGTCCGGATGCGGAAGGGGCAGCGAAACCCTCCAGCCCCAATGCGCGGGCAGCCTTGACCCCGGCCCGCAGGATCGAGTCGTCGATCACCATGATCGTGACCGTGGCCCCCGAGACGATTTCCAGGTCACCGGTATCCCGCGGGCCGGCCACGGAGCGCAGATCGAACCCGGTATAATGGTCGATGACTGCCCGGATCTCGCTTTCGGGAATGCCGACCAGAACGATCGGCTCAGAATGCTTGATCAGCTTCGCGCCGGTCAGATGCGCCTCCGGCGAGAGGCCAACGAGTATGTGGATCGGTTTGCCCGAATACCCGGTCGTGGGCACGAAATCAGAGGTCAGGAAGACCCAGCCGATCCTGTCCCCGCCCTTGATGACCGGCACGAGCCCGTCTTCGCGCGGCGTGCCGAAGGCCTCGGCTCCGGGCACAAGGTCCTGAGGCTCTACAGCCTCGAGGAATTGATCCACCATGGGAGCCGCGCAGGCCTGAGCAGCAAAGCTCAGCAGGACGGACAGCGCCCAAGCAATCCGGCGTATCGCGCTTCGCATCGTTTCTTCGCCCCACATCAGCCCGAACATCTTCGGACCTTGCTTAGAGGCGGGGCCCGATGCGGAGTTTGCGATTGAGCAACGTTCCCGGCGAATTGCAGGCGCGGCGAAACGAAAAGCGGGGCCATGGGCCCCGCGCTCTCTTTCTGTCTTTCTCTCGGCCGCGGATCAGGCGGCGGTGGTCTCGTCCGTCTCCGGATCCTGCTTGAGTCCTCGCCGGAAGGCGGTCAATCCCTGTCCCACCTCGCCCATGATCGAGGAAATCTTGCCGCGCCCGAACAGCACGATCACTACGACGAGGATGATCGCCAGACCCGGCAATCCGATATTGTTCAGCATGACGTCATGTCCTTTTCTGCATTGACACCGGCACGTCGGCCGCGCCCTGCTCCGCACCATGGGCGCGGAACTCCGGTAGTCATGCGCATCCCTGCGGCCGCTGTCTTTGCGCTTCGGCAAACTCGGGCTCGACGATCCGCTCACCATCGCCGAGGTGAGTCAGGCGCGGAACGTCGACGACCGCGCGGCCTGACGGCGCAGGCTCAGAAGGTGTTCCAGGAGACGCCCAGAAAGACCTCTTCCGCGCGGAACTTGTAGCCGGCCCGGACCGAGAAATCCGTGCCCGGAACCGGCTTGGCGACGGCCACGGCGGTTTCGCGGTAATCGTCGTCGTCGCCCTGGTGCGTAAGCTCGATCACCACGTCGGGTCCGCTCAGCCCGAAGGCCACGAGGCCGAAATACGCCTTGTCGATGCTCGAGACCTCGCCCAGCAGGAAGAGGCTCCCGAAATCCGTGGGCCGGTAATGCTCGGCCACCACGCGCAGCCCGACCTTCAGCTCCTCGAGCCCTTCGTATTGCAGCGCGGGCCCGACGCGCAGCGTCACCGGCATCGCCGGATCGCCCAGCGGGAAGGCATAGGCGGCGGTGACGTTCAGATCCTCCCCGCCCTCGTAATCGGAATAGACCGTGCCGAAGGTCAGCGGACCGCGCTGCATGCTGAAGACGCCGGTGAAGGTATCGACCGAGATGTCGGCCTGGGCGAAATACCCGTCTGCCCGCACCACGCTGGCGCCGCAGGCCACGGCCCATGCGGCGACAGAGAGGAAGGACAGGCGGAGAGGGCGGCAGGGCATCGTGGATCCTCGTTCGGGTTCAGGTGCGGCTGTTGAAGGAAAAGCGCCGGGCCACGTCCGAGACCAGCGCCGAGAGGCGCACGTTCACGATGCCGGGCGTGTTGTCGGTGGCATGGAGGCGCAGCATCAGCGCGGTGCGCTGGTCGGGCGTCGGCAGAAGGCGCAGGCGCGCGCCGTCTTCCGTCTCGGCCGTGACGACGGCAAGCACATCGCCCACCTCTTTCAGGCTCACATGCCCTTCCGTCCCGATCGGATAGGTGTGGCCGCGCAGCCGGGCGGTGTCCATCGTCAGGCTGGTCAGCCAGAGCCGGCGGCTGCCCGCCTCGGTCACGAAGGCCAGGCGCTCGGGGCTGTCGGCGACGTGACGCTCGCGGCGCGGCAGCTCCACGCAGGCGATGGCACAGACCGCAAGGACGAAGAGGTTGTAGAACGTCCAGAACAGGATCACCCCCTTGCCCGAGCCCGCGTCGTAGAAGGCGAAGCGGTCCGAGACGATGCCCAGCATCAGCCCTCCGATCGTCAGCGCCAGCAGCGCCAGAAAGAAGCCGAGCATGCGCCATTGCACGATGATCCGGCCCCGGTCGCCGCCCTTGGCGGTCACGCTGAACGGATGGCCGTGCGGCCGGACCAGCCCGACGACCGCGGCGCGGGCGATCGGCCAGGCGCCGATCAGCTGGCTCACGTCGTGCAGGATGGGCACGATGGTGCCGCGGGAGAGCATGTTCTGGACGAGAAGCGTCCAGAGATAGAACACTCCGAAATACGAGATCACGTCGGGCAGACGCGCATCCACCACCGTTATGTTGAAGTACCAGTAAAGCAGCGGAAACACGATCGTGGCCAGCCGGAAGGCGAAGGTCGTCAGCCAGTACATCACCGAATCGATCACGCTCCACCGGTCGCGCAGCCGCAGGTTGTTCAGCTTCAGCGGCCCGAGGCTGCTGCGGGCGATCTGCATCAGCCCGAGGCACCAGCGCGCTCGCTGGGTGATGTATTCCTTCAGCCCTTCGGGGGCCAGGCCCTCGGTCAGCGGCTCGTTCAGGTAGACCGTCTTCCAGCCGCGGTTCTGCAGGGTCAGCGTCAGCATGAAGTCCTCGGTCACGCTTTCCGTCGGAAAGCCTCCGATGGACATCAGGGCCCGGAACCGGATCATCGACGAGGTGCCGCAGCAGAAGGCGATGCCCTAGGCGTCGCGCGAGGGCTGGAGGTGGTCGAAGAAGAAGCGCTGTTCGTCCGGATAGGTCCGGCTGATCCCGAGGTTGTGCTGGATGGGGTCCGCGTTGAAGAAGTGCTGCGGCGTCTGCACGAGTCCGACCTGAGGGTCGTGGAACAGCGCCAGCGTGCGCGAGATGAAGCCGCGGTGCGCCACGAAATCGGCGTCCAGCACGGCGACGAAATCCGGCACCTCGTCCCTTTCCGACAGCACCTTGAGCGCGTTGTTGATGTTGCCGGCCTTGGCGTCGCGGTTGTCGGAGCGGCGCAGGTAGGTGACCTCCTGCTCGGCGCAGAAGTCACGCAGCCAGTCGCGCCGGCCATCGTCGAGGACGATGATCTCCTTGTTGACGTGCCGCAGGGCCTTGGCACCGATGATCGTGCGTTCGAGGACCTCGAGCTCTTCGTTGTAGGTGGCGATCAGCAGCGCGACGCGCATGTCGCGGCCCGGTCCCCACCATCCGTAGTTCAGCGAGGCCTCGTCGGACCGGTCGCGGTAGCGCATCATGATGATGAAGGCGCTGAAGGTGCCCAGCGTCGTGATGAATTCGAGCCCGAAGAGCGCAGAGCTCGCCACGAAGTCGGGCGTCAGGCCGACGGGCGCCAGCGTCTCGGTGCCCCGCCACCAGATGTAGCGCACCGCGAGGACGATCGCGACCGCGAAGAGGCAGATGCGTTCCCAGGTGCTGGTCCGGTCGATTATGCCCGGAAGGATCAGCGCCGCGCCGAGGACCGGCAGCAGGTGCAGCAGGCTCGACCCGGTCTCGCTGAGGTGGAACGGGAGCATCTCAGTCCCAGAGCCCGCGGAGGAAATCGAGCGGGCGGTCGTCGAAGAAGGCCCGGCCGGTCCGTCCGATCTGGCACCCGTGAGCCCCGCCCGAGGCCAGCTCGGGCACGATCAGCGACACGTCGTAGCGTTCGAGATGCCGCTCGCTGGGCGCCACGGCCAGCTCCCGGTAGACCGTCGCGGCGCCGGCCCCGGCGAGGCGGGCGATCTGCGCCCTCATCACCTCGTCCGTCCCCGAGATACGGAAGGTCGCCGGATCGCCGGTTTCCAGCGTGTTGTAGACCTGTTCGGTGACCGAGAGGGTCACGATCACATCGTCGCAATTCGCCAGACGGATCACGGGGTCGCCGCGCTGGACGGTCACGCCGTCCGCCGCCATCCTCTCCCAGACGATGCCGTCGAAGGGCGCGACGAGGCTGGCACCGGAGAGCGCGTTGACCCGCAGGCGCTCGCGCTCCAGCCGGTTCGTATAGGCCGAGAGGCGCGCGCTGGCGGCTTTCAGATCGGCCGACAGTTCCGTCAGCCGGAATTCCGCATCGAAGAGGCGGAGGTCGTGGTTCCAGACCGGGCTGGCCGACCCGTCGAGGAAGACATCCTCGCCCGCCGCCACCTGCCGGATATCGCGCGCCGAGGCGCCTGCCTCCAGCGGCGCGTCCTCCGCCGGGGCCTCCGCCGCCTCGTCCGACACCGTCTCCGCCGCGCTCCCGGCCGTGTCGTCCTCGAGCTTGCGGGGATCGAAGAGTCCGGCCGCCCCCGACCCGGAGGCCGCGGGCGCGACGCCCAGTTCCCGCCGCCGGAAGACGTGGTAGCGCTCGGTCTGCTCGGCCAGGGCCTGCTGCCGGACTTCCATCCCGTCGCGCAGCGCGGTCAGCCGGTTCACCTCGGCCAGCGCCAGATCGCGCTCGAGCAGCAGGTCGTTCATGCGCACCCGGTCGGCCTGCGGATCGTCGACGGTGGCGACGGTCTGTCCCCGCCGCACCACGGCGCCGAGCGCCAGCGGCTCGAGATCGACAGTGCCGGCGACCGGCGATCTGAGCGCGATGACGGGGGCGTTGATCACCGCGTCGCTGCTGGCACCCGCCATCTGCTCGGCCGTGATCAGGTAGAGTGCGCCGACCAGGACGAGCGCGCCGATGACAAGACGGAAGTACCGCAAACTATTCCCCTTTTGCCGAACAGGACCGCGTTATCGTTAACGCCTGCCCCAGATCTTTGACGATCTTGAGGCAGGCAAGACACGAAACGCGCAATGGCGAAGTTTCGCTAACCATGTGGGCAGGAATCACCTTCCCGCGCGGCGATCTCGGCCATCAGCCCCAGCGTCGCGGGATAGTATGGCTCCTCGGACGGGGTCGACGGCTGCGGGCGGCAGGTCACGAGCGCATTCAGGGCGGCATAGCCGGGATACGAGCTGCGGGTGAGAACCGTGCCGTCGCGCTGCACGACGGTCGGCACGCCGCCCTCGGCCGCCGGAAGCTGCGCCCGCGCCGCGACCGCCGGATGGTCCCGCCGCCCGGACCAGACGAGGTAGAGCGCCACCCGCAGGGCGTCGTAGCCGTGGTGCGTCGAATACCCCTCCGCGGCCCGGAAACCCGCCGGCGTCACCAGCGTCCAGTCCGGGACCAGCCCGCCCTCGGTCAGTTCGCGCAGCACGGTCTCGCCGTGGTCGGCCGCCCGGATCAGCGCGGGGCTGTCGAAAGCCGCGCCGAGCTCGCGCAGGGCACGGGACATGACATAGGACGGATTGAACAGGACCCCCTGCGAACCGCGCGGGCTTTCTGCGGCGGGGGCGAGCAGCGGCTCCGCGGGGGCACGCGGGTCCGGGGCGAGGCAACGCGCGGCGAGCGCATCGGCAATCCGGCCCGCCCGGCCCGCGGCTTCCGCCCAGCCCGACTGGCGCTCGGCCCTCAGCAAAGCCCATGCGCGGAAGAGATCGCCGTCCGTCGCGGTCGCCCGGTCCGCGACGGCGGGCGTTGCGCCCGGCTGCCACCGCCAGGCCATCAGCCCGTCGCCCCGGATGTCGAGCACCCGCGCGGCCCAGCCGTCCATCGCCGCAAAGGCCGACCGGTCGCCGAAGGCCTGCGCGAGCAGCATGCCGTAGCCCTGGCCCTCGGAATGGCTGGCGCCGTCCTGAAGCTGGTCGATCACCCGTCCGTCTGGCGCAAGGAACCGGGCCTTCCACGCCTCCCAGGCCCCGGCCTGCTGCGCGCGCGCAGGCCGGCCCGGGACGAAACCCGCCACGCCCGCGGCGGCCATTGTGCCCAGAAGGCCTCGGCGTCCGATCGGCCTGTTACCGCTCATCGCCGGTCCGGTTGCGAAATAGTCTCAACTTTGGCACTCAAACCCGTATGACAGGTGCGGGGCACCAAGGTCACTCAGGCATCGAACAATAACAAGAGCATCCAACGTGTCACCCTCATACGACCAGAACAGACCCGGACAGCGCGTCCGCGCGCCTCATCTGGGCACCGCCTTCATCGCCTCCTCGCTCATCTTCGGACTGATCGCCGCTCTGGTGATCCTCGGACCCATCACGCGCTACGGCCGCGCCTTCCAGAGCGAGGTCCAGACCGACAACGCGATGCGGGGCGCCCGTGCGCTCGAGGTCGCGCTCGGCCGCGCCATCGAACGGGAATGGGACAGTCTGGTTGCCGTGGCAGGCAATGCGGACCCCGGCGACCTCGAATCGATCCGCGGCTATGCCAATGCCGTGCTGCGCGCCGGCGGGCGGATCGCCTGGGCCGGGTTCGCGGACCGCGGCGGCACCATCCGCGCCGGGGCGCAGGGCACCCGCGAAGGCGAGGACGTCGGCACGCGGCGCTGGTTCCGCGAGGGGCTGAACGGCGGTTCGGTCGGCAGCGTCTACCTCTCGCCCGAGAGACGGGCCGGCTCGGACAGCGACGACGAGGCGCTGGTGAACCTCTCCACCCCGGTGACGAATGCGGTCGGCCAGTCGGTCGGCGTCTTCGTCTACAGCCTGCGCATGCCCTGGGTCGACACCTACCTCAAGATGGCGGCCGAGGAGCTGGAGCTCGACGCCTTCATCCTCGACCGCGAAGGCAAGGTGATCGCCGAACGCCGCGCCGAGGGCGCGCCCGAGCTGGCGCCCGAGGCCATCCGGTCGTTCCAGCTGAACCGGCCGCATACCGAGGTGCTGAGCGGCGCGGACGATCGCGACGAGGTCTACGCCATCATTCCGAACATGACCGCGACCCAGATGCCTCCGATGAACTGGTCGGTCGTCGTGCGCCTCCCGGCGCTCGCCCCCGGGTCGGCGGCCCGGTCGCTTTCCATCGCGGTCCTGAGCAGCCTGATCGCGCTCTTCGCCCTGCTGGCGGTCTTCGTGCTGATCTTCAACCGGCACTTCCTGACGCCGATCTCGCGGCTGGCCGACATCTCGGACGACGTGGCCGACGGCCATGAGATCTATCCGGAGGAATTCGGCTCGAGCCATGAGAGCACGCGGCTGTCGCACGCGCTCAGCCGGATCCAGGCAAAGCTCCAGTAGCGCACGGCGGCTCCGCCCGGGGCCTGCCCAAGGCGGCTGCGTGCCCGCCCGGCCCCGTGCTATGCTCGGCCCGGGCGCCCGTGCCGGCGCCCCTGCCCGACCTTGCGGAGGCCGGGCGGACATGACAGTAACCTTGGCCGTAGATGGTTTTTCGAGTTTCCCCGTGCCCGCCGCGATCCCGCGACGCCCGCCGGTCGATGCGGGAAACGCCCAAGTCACCACGGCCCTCTGCCACCGCAGCCATGCGCGGCGCGGCGGACCCAGAAACGAACAGGGATACCCCCATGACCAGATTCCCCATGACCCGGCGCAGCTTCGCCTCCCTCGCCCTTGCCGCCACCTCGGCCCTCGCGCTGAGCGCCGCCGCGCAGGCGCAGGCGTTCGATCCCGAAGCGGTGGTGAACATCGGCTCGCTCTACGAGCCGCAGAACCTCGACAACACCGCCGGAGCGGGCCAGGGCATCAACGAGGCCTTCAACGGCAACGTCTACGAGGGCCTCTTCGTGCTGACCGACGACGGCGACGTGGAGCCGAAACTGGCCGCCGATTACGAGATCAGCGACGACGGCCTCACCTACACCTTCACGCTGCAGGACGGCGTGACCTTCCACTCCGGCGACCCGCTGACCGCGGCCGACGTGAAAAGCTCGATCGAACGGGTCACGGCCGAGAACTCGGCCTCGTCGCGCAAGAGCACCCTTGCGGTGATCGACAGCATCGAGACGCCGGATGACAAGACCGTGGTCGTCACGCTGAAGACCCCGTCGATCTCGCTGCCCTACAACCTCTCCTACGTCTGGATCGTGAACGACGCGGCGACGGACATCTCGTCCTCCGAGGACGGCACCGGCCCCTACACGCTGCAGGAATGGCGCCGCGGCTCCGCGCTCTCGATGGTGCCGTTCGAGGGCTACTGGGGCGAGAAACCGTCGAACGGCGGCGTGATGTTCCAGTACTTCACCGACGCCACCGCGCAGAACAACGCGCTGCTGACCGGCGCCGTGGACATCATCACCTCGGTCCAGAGCCCGGACGCGCTGTCGATGTTCAGCGACAACGACGACTTCACCGTCTCCGAGGGCGCCTCCACCACCAAGGAGCTGATGGCCTACAACGACCGGATCGAACCCTTCGACGATCCCAAGGTGCGCGGCGCGCTCGCCATGGCCGTGGACAACGAGAAGCTCCTGAACGCCATCTGGGGCGATTACGGCACGCTGATCGGCTCCTTCGTGCCGCCGACCGATCCGTGGTACGTGGACCTGACCGACGTGAACGCCTACGACCCCGAAGCCGCCAAGGCCCAGCTCGCCGAAGCGGGCTATCCGGACGGCTTCTCGTTCACGCTCGACACGCCGGATTACGACCCGCATCCCGTGGTGGCGCAATTCGTGCAGAACGAGCTGGCCAAGGTCGGCGTCGAGGTGAAGATCAACATCATCACCGCGAACGAATGGTACACGAAGATCTACAAGGCGCATGATTTCGAGGCCACGCTGCAGGAGCACGTGAACCACCGCGACATCGTCTTCTACGGCAACCCCGACTTCTACTGGGGCTACGACAACCCCGAGGTCGCCCGCCTGATCGCCGAGTCCGAGAACGTCTCGTCGATGGAGGAACAGACCGAGATGCTGGCCGAGGCCAACCGCATCATCGCCGAGGACGCGGCGTCGATGTGGCTCTACCTCTACCCGCAGATCGTGGTCTCGACCGCGAGCGTGACGGGCTACCCGCTGAACGGTCTGAACTCCCAGTTCTTCGTCTCGGACATCAAGAAGGCCGAGTGATCGGCCGACCGGGGCGCGCGTGTCGCCGCACGCCCCGGCCCTTCAGGGAACGGGATACCATGCTGGCATACATCCTGCGGCGGCTCGTGATCCTGCTGCTCTCTCTTGTCGTCGCGGCCATCGTGCTCTTCGTGCTGCTGCGCCTGCTTCCGGGCGACCCGGCCGCCGCGCTCGTCGGCGTCGGCGCCACGCCCGAGCAGATCGCCGCCGCGCAGGCGCAGATCGGATCCGACCAGCCGCTCGGGGTGCAGTTCCTCGCCTATCTCGGCGATCTCGCGCGATTCGACCTCGGCCAGTCCTTCGTGTCCCGCGCCCCGGTGATCGAGGAGATCTCGCGCCGGCTCTCCGTGACCCTGCCGCTGACCTTCGCCGCCTTCACGCTGGCGCTGCTGATCGCGGTGCCGCTCGGCATTCTCGCGGCGATCAGGGCCGACAGCTGGGCGGGGCTGGCGCTCTCGGTCGTCTCGCAGATCGGCATCGCCGTCCCGGTGTTCTGGCTGGGTATCCTGCTGGTCTACGAATTCTCGCTGAACCTGCGCTGGCTGCCCTCGGGCGGCTTCCCCCTCCGCGGCTATGCCGACCCGGGCAAGGCGGTGGAATCGATGATCCTGCCGGTCCTCACCATCGCCATCGTGATGTCCGCCTCGCTGATGCGCTATGTCCGCGCCTCGATGCTCGAGGTGCTGAACAGCGACTTCCTCCGCACCGCCCGGGCGCTTGGCGAAAGCCACAGGGGCGCCCTTGCCCGGCACGGGCTGCGCAACGCCGCGGTGCCCGTCGTCTCGGTGCTGGGGATCGAGCTCTCGACCACGTTCCTCGGCGCGGTGGTCGTCGAACAGGTCTTCTCGCTGCCCGGCATGGGCTCGATGCTGCTTCTGGGCATCCAGCAGCGCGATTATCCGAACATCCAGGGCGTGCTGATCGTCTCGACCCTGCTGGTCCTGCTCACCGGCTTCCTGGCCGACATCCTTCAACGTCTGCTCGACCCGCGCCTCAGGGAGGCCCGGAGATGAGTGCCGTCACGCGGTCCCGCCCCCGGTCGAACCCGGTCCACTGGCTGGGCTACGGGCTGGTCGGCATCGTCGTGCTCTTCGGCGTGGTGTCGTTCTTCTGGACACCCTACGCGCTGTCGGACATGGCCGGCGGACGGCTGGAGCCGCCGAGCGCCGCGCATTGGGCCGGCACCGACCGGCTGGGGCGGGACCTCTTCACCCAGCTGATGATCGGCGCGCGGATCGCGCTGGTGGTGGGCTGCGGCGCGGTGCTGATCGGCGGCGTCATCGGCATCGTCACGGGTGTCCTCGCGGCCTTCGCCACGCGGGTCGCGGACGACGCGCTGGCGGCGGTCTTCGACATCCTGATCGCCTTTCCGACGCTGCTGATCGCCATGCTGGTGGTCGCCGCGCGCGAGGAAGCCTCGCTCGGCACCGCCATCCTCGCGCTCGGGATCGGCCTCTCGCCCATCGTGGGCCGGATCACGCGGATCCTGACGAAGCGCGTGCTCTCGAAGGATTACATCACCGCCGCCCGGGTCTCGGGCACCGGCTGGGGATCCATCGTCTTCTGGCACGTCCTGCCCAACATCGCGCCCTTCCTCGGCGTGAACCTCGCCCTGCAGTTCGGGCTGGCGGTGATGGCCGAGGCGTCGCTCTCCTACCTCGGCCTCGGCGCGCCGCCGCCGAACGCCTCGTGGGGCCGGATGCTGCAGGAGGCGCAGGGCACCGTCTACACCGCGCCCTGGGGCGCGCTGCTGCCGGGGCTCGCGCTCTTCGCGCTGGTGATCGGGATCAACCTGCTCGCCGACGGGCTGCGCGACCGGTTCGACCCGCAGCGGAGGGACGGCTGATGGCGCTTCTCACCGTCGAGACCCTGACGCTCGCCACCGCCGACACGGTGCTGGTCGAGGACCTGTCCTTCACCATCGCCCCCGGTGAGCGCTTCGGCCTGATCGGCGAAAGCGGGTCGGGCAAATCGCTGACCTCGCTCGCCGTGACCGGCCTGCTGCCGCGCGCGATCACGCCCTCGGGGCGGATCGTGCTGGACGGCACCGAGGTGATCGGCGCCTCGGAACGCGCGCTCGGCGCGCTGCGCGGCCGCGCCGTCGCCACCGTCTTCCAGGAGCCGCTGACCGCGCTCGATCCGCTGATGCCGCTCGGCCGCCAGATCGCCGGGCCGGTGCGCCGCCGCCTGAAACGGACCGGCGAGGCGAGCGCCGCCGCCGTCACCGCCGAGGTGCGCAAGCTGACCGACCAGGTCCGTCTGCCCGATCCGGAGCGCCTGCTCGGGGCCTACCCGCACGAGGTCTCGGGCGGGCAGCGCCAGCGTGTCGCCATCGCCATGGCGCTCGCCTGCCGGCCGAAGCTGCTGATCGCGGACGAACCGACCACCGCGCTCGACGTCACCACGCAGGCCGAGATCGTGACCCTGCTGCTCGACCTCGTGCGGGACGAGGGCATCGCGCTGCTCTTCATCTCGCACGATCTCGGCGTCGTCGGGCAGGTCGCGGAACGGGTCATGGTCATGCGCAACGGCCGCGCGGTCGAGAGCGGGCCGGCCGGACAGGTGCTGACGGCGCCCCGCGACGATTACACCCGCTCCCTCGTCGCCGCCGCGCGCCGCTTCGACGACGCGCTGGAGGGCCGGCCATGACGCTTCTCTCGGTGGAAAACCTGGGCTTCGCCTACGGCAGGGACCGCCCGGTCCTGGACGACATCTCCTTCACCGTGCCGCAGGGCGCGAACGTGGGTCTCGTGGGCGAAAGCGGGTCCGGCAAGTCGACGCTGCTGCGGCTCCTGCTCGGGCTCGAAAGCCCGCAGAAGGGGCGCATTCTCTTCGACGGCGCACCGCTGCAGGCGCGCGACCGGCGCTACATGCATGCTTACCGCCGCCGGGTGCAGGCGGTGTTCCAGGATCCCTATTCCTCGCTCAACCCGGCGCACCGGGTGCAGCGGATCGTGACCGAACCGCTGCGCTCGCTGAAAATTCCCGGCGATCACCGGCAAATGGCGGAAGAGGCGATCACGTCCGTGGGGCTCGACCCCGACACGCTGACGCGCTACCCGCACCAGTTCTCGGGCGGGCAACGCCAGCGCATCGCCATCGCGCGGGCCATCGTCGCCCGGCCCGAGCTGCTGCTCGCCGACGAGGCGGTAAGCGCGCTCGACCTCTCGACCCGGGTGCGGATCGTCGATCTGTTCGGCGAGATCGCGCAGAAGATGACCATGGTTTTCGTGTCGCATGACATGGGCGTGGTCGCCGCGCTCTGCGACCGCATCGTGGTGCTCGACCGGGGGCGGATCGTCGAGGCGGGCGAGACCGCCGCGATCCTGCGTGCGCCGCAGCACGCCTACACCCGGAGCCTTCTTTCCAGCATTCCCCGCATGCCCGCGGGACAACCACAGGACCCTTCATGACCGTTTCCCCCGATTTCCAGGCCGCCCAGGACGCATGGCGCGCCGCCCGCATGGCCAAGCTCTCCGCCGAGGACGGCTGGCTGAACCTGCTCGGCCGCTGGGTTCTGACGCCCGGCAAGACCGTCACCATCGGATCCGCCGCCGGCAGCGACATCAAGCTCGAGGTCGGCCCCGACACGCTCGGAGAGCTGACGCTGAAGGACGGCGACACGGCGACCTTCGAACGCGACGGCGAGGTGCGGACGCTCGACCGCAAGGCCGGCGGCTTCGCGTGGCGCGAGGGGCGGTTCCTGCTCGAGATCACCGCGCTGAACGATATCCGCGCCCTCCGCATCCGCGACGCGGAGTCCGCGGCCCGCGAGACGCCCCCGGAGATCGACAGCTTCCCGCTCGACCCCGCGCTGCGGATCACCGCCCGGTGGGAAAGACTGCCCGAGCCGATCACCATAACCATGGACAACATGAGCGCCATTCCGACGCAGGTGCCGGTGACCCATGTCGCGCGGCTGACATTCGCCGGACACGAGATGGCGCTGCTGCCGACCTACGGCTCCGCCGACCGGCCGCAATTCGTGATCCGCGATCTGACCTCGCTCGACGACACCTATCCGCACATGCGCTTCATCTTCGGCGAGGATGTGACGGAGGACAGCGTGGTCATCGACTTCAACCGCGCCGTGAACCCGCCCTGCGCCTTCACCAGGCACGCGGTCTGCCCGCTGCCCCCGCGCGAGAACCTCTTCCCGGTCCGCATCGAGGCAGGCGAGCGCCGGCTCTGAGCCCTAGCGGGCGGTGACGGGCCCCGTCGCCGCCCCCTGCGGAAGGAACACGGCGTCGAGGGCCGCGGCGAGGGCCGCGTGCGCGTCGACGGGCAGAACCTGCGCGACGTACTGGTCCGGACGGACCAGCACCAGCGCGCCCTGCGCCCGGTCGATCCCGCGCAGGGCGAAGATGTCGCGGGCCGGGTCGGCGCAGAACATCTTCTCGTAATCGACGAGCCCGAGGCGGCCCTTCCGCGGCTTCAGCAGATCCGGCAAGCTCTCGAGCGGCAGATCGCGATGTCCCTGCTGGAAGATCGCGCGCAGGTCGAGAACCGCGTCGATATCCGCGCCCTCGGGCGTGATCCGGCGCAGGGGCGAGCTGTCGCTTTCGAGGAAATCGCAGAGGCGGCGGATCTCCGAGCCCTCCGCCGCCGGATCTCCGGCCGGGGAGAAGGCGAAGAGGCGCCAGCGGGCATCGGCCTCGATCACGTGGCCCAGCTCCATCGGCCTGGCATCCGCAAGGCGGATCACGGGGGCGGAGTGGAAGCGGGTGCCGATCCCGAAGCCCTCCGCCAGCCCTTGCCAGCGCGTGTCCCCGGTCAGAACGGAGGGCGCATAGGTCACCGACATCCCCGCCGTGTAGCGGCCGTGTTCGATGAAGTAGCTCTGGAACTTCGGCGCCTCCGCCGCATCCGGGTCCGCATCGGCGGGGCGTTCGCTCATGATCCGCGACCATTCCCGGTCGAAGTCGATCAGGTCCTGCGCCACGGCCCGGCGCTCCTCGGAATAGGAGCGCAGGATCTCTGGCGGACAGAGGCCGCGCAGCACCGAGGCCAGCTTCCAGCCCAGGTTGAACGCGTCGCCCATCGAGACGTTCATCCCCTGCCCCGCCTTTGGCGAATGGGTGTGGCAGGCGTCGCCCGCGATGAAGACATGCGGCAGGCGGGCGTCGCCCCCGGGCACGTCGTCGAAGCGGTCGGCCAGGCGCTGGCCGATCTCGTAGACCGACCACCAGGCGACCTCCTTCACCGCGAAGCGGTAGGGGCGGAAGATCCGCTCCGCCGCGCCGATCAGGTGATCGACGGTCAGGTTCCGGCTCGCCACCCGCTCGCCCTCGGAGAGCTTGTCGAGTTCGATGTAGAGCCGGACGAGGTAGCCGCCCTCGCGCGGGATGACGAGGATGTTGCCCTCGTCCGCCGACTGGATCAGCGCCTTGAACCGGATGTCCGGGAAATCGGTGACGGCGAGCACGTCCATCACGCCCCACGCATGGTTCGCGGATTCGCCCGTCAGCTCGGCCCCGATGGCGCGGCGCACCCCGCTCCGGGCGCCGTCGCAGCCGACCACGTAGCGCGCGCGCAGGCTGAGCTGCCTGCCGGTCGCGACCTCGGCGAGCGTCACCCGCACCGGGTGGGAGCCCCCCGCGGGATCGAGCTCGAGCGTGACGAACTCGCACCCGTAATCGGGCGCGAGCCGCGCGGGCGCCTTGCGCATCGTGTCGAGGTAGAGGTCGTGCACACGGGCCTGGTTCAGGATGATGTGGGGCATCTCGGACAGCCCGTCCTCCACGTCCTGCACCCGTCCGGTGCGGGTGATGTGACCCGGCGTGTCGGGGTCGGGCTTCCAGAACGTCGTCTCGTTGACCCAGTAGCCCTGTTTCAGGATCGTCGCGGCGAAGCCGAAGGCGTTGAACATCTCCATCGACCGGCAGGAGATGCCGTCCGCCTGTCCCTTCTCCATCGGCCCGGGCTTGCGCTCCACAATCCGGGTCACGATCCCCGGGAAACGGGCAAGCTGGGCCGCGAGTGTCAGCCCGGCGGGCCCGCAGCCGACGATCAGCACGTCGATCTCCCCGGGCAGAGGCCCCTGGGCGGGGCGGTCGGAGGGGAGGACCTCGGGATCGCCCGGCCGGAACCCGTTGAGGTGATATTGCATCGCGTCGCCCCGCTGGCCGATATGATATGTATACATACCATACTGCCGGGCGGTCCCGTCCCGGTCAAGAAAGCAAGTGCAGATATCATTCCGCGCCGCTAGGCTCGGGGCGCGGCGGAACGGCGGAGCGAGGCGCGTGGCGAAGGACGACAGACCGGCGGTTGCGCCGCGGATGCCGGGGCACCTGATACGACGGTTGCACCAGGTCTCGACCCGCGTGTTCGGCCAGCGCCTGAAGGCGGCGGGGATAGACCTGACCCCGATCCAGTTCGCCGCGCTCGACGCCCTCCGCGCGCATCCCGGCATCGACCAGGCGGGGCTGGCAGAGGCGGTCGCCAAGGACCGCGCCACCATCGGCGGGGTTGCCGACCGGCTGGAGCAGAAGGGCCTTGTCACCCGCATCGTCAGCGAACGCGACCGGCGCGCGCGGGAACTGACGCTGAGCGAGGCGGGGCGCCGGATACTGGCCGCGGCCGAACCGGTGGTCACGGCGCTTCAGCACGAGATCCTGCCGGGCCTGAACGAGGCGGAATACGCGCAGTTCGTCGCGCTGGCGGCCAAGGCGGCGGCCGCGGCCGAAGAGGGAGATACGACCGCCTGATCCGACCGGGCGCAGGAGACAGGCCTGGGCTTGGGACTTGCAATTTTCCGGAAAATGCGTACATGGGAAGCGCGCACGATTTGCTTCGCTACCTCTGTCTCCATGAATACTGGCGTTCAGACTAAGTGTCCGGATTATCGCCAGTCTGCCGCATCCTGCGGGCAGTGTCATCATAGGAGTCCACGGATATGGCCAATGGCACCGTGAAATGGTTCAACGCAACTAAAGGTTTCGGCTTCATCGAGCCCGAGAGCGGCGGACGCGACGTCTTCGTCCACATCTCTGCCGTCGAGCGTGCCGGGCTGACCGGCCTCGCCGACAACCAGAAAGTGACCTACGACGTCGAAGCCGGCCGTGACGGCCGCGAATCGGCGACCAACCTCGCTCTCGCCTGACGCGTTTCGTGCGTGCGGCCCCGGGGCCGCGCGCACCCTTCCGGGACGCTGGCGCTGCAGCCGCGTCCTCCCGGCGCCACCCGACGACCACGACGTGTCGCTCGGCCGCGCCCGCCCCCCCTTTCCCGATCCAACCGAGCCGCGAAACCGCGCGGCAGAGCCGTCACCGAGCAGTCCGGTCCGACATGACGCCCGCCCCTGTCCCTCTGGGCAGTGGAGGCCCGGCGCGGGCCGCCTGTCCGGCGCAGGCGGCCCCATGCCATGGCGGTGGCCTCAGGCGAAGACGTCGGCCACGTAGCGGCCCTGTTCGCGCTCGACACGGTCGGCCCAGGCCTGCGCCTCTTCCTCCGGGGCGCCGGTCTCGTCGCGGTAGATCTCCATGAGCGTCTCGCGCACCGCGGGCGCCATGTGACGCCCGTCGCCGCAGGTGAAGACCGTGCCGCCCTGCCGGAAGACCTCCGACACCAGCGCCCGGTCCTGCCAGACCCGGTGCTGGACGAAGACCGCCTCGCCCTCGGGCTGCTCCGAGAAGACCGGCAGGACGCGCACGATGCCCGCCGCCTCCCAGGCCGCCAGCTCGTCGCGGTAGAGGTAATCGACCTCCGGGTGGTTGGTCCCGAAGAACAGCAGCGACGTCGCCACATCGCGCCCGGCGGCCTTCTGGGCCGCGCGTTCCTGCAGGAATCCGCGGAACGGGGCGAGGCCCGAGCCCGCGCAGATCATCACCATCGGGACCGAGGGGTCGGCGGGCGGATGGAAGCGCTGCTGGCTGGGCCGGACGGCGATCGCCACCCGGTCGCCCGGTGCGAGCCGGGCGAGGTAGCTCGAGGCGACGCCGCGGAACTGCCCCACGCCCGAAGCGGCGGGCGCATCCACCACGGCCACGGTCAGGGTCACGTGGTCGGGGTTCCAGAGCGGCGAGGACGAGATCGAATACTGCCGCGCCCGCATCGGCGGCAGCATCCCGAGGAATTCCGCGAAGGGGAGCGTGCAGCTCTCGTGACGGCTCAGCAGATCGAGGACGGAGGCCCGTTTCTCCAGCACCTGCGTTTCGTAATCCTCACCCGCCAGCCGGTCCAGGGCGGCCTTTTCCGGCGGGCATTGCGTCGCCGCGGCCAGCTGCGCGACCTGGCCGCGGGTCGCGGGCTGCGCAAGCTCGACGTAGTGGGACAGCAGCTCTCCGCAGGCGATCGGATGGCCGGTCGGCAGGCTCGCGCCGCCGCCGTCGCGCGAGACCACGATCAGCCGGTCGGCGGAGAGGCCGAAACGGCGCAGCGCCCGGTCGACCAGGTCCTCGGGGTTGCGCGCCAGCACGGCGAGGTAATCGCCCGCCTGGTAGGTCATCCCCTCGGGCAGCGCGAATTCGAGATGCCGCTTCGACCGGGCCGAGGGGGCGGACATCTCCACGAGCTCGCGGTTCTCGATGACCGTTCCGGGCTGGAGGTCGCCGAGGCGGAGCATGGTCTCGCGCCCGCCCTCGACGAAGTCGACCTGCACGCCCGCGCCCTGTGCGGGTTCGGCGGCCGCCTTGCCGAAGGCCAGGGCCAGGGCGGGCCAGAGCGCGGCGATCCACTCGTCGAAGGCGCCGAAGAAGTCGCCGCCGCTGTCGGCCTCGCCCCGGTCGGCCACGCGGGCCGCCCCGGCGGCGGCAAGGGCGGCGTCCATCCGTTTCGGGATCGCCTGGTAAGTGCGCGCCCATTGCCGGTTGCCGCAACCGAAGACGGCATAGCTCAGACCCTCGAGCGCGCCCGGATCGAGCGCCTCGGCATAGGGCACGAACTGACCGGCATTGTCCGGCGGCTGGCCCTCGTAGGAGGCGGTCACGATCACCACCGCACCCGTCGCGGGCAGGTCGCCCGCGGCCTCGTCCATCCGCGCGACACGGGGCGCGAAGCCATGCGCCGGGGCCTCGTCGGCGATCCGCCCGGCAAAGGCCTCGGCCGAGCCGGTGTTCGAGCCGTAGAGCACCAGCAGCGGCGTGGCATCGGCCGCGGGCTGCGCTTTCGGAGCGCTCAGCGGCTTCTGACGCCGGACCTTGGCGCCCTGCCCCCGCCGCAGCGTGTCCGACGAGCGGCGGGCGCGGGCGCGGATCTTCAGGTTCTCGGGCTTCAGCGTCAGCGTCTCGTGGATCTTCAGCTGGTAGGACGGATCGTCGAGCACGATGTCGAAACGCTGCAGCATCATCGCCAGAACCAGCTGCGCCTCCTGCATCGCGAAGGGCCGGCCGATGCAGGCCCGCGCGCCGGTGCCGAAGGGTTTCCACGCATTGGCGGGCAGCGCGGCGGCGGCCTCGGGCGCAAAGCGCTCGGGCCGGAAGGCCTCGGGCTCCTCCCAGACCTTGGGATCGCGGTGCAGTTCGGGCACCAGCACCATCAGCGTGTCCCTGGGGCCCACCGGGTACTTGCCGCCGATCGTGGTCTCTTCCAGCGGCTTCAGCGCGAAGGCGGGCGCGGTCGGCCAGAGGCGCAGCGTCTCCATCAGCACCTGCTCGACATAGCGCAGCTCGCCCAGGTGCTCGACCCGCGGCATCTCGTCCCCCAGCACCGCGTCGACCTGCGCGCGGGCCGCCTGCATCGCCTCGGGGTTCTTCAGCAGCAGGTAGGTCGCGAAGGACAGGAGGCCGCTGGTCGTCTCGTGCCCGGCGATCAGGAAGGTGATCATCTGGTTGACGATATTGGCATCGTCCAGCCCCTCGCCGGTTTCCGGATCCCTGCCCGAGATCATCCGCGTCAGCAGGTCCGCCTTGTCGGCCGCCTTGGGATCGGCGCGGCGCTCGGCGATCAGGTCCGAGGCGATCGTGGTCATCAGGTCGATGTCCGCCTGGTAGCGCCGCGCGGTCGAGAGCATGAGGTTCGACATCACCCGGGGCCGCCGCGACCGGGCACCGGATTCCGCCAGCGCCCCGACCATGGCGCCGACGAAGGGATGCATCTCGTCGGAATAGAAGCTGTTGAAGCGGTAGTCGAAGGCGCAGAGCGCGATCGTGTCCAGCGTCAGCCGCGTCATGCTGTCGGGCACGTCGATCACGCTGTCCGCGCCGAAGCGTTCCCAGCGGAGGAACATCTGCTCGGCGATGTCGAGCATCTTCGGGAACATGTCGCGCACGCCGATCGGCCCGAAGGCGGGCATCAGGATGCGGTGCGCGCGGGCCCAGTTGGGTTCGGAGTTGAAGGCGGTGAACAGCCCGTCGCCCCCGGCGGCCCGAAGCTCCTGCAGCGTCTGGTGCACGCGCTTGTTGAAGCGGGTCTCGTCGGAAAGCTCGTCGACCAGTTCCTGCGACGAAACCAGGTACATCTCGCGGTCGAAGATCCGCATCTTGAAGATCGGCCCGTATTCGCGGGCCAGCCGCATCATGCTCTGGACCGGGATCTCCTTGTCGATCTCCTGGAGATTGCCGATCACGGGTTTGAGCGGGGGCTGGGGGACCTTAAGGTCTTGTGCCATGTGACGTGTCCGTCCTGCTGGGATATGAGAGAGTCGTCGACTTGTTTATTTTACATGTGTAAAATAGTAATGACGGTGGAGAGAAATCAAGTGGCCAGTTCCGAAAAACCCCTGCGGGAGGCGGATCCCCGCTCCGAGCGCAGCTACGCGGCGCTCATCGGGGCGATGGAACGGCTCGGACGCGAGGTGCCGCTGCACGAGCTGACGATCACGCGGGTGGTGAAGGAGGCGGCGGTGACGCGCCCCACGTTCTACCAGCATTTCACCGGCATCCATCATCTGGCGCAGGTCGCCGCGCTGGGCGATCTCGACCGGGCGATCCCGCCGGCGCCGAGCGGCGCCGGAACCTCGGGCCGCGCGATCCAGGAGGATGTCGCGGCGCGCGTCCTGCCGGCGCTGCGGCATCTGCAGGCGCACAGCGACTTCTACCTCAACGTGCTGGAGAACGGCGCGAACGTCGCGCTCTTCTCGGGCATCGTCCGGCTGGTGACCGAGAAGATGCTGCCCGACGCCTTCCGGGCCGCAGGCGGCAGCGACGAGGCGACCGGCGACCTGATGCGGCTGGTCGCGGCCGGGGTCATGTGGCTGGTGGTCGAATGGATGCGCGAAGGCGAGACCGGGACGGACGCCGAGGAGATGGCCGGGCGCGTCTCGCGGGCCATCGGCCTGCTGGTGGCGTGACGGCGGCGCGGGCCAAGGAGCTCCAGGGTCCTGCGCCGCCCGCCCCCTATTCCGCCGCCATCCCCCGCGTGCCGCCGGGGATGTAGTTGAGGATCGGGCCCAGCCAGCGCTCGACCTCCTCGATCGCCATGCCCTTGCGGGCGGCGTAATCCTCCACCTGGTCGCGTTCGACCTTCGCCACCCCGAAGTAATAGGCCCCCGGGTTGCCCAGGAAGAGCCCCGAGACCGAGGATCCGGGCCACATCGCATAGCTCTCGGTCAGCTCCACCCCCGTCGCCTCGGTCGCGTCCAGCAGACGGAACAGCGTCGATTTCTCGGTGTGGTCAGGCTGGGCCGGGTAGCCCGGCGCGGGGCGGATGCCGTCGTAGCCTTCGGCGATCAGCTCGGCGCAGCTCAGCGCCTCGTCCGGGGCGTAACCCCAGAACTCGGTGCGCACCCTCTCGTGCAGGCGTTCCGCCATCGCCTCGGCGAAGCGGTCGGCCAGCGCCTTGACGAGGATCGAGGAGTAATCGTCGTTCTTCTTCTCGAAGGCCTCGGCGATGGCGATCTCCTCGACCCCCGCGGTCACCACGAAGCCGCCGATGTAATCCGGCGTGCCGGGCTGCGCGACGAAATCCGACAGCGCGACGTTCGGCCGGTCGCCGCGCTTCGCGGTCTGCTGGCGCAGGGTGTAGAAGGTGTCGAGCACCTCGGCGCGGTCCTCGCCGGTGTAGAGGTGGATGTCGTCCCCCTGGGCATTCGCGGGCCAGAGGCCGACGACGGCGCGGGGCCGGAACCAGGCCTCGTCGATGATCCGTTTCAGCATCGCCTGCGCGTCGTCGAAGAGCGCACGGGCGGCCGCGCCCTGTTTCTCGTCGTCGAGGATCTTCGGGTAGACGCCCTTCATCTCCCAGGTCTGGAAGAAGGGCGTCCAGTCGATGTAGCGGGCGAGCTCTGCAAGGTCCCAGTCCTCGATCACCCTGGTGCCCAGGAAGCGCGGCGCCGGCGTGCCGGGCGCCTCGAGCTTCAGCGCGTTTGCCCGCGCATCGCCGAGCGGCAGCCGCTTCTTGGCCAGCTCCGCCCGCATGTGCTTGTCGGCCACGTCGGCGTATTCCGCCTGCACCCGGGCGACGTAATCGGGCTTCTGGGCCGCCGAGAGCAGCGAGGAGACGACCCCGACCGCCCGGCTCGCATCGTTGACGTGGATCGCCTGACCCCTGCCGTAGCGGGGATGGATCTTCACCGCCGTGTGCACCCGGCTGGTCGTCGCCCCGCCGATCAGCAGCGGCACGTCGAAGCCCTGCCGCTCCATCTCGGCGGCGACATGGACCATCTCGTCGAGCGAGGGCGTGATGAGACCGGAGAGGCCGATCACGTCGACATTGTGCTCCTTCGCGGTCGCGAGGATCTTCTCCGCCGGGACCATGACGCCCAGGTCGATGATCTCGTAATTGTTGCAGGCCAGCACGACGCCGACGATGTTCTTGCCGATGTCGTGCACATCGCCCTTCACGGTGGCCATCAGGACGGTCCCGTTGGTGTCCTTGCCGCCGCCGCCGTTGAGCCGCTTCTCCTCCTCCATGTAGGGCAGGAGCACCGCCACCGCCTGCTTCATCACGCGGGCGGATTTCACCACCTGCGGCAGGAACATCTTGCCCGCGCCGAAGAGGTCGCCCACCACGTTCATCCCGGCCATCAGGGGGCCTTCGATCACGTGCAGCGGACGCTCCGCCGCGAGCCGCGCCTCCTCGGTATCGGCGTCGATGAATTCGGTGATGCCGTTGACCAGCGCGTGTTCCAACCGCTTCTCGACCGGAAGCTCGCGCCAGGACATGTCCTTCTCGCGCCCCTTGGCGCCGCCCTGCCCGCGGTATTGCTCGGCGATCTCGAGCATGTTCTCGGTGGCGTTGCCGCCGTTCGCGGGCGTGCGGTTCAGCACCACGTCCTCGCAGGCCTCGAGCAGCTCCGCGTCGATCTGGTCGTAGACGGCAAGCTGGCCCGCGTTCACGATCCCCATGTCCATGCCGGCCTGGATCGCGTGGTAGAGGAACACCGCGTGCATCGCCTCGCGCACCGGCTCGTTGCCGCGGAAGCTGAACGAGAGGTTCGAGACGCCGCCCGAGATGTGCACATGCGGGCAGGTTCCGGTGATCCGGCGGGTCGCCTCGATGAAGTCGAGCCCGTAATTGTCGTGCTCCTCGATCCCCGTCGCCACGGCGAAGACGTTCGGATCGAAGATGATGTCCTCGGGCGGGAAGCCGACCTCTTCGGTCAGCAGCCTGTAGGCCCGCTGGCAGATCTCGACCTTGCGGTCCGCGGTGTCGGCCTGGCCCTGTTCGTCGAAGGCCATGACCACGACGGCCGCCCCGTAGGCGCGGCAGAGGCGGGCCTGGTGCAGGAACTGCGCCTCGCCCTCCTTCATCGAGATCGAGTTCACGATCGCCTTGCCCTGCACGCATTTCAGCCCGGCCTCGATCACCTCCCACTTGGAGCTGTCGATCATGATCGGGACGCGGGCGATGTCGGGCTCTGCGGCGATCAGGTTGAGGAAGTCGATCATCGCCTGTTTCGAGTCGATCAGCCCCTCGTCCATGTTGATGTCGATCACCTGCGCGCCGTTCTCGACCTGCTGGAGCGCGACCTCGAGCGCGGCGGTGTAATCGGCGTTGGTGATGAGCTTGCGGAACCTGGCGGAGCCCGTGACGTTCGTCCGCTCGCCCACGTTCACGAAGGGGATATCCCCGGTCAGCGTGAAGGGCTCGAGCCCCGAGAGCCGCATCAGCGGTGCCCTCTCCGGAACCTCGCGCGGGGCGATGCCTTCAACCGCCTGGGCAATCGCCCGGATATGGTCGTAGGTCGAGCCGCAGCAGCCGCCGACGATGTTCACGAGCCCGTCCCGCGCGAAGCCCGCGATCTGGGCGGCCATCGCCTCGGGGCTCTCGTCGTATTCGCCCATCTCGTTGGGCAGGCCCGCGTTCGGATAGGCGCAGATCAGCGTGTCCGCGACGGTCGAGAGCTCCGCGATATGCCCCCGCATCGCCTCGGCCCCGAGGGCGCAGTTGAGTCCCACGGTCAGCGGCGCGGCATGGCGGACCGAGTGCCAGAAGGCGGTCGGGGTCTGGCCCGACAGCGTCCGGCCGGAGAGGTCGGTGATCGTGCCCGAGATCATCACCGGCAGACGCTCGCCGCGTTCGGCGAAGACTTCCTCGCAGGCGAAGATCGCGGCCTTGGCGTTCAGCGTGTCGAAGATCGTCTCGATCAGCAGCAGGTCCGCGCCGCCCTCGATCAGCGCGCGGGCCTGTTCGGCATAGGCGATCCGAAGCTGGTCGAAGGTCACGGCCCGGTAGCCCGGGTTGTTCACGTCCGGGCTGATCGAGGCCGTCCGGTTCGTCGGCCCGAGCGCGCCCGCGACATAGCGGCGGCGCCCGTCCTCGGCCTCGGCCCGGTCCATGGCCGCCCTGGCCAGCCGCGCGCCCTCGAAATTCAGGTCGCGGACGGCGGCTTCGAGTCCATAGTCGGCCTGCGCGATGGTGGTGGACGAGAAGGTGTTCGTCTCGACGATATCCGCCCCCGCCATGGCGTAGAGATAGTGGATCTCCTCGATCGCGTCGGGCTGGGTCAGGTTCAGCAGGTCGTTGTTGCCCTGCTGCGGCTTCTCGCCATGCAGGTGATGGCAGGGGCAATGGCCGCCGTGGCCGCCGTGGAAATCGTCCTCCGACAGGCCCAGCTGCTGGATCTGGGTCCCCATGGCGCCGTCGAGGACGAGGATACGCGCCCGCGCGGCCTCGGCCAGTTGCTCGAAGATCGGGCTGCGCACGGGGGGTCTGGACGTCATTGTACCTGTCAATCTCTCTGGGTGTCGGACCGCGGAGTGATACAGGGTCCGAAGACCACAATCCAATTCATATCCGTCAATGACGTTATGAGTTTGCCTCACATTCATGGAACCGTCCTGACAGCGTTTCCCCGGATGCGCTCTGCCAGCCGGCCTTCAGACGGATTCCTCCCCACATCCGGGAAGATCGAGGCATGCGGGCAAGCCCTTGGCTTCATGCGAGATCCGGAGTCCGGGCCCGCAATCCGAGTAATTTTGTCAAGTATATGTTTTCATTGCCTTTCTTGACCTCGCGCAGCGCATTCGCTAGATGACGCTCAGGACACGCAAGCCAGCATCAGCCAGCCAGCCCGTCCCCGGATATGCCGCCACCCAGCCCGCATCGCGCGCAAGGCAGCCCCCCCTCGCCAGCCAGCCAGTCCCAGCCAGCTCGTCAGGCCTCCGCCGTGTCATCGGCGGATTTCGCTTGCCTCGCAAATTATATCCATTATTCACGAAATATGGATACGAATCACGTCACCCGACTCGCCGCGCTCGCGCATCCGCAGCGGCTTGCGCTCTTCCGGCTGCTCATGCGGCGCTATCCCGATGCCGTGGCGGCCGGGGAGCTGGCCGAGGCGCTGGACGTGCGCCAGAACACCCTCTCCGCCTACCTGTCATCGCTGCGTCATGCCGATCTCATAGAGCAGACGCGGGTTGGCCGCTCGCTGATGTACCGCGTCGACATGTCGAACACCTCGGGGCTGATGGCCTTCCTGCTCGAGGATTGCTGCCGCGGCCGTCCCGATCTGTGCGCCCCGCCCGCCGCGCGCCCCCGAAAGGACACCGCCATGCCCGAACGCAAGCTGAACGTGCTCTTCATCTGCACCGGCAATTCCGCCCGGTCGATCTTTGGCGAATCCCTGCTGCGCAGCATCGCCGGGGACCGGTTCAACGCCTATTCGGCCGGGACGCGCCCCTATTCCGAGCTGAACCCCCATGCGGTCGAGCTCCTCAACGACAAGGGCCATGACATCGCGCCGCTCCGCGCCAAGACGGTGGCCGAGTTCCAGGGGCCGGACGCGCCGCTTCTGGACTTCGTCTTCACCGTCTGCGACCGCGCCGCGAACGAGGAATGTCCGCCCTGGCCCGGCCAGCCGATCAGCGCGCACTGGGGCCTGCCCGACCCGGTGAAGGCCGAGGGCACCGAGGCCGAGAAACACCTTGCCTTCCAGCAGGCCTATGCCGCGCTGAAGAACCGCATCACCGCCTTCGCGGCGCTTCCCTTCGACAGCCTCGACCGGGCGTCGCTGCAATACCGGCTCGACGATCTGGCACGGGACATGGAGACCCTATGACCACCTACGCACTGAACGGCCTTGGCCGGATGGGCAAGCTCGCCCTGCGCCCGCTGCTGGAAAGCGGCGCCGAGATCGCATGGATCAACGACGCCACCGGCGATCCGGACATGCACGCGCTGCTTCTGGAATTCGACAGCGTCCACGGGCGCTGGCCCGCCGCCTTCGACTGGGACGACAGCTCGGTGACCATCGACGGGACGCGGCTGCCCTTCATCGGCACATCGGACCTGACCGCGCTGCCGCTCGAGGGCGTGGACGTGGTGATCGACTGCACCGGCAAGTTCAAGACCGAGGCAAGGCTCGCCCCCTATTTCGAGGCCGGGGTGAAGAAGGTCGTCGTCTCGGCCCCCGTCAAGGACGGAGGCGCGGCGAACATCGTCATGGGCGTGAACGATCCGAGCTACGATCCGGCGCAGCACCGCATCGTCACCGCGGCAAGCTGCACGACGAACTGCCTCGCGCCCGTGGTGAAGGTGATCCACGAAGGGCTGGGCATCAGGCACGGCTCGATGACCACGATCCACGACGTGACCAACACCCAGACCATCGTGGACCGGCCCGCGAAGGATCCGCGCCGGGCCCGCTCCGCGCTCAACTCCCTGATCCCGACGACGACAGGCTCGGCCACCGCGATCACGCTGATCTATCCGGAGCTCAAGGGGCGGCTGAACGGCCATGCCGTGCGCGTCCCGCTGCTGAATGCCTCGCTCACCGACTGCGTCTTCGAGGTGGAGCGCGAGACCACGGTCGAGGAGGTCAACGCCCTCTTCAAGGCCGCCGCGGAAGGCCCGCTGAAGGACATCCTCGGCTACGAGGAGCGCCCGCTCGTCTCGGCCGATTACGTGAACGACACGCGGTCCTCCATCGTGGACGCGCTCTCCACGATGGTCGTCAACGGCACGCAGGTGAAGATCTACGCGTGGTACGACAACGAGATGGGCTATGCGCATCGTCTGGTCGACGTCGCCCGGATGGTCGGGGCGTCCCTGTGACAGCTGCCGGCCGCCCCGAGGGTCTTTCGGCCTATATCGCCGTCACGGCGGCCTACTGGGCCTTCATGCTGACCGACGGGGCGCTCAGGATGCTGGTGCTGCTGCAGTTCCACATGCTGGGCTTCTCGCCGGTGCAGCTCGCCTACCTGTTCCTGCTCTACGAATTCGCGGGGATGGTGACGAACCTCTCCGCGGGCTGGATCGCGGCGCGGTTCGGGCTGACCTCGACGCTCTACGCGGGGCTGGGGATACAGGTCGTGGCCTTGCTGGCGCTCGCGATGCTGGATCCGGGATGGGCGCTGTGGAGTTCGGTGGTCTACGTGATGGCCGTGCAGGGCGCCTCCGGCGTGGCGAAGGACCTCGCCAAGATGAGCGCGAAGAGCGCGGTGAAGGTGCTGGCGCCGTCGCAGGACGGCGGGCTCTTCCGCTGGGTCGCGGTGCTGACGGGATCGAAGAACGCGGTGAAGGGGCTCGGCTTCCTGCTGGGCGCCGTCCTGCTCGGGACGCTCGGCTTCGTGCCGGCGGTGCTCGCCATGGCGGGCGTGCTGGCACTGATCCTCCTGGCGGTGGCGTGGAAGATGCCGGGCGGGCTGCCGCAGGGGCGGAAGGGGGCGAAGTTCTCCGAGGTCTTCTCGAAGGATCGCAACATCAACTGGCTCTCGGCGGCGCGGCTTTTCCTGTTCGGCGCGCGGGACGTCTGGTTCGTCGTGGGGATCCCGATCTACTTCTACGCGGTCCTGTCGGACGGGACCGAGGCGGGCAACCGCGCGGCCTTCTTCACCATCGGGTCGTTCATGGCGCTCTGGACGATCCTCTACGGCGGGGTGCAGGCGCTGGCGCCGCGGCTCCTGCGCGCCGCCACCCGCCCGGAGGACGAACTGGTCGCCGAGGCGCGTCGCTGGGCGGGGATGCTCTTCGTCCTGCCCGCGCTGCTCGCCCTGACGGTCTGGGCGGCCGGCGCGCCCGCGCCCTGGCTGACGGTGACGCTGGTGGCGGGGCTTCTCGTCTTCGGCGCGGTCTTCGCGGTGAATTCCTCGCTCCATTCCTACCTGATCCTCGCCTTCTCCAGCTCGGCGCGGGTCACGATGGACGTGGGCTTCTACTACATGGCGAACGCGGCGGGGCGGCTTGCGGGCACGCTGCTCTCGGGCCTCACCTACCAGTGGGGCGGGCTGGCTGCCTGCCTCGGCACCGCGGCGCTGATGGTCGGGCTGAGCTGGCTCTGCGCCGGCAGGCTTCAGGCCCGCACGCCGCAAGCGGCGCGGGCCTGAGGGGTCACTCGGCGGCCTTCGGCGCCTTCATGTCCGCGATCGCCGCCTCGAAGGCGTCGAGCATCGCGTCGAACCCCTCGGGCGGGATGGCACCGATGCAGCCGATCCGGAAGGTCTCGGTCTGCGTCAGCTTGCCCGGGTAGATGCGGAAGCCCTGCGCCGCGAGCCGGTCGTAGAGCGACTTGAAGTCGAACCACGGCGCGTCGGGGCTGTCGAAGGTCAGGATGACCGAGGAGCGGAGCTCTGCGGGCAGCGTCGGCACGATCCCGAGCGCCTCCATCCGCGCCGTGACCTTGGCGGCATTGGCGCCGTAGAGCGCGCGGCGGCCCTCGGTCCCGCCGTCGGCGGCGTGTTCGGCGATGGCCCGGTGCAGGGCGGCGAGGATGTGGGTCGGGGGCGTGAACCGCCACTGGCCGTTGCTCTCGAAGCCACGCCACTGGTCGTGCAGGTCGAGCGAGACGGAGGGCGAATGCCCCGCGCAACGCTCCAGCAGCGCCTTTTCGGCGACGACGAAGCCGATCCCCGGCGTGCCGTGAAGCCCCTTGTTCGACGAGGCGATGACCGCCGCGCAGGGCAGCGTCCGGAGGTCGATGGCGTAGGCGCCGAAAGCGGCCATGGAATCGAGGATCAGCCGGCGGCCCGCCTCCGCCACGACCGATGCAATCTCTGGCAGCGGATTGAGCAGCCCCGTCGTCGTCTCCAGATGCACGACGGCGACCTGCGTGATCTCGGGGTTCGCCTCCAGATGCGCCTTCAGCCGTGCCGGGTCCACAGGCTCGGTATCGCCGAACGACAGCGGCTCGACCGCCTTGCCCATCCGGGCGGCGATCTTCTCGATCCGGCGGCCGTATTCGCCGTTGATCGCGACCAGCAGCCGGTCCCGGGGCCCGACGAGCGTCGCCAGCGCCGCCTCGACGGCGAAGGTGCCGGAGCCCTGCATCAGCACCGTCGTATGCGTCGCGCCCGCCCCGGCGATCGCGTCGATCCCCTCGCGGGTCTCGCGGGTCAGCCGGATGAAGGCGGCATCGCGGGAGCCCCAATCCTCCATCATCGCCTGCCGGACCGTCTCGGTCGTGGTCAGGGGGCCGGGGGTGAAGAGGTAACCGCTCATTCTCAGATCTCCTTGAACCCGAAGGCGCCGCGCAGCCGCGCCAGCACCTGAACGGGGGTCTTGTCGGGGCGCGGCAGGTCGTCCATCGAACCGGGCAGGATCGGCATGTGGATCAGGACCGGGCCCTTGCGGGGGGCGCTCAGCGCGTGGTCCAGCCCGGCGAGGTCCTCGACCCTGTAGGCCACGTCATAGCCGCAGGCCGCAGCGATCTCGGCGAAGGGCGCATTGAGCGAGATCGACGCCTGCCCGCCGGTGGAATCGTAGGTGCCATTGTCGAGCACGAGGTGGATCAGGTTCGCGCCGCCATAGGTCCCGATCCCCGCGAGCGCACCCAGGTGCATCAGCGCCGCCCCGTCGCCGTCGATCACCATCACCGGTGCGTCGGTCGACAGCGCCATGCCAAGCCCGATGGACGAGGCGAGGCCCATGGAGCCCACCACGTAGAGGTTCGTCTCCGCATCCTCGGTCGCGAAAAGCTCGCGGCCCGTCTTGCCGGTGGTGCAGAGCCGCACCGTCCCCCGGTCGCCCTTCGCGATGTGGCCCAGCACCTCGGCCCGGCTCAGGAGGCCGCCGCCGATCGAGAGGTCCTCGAACCGGCCCCGCGCCTTCCGGGCGACGGGCTTCTCGGCCGCGCTGATCTTGTCGAAGGTCTTGTCGGCGACCACGATGGCGACGCAGCGCCGTTCCGTCTCGATCCGCTCCAGCACCTGCGAAAGCTGCGCCAGCGCCTTCGCCTCGTCGGTGGACAGATCGACCCAGGGAATGTCCATCGCATCCAGCAGCGCATGGGTCGCCTGGCCCATCCGCTCGTGCTGCGGCTCGTCCTTCAGGCCGGGCTTGCCGCGCCACGAGGTCACCAGCAGCATCGGGAGCGCGAAGGGTTCGACCAGCGAGGTCAGCGGGTTCACCGCGTTCCCGAGGCCCGAGTTCTGCATCAGCACGACCGATTTCCGCCCGGCCATGACGGCGCCGGCGGCGGTCGCCACCGCCTGCCCCTCGTTCGTGGCGGCGATGTAATCGACCGCGTCCGAGGACAGGAAGAACTTCTGCAGCGCCCCGAGGCTGGAGCAGGGCACGCCCGCGGCAAAGCCGTAGCCCGCCGCGACCAGCGCCTGCCCCCAGCGTTCGGTCGAGACCGTCACGCGGAATACCGCTGCGCGAACTCCTCGAAGACGTTCTCTCCGGTCAGCTCGAACACGTCCTTGAGCGGCGCGACACGCTTCTCGACCGCGCTGATCGACTGCGTGCGGTAGATCTCGGCGCAGGTCTCCTCGATCGCGGTGATCGCGGCGCGCATCGCGTGGTTGGCCCAGATCGCGGCCGAGACGCCGAGGTCGCGGAACACGTCGACCGGCGTGTCGTGGTACTTCGTCGGCACGATCACGACCGGCGAACGGTTGTCCCACTGGCGGCAGAATTCCTCGATCTCGACGCTGTCGGATTTCTTGGAATGGATCAGGATCGCGTCCGCGCCCGCGTCCGTGTAGGCGCCGGCGCGGTCCAGCGCCTCCTGCATCGAGCGGCCGGCGATCAGCGCCTCGACCCGGGCCACGAAGCAGAAATCGGGATCGGTCTGGGCGTCCTTGCCCGCCTTGATCTTGGCCACGAAGTCCGGGATCGTCAGCAGCGCCTGGCCTTCGCCGAGGAAGGAGTTCTGCTTGGGGAAGAGCTTGTCCTCGATGCAGACACCCGCCACGTCGCGGTTGCAGAGCTTGCGGACCAGACGGGCCACGTTGTTGAAATCGCCGTAGCCGGTGTCGCCGTCCATCAGGATCGGCACGTCCGTCGCATCGGACATGAATTCGACCGCCTCGAGGACCTGCGTCCAGCTGGCCTCGTTCCGGTCGCGAAGGCCGAAGGCCGTCGAGATCGACAGGCCCGAGGCCCAGATCGCCTCGAACCCGGTGCGTTCCGCGATCTTGGCGCTCATCCCGTTGTGCGCCTCCATCAGGAAGGTGAGGTCCGGAGATTGGACAAGCTGCTTCAGCTTGCGCGCTTTGGTGGTGCTCATGATGCTCCCGCCGTCATTTCTGTTCTTCATCCGCCGCGCGGGCGGCTCTTGGGCACCGTCCGGGGCACGCAACGCCGGGACCGCGGATGACCGCTCCCGCGGCGGAAAACCCCGCCCGGTTGCGCCTCGTGCCGCCCGGTTCTTGCGCCGGATGCGGACCTGCCATCGTCCCGCGGCCTCGACCGGCGCGCGTTTCATCGGTGCTCTTTAAAGGATTTGTAACGGGCACGGAAGCGGCGCGGCGGTCCTGTCGCGGAAAAAAGGCCGGCTTTCCGCCCGCGACCTCACGGCCGCGAGGCATGACAGCCGGTCGGCCGGTTGCTAGGCTGCCGCGCGTCACGATGCAGGAAGACCCGATGACCCGACGCCCCGCCCTGCCCGGCGCCCTTGCACGCCTTTCCCTCCTGCTCCTCGTGCATGCCGCGCCGCTTGCGGCGCAGACGCCCGAGCTTTCGCTCGACACGCTCGGGCGCGAGAGTGTTTCAATGGATTTCAGCCCCGACGGAGAGCGCCTCGCCGAGGCGGCGCTGGACCGTGTCGCGGTCCGCGACCTCGCCACCGGAGAGGTGATCTTCGAGGCCGTGCTCGATGACCTGGCGACCGACGTGACCTTCGGCGCCTCGCCGGACGAGATCGCGGTCGCGATGCGGGACGCGGGCGCCCGCCGGTTCGACCTGTCGGACAGCGCCCGGCCGGAGAGGGCACATCTGCCCGGCACCTGGACCTCGATCGACGCGGACGGCGCCGGCGGCGTCTTCGGCGAAGACGGGGCCTACGAACTGACCGCCGCTGCGCCTGGACATGCGCCCGTCACGCTGGACGCAAGCCAGCATGTCCCCGTGGTGATCGACACCGGACAGACGACCTATTTCCTCGCGGAATGGCGGCTGTCGGTCCCGGATGTGGGAACGCTCGGCGACACACCGCCCCCCGGTGCCACCACCCAGACCGCGGCGCTGCTCTACCGCAACCAGCAGGACGGCAGCTTCGCCTTCGCCTATTACGATTTCGGCCGCCGCAGCTCACTGCGCTCCGGCGCATTGCCCGCCGGGGCCGCGCCGCAGCTGAAGGATTTCCGCGAGACCCCGGCCGGGCCGCGCCTCGTGCTTTGGGTGACGACGGACAGCGGCGAGCGGGTGGTGGTCTACGATCCCGCCGCAGATACCGCCCGGCTGGCGATCGACCTCGATCCCGGCCGCTATCGCCGCCATGCCGCGGCGACGCTCACCCGCTCGGGGACCGGGCTCGCGTTGCAGCGCCTCGACGGCGGGATCGACCTCTTCGCCACCGAAGACGCCACCGCGCCGCTCGTTCCGCCACGGGCGCGCGTGACCGCCCCGGCGATCGCCCTGTCGCAGGGCCATGCCGCCACCATCCTCGACATCGCCGTCGCGCCGCAGGGCGACGTGCTGGCCACGGTCGGCTTCGACGGCCGCGTCCATCTCTGGGACGCCCGCAGCACGCGCCAGCTGCGCAGCCTGGCCGAGGGCGACAGCATCGAAGCCGCGGGCTTCTCTCCGGACGGGCAGAGCCTGATGACCTTCGGCTTCGAACAGACCCTGTGGAACGTCGCGGACGGGCGTAGGCTGCTGTCGATTTCCGCCCCGAACCGCACGCTCGGCACATGGCTCGGCGACAGCGGCGAGATCCTTCTGTGCGACACGGCCGCCTGCGCCCGGGGCAGGCCCGAGGATTTCGTCACGCGGAGCGTCCCCTCGACCGACCTGCCCGAGCCGGTGACCAACGCGACGCTCCGCGGCACGGCCGCCTCGCCCGACGGATCCCGCGCCGCGTTCCTTCTGGCGGGCGGACGGTTCCTCCTGATCGATACCGCGACGATGCGCTATTCCATGCACGAGATCGGCCAGCCCGCGGAAGCCCTCGCGCTGACCGACACCGGGCTCGCCGTCGCCGGAACGCAGGCGGGCGTGGCCGTCCTCTACGATCTGTCCGAGGCGCGGGTCCGCCGCCAGCTCAAGGTGACGGACGCACCGATCGCGCGCATCACCCCGGTGGAGGGCGGGACAGTTCTGCTTTCGGTGCATGGGGCGCAGCGGATGGAAGGCCCCGACACCCCGCCGCGCCGGATCACGCTCGACACGGAGACCGGGCGCTCCGCCGCGCTGCCGCCGATCCCCGCCGCGCCCGGCACCGGGAACGCGGGGCCGGTGGCCTTCGCGCCCGCGACCGGCCGGCTCCATACCGTGGCGCAGACCGGCGCCCGCATGGACATGCCGCCGCAGATCGCCACCTTTTCCCTGCCCGACCGCCGGCTCGAGGCGGTCACACGGCCGGCGGCCGTGGCGCCCGCGCATATCGCCTTCTCGGCGGATGGCGGAATGCTCTACGTCGACGGGCCGAACCGGGCGGTGCATTGGGACATGGCCGCGGGCAAGGCCGTCCGGACGCGCCCCGGAGGCTACCGCGCGCAGACGATCCCGGCGGGCGACGGGGCGGTCTACCTCGGACAGGAGGGCGAGCGGGACGACCGCCCCTTCTTCGCCAGCCGCCGTCAGGGGGAACGCGCTCTGGCGGCCGAGGTGCTGCCGGGCGGCTACGGCAGCGTCGTATCTCCGCAGGTGACCAACGGGCGGACCTTCCTGCTGCACATCATGCAGGAGGACGGCGTTCATTTCGCGCGCTTCGACCTCGCCGCCGTCGCCGCCGGAGCGACCGAGCCCGAGGCGCGCTTCTCGCTCCCCGGCCCGCCCGACTACGGCGAGGCGTTCATGCTTTCCCCGGACGGCACGCTCCTGCTCGGCCACAGCCGGGGGCGCCTGCGCGCGGCCGACGCCCGGACGGGCGCGGCGCTCTGGACCGCCAGCTTCAAGGACAATCCGGAGCAACTGGGGTTCTCGGCCGACGGGGGCACGCTCTTCGTGACCACCGACAGCTTCCACACGTCGCTCTTCCTCGTGGACACTGCCAGCGGGGCGACGACCCCGGCCCCCGCCCTCGCCAACGACCCGGATCTCTCCGCCCTGCTCGCGCTCGACCGCAGCGGCGTCGCCCTCCCGCTCGCGCATGACGGCCGCAACCGGATCGTGGAGCTCGACACCGCGGGCCGGCTGACCGGCCACGGCACCGCCAGCGTGGGCGCGGCGCCGGAACGCGCCCGGCTCGACGACGATCACCGCCGGGTGCTGCTGATCGACGCGCAGGGCCCGCGGACCCTGCTCTGGGACCGGGCCGCAGAGACGATCACCCGGCTGGACAGCGTGCCGGTCGGGCCCGAAGGCGTCGCCTTCTCGCCGGACGGCGGCCTGCTCGCGGTGGCCGAGACCTCGGGCCTCGTCAGCCTCTGGCGCGGCGACGGGGCAGAGGTGGCGCGGCTTGCCATGTTCCCGGACGGGGGCTGGGCCGTCGTCGGCCCGGACGGGCGCTACGACAGTTCCGACCCGGGCGACATGCCCGCCCTCGGCTGGGTGCTGCCCGACGCCCCGCGCGAGGCCCTGCCGATCGAGCTGTTCTTCCGTGAATATTTCGAACCCGCGCTCCTGCCCCGCCTGCTCGCGGGCGAGACCTTCCAGACGCTGCCCCCGATCGAGGATCTGAACCGCGCGCAGCCGCTGGTCGCCTTCGACGCGATCACTCCCGATCCGGAGACGCCCGGCGCGCTCCGCGTCCGCCTGAGCCTGCGGGCGGGCGGCGCGGGCGAGGCGGCGGGCGGCGTCTCGGCCGTGAAGCTCTTCCGCGACGGGCAGCTCGTCGGCCAGACGGAGGGCGTCCTGATCCCCGCGGGCGACGCGGAGAGCGCGCGGAGCGTGACCTTCGGCGGCATCCTCGTCCCCGAGGGCGGCGCGCCCGTGGACTTCAGCGCCTACGGCTTCAACGCCGACGGCATCAAGAGCGCCACGATCCGCCGCCAGCACCGGCCCGATGCGGGCGCGGCGGCGCCGCGGACGGCCTATGTCATCTCGATCGGCGTCGACAGCCACGAGAACCCCTCCTGGGACCTCGGCTATGCCACCGCCGATGCCGCCCTCTCGGCCGAGGCGCTGGCGGGCCGGCTGGGTGCGGGCTTCGACCGGGTGGTCCCGGTGACGCTGCTTTCGTCCCGCCGCCTCGGCCGGGCCGAGGCCGACCGTGCCTCGATCGAGGCCGTCCTGCGCCGGCTCGCCGGGGACGCGGTGCCCGAAGCCGATCTCGCCCGTATCCCCGGAGCATCGGCGCTGGCGCAGGCGCGGCCGGACGATCTGGTCTACCTCTTCTTCGCCGGTCACGGGTTCGCCGCCCCCGACGGGCGCTTCCACCTCTTCCCGCAGGACATCGGCCCCGGCACGGGCCGGACGGTCGATGCGCGGCTCCTGTCCCGCACGCTCGACAGCGAGAGGCTCGCGCGGCTCTTCCGCCGGATCCAGGCCGAGGACCTGGTGCTCGTGATCGACGCCTGCAACTCCGCCGCCTCGGTCGAGGGGCTGGCGTTCAAGCCCGGCCCGATGGGCAGCCGCGGCCTTGGCCAGCTGGCCTATGACAAGGGGATGCGGGTGCTGACCGCCAGCCAGGCGGAGGGGGTCGCGCTGGAAAGCGCCGTGCTGCGCCACGGTGCGCTGAGCTACGCCATGTTCCGCGAGGGGATCGAGGACGGCGCCGCGGACAGGGCGCCCGAGGACGGCCGCCTCACCCTCGCCGAGATGCTGCATTTCGCCGAAGCCCGGGTGCCCGCGCTCTATGCCGAGATCACCGAGGGCAGTTTCACCCCGGCCACGCGGGGCGGGATCAACCTCGCCGTGGTGACCGGAGAGGCCGAGGCTCCGCGGCAGGACGCCTATTTGCAGCGGCCGTCGCTCTTCGACTTCCGCGACAGCAGGCGGGCGGAGGCGATCTACCTGGGCGGTGGCGGGCCGGACTAGCCGCGTTCCCCTCCCGCGCGGGGACCGCACAGGGGGATGGCGCGGCCTGACGATAATGCCTCGCGGCGAAAGGCGGCCACGGCGGCCTTTCGTGCGACAGCGGCGCCCGCGTCGTCAGCCCGACGCGCTCCGGTCAATCGCGGGTTCCTCTCCGGCACCCTGCGGGCGTTTTCCCGAGCCACGGGCACGACCGGGAACCGCCCGAACCGGAAACGCCCCCGCGGTTTCCCGCAGGGGCGCTCCCATCCATCGGAAAGCAGGGCGGGTCCCCCCGCCCCGGGCTTACGCCCGGGCCAGGTCGAACCGGTCCGCGTTCATCACCTTGGTCCAGGCCGCGACGAAGTCGGTCACGAACTTCTCCTTCGCGTCGTCGCAGGCATAGACCTCGGCCAGCGCACGGAGCTGGGAGTTCGAGCCGAACACCAGGTCCACCCGGGTCGCGGTCCACCTGGCCTCGCCGGTGCGCCGGTCGTTGCCCTCGAAGATGCCCTCCTCGCCTTCCTTGGCCTTCCACGCCGTGCCCATGTCGAGCAGGTTGACGAAGAAGTCGTTGGTGAGCCGGCCCGGCGTCTCGGTGAAGACACCGTGCCTGGTGTCGTCCGCATTGGTGTCGAGCACCCGCATCCCGGCGACGAGAACCGTCATCTCGGGCGCGGTCAGGGTCAGAAGCTGCGCGCGGTCCACCATCAGCGCCTCCACCGGCACGGTGAAGTCCACCTTCTTGAAGTTCCGGAAGGCGTCGACCTGCGGCTCGAGCGGTTCGAAGCTCTCGGCATCCGTCAGCTCGTCCGTGGTGTCGGTCCGGCCCGGCGCGAAGGGCACCTCGACGTCGAAGCCCGCGTCCTTCGCGGCCTTCTCGATGGCCGCGGAACCGCCCAGCACGATCAGGTCGGCGATGGAGACCTTCCTGGCCCCCTGCGCGTCGAACTCGGCCTTGATGGCTTCAAGCTTCTCCAGCACCCGCGCGAGCTGCGCCGGCTTGTTGACCTCCCAGTCCTTCTGCGGCGCCAGCCGGATGCGCGCACCGTTGGCGCCGCCCCGCTTGTCCGACCCGCGGAAGGTGGAGGCGGAGGCCCATGCGGTCTCGACCAGTTCGGAGACACTCAGGCCCGAGGCCAGCAGCTTTTCCTTCAGGGCGGCGATGTCGCCCGCATCGACGGTCTCGTAATCCGCCGCCGGCACCGGGTCCTGCCAGATCAGGTCCTCGGCGGGCACTTCCTTGCCGAGATAGCGGACCTTCGGCCCCATGTCCCGGTGGGTCAGCTTGAACCACGCCCGCGCGAAGGCATCGGCGAACTCGTCCGGGTTCTCGTAGAACCGGCGCGAGATCTTCTCGTACTCCGGGTCGAACCGCAGCGACAGGTCGGTGGTCAGCATGTTCGGCGTGCGGCGCTTGCCCGGCACGTGCGGGTCCTCGACGCTGTCGTCGAGCGCATGGCCCACGGGCTTCCACTGGTGCGCGCCGGCGGGGGATTTGGTCAGCTCCCACTCGTTCTCGAAGAGGTTGCGGAAGAAGCCCATGCCCCATTGGGTCGGCGTGGTCGTCCAGATCACCTCGAGCCCCGAGGTGAAGGTGTCGTTGCCGTGCAGCCCGTGCTTGTGCTTCCAGCCGAAGCCCTGCTCGGCGATGTCGGCGCCCTCGGGCTCGAAATCCACGTCGTCGGGATTGCCCATGCCGTGGGTCTTGCCGAAGGTGTGGCCGCCCGCGATCAGCGCGACGGTCTCCTCGTCGTTCATCGCCATCCGGCCGAAGGTCTCGCGGATGTCGGCGGCGGCGGCGACCGGGTCGGGGTTCCCGTCAGGCCCTTCCGGGTTCACGTAGATCAGGCCCATCTGCACCGCGGCCAGCGGGTTCTCGAGCGCGCGGCCCTCGGAATAGCGGCCGCCCGGCTTGTCCGAGGTGGCGAGCCATTCCTGCTCGGTCCCCCAGTAGACGTCCTCCTCGGGTTCCCAGATGTCCTCGCGCCCGCCACCGAAGCCGAAGGTCTTGAAGCCCATCGTCTCGAGCGCGACGTTGCCGGCGAGGATCATCAGGTCGGCCCAGCTCAGCGCCCGGCCGTATTTCTGCTTCACCGGCCACAGGAGCCGTCGCGCCTTGTCGAGGTTGGCGTTGTCGGGCCAGGAGTTCAGCGGCGCGAACCGCTGCGAGCCCGAGGTCGAGCCGCCGCGGCCGTCGCCCGTCCGGTAGGTTCCGGCCGAGTGCCACGCCATCCGGATCATGAAGGGCCCGTAATGGCCCCAATCCGCCGGCCACCATTCCTGGCTGTCGGTCATCACCTTGGCCAGGTCCGCCTTCACCGCGTCGAGATCGAGCGCCTTGAATGCCTCGGCGTAGTCAAAGCCGCGGTCCATCGGGTCGGAAAGCTCGGAGTTCTGCGTCAGGATCTTGAGGTTGAGCTGATCCGGCCACCAGTCCCGGTTGGTGCGGGCGCCGCCGCCATGCGTCAGGTGCTTGTGGCTGCCGTGGAACACCGGGCACTTGCCGGTTTCGGTATCGTTTCCGTCCATGGGGGTCTCCGTTCTTCGCTGCTTCACGTGGCTTCACTTCGGAAGGCCGGCCCTCGCCGCACCGGCCCGCGTCACATGCCCGGAAGCATGGACGCGGAGGGTGATACGAGGATGACACCGAGTCCTCCCTGCTTGCCTGCGGGTGTATCAGCCGCCAGTAATAGGGAAAAGTTGGAATATGTGATCGAATCCATAGGAACGGATTATCGACGCCGCGCGTGCCGCGCCCGATTTCCGGGCAGCCCGGGGGTTCGATGGCGCGCCCGGCGCGGATTCGCTTGAGCGACGCGCCCCCGCTCCGGTAGTTTCGGGCCAGAGGGCGGCAACGGCGCCGCCTGCCCCACCCCGGGACGATGAGCGAAGCTGCTCGACCGCCGCGACCGATGTCGCGCGTGTGTCGGCAGCTTTTTTGCGTTTGAGAGGCAGAGACATGAAGACCTTCCCGATGTTCCTCAGGATGGACGGCCGGCGCGTGGTGATCTGCGGCGGCGGAGAAGAGGCCGCGCGCAAGGCCCGGCTGGTGCTGAAGACCAGCGCCGAGATCGTCGTGCTGGCCGACAGGCTCGATCCCGAGCTGGCCGCGCTTGTCGCCTCGGGGCGGGCGCGGCAGGCGGCGGAGAACGGGGCCGAGACCTTCGCCAACACCGCGCTCACCTTCATCGCGACCGGCTGCGCCGCGCGGGACAGGCGGCTCGCCGGGATGGCCCGGGCCGCGGGCGCGGTGGTGAATGTCATCGACCGGCCGGATCTCTGCGACGCGTTCACCCCCTCGATCGTGGACCGCGACCCGGTGGTCGTGGCGATCGGGACCGAGGGCGCCGCCCCGGTGCTGGGCCGCGCGATCAAGACCGAGGTCGAGGCGATGCTGTCGCCGCGCCTCGGCGGTTTCGCCGCGCTCGCCGGACGACTGCGCGACGCCGTGGCCGAGCGGATCCCGCGCGCGCAGCGGCGGGGGTTCTGGGAATGGGCCTTCACCGGCGAGGCGTTCCGCGCCCATCTCGACGGCCGCGAACGCGCGGCGGCCGAGATGCTCAAGGCGGCGATCGCGGAGGGTCGTGCCCCCGCCGCGCGGGGGCACATCGCGCTGGTCGGCGCGGGCCCGGGCGCCCGCGACCTGCTCACGCTGCGCGCCGTGCAGCGGATGCAGCAGGCCGACGTCATCTTCTACGACAGGCTCGTCGATCCCGAGGTGTTGGAGCTTGCCCGGCGCGACGCGGACCGGGTGGACGTCGGCAAGGAGGTCGGCGCCTGCGCCTGGCCGCAGGACCGCATCGACCGGCTGATCGTCGCCGAGGCGCTTCGGGGCCGCCGCGTGGTGCGACTGAAATCCGGCGACCCCTCGGTCTTCGGCCGCGCCTCGGAAGAGATCGCGGCGGCCGAGGCGGCGGGGATCGAGGTCGAGGTCGTGCCGGGCATCACCGCGGCCTCCGCCGCGGCGGCGCGGCTGCGGCGACCGCTGACAGAGCGGGGCGAGACGGACAGCTTCGTCCTGACCACGGGCACCTGCCGCCCCGGCGACGCCGCGCCGGACCTTGGCGCCCTCGCCCGGCCCGGCACCGCCATCGCCGTCTACATGGGCGTGGCCCGCGCCGCCGAGATCGAGGCCGAGCTGCGCGCCGCCGGCATGCCCGCCGCCTGCCCGGTCGACATCGTGGCCTCGGTCAGCACCGCGCGCGAAGGGCATGCCTCGGCCACGCTCGGCACGATGTCCGAGACGATCCGCCGCGCGGGGCTGACGCATCCCGCGATCCTCTTCATCCGCTATCCGAAATCGCTCGCCGCGGAGGAGGCACGGGCGGTCGCGTGACCTCGGGAAAATTCCGTGCGTCGCGAGGGAACGAGAGGCTCACGAAGGCGTTACCTCTCCATGACTGCAATGTCGCGTGATCCTGTCACAATTGGCCGGGGGGGTCCGAGCCGTGCGATCTTCGCAGTCTTTCTCCTTTGCACGACCCTCTCCGCCTGCGGAGACCGCCAGTCGACGCTGAATGTCGCGGGCGAGGATGCCGCGGCCATCGCGACGCTCTTCTGGGTGATGCTCGCCGGGGCGGTCGTGCTCTGGCTGGGGATGAACGGGCTCTTCTTCTACCTCTCGCGCGTGGCGCCGGGCGCCTTTCCCGACCGGCTTGTCCGGCCGCTGCTGATCGGCGGGGGCATCGTGCTGCCGACGGTGATCCTTGCGACGCTGCTGGTGTGGTCGCTGACGATGCTGCCCGACCAGCGTGCGCCGGACGACGGCCTGCGGGTGAAGGTGACGGGCGAGCAATGGTGGTGGCGGGTGGAATACTGGCCGAAGGGCGCGGAGGCGCCGGTGGTGACCGCCAACGAGATCCGGCTGCCCGTCGGCAGCCGCACGGGGTTCGAGCTCGACGCGCACAAGGTGATCCATTCGTTCTGGATCCCGGCGCTCGGCGGCAAGATGGACATGTTCCCCGGCCGCACGACCTATGTGAGCCTGCGGCCCGAGAAGACCGGCACCTTCCGCGGCCAATGCGCCGAGTTCTGCGGCGCGAGCCACGCCTGGATGGCCTTCGAGACCGTGGTGCTGCCGCCCGACGATTTCGAGGCCTGGCTCGCCGCCGAGGCACGGGACGCGACCCCGCCCGAGGGTGACGCGGCCCGCCGCGGCGCCGCGCTCTTCGCCGCCGAAGGCTGCGGTGCCTGCCATACCGTGCGCGGGACGGAGGCCGTCGGGCAGGTCGGCCCCGACCTCACCCATGTGGGCAGCCGCCTCACCCTGGGCGCGGGCCGCATCGGCGCGACGCTCGACGATTTCGCCGCCTGGGTGGAACATACGGGCGCGCTGAAACCCGAGGTGAAGATGCCCGCCTACGACCATCTCTCCGACGGGCAGCTTGCCGACCTCGCCGCCTACCTGAAAGGGCTCGAATGACCGAAACGCGCGCCACCCGCTCCGGGATCCCGGCCGCCGAGGGGACCTATCCCCCGACCGAGGCGATGCTGGCCGAACCCGTCCCGGCCGAGCTGCAGCGCGCACAGGCCGAGCGGCTCCGGGCGGCATGGGCGGCCCCGAAAGGCTGGCGCTACTGGTCCGCGGTCAACAACACCGAGGTGGGCGTCTGGTACTGCATGACGGCCTTCGTCTTCATGCTGATGGCGGGCATCATGGCGCTGATCATCCGGCTGCAGCTGGCGGTGCCCGAGAACGACCTGATCTCGGCCGACCGGTTCAACCAGCTGTTCACGATGCACGGCTCGGCGATGATGTTCCTGTTCTCCGTGCCGCTGTTCGAGGCGATCTCGATCCTGCTGCTGCCGGGTCTGCTGGGGGCCCGCGACATGCCCTTCCCGCGGCTCTCGGCCTATGGCTACTGGTGCTTCCTGATCGGCGGCGTCTTCGTCATCGGCTCGATCTTCTTCGACGTCGCGCCGCGCAGCGGCTGGTTCATGTATCCGCCGCTCGCCACCAAGGACGAGGGGATGGGCAGCGACATCTGGCTGCTCGGGCTGTCCTTCATCGAGGTCGCCTCGATCGCCGCCGCGGTCGAGCTGATCGTCGGCACGCTGAAATGCAGACCCCCGGGGATGCGGGTGAACGTGATGCCGCTCTATGCCTGGTACGTGCTGGTCGTCGGGGGGATGATCCTCTTCGCCTTCCCGCCGCTGATCGCTGGCGATTTCCTGTTCGAGCTGGAGCGCTCCTTCGACTGGCCCTTCTTCGATCCCGAGCGCGGCGGCGACCCGATGCTCTGGCAGCACCTGTTCTGGATCTTCGGTCATCCGGAGGTCTACATCATCTTCCTGCCCTCCATCGCCATCGCCGCGATGATCATCCCCACCGTCGCCCGGCGGCCCATCGTGGGCTATTCGTGGATCGTGCTCTCGGCCGTCGGGACCGGGTTCCTGAGCTTCGGGCTCTGGGTGCACCACATGTTCGCGACCGGCCTGCCGTCGATCTCGCTCGGCTTCTTCTCGGCCGCGTCCGAGGCGGTGGTGATCCCCACGGGTATCCAGCTCTTCGCCTTCCTCGCCACGCTGATGCTGGGCAAGGTCCGGGTGACGCTGCCGATGCTCTGGATCACCGGGGCGCTGGCGATCTTCACCATGGGCGGGCTGACGGGCGTGATGCTGGCGCTCGCGCCCTTCGATTTCCAGGCGCACGACAGCTACTTCGTCGTGGCGCACCTGCATTACACGCTGTTCGGCGGGATGATCTTCCCGGTCGTCGCGGGGGTCTATTACTTCTTCCCGTTCTTCCGGAAGAAGCTGCTCTCGGAACGCCTCGGGCGGTGGAGCTTCTGGCTCACCTTCTCGGGCTTCAACCTCTGCTTCCTGCCGATGCACCTGACCGGGCTCTTCGGGATGCCGCGCCGGATCTACGCCTACCCCGCCGGGCTGGGCTGGGACGGGCTGAACATGATCTCGACCGTCGGCGCCTTCGTCATCGCCGCGGGCTTCGCGGTGCTGGCCTGGGACATCGTCCGGCCGAAGGGGCGCCAGCCGCAGATCCCGCGCAATCCCTGGGACGCCGGCACGCTGGAATGGTCCCACGACGTGCCCGGGGAAAGCTGGGGGGTCCGTTCCATCCCGCATGTGACCACGCGCTATCCGCTCTGGGACCAGCCCGGGATGCTCGCGCGGATGGACAGCGGGCGCTACTACCTGCCCGACGCGGAAGAGGGCAGACGCGAGACGCTGCTCACCTCGGTCATCGATGCCGAGCCGGTGCAGGTCCAGCGCGTCACCGGCCCCACCTGGATCACCCACCTTGCGGCGTTCTTCACCGGCGGGGCCTTCATCTTCCCGACCTTCCACTGGTATCCGCCCGCCATCGTCAGCGGCATCCTTGCCGTCGCCTGCATCATCTGGTGGCTCTGGCGCGACACCGCGCGCCCGCCCGAGGACGAGACGAAGGACGTGGGCCTCGGCCTGCGGCTGCCGACCTATGCCTCGGGGCCCGCCTCGGCCGGGTGGTGGGCGATCTGGATCACCATGCTGGGCGACGCGACCGCCTTCGCCTCGGTGATCTTCGGCTTCTTCTTCTACTGGACCGCCCGCCCCGACTTCCCGCCCGACGGCGCCGCCCATGCCGACGGCACCCTCGTCGCGCTCGCCTGCGCCGGGTTCGCCCTGTCCTGGGCGATGACCATCGGCGCGCGCGAACTGAACCGCCGCGGCGCGGTCGGGGCGGCGCGGCTCGGCCTCGGGCTCGGCCCGCTGCTGGCGATTGCGGCCTCGGCCGCGCTTCTGGGATCGGTCTGGACGCTGGCGCCGACCAGCCACGTCTACCCGGCGATCCTCTGGGCCATCGCGGTCTGGGTCGTCGCCCATTCCATCGTGGCGGTGATCATGCAGGCCTATTGCCTGGCCGGGTCGATCTTCGGCAAGCTGACGCCGCGCTATGATGCCGATCTGTGGAACAGCACGCTCTTCTGGCATTTCCACGCCCTGGCCGCGCTGGTCGCCTGCGCCGTCCTGGGCCTGGCCCCGAGGCTGCTATGACCGACCGCCACACCCCCGAGAAGGACAGCGCCGAGTTCGCGGCCGAGGCCGGCAGCCTCTGGCGCATCACCTTCGCCCCGGCCACATGGGCAGGGCATTTCCTGCTCTGCTACACGCTCTTCGCCACCGGCTGCGCCAAGGGCTGGCCGGTCGGGACCGTCCGGCACGGCCTGATCGGGATGAGCGTCCTGGCGCTCGCCGTGATCGCCCTGATCGGCTGGCGCGCCTACGCCCAGTGGAGCCCGCGCAGCACCGGGCGCATCGTCAACCCGAGGGGCGACGCCGAGGACCGGCATCATTTCCTCGGCCATGCGGGCTTCCTGCTGGCGGTCATCTCGTTCATCGGCGTCGTCTTCGTCACATTGCCGCTGCTGCTGCTGGAGGGCTGCCGATGACCGCCGCGGTGAGGCCCGCCTTCCTGCTGCCCGGGCTCGGGCTGCTGGCGCTGATCTGGCTGCTGCCGCTCGAGGCGGTCATGCCCGTCTTCGCCGCCCACATGCTGCGGCACATGACGCTCGTAGCCCTGGCCGCGCCGCTGATCGTGCTGGGCCTGCCGGGGGCCGTGACATGGCTGGCGGTGCCGCCCCTGATGGCCGCGGTGGCAGAGTTCATCGTGGTCTGGGGCTGGCACCTGCCCGCCGCGCACGGGCTCGGCCGGACCGCGCCCATGGGCTTTTTCGCGGAACAGGCGAGCTTCCTCGCCGTCGGCCTGCTGGTCTGGGCCGGCTGCCTGCGCGCCGACCGGCCGCTTGCGGGGGCGGGCGGGCTGCTGCTGACCTCCATGCACATGACCCTGCTCGGGGCGCTGATCGTGATGGCCCCGCGGGATCTCTATGCGGCGGTCTGCGGCACCGCGCCCGACCTCGACGGCCAGCGGATCGGAGGGATGCTGATGCTCGCGATCGGCACGCCGGTCTACCTCGTCGCCGGGCTGGCGCTGACCGGCCTGTCGCTGCGAGAAGAGGAGGCCGGCGCATGAGACGGATGATCCAGACGCTGGCGGCGCTTGCCCTGCTCGGTCTTCTCGGGGCCGCGGCGGTGGTCGGGCTGGGGCTCTACAACGTCTCGGCGCAGGTCGGGCACATGCCCGGGGTGAGCTGGGTCCTGCACACCACCTTCCGCAATTCGGTCAAACTGCGCGCGACCTCGATGGAGGCCGCACCCGATCTCTCGGATCCGGACCTCGTCGCGCTCGGCGCCGGGCATTACGCCACCGCCTGCGCGCCCTGCCACGCCAGCCCCGGCACCGATCGCAGCGCGACGATGCGGGCGATGAACCCGGTCCCGCCCCGTATCGAAGAGGCGATCGGCGACTGGGCCCCGAACCACCTCCACTGGATCGTCGAGAACGGCGTGAAGATGAGCGGCATGCCCGCCTGGCCCGCCGCGCACCGCGGGGACGAGGTCTGGGCGGTCGTCGCCTACCTTGTCGCGCTGCGCGAGGGCACGGCGGGCGATCTGCCGACCGACGGGCCGGAGGGCGAGGCCCGCGCCTATTGCGCCACCTGCCACGGGCGCGTCGGCGGCCGGGTGCCGCGGCTCGACCTGCAGGATCCGGGCTACCTTGCCGCCCAGTTGCGGGCCTACGCCGATGGCACCCGCCCGAGCGGGATCATGGCGCAGGCCGTGAGCCTCGTGCCCAAGGCGGCGCATGCCGAGCTCGCCGCGTATTTCGCTTCGGCCGAGGGGCCGGAGGACGTCTCCGCGGCGACCGGCGCGGACACCGCCGAGGGCGCGGAACTGGCGCAGGCGGGCACGCGCGAGGTTCCGGCCTGCGCCGCCTGCCACGAAGGGGCGGAACCGCGGAAGGGTCCCGTGCTCGACGGTCAGACCCGGGCCTTCCTGGATCAGCAGCTCCGCCTCTGGCGCGACGGGACCTACGCGCACGACAAGCTCATGTCGGCCGCCGCCCAGGAGCTGACGGACGACGACATCGCCGCCCTCGCGGCCTACTACGCGGGGCGCCGCTGAGCCTTCCGGAAAAAGGGGGAGATGCCTGACCGCAGACGGGACAAGCCCTCGTCTGCCGTTTCGTTGGCCCCGGGGAGAAATCGGAAAAATCCCCGAGTTGACTATACCGTCGTGTCCGATTGACATGCGGCCAGGTCTCATCCGGACAACATTCGGGATGGCCAGAGGTTCCCGCCCGCGCGCCCGCGATCGAAGGCCGGACAGGGCCTCGGCCGGAGTCCGCCGGCAGGCGGGCCCGGCGCCGCGGGCGCGGTCAGGAACATTCACCCCCCGGTCAGGTTGGTCCTCTGCAACAGGGAGTTCCCCGAATGGACGATCAGAAACCTCGACCCGACGACAAGACCCCGCGCCCGTCCGGCGCCGAGAGCGCACGACTGCGCGAGGACATCGACAGCGGCGCGACCGGGGACAAGGTCCCGTTCAGCGACCCCTCCGCGGCCCCTCTCGGCACCGATGCCGAGGCCGGCGGCGCGCCCGCGGCGGCGCCCGAGCTCCGCGCCAACCGCGCGGAAGAGGCCGGGCACGACGCGAGCTCGGGCCAGCCCGAGAAGCGCACGCCGTCCGACCTTCAGGGGCGCGCCGCCGGCAAGCGCAACATGACCACCGCGGCCGTGGTCGCGGTGGTCGGACTCGTGATCGTCGTGATCGCCGTCATGGTGCTCTGAAGGGGGGGGGGCGCAACGGCCCCCCTGCCCGTCACTGTCACTCCGTCGCGGCCTCGAGCGCCGCGACGAGCTTGTCCGGGGTCGCCGGCAGATCGCGGATCCGCACGCCGCAGGCATTGTGGATCGCGTTCAGGATCGCGGCGCCGGAGCCCGAGATGCCCAGTTCGCCAACGCCCTTGCTCTGCATCGGGTTGGCCTGATCGTCGCGCTCCTCGAGGAACTCCACCTGCATATCGGCCGGAATGTCGGCATGCGCCGCCACATGGTAATTGGCCAGATCGCGCGTGACCACGTGGCCGGTGCGCGGATCGTGAACCAGGTCCTCGTGCAGCGCCGAACCGACGCCCCAGACCATGCCGCCGACCGCCTGCGACCTTGCGGTCTTCTCGTTCAGCACCCGGCCGATACCGAAGACACCCAGCATGCGACGCACGCGGACCTCGCCGGTCCATGCATTGACCGCGACCTCGGCGAAATGGGCACCGAACCCGGACGAGAAATGCGACTCGGCCGTCTTGCCCTCTTCGATCTCGGCCTCTTCCACCAGCTCCCCGTCCAGCAGATCGGACAGCGCGGCCTCGTGGTTGGCGCCGCGCGCGATCCCGTCTCGCAAGGTGAGGTCCTCCGGGCTGCAGCCCAGCTTTCCGGCCAGCGTCTCGCGGATCTTGCGGGCGGCCAGGAACACGGCCGAGCCAGACGAGCTCGCGCCGAACGACCCGCCGGAGCCGGAGGCGCCCGGCAGGTCGGTGTCGCCGAGGCGCACGCTGACCTTCCCGGTCGGCAGGCCCAGCATCTCGGCCGCGATCTGGGCGAAGATGGCGTAGGTCCCGGTGCCGATGTCGGTCATGTCGGTCTCGACCACCGCGCCCTCGGCGGACAGGCGCACGCGGGCGGCCGCCTTGACCAGCATGTTGGGCCGCGCGGCCGAGGCCACGCCCAGCCCGATCATCCAGTCGCCTTCGCGCCGGCTGCCGGGAACCGTCCGCCCCGGCCAGCCGAAGCGGTCCGCCCCGGTCTTGAGGCACTCGGCCAAGGCCCGGGCCGAAAAGTCCTGCCCCGTCACCGGGTGCTTCTCGGGGATGTTCTTGAGCCGCAACTGGACCGGGCACATCTCGAGCGCCTCCGCCAGCTCGTCCATCGCGGATTCGAAGGCGATCATGCCGACCGCCTCGCCCGGAGCGCGGACCGAGCCCGCAGGCGTGCGATGCACGCGGGCCACCGTCTGCCGGAACAGGAGCGCATCGGCACCGTAGAGGAACTGCGACGCGCTGCTCACCGGTTCGGCGAATTCCTCGTCGCGCAGGTTCGAGATGCGGTCGTCATGCCCGATGGCCAGCAGCCGCCCCTCGCCGTCGGCGGCGAAACGGACACGCTGTTCCGTCTCGGTCCGGCGGAGCACCGCGTCGAACACCGTCTGCCGGGTCATCACGACGCGGACCGGGCGGCCGAGCTCGCGCGCGGCGATGGCGGCCGAGACCGCCTCGGATCCGATCCCGAGCTTCGAACCGAAGCCGCCGCCGATGTAAGGCGACAGGATCTGCACGTCCTCCGGGTCGATGCCCAGCGAATCCGCGATCTCGTTCCTGTTGAAGCGCAGCATCTGCTGCGAGCCGCGCAGGACCAGCCGGTCGGCCTTCCATTCGGCCACCGCCGCGTGGGGTTCCATCGCCGCCGAGACCTGTGCGGGGGTGGTGTAGGTCACGTCGACCGAAACCGTCGCGCCGGCCACGGCCTTGTCCCAGTCGCCGCTTTCCGTCGGATCGCCGTCCTCCGTCTCGGAGGCGGTGGCGGGATCGACCTCGGCGCCCGCATCCTCGTCGTAGCGGACCTTCAGCCGAAGCGCGCCGTCGCGGGCCGCCTCGTAGCTTTCGCCCACCACCAGCGCGATCGGCTGGCCGTGATAGTCGATCCGGTCCCCGGGCTGCACCGGGGCCTCGTCCGCCATGCCCTGCGCCGGGTTGCGCACGAAGCGGTCGTCGCGGATCACCGCGATCACCCCCGGCAGGTCGGCGATGCTGTCCTCGTCGATCCCGGCGATGCGGCCGCGGGTGATCGTGGCGCGCACGAGCGCGCCATGGGCCAGCCCCTCTGGCAGGTTGTCGGCGGCATAGGCGGCCTTGCCGGTGACCTTCAGCGGGCCTTCGGGCCGGTCCATCGGGGTGCCGATCACGCCCTGTGCGGTGTCATCCAGCAGCCGGGGCTGCGCTTCGTCCATGCGGAAAGTGCGGGTCATGCGGCGTCCTTCGCGTGATCGGTCCCGGGGGAGGCCTCGGCCAGCCCCGTTGCCTCGCGCAGCACGGCAACGAGCGTGCGGCGCAGCAGCGGCAGTTTGAATGCGGCGTCCGGATGGGGCGCGCGGTCGGGCTCCAGTGCGCCCGCGGCGCGACGGAACAGCGCCTCATCCGGTGTCTCTCCGGCGAGGGCCGCGGCGACATCGTCGCCCGCCCAAGGCCGCGGGCCCACGCCACCGAAGGCCAGATCGACCTTGCCGATCCGGTCGCCGTCCATCTCGACCACCGCGGCGACCGAGACCAGCGCGAAGGCGTAGGAGGCGCGATCCCGCACCTTGCGATAGGCCTGCACCGACCCTGCGCGCGGCGCGGGAAGGACGACGGCGGTGATGATCTCGTCGGGGGCCAGCGTCGTCTCGATGTCCGGCCGATCCCCGGGCAGCGTGTAGAACTCGTCAAGCGCGAGGGTCCGCAGCGCACCGTCCGCCGCCCGCACCTCGACCGTTGCGCCCAGCACCCGCAGCCCCACGGCCATGTCGGAGGGATGCGCGGCGAGGCAATGCTCGGAGGTGCCGAAGACCGCCAGCATCCGGCCCGCACCCTCCTGCGCCGCGCATCCCGTGCCGGGCGCGCGCTTGTTGCAGGCCATTGCGGTGTCGTAGAAATAGGGGCAGCGCGTCCGCTGGAGCAGGTTGCCCCCCGTCGTCGCCTTGTTCCGGATCTGGCCCGAGGCCCCGGCAAGGATCGCGCGGGACAGAACGGGATAGCCCGCGCGGATCCGGCTGTCGGCGGCAAGCGCGGCGTTGCTGACCAGCGCCCCGATGCGCAGGCCGTCGCCGTCTTCCTCGATGGTCGAGAGTCCGTCGATCCGGGTGATGTCGACCAGTCTTTCCGGCGTCATGATCTGCAGCTTCATCAGGTCGAGCAGGTTCGTCCCGCCCGCGATGATGCTCGCCTCGGGTCCGAGCGCCTCGGCGGCGGCATCGGCATCGGTGGCGCGAAGATAGGTGAAGTCCCGCATCACTTGTCCTCCGAGGCCATGGCGATCGCCTCGCGGATGAAGGGATAGGCCGAGCAGCGGCAGAGGTTGCCGCTCATGCGCTCCGCCACCTCCGGGTCGGTCATCTCGGAGCCCTCCGAGAGGCTGGGCGAGACGTGGGAGGGCATGCCCTCCTTCAGCTCGGCCAGCATGCCCGTCGCGGACATGATCTGGCCCGCGGTGCAGAAGCCGCACTGGTAGCCGTCGCAGGTGACGAAGGCCGATTGCAGGGGCGACATGGCCTCGGGCGTGCCCAGCCCCTCGATCGTCGTGACCTCGTCGCCCTCGTGCATCGCCGCCAGCGTCAGGCAGGCGTTGATGCGCTTGCCGTTGAGCAGGATGGTGCAGGCGCCGCACTGGCCGTGGTCGCAGCCCTTCTTGGTGCCGGTCAGCCCGAGGTGGTCGCGCAGGGCGTCCAGAAGGCTGGTTCTGACGTCGTGGTCGAGCCTGCGCTCTTCGCCATTTACGGTGAGTGTGGTTTGCATCGTCGTCCTGCCTGTCGTGGTGGGAAGCGGCGCCGGGGCGCTTGAGGGGCAACGAGCGATTGCGCGCAATGTTCCCGGAGGCGTCGATCCGCCGGGCCGACGCGGCGTTACTCGGCCACCAGATCGGCAGGGGGCGCGGACAGGTTGTACCGTCCGCGCCCCATTGATGAGGGAAGATTCAGCGTGGGCATGCATCTTTCGAGCACCCTCAGGAACTGCGTCGACCAGAGCGACACATCCGTCCTGCGCACCGCCTGCATGCAGAACGCGTGCCTTCGCCGTCGTTCGTCGAGCGGCATCTCCAGCGCCCGGTCGATGGCCGAGGCGATGTCGTCGGTGTCGTACGGGTTCACCAGCAGCGCCTCGGTCAGCTGCTCGGCCGCGCCCGCGAATTTCGACAGGATGAGCACCCCGGGGTCCTCGGGGTCCTGGGCCGCCACGAATTCCTTCGCGACAAGGTTCATCCCGTCCGCCAGCGAGGTCACGAGCGCCGCACTGGCCCGCCTGTAGAGCGTGGCGAGCTGCTCGCGTTCGATCTGCCGGTGGATGTAGCGGATCGGGGTCCAGTCCAGCGTGGCGAACTGGCCGTTCAGGCTGCCCGCGATCTCTTCCAGCTCGCGGGTGATGTCCTGGTAGGCCTTCACCCGCTCCCGCGTCGGCGGGGCGATCTGGACAAGGCACGGCCGCTTCTCGGCGCCGCCGTTCTCGAGAAAGCGGCCAAAGGCCCGGAAGCGGTTCGGGATACCCTTGGAATAGTCCAGCCGGTCGACGCCGATGATGTATTTCGCGGGCTCCTCGCGGCCGAAGGGCGACGGCGCGCTGCGGCTGGCGCTTTCGATGAAGCTGTCCACGTCGATACCGATCGGGAAGGAGCGCACCGAGAGGATGTTCATCCCGAACTTCACGCTGCCGTCGGGCAGGAATTCGGCCCGCGGATCGGCGCGGTACATCTCGAGGCACCGCGCCACGTCGGCGCCGGTCTGCAGCCCGACGAGGTTGTAATCCGCAAGCCAGCCCGCGAAGGTCTCGGGCTGCGGCAGGACCGAGAGGTCCGCGTGCGACGGGAAGGGAATATGAAGGAAGAACCCGATCCGGTTGCTGACCCCGAGGCGGCGCAGCTCCTGCGCCAGCGGCAGGAAGTGGTAATCGTGGATCCACAGCATGTCGTCGGGCTTCAGGATCCGCAGGATCATCGCCGCAAGGCGGCGATTCACGGACAGGTAGTCTCGCTCGTACTCCGGCTGCAGCTCGACGAGGTCGACGCGCCGGTGGCACAGCGGCCAGAGCACGGAGTTCGCGAACCCGAGGTAGTAATTCGAATGTTCCTCAGCCGTCAGCCTGAACGCCAGCCGTCGGTAGGGCGTGCCCTCCAGCTCGTCAAAGCTGTCGGTGGCTTCGCCCGGCTCGCCGTAGGCTCCGATCCACGTCCCGTTCTTCTCGGTGATCGCGTCCTTGAGGGCTACGACAAGTCCTCCAGCCGGGTTCGGGCCTTCCGGAATTCGGTTTGAAACGACGATGAGCCGCCCAGCCATGGCCTGAACCTCCCCCTGGTAGTGTAACGGGTCCGCGATGCAGCACCAGAGAAACCATTTGATCTGGCGTTAGTTCCTTTGTTCTGGGGTTAACTTTTAGGCATCGGGGCCCGCGGCTGCGCGAAGACCGGTGAAGGCCGCACGGCAATGGCCTGAAAGCACGGCGATTTCGTCCCGAAGCCGATGCGCCGCGGCAGATCGGAGATTTCTTGCCGGTCTCAGGCCGCCCGTTCGAGCGTGCGGCCCAGCCACGCGAGCGCGGCGTCCATCGTGGCGACCCGGTAGCGGGCGCAGGTCTCGGTCCCGCCGATGCGCAGCCCCGCCCCGCCCATCTCCTGCGCCGCGGCAAAGCCGTCCTCGTCGGTCGTGTCGTCGCCGATCATCACCGGCACCCGGCCGTGGAAGGGCGGCTGTTCCATGAAGGCCCGCAGCGCCGATCCCTTGTCGATCCCGGCGAGCGCGGCCTCGCTCACCATGTTGCCATGCATCGCCCGCAGACCGTGCTGCCGCGCCGCCCGCGTCACCGCGTGGATGCTGGCGCGTTCCAGCTCGGGCCGGTTGCGGTAGTGCAGCGCCACTGCGCCGGGCTTGCGTTCCAGCAGAAGGCCCGCGTCCGAAGCCATGTCCGACAGGTCGGCAAACGCCCCGTCGAGCGCGCCGCCGTCGATCGAACCGCTTTGCGCGTCGCCGCCGGTCAGGCGCACCTCGGCCCCGTGCGAGCCGGACATCGCCGGGCTGAGCGGGCCCAGCATGCCGGCCAGATCGTCGAGCGCGCGTCCCGAGATCACCGCCACGGCACCGTCCGTCACGCGCATCGCGGTGGAGATCAGCTCCCGCGTGGAAGCCGCCATGACGACATCTTCGGGTCGGGCCACAAGCGGCGCCAGCGTGCCGTCGAAATCGAGGAACAGGGCGTGGCGCGTCCAGTCGAGGACGGACGGCGGCGGCGCAGGCTGCGGAGAGGTCACGCGGTGCAGCCCGTCCATGCCGACGGATCACGCCCGCGCGAAATGCGGGAACGTTCCCGCCAAGCATCGGTTGACGGATAATCGGCTTTGCCAGATAGCGGGTGATTCAAGATTAACATATGTTTATCCGGTCGGCGCCGCGACATCGCGTCGGGCAGGTGAAGCGAGCAGTCACAAGTGGAAGTATGATGTCAAGAGAAGCGTATCCGCTGAGCCACCGGTTCCTGCGCGGTCGTGGCCGGAGCCAGTTGTCTGCAGACGATTGCGGAACCATCGAGAACCTGTTCCACGACGTGGAGCGGTTCACCACGGCGCACACGATCCTCGAACGCGGCGACGTGCTCGACCAGAGCACGCTGCTGATCGAGGGCTTCGTCGCCCGCGTCATCCGCGAGGAAGGCAAGCGGCACATCGTGGCCCTGCACGTCCCCGGCGATTTCGTGGACCTGCATGCCTTCGCGCTGAAGCGGCTCGACCATGATGTCGTGTCCATCGGCCCGGTGCAGATCGGCTACGTCAAGCACGCCAGGCTCGAGGCGCTGATCCCGAAGAAGCCGCAGCTGATGCGGATGCTCTGGTTCTCCACCCTGCTCGACGCCGCGATCCACCGCGAATGGATCCTCAAGCTGGAACAGCTCAGCGCGGACGGACGGCTGGCGCATCTGATCGCGGAGACCTGGCAGCGGCTGGATTTCGTCGGGCTTGCGCAACCCACGGGCTTCGCCTTCCCGCTGACGCAGGCGGAACTGGCGGACGCCTGCGGGACGACGCCGATCCACCTCAACCGCGTGGTCCGGAAGCTGCGGGAAACCGGGGTCGCCGACATCTCGCGCGGGCGGGTCTCGGTGCTCGATCACGCGGCGCTGAAAGACATCGGGCGGTTCAACACCGCCTATCTCTATGGCCAGGGTCCGCTGCATCTCGACTGACGTCCGCTTATTAATGCGGCGTTAGTGTTCTTTACCCCGAGATATGACCGCTGATATTGGAACGCGTCGCCTCTCCCGGCGTTAACCGGGCGTGGGCAGGACATGCCGGGCCGTTGCGCCGCGCCTTTCCTCGCCCTGCGCGACATCCCGAGAGACGCCCGCAAGAGGCCTCCGGCGTGCCGCGCTACCCCACGCGCGAGGATCGTTCCGGATGCCCGACGGCGAACATCGAACCCTTGTATCGGACCAGGTCGTCACGTTCATTCCGGCGCTGCGCGCCTATGGCCGATCGCTTGCGCGCAATCCCGACGATGCCGACGATCTCGTGCAGGAAACCCTGACCAAGGCGATCGCACGGGCCGAGCTGTTCCACGCCGGCACCAACCTGCGCGCGTGGCTCTTCACCATCATGCGCAACACGCATTATTCGAACTGGGCCAAGCGCGCGCGAGAGACCACCGGCGCCCAGGACTGCGTTTCCGGCGAGGTGATCTCGCAGCCGACGCAGGAATGGACCGTGCGCGGGACCGAGCTGATGGCCGCGGTGAACCGCCTGCCCGAGCATTACCGCGAGACGCTCGTCCTCGTCGTCATGCTGGGGCTCAGCTACGAGGAAAGCTCGGAAATCTGCCATTGCGCCATCGGCACGGTGAAGAGCCGCGTGGCGCGCGCCCGCTCGATGGTCGTCGATGATCTCGAAGGAAACGCCTGAGATGCGCGGAGGACCGCCGTCAGGCTGCTGGAACGAAAACGGGACCCGAAGGTTCACCGGGGTGGACGCCCGGTTTGCCCGGGCCAAGCCGGAGAGGGCGTGCACGTGACGGACAACATCACCGAATTGGCGCAGCAGCGCGTGGTCATCGAGAACCTGCGGCCGCGGGTCGAGGACGGGGATTACCCGGCCAAGGTCGTGTCGGGCTGGCCCGTGCGCGTGAGCGCCGACATCTTCAGCGACGGGCACGAGGTGATTGCCGCGGCGGTGGTGCTGGACGACGGGACCGAGGCGCGGATGCGCCATATCGACAACGACATGTGGGGCGCGGATGTCCGCTTCGGCAAGCCGGGGCCGGCGCGCTTTCATGTCGTCGCCTGGCGCGACGTCTTCGCCACCTGGCGGCGCGACACGCTGAAGAAGCTCGGCGCGCAGCAGGACGTCTCGGTCGAGTTGCAGGAGCTCTCGATCATGCTGGCCGGGATGAAGGCGCGGCGTGGCGAGGGTGATCGCATCAAGGCCCTGCGCAGCGCCGCCAAGCGCGGCGACATGGACACGATCCTGTCCGAGGAGACCCGCGACTACATGGCCGCGAACGGCCCGCGCGCCAGCCTCACCCGGTCACGGGGGCAGGAGGTCCGCGTCTCGCGCGAGCGCGCCGCCTTCTCGGCCTGGTACGAACTCTTCCCCCGCTCGATCGGCCCCGGCGACCGGCACGGCACCTTCCGGGACGTGATCGACCACCTGCCCTACGTCGCCGGCATGGGGTTCGACGTGCTCTACTTCCCGCCGATCCACCCGATCGGGCAGACCAACCGCAAGGGCCGCAACAACACGCTCAAGGCCGAGCCGGGCGATGTCGGCTCTCCCTATGCCATCGGGTCGTCCGAGGGCGGGATGGATGCGCTCCACCCCGAACTGGGCACGATGGAGGATTTCGAGGCGCTGATCGCCGCCGCCGCGGAGCACGGGCTCGAAATCGCGATGGACATCGCGCTCAACGCCTCGCCCGACCACCCGTGGATCGCCGAGCATCCCGACTGGTTCGAGCGGCGCCCGGACGGCACGATCAAGTATGCCGAGAACCCGCCGAAGAAGTACGAGGACATCGTCAACTTCCGCTACTATCTCGACGACGACGTCCCGAATGTCCCGCTGTGGGAGGCGATCCGGGACCTGTTCCTCTTCTGGGCCGGTCACGGCGTGCTGGTCTTCCGCGTGGACAATCCCCACACCAAGCCTTTCCCCTTCTGGGAATGGCTGATCGCCGACGTGCAGGCCCGCCATCCCGACACGATCTTCCTGTCCGAGGCCTTCACCCGCCCGAAGGTGATGAAGCGCCTCGCCAAGTTCGGCTTCGACCAGAGCTACACCTACTACACCTGGCGCAACACGAAGGAAGAACTGACGGCGTACCTGACCGAGCTGACGACGGAGAACTGCCGGGACTACATGCGGCCGAACTTCTTCACCAACACGCCCGACATCAACCCGATCTTCAACCAGACCTCCGGCCGGCCCGGATTCCGCACGCGGGTCATCATGGCAGGATCCCTGGTCGGAAACTGGGGGATGTATTCGGGCTTCGAGCTGTGCGAGGGCACGCCCCTGCCCGGCCGCGAGGAATACGTCGACAGCGAGAAATACGAGCTGAAGCACCGCGATTTCGACGATCCCGCCTCGATCCGCGACGACGTCACCTTCATCAACACGCTGCGCCGGAGCGAACCGGCCATGAAGGACTTCACCAACCTGCGGTTCTTCACGGCCTACCATGACGAGGTGCTCTATTACGGCCGGTTCGACCGGCATACCGGCAGCTACGTCCTCTTCCACGTGCTGATCGACCCGCTGCGCCCGGCCGAATTCGGTTTCGAGGTGCCGCTTTGGGAATTCGGCCTGCCCGCCGACGCCTCGATCGAGGTGAAGGACCTGATACACGGCAACAGCTTCACATGGCACGCCAGGGACCACCGGCTGACCCTCGACCCCCACACCCGGCCCTACGCGGTCTGGAAACTTACCCCTCCCGGAGACACCGCATGAACCGGCCCGACCCCAGGCTCGCCGATGGCGAGCAGCTTTCGAACGCGCCCGACTGGTACAAGGACGCGGTGATCTACCAGCTTCACGTGAAGGCCTTTGCGGACAGCAACGGCGACGGGATCGGCGACTTCAAGGGGCTGATGACGCGGCTCGACCACGTGCAGGAGCTGGGGGCCAACACCGTCTGGCTGCTGCCCTTCTATCCCTCGCCCCTGCGCGACGACGGCTACGACATCGCGGAATACAAGGCGATCAACCCCTCCTACGGCACGATGGAGGATTTCGAGGGCTTCGTCGAGGAAGCGCACCGGCGCGGCCTCCGGGTGATCACCGAGCTCGTCATCAACCACACCTCGGACCAGCACGAATGGTTCCAGCGCGCCCGGAATGCCCCCAAGGGCAGCCCCGAGCGCGACTGGTACGTCTGGTCGGACGATCCGGGCAAGTGGATGGACCAGACGCGGGTGATCTTCAACGACACCCACGACAGCAACTGGACATGGGACCCGGTGGCCGAACAGTTCTTCTGGCACCGGTTCTTCGACCACCAGCCGGACCTCAACTTCGACAACCCCGCCGTGATGGAGGCGGTGCTCGACGCGATGCACTTCTGGCTCGACAAGGGCGTGGACGGGCTGCGGCTCGACGCGATCCCCTACCTCGTCGAGCGCGACGGCACGAACAACGAGAACCTGCCCGAAACCCACGACGTGCTGAAGGCGATCCGCGCCGATCTCGACAAGCATTACACCGGCAAGATGCTTCTGGCCGAGGCCAACCAGTGGCCCGAGGACACCCGCCCCTATTTCGGCGAGGGCGACGAATGCCACATGGGCTTCCACTTCCCGCTGATGCCGCGGATGTACATGGCGCTGGCGCAGGAGGATCGCTATCCGATCACCGACATCATCCGCCAGACGCCCGAGATCCCCGAGGATTGCCAGTGGGGCATCTTCCTGCGCAACCATGACGAGCTGACGCTCGAGATGGTGACGGACCGGGAACGCGATTACCTCTGGGACGTCTATGCCGCCGACAAGCGGGCGCGGATCAACATGGGGATCCGCCGCCGCCTCGCGCCGCTTCTCCAGAACGACCGGCGCAAGATCGAGCTGCTGAACTCGCTCCTGCTGTCGATGCCCGGCACGCCGATCATGTATTACGGCGACGAGATCGGGATGGGCGACAATTACTACCTCGGCGACCGCGACGGCGTGCGGACCCCGATGCAATGGAGCGCCGACCGCAACGGCGGCTTCTCCCGCGCGATCCCGCAGCAGCTCTACCTGCCGACGATCCAGGACCCGGTCTACGGCTACGAGGCGATCAACGTCGAGGCGCAGCAGAGCTCGCCCTCGTCGCTCCTGAACTGGATGAAGCGGATGATCGGCGTGCGCCAGACGCTCGACGTCTTCGGGCGCGGCGAGATCGAGATCCTCTATCCCCGCAACCGCAAGGTGCTGGCCTACCTGCGCCGGCTCGGCGACACGGCCGTGCTCTGCGTAGCGAACCTCTCGCGTCAGGCGCAGGCGGCCGAGATCGACCTGAAGGAATTTCGCGGCCGGGTGCCGATCGAGCTGACCGGCCAGTCGCCCTTCCCGCCGATCGGGGAACTGCCCTATCTCACCACCTTGCCCGCCTACGGCTTCTACTGGTTCGTCCTGACCGAAGAGCACGACGCGCCCACGTGGCACACGCCCTATGCGCAGATGCTGCCGGACTTCCTGACGCTGACCACCCGCGACGGGCGGCTGTCGACCGCGCTGGCCGACCGCTCCGCCCGCCTGTTCCGGTCGGACACGCTCTCCGAGTGGTTGCCGCTGCAGCGCTGGTTCGCGGCCAAGGCGTCCGAGCTCGACGACGTGAAGCTGCACCAGCTGGCCGAGATGAACGACGGGCGCCACCTCCTCGCCATCGCCGAGGTCGAAGCGGACGGCGAGGCGCAGCGCTATTTCCTGCCGCTCTCGGCCAGCTGGGGCGAAGACGCGCTGACCATGTCGCCGCGCCTGCCCGCGACGCTCGCCAAGCTGCGCCGCGTGAACCGCGTCGGCGCGATGCTCGACAGCGGCAGCGACGAGAGCTTCGCACAGGACATCATCGCCGCCCTGCGCGCGGGCCGCAGCCTCGAAACCGAGGCGGGCCGGATCACCTTCACCCCGCTCAAGGGGCTGGAGGACATCACCGCCGACAGCGAGCCGCGCCAGATCGCGGCCGAGCAGTCGAACACCTCGATCGCCTTCGGCGACACGCTGATCCTCAAGCTCTACCGCCGCCTCTTCGAGGGGATACAACCGGATATCGAGATCGGGCGCTTCCTGACGGAACAGACCGATTTCGCCGCCGCGCCCGCTCTTCTGGGCACGATCGAGCTGGAAGGCGCCGATGGCGTGCGCACCACGCTGGCCGCGGCCTTCGAGTTCGTGCGCAACCAGGGCGACGCCTGGACCTACGTGACCGAGATGCTGCTCCGTGATCTCGAACGGGCGGACCTTGCCGACAGCCAGCCGGGCGAGCCCGCCGAGGGGATGCTGGGCGGACCGCTCGATCTGGGGGCCGTGCTCGGGCGCCGCACCGCCGAGATGCACCGCGCCCTGTCGGGCGGCACGGTCGAGGACGGCTTCGGCATGGTGCGTATCCAGTCCGACACGCTTGAGACGCTGGTCGCGGAGAGCCTGCGCGACACCACCGCCCATCTCGACCGGCTCGAGGACGCGCTGCCGACCCTCGGGGAGCCGGCGAAGACCCTCGCCCGGCAGGTGCTGGACCGGCGCGCGGCGCTCGAGGACCGGGTGGCCCGGCTGGGTGCCGCGACCCCGTCGGGCGGCCTGTCGCGCATCCACGGCGATTACCACCTCGGGCAGGTGCTGGTCACGGGCAACGATGTCCGCATCATCGATTTCGAGGGCGAACCGGTGAGTTCGCTTGAGGAACGCCGTGCCCGCCATGCGCCTTTGCGCGACGTGGCCGGGATGCTCCGCAGCTTCGACTACGCCTTCTGGTCCACCATGCGCCGCCGGGCCGAGCTGGGCGCGGACACCACGATGACCGGCGAGGCGACGGCGGAATGGCGCCGCGCGACCGCGGACGCCTTCCTTGCCGCCTACCGCGAGGGCATGGCGGGCGCCTCGGTGCATCCCGACAGCGCCGAGGCCGAACAGGGGCTGCTGGACCTCTACCTGATCCGCAAGGCGGCCTACGAGGTCGGCTATGAACTTTCAATGCGCCCCGACTGGGTCGACATCCCGCTGCGCGGGCTGCTCGACCTGGCAGGCGGCGGGGAGGACCTGCAATGAACCGGCCCGAAATGCCCCACACCGCCCCGGACGCCGGCGAGATCGAGGCGATCCTGCGCGGCCAGCACGGCGATCCGTTCCGCGTGCTCGGCCCGCACCGCCCGGGCGGCGGGGCCATCACGCTGAGCGTCTTCGCCCCCGATGCGCGCGAGATCGAGGTGCTCGACCGCAAGGGCAAGCCGCTCGGCCCGATGGAGATGATCCACCCCGAGGGCTTCTTCCACGCCAGCTTCGCCGAGAAGAAGAAGCCCTTCGCCTATACCCTGCGCTGCCGCCGGGACGGCCATGAATGGGATCGCATCGACCCCTACGCCTTCGGCCCCGTGCTGGGCGAGATGGACGAATACCTGCTGGCCGAGGGGCGGCACGAAGAGCTCTATCGCCGCCTCGGCGCCCACCCGGTGACGCATGAGGGCGTCGAGGGCGTCACCTTCGCCGTCTGGGCGCCCAATGCCCGGCGCGTCAGCGTCGTGGGCAATTTCAACGCCTGGGACGGACGTCGCCACCCGATGCGCCGCCGCGGCGCCTCGGGCGTGTGGGAGCTGTTCGTTCCCGGTCTCGCCGCGGGCGAAATCTACAAGTACGAGGTGCTGAACGCCTACGGCCACGTGCAGCCGCTGAAGTCGGACCCCGTGGGCTTCGCGGCAGAGCTGCCGCCGGCCACAGCTTCGGTCGTGGCCGGGCTGCCCTCGTTTACCTGGACCGACGACGGCTGGATGGCGGAACGCGCCGATGCACGCAGCGCGCCCGTCTCGATCTACGAGGTGCACCTGGGCAGCTGGCGGCGCGGCGACGACGGCGAGATGCTCGACTACGACACGCTTGCGGGCGCGCTGATCGACTACGTGACCGAGATGGGCTTCACCCATGTCGAATTCCTGCCCGTGTCCGAACATCCCTTCTCGGGCTCCTGGGGCTATCAGCCCATCGGCATGTTCGCCCCCACCTCGCGCTTCGGCCCGCCCGAGGGGTTCGCCGCCATGGTGGACAGGCTGCACGGGGCCGGGATTGGCGTGATCGTGGACTGGGTGCCCGCGCATTTCCCCTCGGACGCGCACGGGCTCGAACGTTTCGACGGCACCGCGCTCTATGAACACGAGGACCCGCGGCTCGGCTTCCACAAGGACTGGAACACGCTGATCTACAATTTCGGCCGCCGCGAGGTCGCGAACTTCCTGCGCGCCTCGGCGACGTTCTGGCTGAAGGAATACCATGTCGATGCGCTGCGCGTGGATGCCGTGGCCTCGATGCTCTACCTCGACTATTCGCGCGAGCCCGGCGAGTGGGTGCCGAACCGTTTCGGCGGGCGCGAGAACCTCGATGCGATCGACTTCCTGCGCGGGGTGAACGAGGTGACCGCGCGCTACGCGCCCGGCAGCCTGACGATCGCCGAGGAAAGCACCGCATGGCCCGGCGTGACGCGCCCGGTCCCGGACGACGGGCTCGGGTTCGACTTCAAGTGGAACATGGGCTGGATGCACGACACGCTGGAATACATGTCGAAGGACCCGATCCACCGGCGCTACCATCACCACGAGATGACCTTCGGCATCCATTACGCGTTCTCCGAAAACTTCGTCCTGCCGCTCAGCCATGACGAGGTGGTGCACGGGAAGGGATCGCTTCTCGGGAAGATGCCGGGCGACCGCTGGCAGAAATTCGCGAACCTGCGCGCCTACCTCGGCTTCATGTGGACCCATCCGGGCAAGAAGCTGCTCTTCATGGGCGGCGAGTTCGGGCAGGAGCGGGAGTGGAACCACGACATCTCGCTCGACTGGCACCTGCTGGACGATCCCGCGCACGAGGGGCTGCGGCTCTGGGTGCGCGACCTGAACGCGATCTACCGCGCCCGCGGTGCGCTGCACGAACGGGACTGCGACCCCGAAGGCTTCCGCTGGATCGAGGGCGGCGACACCGAGAACAGTGTCTTCTCCTTCCTGCGCATGGGCCACGACGGCACCGATCCCGTGGTCGTGATCTGCAACATGACCCCGCGCGTGCACGAGGGCTACACCATCGGCCTGCCCTCCGGCGGCGCGTGGCGCGAGGTTCTGAACGGGGACGCCGAACTTTACGGCGGCTCGGGCGTTGCAAATGTCACGCCGGTCGACGCGACCGACGCCCCGCTGCACGGCCAGCCCTTCTCTGCCGCCTTCCGCCTTCCGCCACTCGCGACCATCGTGATCGCGCCGGAGTAGACCTTAGATGCCAACTTCACCCGCCGTCACGACCCGCCGCGTCCTGCCCGGCAGCGACCGCCCCCTCGGCGCGACCTGGGACGGCAGCGGCACCAATTTCGCCCTGTTCTCCGCCAATGCCACCAAGGTCGAGCTCTGCCTCTTCGACGACCGCGGCCGGCGCGAGATCGAGCGGATCACGCTGCCCGAATTTTCGCACCAGATCTGGCACGGATACCTGCCCGAGGTCCGGCCCGGCCAGCTTTACGGCTACCGCGTGCACGGCCCCTACGCGCCGGAGGCCGGGCACCGTTTCAACCCGAACAAGCTGCTGCTCGACCCCTATGCGCTTCAACACTCGGGAAACCTGCGCTGGCACGATGCGATGCACGGCTACCGCGTCGGACATTCCCGGGGCGATCTCTCGTTCGACCGTCGCGACAGCGCCTTCGTGATGCCCAAATGTGTCGTGGTCGACCCTGCCTACACCTGGGGCAGCGACCGGCGGCTGGAAACGCGCTGGCCCGAGGCGATCATCTACGAGGCCCATGTCGGCGGCATGACGCTCGGCCGGGAAGACCTGCCGCACAAGATCCGCGGCACCTTCGAGGGGCTGGCCGATCCGCGCACCATCGACCGGCTGGTCGATCTGGGCGTCACCGCGATCGAGCTGCTGCCGGTGCAGGCCTATTACGACGAGGGCCACCTGCTCGAGAAGGACCTCGCCAACTGGTGGGGCTATGCCACGCTCGGGTTCTTCGCGCCCGCGCAGCGCTATCTGACGCCGAACGGCGATCCCAACGAGTTCAAGCTGATGGTGCACCGCCTGCACGAGGCGGGGATCGAGGTGATCCTCGACGTGGTCTACAACCACTCGGCCGAGGGCAACGAGATGGGGCCGACGCTGTCGTTCCGGGGCATCGACAACGCAAGCTACTACATGCTGGGCGACGATCCGCGGCATTACTACGATACCACCGGCTGCGGCAACTCGCTGAACCTGTCGAACAGCCGCGTGCTGCAGATGGTGATGGACAGCCTGCGCTACTGGGTCGAGACCTGCCATGTCGACGGCTTCCGCTTCGACCTCGCCACGACGCTCGGCCGTCAGCGCGAGACGTTCTCGCGCGATGCCATCCTCTACGAGGCGATCCGGCAGGACCCGGTGCTTCAGACCGTCAAGATGATCGCCGAGCCGTGGGACACCGGTCCGGACGGCTACCAGCTGGGCAATTTCCCCCCGGTCTGGGCCGAGTGGAACGACCGCTACCGCGACAACCTGCGCGCCTTCTGGAAGGGCGACGAGGGGACGATGCGCCAGCTGTCGGACGGGTTGCTGGGCTCGCCCGGGACCTTCGATCACGACGGCCGCCGCCCCTGGGCGAGCGTGAACTTCGTGACCGCACACGACGGGTTCACGCTGATGGACCTCGTCAGCTACGACCACAAGCACAACGAGGCCAACGGCGAGGACAACCGCGACGGCCACGACCACAACCTGAGCTGGAACTGCGGGGTCGAGGGGCCGACGGATGACCCGGAAATCAATGCGCTCCGTGACCGGCAGCGGCGGAACATGATCGCCTCGGTCCTGCTGAGCCAGGGCACGCCGATGCTGCTCATGGGCGACGAACACGGCCGGACGCAGGACGGCAACAACAACACCTATTGCCAGCCCGGTGAGATCAACTGGCTGGACTGGTCCGAGGACCGCGACCACGGGTTCGAGGATTTCGTCCGCGGCGTGATCGAGATCCGCAAGTCGCGGCCGCATTTCACCGAGCCCTATTACCTGCACGACCGGCCCGACTCGGGCGCCGCGCGTGGCGCCGGATGGCTGCACCCCGACGGGCGTGCGATGGACACCGGCGACTGGGAGGATCCCGAGGCCCGCAGCACCGGCCTGCTGATCCAGCTCGCCGGCCAGGGCAGCGTGCTGCTTCTGGTGAACGCGGATCATGAGCCCTGCAGCTTCCAGCTGCCGGGCGACGCGGACCGCGTATGGCACCGTCTCGTCGACACCGACAGCGCGCTGGCCGATCCCCGCTCGAACCGCGAAGACCGCGGCAGCGTGGAGCTGCCGGGGCGGACGCTCGTTCTGCTGGAGGCGCGGGATGACGCCTGAGACCTACAGCTGGGGCGCGCTGCCCCTCGACGGGGGCCGCTGGCGGTTCCGGCTCTGGGCGCCCGGGCTGACCGGGCTGACCCTGCGGCTCGAAGGCCGCGATCTGGCGATGGAGAGCGAGAGCGACGGCTGGTTCTCCCTCGTGACCGAGGCCGCGGCGGGCGACGCGTATTCGTATGTCCTGCCCGACGGGCGCGTCGTGCCCGATCCGGCCAGCCGGCGGCAGGCGGGCGACGTTCACGGCGCCTCGGTCCTGACCGCGCCGGCGGCGCCCGAGGTCTGGCATGGCCGGCCCTGGGAAGAGGCGGTGATCTACGAGCTTCACCTCGGCACCTTCACCCATGCCGGCACCTGCCGCGCCGCGATCGACGAGCTGCCCCTGCTGGCCGAGCTGGGCTTCACCGCGATCGAGATCATGCCCGTCGCGCAGTTCGGCGGCGACCGGGGCTGGGGCTACGACGGCGTCCTGCCCTACGCTCCGCATCCCGGCTACGGCACGCCCGAGGACCTGCGGGCGCTGGTGGCCGCCGCGCAGGAGGCCGGGCTGATGGTCCTGCTGGACGTCGTCTACAACCACTTCGGCCCGGACGGGAATTACCTCAACGCCTACGCGCCGGACTTCTTCGACCCCGACCGCCAGACGCCCTGGGGCGCGGGGATCGACTACACGCAGGGCCCCGTGCGCCGCTTCTTCATCGAGAACGCGCTCTACTGGCTGCGGGAGTTCGGCTTCGACGGGCTGCGGCTGGACGCGATCGACCAGATCCGCGACCCCTCCCGCCCCGACCTGCTGGAAGAGCTCGCGCGGGAGCTGCGGGCGGCCCTGCCGGACCGGACGATCCACCTCACCACCGAGGACAACCGCAACATCACCCGCCTGCATGCGCGGGAGGGGGACGGATCGGTGCCGCTCTATTCCGGCGAATGGAACGACGATTTCCACAACGCGGCCCATGTCGCCGCCACCGGCGAGACGGAGGGGTATTACGAAGCCTACGCCGACGATCCCTGGCACCACCTGGGCACCGCGCTGACCGAGGGGTTCACGATCAAGGGCCAGGGTGGACGCGGAGAGCCATCGGGCCACCTGCCGCCCGTCGCCTTCGTCGATTTCCTGCAGAACCACGACCAGATCGGCAACAGGGCGCGGGGCGACCGGCTGTCCACGCTCGCGGATCCGGCCGTGCTCGAGGCGCTGACGTCGATCCTGTTGCTGTCGCCGCACATCCCGATGGTCTTCATGGGCGACGAATACGGCGAGACCCGGCCCTTCCTGTTCTTCGCCGGCTTCGAGGGCGATCTGGCCAAGGCGGTGACGAAGGGCCGCCGCAGCGAATTCGCGGGCTTCGCGGCCTTCAACGAGGAGGCCGTGCCCGACCCGATCGACCGCGCGACCTTCACTGCCTCGCGCCTCGACCGCCGCCGCAGGGGCACGCCCGAAGGACAGGCCGCGCTCGAGCGGACCCGGCGGCTGCTGGCGCTGCGGGCCGCCCGCGTGGTCCCGCATCTTGCCGGGGCGGGCCCGGAGTCCGGGCGCCTGCTGATGGCGGAGGACGGCGTGCTCGCGATCGACTGGACGCTGAACGGCGCGGTGCTGAGCCTGCGCGCCGATCTCGGGCGGGGCGACGCGGAGGTGCCGCGGGCGCAGGGCGACTGCTTCTACCGCAGCGCCAGACCGGACAGCGGCCCCTGGGCGGCGCATTACCTGCGGGAGCTGACATGACGACGCGGGCCGCCCTCGACCGGCTCGCCGCGCATCACGGCATGAGCATCGCCTACGGGGACCTCGCCACCGGCTCGCCGCGCCCCGTCCCGGCCGAAACGCTGCGCCTGATCCTCGACGGGCTGGGCGTGGACCACGACGCCGCCCCGTCCGGCGCGCCCGCGGCGTCCGAGATGGTGGTGCCCGAGGGTGCCCGCTGCCATGTGCCCGCCTCGCTCGACGATGCTCCCGGCTGGGGGGTGTTCTGCCAGCTCTACGAGTTGCGGTCGGACCGGAATTGCGGGATCGGCGATTTCGGCGATCTGACACGGCTGGCCCGCATCTGCGGCGCGGCGGGGGCGGATTTCCTGGGCGTGAACCCGCTGCATGCCCTCTTCACCGCCGCGCCCGACCGCGCGAGCCCCTTCTCGCCCTCGAACCGGCGGTTCCTGAACCCGCTCTACATCGCGCTGGACGCCGTGCCCGGAGCGGCGGAGCCCGAGGACGCCGCGGCCCTGCGCAGCGACACGCTGGTCGATTACCCAGCCGTCGCCAAGGCGAAGCTCGCCGCGCTGCGCGGCGCCTTCGACACGCAGCCCTTCGGCCCCGACGCCAGCCGCGACAGCTTCGAGAGCTTCGTCGCGGAGGGTGGAGAGGCGCTGCGGCTGCACGCGGTCTTCGAGGCGATCTCGGGCCGGATGACGGCGGCCGGCCACGGCCCCGGCTGGCGCGACTGGCCCGCGGCCCTGCGCCGCCCCGGCAGCCCCGAGGTCGCGCAGCTTGCGGCCGAGCTCGCGGACGACGTGACCTTCCACCTCTGGCTGCAATGGATCACGCGCCGCCAGCTCCATGCCGCCGCCGAAGCGGCGCGCGCGGCGGGCATGCGGATCGGCCTCTACCTCGACCTCGCGGTCGGCGAGGCGATGGACGGGTCCTCCACCTGGTCCGGGGCCGCGGCGGCCCTGCCCGGCCTGTCGATCGGCGCCCCGCCGGACATGTTCGCCACCACCGGCCAGAACTGGGGCCTCTCCGCGCCCTCTCCGACGGCGCTCGCCGCCGCCGATTTCGCGCCGTTCCGCGAGATGATCGCGGCCCAGCTCGCCGATGCCGGGGCGCTCAGGATCGACCACGTGATGGCGCTCTGGCAGCTCTTCCTGATCCCCGAAAACCATCCGCCCGCGGACGGGACCCACCTGCGCCAGCCCTTCGCCGACCTTCTGCGCGAACTCGCGGCGCAATCGCGCGCCCGGCAGGCCGTGGTGATCGGCGAGGACCTGGGCTTCGTTCCCGATGGCTTCCGCGACGCGATGGAGACGGCCAACATCCTGTCCTACCGCATCCTCTATTTCGAACAGGACGACGACGGCTTCGCCGCCGCCGCGAGCTATCCGACCTCGGCGCTGGCCTGTATCTCGACCCACGACCTGCCGGTGATGGCCACCTGGTGGCGCGGCATCGACATCGGCCTGCGCGAGGCGCACGGGCTTGTCGATCCGGAAACCTCGAAACTGCACGCCGCGCATCGCGAGCGCGAGCGGAAGGGACTGCTCCGCGCGCTGGAACGCGACGGCGGGCTGCCGGCGGGCACCGCAGATGCCGCCGCGCCCGACCTGCCTGAGCAGGCGCTCGACGCCGCGCACAGGTTCCTCGCCCGGACGCCCTGCCTGCTCTGCGGCGTGCGGCTCGCCGACCTCGTCGGCCCGACCGAGCCGACGAACCTGCCGGGAACGGTGGACGTCTATCCCAACTGGCGGCCGCGCAGCCCCGTGCGGATCGAGGATCTGCCCGAGCACCCGGCCTTCGCCCGCGTGACCGCGCTGATGCGGGCCGAACGGCCGCGGCCCGAAAGGAGCGCATCGTGACCCTGCCGACCGCCACCTATCGCCTGCAATTCCGCGACGGGATGGATTTCGACCGCGCCGCGGGGCTCGCGCCCTACTGGGCCGGGCTCGGGATCAGCCATCTCTATGCCTCGCCGCTCTTCACCGCGACCGGCGGCTCGACCCATGGCTACGACATCACCGACCCGACCGAGATCGACCCCGCGCTCGGCGGGCGCGCCGGGCTGGAGCGCCTCTCGGCCGCGCTGAAGGCCGAGGGGCTGGGGCTGGTGCTCGACATCGTGCCGAACCACATGGCCTTCGCGCCGGAAACCCCGTGGCTGCGCGACGTCCTGCGTCACGGGCGCGAGAGCCGTTATGCCGGGCATTTCGACATGGACATCGCGGCCGACCGCCTGCGCCTGCCGTGGCTGCCCGCGCCGTTCCACGCGCTTGCCGCCGACGGCGCTTTCCGTGTCGAGGACGATGCCGACGGCCCGGTGCTGGTGACCGGCGGGCTGCGGATCCCGCTGGCCGAGACGCCCTCCCTCGCCGCGGCCCGGAACGATCCGGGGGCCATCACCGCTCTGCACGAAGAACAGCCCTGGCGCGCGGTGTACTGGCGCACCGAGATGGACAGCCTCTCGCACCGCCGCTTCTTCAACGTCACCGGGCTGATCGGCGTGAAGGTCGAGGACCCGGCGGTCTTCGAGGACGTGCACCGGCTGCTCTTCGAGCTGACGGAGGCCGGGATCGTCGACGGGATCCGGGTGGATCACGTCGACGGGCTGGCCGATCCGGCCGGCTACCTCGACAAGCTGCGGGCCCGGGTGCCCGACCATCCGGTCTGGGTGGAGAAGATCCTCACCGGCGACGAGCGCCTGCCGTCCTGGCCGGTCGAGGGCACGACGGGCTACGAGATCACCCGCGTCTTCGACCGGGTCCTCGCGGCGCCCGAGGGGCTTGACCACATCACGCAGGCGTTCCGCGCCGCCACGGGCCGCACCGCCCCGTTCCACGACGTGCTTGCCGACGCGAAGCGGCAGGTGCTGACGCAGGACCTGTCGGCCGAGCTCTGGGCGCTGCACCGGCTGTTCTGCGCCGTGCTGGACGGCACGCCCGAGGGCGAGGAGCTGGGGCCCGAAGCCACCCGGCAGGCCATCGTCGAATACATCACCGCCTTCCCCCGCTACCGCACCTACCTCACCGCGGATGCGCAGCCCGAGGAGGACCTGCGCCTGATCGCGGACACCATCGACGGCATCCGCCCCCCGCTGCCCGTGGGCGACGCGCTCAAGGCGCTCGGCGCCGCGCTCACGGCCCGAGGCCCCGCCGCCGATGCTTTGCGCGTCCGGATGCAGCAGGTGACCGGCGCGGTGGCCGCCAAGGCGCAGGAGGACACCGCCTTCTATCGCGAGACCCGGCTGCTTTCGATGAACGAGGTCGGCGGAGAGCCCGACGACGGCGCGCTCGATACCGCGTCGTTCCATGCGCTGATGACGCAGCGCGCCGAGGAGATGCCGCATGGCATGGTCCTGACCTCCTCGCACGACACCAAGCGGTCCGAGGACGCGCGCACCATGCTGATCGCCGCCACCCATGCGCCCGCGGCCTTCGACGCGTGGATGGCCCGATGCGCCGCGCAGGCGCCCGAGGGGCTGGACCCGGGCACGGAATGGTATCTCTCGCAATCGCGGCTCGCGCTCGGGCCGGAGGCGGAGGCCGCGGCGGAGCGGCTGGCCGATCACGCGGTGAAGGCGCTGCGCGAAGCCAAGGAGGCGACCTACCACACCGCCCCCGACGCCGCCGTGGAGGACCGCGCCACGGGCTTCGCCCGGGCGCTTGCCGAGACGGAGGAGGGCCTTGCCGCCCTTGCGGAGATCGCCGCGCAGCTGTCGCTGGTTCAGGTGGCGCTCAAGCTGACGATCCCGGGGATTCCCGACATCTACCAGGGCGCCGAGATCATCACCCGGACGCTGACCGACCCGGACAACCGCCGCCCGGTGGATTTCGACCTGCTCCGGCGCGCGCTGGAGGCGCCGGATGCGCTGCCGCAGGGGCCGGCGCGCGACAAGTTCGCATTGACCCGGACCCTGCTGCGGCTGCGCCGTGACCGGCCCGCGCTCTTCCTCGAAGGCAGCTATGCGCCCGCCGAGGCCGCGCCGGGTCAGCTCTCCTTCACCCGGCAGCACGAGGGGCTGACGTTGCTGGTCACGGTCGCGCTCCGGCCTGGCGCGGCGGCGGAGGGCGCAGCGGAGGGGGAAACGCTCTGGCCCCGCGATGCAGGACAGGGCCCGGTGCGGATCGCGCTGCGGACGGCCTGACGTGGCCGCCCGGCGGCGCTGCTCAGACCGCCCGCGACAACCCCGCCTTGACGCGCCGCAACGGGATCGAGCTTTCGATGGAGGCGACGCCATGCACCTTGGTGAGCTTGCCGACGAGGAAGACCTCGAAGGTCTTCAGGCTCTCGGTGGCGATGCGCAGCAGGTAGTCGCGGCTGCCGGTCATCAGCCAGCAATCGACGACCTCCGGATAGGCCGTGACCGCGGCCTCGAAGGTCTCGAGCGCCTCGTCGACCTGCCGGTCGAGCTTGACCGAGACGAAGACGGAGACGCCGAACCCGAGCGCGGCCTCGTCGACCAGCGCGGTGTAGCCGGTGATGATCCCCGCCTGTTCCAGCCGTCGGATCCGGCGCGCGACGGGGGTCTGGCTCAACCCGACGCTTTCGGAGATCTCGTTGATCGACGCGCGTCCGTTGGCCAGAAGCGCCTGCATGATGTCGCTATCAATTTTATCTATCACGAGAGTTTCCGCCACGGTCCTGCAGGATGGCGCCATTTATCTCTACCGCAGGCACCAAAGGCAATCACATTTGGAAGGACTCGCCAAGCGGTGCGTGAGATACTCCGCGCGATCCCGAGGAGGAATGAATGACGTCGACCCTGAAGCTGACCGAACAGCGCCTGCTGTGGCTGTCCCACTGGATGATCCACCACGCCAACCACATCCGGCCCAAGGTGGACGGGATCAAGGTCGGCGGACACCAGGCCAGCTCGGCCTCGATGGTGTCGATCATGACGGCGCTCTATTTCTCCGCGCTGCGGCCGGAGGATCGGGTGGCGGTCAAGCCGCATGCCTCGCCGGTCTTCCACGCCATGCAGTACCTGATGGGCAACACGACCCGCGTGAAGCTGGAGGCCTTCCGCGGCCTCGGCGGGGTCCAGAGCTATCCCAGCCGGACCAAGGACATCGACGACGTGGATTTCTCCACGGGCTCGGTCGGTCTTGGCGTGGCGATCACCTCCTTCGCGTCGCTGACGCAGGATTACATCGCCGCCAAGGCTTGGGGCCGCGACGTGCCCCTGGGCCGGATGGTGGCGCTCGTCGGCGATGCGGAGCTGGACGAGGGCAACGTTTATGAATGCCTTCAGGAGGGTTGGAAGAACGGCCTCCGCAACACCTGGTGGATCATCGACTACAACCGCCAGTCGCTTGACGGGGTGATCCGCGAGGGGCTCTGGCAGCGGATCGAGAAGATCTTCGACGCCTTCGGCTGGGACGTGGTGCGGGTGAAATACGGCGCGCTCCAGCGGGCCGCCTTCGAGGAAGAGGGCGGCGATGCGCTGCGCGACTGGATCGACAGCTGCCCGAACCAGCTCTATTCGGCGCTGACCTACCAGGGCGGCGCGGTCTGGCGGAAACGGCTGCTCGACGATCTCGGCGATCAGGGTCCGGTGAGCCGGCTGATCGAACGGCGCAGCGATGCGGAACTGGCCGCGCTGATGGAGAACCTCGGCGGGAACTGCGTCCAGACCATGGCGGACACCTTCGCCGCGATCGACCACGACCGGCCGACCTGTTTCCTCGCCTACACGATCAAGGGCTGGGGCACGCCGATCGCGGGGCACAAGGACAACCACGGCGGGCTGATGACGACCGCCCAGATGGCCGAATGGCAGGCGCACATGGGCGTGCCCGAGGGCGAGGAATGGGAGCCCCTCGCCACGGTCGAGGACCCGGAGGCCTTCCGCGACTGGCTGTCCCGCGTGCCGTTCTTCGCCGAGGGGCCGCGCCGTTTCAGCGACGCCCGGATCGCGGTGCCTGAGATCCCCCTGCCGAAGGACGCCGAGATCGCGACGCAGATGGCCTTCGGCAAGCTGCTGGACGCGATCGGCCGCACCGACAGCGCCCTGGCGGAGCGGATCCTCACCATGTCGCCGGACGTGACCGGCACGACGTCGCTCGGCCCCTGGGTGAACCGCCGCAAGCTGTTCGCGCGCGAGGCGCAGGCGGATACCTTCCGGGAGGAGAAGATCCCCTCGACCGCGAAATGGGACTTCGCGCCGGAGGGCCAGCATTTCGAGCTCGGCATCGCCGAGATGAACCTCATGCTGATGCTGGGTGCGGCGGGCCTGTCCCATTCGCTCTTCGGGCGGCGGCTGATCCCCATCGGGACGGTCTACGACCCCTTCGTGGCGCGCGGGCTCGATGCGCTGAACTATGCCTGCTACCAGGACGCGCGCTTCCTGCTCGTCGGCACGCCCTCGGGCGTCAGCCTGGCGCCCGAGGGCGGCGCGCACCAATCCATCGGCTCGCCCCTGATCGGGATGAGCCAGGACGGCCTCGCCGCCTTCGAGCCCGCCTTCGCGGACGAGCTCGCCGCGATCCTCGAATGGTCCTTCGACTACCTCCAGCGCGACGGCGAGGGCGATCCTGACGAACGGACCTGGCTCAGGGACGAGACCGGCGGGTCGGTCTACCTGCGGCTCTCGACCAACCCGATCGAGCAGCCGGGCCCGCGCCCCGATCCGGACTGGCGGCAGGGTGCCATCGACGGCGCCTACTGGCTGCGCAAGCCCGGCCCGAACTGCGAGGTCGTCATCGCCTACCAGGGTGTCGTCGCGCCCGAGGCGATCCGGGCGGCCGGTCTGCTTGGCGAATTCCGCCGGGACATCGGCGTGCTGGCGGTGACCTCCGCCGACCGGCTGAACGCCGGCTGGACCGCCGCGCAGCGCGCCCGCGCGCGGGGACAGGAGGCGCAGTCGCTGGCCGAGCGGCTGCTCTCCCCCCTGCCCCGCGACTGCCGGATCATCACGGTGATCGACGGGCACCCCGCGACGCTGGGCTGGCTCGGTTCGGTCGCCGGTCACGTGACGGTGCCGCTCGGGGTCGAGCATTTCGGCCAGACCGGCACAATCGGCGATCTCTACCGGGTGCACGGGATCGACGCCGAGGCGATCGTCGAGAAGGTCCGGGGGCTCACGGCGGGACGAAAGGTGCCCTCCCGCCTCGTGGGGTGAGGGCGGCGCGGAGAGCCGGCTGACATCATTGCGGTGCGGCGTCCTGCGCGCCTTCGCGCCGGGGCGCCCGCCTCAAGCCTCTCCGGACGGCCGCAGGAAAGTTGCGCCCCATGCAAGGCCATTGCCTTGCCAGACAGGCGCCGGGTCCGGCGAAACGGTTGACAACGCCCGATTTCGGGCCAGTTTCATGCGCCCCACACAAGGACATACCCGGGCAGGCCCGACGACGCTCCGGCACCCCGGGGCCGCCTGCCGATCCGAAGACCACAAAGGAGCCCCGCCATGGAAGCTCAGGTGATCGCCGCGCTCATCCTGTTGCCCTTCGCATTGGCCTTCATCTACGCCGCCGTCCACGAGTACCTGCGGTACAAGTCCGACGGACGCGCGAATTACGGCCTCGTCTACAACGAGGAGACCGGGACGACCCACGTCACCGGGATCGCCGACGACCAGGAAGCCTACGACCCCGAGGATTACGATCCGAACGCCTACCGGGACCTCGACGTTAAGCAGGAGCCCGAGGAGAAAAGCAGCTAGACGGCCCCTCGGTCCTTCTGAACCGACCGCGCCTTCGCGCCCCCCGTCCGACCTTCACACCGCCTTGAGCAGCCGCAGCGCATCGTAGACCGCCGCATGCGTGTTGCGCGCGGCCACGGCGTCGCCGATGCGGAAAAGCTGGTAGCGCCCGTCCGCGTTGCGCAGCAGCTCCTGCCTCCGGCCCTCGATCAGTGCGTCGTAATCCACCTCGCCCAGGTTGGTCGATCCGGCGCGCAGGTCGAAATAGAGCTCGTCCAGCGGGCGCGTCCCGTGATTGACGACGACCTGATCGACCACCCGCTCGCGCTGCACCCCGCCGTAATCGCTGCCGATCTCCGCGATCAGCCGGTTGCCCTCGCGGCGCACGGCATCAAGCTTCCACGTCACGGTGAAGGTCACGTCGCGGGCCTGCAACAGGCGCATGGCCGGGGTGAGCGACATCGCCATCACCTCGGACGAGATGTTGCGGTCGCGCGTCATCAGCTCGACCCGCGCGCCGCTGCCCGAAATCAGCTCGGCGGCCTGAAGCGCGGGATAATCGCCGGCGTCGTCGTAGATCAGCACGCTCTCGCCCGGCTTCACATCGCCCGAGAGGATGTCCCACGCGGAGACCACCAGATCGTTGCCGTCCGCGAGGACCTCCGTATGCGGCAGGCCGCCGGTCGCGACGATCACGACATCCGGCGCGTCGTCCCGGACCGTCCCGGCATCGGCGACGCTGTTGTAGCGGATGGTCACGCCCATCCGGTCGCATTCGGACAGCCGCCACTGGATCAGCTGCATCATCTCGGCCCGGCGCGGCGTCAGCGCCGTGAGCCGGACCTGCCCGCCGGCCTGCGGGGCGGCTTCGTGGACGATCACCTCGTGACCGCGGCACGCGGCGACCCGCGCGGCTTCGAGCCCTGCGGGCCCGGCCCCGACGATGACCACCTTCCGCCGCGACTCCGCGCGGGCGATCTCGTGCGGCTGCTCAAGCTCCCGGCCCGTGGCGGGATTGTGCAGGCAGAGCGCCATGCCGCCCTGGTAGATCCGGTCGAGGCAGTAGTTCGCGCCGACGCAGGGGCGGATGCGGTCCTCTTCCCCGCGCATGATCTTGGCGACGATATGCGGGTCGGCCATGTGCGCCCGCGTCATGCCGACCATGTCCAGCTTGCCGCTGGCAATGGCGTGCCGGGCGGTCGCGACATCCTGGATCTTGGCGGCGTGGAATGTCGGAAACCGCGTCGCCGCACGGATCTCTCCGGCGAAATCGAGATGCGGCGCGCTCCGCATGCCCTGCACCGGGATGACGTCGGTGAGGGCCGCATCCGTGTCGATATGCCCCCGCACGACGTTGAGGAAATCGACCATCCCACTGTCCTTCAGCCGGTGCGAAATCTCGAGCCCGTCCTGTTTCGTCAGCCCGCCCGGCACGTCCTCGTCCGCGGTGTAGCGGACACCGACGAGGAAGTCGGCGCCGCAGCGCTCCCGGATCGCCCCGAGCACGTCGAAGGTGAACCGCAGCCGGTTCTCGAGGCTGCCGCCGTAGGGGGCGTCGAGATCGTTGGTCAGCGGCGACCAGAACTGGTCCATGAGGTGCCCGTAGGCCTCAAGCTCGATCCCGTCGAGCCCCGCGGCCTTCATCCGCTCCGCCGCATCCGCGTAATCGGTGATGATACGGGCGATGTCCCAGTCCTCGGCCCGCTTGGGAAAGGCCCGGTGCGACGGTTCGCGTTCGTGTCCGGCCGAGACCACGGGCAGCCAGTCGGCCTTGTCCCACCGGGTCCGGCGGCCAAGGTGGGTGAGCTGGATCATGACCGCGCAGCCGTGATCGTGGCACGCGTCGGTCAGCGCCTTCATCCAGCCGACGACCTCGTCCTTCCAGGCCAGGATGTTGTTGAAGACCGGCGGGCTGTCGCGCGAGACCGAAGCCGATCCCGCGGTCATCGTCAGGGCGACACCGGCGCGCGCGCGTTCGGCGTGGTAGGCGCGATAGCGCTCCTTCGGCATCCCGTCCTCGGGATAGGCGGGCTCGTGACTGGTGATCATCAGGCGGTTCTTCAGCGTCAGGTGCTTCAGCTGGAACGGCTGGAGAAGTGGATCGGCGGTCATCGGACCCTCCTGGTCTGCCACCTAGCGATTCCACGAAATGTTCATACCTGTCAAGTTTATGATCGGACCTGTCCATTTCACTTGTTGGCGCGGCGTCGCGGCGCTACGCTCGCCCCCATGACCGAGACGGGTATCCAGGATCAGACCGGGTGGCGCGGGTCGCGCGACGTGTGGCTGGCGGCGGCCCGGACCGCGCTGCTGGAGGGCGGGATCGACGCCGTGAAGGTCCAGCCGCTGGCGACCGGCCTGAACCTCTCGCGGACGAGCTTCTACTGGTTCTTCAAGGACCGTGCTGCGATCCTCGACGCGCTGCTGGACGAATGGGACGCCTCGAACACCGCCGCCCTGGTCGAAGGCTGCGCGGCCTATGCCGAGACGATCCAGGAAGCCGTGCTCAACCTGATCAGCGTCTTCCTCGATGAGACCCGGTTCGAACCGCGCTTCGACATGGCGGTCCGAAGCTGGGCCCACCAATCCGACGCGGCAAGCCAGCGCGTCCGGCAGGCCGACGACAGGCGCCTCGCGGCGATCCGCGCCATGTTCGCGCGGTTCGGGTTCTCGGATGACGAGGCCGACGTGCGGGCGCGGACCGTGTACCTTGTCCAGATCGGGTATATCTCGCTCCAGACCCGCGAGAGCCTGCGCGACCGGATGGCGCGCGTTCCGGCCTATGTGAAGACCTTCGCGGGCGCCGCCGCGACCGACCGGGACCTGGCGAGGTTTCGCGCCCGGCACGCGACGGGGGCCCCCGAAGACGACGGCCCCTAGGGTTCGAGCGCGCCGCGCGACGCCATCCGAACCCGACGCCGCGCAGGCACCGGGGCCCGTCCCGGCCCGAAAGCCGCAAGGCGATCGAGGCGCGCCCCGGCGCGCGCAGTTCGAACAGGCTTATGGCCAGAGCAGCGCGATGTAGCCGACATAGGCCGCCAGAAGCACGCCGCCCTCCCAGCGGGCGATGCGCAGGCCGGTGGCAGCGAAGAGGACCAGGAGGCCCGAGACCCCCAGCATGACGAGGTTGTCGAAGGACACGATCTCGGCCGGGACGACGGAGGGCGAGATCAGCGCCGTGGTGCCGCCGATCCCGAGAATGTTGTAGATGTTCGACCCGACGATGTTGCCGAAGGCGATGTCGCTCTGCTTTCTCAGCGCGGCCAGGACCGAGGTGACGAGCTCCGGCATCGAGGTGCCGAGCGCGACGACCGTGAGTCCGATCACCGTCTCGGAAATCCCGAAGGAGCGGGCCAGCCCGACCGCGCCCTCGACGAAGAACCGGCCCCCGAGGATCACGAGGACAAGCCCTGCGACCGCAACCGCCAACGGCACCAGAAGGCTGCCCGCGGAGGGGCGCGACGCGCGCAGCGCCGGGTCCGCACCCTGCAGCGCGGCGCCCTTGTCGTACAGTGCCCCGTGCGGCGCCGCATTCCGTTCCTGCCGGATGGCCATGGTGATGTAGGCGACGAGAGCCGCGAGGAAGACGACGCCCACGCCGCGGCCCATCGGGATGACGGCGCTCGCCCCGGCGAAGACGACCGCCGTCGCGAGCATCACCGCAGCGTCCCGGCGCAGGGCCGCAGACGTCACCGCGATCGGCAGCAGCAGGGACGAGACCCCGACGATCAGCAGGACGTTGGCGATGTTCGACCCGACGATGTTGCCGAAGGCGATGCCCGGAGAGCCCGCCAGCGCGGCCTGGACCGAGGTCACGAGCTCGGGCATCGAGGTCCCGAAGCCGACGAGCGTGAGGCCGATCACCAAGGGCGAGATCCCCAGCCGCTCGGCGACCTGCACCGCGCCGCGGACCAGCAGCTCCCCGCCCGAGACAAGCAGGAGGAGGCCGCCCAGCAACGGTAGCCAGATGTCGAACATGTGCAGTACTCCCGATCCGATTCCCCCTGAGATGTGCATCGCACGCCCTCACATTCAAGAATCCGCCCATCTCGTCACGGCGGATTTCACGGCTTCCTTGTGGTCGCGCGCCGATCCGGGCGTCCCGGTCCATGGGCCGCGCCAGTCGCAGACGGTCCGCAGATAGCGGCGTGATCCGGCACGGCGCGGAGGTCATCAGCGCCGCGCTGGCGGCGACGTTCCGCGACCAGGCGTTTCCTGGAACAGGTGCGGCAAGGGTCGGGAGAGACGCGCGCCCCGGGCCCTCCGCTGCTCCGTCAGCCGAGGTCCACCGTCCGAGACACCGCGCGTCAGGAGGACGCGACGAGCTCGAGAAGCCTTCGGCCGAGAGGGGCGTCCGGATCGGCCAGGTCGTGGACGACGGTGAGGTGGTTCCGGCCGCGCTCGCGGCGGAGCTCGGTCGGCTGCTCCTCCCGGTCGAGGAGCGCGTTCAGGGCGACGGCCTGATCCTGGAACGGCGCGGTCTCTTCGTCGCCGCGGGTGATGATGCGCCGCGGCCCCGGAATGTGCCGCGCCAGCAGGGGCGACCAGGCGCGGGCCTCGTCGTCGGTCATCTTCGCCTCGTCCTTCAGGAACGAGCCCGGGATGCCGGAGAGGTCGTAGATCCCGCTGACCAGCATGAGGCCACGCAGCGCGGGCAGGTCGGCCGGGCCTGCGTCTCCCGGCGCCTCGGAGGCGAGCAGCGAGGCGAGATGCGCCCCGGCCGAATGGCCGCTCACCGTGAAGCGGGCCGGGTCGGCGCCGATCTCGGGCGCCATGCGGACGACGTGCCGCGCGGCGTTGCGGACCTGAGCCACGATCTCGGCCAGCCGGGTCCCGGGCATCAGGTCATAGCCGATCAGCGCGGCGATCCCCCCGGCCGCGATCACGGGCGCCGCGACGCGGGTATGCGCCGCCTTGCTGCCCCCCCGCCAATAGCCGCCGTGGATGAACATGTGCAGCGGCGCGCCGGGGGCCGGATCGGGCGGAAATACGAGGTCGAAGCTCTGCCGCGGCGTCGGGCCGTAGCTCAGGTTCCGTTCGATGCGCACGGTCTCGGCGAAGGCGCGGCTGCGCGCCTCCGTCTCGGCCATGATCGCGTCGAAATCGGGGATGAAGTCCCGGTTGCGGTAGAGGTCGTGCTCGGCCATCGCTCGTCCTTTCCCGCCGTCAGAATTCGACGGCGAAGTACTTGGGCTCCATGAACTCGAGGATGCCGATGACACCGCCCTCGCGCCCCAGCCCGCTCTGTTTCGCGCCGCCGAAGGGGGCGGCCGGGTCCGACATCAGCCCGCGGTTGATGCCGACCATCCCGGTCTCGATGCCGCGTCCGACGCGCATCGCCCGCATGATGTCCCCCGAATAGACGTAGGCCGCAAGCCCGTACTCTGTGTCGTTGGCCAGGCGGATCGCCTCCTCCTCGGTCTCGAAGCGGTAGATCGCGGCGACGGGGCCGAAGATCTCCTCGTGCGCGAGGGCCGCATCGCTCGGCACATTCTCCAGCACCGTCGGCGGATAATAATAGCCGCTGCCGTCCACCGGCGCGCCGCCCGTGGTGGCCCGCGCGCCGCGCGCCTTCGCCTCCGAGACCAGCCGGTCGATCTTGTCCACGGCCTTCGTGGTGATCATGGGCCCGCACTGGGTCTCGGGATCGTAGCCCGCGCCCAGCTTCAGCGCGGACATGCGCTGCGTCAGCCCCGCGACGAAGGCATCGTGAATGCCCGCCTGCACGTAGAAGCGGTTCGCGGCCGTGCAGGCCTCGCCCCCGTTCCGCATCTTGGCCACCATCGCCCCGTCGAGCGCGGCCGAGAGGTCGGCATCGTCGAAGACCAGGAAGGGCGCGTTGCCGCCCAGCTCCATCGAGCAGTTCACGACCGATTTCGCGGCCTCCGCCAGCAGGATGCGCCCGACCCCGGTCGATCCGGTGAAGGAGAGCTTGCGCACCCGGGGATCGGCCAGCATGGCCGCGGTGACCGGGCCGGGGTTCGAGGTCGTCAGCACGTTCACCACCCCGGGCGGCACGCCTGCCTCTTGCCCGAGCCGCGCCATGGCATAGGCGGTCAGCGGCGTTTCCGAGGCGGGCTTGAGGATCACCGTGCAGCCCGCGGCCAGCGCCGGCGCGATCTTGCGCGTGGCCATCGCCGCCGGGAAGTTCCACGGCGTGATGAGCACCGCGATCCCGATCGGCTCGTGATCCACGAGGATGTTGTGCGCGCCGGACGGCGTGTGGCGGAACTCGCCACCGATCCTGGTGGCTTCCTCGGCGTACCAGCGGAAGAACTCGGCGGCATAGGCGACCTCGCCCCGCGCGTCGGCCAGCGCCTTGCCGTTCTCGAGGCTGATCAGCAGCGCCAGCTCCTCGGCGCGCTCGGTCATCAGGGTGAACCACCGGCGCAGGATCTCGGATCGCTGCCGCGGCGGCGTGGCGCGCCAGCCGGCGGCGGCGGCCTCGGCGGCGTCCACGGCGCGCATGGCGTCCTCGATGGAGGCGTCGGGCACCTCGGCCAGCGTGGTGCCGGTCGAGGGGTCGGTCACGGGGATGCCGCGCCCGGCCTGCCATTGGCCGCCGATATAGAGACCCTCGGCATGAAGCGCGGGGTCCGCGTAGCCGGTGAAGGCGGTGTCGAGTGTCATCCTGGGATCTCCGTCAATGGGTTTCGAGCACGGCCAGCTCGCCGCGGAAGGCCGCGCCGACCAGCCGACGCATGTCCTCGGGCGGCAGCGGGCGCGGGTTGTTCTGGATCAGGCGCGCGATGCCGCAGGATTGCTCGGCCACCCAGTCGAGCTTGTCTTCGGCGAGCCCGAGGTCGCGGAGCGTGCGGGGTATGCCGATGCGCCCGAAGAGTGCCGCAATCGCCGGGATCACCTCCGCGCCGCTTGTCAGGCCGATGGCCGCGGCGATCCGGTCCAGCTCGGGACCGATCTCGGGAGCGTTCCAGGCCATGACGTATGGCATCAGGCAGGCGACCCCCGCGCCATGCGCGGTATGGGTCAGCGCGCCGACCGGGTACTGGATCGCATGGGCCGCGGCGGTCCCGGCCACCCCGAAGGCCAGCCCGGCCGTGGTGGCCCCGAGCATCACCTGCGCCCTCGCCTCGGCGTTTCGGCCGTCGGCGCAGGCCGCCTCCAGCCCCTCCCAGAGCAGCCCGATGGCGGTCAGCGCGAAATGGTCCGAGGTCGCGTTCTTGCCGACGAAGACCCGCTCCTGCGCCAGCCCCGGTTCGGGCGCGCGGCGGATCGCGGTGAAGGCCTCGATCGCGTGGGTCAGCGCGTCGGCCCCGGCGATGGCGGTCAGGGCGGCCGGGCAGGTCAGCGTCAGGTCCGGGTCGCAGATCGAAACGGTGGGAATGATGTGGGGCGAGGAGATGCCGACCTTGAGCTGGCGCTCCGAATCCGAGAGCACCGCCACCGGCGTCGCCTCGGAGCCCGTTCCGGCGGTGGTCGGCACGGCGATCAGCGGCATGACCGGGCCGGGGACCAGGAACTCGCCGTAGTAATCCTGCGGCGTGCCGCCGTGGGTCAGCAGGACCGCCACGCATTTCGCCATGTCGAGGCAGGACCCGCCGCCGACCCCGATCACCAGGTCGGGCGCGAAGTCCCGCGCGGCCTCCGCGCTGGCGACGGCGGTTTCGACGGGCACGTCCGGCAGGGTCGAGCCATCGACCCGGACCGCCAGGCCCGCGGCCTCGAGCTGCGCGACCATGGCGCGGAAATCCGCGTCGCCGGCCAGCCGTTCGTCGGTCACCACCAGCGCCCGCCTGCCAAGCGTGGCCGCGACCTTGCCGAGGGCCGCGCGCTGGCCGCTGCCGAAAATCAGTTCGCGCGGGGCTCTGATCGTGCCGAATAGGGTCATTTCGTCTCCTGTCATGTCGTCTGCCCTCTGCGAGGGCGTGCAGTTCGTCGTAGCGGGCGCCGGGCAGCGCGATGCCGTCGCAGAGCGCCTGCGCCCGGCGGGCGCGATCCCGTCGCCGGGCACGGCCACCGGGCGCCAGCCCGCGAAGCTCGGCCTCGACCAGGAGATCGGTCTGGAGACGCGCATGCGCCGCGGCCACACCGCGCGGCACCTGCGCCTTCTTTGCGACGTTCCGAAGATCTCCGATCGAAACCAGCACGCGTCCCCTCCCGGATCAGATCCTATATGATATTGTATTTGACATACGACATCCTATCAGTGTTAGGTTCGGCCTTGTCAAGAATGCTGAAGTGGGGAGGAACGCATGGCAGTCACGGCGGATCGCGACGAAAAGGGCGGGTTCGTGCGGCCTTCGAGCATTGCCGAAAGCGTGCACCAGCGGATCTACGAACAGATCATGTCGCTGGAGATCCCGCCCGGCGCGCGGATCCCCATCGACGGGCTGGCGCGCGAACTGAACGTGTCGCAGACCCCGGTGCGCGAGGCCCTCACCCGGCTGGAGCGCGAGGGTCTGGTGCGCAAGGCCCACCTGATCGGCTATTCCGCCTCGCCCCAGCTCACCCGCAAGGAGTTCGACGACCTCTACAGGTTCCGCCTGATGCTCGAACCCGAGAGCGCGCGGCAGGCCTGCCGGAAGCTCACGCCCGAGACGCTGGCGCGGATCGAAAGCGCCGCCGCGGACATGGAGAAGGGCGAGCAGCCGGTCGACCGCAACAGCCGCTATTCCCGTTTCGCCCGGGCGGACGCCCATTTCCACGACGAGATCCTGCGCGTCGCCGACAACGAATTCGTCCGGCAGGCGCTCAACGACCAGCACATCCACCTGCACATCTTCCGCCTGATGTTCCACAGCCGCGTCACGCAGGAGGCGCTCGAGGAACACGAGCGCCTGCTTGCCGCCTTCCGCGCCGGCGCGCCCGAGGATGCCTACAGCGCGATGCACGACCACATCGAGCGCTCCCGCGACCGGCTCGCGGCGGCCTTCGAATGAGCCTCGCGGCCCCCGATACCGCGCCGGGTCGGACCGCCCCCGCGCCGGTGCTGCGCGCCGAGAGCCTGTCGAAGGCCTATGGGCCGATCACCGTGCTCAGCGATGTGACGCTCGATATCCGGCCCGGCGAGGTCCACGCGATCATCGGCGAGAACGGGGCCGGCAAGTCGACGCTGATGCGGCTGCTGTCGGGGCATGCCGAGCCGACCGGCGGGGCGATGGCCATGGCCGGCGCGCCGGTCGCCTTCACCAATGCGGTTCAGGCCGAAGATGCGGGGATCGTCCTGGTGCACCAGGAAATCCTTCTCGCCCCCGATCTCACCGTGGCGCAGAACCTCTTTCTCGGGCGCGAACTGTCCCGCCTCTTCGCCGTCGACGACAGGCGGATGAACCGGCGCACCGCCGAGGTTCTGGCGCAGGTCGGCGCCTCGGCGCGACCCTGGACCATCGTGGGCGACCTGCCGCTGGCGCAGCGCCAGCTGGTCCAGATCGCGCGCGCCCTGCTCGACGACCGCAAGGTCATCATCCTCGACGAACCGACCGCGATGCTGGCGCATGACGAGGTCGACGCGCTGCTCGACATCGTGCGCAACCTGCGCGCGCAGGGCGTCGCCGTGCTCTATATCTCGCACCGGCTGGAAGAGGTGGAGGCGCTGGCCGACCGCGTCACCGTCCTGCGCGACGGCAAGATGATCGGCACATGGCCGGCCGCCGATCTCGACCAGCGGCAGATGGCGGAACTGATGGTGGGGCGCGAGCTCTCGATGCTCTACCCGCCGAAACGCGAGCCGGCGACGGCCGAGCCCGCGCTCACGGTCGAGGACCTGACGGTCGACCACGGCAGGATCACCGGCTCCTTCAGCGTCCGGCCCGGCGAGGTGCTGGGCATCGGCGGCATGATCGGCGCCGGCCGGACCGAGCTGATCGAGGGCCTGATGGGGCTCCGCCCCTCCCAGGCCGGCGCGATCCGGGTGAACGGCACGGCGGTCGCCAAGCCCGGCGTCGGCGCGCTGATGGCGGCGGGGGTCGTCTACCTGACCGAGGACCGCAAGGGGAAGGGCCTGCTGCTGAACGAGGGGCTGGGGCCGAACCTGATCCTGCAGGCGATGGACATGATCAATCCGCGCCTCCGCCTCGACCGGAAGAAGGAGGCCGCGGTCGTCAGATCCGCGGTGGAGGACTACGACATCCGCGTCCGCAGCCTCTCGATCGAGGCCGGGCAGCTTTCGGGCGGCAACCAGCAGAAGCTGCTGCTGGCCAAGGTGATGCAGGCCGACCCCTCGGTCGTCATCATCGACGAGCCGACGCGCGGCATCGACATCGGCAACAAGAGCCAGATCTACCGCTTCATCGACGGTCTCGTCCGGGCCGGGAAGGCCTGCGTCGTGATCTCGTCGGAGCTGCCCGAACTCGTCGGTCTTTCCGACCGCGTGCTCGTCATGCGCGGCGGTCGCTTCGTCGCCGAGCTGACGGGCGGGGACATCACCGAGCAGAACGTCGTCTACGCCGCCGCGAGCAGCGGCAAGGACACCGAGGGGAGGAAACGCGCATGAGCAGCGCCGAGATCGCAACGCTACCCGAGAGCGAGGGCTTCCGGATCCGCTGGGGCGACCTCGCCCCCTTCATCGCCCTCGGCGTGATCATCCTGCTGGGCACGATGATCAACTCGAACTTCATGTCGGCGAACAACATGCTGAACGTGATCACGCGGAGCGCCTTCATCGCGATCATCGGCGTGGGCGCCACCTTCGTCATCGCGACCGGGGGCCTCGACCTCTCGATCGGCTCGATGCTGGCCTTCGTGGTCGGCATCATGATCATGGCGATGAACGCGCTCGCGCCCTCTCTGGGGCCCTGGGCGATCCCGGTCGGCGCGCTCGTCGCGCTGGTGGTGGGCTCGCTCTGCGGGTTGATGAACGGGCTGATCGTCACCGTGGGACGGATCGAGCCCTTCATCGTCACGCTCGGCACCATGGGCATCTTCCGCGCGCTCATCACCTACATGACCGACGGCGGCTCGCTCTCGATCGACCGCAGCCTGCGCGCCGCCTACCGCCCGCTCTATTTCGGCGATTTCCTCGGCGTGCCCTACCCGGTCATCATCACGCTGGTCATCGCGCTTCTCGGCGCCTTCATCCTCTACCGGACGAAATACGGCCGCCGCGTCACCGCCGTCGGCTCGAATGCCGATGTCGCCCGCTTCTCGGGCGTGCATGTGGGCGGCGTGCGGACCATGGCCTTCGTCATCCAGGGCTTCTGCGTCGCCGTGGCCGCGATCTGCTACGTGCCGCGCCTCGGCGCCGCGACGCCGACCACCGGCCAGCTCTGGGAGCTGCAGGTCATCACCGCCGTGGTCATCGGCGGCACGCTGCTGCGCGGCGGCAAGGCCCATATCTGGGGCACGGTCGCGGGCGCACTCATTCTCGAGGTCATCGCCAACGTCATGGTCCTGTCGGACATGGTGTCGGAATACCTCGTCGCCGCGGTCCAGGGGGCGATCATCATCATCGCCATGCTGGCTCACCGCTTCACAAGCTCCCGCTGAACGGACGGAGCGCACATGAACCCAATGGAGGAGGGAACCATGGAACTGAGAACGAAAGGGGCCGCACTGCTATCCGCGGCGGCAATCGCGGGGGCGCTGACCGGCGCGGCCGCACAGGCGCAGGACAAGGACTTCACCATCGCGGTGTCGATCCCGGCCGCGACCCACGGCTGGACCGGCGGCGTGGTCTACCACGCGCAGGAGGCCGAGAAGCAGCTCGAGGCGGCCTACCCGAACATCGACGTCATCGTCTCCACCGCGTCCTCGGCCACGGCCCAGGTCGCCTCGCTCGAGGACCTCTCGGCCACCAACGAGCTCGACGCGCTGGTGATCCTGCCCTTCACCTCGGAGGAGCTGACCGGCCCGGTGGAACAGGTCGCCTCGAACGGGACCTTCATCACGGTGGTGGACCGTGGCCTGTCGGACCCGTCGATCCAGGACCTCTACGTCGCCGGTGACAACATCGCCGTCGGCGCCAACACCGCGAAATGGCTGGTCGAGAAGCTGGGCGGGACCGGCGAGATCGTCGTGCTGCGCGGCATCCCGACGGTGATCGACGACGAGCGCATCAAGGGCTTCCAGGACGTCATCGACCAGTCCGACATCAAGATCCTCGACATCCAGTACGCCAACTGGAACCAGGACGAGGCCTTCACCCTGATGCAGGACTACCTCGGCAAGTATCCCAACATCGACGCGGTCTGGGCGAACGACGACGACATGCTGCTCGGCGTGATCGAGGCCGTGGACCAGGCGGGGCGCGAGGACGTCCAGTACATGCTGGGCGGCAACGGCATGAAGCAGGTGATCGAGATGGTGAAGGCGGGTGACGAGCGCACCCCGATCTCGACCCCCTACCCGCCGTCGATGATCGCCTCGGCCATGTACATGACCGCGGCACAATTCGCCGGCCAGGCGCCGATGCGCGGATCGTTCAAGCTGGATGCCCCGCTGATCACGCCCGAGAACGCCGACCAGTTCTATTTCCCGGACAGCCCGTTCTGACCATCCAGAGCACCGTCCGGCCACTCCGTTCGGCCGGACGGATCACCCAAAGACGCAGGAGACCCAGATGAGCGGCAAGAAAATCCTCATGCTGACCGGTGAGTTCACCGAAGAATACGAGATCTACGTCTACCAGCAGGGCATGGAGGCCGTCGGCCATACGATCCACGTGGTCTGCCCCGACAAGAATGCGGGCGACATGATCGCCACCTCGCTGCACGATTTCGAGGGGCACCAGACCTACACCGAGAAGCCGGGCCACAATGCCGAGATCAACAAGACCTTCTCGGAAGCCGAGGCCGAGCTCGACAGTTACGACGCGGTCTACGCGGCGGGCGGGCGCGGCCCGGAATACATCCGCACCGATCCCCGGGTGCAGGCGATCGTGAAGCACTTCCACGACACCGGGAAGCCGATCTTCACCATCTGCCACGGGGTGCAGATCCTGATGGCGGTGCCCGGCGTCCTGAAGGGCAGGACCGTCGCCGGGCTCGGTGCCTGCGCGCCCGAGGTGGTGGCCGTCGGCGGCACCTATTACGACGCCGATCCGAAGGAAGCCTATGTCGACGGCAACATGGTCTCGGCCAAGGGCTGGACCGCGCTGGCCGCCTTCATGCGCGAATGCCTGAAGGTGCTGGGCACGGAAATCCGGCACAGCTGAGCGCAACATGCATCCCGGCAGGCGAAGGGTCCGGAACGACCCTTCGCCTCCGGTGCATCTGCCGGCTCCGACGTGTCAGCCCTGTTCGTTCGGGGACCTGACCAACTCCGGTCTCGCCAGGAAGCCGGGCGAAAAGATCATGTCGCAAAGCGGCGCGAACCGCGCCTCCAACTCGGCGCAATGCGCATCGACCGTCATTCCCGCGTCGCGGATGAACCCGTGAAAGGTCTGGGTCCAGACGTCGTAGAACAGATGCGCGATGGCGCGCGGATCGCCGGTCGCACCGGAATGCAGGGTGAGGTCGTAGCGCGACAGGATCACCGTGATGAGGTCCAGCAGCGCGTCATCGACCTGCCGGAACGACATCGCAAGCCCGGTCGTCGGATGGCGCATCGCCGCGGCGTTGGCATAGCGCCAGATGCGCTTGCTGGCGATGTTCATGGTCTCCACCGAGATGTCCGTGAAGACCGTCATCACCGTCTCGAGGAAGGTCACGTCCGTCCTCGGCTCCAGCACATTGCTGGTCTCGCGCGCCTTCTGGGCCCCCTCGGCAATGATCGCGATGAGGATGCCGTCCTTGTTGCCGAAATAGTTGAACACGGTCGGGGGCGACACGCCCGCAGCTTCGGCGATCTCGGCCATGGTGGTCGCGTCAACGCCGCGCTCGCCGAAAAGCCGTCTTGCGTGGTCGCGGATCTCCTCCCGCCGCCGCGCCTTCTTGCGGGACCGGAGGCTTCCTTCGGCCCCGTGCTCGCCATCCGGGCTGATGGCTGTCGCGTCCGATGCCGCCATGCCCTGCCTCTGCGCCCTCGTGCCCTTCATCCGGATCTTTCTTTACTCCGTAAAAGTTTTTATTGACTAAAACTTTATCGTCAATAGCAATGGAGCCGTCGACCGGTCTGGGGAGGGTCCTGGTCCATCGTCTGTCACGCTCCTGCACTCGGGGACTGCCCCGCCGTCCCATCGGCAGGGCCTCGTTGAACCCGGATACGCCAGCCCGGGCACGGATGCCATGCCCATGCAGGCTGGCCGCAACGCGGCAGGACAGGAGGCGGGCTGCCGTCGACAGCGTGCAAGACAGCTGAGAGGAGATACGCGTGTTTCAACTGAACTATGTCGCGGCGGGACTGACGGCCGCCGCCGCCTTGACCAGCATGGGAGGGCCCGCCCTGGCGCAGTCGGACGACCCGAGCCGCTGGCTCGCGCCCACGATGATCGAGGCGCGGGCGAACATGTTCATGCCCGGCCTCAACTATCTGACGTTCCAGCACATGGACCAGATGTTCGCCACCCGCGAGGTGGCCGCCGGCGACACGGTGTGGGAGCTGCCGGAAAACCCGATGTCGCTGGAAGGCGACTACACCATCCAGGGCGAGACCTTCGACCTCGAAGGCGCACTCGAGAGGACCCGGACCAACGCGCTCGTCGTGCTGAAGGACGGAGAACTCGTCCACGAGACCTATCGCAACGGCAGCGGGCCGGACACCCGGTTCCTGACCTTCTCGGTGGCGAAATCCTATACCTCCACCCTGATCGGCCTTGCGCGCGCCGACGGCCTGATCGAAAGCCTCGACGACAAGGTCACGACCTACCTGCCCGAGATGGAGGGCTCCGGTTACGACGGGCCCACGGTGCGGGACCTGCTCCGCATGCGCTCCGGCGTGAACTGGGAAGAACGCTACGAATTCGGAAGCGAGACCCAGCTGACCACGGTGCATGACAACTCGCTCGTCGCCTACAATTACCGCTGGTGCGACTACGCGGCCAACGAAAGCGAGCCCGGGGCCAACGCGCCGGACGCCGTCTTCAACTACGCCACGCTCGACACCAGTGTCCTGGGCTGCATCGTCGAGCGCGTCACCGGGAAGACCGGGGCCGAATACATGTCCGAAAAGCTCTGGAAACCGATGGGCGCGGAACACGATGCCTACTGGATCATGGACGGCCCCGACGACGTGGGGCGCGAGTTCTTCGGCGCGGGTCTCGCCGTCACCGGCCGCGATCATGCGCGCTTCGGCCAGATGTTCCTGCAGGGCGGCATGGCCAACGGGCAGCAGGTCGTCCCGGCAGACTGGGTGACCGAGGCGACCGTGCCGGACGAGGGCTACGAGCCTTTCGCAGAAGGCGCGCCGATGGGTTACCAGTACCAATGGTGGACCGATGCGGCGAGCGACGTCTTCATGGCCCTTGGCCTGCACCACCAGTTCATCCGCGTCGATCCGGAGAACGACATCGTCATCGTCAAGATCAGCTACACGCAGGAACCGGTGGGAAGGGACGCGGAGAACGAAGAGCTCTTCGCCCAGATCACCGCGAAACTGACGCAGTGACCGCAGCGCGCGGGCCGGGACGTCCCCGGCCCGCGCGTCGTTCATCCGGGCTTCGCCAGAGCTTGCGCGGGCAGCCCCGGGTGATCGTCGTGTCTGCGGCCGGCACGGTCCTCGCCGTGTTCGAGGACGATGCCGGCCGGGATCAGGGATGTCTTCAGGATATGCTTCCGTGCATCATCCGGCGGCGCAAGTGCGGCGGAGCTTCATCGAGAAACGCGATAGCCTTCGTCTTCGATCGCCTTCCGGATCGCATGCGCGTCCGTCCCGCTTTCCACCGATACCCGGCCCGACGCTCGGTCCACCGAGACCTTCGCATCGGGGTCGAGGCCCCGGACCGCTTGCGTGACTGCCTGCTCGCAATGGCCGCAGGTCATTCCCTGAACTTGGAAATCCATTGTCCGCCTCCTTGTCTGATCGACCGAATATCGGGGCTTCCAGCGCTGGAAGGTCAAGACGTGCGCAGTCACGCACTCGTGCAGATCCCGCTGATCTCGATCCCGCGCGGACCTGCCGGATGGCCTGTTCCCCGGCATGCGCCGACGAAGAGGCGCCTCTACACGACAAGCATCGTCGGGTTCGGGCCGGGACAGCCTTTCCGGGCAAGGGCGGGGCGTCCGGGTCTTGCGGAGTTCAGCTCTCCAGGTGCCTGCGCCGCAAATCGAACTCCCCCGGCTCGATTTCGCCACGGGCGAGGCGCTCCTTGAGCACGTCCATCGCATCCCGCCCACCCGGAGCGGCCCGCCGCTCGCCCTTCCAGCGGATCGCGAGGACGACCAGAGCGGCAAGACCACCCCAGAACAGGATCATCATGCCGAACCCCATGAGCCCCATGCCCCAGCCACTCATGTGGCCGTGGTAGTAGCTGTCGCCGGCCGGATCGGCGGAGACCGGTCCTGCGGCAATGACCGCCGCCGACGTCAGGAAGATCATGGCGGTTGCCTCGAAGCGTTTCATCTCGCTCTCCCGTAAAAGGATTTCATTGCCCCACGCGGGATCGATAGCAGACGGAGGAAGCGCTGGATTTGATGCCCGTCAAACTGAACCCGGATTCCCGGTCTTGAAGCGCCCCCGAGCAGCGACCGCACGACAAGGCTTCAGCCGGTCCGAAGGCGGGCATGCCGCCCGTCTTGACGGTTGCGGTCGGGTCAGATCGACTTGGCCCTGAGCCGAAGCGCATTGGCTATGACGGAGACCGACGACAGGCTCATGGCGAGCGCGGCGATCATCGGCGACAGCAGAAGGCCGAAGGCCGGATACAGCACCCCCGCCGCCACCGGCACGCCAAGGCCGTTATAGAGAAAGGCGAACAGCAGGTTCTGCTTGATGTTCCGCACCGTGGCGCGGGACAACCGCCGGGCCGACAGATCGCCCCTGACAAGCGTGACGCCGGCACTTTCCACCGCCACGTCGGCGCCGGTGCCCATGGCGGGGTTGGTGCCGCCTTCAACGCGCCAGCGCATCATGTTTCAGGACGTCGTGGGGCTGCTGGAGAAGGTGCGCGACCGAAGCGGCCCGGGTGGAGGCGGAAATCGCTCGGGACGCCGCAGCGCGCCGAGGCTCTGCCGGCTTCAGCGGCCGAGCGCATCCTTGATGGACCAGCCGCTCTCCCGCAGCATTCCCAGAGCGTGGCGACGCATGTCGCGCTGCCGCTTCATGGCATTCTCGAAGTCCTTCAATGCCACTGTCGGCAGGCCGGCATCACCGAGGCGCTCCAGATCGGGTGTTGGCGGCACCTCCTCGGCCATCCTGGTGCCGCTCCCGGCATGTTCGAAGAACTCAGTCAGCGAGCGCCGGGCCGACAAGAGATCGAGGGCCGCCGGGCGGGCCTCGGGCGCGATGCCGTGCTCGACCAGAAGCAGCGCTTCGCTGAGCTTCACGATCTGCACGGGCATGGAGCGCCCCGCTTCAGCGGTGCCGAAGGTGTGCAGGATAGGATAGGAAAGGTGAGAGGCCGCTGTTCCCGCGATCGGCGAGGAGAGACTGGCGAGCCTCGTCCCGAGCGAAAGCAGGTTCCCGTCCCGCCACCCGTTGATGACGATCTCTTCCGGAGTGTCGCCCATGGAGTCGATCATCGACGCCACGGCCCTCTTGTGCGCAGCGGCCGACAGCATCGGCACGAGATACGTGGCGGACATCGTCACCGACAGGAAACCGGTGGCGACGCAGAGCGCGGTCAGGATCTGCCACAGCGCTCCGTCCGGCCGGTAGTCGCCCAGACCCAGCGTGAAGAGGGTGAACCCGGAAAAGTAGATGCGGGCGGCGAAGTCGGCGGGCTCTCCGCTGCTCGCCCGCAGAACAGCGTCCGAGACCGGGAGGAAGATCAAGGTCCAGCCAAGCCAGAGAAGCGCCATCCACATCAGGATCGTGCAGAGCGAGAGGATGCCGCCAGCCGAACCACGAAGCGGCCCCGGGCCCCAGGGAAGACGCTTCCAAATGCCGATATTCATCCTCGCACTCAGGGGGCCGCCGCCGCCCAGGCTGATCGTCGTGTTGAACATGTCATAGAGCGTCAGCAGGACGATGAACGCTCCAACGACAACAATAGCTACTTCCATCACGGGCGCGCCCTGAACAACCGGGCTCCTCCAAAGGCTTCACAATGGTGATCGTGGCCGGCACGAGAGCCGGCCTTCTGTCGCGGACAGCGCAGGCCGCGTCATCGTCGAACGGAAGACCGGCGGCCGATCGGCCGCCGGTGTCCCGGGATCACTGCACCTGCGGCAGTGCGTCGTTGCAGGCCGTGGCGCAGCGGCGGCAGCACTCGGCGCAGATGCGGCAATGCTCATGCTTTCCGGCATGCTTTTCGCATTCCTCCGCACAGCGGTTGCACGCCTCGGCGCATGCCTTGATCGCGGCCGCCAGAACGGCCTCGTTGGACCCGGTGCGGCGCGATGCCATGGCACCGGTCGCGGCACAGATGTCCGCGCAGTCGAGATTGAGGCGGATGCACTGGCGCAGGTCGGCAACCATATCCTCGGCCAGACAGGCATCTGCGCAGGACGTGCAGGTCTGGGCGCAAGCGTAGGCTTCCTCGATGAACTTCAGCAGCGCATCGGCCGTGTTGCCCTGAACGTCGGGGTGGGTGCTGATCATTTCGCGGACTTGCACAGCTATCTCCTTCTCGTTTGCAACGACGGGAAAACGCAAGGAATGAAGGGATGTTCCTCGTGCTGTCGCGCCGGGCGCTGCCGGATGCCGGATGCCGGATGCCGGATGCCGGATGCCGGAACCGTGTGGGAGCCAGGGGTCGGGACAAGGGCAGTCACGCTGTCGGCACGGTTCCGCCATCGATCACGTATTCGGCGCCGGTTATGGTCCCGGCCAGGTCCGAAGCGAGGAAGGCGATCAGGTTCGCGACCTCGCCAGGTTTCGACGGACGCCCGATCGGCACCCCGCCGAGCGAGTCCATGATCATGCGCTTGCCGGCTTCCACGTCGACCCCGTGCTCGATCGCGAGGCGTTTGGCCAGCTCGACGGAGGATTCGGTCTCGATCCAGCCCGGAGAGACCCGGACGACCCGCACCCCCCTTGGCGAGATCTGCTTCGACAGGCTCTTGCTGTAGGTGGACAGGGCCGCCTTGGCGGCGGCGTAGGCGGTCGTCGCCTCCGGCAGCGGCAGCTCGCGCTGGATGGATGTGACGTGGATCACGACGCCGCTGCCCCGCGCCTCCATCTCCGGAACGAGCGCGCGGTCGAGGCGCACCGCCGGCATCAGGTTCAGATCGAGCTCGCGCCGCCATTCGTCGTCGTCGAGCGCCCTGTAGCCGCCCGCGGGCGCCGAGGAACCGCCGAGCATGTGGACGATGATGTCGACGCCACCCAGCCTCTCTCGCACGGCCTCGGCCACCCTGGCGCACCCCTCGGCCCGGGTCAGGTCCGCCGCCACGAACCGGTCTTCCGGCATCTCCGGCGGCCTGGTCCGCGCCGTCGTCAGAACGTCGGCGCCAAGCGCCTGGAACAGGGCCACGGTCGCCGCTCCGGCACCGCGCGTGCCGGAGGTGACGAGCGCCCGCTTTCCCTCGAGGGTCAGGAAGGGGCTCATGGCACGATCTCCAGTCCGGCGATCTTGTCCCCGCGAAGGACGAAGAAATAGCGCAGGTCGACCGGGCTGCCGGGGAAGTTGCCGACAAGGTGGCTGGTGACGATCGTGCGCTGACCATCTTCCGCGATGTCGAAGGGCTCGACCGTGTAGGTGTATTGCGTGGAGGCATTCGCCATCCACTGCCGGATCGCGTCGCGACCCGTATAGCTGTTGCCTTCGTCGACGACGGTGGCGTCCTGCGTGAACAATTCCGACAGCGCCTGCGCGTTGCCTGTCTTGTCAGACGAGAAATAGGCGTCAATCGCGTCTGGCAGATCGATACTCATGGTGGATCTCCTTTCTGGATATGGAGCTCGCCGCTTGCCCTCCCGGGTCGGATCGGGACCGGCGCCCTGGGCATGAATTTAAGCCTTTGACACAATGCGGATAAGCGGGACTAATCCGGACGTGGAGTTTGGATTTTCGGGATAATGGGAACCTACAAGCTGGCCGATTTTGACGCGGTCCTGGCGATTGCCCGCAGGGGATCGTTCCGGGCGGCCGCGCTGGACGTGGGGATGTCCACGAGCGCGCTCAGCAGCGCGGTCTCGAAGCTCGAGGAGCAACTGGGCGTGCGGCTCTTCAACCGCACGACCCGCAGCGTGTCGCTGACCGCCGCCGGGCAGCGTTTCGTCGATCAGGTCAGCCCGGCGCTCAAGGACATTCACGGCGCGATCGACACGGTCCGGTCGCAGCAGGAGACGCCCACTGGGATCCTGCGCATCAACACCTTCGCCACGGCGGGCCGGGAGATCCTGGCGCCGCTCGTCCTCGAATACCTCCGGCGGTTCCCGGGGGTGCAGATCGACCTCGTGACCGAGGGCAACCTCGTCGACATCGTGGCGGAGGGTTTCGATTTCGGGGTGCGCAGCCAGAACCTTGTGCCGACGGATATGATCGCCATCCCGCTCGGGCCCGCGCGCCGCTACGCGGTCGTCGCGACACCCGCCTATTTCCAAGGCCGGGAGCCGCCGCAGGGGCCTTCCGACCTGAAGGCGCATGCCTGCATCCGGACGCGCCTGCCGAATGGTGCGCTCTTTCGCTGGCAGTTCGAAAGCGACGGACAGCCCGTTCATGTCGATGTAGAGGGGCCGATCACGCTGGACGAGGCCAGCCTCGCGCGCATTGCCGTTCTCGATGGGCTCGGCATCGGGTTCTTCATGGAATCGGACGTGCGGGAGGATATCGAGGCGGGGCGGCTGGTGCGTGTCCTCGAGGCCTGGACGCCGCCGCTGGCGCCGCTGTGCCTGTACTATCCCAGTCGGCGCAATCCACCGGCGGCCTTCAAGGTGTTCGTCGATCTCGCCCGCGAACTCGCGCGATCCTCGAGAGCGCGTTGAAGGCGTCGGGCCAATCCCGTCGCAAGAGAACGACTTGGGGCAGCGGCATCAGCGCAGCGCAAGATCGGGAGGCCTCGCACCGCTGAGCTTCGCGCGGGCCGAGGTCAGCTACGAGGCTTCCTTCCATTTGACCGGGGTCACGTAGGCGATGCGATCCTCGGCGCTGACCATGACATCGCCGTCCTGGATGTTGACCTGCAGCTTCATCGAGCGGCTTGCCATCTCGGCAAGATCACGGGTCGTCGCTTCGGGAAGGTTCATGACCTGAAGGTTGTCGAAACGGGTCGTGCCGCCCTTGATCTTGTCCCACCAAAGCTCGGCAGTCCTGCCGCCATAGGTATAGACGACGACCTTGCCGGCCTTGCCACAGGACTGACGCACGACCTTTTCACTCGGAAGTCCCAGGGCCACCCACAGTTCCAGTTCACCGCTCAGGCTCTTTTGCCAGATGTCGGGCTCGTCATCCGTCGAAAGGCCCTTGGTGAGCTCCAGATGCTCACCGGCATTGAGGGCGAACGCCAGAAGTCGCACCATCAATCTTTCGTCTGTCTCCGAGGGGTGCTTCGCGACCGTCAGCTTGTGGACCTCGTAGTAGTGCCGGTCCATGTCGGAGACGGAAAGCTCGACTTTGTAGATGGTGGAATTTTGCGCCATGACGGTTCCCTCACTCGCGAAGATGGCGATGCCTATTGGGTCTGAAGTCGATGTGGAAGCGGATAAGACACGGTGCAACAAAAGAGGCCGCCAGAACGGTACACTTCCGCGGTACGACACCGGGAGGTGGCCTTCAGCAGGTGTCGGTTCACACCTTCTTCACGACGACTGACTGAAGGACAAGTTCGGCTGGCTCCTGGGAGTCCATGAACGCCACGTCGTAGGCGTCGCGACCCACTGCGATGATCGCCATCGTATCTGCCCGGGCCATGCCCGTGGCATCGACAAGCCACCACTTTCCGCTCAGCCAGACTTCCGTGACGGCGTGAAAGTCAGGAGGCTCGACGTCCGGGCTGTAGACGGCCACCATGCGGGCGGGGATTTCTGCGGCGCGCACCAGCGAGCACATGAGATGCGCGTAGTCGCGGCATACGCCCTGCCGTCCGGCGAACGTCTCGAGCACGTTGGTGTCCGCATCCGAACTGCCAGGCACGTAGGTCAGGTTGGCCTCGATCCAATCTCGCAAAGCAAGGACCTGCTGCCCGCCGCTCAGGTGCCCGAAGCGGCGTTGCACGAAAGTCCTGAACTTGTCCGACTGACAGTAGCGCGAGGGTCGCAGATAAGGCGCGACATCGCCGGGGAGCAGATGCAGTGGCATCGCCTCGAGCGTTTCGAACCGAGGTTCCGGCCGAGTGATGTCGAGCAGCGCACGATAGGTCAGGTTCATCTCGCCATCGGGAACCTGCGCCCAGATCCGCTCGCCGACATCCGAGTCCCCGTTGATGCGGGTCAGCGTGGCTCCGCCGATGTCCAGATGCTCCTGAACCACCACCTGCCCTTCGACCTTTCCCGCCTCCAGTGCAAGGAACACGGTGTTTGGACGGGGGAAACGGTAGGTCATCGCGAGGTCGATGGTGATACGCATGCGGGCCCTTGTCTTTCGAGTTGTGCGCACGGCTCTGAACGCCTGTCCATGGGGTCCCGACCGAAGAGTGCCTGTCCGGAACGCCGGGTGCCTGTGCGATACGGAGCGCTACAGGCGCGCCAGAAGTTCAGCTTTCTTCGTTTCGTACTCTTCCTTGGTGAGGATGCCCTTCTCGAACAGGCCGGCGAGCCGTTCGATCCGGCTGAAGATCTGGTCATCGCTGCTGGCCTGAGCGGCCACGACATCAGGCGCCGGTTGTGTTTCCGGTTCAGCACCCTGTGCAGGGGCCGGAGCGGCAAGAGGCGCCTCCGTTGAAGCCCGGGTCGCGCTGTCTCGCGACGTGGGCGATGCGCCATCGACGATCGGCAGCTCCGAAATCGGGACGAGGCCGCGCTGGCTGGTGAAGCTGAGGCTCTGCCCCCCGCCCTGCGCCTGTCCGAAACCGCTGATCCTGTGGTCGCCGGTGTCGTAGACCGTGGTCTGCCCTCCGACCTTGACCGCCAGCCTGCGCTTGTCGGGGAAATAGGCATAACGCAGGTCATTCTGCGCTCCCGCGGAAGACGGCTGACCAAGATCGGCGGGCCAGTCGCTGCTCTCTTGCGCGAACAGGCTGACCCCGGACAGGTCAGGAGGCCCGCCTTGAGACTGCGACTGCGAGGACACCGGTACGGCGAAAAGCCGGTGCTGTTGCACGATCCCCGAGAGCTCCGTGCAAAGGGTGTCGACCCGGGCCTTCAGGCCGTCGTTGAACATGTCACCGACCATGGTCATCCCACCCCGTGACCATTGCCCCATGCCGCCAAGCTCGGGGTGGTTGAATTGCGCCTGAGCGCCATGTCCGGCCGAGACCGCCACGAGCATATGCAAGGCGGCATCGCTGCTGATCCCATGGCGTGCCGCGATATCGGCCACGATCGCCTCGCCGTCTTCAGTCAGTTGGGGCATGTGTCGACGCTCTGGTTGCTCCAGCCGTGAAGGTAGCACCGATGGGTCGCGTTCGACAGGCGCTTTCAACCGCCATGAGAGCGCATCCCACGGGCCGGGGCAATCATCGGCTCAATGCAGCCGGGCCCGCACAAAATAGGCCTGCACCGACGCTTCTCCGAGCAGCCGAAGCGCCTCAAGTCGGTGGAGACCTTCAATCAGAACGTAGCCATTGCCGTCAGACCGGAGTTGAATCGGGGTGGTCTGCCCGTCTGCCAGAATGCTTTCGGCAAGTTTCAGGACCTTGTCCTCGGACAGTGTCTTCTGTCGCTTGAGGGGAACCCGGACATCGCGGATCGTGACCTGCTCCCCTGAAAAGTCCGCGGTTTGAGGTTAGCCTGTTCTCCAAACGAGGAGACAGACGATGCGGAAAAGCCGTTTTAGCGAAGAGCAGATCATTGGCATCCTGAAGGAGCACCAAGCCGGGATAGGCGCCAAGGAGCTCTGCCGGAAGCACGGCGTCAGCGATGGCACGTTCTACAAGTGGCGGTCGAAGTATGGCGGCATGGAAGTGTCGGAGGCCAAGCGGCTGAAGGCGCTCGAAGCCGAGAACGCGAAGCTGAAGAAGATGCTGGCGGAACACATGCTCGACGTGGCCACGCTCAAGGAGATGCTGGGAAAAAACTTTTGAAGCCCGGTGCAAGGCGGCGAGCTGTGGACTGGGCCATGAAAGAGAAGAGCTACAACCAGCGGCGGGCCTGTGCTTTGGCCGGGATTGATCCGCGCGTCTACAGGCGGCGATCATCCAGACCTGCAGACGCCGAGCTGCGGGAGAGGCTGAACGAGCTATCCAGCGAACGGCGTCGCTTCGGCTATCGTCGACTGCACCTGCTTCTTGATCGCGAAGGCTGGAAGGTGAACTGGAAGAAGCTCTACCGGATCTACCGAGAAGAAGGCTTAACAGTCCGTAAACGAGGCGGTCGCAAGCGGGCCCTGGGGACCAGGGCGCCGATGGCGATCCCGCAGGGGCCGAACCAGCGCTGGTCCCTGGACTTCGTCTCAGACAGCCTGTCCGATGGTCGCCGCTTCCGGGTGCCCTGCGTCATCGACGACTTCAGCCGGGAATGCCTGGCCGCGGTCGTGGACACCTCACTGTCAGGGCAGCGCGTTGGCCGTGAGCTCGACAGCATCGCTCGGGTGCGCGGCTATCCATGCATGGTGGTCAGCGACAACGGCACGGAGCTGACCTCGAATGCCATCCTCAAATGGCAGGAGGACCGCAAGGTCGAGTGGCATTACATCGCGCCAGGAAAGCCCATGCAGAACGGCTTCGTCGAGAGCTTCAATGGCCGCCTGCGCGACGAATGCCTCAATGAGCACCTGTTCGCCAATCTGCGCCATGTCCGCGACCTAATCGAGGCGTGGCGCGAAGACTACAACCACCACCGCCCCCACACCAGCCTCGACGGGCTCACCCCGTGGGAGTATCACCAACGGTCAGTAGAGGACCAAAACCTGAACAGAGCTAACTCATAAGTGCGGACTCTATGGGGAGCAGGTCAAAGCGGACATTCCACCAGGATCACGCCGCCAGACCCGGCGCAGCACTCGTGCGCAAAATGCAGCCCCCCAATACCACACCGTTACTACGCTATCGTATGGCAGTAGGTGGTTATTGATACTCAGCGAAGTCTTTTTAACGCATACAGATCGTGCAGAGCGCCAATGGTGTTAAGCATTCGCTGGAAGAAATCGTCGTATATTCTGGGGAGGTCGTGGTTTATCTTGTGGTCACGTCCGTAAAAATTTGATCTATTCTTGAATACTTCGAAGCGCCCTTCCGCCATATCAGGGATTAAAACAAAGCGCTCAACCAATCGGTTTCGCTTGAAACTTTCATACAAGCGAGCGCTAATATCTAAATGACCGTCATGCACGATCCTATCCCTGATGGAGCATATCGTCCAAATAAGTTCATCCTTCACAAAAAGAGTGCCTGCGCGCTCATTCATGGTGAGTGACTTTTTGTCTCCATACTGTCTTGACCCACCTTTAAGCTTTACTATTTTGGAGTAATCAATATCATCTCGCTCTGCTTCCAGAGAAATTTTGACAGCATAGTCCAATAAGCTCCTCATGCGAACGAAGATGGTTTCCAAATGAGCATGCAGCAGTGAAGTTTCGGCGCCAACTGAAGAGCGCAAGCCAACTGTTTCGTTGATTGAGTAGAGGTAGGGAGCACAATCATTCAGGATACCGTAAAATTCACCGATAACCTGACTGACCTGTGCGCTTGTTCGCTGGACATTCGTGAGAAGGCCTTGAACATCTTGCAAGTATATAAACTTATGCAATACTCTCTCGCTTGCTGATCCGGCTATGAGTTTTTCAAATTGCGCTTTCGTTACCCGGCTTTCGGGCTCGACACCCGCCATGTGCACCCAGTCAGGAATTCTATCATGAAATATCTCAAACTCGACATCAGATATTATTGATCTGCGTATGTGGCCATGTGTTGCTGCACATAGATTATCAAAGTCGACATCAATATTAGTGTCCGTGCGACGCCAATACCCTTGGGCGTCCTTAAAGTATCCTCGAGAACCCTCTTCGCGGATACGTTTCGATGGCCTGCCATCCAGATTTTTTATAGGCTTTAAGTCGTCACCGGATACTGGCCATCCAGCGATTTTCTTCTCGCCGATTGGAACTTGCACTGATATCTTCCGATACCCACGGCGGTCTTTTGATCTTTTGGTCATTTCTGGAAAGTAACTGGGGCGCTCGAGATGATCAATCGGCACTCGCCGGGCTCAACCCGGCGCCTGACGCTCGGGGCCGACAAAGGATATGACAGCGTCGACTTTGTCGCCGCGCTCAGGCGTATGGTCGTGTCGCCACATGTCGCGCAGAAGGCCCGGCATTCCGCCATCGACGGGCGCACCACCCAGCATCGCCGCTACGCCTTGTCCCAGCGGAGCCGGAAGAAGATCGAGGAACCCTTCGGCTGGGCCAAGACCGTGGGTGGCATGAGCCAGACCCTTCACCGCGGCATCAACAGGGTCCGCGCGCAGTTCACGATGACAATGGCGGCCTGCAATCTGGCCAGGCTACCGAAACTCCTGGCAGCGTGACGAACAGGGCAACCCGGACACGCGTCCGATGCAGATACCGATGTCGACAAAAGCTGCCTTCAAGCCATCAGGGCAAGAAATCGTCCTTCGAGCCCAACTTCTTCAGCGGCTTGTTAGGGAACCGCAAGAACGCGGTCGATGCAAGCACTGCGTTCCACACGCGCGGCATCCGTAGCGACGGTGTCGACGCACAAGCGTCTTCCTATCCTGCCCTCGTTGGCATAGATAGCAACGGAATAATGTCGGGCGGGTGTTGCATGACTGCATATCTGGCTGAACTATTCGCATGGATTAAAGCTAATCCCGGGGCGACAGCAACCATCAGCGCTGCCATTATCGCCGTATGCGGCGTGGTTTTCTCCGCTTTCAGTGCTTTTGTGACGGGTCGAAGATCGGTTTATATCTCATCTGTGACGGCGGAAAGGTCGAAGTGGATCGAGAAGCTACGTTCGAACATCGCAGAACTTCTGCAAGTGTGTGCCGCGATAAACAACGAAACGCAACGAACCCATGGCTATGACGATTGGAGAAACAGGGCCGATGGCCTCATTTCCCTTATATCCTTACAGCTAAACCCCGCAGACGAGGACGGCATCGACAAAAATCTGATCGCGCATCTCAGGATACTCGTTAAAGCCACTACAAAGTCACCGGACGAGTTCCGGAAGGAAGAAGAGAAATTTGTCCGTCATTCCCAGTTCATGCTCAAGGAAGAGTGGGAGAAAGTGAAATCCGAGGCGCGCGGATCAATCTCGAAAATATGGCATAAGATTCGGGGAAGGAAATGCGCTCGTAGGTGTGCTTACAAGCGTTTCGTCCGCGAAGAACTGCCGTGGGCATCAATGAACAAATAGCGTGACATCAGATGGCCTTCAGGCCAGATTGTCGTCCGGATGCCACGAACAAGGAGCGAGGTTTGCTGCAAAAGCGAATGGCCGGTTCGTTCGCACTCGGACTGCCCAGCCATGCTGCACGACGCTATGGATGACCGGATCGAGGAAGCCGCGCCGCAGCGACCTGCTGCCTCTTGCCCGGCAGCTATGGGCCGGTCGCGTTCATGAGTTAGTCCCGAGATAGCACACGGTCTCCCTCCGCCCGCCAGCGGGCTGACGGAGACCGTAGGCAAGCGCCGGTCGCGGCAATGTGTGCGCCGACGATCCCGGATCGTCACGCCCCGGGGGCGCCATCCGCGTAGTCCTCTTGTTGAAATTTCCGTCTTCCGTTTTCAGCCTTGATGCGTTTCCTCTGTTCATGAAAACGAGCGCCACCGCGCTCGTGGTCGTCTCCCGTCGGTGGCCGGGATTTCGAAGACCGCCCGGGACGGCCTTCTCTGACAGACGAAATGGAACTTCGCCACGGATGCACGTCGTCGCTTCCGCTCTCGCGGATGCCATCACCTCCGGGGAGTGATCAGATCCCCGCAGCGCGCTGCGTTTTCGGTGATGCGCAACGGTTTCTCGCGAGCGTCCAGGGGTGCTGGATCTTGTGCTGCCTCCTTTCTCTTCGCTCGACCGTGCAGTCCTCGGCGGCATCCTCATGCCCGTCCGTCATAGGGAAGAAATGGAACGACAGGATCCGGACCAAAACACTTCCGTGGTCGGAAACCGAAAAAGTCAGCTCTTAGCCCCCTCTCGCGCCTCGCTCGGTTTAAGCCTGCTCCCAACGAGTCGCCCGACGGGGACGAGGACGGCGTCCTTCAGTTGGGGCGCACCAAGGCTCTCTGCCAGAGTAGTCGATCGGCGTCACGGGGCCGATCAACGGCTCTGGCCGGAGGATTTCGTCTTCCGTGTCGAACAGAGCGGAAGTTTTTTCTTCGTGCCGCGGGCGGCTGGCCAATCTTCAAATCAAGGAACGGGAATAATGGTCAATCGCCCCGCAGGAACAAGGAGGGAAATCCCAAGAAACGGACAGGCTTGATGCTGCCACGACTGGCAGACGCGCAACAAAAGGAGGACCCATCATGCTGCGCAAGCTACCCTCGAAGACCCTGTCCGCAGACCAAACTCTCGACGCCGTTCGCGCGCATTTCGACGAGCACGGAGCCGCGCTGTGCAGCGCCGCCGGGCTGATCGACGGGGAGGCCGGAACGGCTCGCGTCCTGCGCCTGATGACCGGCTTGCGCGAAGCATCGCGCCTGGACCGGGCGACTCGGCGCAGGCTTGTCGACCTGCACCGCCTGCTTTCACTCGACCCCGTCATCGACGAGTTCGAACCGGATCTGTCTTCATGGATCCTCCTCGATCCAGACAGCCCCGAAGTGGAAGAGCTCTGCCTGCTCACCGATCGGCTCTATGACCTTCTGTTCGAGATCGGAGAACTGGACGATGAGCGGGATGCGCTGGCGCTTGCCCTCCCGGCGCAGGACGCGGCCTGAACTGCGGCGCCGGCCATGCAAGGATCGCACGGCCGGCGTCATGGCCCCGGACGAACGCAAGGACCGATCCTCAGCCTTGCATCGCCTTGGAGCCTCATCGGCAGCAAAATACCATGCGCCAGGCAGATTTCTTCTTCGTCATCCCGATGAACGACCAATGTTCTCGTCACCAGCACCTAAGAACAGCCTTCGCAACCAGCCGAAAGGACCCAGCCAACGCCCCAGTATCTCCCTGCGACGGAACATGACGCCGATGAATCAGGCACCCAGCACCGTTTCCGCCACCGCATGAAAGGGAGATCATCATGCTCAACACCACCTCACTCGACACCGCCGAGGCGCGTTTCGGCGCCGCCTATGCGGTGGAGCAGCACCTCCGCCGCCACGGCGCGAGCCTCTGCGACCTGCTCGACGCGCTCGATGATCCGAGCGGGTTCGCGGCGCTCTGCGATCTGCATGGCGCCTTCGGGCAGCCGATCCCGGATACAGATGCCGTCGAGGCCGCGCTGCGCGATATTCGTCGTATCCTGGCCGACCAGGCGCCGACGTCGCTCGACAGGATCGGTCATGAGAGGGGTCTGCCAGCTACCGACATGACCCGGTGGCACGGCGCGCGCGTCAGCGAGCTTCTCGGGCGGTTCCGTCGTGCCGACTGAGACCGGGGCACGCTGTGTCCTTCAGCTGGCGCGTCGGCGCCGCCTGAGCGTCCATCCCGATCAGTTCGGGATGGAGCAGGACATCTGCGACGTGACGCTGTGGCTCATCGAGAAGCACAGCCTGTCTCGTGTCCACGTCTGGGTGGACCGGCACTACACCCAGATCAGCCGGGGGATCGCAGGCGTGACCGTCATGACTTCACCAAGGCATCCCGCGCAGCTGACCGACGCGGCGCACGAGGCGTTTCTCGCGCTCGGCTACACGATCGAAGACACCCGCGCTGACACTTACGGCCATCAGCTTTGCGACGGCCATCACTCAAGGCATGAGGTCATCCAGGCCTATGCGCGCATAGAAAACGCGCTGAGGCTCTGGCGGTCACAATAACAAATACTTGGACACCTCGGAAAAGGGCGGCGGAAGCCGCCCTTTTTGCGTGCCTTGGGTTCGTCGGTGCAAGGCATGCCGGCATTGCACATCGGCTTCTCGGGAAGTCTTCGAAAACGGTCGCGGTTGTGCTCGTCCTGGAGAACTGGCACGCGATGAGTGGCGGCGGAAACTATGCCGCAAACCCAAGAACGCCACGGCCAGGACCAAGCCCGAGAAAGATTACGAAAACCGTTTCTGCCGCGTGCTTCGGATGCCTATATCCCTCAGGACAGAGTCGAACCCTCGTTCTCGTTATAAACGGCCGAAATAACGGAAAATCGGGCGCTTACGCCCGATTGACCTTATTCGCCTGCGGAATGGACCTCCGAAGCCCGCCGGTGGCCACTAATTGGTAGTGGCGATACCACCCGAAGCCGCTGGTTCACCCGCATTTCGAATGACCGCAGGCCGCGCAGGTCATGCAGCCTTCGATCATCACCAGCTCGTACTGGCCGCAGGAGGGGCAGGCCTTGCCGCGACGGCCGTTCTCGAGGCCGATCACCTTGGCCTGCGGGTCGGTCTTCAGGCCGAGGCCCTCGCCCTCGATGAAGCCGATCGAGATCATGTGGCGCTCGATGACGCCGCCGATCGCCGCGAGGATGGAGGGGATGTACTTGCCCTGCACCCAGGCGCCGCCGCGGGGGTCGAAGACGGCCTTCAGCTCCTCGACCACGAAGGAGACGTCCCCGCCGCGCCGGAACACGGCCGAGATCATCCGGGTCAGGGCCACGGTCCAGGCGAAATGCTCCATGTTCTTCGAGTTGATGAAGACCTCGAAGGGACGGCGGCGGCCGCCCACCACGATGTCGTTGATCGTGATGTAGATCGCGTGCTCGCTGTCCGGCCACTTGAGCTTGTAGGTCGAACCTTCAAGCTCCTGCGGCCGGTCGATCGGGTCCTGCATGTAGATGATCTCGCCGCCCTCCTCGGGGACGGGCTGGGCCGCGGGCTGTTCGCCCGGCGCGGACTCGGTGGTCTCGGAGACCGACAGGACGGAGCCGGTGACGTCGTTCGGACGGTAGGTCGTGCAGCCCTTGCAGCCCGAATCCCAGGCTTGCATGTAGACGTCCTTGAAATCCTCGAACGAGATGTCCTCGGGGCAGTTGATCGTCTTCGAGATCGAGCTGTCGACCCATTTCTGGGCGGCCGCCTGCATCTTGACGTGCTCCGAGGGCGCCAGCGTCTGGGCGTTCACGAAATAGTCGGGCAGTTCCGCGTCGCCCTTCAGCTCGCGCCACATCCGGACGGCGTAGTCGACGACCTTCTCCTCGGTCCGCGACCCGTCCTTCTGAAGCACCTTGCGGGTGTAGGAATAGGCGAAGACCGGCTCGATCCCCGACGAGACGTTGCCCGCGTAGAGCGAGATGGTTCCGGTCGGCGCGATCGAGGTCAGCAGCGCGTTGCGGATGCCGTTCTCGCGGATCGCGTCGCGGACATCCTCGTCCATCAGCCGCATGGTACCGGAGTCGAGATACGGATCGGCATCGAACAGCGGGAAGGCGCCCTTCTCCTTCGCGAGATCGACCGAGGCGAGGTAGCTCTCGCGCGCGATCAGCTTCAGCCAGGCTTCCGTCTGCGCGGCGGCCTCGTCGGAGCCGTAGCGCAGGCCCAGCATCAGGAGCGCGTCGGCGAGGCCGGTCACGCCGAGGCCGATCCGGCGCTTGGCCGCCGCCTCGGCCGCCTGCTGCGGCAGCGGGAATTGCGAGGCGTCGACGGTGTTGTCCATCATCCGGATCGCGGTCCGGACGAGCTTCGACAATGCCGCGCCGTCCAGTTCGGCCGCGTCCGAGAAGGGATCGGTCACGAGGCGGGCGAGGTTGACCGAGCCCAGAAGGCAGGCGCCGTAGGGCGGCAGGGGCTGCTCGCCGCAGGGATTGGTGGCGGCGATGGTCTCGGCGTAGTTCAGGTTGTTGGCGGCGTTGATCCGGTCGATGAAGATCACGCCGGGCTCGGCGTAATCAAAGGTCGACTGCATGATCTTGTTCCAGAGATCGCGGGCCTGGAGCGTGTGATAGACCTTGCCGTCGAAGACCAGGTCCCAGGAGCCGTCGCTCTTCACGGCTTCCATGAAGGCGTCGGTCACGAGGACCGAGACGTTGAACATCCTGAGCCGCGCCGGGTCGGATTTCGCGGTGATGAAGGCCTCGATATCCGGGTGGTCGCAGCGCATCGTCGCCATCATCGCGCCCCGGCGCGACCCGGCGGACATGATGGTGCGGCACATCGCGTCCCAGACATCCATGAACGACAGCGGGCCCGAGGCATCCGCGGCCACCCCCTTCACGTCCGCGCCCTTGGGCCGGATGGTCGAGAAATCGTAGCCGATCCCGCCGCCCTGCTGCATGGTCAGCGCGGCCTCGCGGAGCATCTCGAAGATGCCGCCGAGGTCGTCGGGAATGGTGCCCATGACGAAGCAGTTGAACAGCGTGACCTTGCGGCCCGTCCCGGCCCCCGCGGTGATCCGCCCGGCGGGCAGGAACTTGAAGTCCTCGAGCGCCTCGTAGAACGGCGCCTCCCATGCGGCGGGGTCGGATTCGACCGACGCCAGCGCCCGCGCGATTCGCCGCCAGGAATCCTCGACGGAGCGGTCGATCGGCGTGCCGTCGGCCTCCTTGTAGCGGTATTTCATATCCCAGACCTGTTCGGCGATCGGGGCGGCGAAACGAGACATCGGCATACTTCCGGCAGCTTGAAAGGGAGCGTCCAAGCTAGCACTTGTTGTCCGGCCTCTCAACGTCATATCTTGGCTTGGAAACCATAAATAGATATGTCTTCGCGTGACGACCACAATATGTTGGGGGCGGCCTTGGGAAAATCGGTAAATCTCGTGAAATTGTCCGTGGGGACGGAGAGCGTGGAGGGCCTCGCCGCCTGGCAGGCGACCCGCGTCGCGCAGACCGAGGACGGCCTGCCGCGGCATGTCACGCGGATGTGGCCGAAACGTGAGGCCGAGGTTCTGGCGGGCGGGTCGATCTACTGGGTCATCAAGGGGCTGATCCAGTGCCGCCAGCGCATCCTGCGGCTGGAGGAGGTCGTCCGCGCCGACGGCATCCGCCGCTGCGCCATCGTACTGGACCGCGAGCTTGTCCGCACCGCGCCATCCCAGAAGCGCCCGTTCCAGGGCTGGCGTTACCTTGCCGCCGGGGACGCGCCCCGCGACCTTCCGCCCGGCCGCCAGAGCGAGGACGCGCTGCCGCCGGAGCTTTCCGCCGCTCTGGCCGAGATCGGCGTGCTCTGAGAAAACGCAAACGGGGGCCCGCGGCCCCCGTTCCCCGTCATGCCGATGGCAAGATCAGAAGGCCGCGATCACGGCCGAGCTGATCGCGCTGTGCCGGGCGTACTGGACATTGCCGGCCAGGCTGTTGAGCGGCAGCTTGGCGGCGGGGGTGCCGCCGAGCGGCATCGTCACCCCGAGGCGGACGATGTTGAGATCTTCCGAGGTGCCGCCGGAGCCGATGCGGGTCCGCCCCAGTTCGCACGCACGCCAATTCCGCAGCGCTACATTCGGAATTCCGACCTCGACCGCTCAGCCCCGCGCAATCAGATCGCGCAGCCGTTCCAGAGTCCGGCGTTCCGCACCGTCCATCGCGGCGTTGCGCGACCGGAAGAGCGTCGCCTGGCTTTTCAGGAGCGGGCCGTCCGACAGCGGGCGCAGGTGGTTCGCCCGCAGCGTCTCGCCGGTCGAGGTGATGTCGGCGACCGCCTCGGCGGTCTCGTTCTTCACCGTGCCCTCGGTCGCGCCCTGGCTGTCGACCAGCTGGTAATCGGCCACGCCGGCCTCGCGCAGGGCGTCGCGCACCAGCCGGTGATACTTGGTCGCGATCCGCATCCGGAAGCCGTGGTCGCGGCGGAAGGCGGCGGCGGCGGCGTCGAGGTCGTCGAGCGTCTCTACGTCGACCCAGAAGTCCGGCACCGCGATGATCAGGTCCGCCTGGCCGAAGCCCAGCTCGGCCAGCACCTCGACCTGCATGTCCCACTGCGCCAGCTTCTCGCGCACGAGGTCGATGCCGGTGACGCCGAGGTGGATGCGCCCGGCCGCCAGTTCCCGCGGGATCTCTCCGGCGGAGAGCAGGACCAGCTCCACGCCCTCCACACCCTCGACGCGGCCCGCGTATTCCCGCTCCGATCCCGTCCGCCCCAGCGTCACGCCGCGGGCGCCGAACCAGTCGAAGGTCTTCTCCATCAGCCGCCCCTTGGAGGGCACGCCCAGTTTCACGCTCATGTCCGCCCCCCGAGTTCGCGGATCAGCCCCGGCCGGATCACGCCGCCGACCGCGGGGATCGCCCGGCCCTGCCCAAGCTGCCGGGTCAGCGCATCGTAGCGCCCCCCGGTGGCGACGGGCGGCAGGTCGGGCCGGGTCTCGGCGTAGAAGCCGAAGACGAAGCCGTCGTAATATTCCATGTGGGTCCGGCCGTAGGCGGCTTCGAAATCCAGCGCCTCGGTGTCGATGCCGCGCCGGGCGAGCGCCGCGCCGCGGGCCTCGAGCCGGTCGAGCGCCGGGCCGATCCACGGCAGGTCCACCGCGATGTCGCGCAGGTGCTCGAGCGCGTAGGGCATCTTCTCGCGCACGGCGAGCACGGCGTCGATCAGTTCGACCACGCCGGCGGGGATCGGGTCGGCGGCGGCCTCCTGCCGGAGGCTCTCGAGCCGCTCCTCGACCTGCGCCCGGGTGCGCAGACCGATCTCGGGCCCGGCCTGCGCGAAGGGATCCTCGGCGGCGAGCAGCGCCGCGCGCTGCGCCGGCAGCGGCGCCGAGGAGGAGAACCGGTCGAGCAGCGCCCGGAAGCGGCGCGGCCGCCAGATGTGACGCATCAGCGCGCGCTTGCGCCTGTCCGAGATGGCCAGCCCCGAAACGGCCGTCGTGAGGATACCGATGTCCCCGGTCGCCGTGCGCAGGCCCATCGGCGCAAGGATCCGCTGGAAGAGGGCGAAGATCTCGGCATCCGCATCGGGCGGGTTGGCGCCGTCGAAGATCTCGAACCCCGCCTGGACGTATTCCGAAGCACGGTGCTCGTCCTCTTCCTGCCGCCGGAAGACTTCGCCCGCATAGCAATAGCGCGCTGGTTCCGCGCCGTCGGCCATGTGCATCTGCACGACCGGCACGGTGAAGTCCGGGCGCAGCATCTGTTCGCCGCGCAGCGCATCCGACGTCACGTAGGCGCGCGCCCGGATGTCCTCGCCATAGAGGTCGAGCAGGGTCTGCGCGGGCTGCAGGATGGCGGCCTCGACGGGGACCGCGCCCTCGGCCTCGAAAAGCGCGCGAAGGCGGGCGGCCTCGGCGAGGTCGGCCGCGCGGGCGGCGGTGTCCTGGGCGAGCGTGGTCATGCGAACGCCCCGAGGTCGAGCGCCTTCGAGAAGAACTCCATCACCCCTGCCCCGCCAGGATCTCTTTCAGCTTCGCGACCATCTCGCCGCGCGGCACCTCGAACTGGGAGGGGCGTTCCTTCCACTCCTCCAGCGTCGCGTTCTCGGCGATCTGCGCGCCGAGGATCAGGTCCTTGATCTGCACCACGCCGCGCTCCTTTTCGTCACCGCCCTCGATGACGGCGGCCGGAGAGCCGCGCTTGTCCGCGTATTTGAGCTGGTTGCCGAAGTTCTTCGGGTTGCCGAGGTAGATCTCGGCCCGGATCCCGGCGTTCCGGATCTCGGATACCATCGTCATGTAATCGGCCATCCGGTCGCGATCCATCACCGTCACGACGACCGGCCCCTGCACGGTGCCGCCGATCCGGCCCTTCTCGCGCAGCGCGGCCAGCAGCCGGTCCACGCCGATCGAGATCCCCGTCGCCGGCACCGATTGCCCGGTGAAGCGCTTCACCAGATCGTCGTAGCGCCCGCCGCCCGCGACCGAGCCGAACTGCCGCTTGCGGCCCTTCTCGTCGAGGATCTCGAAGGTGAGCTCGGCCTCGAAGACCGGGCCGGTGTAATAGCCGAGGCCGCGGACAACGGAGGGGTCCAGCTCGATCCGCCCGGCGTCGTAGCCCTGGGCGTCCAGAAGCCCAGCGATCTGCTCCAGCTCGTCGACGCCCTCGGCGCCGATCGCGGAGCCGCCGACCGCCGCCCGCAGGTTCGCCAGCGTCCCGGCCGCATCCGCGGCCTTCGACGTCAGGAAGGCGATCACCGGCTCGGCCTGCGCCTCGCTGAGCCCCACGCCGTCGATATAGGCGCCCGAGGCATCGAGCCGCCCCTTGCCCAGAAGCTCGCGCACCCCGGCCTCGCCGACCTTGTCGAACTTGTCGATGGTGCGCAGCACGTCCGCCGCCTGCCCCTCGTCAGAGACGCCCATGGCCTCCAGCACCCCGTTCAGCACCTTCCGGTTGTTCACCCGGATCAGGTAATCCCCGCGCGGGATCCCCACCTCTTCCAGGCAATCGGACAGCATCGCGCAGATCTCGGCATCCGCGGCGACGGAGGCCGTGCCGACCGTGTCCGCATCGCATTGATAGAACTGACGGAACCGGCCCGGCCCCGGCTTCTCGTTCCGCCAGACGGGCCCCATGGCATAGCGCCGGTAGGGCGTCGGCAGGTCGTTGCGGTGCTGGGCATAGACCCGGGCCAGCGGTGCCGTCAGGTCGTAGCGGAGCGCCAGCCAGCCGCCCTTGCCCTCGTCATCGGACTCCTGCCAGGCAAAGACGCCCTCGTTCGGCCGGTCCACGTCGGGAAGGAACTTGCCCAGAGCCTCGACCGTCTCGACGGCGGAGCTTTCCAGAGCCTCGAAGCCGTAGCGATGGTAGACCCCGGCGATCTTCGACAGCATCGCGGCGCGCTCGGTCACCTCGGCGCCGAAATAGTCACGGAACCCCTTGGGCGTTTCAGCCTTGGGGCGCGGGGATTTCTTGTCTTTGGCCATCGTCATTCCCGGGTCTGGGTGTCGCGGCGCGGTCTAGCCCATGCCCCGCGGGCAGGCAAGCGCCGGCTCCGGCCGCGGGGAACCTGATTTGCCTTTATCGCATTGTGCCGTCATACGGGCCCCAGGGCACCGGACGGTAATGGCTTCGTGGGGGAAGGCATGCAGGAAATCGAGGAAAAGCTCGCGCATCTCGAGCGGATGGTCGAGGAGCTTTCGGATGTCACCGCGCGCCAGCAGACCGAGATCGCGCTGCTCACGCGGCGGGTCCAGCTGCTGATGGAGCGCGAGGCGCAGCGGGAGACGGATACCGGCGGCGGGATGCATTTCGGCGACGAGAAGCCGCCGCACTGGTAGCGCTCAGAAGGCGCCCATGGCGATGCCCGCGGCAAGCGCAGCGCCGAGCTCGCGGCATCTGGCAAGCGCGTCCTCCGGCACCGTCTTCTCGGCGAGGATCTCTTCCGGCGTCTGCGCCTTCAGGTTGACGATCACCGGCTCCTGCACCGGCCTGAGCCGCCAGCCCTGCGCGATCCGGGCCGTCTGGCGCGCGCAGTTCTCTCCGTCCGATCCGGCGCAGACCATCTGCGCATAGGGCCTGCCCTCGATCCGGCCCAGCACGGCGTAATAGCTGCGGTCGTAGAAATCCTTCATCACGCCCGCAATGGCCGCGAGGTTCTCGGGCGCGCAGAAGAGATAGCCCTTCGCGGCCAGCAGGTCGTCCGGCCCGGCCTCGGCGGCCGTCTTCAGCACCACCTCGGCCTCGCCGCGTGCGGCCTCGAAGGCGGCCTGCGCCATCTGGCGGCTGCCGCCGGTCTTCGAATGGTAGACGATCAGAAGGTCGGTCACGTCGCGCTCCCTCCGGGCGGTGTCAGATTTCCTCGACCGCCATCACCCCGCCGAGGTGCTTGATCGCGCCCTTGATCGCCGGGGTCACGGGGAATTCGGCGCCCGAGTCGATCTCGACCTCGCCGGGCAGGGTGTCGTCCAGCAGGCAGAACCAGATCGGCCCCTTGGGGATGTTCTTCACCGTCTGCGCCGCGTCGCGGAGCACGTTCGCCACGGGGTCGATGGCCGAGAGATCCTCGACGAAGATCTTCAGCCCCGTCGCGCCCGCATCCGCCACCACGTTGTCGATCGGCTGAACCCCGCGGGCGAGCAGTTTCAGCTGGTCGCTCTCCATCGTCGCCTCGACGGTCAGGACGACCTTCGAGCCGTTCTCGAGATGATCCCGCGATGCCTCGAGCGTATCGCTGAAGATCGTCACCTCGTAGGCCCCCGTCGTGTCCGAGAGCTGCGCGAAGGCGAAGCGGTTGCCCCGCGCCGACTTCCGCTCCTGACGGCCCGCGACAATGCCGGCCATCTTCGCGATGATCGCCCCGCCCTGCGCCAGCTTCATCACCTCGTCGAGCGTCTTGACGCCCTTGCGCTTGAGCGGCCCCTGGTAATCGTCGAGCGGGTGGCCCGAGAGGTAGAAGCCCACGGCCGAGAATTCCTGCGCCAGCCGCTCCGCGGGCAGCCAGTCCGCCACCGGCGAGAGCCGCGGCTCGGGCAGGTCGTCCCCGGCATCGCCGAAGAGCGACACCTGGTTCGAGGTCTTCTGCTCCCAGATCGCCGCCGAATAGGCCATCAGCCCCTCGAGCGAGTCGAAGATGCGCCGCCGGTTCGGGTCCAGTTCATCGAAGCAGCCCGAGCGCGCCATCATCTCCAAGGGCCGCTTGCCGATCTTCTTCAGCTCCACCCGGCGGGCAAAGTCGTAGATGTTCACGAAGGGCTTCTCGCGGCCCTCGACCTTCCGGCCCTCGACCACCAGCCGCATCGCCTCCACGCCCACGTTCTTCAGCGCGCCGAGCGCATAGACCAGCGCGCCGTCCCTCACCTTGAAGGTGGCGTCCGAGCTGTTGACCGAGGGCGCGACCCAGGGCAGTTCCAGCGCCTTCTTCACTTCCTCGAAGTAGACGCCCAGCTTGTCGGTCAGGTGGATATCGCAGTTCATGACGCCCGCCATGAACTCCACCGGGTGGTTCGCCTTGAGCCATGCGGTCTGGTAGGAGACCACCGCATAGGCCGCCGCGTGGGACTTGTTGAAGCCGTAGTTGGCGAATTTCTCGAGCAGGTCGAAGACCTCCGAGGCCTTCTTCTTCTCGACCCCGTTCTCGGCCGCGCCCTTCTCGAACTTCGGGCGTTCGGCGTCCATCGCCTCCTTGATCTTCTTGCCCATGGCGCGGCGCAGCAGGTCGGCGCCGCCGAGCGTGTAGCCCGCCATCTCCTGGGCGATCTGCATCACCTGCTCCTGGTAGACGATGATGCCCTGCGTCTCTTCGAGAATATGGTCGATCAGCGGATGGACCGAGGCGCGTTCGCGCAGCCCGTTCTTCACCTCGCAATAGACCGGGATGTTCTCCATCGGCCCCGGGCGGTAGAGCGCCACGAGGGCCACGATGTCCTCGATGCAGGTCGGCTTCATCCGCTTCAGGGCGTCCATCATGCCCGAGCTTTCCACCTGGAACACCGCGACCGTCTTGGCGCGGGCGTAGAGGTCGTAGGTCTTCTCGTCATCGAGCGGGATGGCGTTTATCTGGTTCTCCGCGCCCTCGGCGGGGGTATAGAGCTGCGTCCCGTCCGCCGCGACGTGCAGCGGGCGCCCGCCCGCGTGGATCTGCTCGATCGCGTTCTGGATGACCGTGAGGGTCTTCAGGCCGAGGAAGTCGAACTTCACGAGCCCCGCCTGCTCCACCCATTTCATGTTGAACTGGGTTGCCGGCATGTCCGACCGCGGATCCTGGTAGAGCGGCACCAGCCGGTCGAGCGGCCGGTCCCCGATCACGACACCGGCGGCGTGGGTCGAGGCGTTCCGGAGCAGCCCCTCGACCTGCTGGCCATAGGTCAGGAGGCGGTCCACCACCTCCTCGTCGCGGGCGGCCTGGCGGAGGCGTTCTTCCTGAATCAGCGCCTGTTCGATCGAAACGGGCTTCACGCCCTCCACCGGGATCATCTTGGACAGCCGGTCGACCTGCCCGTAGGGCATCTGGAGCACCCGGCCGATGTCGCGCACCGCGGCCTTCGACAGCAGCGCGCCGAAGGTGATGATCTGGCCGACCTTGTCGCGGCCGTATTTCTCCTGGACGTAGCGGATCGTCTCCTCCCGCCGGTCCATGCAGAAGTCGATGTCGAAGTCGGGCATGGAGACCCGTTCCGGGTTCAGGAACCGCTCGAAGAGCAGCGAATAGCGCAGCGGATCGAGGTCGGTGATGGTCAGCGCATAGGCCACGAGCGAGCCCGCGCCCGAGCCCCGGCCGGGACCGACCGGGATGTCGTTGTCCTTCGACCACTGGATGAAGTCGGCCACGATCAGGAAATAACCGGGGAAGCCCATGCCCTCGATGATCCCCAGCTCGAAATCGAGCCGCTTCTGGTATTCCTCGACCGACACGGCATGCGGGATCACGGCGAGGCGCTTCTGGAGCCCCTCGTTCGCCATCCGCCGCAGCTCGGCCACCTCGTCGTCGGCGAATTTCGGCAGGATCGGGTCGCGCCGCTCGGCCTTGTAGGCGCAGCGTTTCGCGATCTCGACCGTGTTGGCGATGGCCTCGGGCAGGTCGGCGAACAGCGTCACCATCTCCTGCTGCGACTTGAAGTAATGCTGCGGGGTCAGGCGGCGTCGCTCTTCCTGCTGGTCGACATAGGCGCCCTCGGCGATGCAGATCAGCGCGTCATGCGCCTCGTACATGTCGGGCTTGGGGAAATAGACGTCGTTGGTGGCGACGAGCGGCAGGTCCATCGCATAGGCCATTTCGACGAAGCCGCGCTCGGTCAGGCGCTCGTTCGCGGGCAACCCGCTGTCGCCCGGGTGGCGCTGCAGCTCGACATAGAGCCGGTCGGCATAGATCGCCTTGAGCTGGTCCATCAGCTCCTGCGCGGCCGGGCGCTGGCCGGCCTGCAGAAGCATCCCCACGGGGCCGTTCGCGCCGCCGGTCAGGCAGATGAGGCCGTCGCCGTGCAGCCCCAGCTCCTCGATCGTGACATGGGGGACCTGGCCGCGCTTTTCGACATAGAGGCAGGTCGAGAGCTTCATCAGGTTCTCGTAGCCCGCCTCGTTCTGCGCCAGCAGGACGACCGGCGCGGGGGGCTTGGGCATCTGGCCCGGCACGGTCGGCAGATAGGCCACGTCGACCTGGCAGCCGATGATCGGCTGGATCCCGGCGCCGGCGGCCGAGACCGAGAATTCCAGCGCGCAGAACATGGAATTCGTGTCGGTGACGGCGACCGCCGGCATCTCCATCTTCTCGCAGAGCGCGGGCAGCTTCTTGAGCCGCAGGGCGCCTTCGAGAAGGGAATATTCGGTGTGCGTGCGGAGGTGGATGAATCGCGGAGAGCTCATGGCGCGAAGGTAGCCGAGGGGGCGGCCGGGCGGAAGCGGCGAAGCGCCGCCCCGGCGGCGGATGTGCCCCGCGGGGTGCCGTGACGCCGCGGCGTCACCGGCCCACACAGGAACCCTACGCGCTTGTGAAAGTTGGGCGCTGGCACGTGACCCGAGGAAGGATTACTCTTTGTCCATGTTGAAGCGACTGGCCCTTGCCCCCGTTCTCACCCTCGCCATGGCTCTTCCGGCCATGGCCGAGAAACTGCCCCTGGGCGATATCTCGTCCTACCTCAACGGGCTGAAAACCGCGCAGGCGAAGTTCACGCAGGTGAACGACGACGGCTCGCTCTCGACGGGCACGCTCTACATCAAGCGTCCCGGCCGGGTGCGGTTCGAATACGATCCGCCCGAGGAATCGCTGGTGATGGCCGGCGGCAACACGGTGGCGATCTTCGACCCGAAGTCGAACTCCGGCCCCGCCACATACCCGCTTGCCCGGACGCCCCTGTCGATCATCCTGGCCGCGAACGTGGACCTGGGCCGGGCGCGGATGGTGACCGGGCACAGCTCGGACGGCAAGACCACGACCGTCACCGCGCAGGACCCGGATCACCCGGAATACGGCAACATTCAGATGGTCTTCACCGACAGCCCGACCGAGCTGCGCCAATGGGTGATCACCGACGATTCCGGTGCCAGGACCACCGTCGTGCTGGGTGACCTGCGCTCTGGTGTGAGTATCCCCGACAGTCACTTCAACATCGAGATGGCCAAGGCCCGCAAGGCGCCCGAGCGCCGCTGATCCTCAGCGGCGGCTGCAGGTCGCCAGCTGCACACCATAGGTGACCGCCCGGGTCTGGACCCGGTCGGCCACCGCCAGCAGCCAGGCCTTCTGCCGATAGGTGCCCCGGGCATAGCCGGTGTGGCCGTCGTGATAGGCGAGGTACTGGTTCCGCACATCGTTCATGTCGATGCCGAGCCGCTGGTTGGTCTTGGTCATGTACCAGCCCATGAAATCGGTGGCGCTGCGGATGTCGTCGCGCTTGGCACGGCGGTTGCCGGTCTCGCGCTTGTAATCGTCCCACGTGCCGTCCAGCGCCTGGCTGTAGCCGTAGGCCGAACTCTGCCGACCCATGGGGATGATCGCCAGCGCGTATTTGTGCGGGGTCCGCGCGTTGCCGATGAACTTGCTCTCCTGATGGATCATCGCCATCAGGACCTCGGGACGCACGCCGTACTTGCGCTGCGTCCGCTGGAATGCCTTCAGATACTTGGGCCGCTCCTTGACGATGCTGCACGCATTGTCGAGATCCTTGGGCGCGGAGAAGTTTCCGCCGCCGCAGGACGCGACAAGCAACAGAATCATGGCGGCACGGAGAATTCTGCCCATTCGCCTCTTGCCCACTCGTTCGTTTTTTTCGTTCGGCGTTTGCCGCCGTTGGCGACAGGATAGCGCAAACCGGCTGCGGGGAAAATCACGATTTCCTCAGGCGCCCCGGTCAGAGCACGGCAGCGAGGATCAGCGGCAGGTAGAGGACCGAGGCGAGGGTCGAGGCGACGACCAGCCCGGCCACGGAATCGCTGTCCGCGCCGTATTTCTCGGCCAGCAGGAACGAGGTCACGGCGACCGGCGTCGCGATCTGCAGCACGAGCACCGCGAAGGCCACGTCGTCGAGCGCGAACCAGCGCCCGAGCGCCCAGGCCACGCCCACGCAGAGCGCCACCTTCACCACCGACAGAAGCGCCGCGCGCGCCATGTGCCCCGGGTGCAGCCGCGCCACGGCCACGCCCAGGGTGATGAGCATCAGCGGGATCGCCATCTGGCCTGTCAGCTCCAGCGTGTTGGTCAGCCACCGCGGCGTCTGCCAGCCCTGCCAGAGGAAGATGCCGCCGAGGATCGTCGCCCAGAGCAGCGGCTCCTTCAGCGCCCGGGTGAGCGATCCTCCGCCCGCCACGATCCAGATGCCGAAGGTGAAGGACCACAGCGCCATGATCGCGAAGACGACGACCGCGTAGGAGAGCCCCGTCTCGCCGAAGGCAAACAGCGCCAGCGGCAGCCCGAGGTTGCCGGTATTGCCGAAGATCAGCGGCGCCAGGTAGGTCCGCGTCTCGAGCCGCATCAGCTTGACCAGCACGAAGGCCGCGAGCGTGAGCACCCCGTAGGCCGCCGCCGCGGCATAGGAGAGCGCGGCGAGCGCCGCCGGGTCGATCTCGGTCTTCATGAGGGCCGTGAAGATCAGGCAGGGCACCGAAAGCGTCATCGCCAGCCGGGTCACGAACTGCACGCGGTACTCGAATCCGGCCTTCACCCAGACAAGGCCGACACCGGCCAGAATGAAGACTGGCGCCACGATCTGGAGCACTGTAAGGGCGAGGTTCACAGACTGTTTCCCCTGATTTCCACGACAGAATTGGACATTCGCCGGGTGTTAACGGTAGTAGTGGAGCCAAGGGGCTGTAACACATGCTGAAAGCACGTGCTAAATATCATCTTGGGCAGGTGGTCCGCCACCGCAAACACCCGTTTCGCGGGGTGGTTTTCGACGTCGATCCGGAATTCAACAATACCGACGAATGGTATGCCGCGATTCCGGAGGACAGCCGTCCCTGCAAGGAGCAGCCGTTCTACCACCTGCTGGCCGAGAACGATCAGAGCTACTACATCGCCTACGTCTCCGAACAGAACCTGGTCGAGGATTACTCGGGAGAGCCGGTCGATCATCCGGACATCCCCGATCTCTTCGGACCCTTCGAAGACGGGCACTATCCCCTGCATTTCCAGCTGAACTGAGCGGTCCGCCGACGCGGCAGAGGCGCCGGGCCGAAGCCCGGCCGATACCTGGTGCCGCCGTGTCGCGCAGGGCCGGGCGCCGGACCCGGCCCCTCCGCTCAATACCCGATGGCGCAGCCGTCCTTGCGCGGATCGCTGCCGGCCATGAGCACACCGTCCGGGCGGATGTGGATCGCCTGCGCGCCGCCGATCGCCTCGTCCGGGACGCGCACGTCGTGGCCCAGATCGGCCAGCGCGGTGCGGGTCGCCTCCGGGTAGCCGCGCTCCACGTTCAGAACGCCGTCCGTCGCGAAGCAGCGCGGCCCGTCGATCGCCGCCTGCGGGTCGAGCCCGAAGTCGTGCACATTGGTGGTGAACCGCGCATGCCCGGTGCATTGATAGGCCCCGCCCATGACGCCGAAGGGCATGATGACCCGCCCGTTCTCGCGCAGCATGCCGGGGATGATCGTGTGCATCGGCCGCTTGCCCGGCGCCATCTCGTTGGCGTGCCCCTTCTGGAGCGAGAAGCCGGCGCCGCGGTTCTGCAGCAGGATGCCGAACTTCTCGGACGCGATGCCCGAGCCGAAGCCGTGGAAGATCGAATAGATCAGCGACACGGCCATCCGGTCCTTGTCGACCACCGTGATGTAGACGGTATCGCGATGCACCGCCTCGGACAGCGCTGCGGGCGAGGGCATCACGCGGCGCGGGTCGATCAGCGCGGCGAGTTCCTCGGCCGTCGCATCCGAGAGCATGTGGTCGAGCCGGGTCATGTGATCGGCATCCGACACGAACCGGTCGCGCGCGTCATAGGCGAGCTTGGTCGCCTCGGCCTCGATATGCGCGCGCTCCGGCCCCCAGGGGTCCATCGAGGCAATATCGAAGTGTTTCAGGATGTTGAGCAGCAGGATCGCCGTCGCGCCCTGCCCGTTCGGCGGATGCTCGAGCAGTTCGATCCCGCGGTACATGCCCGAGACGGGCCGCGTCGGCGTCGCCTCCACGCCTGCGAAATCCTCGACCGTCTGGGGACCGCCGAGCGCCTGGAGCGCGGCGACCATGTCCTCGGCCACCTCGCCCTCGTAGAAGGCCTGCGCCCCCTCGCGGGCGACGCGGCGCAGCACCTCGGCCTGGCCCGGGGCGCGGAACAGCGTGCCGACCTGCGGCACCTCGCCGTTCGGCAGGAAGTGGCGGCGGGCGGTTTCGTTCAGGGTCTTGTGCTTGAAGGCATAATCCCATGCGACGCGCGGGGCGACCGGCACGCCCGCCTCGGCATGGCGGATCGCCGGCTCCAGCAGCGCCTCGAGCCCGAGCTTGCCGTAGCTTTCGCTGAGGCGGCAGAACGCGTCGACCGCCCCCGGCACCGTCACCGCCCAGGGGCTTTGCAGCGGCACCTTGGCATGGCCCTCGGCGCGCAGCTTCTCCGGGTCCGCGCCCGCCGCCGCACGGCCCGAGCCGTTCATCGCCTCGACCTCGGCGCCCGGCCCTTTCGAGACCAGAGCGAAGAGGTCACCGCCGATCCCGGTCATCGCCGGCTCGCACAGGCCCAGAAGCACCGCGCCCGCAATCGCCGCGTCCATCGCGTTGCCGCCCCGTTCGAGAATCGAGACGGCCTCTTTCGCGGCCAGCGGATGCGACGTGGCGCAGGCACCGTTGAGGGCAAGGACCGGCGAGCGGCCGGGCAGGTGAAAGTCACGCATTATCAGGATCTCCCATTTCGGGCGCGATCCTAGTCACCCTGCGTCGCCCGTCCAGACCTAGCTGCACGGAATGTCCGAAGCCGCACTCAGAGGGCAAGGGTCGCTGCATAGTACCTCGACGTCGCGCACTGGGTGGGGGCTGTTGGAACGCGACGCCGAGGGAAGCCATATGCAGCTACGCCCTCCTTATCGCGCGGATTTCCGACGGAACTTCGCTCCGATTGAGGCAATTTGATGAAGGCGTGAAATTTGCGGGGACAATTCGGCGCTTCGACCGGGACTGATCGGGAAATGGAAACGGCCGCCTCGGCAGCTGCGGCGGGCCTTCCGGCCCGATTGCAGGTGCCGGATCCGATCGGTCCCTGATGCGTCGGCGCGAGTCTCCACCGACGCGAACGGGTGCACGATGGTCCTGCGGCGCCGCAGCGGTCCGCGGCGACCGGCGACCGGCGCGCCGGACTCACGCGTCTTGTCAGGGGTTCACTTCTGAATGGGGCGCCGCGATGACTGTCGGCCTTCGCCCTCGTGTCCGCACGGCCAGTGCAGCGTCGGGTCGAGGCCGACGGCGACACGAAAGGTCAGCACGTTCTCCGCGTTCTGGCGGCGATAGGCGATGTCACGGGCGATGTGGCGGATGATGAACCAGCCGAAGCCGCCCTCGGGCGCATCCGGCCCCTCCCCGTCCGGGGTCGAGAGATCGCTCAGCGGCAATCGCTCCTCGGGCATGGGTCTGCCGCTGTCACGGATCAGAACGTGCAGCCCGTCCGCGGCGTGGTGCAGTTCCAGATGCACGGGACGCTCCGCCGCCCCGCGGTAGGCGTGTTCCACCACGTTGTTCAGCGCCTCGGCCAGCACCAGTTCGACCGATCCCTTCTCGTCCGGATCGAGGGACAGGATGTCGATGCTGCGCATCACCCGCGCCAGGACCTCGCGCACGCCGAGCAGCGAGCCGTCGAAATCGAGCCTGACATCGTCCAGAAGCGGCGCGCCGGCACCGGCGCGGGTCCGGCCGGTTTCAGATCGCATGGTGCCCGAGGGCCCGGTCGAGATCGGCATGGATGGCAAAGACACTGTCCATCCGGGTGAGCCGGAAGACCTTGTCGACCTTGGGCTGCAGGGCGGCGAGATCCAGCCGCTGTCCCTCTGCCAGCCCCTTCATCACCGAGACGATGGCGCCCAGCCCGCTCGAATCGATGAAATCCACCGCTCCGAGGTCGAGCACGATCCGGCGCGGCCCGCCGGGGATCGCAGCGCGCATCGCGTCCTTGAAGCGGATGGCCGCCGCGGCGTCGATCCGCTCCGCATGGACCGAGATGACGGTGACGCCCGCCACCTCTCTCGCATCAAGTTCCATCCTGGTCCCTCGCATCAAGTTCCATTCCGGACCTCCGATTCCAGCCGAAGTCGCGCAGCAGGCTAGACGGCATTCCTTACCATTCGGTATGCAGGCATGAACCGAGGAGGAAATTTCATGCAGGATGTGGTCATCGCAGGCGCGGCCCGGACCGCCATGGGCGGCTTCCAGGGGGTCTTCACCGGGGTGCCCGCCGCCGAACTGGGCGGCGCGGCGATCCGCGCGGCGCTGGAGAACGCGGGCGTGTCGACCGTGGACGAGGTGGTCATGGGCTGCGTCCTGCCCGCGGGACAGGGGCAGGCCCCGGCCCGGCAGGCGGGCTTCGCGGCCGGCCTCGGAGAGGAGGTGCCGGCCACGACGCTCAACAAGATGTGCGGATCGGGGATGAAGGCGGCGATGTCGGCCTACGACCAGATCGCGCTCGGCCAGAACTCCGTCATGGTCGCGGGCGGGATGGAGAGCATGACGAACGCCCCCTACCTTCTGCCGCAGATGCGCGGCGGCGCCCGGATCGGACACCAGCAGGTGGTCGATCACATGTTCCTCGACGGGCTCGAGGACGCCTATGACAAGGGCCGCCTGATGGGCACCTTCGCCGAGGATTGCGCCGAGGCCTTCCAGTTCACCCGCGAGGCGCAGGACGAATATGCGCTGAAATCCCTCTCGAACGCGCTGGAGGCGCAGGAATCCGGCGCCTTCGCCGGCGAGATCGCGCCCTTCACCGTCACCTCGCGCAAGGGCGAGACGGTGGTGGCGGCGGACGAACAGCCCGCCAGCGCCCGGCCCGAGAAGATCCCCACCCTGAAGCCCGCCTTCCGCAAGGACGGGACGGTGACGGCCGCGAATGCCTCGTCGATCTCGGACGGGGCGGCGGCGCTGGTCATGGCCTCGGGCGCGACGGCGAAGGCCAGGGGGCTGAACGTGCGGGCGAAGGTGCTGGGGCATGCGAGCCACGCGCAGGCGCCGGGGCTCTTCACCACGGCGCCGGTGCCGGCCGCGCAGAAGCTGCTGCGGCGGCTCGGCTGGTCGGTCGGGGATGTCGACCTCTGGGAGGTCAACGAGGCCTTCGCCGTGGTCCCGATGGCCTTCATGCAGGAGATGGGGCTGTCGCGCGACATCGTGAACGTGAACGGCGGGGCCTGCGCGCTCGGCCATCCGATCGGCGCCTCGGGCGCGCGGATCATGGTGACGCTGCTCAATGCGCTCGAGACGCGGGGGCTGAGACGCGGCGTCGCCGCGATCTGCATCGGCGGCGGCGAGGGCACGGCGATCGCGATCGAGCGGGTCTGCTCGAGACGCGGGGGCTGAGACGCGGCGTCGCCGCGATCTGCATCGGCGGCGGCGAGGGCACGGCGATCGCGATCGAGCGGGTCTGAGGCCACACTCCCCCGATTCCTGTCGCGCGGCGCTTGCCAGTGCCCCCGCAGGTCGCGTCATCCTTGGCGCGACCGACAGCAAGGGGATGCCATGAGCAGGTTGAACGTTCTCGGCGGGCTCGTCCGCCTCATGATGCCCGCGGGCGTGATCTCGGCCCTCTATGCCGGGCGGCTGGCCGAGGTGGAGGGGCGCCGGATCGACCCGAAGGCGCAGGCGCTGCTCGACCTCGTCGCGACGGTGCGCGGGCCGGAGCCGGTCTACGACGTCGCCACCAGCCGCGAACAGCTGGCGGGGTTCGTGAAGCGCTTCGACCAGCCCGGGCCGGAGGGCGTGCGCCGGACCGAGGAGGAATTGCCGGGCGCCGAGGGGGTCCGCGCGGCGCGGGTCTACAACCCCGAAGGGGCGAAACCGGCGCGGACGCTCCTTTATTTCCACGGCGGGGGCTGGATCCAGGGCTCGATCGACACCCATGACGCGCTCTGCGCGAAGCTCTGCGCGGGGGCCGGGATCCGGGTGATCTCCTACGATTACCGCCTGGCGCCGGAGGACCCCTTCCCCGCCGCGCCGGACGATGTGCTTGCCGCCTACCTCGGGCTGGTCTCGGGCGGGCTGGACCTGTCCGCCGATCCCGCGCAGCTGGTGGTGGGCGGGGACAGCGCGGGGGGGAACCTCGCGGCCGGGCTGATGCATGACCTGCGGGCGGGGGGCCATCCGCTGCCGACGGGGCAGCTGCTGATCTACCCGGCGGTCGACGGGCGGATGTCCTCGGGCTCGATGCAGGCGCTGGCGGAGAGCCCGATGCTGTCGCGGCCGCGGATGGAATGGTACCTGGAGCAGTACCTGCCCGAGGGGCACGACCGCGAGGATCCGCGGTTCTCGCCGCTCCTGTCGGAGCGTCTCGAGGGCCAGCCGCGGGCGCTGATCCTCGTGGCCGGGCACGACCCGCTCTGGGACGACGGGCAGAGCCATGCCCGCGCGCTGCGCGCGGCCGGGGTCGAGGTCGAGCTGCGGGAATATCCCGGCCAGGTGCACGGGTTCCTCAACCTGACGAAGGTGCAACCCGAGGGCCGCACGGCGATCGCCGACGTGGCGGGCTGGCTGCGCGCCGTCTTCGCGGATGCCCCCGCGACGCGCGTGGAGGAGAGCGCATGACATTGCGGGACGCTGCCTCTGCGGGCCTGCGGGTTCCGCGTCGAGGGTGAGGCGAGCGTCGCCTCGCCTGTCACTGCACGATGTGCCGTAGGACCTCGGGCCATGTCCGGGCCTCGGCCCGGGCGCGGAGGAGAGCGTGACGATCGAGGGGCCGGTGACCTGGTTCGCGGCCTCGGAAAGCGCCGAGCGGGGATTCTGCCCGGGCTGCGGCGCCTCGATGTTCTGGCGCGGGCATGGCGAGGGGATGGTGAGCTTCGCGCTCGACTGCCTGGACGGTGACACCGGGCTGCGGCTGGAAAAGCACATCTGCACGGCCGACAAGGGCGATGACCACGAGATCGCGGACGGGCTGCCGCAAAGCTGAGGTCTTGCGCCGGGCCTTGCCCGTCGCCCGGGCAACGCCCGCCCCGGCCATCGAGGCCGGGACGGGCGTCGGGGGGCCGTCTGCCCCCCCTGCCCCCCGAGGATACGCAACCAGAGGAAGGGGCGGGAGGTGGTCATGGCCGCGGCGGCGCGGTATGGGGCGGCATGGATGAATATGCGCCTCCCGACGTGCCGCTCGACGTGATCCACGCGGATCACGAATTGCTGGTGGTGAACAAGCCCTCCGGGCTGCTCTCGGTCCCCGGGCGGGGGGCGCACCTGGCCGATTGCCTGCTGGCGCGGCTGGAGGCGGCCTTCCCGGGCGTGCTGCTGGTGCACCGGCTGGACCGGGACACCTCGGGGGTGATGGTCTTTGCCCTGACGCCCCATGCGCAGCGCCATCTCGGGCTGCAGTTCGAGCACCGGCGGACGAAGAAGACCTATGTCGCGCGGGTGGCGGGCGAGATGGCGGAGAGCACGGGGACCGTCGACCTGCCGCTGGCGGTGGACTGGCCGAACCGGCCGAAGCAGCGGGTCGATCACGAGGCGGGCCGCCCGGCGCAGACCGACTGGCGCGCGCTGAAGCGCGGGGATGGCGAGACCCGCGTCAGGCTCCTGCCGCGGACCGGGCGGAGCCACCAGCTGCGGGTCCACATGGCGGCGCTCGGCCATCCGATCCTGGGCGATCCGTTCTATGCCGAGGGGCCCGCACGCGACGATCACCCCCGGCTCATGCTGCATTCGGAAGAGCTGCGTCTGCTGCATCCGGACGGCGGGCGCGGCATGTCCTTCCGCGCCAAGGCGCCGTTCTGAGCGCATTGGCCTTTGGCGCCCGTCCCGGTATGAAGGCGCAAAGCGCGAAGGAGCCACCGATGACGCCCGAGGAGATCGCCCGCCTGCCCTATCGCCGCAATGTCGGCGTGATGCTCGCCAATGCGGCGGGCGAGGTCTGGGTCGGCCAGCGGCTGGATTACGAGGGCGCCGCCTGGCAGATGCCTCAGGGCGGGATCGACGCGGGCGAGGACGCCCGCAGCGCCGCCCTGCGCGAGCTGGAGGAGGAGACCGGGATCACCCCGGACCTCGTCACCGTCGAGGCCGAGACGCAGGGCTGGCACGCCTATGACCTGCCCCATGACCTCGTCTCGAAGCTGTGGAAGGGGCGGTTCCGCGGGCAGGAACAGAAGTGGTTCCTGATGCGTTTTCACGGCAGCGACGCCGACGTGAACATCGCCACCGAGCACCCGGAGTTCTCAGAATGGAAATGGATCGGACCCGACGCCCTTCTGGGCGCCATCGTCCCCTTCAAGCGCGCGGTCTACGAATCGGTGCTGGCCGAGCTGGGCGGACGCTTGGCGCCGCGCTGATGTTCGGAGGGCTGGCGGGACAGGCCATGGCGCTGTCCTGCCTGCGGCCCGACGTGGCACGGACCTATGCCGAAGCCGCCGAGGCCGAGGCGGCCTATGTCGTCGTGCACGGCGAGCTCGATTTCGAGCCCGGCGACATGCCACCCGCGGAGGGGACGGAGCCTGCCCCCAAAAGCCGCGAGCTGCGCGCCACGCTGCACGGCAAGGGTCTGACCCAAGGGGGGTTCGACACGCCCTTCACGCGCCCGATCACGCTCGAGGCGCAATGCCTCGGCCCGTGGTGCGCGCAGGCGGAACCGGGGGTGGAGGTGCTGGCCTTCGTCGAGACCGCGGGCGATGGCTACCGGCTGACGATCACGCCCTGCGGCGGCATGGCCTTCCAGGAGCCCTCGGAGGCGGACATCGACCGCGTGGTCGCCTGCTATCAGGGCAAGGCCTGCGCGCCCGAGGGCTGACCCTTCCGCGCCCGTTCGAGCTGGACGTTCAGCGCAGCGCCGAGAAGGACGACGAAGGCGCTCACGAAGAGCCAGACCAGCAGCGCGATGGCGGCCCCGATGGAGCCGTAGACCTCGTTGTAATGGCCGAAATTCGTCAGGTAGACCGAGAATCCCCATGATGCCACGCCCCAGAGGGCAATGGCGAGGCCGGCCCCGGGGGTGACCCACCTCATCCGGTCGTCGCGCGTGTTTGGCCCGTAGCGGTAGAGCAGCGCGAGGCCGAAGAGCATGACGGCGATGGCCGCCAGCCACCGCACCGCCGAGATCGCGAGCGTGGCGACCAGATCGAGCGGGATGAAGGCGAGGATCACCGGCAGGACGACCACGGAGGCCAGCGCGATGATCGTCACGCCGAAGAGGATGACCGTCAGCAGGAGCGCGGTCATGTAGTGGCGGATGTTCTTCCGGCGCTGGCGCCCGTGGATCATGTTGAGACCCAGCATCAGCGCGCCGACGCCGGAGCGGGCCGACCAGGTGGCCAGCATGAGCGACAGCAGGCCTGTCCAGCCCAGCGTGTCCGTGCCCGCGTTCATCAGCTTCGTGGCCTGCAGCTCGATCAGCCGGAAGACGTCGCCGGGCAGGATCTGCCCGAGCAGGTCGATCTGATCGAGGATCGCGTCGTTGTCGGTGAGAAGCCCCCAGATCGCGATGATCGCGGCAAGGCCGGGAAAGAGCGACAGCATGGAGAAGAAGGCGACACCAGCCGCAACGAGGCCCATGTTGGCCTCGGCGACCTGGCGCCATACCGCGAGGAGGGCCGTCCCCCACGCGGCAAGGCCGGATTTTCCGGCTGCATGTCCGGGGACCGTCAGGTCGATGTCGCTGGCGTCGGCGCCAAGATCGCTCGCCATGGTCCCCTTTCGCCAGGGTTCAGATGCGCCGGGTCTCGGACCTCGGCCCCGCGAGGAGCCAGATGAGGAAGCCGACCAGCGGCAGGATCAGGACCAGGAGCACCCAGAGCACCTTCTTGCCGGTGCTGGTCCCCGACCCGATGATGGACACGATGGCCCAGATGTCCAGTGCGAGAATGATGAGGCCGCCAAGGCCGCTGAGTTCGAGCATCGATGTTCTCCGCGTTAGGTTGTGCAGGGGGAACCCGCGCGCCGGCCCGGAAGTTCCCGGGCGGCGCTTCCATGGAGCTGCGGCAATCATCTGAAAGGTTCGGCTGGCGGGGTGCCTGAGGTAAATCGGGGACGCACACCCCGCCATGCCCTAAGTGCCGGAATTCGCACACCGGCTCAGGCCAAACTAGCCTCGGGCCGAAAGGTTCCCGCCGGGCGCAAATTTTTTCGGGGGAACGATTTCAAAAATTGACGCGTTTGATCCACAGACCGCACCGCCCCGTGGCGGCGCAGCGTAGGAAACTGAAATGAAAGGAAAATCCCATGCTCTGGTGGGCTCTTACCTTCTTTGTCATTGCGATCGTCGCCGCCGTTTTCGGGTTTGGCGGGATCGCCTCTGCATCGGCCGGCATCGCCCAGGTGCTGTTCGTGATCTTCCTGGTCCTGTTCATCGTCGCGATGATTGCCCGGGCCGTGCGTGGCCGCACGCCCTGAAACGGCAGCCCCGAGTGAGGGGACAAGTCCAACCGAAAAGGGCGGTTCCTCGCGGAACCGCCCTTCTCTTTGGCTGCAACCGAGGGTTATCCGTGCAGCGTCTCTGTCGAGGAGAAGAACATCGCCTGGCTCGCGGCAAGGCGGACCTGCTCCTCGGTATAGGGCTTGGTGATCAGGAATGCGGGCTCGGGCTTCTCGCCCGTCAGCAGACGCTCGGGGAAGGCGGTGATGAAGATCACCGGCACGTCGCCAAGCTGGCCCAGCAGATCGTTGACCGCGTCGATCCCGGAGGAATTGTCGGCCAGCTGGATGTCCGCGAAGATCAGATCCGGCGTCTCGGCCTGGCCCAGCTTCACCGCTTCGTCGCGCGTGCGGGCGACACCGGTCACGGCATGGCCCATGTCGGCGACGATGCTCTGGAGGTCCATCGCGATGATCGCCTCGTCCTCGATGATCATGACCTTGCCGGTCACGCTCTCGGAGAGTTCCTGCTGGGCGATGCGGACGAGCTCCTCGGCCTCCGCCTCGCCGACCATCATGATCTGGCCGATCTGGTTGAAGTTGAATTCCTCGATCGTGTGCAGGAGCAGCGCCTCGCGCGTGTTGGGCGTCAGCCGCTTCAGATGGAGCTGCGCACGCGCCTTCAGGCCGGTCTCGGCCTCTTCGACGGGGGAACCGGAGCTGGTCCAGATCGCGTGGAAGGCACCGAACAGGGCGACCTTGGTCGAGATCGACCGGTCGACGAGGTCCGGATCCTCGAGCATCGCTTCGAGCGTGGCTGCCGCGTAATTGTCCCCGGATTGCTGGCTCCCTGTCAGAGCGCGGGCGTAACGTCGCAGAAACGGAAGCTCTTGCGCCACATTCGTGACGAAATCTTCGGTAGCTACGGGTTGGTTCATGGAAACTGGCACCTTTTTCGTATTTTCTGGGAACCAAACGCCACCATCGGCGTTAGGTTCCGAAGTTTTTCAACGCACCGGCACAATCGATAAGGGATCATGGCGCACGACAGCGAAAATGACAACGTTCGACGGCAGATCGACGAAAACCTGAGGCGGGTCTATCAGGAAAAGGTCGAAGAGGATCTTCCAGATCGCTTCAAGCAGCTTCTCGAGCAGCTCAAGGCGAAAGAAGACAACGGCGGCGCAAGATGAGCGGCTCCGATCCTCGTGATGCCATCGTCGAACATCTTCCAGCCCTTCGCGCCTTCGCGATGAGCCTGTGCCGGAATTCCGCGCAGGCGGATGACCTCGTGCAGGACACAGTGGTGAAGGCCTGGACGAAATTCGACAAGTTTCAGCAGGGCACGAACCTTCGCGCCTGGCTGTTCACCATCCTTCGGAACACCTTCTACTCGGGCCGCCGCAAGGCGCAGCGCGAGGTCGCTGACGTCGACGGCGTCTTCTCGGCCAACCTCGCTTCGAAGCCCGATCACGACGGGCGTCTGGCGCTGAAGGACTTCGAGGCCGCCTTCGCGAAGCTTCCCGACGAACAGCGCGAAGCGCTTGTGCTTGTCGGCGCCTCCGGCTTCTCCTACGAAGAGGCGGCCGACATGTGCAATTGCGCGGTCGGGACGATCAAGAGCCGCGCCAACCGCGGACGCGCGAAATTGGCGGAATTGCTCGAGCTCGACGAGAGCGAGAGCATGGAACTGACGGATCAGTCCACCATGGCCGTCCTGGCCGCCAATGCCCGCTCCGCCAGCTGAAGACGCCCGCCCCATGCGGAAACGCCTGTTCGAAAGCCTCGGCACGAGGGTCGTGGCGATGCTTTCCATCGCCCTTCTGCCCGTGGGGCTCATCTCGCTCTACCAGACGAGCCACGTGATCGATCAGGCCGATGAGCTGTCCCGTTCGGCGCTCATCGGCCTGACGCTCTCGACGGTGGAATCGCAGAGCGACCTGATTCACGAGGGCTTCGCCGCGGCACGAGTCCTCGGCGGCGCCCTCGTGCCCATCCGAAACGATCCCGAGGCCTGTTCAGAGCTGATGCGCGGCTTCGTCCGCTCGCACCCCTCCTATTCGCTCGCCACCTTCGTCGACAGCGAGGGGCAGACCAACTGCAACTCCGAAAGCCGCTTCGCCGATCTCTCGGGCTCGAAGACCTTCGAACAGATGCGGGAGGAGCCTCGGCGGCTCTTCACCTATGTCGACCGCGGGGCGATCACCGGCGGGCCGGTGATCCTGATCGCCCAGCCGGTCTATGACAACATGGACCTGATCGGCCATATCACCCTGTCGCTCCCGCGCGAGAACGTGCAGCTCGATCCGAATTACGTCGAGGGCCGCACGCCGATCAACGTCATCACGCTGAACGCCGACGGCGAGGTCATCATGGCCCCCGGCGACATCGACACGGCGCGGTCGCAACTGCCCGCGTTCCGGGACCTGACCTCGTTCCTCTACCGCCGCGCCACGACCTTCGTCGCCGACGACCGGACCGGGGCCGAACGGATCTATTCCGTCGTGCCGATCATCCCCGGCGTCGCCATCGCCTTCGCGGTCTGGGAGCCGACCGACCCCTCGGCGAACGGCCCGCTGATGGCACGCGCGGCGCTCGCCTTCCCGCTGCTGATGTGGGCCATCAGCCTGATCGTCGCCTATATCGCCGTGCACCGCCTCGTGATCCGCCACATCCGGGCGCTCCGCCGGAAGATGCGCGAATTCTCCACCAATGGCGTTCAGTTCGTCCCCGCCGGCGCGATCACCCGCGACAGCGCGCCGTCCGAGCTGAAGCAGATGGAGGAGAGCTTCGACAACATGGCCGAGCGGATCACCCGTGACACGGCCGAGCTCGAGAACAACCTCCACGAGAAGAACGTGCTGCTGAAGGAGGTCCACCACCGGGTGAAGAACAACCTCCAGCTCATCGCCTCGATCATGAACATGGAGATCCGCAAGGCCCGCGAGAGCGAGACCCGGTCCACCCTCAAGCGGGTGCAGGACCGCGTCCTGGGCCTCGCGACGGTGCATTCGAACCTCTACCACACCTCGCGCCTGGCCTCGCTGCGCGCCGACAGCCTGCTCCATGACATCCTCGGCCAGACGTTGAAATCCGCCCTGCCCGGCGAGGACAGCGTCCGGGTCGAGATCGAAACCGACGAGATCGTCCTCTACCCCGACCAGGCGGTGCCGCTCTCGCTGCTCGCGACCGAGGCGGCGACCAATGCCGTCAAGTACCTCGGCCGGCCGGTCGACGGCAGCCTTCCCTGGGTGAAAGTGACGATGAAGGAACTCGACGGCGGGCGCTTCCGCTTCACGATGACCAATTCGCGCGGCACGCCCATGCACCTGCAGGGCGACGTGCCCGACGGGACCGGCCTCGGCAACCAGCTGATCGACGCCTTCGCCATGCAGCTCGGCTCGCGCACCGAGGTGACCGAGACCGACGAGAGCTATTCGCTTTCGGTCGTGGTGAAGATCTCCGGTTTCACCGGATCGAAGGAGACCTGATCAGATCCACTTCGCCAGCGGCGGCAGCGACATGAGCACCGCGTTGGCATCGTGGCCGGTCTCCAGCCCGAACTTCGTCCCGCGGTCGTAGACCAGGTTGTATTCCGCATAGAGCCCGCGGTGCACGAGCTGCGCATCGCGCTCGTCCTCGCCCCAGCCCATGCCCATGCGGCGCTCGACCAGCGGCAGGTAGGCCGGCAGGAAGGCCGTGCCCACGTCGCGGATGAAGGCGAAATCCGCCTCCCAGTCGCCGGTGCAGTGATCGTCGAGGAAGATGCCGCCCACACCCCGCGCCCGGCCCCGGTGCGGGATGTAGAAATACTCGTCCGCCCAGGCCTTGAACCGGGGATAGAGATCGGCCCCGTGCCGGTCGCAATGCTCTTTCTGCACCGCGTGGAAATGCAGGGTGTCCTCGGGATATTCCAGGCAGGGGTTCAGGTCCGACCCGCCCCCGAACCACCAGCCGTGCGGGGTCCAGAACATCCGCGTGTTCATGTGCACGGCCGGGCAATGCGGGTTCTGCATATGCGCGACCAGCGAGATGCCGCTCGCCCAGAACCGCGGATCCTCCGCCATCCCCGGCAGCCCGGTCCGTGCCGCCATCGCCGCCTGCGCCCGCGCGCCCAGCTCGCCGTAGACGGTCGAGACATTCACCCCGACCTTCTCGAAGACCTGTCCGCCGCGCATCACGCTCATCAGCCCGCCGCCCGCGTCGCCGCCGTCCGGCGCCGCGCGCCGCGTCTGCGTCACCTCGAAGACCCCGGGCGCGGCCCCGGCCGAATCCTCCAGCGTCTCGAAGGCCGCCACGATCCGGTCCCGCAACTCTCGGAACCAGCCCGAGGCCCGCGCCTTCTCCTCCAGCATCTCGCTCATCGCCGCCTCCGTCTGCCAGGATCACGCGCAGCGCATAGACCCCACCTCGCCCCGATCGCAAGGTCCCCCGCTTCCTCTTGCCAAAAATATCCTCGGGGGGAGGCTGCGCCCGAAGGGCGCGGGCGGGGGGCAGACAGCCCCCCGGCCGACAGGCCACGCGCGGACCGGGCCCGATGCCCGGTCCGCGCGTCCCCGTGGCGCCGCCCGCCGGGCGGCGCAACCCGGCTCAATGCGCCGGCGCGTGCACCGGGTCGATCAGGGTCCGGCCGCCGTCCAGCGTCATGATCTGTCCGGTCATGAAGCCCGAGGCGTCGCCGGCAAGGTATTGCACCGTCTCGGCCAGCTCGCCGGGGGCCGCGATCCGGTGCAGCGGCGTGCAGGCCTCGATCTCGTCGCGGTATTCGCCGTTTTCCTTGAGCGTGTTCTGCAGGCTGGCGGACATGACCGAGCCGAAGGCCACCGCGTTCACCCGGATCCGGTGCGGCGCCAGCGCCACGGCCATCGAGCGGGTCATCTGGTCGATCGCCGCCGAGGCCACTGAATAGCCCAGAAGTTCCGGATTGGCCCGCCGTGCCGCGATCGACGAAAGGTTCACGATCGCCCCGGCGGAGCCCTCGGTCTGGCCCTCCGCCTGCTTGATCATCCGCTTCGCCACGCTCTGCGACAGGCGCAGCGCGGTCATCAGGTTCTGCTGCAGCAGGAATTCGACATTGTCCTCTTCCGCCTTCAGCGCCTGCGACGGCAGGATCTTGCGCGAGGCGTTCACCAGGATGTCGACCCGGTCGAAGGCATCGATCGTGGCCGACAGCAGGTTCGCGATGGTCAGCTTCTCGCGCAGGTCGCCCGCGAAGTAGCGGATGTTGTCATCCTCGGTCTGCTCGCCCAGCTCCGCGACCAGCCGTTCCTCGTCCACGTCGGCAAAGACGACATTCGCCCCCCGGTTCGCGAAATGGCGCGCGATGGCGAGCCCGATACCATTGGCGGCGCCCGTCACGATGGCGGTCCGGCCGGCGATGGAAAACGACATTGGGGTCTCCTCCCGTAAGGCGTTCGGTCAGGTTAAGCGATCGCGCCGCCCGTGGCGAGCGGAGAGCGTGGCGCAGAGCACCTTGAACCGGCCATCGCCGCCGATCTCCTCGACCGTGCCGAAGCCGGCGCGGATCGCCTCCTCGTAGGGCAGGTGCCGGTTGGCCACCAGCCAGAGCCGCCCGCCCGGCCGGAGCATCGCCCGCGCCGCGTGGATGAAGCCCTGCCCGATGCCCGGGTCGGCGGCGCGGGACTGGTGGAACGGCGGGTTCGTGACCACGTGGTCCATCGGCGCCTCGGGCCGCCACGTGGTCGCGTCCGCCCAGTGGAAGCGCGCGCGCGGATCGGTGACGTTGAGCCGCGCGCAATCGAGCGCCGCGCGCTCCGCCTCGACCAGATCGACGCTCTTCACCCCGTCCCGCTTCAGCACCTGCGCCGAGAGATAGCCCCAGCCGGCCCCCAGATCCGCAACCCGGCCCGCCAGGTTGCCGGGGAGCAGGCCCGCCAGCAGCGCCGACGCCGGATCGACCCCATCGGCCGAGAACACGCCCGGCGCGGTGCGCCAGCCGCCCTCCAGTTCCTGCGGTGCGCCCGCCGCCCAGTCGGAGAAATCGCCGCCCTCGAACCAGAAGAGCTTGCCATGCGCCTTGTTGACCGGCCCCGAGACCGCGACGCGGCTGCGCACCGCCTTCAGGATCGAATCCACCCCGTCCGTCCGCGTGCCGTCGACGATGACCGGCCCCGCGCCGAGCTCGACCGCGCGCGCGATCAGCGCCTGCGCCAGCCGCTTGGCGCGCGGCAGCACCACCAGCGCCGCGGCGACGTTGCCCTCGGCCAGGGGCGCGCAGGCGTATCCGGCCGCGGCGAAGGCCTCGACATCCGGGGCAAAGCCGCTCACCACGACCACCCGGTCTTTCGGCAGGCGCGACAGGTCCATCCCGGCGCGCGGCGCGAAGACCGCGATCCGTCCGGCATCGGGCAGGCGCAGCCCGCCCTCGTCGAGGGCCAGTTCAAGGCGTGGCGCGGACATGGCCCGGGCCTATTCCTTTTCCATGGTGCATTGCAGCGGGTGCTGGTGGCGGCGGGCGAAATCCATCACCTGCGCGACCTTGGTCTCCGCGATCTCGTGGCTGAAGACGCCGACCACGGCGACACCCTTCTTGTGGACCGTCAGCATGATCTCGAAGGCCTGCGCATGGCTCATCCCGAAGAATCGCTCCAGCACCGCGACGACGAATTCCATCGGGGTGTAATCGTCGTTCAGCAGCAGCACCTTGTAGAGCGGCGGCCGCTTCGTCTTCGGACGCGTGTCGGTGACGACCGAGGTGTCGCTGCCTCCGCCATCGTCCTGCGCCATCATCTCAAGCTGCTGCCGGCTCATCGCCACGTCCGTTTCTCTCCGGGTTCCCGTCATAGGGTTTCCTATATAACTTCCCCCCCGCATGAGAAAAGAGGCCCGGCGCCCGCCCGGGGGCATGATGACGGAAAATCTCACGACAATCGGCTTCGATGCGGACGATACGCTCTGGCACAACGAGCGGTTCTTCCGCCTGACGCAGGACCGATTCGCCGAGCTGCTGGCCGACCACGCCGAGCGCGACCACCTCGAGGCCCGCCTGCTGGCCGCGGAACGGCGCAACATCGGGCAGTACGGATTCGGCATCAAGGGCTTCGTCCTGTCGATGATCGAGACCGCGATCGAGGTCACGGACGAGAAGGTCCCCGCCTCCGTCATCCGCCAGCTGATCGCGGCCGGTCAGGAGATGCTGCAGCACCCGATCGAGCTGCTGCCCCACGCCCGTGCCGCCGTCGAGGCGGTGGCCGACACGCACCGGGTGATCCTCGTGACCAAGGGCGACCTGCTGGATCAGGAGCGCAAGCTCGCGCAATCGGGCCTCGGCGAGCTCTTCGACGGGGTCGAGATCGTCTCGGACAAGACCCCCCGGACCTATGCCGAGATCTTCACCCGTCACGGCGACGGGCCCGAACACGCGATGATGATCGGCAATTCGCTGAAATCCGACGTGGTTCCCGCGATCGAGGCCGGAGGCTGGGGGGTCTACGTGCCGCATGGCATGACCTGGGCGCTGGAACACGCCGAGGAACCCGCCGACCGGCCCCGCTACCGCCGGCTCGACGATCTCGGCGGCCTCGCGGCGCTGGTGTCCGGGATCGGTTGAGACAAGGATGCGTCACGCCGCCCCCGAGTCGCGCCGCGAGCTCCCTGGAACACCCAAAACCGCATGGGCGCGGATGCAGATTGCAGGCTTGCCTTTCCGGCCTCCGTTTCTGGGGCGATCCGAGGCGACAGCCACTAGATGTGGAGCAGAACATGAGGAATTTGCGGCAACTTGTTCGAAACGCCCGCTTTGCAGCGGATGCAACCTGTGGTAGCCTGATGGCTATCAACAATGGTCAGCTGGGCAAACCGGCGGCAGAGGCAGTGAAAAGGCAGATATCGTGACAGCTCGGCGCAACCGGCTGGCTCCCGTGGGGCCGTTTCTTATCATTCTCGCACTGGCGACCCTCCTTCCGCTGAAGGGCCTTGCCGCGCCCTATGCGGCGATGGTGATGGACGCCAGGACCGGCGAGGTTCTCCATTCCGAAAACGCGGACGCAAGGCTGCACCCGGCCTCGCTCACGAAGATGATGACGCTCTACATCGCCTTCACGGCGGTGCGGAACGGCGAGATCTCCCTTGACGACGACATCCGCATCTCGCGGCATGCGGCGTCGGAACCGCCGTCGAAGCTGGGCCTGCAGTCCGGGCAGAAGATCAAGTTCCGCTACCTGATCCGCGCCGCCGCCGTGAAGTCGGCGAACGACGCGGCCACCGCCATCGGCGAGGCCATCGCCGGGTCCGAGGCCGCCTTCGCGCGGCGCATGACGGACACCGCGCGCGCCCTCGGGATGACGCGGACCACCTTCAAGAACGCGCATGGCCTGACCGAAGAGGGGCATCTCTCGACCGCGCATGACATGACGGTGCTCGGCCGCCACCTGCTGTTCGACTTCCCCGAATACTACAACATCTTCTCGCGCCAATCGACCTACGCGGGGATCCGCGAGGTGGCCAACACCAACCGCCGCCTGCTCGCCGCCTACAAGGGCGCCGACGGGATCAAGACAGGCTACACCCGCGCGGCGGGCTTCAACCTCGTCTCCTCGGCCAAGCGCGGCAACGAGCGGATCATCGCGACCGTCTTCGGCGGACGCTCCTCGGCCTCGCGCAATGCCAAGATCGCGGAGCTGCTGGATCTCGGCTTCAAGCGCGCGCCGAGCCATGCGCCGGTGCAGGCGCCCTCCGCGCCGGTCTATGCGGCGGCCGACGCCAGCGGCGGGTCGCTCTCGTCCGGCAAGACCATCCGCCTGCAGACCGCCGTCAAGGCAAGCCTGCGGCCGAAGATGCGCCCGGGCGGCACGTCCCCGGCCACCGGGCCCGAGGCGATCCCCACCAACCTGGTCGCCGTGGCGATGACCGAGGTGATCGAGGCGACCGTCGCCGAGGTGCAGGAAGAGACCGTGCAACTGGCCGGCATCGGCACCGTGGCCCCCAAGGCGCGGCCGGAAGAGCTCGAGGTCGTCACCCGCGTCTCCACCTCGGGCGGGCGCCACTGGGGCATCAACGTCGGCCGCTATCCCAGCGAATACAAGGCCGAGCGGGTGCTGCTCCAGACCGCGCTCAACGAGATGTCCACGCTCGACGGTTCGCTCCGGAAGGTCGTCCGCAAGCCCACGGGCTTCGATGCGAACTTCCTCGGGCTGACGCGGGAGACCGCGGACCTCGCCTGCCGCCGGCTGCAGGCCCGCAACCAGACCTGCTTCATGATCGGGCCGGCCAGCTGATCCCTCGCAGCGCCGGCACCATTGCACCGCCGCCCCCTCGGGGGCGGCGTGTGTATTTCGGGGGTGTCAAACGCGTAGTGCCCGCCATGTCGCGAACCGCCGGGACACGGGTTGCGAACCGGCATCCCGCGGCAATGTCGCGGCAGCGGCCAGCCTATCCTGACGCGGCAGCGGCCGGCGCGTCCTGAAGCGGCGGAGCCAGCCGCGCCGCACGCCTTCCCCGAAGCGACGACGCCGGGACGTGCGGCTCCCGCCGGGCGTGCCATGCCGGGGCGTTTCCGTATTCAGGGCTTCGGGTGATCGTCCCACTCGTCCGAGAGGATGCGCTGGCTGTCGCCCTCCGGGTCGTCGTACTGGTTCGTCCGCACGGTCCAGAGGAACGCCAGCAGCCCGACACCGCCGAGCAGCAGGGACACCGGGATCAGCCAGACCAGAACGTCCATCGCCCTACCTCAGCCGCAGCGCATTGAGCGAGACGGTCACGGAGGACAGCGACATCGCCAGCGCGGCGATCAGCGGCGTGGCGAGGCCCGCGACCGCGAGCGGCACCGCCACCACGTTGTAGAGCGTCGCGATGCGGAAGTTCTCGCGGATGCGCCGGACCGCCTTGCCCGCGACGTCCAGCGCCTCGGGCACCGGGGACAGATCCCCGCCAAGCAGCACGATGTCGGAGGCCACGCGCGCCGCATCGAGCGCCGAGGCGGGCGAGATCGACACATGCGCCACGCTCAGCGCCGCCGTGTCATTGAGACCGTCGCCCACCATCAGGACCTTCGCGCCCTCCGCCTGCAGCGCCTCGATCCGCGCGGCCTTGTCGCCGGGCAGCGCCTCGGCCAGCCAGTGCCGGATGCCGAGCCGTCCGGCCAGCGCCTCGACCGCCGGCGTCGTGTCGCCGGACATGAGGACGACCTTCACGCCCCGGGCCAGCAGTGCCGCGACCGCGTCCTCGGCCCCAGCACGGAGGCTGTCGGTGAAGCGGAAGGCCACCGCCCGCCGTTCCCCGACCTTGAGGAAGGCCGAGGTCTCGGCCCCCGCCTCGGCCCCGACCCAGGCGGCGCGGCCCAGCCGGACCTCCTCGCCCCGCCAGAGGCCGCGCGTGCCGTAGCCCGGCAGTTCCGCGACCTCGGCCACCTCTGCCGCCGCGACGCCCCGCGCCCGCAGCGCGGCCGCCAGGGCCATGCTCAGCGGATGCGCCGAGCCCTCGGCAAGCGCCAGCGCAACCTCCATGTCGCGCAGGTCGTGCCCCTCCAGTCCCATCACCTCGGGCGCCCCCGCCGTCAGCGTGCCGGTCTTGTCGAAGACCACGGTATCGACCTCCGCGAGGCGTTCCAGCGCGGTGTGGTGCTTGATGAGCATCCCCCGCCGGAAGAGCCGGCCGGAGGCGGCGGTCGTCACCGCCGGCACGGCAAGGCCCAGGGCGCAGGGGCAGGTGATGATCAGCACGGCCGCCGCGATGTTCAGCGCCACCCGCACGTCGCCCGACCAGAGCCACCAGCCCACGAAGGACAGCGCCGCGAGGATATGCACCCCCGGCGCATAGAGCTTCGCCGCCTTGTCGGCGAGCGAGGTGTAGTTCGACCGACCGCTCTCGGCCACCGCCACGAGCTCTGCCATCCGGTGGAGCGAGGTCTCCGCCCCGACCGCCGTCGCCCGGACCACCAGCGGCCCGGTCAGGTTCACCTCCCCCGCGCTCACCGCCACGCCGGGGCCCGCGAAGACCGGCAGCGTCTCGCCGGTGAGCAGCGAGCGGTCCACCTCGGACCGGCCCTCGACGATCTCGCCGTCGACCGGCATCCGGCCACCCGGGCGGACCCGGACCAGCATCCCCGGCGCGAGCTCCGCCACCGGCACCTGGCGTTCGCCGGTGCCCTCCACGAGCCAGGCGCGCGGAACCTCGAGCGCCGTCAGCTCCTCTGCCGCCGAGCGGGCGATGGCCCGCGTCCGGTGGTCGAGGTAGCGGCCCGCCAGCAGGAAGAAGGTCAGCGAGATCGCCGCGTCGAAATAGGCGTGCTCGCCCGAGAGCATCGTCTCCCAGAGCGATGTGACCAGCGCCAGCAGGATCGCGAGCGAGATCGGCACGTCCATGTTCAGCCGGCCCACGCGGAGCGCGGCCCATGCGTTGCGGAAGAACGGCTGGCCCGAGAAGGCGATCGCCGGGAGCGTGATCGCGGCGCTGATCCAGTGGAACATGTCGCGGGTCGCCGCCTCGGCCCCGGACCAGACCGAGACCGACAGCAGCATGACATTCATCATCGCGAAGCCCGCCACGGCCATCCGCATGAGAAGCTCGCGCCCCTCCCGGTCGGTCTTGGTCGCGGCGATGGTCCCCGCGTCCAGCTCATGCGCCTCATATCCCGCCCCGGTCAGCACCGCGACCAGATCGTCCGCCGTCACCTCCGGCGCCGCGGTCACCGAGGCCCGCTTGAGCGTCAGGTTCACCCGCGCCTCGTGGACCCCGTCGACCCGCGCCAGCGCGCCCTCGACCCCCGAGATGCAGGCCGCGCAATGGATCCCCGGCAGCGAGAGCGAGATCGTGGCGTCCTTCATCGCCGCCTTCGACTGCGCGAGCGCCTCCGACGCGGGCATCGCCGCGCAGGCGGGACAGGCCGACATGGGGGCGCGGAGGTCTGCCGTCATCATCTCACCACGTGCAGCACGACGCGCTGGCGGAAGACGGTGCCGTCCTCGGCCACCGCGGTCATGCGGATGTTCCAGTTCCCGGCGCCAAGTTGCAACGGCGCCTCGTAGACCGTGCCGTTGAAGGCGAAGACCGGCTCCACGTCCTCCTTCACGTTCGTCGCCCGGCCGACCACCGCGTGCAGGTCCTTCACCCGCACCGGATCGCCGTTCCGGTCGGTGATCGACAGATGCACCATCCCGTCCACGTCATCGGCATAGATCGTCCAGCCGAGCGCCTCCTGCGCCGCGCGGTCCGTGTCGAAATGCTGCGAGGCGACGTAGGAGTTCGCGACCTCGAGCCCCGGGAAGGTCTTCACCGCGTTGACGGCGAGCGTGACGTTCACCGCGATGATCACCCCGAAGGCGCCGACGAAGCCCGCCAGCACGTGCCAGCCCTTCAGGCGGAAACCGCTCTCCGTCGTGCCCATCACTGGCCCCTCCCGTTGAAGACCGTATCCCTGTAGGCCCGGTCGCCGTTGCTGGTATCCTCGATCCAGATCCGCACGTCCGTCGCCTCGGCGCCCGCAGGGGCGGAGCCGCCCGGTGCGATCACGTAGACCCGCTCCTGCCCGGCGGTGTCGGCGGGGACGGTGACGGTGGCGTAGGGCGTGCCCTCGACCTGCAACCGGAGCGCCGGGTCGCCGGTGACGCCGATGCGGAAGGGCCGTTCCTCGCCGTGCTTGTTGCGGATCCGCAGGTCGTAGGTGTTGCGGATCGACCCGTCCGAGAGCGTCACGTAGGTCGGGTTCCGGACCGGCGCGACGGTCATGTCGATGTCGGGCCGGATGAACAGCGCGACCAGCAGGCCGACCCCGACCAGCGACCAGAGCGCGGTGTAGAGGATCGTGCGCGGCCGGAAGATGTGCTTCCAGATGTTGCGCGGCGGGTTGCCGGCGCGCTCGGACTGTTCGTCGGTCAGGGCCATGTAGTCGATCAGCCCGCGCGGCTTGCCGATCTTGTCCATGATCTCGTCACAGGCGTCGATGCAGAGCGCGCAGGTGATGCAGGCCATCTGCTGGCCTTCGCGGATGTCGATGCCCATGGGGCAGACGTTCACACAGGCATTGCAGTCGATGCAATCGCCGAGCGTCTCCTTCGGCGGAACCGGCCCGCCCACGCCGAGCGGCATCCCCGGCATCGGCACGAAGGGCGACATGCCGCCCGCCTTCTCTCCGGCGGCCCGGGTGGTGGCCATCGCCGCCTCGGCCTTCTCGCGCCGCCGCTTGCCCTTGCCGCGCGGCTCGCCGCGCCATTCGCGATAGGCGACGGTGATCGTCTCCTCGTCCATCATCGCCGCCTGGATGCGGGGCCAGGGGCAGGCGTAGATGCAGATCTGCTCGCGCATGAAGCCGCCGAAGATGAAGGTCGTCATCGTGAGGATGAAGATCGTCGTATAGGCGACCGGATGCGCATTCAGGGTGAAGAGGTCGACCAGCAGCGTCGGCGCATCGGTGAAGTAGAAGACCCACGCCCCGCCCGTGGCGAGCCCGATCAGGAACCAGACCACCCACTTCGAGATCCTCAGCCGCGCCTTCCGTGCGTCCCATTTCTGCCGGTGCAGCCGGAGACGGGCATTGCGGTCGCCCTCGATCCAGCGCTCCACCAGCATGAAGAGGTCGGTCCAGACGGTCTGCGGGCAGGTATAGCCGCACCAGACCCGGCCGAGCGCCGAGGTGAAGAGGAAGAGCCCCAGCCCCGCCATCACCAGGAGCCCCGCGACGAAGTAGAATTCGTGCGGCCAGATCTCGATCCAGAAGAAGAAGAACCGCCGCCCGGCCATGTCCACGAGCACCGCCTGATCCGGCAGCTCGGGCCCGCGGTCCCAGCGGATCCACGGCGTCAGGTAGTAAATCCCGAGCGTCACCAGCATGATGACCCATTTCAGGTTCCGGAACTTGCCGTGGACCCTACGGGGGAAAATCGGCTCTCGGGCCGCGTAGAGGCCGGGGTCTTGATCGGTGGTGGCCACGGGGAAGTCTCCGTCAGCTATGGTGCACCTGCGCCTTCTGACAGGCGCGCGGCAGTCCGGCATTGACCTCGATCAAATGGGATATCTCCCGCTCACCTATTGCGTCAACCCGCCGCAGCCTCGGCCGCCTGCGCCCGGATCCAGCGATGGAGCTTGCGGGCGTCCGCCCGCATCGGTCCGGGCCGGGTGACGATGAAATAGCCCTTCTTGCGCCGGTCCTCGAACAGCAGCCGCAGGCGTCCCGCGGCGATGTCGGCCTCGACGAAGGCGCCCGCGGTCACCGCGACGCCCTGCCCCTCGCGTGCCGCCTCGATCATCAGGTTGCCGGGCAGCGAGGTCAGGCCCTTGGCCCGGTCCAGCACCGCCCCGAACCGTTCCAGGTATTCGCTGGCCTCGTTGGTGCCGATCTCCTGCATCCAGTGGAAGCGGGTCAGGTCGCCGGGGCTCTCGAAGACGCCGTCGCCGACGAGGCCGGGCGCGGCGACGATCACGATGGGCGTGCGCACCAACAGCTCGGCCTCGAGGCCCGGCCAGCTGCCCGAGCCGTAGCGCACCGCCATGTCGAACCCGCCCGGCCGCATCGACCGCAGCTCGGGCGACGGGTCGATCATCAGCGAGACGCCGGGGTTCTTCGCCCGGAAGCCGCCAAGCCGCGGCATCAGCCAGTTGGCGGCGAAGGCGGGCGTCGTGGTGATCTGCACCGGCCGCTCGGCATCCGCCCCCGTCAGTTCCGAGACGGCGCGGTAGATCCGCTCGAACCCGCCCTGCACCGCGTCGGCCAGCACGTCGCCCGCCTCCGTCAGGTCACCCCGGGCGCCGCCGCGGTCGATCAGGGTCTGGCCGAGATGCTGCTCGAGCGCGCGGATCTGCTGGCTGACCGCGGCGTGGCTCACGTTCAGCCGCGCGCCCGCGGCGCTCATCGAGCCGGTTTCGCAATAGGCCGCGAAGGCGCGGAGCGCCGTCAGCGGCGGCATGGCCATCCAGTCCATTGTAAGCCCACCTTACATCCTGCAGCCATTCCTGATTAGCAAAGGGCGCAGGCGAAAGCCATATTGGAGCATACCAGAGCCGATCACGAAAGGAGATCAGAATGCTCTCCCCGTTCCACGAATTCTTCATGGCCGCCACGCGCATGCGGCCCCGTCAGTACCGCTCCCTTCCGAACCAGCCGCGCGCCGACAAGGGGCGCTGGCGAGCGAGCCCGCACTGGCGGGACATGCCCGAGGATTTCTGACACCCGACCTTCCCGGTCGCCTCCACCCCGTGGGGCGGCCCGACTTGAGCCGCCCGCGAGCCAAGGTTCGCGCGGCGGCTCACTTGTTTGTTGCGGTCGGGCAATCTATTTCCATTGCATGTTCGACCGCCTGCCCTTCACCAAGAAGCCCCCCAGCGTCGCCGTCATCCGGCTGCAGGGGATGATCGCCTCCGGCCCGCGCGGTCCGGTCAGCGACCACGCCCTCGCGCCGCTGATCGAAAAGGCCTTCCGCAAGGGGAAACCCAAGGCCGTGGCGCTCGTCGTGAACTCGCCCGGCGGCTCGCCGGTGCAGAGCTCGCTGATCGCCGCCCGCATCCGGCGCCTGTCGGAAGAGAAGGAGATCCCGGTGATCGCCTTCGTCGAGGATGTGGCGGCCTCGGGCGGGTACTGGCTGGCCTGCGCCGCGGACGAGATCCTGGCCGACGAAAGCTCGATCCTCGGCTCCATCGGGGTGATCTCGGCCAGCTTCGGCGCGCATGTGCTGCTGGCCCGGCAGGGCGTGGAACGGCGGGTGCACACGGCGGGCCAGTCGAAATCCATGCTCGACCCGTTCCGCCCCGAGAACCCGAAGGATGTCGCCAGGCTCGAGGCGCTTCTGGGCGACATCCACGCGGCCTTCATCGACCACGTGAAGGCGCGCCGCGGCGACAGGCTGAAGCCGGTCGAGCCGCTCTTCGAAGGCGACGTCTGGCTCGCCCGCCGCGCCCATGAGCTGGGGCTGATCGACGGCATCGGCCACCTCGCCCCCGAGATGAAGCGCCGCTACGGCGACAAGGTGCGGTTCCGGGTCTACGGCCAGAAGCGGGGCATCCTGCAACGGCTGGGCGCAACCTTCTTCCAGGACGCGATTGCCGGTATCGAGGAGCGGGCGGCCTATGCCCGCTTCGGGCTCTGAGCGCATGATCGTCAAGATCGTCATCCTCTTCCTCGTCGCCATGGGCGTGATGGCCATGTTCGGCAAGCTCCGCCTGCCGCGCCTGCCCGGCCGGGCCTCGGCCAAGTGTCCGCGCTGCGGGCGCCACCGTATCGGCAAGGGCCCCTGCCCCTGCGGGAAGAGCTGAGGGATGGAGCTTCTTCAGGCTGTCGTTCTGGCGCTCGTGGGGCTGGGCGTGCTGGTCCTGGCCGGGGACCTGCTGGTCCGGGGCGCGGTGAACCTGTCGCTGCGGATCGGGATCCCGGCGCTGATCGTCTCGCTCACCATCGTGGCCTTCGGGACCTCGGCGCCCGAGCTGCTGGTCTCGATCGACGCCGTCCTGTCGGGCGCTCCGGGCCTCGCGCTCGGCAATGTGGTGGGATCGAACATCGCCAACATCCTGCTGGTGCTGGGCGTGCCCGCCATGATCTCGGGCCTGCACAGTTCCACCGTGGACACGCGGCACAGCTACCTCGTCATGATGGCGGGCACCGTGCTCTTCATCGGGCTCGCCCAGTTCGGCCAATACGGACGGATCGCGGGGATGATCCTGTTCGTCGCGCTCATCCTCTCGCTCTGGGACCAGTTCCGCGACGCCAAGGCCCACCGGGCCGAGACCAAGGCCGCCGCGACGGAGGAGGCGCTGGAAGGCGCCAATCCCCACATGCGGATGTGGAAGATACTCGCCTTCCTTGCCGCGGGCATCGTGGGCCTGCCGATCGGCGCCCGTCTGCTGGTGGAAAACGCCACCGTCATCGCCACCGCCTTCGGCGTCTCCGACGCGGTGATCGGCCTGACGCTCGTCGCCATCGGCACCTCCGCGCCCGAGCTGGCCACAACCGTCGCCGCGGCGCTCCGGAAACAGGCCGACGTGGCGCTCGGCAACGTGATCGGGTCGAACCTCTTCAACCTGCTGGGCATCGTCGGCGTCACCGCGCTGATCGCGCCGATCCCGGTCGACGAGCAGATCGCGCGGTTCGACCTCTGGGTGATGCTCGGATCGTCGCTGCTGCTGGCGCCCTTCGTCCTGCGGCGACGCGACATAGGCCGGGTCTGGGGCGTGGCCTTGACCGCGGCCTATCTGGTCTACCTGTTGCTTGTCCTGATCTGAACGGGAGGTCCCCATGACCGCAGCACTGGTCACCGGCGCCGGCAAGCGCCTTGGCCGCGCCATCGCCCTGGCCCTCGCCGAGGCCGGGCACGACATTGCCGTCCATTACGCCGGCTCCGAGGACGCCGCCGAGGAGACCGCCGAGACGATCCGCGGCATGGGCCGCAACGCGGTGACCCTGCAGGCCGACCTGACCGTCGAGGCCGAGATGCAGCGCCTCGTGCCCGCGGCCGCCGAGGCGCTCGGCCCGCTCACGGTGCTGGTGAACAACGCCTCGATCTTCGAATACGACAACATCACCACCGCCGACCGCGACAGCTGGGACCGTCACCTGGAATCGAACCTGCGTGCCCCCTTCGTGCTGACCCAGGCCTTCGCCGCACAGGCGCCCGGGGCCGGCACGGATGCGCAGGGCGAACCCCTCGCCCGGGCCCTCATCGTGAACATGATCGACCAGCGGGTGCGCAAGCTCACGCCCGAGTTCATGACCTACACGCTGGCCAAGTCCGCGCTCTGGACCCTCACCCAGACCGCGGCGCGGGCACTCGCCCCCCGCGTGCGCGTGAACGCCATCGGTCCGGGTCCCACGCTGATCGGCGCGCACCAGAGCGAGGCCAGTTTCGCCAGCCAGCGCGAATCGACGGTGCTGGAACGGGGTTCGAATCCCTCCGACATCACCGGCGCCCTGCTCTACTTCCTGAATGCGCCGGGGGTGACCGGACAGCTCCTGTGCACCGACGGGGGACAGCATCTTGGATGGCGGACACCGGACGTTCAGGGGGTTGAGTGACCTTGGGACAGGGGGTGCAGGGGAAGTTGTGCACCGGTCACACAACCGTCATCCAACCGTTACCGAAACATCAACGTTTTCAGCGGCTTGCCGAGTGTCCATTTTTCTTTCCAGCAAAATCAAAGACTTGCATATGCGCCTAAAAAACAGGCAAAGCGACGAAGTCGGTCGAAAACAACGGAAATTTCCCCGCCGCCAAAACTTGTCTCCAGACTTGTCCACAGGAACGGGGGAAAGCTTGAGGCTTGCCGGAATTCGCGGGACGTTGCAGGGAGGGCCGAGAATCGCCCTCCCCTCCAGCTGAGCCGACGTAAGACGAAGAATGCAGAACGATTCGAAAACCGGATACGCGGTGATTCAGGACTATGTCCGCCGCCTCGACAGCTCGCCCGGCGTGTACCGGATGCTCGATTCGGAGAGCCGTGTGCTCTACGTCGGCAAGGCGCGCAACCTGAAGGCGAGAGTTTCGAACTACGCGCGCCCGTCCGGCCATTCCGGGCGGATCGCCCGGATGATCGCCGACACCGCGTCGATGATGTTCCTGACGACCCGGACCGAGACCGAGGCGCTGCTGCTCGAGCAGAACCTGATCAAGCAGCTCAAGCCCAAGTTCAACGTGCTGCTGCGCGACGACAAGAGCTTCCCGAACATCCTCGTCGCCAAGGACCACGCCTTTCCGCAGATCAAGAAGCACCGTGGCGCGAAGAAGGAGAAGGGCGCCTATTACGGCCCCTTCGCCAGTGCGGGCGCGGTGAACCGGACGCTGAACCAGCTGCAGAAGGTCTTCCTGCTGCGCAATTGCACGGATGCGATGTTCTCGTCCCGCTCGCGGCCCTGCCTGCTCTACCAGATCAAGCGCTGCTCGGCCCCCTGCGTCGGCCATATCTCGGAAGCCGATTACGCCGCCTCCGTCTCGGACGCGGAACGGTTCCTCTCGGGCAAGTCGACAAACGTGCAGGAGAAGCTCGCGAAGGAGATGCAGGCGGCCTCCGAAGACATGGAATTCGAACGCGCCGCCGCCCTGCGCGACCGGATCCGGGCGCTGACGCAGGTGCAGTCCGTGCAGGGCATCAACCCGCGCGGCACGGCCGAGGCGGATGTCGTGGCGCTGCACATGGAGCACGGCCACGCCTGCGTGCAGGTCTTCTTCATCCGCGCGAACCAGAACTGGGGGAACCGGGATTTCTATCCCCGCGCGGGCGCCGACATCGACGAGGCCGAGGTGCTCGAGGCCTTCCTCGGCCAGTTCTACGACGGCAAGGAGCCGCCCCGGCAGATCCTCCTGTCGCACCCGATCGAGGACGCGGACCTGATGGCGCAGGCGCTGTCCGAGAAGGCGGGCCGCAAGGTCGAACTGCTGGTCCCCAAGCGCGGCGAGAAGGCCGAGCTGGTCGAAGGCGCGGTGCGGAACGCGCGCGAGAGCCTCGGCCGGCGGATGGCCGAGAGCCAGGCGCAGACCAAGCTCCTGCGCGGGCTGGCCGAGGCCTTCGAACTGGAGGCCCCGCCGAACCGGGTCGAGGTCTACGACAACTCGCATATCCAGGGGACGAACGCGGTCGGCGGGATGATCGTCGCCGGGCCCGAGGGGTTCATGAAGAACCAGTACCGCAAGTTCAACATCCGCGGCGAGGACCTGACGCCGGGCGACGATTTCGGCATGATGAAGGAGGTGCTCACCCGCCGCCTGAAGCGCCTGCTGAAGGAGGATCCGGACCGCGAGAAGGGCCTCTGGCCCGACCTGATGCTGATCGACGGCGGCGCGGGCCAGGTCTCGGCCGTGCAGGAGATCATGCAGGAGCTGGGCGTCTCGGACGTGCCCTTCGTGGGGGTCGCCAAGGGGATCGACCGCGACGCCGGCAAGGAGGAATTCCACCGCCCCGGTCGGCGGCCCTTCGCGCTCAGGATGAACGACCCGGTGCTCTACTTCGTCCAGCGCCTGCGCGACGAGGCGCACCGCTTCGCGATCGGCACCCACCGGGCGAAGCGCTCCAAGGCCGTCTCGGCCACGCCGCTCGACGAGATCGCGGGCGTGGGCGCGACCCGCAAGCGGGCCCTGCTGGCGCATTTCGGCTCGGCCAAGGCGGTGAGCCGCGCGAACCTCGCGGATCTGAAGGCGGTCGAGGGGATCTCGGACACGCTGGCGGAAACGATCTACGACCACTTCCACGACCAGGGCTAGGCCCCGCCCGGCGCCGCCGCGGGCCGGGCGCAGGCCCGGCCTGCCCGGACGGATGCGCGGGCCCGGATGTCAGGCCGCGGCCCTTCGCCGCCCGTCCCAGACCGCGACGGCATAGAGCGCGATCCCCACCACGGCGAGGCCCGCGCCCACGAAGCCCGAAGCCGGGTAATCGTAGCCCGCCCTCAGCGCCATGGCCGCAAGGAAGGGACCGAGCGCATTGGCGAAGTTGAATGCCGCGTGGTGCATCGCCGCCGCCATCTGCTGCGCCTCGCCCGCGACATCCATCAGCCGCGACTGCAGCACGGTCGAGATCCCGCCGAGGGTCCCGAGGCAGAAGATCACCGGCACCAGCGTCCAGAGGTTGCCGGCCGCGAAGGGATAGGCCAGCAGCACCAGCACCCCCGCCCCGAAGCAGCCGAAGACCGTCGCGTCGGCGTTGCGGTCGGCGAGCATCCCGCTCAGCAGGGTGAAGACGGTCATGCCCGCGCCGGTCACCATCAGCACGAAGGGCACCGCGGCCTCTCCGGCGCCGGTGGTGTAGATCACGGTCGAGGCGAGGTAGGTGTAGACCGCGAAGAAGCCGCCGAAGCCGATCGCCCCGGTCGCCAGCAGCAGCCAGACCTGCCGGTTCTTCAGCGCCCCCAGTTCCCGCAGGGGGTTGGCGCCCGGGTCGGGCCGGTCGCGCGGCGCCACCTGCCAGACCGACAGCGCCGTGGCCAACGAGATCACGCCGACCACCGCCAAACCCCACCTCCAGCCGACCGCCTGGCCAAGCCAGCTGGCCGCGGGCACGCCGATCGTCGTGGCCAGCGTCAGCCCCACGAAGACCCGCGCGACGGCCGAGGCGCGCCGGTTCCGCGGCACGACCGAGGCCGCCGTCAGCGCGGCGATGCCGAGGTAGGCGCCATGCGGCAGCCCCGAGAGGAAGCGCATCAGCGTGAAGGTCCCGAAGGTCTCGGCCAGACCAGAGCCGGCGTTGAACACCGCGAAGGCGAGCATCAGGAGCACCAGCATCACCCGGCGCGAGACCTTGGCGCCAAGCACGGAGAGCGTCGGCGCGCCCACCACCACGCCGAGCGCATAGGCGCTGATCGCGTCGGCGGCCCTGGCCTCGGACACGGCCAGATCGGTCGCGAAATAGGGCAGCAGCGCCATGGAGGCGAATTCGGTGGTGCCGATCGCGAAGGCCCCGAGCGCGAGCGCGAGGATCACGAGGCCGGCCGGAGCGGGCGCGGCCCCTGCAGCAGGGGCTGGCGCGAAGGCGGGTCGGGTCATGCGGAAGCCCTGTCTGTTGACGAACGGCTCCTCCCTGACGCCTCGCTATCCCCGCGGCAGGTGAAGCGCAATGGCCAGTGCGATCAGTCGCGCAGGCGCCAGCCGGTGCGGAAGATCCACCAGATCACCGCCATGCAGATGGCGGTGAATCCGCCGATGGCAAGCAGGCTCAGGCCCACGGGCACGTCCGCCTGTTCGAAGAAGGCCCAGCGGAAGCCCGAGATCAGGTAGACCACCGGGTTGAAGAGCGTGATCTTCTGCCAGAGCGGCGGGAGCATGGAGATCGAGTAGAACGAGCCCCCGAGGAACACCAGCGGCGTCACGATCAGCATCGGCACCAGCTGGAGCTGTTCGAAGTTCTTCGCCCAGATCCCGATGATGAAGCCCATCAGCGCGAAGCTGACGCAGGTCAGCACGAGGAAGAGCAGCATCGCCAGCGGATGCGCGATGGTCAGATCCACGAAGAGCGACGCGGTCCCGAGGATCACAAGCCCGATGAAGAGCGACTTGGTGGCCGCCGCGCCCACGTAGCCCACGACCACCTCGAGGAAGTTCACCGGGGCCGAGAGCACCTCGTAGATCGTGCCGATGAACTTCGGGAAGTAGATCGCGAAGGAGGCGTTCGAGATCCCCTGCATGATGACCGAGAGCATGATCAGCCCCGGCACGATGAAGGCGGCGTAGGTGACGCCCTCGACCTCGTCGATGCGCGACCCGATGGCGGTGCCGAAGACGACGAAGTAGAGCGAGGTGGAGATCACCGGAGAGATGAAGCTCTGCAGGATGGTGCGGAAGAATCGCATCATCTCGTTGCGGTAGATCGACCAGATGGCCCGGGTGTTCATGCTGCGCCCTCCTGCACCAGACCGACGAAGATCTCCTCGAGCGAATCCTGCCGGGTGGAGATGTCGCGAAGCTTCAGGCCCGCGGCGGACAGCTCGGCCAGGAGGCCGGTGATCCCCGTCTTTTCCTGGTGCGTGTCATAGGTATAGGTCAGGTCGGTCCCGCCCTCGGAAAGCTCGAGGTCATAGGCCGAAAGCGTCTCGGGCACCGACTGGATCGGCTCCCGCAGTTCGATGGTGAGACGCTTGCGCCCGAGCCGCGCCATGAGGGTCGCGGTCTCTTCCACCAGGAGGATCTCGCCCTTGTTGATGACGGCGATCCGGTCGGCGATGGCCTCGGCTTCCTCGATGTAATGGGTGGTCAGGATGATCGTCACGCCCGACTTCTTCAGCTCGGCGACGACCTCCCACATGTCCTTGCGGAGCGCGACGTCCACGCCCGCGGTCGGTTCGTCCAGGAACAGCACCCGCGGCTCGTGGCTGAGCGCCTTGGCGATCAGCACCCGGCGCTTCATGCCGCCGGAAAGCTCCTTGGTCGGCTGATTGCGCTTGTCGAGAAGCGAGAGCTTTCCCAGCACCTCGTCGAGATAGGCGTCGTTCCGGCGCTTGCCGAAGAGCCCGCGGGTCAGCCGCACCGTGTTGATGACCTTCTCGAAGGGTTCGAGAGAGATCTCCTGCGGCACCAGCCCGATCATGCTGCGCGCCGCGCGGTAATCGGTCTGGATGTCGTGCCCGCCCACGGTCGCGCTGCCCGACGTGGGAACGGTGATGCCGCAGAGGGTCGAGATCAGAGTCGTCTTCCCGGCGCCGTTCGGTCCGAGGAGCGCGATTATCTCTCCTTCCTCGATGTCGAGCGTCACGCCCTTGAGCGCCTCGAAACCGCCGTCGTAGATCTTCTTGAGGTCCCGGACCTGCAGGATGGGGGCCATGGGTCGCCTCCGATGTTCGCCATGTGTTCGAGCCGCGGAAAGTAACCCGTGCACCACAAAAGACAAGACCGCCCGTGGGCGGCCTTTCCTGCATCAGCGCACAGAACTCGCGCGGCCTCCTGCGGTCAGCCGCCGGTCATGCGCTTCAGCCAGCCCTTCTTCTCGGCCTCGGGGGGCTCGTCTCCCTCTGCCGGGCCTTCCAGAACCTCCTGGAAGCGGGTGAAGAATTGGTCGGCCATCTTCTTCGCGAACCCGTCGATGATGCGCGAGCCGAGCTGCGCGAGCTTGCCGCCGACCTTCGCCTCCACATCGTAATGCAGGCGGGTGCCTTCGGGGATCTCCTCGAGCCGCACCTTCGCGTCGCCCTTGGCGAAGCCCGCCGCGCCGCCCTTGCCCTCGCCCGAGAGCGTCAGGGACTCGTTCTCGACGATGTCTGTCACCGTCACCAGGCCCTTGAACGTGGCCTTCACCGGTCCGACCTTCTGCACGACCACCGCCTCGAAGCCCTCTTCCGGCGTGCCGGTCACCTCCTGCGCGCCGGGCACGCATTCCTGCAGCACCTCGGGCGACATCAGGGCCGCAAAGACCGTTGCGGGATCGGCCTTGATCTCGCGGCTCTCGCTCATCTGCATCGGGTCGTCTCCTGATCTGTCCGTCGGATCAGACGCTACTCCACCGCGGGCGGGAACGGAATAGGACCTCAGTCGAAGTCGAATATCTCGGACAGGAGGCTCTTGCGCTTCTTCCGCTTGTAATGGCCGCGGTGCTCGTCGCGGTAGCGGGGATCGTAAGGCTGCTCGTGTTGCGGATGGTGCTGGGGCGCGGGCGGCGGCGGCGCGGGCCGGCGCACGGCGGCCTCGTGGTCATGCGCGGACCGGTCGATGATCTTGTCCAGCTCCCCCCGGTCGAGCCAGACACCCCGGCATTTCGGGCAGTAGTCGATCTCGACCCCCTGCCGGTCGGTCATCATCAGCTCGGTTCCGTCCACCGGACATTGCATCGTCATCTCCTCATGTTGCCGCCTTCCATGTGGGTTGCGCAGCCCCGCGCCGCAAGGCGTTAACCGCGACTCCCGAAAGCCGCTGACAGGGAACGGGCCAAAAGCGTATCAAATTGATCAGACGTCACGGGCCGGGCGAGCACGCCCCCGGACGCCACCATCAACCAAACGACGGTGTGGGCCGCATGCGCGGCCCGGTCGCGCAGAGCGACCCTCTTCGTCTTCAGACCGAGGAGACCCGACGATGCGCATCCTGATCACCGAGACCAGCTGGATCATGGCCACGATCGCCAAGCTCATGCGCGACGAAGGCTTCCTCGTCTCCGAAGCCGCCGATGCCGAGGACGTGCTGACCCACGTGGCCCAGTGCCAGTACGACGCGGTGCTATTCGACCCCGACCTGCCCGACATGGACGGATCGGACCTGATCCGCCGCCTGCGCTCCCGGGCCCCGCAGCTGCCGATCCTGCTGTTCTCGCGCGAGGTGTCCCACCGTGACCGCCTGCGTGGTCTCGCCATCGGGGCGGACGACGTGATCGCCTGGCCCTTCGACGGCGCCGAGATCGCCGCCCGGGTGCGTGCCTTCGCCCGTCGGGCCCGCGGCTTCGCCTCCTCCACGCCCGAGTTCTGCGGCCTGCGCATCGACTTCGACCGGCGCCGGGTCAGCTTCGCCGGGCATTCGATCCACCTCACCCGGCTGGAATACGAACTGGTCGAGACCCTCGCGCTCGCCAACGGGCGCCTGCTCGGACGCGAGGCGCTGATCACCCGGCTTTACGGCTGGGAGGACGAGCCCGACTGGAAGATCCTCGACGTCTACATCTGCCGCATCCGTGCGAAACTCGCGACCCTCGACGCGCCGGCCCAGCTCATCGCGACCAGTTTCGGCCAGGGCTACCGCATCAATCTTCTGGCCGACGCGCTCGTGGCGGCCTGAGGCACGACCGGCCGCGGCGCGCCTCTCTCGCCCCTCCACTGCGCCGCACCGGACCGAAGGCCGGGCCGTCCCTCCACGGCCCGGCTTTCTGCTGTCCGCCTGCACGCATTAACGAACGCTTAACCGACGCGGCCGAGACTTGGCGGGTCCCGAGGGCCTCCCGCCATGCTCCGCCTCTGCCTGACCCTGATCTGCCTCTGCGCCGCCGCGCCCGCCCTGCCCGGCGCATGGCCGCGCGGCGCGGGGCAGGGTTTCGCCGCCCTCGCCGCCCGGGTGGCCGATGGCACCCTGCCGTCCGAACCATCCTACCGCGGGTCGCTCTACCTCGATTACGGGGTCACGCCGCGCAGCGGCCTCACGCTCGAACTCGACACCGCACGCGGGCGGGTGGTCAAGGCGCTCGGCTTCTACCGCTTGTCGCTCCTGCCGCCGCAGGGGGCATGGCAGATCGACGCCGCACTCGGGGCGGGCCGCCTCGACGGCGTGGCGGCCGTGTCGCCCCGGCTGACCCTGGGCCGGAGCTTCCGCCTCCGCGGCGCTCCCGGCTGGGCCGAGGCGATGCTCGGGGCCGAGATCACCCGCACCGACCAGGCCGGCAAGATCGACCTGACGCTCGGCCTCGCCCCGACCCCGCGGATGCGGTCCTACGTGCAGCTCTTCGCCTACAGGGCCCGTGGCGGGACGCTCCACCTGCGCGGCGAAAGCTCGCTCGCCGTCCGGCTGACCAACCGCCTGTGGTTCGATACCGGGCTGTCGACCGGGATCACGCCGGACCGGGACTACCGGCTGAAGCTGGGGATCTGGACAGAGTTCTGATGGTCATTCCCGCGGGTCCGCACTAGGCTCCGCCGCATGACCGTGACCGATCCCATCCGCGAAACCGACGCCGAGGCGCGCGCCCTCGCCCGCACGCTCCTGCGCGACGCCACCTTCGCCGCGCTCGGCGTCATCGACCCGGAGACGGGCGGTCCGATGGTCACGCGCATCGCCATCGCCACCACCTCGTCGGGCGCGCCGCTGACGCTGATCTCCGACCTCTCCGCCCATGCGCAGGCGCTGAAGCGGAACGACGCCTGCTCGCTGCTGGTCGGAGAGCCGGGCCCGCGCGGCGATCCGCTGACCCATCCGCGCCTGACGCTGATGTGCCGGGCGCATGCCACGCGGCAGGGCGAGCCCGGGCATACCGAGCTCGCCGCACGCTACCTTGCGCTGCGCCCGAAGGCGAAGCTCTACTCGGGCTTCCAGGATTTCTTCCACGTCACCTTCGAGGTGACCGCCGCCCATCTCAACGGCGGCTTCGCCCGCGCCTACCGCCTGACGCCCGCGGATCTGGCCGCCTGATCAGAGCGCGTCGTCCATCCGCACGATGACCGAGACGGTGCCCGAAACCGGCACCTCCCAGTTGAGCGTCACCTGGTCCCGGTTCGCGCCCTCCCGCAGCTTCACGTAGGGCAGGCCCCAGTGCCCGGTGCCGCCGGACCGCTCGATCCTGCCGTTGGCGACGACCCCCTCGACCGTCTGCGCCCAGCCCCCGAAGGGCAGCTTCGGCGCGCAATCGACGGTCCAGGTGTCCGAGACGCTCGCCTGGTCGTGACGGATCAGCACCGGGTTCACCACGCCCACCGTGACCGAGTTGAACATGTTGTCCGAGAAGGTCACGTTCTTGCAGCGGTCGTAATCGAGATCGGCGAAGGAGGTGTCGACGCTCTCGACCCGGTCGATCTCGCCGTGGATCACGCGGAAGATGTTGCCGGTCACCGCCAGGCCGTTCAGGAAGTGCCCGGCGCCGTAGGGCTTCACCACGAGGAAGGTGAACCATGGCGCGACATCCGAACACAGGAAGACGTTGTCCGTGACCGAGAGCCCGGAGAACGAGAATTCCGACGAGAAGCCGGGCGCCGCGTCGTGTTCGTTGCCCCATTCGATGAAGCAGTTGTCCACATAATTGCCGTTGATCGTCGCCCGCGTGTTCGGGTGCGTCAGCACGAGGCCCGGGGTGCGCACCGCGTTGTTCTCGTCATCGCCCTGGAACCAGTGGTTGCCGGTGATGATCGTGCCGGTGCCGGCCAGCACCGCGAAATGCCGGAACTGCACGATCCGGTTGTCGCGGAGCTTCACGTCGTTGGCATTGGCATTGAGCGCGATCGAGACGCGGTCGGCGCTCTTCACCCCGCCCTCGTCGCTGAGGAACTGGCAGCGGTCGATCAGCATGCCCTGACAGCCCTCCCCGTGGCTGGTGATGCCGCGGTCCTTCGGCTTGTTGATGACGCAGTCGCGCACGTGGAAGATCAGCCCCGAGGGCGGCAGCAGGATCCCCGAACAGCGCCCCGAGAGGCGGAACTCGATATCCGACATTGAGAACTTGTCGAAATCGTCGAAGCCGCTGAAATCCAGCATGTATTTGAAACGACGGAAGGTATAGGTCTGGGTCCCCGCCGCGTCGTGGAGCGGCGCCGAGAGGGTGATCTCCTGCGCGCCGACGTTGCGGTCGCGGACGTAGACCTCGCGCCCGACGCCGTTGCCGGTGACGAGCGATCCGACCTGCACGTTGGCCACGTTCACCACGTTGGTCAGCTTCAGCGCCGAGGCGGGCGAATAGCTGGCCTGGCTGGTCACGGTGTCGGTGTCCCACGCGCTGGTCTCCGCCGCGTCGAACTGGCCGTTCCGGATGTGACGCCGGGTCGAGAACGTGGTCTTGTTGGCCACCGCTGCCGCCATGTCGATCGGCCCGGTGACGATGACCCGGCGGCCGCACATGTCGAGGCTCTCGTGCTGGCTGTCGTTGAGGAGCGACTGGAACGCCTTGCGGAAGGCCAGCTCCTCGTCGCCGAAGGCGTCGATGTAGCTGGGCAGGTCGAAGTTGCGGGTCAGCGACAGGATCGAGCCCGCCGCCATCACCACCGTGCCCTCGAACTGCACCCGGCTGTCGAGCGTCAGCGACCCGCCGAGGAAATAAGTCCCCTCCGACACCATGACGAGCCGGCCCTCCGCCGCGGCATCCGCCGCCTCGAAGGCGGGCAGGTCGTCGGTGACGCCGTCGCCGAGGGCCCCGAAATCGCGCACGTCGACCCAAGGCATCATCTTGCGCAGGAAGAGCTCGGTCACGTCCTCGATGACCAGGTCGTCGATCCGCACCACCCCGCCGTTCGGGCCGGTGAGGTCCAGCCCGAAATGGCCGTAGACCGGGGCGGTGCCCCAGACCATGTCCACCCCCTGCCGGTTGCCGGTGCCGACGATGGCCGACACTTCGACCACCTCGCCGTATTGCGTGAGCGGCACGGCGGGCCCGGCCTCGACCAGCCCGGTCACGTGGCTGTCCGCGCCATCGCCCGCCCAGCCCGCGATCCGGACCGAAGGCAGGTTGCCGCTGACCGCCTTCACCCGGGCGGTGACCCGCAGGTAGCAGCCCGGCAGGATCGGCGTCTCGCCCATGTAGCGCAGCTTCTGGGTCGCGCTGCCCTTCAGCAGTTCGAGGCAGCCGCCGAAATCCGCATCCGCCGACACCAGCGCGGCGGCGACGTCGCCGTCATAGGTGTCGGACCCCGCGGTGCCGTCGCCCTTCGACCAATCGCCGAGCCCCGCCGCGAAGGCGGGGGGCATGAAGAGAATCCCGTCGGTGATCGCCTTGTTCATCGCTGTCCCTTTCCCAAGCGGTCCGCGCCCGGACCCGTCAGGAAGAGGGAGCTAGCAGAGCCGGCTTAACGCGCCCTGCCGCCACCGCGCGCCGGCCCGTCCCGGCGCAACGCTTCAGGCCGCCACGTCGGGCGGCGGCAGAAGCTGCACGCCGTTGATCTTCCAGCCGTTTTCGGTCTCGATCATCTCGTAGGCCAGCAGGTGGCGGCGGCCGGCGATGTCCTCGACCTCGACGATCTGGCGCAGGCCACGCCGCCCCTCGCCGAGGTCGAGGAAGCGGAAGGACTTCGGCCGGTGGACCATCGGATAACCGTTCCGGACCATGGCGCCGAAATTCTCGGGCGTGCCGAAGAGGCCGCGGATGGTCGGGCTGGCATGTTCGAAGGCGGCCGCGAAATCGTCGGCGCGGAAGCGTTCGAACTGGTCGGCGATCACCGTCTCGATCTCGGTCTGCTGGGCGGCCGCCGGGATGGCCGCGGCCAGCCAGATCGCCAGTGCCGTCAGGAAACGTCGCATGGGTCACCTCCGGTTTGTGCCTTGAGATACGGGCCCCGCCGGCGCATGGTTTCATTTCCGCGGAAGGGAAAGACCGAACCACATGGCCTATCGACTGAAATCGCCCGAGAAGTCGCTGACGAAAGAGATGCGCCGCATCGCGCGCAGCCAGCTCGACGCCGCGCTCGAGGCGGTCACGACGGAGACCGGCGAGACTCTGGCCGAGACGATCCACACCGCGCGGAAGAAGGTGAAGAAGACCCGCGGCCTGCTGCGCCTGATCCGCCCCGCCCTGCCCGCCTATTCGACCGAGAACCGGGCGCTGCGCGATGCCGCGCGGCTGCTGTCGCCGCTGCGCGACCGCGGCACGCTGCTGGAGGCCTACGACGCGCTGCTGGACCGTTATCCCGACCAGCCCCGCCAGCCCTTCGCCTCGTTCCGGGGGGCGCTGACGCTTCAGCACAAGGAGATCGCGGGCGACCCGGCCACCTTCGACGCGCTCGAGGCCTTCGGAGACCAGATCGCGACGGTCCGGGGCCGGATCGACAAGTGGTCGCTGAAGGAGCGGGACGCGGAGGCGATCGCGGCGGGTCTCGTGAAGACCTACGACCGGGCCGGAAAGGCCACCGCGCGGGCCCGCAGGAAGCTGACCGAGGACCGGCTGCATGAATGGCGCAAGCGGGCGAAATACCACCGCTACCACGCGCAGATCCTCGCCCCCGTCTGGCCCGAGGTGATGGAGGTGCGGCTGGCGCAGAGCAAACGGCTCGAGGATCTGCTGGGCGAGCATCGCGACCTGTCGCTGCTCTCGGCCGAATGCCGGGCGCTGGAGCGTCCCAACGACATGTCCGCCCGCGCGACCTTCACCGGCCTCGCCGAGCGGCGGCAGGCCGAGATCATGGCCGAGGCCTTCCCCCTGTCCGACCGTCTCTTCGGCGAACCCGGGCAGGCACTGGCCGCCCGCTGGACCGGCTGGTACCGGCTCTGGCGCAAGGGACGCTGAGCGCCGCCCGGGGGCGTCACTCCTCGAGCAGCCACCGGAACGAGCGTTTCATCTCGATCGCGCCGTCCGCCTCGAACCACTTGCCGTGGGCCAGGATGACACGCTTCGGGTTCCACAGGATCATCCGCAGGACGTCCTCGCGCAGCAGATCCTCGTTGCCGGCGAAGGTCATGCGCATGTCCCGCGGCATCCCGCCCCGCGGCGCGCCGATACCCGCCATGCGGATCATCGGCCACATCCACCACGGTTTCTTGCTGCGCTCGAAATTCTCCATCAGGTCCGTCAGGATCAGGGTCCGGCTGGCGCGGTGGTGGAACACCGACTCCTGCACGACCTTGCTGCCGCGCACGATCAGCCAGTCGAAATCCTTCGACCAGCCGGGCACGGCGCCTGCAAGGTGCCGGTCGAATTCCAGCGGGATGTGGTGCTTCCGCGCCCGCGCCTCCACGCCCGGCGCGATCCAGGCCGTCGCCTCGGGAAAGGCGCGTTTCCACTCCGTCAGATAGGCGTAGTGGATGACGCTCGGCGCGATCAGCTCGCGTACCGGCCCCAGGGCCGTGATCCGCTCCTTCAGCGCATCTGTCAGGCGGATCGGGGAATGCAGCCAGAGCCCCCCGTCCGACAGGCGCACCACCGTCATGCGGGTCGAAAAGGGCATCCCGTAGAACTTGATGGCCGGACCGTCGACGATCCAGATGTCGTCGGCGATCGGCTTCGGGATGTCGAGCGGTTCGTATCCGGTCGTCAAGGCTGGTCCTTTCGCTCGAACGGGCGTTTGAGCGCCCGACTCCGGCAACCAACCTGTCGTTGAGATGATTGTCAATCAACTCAACCCTTTGGTGCGAATTACGACCCCCATGACCCCACGGAAGCACACTGGCACGGCGGGTCCGGGGGCCGCGGCGCAGCCCCCTGCGAGGTCAGGCGAAGTCGCCGTCGAGCGCCCTGTCGATCAGCTGGACCGTCTCCTGCACGCCGTAGAGCGCGATGAAGCCGCCGAACCGCGGACCCTGGCTGGCGCCGAGGAGCACCTCGTAGAGCGCCTTGAACCAGTCGCGCAGCGGATCGAACTTCTCGCGTCCGACCGCGAAGACCAGCCCCTGCAGCTCTTCGGCATCCATCGGCCCGCCCCAGTCCTTCAGCGCATCGCGCAGCTCGACCAGCGCCTGCCGTTCGAGGTCGGTCGGCAGGCGATAGACCTTCTCCGGCTTCACGAAATCGTTGAAGTAGCGGACGGCGTATCCCGCCGCGGCATCCAGCCCCGGATGGGTCTCGGGCGTGGCCTCCGGCGCGTAGCGGCGAATGAAGCCCCAGAGCGTCTCCTTGTCCTCGGCCGACGCAACCGAGGCGAGGTTCAGCAGCATGGAGAACGACACGACCATGTCCGAGGCGGGCACGTTGTGGCCGTGGATGTGGAAGACCGGGTTCGCAACCTTCTGTTCGTCGGTCTGGTCCGGGTAGGCGCGGAGCTGCTGGTGGTATTCGTCCATCGCCCGCGGGATCACGTCGAAATGCATCCGCTTCGCCGTCTTGGGCTTCTGGTACATGAAGTAGGACAGGCTCTCGGTCGAGGCGTAGGACAGCCATTCGTCGATCGACAGACCGTTGCCCTTCGATTTCGAGATCTTCTCGCCCTTGTCGTCGAGGAAAAGCTCGTAGGTGAAATGGTTCGGCTTCCGGCCGCCGAGGATCTCGCAGATCCGGTCGTAGATCGGCGTGTTGGTGCTGTGATCCTTGCCGTACATCTCGAAATCGACGTCGAGCGCGGCCCAGCGGGCACCGAAGTCGGGCTTCCACTGGAGCTTCACGTTGCCGCCCGTCACCGGCAGCGTCCATTCGCGGCCGTCCGGATCGTCGAAGGTGATCGTGTAGGTTTCCGCATCGACCTTCTTCATCGGCACGTAAAGCACGCGCCCGGTCTCCGGGTGGATCGGCAGGAAGCAGGAATAGGTCTGCTGGCGCTCTTCGCGGAGCGATTTCAGCATGACCTTCATGATGTCGTCGTAGCGTTCGACCGCGCGCTTGAGCACCTCGTCGAACTGGCCCGACTTGTAGAATTCGGTCGCCGAATAGAATTCGTACTCGAACCCGAAGGTGTCGAGGAAGCGGCGCAGCATCGCGTTGTTGTGGTGCCCGAAGCTCTCGAATTCCTCGAACGGGTCGTAGACGCTCGTCAGCGGGCGTTGCAGATCCTCCGCCAGCCGCTCCTGGTTCGGCACGTTGCCCGGCACCTTCCGCATCCCGTCCATGTCGTCCGAGAAGCAGATCAGCCGGGTCGGGATGTCCGAGATCACCTCGAAGGCGCGGCGGATCATCGTCGTCCGCAGCACTTCGCCGAAGGTGCCGATATGCGGCAATCCGCTCGGGCCGTAGCCCGTCTCGAACAGCACGTAGCCCTTCTCGGGTGGGGCCTTCTCGTAACGTTTGAGCAGGGCGCGGGCCTCTTCGAAAGGCCAGGCCTTCGAATTCATCGCGGCGTCACGCATATTGGTCATGGCTCAAACTCCTGGAGGGCCCGGGACTCACCGGGGACAGGGGCGCTACCTATTGCCCGCCTCGCGCCGGGTCAATATTCTGCGCTGCAACACATGTGACGAGGATCCCCATGACCGAGACCGAAACCCACAGCCTGACGGCCCAGGACTGCCTCGTCGCTCTGATGATCGCGGTCTCCCTGTCGGACGAGAACGTCCGCACGATGGAGCTGGTCAAGATCGAGGACGCGGTGAACACCCTGCCGATCTTCGGGCATTACGACACCGACCGCATCCAGACGGTGAGCCAGATGGTCATCGACCTCTTCTCGGAAGAGGACGGGCTCGACGCGCTCTTCGGCCTGATCCGGGAAAGCCTGCCGGCGCGGCTGTTCGAAACGGCCTACGCGCTCTGCTGCGACGTCGCCGCGGCGGACGGCGTGCTGCGCGAGGCCGAGCTGCGGTTCCTCGAGGAAGTGCGCTACGAGCTGGAGCTTGAACGGCTCGTCGCGGCGGCCATCGAACGCGGCGCCCGGGCCCGGCATCTTACCGAATAGGCAGAAACCGGCGCTTTCAGGCCACGGCGGGCGGATTTCTGCAAGGTCGGGAAAACCCGAATTGCCGCAATGTCCGGCGCGGCGCAGAGTGGGAGCATCCATTTTCCGGTGCTCCCATGACCCGCATGCATTTCCTGATCCTCGCGACCCTGGCGCTCTGCGTCCTGCCCATCCTCGGCACGCTCACCGAAAGCCCGGCGCCGCGCCACGCGGTGCAGATCCCGGCCGAATTCCAGATCCGGCACTTCTGAGGCGTCAGCGATAGGTTTCCGACCAGCGGTCGATGAGGTCCTGCTGCAGGATCTTCGCCCGGCCGTTCCAGGCCATCATCCCCGGCGGCCGTTCCCGTTCGTGATCGCCGAGCGCCTCGCGCCGGGGCACGTCGGCACAGAAGATCGCGAAGACGAGCTCCTTGCCGCCCGGGCCGGTGATGTAGCCCGCGAGCCCGCTCACGAAGTTCAGCGTCCCGGTCTTGGCGACCACCTTCGTCGGGCTGTTCGGCAGCGGCCGGCGCTGCTTGTCGCGCATCGTGATGGACTTCAGGATCGGCCTGAGCCGCTTCTGCGAGATCGGGTCCGCCAGAACGCGCATCATCGCGTCGGCCATCACCCGGCTGTCGCCGCCAAGGCCCGAATGATCCACCACGGCCACGCCGTCGGTGCGGAACTTGTCCGAGAGCCAGCCGCTCATCGTGGCAGCGGATTCGACCAGGCTGGCGGTGCCCGGGTTCAGCTTTCGGCTGGCGCTCATGCCGACGCATTCGGCGGTGATGTTGGTCGAATGATAGAGCATGTCCTCGAGGATCTCGACCAGCGGCCCGCTCTCGAAACTGGCGAGCACCTCGCCCTCGGGCGGCAGCTCGGCCAGCTCGGCCTCCTTCAGCACGATGCCATGCGCCCGCGCGAGGATGCCGAACACCTCGCCCGCGTAGAGCTCGGGCTTGAAGATCGGCAGCCACCGCGACCCGCCCTTGCCGAGCGCGCCGTCCGCCACCGTCCAGCGGTCGCGGTCGTCGCGGTCCTCGTAGGTATAGACGGGTCCCGCGCGGTCGGCGACCTGCATGCTGGCAACCGTCACGTCGGGGCGGTACTTGCCGGTGCGGGCGTCCATGGTGACGTCCCACTTCCCGCTCTCGCGCTTCCATTCGAAATGCACGCGGTTGAAGTTCAGGTTCAGTCCCGAGACCGCCGGGCTGTAGGCCACGTGATCGGGCTGTTCGACGTCGATCGTCGGCACGAAGGGCAGCGCGCCCCCGTAGACGAGGAACCGGCCCGCGACCTCGGTCACCCCGGCCTCCTTCAGCCTGGTGGCCAGCGTGCCCAGCCCGTCGGTGTCGAGCGTCGGATCGCCGGACCCGAAGAGCACGAGGTCACCGTCGAGCCGGCCGTCCAGGATCGGCCCGGTGGCCAGCAGGGTGGTTTCGAAGCGATGGTCGGCCCCCAGGACCTCGAGCGCGTAGACCGAGGTCAGCGCCTTGCAGACGCTCGCGGGGGGCAGCGCGACACGCGTGTCCTGCCCTTCGAGCGTCAGGCCGCTTTCGGCATCGGCGACGACATAGCCCACGCGTCCGGTCAGCCGCGCCTTCTCGACCAGCGACTCGGCGGAGGGGGCGGTGCTCTTGCCCAGGTTCGACGGACGGGCCCGCGGCCGCAGGGAATCGACCGGGCCCTCTGCCAGTGCGGAACCGGCCAGCGCGGCCAGTGCGCCTCCCAGCAATGCGCGCCTCGTTACACGGGTCCCCGTCGTCTCCGCCATGCTCACCACTTCCCTTTACGTCGCAATTCCGTGGAGGATAGTGCGACCATCGGCACATTCACGAAACACCAGCTCGGCGCGTCGCTTCGCCCGAGCCGGCCTGCCATCCGGGCGGGCATCCGGGCGAAATCGTAGACCCGGGCCGCCTTGGACATCCGGGCCGAGATCCTCTGCCCCGGCCGGGCCAGAACACCCACGGGAATGTTCTCCATGATCCATCGCCACTCCTGCCACCTGTCCAGCTGCGCGAGGTTGTCGGCCCCCATAAGCCACACGAACCTCACACCCGGGTAAAGGCGCCGGAGCGCCCGCAGTGTCCGTGCGGTATAGCGCGTACCGATCCGGGCTTCGATATCGGTGACCTTCACATTCGGATGATGGATGATGTCGCGCGCCCGCGCCAGCCGTTGCTCCATCGGGGCGGGGCCGTTCGCCTTGAGCGGGTTGCCGGGGCTCACCAGCCACCAGATCTCGTCCAGCGCGAAACGCTTCAGCGCCTCGCGGGTGATCATCGCGTGACCGTCATGGGCCGGATCGAACGATCCGCCGAGAAGACCCACCACCTGTCCGGCGCGGGCATGGGGAAATCCGCTACGCATGTCAGCGATCTAGCCGATGCCGTACGGGAAGGAAAAGGGGGGCGTTCCGATACCACGATTGCAGAAGCCGCCGCCGGCGGGCCCGATCGGTCGGGATCACCGGCGGGGCATCCTGCATCCGGCCGCGGGCAGGCTCAGCCATTGCCCTCGGATGGGCCCGTCACGGCCATCGGATCGTCGCGCCCGGACAGGAAGGAGCCGAACACCTCGAGCGAAGGCACGTTGTCGCAGACCACCTTCAGGAAGACGAGGAACGGCACCGCCATCAGCGCGCCTGCCACGCCCCAGATCCAGGCCCAGAACACCACGGCGATGAACACCACCGCCGCGTTAAGCTTGAGGTGGCGCCCGACGAGCATCGGCGTCAGCATCTGCCCCTCGAGCGTGGTCAGCCCGAGATAGGCGAGCGGCGGGATCAGCGCGTCGCCCAGCGTGTCGAAGGTGACGAGCGAGACGGCCGCGCAGAGGATCACCCCCGTCAGCGCGCCGATATAGGGCAGATAGTTCAACAGGAAGGCCGCCGCGCCCCAGAGATAGGCATAGGGCATCCCGAGCAGGTAGAGCACGCTGCCGACGGCGAGCCCGAGGCTCGCGTTGATCACGGTGATCGCACCCAGATAGCGCGAGATCTGGCGTTCGATGTCGTTCGAGATCCGGAGCGCGCGCTTCTTGTCGGTCAGCGTCGGCAGCGCCTCGACCATCTTGCGCTGGTACATGTCGCCGGCTGCCAGCAGGAACATCGACAGGATCAGGGCGATGAGCAGCGAGGATCCCAGCCCCGCCAGCGAGGACAGCGCCCGCGTCAGGATCCCGGGATCGTCGTTGACCACGACCCGCTGCTGTCCGTCCGCCGCGCCCTCGTCCCCGCCGCTGGCGAAGTTCTGCATGTCTTCCGAGGCCTGCTGCACCTTCTCGATATGGTCCTTCACGCTGTCCATCTTCTCGCGCAGCTCGAAGCGGATGCGGGGCACCTCGTCCATCAGATCGCCTGCGGGGCCGCTGAGGAAGTAGACGGATGTTCCCGCGAACAGGCCGAACGCGAAGACCAGCACGATGGCCGAAACCGGCGCGGGCACGCCCATGCGGCCGAGGCTGCGCACCACCGGGGACAGGGTGAGCGCGATCAGGAAGCCCAGCACGATGGGCATGATCACCACCTCGGCCAGCGAGATCGACCAGAAGAGAAGGAGAATGAATATTCCGGAGAGCAGGTATTCAACCCGGCTGAGACCCGACCGTTCGGCCAATTCCGTCGTCTCCTCGTTCCCGCTTTCGCTGGTCTGTTGCTGGCTAGTGGCGTCCATCATCTCGTAACACTCCGCTGCACAGGCGGTTCCCGAGGAAAGCGGGAATGTCGGATTGCTACCGACCGCCGTGGCCCTTATCTAGCGCGCAACTGAACAAGGAGGATTCCATGGCCGCCTATCAATACGTCTACCACATGTCCGGCGTCTCCAAGACCTACCCGGGTGGCAAGAAGTGCTTCGAGAACATCCATCTCAACTTCCTGCCCGGCGTGAAGATCGGCGTGGTCGGCGTGAACGGCGCCGGTAAATCCACCCTGCTCAAGATCATGGCCGGCTGGGACAAGGACTTCCAGGGCGAGGCCTGGCACGCCGAGGGCGCCAAGGTCGGCTACCTCCCGCAGGAGCCCGAGCTCGACCCCAGCCTCGACGTGCGGGGCAACGTCATGCTGGGCGTGGCCGAGAAACAGGCCAAGCTGAACCGGTTCAACGAACTGGCGATGAACTACTCGGACGAGACCGCCGAGGAGATGGCCCAGCTCCAGGACGAGATCGACAGCCAGAACCTCTGGGATCTCGACAGCCGCGTCGACATCTCGATGGAGGCGCTCCGCTGCCCGCCGGACGATGCCGACGTGACGACGCTCTCGGGCGGTGAGAAGCGCCGGGTCGCGCTCTGCAAGCTGCTGCTCGAGGCGCCGGACATGCTGCTGCTCGACGAACCGACGAACCACCTGGATGCCGAGACGATCGCCTGGCTCCAGCAGCACCTGATCGACTACAAGGGCACCATCCTCTGCGTGACCCACGACCGGTATTTCCTTGACGACATCACCGGCTGGATCCTCGAGCTGGACCGCGGCCGCGGCATTCCCTACGAGGGCAACTATTCCGCCTGGGTCGAACAGAAGGCCAAGCGGCTTGAACAGGAAGCCCGCGAGGACAAGGCCAAGCAGAAGACGCTGGCCCGCGAGCTCGAATGGATGCGGCAGGGCGCCAAGGCCCGGCAGGCCAAGCAGAAGGCCCGTATCTCGCGCTACAACGACCTCGCCGACCAGTCCGAGCGCGAGCGCGTCGGCAAGGCGCAGATCGTGATCCCGAACGGCCCCCGCCTCGGCGGCAAGGTCATCGAGGTCGAGAACCTGCGCAAGGCCATGGGCGACAAGCTCCTGATCGAGAACCTGTCCTTCTCGATCCCGCCCGGCGCCATCGTCGGCGTGATCGGCCCGAACGGCGCCGGCAAGACGACGCTCTTCCGGATGCTGACCGGGCAGGAGAAACCCGACGAGGGCACGGTCGAATTCGGCGACACGGTGAAGCTCAGCTACGTCGACCAGTCCCGCGACGACCTGAACCCCAACGACAACGTCTGGGAAGCGATCTCGGACGGGCAGGACATCATCGCGATCGGCGACGCCGAGGTGAACTCCCGCGCCTATTGCGGGGCGTTCAACTTCAAGGGCGGCGACCAGCAGAAGAAGGTGAACCTGCTGTCGGGCGGTGAGCGCAACCGCGTCCACATGGCGCGCCTGCTGAAGGACGGCGGCAACGTGCTGCTGCTCGACGAACCGACCAACGACCTCGACGTGGAAACGCTCCGCGCGCTGGAAGACGCCCTGGTCGATTTCGCCGGCTGCGCCGTGGTCATCTCGCACGACCGCTTCTTCCTCGACCGGATCTGCACCCACATGCTCGCCTTCGAGGGCGAGGCGCATGTCGAGTGGTTCGAAGGCAACTTCGAGGATTACGAAGAGGACAAGAAACGCCGGCTCGGCCCCGATGCGCTGGAACCGAAGCGGGTCAAGCACAAGAAGTTCAGCCGCTGAGGCGCGGATATCGTCCGGGCGGGTTCACCCCCGCCCGGCAGACCCGCCGAGCCCGGACAGGAGCCCCTCGTGCACCCGGGCGCCGGCGGCCAGCACGCCGCTCACCTGCGGATGCGGGTTGTTGAACCGCAGTGCCGCGCCCGTCCGGTCGCTGACCGCGGCGCCCGCCTCGCGCAGCAGCAATTCCCCCGCCGCGATGTCCCATTCCCAGCTGTCCCGCAGCGTCAGCATGGCATCGAAGCGCCCCTCGGCCACCAGGGCGAGGCGATAGGCCAGCGACGGACGGTAGGCCCGCGTCACCGGCGGCACCCCGCCCGGCCAGTGCCGCGCGTCATAGGTGGGCTTTGCCGCCAGCATCGTCGCGCCCGAGAGCGTCTCGCGCGCCGAGGCCCGGATCGGCCGGCCGTTCAGCCGCGCCCCCTGCCCGCGCGCGGCGGCATAGAGCTTGCCCTTCACCGGGAGGTAGACGACCGCCGCCGTGACCAGCCCGTCCTCGACCACCGCCAGCGCGTGCGACCAGCTTTCGCCGCCCGCGATGAAGCTGCGCGTGCCGTCGATCGGGTCGATCACGAAGACCTGCCTGCGGTCCAGCCGCTCCGGGTCGTCGACGCTTTCCTCGGACAGCCAGCCGTATCCCGGCCGGGCGCCGCGCAGGCGCTCTTCCAGCATGGCGTTCACGGCAAGGTCGGCCTCGGTCACCGGGCCCAGCCCGTCGGGCTTGTCCCATGTCTGCGGATCGCGCCCCGCGAAGCCGAGCGCGATGCGGCCGGCCTCGCGCGCGGCCTCTTCCAGAAGCGTCAGGTCAGCTTCCGGCAAGCGTCATGCCTTCGATCAGCAGCGACGGCACCACGTGGCTCAGCCAGGGACGCGCGTCGTTGGCGGGCGTCATCGACAGGAACATGTCCCGCAGGTTGCCCGCGATGGTGATCTCGTTCACCGGATAGGCGATCTCTCCGTTCTCGATCCAGAGACCGGCCGCCCCGCGCGAATAATCCCCGGTGTTGGGATTGATCGTGGACCCGATCATCGAGGTCACCAGCAGCCCCGTCCCCATGTCGCGGATCAGGTCCTCCCGGCTCTGCGTGCCCTGCGTCAGCGCGATGTTCCAGTTCGACGGCGAGGGCGGCGCGGAGAGGCCGCGCGCGGCGTTGCCGGTCGGCGTCATGCCGAGCTTGCGGGCACAGGCGAGATCCAGCGTCCAGCCGGTCATCACCCCGTCCGCGACGATCTCGCGCCGGGCGGTGGCCAGCCCCTCGCCGTCGAAGGGCCGCGAGCCTCCGGTGCGCAGGCGGTGCGGATCCTCGATGACCGACAGGCCCTTCGGCAGGATCTGCCTGCCGAGATCGCCGCGCAGGAACGAGGCGCCGCGGCTGATCGCCTGCCCGTTCACGGCGCCCAGCAGATGGCCGATGATCGAGCCCGATATCCGTTCGTCGAAGAGCACCGGGTAGGCCCCGGTCTTCGGCTGCCGCGCGCCGAGCCGCGCCACCGCACGCTCGCCCGCGCGGCGCCCGATGTCCTCGGGGCTGCGCAGGTCGGCGGCGTAGATGCGGCCGTCGTGATCGTAATCGCGCTCCATCCCGGCGCCCTCGCCGGCCTGCGCGGTGCAGGACCAGGAGGTCGAGCTGCGTTTCATCGCGCCGCGGAAGCCGTTGGAGGTGACCAGCACCATCTCGCTGGACCCGTAGCCCGCGGCGGCCGATTGCACCTGCGTGACCCCGGACACCTCGAGCGCCGCCGCCTCGGCCGCCAGCGCCGCCTCTTCCAGCGTCGCGGGCGCGGGTTCCGGGGCGGGATCGAAGAGATCGAGATCCGGGATGTCGCGGGCCAGCTGGACCGCGTCCGCGAGCCCGATATAGGGATCCTCCGGCGCTTCCCGGGCCATCGCGACGGCGCGTTCGGCCATCGCCTGCATCGTCTCGGCCCGGATGTCCGAGGCCGAGACGCAGGCCTGCCGCTGGCCCAGGAGCACCCTCAGGCCGATCTCGACCCCTTCGGCCCGCTCGGCATGTTCCAGGACGCCCCCCCGCACATCGACCGAGACCGAGGCGCCGCGGCGCACCACCGCGTCCGCGGCCCCTGCTCCGGCAGAGGCCGCCGCGTCGAGAAGGGCCGAGGCGATCTGGTCTAGGTCGGGGCTGGATCGGGTCATGCTGGTGCTCCGTTCAGGGTCCATTGCACGTAGCCCGCCACGGCCCCGAGAGCAAGCGAGGGCACCCGAACGCAGACGCCCGCGCCAGGTGGCGCGGGCGTCCGGATCGTCTCGGAGGGCGCCCTCAGCGCAGCGGCATCGGCATGCCGTTGACCGAAAGCTCGCCCTGCTCGGACAGCTCGATATCGGCCTCGAGGTCGTCCGGACCGTTCACCGGCTTGCCGAGCTGCGAGAGCATGCCCGCGCCCATCATCGCCTGCGCCGGCGGGACGAGCCCCATCTGGCTGAGCGTGTTGAGCAGCCCGACGACGCCGGTCATGCGGATGTTGGCGGTGCCGAAGACGTTCGGCCCCTGCCCGAAGGGGCTGGTCGCCTCGTTGTCGACATCGAGGTCCGCCGTCGCGCCGATCTCGGCGCCGAGGCCCCGGACCGTCAGCTTGTCGAGCTTGAGCGTCTCGATCTCGCCGGGGGTGCCGCCGGTCTCGCCGAGCTGCTCCATCGCCGCCTCGTCGGTCACGTCGACGAAGAGCCGCCCGGTGCCGCTGAGCGCCAGCTCGACCGTCAGCGGGTCATGCGGCAGCCCGTTCTGCGGATCGGCCATCGCCCAGATCTGATCCGGCAGGGCCAGTTCGTTGACCGTCAGCGAGAGGCCGAAGTCCTGCGGCTCCTCGGTCTCGGACAGCGGCATGGCAAGCTGCAGGCCAAGCTCGTTCGCCGAGACGTCCACCGGGAAGGGCATCTCCGAGCCGGAGGCGCTCATCGACACGCCCGAGGCGAGGATCTGGTAGACCAGCCGCGCCGCGTCGATCGTGAAGACGAAGCTGCCGCCGTCGGAGGAGCTGCGGTAATCGAAGGAGCTCTCGGCGTCGCTGTAGGCCAGGTCGGTCTGGCCGCCCGAGTAGTTGAGCGTGGCGTTGGCGGAATAGCCCGCCTCCATCGCCGCGGCCATGTCGGAGATGTCGACACCCTCCGGCACGTGCCCGCCGCCGGTGGACGAGATGCCCTCGAGCGATCCGCTCATCTTGATGGTGCCGGAGCTGTCGGGTTCGGGATTGGCGATGTCGACGTTGTAGCTCAGCCCCTCGGCATCCAGCCGCTGTTCGACCGTGTAGCCGTCATCCTGTGCGATCGTCGCGGTCCCCGTCAGGCCGTTCAACGTCAGTTCGATGGTGCCCAAATCGACCGGCTCTCCGCCCCGCTCTAGGTTCGCGAGCGAGACCCCGGCGCTGTCGGCGGCGAAGGTGTAGTCGATGTCCTCCGGGGTGCCCGACGCGACCAGCGAGAAGTTCTCGGTCGTCTGCAGGAGCTCCAGATCGACCGGGTCCTCGTCGGGCGCCTCGACACGGACGTCGATGGTCTGGCTGGGCGCCATGTCGAACAGCACCGTGCCGTCGCCCTGCCCGGTCAGGATGTATTCGGGGATGGTGACGGTGAAGGAGGTCTCGTCCTCGTCCATCTCCATCTTCAGCACGATGTTGCTGAGCGTGAGCGTGTCGCCCGAGCTCTGCTCATCCGCGCTCACCTCGTAGCCCGCGCCGGTCAGGTAATCCTCCAGCTGGGTCCAGAGTTCATCCGGCGTCAGCGCGAGACCCGGCGAGGCGAAGACGGCAAGCGTCGCGGCCGCGGACGTGCGGCGCAACACATTCCAATTGTGCGGTTTCGTCATCGAACTGACTCCCTTTCGAAAAGCCCCCATACCTTCAAGTCTGGCGAAAGGGCGGTCAAGTCGAATGGGGTGGACCGCGCCCCGGGTCCCGGACTACGACTCGCGCAAAGCATGCGCCAGAAAGGGACGGGACGCTATGACCGACATGACAGGCAAGGTCGTGATGATCACCGGCGCGAGCCGGGGCATCGGAGAGGCCGCCGCGCGGATATTCGCCGAGGCCGGGGCGCGGGTCGTCCTGCTGGCCCGGGGCCGCGAACGCATCGCGGAAATCGCAGGCGAGATCGGCGAAGCCGCGCTCGCCATTCCCTGCGACATTTCGCGCTACTGGGAGGTCGAGACGGCGGTGCGGTCCACCGTCGAGACCTTCGGACGGCTCGACGTGCTGATCGGCAACGCGGGCGTGCTGCAACCGATCGACCATCTCGAGACCGCCGACCCGGACAGCTGGGGCCACGTCATCGACGTGAACCTCAAGGGCGTCTTCCACGGCGTGCGCGCGGCGATGCCGGTGATGCTGGCCGCGGGCGGCGGGACGATCCTCAACGTCTCCTCCGGCGCGGCCCATGCGCCGCTCGAGGCCTGGAGCGCCTATTGCGCCTCCAAGGCCGGGGCGGCGATGGTGACGCGCTCCGCGCATCTCGAAGGCGCGGACCGCGGGCTGCGGGTGATGGGCCTCTCGCCGGGCACCGTGGCGACGCAGATGCAGCGCGACATCAAGGCTTCGGGGATCAACCCGGTCTCCAGGCTGGAATGGGAGGATCACATTCCCCCCGAATGGCCCGCGAAGACGCTGCTCTGGATGTGCTCGCCCGATGCCGACGAATTCCTCGGCCAGGAGCTGGCACTGCGGGACGAGACCGTCCGCCGCAGGGCAGGACTGATCGCATGATCGCGGTCGATCGCGGGGCCGAAGGTCTCTGGACGATCACGCTCGACCGGCCCGACAAGGCCAATTCGCTGACCGCGGAGATGCTCGAGACGCTGGCCGAGGCCGCCGAGTCGGCGCAGGCGGCGCGCGCGGTCGTGCTGACCGGCACCGGCAAGGTGTTCTCGGCCGGGGCCGATCTCGAGGCGGCGAAGGCGGGGCTGGCCGTCTCGCCGCTCTGGGAACGGCTCTCCACCGCCATCGCGGCGCTGCCGGGGCTGTCGGTCTGCGCGCTGAACGGGACGTTGGCGGGCGGCGCCATGGGCATGGCGCTGGCCTGCGACATCCGCATCGCGGTGCCGGGGGCGAAGTTCTTCTACCCGGTGATGAAGCTGGGCTTCCTGCCGCAGCCCTCGGACCCCGGGCGGCTGGCGGCGCTGGTCGGCCCGGCACGGGCGCGCCTGATCCTGATGGGCGGGCAGAAGATCACCGCCGAGGAAGCGCTGGCCTTCGGGCTGATCGAGCGGATCGTGGAGCCCGACGCGCTGATCGGGACGGCGCGGGAGATCTGCGCCGACACGCTGGCCGCGAAACCCGAGATCGCGGCGGGGATCAAGGGGATGTGCTCGTAGCGCCGAGGTTTCGCCGCCCTTGCGACCGCACCGCCTCGGGCTCGGGCCGCCGGGTCCCGGGCCTGTCCGGGCCGTACACGGCTCTCCGTCCGTCGCAGGGAACGCCACTGGCCTCCACGGGTTAAGGCTGTATCATCCAGCGACCCTGGCCGGGAGACAGCCAATGAGATTGAGAGGCGTGCGCCGCAGCAGCAACGTGGAAGACCGGCGCGGCATGCGCTCGGGCATGCGCGGGATCCCGATCGGCGGGGCCGGCGGGATCGGCATCGGCGGCCTGCTTCTGGTGCTGGCCATCGCCTTCTTCACCGACATCGAGCTGACGCCCTATGTCTCGGGCAACGGCGGCACCGCGGGGGCCTACGTGGACAGCGAGCTCACCCCCGAGGAGGAACAGGCCGCCGATTTCACCCTGCGCGTCCTCGCCACGACCGAGGACGTCTGGGGCGAGGTCCTGCAGCAGCAGGCGGGCATGGCCTATGACCCGCCGGTTCTGGTGCTCTTCTCCGCAGTGACGCAGAGCCCCTGCGGCGGCGCCTCCGGCGCGACCGGCCCGTTCTACTGCCCGCTCGACGAGAAGGCCTATCTCGACCTCGACTTCTTCGCGACGCTCGCCCGCCAGCTGGGTGCGCGGGGCGATTTCGCGCAGGCCTACGTGGTGGCGCATGAGGTCGCACACCACGTCCAGAACGAGATCGGCATCCTCGACGACGTCAACCGCGCCCGACAGGCGATGAGCGAACGCGAGGCCAACGCCCTGACGGTGCGGCTGGAGTTGCAGGCGGATTGCCTGTCCGGCGTCTGGGCCGCGCATGTCGAGGGGCTGCTGGAGGCCGGCGATCTGGACGAAGCGCTGAACGCGGCGATGCAGATCGGCGACGACACGCTGCAACGCCGGTCCGGACAGGTGCCGCATCCCGAGAGCTTCACCCACGGGACGAGCGCACAGCGCGCCGGATGGTTCAAGCGCGGCTTCGACAGCGGCGAGATGCAGTCCTGCGACACCTTCGCGGCAGAGCGTCTCTGAACGGGCAGCGAGCGGCCCCCGCCCCTAATCCTCGAACTTCGCCCGTCGGCTGGCCGATTGCACCCGCTTGTGGAAGCGCGTCATCTTCCTGCCGCGGGCGCGGCTCTCGGACAGCGTCTCGCTCGCCTGCCGGTCCTCGGCCTTGAGCTTGCGCCAGCGGGCGAGGCGTTCGGGATCGAGCTCGCCTGCCTCGACGGCCGCACGGACGGCGCAGCCCGGCTCGCTCTCGTGGGCGCAGTCGCGGAACTTGCAGGCCTCCGCCAGCTCGGTGATCTCGGCAAAGACCGTGTCGATGCCCGAGGCGGCATCGAAGACCCCCATCTCGCGCATCCCGGGCGTGTCGATCAGCCAGCCGCCCGCCAGCGTGCGGTGCAGCGACCGCGACGTGGTGGTGTGGCGGCCGCGGGCATCGTCCTCGCGGACGCCGCCGGTGGCCCGGTCGGTGCCGCAGAGCGCGTTGGCCAGCGTCGACTTGCCGGTGCCGGACATGCCGATCAGCGCGACCGTCCGGCCCGCACCGCACCACGGGGCGAGGGCCTGAACCACCTCGGGCGCCTTGGCGTTGAGCGCGATGGCCTCCACGTCCCGCGCGGCCGTGCGGGCCGCCGCGAGATAGGGCGCCGGATCGGTCGCGAGGTCGGACTTGGTGATCAGGATCACCGGCTCGATGCCGGCCTCGTAGGCGAGCGCAAGCGCCCGCTCCAGCCGGGGCAGCGAGAAATCGTCGTTGCAGGAGGTCGTGATGAAGAGCGTGTCCACGTTCGCCGCGATCAGCTGCGGCCGGGTCTCGATCCCCGCCGCCTTCCGCGCCAGCTCGGTCCGGCGGTCGAGAAGGCGCAGGACCCGCTCCGCCCCGGGCTCGATCAGCAGCCAGTCGCCCACGGCCACGTCGCCCGCGCCGATCTCGGAGGGCAGCACCAGCCCGCGGGGGCCGGTCCCTGTCAGAACGGAGAGCCGGTCGCGCTGGATCTCGGCGACGCGTCCGGGGGTCAGGGCCTCGGCCTCTTCGGGGGACAGCTGGGACAGGAAATGCGCGGACCACCCGAGGTCCAGCAGGCTCGGCATCGGGGCGGTCATCTGCGAGGGGGGCGCGCGCTGGTCATCCGCGCGATATTACGCGAGGTCCGGGGCAGCGGCAATCGGGGATGGGTGGGGTGAGAGGCTGGACAACGACCCAAGCGGGACTCGTTACGGCTGCTTCCTTCCGGACCTGACCGGGTTGGCGAGGCACTTGCCCGCGCCAACCTCTCAAGGGGCCATATAGGGGCCATGACACGGATTCGCAACCCGTCCGCAGGCCACCCCGCCCTGCGCCGTCTCAGCCCGTCCGGCCCGGCATGCCGCCGCGCCGCTTCGGCGCCCGGATGGTGCCCAGAACGGCCATCGGACCGGCCATCAGCGCGGCAGTCAGCCGGTTCGCCTTGAGATCGGCCTTCACCTTCTCGATCTGCATCACGCCATCGATTCGCCGGTCGAGGAAGTCCCAGGTCGCGGCATGGCCCGGGCTGTCGTCGCCCAGCCAGTAGAGCACGGTCGAACCGTAGACCCCGGACAGCGTCATCCGCTTGGTGTACCAGTTCACGTCGTCCGAACTGTCGCCGAGCGCGGTCCAGATCGCGTCCGCCGTGCCCCAGAGCGCCTTCGTGCCCTCGCCCGCGTTCTGCGGCAGGGCGAAGAGCGTCATGCCGCGGCGCACGAATTCGCGGTCCCCGGCCGCTTCCAGCCGGAACCGGACCGCCCGGGCGATCCGGTCGCGGAACCGAAGCGCGGTGAGGTCGGCCTGTTCGAGCTTGCGCAGCATTTCCGCGTCGCCTCGCCGGTGATAGGCCAGCGCCATGTCGAGCGCGCCGCGGGGATAGAGGGCCCGCGCGAGCCCGGCATCGATGCCGGCATCGGCGCGCGCGGCCTGGAAGGTCGCCTCCGACCAGCCGTCGAAGGGCACATGGGGCAGCGCGGCGTCGAGCAGCCGCTCCGCGGGGTCGGGCGCCGGGGTCTGGGTGGCGGTGGCATCGGTCATGGGGGCCTCCGGGTCTGATGTCCTTGCACTGGACAAATAGGGCGCTGCTTGGTAGAACGCCACTTCCTGCAAATTCTCTTGCAACTCTAACCTAGGAAGGTGGTGACAACCACATGCAGGTCTCTGTTCGCGACAACAACGTCGATCAGGCGCTCCGCGCCCTGAAGAAGAAGCTCCAGCGCGAAGGCGTGTTTCGGGAAATGAAGCTCAAGCAGCATTTCGAGAAACCCTCCGAGAAGAAAGCGCGCGAGAAAGCCGAAGCGATCCGCCGCGCCCGCAAGCTGGCGCGCAAGAAGGCGCAACGCGAAGGTCTCCTCTGAGAGCTTTCCTTCGGAACAGAACGTTACGTTCGAGACGACCCCCGTGGCCCAGCCCCGGGGGTTTGTCGTTTCCGGGGGTCAGCGTGCGGCTGGCCGCGCCGCGGGCAGGTCGGGCCGCCAGTCCCCTTTCAGCACCGCCAGCGCCGTCAGCAGCCCGTATCCCACCATCGCCACCGCGATCACCGCGTAGAGCGCGCCCAGCGTGCCCCCTGCGCCGATCACGACGACCCCGCCTGCGACGACGACCGCGAGCCGGGCAGAGGCCGCCATCACCGGCCAGAAGACACGCCCCGCCCCCTGGCTCGCGAAATAGAGCGCCAGGCCGATGGCGAGGAAGCCGTAGAACGGCGTGACGATCCGCAGGTAGCCCTCGGCCGAGGCATGGACCGGCCCGGCAAGATCGTCGAGGAAGAGGCCCAGCCAGAGGTCGGGCATGATGGCGACGGCAAAACCGATGCCCGCCACCAGCGCGGCGGCCATCCCGGCCGCGGTCCAGGCGACCGTCCGGGCGCGGGGGACGTTGCCGGCCCCGATGTTGGTGCCGACCATGGCGGTCGCCGCGGTGCCGAAGCCGAAGGTGATCGGGATCATCAGGAACTCGAGCCGCGCGCCCAGCCCGTAGCCCGCCAGCGCCTCGGCCCCGAAGCGGGCGACGAAGCCGGTGACGACCAGGGTGGTCAGGATGGTCTGGACCGGCGACAGCGCGGCGACCATCGCGACCCGCAGGATCGCCCCGAAGAGCGCGCGGGCCGGGCGCAGGTCGGCGAAGACCGGGAAGCCCAGGCCACCGGCGGCGAAGTAGAGCAGGATCAGGATCGTCACCACCCCGTGCCCGGTGAGAAGGCCCAGGGCGAGCCCCGGCACGCCGAGCGCGGGCAGCGGCCCCCAGCCGAGCGCGAAGGCGCCCGAGCAGGTGGCCGAGATCACCGACATCGCCACCAGCGAGAGCGACGGCAGCAGCATGTTCCCGGTGCCCCGCATGACCGAGGCCGAGATCTGCGAGAGCCACACCAGCACCGCGCCGGGGAAGAAGACCGCGCCCCAGGCCAGCGCATCGTCGAGGATGTCGCCCCGCCCGCCGAGCGCGGTGAAGATGCCCGCTCCGAAGCTCAGGAAGACGACGGCGAGCACCGCCCCGGCCATCACCGCGATCATCAGGGCGTGAAACGCGATGCGGCCCGCGCGGGTCTCGTCCCCTGCGCCGAGCGCCCGGGCGACGGCGGCCGAGGTCGAGCCGCCGAAGGCGCCCCCGGCCAGTGTCTGGGTCAGCATCACGAAGGGAAAGACCAGCGCGACCGTGGCCAGCGCCTCGACCCCCAGCAGGGCCGCCCATGTGCCCTCGGCGACCGAGACGAGGACGGTGGCGAGCATCCCGATCACGTTGGGCGCGGCAAGCTTCGCGAGCGTGCCCGTCACCGGGCCGTTCAGCATCGCGTGGGCGCGCTTCAGGCGGCGCGCATTGGTGTGGGACTGGGTCATGGGGGCCTCGGGATGGGTCTCGGGTCCAGTAAGTTCCAAAAGGGAACCCAAGGCAAGAAAATTCCTTTTCGGAACCCACTCGGCGCATTAGGTTCCGTCCATGCGGTGGAACGAGCTTCAGAACGAGACCTGCCCGGTGGCGCGCGGCCTCTCCGTGGTCGGCGACCGCTGGACGCTGCTCGTGCTGCGGGATTGTTTCCGGGGCCTCAGGCGGTTCGAAGAGCTGCATGAGAGCCTCGGGATCACCCGCCACGTGCTGTCGGACCGGTTGAAGGGGCTGGAGGCGGCGGGCGTGCTGGAACGGAGGCAGTACAGCGATGCGCCGCCGCGCCATGAATACCGGCTGACGGACAAGGGCCGCGACCTCTACCCGGTCCTCATCGCGCTGATCCGCTGGGGCGAGACGCACCAGCCGCGCGCGGACGTGCCCGATTTCACCTTCCGCGACCGCCACACCGGCGCGGTGATCGAGCCGGTGCTGACCGACCGCCGGACCGGGCGCGAGATCGACCCGCGCCAGGTCTCGGCCAGCCGCGAAGACACCGGCTGAGCCGTCGGGACATCGCGCAATCCGGCCCGCGGCCGCCGCGCCGGTCACATCCCGGCGAGCGGCGCCGAAACGGGCGTCAGTCTTGCGACCAGCGCCTCGCGGCGCGGGCCATCCGCGCACCGTAATGCCGGGCGGAGCTTTCGCAGCCCTCGGTCAGCCCGCCCTCGCCATCGGAATTCACCGCCAGCCCCAGGAAGGTGCCCGAGACGTTGAGGCCGCGGTTGCCCTCGATCACCGGGGCGCCGATGACGTCCTGACCGATCCAGACCATGCCCTGCTGGGCGGCGAAGATCGACAGCGCGTGCAGGGTCGCCAGCTTGTCGCCGCCGGTGTTCACGCCGCTGGTGAAGCCGCCCGCCAGCTTGTCGAGCCACTGGCGCTTGACGAAGATCGCAGAGCCGGTGGCGTCCATGAAGGCTTTGAACCCCGCCGCCGGGCCGCCCATGTAGGTCGGCGTGCCGAAGATGATCGCATCGGCCTGCGCCAGCGTTTCCCAGCCGGCGTCACCGATCTTCGAGACGTCGATGAGGTCGGCCTCGACCCCCTCGGCGCGGCTGCCGTCGGCGATGAGCTGGGCGGCAAGGGTGACCGAGCCGGAGCCGGACCAGTGGGCGATGGCAAGACGGGGCATGTCAGGCGCTCTCCTTGAGGATCATGTCTGCGGCCTTCTCCGCGATCATGATCGTCGGAGCGTTGGTGTTGCCGCTGGTGATCGCGGGCATGACACTCGCGTCCACCACGCGCAAGCCCCCGACCCCGCGCAACCGCAGCTGCGCATCGAGGGGCGCCGCGTCATCCGCGCCCATGCGGACGGTCGAGACCGGGTGGAAGATCGTGGTGCCGACCTCTGCGGCGGCCTTGGCGAGCTCCGCGTCGCTCTCGTGTGCGGGACCGGGTTTCATCTCCTGTGGCGCATAGGCTGCGAGCGGCGCCTGCGCCATGATCCGGCGGGTCAGGCGGATCGCGTCGACGGCGGTGCGGCGATCGCCTTCGGTCGAGAGGTAGTTCGGCGCGATCCGCGGCGCCTCCAGCGGATCGGCCGAGGCGATCTCGACCGTGCCGCGGCTTTCGGGGCGCAGGTTGCAGACCGAGGCGGTGATCGCCGGATAGGCATGGAGCGGCTGCCCGAAGGCGTCGAGCGAGAGCGGCTGGACGTGGTATTCCAGATCCGGCGTCGCCAGCCCCTCGCGCGAGCGGGTGAAGGCCCCGAGCTGCGAGGGCGCCATCGACATCGGGCCCCGGCGGCGGAAGGTGTAGTCCATGCCGATCAGCGCCTTGCCCCAGAGCGAATTGGCCAGGGTGTTGAGGGTCTTCGCCCCGGTCAGCCGCCACGACAGGCGAAGCTGGAGATGGTCCTGCAGGTTCCGCCCCACGCCGGGCATGTCGCGGAGCACCTCGATGCCATGTGCGCGGAGCAGCTCCGCCGGGCCGAGGCCCGAGAGCTGGAGGATCTGCGGAGAGCCGATGGCGCCGGCGGAGAGGATGACCTCGCGCGCCGCATGGGCGGTCACGACCCGGCCGTCCCGAAGGTATTCGACGCCGGTGGCGCGGCCCTCGCTCAGGATGACGCGGCGGGTGTGGGCCTCGGTCTCGACCTTCAGACCGGGCGCCCTGGCGGTGCGCAGGAAGGCCTTGGCGGTGTTCATCCGCCAGCCGTTCCGCTGGTTGACCCTGAAATAGCCCACGCCCTCGTTGTCGCCGGTGTTGAAATCCTCGGTGCGCGGGATGCCCGCCGCCTCGGCCGCCGCGATCCAGTCGTCGAGGAGCTGCCAGTGCAGGCGCTGGTTCTCGACCCGCCATTCGCCGCCCTGGCCGTGGAACTCCGACCGGCCGTCGACGTAATCCTCGGATTTCAGGAAATACGGCAGGACGTCGTCCCAGCCCCAGCCGGTCAGGCCCGTCTGGCGCCAGCCGTCGTAATCCGCGGCCTGGCCGCGCAGGTAGAGCATGCCGTTGATCGAGGAGCAGCCGCCGAGGATCCGGCCGCGCGGATAGAGCAGGCTGCGGCCGTTCAGCCCCGGCTCGGGCGCAGTCCGGAACATCCAGTCGGTGCGGGGATTGCCGATGCAGTAGAGATATCCCATCGGGATGTGCACCCAGTGGTAATTGTCCCTGCCCCCGGCCTCGAGCAGCAGGACGCGGTGGCCCGCCTCACCCAGGCGTTTCGCCAGCACGCAACCCGCGCTGCCGGCGCCGACGATGATGTAATCCCAGCTCATGTGGCTCCTCCCGAGGGGGATCATCGCGGGCGGACGGGCGGATGTCTATGGGCCAGGGGTTGCGCCGGGCGGGGCCCGTCGCGCCGGAGGGGGGCTGTCTGCCCCCCTCTTGGCCTGCGGCCAATTCACCCCCCGAGGATACATGGACCAGAGGAAGGTGGGG
>NZ_JHZF01000014.1 GCF_000688295.1 Pseudooceanicola nanhaiensis DSM 18065 | reverse complement strand
TGGAAGCCTGCAAGCGGGCGCCTCACCCCCCCGAGGATACATGGACCAGAGGAAAGCGGGGCGCAGCGGGCGCTCGGGCTCAGACCGGGAGGGCCGTGGTCTTGAAGACGGTGCGGAGCGCGAAGCTCGACTGCATCTGTGCGACGCCCGGCAGGCGTGTGAGGTGCTGGCGGTGGATGCGGGCGAAATCCTCGGTGCTTTCGGCGACGACCTTGAGGATGTAATCCGCCGAGCCGGCCATCAGGTGGCATTCGAGAACGTCGGGGATCTTCGAGACCGCCGCCTCGAAGGCCTCGAGGATCTCGTCGGACTGGCCCTGCAGGGTGATCTCGACGAAGACGGTGGTCGAGACGCCGAGCTTGCGGGCGTCGAGCAGCGCCACGTAATCCCGCACGAAGCCCGCCTGTTCCAGCCGCTGGACCCGGCGGTGACAGGCCGAGGGCGAGAGATGCACCCTGGTCGAGAGATCGGCGTTGGAGATGCGGCCCTGCCGTTGCAGGACCCGCAGGATGGCGCGGTCGATGGTATCGAGAGACATGGCGCGAATATTCTCCGGGAAGAGGCGCTTCGCAACGGAGAATATTCGGCATGTGCCCCTAATGGCGCGAGGTTATCCCGCCGCGACCGGGGGTTCCGGCCGTTTCAGCGTGTCGCGGATCTCGAGCAGGACGTCGAGCTCGGTCGGTCCGGCGGGCGCCTTCTCGGCCGGCTGCTCGGGCGGGCGGACCGTCAACGCGCGGACCCGGTTCACGTAGCGCACCAGCAGGAAGACCACGAAGGCGATGATCAGGAAGTTGATCACGGCCGTCAGGAAGGCGCCGTAGGCGAAGACCGCCACCCCGGCCTCGCGCGCGGCGTCTAGCGTCGCGTAATCGTTGCTGCCGTTCAGCACGACGAACTGGTCGGTGAAATCAACGCCGCCGGTGACGAGCCCGATCACCGGGTTGATCAGGTCGTTGACCATGGAATTCACGATGGCGGTGAAGGCCGCGCCGATGATGATGCCGACGGCCATGTCCATGACATTGCCCTTGGCGATGAAGGCCTTGAACTCGCTCAACATCCGTCTCTTGTCCTCTTGCGTTCCGCGCCGCCCCCTGCGGCGCCGCACAAAGACTAGCACTCCTGCGCGCAAAGCCAGTGCTGTTTTCCGGCAACGCCCGGCCCTACCTTTGGGGAAACCAGAAGGGAGACATGCCTTGTCCATCACCGACATGAAGATCAACGACCGCTGGCCCGCCGAGGACCCGTCCATCCTGCAGCTCTATTCCTTCCCGACGCCGAACGGGAAGAAGGTCTCGATCGCGCTCGAGGAGATCGGCCTGCCCTACGAGCCGCACCTCGTGTTGCTGGGCGACGAGCATGTGCGCAGCCCCGAGTTCCTGTCGCTCAGCCCGAACAACAAGATCCCCGCGATCATCGACCCGGACGGCCCCGGCGGCAAACCGCTCGGGTTGTTCGAGAGCGGGGCGATCCTGATCTACCTGGCCGAGAAGACCGGCAAGCTGCTGCCCGAGGGCGCCGGCAAGCACGAGGCGATCAAGTGGCTGATGTGGCAGATGGGCGGGCTCGGCCCGATGCTCGGCCAGCTCGGCTATTTCCACAAGTTCGCCGGCAAGGACATCGAGGACCCCCGCCCGCGCGAGCGGTTCGTGGGCGAGGCGAAGCGCCTGCTGAACGTGCTGAACGGCGCGCTCGAGGGGCGCGACTGGGTGGCCGGCACGTATTCCGTCGCCGACATCGCCATCGTGCCCTGGATCCAGGCGCTCGACTTCTACGACGCGAAGGACCTCGTGGGCTGGGACGATTTCGCCAACCTGCAGCCCTATGTCGACCGGTTCATGGAGCGGCCCGCGGCGCAGAAGGGCTCGGACATCCCGGCCCGCCCCGAAAGCTGAGCCGCGGGCCGACCAGCTGCACCCGGCCGCCGATCCGGCGGCCGGACCGCGCAGCTTCCTTGTCTCTCGCCGCGTGACGTTCTAGGACCGTCCAAACGGGACAAAGGCGAATTGCCATGCGCATGCGCGACACCTTCATCAAGCCGATGCACCCCGAGGGGCGCCGTTTCGTGGCGATCTTCGCGGTGGCCACGCTGGTCCTCTTCCTGATCTGGGAGGTCCTGGGCTGGATCGGCGTGGGCCTGACCATCTGGTGCTATTATTTCTTCCGCGATCCCGTCCGCCATGTGCCGGAGCGCGAGGGGCTGGTGGTCAGCCCGGCGGACGGCATCGTCTCGCTCATCGAACCGGCCATCCCGCCGGTCGAGCTGGGCATGCCCGATGTGCCGCTCACCCGGGTCAGCGTCTTCATGTCGGTCTTCAACTGCCACATGAACCGTGCGCCGATCGGCGGGCGGGTCGAGGCGATCGCCTACCGGCCCGGCAAGTTCTTCAACGCCTCGCTCGACAAGGCGAGCGACGACAACGAGCGCAATTCCCTGCTGATCGAGATGGAAGACGGCCGCCAGCTGGCGGTGGTGCAGATCGCGGGGCTCGTCGCCCGGCGCATCCTCTGCTTCACCCAGAAGGACCGCATCCTCGCCACCGGACAGCGCTTCGGCCTGATCCGCTTCGGCTCGCGCCTCGATGTCTACCTGCCCGACGGCGTCGAACCGCTGGTCGCCATCGGCCAGACCATGGTCGCCGGCGAGAGCATCATCGCCGATCTCGCCGCCAGCGAGCCGCGCCGCGGCGCCCGGGCGGAGTGATCGTGCGCGGACCCCGGGAAGACGGCGGGCGCGACCTGCTCCTCGTTCGGCTGCTGCCGAACCTCGTGACCCTTCTGGCGGTCTGCGCGGGCATGACCGGCATCCGCTTCGCCTTCACCGGCGAATTCGAATGGGCCGTCCGCATGGTGCTAATCGCGGGCGTGCTCGACGGGCTGGACGGCCGCCTGGCCCGGCTGATGCGCAGCCAGTCGCCGGTCGGAGCCGAGCTTGATTCGCTCTCGGATTTCCTGAACTTCGGCGTGGCGCCGGCGCTGATCCTGTATTTCTGGTCGCTGCACGAGATCGGCGGGATCGGCTGGATCACCTGCCTCTGCTTCGCGCTCTGCTGCGTGCTGCGGCTCGCCCGGTTCAATGCCGAGGCGAAATCGGGCCTCGGCGGCTCGGGCGCCTATTTCACCGGCATCCCCTCGCCCGCCGGCGCCGTGCTGGCCCTGATGCCGATGGTCCTGTCGTTCATCGCGGCGATGCCCGACATCTTCCCGCCGACGCTCACCGCGCTCTACGTCGTGCTGGTCGGGCTGGCCATGATCAGCCGGATGCCGACGTTCTCGTTCAAGAACATCCGGGTGTCGCGGCTCAACGCGCCCTTCGTGCTGCTTGGCGTGGTGCTGCTCGGGGCGGCGCTGCTGATCTATCCGTGGGCGACGCTCGCGGTGCTCTCCGGGGTCTATGCCGTCACCATCGCGCTGGCCCAGATGAAACGGTTCAGGAAGAAGAAGGAAGACTGAGGCCTTGGATATCGACGCGGTCAAATCATCCTACGCCCGCTGGGCCCCGATCTACGACAGGACCTTCGGGGCCGCCACCAGGTCGGGCCGGACGGCGAGCGTGGAATTCATGAATGCCGAGGCGGGTCCCGAGATCCTCGAGGTCGGTGTCGGCACGGGGCTGGCCCTGCCGCTCTATGCGCCCGGCAAGCGGGTGACCGGTGTGGACTATTCCGACGAGATGCTCGCCAGGGCCGCCGCCCGGGTCGAGGCCGAGGGCCTCACCCATGTCGCCGGCCTGCGCCAGATGGATGCGCGCGAGCTCGACTTTCCGGACGCAAGCTTCGACGCGGTCGCGGCGATGCACATGATCTCGGTCGTGCCCGAGCCCGAGCGCGTGATGGCCGAAATGGTCCGCGTGCTGCGCCCCGGCGGCGTGATGGTGGTGACCAACCATTTCGCGCGCGAGACCGGCGGGCTGGCCCGGATCGAACGGTTCATGGCCCCTTTCGCCAACGTGCTGGGCTGGCATTCCGACTTCGACAAGAGCGTCGTCACCGGCACGCCGGGCATCGCCCTGCGCGAGACGCGGGCCCTGCCCCCGGTCGGCATGATGACGCTCCTGATCCTCGAACGGACCCCGGTGGCCGCGGCGGCCGCCGTCGGCTAGCCGGGCAGCCTGCCCGTCAGGACGTAGCGCAGGATCTCGACGACCTGCCGCGGCTCTTCGGCCACCGCCAGCGCCGCGGCATCGACCTCCTTCAGCGCGTGGCTGTGGTCAGGCCCGTGCAGCACGATCAGCGCCTTGCCGAGGGCGCTCGCATAGCCCGCGTCGAAGGCCGCGTTCCACTGCTTGTACTTGTCGCCGAAGCGGACGACGACCACGTCGGCCGCCCCGATCGCCGTCCGGGTCCGGATCGCGTTCAGCTTGGCGCCCTTGTGGTCATGCCAGAACTTGCTCTGCTCGGGCCCCAGGATCGCCACGCCGCAATCGTCGCTCGCCGCGTGATCGGTGACCGGCGCGTCGAACGTGACGTCGAGCCCCTCGGCCCCCGCCATGATCTCCTCGCGCCAGCTGGTGTGGATTTCTCCGGACAGGTAGACCTTCAACGTCATCACGACCTCCTCCAGTGAAAACCCCGCCCGCGGGACGGCGGGCGGGGCGATGTTGCCTCCGGCAACGAGCGGCGCATGCCGGCCTCAGCCCCGGAGCGTGCCGCCCGTCGCCTTCTCGACCTTCTCGACGATCCGCTTCGAGAGCGCCTCGATCTCGGCCTCCTTCAGCGTGGCGTCCTTCGGCTCGATCCGCACCGTCACGGCGAGGGATTTCTTGCCCTCCCCGAGCGCGCCGCCGATGAACTCGTCGAAGACGCGCACATCCGCGATCAGCGCCTTGTCCGCGCCCGCCGCCGCGTTCACGAGGTCGAGCGCGGCGACCTGCGTGTCCACCACGAAAGCGAAGTCGCGCTCCACCGCCTGCAGGTCGCTGATCTCCAGCGCCCCCTTCGCGGCCGAGGTGTTCTTCGGCTGCGGCACCTCTTCCGGCCAGATGGTGAAGGCCATCGCCGGCCCCTTCACACCCATCTCGCGCAAGATCTTCGGATGCACCTCGCCGAACACGGCCAGCACCTTCTTCGGCCCGAGGCAGATCCGGCCGTGCCGGCCCGGATGCCACCATTCCCGCGCCCCGCGCAGGATCTGCACCTTCGCGGGCGCCCCGATGGCCGCCAGGATGGCCTCCGCATCCGCCTTCACGTCATAGACGTCGACCGCCCGCGCCGCGCCGTGCACGTCCTTCGGCCCGGTCCGCCCGACCAGCAGCCCCGAGACCAGCAGGTGCTGCTCCCCCGGCTCGCCGCCATGCCAGGCCGCGCCGACCTCGAAGAGTGCCAGATCGCCCATCCCGCGCGCCTGGTTGCGCGCGGCGGCCTGCAGCAGCCCCGGCAGCAGCGCGGGCCGCATGTGGCTCATGTCGGCCGAGATCGGGTTGGCGAGCATCGTCGCATCCGTCCCGCCGCCGAAGAGCTCCGCGCTCTTCCGGTCGATGAAGGAATAGGTCACGCATTCGTTGTAGCCGAGCGCCGCCGCCGTCCGCCGCGCGATCTGCTCGCGTTTCTGGATCGGCGTCAGGATCGGCTTGGGCACACCCGGCTGGGTCCGCGCCATGGGCTTCGGCTCCAGCTTCGTGAGCGAGGCCATCCGCGCGACCTCCTCCACCAGGTCCGCCTCTCCCAGCACGTCCGGCCGCCAGGAGGGCACATGCGCCATGTCCCCCTCCATCACGAAGCCGAGCCGCTCCAGCGTCGCCCGCTGCTCTTCCGCGGGGATGTCCATCCCGACAAGCGAGGCACAGCGCGCCGTGTCCAGCCTGTAGGCCCGGCGCACATCCGGCGCCTCACCCGCGACCACGACCTCCGAAGGCTCGCCCCCGCAGAGCTCCATCACCATGGCGGTCGCCAGATCCAGCGCCTCCATGTTGAAGCCCGGGTCGATCCCCCGCTCGTTGCGATAGCGCGCATCCGAATTGATCTTCAGCGCCCGCCCGCCGAGCGCGATGCGGATGTGATCCCAATAGGCCGCCTCGATGAAGACGTCGGTCGTCTCCTCGGTGCAGCCGGTCTCCTCGCCGCCCATGATGCCGCCGATGCTCTCGACGCCCTCGGCATCCGAGATCACCAGCACGCCTTCCGGCAGCGTATAGGTCTTCTCGTCCAGCGCCAGCAGCGCCTCGCCGCCCCTGGAGGCATGGATCCGCAGATCCCCCTTCACCTTGGCCGCATCGAAGACGTGCAGCGGCCGGTTCAGGTCGTAGGTGAAGAAGTTGGTGATATCCACGAGCGCCGAGATCGGCCGCAGCCCGATCGCCTTCAGCCGATCCTGCAGCCATTGCGGGCTGGCGCCGTTCTTCACGCCCTTCACGACGCGCCCCGCGAAGAGGTAGCAGCCGTCCTTCGCATCCGCGTCGATGGTGACGTTGATCGGACTGGGGAATGTCCCCTCGACCGAGGCCGTCTTCGCCGGTTTCAGCGTCCCCAGGCCGCGCGCCGCGAGGTCCCGCGCGATCCCGCGCACGCCGAGCGCATCGGGGCGGTTCGGCGTGATCGCGATCTCGATCACCGGATCGACCTTCGCCGGATCATGCTGGGCCAGCCAGTCGCCGAATTCCTGTCCGACCTCGCCAGAGTCCAGCTCGATGATCCCGTTGTGCTCGTCGGACAGCTCCAGCTCGCGCTCCGAGGCCATCATCCCGTGGCTCTCGACGCCGCGGATCTTGCCCACGGAGATCGTGATATCCAGCCCCGGGATATACATCCCCGGCTTCGCCAGCACCGCCGTGATCCCCGCCCGCGCGTTCGGCGCGCCACAGACGATCTGCGTCTCGCCCTCGTCGGTCTGCACCCGGCAGACGCGCAGCTTGTCGGCATCCGGATGCTGCTCGGCCTCCAGAACCTTCACCAGCTTGAAGCCCTTCAGCTTCGCCGCCGGATCCTCGACCCCTTCGACCTCGAGCCCGATGTCGGTCAGGGTCTCCACGATCTCGTCCACGCTCGCGGTCGTCTCGAGATGGTCCTTCAGCCAGGAGAGGGTGAATTTCATGTCGTGCTCCTAGTGCTTCAGCCGTTTGGCGAGGTCGTCGAAATCGCCCATCCGGTAGAGCTTGATTTCCCGCAACAGGCGGATCGTCGGTTTCAGCGCGAATAAGATCGAGCCAATGAGAAAGAGCCAGGTCCCGGGCGTCTGCCACGCCTCGAAGAAGAACATCACCGAGCCGATGATGAAGGCGAAGGCCGCGCTGAAATCCACGAGCGTGTAATAGAGCTCGTAGCGGGCATAGAGGTCCCTGCTGGCCTCGGTCTGCTGCCGGTTCTCGTGTCGGAAGATCTGCATGGGCCTCACTCCTTCTCGAAATCGCGGATCACGCGGAACCGCTCGCACATCAGCATCATGTCGGGGGACCAGCCGCCGGTCCGTTCGAAATACGCCCGGTGATCCGCGCGCCAGCCCTCGAGGCTGTCGTTCTCGCCCTCGGCCAGCGCGAAGTCCGCGTCGACCTCGTCGAAGCGGCGGAAGTCGACCGAGCGCGTCTCCATCTCCACCGCCGGGCTGCCGTCCCAGTTCAGCGCGATGTCGCGGCGCCCGACCTGGGGCAGCGTCTCCCTGCCCGGCCCGAAGGCCGTGGCCCTCTCGCAGGTCGCGGTCTTCCGCCCCGCACGCACCAGCGCGGTCAGCTCCGTGCAGAGCCGTTCGCTGTCACCGAAGCGGAAGCTGACCGGGGTCATGACGCCTCAGATGCCCCCGCGCAGCGTCGGCACCTGCAGCGCGCTGAACCCGTAATGCCTGAGCCACCGCAGGTCTGAATCGAAGAACGCCCGCAAATCCGGGATCCCGTATTTCAGCATCGCGATCCGGTCGATCCCCATGCCGAAGGCGAACCCCTGCCATTGGCTCGGGTCCACCCCCGCCGCCTCGAGCACCTTCGGATGCACCATGCCGGAGCCCAGCACCTCGAGCCAGTCGTCGCCCTCGCCGACCTTCACCGTGCCGCCTTCCCAGGAACACTGGATGTCGACCTCGGCCGAAGGCTCGGTGAAGGGGAAATGCGAGGCGCGGAACCGGGTCTTCACCTTGGTGCCGAAATAGGCCGAGAAGAACTCCTCCAGCACCCATTTCAGGTTCGCCATCGAGATGTCGCGGTCGATCGCCAGCCCCTCGACCTGGTGGAACATCGGCGTATGGGTCTGGTCGTAATCCGCGCGGTAGACGCGGCCCGGCGCGATCACCCGGATCGGCGCGCCCTGCGCCTGCATCGCGCGGATCTGCACCGGCGAGGTGTGGGTCCGGAGCACATGCGGCGGGCGGTCGTCTCCTGCCGCACGGTGCATGTAGAACGTGTCCATCTCGGCCCGAGCCGGATGGTGGCCGGGGATGTTCAGCGCGTCGAAATTGTACCAGTCGTCCTCGACCTGCGGCCCCTCGGCCACGGCAAAGCCCATGTCGGCGAAGATCGCGGTGCATTCCTCCCAGACCTGGGAGACCGGGTGGATCGAACCCACCCGGCGGTCCCGCCCGGGCAGGGTCACGTCCAGCCATTCGGCCTGCAGCCGCTCGTCGAGCGCCGCATCCGCCAGCGCCGTCTTCTTCGCGGCGAGTGCCGAGTTGATCTCGTCCTTCAGCGCGTTCAGCGCGGGGCCGGCCGTCTGGCGTTCCTCGGGCGTCATCTTGCCCAGCTCGCGCATCTTCAGGCTGATCTCGCCCTTCTTGCCGACAGCCTGCACCCGGAGCTCCTCGAGCGCGGCCTCGTCGGCGGCGGAGCCGATGGCCTGGATGTACTTGTCCCGCAGTTCCTGCATGTTTTCCTCCGGATCGAGCGCGTGGCCTAGCTAGCCGCAGAGCGGCCGCAGCGCAAGGCTGAGCACCCCGTGATGGAACCGCGGGAGCCGCGGCCGGTTCTGCCCTGCATGAGAGCCTTCCTGATCGTCCTCGGCCTCCTGGCCCTGCCCGCAACCGCCCTGCCCGTCCCGGCCGCCGCCCAGAGCTGGTGCGGCAACCCCGGGCTGACGCCCACCGAGGCCACCATCTGCGACGACGTGATCCTGTCGCGGCTCGACCGTCGGCTGGCCGAGCTCTACGGCGCGGACGGCGCCGGCCGGGCCGGCCTCTCGCCGAGCCAGCGCGACTGGCTGAAGCGCCGCAATGCCTGCGGGACCGACGTGGTCTGCATCGAGATGGCCTATCGCGACCGCATCCGCCGGCTGGAACCCGCCGCCCGGCCCGACCGCACCACGCTGCCGATGGCGCAGATCCCGCGTTACGACGGCGACCGGCCCGCGGCCCTGCCCGAGGGCGCGCGGCTGCGGCCCTGGTGCGACGGGCGGCTCAACAGCACCGAGGAGGTCATCTGCCGGACACCGCGGCTGGCCGACATGGACGCCGCGCTCGGCGCGGTCTACGGCGCGGCGAAGGCGGCGGACGGCGACCGGGCGCAGATGAGCTGGCTCCGCCAGAAGCGGGACGCCTGCGGCACCGATCCCCAGTGCATCGGCCTGGCCTACCTCGAACGGATCGTCGAGCTCGGGGCGCGCATCCGGCGCCAGTGATCCGGGACGGTTTCCCTGCTTCATCCGGTCTCTCCGAAAGCGAAAGGGCCGCCCCTGCCGGGCGGCCCTTCCTGTAATCCGGATGCCTGAGCGTATCAGGCGGGCAGCGCGGCTTTCGCCTGGTCGACGATCGCGCCAAAAGCTTCCGGCTCGTGCACGGCGAGATCCGCCAGCACCTTGCGGTCCACTTCGATCCCGGCCAGCGAGAGGCCGTTGATGAAGCGGGAATAGGTCAGCGCCTCGTCATGCGCGCGGACGGCGGCGTTGATCCGCTGGATCCACAGGGCGCGGAAGTTGCGCTTGCGGTTCTTGCGGTCGCGGGTCGCGTACTGGTTGGCCTTGTCGACGGCCTGGCGGGCAACCTTGAAGGTGTTCTTGCGGCGGCCGTAATAGCCTTTGGCCGCGTCGAGAACCTTCTTGTGGCGGGCGTGGGTGGTGGTGCCACCTTTGACTCGGGACATTCGGTAGCCTCCTTACTTCTTGGCGTAGGGCATCATCGGCAGGATGATCTGTTCATCCGCCTTGGACAGGAGCGTGGTGCCGCGGGCATTGCGGATGAACTTGTTCGTCCGCTTGATCATGCCGTGGCGCTTGCCGGCCTGGGCCACCTTGATGCGTCCCGATGCGGTCACCTTGAACCGCTTCTTGACGCTCGACTTGGTCTTCATCTTTGGCATTTCCGTCTCCTCTTGGATCGGTGTTCGTCTCGCGCGACTCGGCATGCCACTTCGGCCGGCCGCGCGGTTGGAGAGCGCCGTATAAGGGCCTTCCCCCCGACGATCAACCGCAAAAAGCACCGCTCCCCCGCTTCCTCTTGCCCCAAGTATCCCCGCCGGAGGCAAACCGCGATTTGGCCCCGGGCCAAATCGCAAGGCATCGCGTGCGGCCCGCAGGGCCGCGCCTTTCGGACAGACCCGTTCAGCGCGTCCAGCGGGACAGGGCATCCTCGTCTTCGGGCTTCGCGGCGACCCAGGCCGCGCCGTCCGCGGTCAGCTCCTTCTTCCAGAAGGGCGCGCGGGATTTCAGGTAGTCCATCAGGAACTCTGCCGCGGCGAAGGCATCGCCCCGGTGGGGGGAACAGGTGGCCACCATCATGATCAGCTCGCCCGGGCGCAGCGTGCCGTGCCGGTGAATCACCAGCACGTCGCCCAGCGACCAGCGCGCCTGCGCCTCCTCGGCGATCGTGGCGATCGCGCGTTCGGTCATGCCGGGATAATGCTCGATCTCCATCCGGTCGAGCCGGCCGTCGGTGTCGCGGACGATGCCGGTGAAGCTCACCACGGCGCCCATGTCGCTGCGCCCCGCCGCGAAGCCCGCGGTGAGCGCGCCAAGGTCGAAGGGCTCGGACTGGACCACGACGCGCATCGCCTCAGCCTCCGGTCATCGGCGGGAAGAAGGCCACCTCGCGCACCCCTGCGAGCGGGGCGTCGAAATCCGACAGCTCCTGGTCCAGCGCCACCCGCAGGGCGGAGATGTCGGCGAAGGCCGCGGCATAGCGCGCGTCGCGCGCGCTCAGTTCGGCCACGAGTTCGGCCACGGTCGCGGCCCCGGTCTCGACCCGCTCCTTCGGAAGGCCGATCCGTTCACGCACCCAGGCGAAGTAGAGCACATCGAGCATCGGTCACCCCCTCAGGTGCGGGCGCGCCTTCAGGAAGTAATCCGCCCCGGTGATGCAGGTGAGCACGGCCGCCAGCCAGAGCAGCGCGATGCCACCCCAGGACGACCAGTCGACAGCCGCCACGCGCCAGTTCAGCCCGGATTCGTCCTCGACCGCGCCCGAGAGGATCTCGTCCACCACCGACTGGTCCATGCCGAAGACCGCGTCGCCCAGGCTGTATTGGAGGATGCCATGCGCCAGCAGGACGGCGATGGCGACCATCTGGGAGGCGGTCTTCCACTTGGCCAGCCGCGTGACCTTCAGCGTCCCGGCCACCTCGCCCAGGAACTCCCGCATCCCCGAGACGAAGACCTCGCGGAACAGGATCAGCCCGGCGGGCAGCACGAGATGGAGCGCCAGGTCGGAATAGGCGGCAAGCACCATCAGCGCGATCACCACCATCGCCTTGTCGGCGATCGGGTCGAGCATGGTGCCCAGCTTGCTCTGCTGTTCCCAGGCCCGGGCCATCCAGCCGTCGATGTAATCGGTGGCCGAGGCGCCGACGAAGATCGTCAGCCCCGCCCAGTCCGCCGCGGGCCGCGGCAGGAAGACGAAGACGACGACCAGCGCCGGCGCGGCGAGCAGGCGCAGGACGGTCAGGATATTGGGCAGCGTCCAGATCATGAGGCCCTATCTAGCCTGAGGCGGCGGCGGGGGAAAGATGGCAGGCACAACCATTTTACGGCAGGGCCCCGGATGTCCGTCGCGCAAAGGCGGCGTCCCGCCGCCGGGGTGCGACGCCGGCGCCCCGCGCCGCTCAGCCGAAGGCGAGGCCGAGCCCCGCGATCGCCGTCACCGCGCCCAGACCGCGGGTCAGCAGCGGACCGGCACGGCCGATCCTCCGACCCGCGCGCTCCAGCCCGAGGCCGAGGCCGATCCCCGCCGCATGAAGTGCCGCGGTGGCCAGCACGAAGCCCAGCCCGAAGCTCAGCGCGCCCGCGCTGCCCAGCTCGCCGCCATGGGCATGCCCGTGAAACAGCGCGAAGACGCCGACCAGCGCCGCCCCGGCGCGGGCATCCAGCCGCGCGGCGGTGGCGACAAGCAGGCCCAGCACGACGATCGAGGCCAGGATCATCGGTTCGACGAAGGGCAGCGCCAGCCCGCCGAGCGCCATCAGGAAACCGAGCAGCATCAGCGACAGGAAGGCCGCGGGCACGGAGAGACGCGCCCTGCCGCCGAGCATCCCGGCCCAGAGGCCGACCGAGACCATCGCCAGCACATGGTCGGGCCCGAAGAGCGGGTGCGACAGCCCGGCCGCGAAGGAACCGTACTCGCCCGGCGGAAGATGCGCGAAGGCGGGGCCGGCGAGCAGCGTCAGGGCGATGGCGGGAGGCAGAAATTTCATGGAGGGCTCCTTTCTCGGATCAGCCGGACGTCCCGGATGGGGTCACGTCACGGTCCCGTTATGCGCGGTGCCTGACGCAGTGGCAACCCACCGATGGCGCCGGGGGACATGGCGGGGCAGCCCGCCGGTCCGGAGAGGAAGGAATGGGCGCCGGCGGTCCCACGACGCGCGAACAGGGAGGAACGCGCCGGCACCCTTTCCCGGAGCTGAGCCCCGGGAAGGCCTTGGCCGGAGGGCGGCTACTCGCCGCCGCCCAGCTGGTGGACATAGGCAGAGACCGCGCGGATCTGCGCCTCGGTCAGCCGCGTGTTCCAGTTCGGCATGACGCCGAAGCGCGCATTGCGCACGGTTTCGGTCAGCGTCGTGTAATCGCCGCCGTAGAGCCAGATGGCGTCCGTCAGATCCGGCGCCCCCTGCTCGCGGTCGCCGGTCGCGTCCTCGCCGTGGCACGAGGCGCAATTGTCGGCGAAGACCTGGGCCCCGGCCTCGACCCGCGACGCGTTCTGCGGCGCGCCCGAGAGCGACATGACGTAATTCACGACCTGGTCGATCTGCGTGTTGTCCAGCAGCTCGTCGCGGCCGAAGGCGGGCATCTCGGAATAGCGCGCCTCGGGGTCGTCCTCGTTCCGGATCCCGTGAGTCACGGTGGTGTGGATCGCCTCGATGTCGCCGCCCCAGAGCCAGTCGTCGTCCAGCAGGTTGGGATAGCCCTTCGCCCCCGCCGCGCCCGAGCCGTGGCACTGCGCGCACCAGGTCCGGAAGACCGCGCCGCCGGAGGAGACGGCGTATTGGTTCAGCTCGGGGTCGCTGGCGATCTCGGTCAGCTCGACCGAGGCGAGCCGGTCGTTGATCGCGGCGTTGCTCTCCACCGTCGCGGCGATGTCCTGCTCGACCTGCGCGCGGGTCGAGAAGCCGAGCAGCCCCGGCGTCGCCTGAGAGATCAGCGGCCAGGCCGGGTAGGCGATGGTGTAGATCACCCCCCAGACGATGGTCGCGTAGAAGGTCCAGAGCCACCACCGCGGCAGCGGCGTGTTCAGCTCCTCGATCCCGTCCCATTCGTGGCCGGTCGTGCCGTGCTTGTCCTTGAGTTCGTTGCTCATCTCACGCCTCCTTGGCGGCGGTGTCCCGGTCGGGTGCCGGAGCGTCTTCGTGGCGGAAGGGGATGCTGGCGGTGTCCGCATGCACCTCGCGGGAGCCGGGCCGGAAGACCCAGGCAAAGACCGCGAGGAACACGAGGAACAGGGTCAGCAGCATCCAGCTGTCCGCGAATTCCCGCAACAGGGTATAGAGTTCCATCCTGCGTCCCCCTTACCGGTTGTCGTCGGGCGTGAAGGTCGAGAAATCGACCAGCGTGCCGAGCATCTGGAGATAGGCGATCAGCGCCTCCATCTCGGAGATCCCGGGCTGGCGGTCGAAGTTGCGCACCTGCACGCTGTCCTCGCCGTAGCGCTCGAGCAGACCGTCGTAATCGCGGTCCGGATCGGCCTGCGCCAGGAAATCGGCCTGGGCGTTCTCGATCATCTCGTCGGTATAGGGCACGCCGACCATCGCGTGGGTCGCCATGAGCTCGCCGACGTATTCGCCCTCGATCAGCGTGTTCTCGAGGAAACCGTATTTCGGCATCACCGATTCAGGCACCACCGATTGCGGATCGCGCAGGTGGTCGAGGTGCCATTCGTCGGAATAGCGCCCGCCCACCCGGGCCAGGTCCGGCCCGGTCCGCTTGGAGCCCCACTGGAACGGGTGGTCGTACATCGACTCCGCCGCCAGGCTGTAATGCCCGTAGCGCTCCACCTCGTCGCGCATCGGCCGGATCATCTGGGAATGGCAGACATAGCAGCCCTCCCGGACGTAGATGTCCCGCCCCGCCAGCTCGAGCGGCGTGTAGGGACGCATCCCCTCCACCTTCTCGATTGTGTTCTGCAGGTAGAAGAGCGGGGCGATCTCGACGATCCCGCCGATGGTCACCACGAGGAAGGAGAAGACCAGCAGGAGCGTGGCGTTCTTCTCGAGGATCGCGTGGCGGTCGAGGATCGTCCGCTTCTTCGGCCTGTCGCCCACTCCCGTCGCGGAAGCCGGCATCGGTTCTTTTTGTTGAGCCATTTTCCTGTCTCCTTACTCGGCGGGCACGAGGCCGTTGCTGGCCTCGACGGCGGGGCTGCGGCGGACCGTCAGCCACAGGTTGACGCACATGATGATCGCGCCGGCGATGTAGAGGACGCCGCCGAGGGCGCGGACCACGTACATCGGGAACTTGGCGGCGACGGTGTCGGCGAAGGAGTTCACGAGGAAGCCGTTCGCATCCACTTCACGCCACATCAGCCCTTCCATGATGCCGGTCACCCACATCGCGGCCGCGTAGAGCACGATCCCGATGGTGGCGAGCCAGAAGTGCCAGGACACCATGGAGAGGCTGTAGAGCCGCTCGCGGTTCCACAGACGCGGCACGAGGAAGTAGAGGCAGCCGAAGGTGATCATGCCGTTCCAGCCAAGCGCGCCGGAATGGACGTGCCCGATGGTCCAGTCGGTGTAATGCGACAGCGAGTTGACCGCGCGGATCGACATCATCGGACCCTCGAAGGTGGACATGCCGTAGAAGCCGATCGAGATCACCATCATCCGGATCACCGGGTCGGTCCGGAGCTTGTCCCATGCGCCCGAGAGCGTCATCAGACCGTTGATCATCCCGCCCCAGCTGGGCATCCAGAGAATGATCGAGAACACCATGCCCAGCGTCGAGGCCCAGTCGGGCAGCGCCGTGTAATGCAGGTGGTGCGGACCCGCCCAGATGTAGAGGAAGATCAGCGCCCAGAAGTGGATGATCGACAGCTTGTAGCTGTAGACCGGCCGCTCGGCCTGCTTCGGGACGAAATAGTACATCATCCCCAGGAAGCCCGCGGTCAGGAAGAAGCCCACGGCGTTGTGGCCATACCACCACTGCACCATCGCGTCCTGCACGCCCGAGAAGACCTGCACCGACTTGGAGCCCCAGATCGAGACCGGGATCGAGAGGTTGTTGACGATGTGCAGCAGCGCCACGGTCACGATGAAGGCGAGGTAGAACCAGTTGGCCACGTAGATGTGGGGTTCCTTCCGCTTGATGATCGTGCCGAGGAAGACGGCGAGGTAGGCGACCCAGACGATGGTCAGCCAGAGGTCCACATACCATTCCGGTTCGGCGTATTCCTTCGACTGCGTGGCGCCCAGCACGTAACCCGTCGCGGCCAGCACGATGAACAGGTTGTAGCCCCAGAACACGAACCAGCCGAGGTTGCCGCCCCAGAGCCGTGTCGCGCTGGTCCGCTGCACGACGTAGAACGAGGTGCAGATCAGCGCGTTGCCGCCGAAGGCGAAGATCACCGCCGAGGTGTGGAGCGGCCGCAGCCGCCCGAAGTTGCCGTGGCCCTGGAGCCACTCGAAGTTCAGGGCCGGGAAGGCCAGCTGGAAGGCGATGACGACCCCGACGAGGAAACCGACCACGCCCCAGAGGGCGGTGGCGATCACCCCGGCGCGGATCACGCCGTCCATGTATTCTCCGGAGCGGTCGACCAGCGTGACCGGCTCGTCCGTGTTGCGCAGCACCCACAGGAACATCCCGCCGGCGACCAGCATGATCGTCAGCGCGTTCACCATGTAGGCGAGGTCGCGGGCGTAGTTCGCCGCGATCGCCGTGAAAACGGTGATCACGCCGAGCACCACCAGCTTGATGTAATTGCTCATGTCTCGTCCCTCTGTCGAATCCCGGCGGGGTGGCCTCCCCGTCGCGGGCGAATGACTGGCCCCGATCTCGCGCGTTCTGCAGCGCGGCGCCTTGATCTGCGTCAACCGCTCCATGTCCGGAACTTGACGCGCATCAATGTTGACACCGGCACTCCGGGCGTACCCTTCTGATATCACATTTGCCTCTCAAGGAGGGACCAAGATGACCTACCAGACTGTCTTCACCGTCTTGACCGAGGCCGAGTCGGTCCGGCCCGTGCTCGGTCACGCGATGAAAGCCGCCGAAGCCTACGATGCGCATCTCGACGTGCTGTGCCTCGGGGTGGACCGCTCGAACCTCGGCTATTTCTACGAGGGCGCCAGCGCCGTCGCGCTGCAGGAATCGATCGACCGCGCGCGTCTGGACGCGGGCGAGATCGAGGCGGCGGCCGAGGCCGAGCTGTCGAAATCCGGCCTGCGCTACAGCAGCGACGCGGAATTCGCCCAGCTCGCCGATCTCGGGCGCCACGTGGCCCAGCGGGCGCGCTTCGCCGACATCGTCGTGCTGCCCCTGCCCTACGGCAAGGGCAAGGGCGGCGAGCTCGAACCGGTGCTGGAGGCCGCGCTCTTCGAGGGCCAGGCGCCGGTGCTGGCGGTCCCGGACGAGGCCGAGCTGCATCCGAAGCCGAAACGCGTGGTGCTGGGCTGGAACGAGAGCGCCGAATCGCTGCGCGCGATCCGCAAGTCGATCCCGCTGCTGCGCGGGGCCGATGTCTGCCAGATCGTCGTGGTCGATCCGCCGCAGCACGGCCGCGATCGCTCCGACCCCGGCGGCTCGCTCGCGCAATACCTGTCGCGCCACGGCGTGAAGACCGAGATCGAGGTGCTGGCCAAGTCGATGCCCAAGGTCTCGGACATCCTCAAGCGCCATGCGGCCGACGTGGGCGCCGACATGCTCGTGATGGGCGCCTACGGCCATTCCCGCTTCCGCGAGGCAATCCTCGGCGGCGCGACGCGGGCGATGCTGGAAGAGGCGCCGGTGCCGGTCTTCATGGCGCACTGAGCCTCGCGCCCCTCCCGGCCCCGTCGCCTGGGCCGGCAGGGGAGGGTCACGCCAAGCTGGGCGGCATCCGCCGCCCCGGCCCCTGCTTTCCTCTGGTCAATGTATCCCGGGGGTCCGGGGGCAGAGCCCCCGGTCGACGCCGGCCAGGGGGGCCGGGCGCCGGGGCGAGGGACGGGGATCTATTCCGGCAGCCCGCCGTCGCTGTCGTCGCCCGCCTCTTCCTGAAGCCGGTCGAAATCCGGCACGATGACGTGCCGCTTGCCCTGCAGCTCGATCACCCCGTCCCGCTTCAGCGCCGAGATCTGGCGGCTCACCGTCTCGAGCGTGAGGCCGAGGTAATCGGCCATCGCCTCGCGCGTCAGCGGCAGGTCGAACTGCAGCCGCCCCTCGACCGGCGCGAGATGCAGCGAGGCATCGCGGCGCGCGATGATGGTCAGCAGGCTCGCGATCTTCTCCCGCGCCGTCTTGCGCCCCAGCACCAGCATCCATTCCCGCGCCGCGTCGAGTTCGTCGAGCGTCATCTGCAGCAGCCGCTGCGCCACGTGCGGCGTGGTTTCCATCATCTGCTCGAAGGGCCGCTTGCGGAAGCAGCACATCACCAGGTCGCTCGTCGCCGTCACGTTGTAGGCGGCCCCGGCACGGCCCGGGCGGCCCACGAAATCCGACGGGAACAGCAGGCCCACCATCTGGGTGCGGCCGTCTTCCATCGTCTGGGTGAGCGTCGCCACGCCCTCGACCACGGAGCCCACGAAATCCATCCGGTCCCCGGCCCAGACCACCGTCTGCCCGGCCTGGAAGGAGCGGTAGTACTTCATCTCCTCCAGGACGCTCAGCTCGTCGCTATCGCAGCGCGCGCAGACCGCCCGGTGGCGGATCGGGCAGTCTCCGCAATCATGGGGGGCAAGTTTCGGCGCATCGTAGAGCATGTCACGTCCCGGGTCGGTTGATCTGGGTCAAGGCAGGCGCCTCGGTTCGGGACCATAGCTATGCGCATGGAACACGAAACGCAACTTGCGCGCCTGGGGCTCTTTGACGCGAAGGTCCCGCGCTATACGAGCTATCCGACCGCGCCGCATTTCTCCGGCGCGGTCGATGACCGGACCCATGCCGGCTGGATCGCGGCCGTGCCCGAGGGCGCGCGGATCTCGCTCTACGTGCACGTGCCTTTCTGCCGGCGGCTCTGCTGGTTCTGCGCCTGCCGCACGCAGGGCACCACCACGCTGGGCCCCGTCCAAGCCTACATGGACGTGCTCGAGGCCGAGCTGGCGCTGCTGCGCGACCGGCTCGCGCCCGGCGTCACGCTGTCGCGGCTGCACTGGGGCGGCGGGACGCCGACGCTGCTGGATCCCGACCAGATCGACCGCCTCGCCGCCGCCATCACCGAAGTTGCGCCCTTCGCCGAGAATTACGAGTTCTCGGTCGAGATCGACCCCAACGAGATCGACCTGCCCCGCGCGCAGGCGCTGAAACGGGCCGGCATGAACCGCGCCTCGGTCGGGGTGCAGGATTTCGACCCCCAGATCCAGGCCGTCATCGGGCGCGACCAGAGCTACGAGACCACCCGCGACGCGATCGAGATGATCCGCGGTCAGGGGGTGCTGAGCCTGAACGCCGACATCCTCTACGGCCTGCCGCACCAGACGCCCGAGCGGATCGCGGCCAGCGTGCAGAAGCTCTTGTCGCTCGCCCCCGACCGGGTCGCGCTCTACGGCTATGCCCATGTGCCGTGGATGGCGCGGCGGCAGTCGCTGCTGCCCTCGGACGCGCTGCCCACGCCGACCGAGCGGCTGCGCCTCTTCGAGACGGCGCGCAAGCTCTTCCGCTGGGACGGCTATGCCGAGATCGGCATCGACCATTTCGCGACCAAGGACGACGGGCTTGCCATCGCGCAGCGTCTCGGGCGGCTGCGGCGCAACTTCCAGGGCTACACCGACGATCCCGCCGAGGTGCTGATCGGTGTCGGCGCCTCGTCGATCTCGCGCTTCCCCGGCGGCTACAGCCAGAATGCGCCCGCCACCTCGAGCCACACAGCCGCGATCCGAGACGGGCGCTTCTCGACCGCGCGGGGCCATGCCTTCACCGGCGAGGACCTGATGCGCGGCCGGATCATCGAGGCGCTGATGTGCGATTTCGAGATCCGCACCGCCGAGCTGGTCACGGATTTCGGGGCCGCGCCCGAGACGGTCGCACGGCTCTTCACGCAGGCGAACGGCGCCTTCGAGCACGGGCTCGACGTGACGGCCGAGGCCCTCCGGATCCCCGAGCCGATGCGCCCGCTCACCCGGGTGATCGCGCGGTTCTTCGACGCCTATGACCTGAGCAGCGCCGACAAGCCCCGGCACTCCTCGGCGATCTGATCAGCCGGACCGGCCGCCGCGCGGCCGTCCTGCGCGGCGCCCGGTCCGGGTCATGCAGGGACCGCGCACGAAATGGAATGACATGCTGAAAAGGGCTTGGTCATGGCGCGGATCCTTGCCGCTGCGTCACGCAGCCGGCAAGCGTTTATGGCGTCTCCCTCCGATGGGCGGGCGGCTCCCTCAGCGGGTCTGCCGGGACCGGCCCGGCATGGAGGGGATGACCCGGGGGGAACCGCGCCGCCGGACCCTCGCCCTGCTCACCGGCGAGGGCCGGACCGGAGATGGCCAGAGCGCCACCCAGGAGGAGAAGAAGGGCGACGAGACCGACGCAAGCCGCGACCTTGAGAACACCCATGACACCACCTCCGATCCGTTCCGGGCCAGCTGGAAGGGATGTGTGCCGGCCCGGTGAAGACACCATGCACCAGGTCCGCACGCCGGTCCCGTGACAAAGGCCGTCATCAAGCGGAAACCCGCGAAATCAGGGGGTTGGGGAGGGCCGGACGAGAGCCCGGCCGGTGCCCGTCAGCCGAAATGCTCTTCCAGCGTCCAGGTGAGCCAGCGCCAGCTGCGCCGTGCAGCCTTTTCGGAATGGTTCGCCCCCGCCGGGTTGGTGAAGGCGTGGTCGGTATGCCCGAAGCCCAGGATCTCCCACTCCGGGCAATGCGCCGTCAGTTCCTCGGCGATCTCCACGACGGCGGGGGGCTTCGCCAGCCCGTCGTCCCAGCCGTGCAGCAGCACGACGGCGGCCTTCATCTGCTCGGTCGCGAAGTTCGGCTTGTCGAAGATCCCGTGCAGCGACAGCGCCACCCGGAAATCGGCGCCCGTCCGCGCGAGGTCCAGCACCGCCTTGCCGCCGAGGCAATACCCCATGGCCGCGAGCCTGTCCCCGTCGACGCCCGGCAGGCCGCGCATCTCTTCCAGCGCGCAGACCATGCGATCGGCGAGCATCCGGCGGTTGCCGTTGACCTCCTGCATCTTCTGCGCGGCCTCGGCACGGTCCTCGGTGCGGAAGCCGCCGCCGTAATAGTCCATTGCCAGAGCGGTGTAGCCCAGCTCGGCCAGCCTGCGCGCCGTCTCCATCTCGAAATCGCGCAGGCCCATGAAGGCGGGCGCGATCAGCACGGCGGGGCGCGGTCCGTCGCCCTCGGGCTCGGCGAGGTAGCCGATGTATTCGGTGGTGCCGTCGGAATAGCTGTGGCTGCGGGTCTGAACCATGTCGGTCTCCTCTCCGGGTCGGCGCGAGCGTAGCAGCGGCGCAACGGCCCTGCATCCGCGAATCACGCCCCGGCGTGATTTGTGGACTGCGGTGAATCGAACGCCATATGTTGTGGACAGAGGCAGAACACGACCCGAAACCCCGGAAGTGGCGGTAAGCTTATGGAAAGGAATTTCCCCGATACCTCCCGCGACGCCGGAGACCGGAGGCGCGCCGCGTGAGCCTGATCGAACATGGCCCCCTGACCCTGCCCTTCCCGCCGGACCAGATGGCCGAGGTCCGGACCCAGTTCGCCGCCCTCTGCTACCGGATGGTGGGCGAGAAGCCGGAATTCCTGCTGATCACCAGCCGGGGCACCGGCCGCTGGATCGTACCCAAGGGCTGGCCCATGGCGGGACGGACCGCGCCCGGCTGCGCCCTGCGCGAGGCCTACGAGGAAGCGGGCGTGATCGGCCGGGCCGCCGCGACGCCGCTCGGGCTCTATCCCTACACCAAGCTGCTCGACGACGGGCAGGCCGTGCCCTGTGCGGCGCTGGTCTTTCCGGTGCGCGTTTCGGCGCTGAAGGCGGAATACCCCGAGGCCGGGCAGCGCAACCGCCGCTGGTTCCGCCGCAAGAAGGCCGCCCGCCGGGTCGAGGAAGCGGCGCTGAGCCAGATCATCCTCGATTTCGACCCCGCCCGGCACCGTCTCTGACGCCCCGCCCGCGCTTGATCTCGCCCTGGGCATGATTATGTTCAGAGACAGACGAAACGGGCAGCGCAATGATCCAGTTTTCCCTCAAATGTCCAAACGATCACCGCTTCGACAGCTGGTTCCAGTCGGCCGAGGCCTATGACAAGCTCGCCGCCGCGCGGATGGTGTCCTGCGCCGTCTGCGGCGCGGATGGCGTGCAGAAGGCGCCCATGGCGCCCCGCGTCGCCGCCAGCCGCGAGACCGAGGCCCGGCCGCTCTCGCAGCCCCGCACGGCCGCCGAACAGGCGGTGGCGGAACTGCGGCGCCGGATCGAAAAGGGCTCCGAGGACGTCGGCCGCAATTTTGTCCGCGAGGCGCGCGCGATCCACGAGGGCGAGGCGCCCGACCGTCCGATCCGGGGCGAGGCGCGGATCGACGAGGCGCGCAAGCTGCTCGAGGACGGCGTGCCGGTCATGCCCCTGCCCTTCATGAACCCGCGGAAATCGAACTGAGGATCCTGCCATGCATGTCGTCATCACCGGCGCCAGCCGCGGGGTCGGCGCGGCCCTGAAAGCCGCCTACGAGGCCGAGGGCCACAAGGTGACCGGCACCTCCCGCGCGGGCGGCGACGGTCTGGTGGCGCTCGACGTCAGCGACGCGGGCTCGATCCGGGCGATGGCCGACGCGCTTGGCGACGCCCCGGTGGATCTGCTGGTCTGCAATGCCGGGGTCTACCTCGACAAGGGGCACGCGCTCGACGACGGCTACCCGGCCGAGATGTGGGCCGAGCAGCTCGCCGTGAACGTCACCGGGCCGTTCCTCTGCGTGCAGGCGCTGCTGCCGAACCTGCGGGCCGCGGGGGGCAAGGTGGCGATCATCTCGTCGCAGATGGGATCCTCCACGCTCGCCACGGGCAATGCCTTGATCTACCGCGCCAGCAAGGCCGCCGCGCTGAACCTCGGGATGAACCTCGCCGCGGCGCTGAAGGAGGACGGCGTGGCGGTCGGCATCTACCATCCAGGCTGGGTGCAGACCGACATGGGCGGCGCCTCGGCCGCGATCACGCCCGAGGAAAGCGCCGGCGGCCTGATCGAGCGCTTCGCCGTGCTGACGCCCGAGACCACCGGCTGTTTCGAGACCTGGAACGGCCGCGCCCACGCCATCTGAGGCTCCGCGGGCTTTCGTAAAAGCCTCTGCAGATTCCGCTTGGCGTTAACACGTTGGTAGGAGATCGGCCCGACACTCGGACTCACGGGGGCTTCAATCAACGAGACGGTCATGAGCACTTCAGTCTCTTCCCTCGCCGCGGCCGACATGCCGCTGGCCCTTCGGGCCGCATCCGCCCCTGTCACCGCGCCGTCGACGGCTCAGGTGCCGGGCAAACGGCCCATCCTGATTTCGCCGGTCTCCGGCCCGCTCCCCTCGGGGGTGGACCCGATGGCGCTGTTCGACAGCCTGCTGGTCAGCGTGGACATCAGGGGGCCGCAAATCCTGCGGTCCTCGCGCTACGCCGCGCAGATCTACCAGGAGATGCAGCGCCTCCTGATGCGCCTGTACTAGGGCCGAAGGCCTGATCCGCACGGCCCGGCCCCGGGCCGCGCCCTGCCTGCGGGGCGGTTCCTGCCCGGCTGGACACGACCTGCGCGCGATGCGCCGCACGCGGAACCCATGTGATCCGTCAACGCCCCCTTGGCCCGCAAGCTCAGCCGGGGAAGCTCTCGGCAAAGCCCGCCTTGCCCTTGCGCGTCAGGGTCAGCACCCGCCCCTCTCCGCGCGTCAGCCAGTCCGCCGCCTCCATCCGTGCCAGCATGGCCCGTCCGAGCGCGCCGCCCAGGTGATAGCGCCGCGCGCTCCAGTCGAGGCAATTGCGGCAGAGCGGCGCCCGTCTGCGTTCCAGCGGCGCGAGCGCGATCCCGAACGCCTCGGCGAAGCGGCGGCCCGCGTGCGTGATGGCAAGCGCCTCACCCTCGGGCGCCAGCATGCCGCGCACGGTCAGGCTGTCGTAGACCTGCACGCCGAGGTCCCCGGCCAGATGGTTGTAGCAGACCCGCGCATGCCGGAGCGCACTGTCTCGGGGGCCGGTCCGGGTCCGCAGGTGCCCGCTCCGCGCGGCGAGGCCGATCAGCGATTCCAGCACCGTGCCGACCTCGTCCGAGGCCAGCGCCACGTATTTGTGCCGGCCCTGCCGACGCGTGGTCACCAGCCCGCCCGCGGCGAGCCGCGCGATATGGGACGAGGCCGTCTGCGGCGTCACCCCCGCCTCCTCCGCCAGTTCCGCGGCGGTCAGGGCCTTGCCGCTCATCAGCGCGGTCAGGATGTTGGCCCGCGCCGGATCGCCGATCAGGGCGGCCACGCGCGAAATGTCGGGACCTTCCTTCATCCTTCGACCTCCATCGAAGCAATTGCGACACGGGCAGGGGTAGACCCGGCGGGCAGACCGATCAAGGAGAACCGAGAATGCTGACCTGCGTGATCCGCTATCACATCGACCCCGCCCGCCGTGACGCCTTCGAGACCTACGCCCGCACCTGGGCCGAGGCGATCCCGCGCTGCGGCGCGTCACTCACCGGGTATTACCTGCCCCACGAGGGGTCGGCGACGCTGGCGTATGGTATCTACGAGATCGAATCCCTCGCGGCCTACGAGGCCTACAAGGCGCGGCTCGCCGCCGATCCCCTGGGCCGCGAGAATTTCGACTTCGCGCGGGCGGAACGCTTCATCACCCGCGAGGATCGCACCTTCCTGAAGCGCATCGGAGGCCCCGCATGATCGCCGTCATCTTCGAAGTCACCCCGGCCGAGGGCCGCCGCGACGCCTATCTCGAGCACGCCGCAACGCTCCGCCCGCTGGTCGAGCAAATCCCCGGCTTCCTCTCGGTCGAGCGGTTCCAGAGCCTCACCGACCCGGACAAGATGCTCTCGCTGTCGTTCTTCGAGGACGAGGCCGCGCTCGAGGCCTGGCGGAAGACCGAGGCGCATCGCGCCGCCCAGACGGCCGGGCGTGGCGGCGTCTTCAGCGGCTACCGGCTGCGCATCGCCCATGTCCTGCGGGATTACGGCATGGACGACCGGGCCGAGGCGCCGGCCGACAGCAGGCTGGTCCATGACGCCTGACCGTCGCAGGCGCGACTACGCGCTGCTCGCCCTTCTCGCGACGCTCTGGGGGTCGAGTTACCTGTTCCAGCGGGTCGCGGTGCCCGAGATCCCGCCGCTCACCCTGGTGGCGGGCCGCGTCACCGGCGGGGCGGTGCTGCTGATTGCCGTTATGGCGCTGCGCGGGGTCCGCTTCCCGCGTGGGCGCCTGTTGTGGCGGGACCTCGCGATCCAGTCGCTGCTGAATGCCACGCTCGCCTGGGTGCTGCTGGCCTGGGGGATCCAGCACGTCGATTCCGCCTTGGCGACCGTGCTGAATTCGACCTCGCCGCTCTGGGTCTTCGTCTTCACGATGGTCCTGACCGGCGGACGCGGGGCGGGCTGGCCGCACCTGCTCGGCACGCTTGCGGGGCTGTCGGGCGTCGTGCTGATCGTCGGACCCGCCGCGCTGGCGGGGCTGGGCGACCAGGTCGCGGGCCAGATCGCCTGCGTGCTGGGTGCGGTGCTCTATGCCTTCGCCGCGCTCTGGGGGCGGCGGTTCACCGGCATCGCCCCGCTCGCCGTGGCCGCGGGGACGATGCTCTGCGCGGCCCTCACGCTCTGGCCGCTTGCCTTCGTCTTCGAACAGCCGTGGCGGCTCGCCCCCTCGGCGCTGGCCCTGTCGGCCTGGGGCGTGCTGGCGGTGTTCTGCACCGGGATGGCGCTGCTTCTCTACTTCCACCTTCTGGGCAGCCTCGGGGCGCTCGGCACCTCGAGCCAGGCCTATCTGCGGCAGGGCGTCGGCGTGGCGCTCGGCATCCTGCTGCTCGGGGAACGGCCCGGACCGATGGTCTTTGCCGGCGTCGCGCTGGCCATCCTGGGCGTGGTCCTCGTGAACCGGCCGGTGAAGCCGGCGCCCCTGAAGGCGCCTAACGCCCCCTGAAGACCGGCTGGCGTTTCTCGAGGAACGCCTGCCGCGCCTCCTTCGCGTCCTCGCTGGCAAAGGCCGTCCGGATGTTCGCCACCTCGTAGCGCAGCTGCTGCTCCATGTCGGTGCTCTCGTAGGCCTTGCCGATCCCGCGCTTCAGGAGCCGGAGCGTGATCGGCGACCAGGCGCAGAGCGACTGGCAATATTCGGCGAGCCGCCCGGGCAGCGCCTCGTCCGGAACCGCCTCGCCCGCCATGCCCCAGTCGAGCGCCTCGGCCCCGGTGACCGTCCGGTTCTCCATCATGAAGCGCATCGCGCGTTCGTAGCCCATGACCTGCGGCAGGGTGATCGTCAGCCCGGCATCCGGCGAGCCGCCGATCCGCGTGTAGCCCGCCATCAGCCGCGCGCTCTCGGCCACGATGCGGACGTCGCTGGCCATGGCAAGGCCCAGCCCCGCGCCGACCGCCACGCCGTTCACCCCGGCGACCACCGGCTTGTCGCAGCGCTTGCGGAGCGCGAGGAAGAAGTTGCCGACCCAGCCGATGTCGTCGAGCTGGCTGTCCATCGGCGATTTGGGCGTGAACTCCTCTCCGCCCGTCAGGTCGAGCCCGGCGCAGAAGGCCCGGCCCGAGCCGGTCAGCGCGACCACCCAGACGTTGTCGTCGCGGGCGGCCTCGTCCACCGCGCCCACGATGCGCCAGGCCAGCTCGCGGTTCAGGGCGTTCATCTTGTCGGGGCGGTTGAGGGTGATGGTGCGGACGTGGCCGTCATCGGCGATGGTGACGAGGTCGGTCATGCGGGTCTCCTCAGCGGCCCTTGAAGTCGGGCGCGCGGCGTTCGACGAAGGAGGTCATGCCTTCGCGGAAATCCTCGGTCCGGATCAGTTGCAGGAATTGCAGGTAGACGTGGTGCACGTGGTCGTTGAACCCCTCCGAGAGCCCCATCCGCATCAGCCGCTTCGACGATTGCACCGCGAGGGGCGCGTTCGCCGCGATCTCGAGCGCCAGCTCCCGCGCGCGGCTCTGCACCTGATCGTTCGGGACCACCTCGTCGACGATGCCCAGCTCGAGGCTTTCCGCGGCCGACAGCGTCGCGCCGGTGAAGATCAGCTTGGCGGCCTTCGACCAACCGAGCAGACGCGGCAGGATCCATGTCCCGCCCGATTCCGGCACCAGCCCACGCTTGACGAAGGCGGCGGCCATCTTGGTGCTTTCGGCCGCGATCCGGATGTCGCAGCCCATGGCGGTGTCCATCCCGTAGCCCGCGGCCGAGCCGTTCAGCGCGCAGATCGTCGGCTTGTCCATCGCGAAAAGAACCGTCGGCGGTGTGTTCCTGATGTCGATGTTGACCGAAACCGCCTGCGCCGAGGCTTCGGAGCCGATCCCGTCGCCGCTGGTCGCGTCGTTCATGTCGAGCCCGGCGCAGAAGGCCCGACCCTTGCCCGTCAGGACGATGACGCGAACCGCCTCGTCCTCGTTGGCGCGGATCAGAAGCGCCGCCAGCCGCGCCAGCATCGGACGCGAGATCGTGTTCATCCGCTCGGGCCGGTTGAGGGTCAGCGTCGCCACGCCCTCCGAGACCTCGTAGAGGACCTCCTCGCCCTGCTCGCTCTCGTCCATCATCTCCAGCCTCCCTGTCGCGCCCCGGGGCGGGGCGCGTCTCTGCCATCTCCGGTATGGCAGGTCATCCATAGCCGAACATCCCGCGGAGGCGGGACGTGGCGTCGCGATTTCGCGGATATGGAGAGGGAGGGCCCCGGAAACGCAAACGGGCGGCGCAGGGCCGCCCGTGGTCGGGACTGTCGGTTCTGTCAGGCCGTCACTTCGCGCCCTCGGCCTCGCGCGCGAGCCGTGCCGCGCGCAGTTCGGCGGTCAGCTGGTTGCGCCGCGAGGTTTCCTCGTCGACGATCTCGCGGGCCGCGATCGTGGTCGCGTCCTGCGTCGCGCGAACGCCCGGCCGCGTGGCGCTCGGCACGTCGGTCAGGCGCAATCCGCCCGTGCCGCCCTTGCCGTCGACCCAGGTCCATCGGGCGAGGCTCGGCGCGCTCATGAATGCCCCTCGGACAGGACGAAGCGCATCTGCGCGGTGCTGAATTTCATGGAGGTCTCCTCGACTTTGGGCGCAATACATCCTTGTTAACGCGCTGGACCCGGCAAGGTTCCGCCCTCCCCTTCCTGTTTTCCGTCCGTCGTGGAATGAAGGTTGCGCAAAGACAGGAGACGGACATGAAACTTGCGGTCATCGGGCGTGGGCTGATCGGATCGGCGGCGGGGCGGCACCTTGCCAAGGCGGGACACGAGGTGACCGTGATCGGCCCGGACGAACCGGAGGCGCGGCGCGATCACAAGGGCGTCTTCGGCAGCCATTACGACGAGGGGCGGATCACCCGCGGGCTCGATCCCTGGCCGTTCTGGTCCCGGGTCTCGCGCGCGGCGATCGCCCGCTACGGAGAGATCGAGGCCGAGAGCGGGATCCGTTTCTACACCGAGGCGGGTTCGCTGATGGCGGGGGCGGAGGGGTCGCGCTACATGACGCAGCTTCAGGCGGTCCGCGACCGCGACGGCATCGCCTGCGACAGCTACGACACCGCCGGCCTGGCCGCGCGGTTCCCCTTCTTCTCCTTCCCGGACGGCACCATCGCCCTGCACGAGCCGCGCAACGCCGGCCATATCTCGCCCCGCCGGCTGGTCGCCGCGCAGACGAAGGCCGCCGAACGCGCCGGCGCGACGGTCCTGCGCGCCACGGCGCAGGGCATCGACGAGGGGCCGGACGGCGTGCGGATCGCCACCGACCAGGGAGAGGTGCGTGCCGACCGGGTGCTGGTCGCCACCGGCGGCTTCACCAACCTGCTGATGGAGGCGCCGCTCGCGCTGACCGTGCTGGCGCGGACCGTCGCGCTCTTCCGCGTGTCCGAGGCCGAGGCCCGCCGCCTCTCTGCCATGCCGACGCTGATCTACCTCGACCCGAACGGCGATGATCCCTACCTCCTGCCGCCGATCCTCTACCCGGACGGCAAGTGGTATGTGAAGCTCGGCGGCGATCCGGTGGACGTGCCGCTGAAGGACGCGGAGATCGGCGAGTGGTTCCGCAGTGAGGGCAGCGCGGAGGTCGGCGATTTCCTCGAGACGGCGATCCGGAAGCGGATGCCCGACCTCGCCATAGAGGGGCGGCACACGATGCCCTGCGTGACGACCTATTCGCCCGAGAACATCGCCACCATCCGCGAGATCTCGGACCGGGTCTGCGTCGCGGTGGCCGGCTGTGGGCGGGGCGCGAAGAATTCCGACGAGCTGGGGCGGCTCGGGGCCGAACTTGTCGCCGGGAACGCCCTGCCCGACTGGGCGCTGGAGGCCGCGGTCTGACCGGGCGGCTGATCTACCTGAGCCATCCGCAGGTGCGGGTGGACCCGGCGGTGCCGGTGACGGAATGGGGCCTCTCGGACGAGGGCCATGCGCGGCTTGTCGCCTTCGCCGCACGGGCCGACCTCTCGGCCGTGACCGCCATCCGGACCAGCGCCGAGCGCAAGGCGCGAGAGACCGGCGCGGTGCTTGCGGCTCGGCTGGGGCTGGTCCCGGTGGCCTGCCCCGGGATGGGAGAGAACGACCGGACGGCGACGGGCTATCTGCCCCCGCCCGCGTTCGAGGCGGCGGCCGACGCCTTCTTCGCCGCGCCGGACGAGAGTTTCCGTGGCTGGGAAACCGCCCGGGCCGCGCAGGCCCGGATCGTGGCCGCGTGCCGCCGGGCCGAGCGCGCCGCACCGCCCGGGGACCTCCTGCTCTGCGGTCACGGCGCGGTCGGCACCCTGCTCTGGTGCCATCTGGCGGGCGCGCCGATCGACCGGCGTCACGACCAGCCGCCGGGCGGCGGATGCCTCTGGTCCGCGCCGCGCGGCGGGCGGCCCGCCGGGGGCTGGCAGAGGATGGAAACGTGGTGACGGGCGCGGGCGGTCAGACCGCCTTGCGGGCCTTCAGCGCGGCCGAGATCGTGCCGTCGTCGAGGTAGTCGAGCTCTCCTCCGATCGGCACCCCCTGCGCGAGGGAGGTCAGCCGGACATGCCCGTCAAGCTGGTCGGCGATGTAATGCGCGGTGGTCTGGCCGTCCACGGTGGCGTTGAGCGCCAGGATGACCTCGGTGATCCCCTCGGAGCTCACCCGCTCGATCAGCCTGGGGATCCGCAGTTCCTCGGGCCCGACGGCATCGAGCGCCGAGAGCGTGCCGCCCAGCACGTGGTAGCGCCCGCGGAAGACCCCCGAGCGTTCCATCGCCCAGAGGTCGGCCACGTCCTCGACCACGCAGAGCTCGCCGTTGGCGCGCTTCTCGGAGGCGCAGATGTCGCAGACCGCGCCCGAGCCGAGGTTGCCGCAGTTCACGCATTCGCGCACGTTCAGCGCGACCGCCTGCAGAAGCTCGGTCAGCGGGTGCAGCACCAGCGTCTTCTTCCGGATCATGTGCAGCACCGCGCGCCGGGCGGAGCGCGGGCCGAGGCCCGGCAGCTTCGCCATCATGTCGATCAGAGCGTCGATGTCGCGGTTGGAACTCACCTGGTGCTCCGCAGCCCCCTCAGAACGGGAACTTGATGTCCTTGGGCAGGCCCATACTCTCGGTCAGGTTGTTCATCTCTTCCTGCGAGCGTTCCTGCGCCCGGGTCTGGGCGTCCTTGATCGCGGCGAGGATCAGGTCCTCGACCACTTCCTTCTCTTCGGGGTTGAAGATCGACGGGTCGATATCGAGGCCCTTGAGCTCTCCCTTCGCGGAGCAGGTCGCCTTCACGAGGCCCGCGCCCGAGGTGCCCTCGACCATGATGTTGTGCATCTCTTCCTGAAGGTCCGCCATCTTCTGCTGAAGGTCCTGCGCGGATTTCAGCATCTTGGCCATGTCGCCCATGTTGCCGAGGCCTTTGAACATCGTCTTGCTCCTGTCGTTGGTGTCGACGGCCTCGGCCGCCGGGGGGTCTGGGTCTGCACATGGCGGCGCTTGCGCCATGGTGCAAGGGGAAGTGGGGGGATCATTCCTCCTCGAAGGGATCCCATTCGTCCTCGACCTCGGGCAGCGCCTCGGCCTCGGCCTCCGCCGCGATCTCCTCGGGCGTCCGGACCGCGTGGATCGAGGCTTTCGGGAAGGCCGCGAGGACCGCCTGCACCATCGGGTGCTCGGCCGCCTGCGCCTTCAGCGCGCGGACCTTGGCATCCCTGACCTCGGCGATCGTCTCGGCGCCGCCCTCGTTCACGATGGTGACCGCCCAGCGGTTGCCGGTCCATTGCTGGAGCTTCTGGCCGAGCCGCTGCGCGAGGTCGGCGGGCGCCCGCTCGGTCGGCACGAATTCGATCCGGCCGGGCTGGTAGGCGGCAAGGCGGAGCGTGGTCTCGATCTCGACCAGCAGCTTCACGTCGCGGTTCACGCGGACCAGCTCGACCACATGCTCGAAGGTCGGGTAGCGCGCCAGCGCCTGGTCCGTGGCCAGCGCCTGCACCGCGCCGCCCGAAGCGGCGACCGTGCCGCCGTCCTGCCGGTAGGAGGTCGTCATCGGCTCGCCCTGCGGCGCGGGCGCATGGGCCCCCGGCCCGCCGCGCGCCCCGGCCGGCCCCGGCGCAGGCAGACCGCCCCCGGACCCGCCGGAGGGCGGCGGCGGCGGGCTGTCCTGCAAGCGCCGCAGCAGCTCCTCGGGCGAGGGCAGCTCGGCCACGTGGGTCAGCCGGATCACCGCCATCTCGGCGGCCATCATCGCGTTCGGGGCAGAGGCGACCTCTTCCATCGCCTTGAGCAGCATCTGCCACATCCGGGTCAGCACCCGCATCGGCAGACGCTGCGCGAGGTCCTGACCGCGGAGCCGTTCGTCGGGGCCGATGGTCGGATCCTCGGCGGCCTCGGGCGTGATCTGCACGACCGAGATCCAGTGCGTGATCTCGGCCAGGTCGCGCAGCACCGCCATCGGGTCGGCGCCGTCGGCATATTGCTGCGAGAGCTCGCCGAGCGCCGCGCCGGTATCGCCGCGCATGACCATCTCGAACAGGTCGAGCACCCGCCCCCGGTCGGCCAGCCCCAGCATCGCGCGGACCTGTTCGGCCCCCGTCTCGCCCGCGCCGTGGCTGATCGCCTGGTCGAGAAGCGATGTCGCGTCGCGGGCCGAACCCTCGGCCGCGCGGGTGATGAGGCTCAGCGCCTCGTCGGTGATCTGCGCCTCTTCCCGGTCGGCGATCTTCCGCAGCAGGCCCAGCATGACCTCGGGCTCGATCCGGCGCAGGTCGAAGCGCTGGCAGCGTGACAGGACCGTCACCGGGACCTTCCGGATCTCGGTCGTGGCGAAGATGAACTTCACATGGGCGGGCGGCTCCTCCAGCGTCTTGAGCAGCGCGTTGAATGCGCTGGTCGAGAGCATGTGCACCTCGTCGATGATGTAGATCTTGTAGCGCGCGGAGGCCGCCCGGTAATGCACCGAGTCGATGATCTCGCGGATGTCGTTGACGGAGGTGTTCGAGGCCGCGTCCATCTCGAGCACGTCGACATGGCGGCCCTCCATGATCGCCTTGCAATGTTCGCAGACGCCGCAGGGTTCGGTCGTGGGGCCGCCGTTGCCGTCCGGACCGATGCAGTTCATCCCCTTGGCGATGATCCGGGCGGTGGTCGTCTTACCCGTCCCCCGGATGCCGGTCATGATGAAGGCCTGCGCGATCCGGTCCGCCTTGAAGGCGTTCTTCAGGGTGCGCACCATCGCATCCTGGCCGACGAGATCGGCAAAGGTTTCGGGCCGGTATTTCCGGGCCAGCACCTGGTAGGCGGGCTTCTCGGCTGCGGTCATGGAGTCCCCTTGTGGTCGCGGGCGAGAGTAATGGCCGGGGGCGGGGAGGTCCAGCGGGGATGGGGAGAGGGGGCGGGTTGGAAACCCACGCGACGGCGCAGGGGCAGGCCGGGCCCAAGCCCGGCTCGCGGAGGCCCGTCGCGCTCACCGCCTCTTGCGCCGGCCACCCGGGGTTTTCGAGTGGAAACCGGGCGGGCGCCTGCCGACCCAGGCCGCGAATTTCGCGAGCCGGGGATGGGCGCGCAGCTTCTCGGGCGTGTCGTACGCCCGCGCCAGTTCGGCCTCGCTCAGGGTCGCGTGGATCTCGTTATGGCAGATCTGGTGCAGCAGCACCGTCGGCCCGCCCTTGCCGCCCTTCAGCCGGGGCACGAGGTGGTGCAGGCTCTGGCGCGCCTCCGGCGGGATCGGGCGCAGGCAGAGCGGGCAGATCGGATCGGTCACTTGTCTCTCCCGGTCTCGCGGGCGTAGAGGATGCTCCGGACCCAGCGAAAGGCAACCTCTTGAGCGAGACCGAGACCCTCCGCGCCCTCGTCATCGGGGGCGGCCCCGCCGGGCTGATGGCCGCCGGGACGCTGGCGGAGGCGGGCTTCGCCCCCGTGGTCGCCGAGCGGATGCCGAGCGTCGGGCGCAAGCTGCTGATGGCCGGAAAGTCCGGGCTGAACCTGACGAAGGAGGAGCCCGCGCCCGCCTTCCGCGCGGCCTATGGCGGCGCGGCCGCCGAGCTTGCCACGGCGCTCGACGGCTTCGGGCCAGCCGCCGTGATGAGCTGGGCCGAGGGCCTGGGACAACCGCTCTTCACCGGCTCGACGGGTCGGGTCTTTCCCGAGGCGATGAAGGCCTCGCCCCTGCTCCGCGCCTGGCTCGCCCGGCTGCGCGAGGGCGGGACCGAGCTGCGGACCCGCTGGCGCTGGACCGGCTGGGACGGCCCCGTCGCGCTGTTCGAGACGCCCGACGGGACGCGGCGCGTCGCGGCGGAGGCGATCGTGCTGGCCCTCGGCGGCGCAAGCTGGGCGCGACTCGGCTCGGACGGGCGCTGGAGCGCGGCCTTCCCCGCGGACCGGCTCGCCCCCTTCCGCCCGTCGAACGCGGGGATCCGCGTCGAGTGGTCCGCGCATATGCAGCCGCATTTCGGCACGCCCCTGAAGGGTGTCGCCTTCCATGCCGGAGACCGCGTCTCGCGCGGCGAGGCGGTGATCTCGGCCACCGGGCTGGAGGGCGGCGGCGTCTACCCGCTGACGCCCGCGCTGCGCGAGGGCGCGCCGCTGACGATCGACCTCTTCCCCGACCTCGGGACCGAGACGCTTCGGCAGCGGCTGGCACGCCGGCGGCGCGGCGACAGCCTCGCCAACCACCTGCGGCGGGCGGTGAATCTGTCCTCGATGGCGCGCGCGCTGGTGATGGAATGCGGCCGCCCCCTGCCCGAGGACCTTGCGCCGCTGCTGAAGGCGTTGCCTGTGCCGGTGGCCGGTCTTGCACCGCTCGACCGGGCGATCTCGACCGCCGGCGGGCTCCGGTTCGACGCCCTGGAGCCGGACCTCATGCTGAGGGACCGGCCGGGCGTCTTTGCCGCCGGAGAGATGCTGGACTGGGAGGCGCCGACGGGCGGCTACCTGCTGACCGCCTGTCTTGCGACGGGGCGGCAGGCCGGGCTGGCCGCGGCCCGTCACCTAGAGGGCCGTCCCGGCTGATGGACAATCGGCGCGTGCCCGCCGATAGTCGCGCCGACAAGGAGGACAGGATGACCCAGACCATGCGCGCGATCGAGATTTCCAAGCCCGGCGGCCCCGAGGTGCTGGTGCCCTGCGAGCGCCCGATGCCCGAACCCGGCCCCGGCGAGGTGCTGATCAAGGTGGCCTTCGCGGGCGTGAATCGCCCCGATGCCCTGCAGCGGGCGGGCGCCTACGACCCGCCCCCGGGCGCCAGCGACCTGCCGGGGCTGGAAGCCTCGGGCGTGGTCGAGAAGGTGGGCCCGGGCGTGAGCCTCAAGCCCGGCGAACGGGTCTGCGCCCTGCTGCCCGGCGGCGGCTATGCCGAATACGTGGTGACGCCCGCGGCCCATTGCCTGCCGGTGCCCGACGGGTTCTCCATGCGGGAGGCGGCGGCGCTGCCCGAAACCTTCTTCACCGTCTGGTCCAACGTCTTCATGCGCGGCGGACTCAAGGCGGGCGAGAAATTCCTCGTCCACGGCGGATCCTCCGGCATCGGCACGGTGGCGATCCAGCTCGCGAAGGCCTTCGGGGCGCGCGTCTTCACCACCGCCGGGTCGGGCGAAAAATGCCGCGCCTGCCTCGACCTCGGGGCGGAGCGGGCGATCAACTACCGCGACGAGGATTTCGTCAAGGCGCTGAAGGACGAGGGCGGGATGGACCTGATCCTCGACATGGTGGGCGGCGATTACATCCCGCGCAACATCAACGCCCTGGCCGTGGACGGGCGGCTGGTGCACATCGCCTTCCTGCAGGGCCCGAAGGCCGAGGTGAACTTCGCGCTGGTGATGGTGAAACGCCTGACGATCACCGGCTCGACACTGCGCCCGCAGAGCGATGCCGCCAAGGCGGAGATCGCCGAACAGCTGCGCGAGACGGTCTGGCCCCGGCTGGGCAAGGGCCGCATCGCGCCGGTGATGGACAGCACCTTCGCCTTCGAGAAGGCCTCCGAGGCCCATGCCCGGATGGAGAGCTCGGCGCATATCGGGAAGATCATGCTCGAGGTGGCGGGAGAGTAGACGCACGGGCCGGGCCCGAGCCCGGCCGACCGCCGGATCGGAGCGCGGCTGCCGGACCCTGGCGCGCGGCGCCTGTTCCGCCCCGGGGTGCCGGCCCTGCCCGCACCGGACCGGACCGCTCCCTTCAGTCGATTGCCTCGAACCGCGCATCGCCGAGGTTGCAGTCCCGCAGCACGTCGTTGCCGCAGCGCCGGGGCTCGAGATCCTTCGTCAGGCAGAGCCGCACCTCCTGGATGTAGCCCTGCTTGCAGGTCACCGTCACCTCGTCGCGCCGGAGCCCGGGGTTCGCCTCGAGGAATGCCTCCTCGACCACCCGGGCGGGCAGGCGGACGTCGCGGTCGAGTTCCCGGAAGACCTCGGGCTTGGCGACCGCCTCGAAGGCCCTGCGGGCCTGCCCGAAATAGGCGTCCGGCTCCAGCCCCGAACAGCGGCCGTGCTTCTTCCACTGGTACCACGCCGACCCGCCCGTCCCCATGATGTCCGCCATCGCACCGGTCTGCCCGCGCGAGGGATCCCGCGCCCGGGTCCGGCAATAGCTCGGATACCCCCGCTCGCCCTGCGGCCAGAGACCGTGCAGCACCCAGCCGAACCGGCGGCCCGGCGCGCATTGATCGGAGCGCCGGGCCTCGCCCTCCAGCGCGCACCAGTTGGGCGACCAGGAGAGGGCCAGCAGGTAGTATTCGAAATCGCCCGCCTGCTCGCCCTCGGCCCGGAGCGGCAGGGCGAGGGAGAGCATCAACAGGGTCTGAACGGCAAGGCGGTGCATTCGGGCTTCCATTTGCGATGTTCGCCGACTATATAGCCGCCAAGTTCCCCGACAACGGAAACCCGCACCGAACCTCCGGTGCCGCCCTTCACCGGGCGACGGGGAAGATTTGCATAGGCATCAGGTTCGAAGGAGTGCCGAAATGAGCAAACCGATCATGGCCAAGGCGACCGCCGTCTGGCTGGTGGACAACACGACGATCACCTTCAAGCAGATCGCCGATTTCACCGGGATGCACGAGCTCGAGGTGCAGGGCATCGCCGATGGCGACGTGGCCGCGGGGGTGAAGGGCTTCGACCCTGTCGCCAACAACCAGCTGACCCAGGAAGAGATCGACGCGGCCGAGAAGAACCCGACGCACAAGCTGAAGCTGAAGTTCAACGCCGCCGCCGTCGGCGAGGAAAAGCGCCGCGGCCCGCGCTACACCCCGCTGTCGAAGCGCCAGGACCGGCCGAACGCGATCCTCTGGCTGGTGAAGTTCCACCCCGAACTGTCGGACGGCCAGATCTCGAAGCTCGTGGGCACCACCAAGCCGACGATCCAGTCGATCCGCGAGCGGACCCACTGGAACATCGCCTCCATGCAGCCGATCGACCCCGTCGCGCTTGGGCTCTGCAAGCAGACCGAGCTGGACGCCGCCGTGCAGAAGGCCGCCTCCAAGCGCGCGGCCGAAGGCGCGGCGATGACGGATGACGAACGCCGCAAGCTGCTGTCGACCGAGCAGAGCCTCGGGATGGAGACCGAGCCGCGGATGCCGACCGCCATCGAGGGGCTCGAGACCTTCTCGTTCAGCGAGGACGAGGACGAGGACGACAAGGAGAAGGCGGGCGATTTCGCCGATGCCGACAGCTTCTTCAACCTCCCCGGCGGCACCCATGACGACGAGGACGAGGACGAAGACGACCGCCGCTGAGCGCCGCTTCGCCGGGATCTCGAAGGCCGCCCTCCGGGGCGGCCTTTCGCGTTCCGGGGGGGCGCGCGGCGGGCGGCGGAAAGGGCGCCACGGAGGGCGCCCTTTCCTGTCTTTTCCGCTGCACGTCCCGGGGGCTTTGCGCCCGCCTTGTCCGGCCTCTGGTCGCCGCAGGTTCAGCCGGCCTGGCCGGAGGGCAGGATCACGCGGTCGATCACGTGGACCACACCGTTCGACTGGTCCACATCCGCCGTGGTGACGGTGGCCACGCGGCCGTTCTCGTCCTTGAGCTTCAACGCGTCGCCTTCCATGTAGGCCTGCAGCTCGCAGCCGCCCACCGTGGGCACCGCATGCATGCCGCCGTCATCCGCGATCATGCCGGCGATGTCGGTCGAGAAGGCTTCGGCGGCGACCACGTGGCAGCCGAGGATCTGCTGGAGCTGCGCGACGTTCCTCTCGTCCATCAGCTGGGTCAGGCTGGCCTCGGAGATCATTCCGAAGGCCGCGTCCGTCGGGGCGAAGACGGTGAAGGGGCCATTGCCCATCAGCGTCTCGGCCATGCCGGCGGCCTTCACCGCGGCGACCAGCGTGGTCAGGTTGGGCGCGGCCGAGGCGTTTTCGGCGATGGTCTTGTCGGCCATCATCGGCGCGCCGCCGACCGTGGGATTGTACTGCGCCGGGGCGAAGGTCGCGGTGGTGGCGAGGGCTGCGGCGAGTGCGGTGGTCTTGAACATGGTGTCCTCCGTTGGTGCGACGGGCGGTCGGGCCCGTCCGATGCCCTGAACCACGCAAGGCGGGGCGGAGGAGTTTCAGGAAATGTCGCGGCCCCTCCCGGAGCGCCGCGCGGCGCGGCGCCGTCCGACCGGCGCGCGGCCCCTTTCAGGGGCCGCGCACACGATGTTTTGCGATTTGCGTGGCAAATCGCGTTGTGCCTCCGGCGGGGATATTTGCGGCAAGAGGAAGCAGGCGGCTCAGCGCATCAGGTCGGGGAGGTCCCCGGTGAGGCCCGCGGCCTCGCGGATGAAGCCGCGGCGCAGGCGGGGCAATGCGCCGATCGCGCCCATGCCGATGTCGCGCGCCGCGCGCAGCAGGGGATTGTCGTTCGAGAACAGCCGGTTCGACATGTCCGTCGCGAAGGCGAGGCTGGCGGTGTCGAAGCGGCGCCATTGCTGGTAGCGGCCGAGCACGTCGCTGGCGCCGACATCTTCGCCGCGCTGGCGCGCCTCCTTCAGCACCTGCACGAGGGCCGCGATGTCGCGCAGGCCCGCGTTCAGGCCCTGCCCCGCGATCGGGTGCAGCCCGTGGGCCGCGTCGCCGACCAGAGCGAGGCGCGGGGCGATGAAGCTCTGCGCGAGGCTGAGCCCCAGCGGATAGGCGAAGCGCTGCCCCTCGAGCGAGATCGCGCCCAGGAAATCGCCGAACCGCGGGCGCAGGGCGGCGAGGAAGTCCGCTTCGGGCAGGGACAGGAAGGTGCGCGCGGTCGCCTCCGTCTCGCTCCAGACGATGGAGGAGCGGTTGCCGGGCAGCGGCAGGATCGCGAGCGGGCCGGGCGGCATGAAGAACTGGTGGGCGATGCCCTCGTGCGGTGTCTCGTGCGCGATCGCGCAGACCAGCGCGGTCTGGCCGTAGCTCCAGGCGGTGCGCCGGATGCCGGCGCGGGCGGCGGTGCCGCTGGTGCGGCCGTCGCAGCCGATGACCAGGGCGCCGCTGAGGGTCTCTCCGGAGGCGAGCGTCAGGGTGACGCCCGTGGCCTCGGCGGTCTGGGCGGTCACGGTCTCGCCGGCGCGGTGCGTGATCCCGGGTTCGGCGGCCATCGCGTCGAGGAAGGCGCGGCGCAGGAAGCGGTCCTCGAGCATGTGGCCCATCGGGCCCTCCTCGATCTCGGCATGGTCGAACTCCAGCCCGAAGAGCCCGCCGCCCTGCCCCGCGTGACCGTCGGAGACCCTGATCCCGAGCATCGGCTGCGCGCACCCCGCCACGCCATCCCAGACGCCGATGTTCCGCAGGAGCCGCACCGAGGCCAGCGCCAGCGCATAGGCGCGGCCGTCGAAGGCGGGCTCCGCACGGGTTTCGGCCGGCAGGGCGTCGATCACGGTGACGGCGAACCCCGCCTGTGCGAGGCCCAGGGCCAGGGCGGGGCCGTTCAGCCCGCCGCCCACGATGAGGATGTCCTTGCTCATGGCCGCTCCCGCTCCGCTACGACGTTCCCCCGGGAATATGCCCCCGGGCACGGGATTGTCCATGCGCCCGGGTGCCGCTACCGTCGCGGCAAAACCGGACAGGAGCGGATGATGGACAAGTGGCTGTGGATGAGCGCGGGCGAACTGGGCCGGGGAATCGGCGCGGGCGAGATCGACCCTCTGGCCCTGACCGAGTGCTACCTCGCGGCCATCGACTGCCATGAGCACCGCGACCGGATCTATGCCCGGGTGACCCACGGGCGGGCGCGGGCCGAGGCGAAGGCGGCGTCGGAGCGGGCGAAACTGGGCCTGCGGCGATCGCCGCTCGACGGTGTTCCGGTCTCATGGAAGGACCTCTTCGACAGTGCCGGCGTGGCGACCGAGGCAGGCTCCGCGCTGCTGGAGGGGCGGGTGCCCGAGGCCGATGCCCGCGTGCTGGCGGTGGCGACCTCGCTCGGGACCGTGTGCCTTGGCAAGACGCACATGTCGGAACTGGCCTTCTCGGGGATCGGGCTGAACCCGGTCACCGCGACGCCGCCGAACGTCAACGATCCCCGGGCGGTGCCGGGGGGCTCGTCCTCGGGCGCCGCGGCCTCGGTGGCCTTCGGGCTCGCGCCGATCGGGATCGGGTCGGACACCGGCGGCTCGGTGCGCATCCCCTCCGCCTGGAACGACCTCGTGGGGCTGAAGACGACGCCGGGGCGGCTCTCGCTCGAGGGGGTGGTGCCGCTGGCCAAGACCTTCGACACGATCGGACCGCTCTGCCGCAGCGTGGAGGATTGCGCGCTGGCGCTCGCGGTGCTGGAGAACGGCCGCGCCCCGGACCTGCGCGGCGCCAGTGTCGAGGGGGCGCGCCTCGGCGTGCTGCAGGGCCATGTGATGGACGACCTGCGCCCCGAGCCGAAGGAAGGGTTCGAGCGGGCCTGCCGCGCGCTGGAAGCCGCGGGGGCGGTGCTGGAACCCTTCGAGATGGCGGAGGTGGCCGAGGCGAACGCAAGTTCGGGGATCCTCTTCACCTCGGAGGCCTATGGCCTGTGGAAGGACGTGATCGAGGCGGCGCCGGAAAAGATGTTCCCCGAGATCCTCGAACGCTTCCGCGGCGGCAAGGCCCATGCGGCGGCGGATTTCGTCGCGGCCTGGGAGCGGCTTCACGCGATCCGCGCGCTCTGGCAGGCCCGGACCGCGGGCTTCGACGCGGTGATCCTGCCGACGGCGCCGATCCTGCCGCCCGAGGCCGAGCGCATGCTGTCGGATCACGACTACTACGTGCGGGAGAACCTGCTGGCGCTCCGGAACACCCGGGTGGGCAACCTGATGGGGCTCTGCGGCCTCACGCTGCCGACCGGCGTGCCCTCGGCCGGGCTGATGATTCTGGGCGCTCCGGGCACGGAAGAGGCCCTTCTGAGGCTGGGCAAGGGTGCGGAAACGGCATTGTCCTAAATACCACAAACCTTCCCGCAGAGGCTCAACTTACTGGACGAAGCCCCTGTCGGACGTTAATTTTCAGGCAAACGGGGCGGCCAAACGACCCCGATCCAGAGGCAGTTCATGACTTTCCCCGAGCGGTTTTCGAACCTACCGGCTTACGCGTTCCCGCGTCTGCGCGCGCTTCTCGACCCGCATCCGGCGGGCGGAGAGGTCGTGAACATGACCATCGGCGAGCCGAAGCATCCCTTCCCCGAATGGGTCCCGCAGGTGCTGGCCGAGTCGGTCGAGGGATTCGGGGTCTACCCGCCGAACGACGGATCGCCCGAGCTTCTGGACGCGATCTCGGGCTGGATCGGACGGCGCTACGGGGTCGACTTCGATGCCGCGCGCCGCGCGATGGCGCTGAACGGGACCCGCGAGGGGCTCTACAACGTCGCCATGGCGCTGCTGCCCGAGGAGAAGCGCGGCAAGCGGCCCGTGGTGCTGATCCCGAACCCGTTCTACCAGGTCTACATGATCGCGGCGATTTCGATCGGTGCGGAGCCGGTCTTCGTGAACGCCACCCGGCAGACCGGCTTCCTGCCGGATTACGGCGCGCTTCCGGCCGAGATCCTCGACCGGACCGTCGCAGCCTATGTCTGCACGCCGGGCAACCCGCAGGGCGCGGTGGCCGATGCGGGCTACTGGGCGGAGCTGCTGGCGCTGGCCGAGAAACATGATTTCCGGGTCTTCTCGGACGAGTGCTATTCCGAGATCTACCGCGGCGAGACCGCCCCCATGGGCGTGCTGACCGCGGCCGAGGCCAACGGCACGGACCCGGAGCGGGTGACGCTGTTCCAGTCGCTGTCCAAACGCTCCAACCTGCCGGGGCTGCGGGCGGGCTTCATCGCGGGCGGGCCCGAAAGCATGACGCACATCCGGCGGCTGCGCGCCTATGCCGGCGCGCCGGTTCCGCTGCCGCTGCAGCGGGTCGCGGAACGCGCCTGGTCCGACGAGGACCACGTGATCGCCAACCGCGCGCTCTATGCCGAGAAATACACCGCCGCCGACGAGGTCTTCGCGGGCGTGCCGGGTTATGCCGGGCCCGACGGGGGCTTCTTCCTGTGGCTGCCCGTCGAGGATGGCGAACAGGCTGCGCTGAAGGCCTGGACCGAGACCGGGGTGCGGGTCCTGCCCGGCGCCTATTTCGGCCAGGCGGTCGACGGGGAGAACCCCGGCACGCAATACATACGGGTCGCCATGGTGGCCCCAATAGACGAGATGGTCCCGGCGCTCACCCGCCTGAGAGACTGTCTCTACGCATGAGGAAGAGGGACATGGCATATCAGACGAGGGGCCGCGACCCCCTGTTCGACAGCAACGTGCAGGCCGCGATCGAGAAGCGGGGCAAGGAACTGGTCGGTGTGCTGGTGCTCGCCCTCGGGGTGCTGCTGACACTGTCCTTCGCCTCCTACTCGCCCGACGATCCGTCCTGGGTGTCGGTGACCGACCAGCCGGTGCAGAACTGGCTCGGCCGGCTCGGCGCCGGTATCGCGGCGCCGGTGTTCATGATCCTGGGGATCGGCGGATGGGGCTTCGCGGCCCTCGCGCTGGTCTGGGGGGTGCGGCTGGCGCTGCACCAGGGCGAGGAACGGGCGATGTCGCGCCTCGTCTTCGCGCCGATCTGGATCGTGGTCCTGTCGCTCTATGCCGCATCGCTCGTGCCCGGTGAGGGGTGGAGCCATTCCTTCGGGCTGGGCGGCCTGTTCGGGGACACCGTGCTGGGCACGCTGATCGGGGTCGCGCCGGTCAGCGCGACCGCCGGGCTCAAGATCCTGTCCCTGGTGCTGGGCGCCGGTGTCGTGGCGCTCGGGATCTTCGTGCTGGGCTTCACCCGGGGCGAGCTGAGGAACATGATGCGCTATGCCGTCTACGCCGTGGTCCTGGCCTATGTCGCCGTCACCCGCCTGCTGGGCCGGGGCGCACAGGCCGGCTGGTCGGGGGCGCTCGCCGCCCGCGAGGCCGCGCGCGACCGCAAGGAACGCCGCCGCGCCGAGGCGCTGGAACGCGCGGAGGCCGGGGATTACGTCATCGAGACCTATCCCGAGGATGACTACGAGGAGGCGCCGCGCACCTCGTTCCGCGACCGGCTGGGCGGCATCGTTCGCCGTGCCGCGCCGGCAGAGGAGCCGCTCTACGAGGACGATCCCTGGGAGACCCTGCCCGAGCATTACGAGGAGCCGCCGCTGCGCGCCCCCGCCGTGCAGGCGCAGCCCCAGCCGCGGCTTGGCGGCGTGACCCGCGCCCCCGCCCCGTCCTACCCGGTCCGCGAGACCCCGATCGAGGCACCCGCCCCCGCGCCCAAGGCCGGCTTCCTGAGCCGCCTGCCCTCGATGATCCGCCGCGCCGGCGAGGGCCCCGCGCCCTTCGCCGAGGTCGAGGACCGCATGCTCGCCGGCGAGGAGATGCCGCTCGACGACCGCATCAAGACCAAGATCGCCGACGCCGTGCGCCAGCGCGCGCGCACCTCCAGCCGGATCTCCGCGCCGTCGCACCAGCCGCTGACCAAGGGCCGCGGCCGCGGGCCGGACCCGCTGATCCTGGGCAGCACCCCGCGCGCCGAACCGCCGCTGACCGGCGGCGCGCAGCCCGCCGTGGCACCGGCGCCGCGGGCCGCTGCCCCCTCCCCTGCCCCTGCGGCGCGTGTCGTGGCCCCCTCCCCTGCCCCGCTCGAACCCGAGGCCGAGGAGATCGAGGATTACGGGATGGACGCCTGGGAGGACGAGGCAGCCGAGGCCGAGGCCCCGGCCCCGGTCGCGCCGCGCCTCCCGCAGGCCGCGCCGGCCGAACAGGCCCGCCGCGTGGTGCAGACCCCCGCGCGCAAGGCCCAGCCCTCGACCCGCGCCCGCGAAGAGGCCCAGCCCAAGCTCAAGTTCGAGGAACGCGCGGCGGAGTTCGACCTGCCGCCGCTCAACCTGCTGATGGATCCCACGGGCATCACCCGGCACCACCTGAGCGACGAGGCGCTCGAGGAAAACGCCCGGATGCTCGAGACCGTGCTCGACGATTACGGCGTGAAGGGCGACATCGTCTCGGTCCGTCCCGGCCCCGTCGTCACCATGTACGAGCTGGAGCCGGCGCCGGGCCTCAAGGCCTCCCGCGTGATCGGGCTCGCGGACGACATCGCCCGCTCCATGGCCGCGCTCTCGGCGCGTGTCTCGACCGTGCCGGGCCGCTCGGTGATCGGGATCGAACTGCCGAACGACAACCGCGAGATGGTCGTCCTGCGCGAGATCCTCTCGGCCCGTGAATTCGGCGACAGCAACATGAAGCTGCCGCTGGCGCTCGGCAAGGACATCGGCGGCGGCGCGGTGGTGGCGAACCTCGCCAAGATGCCGCACCTGCTGATCGCGGGGACCACCGGCTCGGGTAAATCCGTCGCGATCAACACGATGATCCTGTCGCTCCTCTACAAGCGCACGCCCGAGGAATGCCGGCTGATCATGATCGACCCGAAGATGCTAGAACTGTCGGTCTACGACGGCATCCCGCACCTGCTGTCCCCCGTCGTGACCGACCCGAAGAAGGCCGTCGTGGCGCTCAAGTGGACCGTGGGCGAGATGGAGGAGCGCTATCGCAAGATGTCCAAGATGGGCGTCCGGAACATCGACGGCTACAACGGCCGGGTGGCGGATGCGCTGTCGAAGGGCGAGATGTTCTCGCGCACCGTGCAGACCGGCTTCGACGAGGACACCGGCGAGCCCATCTTCGAGACCGAGGAGATCCAGCCCGAGAAGATGCCCTACATCGTCGTCATCGTCGACGAGATGGCCGACCTGATGATGGTCGCGGGCAAGGAGATCGAAGCCTGCATCCAGCGCCTCGCGCAGATGGCACGGGCCTCCGGCATCCACCTGATCATGGCGACGCAGCGGCCTTCGGTCGACGTCATCACCGGCACGATCAAGGCGAACTTCCCGACCCGGATTTCCTTCCAGGTGACCTCGAAGATCGACAGCCGCACCATCCTCGGCGAGATGGGGGCGGAGCAGCTCCTCGGCCAGGGCGACATGCTCTACATGGCCGGCGGCGCGAAGATCCAGCGCTGCCACGGGCCCTTCGTCTCGGACGAGGAAGTCGAGGAGATCGTGAACCACCTCAAGGCCTACGGCCCGCCGGATTACGTGGGCGGCGTCGTGGAAGGCCCGGCCGAGGACAAGGAGAACGACATCGACCTCGTGCTCGGCCTCGGCGGCAACACCGACGGCGAGGACGCGCTCTACGACCAGGCGGTGGCGGTGGTCATCAAGGACCGCAAATGCTCGACCTCCTACATCCAGCGCAAGCTGGGCATCGGCTACAACAAGGCCGCGCGCCTCGTGGAGCAGATGGAGGACGAGGGCCTCGTCTCGCCCGCCAACCACGTCGGCAAGCGCGAGATCCTGGTGCCGGAACAGCAGTAGGCGGCAGGCGGCGCGCTCCGCCCGGTTGCGCGGCGCGGCGATCCGAGTTCGGAAACCCGGGGCGTGACGCCATGCCCCGCCACGGCCCCCGAAGCGCTTCGGGGGCCGTTTTGCGTCCGGCGCGCTCCGGCGGGGCGTTTCACGCAGGACGCGCGACAGGTGCTGCGCCTGCCTGACCTGTCCGGGGAGAACCGGACGCCTTCGGACGGGCCCGGCAGGGCCGGGCCGCACGATCAGGAACAGAGGCCCGGGATCCCCCCTGCCCTTTTGCGGGGCGCCCGCGGGCGTTCGCGGCGGCCGCCCCGAGGAAATGCTTGCCAAATCCGCTCCGGGCCGGTTTGCTCAAGAAAACAGCGAAGCCCAGCCGTCCTCTACGCCGCATCGGGGACAGGCCTGCCGGGCCAACAGGGTAAGGCGGCGGTACATTGTCATGAAGGTCTCCTTTCTGTTGAACGGAGAGCGCGTCGATCTGGACGGGGTGTCGCCTCAGACCACCCTGCTCGACTGGCTGCGCACCGAACGCGGGCTGACCGGCACCAAGGAAGGCTGCAACGAGGGCGATTGCGGCGCCTGCACCGTGATGCTGCGCGACGAGCGCGGGCCGATGGCGCTGAACGCCTGCATCCTGTTCCTGCCGCAGGTGCACGGGCGCTCGGTGACCACCGTCGAGGGGCTGGCCGCCCCCGATGGCACCCTGCACCCGGTGCAGCGCGCGATGGTGGATCACCACGGCTCGCAATGCGGCTTCTGCACGCCCGGGATCGTGATGTCGCTGGCCGCCGCGCATGTGGCGGGCGATACCGATCACGACACCGTCCTGGCCGGCAACCTCTGCCGCTGCACCGGCTACGCGCCCATCGTGCGCGCCGCCGAGGCGGCCGCCGGGGCGCCGGTGCCCGGAGCGCTGGCCGCCGCGCCCGAGCTGCCCGAGGCGCAGGCGCAGGACGACCTGAGCGGCGGCGCGGCGGCGGTGATCCGCAGCGCGGACGCGCTGGCCGAGTGGTGCCTCGCCCATCCCGAGGGGCGGATCGTGGGCGGCGCGACGGATGTCGGGCTCTGGGTCACGAAACGGCTCGACGACCTCGGCGCCGTGGCCTTCGTCGGCCGCTGCGACGACCTGCGCGAGGTGCAGGTGAGCGAAACCGAGATCCGCCTGGGCGCCGCCGTCACGATCACCGAGATGGCCCGCGCCTTCGCGCCCCACCACCCCGACCTCGGCCGGATGCTGAACCGCTTCGGCTCGGTCCAGGTGCGCAACGCCGCCACGATCGGCGGCAACATCGCCAACGGCTCGCCCATCGGGGACGCGCCGCCCGCGCTGATGGCGCTCGGCGCGGTGCTGCACCTCAGGAAGGGCGCGGCGCGGCGGGCGCTGCCGCTGGAGGAATTCTTCCTCGATTACGGCCGGCAGGACCGCCAGCCCGGCGAATTCGTCGAGGCCGTCTCGGTCCCGCGGCAGGCCGACCGGCTGGCCTGCTACAAGCTGTCGAAACGCTTCGACCAGGACATCTCGGCGGTCTGCGGCTGCTTCAACGTGCAGGTCTCGGACGGGCTGGTGACCGGCGCGCGGATCGCCTTCGGCGGCATGGCGGGCGTGCCGAAACGGGCCAGGGCCGTCGAGGACGCCCTGCGCGGGCAGCCCTGGACCGAGGATACGATCGCCGCGGCCTGGGACGCCTGGGAGGCGGATTTCCAGCCGATGAGCGACATGCGCGCCTCGGCCGGCTACCGGCTCGAGACGGCGCGGAACATGCTGATCCGCTATTTCCTCGAGGACATCGGCGCGGCGACGCGGGTGCGGGAGGTCTCGGCATGAGCGTGACGAAACCCCTCCCCCACGACAGCGCGGAGCTGCATGTCACCGGGCAGGCGCGCTATGTCGACGACCTCGAGGCGCCGGCCGGCAGCCTGCACCTCGCCTTCGGCCTGAGCGATGTCGCACGCGGCGAGATCGTCGCGATGGACCTCACGGCGGTGCGCGCGGCGCCGGGCGTGGTCGCGGTGCTGACCGCGGCGGACCTGCCCTTCGCGAACGACGTCTCGCCCTCGATCCATGACGAGCCGCTGCTGGCGGAGGACGAGGTCTTCTACCTCGGCCAGCCGCTCTTCCTCGTGGTGGCGCGGAGCCATCTCGCGGCCCGCAAGGCCGCGCGCCTCGGCCGGATCGAGATCACCGAACTGCCCGCGATCCTGACGGTGGAACAGGCGCTGGCGGCCGACAGCCGGTTCGAGGACGGGCCGCGGATCTACGAGAAGGGCGATGCCGCCGCGGCGATCGAGGGCGCGGCGCATGTGCTCGAGGGCCGGATCGAGATCGGCGGGCAGGAGCATTTCTACCTCGAGGGGCAGGCCGCGATGGCGGTGCCGCAGGAAGCGGGCGGGATGGTCGTGCATTCCTCGACCCAGCATCCGACCGAGATCCAGCACAAGGTGGCCGAGGCCATCGGCCTGCCGATGCACGACGTCCGGGTCGAGATGCGTCGCATGGGCGGCGGCTTCGGCGGCAAGGAAAGCCAGGGCAACGCGCTCGCCGTGGCCTGCGCGGTGGCGGCGCGGGCGACCGGCCGGGTCTGCCGGATGCGCTATGACCGGGACGACGACATGGTCGTGACCGGCAAGCGGCACGATTTCCGCATCGATTACCGCGTGGGGTTCGACGATGCCGGGCGGATCGCCGGCGTGGATTTCCGGCATTACACCCGCTGCGGATGGGCGCAGGACCTCTCGCTGCCCGTCGCCGACCGGGCGATGCTGCATGCGGACAACGCCTATCTGCTGGAGAACTGCCGGATCGAGAGCCACCGGCTGAAGACCAACATGCAGAGCGCGACCGCCTTCCGCGGCTTCGGCGGGCCGCAGGGCATGCTGGGCATGGAGCGGGTGGTCGATCACGTGGCCCATGCCCTGCGCAAGGACCCGCTGGAGGTGCGGCGGGTGAATTACTATGCCGACGCCGCGGGCGTCGGCGGCGGAGGGGGGCCAGCCCCCCATCGGTCTTCGACCGATTCCCCCCGGGATATTTCCGGCAAGAGGAAGCCCGGGGCGGATGACCACCTGGACCTCACCTCGCGCGGGGCGACGGGGCCGGTGGAGGACGAGGTTGTGCCGGTGCCGCCGCCGGGCGCGCAGACCACGCCCTACGGGATGGAGGTCGAGGATTTCATCCTGCACGAGATGACGGACGCGCTGGTGGCCTCGTCGGATTACGTGGCGCGCAGGGCGGCAGTGGCGGAATGGAACGCCGCGCAGCCGATCCTGAAGCGGGGCATCGCGATTTCGCCGGTGAAGTTCGGGATCTCGTTCACGCTGACCCATCTCAACCAGGCGGGCGCCCTGGTGCATGTCTACCAGGACGGCTCGGTCTCGATGAACCATGGCGGGACCGAGATGGGCCAGGGGCTGAACCGGAAGGTGCAGCAGGTGGCGGCGCGGGTGTTCGGGGTCGAGAGCGACGTGGTGCGGATCACCGCGACGGATACGGGCAAGGTGCCGAACACCTCGGCCACCGCGGCCTCGTCGGGGTCGGACCTGAACGGGATGGCGGTGCAGGCGGCCTGCGAGACGATCCGGGACCGGATCGCGGAGGTGGTGGGCCAGCTCCACCAGGTGAAGGCGGCGGAGGTGGTCTTTGCCGAGGGCGAGGTCCGCGCCGGCGACGCGGTGCTGCGTTTCGCCGACGCGGTGAAGCTCGCCTACGAGAACCGCGTCAGCCTGTCGTCCACGGGGTATTACAGGACGCCGAAGGTCGCCTGGGACCGGATCGCGGGACGCGGGCGGCCGTTCTTCTATTTCGCCTACGGCGCGGCGGTGACCGAGGTCGTGATCGACACGCTGACCGGCGAATACCGGATCCTGCGGGCCGACATCCTGCATGACGCGGGCGCCTCGCTGAACCCGGCGATCGACATCGGTCAGGTGGAGGGCGGCTACGTGCAGGGCGCGGGCTGGCTGACGACCGAGGAGCTGGTCTGGGACGACACGGGGCGGCTTCGGACCCATGCGCCCTCGACCTACAAGATCCCCGCCTGCGGGGACCGGCCGGACGTGTTCAACGTGGCCCTGTGGGACAGCCCCAACCGGGAGGAGACGGTGCACCGGTCCAAGGCCGTCGGCGAGCCGCCCTTCATGCTGGGGATCTCGGCCTTCCTGGCGCTGTCGGATGCGGTCGCGGCCTGCGGGCCCGGATACCCGGCGCTCGACGCGCCGGCGACGCCGGAACGGGTGCTGAAGGCGGTGACGCGGGTGCGGGATGGGCGTTGAACCGGAGCACCTGCGGCGGCGGGTCGCCGCCGAGGGGCGCGTCGTCCGGGTGGTGATCGCGGAGGTGCGGGGATCCGCGCCGCGCGAGGCCGGAGCGGCGATGATCGTGGGACCGGCGGGTCCGACCGGGACCATCGGCGGCGGGGCGCTGGAATTCGAGGCGATCCGGGAGGCGCGCGGGCTGGAGGCGCCGAAGGTGGCGCGCCGGGCGCTCGGGCCGGAACTGGCGCAATGCTGCGGCGGGTCGGTGGTGCTGGTCTTCGAGCCCTTCGATGCGGAACGCCTGGCGGCGCTCGGCGGCGAGAGCTTCGCCCGCCCCGTGGCGCGCGACGCCGGAGAGATGCCGCTCGCGATGCGGCGGGCGGTGGCCCGGGCGCGGGCGCAGGGCGCATCGGTGCCGGTGATGCTGCGGGACGGCTGGCTCATGGAGCCGGTGGCGCGGGCCGAGCGGGCGCTCTGGGTCTGGGGCGCGGGCCATGTGGGCCGGGCCCTCGTGTCGGTCATGGCGCCGCTGCCCGGGCGCGCGATCACCTGGGTGGACACCGGGCCGGAGCGGTTCCCGGACGAGGTGCCCGAGGGCGTCGAGGTCGTGACCGCGGCGGACCCGGCCCGGCTGGCCGCCCATGCGCCCGGCGATGCGGTCCACCTGGTGCTGACCTATTCGCACGCGCTCGACCTCGCGCTCTGCGATGCGCTCCTGCGCCGGGGCTTCGGATGGGCCGGGCTGATCGGCTCGGCCACCAAGTGGGCGCGGTTCCGCAAGCGGCTTGCCGAGGCGGGCCACCCGGACGCGCAAATCTCACGCATCCGGTGTCCGATCGGCGACAAGAGCCTCGGGAAACATCCGCAGGCGATTGCCGTGGGCGTGGCCGCCGCGCTAATGAGGGAAACGGCGCAGCAAGACGCCCTGAAGGACAAGATCGCGTGACGGGGACGGACATACTTCTCTCGATCCGGGGGCTGACCAAGGCCTATCCGGGGGTCGTCGCCAATGACGACGTCTCCTTCGACATCGGTCGGGGGGAGGTCCACGCGCTGCTCGGCGAGAACGGCGCCGGGAAATCCACGCTGGTCAAGATGATCTACGGGCTGGTGAAGCCCGATTCGGGCGAGATGGTGCTGAACGGCGCGGCCTTCGCACCCTCCGAACCGCAGGCGGCGCGGGCCGCGGGCGTGGCGATGGTGTTCCAGCATTTCTCCCTGTTCGACGCGCTGAACGTGGCCGAGAACATCGCGCTCGGCATGGCGGACCCGCCGGCCATGCGCGACCTCGCCACGCGTATCCGGGATGTCTCGGAGCAATACGGCCTGCCGCTCGATCCCTACCGGACGGTGGGCGATCTGAGCGCGGGCGAGCGGCAGCGGGTCGAGATCGTGCGCTGCCTGCTGCAGGATCCGAAGCTCCTGATCATGGACGAGCCGACCAGCGTGCTGACACCGCAGGAGGTGGAGATCCTCTTCGCGACGCTCCGGAAGCTGTCGGCCGAGGGGACGGCGATCCTCTATATCTCGCACAAGCTCGAGGAGATCCGGGCGCTCTGCGACGCGGCGACGATCCTGCGGCTCGGCCGGAAGGTGGCGGAATGCACCCCGCGCGAGACCACGGCGCGCGAGATGGCCGAGCTGATGGTGGGATCGGAGCTCCTGGTGCCCGAGCGCACCGGCAAGGCGCCCGGTCCCGTCCGGCTGGCGCTGAAGGGGCTGAGCGTCAGATCGCCCTCGCAGTTCGGGACCTCGCTGAAGGAGGTGAGTTTCGAGGTGCGCGGCGGCGAGGTGCTGGGCCTGGCCGGGGTGGCCGGGAACGGACAGGACGAATTGCTGGCCGCGCTGTCGGGCGAGCTGACCTCGGCCCGCGGCATGGTCGTGCTGGAGGGCAAGGAGATCGGCCAGCTCGGGCCCATGGCGCGGCGCCGGATGGGTCTGCTGACGGCGCCCGAGGAACGGCTGGGCCATGCCGCGGCGCCCGACATGAGCCTGACGGAGAACGCGCTCCTGACCGGGGCGGAGCGCGAGGGGCTGATGGCCAACGGCTTTCTCCGCTGGGGGAAGGCGCGCGCCTTCGCGAAGGCGATCATCGAGCGATTCGACGTGCGCACCCCCGGGACGGAGAACGCGGCGCGCTCGCTCTCGGGCGGGAACCTGCAGAAGTTCGTGATCGGGCGGGAAGTGATGCAGCGCCCCGACGTGCTGGTGGTGAACCAGCCGACCTGGGGCGTGGACGCGGCGGCCGCCGCGGTGATCCGGCAGGCGCTGCTCGATCTGGCCGAGGGCGGCACGGCGGTGATCGTGATTTCGCAGGACCTCGACGAGCTGATGGAGGTCTCGGACCGGTTCGCGGCGCTGAACGAGGGACGGCTGTCCGAGGTCGTGCCGGCGCAGGGCCTGACGGTCGAGCAGATCGGGCTGATGATGGGCGGGGCCCACGGGATGGAGGTGGCGCATGTCTAGGCGGTGCCTTCGCCCGGCCGCGGTGCCCGTGCAGGTTGCGGATGCCTCCGGCGGGAGTATTTCGGGAAAGATGAAGACGGCGGGGGTGCTTCTGCCCGTCTGCGGTGAGGACGGGGTGGGGGCATGCTGAGGCTCGAGAAGCGGCGGCAGCCGTCACGGATCTGGGCCTGGGCCACGCCGCTCGCGGCCGTGCTCGCCACGATCCTGTTCGGCGGGCTGCTGTTCATGGCGCTCGGCAAGGACCCGGTCGTGGCCATCCGGACGATCTTCTACGATCCGCTCTTCGGGCAGCATGCCTTCTTCTACCGGCCGCAGCTGCTGGTAAAGGCGGCACCGCTGATCCTGATCGCCATCGGCCTGAGCCTCGGGTTCCGGGCGGGCATCTGGAACATCGGCGCCGAGGGGCAATACATCGTCGGCGCGCTCGCCGGGGCCGGATGCGCGCTGGCCTTCTACCCGATGGAGGCCTGGTTCATCTTTCCGCTGATGATCCTCAGCGGCGCGCTCGGCGGGTTTCTCTGGGCGATGATCCCGGCGCTGCTCAAGGTGCGCTTCGGGACCAACGAGATCCTCGTCTCGCTGATGCTGGTCTACGTGGCCGAGCAGCTTCTGGCCTCGATGTCGCTGGGGCTTTTGAAGAACCCGGAGGGCTTCGGCTTCCCGGGCAGCCGGAACCTCCAGCAATACGAAAGCGCCCACAATGCCGAGCTGATCGCGGGCACCGGCATGCACTGGGGCGTGGCCTTCGCCTTCATCATGGTGATCTTCGCCTACGTGCTGCTGAACCGGCACATCCTCGGCTACCACATCCGGCTGACGGGCGAGGCGCCGCGGGCCGCGCGCTTCGCGGGCGTCGTCCCGGCGCGGCTGGTGATCTTCTGCCTCGGCATGGGCGGGGCGCTGGCGGGGCTCGCCGGGATGTTCGAGGTCGCGGGCCCCGCGGGGCAGGTCTCGATCGACTTCAACGTGGGCTACGGCTTCACCGCGATCATCGTGGCCTTCCTCGGACGGCTGCACCCGGTGGGCATCCTGCTGGCCGGACTGCTGATGGCGCTGACCTATATCGGCGGCGAGATCGCGCAGTCGAACCTCGGCCTGCCGGCCGCGGCGATCCAGGTGTTCCAGGGGATGCTGCTGTTCTTCCTGCTGGCGGTGGACGTCTTCACCAATTACCGGCTGCGCTTCGGCCGGGGGGTGGCGGCATGAGCCCCGCCCCGAACCGACCCCGCGCAACCGCAGACAGGAAAACCGCCCCATGGATCTGAGCGCGATCAACCCCGTCCTGCTCATCGCCTCGCTGATGGTCGCGGCCACGCCGATCCTGCTGGCCGGGATCGGCGAGCTGGTCGTCGAGCGGGCGGGGGTGCTGAACCTCGGGGTCGAGGGGATGATGATCACCGGCGCGATCTGCGGCTTCGCGATCGCGGTGAACACCGGCTCTCCGGCCCTGGGCTTCGTGGCCGCGGCGGGGGGCGGGGCGCTCCTGTCGCTGCTCTTCGCCCTGCTCACGCAATACGCGCTGGCGAACCAGGTGGCCTCGGGCCTCGCGCTCACGCTCTTCGGGCTGGGCCTGTCGTCCCTTCTGGGACAGGGCTACGTGGGGATCAAGCCGCCGCCGACGGACCGGCTCGACATTCCCGTGCTGACCGATCTGCCCGTCGTGGGGCGGATCCTCTTCGGGCACGACCTGATGGTCTATTTCGGCATCGCGCTCGTCGCCCTTGTCTGGGCCTTCCTGAAATACACCCGCGCCGGGCTGATCCTGCGCGCCGTCGGCGAAAGCCACGACGCGGCCCATGCGCTCGGCTACAAGGTCAAGCGCATCCGGGTCATGGCGATCATGTTCGGCGGCGCCTGCGCGGGTCTGGGCGGCGCCTACATCAGCCTCGTCCGGGTGCCGCAATGGACGGAAGGCATGACCGCGGGCGCCGGCTGGATCGCCCTGGCGCTGGTCGTCTTCGCCTCGTGGAAGCCCTGGCGCGTCCTGATCGGCGCCTATCTTTTCGGCGGCGTCACCGTGCTGCAGCTTAATCTGCAGGCGGCGGGTCTTGCGATTCCCGTCGAATACCTTTCCATGAGCCCGTACCTGATCACCATCCTCGTGCTGGTCATCATGTCCGCGGACAAGAGCCGCGCGCCCGCATCCCTGGGCCGCATCTTCCACGCCTCGCAATGAGGCCACAAACAAGAAAGTAGGGGAGACATCCATGCTGAAGAGAACGTTCCTGACCACCGCCGCCGTCGCGCTGGCGATGGCCGCCACCGGGGGCGCCGCGCTGGCGCAGGAGAAGACCAAGGTGGGCTTCGTCTATGTCGGTCCGATCGGTGACGGCGGCTGGACGCATGAGCACGACGTCGGCCGCCGCGCGGTCGAAGAGGAGTTCGGCGACAAGGTCGAGACGGTCTATGTCGAGAACGTCCCCGAGGGCCCGGACGCCGAACGCGTGATGACCCAGATGGCGCTGGACGGCGCCGACCTGATCTTCACCACCTCCTTCGGCTACATGGATCCGACGATCAACGTCGCCAAGAAGTTCCCGGACGTGAAGTTCGAGCACGCCACCGGCTACAAGACCGCCGAGAACGTCGGCACCTACTCCGCGCGCTTCTACGAGGGCCGCGCGGTGCAGGGCCTGATCGCGGGCGAGATGACCGAGAGCAACATCATCGGCTACATCGGCTCCTACCCGATCCCCGAAGTGATCCGCGGCATCAACTCGGCCTATATCCACGCCAAGAAGGTGAACCCGGACGTCGAGTTCAAGATCGTCTGGGCCTTCACCTGGTTCGACCCGGCCAAGGAAGCCGACGCCGCCAAGGTGCTGATCGAACAGGGCGCCGACGTGATCCTGCAGCACACCGACTCGACCGCGCCGCAGGCGGCCGCCGAAGCGGCGGGCAATGTCTACACCTTCGGCCAGGCCTCGGACATGGCCGAGTTCGCGCCGAAGCCGCGCATCAGCTCGATCATCGACAACTGGGCGCCCTATTACATCGAACAGGTCAAGGCCGTGATGGACGGGACCTGGAAGAGCGAGCAGACCTGGGACGGCATCGGCCCGGGCATGGTCGGCATCGGCGAGATCACCGACGCGGTCCCCGCCGAGGTGAAGGAAGAGGCGCTGGCCCTGAAGGACCGCATCGCGAGCGGGGAATACCACCCCTTCACCGGCCCGCTGAAGAAACAGGACGGTTCGGACTGGCTGGCCGAGGGCGAGACCGCCGATGACGGCACGCTCCTGGGCATGAACTTCTTCGTCGAAGGCATCGAAGGCGAGATCCCGCAGTAAGCGGAGAGCATCGCGACACGGAGGGCCCGGCCAGCGCCGGGCCCTTTCGCATGTGCGGGGGCCCCGGCGCATGTGACGGCTTTCGAGATTTTTCCCGAAAGTCGCTCGAGCATTCAGATCCCGTAAACGTTGCAGCGCTAGAACCGCGTTCAGAGGATCCTGGAGGCTATCAATGCTGGGTTTCAATTTCGGTGGCAGGAAATCGTCCGGTTCGGCGCCCGACGCGCTCGAAGCGCAACGTGCGGCGGCACTCGCCCAGATGGTCATGGCGACGCAGGCGGTGATCCACTTCTCGCCGGACAGCCGGATCCTGTTTGCCAATCAGAACTTCGTCGATGCCCTCGGTTACGACAGCCTGGACGAAATCGTCGGCCAGCAGCACGAGATTTTCGTGGAACGCGACTATGCCGCCTCGAGGGAATATGCCGAATTCTGGGAGACGATGCGCGCAGGTCGCAACCATGCCGGCGTCTTCAAGCGCATCCGCAGGGATGGATCCGCGATCTACATCCGGGCGACCTACGCCCCGGTTCTGAATGCGGAGGGCCGCATCGAACGGGTGATCAAGGTGGCCACCGACATCACCGACCGGCAGCTGACGCAGAAACTGCTCGAAGATGGGCTGGACGCGCTGCGCGCCGGCATCCTCTCTCCCGCCACGTTCGATTCCTCCTACGACGAAGTGCGGACCATGGGGACCAACTTCAACAACATGATCGCCGCGCTCTCCGATTTCGTGCGCCAGGTGCACGGGGCCTCGTCCCGGGTCCAGACGATCTCGGGCAGTCTCGATGCCGCCACGAACGATCTGGCCCGGCGCGGTGAAAGCCAGGCTGCATCGCTGGAAGAAGTCGCCGCCGCGATCACGCAGCTGTCGGCTTCGGCAGAGAACTCGGTCGAGCGGGCGAAGGAAAGCTACCAACTGACCAAGGTCTCGCAGGACAATGCCGAGGACGGCCGCAAGGTCGTAGATGCCGTCACCAGGGCCATGAACGAGATCGAGGCCGCTTCGAACCAGATCGGAGAGATCCTGACCAGCATCGACGAGATCGCCTTCCAGACCAACCTGCTGGCCCTGAACGCAGGGGTCGAAGCCGTCCGCGCGGGCGAGGCCGGGCGCGGCTTCGCCGTCGTCGCCTCCGAAGTGCGGTCGCTGGCTCAGCGCTCCTCGGACGCTGCCAGCCAGATCAAGCGCCTCGTCAAGTCGAGCGATGACAAGGTGAAGAACGGGGCCAACCTCGTCGCGCAGGCCGACGAGGTGCTCAGGACCATCTTCGAACAGATCAGCGCGATTTCGGACAACGTCCGATCCACCATGCAGACCATGGACGAGCAGTCGCTCACCATCTCGGAAATCAACACCGCCACGACGCGGCTCAGCCAGGACACCGAACACAACGCCACCAGCATCCGGGCCTCCGCCGAGATGAGCAAGCAACTCAAGGCCGAGGCGGATGGGCTGCAGGCGCAGGTGCAGCGCTACCGGATCGAGCCGCAGCAGGTCTCGGGCAAGGTCGCGCCCTTCCGGCGGGCCTCGTAAGCGGCACGTTTCGGCCCGCGACGCGCGACCCGGCGGGGCCCGCGTCCGCCAGATGCCATGACGCGCGGAGGCGTGCCGCCGGTGGTCAAGGAGGGGCTTGCAAGCCGCCATGAGCCTGCCATCTTGGCGGCATGACGACGCAATACGACTTCCTCATCATCGGCGGCGGCGTGGCAGGCGTGTCGGCGGCCGCACGGCTGGCGCCACATGGCCGGGTGCTGCTGCTCGAGGCCGAGCCGGCACTGGCCTATCACGCCTCGGGGCGCTCGGCGGCGATGTTCCTCGAAGCCTACGGCAACGCCACGGTGCGCGCGCTGAACGAGGCGAGCGCAAGCCACCATGCGGAGGCCGACGGCGGCGTCCTCTCCCGTCGGCCGATGATGCTGATCGGACGCCCGGGCGAGGAAGAAGCCTTTGCCGCCGAGGCCACCGCATTCGGCATGGACGAGATCACCCTCGACGAGGCCCGCGCGCTGATCCCGATCCTGAACCCCGCGACCGTCACCCGGGCCGGACTGCGCGGCGACCCCAGCGACCTCGACACCGACCTCCTGATCCAGAACTTCGCCCGCGCCGCCCGCGCCAGGGGGGCCGAGTTGCACACCGGGGCGCGGGTCTCGGCGATCACCCGGGAAGGCGGCACCTGGGAGGTCACGGCCGGGCCAGACACCTGGCGCGCCGCCTGCATCGTGAACGCGGCCGGAGCCTGGGCGGACGGCATCGCGCGGCTGGCCGGGATCGCGCCCCTCGGCATCACGCCCTACCGCCGCTCGATGGCGCGGATCCCCGCGCCCGGCGGACATGACGTGTCGCGCTGGCCCTTCCTCGATGCGGTCGGGGAACGGTGGTACGCCAAACCCGACGCAGGAAAGCTGATTGTCTCTCCGTCCGAGGAGGACGCGGCCGAGGCGCATGACGCCTGGGCCGACGACATGGTGCTGGCCGAGGGTCTCGCCCGCTACGAGGAGATGGTCACCGAGCCGGTCACCCGGGTCGAGCATTCCTGGGCCGGGTTACGCAGCTTCGCCCCCGACCGGGCGCTGGTCATCGGGCGCGATCCGGCGGTGCCGGACTTCGCCTGGCTCGCCGGACAGGGGGGCTACGGCTTCCAGACCGCGCCCGCGGCGAGCCGTCTGATCGCCGACCTCCTCACGGGCCAGCCGCCCGAGCTTCCGCAGAGCGTCGTCCAGGCGCTCTCGCCCGCCCGCTTCGCCTGATCTCCCGAAAGGAGCCGCCATGGTCCGCCGCATCGCCGCCGCCCTCGCCCTTGCCCTGCTGGCCGCCTGCGGAGGGGGCTCGGCCCCGGACGGGCGCGAGGCTCCCGTGATCCGCCCGGTCGCCGGGCTGCCGGCGGCCTTCGGCGACCGCAAGCCGCACGATTGGGAGGGCCGCGCCCCCGCGCGCTACGCGGTCCACGGCACCGACGTCTCGCGCTTCCAGGGCGGGATCAACTGGACCGAGGCCGCGCGCAATGGCATCCGCTTTGCCTGGATCAAGGCGACCGAAGGCGGCGACCGGGTCGATCCGGAATTCGCCGCCAACTGGCGCGGCGCCGCCGCGGCGGGTGTGCCGCGCGGGGCGTACCATTTCTACTACTGGTGCCGGCCGGCCGTCGAACAGGCCCGCTGGTTCATCCGCAACGTGCCGAAGAGCGCGGGCGCCCTGCCCCCGGTGCTCGACATGGAATGGACGCCCTTCTCGCCGACCTGCACGATCCGCCCCCCGGCCGAGCAGGTGCGCGCCGAGGCGCTGGTCTTCCTGCGCATGCTCGAGGCGCATTACGGCACGCGCCCGTTGATCTATTCGACGCCGGATTTCTTCGAGCGCAACGGGATGGACCGGCTTGGCGATTACGAATTCTGGCTGCGCAGCACGGCCGGGCACCCCTCCAGGACCTACCCGGGTCATCGCTGGACCTTCTGGCAATACACCGGCACCGGGCTGGCGCCGGGGTTCTTCACGGATGTCGACCTGAACGTCTTCAACGGCTCGGAGGCACAGTTCCGGAGCTGGCTGGCGCGGCGGAGCCAGTAGGGTTCCGCGCCGCAGGCGGCACGGCCGGAAGGGGGGCTGTCTGCCCCCCATCGGCCCCATGGGCCGATTCCCCCCGAGGATACATGGACCAGAGGAAAGTAACGGCGTGTTAACCTTAACGCGCCATGATGGAGGGGCGGTACAGCTGGGAAGCGATGGCCGCACCAGGGGAAGGTAAACCCTTCCGGGCAGGGGGCCGGGCTTCGTCGACCGACCCCCTGCTTTCCTCTGGTTCATGTATCCCGGGGGGAGTCGGCGCTTGCGCCGACGGGGGGCTGGCCCCCCTGCCCGGTCAGCCGTCCTTGCGGATCACCGCATTGGAGGGATCGTAGGGGCTGTCCTCGGTGATCTCGGCATCCCAGAGCCGATCGAACATCTTCACCTTCAGCTTGGTGCCCGTCACCGCGAGCTCCGGCCGGACGTAGCCCATGCCGATCGACTTGCCGAAGGCCACCGAATGTCCGCCCGAGGTCAGGCGGCCGACCCTGGCGTCGCCCTCATAGAGCGCCTCGCGGCCCCAGGGATCGGCGTCCTCCGGCCCGTCGATCAGGAGCGTCACGCATTTCGACCGGATGCCCTTGTCCAGCATCGCCTGCTTGCCGCGGAAATCCTTCTCGAGGTCGACGAAGCGATCGAGCCCGGCTTCGAGCGGCGTCGCATCCCGGCCCAGCTCGTTGCCGAAGGCGCGGTAGCTCTTCTCCTGCCGGAGCCAGTTCTGGGCCCGCGCACCCACGAGCTTCATGCCGTGCTTCTCGCCCGCCGCGACGAGCCGGTCCCAGAGGTAGGTCTGGAATTCGACCGGGTAGTGCAGCTCCCACCCGAGCTCGCCGGTATAGGCGACGCGGACGGCGACGACGGGGCACATGCCCAGCTCGATGTTGCGGCAGGAGAGCCAGGGGAAGCGCTTGTTGGAGAGCGCCGTCTCCGGGTCGGGGTCGCGGATCAGCTCCTTCAGGATGTCGCGCGACTTCGGTCCCGCCAGCGCGAAGGCACCGTAGCGGGTGGTCCAGTCCTCGACATTGATGCGGCCGAACTCTGGCTCCTTCTCGGCCACGAGCTTCAGCAGGTTGTCGCGGTCATAGGCGTGCCAGGCGCCGGCGGAGATCAGCACCCAGTGCTCGGCGGTCTCGCGCAGGATGGTGTATTCGGTATGGGTCGTGCCCGCCTCGGTCAGGGCGTAGGTCAGGTTGATCCGGCCCGGCTTCGGCAGCTTGTTGGTGGTGAACCAGTCGAGGAAGGCCTCGGCCCCCGGTCCGGTCAGCACGTGCTTGGCGAAGGCCGAGGCGTCGATCAGGCCGGCCGTCTCGCGGATCGCCCTGGCCTCGTCCTGCGCATATTGCCACCAGCCGCCGCGGCGGAAGCTGCGCGCGTCGTGGTCGAAGGACGAGGGCGCGTCCGTCGGTCCGTAGTAGTTCGGGCGTTCGAAGCCGTTCACCTGCCCGAACTGTGCGCCCGCGGCCTTCTGGCGGTCGTAGACCGGGAAGGTGCGGAGCGGGCGGCAGGCGGGGCGCTCCTCGTCCGGGTGGTGGAGGATGAAGACGTGTTCATAGGCCTCCTCGTTCTTCCGGGCGGCGTATTCGGTCGTCATCCACTGGCCGTAGCGGCGCGGGTCGAGGGAGGCCATGTCGATCTCGGCCTCGCCCTCCGTCATCACCTGGGCGAGGTAGTGGCCCGTGCCGCCAGCGGCGGTGATGCCGAAGGAGAAGCCCTCCGCCAGCCACATGTTGCGCAGGCCCGGGGCGGGCCCGAGCAGCGGGTTGCCGTCCGGCGTGTAGCAGATCGGGCCGTTGTAATCGTCCTTCAGGCCGACGCTTTCGGACGACGGGATGCGGTGGATCATCGACATGTATTCCTCCTCGATCCGCTCGAGGTCGAGCGGGAAGAGGTCGGCGCGGAAGCTGTCGGGCACGCCGTATTCGAAGCGGGCGGGCGCGTTCCGCTCGTAGGGGCCCAGGATCCAGCCGCCGCGCTCCTCGCGCACGTACCATTTCGCGTCGGCGTCGCGCAGGACCGGGTGCTGTTCGTTGGTCTTGCGCCATTCGACGAGGGCCGGGTCGGGCTCGGTCACGATATACTGGTGCTCGACCGGGATCGCGGGGATCTTGATGCCCAGCAGTTTCGCCGTCCGCTGCGCGTGGTTGCCGGTGGCGGTGACGACATGCTCGGCGGTGATGGTGACCTGCTCCTCGGAGGGGACGAGGTTGCCGCCCTTCTCGACCATCTTCGTGCAGGTCACCTGCCATTCGGAGCCGGTCCAGACATAGCTGTCGACCTGCCACTTCCGCTCGATGATGACGCCGCGCTGGCGGGCGCCCTTGGCCATCGCCATGGTCACGTCGGCCGGGTTGATGTAGCCGTCCGTCGGGTGGTAGATCGCGCCCTTCAGATCCTCGGTGCGCACCAGCGGCCAGCGCTCCCTGATCTGCGCCGGCGTCATCCATTCGTAGGGCACGCCCGCCGTCTCCGCCGTCGAGGCGTAGAGCATGTATTCGTCCATCCGCGCGTCGGTCTGCGCCATCCGCAGGTTGCCGACGACGAAGAAGCCCGCGTTGAGCCCGGTCTCCTCCTCGAGCGACTTGTAGAAATCGACCGAGTACTTGTGGATGTGGGTCGTCGCGTAGCTCATGTTGAAGAGCGGCAGCAGCCCCGCCGCGTGCCACGTGGAGCCGGAGGTCAGCTCGTCACGCTCCAGCAGCATGACGTCGGACCAGCCCGCCTTGGCGAGGTGGTAGGCGATGGAGGTCCCGACGGCGCCGCCGCCGACGACAAGGGCTTTCACATGGGTCTTCATCAGTCTCGCGACTCCGGTTGGCGTTTCGCCCCGTGTATGGACCGGATCGCTGGGGCCGCGCCTTTGCCATCCGACCTCCGGAAGCACAAAACCGACCCGGGGACGGTGCAGGCCGGGGCGAAGGCGGGTCCGGCCGGCGCGCCGGTGACGCATGGCAGATGGTAGCGGAAACAGCTTCGCGCATGTTCCGCATGGCAAAATTTCATACCGCAAATCGGACAATACGCCGCGTTCCATGCGTGAAAAGCGTCGATTTTGCTCTGTCACCCCCTATGTGGCTCCGTTATCAACGCCCGGGAGATTGTATCGGGGGCCACGAATCCGTGGCCGGATTTTGGAAAGGGAGACCGCGCAAATGAAGGTGCTCGTGCCTGTCAAACGCGTGATCGACTACAACGTGAAGGTCCGTGTCAAATCGGATGGTTCCGGGGTCGATCTCGCCAACGTCAAGATGTCGATGAACCCGTTCGACGAGATCGCCGTCGAAGAGGCCATCCGTCTGAAGGAAGCCGGCACCGCCGAAGAGATCGTCGTGGTCTCGATCGGCGTGAAGCAGGCGCAGGAAACCCTGCGCACCGCGCTCGCCATGGGCGCCGACCGCGCCATCCTGATCGTCGCCGCCGATGACGTCCACCAGGACATCGAGCCGCTCGCCGTCGCGAAGCTGCTGAAGGCCGTGATCGACGAAGAGCAGCCCGGGCTGGTCATCGCCGGGAAACAGGCGATCGACAACGACATGAACGCGACCGGCCAGATGCTCGCCGCGCTCACCGGCTGGTCCCAGGCGACCTTCGCCAACGAGCTGAAGATCGAGGGCGACAGCGCCACGGTCTCGCGCGAAGTCGACGGCGGCCTGCAGACCATCAAGGTCAAGATGCCCGCCATCATCACCGCCGACCTCCGCCTGAACGAGCCGCGCTATGCCTCGCTGCCGAACATCATGAAGGCGAAGAAGAAGCCGCTGGAGGAAAAGACCGCCGCCGATTACGGCGTCGACGTCTCGCCGCGGCTCGAGATCGTGAAGACCTCCGAGCCCGAGGCACGCCAGGCCGGCGAAGTCGTGGCCGATGTCGACACGCTCGTGGCAAAACTCAAAGAGAAGGGGATCGTGTAATGGCCGTTCTTCTGCTTGCCGAAGTCACCGACGGCGCGCTGGCGATGGACGCCACCGCCAAGGCCGTCTCTGCCGCCAAGTCGCTGGGCGACGTGACCGTGCTCTGCGCGGGCGCCTCCGCCTCCGAGGCCGCCAAGGAAGCCGCCACGATCGAGGGCGTCGCCAAGGTGCTCCTCGCCGAGGATGCGCTCTACGGCCACCGCCTGGCCGAGCCGACCGCGGCGCTGATCGTCTCGCTTGCGGGCGATTACAGCCACATCTGCGCACCGGCGACCACCGATGCGAAGAACATCATGCCGCGCGTCGCAGCCCTGCTCGACAGCATGATCCTGACGGATGTCTCCGCCGTGGTCGACGCCGACACGTTCGAGCGCCCGATCTATGCCGGCAACGCCATCCAGACCGTGAAATCGAAGGACGAGAAGAAGGTCATCACCTTCCGGACCTCCACCTTCGACGCGGCCGGCACCGGTGGCTCGGCCTCCGTCGAGGACGCAGCCAAGGCCGATGACCCGGCCCTGTCGGAATGGATCGAGGACAAGGTCGCCGAAAGCGATCGTCCGGAACTCACCTCCGCGGGCATCGTCGTCTCGGGCGGCCGTGGCCTCGGGTCGGAAGAGAACTTCGCGCTGATCGAGAAGCTCGCCGACAAGCTGGGCGCCGCCGTCGGTGCCTCGCGCGCCGCGGTCGATTCGGGCTATGCGCCGAACGACTGGCAGGTCGGCCAGACCGGCAAGGTCGTGGCGCCGGACCTCTACATCGCGGTCGGCATCTCGGGGGCGATCCAGCACCTCGCAGGGATGAAGGACTCGAAGGTCATCGTCGCGATCAACAAGGACGAGGAAGCGCCGATCTTCCAGGTCGCCGATTACGGCCTCGTGGGCGATCTGTTCGAGCTCGTGCCGGAACTGACCGAGAAACTCTGAACGCGGCGGTGCCTGCAGCGCACGCACCCCACGGAGATTGGAGAGGGCCCGCTTCGGCGGGCCCTTTTCTTTGGGCCCGCCGTTGCCGCGGCCGGTCTCACCCTTCCAGCGCCATCATGTCAGCCAGGTGCGCGGCGATCCGCTCGGCCGCCTCGCCATGGGCCGCGGGCCCCATCAGCTCGGCCGCGGCGGGCGCCTCGATATCGGCGAAGACCATCCCGGCCGTGCCTGCCGCGAGCGCCGTCGCGCTGGCCGTCGCGTCGATGACCGAGGCCGGCCGGGGCGCGATCTGCGCCAGCATCTCCGCGGTCACGAAAAGCGGGTCACGGCCGATCTCCGGCCCCCGCGCCCCGACCGGCTCCGGCGCGCGACGCGCGAACCACACCAGCAGCACCGGCCGGCCGATGCGGTCGATCAGCTCGCCCATCCGCGCGACCCAGGCGGCCTGAAGCTCCACCTTCAGGATCGCGAACCGCTCCGGATGCCCGGCCGCCAGCGCGCCCAGCAGGTGGCGCGTGAAATGGTACTCGGTGAAATCCACCCCGGGAAACAGCCGGCGCATCAGCTCCGACGCCTCCACGAAACGGTCGTTGCGCCGCGGATGCACGGCGTAATAGCGGTTCGTCAGGTTCTGCGCGCCGGGCACCTGCAGCACCACCGCCCGCGCGCCCTGCGCCGCCGCCAGCACCGCCTCGTCGTTCAGGAAGGCATCCGGCCCCGCATTCATCCAGCCGAAATTGACGCAGGGCAGGCCGAGCCTGTCCTCCACAAGCGCCGGAAAGGGCCGCGGCACGAAGCGGCCGTAGGTGTCCGTTCCGCCCAGGAAGGCGACGTAATCTCCCTCCATCCGCTTGCGGGGCCCGCGGAAGAGGTTCCGCGACCTGCCGTAGTGACAAGGGAAGTAATCGAGCGCCGCGGCGCTTCGCTTTTCGAATGACATGGATCCCACCAGCGTTCTGTCTCACCCATGTGCAGTGTCGCGCAGAAGTCCTAACCCTTCCCTAAGTCCGCCCGCTCTTGCGGAGGTCCCGCCCCCGCGCCTATTGTCGCGCCGACCGGCAGAAGGAGAAGAGCGGCATGGAGATCGAACGCATCGGCGTCATCGGCGCGGGGCAGATGGGCAACGGGATCGCCCATGTCATGGCGCTGGCGGGCTACGAGGTGCTCCTGAACGACGTGAACCAGGACGCGCTCGACCGCGCGATCTCGCTGATCGACCGCAACCTCGAGCGCCAGGTCACGCGCGAGGTGATCTCGGCCGAGGCCAAGGCCGAGGCGATCGCCCGGATCACGCCGACGCTGACCCTCACCGACCTCGGCCGGACCGACCTCGTGATCGAGGCCGCGACCGAGCGCGAGACGGTGAAGGACGCGATCTTCCGCGAACTGGTGCCGCATCTGCAGGACCACACCATCCTGACCTCGAACACCTCGTCGATCTCGATCACCCGCCTCGCCTCGCGCACCGACCGGCCCGAACGGTTCATGGGCTTCCACTTCATGAACCCCGTTCCGGTCATGCAGCTCGTGGAGCTGATCCGCGGCATCGCCACCGACGAGGCGACCTACAAGGCCTGCCACGGCATCGTCGAACGGATCGGCAAGACCGCCGCCTCGGCCGAGGATTTCCCCGCCTTCATCGTCAACCGCATCCTGATGCCGATGATCAACGAGGCGGTCTACACGCTCTACGAGGGCGTCGGCAACGTGAACTCCATCGACCAGGCCATGAAGCTGGGCGCGAACCACCCGATGGGTCCGCTGGAACTGGCGGATTTCATCGGCCTCGACACCTGCCTCGCGATCATGAACGTGCTGCACGACGGCCTCGCGGACACCAAGTACCGCCCCTGCCCGCTGCTCACGAAATACGTCGAGGCCGGCTGGCTCGGCCGCAAGACCGGCCGCGGCTTCTACGATTACTCCGGCGACAAACCCGTCCCGACGCGCTGACCCCCACCTTCCTCTGGTCCCGTATCCTCGGGGGGGCCAGGGGGGCAGACAGCCCCCCGACGCCCGGGCCGGGCTCGATGCCCGGCGCGGGCGTTGCCGGGGCGACGGGCCGCGCCCGGCGCCATCACCTGCGGATCTCGAACCCGTCGCAGGGCTCCGCCGGCGCCGCCTCGGACTGCACGTCGCGCACCTCCGCCGCGCCCGGACCCTGCCAGCAGGCGGTGACCATCTCCTCGAGCGCCTTGCGCGCGCCGCAGACCATCGCGGTGACCGAGCCGTCATCCTCGTTCCGCACCCAGCCCCGGAGGCCCAGCCTCTCGGCCTGGCCCTTTGTCCAGGCACGGAAGGCCACGCCCTGGACGCGGCCCGTCACCCTGAGATGGCGGCATTCCTCGGTCATGTTCTCCCCTCGGGGGGACGTCACTCGGCCGCCACGGCCTTCGGATCGGCCAGCGCCACGACGTCCATCATGATCGCATTTAGCTCGAAATCCTTCGGCGTGTAGACCCGCGCCACCCCCATGCCCAGCATCGCCTTCGCGTCGGCCTCGGGGATGATCCCGCCGACGATCACCGGCACGTCGCCCATGCCGGCCTCGCGCATCCGGGCCAGCACGTCCTCGACCAGCGGCATGTGCGAGCCCGACAGGATCGACAGCCCCACCACATGCGCCTGCTCGGCCTGCGCCTTCTCGACGATCTCCTCGGGCGTCAGCCGGATCCCCTGGTAGTCGATGTCCATCCCGCAGTCCCGCGCGCGGAAGGCGATCTGCTCGGCGCCGTTGGAATGCCCGTCGAGCCCGGGCTTGCCGATGACGAACTTCAGCCGCCGTCCCAGCCGGTCGCTGACCGCGTCGACCGCCGCCCGGATCTCCTCCAGCCCCTCGGTCTTGTTCGACATGCCCGCCGCGACGCCGGTCGGCCCGCGGTACTCGCCATGGACCGAGCGCATCACCGCCGCCCATTCGCCGGTCGTCACCCCGGCCTTCGCCGCGTGGATCGAGGCCGGCATGACGTTCTCGTTCATCGCCGCCGCCTCGCGCAGGGCCTCGAGCGCGGCCTTCACCGCCGCCTCGTCCCGCTCGGCACGCCAGGCGTTCAGCCGCTCGACCTGATCGGCCTCGACCGCCGGGTCCACCGTCATGATTCCCCCGTCCTCGCCCATGAGCGGCGAGGGTTCGGCCTCCTGCCAGCGGTTCACGCCGACGACGACGGTCTCCTCCCGTTCGATCCGGTTCACCCTCTCGGCGTTCGAATCGACCAGCCGCGACTTCATGTATTCGATGGCCTTCACCGCGCCGCCCATCGACTCGAGGTTGGCCAGCTCGGCCCGCGCCCCCTCCTTCAGCGCCGCGACCTTCCGGTCCACCGCCGGGTTGCCGTCGAAAAGATCGTCGAATTCCAGCAGGTCCGTCTCGTAGGCCATGATCTGCTGCATCCGGAGCGACCATTGCTGGTCCCAGGGCCGCGGCAGGCCGAGCGCCTCGTTCCACGCGGGCAGCTGCACCGCCCGGGCCCGCGCCTTCTTCGACAGCGTCACCGCCAGCATCTCGAGCAGGATCCGGTAGACGTTGTTCTCCGGCTGCTGTTCGGTCAGCCCGAGGCTGTTCACCTGCACCCCGTAGCGGAAGCGGCGGAACTTCTCCTCCTCCACGCCGTAGCGGTCGCGGCAGATCTCATCCCAGAGGTCCACGAAGGCGCGCATCTTGCACATCTCGGTCACGAAGCGGATCCCCGCGTTCACGAAGAACGAGATCCGCCCCACCACCGTCGGGAAATCCTCCTCGGGCACCCGGGGCCGCAGCTCGTCGAGCACCGCGATGCCGGTCGCCAGCGCATAGGCCAGCTCCTGCTCGGGCGTCGCGCCCGCCTCCTGCAGGTGGTAGGAGCAGACGTTCATCGGGTTCCACTTCGGCACGTGCCGATAGCAGTACTCGGCCACGTCCGCGATCATCCTGAGCGAGGGCTGAGGCGGGCAGATATAGGTGCCGCGGCTCAGGTATTCCTTGATCAGGTCGTTCTGCACCGTGCCCTGCAGCACCTCGGGCGACGCGCCCTGTTCCTCGGCCACCGCGATGTAGAGCGCCAGCAGCCACGGCGCGGTCGCGTTGATCGTCATCGAGGTGTTCATCTCGGCCAGCGGGATCTGGTCGAAGAGCGTGCGCATGTCACCCAGGTGAGAGATCGGCACGCCGACCTTGCCCACCTCGCCCCGCGCCAGCACGTGGTCGCTGTCATAGCCGGTCTGGGTCGGCAGGTCGAAAGCGACCGACAGGCCGGTCTGGCCGCGCTTCAGGTTCGACCGGTAGAGCGCGTTCGAGGCCGAGGCCGTCGAATGGCCCGAATAGGTGCGGAAGAGCCAGGGTCTGTCCTTTTTCGGAGCGTCGGTCATGGCTAGCCTCTCGTGAATCGCGCGGGTAATTTTCTTTCGTGTGCGTGTAACTATCGGTCAGAATGTGGCGATGTCAATTCGCCGCAACGCGGCGTCGCGCGCCGGGAGCCCGGCATGTCCTCGCCCGTCGCTGCGAATTTCCGCGATCCCGCGTCGCCCGGCTGCGGGACTCTCTCGCCAAGCCGGGCAAACCCAAGCATCATTGGCGCGAGAGAGCATGAACCCGGCGGCCGATCCCCGCCCGGCGCGCAATTTTCTGCGGCTGCTCGGTCATAAAATTTCAAAACCGCGCCCATGCGGCATTGCATTGTTGCGCACCCGATTATATTCGAGGCACAGACGCCGCGATTCTGCATCGCGGCAAAAGGACATGCAGGAGGCCCACATGGCACTGGACAAGGAAGCGGCTGTCGCGCCCTACGACGCGCCCAAGAAGGACCTTTACGAACTTGGCGAAATGCCCCCGCTCGGGCACGTGCCAAAGCAGATGTACGCCTGGGCCATCCGGCGCGAGCGTCACGGCGAGCCCGACAAGAGCTTCGAGGTCGAGGTCGTGGACACATGGGCCATCGACAGCCACGAGGTTCTCGTCCTCGTGATGGCGGCGGGCGTGAACTACAATGGCGTCTGGGCCGGTCTCGGCCAGCCGATCAGCCCCTTCGATGTCCACAAGCAGGAGTACCACATCGCGGGCTCCGACGCCTCGGGCATCGTCTGGGCCGTCGGCGACAAGGTGAAGACCTGGAAGGTCGGCGACGAGGTCGTGATCCACTGCAACCAGGACGACGGCGACGACGAGGAATGCAACGGCGGCGACCCGATGTTCTCGCCCTCCCAGCGGATCTGGGGCTACGAGACCGGCGACGGCTCCTTCGCGCAATTCACCCGGGTGCAGGCGCAGCAGCTCATGCCGCGGCCCAAGCACCTGACCTGGGAGGAAAGCGCCTGCTACACGCTGACGCTCGCCACCGCCTACCGGATGCTCTTCGGCCACCATCCGCACGAGCTGAAGCCTGGGCAGAACGTCCTTGTCTGGGGGGCCTCCGGCGGCCTCGGCTCCTACGCCATCCAGCTCGCCAACACCGCGGGGGCCAACGCGATCGGCGTGATCTCGGACGAGAGCAAGCGCCAGTTCGTCATGGACCAGGGCGCGAAGGGCGTCATCAACCGGAAGGAATTCAACTGCTGGGGCCAGCTGCCCACCGTGAACTCGCCCGAGTACAACGAGTGGCTGAAGGAAGCCCGCAAGTTCGGCAAGGCGATCTGGGACATCACCGGCAAGGGCGTGAACGTCGACATGGTCTTCGAACACCCCGGCGAGGCGACCTTCCCGGTCTCCACCCTCGTGGTGAAGAAGGGCGGGATCGTGGTGATCTGCGCCGGGACCTCCGGCTTCAACACCACCTTCGACGTGCGCTACATGTGGATGCACCAGAAGCGCCTGCAGGGCTCGCACTTCGCCAACCTCAAGCAGGCCGCGTCGGCCAACCGCCTGATGATCGAGCGGCGGCTCGATCCCTGCATGTCCGAGGTCTTCCCCTGGGAGGAGATCCCCTCCGCGCACATGAAGATGATGCGAAACGAGCACAAACCGGGCAACATGGCCGTCCTGGTGCAATCGCCCCGCCCGGGCCTGCGCACCGTCGAGGACGTTCTCGAAGCCGGACGCTGATCCGCGGCCCCAGCCGCCCAAAAGCCCCCGGAGCCGCGCGCTTCGGGGGCTTTTTCGTGCCTCAAGCTCCGGATTTCAGCGATGTGTCCGAGGGGCTTCCCCCCGGAATCGGGGAATGGATCCGGCCTGTCCTGCCGCCGACCCTCCTTGCGGTGCGGAGAGCGCCGCGGGCGTTAACGCTTCGTTAACTCGCATGAGAGATGATCATTTCGGGGAACGGAAATGGCACATGACTGGATCATCGGCGTCCTTGCCGACCTGAAGACATATACCGACAGGCACCGGCTCGAGGATCTTTCGGACCGATTGCAGGCCGCCCTTTCCGTCGCCCACGGAACCCGCCACCCGAACCGGGAACCACGCGGCACGGATGCACCACTCACGGACCACGTCACCCGCCGAGTCGCGGACCGCGCCGGAGGCCGTCACTGACCTAGACGGCCTCCGGCGTCCGATCGGACGGGCCCGCCGCAGGCCCGGGGCCCGGACCACCACCCCCATGCCGCCGCGCAGGCGCTGGCGCAGGCGCGCATGCGGCTCTGATCCGCTGGCGCCCGGCGGCCTGCGCGGCTAGTGTCGCCGCATGACACCCCCCGCCCCCCTGCCCGCCCTGACGCTCTCTCACGATCAGGCCGAAGCCCATGACGCCATCGCCGAAATGCTGCGCGGCGCGGGCATCGATCTGGACGCGGGCAGCACCCGCCCGCCCCGCGAAGGCAATACCAAGGTCATGGCCGTGACCGGCAAGGCCGGTTCGGGCAAGACCCTGCTGCTGGCCGAGGTCGTCCGGGCCGCGAAGGAGGCGGGCGTCGGCATCGTCTCGGGCGATTACGAACCGAAGAAGACGAAGGAGAAGCGGACCCTCGCGATCCTCGCGCCGACCAACAAGGCGGCCTCGGTCCTGCGGCTGAGGGGCGTGCCCGCGACGACGATCCACCGGATCATCTATTCGCCGGTCTATGACCCCGAATACGAGAAGATCGCCGAATGGCTCGCCGGCGAAGGCGACCGGCCCGAGATCGAAGGCCTGTCCGAGAACGCGCTCGACCGGGCCTTCGCCTTCTACCAGACGAACAACTCGGTCCCGGGAGCGCTGGCCGCGGCGGGGTTGAGGGGGTCCGATTTCATCACCGGCTGGAAGCGCCGCGACGATCCGCTGGATCTGGGGCTGGTGGACGAGGCCTCGATGCTCGACGACAAGCAGTTCGAGGATTTGAAGGAGATCTTCCCGACGCTCCTCCTGTTCGGCGATCCGGCGCAGCTCGCGCCCGTCAACCAGTCGGGCAAGATGGTCTTCGACGGGCTGCCCGCGCCTTCGGTGAGGCACCTGAGCCGGATCCACCGGCAGGACGCCGACAACCCGATCCTCGACCTCGCCCATGCGCTCGCGGACCCGGCGCTCGAGTTCCACCAGTTCGAACGGATGGTCGAGGAAAAGGCGGCGCAGGACGACCGCGTGATCTGGGGCCAGCGCGTCGAGGTCGACCTGATGGCGCGTTCCCCCGTGCTGGTCTGGCGCAACGCCACCCGCATCCGGCTGATCCAGGCCTTCCGGTCGGTGCACGGCGCGCCGGAGGATGCGCTGCTGGAGGGAGAGCCGCTGATCTGCGACGGGATCGAGCTGCCGCTGAAGCATCGCAAACGGCGGCTGGACCTCGAGGCGCGCGGGCTCATCAAGGGCGCGCAGGTGATCTACCTCGGGCCCGGCTCCAAGCCCGGGTTCTCCCGGCTCCACGTGATGGGGGCGGAGAACCCGCAGGTCTCGGCCGCCTCGATCGTGAAGATCGAGAAGCCCGACGAGGAAGAGCCCTTCATCCCCTACGCCGCCCGCATGGGCGCCACCTTCCTGCACGGCGCGGCGGTGACGATCCACAAGGCGCAGGGCTCCCAATGGGAAAACGTGCAGGTCTTTGCCCCCGACCTCTATGCCGCCGCCCGCACGGGTCGGAACGAGGCGGGACAGCCGCTGTGGAAGCGGCTCGCCTACGTGGCGATCACCCGGGCCGAGGAACGGCTCTACTGGATCGTGCGCAACCGGCTGGCAAAACCCTCGGGGCCCTTGCGGATCGACGACCTGAAGGCGGCCCCGGTGGCGCCGCTTTCGCTCATGGCGGAGGAAGAGGAATGAGGTCGATCCTGATCACCGGCGCGTCCTCGGGCATCGGCGCCGCCTGCGCGCGGCTCTTCCTGGCGGAGGGCTGGCGGGTCGGTCTGCTGGCCCGGCGGGAGGAGATGCTGCGCGAGGTGGCGGAGGGATCGCAGAACGCCCTCTGCCTCGCCGCCGACGTCACCGACGAGGGCGCGGTCGAGGCGGCGTTCGACCGGTTCACCGACTGGGCCGGGCGCATCGACGTGCTCTTCAACAACGCCGGCGCCTTCGGCAAGGCGGCCTTCATCGACGAGATGGACCCGGAGGAGTTCCGCGCCGTGGTCGATCTGAACGTGACCGGCATGTTCCTCTGCGCCCGCGCCGCTTTCGGCCGGATGCGCCGGCAGGACCCGCAGGGCGGGCGGATCGTGAACAACGGCTCGATCTCGGCCCATGTGCCCCGGGAGCGCTCGGTGGCCTATACGACGACGAAACACGCGGTGACCGGGCTGACGCGGACGCTGTCCCTCGACGGGCGGGCGTTCGGCATCGCCTGCGGCCAGATCGACATCGGCAACGCCCGCACGCCGCTGCTCGAGGCCGCGGTGAAGGCGGCCCCGCCGGGCGAGGCACCGCCGACGATGGATGTGGACCATGCCGCGCGCGCGGTGCTCCACATGGCGGAGCTGCCGCCCGAGGCGAACGTGCAGTTCATGACCATCATGGCGACCAACATGCCCTATATCGGGCGGGGGTGAGGGCGGGCCTCGCGACCCGCCCCAGGGGGCATCAGCCCCCGATCTTGTCCTGCGTCCTGGTCTCGAAATCGGACGCGGCGTGGCGTTCGTGGAGTTGCGTGGCCGGATCGCCCGATACCTTGTTCACCATACGCCCGCGCTGGACGCCGGGGCGCTTGCCGACGGCCTCGGCCCAGCGGAGGACGTTGGTATAGCCGTCCGCCTCGAGGAACGTCGCCGCCTCGTAGACCACGTTCTTCACCAGGCCGCCGTACCAGGGCCAGGTGGCCATGTCGGCGATGGAATATTCGGACCCGCCCAGGTATTCGCTTTCGCCAAGCCGCCGGTCGAGCACGTCGAGCTGGCGTTTCACCTCCATGGTGAAACGGTCGATCGGGTATTCCCAGCGTTCCGGGGCGTATCTGTAGAAATGCCCGAAGCCGCCGCCGAGGTAGGGGGCGGAGCCCTGCAGCCAGAAGAGCCAGTTCAGCGTTTCCGTCCGCGCGGCGCCCTTCGGCAGGAAGGCGTCGAACTTCTCGGCGAGGTGCAGCAGGATCGAGGCACTCTCGAAGACGCGGACCGGCTCCGGCCCGGAGCGGTCCATCAGCGCGGGGATCTTGGAGTTCGGGTTCACCTCCACGAAGCCCGAGCCGAACTGGTCGCCATCGCCGATCTTGATGAGCCAGGCGTCGTATTCCGCATCGTGGCCGGCGGCGAGAAGCTCCTCGAACATCACCGTGACCTTCACCCCGTTGGGCGTCGCCAGCGAATAGAGCTGGAACGGATGCTCGCCGACCGGCAGCTCCTTGTCATGGGTCGGCCCGGCAATGGGGCGGTTGATGCTGGCGAACCGGCCGCCGCTTTCCTTGTTCCACGTCCAGACGTCGGGCGGGGTATAGCTGTCTTGCGCCATGTCATCCTCTCGGGTTGGGTCTCTGTCGTCGGTGCCGACTAGACACGCTGCGGCGGCGGGCCTCAATCCCCCCGCGCGGTTCTGCCCCCCTGTTGCCATGCACCGGGCGGCGCGCCATTGTGCATCCCATGACAGACGCTCCACCCGACGCCGAGGCCCGGCGCGCGATCCCGCCGGTCATCTGCTACCCGACCGAGACGCTGCCGCAGCCGGACCTCTCCCTCTACGCCCGGGCGCGCAAGGGCGCGCGCAAGGTCGACGAGGCCCTGGCCCCGCCGCGCGAGGCCGCCAGCTTCCGCGTCCCGGCCGGGCATTTCTTCCGCATCACCAGCGTCGAGGGTCCACAGGTCGGCGACCTGAACCTCTGGGCGGCGGATAACCATGACGAGCGGTTCTATTCCGGCAAGACCCGGGCGCTGCACGGCACGCACCTGGGCGTCGGGCACCGGATGTGGTCGTCCTTTCCCTACCTGCGCCCGATGGCGACCTTGGTGGAGGACACGCTCGGATGGTACGGGCAGGACCCCTTCGGCGGCCGGGTCCACGACGTGATCGGCACGCGGTGCGATCCGCATACGCATCACCTGCTGTCGGGGGCGGAGTACCACCATTGCTGCCATTCGAACCTGACGCGCGCCTATGCGGCGGCGGCCGGGGTGCCGGTGGCCGACGCGGCCCGCATGGTGCACGACGTGCTGAACGTCTTCATGTGCACCGGCTTCACGCGCGACACCGGCCAGTATTTCATGAAGGCCTCGCCGGTGCGGCCCGGCGATCATCTGGAATTCTTCGCCGAGATCGACCTGCTCGGCGCCCTCTCCGCCTGCCCCGGCGGGGATTGCTCGGCCGAGCATTCCTCGGACGCCGCCGCCTGCCATCCCCTGCTCGTCGAGGTCTTCGCACCGGATGAGGCGGCGCTGGAGGGCTGGTCCAGTCCGCCGGTCAACGGCTATTCCGGAACACACGGGGTTTAGCGCCCGCCCCCTGCGAAATGCCAGTTTGATGGCGGACCGGGGATCGGCGATGGAAGCCGGGCTCGGGCCCGGCTCCCGCTCAGGCGAAGGCCGCTTCCAGCGCGATTTCGACCATGTCGCCGAAGCTCCGCTCTCGGTCCTCGGAGGGCAGCGCCTCGTGGGTCAGCAGGTGGTCGGACACCGTCAGCACCGCCAGCGCGCGCCGCCCGTGCCGCGCGGCGAGGGTGTAGAGCTCGGCCGCCTCCATCTCGACCGCGAGAACCCCGTGCCGGGTCATCTGCTCGTTCAGGTCGGGCCGTTCGTCGTAGAAGACGTCCGAGGAATAGATGTTGCCCGCATGGGTCGTCACGCCCCGGGCCTGCGCCGCCGTCCACGCCGCGTGGAGCAACCCGAAATCCGCGGTCGGGGCGAAGTTCAGCTCCCGGAAGATGCCGCGCGAGGGGGTCGAGACCGTGGTCGCCGCCATCCCGAGCACGACGTCGCGGACCTTCACGCTCTCCTGCATCGCACCGCAGGAGCCGATCCGCACCAGCGTCTGCGCCCCGTAGTCCCGGATCAGCTCGTTCACGTAGATCGACAGCGAGGGCATGCCCATCCCGCTCCCGTGGATCGTCACCCTCTTGCCCTTCCAGGTGCCGGTGAAACCCAGCATGCCGCGCACCTCGTTCACGCAGGTGACATCGGACAGGAACGTCTCGGCCGCCCATTTGGCACGGTAGGGATCCCCCGGCAGAAGGACGGTTTCGGCGATCTGGCCCGGCGCGGCGCCGATGTGGATGGACATGGAGGTGCTCCCGGTTCGAGGACATGACCGGAAGACTATCTGCGGCCGGCGCGGGGAATGCAAATGGCGGCAGGGGTTACCCGGCGGGAGGCGGGGAGGATTCGGCGGACGAGGGATGGCAGGCGAAATACGGCGGGAGGCACATGGCACCCCGCTCGAACGGGGATGGCCCGGCGGCACGCCGGGCCGCGCCCTCCCTCCCCCCCGGGAGGGCGCATTGGCACCGCGTGGTGCCGAAGCCCCGGCATGCGCGTGACGATGCATCGCTGACCGTTGAGGGAGGGGCGCCCGCCCGAGGGAGGGCGCGTCCCTTCCCGCTCCGGATCGACCGGCTCCGGGACACATCCGTTTCGATTCGAGCCGGGCCAAGGCGCGGCCCGGGGAGTCGCGTGACCGCAGCGCCCGGGATGCCCGTCACGGGAAAAAGGGCGCGGAGGGCTCTCTCTCCCTTTGCGCCCAGACACCTCAAGGTCTGATGATTTGTCATCCCGGCGCGGGCGCGGCGCGGGGATCACCCGCGCTCTGCCCGTCCCTGGTATGGTGTCGCGCCCGTTCGCGCCTGGTCAGATGACGACGATGTCCAGCGGCGGGAAGCCGTTGAAACCGACCGAGGCGTAGGTCGAGGTGTAGGCGCCGCAGTTGCGGATCATGAAACGGTCGCCCGACTTCAGACCCACCGGCAGCTCCACCGGGCGTTTTTCATAGAGCACGTCCGCGCTGTCGCAGGACGGACCTGCGAGGATGCAGGGGCCCATGGCTTCGTGGTCGCGCTCGGTCGTGAACTGGTAGCGGATCGCCTCGTCCATCGTCTCGGCAAGGCCCGAGAACTTGCCGATGTCGAGATACACCCAGCGGTGCATGTCGTTGTCCGACTTCCTGGACACCAGCAGCACTTCGGCGGCGATCATGCCGGCTTCGGCGACAAGGCCGCGGCCGGGCTCTGCCATCACGTGCGGCACGTCGCCGAAACGCTCGGTCACCAGCTCCATCACGCGGCGGGCGTAGGGGGTCGGCCCCTGGATTTCCTCGCCGTAATAGGCCGGGAAACCGCCACCGATGTTCAGCAGGGTCAGCTCGTGGCCGGCCTCTTTCGCGGCTTTCCAGACCGATGCGACCTGGTCGAGCGTGGTGGTCCACATCTCGGCGCGTTTGGTCTGCGAGCCGACGTGGAACGACAGGCCGACGGGCTTCAGGCCGAGGTCACGGGCGAAGTCGAGCAGGCGGACGGCGCCTTCGCGGGCGATGCCGAACTTGCGCGACAGAGGCCAGTCGGCTTCGGAGGCGTCGACGATCAGGCGGACGTAGACCTCGGCGCCCGGGGCGTGTTCGGCAATCTTCTCGAGCTCTTCCTCGGCATCGGCCGCGAAGAGGGTGACACCGGCGTGCCAGGCGAACTCGATGTCGCGCACCTTCTTGACGGTGTTGCCGAACGAGATGTGGTCCGGACGTGCGCCCAGCGAGAGGCAGAGCTCGATCTCGGCGCGCGATGCGGCGTCGAAGCCCGAGCCGAGGTCGACCAGGCGCTCGATGATCTCGCGCTGCGGGTTCGCCTTCACCGCGTAGTGGATACGGGCGTGGCCGAGGCCGGCTTTCAGCGCATGGTACTGCTCTTCCACGCGATCGACGTCGAGGACGAGCGTCGGACGGTCGAAGGTGTTGGCGCGGATGTAGGATTCGACACGGTTCGAGCGTGCAATATCGGCGCGGGCCGAGAAATCGGCTACGTATGCGTTCATGGTCATCTCCAATAGACCCGGTCCGAAGACCGCTTAGGGACGGCCCGGAGGCCGCTCAGTTTACGGGAGACGTTACCGTCGCTACATGACCTTAGAAGTTTCGCCTAGTTCCCCGGAAGACCCGAGTTACCCAGAGGCTGTCCTTTCGACAGAGGCGCGTGCGTTGGCGTCTTGAAATCGCATATCGGGCCAAACGTGATTCACTTCAAGAGGTTTTTTCGCGCGATTTGCGAAAAACTGCGCTGCAACTCTTCGGTCACAGCGCCGTGACTCCCGGCACGACCGTAACGTGTTACCCTTACGTCATAGCGGCCATTCCGAAAGGACCTCCGATGCGCCTCACTGCCCTTGCACCTGTCTGTATTTCAACGCTTTTCCTCGCCTTGCCGGTCTACGCCGCGGGGTCCGACAGCTCGACACCGCCGAAACCGACCGAAACCTCGACCGAATGCGAGGACGGGATGGTCTACGACGAGAAGACCAGGACCTGCATCAAGTCCTCCGCCGCGCTGATCGACGACGACAGCCGCTATGCGGCCGTGCGCGAACTGGCCTACGCGGGCCGGTATGACAGCGCGATGATGGTGATGGACACGGCGCGCACCCCCGGGGATCCGCGCTTCCTGAACTACCGCGGCTTCGTGCATCGCAAGCAGGGCGACCTCGATACGGCGATGGCCTATTACCGGCGCGCCCTCGCGGCCGATCCGGATCACGTGCTCGCGCGGTCCTACATGGGCCAGGGGCTGATCGAGCAGGGCGACCTCGCCGGCGCGCTCGGCCAGCTGCGCGAGATCGAGGCGCGCGGCGGCCGCGACACCTGGGCCTACGCCGCGCTCGAGGGCGCGCTGCGCGGGATGCCCACCACCTACTGACGTCCCCCGGGCCGGACCCTGCGTCCGGCCCCGCGACAAGGAGCGCCCGTGCCGATCAGGATGGACCCGAGTCTCAACGTTCTTGGCGGCCCGCTGGCCGCCTGCAGCCGCGCGCCGGTGACGGGCTTCTTCCGCGACGGCCATTGCAACACCTGCGCCGAGGACATCGGCAGCCACACGGTCTGCGCGGTGATGACGGCGGAATTCCTCGCCTTCTCGAAATACCTCGGAAACGATCTCTCGACGCCCCGGCCCGATTACGCCTTCCCGGGCCTGCGGCCCGGCGACCGCTGGTGCCTCTGCGCCGACCGCTTCCTGCAGGCCCATGACGAGGGCTGCGCGCCCGCGGTGCAGCTTTCGTCGACCCACAGCCGCGCGCTCGAGGTCGTGCCGCTCGACCTGCTGCGCCGCTACGCCGCGCCGGAGGCGCTGACACGCCCCCTGCCTTCCTCTGGTCAATGTATCCCGGGGGGAGTCGGCCGCAGGCCGACGGGGGGCTGGCCCCCCTGCCCGGCCCGGTTCCACGCCATCCTCGCCGCCAGGGCGCGGCCGGCTGACGCCGACCCCGCCTGCGTCTCAGCCCGCGATATCGACACCGAGGTGCTTGGCGACGGTGAAGATGTCCTTGTCGCCGCGCCCGCACATGTTCATCACGAGGATGTGGTCCTTCGGCAGCTCCGGGGCGATCTTCATCACATGGGCCAGCGCGTGGCTGGGCTCCAGCGCCGGGATGATCCCTTCAAGGGCACAGGACAGCTGGAACGCCTCCAGCGCCTCCTTGTCGGTGATCGAGACATATTTCGCCCGCCCCGTCTCGTGCAGCCAGGAATGCTCCGGTCCGATGCCGGGGTAATCGAGCCCCGCCGAGATCGAATGCCCCTCGAGGATCTGCCCGTCCTCGTCCTGCAGCAGGTAGGTCCGGTTGCCATGCAGCACCCCCGGGCGCCCGCCGGTGAGCGAGGCGCAATGCTCCATCTTCTCGTCGACGCCGTGGCCCCCGGCCTCGACCCCGATGATGTTCACCTCCGGCTCGTCGAGGAATTCATAGAACAGCCCCATGGCGTTCGACCCGCCGCCGATCGCGGCGATCACGGTGTCCGGCAGGCGGCCTTCGCCCTCCTGCTCGGCGAGCTGCCAGCGCACCTCCTTGCCGATGACGGCCTGGAAATCGCGCACCATCGCCGGGTAGGGATGCGGCCCCGCCACCGTGCCGATGCAATAGAACGTGTCCCGGACGTTCGTCACCCAGTCCCGCAGCGCGTCGTTCATCGCGTCCTTGAGCGTGCCGCGGCCGGAAGTCACCGGCACCACCTCGGCGCCCAGAAGACGCATGCGGAAGACGTTGGGCGCCTGCCGCTCGACGTCGGTCGCGCCCATGTAGACCACGCATTTCAGCCCGAACTTCGCGCAGACCGTCGCGGTCGCCACGCCGTGCTGGCCTGCGCCTGTCTCGGCGATGATCCGGGTCTTGCCCATGCGGCGGGCCAGGATGATCTGGCCCAGCACGTTGTTGATCTTGTGCGCGCCGGTGTGGTTCAGCTCGTCGCGCTTGAGATAGATCTTCGCCCCGCCCAGATGCTCGGTCATCCGGGAGGCATGATAGAGCGGCGAGGGACGGCCCACGTAATGCTTCCAGAGATCGTCCATCTCGGCCCAGAACTCCGGGTCGGTCTTGGCGAACTCGTAGCGCTCCTCGAGCTCGAGGATCAGCGGCATCAGGGTCTCGGAGACGAAACGGCCCCCGAACTGCCCGAAGCGCCCCTGTTCGTCGGGGCCGGTCATGAAGGAATTGATCAGGTCGTCCATCGCGGGGCCTCCTCGTTGTCGCCCGCCTGAATAGGGCGTCGAGGGCGCGATGGCCAGAGGCTCATGCCCCCGCGTGAGCTTTCTTCACGCGGGGGCTTAACACTGCGTCGCGCCCGTCTCAGCGATCGACGAACTTGTTGAACCGGCTGGTCTCGCCATCCGCGGTCTTGTCCTGGTGCAGGAAGGCCAGCTTGTCGCTCTCGAAGATCTCGAAGAAATCCTCCCAGGAGAGGATCTCGAGCCCCTCCTCGTCGCGGCCGAAGTCGATCCGGAGGACGCCCCCCTCCCCCCGGGTGTCGGCCACCCGCGCGGGCTTGCCGCCGCGGTCTTCGGCCCATTTCTGGATGGCTTTGTGGTCGGTCGTGGTCTTGGCGTCGGACATCGGGGGCTCCTTTGCGTTGCCCCCTCAGAACGTCCCCGCGCGCGGGATGTTCCCGGACCGCCGCCGCTCGCATGCCCTGTCGCGCCGCGCCGGCCCCGCGCCGGCATGGCTGGCATGAACAGCTTCGACGTTCCGGACCGAAACGCCTGCCAGGGATCGGAAGGAAGACCCTGTCGGACATTCCGGCAAGGTCCTGTTCGAGCCCTTCCAAGCCCTTCTCGCGGCTCGCTTCCTGCCAGCTGTCCTCCAGGGCGGAGGTTCTACCGGCGAAGCGGTTGTTTTCCACGCGAAAGTGATGACACATGCAGTCGCATTCTTGGGTTTTGAAGGAAGACAGGCATGACCTACGCAGCAATAAGTCCCCTCGCTAAAACCGAGTTGTTTTCGGAACAATGGCAGCCGAAGGTCGTCGCCGAGATGAACGACTACCAGTTCAAGGTGGCGCGTCTCGAAGGGGACTTTGTCTGGCATAGCCATGCCGATACAGACGAGACGTTCATCGTGCTGGAGGGCTCGCTTCGTATCGACTTCCGGGACGGAGCGGTGGAGTTGGCCGCCGGTGAAATGTTCGTGGTCCCGAAAGGCAAAGAACACAAACCTTTCGCGGCCAAGGAAGTGAAGGTGATGCTGATCGAGCCCCGAGGAGTCGTGAACACCGGTGACGAAGATCAGGGGGAGCGAACAGCGCAGAACGACGTGTGGATATGACCTGACGGCCAATTCGTCATGCGCGGACGGCAGCTCCGTCCGCGTAGCGGCCATCCGACGCTGCATGGGCGCCCAGAGTGTTGCGAACTCTCGAGCGCTCTGCGTCGACAGTTCCAACCCTAAGCTTACGCCCTCGGCAGCCCTCTCGGGGAGGGACCTGTCTCCTCGGCCGCTACCCCTTCGCCCGGATCACCTGCATCAGCGGCAGCACCTGGCTCATGTCCGGCCCGTGCGCCTGGCCGGTGACGGCCTTGCGGAGCGGCATGAACAGGCCCTTGCCCTTGCGGCCGGTCTTCTCCTTGACCTCGGCCGTCCACTTGCCCCAGCTCTCGCCGTCATAGGGGCCCTCGGGCAGGAGCGCCATCGCCTCGGCGATGAACTCCCGGTCCTCCTCGGCGATCTCGGGCTCGGCCCCGTCGCGGAACATGCGCCACCAGGCGTCCATCTCGTCGAGCGTGGTGATGTTGTCGCGGACCACCAGCCAGAAGCGTTCGGCGAGCGCGTCGGGGACGCCCGCGGCGCGGATGCGGTCCTCGACCTTTTCCAGCGGGGTGCGCTGGAGGACATGGGCGGTCAGCGGGAACAGGTCGTTCTCGTCGAATTTCGTGGGCGCCGAGCCGAACGTCCCCGGATCGAACCCCTCCAGCAGGTCCTCGGGGCGGTCCATCAGCTCGACCGGCTGGGAGGATCCGAGCCGCGCCATCAGCGACAGAAGCGCCATCGGCGCCACGCCGCGTTCGCGGAGCTGCCGGATCGACAGCACGCCCAGCCGTTTCGACAGCGCCTCGCCCGCGGGCCCCGTCAGCAGCGAATGATGCGCGAAGGTCGGCACGGCGCCACCGAGCGCCTCGATGATCTGGATCTGCGTCGCGGTGTTGGTCACGTGGTCCGACCCGCGGACCACGTCGGTCACGCCCATCTCGGTGTCGTCCACGACCGAGGCCAGCGTGTAGAGCACCTGCCCGTCCGCCCGGATCAGGACCGGGTCCGACACGCTCGCCGCGTCGATCGAGATCGGCCCGAGGATCCCGTCCTGCCACTCGATCCGTTCCTGGTTCAGCTTGAAGCGCCAGACGCCGTCGCCCCGTTCCGCGCGGAACCTGGCCTTGTCCTCGTCGGAAAGGGCCAGCGCGGCCCGGTCATAGACCGGCGGCCTGCCCATGTTCAGCTGCTTCTTCCGCTTCAGGTCCAGCTCGGTCGGCGTCTCGAACGCCTCGTAGAACCGGCCCATGTCGCGCAGCTTGTCCGCCGCCTCGGCGTACCGGTCGAGCCGGAGCGACTGCCGCTCCACCCGGTCCCACGTCAGCCCCAGCCATTCGAGGTCTTCCTTGATCGCGTCGACGTATTCTTCCTTCGACCGCTCCGGGTCGGTGTCGTCGATGCGCAGGATGAAGGTCCCGCCGGCCTTCCGGGCGATCAGCCAGTTGAACAGCGCGGTGCGCAGGTTGCCGACGTGGATATGCCCCGTGGGCGAAGGGGCGAAACGGGTGGTGGTCATGGGCGGTCTCCTTGGCCGCTCCCATTCCACAACGCCGCGCGATTGTCCATCTTTCAAGCCCCGGCGGGCGCGACCGGCGCGCGGGGCCGCACGCCGGTGTCGGAGCGGCTCAGGACTTCACCGCCAGCCCCGCGGGGGCCGCGGGCCGCGCCGCGCCGCGGATGACCCGGGTGACGTGGTCGAGCTTGGCCTCGATCGCCCCGGTGATGACCACCGGCACGACGTCGAGCAGCCCCATCTCGCGCGAGAACTCGTTGAGCGCAAAGCCCAGCCGGCCGTAGGCCCTCACCATGCCCTCGGTCGTCTCGGGGAAGGGCCCGTTGATGCCCAGCGACTGCGCGGTGTCCAGCACCCCGGCCATGGCGAGCCAGAGCGCGAAGGTCTCGGCCCAGTCCTCCCACGGGTGCATCGTCGCATAGGCCGAGACGTAAAGCCCCTCCCAGCCCTCGCGCGGCCCTTCGGCATAGTGCCGTTCCAGCGCGGTGCCGTAATCCGGATCCTCGGGATCGCCGAAAACGGCGGCAAAGGCGGCCTCGGCCTCGGGGTTTCCCTTGATCGCGACGTCCCAGTAGTAATGCCCGAGCTCGTGGCGGAAATGGCCGATCAGAGTGCGGTGCGCCTCGCCCATGTCGACGCGCAGCGCCTCGCGCTCGTCGTCGTCGGCCTCGCGGATGTTGATCGTGACCAGCCCGTCGGCATGGCCGGTGAAGACCCGCTCCTCTCCGGCCGTCCGCCAGAGCCCGGCCAGCTCCCCGTCGCCCATGAAGGCGAAGCGCAGCGGCGGATCGGTCTCGTCGCCATAGGGCAGGCCGACAAGGTCCAGCGCATAGACCAGCCGCCGTTTCGCCGCCTCCAGCCGGGCCCAGCGGTCCCGGTTGCCCTCGACCTCGAGGTTGGGCACCACGTCGTTCATCGCGCAGAGCCGGCAGAACCCGGCGCCCTCGGTCACCACCCGGTTGCAGACGTCGTGCTCGGCGTAGTTGGTGCAGGGCAGGCCCGTGTCGCCGCAGGCGGTGCAGAGCCATTCGCCCCCCTCGCCGATGTCGAAGGAGGCCATGGAGGAACAGCCCTCGCACCAGCCGGACTTGCGGCCGCAATTCGTGCAATGGGTGTTATCGATGAAAAGCGGCGCGCCGCAGATGCAGGTGTAGATGCGCATGGGTCCCGGTCCCGGAGGTTGCCCTGCACTACGCCGGACGCGGCCTGCTTGTTCCCTGCTCCGGACGCGCCGGCCACATCGCGTCGAGATCCGTCAGCCCGCGCCGCACCCGCCCGGCCAGCACCGTCCGGTCCACCGCCTCGAGCCGGGCGATGCAGAGCCAGGACCTGCCCATCCGGTGCGGCCCCGGCCGGTCGAGGATCGTGCCGTGGTCATGCGCGCCAGGCATGATGCCGAGGCTGAGCGCCGCCCTGCGGGGCGATACCCCGGTGACGAGGCTCCCGCCCGTCCGCCCCGAGCCATGGCGATGCGCGCAGCGCCCGAAACCCGCCATCGACGGGCCCGCTCTTGCACCGGAAAACACGTGAGCTCCCGGAAAAAGGCCGGCAGCTCCGGCCCCTCAGCGCGGCGCCGCGCAGGCTCGACCCGCACATCCGCGCCCCTGGCGCCCCGTGTCACCTGACCGCCCGCCCGCAGCCTCCCCGGCTCAGCGACCCTGCGGGCGGATCACCTCCCGCTCGGTCACGATCATGTCGAGCGGCGCATCCGTCGCCTCCACCGGCACCGCCCCGACCTCCTGCGCCGCATAGGCGAAGCCCAGGGCCAGCACCGGCCCCCGCGCCCGCAACCCCTCGAGCGTCCGGTCGTAGAACCCGCCGCCATAGCCCAGGCGATTCCCCGCGCGGTCGAAAGCGAGCAGCGGCACGATGACGATCTCGGGCACCATCCAGCGGCAAGGCTCGGGCACCTGCGCGCCGAAGGGCCCCGGCACCATGACAGCCTCCGGTTCCCATTCCGCGAAGCGCAGCGGCAGGCCCGGCCCCTCGATCACCGGCACGCCGACCAGCCCGTGCGCCGCGGCCTCGGACATGGCGGCAAGCGGCGGGATCTCGGTCCGGATCGGCATGTAGCCCGAGACGGGCACCCCGCGGTGGCCCGCCAGCACCGCGGACAGCATTCCGCCCCGCCCCGGCCCCGCAGCGCGATGCGCCTCGGCCCGCCGGGCAAGGGCGGCCTGCCGCGCCGCCGCCTTCACATCGTCAAGCGCGCCCAAGCCCCCCCCCTTCCTCTGGTCGATGTATCCCGGGGGGTGAATGCCGGGCCCTGCCCGGCAGAGGGGGGCAGCGCCCCCCTGCCCCGAAACGGATCGCATGCGCGGCGCAGCCGCGCTCCGCTGGATCGGACCCCGTTCACAGAAGCACCATCCCGGCGAGCCCCAGGAAGGCGAAGAAGCCCACCACGTCCGTCACCGTGGTCACGAAGGTCCCCGAGGCCAGCGCCGGGTCCACCCCGAACCTCTCCATCAGCACCGGGATCACCGTGCCCGCCAGCCCGGCCACCACGAGGTTGATCACCATGGCCGCCGCGATCACCACGCCCAGCATCATCGTGTCGAACCAGACCCAGCCGATCAGCCCCATGACCACCGCGAAGACCACCCCGTTGGCCAGCCCGACCAGACATTCGCGCCGGATCACCCGCCAGACGTTCGACCCGGTGAGGTCGCGCGTCGCGATCGCCCGGACGGCCACGGTCAGCGATTGCGTTCCCGCGTTCCCGCCCATCGAGGCGACGATCGGCATCAGGACCGCCAGCGCCACGAAGCCCGCGATCGTGTCCTCGAAGATCGCGATCACCGCGGAGGCGAGGATCGCCGTCGCGAGGTTCACCGCGAGCCAGGGCAGCCGTTGCGAGATCGTCACGCGGACCGAATCCGACAGCGACCCCTCGCCGACGCCGGCGAGCAGCATGATGTCCTCCTCGTGCTCCTCGTCGAGCACGATCATCGCGTCGTCGATGGTGATGACGCCGACCAGCCGGTCGTTCTCGTCCACCACCGGGGCCGAGATCAGGTGATACTGGTTGAAGGCATAGGCCACGTCCTCCTCGTCCTGCTCGGCGGGGATCGTGCGGAAGGAAGGTTCGAGCAGCTCGCTCAGCGCCCGCGCCCGGGGCGAGGCCATCAGCTTGCCGAGCGCGACATGCCCCACGGGCTTCATCCGCGGATCGACGAGGATCACGTGGTAGAACTGGTCCGGCAGGTCGTCGCGGGCGCGCATGAAGTCGATGGTCTCGCCCACGCTCCAGTGTTCGGGCACCGCGACCACCTCGCGCTGCATCAGGCGGCCGGCGGATTCCTCGGGGTAATTCAGCGCCTGCTCGACCGCGACCCGGTCGCTGTCCTCGAGCGCGCCGAGGATCTGTTCCTGCTGCGGCTCCTCGAGATATTCGAGCAGGTCCACCACGTCGTCCGAATCGAGCTCCCGGACCGAGTCGCGCAGAACCTCGGGCGAGAGCAGGCCGATCACCTCCTCGCGCACGCTGTCGTCGAGTTCCGAGAGGATCTCGCCGTCGAATTCCTTGTCGTAGAGCGCGACCAGCCTGCGCCGGTCGGGGGCATCCACCTGTTCGAGAAGGTCGGCGATGTCGGCCGCGTGGAGCGGCTCCAGCAGCTCGGTCAGGCGCTCGCGGTCGTCCGCCTCGACGGCATGGAGAATCCCCGCCACCGTCCGCCGGTCGAGCGCATAGGCGTCCTCGTCGAGCGCGGCCTCGATCTCTTCCACCGGGGTCTGTTCGGGTTCTTCGGTCATCATTCGCCCCTTGCCGCCTCGAAGGGGACAATAGAGAACGAAGCCCCGGCGCGACAATGCCCGCGCGGCGATTTACCCCCGAAAGGCGGCAGGTTACCCTGTCGTCCCTATCTCAGGAGAAGATGAATGACGGAACGGCTGATCTGCGGGCAGGTGCTGCGCTTCGCGGGCGATCCCTTCGCCCTGCCCGTGGCAGAGGCCGCGACGATCGACAGCGCCGGCGCCGTGCTGGTCCGCGACGGCCTGATCGCCAGGGTCGGCAACGCCGCCGCCCTGAAGGCCGCGCATCCGCAGGCCGAGGTGAGCGAGATGGGCGAGGCCCTGATCCTGCCCGGCTTCGTCGACGCCCATGTCCACTATCCCCAGACCGCGATCATCGCCTCGTGGGGCAAGCGGCTGATCGACTGGCTGAACAGCTACACCTTCCCCGAAGAGATGCGCTTCGCCGATCCCGCCTACGCCGCCGAGACCGCCGCCCGCTATCTCGACCTGACGCTGGCCGAGGGCACCACGACCATGTGCTCCTACTGCACGATCCACCCCGCGAGCGTGGAGGCGTTCTTCGCCGAAGCCGAGCGCCGGGGCCAGCGCGTCGCGGGCGGCAAGACCTGCATGGACCGGAACGCGCCCGACGGCCTGCGCGACACGGCCCAGAGCGCCCATGACGACAGCAAGGCGCTGCTGGAGGCGTGGCATGGGCGCGGCCGGATCACCTATGCCGTGACCCCCCGCTTCTCGCCCACCTCGAGCCCTGAGCAGCTCGAAGCCCTCGGCGCCCTCTGGGCCGAGCATCCGGACACGCTGATGCAGACCCACCTCTCGGAACAGCTGGACGAGATCGCCTGGGTCCGCGACCTCTACCCCGAAACGCGCGATTACCTCGACACCTACGAGCAATTCGGCCTGATCGGCCCCGGCGCGCTCTTCGGCCACGCGATCCACCTCGAGGAGCGCGAGAAGGACCGGCTGCGCGAGAGCGGATCGGCCCTGGTCCATTGCCCGACCTCGAACACCTTCATCGGCTCGGGCCTCTTCGACATGGCCGGGCTCAAGACCGCGGGCCACACCATCGGCCTTGCCACCGACACCGGCGGCGGCTCGTCCTTCTCGATGCTGCGCACCATGGCCGCGGCCTACGAGGTCGGCCAGCTGCGCGGCACGCCGCTGCACGCGGCGCAACTGCTCTGGCTCGCGACCGAGGGCTCGGCGAGGGCGATGCGCATGGACGACCGGATCGGCGCGCTCCGGCCCGGGATGGAGGCCGACATCATCGCCCTCGACCTTGCCTCGACCCCCGCCATCGCGCAGCGCGCGGCGCGGGCCGAGGATGTCTGGGAGCAGGTCTTCGCCACGATCATGCTGGGCGACGACCGGGCGGTCGCGGCGGTCTGGATCGGCGGCGAGAAACGCCGCTAGCCGCGCAGCAGCCGGAACACGGTGGAGGCCAGCCAGCCCGCCGCCACGGCGATCACCAGAGACAGCAGGCCATAGAGCAGCGCGTGGTCCTGCGCGAGGTTGTAGAGCCAGCGCTCCAGCCCGACCTTGTGCACCTCGATGGCGGTCTCGAATTCCGACACCACCTGCTTGTCGCGCATCAGCAGGACACGGACCGCATAGGCCCCCTCGATCAGGTTGGCGGGCAGCGCGATCGATGTGTCGAACAGCGTCTGCTGATCGACCTCCACCGCGCCCGGCAGGGTGGCATAGATGCCCTCGTCACGCCGGATGCGGATCAGCGCGACGGTGAAGGCCACCGGGTCCCGCGCCTCGGACCCGACCGAGCGGACGGCCCGCGGCACGGTCACCGAATGGCGCAGGTCCTCGGTATGGCTGAGCACGTCGGTGATCGGCCCCGAGGCGGCGACGGCGTAGAAGCTGGGCGCCCGGTCGATCTCGACCGATTCCGCGTTGACCCAGATGCCGAAGACCCGATCCTTGCGGTGCACGGTCACCGGGGTCGAGGGGCCGGCGACGGTGACGATGACCTCGAGCGGGGTCTCGGGGATCGGCGTCTCGCGTTTCACGGCGCCGAAGATCAGGATCTCGGACCCGTCGAACCGCGCGTTGATCTGCACCCGGTTCTGCGACAGGCCCAGCACGACCTCTTCCTGCGCCGCCGCCAGCGTGGCCCAGAGCGTGCTCATCAGGATCAGCGCGGCCCGGATCATCCGCCGACCCCGCCGATGACATAGAGCTCGTCGGGCCGGACGAAGAGTTCCAGCGCCAGCTTGCCGCAGACCAGCAGCACGAGGCTTGCCAGCAGGACGCGCAGCTGCTCGGCCTTCAGCCGCAGCCCGATCCGGGTGCCGATCTGCGCGCCCACGACGCCGCCGACGATCAGCACGAGCGCCAGCATCAGGTCGACCGTGTGGCTGGTGACGGCATGCAGCAGGGTCGTGAAGGCGGTGACGAAGATGATCTGGAACAGCGAGGTGCCCACGACCACCTTGGTCGGCATGCCGAGGATGTAGATCATCGCCGGGACCATGATGAACCCGCCGCCCACGCCCATGATCGCCGCCAGCACCCCGACGGACAGGCCGATCAGGATCACCGGGATCGTCGAGATATAGAGCTGCGAGGTCCGGAACCGCATCTTGCCGGGCCAGGTGTGGACCCAGTTGCGCTGGCGCCGGGGCTTGGCCGGTCCGGCCTGCCCGCGGGCGCGGCGCAGCGCGCGCAGGGATTCGATCAGCATCAGCGCGCCGACGATGCCGAGGAAGAAGACGTAGCAGAGCCGGACCAGCAGATCGACCTGACCGAGCTCCTTCAGCAGGTTGAACACATAGACCCCGGCGGCCGACCCGATCAGCCCGCCGACGAGCAGCATCAGCCCCATGCGGATGTCCACGGTCTTGCGCCTGAGATGCGCCAGCAGGCCCGAGAAGGACGAGGCCACGATCTGGTTCGCGCTGGTCGCCACCGCCACGGCCGAGGGGATCCCGGCAAGGAACAGCAGCGGCGTGATGAGGAAACCTCCGCCCACGCCGAACATGCCCGAGAGGATGCCGACGATCCCGCCGATGCCGAGCAGCGTGAAGAAATTCACGGAAACCTCGGCTATCGGAAGGTAGATCTGCATGCCCTTTACCTACGCCGCTTTGCCGCGCTGCCGCAACGGGGCTGAGCGGCGGGTCCGCGCGTTTTGCGCGGACCTTCGCAGGCGCGCCACAGCCGCCGCCTCAGCGCTCCTTGACGTAGGGCTGACCGCCTGCCCGCGGCGGGATCGCCTTGCCCACGAACCCGGCGAGGATCACGACCGTCAGGATGTAGGGCATGGCGTCCAGCAGCTGCACCTGCACCTTCACGCCGATCGCCCTCTCGATCAGGTCGGGGCGCAGCGCCAGCGCCTGAAGGAAGCCGAAGAGCATGGTGGAGAAGAGCGCATACCACGGCCGCCACTTGGCGAAGATCAGCGCCGCCAGCGCGATGTAGCCGCGCCCCGCCGACATGTCCTTCACGAAGCCCGCCTGCAGCGCGGTCGAGAGGTATGCCCCCGCGAAGCCGCAGAGCAGCCCGCAGATCGCCACCGCCGCGTAGCGCAGGCCGACGACCGAGACGCCCGCCGTGTCCACCGCCGCCGGGTTCTCGCCGACCGCGCGCAGCCGCAGGCCGAAGCGGGTGCGGAAGAGGACCCACCACGTCGCCGGCACGCAGAGGAAGGCGAGATAGACGAGGATCGTGTGGCCCGAGATGACCTCGTAATAGATCGGCCCCAGCAGCGGCACGTCGCGCAGCGCCTCGGCCCCCGGCAGGGTGACCGGCTCGAACCTTGCGTTTCCGACAAGGGATGGCGTCCGGCCACCCTGCGAGAACCAGTCCTGCGCGATCAGGACCGTCATCCCGGCGGCGAGGAAGTTGATCGCCACCCCCGAGATCAGCTGGTTGCCCCTGAAGGTGATCGAGGCGAGCCCGTGGATCGCCGAGAGCACCATGGACGAGGCGATGCCCGCGAGCAGGCCGATCCAGACGGAGCCGGTGGTGAAGGCGATGGCGGCCGAGAAGAAGGCCGACATCAGCATCTTGCCCTCGAGCCCGATGTCGAAGATGCCCGCGCGCTCCGAGAAGAGCCCGGCGAGGCAGGCAAAGAGCAGCGGCGTGCCGAGGCGGATGGTCGAATCGAGGACCTGGAGGAGAGTTGCGAAATCCATGGGTCAGCTCCTCGCCGTCGCGGGATTGAGGACGGTTAGGACGGTGCGGACGCCGGGAAGGTGGTCCATGCTCAGGCCCCCTTCCGGTTCAGCGCCATGAAGATGCGCTCCAGCGGCATCCTGACCATGTTGTCGAGCGCCCCGGTGAACAGGATCACCAGCGCCTGGATCACCACGATCAGCTCGCGCGGAATGTTCGTCCAGAGCGCCAGCTCGGCCCCGCCCTGGTAGAGGAAGCCGAAGAGGATCGCGGCCAGCAGCACGCCCAGCGGATGGTTCCGCCCCATCAGCGCCACCGCGATGCCGATGAAGCCCGCGCCCTCGGTGGAGTTCAGGACCAGGCGTTCCGCCTCGCCCTGCGCGGTGTTCACGCCCATCATGCCCGCCAGCGCGCCCGAGATCAGCATCGCGATGATGATGATCCGCGCGGGCGAGATCCCGGCGTATTTCGCGGCGGATTCCGAGAAGCCCTGCGCCCGGATTTCATAGCCCAGACGGGTGCGCCAGATCAGCAGCCAGACGAAGAGGCAGGCGGCCAGCGCGATGAAGAAGGTGACGTTCGCCGGCGCGCCGCGGAAGAGCGGGTTCTCGGCGGTGGCGAACATGTCCTGGAAGGTCGGCAGATGCGTGGCGGCCGGGAAGTTGGCCGAGGCCGGGTCCATCGCGCCCACGGGTTTCAGCAGGCTGACCAGCACGTAGTTCAGCAGCGCCGCGGCGATGAAGTTGAACATGATCGTCGTGATGACGATGTGGCTGCCCCGCTTGGCCTGCAGGTAGGCCGGGATGAAGGCCCAGGCCGCCCCGAAGAGCGCGGCGCCCACGCAGGAGCCCAGAAGCGCCAGCGACCAGTGCGGCCAGGGGATGTAGAGCGAGACGAGCGCGACGCCGAGGCCGCCCAGCATCGCCTGCCCCTCGCCGCCGATGTTGAACATCCTCGCGTGGAAGGCGACGGCCACTGCGAGGCCGGTGAAGATGAAGTTCGTCGCGTAATAGAGCGTGTAGCCCCAGCCGGCGGAGCGCATCAGCGCGCCCTCGACCATGAGGTTGAAGGCCTCGACCGGGTTCTCGCCGATGGCGAGGATCACGAGGGCCGAGAGGATCGCGGCCAGGAGCAGCGAGATCAGCGGGATCAGGACCACGTCGGCCCAGGCCGGCATCCGTTCCATCAGGCGGCCCTCCGGATGTCGCTGTCACGCACAGGCCCTCGGCCCGAGGTTTCTGCACGGCCCGTGGCGCCCGCCCGGCAGTCGGGCGCCGCCCCCTGTTGCATTTCCCTGCTCATGCGTCCCCCGCTTCCCGGGCCTCTTCGGCCTCTTTCCGTTCGAGCTGCCGGTCGATGGCCTGCCATTCGTCGCCGTCCACCTCCCCCTCGATCCCGGCCATCAGCAGGCCAAGCTCGCGCTCGTTCGTCTCGGCGGGATCGCGGAAGCCCATGATCCTGCCGTCGAACATCACCGCGATCCGGTCCGACAGCGCCATGATCTCGTCCAGCTCGACCGAGACCAGCAGCACCGCGGCGCCCTGGTCGCGAAGGCGGATGATCTCCTGGTGGATGAACTCGATGGCCCCGATGTCCACGCCGCGGGTCGGCTGGCCGACCAGCAAGAGGTCGGGGTTCTGCTCGATCTCGCGGGCCAGAACGATCTTCTGCTGGTTCCCGCCCGAGAAGTTCTTGGCCGCGAGTTTCGGGTTCGGCGGGCGCACGTCGAAGCGCTCCATCTTGCCCTGCGCTTCCTCGACGATGGCCGTGTTCCTCATCAGGAACCCCGACTGCCACTTGGGGTCGAGGTGATAGCCGAAGACCACGTTCTCCCAGGCGCCGTAATCCATGATGAGCCCTTCGCGCTGCCGGTCCTCCGGCACATGCGCGATGCCCGCGCGGCGGCGGGCCTGCCCGTCGCTGTCACGTCCGGCGAGCGCGATGGTCCTGCCGTTCATCGTGATGGTGCCGGTGCCCTGCGCGATGCCGCCCAGCACCTCCATCAGCTCGGACTGGCCGTTGCCGGCGACGCCCGCGATGCCGAGGATCTCGCCCTTGCGGATCTCGAAGCTCACGCCCTTCACGCGGTGCACGCCCTTGTCGTCGGTCACCTTCAGGTCGTCGACCGAGAGCACCACGTCGCCCGGCGTCGCGGGCTTCTTGTCGACGCGCAGAAGGACCTTGCGGCCCACCATCAGCTCGGCCAGCTCCTCGGGCGAGGTCTCGGCGGTCTTGACGGTGGCGGTCATCTCGCCGCGGCGCATCACGCTCACCGTGTCGGTGATCTCCATGATCTCGCGCAGCTTGTGGGTGATGAGGATGATCGTCTTCCCCTCGGCCCGGAGGTTGTCGAGGATGCGGAAGAGGTGGTCGGCCTCGGCAGGGGTCAGCACCCCCGTCGGCTCGTCCAGGATGAGGATGTCGGCCTGCCGGTAGAGCGCCTTGAGGATCTCGACCCGCTGCTGGTGGCCGACGGAGAGATGCTCGATCAGGGCGTCGGGGTCGACGTTCAGCTCGTATTCCTCGGCCAGCGATTTCAGCGACTTGCGGGCCTTGGAGATCGAGGGGCGCAGCATGGCGCCGTCCTCGGCGCCGAGGATCACGTTCTCGACGACGGTGAAGTTCTCGACCAGCTTGAAGTGCTGGAAGACCATGCCGATGCCGGCGGCAATGGCGGCCTGGCTGTCGGGGATCTCGGTCTTCCTGCCGGAGATGAAGATCTCGCCCCGGTCGGCCTTGTAGAAGCCGTAGAGGATCGACATCAGCGTGGACTTGCCCGCGCCGTTCTCGCCGATGATGCCGTGGATCGTGCCCGGCATGACGCGGATCGAGATGTCCTTGTTGGCCTGCACCGGGCCGAAGGCCTTGGATATACCCTTGAGCTCGATCGCGGGGGCTTGCTCGGTCATGGCGTGAATGGCTCCTGTGGAACAGGCAGAGGCCGCGCGCCACGCGGCCTCGTAGGGGGGTGGGTCCGGGGCGGGTGCGCCGCCCCGGAACAGATCAGAACGTCAGCGCCGGGCAGGAATCGTCCGCGGTGTAGTCGTGCACCTCGGTGTCGCCCGCGATGATCTTGGCTTTCGCCTCTTCCACGGCGGTGGTCATGTCGCCCGAGACGAGCTCCGCGTTGTTGTCGTCGATCGCGACACCCACGCCGTCCTCGGCAAGGCCCAGCACCTTCACGCCGGTCTCGAGGTCTTCACCGGCCGCCATCGCGTCGGCCACGGCCACGTCCACGCGCTTGAGCATGGAGGTCAGGACCTTGCCGGGGTGCAGGTAGTTCTGGTTGCTGTCCACGCCGATCGACAGGATGTCCTCGTCGGCCGCGGTCTGCAGCACGCCGATGCCGGTGCCGCCCGCCGCGGCGAAGATCACGTCCGCGCCCTGGGAGATCTGTGCCTTGGCCAGTTCCGAGCCCTTCACCGGGTCGTTCCATGCGGCGGGGGTGGTGCCGGTCATGTTGGCGATCACCGTCGCATCCGGGTTCACGGCCTTCACGCCCTGGGCGTAGCCGCAGGCGAACTTGCGGATCAGCGGGATGTCCATGCCGCCGACGAAGCCGACGGTGCCGGATTCGGAGGCCATGCCGGCCATGACGCCGACGAGGTAGGAGCCCTGGTGCTCGGAGAAGAGGATCGACAGCACGTTCGGATGCGCCTCGGGGTCGACGTAGCCGTCGATGGTGACGAACTTGGTGTCCGGGTAGTCCGCGGCGACGTTGGCGATCGGGGTCGAGAAGGCGAAGCCGGTGGTGATGACCGGGTTCAGGCCGGCCTCGGCGAAGCGGCGCAGCGCCTGCTCACGCTGGGCTTCGGACTGAAGCTCGATGTCACGGAAGGAGCCGCCGTTCTCTTCGGCCCATTTGGTGGCACCGTTGAAGGCCGCTTCGTTGAAGGATTTGTCGAACTTGCCGCCCAGATCGTAGATCAGCGCGGGCTCGGCCAGAGCGGCGCCCGCGGAGAGCGCCATGGCGGCGGCGGCGCCGAGGAATTTCGTCATCAGGGTCATCTTGGTCTCCCGGTTGGTTGGGTGGCGGGCCCGCCTGGGGCCGCCGCCGCGTTGTGCGGTCGGATCTCGCTTGATCGTATGGTCAAGTTAGGCCCATGCCGCAAAACGGCGTCAATAGGGAAATCATGGATTTGCGGGGTCTTGCGGACGGGCCCACGCAACGTCAGGCAAGCGGCTTGCTCATCACGACGGCATCGACGCGGCTTCCGTCCGGCCGCTGGTAATAGGCCCGGCGCGTGCCGCGCGTCTCCCAGCCGGCCCCGGCGTAGAGCGCGATGGCCGGGCCGTTGTCGGCCGCAACTTCCAGGAAGGCGCTGCCGGCGCCGCGCGCGCGGGCGTTGCTTTCGAAGGCAGCGAGAAGACGCCGCCCCTGCCCCGCGCGCCGCGCGGATGGCGCGACGGCGAGCGTCAGCAGCTCGGCCTCGCCCGCGATCACCCGGCCCAGAAGGAAGCCCTCGGTTGCCGTCTCGAGGAAGGCACCGGGGCTGGCGAGGAGCGCGTCGAATTCCACCGCGCTCCAGGCGCGCGGCGTGGTGAAGGATCGGTCGTGCAGCGCCGCCATCTCTTCAGAGGTCATCGATGATCTCCGGCGGCGCGTCCCGTGGCGGGGCGGCATCCGCGGCCCGCAGGTAGAGCGGCGCGGGCGGGGTGTCGGCCGCGGACCGGGCGGCCACGGCGGCGATCGCGCGGGCCATCTCGGCCGGCGGCGGGGGGAAACGGGCGTCGCCGGCGTCCTCGGCCGCCACCAGCTCCGGGGCCGCACCGGGGCGCGCGAGGTAGACCTGCCCGCGGGGGGCGGGCACGGCGGCGAGGGCCTCCGGATCGGCGAGGCGGATCGCCTCGAACGTCGTCACGCCGACCGCGGGAATGCCCAGCGACAGCGCGAGGCCGCGCGCCGCGGCGACCGAGATGCGGATGCCGGTGAAATTGCCGGGCCCCGTGCCGCAGCCGATGCGGCTCAGCTCCGCCCAGCCGTGACCGGCCTCGGCCAGGACCTCCTCGATCAGCGGGATCAGGCGTTCGGCCTGCCCGCGGCCCATCTCTTCCGCCCTTGCGGCCAGCAGCCGCTCACCGGACAGCAAAGCGGCCGCGCAATGCGCGGCCGATGTGTCGAAGCCGAGGACCAGTGCCTCAGACGGCAACCGGCCGCACCTCGGTCACTTCGGGGATGTAGTGCCGCAGCAGGTTCTCGATGCCCATCTTGAGCGTCAGGGTCGAGGAGGGGCAGCCGGCGCAGGCGCCCTGCATGTGCAGGTAGACGACGCCGCGTTCGAACCCGTGGAAGGTGATGTCGCCCCCGTCCTGCGCCACGGCGGGACGCACGCGGGTGTCGAGCAGTTCCTTGATCTGGCCGACGATCTCGCCGTCCTCGCCGGTATGTTCGGCATGGCCCGAGGCGGGCTGGGTGTCGCCGGCCATGACCGGCTCACCGGACTGGAAATGCTCCATGATCGCGCCCAGCAGGGCCGGCTTGATATGGTCCCACTCGACCGCGTCGGCCTTGGTCACGGTGACGAAATCGGTGCCGAAGAAGACCCCGGTCACGCCGTTCACGGCGAAGAGACGCTGCGCGAGGGGCGACTGGCCCGCAGCCTCGGCGGCGGGGAAATCGGCGGTGCCGGCATCCAGGACGGTCTGGCCCGGAAGGAACTTCAGCGTCGCCGGATTCGGCGTGGATTCGGTCTGAATGAACATCTCTGACGCCCCTTTCGTGTTGCGGTCACAGATATGCGCTCCGGGGCGCGGAGTGTCAAGTTTTGGAACGATTCTAAATCGTGGGGCCCAATCGGGGGGCCCGGTCTCGCAGGGTCTCGCAGGGTTCAGCCGCGCAGGTCCGCGCGCGCGAGGTCCGCGGCGAAATCGGACAGCTCGGCGCCTGCGAAGACGTGGTCGGCCCCGTCGACGAGCTGACAGCGGGCGCGCGGAAAGGCGCGGGCGTAGAGCGCGGAATGTGCCGGCTCCACCACGTCGTCCGCGGTGCCGTGATAGAAGTTGAGCGCCCCCACCCCGTCGAGCGCCGCCGCGGCATCGTCGGGGAAATGGAAGTCCTCGTGGCCCCAGCCCTCCGGCCCCCACCACGGCGGGGCGAACCCGAAGAGCGCGGGGGCGGGCCGGTGCGGACGCCGCTCGGCCAGCACCTTGAGCAGCATCGTGGCGCCGAAGGAATGGCCGATGAGCAGCGCCTCGGGCGGGAGCGCGTCGAGCGCATCCGCAATGGCGTCGCCCCAGCCGGCGGCCTCCGGCTCGCCAAGCTGCGGCGCGATGATCTCGGCCCCGTCCAGCAGGGTGCGCACCTTGTCGAAGGGGGCGTCCTGCGCCCCGGCCCCGGCCCCGTGGAGCCAGAGGGCCTTCACGTGATCGCCTCGAGCTTTTCCTTGGACATGTCGCCCGGCACGATGGTGATCGGGATCGGCAGCGTACCCGCCCCCTTGGTAAGCTGGCTGACCAGTGGCCCGGGCCCGCTCTTCTCGGTCCCGGCGCCCAGCACCAGAACGCCGATGTCCGGGTCTTCGCGGATCTGGGCGAGGATCTCGGGCACCGCCTCGCCCTCGCGGATCACAAGCTCGGGCTCGATCCCCTGCCGGTCGCGCATCCACTTGGCGTAGACCTCGAAATGGGCCTCGATCCGCTCCTTGGCCTCTTCGCGCATGACCTCTCCGACCCCGATCCAGTGGCTGAAATCCTCTGGCGCGATGATCGACAGGATCGCCACGCCGCCGCCGGTCTTGGCCGCGCGCATCGCGGCGAAACGCATGGCGTTCAGGCATTCGCGGCTGTCGTCGAGGATGACGAGAAACTTGCGCATGATGGTGGGTCTCCCTTGTCGGCGGATGATGACGGATCGCACCGCAGGCGTCCATTGCGGAATTCGGGCCTGTTGACCGGCCCGCGTTTCCCGGCTAGGCGATCCGTCGCGCGGAGGGCCGGATGGCCGCGGGGGTCCGCCCCCGAGGAAAGTCCGGACTCCACAAGGCAACGGTGCCGGGTAACGCCCGGCGGGGGCAACCCCAGGGAAAGCGCCACAGAGAACAGACCGCCCTGCACGCAGGGTAAGGGTGAAACGGTGCGGTAAGAGCGCACCGCGGGCCGGGCAACCGGACCGGCATGGCAAGCCCCACCGGGAGCAATGCCGAATAGGGACCTCGCGCGGGCCGGTCGCAGCAATGCGATACCGCCGCAGGGCGCCTTGCCCCCGAGGTCCGGGTTGGCAGCTTGAGGCCGGGGGGCAACCGTCGGTCCAGAGGAATGGTCATCGAACCGGTTCCGGAGACGGGCCGGGGAACAGAATCCGGCTTACAGGCCCTCCGCGCACCCTCCCCGGCAGACATTTTCGAAAAACAATGAAACTTCACGGGCTTCGGCTGGTTGGGTCCACAGCAAACGGAACTGAACACAGGAGGCTACACATGAAAACCATTGCAGCCACGTCTATCGCTCTTCTTCTCATGACCGGCGCCGCAAGCGCGCAGGACACGATGGCGGACAGCGCCTCGTCCAAGATCGCCGGCATGCAGGGTGACCTGATCCGCAGCCGCGACATCACCGGCGGCAACATCTACACGTCCAACGAAGCCCGCGACGAAGGCGCCGCCTGGGATTCCTCGACCGTCTATGACGGCGTCGGCGAGGGCTGGAACGAGATCGGCGAGATCGAGGACCTGATCCTTTCGCGCGACGGCAAGCTGATCGGCATCGTGGCCGAAGTCGGCGGCTTCCTCGACATCGCGGACAAGCATGTCGCCATCTCGGTCGAGGACGTGAGCCTCGTCGCAGTCGACGACAAGACCTACGCCTATGTCACCCGCTTCAACGAGGAAGAACTCGAAGCGATGGAAGACGTGGACGAAGGCTTCTGGGACTGACCTTTCCCGCGTGACGGCGCCCGAGGCGCCTCTCCGCACAAATGACGACAGCGGGCCGCCGGACCTCCGGCGGCCCGTTTTCTATACCGAGACCTCGGCCATCAGCGCCTCTTTCGAGATCTCGCCCTTGCCCCCCGAGGCCGTCACCGCGCCGCGCTTCATGACGTAGAACCGGTCGGCCAGCCCGTAGGCGAATTCGAAATACTGCTCGACCAGCACGATCGCCATGTTGCCCTGGTCGCGGAGGTATTCGATCACCCGGCCGATCTGCTGGATGATGTTCGGCTGGATCCCCTCGGTCGGCTCATCGAGCAGCAGGAGCTTGGGCCTGGTCAGCATCGCCCGGGCAATCGCCAGCTGCTGCTGCTGCCCGCCGGAAAGATCGCCGCCCCGCCGCCCGAGGAAGTCCTCCAGGATCGGGAAGAGCTCGTAGATCTCGTCCGGGATGTGATGCTCGGATCGCGGGAGACAGGCGAATGCCGTCTCCATGTTCTCCTTCACCGTCAGGAGCGGGAAGATCATCCGGCCCTGCGGGACATAGCCGATCCCCGCCTTGGCCAGCTGGTGCGCGGGCATCCGCCCCATGTCCTGCCCGTCGAGGAACACGCTGCCCCCCGAGCGGACATGCGTGCCCGAGATCGCCTTGAGGAGCGAGGTCTTGCCCACCCCGTTGGTGCCCATGATGCAGGTGACCTCGCCGGTGCGGGCCTCCATGTCGATCCCGTTCAGGATCTGGCTCTGGCCGTAATGCAGGGTGAGGTTCTCGGTTCTCAGCATCTCTCAGCGCCCCAGGTAGACATCGATGACCTGCTGGTTCTTCGTCACGTGATCCAGCGTCCCCTCGGCCAGCACCGAGCCCTCGTGCAGCACGGTGACCTTGCAGTCGAGCCGGCGGACGAATTCCATGTCGTGCTCGACCACCACCACCGCGCGGGTCTTCGCGGCCTCCTTGAGCAGGTCCGTGGTGTGCTCGCGCTCGGCCAGCGTCATGCCCGCCGCGGGTTCGTCCACGAGCAGCAGCCGGGGCTCCTGCGCCAAGAGCATCCCGATCTCGAGCCATTGCTTCTGGCCATGGCTCAGCTCGCCCGACTTGCGGCTCAGCGCGTCGGCCAGGCCGATCTCGGAGGCCAGCTCCTCGACCCGGGCGTTGTCCCGGAACTTCGGCTTCCAGAAGAGCACCGGGAAGGGGGAGCGCTTGTTCTTCACAGCCATCATCAGGTTGTCGCGCACCGTCTGGTCCTCGAAGACCGTGGGGCGCTGGAACTTGCGGCCGATCCCCTCCTGCGCGATCCGCGCCTCGGAGAGCTTCAGGAGGTTGCGCGACGCCTCGCCCCAGAAGACGCGCCCCTCGTCCGGCTTCGTCTTGCCGGTGACGATGTCCATGAAGGTCGTCTTGCCCGCCCCGTTCGGCCCGATGATCGCCCGCAGCTCGGCCGGGCCGATCTCGAAGCTGAGGTTGTTGATCGCCCGGAACCCGTCGAAGGTGACGGAGACGCCCGAGACCTCGAGAAGCGCGCTCATCGGCGGCCCTCCCCTTCCTGCAGCGCGCCCTTGTCGGGGCCGTAATCCGCGCCGTGCCGGTCGGGCGTCACCCGGTCGGTGATCAGGTCGATCAGCCCGCCGATCCCCTTGGGCGCGAAGAGCGTCACGAGGACGAAGGAGACGCCGAGAAGGACGAGCCACCAGTCGACCCAGTCCACCGTGTAGACCCCGAGGTTCAGGGGCGGCACCTGACCGCTGGTGAACCATGTCGAGACGAGGGAGACGAAGGCCGCGCCGATGACCGCGCCGTAGAGCCGGCCGCGCCCGCCGATGGCGACCCAGACGGCGAGGTAGATCGAGGCGATCGGGGCCATCTCGCCCGGGTTGATGATGCCCGCCTGCGGGTAGTAGAGCGCCCCCGCGATGCCCGCGATGATCGCGGTCAGGGTGAAGACGAAGAGCTTGTAGCCCTCGACCGAGTAGCCGAGGAACCGCACCCGCGCCTCGTCGTCCCTGATGCCGCGCACGACCGAGCCGAACTTGCCCGAGACGACCCAGGCCGCCAGCACGTAGCCGAGCCCGAGCGCCAGGGCCGAGCCCCAGAGGAACCAGACGGAGATCTCGTCCTGCCCGGCCTGCACGCCGGGCAGGTTCTGAAGACCCGAGAGCCCGTTGTTGCCGCGCAGCCCGGATTCGTTCTGGAAGAGGTAGAGCGAGAGCGCCAGCGTCATCGCCTGCGTCAGGATCGAGAGGTAGACGCCGGTGACGCGGCTGCGGAAGGCGAGCCAGCCGAAGATCAGCGCGAGCAGCCCGGGGGCGGCGATCACCATCAGCGCCTGCAGCCAGAAGGAATGGGCGAAGACCCAGACGGCCGGGAAGTCGGATGAGCCGACGACGCCGAAGATCTGGGAGCCGATGGCGTCGACGACCTCCTGCTCGGTCGGCGGGATCGGGGCGTTGGCGAGGCTCTGGGTCACGATCAGCTCGGTCCGGGCGTACATCAGCCACATGCCGATCGCGTAGCCGCCGAGCGCGAAGAAGGCGAAATGGCCGAGCGAGAGGATCCCGCAATAGCCCCAGACGAGGTCCATCGCGATGGCGACGAGGCAGAGGCAGAGCGTCTTGCCGAGGGTCTTCACGAAGGAGGTGGAGAGCCCGCCGGTGCCGTAGGCGTGCGAGAGCAGCGTCACCGCGATGGTGAAGACCGCGAGGATCGCAAGGAAGACCAGCACCGAGGGGTTGCGGGCGATGAAGGTGTTTCTCATGACCGCTCTCCCTTCGGACGCTGCGCCTTGTCTTTCCGGTGTTCGGGGGCGCTGCCCCCGTCGCCGCTCTGCGGCGACTCCCCCGGGATATTTCTGGCAAGAGGAAGCAGGCGGAGCGGCGCGCGGTTGCGGTTGGCGGGGATGCCTTTGAACATGGGATCAGTCTCCTGCGGCCCGGCCCCTGAGGGCGATGATGCCGCGCGGGCGGAACTGGATGAAGATGATGATGAAGATGATCATGTAGGTCTGGGCGGCGAGCGTGTTCGACGGGTTGAACCACTCGATCCCCTTCTGCAGGAAGCCGATCATCGTGGCGCCCAGCAGCGTGCCCCAGATGTTGCCGACGCCGCCGACGACCACGGTCATGAAGCTCTGCACGATGTAGTCGGAGCCGAGTTCGGAGGTCACCTTGGCGTAGAGCCCGATGGCGACGCCCGCGATCCCGGCGATGCCGGAGCCGAGGCCGAAGGTCAGCATGTTCACCCGGTCGGGGTTGATCCCCATCGAGGCGGCCATGTTGCGGTTCTGGGTCACGGCGCGGGTCTCGAGCCCGAGGCGGGTGCGCTTCATCAGGAAGAGGAAGAAGGCCAGGAAGACGAGGGCCAGCACGAAGATCGCGATCCGGATGTAGGAGATCGAGACCACGTCGTTGAACGACAGCGCCCCGTCGAGCCAGCCGGGCGAGGTCAGCGGCCGCGCCTGCGTGCCGAAGATGTTCTTGGCGAGCTGCTGGAGCGCGATGGAGATGCCGAAGGTGGCGAGCAGCGTCTCGAGCGGGCGGGCATAGAGCCAGCGGATCACGAGGCGCTCCATCGCCACGCCCGCCGCGAAGGTGACGGCGAAGGCGCAGGGCAGCGCGACGATCAGCGACAGCGTGTAGTCGGGGATCAGCTGCTGGACCACGTAGCCGGTATAGGCGCCCATCATGATGAATTCGCCATGGGCCATGTTGATGACGCCCATGACGCCGAAGGTGATGGCGAGGCCGATGGCCGCGAGGAAGTAGATCGAGGCGAGCGAGAGCGCATCGAGGGTCAGGTCGAGGAACTGGTTGAAGGCGAGCTTCACCTCGATCGAGCGGAGCACCTCCTGCGCCGCTTCGGTCACCGCCCCGGAGGCTTCGCGGTAGCGTTCGTAGAAGCTGTGCGCCTCGACGGCGGCGGCGACCTCGTCGCCGGTGGCGGCGGGCGGGGCCAGCCCGGCCTCCACGAGCCCCGCGTAGGCGCGGTCGCGCGCGGCGGGGTCGGAGAGCTCGCCGACCGGCACGCCGCCGACGCGTCCGTCCGCGATGTTGGCGGCGAGCGCGTTGCGCTGATCGTCCGGAGAGAGGCGCGCGGGGGCCATGTCGCGGGCGACCAGCAGGTCGTAGGCCGCGGCCTCGGGGAAGCTTTCGGAGCCGGGGCGCAACGCGCGGGCGATGTTCTGGCCCTCGGCGGGCACGTCGCCCTCGACCACCTCGGTCGTGGTCGCGAGGATCGGGTTCAGCGCGGCGCGCACGTCGACGGCGAGGTCCCCGCGGAAATGGTCCATCGCCTCGATCCGCTCCGCGTCGGAGGCGCCGAAGGAGATGGTGAGCAGCCGTTCCAGCCGTTCCTTCTGCTGGCGGATGCCGGCCGAGGGCTCGGCCCCGATCGACTCGCGCAGGATGGGCAGGTGGCGTTCGTTGCCGTTCCGGGCGAGCGCGGCCAGCGCATCGCGCCGCTTCGCCGGGTCCGGATCGTTCAGCTGGAATTTCACGAGCGCGGAGGCGATCAGCCCCTGGATGCCGGAGTTGGGTTTCAGCTGGTCGAACGCGTCGTCGGGGAACTCGCCGATGCTCTGCGCGGTGGCGAAGTCGAAGATGCGGAGCGTGTCGCGATCGACCTCCTCGGCGTAGAAGAACAGCCCGTCGTCCTCGCGCTGCCACATGTTCCGCGCGCCCCATTGTTCGAGCACCAGCGGCGCCGCGTCGAGGCCGCTGTCGCGGATCGCGTCGATGGCGGGCTGGATCGTGCGGCGGGAGGATTTCTCGATCGCCTCGCGGTGCTCCTGCAGCAGGGCCTGGATCGGCGAGAGCGCTCCGGTCTGCGCAAGCGCGGGCGAGACCGAGAGGGAGAGGAGCAGCAGCGCCGCCCTGAGGGGTCGGATCATGGAGGCGATCAACTTTGTATTCCGGGAGGGGACGGGACCGGCGGCAGGGAGGGGCCGCCGGTCCCCACGGTCAGGTCAGGTCAGTAGTTCGACTTGATCTGGACGCAGCTCTTGGTGTCGGTGTTGTACATCCCGCATTCGAGGTCTTTCCAATCGGCCTCGAGCACCGCGGATTCCGGCAGGAAGTCGGTCCAGGCATCGCCGGGGACCGGGTCGGTTTCCGAGATGATGTCGAACTGGCCGTCGTCGCGGATCTCGCCGATCAGCACGGGCTTGGAGAGGTGGTGGTTGGTGCCCATCACCGCGGTGCCGCCGGTCAGGTTCGGGAACTCCTGGCCCCACATGGCTTCGCGCACGGCGTCGACGTCGGTGGTGCCGGCCTCCTCGACCGCGTTCACCCACATGTTGAAGCCGATGTAATGGGCTTCCATCGGGTCGTTGGTCACGCGCTTCTCGTCGCCGATGAAGGCGTGCCATGCGTCGATGAAGGCGTCGTTCTCGTCGCTCTCGGCGGACATGAAGTAGTTCCACGCGGCGAGGTGGCCGACGAGGTTCGAGGTGTCGAGGCCCGAGAGCTCTTCCTCGCCCACCGAGAAGGCGACGACGGGGATGTCCTCGGCCGAGACGCCGGCGGCGGCGAGTTCCTTGTAGAAGCCGATGTTCGCGTCACCGTTGATGGTCGAGACCACGCCGACCTTCTTGCCGTCGGCGCCGAGCGCCACGACGTCGGCGACGATCTTGGACCAGTCGGAATGGCCGAAGGGGGTGTAGTTGACGAAGATGTCCTCGGCCGCGATGCCCTTGTCCTTCAGGTAGGATTCGAGAATGTTGTTCGTGGTCCGCGGATAGACGTAGTCGGTGCCGAGCAGGGCGAATTTCTCGACGCCCAGTTCCTCGAGGTAGTAGTCGACCGCCGGGATCGCCTGCTGGTTCGGCGCGGCGCCGGTGTAGAAGACGTTCTTCGAGGATTCCTCACCCTCGTACTGGACCGGGTAGAACAGGAGGCCGTTCAGCTCCTCGATCACCGGCAGCACGGATTTCCGGCTCACGCTCGTCCAGCAGCCGAACATCACGTCGACGTCCGAGACGGTCAGCAGCTCGCGGGCCTTCTCGGCGAAGAGCGGCCAGTCGGAGGCCGGATCGACCACCACGGCCTCGAGCTGCTTGCCGAGCACGCCGCCCTTCTTGTTCTGCTCTTCGATGAGCATCAGCATCGTGTCTTTGAGCGTCGTCTCGGAGATCGCCATCGTGCCCGAGAGCGAGTGGAGGACGCCGACCTTGATGGTGTCGTCCTGCGCCACGGCGGTCGTGCCGAAGATCAGCGATCCGGCGGCGGCGCCCAGCATTGATTTCAGAAAATGCGACATGGTGGTGAAGGTTCCCTTCTCGTCGCGCCGCCGCACGGACAGGGACTGCTGGCGGTTGATCCCGCGCAGACTCCCCCCTAGATCCCTCGGACGACGTCTTGTTGCGTCTCAGCGGTGGCGGGCCGTGATTGGTAGTCCGCCCGTCACCGCAATCCCTGTTCCGCGCCGCTCGGGGCGCGCGGTGACCAAGAGAGCGGCTTTGCCGCCGTCGGGGAATTGGACAGGGTCCGGCGGAGGCGCAGCCCGGGAGAGATGCTCAATTGATGGGCGGAAATCGGCAGCTGTGCCCGCATTATGGGCAACTCGCCCAGCCAGCTTTGCGCAATCTGCCGGAAAACGCGTCGCTTCGCCCGGCAATTGAGTCGCAATCATGGCAGGGGCGCCCGACGGGATGGCGGGCGGGGCGTCGCCGCAGGCGCGCGCCGCGCGTCAGTCCGCGGGTTCGGCTCGGCCGGGCATCTCGAAATCGGGGAGTGCGGCGAAGGCGTCGCGCAGCGCACCGCCCCAGCCGTTCGAGATGACCTCGAAATAGGGATCGCCCTGCTCCACCCGGCCGATCCGGCCGTTGCGATGGCTGCCCGTCTCGTAGACGTGCCAGTCGAGCGGCAGCGCCACCGAGAGGTTGGCCTTGATCGTGCTGTCGAAGGAGACGAGCAGCAGCTTGATCGCCGCCTCGAAGCTCATGTCCGGGTCATAGGCGCGGATCAGGATCGGACGGCCGTATTTCGTCTCGCCGACCTGGAAGAAGGGCGTGTCCTCCCCGGCCTCGATGAAGTTGCCTTCCGGGTAGATCAGGTAGAGCCGCGGCTCCCCGCCCTTGATCTGGCCGCCCACGATCAGCGTGGCGAAGAAGGCGCCGTCCGCGCGCTGCCCGGCCTCGTCATGGCCCGCGATCACCTCGCGCAGCGTCGCGCCGATCAGCCGGGCGACCTGGAACATCGACTCGGCGTGGAGGATGTCCGGCGACCGGTCCGAGGGCCGTTTCGAGCGTTCCTGCAGCAGCGAGATCACCGCCTGCGTGGTCGCAAGGTTGCCGGAGGTCATGATCGTGATCGAACGCTCGCCCGGCGTCTCGAAGGTGAACATCTTGCGGAAGGTCGAGATGTTGTCGACGCCGGAATTGGTCCGGGTGTCCGACATGAAGACGATTCCGCGATTGAGTTGAATGCCGACGCAATAGGTCATCCGTGTGCCCTTCCCCGGCTGCCGATTCGGCGCTCAGTCTATTGCTGAACCTGCAGGGAAACGCAAAGCTCTTCGGAGGCGTCGCCCTGCCTGAGCCCGTGCACCGGGGCCGCGTCGGCATAGTCGCGCCCGACCGCGACCCGGACGTAGCGGTCATCCGGGCAGACCGCGTTCGAGACGTCGAAGCCGACCCAGCCAAGCCCGTCGATCATCAGCTCGGCCCAGGCGTGGCCCGCCTCCTGCTCGGGCACCTCGTCCATCATCAGGTAGCCCGAGACGTAGCGCGCCGGGATCCCCAGATGGCGGGCGGCGGCGATCATGATGTGGGCATGGTCCTGGCAGACGCCCTGGCCCGACGCGACCGACTCCTCCGCCGTGGTCATGGCGGTGGTGGTGCCGGTCCGGTATTCGACCGCCGCCGCGACCGCCTCGGCGAGCGCATGGGCGCCGGAGAGCTGGTTCTCGGCAAAGGCGCTCTCGACCTGGCGGGCAAGCTTGCGGACGTGGGATCCGGGCGTCGTCATCGCGGTCTTGCGGAGGAAGAGCCAGAGCGGCGTCATCGCCTCGCCCGGCCCCACGACCCCGGCGCGGTCCTCGACCTCGACCTCGCCCACGCTGTGGATCTCCAGCCGGTCGGTGTCCTGCATCATGATCAGATCGACGCGGTTGCGGAACTGGTCGTCGAAAGTGACCTGCCGGTCGCCCCCCGTGAGGTGGGACTCCCACGAGATCACGCGCTGCCCGACGGCGTTGCGCGGGGTCAGGCGCAGCTGGAGCAGGGCGTAATGCACCGGCTTGTCGTAGGTGTAGATGGTCTTGTGCGAGATCTTCAGACGCATGGCATCCCCCTATCCGTAGAACCGGAAATCTTCCTGGATCTGCCCGGCCAGCCGCGCGGTGCTCGCGATGCTGGCCTCGAGGAACTCGTGCAGCCCCTCGTCGAAGACCCGGTCGATATCGCGGTTGTCCAGCCTGTCGTATGTCTTCCGGGCCAGCTCGAGGCTCGGCAGGTCGCCCACGTGGTTCTGGGCGAGATAGCTCAGGTTGCCGACGATCTTCGAATAGCAGAACGCCAGCGACCGCGGCATCCGCTTGTCGAGGATCAGGAAGGCGGCGATGGCGCGGGGCGTCGTCTCGGCCTCGTTCAGCCAGCGGAACGACCGGAAGGCCGAGACCGAGCGCAGGATCGTCTCCCATTGCGCATTGTCCATCGAGGAACCGACGAAGGCCGCCGAGGGCAGCAGCACGTAGTATTTCACGTCGAGGATCCGGGCGGTGTTGTCGGCCCGCTCCACGAAGGTGCCGATCCGGGCGAAATCGAAGATCTCGTTCCTCAGCATCGTGCCGTGCAGGGCGCCCCTGACCAGCGAGGAATGCTGCCGCACCGAGGTCAGCACATCCGCGAGGTTCTTGACCGAGACCGGCCGGGCGAGCTGGCTCTTCAGCGTCATCCAGCTTTCGTTGGTCGCCTCCCAGACCTCCGAGGACAGCGCCGTCCGCACCATCCGCGCGTTCGAACGGGCCATCTCGATCACCGACATGACCGAGGACGGGTTGTCCTTGTCGCGCAGCAGGAAGTTGATCACGTGCCCCTGCTCGAACGTGTCGTATTTCTCGAGATAGAGCTCGCGCACCCCGGCGGTGGTGATGATGCTCTCCCATTCCACTTCGGCGCTTTCCGACCCGGTCAGCGCGATGCGGAATCCGGTGTCGAGCAGGCGCGCCGTGTTCTCCGAGCGCTCCAGGTAGCGGAACATCCAGAACAGGCCACCCGCGGTTTTTCCCAGCATCGGCATCAGTCCCCCAGCACCCAGGTATCCTTCGTCCCGCCGCCCTGCGACGAGTTCACCACGAGCGAGCCCTCCTTGAGCGCCACCCGCGTCAGCCCGCCCGCCGTGATGTAGACCGACTTGGGCGAGACCAGCACGAAGGGGCGCAGGTCCACATGGCGCGGCGCCAGCCCCTTCTGGGTCATGATCGGCACGGTGGAGAGCGCCAGCGTCGGCTGGGCGATGTAATTGCCGGGTTTCGCGCGGAGCTTCGCCTCGAATTCCGACAGCTCCTTCTTCGAGGCCGCGGGCCCGACGAGCATCCCGTAGCCGCCCGAGCCGTGGACTTCCTTCACGACGAGCTCGGCGAGGTTGTCGAGCACGTATTTCAGGCTGTCGGGCTCCGAGCAGCGCCAGGTCGGCACGTTCTGCAGGATCGCCTTCTCGCCGGTGTAGAACTGCACGATGTCGGGCATGTAGGAATAGAGCGCCTTGTCGTCGGCGATCCCGGTCCCCGGCGCGTTGGCGATGGTGATGTTGCCCGCGCGGTAGACGTCCATGATCCCCGGCACGCCCAGCAACGAGGTCGGGTTGAAGTTGAGCGGGTCGAGGTAATCGTCGTCCACCCGGCGGTAGATCACGTCGAGCGGCTTGTAGCCCCGGATCGTCCGCATCGCGACGCGGCCGTCGACGATGCGCAGGTCGCTCGCCTCCACCAGCTCGGCGCCCATCTGGTCGGCCAGGAAGGAATGTTCGAAATAGGCCGAGTTGTGGATACCGGGCGTCAGCACGGCGAGCGAGGGCTTGCCCTCGTTGAAGTTCGGCGGCGCGGCCTCGGACAGCGAGCGCCGCAGCTCGGCCGGGTAGCTCGAGACCGGCTTGACCCGCATCCGGGTGAAGAGCTCGGGGAACATCTGGAGCATCGTCTCGCGGTTCTCCAGCATGTAGGAGACGCCCGACGGCGTGCGGCAATTGTCCTCGAGCACGTAGAATTCGTTCTCGCCGGTGCGCACCAGGTCGGTGCCGACGATATGGGTATAGACCCCGCCCGGCGGTGCGACCCCGACCATCTGCGGCAGGAAGGCCTCGTTGTTCTGGATGATCTCGGCGGGGATGCGGCCCGCCTTCAGGATCTCCTGCCGGTGATAGATGTCGGCGAGGAAGGCGTTGATCGCCCGGACCCTCTGTTCGATCCCGCGCTCCAGCGTGCGCCATTCCTGCGCGGCGATGATCCGGGGCACGATGTCGAACGGGATGAGACGTTCGTCCGCCTCGCTCTGACCATAAACGTTGAAGGTGATGCCGATGCGGCGGAAGAAGGCCTCGGCCTCGCTCGACTTCTTCAGGAGCGACTTCGGATCCTCCCCCGAGAACCAGTCAGCGTAATCCGAATAGGGTGCCCGGGCCCCGCCCGCGCCATCCAGCATCTCGTCGAAAAACCGATTGTCCGTCATTCCGTCCTTGTCAGCTCTCTGGGCCCCGTCGGGCGGGCCGGGCTCGTCCCGGTCAGCCCCTCACAGATACCTTAGCACACGATCGCACTCCGGCTAGGTTCTTGATCCTGCGCAATGGTTTGGCCGCAGACAAGCCCATCAGGCCACCTAGCGCGGCATTGCCCGGAAAACAGGCACCCGCGCGGGTTTCAGGCCCATCCGCCCGGAATGACGGGGAAAACCCCGCAGGCGCTGTCCGGCAGCTGCGGCCGGACCGCCCGCGCCGCTTGTTATGATGCGGTCCGGATGCGATGCATTCGGGACCAGTTACCGAAGGGACGGCCCTCATGTCGATTCACGCAGCGATCCATCACCTGACGCATTACCGCTACGATCGCCTCGTCACCCTCGCCCCCCAGATCATCCGGCTGCGCCCCGCGCCGCATTCGCGCACGCGGGTGATTTCGCATTCCCTGAAGGTCGGGCCCGAGCCGCATTTCGTGAACCACCAGCAGGATCCCTACGGCAACTGGCTGGCGCGCTTCGTCTTCCCCGAACCGGTGCGCGAGTTCCGGATCGAGGTGGACCTCGTCGCCGACATGTCGGTCTACAACCCGTTCGACTTCTTCGTGGAGGACACGGCCGAGACATGGCCGTTCAACTATCCCTCCGAACTGAAGGAGGACCTGTCGATCTACAGCACGCCCGAGCCCGTCGGGCCGCGGCTGGCGGCCTTCCTGAAGACCCTGCCGCGCGATCACGAGCGGACGGTCGATTTCCTCGTCTCGCTGAACGCCCACGTGGCGAACCATGTGGAATACACGATCCGGATGGAGCCCGGCGTGCAGACCCCCGAGGAGACGCTCGAGCGGGTCTCGGGCTCGTGCCGGGATTCCTCGTGGCTGCTGGTCCAGTGCCTGCGCAACCTGGGCTTCGCGGCGCGCTTCGTGTCGGGCTACCTGATCCAGCTGAAGCCCGACCTCGTGTCGCTGGACGGCCCGGCGGGCACCGATCACGACTTCACCGACCTGCATGCCTGGGTCGAGGTCTACCTGCCCGGCGCCGGCTGGATCGGCTTCGACCCGACCTCGGGCCTCCTGGCGGGCGAGAGCCACATCCCGCTGGCCGCCACGCCGCATTACCGCAACGCCGCGCCGATCGCCGGGATGGCCTCCTACGCGGAGGTGGATTTCAGCTTCGACATGAAGGTCAGCCGGGTGTCCGAACATCCGCGCATCACCAAGCCCTTCAGCGACGACGCCTGGGACCGGCTCAACGTGCTGGGCCGGAAGGTGGACGAGAAGCTCGCCGAGGGCGATGTGCGGCTGACCATGGGCGGCGAGCCGACCTTCGTCAGCATCGACGATTTCGAAAGCGCGGAGTGGAACACCGCCGCCGTCGGCCCGATGAAGCGCGGGCTCGCGGACAAGCTGATCCGCCGCCTGCGCGACCGCTTCGCTCCGGGCGGCTTCCTGCATTACGGGCAGGGCAAGTGGTATCCGGGCGAGACGCTGCCGCGCTGGACCTTCAGCCTTTACTGGCGGCGGGACGGCAAGCCGATCTGGTCCGACGAGGCGCTCATCGCCACCGAGGACGCGCAGACCGGCGCCGGGCCGAAGGAGGCAGAGGCGCTGATGGCCGAGATCGCCGAGGACCTCGGCGTCGGGCAGGATTACGTCGCGCCCGCCTACGAGGACCCGGGCGAATGGCTGCTGAAGGAGGCGAACCTGCCCGAGAACGTCACGCCCGAGAACAACAAGCTCAAGGACCCCGAGGAGCGCCACCGCATGGCGAAGGTCTTCGAGCGCGGGCTCACGGAACCCTCGGGCTATGTCCTGCCGGTTCAGGCGTGGCAGTCGAAGGCCGCGGGCCGGCGCTGGCGGTCCGAGAAGTGGAAGCTGCGGCGGGGCAAGATCTTCCTCGTGCCCGGTGACAGCCCGGTCGGCTATCGCCTGCCGCTCGGCACCCTGCCCTACGTGCCGCCCGCGCAATATCCCTATACCTACATCGTGGACCCGACCGTCGACCGCGACGAGCTGCCCGATTACCACGCCGAGGAAGGCATGCCCGAGAGCACGCCCGAGCACAGCCAGCCGGTCTCGGCCCCCAGCCCCACGGGCCCGGTTCAGGACGTCATCGAACAGCAGCTCACCGAGCTCGGCGGCGCCGTCCGCACCGCGCTCTCGGTCGAACCGCGCGACGGGCGGCTCTGCGTCTTCATGCCGCCGGTGGAGAGCATCGAGGATTACCTCGACCTCATCGCCTCGGCCGAACGCGCCGCGAAGAAGCTGGGGCTGCCGATCCATATCGAGGGCTATTCCCCGCCCCACGATCCCCGGATGAACGTCATCCGCGTGGCGCCGGACCCGGGCGTGATCGAGGTGAACATCCATCCCGCCGCGACCTGGGAGGAATGCGTCGCCACCACGAACGCGGTCTACGAGGAGGCGCGGCAATGCCGCCTCGGGGCCGACAAGTTCATGATCGACGGGCGCCACACCGGCACCGGCGGCGGCAACCACGTCGTTGTCGGCGGTGAGACCCCGAACGATTCGCCCTTCCTGCGGCGCCCGGATCTGCTGCGCTCGCTGATCCTCTACTGGCAGCGGCACCCGTCGCTCTCCTACCTCTTCTCGGGCCTCTTCATCGGCCCGACCTCGCAGGCCCCCCGGATCGACGAGGCCCGCCACGACACGCTCTACGAGCTCGAGATCGCGCTGTCGCAGATCCCCGACCCCGCCGAAGGCCCGCAGCCCCTGCCGTGGCTGGTGGACCGGCTGCTCCGCAACATGCTGACGGATGTCACCGGCAACACCCACCGGGCCGAGATCTGCATCGACAAGCTCTATTCGCCCGACGGTCCCACGGGGCGCCTCGGCCTGATCGAGTTCCGCGGGTTCGAGATGCCGCCCGACGCCAAGATGTCCCTTGCCCAGCAGGTGCTGATCCGCGCCATCATCGCCCGGATGTGGGACGCGCCGATCAAGGGCAAGCCGGTCCGCTGGGGCACCGTGCTGCATGACCGCTTCATGCTGCCGCATTTCGTCTGGGAGGATTTCCTCGACGTCCTGCGCGACCTCAAGGACCACGGTTACGAGGTCGAGCCCGAATGGTTCGTCGCCCAGCAGGAATTCCGCTTCCCCTTCTGCGGCGAGGTCGAATACGAGGGCGTGCACCTTGAACTGCGGCAGGCGCTGGAACCGTGGCACGTGCTGGGCGAGACCGGCGCCATCGGCGGCACCGTGCGCTACACCGACAGCTCGGTCGAACGGTTGCAGGCCCGGGTGACGACGATGCACCCCGACCGCTACGCGCTCCACTGCAACGGACGGCCCGTGCCGCTGACCGCCACCGGCACCGCCGGCACCTTCGTCGGCGGCGTCCGCTTCAAGGCGTGGCAGCCGGCCGAGGCGCTGCATCCGGTGCTCCCGATCGACGCGCCGCTGCATTTCGCCATCTACGACACCTGGACCGGCCGCGCGATCGGCGGCTGCACCTACCACGTCGCGCATCCCGGCGGGCGGAACTACGACACCTTCCCCGTCAACGGGAACGAGGCGGAGGCGCGGCGCCTCGCCCGGTTCGAACCGATGGGGCACAAGCCCGGCGGATATGTTCCGACGCCCGAGCAAACCCACCCCGATTTCCCGACGACCCTCGACCTGCGCAGGCCGCCCGGGCTATGACACGCCATGGACGAGATTGCCCGCCCCCTTCCGGCTTCCCGCGCCACGCAGAGGATCCTGCGTGACTACCGCCCGCGGCCGGGCGTTCCGGACGAGCTTCTGGATGCCGAAGGGCGGATGCGGCCGGTCTGGACCGATTTCCTCGACCACCTGGCCGAGCAGACGCCCGAGGCGATGCGCGAGCGGTTCAACCGCGGCGATCTCTACCTGCGCGACGCGGGCGTCTATTTCCGCCGCTACTCGGCCGACGCGACGGGCGAACGCGACTGGCCGCTCAGCCACATCCCCGTCATCCTGCATGCCGACGAATGGGAGGAGATCAGCGAAGGACTGATCCAGCGCGCCGAGCTGCTCGAGTCGGTGGTGGCCGACCTCTACGGCGCGCAGAGCCTGATCGCCGACGGGCACCTGCCGCCCGAGATCATCGCCGACAACCCCGAATGGCTGCGCCCGATGGTCGGGGTGCGGCCCGCCTCGGGGCATTTCCTGCACTTCCTCGCCTTCGAGATCGGACGGTCGCCGGACGGCTCGTGGTTCGTCCTGGGCGACCGGACGCAGGCGCCCTCGGGCGCGGGCTTCGCGCTCGAGAACCGGATGGCCACCTCCCGCGTCTTCCCCGAGGCCTTCGCCACCGCCCGGGTCTCGCGCCTCGCAGGCTTCTTCCGGGCCTTCCGCGAGGGGCTCGACGAGCTGCGCGACGAGGCCGCTGCGGACGGGCGCATCCCCGGCAATTCGCGGCCCGCGATCCTGACGCCCGGCCCGTCGAACGACACCTATTTCGAACACACCTACATTGCCCGCTACCTCGGCCTGATGCTGCTCGAGGGCGAGGACCTTGTCGTCGTCAAGGGCCAGGTCATGGTGCGCACCGTCTCGGGGCTGAAGCCGGTCTCTGTGCTCTGGCGGCGGCTCGACGCCTCCTATGCCGACCCGCTGGAGCTGCAGGAAAGCTCGCGCATCGGCACGCCCGGCCTCGTCTCGGCCCTGCGCGAGGGCTCGGTCTCGATGGTCAACGCGCTTGGCGCGGGGGTGCTGGAGACGCGGGCGCTGCTGGCCTTCCTGCCGCGGATCGCGCCGGCGCTCACCGGCGAACCGCTGAAACTGCCCAACATCGCCACCTGGTGGTGCGGCCAGGCCAAGGAGCGCGCCCATGTCGTCGCCAATGCCGAGCGGATGATGATCGGCCAGGCGCTCTCGACCGCCATGCCCTTCAGCGTCGAGGCCGAGATGGCGCTCGGCGGCCGCTTCGCCGACGCCGCCGACGACCGGGACATCGCCGCCTGGATCGAGGCGAAGGGCGCGGGCCTCGTCGGGCAGGAGGCGGTGACGCTCTCGACCACGCCGGTCTGGCAGGACGACGGGCTGGTGCCGCGGCCGATGACCGTCCGCGTCTTTGCCGCGCGCACCCCGCAGGGCTGGCAGATCATGCCCGGCGGCTATGCCCGGATCGGGCGCAAGGGCGACGCGACGGCGCTGGCGATGCAGCAGGGCGGCTCGGTCGCCGATGTCTGGATCGCCCATGATGAACCGGTGCCGCAGGACACGCTGATGAAACCGCGCGGCGCCTCTCTGCGCGAGGCGCCCTCGGTGCTGCCCTCGCGGGCGGCGGACAACCTCTTCTGGCTCGGCCGTTACGTCGAGCGCTGCGAGAGCACCATCCGCCTGCTGCGCGCCTGGCACCTGCGGCTGGAAGAGACCGGCGGCCGCGCGGCGCCGCAGATCTCGGGCCTCGCGGCACATCTGAAATTCCTCGGCATCGACCCGGCGCGCCGGGTGCCCGCCGCGCTCTTCGACCAGATCTCGGCGGCCGAGACCTGCGCCGGCAAGGTGCGCGACCGCTTCTCGGTCGATGCCTGGTGGGCCCTGCGCGACCTGGCCACCACGGCCCAGAGCCTCGGCGGCAAGACGGTGCAGGGCGACGACAGCGCCCGCGCCATGGGGCTGCTGCTGCGCCGCATCACCGGCTTCGCGGGGCTGGTGCACGAAAACATGTACCGCTTCGCCGGCTGGCGCTTCCTCAGCCTCGGCCGCGCGCTGGAGCGGGCCGACAACCTGGCCCACCTTCTTGCCGTATTCACCGACGAGACGGCGCCGGACGGCAGCTGGGATCTGCTGGTCGAACTGGGCGACAGCGTGATGACGCACCGCCGGCGCTATCGGATCGACACGACCCGCGACACGGTGGTCGACCTGATGGCGCTGGATGCCAACAACCCGCGGTCGGTGCTCTTCCAGGTCGCCGCGATGCGCGACCACGCCGAACGGCTGCCGAACGCGCGGGTCAGCGGCAAGATGGAGCCGCTCGGCCGCGACCTGTTGCGGATCGAGACCGATCTGACCGTGGGCGATCCCGAGGAATGGACCGCCGAGCGGTTCTGGGAGCTGCGCGGGGACCTGTCCACCGTCGCGGGCCACCTGGCCGCGAAATACCTGGGGTGAGGCGATGCTCTACGACATCGGGCTGAAGATCGAACACGGCTACGCCTCTCCGGCCGAGGGGGCGCGGACGCTCGCGCACCTGCTGCCGCGCACGATCTGGGGCCAGCAGACGCTGATCACCGGCGTGCTCGAGGCCGACCCCTGGCCCGACGAGCGGATCGACCGCACCGACTTCTTCGCCAACGCGGTGACCGAATTCGCGTGGCGGGCGCCGGTCGACTCGCTGGTGCTGAGCCTTCAGGCGCGGGTCGAGCGCATCGCCCAGCCCCAGACGCTGGACTTCTCGCCGGAGCTCGGCGGGCTGGCCTGCGAGCTGGCGCAGCTGCGCGACATCGGACCGGAAAGCCCGCATCACTTCCGCGGCGCCTCGCCCCGGCTGGCGCTCTCGCCCGCGATGACCGCCTTCGCGCGCGAGTGCCTGACCCCCGGGATCACCGCGCAGCAGGCGGTGCTGGCGATCGGACGGCGCCTGCACGACGAGATGAAATTCGATTCGGATGCGACCGAGGTGGACACCCCGCCCGAGGAGGCCTTCCGCCTGCGACACGGCGTCTGCCAGGATTTCTCGCATATCCTGATCGCCTGCCTGCGCGGGATCGGGGTGCCGGCGGGCTATGTCTCGGGCTTCCTGAGAACGCTGCCGCCGCCCGGCCGCGAACGGCTGGCCGGGGCCGACGCGATGCATGCCTGGGTGCGGGCCTGGGTCGGCGTCGACGGCGGCTGGCTGGAGTTCGACCCGACGAACGACCTGCTCGTCGGCACCGACCACGTGGTGGTGGCCTACGGGCGGGATTATTCCGACGTGGCGCCCGACCGCGGTGTGCTCAGGACATGGGGCAAGCAGGCGATCGACCAGGCGGTCGACGTGATCCCGGTGGAGACGGCGGCGGCCTGATCCGGGCGGCCCGCAGGGCAGCACGGGCGGATGTCGCGCGGCCGGCGGCCATGCTGGCCGGAGACACGCAGGAGGGTGCGCCTCCGGGCCCGGCGCGAGCTCAGGCGGAGAGCATCGCTTCGGCCCGGGCGAGGTCCTCGGGGCGGTTCACGTTGAAGAAGGCGGCCTCGCCCGACGCGAAGAAGGCCTGACGCGCGCCCATCTCGGCGGCCCAGCCGCCGAGCTTGCGGGTGCCCTGGCGCAGCGCCGCGCGCAGGTCCTCTCGCAGGGCCACCGGCCAGAGGGCGCAGGCGGGGTGGCGCCGCAACTCGCCGCCGAGCGGCGCGGCGGCAACGGCGAGGGGAACGGCCATGTCCTCGGCCGCGAGGATCAGGCGGGGGACGAGGTCGGGCGGCAGGAAGGGCGTGTCGACCGCCACCGTCACCAGCATCTCAGCCCCCTCGGCTGCCGCCCAGTCGAGCCCGGCGAGCACGCCCGCCAGCGGCCCCTGCCCGCCCGGCGCCGCGTCGGCGAGCACCGGAAGCCCCCAGCCCGCGAAGCGCGACGGGTCTCCGTTCGCGCTGACCGCGCAGCCCTCGACCTGCGGCTCGAACCGCGCCAGCACATGCGCCAGCAGCGGGCGGCCCGCCAGCGGCACCAGCGCCTTGTCCGCCCCGCCGAGCCGGCGGCCCTCGCCACCCGCGAGGACAAGGCCCAAAGGCGCCTTCATGCGGGCGCCCCCCGGGCCCGTTTCGCGCAAAGGCGTGGCTGCATTGCATCCCTCCGGTCCCGGCGTTACGACTTCGCCCGGAAACCTACGGACATTCCCCCATGACGACCACCGTGAAATCCGCCTACTGGAAAGGTGTGCGGGAGGGCGCGCCCTTCTTCTTCATCGTGTCGCCCTTCGCCCTGCTCTTCGGCGTGGTCGCGACCGAGGCGGGGCTGAACATCCTCGAGGCGCTCGCCTTCTCGGTCGCCGTCATCGCGGGGGCCGCGCAGTTCACCGCGCTCCAGCTGCTGCAGGACGACGCGCCCGCGATCATCGCGCTGGTCTCGGCGCTGGCGGTGAACCTGCGGATGGCGATGTATTCGGCGACGCTGACCCCGCACCTCGGCGCGGCGCCGATGTGGAAACGGGTGTTCGTGGCCTATTTCCTGGTCGATCAGAGCTTCGCGCTGTCGGTCGGCGCCTACGAGAAGCACCGCGACTGGTCGATGTCGCAGAAGCTGGCCTATTTCTTCGGCGTCGTCACCCCGATCTGCCCGTTCTGGTATGTCTTCACCGTGGTCGGCGCCATGATCGGCGAGGCGATGCCCGCCTCGCTCGGTCTCGATTTCGCGATGCCGATCACCTTCATCGCCATGGTCGCGCCGATGCTGCGGTCTCTGCCGCACCTCGCGGCCTGCTTCGTGGCGGTCACCGCCTCGCTGCTGCTGGTGTCGCTGCCGCTGAACCTCGGCCTGCTGGCGGCGGGCCTGCTCGGCATGATGGCGGGCGCCGCGGTGGAGCAATGGGTGGCGCGGGTGAAGCCCGGCCACGTCCCGCAGGCCAAGGAGGCCGAGGCATGAGCGATCACGTGACCCTCTGGCTGGTGATCGCGGGCCTGGCGCTCGGGTCCTTCGGGCTGCGCTTCGTCTTCCTGGGGCTGGTCGGCAACCGGGCGATGCCCGCATGGCTGCTGCGCCACCTGCGCTACACCGCCGTGGCGATCCTGCCCGCGCTGGTGGCGCCGCTGGTGGCCTGGCCCGCGGCGACCGGCGGAGAGCCGGACCCGGCACGGCTCGGCGCCACCTTCGTCACTCTGGGCGTGGGAATCGCGACGCGGAACGTCTTCGCGGGTCTCGTGACCGGCGCGGCGACGCTCTTCATCCTGATGGCCTGGCTCGGCTGAACCCGGCAGCCGGGGATCACCCGCCCGTGGGCGGGGTGAAATCCTCGTAATAGCGGGTGCCCTGGACGCCCGTGACCTGTTCGAAGCTCTTCTGGAGTTGCACCGGGTAGAGCGTGGAGCTGATCCCCTCGAACCCCGGCAACTGCTTCAGGACCGCGGCCGTCGCGGCAGCGCAGCGGGTCTGGGAAACCGGGCCGTTCGCCTCGACCAGACGGAGCGCGCGTTCGGCGACCTCGGGCGAGACCTCCACCGTCTGCGACACCACGTGATAGGCCGGACGGGCATGCATCGAGCGATAACCCAGCTCGAACGCCGGGGTGATGCCGTAGAGCACGTCGTCGCGGCGCGGCACCTCGTGGTGGTGGAAGGAACCGGCCGGATCGAAGATCACCCGCTGCGAGCCGTTCACCAGCAGCGCGGTGTGCCCGCCCGAGCCGGTGTTGTTGCTGACGACCGTGTAGAGCGTCAGGCTGGTCGGCCCCGGGTGGTGATAGACCGCGCGCGCCACCTCTTCGGGCGTGGCGGAGCCCCGGCTCTGCCCCTCGCCGGCACAGGCGGCCAACGCGACGAGAGCCATGACGGCGATGCCCTGACGCAGCATGGTGAACCTCACTCTGGGAAGACGCCCGACGGGGTCAGGTGTTGAAGATGGCCAGGAAGATCAGCACGAGGACCGAGAAGACGGCCACGTAGGTCGAGACCTTGATGAAGCCGTCAAAGGTCTTCTCCTGCTCGGTGATGTCCATTTCGCCATGCTTGTGCTCGGCCATGTTCGCTTCCTTGGTCGGATGGAATGTTCGCGGAACGATTAGCCTATTCGCCACCCCCTGTCACGACCGGGATGCGCGCAAATCGGCCCGTTGCGTCACTCCGCCGTATCTTCGCCCGTCTCGCGTTCGAGGTCGGCGGCCAGGCGGAAGCCGATCCGCTGCGGCTCCTTCGCGCCCTGCGGTTTCGGCAGCGCGCGCAGCATCACGTTGAGCTGGCTGACATGCTGGACAAGCTGCGCCCGCGCGCCGTCCGTGCCGGTTCCGTAGAAGGTCACGATGTCGGGATCGAAGAAGCCCATCCCCTCGATTCGCATCACGCCGGCGTCCGATCCGGTGAACCCGATGGCGACCTCGTGCTCTGCGTCGAGCATCTTCTCGAAGTTCTGGATGTAGAGGATCAGCCGTTCATAGGCCCATTCCGCGGGGCTCTTGGCCTTGACCGGCTTGGCCGTCAGGGCCCGCGGCCCGTCGGTCGGGGCGTTCGGGTCGGAATGGGTGTCGTGGCGCCGCGGGATCGCGGCGTCCTCGGCGGCTTCGGCGCTGGTGCGGATATCGTCGTCCATGGGTCTGATCTAGTGCGGCGCGGCGCCGGCGACCATGGCCGCGCGGCTCATTCGGCGACGGCCTGCCAGAGCCATGCGCCGTCCTCGCGCCGGGTGCGGGTCGCCTCGCCCTGCTTGTAGAGGTGCGAGAGGTGGGCATAGGCCTCGATCATGGCGAGGTGATAGGTCCCCTCGTCGATCTTGCGCTTGAAGAGCGGCGGGAAGCACTCCACGGCCGTCCGGGGCTCCGCGATGTAGCTCTTCAGGCGCCGCAGCCCGCTGTGGTGGTTCTGCACGAGCTGGTTCATCCGGTGCGGCAGCCCGGTGAAGGGCAGCTTGTGACCGGGCAGGACGAAGTGATCCTCGCGCGCGTAGGTCGAGAGGCGTTCGCAGGCCTCCAGCCAGTCGGCCAGCGGATCGGCCTCGGGCTCGGCCGCCTGCACGCCGACATTGGGCGAGATCGACGGCAAGAGCTGGTCGCCGCCGATCACGAGGTTGTCGTCCCGCGACCAGAGCGTCACGTGTTCGGGCGCGTGGCCCGCGCCCATCCGGACATCCCAGGTGCGGCCGCCCATGGTGACGACATCGCCCTCGACCAGGCGGTAATGGCCCACCGGGATCGGGGCGACGATGTCGGCGAAGTTGAAGGGCCGGGTCTCGCGCCGCTTCGCGATGGCCTCGGCCGGCATGCCCGCCATCTGCCAGAACCGCAGGTTCGCCTCGGAATGGTGTTCCTCGACGTCGAGCACCAGCATCCGGGACAGCAGGTAGGAGGTGCGCGAGGTCCAGTGCTCTGCGCCGCGCTCCATGAACCAGCCCAGCATGCCGACGTGGTCGGGGTGGTGGTGGGTGATGAGGATCCGGTGCACCGGCCGCCCGCCGAGCGGGCCGGCGAGCAGGTGTTCCCAGATGCGTACGGTCTTCTTGGTGAAGGTCCCGGTGTCCACGATGGTCCAGCCGTCCGCACCGTCGTCCAGCGCGTAGACGTTCACGTGATCCAGCGCCATCGGCAGGGAGATCCGGAGCCAGAGCACCCCCTCGGCGATCTCGATCGCCTCGTCGGGCTGCGGGGGTGTTTCCAGCGGGTATCGGATGCCAGCCGTGGCGCCGTCCATCATGCGTACATTTCCTCGGGGCGGAGCGCGTAGAGGTCCGTGCTGCCCACCATTGACTGGGCCAGAAGGCCCACATGCTCCGGCAGAAGCCGGTTGATGTAGAACCGCGCGAGCTTGGTGCGCGGCCCATCCTCGGCCTCTTCCATAGCTGCCTTGAGGTGGTAATGGCCACCCAGCACCCGTGCGAATGCAGATAGGAAGGGGACGGCGCCGGCGAAACGGACGTTGAGGTCCTTCTGCGCCACCAGCCATTCGGTCGCCTCGCGCAGCGACTCGGTTGCCTGCCAGACCGGATCGCCCAGATCGCCGTTGCGGGCGCGGGCCTCCTCGGCCACCGCCTGCATCTCGTCGATCAGGGCCTGCGCGGCCTCGCCGCCATCGGCCATCTTGCGGGCGACGAGGTCCATCGCCTGGATGCCGTTGGTGCCTTCGTAGATCGCGGTCACGCGGACGTCGCGGGAATATTGCGCGGCCCCCGTCTCCTCGATGACGCCCATGCCGCCGTGCACCTGCACGCCGGTCTCGGCCGCGCGCATGCCCGTCTCGGTCCCGAAGGCCTTGGCGATCGGGGTCAGCAGCGCGGCGCGCGCCTCCCATTCCGCCTCGCCGGTCGCCTTCGACATGTCGAGCGCCACGGCACAGGCCAGCGCGATGGAGCGCGCGGCGAAGAGATCGGCCTTCATCGTCAGCAGCATCCGGCGGACGTCGGCGTGATCCACGATGGTGCCGGTCCCCTCGACCGGGGTCTTGCCCTGCTTGCGGTCGAGCGCATAGGCCAGCGCGTGCTGGTAGGCGCCGTCGGCGGCCCCGATCCCCTGCACCCCGACGCCGAGGCGGGCGTTGTTCATCATGGTGAACATCGCCGCCATGCCCTTGTGTGCCTCGCCCACGAGCCAGCCCTTCGCCCCGTCGAACTGCATCACGCAGGTCGGCGAGCCGTGCAGGCCCAGCTTGTGCTCGAGGCTGACCACCTTCAGCGTGTTCGCCTCACCCAGCGACCCGTCCTCGTTCGGCAGGTACTTCGGCACCATGAAGAGGCTGATCCCCCGCGTCCCCGGGGCCCCGTCGGGCAGCCGCGCGAGGACGAGGTGGCAGACGTTGCCGCCGAAATCGTGATCGCCCCAGGAGATGTAGATCTTCTGTCCCGTGACCGCGTAGCTGCCGTCTCCGTTCGGTTCGGCCTTCGAGCGCAGCGCGCCGACGTCCGAGCCCGCCTGCGGTTCGGTCAGGTTCATCGTGCCGGTCCATTCGCCCGAGATGAGCCTGGGCAGGTACATCTGCTTCATCCAGTCGGGCGCATGCGCTTCCAGCGCCTCGATCTGGCCCTGCGTGAGCAGCGGGTTCAGCCCCAGCGACAGGCAGGCGGCCGAGATCATGTCGTTGAAGACCGTGGTCAGCGTGTGCGGCAGGCCCATGCCGCCGAATTCCGCGGGGGCGGAGATGCCGACCCAGCCGCCCTCGGCGATGGCCTTGTAGCCCTCGGCAAACCCCTTCGAGGTCCGCACCACGCCGTTCTCCAGCCGCGCGGGGTCGAGGTCGCCATTGCGGTTCAGCGGCGCGATCACGTCCTGGCAGAGCCGCCCGGCCTCGGTCAGGATCGCCTCGACCGTCTCCGGGGTCGCCTCGGCGAAACGCTCGGTCGCCGCCACCTGATCCATGCCGACCACGTGGTCGAGGATGTAGCGGAATTCGGAAACGGGTGCTTGATACGGCATGCGAACCTCCCTTGAAAACCGGTCCCTTGGCATTCCTGCCGCGCGGGATTATGCACTCGGACCTGTTCACATAACGCCTTTTCGCGCAAGCCGAGGCAATCGAAACGCGGCGTCAGACCCGCAGCGGGGACCCATGCCCGAGACACGTCTTCTTCCGCCGGACGATGCCGGGCTCGACGCCGCGGCGGAGATCCTGCGCGCGGGCGGCCGGGTCGCGCTGCCGACCGAGACGGTCTATGGCCTCGGGGCCGATGCCCGGTCCGACGCGGCGGTGGCGGGGATCTTCGCCGCGAAGGACCGCCCCGCCTTCAACCCGCTGATCGTGCATGTGGCCGACCTGGCCGCGGCGGCGCGTCATGTCGAGCTCTCCGACACCGCCCGGCATCTCGCCGCGGCGTTCTGGCCCGGCCCCCTCACGCTCGTCCTGCCGCTGAAGGCGCAGGCCGGGATCGCGCCGCTGGTCACCGCGGGCCTGCCGACTCTGGCGATCCGCGTCCCGGCGCACCCCCTGGCGCAGGACCTGCTCCGCCGGTTCGCAGGCCCGATCGCCGCGCCCTCGGCCAACCCCTCGGGCCGGGTCAGCGCGACCGAGGCGCGGCATGTGATGGCCGGGCTTTCGGGCCGGATCGAGGCGGTGCTCGACGGCGGGGCCTGCGCGGTCGGGCTGGAGAGCACGATCATCGGCTTCGGACCGGACGGCACGGCGCGGCTGCTGCGCCCGGGCGGCATCGCGAAGGAGGCGGCGGAGGCCGTGCTGGGCGCGCCGCTGCTGCCGCCCGCGCCCGAGGCGGGCATCACCTCGCCCGGCCAGCTCCTGTCGCATTACGCCCCGAGCGGGCGCGTCCGGCTCGGCGCGACCGAACCGCGTGCGGGCGAGACGATGGTGGGCTTCGGCGCCGTTCGCGGCGATCTGAACCTGTCCGAACGCGGCGACCTGGCCGAGGCGGCCGCACGTCTCTTCACGGTGTTTCACCGGCTGGACGAGATGGGCGCAAAGGCCATCGCGGTCGCGCCGGTCCCCGAGGAGGGCCTCGGGCTCGCCATCAACGACCGCCTCCGCCGCGCCGCCGCGCCGCGGGACTGACCCTCAGGCCCGGCCCGAGAGCGCCGACAGCGTGGCGGGGTTGATCCCGAGGCTGCGCAGCGCCGCTTCCCACTTGCCGCCCAGGTCCCGGCCGAAGACCAGCTCGGCCGTCGCGTCGCAGGTGAGCCAGGCGTTCAGCCCCATCTCGTGCTCGAGCTGCCCCTCGCCCCAGCCGCAATAGCCCAGAGCCACCAGCGCGCGCTCGGGGCCGCGGTCGTCGGCGATGTCCTCCATGATGTCCATCGTGGCGGTCATCGCCAGTTCGTCGGTCACGTTCAGGGTCGAGATCGCGGATTGGTATTCGCGGGTGTGCAGGACGAAGCCCCGCTCCTCCTCCACCGGGCCGCCGGACAGGACGGGCATTTCCCCGGCGCCGCCCTCGCATTCCACGTTCAGCTGTTCGAACAGATCGCCGAGCCGTACGCCCAGGGCGGGGCGGTTGATCATCAGTCCCATGGCGCCTTCGTCGGAATGGGCGCAGAGCAGGACGACCGCGGCGGAGAAGCGGGAATCCCGCATCCCCGGCATGGCGATCAGCAGCTTGCCGGTCAGGTCTGTCGGTTCGTGCACAGGGGGCTCCGGCTGGGTCATGCGTGGTGTCATCCTGAAAAATGGAGGCTTTGACCCGGCGACGCAAGGGCAGCCCGGCGATGTGACGGAGCGGTCACGAGACCGCGATGTTGCGGAGATGTCGCCGGAATGTGAGTTGGCAAGGGCCGCCATGCCGCGCATCTAGGGGGCATGAAAGCCATTCGCACCCTCCTCGGCGCCCTCGCGGCGCTGCCGCTGCTGGCCGGGGCCGCCGCCGCAAACCCCTATGCCGAGAACATCACCGCACGGCTGCTGCCGGGCTGGCGGCAGGCCGACGGGCGCCATGTCGCGGGGCTGGAGCTGCGGCTGGCCGAGGGTTGGAAGACCTACTGGCGCGTGCCGGGCGAGGCGGGCGTGCCGCCCGTCTTCTCGTGGCGCGGATCGGACAACCTGCAGAGCGCCTCGGTGGTCTGGCCGCGGCCGGTCGTCTTCGACCAGAACGGCATGCGCTCCATCGGCTACGTCGAACACGTGGTCCTGCCGCTGGTGATCACGCCCCGCTCTCCGGACGCGCCCATCACCCTGCGCGGCGACATGATGATCGGCATCTGCGACGAGGTCTGCGTGCCGGTCGAGATGCGCCTCACGGGCGTGCTCGAACCGAACGGCGGCCATCGCGATCCGGCGATCGCCGCGGCGATGGCCTCGCGCCCCTTCTCGGCGCAGGAGGGCAAGGTCGCATCGGTGGATTGCCGCGTCGGGCCGGGCCGCCACGGCATCGCGCTGCAGGTCGATATCGACATGCCGAGCGCCGGCGGGACCGAGACGGTGGTGGTCGAAAGCGCCGATCCTCGGGTCTGGGCCGCGGATGCGGACAGCGCGCGCCAGGGCGCGCGCCTGACGGGGCAGACAGAGCTGATGCACGAGTCCGGCGGGGCCTTCGCGCTCGACCGCTCCGCGCTGACCTTCACCGTGCTGGGCCGGGACCGCACGGTCGAGATCAAGGGCTGCGACTGAGCCGCCCAGGCGGCGGCGGTCAGGCCGACCGCCGCCGCCGCATCGCGACGTTCATCGCCGCCAGGACGTAGGCCGCGGCCACCAGGACCGCCATTCCACCGATGAAGACCGCCGCGCTTGCCACCAGCGGCGACAGCGACCCGAGCCCCCCGATCCCCGCCAGCCAGCCGGGCAGCGCCCCGATCCACAGGGTCGCCCCCATCGTCGCCGCGCACCACAGCGCCATCGCGGCCACGCCGGCCCATGTCAGCCCGCGCAACCCGCCCGCCCCGCGCGCCCCGAGCGCCCGGCGCAAGGAGGTCACGCGGCGCGACACGTCGGCCTGCGCCGCGATCAGCGCGGGCACCACCAGCAGCACCAGCACGACCCCGAAGCCCAGCCCGTAGCAGAGCGTGATGACCGTCGGCTTGAGGAACTGCGCCTGGCTCGAATTCTCGTAGAGCAGCGGCGCGAGGCCCAGGACCGTCGTCAGCGTGGTCAGCAGCACCGGCCGAAGCCGGTCCGCGGCCCCGTCGATGATCGAGGGGATGAGCCCGCGATCCCCGGCGTAGTCGTCGATCGTGGTGACCAGCACGATGGCGTCGTTGATGATGATGCCGGTCATGCCGATCAGCCCGATCACGGTGAACATCGACAGAGGCACGTCCCAGGCCGCGTGGCCGTAGATCGTGCCGACCAGCCCGAAGGGGATGATCGCCATGATGACCAGCGGCCGGGTCCATGAAGCGAAGACCCAGGCCAGCACGAGGTAGATGCCCAGCAGGACGAGGATCAGGCCGGTCACGGCGTCGCTCAGGAATTCGCTCTCCTGCTCGGAGAGGCCGCTCATCTGCCATTCGACCTGGTGGCGGCTGGCGATGGCGGGTAGGATCTCGTCCCTGAGCGCGGTCATGATCTCGCCGGCGCGCGCGGGATCGTCCTCGGAGATCTCGCCGGTGACCGAGATCGTGCGCAGCCCGTTCTCGCGCCGCACGGTCGAGAAGCCGCTGCGCCGGTCGGCCTGCACGATATCGGCCAGCGGCACGTAATCGCCCGAGGGCATCCGCATCTGCGTCCGTTCGAGGAAATCCGCCGTCAGCTCGTCCTCGGGCAGCTCGACCCGGATCGTGGCGGAACGTGGCCCTTCCGGGAAGGTCGCCGCCTCGATCCCGTTCAGCCGGTTGCGCAGCTCGCGCCCCAGCGTGTCGATGGTGAAGCCGAGCGCGCGGCCCTGCGGGGTCAGTTCGAGGATCAGCTCGTCCTTGTCGTAGGACAGGTTGTCCTCGACCGCCGAGACCTCGGGAAAGCGCAGGACGGCGGTCTTCAGCGCCTCCGAGGCGGCCTTCAGCGTCGCGGCATCCGCGCCGTAGAATTCCACGTCGAGCGCATCGCCGCCGGGCCCGGAATGCCAGCCGCGGAACGACACCTCTTCGGTCAGCGGATGCGGCTGCACCGCCTCCTGCAGCTCGGCGACGAGCTGGTAGGAGGAATAGGGCCGCAGGTCCGGGTCGATCAGCTCGATCGCGATGGAGCCCAGCAGGTCCTCGTCCTTGGTCTCGGAGCTGGCCAGGGCCCGGCCGGTGTTGCCGCCGATCTCGGCCATCACGTAGTCGATCGGGTTGCGGCCGTATTCCGCCTCGTATTTCGCGCCGATCTCGTCGGTCGCGCGCTGCATCTCGCGCATCATCGCCATGGTGTCCGCCCGGGTCGCCCCGTTCACCATCGAGAAGTTGCCCGAGACCGAGGGCTGTTCGGGCGAGTTGAAGAACCGCCACGGCACGTCGCCCTTGACCACCAGCCCGACCTGGGAGGCGAGCACCACCAGCACGCCCGCCATCACCGGGTAGCGCAGCCAGACCACGCCCGCCATCATCGGGCGGAAGACGGTGCGGCGGAACCAGACGAAACCGCGGTTCACGTGGTGCGAGGGCATGTCGTACCAGTGCCGGGTCCCGGTATGCACCAGCGCATGGGCCATGTGGCGCGGCAGGATCAGGAAGCATTCGATCAGCGAGGCCGCCAGCACGGCGATCACCGTGAAGGGGATGTCCTGGATCATCTCGCCCATGCGACCGCCGATGATGGTCAGCCCGAAGAAGGCGATCACCGTGGTCAGGGTCGCGCTGAACACCGGCAGCGCCATCCGGCGGGCGGCGTTCTCGGCCGCCTGCACCGGGTGTTCGCCCAGCTTTCGGAAGCGCGCGTCGGCATGTTCGCCCACGACGATGGCGTCGTCCACGACGATGCCCGTTGTGATGATCAGCGCGAAGAGCGAGATCATGTTCAGCGTCAGCCCGCCGATGTACATGAAGGCGATGGCCGCCAGCATCGACACCGGGATCCCCGCCGCCACCCAGAGCGCCGTGCGCGCGTTCAGGAACAGGAACAGCAGCACGAGGACCAGCCCCAGCCCGACCAGCCCGTTGTCGAGCAGGATGTCGAGCCGGCCGGTGATCTCTTCGGCGCGGGTGCGGATCAGGTCGATGGATGAGCCCGCGGGCAGCACCGCCTGCATCTCCCGCGCGACCTCTTCCACGGTCCGCTGGATCTCGATGGCGTCGCCCTTGTCGTTCCGGTCCACCCGGATCGAGATCGCGGGATTCGCGCCCACGAAATAGGTCCGTCCGCTGCCGATCCCCTCGACCCGGATGTCCGCGACATCGCCGATGCGCAGCTCGGAGCCGTCGGGGTTCAGACGCAGCGGGATCGCGGCGATCTGGTCGGCGGAGCGCTTCTCGATCCCTGTCCGCACCCGGGCGTTGCCGCCCGCCACGTCGCCCGCGGGATCGGCATCGACCTCGGCCGCGATGGCGGAGGAGATGTCGGCCATGCTCACGTCGTTGGCGATCAGGTTGACCGAGGGCACCTCGACGATGATGTCGGTGGCCGAGACGCCGCGGATCGTCGTCCGCGTCACGCCTTCGGCGAAGAGCCGGGTCACGAATTCATCCGCGAAGCGGCCGAGCTGTTCGACCCCGACGGGCCCCGTCACGACCACGTCCGTCACCCGGTCGCGCCAGCCGCCGCGCCGGATCGTCGGCTCCTCGGCCTCTTCCGGCAGGTTGGTGACGCTGTCGAGCGCGCTCGACACGTCCTCCGCGGCCTGCCCCATGTTCCAGTTCGGCTCGAATTCCAGCGAGATCCGGGCGCTGCCCTCGGTCGAGCGGGCGTAGGACGACACAACCCCGTCCACCGACAGAAGCACCGGGTCGAGAAGCTGGATGATCGAGGCGTCGATATCCTCGGCCCCGGCACCGTCCCAGCGGATGCTGACGTCGATCTCGTCCGAGATCACGTCGGGCAGGAACTGCGCCCGCATCTGCGGCACCGCGGCGATGCCCATCACGATCAGCACGACCAGCAGCAGGTTCGCGGCGGTCGGGTGGCGGGTGAAGTACGAGAGGATCCCGCCCGCGGCCCTGGGCATCTGGCGCGCCATCGGCTCAGCCCCCCATCCGGGCTTCGATCCGCTCGACCATCTGCACCGGCACTTCCGGCTGTTCCAGCTGGGCGAGGATGCGGGTCTTCATGTCGGCGGGCATCCGCTCCGAGGCCTCGATGAAGGCGCGGATGCGGGCGCGGCGCTCGGGTTCGAGCGCCACCATGGCGGGGGCGGCCGGTTCGGGCGCGGGCGTGGCCTGCCGGTCGGCCTCGCCGAGCGGCCGGACCTTGATGCCCGCGCCCAGCAGGGGCGAGCGTTCGCGCACCACGTCGCGCCCGGCCAGCGCGTCGCCGCGCACCAGCACGTCGTCGCCCTGCCGCCGTTCCAGCGTCACGGGCAGCACCTCGAGCCGGTCGTCGTCCCCCACCACCAGCACGGTGCCCGCCGCGTCGAGCGCTGTGGCCGGCAGCCGCACCACGTTCTCGAGCGCCGGCTCCTCGGTGGCCACGGTCACGAAATCGCCGGGGATGAAACCGCGCGGCGCGTCGAGCCGGGCAAAGATCAACCGGCCGACCTGCCCCTCCCCGACCGCGGCGCTGTCGCGGCTGATCTCGCCCTCGGCGGTCAGCCCGAGCCCCTGCACGTCGAGCGTGACTGTCACCGGGGCGGGGCGCAGACGGCCGCGCGCGTCGAGCAGCCGGGCGTATTGCGCGGTGGAGACCCGGAAGGCGACCTCGAGCGCGTCGGGATCGATCAGCCGGCCAAGCTCCTCGTTGCTCGACACGAGCCCGCCCTCGACCACGGAGACGTCCGCGAGGATGCCCGCGAAGCCCGCCCGGACGACGGTGTTGTCGAGATCGCGCTGCGCCTCGTCGCGGGCCAGTGTCGCGCGGGCGAGCGCGGTCGCCGCCTGATCGACGCGCGCCTCGGCATTGGCCTCGGCCGAGCGCGCGGACAGCACCGACTGGCGCGAGGATGCGGCGGCGAGCTCCGCCTCCTCGACCGTCGCGGCGGTGCCGACGCCGCGGTCCTGAAGATCGACCTGCCGGCGGAAGGCCTTCTCGCGCAGGGCGGCCTGCTCCTCGGCCGCAACCCGGGTGTCGCGGGCGATCCCGACCGCGCGCTCGGCGTCGCGCTGTTCGGCCTCGGCGTCGCGCAGGTCGGCCTCGGCCCGGGCAAGCGCCGCCTCGGCATTGACCGGGTCGATCTCCAGCAGGACCTCGCCCGCCGCCACCTGTCCGCCGCTCTCGAAATTCTCGCTGATCCCGACGATCTCTCCGGCGGCCGAGGCGCGCAGCACCAGCGTCCGGCGGCTCTGGACCTCGCCGAAGGCGGTGAGCACCGGCGCGATCGTCTCGGGCACCGCCCGCGTCACGTTCACCGCGAAGACCCGCTCCCGCGCGGGGGGGATGCGGGGTTCCTGGCTCATCCGGTCCTGCACGGCGCCGAAGACCAGCGCCCCGGCCCAGACGATCAGGGCCAGCGTGAGGGAGACGAGGAACAGCCCGGCGAGGCTGTGGCGCAGGAAACGCATGGGCAGTCCTTCTTGCGGCGTGCCGGGCGCCCGGCGACGGGGAAGTATCGCAGGCCCGCGCGCCCTCTGCCAAGGCACAAGGGTGTCATCCGGAGAGGGCGGAACCTGCCGGTTACGGGGCTGATACGTAGCCGCGGATCATTTCCGTCGCAGGTGTTCGTCGAGCCGCGGCATGATCTCGACGAAATTGCAGGGCGTGTGCCGGTAATCGAGCTGCGCGGCGAGGATCTCGTCCCAGGCGTCGCGGCAGGCCCCGGTGCTGCCCGGCAGCGCGAAGAGATAGGTGCCGCCCGCGACGCCGCCCGTGGCGCGGCTCTGCACCGCGGAGGTGCCGATCTTGCCCATCGAGACCATGGTGAAGACCGTGCCGAAGGCGTCGATCTCCTTCTCGTAGACGTCGCGATGCGCCTCGACCGTGACGTCCCGCCCGGTCAGCCCGGTGCCGCCGGTGGTCAGGATCACGTCGATGCCGGGGTTCGCGATCCACTCCCTGAGCTTCGCCGCGATCATCGCCCGGTCGTCGCGCAGGATGCCCCGCGCGGCCAGCCGGTGGCCCGCGCCCTCCAGCCGTTCGACCAGCAGGTCGCCGGAGCGGTCGTCCTCGGGCCCGCGGGTATCCGAGACGGTCAGCACCGCGATCCGGACCGGGATGAACGCGCGCTCGGCCATCACGCGCGCTCCGTCAGCGCGAGCCTGAGCGCCAGCGCCCCGAAGATGCCCGCGCTGATCCGGCCCAGCCAGCGCGACATGCCCTCGGACCGCGCCATCCGCTGGCCGACCCGGGCCGAGAAGGCGCCGGCGAGCCCGTTGATGACGAAGCCGCCGATCGCGAGCATCGCCGCGAAGGTCAGGAACTGCGCCAGCACCTGGCCGCGGGCGGGATCGACGAATTGCGGCACGAAGGCCAGCACGAAGAGGATCACCTTGGGATTCGTCAGGTTCACGACGAAGCCGTCGCGGAAGGCGCGGGAGGAGCTTTCGGGCGCCGCCGGCCCCGGTGCCCGCGCCCTGAGCGAGCTGACCGCCAGCCACAGCAGGTAGGCCACGCCGATCCAGCGGATGGCGTCGAAAAGCCCGGGATGTGCCGCCACCAGCGCGCCCAGCCCCAGCCCGGCCAGCAATCCGTGCACGAAGGAGCCCAGCGAGATCCCCCCGCTGGCCGCCCAGGCCGCCCGCGGCCCGCGCCGCATCCCCTGCCCGATGCAGAACAGCATGTCGGCCCCGGGGGTGAGGTTCAGCGCCAGCCCGGCCGGCAGGAAGGCCAGGAGCACGATGGGATCGACCGGCAGCATCAGCCGAGCCTCGCCTTCAGCGACAAGAGATCCGACCACGCCTCGCGCTTGGCCTGCGGCTGGCGCAGCAGGTAGGCCGGATGCGTCATCGGCAGGGCCGGACGGCCATAGGCCTCGGCCCATTTTCCGCGCAGCTTCAGGATGCCGCGCCGGCCCAGCCCGGCCTGGCAGGAGATGTTGCCCATCAGGATCACGACCTCCGGATCGACGAGCTCCACGTGGCGCTGCACGAAGGGCAGCATCATCGCGATCTCCCCGGCCTCGGGGTCGCGGTTCTGCGGCGGCCGCCACGGCAGGACGTTGGTGATGTAGACCGCGCGGTCGCGCTCCTTCTCGCCCCGGTCGAGCCCGATCGCGCCCAGCATCCGGTCGAGCAGCTGACCGGCGCGGCCCACGAAGGGCCGGCCGACGCGGTCCTCGTCGCGGCCCGGCGCCTCGCCCAGGATCATCACCCGCGCGGCCGGGTGGCCGTCCGAGAAGACGAGGTTGCGCGCGCCGCGCTTGAGCTCGCAATGATCGTAGGCCGCCATCGCCGCCGCGAGCGCGGCGAGGTCATGCGCCCCCTGCGCCGCGGCGCGCGCGACCTCGACCGCGTCGACCTCGGCCCGGACGCGGACGGGCTCCTCGGCCGGCGGCGCGGCCCGGGCGGGGGTCTTCGGCTGCACCCTGGGCAGGTCGAACCGGTTCACCGGCGCGTCGAGGATGGCCTCGGTGGCGCCGAGCTCCACCTGCCATTCCAGAACGGCTTTCGCGTAATGCCAGTCGATGCCCGATTCCATGGCGCCACCCTACAGGGGCGGCGCGGCAGGCAAAAGCGCGATGCACGGGCGGCGCGCGGCCCGGAGGGCCCTGTTCCGATTTCCGCGGGAAATCGGAAGCCTCCGGCGGGGATATTTGGGGCAAGAGGAAGCGGGGCGACCCGCGGCGTCCCGACCGGCGCGTCAGGGGCGCGGTGTCCAGCGTGTGGCGGGCGCGTCGCCGGGCAGGTCGATGCCGGCGGGATAGGTGAGAAGCTCGATCAGCGTGCCCCAGGGGGCGTGGCCGTAGACGCCCGCGTTGCCCTCCGCATCCTCCTGGTTGGCGAGCGGATGCGGGCCCTTCAGAAGCGTGCCGCCCGCGGCGGTGAAGGCCGTGCAGGCCGCGTCGATGTCGTCGACGTAGAGGCCGAGGTGGGTGAGGCCCATGTCCTGCAGGCGCGCCGGGTCGGACTGGCTACCGCCCTCCATCTCGAAGAGCTCGAGGCAGGGGCCGTTGCCGAGCCGCAGAAGCCGCATGTGCACGATGCGCGTCCCCGGGGCGAGGCCCAGCTCGGCCTGCGGCCCCTCGCCCTCCATGTCGGGGCCGTCCTTCGGCAGCACGTCGTAGAGCGTCACCGCGCCGAAGGCCTCCGCGAAGAACCGGGTGGCGGCCGCGATGTCGGGCACGGTCATGCCGGCATGATCGACGCCCCGGATGCCGGGCGCGGCGGGGCGCGCGGCGGCGAGCTCCGAGAGCGGCGTCACCTGCGGGGCGGCTTCCGTGGCGACGTCCCGGAGGGCGGCGTTGAACCGTTGGGTATGGGGCTGCGAGCGGTGCGCCTCGACGGCGGCGGCGTCGCGGTATTCCTCGAGCATGACGAGCGCGCCGCCCTCCTCCGCGAAGGCCTCGAACCGGATGTTGCCGGCTTCGGCGCGGACCTGCACGGCAAGATCCTCGACGAGGGTCCTGAGCCGGGCCTCCTGCCCGGGCCTGGGTGTCACGCGGGCGATCATCGTGCGGGTCATGGCTGTCTCCGTCTCGGCTGTGCGATGCTGGCTCAGGGGTCCCAACCGCGCCGGCGGGCGCATGTTCCGGGACCTTCCGACGCAGGCCGCCCGCTCCGATGGCTTGTCCCGCCGCCCCGGCCTTCCTATAAGCGTCCCCGGCGACAGGGGGAGCATCCATGGCCTTCACGCAGGACCATCTTCTCGGCATCGAGAAACTCGGGCCGGACGACATCACCACCCTTCTCGACCTCGCCGACGACTACGTCGCGCTGAACCGTTCGGACAACAAGCACGGCGACGCGCTGCAGGGGCTCACCCAGGTCAACATGTTCTTCGAGAACTCGACCCGGACCCAGTCGAGCTTCGAGCTCGCGGGGCGCCGGCTGGGGGCGGACGTGATGAACATGTCGATGCAGGCCTCCTCGATCAAGAAGGGCGAGACCCTGATCGACACGGCGCTGACGCTGAACGCGATGCGCCCGGACCTGCTGGTCGTGCGCCATCCGCATTCGGGCGCCGTCGACCTGCTGGCCCAGAAGGTCAACTGCGCCGTGCTGAACGCAGGCGACGGCCGCCACGAGCACCCGACGCAGGCGCTGCTCGACGCGCTGACGATCCGCCGCGCCAAGGGGCGGCTGCACCGGCTCTCGATCGCGATCTGCGGCGACATCGCCCATTCCCGCGTCGCCCGGTCGAACATCATCCTGCTCGGCAAGATGGAGAACCGCCTGCGCCTGATCGGCCCGCCGACGCTGGTGCCCTCGGGCATGGAGGAGTTCGGCTGCGAGGTCTACGAGGACATGGAGGATGGCCTCCGCGACGTCGACGTGGTGATGATGCTCCGCCTCCAGAAGGAGCGGATGGACGGCGGCTTCATCCCCTCGGAGCGCGAGTATTACCACCGCTACGGGCTGGACGCGGAGAAGCTCGCCTTCGCGAAGGACGACGCCATCGTGATGCATCCGGGGCCGATGAACCGCGGGGTCGAGATCGACGGCACCATCGCCGACGACATCAACCGCTCGGTGATCCAGGAGCAGGTCGAGATGGGCGTCGCCGTCCGGATGGCGGCGATGGACCTTCTCGCCCGCAACCTGCGCGCCCGGCGCGCCGCCGCGGCATGAGCTTCGACGTCACCGACCGCGCCACCGGCGACGGCCGGGACGGACTCCTCGCCGAGGGCTCGCGCCGCGAGGACGTGGGCTTTGAACGTATCCCCGACGGCCGCGTTGTGCTGGAGTTGATGCGGCGCATGCAGGGAGAAAAGAGATGACAGACCGGATCGAGATTCCCGCCGGCGGAGACGACATCCACGTCTTCGGCCTGGACCTGACGGGGCCGGAGGCGGAGGCCTTCGTCGCCCGTCCGGCGAACAATGGCGGCGGCTGGCCGCTGAAGGTGCGGCTCGGGGCCTCGAGCCTCGACCCCGCCCATGTGGAGCACTTCCCCGTCTCGGACCTCGCCGGGGTCGGCCTGCCGGGCTACCTGACCGAGGGGCTGGGCGCCGACGCGGCCGCCGTCGAGGCCGAGCGCGACCGGCTCGAGGCGCTGCGCGGCGACGTGGTGATCCTGCGGCCCTCCGCCTTCGGCGACACGGCCCAGAGCCTGACGCCGGAACCGCCGCTGCACCATGTGGGCAGCTTCCCCCCCGCCCGCCCCGTCACCACGATGGAGCGCATCCGCACGCCCGCGGCCGAGGGCGCCGGGCAGGGCACCATCCCGATGACCCCGCCGCCGACCAGCCGGGCGCTGAAATGGCTTGCCGCGCTGGCGGCCTTCGTGATCGTGGTCGGCATCCTCGTGCTCGCAACCGGAGGTTTCAGTTGACCGCCACGCTCTTCCACAACGCCCGCCTGATCGACCCCGAGGCCGGGACCGACGCGCCCGGCTCGCTCCTTGTCCGCGACGGGGTGATCGTGGCGCGCGGGGAAGAGGCCGATGCGACGGGGGGCGACGCGCGGATCGACTGCCGGGGCGCCTGCCTTGCGCCCGGCCTCGTCGACATCGGCGTGAAGGTCTGCGAACCGGGCGAGCGGCACAAGGAGAGCTTCGGCACCGCAGGACAGGCCGCGGCGGCGGGGGGCGTGACCACGATGGTCACCCGACCCGACACGACCCCGGACATCGACACGCCCGAGGTGCTGGAATTCGTCGCCCGCCGCGCGCGCGAGGCGAGCCTCGTGCGGGTCCTGCCGATGGCGGCGCTGACCAAGGGTCGCGCGGGCCGCGAGATGACCGAGATCGGATTCCTGCTCGATGCGGGCGCGGTGGCCTTCACGGATTGCGACAGGGTCGTCACCGACACCAAGGTCTTCTCGCGCGCGCTGACCTATGCCCGGTCGCTGGGCGCGCTGGTGATCGCCCATGTGCAGGAGCCCACGCTGTCGCAGGGCGCCTGCGCGACCTCGGGCAAGTTCGCCGCGCTCCGCGGGCTGCCCGCCGTCTCGCCGATGGCCGAGCGGATGGGCTTCGACCGCGACATGGCGCTGGTCGAGATGACCGGCGCCCGCTACCACGCCGACCAGATCACCACCGCCCGCGCCCTGCCGCCGCTGGAACGGGCCAAGCGCAACGGGCTCGACGTCACCGCCGGGGTCTCGATCCATCATCTGACGCTGAACGAATTCGACGTCGCGGATTACCGGACCTTCTTCAAGGTGAAGCCCCCGCTCAGGTCCGAGGACGACCGCCGCGCGGTGATCGAGGCCGTGGCCTCGGGCCTGATCGACGTCATTTCCTCGATGCACACGCCGCAGGACGAGGAGAGCAAGCGCCTGCCCTTCGAAGAGGCCGCCTCGGGCGCCGTCGCCCTCGAGACGCTGCTGCCGGCGGCGCTCAGGCTCTACCATTCCGGCGACATGGACCTGCCGACATTGCTGCGGGCGATGACGCTGAACCCGGCCAGGCGCCTCGGCCTGCCGCAGGGGCGGCTGTCGAAGGGCGCGCCCGCCGACCTCGTGCTCTTCGATCCGGATGCGCCCTTCGTGCTCGATCGCTTCGCGCTGCGGTCCAAATCCAAGAACACTCCCTTCGACGGCGCCCGGATGCAGGGCCGCGTGATCGGCACCTGGGTCGGGGGCACATGCGTCTACGACAGGACCAGCGAACATGCCTGAGCTCGTCTCTCCCACCTCCGTCCTGATCCTCTGGGCCGTGCTCGGCTACCTGCTGGGGTCGATCCCCTTCGGGATCCTGCTCTCCCGCGCCTTCGGACTGGGCGACCTGCGGAAGGTGGGGTCGGGCAACATCGGCGCCACCAACGTGCTGCGGACCGGCAACAAGAAGGCCGCCGCCGCGACGCTGATCTTCGACGGGCTCAAGGGGGCGGCGGCGGTGCTGCTCGCCCGATATTTCGCGGCCGAAGACGCGGCCCAGCTCGCGAGTCTCCTGGCCTTCATCGGCCATTGCTTCCCGGTCTGGCTGGGCTTCAAGGGCGGCAAGGGGGTCGCCACCTTCCTCGGCGTGCTCCTCGCGCTGGTCTGGCCCGTGGGGCTCGCCTGCTGCGCGACATGGCTCGTGATGGCGTTCTGGAAGCGCATCTCGTCGCTCGCGGCCCTCGCCGCGGCGGCATCGAGTTCGTTCTGGGCGGTGCTGCTGACCGACGGCACCGCGTTCTTCCTCTGCGTCGCGCTGACGGTGCTGGTCTTCATCCGGCACGGCGGCAACATCCGCAGGCTTTTCGCCGGGACCGAGCCCCGCATCGGGCAGAAGTAGGCGCGCCACCGGCGCCGGGCCGACGCCCGGCCTGCCGCATCACCTGTCGTTCGGCGCGGTCGGGGGACACGGCGCCGACCACACGTCCGCCGAGGGAATGAGCGCCCCGTTGCCGATGCAATTCGGCCACGGCTGAGCAAGCGTTCCGCGCGCTCTATATTGGCTGCACGGCAGAAAAAACAGGACATAAAATGTCGAGCAGTTCACTCTCCCGCCGCGCGCTTCTGAGCGTTTTCGCGGCAACTCCGCTGGTGACCACCGGAATCGGCGTGTTCCCGGCCACCGCACGGGCCCAGGCCGCCGAGGCCGGGCTGATCACCCCCAACGTCTGCATGCTCACGCCCGAGACGACCGAGGGGCCCTTCTACCTCGATCCCGGGCTGGTCCGGCAGGACATCCGCGAAGACCGCCCGGGCATGCCGATGAACATCGCGCTGCAGGTGGTCCGCCCGGACTGCACGCCGATCAGCGGCGCCCGGGTCGACGTCTGGCATTGCGACGCGGCCGGGGTCTATTCCGGGTTCTCCGAAAGCGGTTCGGAGAGCGGCGAGACCTTCCTGCGGGGCACGCAGGTCACCGACGACACCGGCGTGGCGCGGTTCCACACCATCTATCCCGGCTGGTATCCCGGCCGGGCCACGCATGTGCATTACATGGTCCATCTCGGCACGACGCGCACGGCCTCGCAGGTGTTCTTCCCCGACGCGCTCTCGGCCTATCTCTACCGCTACGTCGATCCCTATGCCGAGCGTGAGACCGGACCCGACACCACCAACGCACGCGACCGGATCGCCCGGTCGGCAGGCGACGGCGCCTTCGCCCAGGTGAAGGAAATGGAAGAGGGCTATCACGCCGCCCTCGTCGTCGGCCTCAGAACCTGAGACGCGGCCGCCCGCGCGCAGGGCCGGACCGCGGCAGCGGCCCGGCCCAGTCGTTCACTTGACCACGTGCCAGACGTCGTTCATGCCGTCGCCCGCCATGTCGCCCGCGGCCTCGTCACCGCTCCAGTAATAGAGCGGCTTGCGCCCCCCGCGGGGTCAGTAGGAATACTCCGCGTAGATCCGCGTGAGGTCTCCGTCCCAGTCGCCGTGATAATGCTCGAGCAGCTCGTCGGCGGGCGTCTTGCCGCTCTCGACGCTTTCCTTGAGGGCGTTCAGGAAATGGGTCTCGTCCGGCAGCAGCCCGCCCGCGCCCGGCATGGCCCGCGCCTTCAGCCCGGCCTCCGAGATCGCGACGACCTCGCGCGCGAGCGCATGCATGTCGATGCCGTTCACCTGCGCCTGAAGGCCCTCGTCCGCCGCCGCGACGCGCAGCGCCTCGCGGGTCGGGGCGTCCCAGCCCTTCACCAGGTCCCACGCGGCATCCAGAGCGGTCTGGTCGTACATCAGCCCGACCCAGAACGCCGGCAGCGCGCAGAGCCGCCGCCACGGGCCGCCATCGGCGCCGCGCATCTCGATGAACTTCTTCAGCCGCGCCTCGGGGAAGAGCGTCGTCAGGTGGTCGGCCCAGTCCGAGAGCGTCGGCTTCTCGCCGGGCAGAGCGGGCAGTTCGCCCTTCAGGAAATCGCGGAACGACTGGCCGAGCGCGTCGATGTATTTCCCGTCGCGGTAGACGAAGTACATCGGCACATCGAGCGCGTATTGCACGTAGGCCTCGAAGCCGAAGCCCTCGTCGAAGACGAAGGGCAGCATGCCGGTCCGGTCCGCGTCGAGGTTGCGCCAGACATTGGCGCGCCAGGATTTCATCCCGTTGGGACGGCCCTCGAAGAACGGCGAATTGGCGAAGAGCGCGGTGGCCACGGGCTGGAGCGCCAGCGCGACGCGCAGCTTCCGGACCATGTCCGCCTCGGAGCCGAAATCGAGGTTCACCTGCACCGTGCAGGTCCGCCGCATCATCGTCGTGCCCATGGTGCCGACGCGCTGCATGTAATCGTTCATCAGCTTGTAGCGGCCCTTGGGCATGAGCGGCATCTCGTCATGCATCCACTCGGGCGCGGCACCGAGGCCGATGAAGCCCACGCCGATCCTGTCGGCGATCTCCTTCACCTCGCGCAGGTGCTCGTTCACCTCGTCGCAGGTCTGGTGGATGGTCTCCAGCGGCGCGCCCGAAAGCTCCAGCGCCCCGCCCGGTTCGAGGCTGACGTTGGCGCCGTCCTTCGTGAGGCCGATCAGCACGCCGGCTTCTTCCACCGGCGCCCAGCCGAAGCGGTCGCGGAGGCCTTCCAGCACCGCCTGGATCGAACGCTCGCCCTCGTAGGGCAGCGGCTTCAGGCTGTCCTTGCAATAGCCGAACTTCTCGTGCTCGGTGCCGATCCGCCAGTCTTCCTTGGGCTTGCAGCCCGCGGCGAGGTATTCGGCCAGCTGTTCGTGCCGCTCGATGGGCCCGCCGCCTGATTGGGGAATGGACATGGCGCCGTGCCTCCGGTCTCGCTCGTCTCTGTCGAAGGTTCAGAAGTGACCGGGATGGGGGGGAGTGTCAATGCAGCCGCAGCGACGGCTTCTCCCAGATGGTGACGGGGTAACGCTCGACCCCGTGCAGCGCCGCGAGCATGGCCCGCGTGTCGAAGAACGGCAGTGCGCCGAAGGCGTCGAAAAGCGCCTCGGCCCCCTCGGCGGTCACCGGGATCTCGAGATCGCCGCGCCCGGGCTGGCGGATCCGCCAGACGGCCGGATCGCGGCCGCGGTCAAGCGTGACCTCGGTGATCTCGCTCAGCGCGGCGATGCCGCCGTCCCAGGGTCCGAAATAGGCGATCTGGCCCTCGTCCACCCGGACGACGCCCGGCCCGTCGCGGCCCTGCCGGAACCGGCCGCGCTGGATGCCCGCCGCGATCAGCCCGCCGCCGAGGGCCGCCATCAGCCAGCCGACCCAGTTCACCAGCGGCCCGGTGCCGATCGCCCACCAGAGCCCGAGCGCGACCACGCCGGCGCCTGCCAGCGCCTCGCGCCAGCGCCGCGCGGCGGCAGCGATCTCGGGACGGACGAAGCCGCTCATGGCGCGATCTCCACCGGCGGATCGAGCAGCGTCAGGGTGTAGTCGCCGATCCGCCGGAAGCCGATCGCGACATAGGCCCGCGCCGCCGCCTCGCTCGCCGCGAAAAGCACGGCGCGGGTGATCCCTGCCGCGCGCTTCTCGGCCAGGAGGCCCGCGACGGCATGGCGCGCGAAACCCGTCCCGCGCAGCTCGGGCGGGGTGTAGACCCCGCCGATCTGGACGATCCCCGGCGCCGCGGCGTTGATCCCCGCCATCGAGACCGGCGCGCCGTCCCGCCAGAGGATCCGGTAGGTGTCGCGCTCCAGCGCCCGCGCGATGTCGCGCGCGGCGACGGCCATCGCCTGGTCCGGGGCGGTGCCCAGCACCTCGATGTGATAGCTGGCGCGCCACGCCTCCATCAGCGTGCGATCATCCGGGCCGGGACGGGTGAGGGTGAAGCCGTCATGCCCGGCCGGCAGCTCCAGCGCGTCGAGCTCCAGCGCGAAATGCGGCTCGTCCCGGTCGAGCGCCGAGCCGGTGCCGGAGAGGCCCAGGACCTCCAGCCCGGACCGCGCCGCCCGCGCCTCTCCGGCCATTCCGAAGGCGCGGTGGCCGGCCAGGTCCGGCGCCACCGCCCGCCAGTGCCCTGCGGGCGCCTCCGGCAGGACCGGCAGAAGCATCCCCTCGGCCGTGATCGCGATGAAGGCCGTGACCGGGGCGCCGTCGATCCAGACGAACATGGCGCGGGCTGCGTTGTCGCCGCCCGCCACCGCCAGACCGTCGGTGTCGATGTTGGAGAGCGGGAACATCGCGACATCCGCCTGCGCGGTCAGAAACGCCCGGATGGCGGGGATGTCCGCCGCATGCGCCCGCCGCATCACCAATCCCCGAGCGCCGTCTGCCACAGGGTCAGCGCGGCCACCGCCGCGGTGTCCGCCCGCAGCACCCGCGGCCCGAGGCTGACGGGCCGCGCGAAGGGCGCCGCATGGAGCCGCGCGCGCTCGGTCTCGGAAAAGCCGCCCTCGGGCCCGATCAGGATCGCCCAGGGCGCGCCCCGGTCCAGCCCGGCCAGCCCCGCCGCCTCGCCCGCCAGCGCCTCGTCGCAGAACATCAGCTGCCGGCCCTCGGGCCATGTGTCGAGCATCCGGTCCAGCCGCTCGAGCTCTGCGACCTCGGGCACGTAGGTCCCGCCGCATTGCTCGGCCGCCTCCACCGCATGCGCCTGCAGCCGGTCGCGCCGGATGCGCTCGGAATTGGTGAAGTCGGTCTGCACCGGAAGGATGCGCGCGGCGCCCATCTCGGCCGCCTTCTCGACGATGAAATCGGTGCGGGCCTTCTTGATCGGCGCGAAGATCAGCCAGACGTCGGGCGGCATCCGCTGCGGCGCGCTCTGCCGGTCGCAGCGCAGTTCGCCGGCGCGCTTGCCGGCGGTGACGACCTCGGCCACCCACTCCCCGTCCTGTCCGTTGAAGAGCGCGACCACGTCGCCGGGACCCAGCCGCATCACGTTAAAGAGATAGTTCGCCTGTTCACGATCCAGTTGAACGGTTTGCGCCGCCCCCAGTGGCTGGGCTACATGAAGACGGATTTTCGGCGACAGGCGGGTATGGTTCATGGGGGGCAATCTATGACGCAGGCGGGGAACACGCCAGAGGGACAGGTCCGGGACGCGGTGAAAGGCAACTGGGTCGATGTCTACGCCCCCGCCGGTCTGCGCCCCTACCTCAGGCTCTCGCGGCTCGACCGCCCGATCGGCACGTGGCTGCTGCTGCTGCCCTGCTGGTGGAGCCTGCTGCTGGCCATGCTCTGGGACGGGCAGGCCCGGTGGGAGGACCTCTGGATCTTCGCCGGCTGCGGCATCGGCGCGCTGCTGATGCGCGGCGCGGGCTGCACCTGGAACGACATCACCGACCGCGACATCGACGGATCGGTCGCGCGCACCGCCTCGCGGCCCATCCCCTCGGGCGCGGTCAGCGTGAAGGGCGCCGCCGTCTGGATGGCGCTGCAGGCGCTGGTGGCCTTCGGCATCCTGCTCACCTTCCACCCGCTGGCGATCCTGCTGGGCGTGATCTCCCTCGTCCCGGTCTGCATCTATCCCTTCGCCAAGCGGTTCACCTGGTGGCCGCAGGTCTTCCTCGGGCTCGCCTTCAACTGGGGCGCGCTGCTGGTCTGGGCGGCGCACAGCGGCACGCTGTCCTGGCCGCCCTTCGTGCTCTACCTCGGCGGCATCGCCTGGACGCTGTTCTACGACACGATCTATGCGCTTCAGGACCGCGAGGACGACGCGCTGATCGGCGTGAAATCCACCGCCCGCCTCTTCGGCGAGAACACCCCCGCGTGGCTGCGGCGCTTCCTGATCGCGACCGTCGGGCTGATCGGGCTGGCCGTCCTCGGCGCCGCCATCGGGCGCGACAGCCCGCTGTCGCTGGTCGTGGCGCTCGCCGGGCCCTGGGCCATGGGCTGGCACATGGTCTGGCAGCTCAGGACCCTCAGGTCGGACGATCACGACCGGCTCCTGATGCTGTTCCGGTCGAACCGCGACGCGGGCCTGCTGCCTCTGCCGTTTTTCGCCTGCGCCCTGCTGCTGTGATTGCGCAGGCCCGACGCCCCCTGTAATCCTACCCCTCTCTCGGACAACGCCGGACACCAACACCGCATGCGACTGTCATCCATCGCCATCCTCGCCTCAGCCTTCCTCTTCGCCGCCGTCTCGAGCCTCGTGGCCGCGAGCTTCGCCGTCACCCAGGTCGAAGCCACCACCGAGATCCAGATCCGGCAGGCGCTGGACGAAAGCCAGATGGGATGGGCCGAGGTGCAGGCCGACGGTCTCCAGCTTCATCTCACCGGCACCGCGCCGTCCGAGGCGCGCCGCTTCGCCGCGCTGACGGTGGCGGGACGGATCATCGACGCCAGCCGGGTGATCGACGGCATGAACGTCACGCCGGCCGAGCAGATCGCCGCGCCGAAATTCTCGGTCGAGATCCTGCGCAACGAGGGGACGCTGTCGCTGATCGGGCTGATCCCGGCCGAGACCGACCGCGAGGCCCTGGTCGCGCGGCTGAACAAGCTCAAGGGCGTGGAGGAGGTCTCGGACCTGCTCGACGTCGCCGCCCACCGGGTCCCCGACGGCTGGAGCCCGGCGCTGGACTACGCGGTGAAGGCGCTCAACATCGTGCCGCGCTCGAAGATCTCGGTCGAGGCGAGCCGCGTCTCGGTCACCGGCATGGCCGACAGCCCGGCCGAGCGGAACCAGATGGAGACCGCGCTCAAGAAGGCCGCCCCGCGCGAGATCAAGCTCAAGCTCGACATCTCGGCGCCGCGCCCGGTCATCGCGCCCTTCACGCTGCGCTTCCTAATCGAGGACGGCGCCCCCCGCTTCGACGCCTGTTCGGCCGATACCGAGGAGGCCCGGGCCGAGATCCTCGCCGCCGCAGCCTCCGCCGGGCTGGAAGGCGCCGCGCGCTGCACCATCGGCCTCGGCGTGCCTGCGCCCGAATGGTCCGAGGCGGCCACGAAATCCATCGCCGCGCTGGCAAAGCTCAAGGGCGGGTCGGTCACCTTCTCGGATGCCGACATCACCCTGATCGCCGCGGAGGGCACCGAGCAGGGGCTGTTCGACGACGTGGTGGGCGAGCTAGAAAACGGCCTGCCCGAGCTCTTCACCCTGCACGCGGTCCTGCCCGAGACGCCCGAGAAGGGCGAGGAAGGTCCGCCGGAATTCACCGCCACCCTGTCGCCCGAAGGGCTGCTCCAGATGCGCGGGCGGATGACCGACGAGCAATCCCGCAGCGCCATCGTGAGCCTCGCGCAGGCCCGGTTCGGCTCGGACGCGGTGCACAACGGCGCCCGGCTGGACGAGACGCTGCCCAAGGGCTGGTCGATCCGCGTCCTGACCGCGCTCGAGGCGCTGGCCAAGCTGTCGAACGGCGCGGTCGTCGTCACGCCCGACACCGTCTCGGTCTCGGGCAACACCGGGCTCGAGAGCGCCAGCGACGAGATCACGGGCCTGCTGTCGGACAAGCTGGGCGAGGCCGAGGATTTCTCGGTCGAGGTGGTCTATCAGGAGAAGCTGGACCCGCAGGCGAATGTCCCCGAACCCGAGCAGTGCATCGCCGAACTCAAGCAGATCCAGGAAGTGAAGAAGATCAACTTCGAACCGGGCTCCGCCACGATCGACGCGGAATCCATGGGCGTCATGGACGACATCTCGGAGGTGCTGAAGGCCTGCGGCCCGTTCCGCATGGAAGTCGCCGGCCACACCGACAGCCAGGGCCGCGAGACGATGAACCAGCAGCTTTCGGCCAACCGCGCCCAGGCGGTGCTGAACGAGCTCCGGATGCGCCGCGTGCTGACCGCGAGCTTCTCGGCCAAGGGCTATGGCGAGGAGTTCCCGATCGCCGACAACGGCACCGAGGAGGGCCGCGAGGCCAACCGCCGGATCGAGTTCACGCTGCTGACCACGGACGCGACGGAAGACGAATCAAGCCTTGAAGATCATGCCCGTTCGGCGCAAGAAGACGCTGCGTCAGCGGCGTCCGACGAGGAGACCGCCGCCGAGGACGCGCCGGCAGCGTCCGCGGAGGACGGCTCCGGCGACGCCACGGAAGAAGGCTCCGGCGACGACTGAGGCGCCGACGCGAGGGAACGGGAAGAGGCCGGCAGGGCGGATGAACAGAACCGAATTCATTGTCGCAACCGCGATCATCCTCTTCATTGCCTTCTGCCTCGGCTGGTTCGCCTATTGGCTCATCCACCGCTTCACCCGGGTCTCCAAGGCCGACATGGGCGAGCTCGAGAAGATGGCGCAGGAACTGCACGAGGCCGAGGAGGCCCGCGATCAGGCGATCACCTACCTCCAGCAGCGCGAAGCGGACCTGACCAACCAGCTGCACCAGACCGAGGCCGAGCTGCGCGCCGCGATGGACGGCCTGCGCGAGGCCCGTCACGAGGCCGAGGAAATGCGCGCCTATGTCGAGCGTGTGAACGCCGCGCAATAGCCGCCGTCGCCGTCGCAGGACGACGGCAAAATCATCGTGACCTTGCCGCCGTAACGTGTTCCATTTCCCTTGGGTCAATCGAGGGTTGAGGGAACGGCATGCAGTTCAGCTCCGGCAGGCGCGGGCCACTGGCCCCGGACATCGGCGCCGGCCTGACCGTCGCGCTGGTCTCGATCCCCGAGGGCATGGCCTATGCGCTGGTCGCCGGGGTCAGCCCGATCTACGGGCTCTACACCGGCATGGTGACGACCATCATCGCGTCGCTCTTCGTCGGCACCAACCGGCTGATCGTCACCCTGACGAATGCGCTGGCGCTGGTCGCCGGGGACCAGCTGGGCAAGCTGCCGCCCGAGGCCAGCATGCAGGCGCTCTTCACGCTGACCTTCCTCGTGGGGGTGATCATGACCGTGCTCGGCCTCTTCCGGCTGGGCAGCGTGATCCGTTTCGTGTCGAAGGAGGTCATGGCGGGCTTCGTCTTCGTCACCGCGCTGCTGATCGTGCTGGGGCAGCTCAAGCATGTGGTGGGCCTCGATTCCGAACGCGACACGAACAAGCTGTTCCAGGCCATCGACATCCTCTCGCGCCCCGGCGACTGGAACGCGCAGGCGACGGTCGTGGGGCTCTGTTCCATCGGGGTGCTGCTGGCGCTCGAGCGGACGCCGGTCAGGCGGTTCGCCGACATCCTCGTGATCGCCTTCGCCGGCCTGATGGTGGTGCTGCTCGGCTGGACCGGGGTCGAGATCGTCGCCTACATCGACGAGGTGCCCAGCGGGCTGGACGCCCTGCCCCGCCCGATGCTGCCCGACTTCTCGATGATCCCGGCGCTGATGGCGGGCGCGCTGGCCGCGACCGTCGTCGGGCTGTCGGAAAGCTCCGGCGTCGGCGCGGCCTATCCGAACGCGGACGGCAGCCGGTCGAACATGTCGCGCGACTTCCTCGGCCAGGGGGTGGGCAACCTCGTCGGGTCGTTCTTCCAGGCGATGCCCGCGGGCGGCTCGCTCTCGCGGACGGGCGTGAACGTCAGCGGCGGCGCGCGCAGCCGCCTGTCGGGGATGTGCGCCAGCCTGATGATGATCGTGATCCTGTTCTTCTTCGGCGCGCTGGCCGAGCTCATCCCGCTGACCGGCCTCGGCGCCCTGCTGACCGTGATCGGCGTCGGCGTGATGCTGCGCGAAGGGCGCATCCTGCGGCGGGCCTGGGCCACATCGCGCGCCAATACCGCGATTGCCGGGATCACCATCCTCGCCGGGGTCTTCACCGACCTGACCGTGGCGATCTTCACCGGGGTCGTCCTGTCGCTGATCGTCTACGCGGTCACCGCCTCGGGCGAGTTCCGCTTCCTCGCCCTCACCCGCGATGCGGAGGGGCGCTGGCGCGAAATCCCGCCGCCCGCCGCGCTGGCGCCGGGCGAGGTCGCGGTGGTCGAGATGCGCGGCCCGGCGAACTTCGCCTCGGTCCATTCTCTGGACGACATCTTCCCCGACACGACCGAGGCGCAGGGCGCGACGCTCGTCCTGCGGGTCCGCGACCGCAACCTCGAAAGCCTGACCGGCGTCGAATGGCTGGAAGACCTGCACGCGACCCTCAGCCGCAACGGCGCCCGCCTCGTCCTCGCCGAGGTCGGGCCGGAGCTGATGCGCACGCTCGAGGCCACGGGCCTGGCCGAGGAGATCGGGGGCGCGAACATCTTCCCCGCCTCCGAGGTCGTCTTCGCCGCGACCGAATCCGCGCTGGCCTCCACCCGGAGGGGCGCGGCATGACCCTGCACGCACCGGCCTCCGAAGCGCCCTCGGCCCCGCCGCATCCGGGGATGAAATGGATCCCCGGCGGCACGTTCCTGATGGGCTCGGAGGCGCATTACCCCGAGGAGGCGCCGGTGCACCGCGTCGCCGTGGACGGGTTCTGGATGGACCGCACGCAGGTGACCAACGCCCAGTTCGCGCTGTTCGTGAAGCGCACCGGGCATGTGACCGTGGCCGAGCGGGCGCCCGATCCGGCGCTCTTTCCCGGCGCCCCGGCCGAGAACCTCGTGCCCGGGTCGCTGGTCTTCCGTCCGACGGCTGGCCCCGTGGACCTGACGCGCATCGACAGCTGGTGGCACTGGACCCCCGGCGCCTGCTGGCGCCACCCCGAGGGGCCGGGGAGCCATGTCCGGAAGCGCGGGCAGCACCCGGTCGTCCATATCGCCTACGAGGACGCGCTGGCCTATGCCGCCTGGGCGGGCAAGGCGCTGCCGACCGAGGCGGAATGGGAGTGCGCCGCCCGGGGCGGGCTGGAGGGCAAGGCCTTCACCTGGGGCGACACGCACCTCCCCGGCGGACCGCCGCGGGCCAATACGTGGCAGGGCGAATTCCCGTGGCAGAACCTCTGCACCGACGGCTTCGCCGGAACCTCTCCGGTCGGGAGCTTCCCGCCGAACGGCTTCGGGTTGCGGGACATGGCGGGCAACGTCTGGGAATGGTGCGCCGACTTCTGGACCGAGGCGCATCCGCCCGAGGCCGACAAGCCCTGCTGCATCCCGCAGAACCCGCTGCGCGGCACCGCCACGGGCAGCCACGACCCGGCGGCGCCGGACTGGCCGATCGAACGCCGGGTGGTGAAGGGCGGCTCGCATCTCTGTGCGCCGAACTATTGCCTGCGCTACCGCCCCGCGGCGCGGCGCCCGCAGATGGTCGACACCGGGACCACGCATATCGGTTTCCGCTGCGTGGCGCGGGTCTGAAAGGCCGCGCGCCGGCCCCGAAGGCCCGGCGCGCCGCGTTGCACCCCCGGCTCAATGGCCGGCGCCGCTGCCCATGGTCTCGAGCTGGGTCATCACCGCATCGAGGTTGAAGGCCGCGGGCTTCTGCCGCGGCGGGTACTTCACGAAGGCCTCGATCTGGTCCGCCACCAGCCCCTGCATCCCGTAGATCAGGAAGGCATGGTCGAGATACCAGTCCCAGTAGGTGTTGGAATTCTCGTCCGCCCTCTCGAAGGGATCGCGCCGGAGGTTGAAGATCTTGGGCGCCCGGAGCGGCACGAAGGGCTCGATCCAGCATTGCAGCTGCCGCGCCCGCTGCTCCATCAGCACCGCCTTCCAGTCATTGTGCCGGATCGCCAGCAGGTCGCCGTCGTCGGAGAAGTAGAACATCGTCTCGCGCGGGCCCTTCTCGGCCTCGCCCGAGAGCCAGGGCAGCAGGTCGAAGCCGTCGACATGCACGTTGTAGGTCATGTCGCCGACCGTGTGGCCGTCGAGGAGCTTCTCCTTCACGCCCGGAGCGCCGGCCGCCGACAGCAGCGTCGGCAGCATGTCCTGATGGCAGGCGATGTCGTTCAGCACCGTGCCCGCCTTGATCCGGTCGGGCCAGCGCATGAAGCACGGCACCCGCCAGGCGCCTTCCCAGTTGGTGTTCTTCTCGGACCGGTAGGGGGTGATCGCCGCATCCGGCCAGGTGTTGAAATGCGGGCCGTTGTCGGTCGAATACATCACGAAGGTGTTGTCGGTGATCCCGAGCTCGTCGAGCTTGTCGAGCAGCACGCCGATGGTCTCGTCGTGGACGACCATCATGTCGTTGTAGAACCCCTGCCCGCTCTTGCCCCTGTGCTTGTCGGGACAATGCGTGCGGAAGTGCATGCCGGTGGTGTTGAACCAGACGAAGAACGGCTGGTCGTTCTTCACCGCGTCCTCGATGAACCGGATCGCGCTTTCGAGGAATTCCTCGTCCACCGTCTCCATCCGTTTCCTGGTCAGCGGGCCGGTGTCCTCGATCCTCTGACCGCCCTTGCCGTCGGCCCAGCTGTGCAGCACGCCACGCGGGCCGTAGCGGTCCTTGAACCAGTCCTGTTTGGGGTAGTCCGGCAGCTCCGGCTCTTCCTCGGCGTTCAGGTGGTAGAGGTTGCCGAAGAACTCGTCGAACCCGTGCATCGTCGGCAGGTATTCGTCCTTGTCGCCAAGGTGGTTCTTGCCGAACTGGCCGGTGGCGTAGCCTTCGGCCTTCAGCAGGGTCGCGATCGTCGGATCCTCCTTCTGGAGGCCAACATCCGCGCCCGGCATCCCCACCTTGGTGAGCCCGGTGCGGATCGGGTTCTGCCCGGTGATGAAGGCCGCGCGCCCGGCGGTGCAGCTCTGCTGGCCATAGTAATCGGTGAAGGCCGCGCCCTCGTTGGCGACGCGGTCGATGTTGGGCGTCCGGTATCCCATCTGGCCGCGGTTGAAATAGCTCAGGTTCCAGGTGCCGATATCGTCACCCCAGAGTATGAGAATGTTCGGTTTGTCTGCCATTGCGAGATCCTCGTCATCCGCCCGGAACAGGCGCGCAGACCCACCTTTGCGCGTTACGTAGCGTTAAGCAAGTTTAGGATGAACTGCTGACGGAAGGCTCGTCCTTGGCGGGAGAACGTCACCGTTCCGGCCAGACCGCGGACCAGTCGCGCGCCATGTCGAGCACGCACCATCCGCGGCCTTCGGCGTCGATCAGACCGCGTTCGAGCGCCCCGAGCGCCACGTCGCGGTCATAGGCGAATTCCCTCTCGGCATCGGTGTGGTGGACCAGCAGGCCGAAGCGGGGCCCGGGGGCCGAGGTGACGTACTCCAGCATCGCGTAATCGCCGTCGGAATTGCCCGCGGCGAAGATCGGCACCCGGCCGATCTGGCGGTCGATGCCCACGGGCTTGCCCGGCCCGTCGTCCATGAACTCCAGCCCCGGCAGCTTGAAGATGCGCGGCGGCCCCGGTTCGGTCCGGTATTCGATCGGCCCGGTCGAGCCGACCACCCGCTCGGGCGGGATCCCGTAGGTCTCGGCGGCGAAGGCGCGGACGAAATGCACGCCGCCGCCGGTGACGATCCAGACCGTGAACCCCGCATCGCGCAGCAGCGCCATCAGCTCGAGCATCGGGGCGAAGACCATGTCGGTGTAGCGGCGCCCGGTCTCGGGGTGGCGGGCCCCGGCCAGCCAGTCGCGGACATCGGTCTGGAAATCCTCGACCGTCATGCCCGAATGGCTGACGGTGACCACGCCGATCAGCCCTTCGTAGCCGCCCGAGAAGGCGCCGTCCCAGTCACCCTCCGCCACCGCGCGCATGACCTCGTTCTCCAGCAGCGCCGGATCCTCGCCCGCCTTCTGGTTCAGGCGGTCGCGGGCATAGAGCAGCTGGAAATAGGTCGGCCGTTCGCTCCAGAGCGTGCCGTCATTGTCGAAGACGGCGATCCGCTCGGGCGCGGGGACGAAATCCGCGTGGTCCGGATCGCTGACCCGGGCAACGAAGTCGAGGAGCGCGGCCCGGGGGCCGGTCTCCTGCCACGAGGGAAGCGGATCGGATGCCATGGGCGCGCTCCTGCCGTTCGGATGGGCGGCAGGATAGCATGCCGGCGCCGCCCTGTATGCGGCCACGTGCCGGCGCCCTGCCGAGGGACAGGGGTATTGCGAGAAGATGGGCTTCCGGACCTGCCGCACGACCGGGACCGCGGTCTGCAAGCGCTACCGGATGGCGGGGGACTGATCTTCTTCCTCTTCCGGGGCGGCGCCGGTCCAGCCTTCCTCCATCACCAGCGTCTCGAGCTCGAGCCGCGCGCGCCAGCCCTTCGCGGCCAGCTCGGGCCGGTCATAGAGTTCGGAGACATGGCCGAGGCAGAGGTAGGCGACGATCTCGACATGGTCCGGCACCCCGAGGATGCGGCGCAGGTCCTCGGGTCGGAAGATGCTGACCCAGCCCATGCCGATCCCCTCGGCCCGGGCGGCGAGCCAGAGGTTCTGAACCGCGCAGACGGTGGAATAGATGTCCATCTCGCGGTTGTGCGTCCGGCCCAGCACCACGCGGCCGCCGCGGCTCCGGTCGCAGGTCACCGCGATGTTGAGCGGCGCCTTCGTGATCCCCTCGAGCTTCAGCGCCCGGTAGGCCGCCTGTTTCTCGTCGGGGAACATCGCCGCGGCCTCCTCGTTCGCGACGGCGAAGGCCGCCTGCACCGCCTGCCGCCGGGCGGGATCGCGGATCAGGATGAAGTTCCAGGGCTGCATGAAGCCCACCGAGGGCGCGGCATGGGCGGCGGCGAGGATGCGCTTCAGGACATCTTCGGCAATGGGCCGGTCCTCGAACTCGTTGCGAACGTCGCGGCGGGCGGCGACGATGTCGTAGAACGCCTGGCGTTCGGCCTGCGTGAAGATGCGCGCCGGCACCGGGCGGGCGGGGGAAAGGGGCATGTCGGCCTCCGCGAATGACAGCGGGTGCGCAGGGTCCAGCCGCGCGCCCAGATGTCATCAGGCCGGTCTTCTGGCTTGGGTTCACTCCGGCCGCGCGCCTTCCCGGGGAGGGCCCCAGTGGCCTCTGCGCGGTCGGTCCCCCTTACAGCGGCGGGCCCGCGCCGGATTTGCACCGGCTTCCCGATTCTCCCCTTGCGGGGCACCTGACCGGGCGGAGCCTAGCGATCCGGGCCCGGCCCGCAAGCCTCAGTAGAAGCCCGAGACCACCTGCCCCGCGACCTCCAGGAAGGCATGGGGCACCTGGGCGAGGGTCGCGGGCAGGGTCTGCGTCGCGAAGGCCTGCACCGCGGCCATGTCGCCGGGCAGGCCGCGGTGGCGCGCCGCGGCCTCGACCACGATCAGCGCGGCGCCCGCGCAGAAGACCAGCAGCGCCACCAGCGGAAAGCGCCGGTCCATCACCGCCGAAAGCAGCGACGGGATGGCGAGGCACATCAGGATCGTGCCGATCACGAGGTTCAGGGCGCCGTCCACGTCAGCCGGGATCGGTCGCGTAGATCAGCCGCTCCTGGCAGGGTGCGACGCGCAGGATGTTGGTCGTGCCCTCCTGGTTGAAGGGCACCCCGGCGGTGACGACGATCTGGTCCTGCTCGGTCGCGTAGCCGCCGACACGGGCGGCGCGGGCGGCGTTCACCACCGCCTGCTTGAAGCGTTCGAGCTCGCCGGTCATCACCGTGTTGCAGCCCCAGGACAGCGCCAGCCGCCGCGCGGTGCCACGCTTCGAGGTCATCGCGATGATCGGCACCCGGGGCCGTTCGCGCGCGACGCGCAGCGCGGTGGTGCCGCTTTCGGTGAAGCAGCAGATCACCTTGATGTCCGTCGTTTCGGCGATCTCGCGGGCGGCGGCGACGATGCCGTCGGCGACGGTGCCGCGGACCACCCTGCGGCTGGCCTCGATGATCTCGCGGTAGAGCGGATCGTCCTCGACCGACTTGGCGACGCTGTCCATCGTCTTCACCGCCTCGACCGGGAAGCTGCCCGCCGCGCTCTCGGCCGAGAGCATGACGGCATCGGTGCCCTCGTAGATCGCGGCCGCGACGTCCGAGACCTCGGCCCGGGTGGGCATCGGGCTCTCGATCATGCTTTCCAGCATCTGGGTCGCGACGATCACCGGCTTGGCGGCGTTGCGGCATTTCCGGACGAGGCTTTTCTGGATCGGCGGCACCGCGTGCACCGGAAGCTCCACGCCCAGGTCGCCGCGTGCGACCATGATCCCGTCCGAGGCCTCGAGGATCGCGTCGAAGGATTTCACCGCCGCCGGTTTCTCGATCTTGGACAGGATCGCCGCGCGGCCGCCGGCGAGGCTCCGCGCCTCCTGCACGTCCTCGGGGCGCTGGACGAAGGACAGCGCCAGCCAGTCCACGCCCAGCTGGCAGACGAATTCCAGGTCATCGCGGTCCTTTTCCGACAGCGCCGCGAGGTTCAGCACCGCGTCGGGCACGTTCACCCCCTTGCGGTTCGAGATCGTGCCGCCGGTCGTCACCTCGCAATCGGCATGATCCGGCCCGCATTCCACGACCTTCAGGCGGATCTTCCCGTCGTTGACCAGCAGCTTCTGCCCCGGTTCGAGCACGTCGAAGATCTCCTGGTGCGGGAGCGTCACGCGGGTCGCGTCACCCTCCGCCTCGTCCAGATCGAGCCGGAAGCGCTGGCCGACCTCGAGCTCTTCCGAGCCGTTCCTGAACGCCCCCACCCTCAGCTTCGGCCCCTGCAGGTCGGCGAGGATGGCGATCGGGCTGTCCAGATCGCGTTCGATCTGGCGGATGATCCGGTGGCGTTCGCGAATCTCGTCATGGCTGCCGTGGCTCATGTTGAGGCGGAAGACGTCGGCCCCCGCTTCGTGCAGCGCCCGGATCGTTTCGTAATCGTTCGACGCCGGCCCGAGGGTCGCGACGATCTTCGTGTTGCGAAGGCGTCTCATGTCTCTCCTTTGACTGCCCGTTGGGCGCCGCTTGTGCCCGAGCCCCGCCCTTAGTATTGCGTTTTTCCCATGAGGCAACAACCGACAGAGCCGTGCCACGGCCGGGTGACGCAGGCATGACATACAAGCCCTACCAAATTATTGGCGCAGACCGCCCGTCCCGCTGGCTCGTGACCTGCGATCACGCCGCGAACACGGTGCCGGATTTCGTCGGCGGCGGGTCGCTGGGCCTTCCGCAAGCGGACATGAACCGCCACATCGCCTACGACCCGGGCGCCGCCGAGGTGACGCTGGCGCTGGCCGAGGCGCTGGATGGCCCCGCGATCCTGTCGAACTTCTCGCGCCTGGTGATCGACCCGAACCGGGGCGAGGACGATCCGACGCTCCTGATGAAGCTCTACGACGGCTCGATCATCCCGGCGAACCGGCACGCCGGCCCCGAGGAGCTGGAGCGCAGGCTCGACGCCTGTTACCGGCCCTACCACGCCGCGCTCGCGGGGCTGGCGGCGCGGCGGGACGACACGGTGCTCCTGTCGATCCATTCCTTCACGCCGCAGCTGCGCGGGCGGCCGCCCCGGCCCTGGCAGGTCGGCGTGCTCTACGGCCGCGACGAACGGCTGGCGCAGGCGCTGCTGACGCGGCTCCGGCAGGAGCCGGACCTCTGCGTGGGCGAGAACGAGCCCTACGGCGGCCACCTGCCCGGCGACGCGGTGGAGCGGCACGCGATCGACCACGGGCGGCCCAACGTGCTCATCGAGCTGCGGAACGACCTGATCGCCACGCCGGAGGGCCAGCGCGCCTGGGCCGCGCGGCTGGCGCCGATGCTGGCCGAGGCGCTGGCGATCTCGGGGCTCTGAGGCGCTGCCGCCTCAGACCGTGGCGATCGGTGTCACCGGCGAGCCGACCGCGCCCGGCAGGCGCAGCGGCGGCGCGGTGAGCAGGAACCGGGTCCGGCCCTCGGCCCGCAGGTATTCGGCCAGGGGCGTCAGGTGCCAGAGCTCGCCCAGCGGGATGCCGTTCTTGAACAGGCAATGTTCGTGCAGCGGCAGGTTCGAACACATCTCGTGGTCGTGGTCGCAGGGCTGCGCGGGCAGCCCCTCGACCGCGTAATTGTCCGAGATCAGCGCCGAGACGCCGCTGTCGGTGATCCATTGCAGGAGCTTGCCGTCCCGCCCGTTCAGCACGGCGCAGGCGTTGTGCAGGACATCCTCGTCCGGCGCCGCCATGTCGAGGATGCGCTGCCCGAAGCCGGTGTGGAAACAGGCCATGTCGCCCTGTTCGACCTCGACCCCGTCGGCCTCCATCACCCGCATCAGCTCGTCATAGCCGACGTAGGTCCGCCCGTCGCCCAGATGCGCGCGCAGGTCGATCATCACCGCGCGGCCCTGCATGCCGTGGACGGCGGCATTCTCCACCCCGAGCTTGGCCGCACGCGAGGTGCTTTCGCCCTTCATGCCCGACCGGACGCCCGCGTCCTGCGGATCGGACGGGCCGGTGATGTCCTGCCCGGCGCGGAAGCCGTTGTAGAAGACGTGCTCGTCCACCCCGTCGCCATCCACGTCGAAACGGCCGCCGACATGCGAGAACGCGTCCCACTGGGTCGAGTATTGCAGGTGCATGATGACGAGATCGTCGCAGAGCACGTCGGGCGCCGCCCCGTCGCTGGCGAGGAAGTTCACCGCCTCGCCGCGCAGGGTGGGCCGCAGCACCGGCGGGTGGCGGCGCGGGTTCAGCGCGTTGCCGCCCGGCCGGTCGAGCGGCAGCGAAAGGCAGAAGGTCCGGCCCTCCCGCACCTCGGCGATGCCCTGCCGGACCTTCTCGGGGGTGATGAGGTTCAGACGACCGAGCTGGTCGTCCTCCCCGAACTCCCCCCAGTTCGAGCCCTTCGGTTTCAGTTTCCAGCGTTTCGTGGCCATGGGGTTCCTCCTCCCTCCAGCGGCCTCCCCGCGCCGCGCGGCGCGGAAAGGCCCTGCGCCTGTCTCTGCGTCAGACCCCTTCGGGGATCAGGGCGAACTTGCCGACGCCGCCGCGCCCGAGCACCGTCTCGAGCACCTCGGCCGCGTCCTTCAGCGGGAAGCGCCCGGCGACGATCGGCTTGACCGTCCTGCTGCCGAACCAGTCGAGCAGCTCGCGCATGTTCTCGGCGTAGACCTGTGGCTCGGCCCGGGTGAAATTGCCCCAGAAGACGCCGACCACCGCGTATTCCTTCACCAGCGCGAGGTTCACCGGGAACTTCGGGATGTCGCCGCTCGCGAAGCCGATCACCAGCAGCCGACCGTTGCGCGCCATGAAGCGCGAGGCGGCGTCGAAGGCCTCGCCCCCCACGACGTCGTAGCAGACGTCGGCGCCCTTGCCGCCGGTCAGCTCCTTGACCTTGTCCTTGAGCCCGTCGTAGCCGATCACGTGGTCCGCGCCGCACTCCTTCGCGATCTTGCCCTTCTCCTCGGAGGAGACGACCGCGATCACCGTCGCGCCCATGATCTTGCCGATCTGCACCGCGGCGACGCCCGTCGCACCGGCCGCGCCGAAGACGACCAGCGTCTCGCCCGGCTTGAGCTGCGCGCGCTGCTTCAGGGCGTGGTGCGAGGTGCCGTAGGCGATGATCAGCGCGCAGGCCTCGGCCGCGTCCGCGCCCTCGGGCAGCAGGAAGGTCGAGGCCGCCGGGATCGCGGCCATCGAGGCATAGCCGGTCTGGCCCGCATAGCCGACGACCCGCTGGCCGACCTCGCGGTCGGTCACGCCCTCGCCGAGCGCCACGATCTCGCCCGCGACCTCGGAGCCGGGGATGAAGGGCCGGTCGGGGCGGACCTGGTACTTGCCCTGGACCAGCAGCCCGTCGGGGTAGTTCACGCCGCAGGCCTCGACCTTGATCAGGACCTGGCCGGGGCCGGCCTCGGGGTCCGGAAGGTCCTTGTACTCGAGGTCGCTCAGCGGACCGAATTCATTGCAGACGATGGCCTTCATCGAGATATGCCTCCCTGTTTCGCATTGCCGCCACCATAGGAAGCCGCGCGGCAGTGACCAGTGAATTCACCTTGTTTTCCCTATATTTGGAATGCCGCAGCGCGGCATCGGCGGCCACCCTCCGGATTCTGCGAAATTTACTTTCGCAGGTGTCGGAGCCGCGCTAACAAATCGCTAAGAAGAAAACGGGAGGAGACCCATGAAGGGCATGATGATGCAGCGTCCGCTGCTGATCAGCGAGATTCTGGAATTCGGCGCAGAGCAGTATCCGCAGGGCGAGATCGTCTCGGTCCGCACCGAGGGAGACGTGCACCGCTACACCTATCCGGACGCCGTGAAACGGACCCGCCAGCTTGCCCACGGGCTGCAGGCGCAGGGGGTGGAGCTTGGCGACCGGGTCGCGACCCTCGCCTGGAACGGCTACCGCCATTTCGAGCTCTATTACGCGATCTCCGGCATCGGGGCCGTGTGCCACACGATCAACCCGCGGCTCTCGGCCGAGCAGCTGATCTACATCGTCAATCACGCCGAGGACAAGCTCCTCTTCCTCGACACCACCTTCGTGCCGCTGATCGCGGCGGTGAAGGATCACCTGCCGAAGGACCTCACCTACGTCATCATGACGGACCGGGCGCACATGCCGAAGGACCTGGCCTTCGAGGCGCTCTGCTACGAGGACCTGCTGGAGGGCCAGCCCGAGACCATCGAGTGGCCCGAGTTCGACGAGAACACCGCGGCCGGCCTCTGCTACACCTCGGGGACCACCGGCAACCCGAAGGGCGCGCTCTATTCGCACCGCTCGACGGTGCTGCACGCGATGATGATCATCGTCATGCAATCCGACAGTTTCGTCGAAGGCGCCAAGGTGCTGCCCGTCGTGCCGCTCTTCCACGTGAACGCCTGGGGCCTGCCCTATTCGGCGCCGCTGGCGGGGCTCTCGATCGTCTTCCCCGGCGCGGCGCTGGACGGCGCCAGCCTCTACGACCTGATGGACAAGGAGGTCGTGCATTCCGCATGGGGCGTGCCGACGATCTGGATGGGGCTGATGGCCGAGATCCGCAAGCGCGGCCAGATGCCCGCGGGCTTCAAGGACGTGGTCGTCGGCGGTTCCGCCGCGCCGCGCTCGCTGATCAAGGGGTTCGAGGAAATGGGAGCCTCCGTCTCCCACGCCTGGGGCATGACCGAGATGAGCCCGGTCGGCTCGCACGGGGTCCTGCCCGCGACGCTGAAGGACGCGCCGCTGGAGGAACGGCTCGACATGAAGCAGAAACAGGGCCGCCGCTGCTTCGGGGTCGATTTCAAGATCGTGGACGAGGACGGCAAGGTGCTGCCGAAGGACGGCGAGGCCGTGGGTGAGCTCTACGTGCGCGGCAACACCGTGGTCTCGGGCTACTTCAAGAACGAGGAGGCGACCGCCAAGGCGCTGGATGCGGACGGCTGGTTCGGAACCGGCGACGTGGCCTCGATCGATCCGAACGGGGTGCTGTCGATCCAGGACCGGGCGAAGGACCTGGTGAAATCGGGCGGCGAGTGGATCTCGTCCATCGACCTCGAGAACGCGGCGATGGCGCATCCCGGGGTCGCCTCGGCCGCGGTGATCGCGGTGCCGCATCCGAAATGGGACGAGCGGCCGATCCTCGTGGCGGTGGCGGCGGGCGAGGAGAAGCCCTCGCTCGACGCGCTGCAGCAGTCGATGTCGGAGCATTTCGCCAAGTGGCAGCTGCCCGACGACATCATCTGGGTCGAGGACCTGCCGCTGACCGCGACCGGCAAGGTGTCGAAACTGACGCTGCGCCAGCGGCTCCTGGAGGATTACAAGCATCCCGACCTGCGCTGAGCGGCAGGCGGGCGCATGACGGGGGGCGGGCCATCGGTCCGCCCCTTTCGCCTGTGGCAGGGGCGGAGGGGGGCCAGCCCCCCGCCGGGCCTGCGGCCCGACTCCCCCCGGGATACATTGACCAGAGGAAGGTGGGGACCAGAGGAAAGACGGGGAGTCGCGCTTGCGGAGCGGCGCGGGTTGCGGATAGCTGGCGGCGACACGATTTCGAGGAGCCGACCCATGACCGATGAGACACTCGCCGCGACCCTGCTGCACCTGCGCGCCAAGGGGCTGGAGAAGGGGGCGCCGGTGGTGGCGCCGGTCGAGATGGCCTCGATGTTCCACCTGCCGGGCGACCCGGCCGGCGTTCCGGGCTACGGGCGGATGGACAATGCGACATGGGCCGCGCTGGAGGCGGCGCTCGGGCATCTCGAGCAGGCGCCGGCGCTGGCCTTCCCCTCGGGGATGGGCGCGATCTCGGCCGCGCTCTTCGCCTGCCTGTCCGCCGGGGACCGCATCCTCGTGCCGACGGACGGCTATTACACCACACGGCTTCTGGGCGACCAGTTCCTGAAGGCGCTCGGCGTCGAGATGGTGCTGCGCGACACCGCCCGCTTCGACGAGGGCGGGTTCGACGGCTTCCGGCTGGTGTTCCTCGAGACGCCCTCGAACCCGGGGCTGGAGCTCTGCGACATCGCCGCGGCGGCGGAGAAGGTCCATGCCGCGGGCGGTCTGCTGGTGGTCGACAACACCACGATGACGCCGCTCGGGCAGCGGCCGCTCGACCTGGGCGCCGACATCGTGGTGGCCTCGGACACCAAGGCGCCGAACGGACATTCGGACCTGCTGATGGGCCACGTGGCGACGCGGGACGAGGCGCTGCTGGCGCGGATCAAGGACTGGCGGAAGCTCGCGGGCGGGATCCCGGGGCCGTTCGAGGCCTGGCTGACGCTGCGCGGGCTCGAGACGCTGGAACTGCGGCTGAGCCGGATGGTCGCCTCGGCCGAGGCGATTGCCGGGCGGCTGGCGGAGCACCCCGCGGTGTCCGATCTGCGCTATCCGGGCATGTCGAACCACCCGGCGCTCAAGCAGATGGCCCATGGCGGCTTCCTGATCTCCTTCACGCTCGAGAGCGAGGCGGTCGCGGAGCGCTTCATCACCACCTGCCCGCTGATCCAGCCCGCGACCTCGTTCGGCGGCGTGCACACCAGTGCCGAGCGGCGTGCCCGCTGGGGCGATGCCGTGGCGCCGGGCTTCGTGCGGCTGTCGGTGGGGATCGAACCGCTCGAGACGCTCTGGAGCGCGATGGCCGAGGCGCTGCCCGGGGCCCGGGCCTAGTCGCAGGCGATCCGGTCGCCGTCGCGGTCGAGCCCGTGGACGTCCCGTCCGATGACCCGGACGGGACCCCGCACCTAAGCACGTCCGTGGCCGGAGCCGTCGGCGCACTCCACGTCCGGGGCGATCGGCACGCAGGCGCCCGTGTCATCCCCTGTCATTCGGATCGCAGGCCTGCGCCGTCTGCTCCTGCGCGGCGGCGGCGCCACCGGCGAGGATGGCGAGCGCGGCCACAGGGGCCGCGGCGGAAGATCGGCGCATGGCGGCCCCGCGTCAGGACGTTGTTGACCTTCGTTGACCTGCGCGAGGATCATGGCCGCCGCAAGCGCCCTCTCGGAGAGGATGCCTAGCGTTTGCGCCGCTTCACGTTGCCGCCGCGCTGGCCGGGGCGCCCGGCGGTGGAGCGCCCGCTCCGTCCGACCGCCTCGTCCGCCGCCTTCTCGACCGCCTGCTGGCGCGCCAAGGGGTCGTCGTGGATGGCGAGGTCGACGGCCTCCAGCCGCTTGACCTCGTCGCGGAGCCGCGCGGCCTCCTCGAACTCGAGGTTCTCGGCCGCCTTGCGCATGGCGTCCCGCAACCCGTCGAGATGGGCCTGCAGGTTCCCGCCCGCGACCGGCTTCTCGACCTTGGCGGTCACGCGGTTCATGTCCACGTCGCCCTTGTAGAGCCCGGCGAGGATGTCATCGACGTTCTTCTTCACCGTGGCCGGCGTGATCCCATGTTCCTCATTGTAGGCGATCTGCTTCTCGCGGCGCCGCTCGGTCTCGGCCAGCGCGCGCTCCATCGAGCCGGTGATCTTGTCGGCATACATGATGACGCGCCCGTCCACGTTCCGCGCGGCGCGGCCGATGGTCTGGATCAGCGAGGTCTCGGACCGCAGGAAGCCCTCCTTGTCCGCGTCGAGGATCGCGACCAGCCCGCATTCCGGGATGTCGAGCCCCTCGCGCAGCAGGTTGATGCCGATCAGCACGTCGAAGGCGCCGAGGCGCAGGTCGCGCAGGATCTCGATCCGCTCGATCGTGTCGATGTCGGAATGCATGTAGCGGACGCGGATGCCCTGCTCGTGCATGTATTCCGTCAGGTCCTCGGCCATCCGCTTGGTGAGGGTCGTCACAAGCGTCCGGTAGCCGTCGGCGGCGACCTTGCGGACCTCGTCGAGAAGGTCGTCGACCTGCATGTCGACGGGCCGGATCTCGACCTGCGGGTCCAGCAGGCCCGTGGGACGGATCACCTGCTCGGTGAAGACGCCGCCGGTCTGTTCCAGCTCCCAGCTTCCGGGCGTGGCGGAGACATAGATCGACTGGGGCCGCATCGCGTCCCATTCCTCGAACTTGAGGGGGCGGTTGTCCATGCAGGAGGGCAGCCGGAAGCCGTGTTCGGCCAGGGTGAACTTCCGCCGGTAGTCGCCCCGGTACATGCCGCCGATCTGCGGGACCGAGACGTGGCTCTCGTCGCAGAAGACAATGGCGTCGTCTGGGATGAACTCGAAGAGCGTCGGCGGCGGCTCGCCCGGCGCGCGGCCGGTGAGATAGCGCGAGTAGTTCTCGATCCCGTTGCAGACGCCGGTGGCCTCCAGCATCTCGAGGTCGAAGTTGGTGCGCTGCTCCAGCCGCTGCGCCTCCAGCAGCTTGCCCTCGGCCACCAGCTGGTCGAGCCGCTGGCGGAGCTCCTTCTTGATGCCCTCGATCGCCTGTTTCATCGTCGGCTTGGGCGTGACGTAGTGCGAATTGGCGTAGATCCGGATCTTGTCGTAGCTGCCGGTCTTCTGCCCCGTCAGGGGATCGAACTCGTCGATCGCCTCGAGCTCGTCGCCGAAGAACGACATCCGCCAGGCCCGGTCCTCGAGGTGCGCGGGCCAGATCTCGAGGCTGTCGCCCCGCACCCGGAAAGACCCGCGCTGGAAGCCCTGGTCGTTGCGCTTGTACTGCTGGGCGACGAGGTCGGCCATCACCTGCCGCTGGTCGTAGCTCTGCCCCGCCACGAGGTCCATCGTCATCGCCATGTAGAGCTCGGGCGAGCCGAGGCCGTAGATGCAGGACACCGAGGCGACGATGATCACGTCGTCGCGTTCCAGCAGCGCCCGGGTGGCCGAGTGGCGCATCCGGTCGATCTGCTCGTTGATCTGGGATTCCTTCTCGATATAGGTGTCCGACCGCGGGACATAGGCCTCGGGCTGGTAGTAATCGTAATAGGACACGAAATACTCGACCGCGTTGTCCGGGAAGAAGCCCTTGAACTCGCCGTAGAGCTGGGCCGCCAGCGTCTTGTTGGGCGCGAGGATGATGGCCGGGCGCTGCGTCTCCTCGATCACCTTGGCCATGGTGAAGGTCTTGCCGGTCCCGGTCGCGCCAAGCAGCACCTGGTCACGCTCGCCGGTGCCGATGCCGCCCGACAGCTCACGGATCGCCGTCGGCTGGTCGCCTGCAGCGGAGAATTCCGTCTTCATCACCAGCCGCTTGCCGCCCTCGAGCTTCTCGCGCGCGCGCACGTCCGGCGCGGGGGCGTTCATCATCGGCAGGGTGTCGGCGTCTTGCGGGGGCATCGGGGAACCTCGGATGGAGTACTGCCATGATGTGTGTCCCGGCGCCGGAAACGCAAGGGCGCGGGGCCGGACTTGCTGACAGCGTGGTGTCAGCAGATGGCAGCAGCAGGCCGGAGCCCCCGGGGCGGACCCGCTCGATACCATCGGCTGCAGAGACCGAAGCGTCTCCGCATGGCGTTGATATGTCGGCGAACATCCGCCCGGACCCTGCGCCTGACCGGGATCTGCCCCTTGCGGAGATGCGACTCACCCTCATAATCTGATTCCTGCATGCAGCGGAACTGGCTGCCCCGCCGCGGGATCCCCCGATCCCCTCACTCCCCGATCCCGCGGAGGGGCAGCCGGAACCGACGACGCCTCGGATCGTCCGGATTTCGGACTTGCCGCCGGGCAGGAATTTCAGCATAAAACCTTCGACTTCCGGGGAGTTTCTTCGCATGACCGCACGTATCTACCGCCCTGCCAGAACGGCCACGCAATCCGGCACCGCCCGGACCAAGAAATGGGTGCTGGACTACTTCCCCGACTCCGCGCGCGAGGTCGATCCGCTGATGGGCTGGACCTCCTCCGACGACACGCAGGCCCAGGTGCGGCTGCGGTTCGACACCAAGGAAGAGGCGCTGGACTACGCCCGCGACCACGGGATCGAAGCCGTCGTGACCGAGCCGAAGGAGCGCAAGCCCAACGTCCGCCCCGGCGGCTATGGCGAGAATTTCGCCACCAACCGTCGCGCGGTCTGGACCCACTGACCCAGGCGGCGGCGTGCCCGCGACGCTACCTTCAGCTGAAGACCAACGTCTCCGCACAACTCTGACTTGATCCGAGCGCCGGTTGCGCCTTCAATGGCCGCAGGCCGCCCCGCCGGAGGGGCGCAGCTTGGAGCGGAGCCGTGAAGCGCATCGTCATCTTCTGTGACGGGACCTGGAACAGGTCCGACAGCACCACGCCCACCAACGTGGTGCAACTGGCCCGCGCGGTGGAGCCGTCGGACGCCTCCGGCACCGTGCAGATCCCGATCTACATCCAGGGCGTCGGCACCGGCGACGGCGTGACCTGGCTGTCGCGCACGCTCGACCGGACGCTTGGCGGGGCCTTCGGCTGGGGCCTGCTCGAGAACATCGTCGAGGCCTACCGCCACCTCGTCTTCCTCTACGAACCCGGCGACGCGATCCAGATCTTCGGCTTCTCCCGCGGCGCCTATACCGCGCGCTCGCTCGCGGGCTTCATCCGCTCAACCGGAATCGTGAACCGCAACGCGCTCGACCGCATCCCCGAGGCGATCCGGCGCTACCGCACGATGGGCGATCCGACGACCCATCCGGACAGCGACGAAAGCCACCGCTTCCGCTCCGAGATGTCGCCCGGCCTCGTCACGAGCCGGCAGGAGGCCGAGTGGCGCCGTGCGCAGGGCCTTCCGGACGCGCCACGGCTCCGCATCGATTTCCTCGGCGTCTGGGACACGGTGGGTGCGCTCGGCGTGCCCGCGCATGTGCCGGTGATCGGCAGCCTCACCCGGCGCCGCTATCGCTTTCACGACGCCGATCTGTCCAGCATGGTCGCCTCCGCCCGCCATGCTGTCGCGCTGGACGAACGCCGCCGGGCCTTCGAGCCGGCGCGCTGGACCAACGTGGCCGAGTTGAACGCCGCAGCGCCGGACCCCTCCGCCCTGCCCTACCGGGAGCTCTTCTTCGCGGGCGATCACGGGTCGGTCGGCGGCGGCGGCGACATCCGCGACCTCTCCAGCATCGCGCTGGACTGGATGATCGAGGGCGCCGAACGGGCCGGGCTCTGCGTCAATGCCTCCCAGCGGGACGCCATCCGGGCGGAGTGCAAGCCGCTCGGCCCGCTCAGCAACCGCTCCAGGCCCTCGCGCGGCCTGGGCGAGAGCATCACCCGCTTCCGCCCCAAGGACCGGATCGGGCCGGAACGCCTCGAAGAGGTGCACGACACCGTCCTGACCCGATGGGGCGACACCACCCTGCCCGAGCGCTACCGCCCCGGCAGCCTCTCCGCCGTGAACGAGGCCATCCTCGCCTGGCACGAGGCGCAGGGCACGGAGGGGCCGACCCGCCACGCCTGACCCGTCAGAGGCGACGGCACGGAATCGCACCCCGCAGCGCGGTTTCGCTTGCACCGCCCGGAGCCTGCTGGGTAATCAGGCACCAGCGGTCCCTTAGCTCAACTGGATAGAGCAGCTGACTTCTAATCAGCAGGTTTGGGGTTCGAGTCCTCAAGGGATCGCCATCCGTGGCCTTCACGCATCGGATCGGCCCGATATGTGCGCGCCGTTTGATTCCGTCGCATGCCGGTCCTAGACTGGACTCCTGACCGGGCTGCGGGAGCGCGGTCGAGTGCATTTTGGAAAGTTGCCCAGATGCCTGATAAAGACGAGAAATCCCTGTCCGAGCTGCGCGAACAGAACGCGCAGCTCAGATACGACCTGGCCGACACGCAGCTGCGTCACCAGCTTCACCTGTCGAAGACCCGCTGGGTCTTCCGTCATATCCTCGGCTACGTCACGGACGAAAGGACGCGCGAGGACATCTTCGACCTGCTCACCCAGATCGACGGGGAGATGATGAAGACCGGCGACATATACGACACCGCGCCGGGCCTCCGACGACCTCCGCAGGACGCTTGAAGGACCCGGCGCGAGACGTCTCCGCCCCCTCCGGAGCGGGGCCCTATGTCGCGATGACGGCGATCGTCTTCGCGGCCTACGTGCTGTGCCACGGTATCACGGCGCTCGTACTGACGCCGCTGCAGGCGCGCCTGTTTCCCGAGGTGACGGTCTTCGCCAGCCTCGCCTACCTGCCGCATGGCGTGCGGGTCCTGTCGATCTGGGTCTGGGGCTGGCGCGCGGTGCCGGGCCTGATGCTGGGCGCCTACTTCTCGGAGCTGCTCTTCACGCCCGAAGCCGCGTCGAACATCACCGAACCGGTGCTCTTCTTCTCGATCCTCGTGGGCGCACTGAGCGCATTGATCGGGTTCGAGGCGCTGCGGATCGCGGGCATCGTCGACCGGGCCGGCCGGGGGCGGCGGGTGCGCTGGCACCGGATCCTGCTGGTCGGGCTGGTGACCTCGGTGCTGAATTCTCTGGGCCAGAGTTTCGTCTTCAGCGGCCAGATCGCGCCCGTGAACTGGGGGCCGGTGATGGCGGTCTACGCGTTCGGCGACCTCGTCGGCCTCTGCCTCGTCGCGCTGGCCCTCGTCCTGCTGCGGCGGGTCTTCCAGAACCGCTAGCCGCGCGGGTTCAGGCCTCGCGGGCGGGGCGCAGCGACAGCCCGTCCGCGCCCACGTCGGGCGGCCCGTCGTGGACGATGCGGCCGAGGTCCAGCTTCACCAGCCGGTCGCAGGTGCCGAAGTAGCGGTCGTCGTGGCTGACGGCGATCACGGTGATCCCTTCGGCCCGGAGCGCATCGAGGTAATCGGTGTAGAAGAACGCGCGGAACTCGGGGTCCTGCTCCGCGCCGAATTCGTCCAGCAGCAGCAGCGGCTTCTTCTGCGCCCGCGCCAGCACCAGCGCGAGCCGCTTGCGCTGCCCGGTGGAGAGCCGGACGGTCGAGAAGGAACCGTCCTCGTTCAGCGTGACCTTGTCGGCGAGCCCGACGCGCGCGATCTCGTCCCGGATGTGGTCGAAGTCGCGCTCCGGGTCGTGGCCGAACGCCTTGTCGAAGAGGTGGAAGTCGTGGAAGACCGAGGCGATCTGGTCGCGCCAGGACCCGATCGACCGCAGGTCGAGCACCGTGTCGCCCAGCCTGACCTCGCCACGGTCGGGCGGATAGAGCCCGGCCAGCACCTTCATCAGCGTCGTCTTGCCCGACCCGTTGCCGCCCACGAGGAAGACGATCTCGCCCGGGCGGGCCGCGAAGTCGATGGGCCCGAGGGTGAAGGTCGTGCCGAGCTCGGGGTCGGTGTAGTCGAGCTCCACGCCCTTGAGCCTCAGCCCCTCGCCGAAGCCCACGCCCTCGATCCGGCCCACGTCCTCGCGCGCCAGCGCCGTGTCGAGGCTGTCGAGCCGCTGCTTGGCGACCTCGGCCTGCATCATGGGCGAGACGATGTTCACCATCTGCTCGAGCTGGGGCACGAGGTAGAGCAGCAGGGCCAGCGTCTGGAAGGTCTGCGCCGAGCGCGTGCCGATGTATTCCGCGGGCACGAAGGCGATCACCCCCAGCAGGAGGAAGAGCATCGCCTTCGAGATGATGGAGGTGGCGTAGAACAGGAACTCCGCCCGCACGAAATGCCGGCGGGCCTGGTCGTTGTTCCAGTCGAGCTCCTGGATCAGCCCCTCGGCCATCGGCTGCGAGAGCTTCAGCTCCTTGAACCCGTCCAGCATGTCGCCCACGCCGCCGAACAGGCGCACCTCGTGGCGCCGCGCCGCGACGAGGTGCGACTTGGCGAATTTCTCCTGCAGGAAGTAGACCCAGATGCCGACCGCGATCGCCACCGCCGTCAGCGCGAAGACCACGGGCGAGAGCCAGACGAGGTAGACGAGGCAGAAGGACACCACCAGCATCGCCTGGAACGCGGTGACGAGCTTGGTCCAGATCCCGCCCAGGGTCCATGAATCGCGCGTGATGTGGGTGTAGATCTCGCCGCGCCCGTACCGCTCGACATTGCGCAGCGCGCTGCCCTGCACCTTGCGGATCGTCGTCTCGCGCAGGGTCTGGGTGAACCGCTGCGCCATCTCGGTGGCGCGGTACATCGCGAAGTAGCCGCCGACGAAGAAGACCAGCACGGCCGCGAGGAAGAGCGCCGGGTAGGTCCAGTCGAAGGTCCCGTCCGTCCGCGCGCTGATCGCCCCGTTGATCGCCGAGAGCATCGCGCCGTTGGCGAGGCCCACGATGATCGACATGGCGATCACGCGGTACTTGGGACCGGGCACGCCGTTCCAGACGAAAGAGACGAGATTCAGCATGGTCGGATCAACTTCGTATCGTTCCGGGCGGGCGGGTCCGCATGACCCGCCCGTATAGCGCGAGGCGGTGGCGAATTGAAGGGTTCAGGACGCCGCGGCCGTCGTGACGGTCGCGCCGTGGCCGCTGAGCCGTGGCTGCAGCTCGGCCGGTTTCCAGGCATGGAAGCGGGCGATCCAGTGGTTCGAATACATCTCGGGCGGCAGCGGCCGGTCGAACCACGGCGCGAATTCCTCGAGCCAGCCGCGCAGCCGCTCTTCGGTGACCTCGGACCAGTCCTGCACGATGGCGACGGGAAGCCCCTCGTAGATCGGGTCCATGGGCGTCGTCTTGACGATCGGGATGGACTTCAGCAGCAGCGCCTCCCACGTCCGGTGGCAGTCGATGGAATTGCCGCGCGGCGAGGCTTCGAACACGGCCTCCTTGTGGCGGCGCCAGACGTCGTTCCGGGTGGTCTGCCGCGGCTCGATGATCGAGAAGGGCTTGTCCTTGAGCGCCGCGATCGCCTCGGCCCGCGCCTCGGCGCGCGGCAGCGCGTGGTGATGGCGCAGGAAGGTGTCCATGTTGAGCTGGAAGTTGCAGTAGACCTTCAGCGGCCGCTCGCGGATCGGGGCGATCTCGTCCCGGATCGTCCTCAGCTGCGCCTGCTGCGCGCCCGGCACCGCGGAGACGCCCATGTCGCCCGAGCGGTTCGGGCTGTTCGGGTCGAGCTTGTGATAGTTCATGCCGAGCGGCAGGGGCACGATCCGGCCGGTCTCGAGGTAATGCGGCGAGAACTCGTAATTCTCGATGAACCAGCAGAGCACGTTGTCGTCGCCCAGCACCCGCTCCACGTCGAAGAACCGGGTCGGGTTATTCTCGCGCGCGGTGACGAGGACGAATTTCGACTGCATGCGCGGCAGGAATTCCTCGATGAAGCGGGGCACCAGGCTGGTGTTCACCCAGATCACCGTGCCATGCGGATGCGGGTCGGTCAGGGTCGCGGGCGGACCGTCGTCGAACTCTTCCCAGATGATGTCGCAGGCGTCGCGCATCACGGTGGACGAGACGAACATGTCGGCCTCTTCCTCGGCGATCCGTTCGGGCGGGAAGCTGTCGGTCCGCGCGCGGCGGCGCCACGAGGGATCGAGGTTGCGGATCACCCACTTCTTGAACGGGTAGTGATGCCACGCGATGGCGAAGGCCACCACGCCCAGGACGACGGCGAGGCCCAGAAGCCACCAGAGGATCGTCATCATGCGCCCGCTCCCGCGGGGAAAGTGCTGCCGGTCATGCCTGTCCTCGTTCCTGTGCGCGGATTGCGGCACCGCTTTGCCGGGGGCGGCCGCGGAATGCAAGCCGACACGCCGCGACAGGTCGGACACGTAACGTGACAAAGCCGTAAAGACACGGACAAAAAGCCGCGACAGGCGCCGGCCCCGCTGGCCCAGATGCCTCCGACCGGCTAGGACGGGGCAACATCACCCCGGGGGCAGACGACCGCATGACCGACAACGACGACAGGGCGCGGCCCGACAGCCCTCCGCCCGCGCGGATGTCCGCACCGCTCGCCGCGCTCGGCCTGTTCTGCACCTTCGCCGTGCCGGCCTATATCGATTACTGGATCGTCCGCATCCGCTGGGAATACATGGCGGCCTTTCCCGAAGACAGCCTGCGCAAACCGCCGACGATCAGCCGTGCCATGGCCGATGTCCCGCTGGGCGCCGACATGGGCCTTGCCCTGTCGGTCTGCGCGGTGCTGCTCGCCATCGGGGCCGGCATCATCTCGCTGCTCTACATCCGGACCGCGGCGGCCCTGCCGCTGCCCGAGCCCGAGCGCCGCCAGCTGGCGTGGCGCGGGCTGGGGATCTTCCTGATCCAGCTGCCGGTCTCGATCGGGATGGTCATGCAGTCGGTCTACACGCTCGCCATCGACAACGACCTGCACATGATCGGCAGCTACCTGCTGTTCTTCTCGGCCGCCATCGGGCAGATCATCTCGATCTTCGTCTGCGTCGAGGTGCTGCGCCAGTGCGAGGCCGTCGGCACGCGCCGCGCGCTCGGGCTGATCCATCCGGTCGCCACGCGGATGCGGACGTGGTTCGCGGTCTGCGCGCTTCTGTTGACGGTGTTCTACCTCGGGCTCTTCGTGGCCAAGGACGTCTGGGACTCGGCCACGCTCTACGCCGTCTACGTCTCGACCGAGGTCGTGGTGATCGCCGCGCTGATGGCCTATCTCATGCTGCACGCGGTGGAATTCGTGCTCATCCTCCGGGCCCACGGTCGATCCGGCGCAGCATCGAGAAAGCCCGCCAGCCCCGCTGAAGGGCGGTGAGGTTCGTCAGCCCCGCGAAGATCAGCAGCCCCGCCGCCATCACGTTCGGCACCCACGCCTGCGGCACCAGCCCCGCGACCACGAGCAGCACGCAGGTGTAAATGATCCGCTCGAGCCGCTCGAAGAGCTCGGGCCAGCCGTCGTTCGAGATCTCGGCCTCGAGCGCGGTGCGGGCCTTGGCGTAGGAGGTGATGACGCTGCCCGCGAAGCTCAGCAGGGCAAGCGCCCAGAGGTCGTGGACATGGGCGATGGCGGCCAGCACGACCAGCTCCTGATAGCGATCCACCATGGCATCGAGGTAGCCGCCCGCCTTCGAGCGCATGTCGCGCCGCCGCGCCACCGCCCCGTCGAGCGCGTCGAAGGCGAAGGAGACCGCCAGCCACAGCCCGAAGACCAGGTCGCTGCGGTGCCAGAGATAGAGCCCCGCGCCGAGGCAGATCAGCCCCAGCCCGGCCAGCGTCACCTGGTTCGGCGTCATCCGTGCCTTGACCAGCGGGGTCGAGGCCTTTTCCCAAAGCGGGTCCAGCACATGCTTTATGAGACCGTCGATCATGCCCCGCTCCCGTAGCTTTTCACCATCCGCTTCCGCAATGTCCTGAGCCGCGCGTAGCGCCGTTCCAGCATCTCGCGCCGTCCCGGAAGCGGGGCATAGCGCGTCTGCACGCGATTGCCGAGCCGCGCGGCCGCGTGCCAGACGTCGCGGTCCCAGCCCATGTAGGGCGCGGCCAGCGCGGCGGTGCCCAGCACGCCCGCGAACCGGGTCTCGCCGGTGGTCACCTCGCGGTTCAGCGCGTCGGCCACGGTCTGCGCCAGCTCGGGGTTCGCCGCGCCGCCGCCGACCAGCGGCAGCGGACCGTCGAGCTGCACACCCCGCTTCTTCGCCACGGAATCGTAGGCCCAGCGAAGGTTCAGCGCCACGCCCTCGATCGCCGCGCGGGCGACCGCCTGGCGGTCATGGTCGATCGACAGGCCGTAGATCGTGCCCCGCAGCGCATCGTTGTCGACCGGCACCCGCTCGCCCGCGAACCACGGCAGCAGGAAGGGGTCGTCGTCGCGCCAGGTGCCAAGCTCTCCGTAGGCCGCGGCGAGGTCCGGCGTGTCGCCATAGCCCATCAGACGCGCCACCCAGTCCAGCGCCGAGCCCGCGCTTTCCTGCGTCGCGATCAGGAGCGGCCGGAACCCTGCGGCGCTGGCGACGGTGGCATAGGAATGCGGGACCGAGATCACGCGCTTCGGGAAGAAGCCGCTGACCCAGGCCGAGGTCGAGATGCACAGGTGCAACGCGCCGTCCTCCACCGCGCCCGAGCCGAGCGCGGTCGCCGTCACGTCGCCGCCCCCCGCCACCACCGCGAGGTCCGGGGGCAGGCCCAGTTCGGCCGCCGCGCGCGGGGTGAGCTCTCCGACCACCTCGCAGCCGTCGACGATCTCGGGCAGCTTGTCGAGCGGCGTTCCGGTCATCTCGGACAGCGTTTCGGACCAGCCCTCCCGGCCGGGGCGCGTGTCCATGAGCCACGTCAGGTTCGCGCTGTCGCCGGTCGTCACGAAACGCCCGGTGGCGCGGTGCACGAGCCAGTCCTTCACGTCGAGCGTGCGATAGGTGCGGGCCCATGTCTCGGGCTCTTCCCGCATCAGGAAATGCATCTTGGCGATCGGATCCATGCCGTTCTTGGCCGGGGCACCGTTGGCCACCCGGATCCACTTCGCCAGCCGCGGCAGGTTGTAGCCCAGGGCCTCGGGGAAGCCGCCGATCAGCCCGCGGGCGAGGCGGGCGGCGCGGATGTCCTGCCAGATGATCGCGGGCCGGAGCGGCACGCCGTCGCGGTCCACGCAGGTCACGCCCGCCATCTGGGCCGAGAAGACCAGCGCCCCGGCCCGGGACAGCGTGCCGGGCATGTCCGCCTCGATGTGCGACAGCCCGCGGGCGAGGGCCGCCCACCATTCCTCGGGCCGCTGTTCGGCGACCCCGCCGGATCCCAGCTGCACCGGGTAGCTCTCGATCCGCCGCGACAGGAGCTTCATCCCTTCCGCGACCACCCCGAGCTTCACGCTCGAGGTCCCGAAATCGGCCGCGATGATCAGCGTTCCCCGGCTCATCTGTGCATCTGTCCCGTCCCGCGCCCGGTCTGCGCCGGGCGCGGTTCTTGTGGCATGGGGTTCCGGGCGCGGCAACCCGGCATTCCCCTCTCGCCAAGCGCCGCCGGGACGGCTATGCGAGTTGGCCATGACGGCTCAGAACACCAGCAAGATCGACGTGGTCTACACCTGGGTGGACGACACCTTTCCCGGCTATGCCGAGCAATTGTCGCGCTACGCGGACGTGCCCGCCGACACCAACCCGAACCGCACGCGGGACAACCTCGACCTGCTGCGCTATTCGCTGCGTTCGCTCAGGCACCTGCCCGAGCTGGGGCATGTCCACCTGCTGACCTGCCGCCCGCAGATCCCCCGGTGGCTGGACCCGGACGCCGAGGGCATCACCGTGCACCACCACGATGCGGTGATGGCGCCGGAGATCCTGCCGACCTTCAACTCCTTCGCCATCGTCAGCCATCTGCACCTGCTGCCCGGGCTCGGGGCGCGGTTCCTCTACCTCGAGGACGACATGGTGCTGCTCCGCCCCGGGCTGATGCAGGCGCTCGAGGACCGGGACGGGCGGCGCGTCTCGCATTTCACCCAGGCGAAGCTGCCCGTGGCGCGCAGGCTCGGCCCGAAGGCCAGCCCCTGGAACCACGCGCTGGCCAACACGGCCGACCTGCTCGACCGGAGCTATGGCCCCGCCCCCCGCAGGCACGTGATCCACGGGCCGCGGCTGATCGACCGGGCGGAATATGCCGCGATGCTCGCCGCCTTCCCGGAAGAGACCGCCGCCACCCGCGCCAGCCGCTTCCGGGGCACCGACAACATCCCGCCCGAGGTGCTCTATCCGCATTACGCGGTGGCAGAGGGGACGGCGCGGGCCGCCAGCACGGCAGAGACCCGGGCAGTCGAGGGCTATGTCTCGATCGAGAACTTCATGCCGTGGACGCTCTGGACGATGCGCCGGATGGAGCGCCGTGCCCCCCTGACCGCCACCTTCAACGACAGTTTCGGGGACCGGCCCAACCCGCGCATGGTGGCGTGGATGCGCCGCTGGCTCGAGGCGCGGTTCCCCGAGCCCTCCCCCTACGAACGGCCGAGCACGCGCTCGTAGAGCGCGACGTATTCGGGCCCGACCCGGCTCACGTCATAGGCCATGGCATGCCCGCGCGCCCAGTCGGTCAGCCGGGCCAGCCGCGCGGGATCGGTCGCCAGTTCGGCCAGCCGTGCAGCCAGTGCCGCGGCATCGCCCGGCGGGAAGAGCAGCGCGCTGCCCGCGCCCGTCATCACGGTGGAATAGCCGACATTCGCCGCCGCCACCGGCACGGTGCCCGCCGCCATCGCCTCGATCAGGACAAGGCCGAAGCTCTCGCCGTAGCCCGCCGGCGCGACCGAGACGTCGGCATCGGCGATCAGGCGGATCGCCTCGGACCGGCCGGGGCTCTGCACCAGCCGCGCGCCCTGGGGCAGCGGGCCGGGCAGGTCGCCCCGCCCCGCCAGCACCAGCTCGGCATCGCGCAGCGCGGGCGGGCGCTGCGCCCAGGCCTTCAGCAGGACGTCGACGCCCTTGCGCGCCTCGAACCGGCCCAGGTAGGCGACCCGGAAGGGCCCCGGCCGCCGGATGCCGCCGGTGTCGCCCGCCCGCCAGTCGGCCAGGTCGATGGTCGGCGGCAGCACCTCGGGCAGCGGCGTGACGCCCAGACGGTCCCATTGCCGCAGCGGCGCGACGGAGGGCACCACGAGGGCGTCCAGCCGGGCGTGGAAATGCCGCGCGGCGCGCGCGATGTAGCGGTCCTCGATCCCCGGGCGGTCGGTCTCGGGCAGGGTCGCATGGAAGGTGGCCACGCTCGGCAGGTCCAGCCGGCGCCAGAGCTGCCACGGCATCATCGGCGTCCACGGCGTGTGCAGGTGGACGATCTCGGCCCCCCAGTCCCGCAGCGCGCGCACCGCGGCGCGCAGGCGGCCAGGCCCGGCGAGCGAAAATTCGAACCCCGTGCCGTGCAGCGACATCTCGCGCGCCCGGCCAAGCGCCATCTCGCCCGGCGCCAGATCCGCGCCGGGGCTCACCGGCGAGACGATGCGCGTCTCGTGCCCGGAGCGGTCGAGCCAGGCGCAGAGGTCGCGGACGTTGCTCTGGACCCCGCCGGGGCGCGCCATCGGGTAGGGGCTGACGTGGACGATCTTCATGCGGCGTCGGACCTCAGAAGGCGCAGCAGCGCGTCGCCCAGATCGAGCGCGCTGTAGCCGAGCAGCAGCCAGACGACCCAGGGCGCCGAAGGCGCGGCCAGCGCGAGGAAGGGGATCGCGCCGGACAGGCCGACCACCGCGGCCTCACCCACGGCGAGCGGGGTCCAGCGGGCCGGCGCCGCCTCGGTCGAATGGCCGCCCATGCTGTCGTTGACCACGCGCGCCAGCAGCCGCGCCCAGCCCGCCGCCATGCCCAGCACGGCCCAGCCGCCGAAGGTGCCGCCCGCCGCGATGATCCCGATCGACAGGTAGAGCAGCCCCCAGAAGGTCATGTCGACGATGAAGTCGAGCCGCGCGCCCCGTGCGCTCGTCATGCCCGTCCAGCGGGCCACGTCGCCATCGACGCAATCCAGGACGATCACCACGAACCCGGTCACGCAGACCGCCCAGGCCGCCCCTGCGGGCGGCAGCAGCCAGGCCATCAGCGGCAGCAGCCAGACCAGCGCCCCGCCCAGCAATGTCACCCGGTCGGGCCGGATCCCCGCCCGCAGGCACAGGGACGTCAGCACGAAGCTCGGCCAGCGGTGCAGCACCCACATCACCCAGTTGCCGCGCAGTTCCTCGCCCGACTTGGAGCTTGCGAAATAGGCGCGGGCCAGGGTCCGCGGGCCGGGATGGTCGGGGGAAGTCACGCGGGGGTCTTCTCGGTTCGTGTCTTGGCGCAGGGTGGCGCCTCATGTATCAGACGAATGACAATTGGGTAAGGGTTCCATGACACGGGGCCACTCCGGGAGAAAGAGCGAATGGGTGAGTTTACGGCGCTGATCGTCGCGGCGGGTCTTGGTGTGCGCATGGGCGCGCGGGGACGGCTGACGCCCAAGGGTCTGATCGCCCTCGACGGGCTGCCGCTGGTGCGCGCCTCGGTCATGCATCTCGCCGCGCGCGGGGTCGAGCGGGTGCGGATCGTGACGGGCCACCTGTCGGAACTCTACCAGCAGGAATTCTCGGCCACGCCGGGCGTGGAGCTGATCCACAACCCCGATTATGCGACGACGGGCAGCCTCAGGTCGATGATGACCGGGCTCGCGGGGCTCGACGGGCCGCTGCTGGTGCTCGAATCCGACATCATGTACGAGCCGCGCGCGCTCGATCCGCTGATCGCGGCGGGCTCCGGCATGGTGCTGTCGGGCCCGACCGGCGCGGGGGACGAGGTCTATGTCTGGACCGACGCCGCGGGCAACCTCGTGGACATGTCGAAACAGGCGGATCACCGCAGCGACGCGCCGCGCGGCGAGCTTGTCGGCATCACCGCCTTCACCGCGGCGCATGTCGCGGCCTTCCGCGGCACGGCCGAGGCGCTGCTGGCCGACCGGCCCAAGCTCGATTACGAGGCGGGCGTCGTGGCCTTCGCGCAGGACACGGACTTCCACTGCCCGCTGATCCCGGATCTCGCCTGGGCCGAGGTGGACGACGAACAGATGCTCGCCCATGCCCGCGAGCATGTCTGGCCGCGCGCCAGCGCCGGGCTGGTGGAGGCGGCGCGGCGCAAGGCGATCTGATCCGCCCTCAGCCGAGCGGCAGGCGGCGTCCCCGGGATTCCCGGTGCATCAGCCATTGCAGCACGGCCGAAATCGTCAGCGCCAGCGCCGGCGGGATCAGCACCGCCACCGGCACCGACAGCGCGCCCTGTTCGCCGAGCGCCCAGAAGATCTTGAGCGACAGGGTCACGAGGTAGCCGCCGAAGGCCATCCCGACGAGGATCGGCACCCGTGTCACCCGCCCCCGGAAGCCGGTCATCGCCAGCGTCGCCCCGAGGATCGAGAACAGGCCCGGCAGCAGCCATGCCGTCCCGCGCCGCCAGATCGTGGTGCGCATGTAGGGATCCTCGGGATCGGCCTCGGCCCGGGTCAGCAGCACCTCCTGCGGCAGGTAATAGGCCGAGGGGTTGAGATAGCGCAGCCGGTTGGTCTGGAACCAGAGCGGCAGCTCCATGGTCTGGGCCGGCAGGCCGATCAGGCGGCCGTCGGGGGTCGAGGTCCAGATCTCGGCATCCTCGAATTCCCACTGCCCGCCGCCGAGGGGCCGCACCGTGTCGGCCCGGATCAGCCGGTCGAACCCGGCCCCGTTCAGGCCGATGAAATAGCTGACCTCGCGCAGTTCCGGCTGCGGCCCGACAAGGACACGTCCGGCCAGCGCGGAATCCTCGCGCACGAACCAGTGCTGGTCGTCGGTCAGACCCTCGGCATAGCGTTCGGCGTAATCGCCCGCGCCCAGCTCGACCTGCGCGAAGACCGCCGCGGGCCGCCAGTCGCGTTCCAGCTTCCATTGCAGCCAGCCGGTCACCGCGCCCATCCAGCAGAGCGCGGCGATGGTCGGCAGGGCCGAGACCCCGGCGGCCGAAAGGATCACCGTCTCGAGCAGCGCCCGCCGCCGGATCTCGGCCAGGAAGGCACCGAGGAGCGCGGCCACCGGCATCAGCCGCGCGACGATGTCGGCGGTGCGGTAGAGCGTATACTGCCCGATGACCGCCACGAGGTTGCGCCCCTCGGCGGCGGCGCGGATCGACTCGAAGCTGTCCGCGAAATCCAGCATCAGCGCGATGAAGATCAGCACCATCTGCACGATCACGAAGGCCGCGACATGCTCGCGCAGCGCCATCCGCATGGCCCGGCCGGTGAGGCTCCGCATCGCCATCAGCCGCGCCCCGGCCGGACGAGCGCCTCGCCGGCGCGCCAGAGCGCGGCCAGCGGCAGCCCGAGCAGCGCCAGCGTCACCACCCCGGAGGCCGCCCAGAGCGACGGCCCGGCGGCGATCCCGCCCAGCCATGCCCTCGTCACGAGGTCGCAGGCCACCAGCGCCAGAAGCGCCAGCGGCAGGGCGGCGGCGCGCACCCCCCGCACCGAGCCGCCCCAGACGGCCATCAGCGCCAGCAGGGCGGCGGCCGGCACCAGCAGGGCCCGGGCCCAGATGCGCGCGATGCGTTCGGGGTTCGTCGCCTCTTCCAGCACCTCGCCCGCCATCAGCGCCTGCAGCGCGGGCACCACCGGGCGCTCGTTCTCGCGCGGGGTGCGGTCGAGCACGGGCAGGATGTCGTCCATGTCGAAGCCCACGTCGACCGAACCGGCGGCCATGCGGTTCATCTGCGCCTCGGTCATCTCGCCGTCGAGCCGCGGCAGATCGCCGAAGGCGGTCACCTGCCCCAGCCGGAAGTTGCCGCGCTCACCGTCCTCGTCGGGCCCCGTCACCTCCCATTCCCCGGCGAAGGCGAAGCGCCACGGCCGGGCGTCGGCCGGGCGCCGCACCATGAGCGAGGGGCTCGCATCATCCGCGCCGGTGGCGACGAAATCGACGCCCTGCGCGCGGAAGGTCGACCCGCTCTCGCCCGGCTCCGATATGCGGGCGCGGATGTGCTGCACGGTCAGCGCGTGCAGCGCGACCCTCTGGGCATAGCTCGCGGCGGGCGCGATGATCCCGGCGATGGCGAAGCTGAGCAGCCCGCCCAGCAGTCCGACCAGCAGCACGCCCCGCACCAGCCCCCCGACCGGCGCGCCCGCGGCGGTCAGCACGACCAGCTCGCCCTGCGTGCGGGCGCGGCCGACGGCGCTCTGCACGCCGACCAGCAGCGCGACCGGCAGGGCGAGGTCCAGGATCTCGGGCACCTCCCAGAGCAGCAGCCGCACGAGGTCCCAGCCGGTGCCCCCGGTCTTGAGGACGCGGTCCATCAGCCCGGTGAACTGTTCCGAGAGGAAGACGATCTCGACGAGCGCGAGGATGATGAGCGAGGTCGCGAGGATCGGGCGGAGGGTCAGGCGGAAATAGGGACGCATGGCCCGGACACCCTACCCTGCCCAGACCGCCAGCAGAACGGCGAGCGCGCCGCCGGTCGCGATCCAGCTGTCGAAGATGTCGAAAAGGCCGCCCTGGTGCGGCACCAGCGGCGGGAAGTCCTTCACCCCGGCGCGGCGCTTCATCAGCGAGGCGGCAAGGTCGCCGGTCACGGTGAAGACCCCGATCAGCAGCGCGAAGGCCAGCGCCCGGCCGTAGCTCAGGTTGTCGAGGAAGGCCGCGGCCACGAGGACCGTGAGGACCAGCATGGCGACGCCGCCCGCGAGGCCCTCGATGGTCTTGTTGGGGCTGAGGACGGGGAAGGCCTTGCGCCTGCCGAAGACCTTGCCGGCGAGCAGCGCGTAGCTGTCGAAGGTCTCGATCCCGATCCAGGCGGCGAGGAAGATCGCCGGGTTGGTGCCGGCGCAGGCGGTGGCGAAGGCCAGCAGCGGCAGGACCGGGAAGACCAGCAGGTCGGCAGCCGGTTCCCCGGGCCGGGCCAGGCGCCAGGCGGCGGCGGCCAGCCACGACAGGCCGAGCGCCGCGACCGCGACGGTCCAGGGCAGCAGGAAGCAGAGGATCAGCACCGCGCCCGCGGCCCCCGCCCAGAACACCGCGTGGCCGCCGCCCGAGGGGCGGTGGCGGACCGAGGCGGCCTCCCAGACCACGCGCAGGGTGAAGGCGAGCATGGCGGGGACCATGAGCACCGGCGCGAAGGCGAAGATCACCAGCACCGCGCCGACGGTCAGCGCCTCGATGTTCAGGATCGGCCAGATCTTCCGCGCACTGGCCGAGGTGGCGGGGATCCACATCATCGCGCCCACGATGGCATAGCCGAGCGCCAGCACGACCAGCGCGGCCGCGACGACGCCCAGGGTCGGCGGCGGGGCGATCATTTTGCGAACGTCCGGATCACGCGGCCCTGGTGCCAGCGCAGGATCGGGGCGATCAGCGGCGCGATGAGGTTCAGCAGGCTCACCTGCCAGCCCGGCGTGACGGCGAAGTGGCCCTTCTCCATCCCCCGGACGAGCCGCGCGGCGACCGCCCCGGGCTGCCAGAGCCCGCCGCCCCCGGTGATGACCGAGGTCGCCTCGGGCTTCGTCAGCCTTTCGGCGGCCAGCTGCGGCGTGTCGGTGTCCGGCGGATAGCAGAGGGTGACGGTGATGTTGTCGGGCGCCAGTTCGACGCGCAGCACCTCGGCCAGGGCGCGGACGGCGTATTTCGTCGGCGCATAGGCCGCGTAGCCGTAGATCCCGAAGAAGGCCGCGGCCGAGGCGATCAGCCCGATCTGGCCGCCGCCCGCGTCCCGCATCAAGGGCGCGGCGGCGTGCAGCAGGTAGAGGCTGCCGTGGTAATTGACCGCCATCTGGCGCTCGAAGCTTTCGAGCGGCTGCTCGAGGAAGAGCCCGGGCTCGACGATCCCCGCGCTTGCCACGACGCAGCCGGGGGCGCCATGGGCCGCCACGGCCTGCGCCGCGGCGGCGGCCACCGCGTCACGGTCGCTGACATCGACGGGAATGCAGAGCACCTCGGCCCCGCTCACGCCCGACCGGATGTCGGCGGCGGCGGCCTCGAGGCGCGCCCCGTTCCGTGCCATCAGCACGACGGGGCGCCCCTGGGCAGCCAGAAGCCGCCCGATTTCGAGCCCGATCCCGCTCGACCCGCCCGATACCCAGGCCGGGGCGCGCTGACCGGGCGCTGGCATCAGCCGTCCGCCTTCTCGGCGAACTCGATCATCTTGCGATAGGCCTCTTCGTCACCCATCTGCTCGGGCGGGTGCTTGAAGATGAAGGCCGAGGCCGCCTTGACCGGACCGGCAAGACCGCGGTCGCGCGCGATGCGGGCGCAGCGGATCGCCGCCAGCGCCTCGGCGGCGGCGTTCGGGCTGTCCTCGACTTCCAGGCGCATCTCCACGCTCGTCGGCACGCCGCCGAAGAGACGGCCTTCGAGACGGATGTAGGCCACCTTGCGGTCGTTCAGCCACGGCACGTAATCCGAGGGTCCGACGCGGATGTCGTTGTTCTGGAGCCGGGCCTTCATGCTTTCCTGAACGGCTTCGGTCTTCGACTCGCGCTTCATCGCCAGCCGGTCGCCGTCCATCATGTTCAGGAAGTCGGTGTTGCCGCCGACGTTCAGCTGGTAGGTCCGGTCGATCTGCACGCCGCGCATGTCGGCGAGCTGGGTGATCGCGCGGTGCATGATCGTCGCGCCGAACTGGGCCTTGAAGTCGTCGCCGAGCACCGGGATGCCCGCATCCTCGAACTTCTTGGCCCAGGTCGGGTTGGAGACGATGAAGACCGGGATGCCGTTGACGATCGAGACACCCGCCTCGAGCGCGCACTGGGCGTAGAACTCGACGGCCTCGATGGAGCCGACGGGCAGGAAGATGATCAGCACCTCGGCGCCGCTCTCCTTCAGGACCGAGACGACATCGTCCTTCGACAGCGCGGGTTCCGGCGACACCTGGAAGGCGCGGCGCGGGTCCTGGTTGCGCATGAAGTTCGACACGCCGTCGAGGTCCGGACCGCGGCGGACCACGGCGGTGTGCTCGGACACCTCGGTCTCGAAGATCGCGGTGCAGTTGGGCTCGGCCATGATGGCCTCGCCCAGCGACTTGTTCACCTTGCGGGCATCGACGTCGAAGCCTGCGACGAATTCGATGTCGGTCGGGGCGTAGCCGCCCAGTTCGGGGAAGCTGACCCCGATGGCCTTGTCGCCCATGCGCTTGCAGTAGCTGACGCCCTGCACGAGCGAACTTGCACAGTTCCCGACCCCGGCGATGGCCACCCGGATCGGGGCCTTCTTGTCTGTTGTCATTCCTAGAGCTCTCCGCCCTTCACTCGATATGTTTCAGTTACGTATTGTCCCGAAGGCAGGCGCCCGACTATCTTGAGGCCTGTCACGCTCGGGATCAGCCCGTCCTCAACATCGAGGTAGGCATAGATCAAACGCGCTTCCGCGTTGCCCATTGGCATGAAAAGCGCCGGACGGCCACCCTCCATCCGCAGGGTCATGGATTTCGCGGGCAGCGCCCTGAAGGTCACCCGGTAGGTGCCATCGCCATTGGGCTGCGCGTTGACCCCGTAGGCCATGCGCCGTTCCAGCCCGCCAAGCGCCTTGGCCTCGCCGCCGGTGTTGAACCGCCGCCAATAGGCCGAGACCGGGGCCTTCGGGTCGATCTGGCCACCTGCGACGCGGGTGCCGTAGACCACCGTGTTGGCGTTCGGCGAGCGCTGGATATAGAAGACCTGCCCGCCGTCGTTCGGGACCGGGTAGTCCTTTCGGATCACCGGCAGGGCGGCCGTGGTGTCGCGCGACACGAGGTCGAGCTGGGGCGCCGCCCAAGCGGGGGCGGCGAGGATCAGGGCGGTGAGAAACGCGAAAAGAAGCGCCACCAGCCCCCTGACCGGGGCCGGGGTCGCGGTTCGGGTCTGTGCCATGCGGTTATGTTCCGACAGCTTTGCCCGCGAGGTCGGCCGTCATCTCGGCCGCTTCGGCCAGAGCCGCGACCACGCGGTCGATGTCGGCCTCCTGATGGCCGGCGGAGATGAAGAACCGGATGCGCGGCAGGTCCTTCGGTACGCCGACGTGGATGATCGGCGGCGCGAAGATCCCCTGCTCCAGCAGGATGTGCGAGACGGCGAGCGTCTGCGCCTGCGTCTGGAACAGCACGGGGATCACCGCCTCGCCGAGCGCGGTATGCGTGTTCAGCCCGGCCGCGCGGGCCTTGCTCAGGAAATACTGGGAGTTGTGGCGCAGCTGCCGGACACGCTCGGGCTCGGCCCTCAGGATGTCCAGCGCGGTCTGCGCCGTCGCCAGCGTGGCGGGCGAGAGGCCCACCGAGTAGACGAAGCAGGGCAGCGTGAAGCGCAGCCATTCGATCACCTCGCGCGAGGCGGCGATGAAGCCGCCGGAGGAGACGAAGCTTTTCGACAGTGTGCCGATCTGCAGCTCGACCCGTTCCGGATCGACCCCGCAGCGTTCGCACAGGCCTGCGCCCGTTTCACCCAGAACGCCGTAGGAATGCGCCTCGTCGAGGAGCAGCCAGGCGTCGTGGCGATCCTTGATGTCGACCAGCCGGGGCAGGTCGGCGAGATCGCCATCCATCGAGTAGAGTCCCTCGACCGCGATCAGGACGCGGGCGTAGTTCGACCGCTCCGTCTCGAGCAGGTGCTCGAGATGGTCGAGGTCGTTGTGGCGGAATTTCTTGTAAGCGAATTTGCCCGCCTTCGCCCCCATGACGATGGAGTTGTGCGCGAGGTCATCGGTGATGACCAGGTCGCGCGGCCCCAGGATATGGGAGATGATGGACATGTTGGTCAGGTAGCCCGAGATCATGGCGAGCACGCCGCCGACCCCGAGGAACTCCGCCATGTCCTCTTCGAACTTGCGGTGCGCCGAGCGCTCCCCGCCGACGAGGCGCGAGGCACCGGCCCCGCTGCCGAAATCGTCGATCGACTGCTTGGCCGCGTCGGTGACGCGGGGGTCCTTCAGCAGGCCGAGATAATCGTAATGTGCAAAGCTGACGTATCCGCCGGGCTTCTTGGCAGCTTCCTCGGCGACCTTGTCGGTGGCGGCAAACCAGGGGTGCCCACCTTCAAGCAGCGCGGAACCGGCCATTCTGAAACGGCGGCGCGCATAGGCCTCGAAACTCGAACTCTTGGGGTTCGGCTTGTCCACTCTTCCCTCCGACGCGAGCGTCTCATTATGGGTGTCGGGGCCGTAAGGGAATGGCGCAGACGGTCACCGATCGCACGCTGTCATAGAGATCATAAAAACATCATGCAATGCGTCAAAGTCTAATTAAGGCCCGTTCCGTCACGTTGCGCCCATAGTTGCTTTTCCCGCCCCCGATCCCGCCGGAAACAGAAACATTTGTAACACTCGGGGACGGCGCTAGGCCGGAATCCGCCGGGATTCCGCCGGATCAGCGCAGCGCCCGGCGGGCGATATCCGCCGCGAGATCGCGCATCACCTGCGCCCGTGCCGCGGCGATCGCGGCCGCGCCGCCGCCCTCGGGGATGGGGGCCGCGAGGCTGAAGAGGCCCGCGCGGTCGCGGCCGCCGTCCTCGGGCGCGCCGAAGAACTGGCCGGTCATCACGAAGCGGCCGGGCTCGGCGTACATCTCCTCGACCCGGACATCGAGCCGGGCCGCGGCCCGCTCGGCGAAAGGCCAGGGCTCGGGCGCGACCCGCGCGCCGGTGATCTGGCCCAGGTAGCGCGTCAGCTCGAGCGTCACCGCCCGAGAGGGGTCGTCGGACCAGAGCAGGTCGGTGGACGAGGTCAGCGCCCCGTCCGCCCCGCGGATGTAGATCTCCTCGGCCGCGGCGTAGCTGGGCAGCGAGACCGCCAGCACCTCGACGCTGTTGTAGGCGATCCCGACGCGCTCCTGCGTCACCGGCACCGCGGGCACCGAGTAGCGCAGCGCGTTGTCGCCACATCCGGCGAGAAGGGCGAGGGCCGCGGTGGCACCGATCAGGTTCGTTCGCATCGTCCTACCTTCCGAAGAGTATCGAGTTCGGTTTGCGTTCCAGCGCCCGGGCGAGGGCCGAGACGGCCGCCGCCGCGCGCTCCACCTCCCGCAGCGCCTGCGAGGCGTCGCGGCCGATGCCGTTGGCGTCATAGCCACGCAGCGTCTCGGAGGCCTGCGCCAGCACCGCTTCGGCGCGCTGGATCAGGGCCGGCAGGTCCGAGGCCGCGGCCGAGATGTTGTCCGCCGCCGCGCGGGCCGAGGCGAAGGTCTGGTTGGCGTTCTCGATCACCCCGCCCTCGCGCAGCTCGTCGAGGATCTGGCGGAGCGAACCGAGCGCCGCCGAGAGGTCCGCGGGCAGCTGCCGCGCCGCGTCCGTCCCGATCAGCGCGTCGGCGCTTTCGAGCAGGCTCGACAGGTCGTCGGCCAGTTCGTTCAGCGGCAGCGTCTCGGCCTTGGCGGCGACCGCGTCGATCTTCTCGATCAGCGCCGGCACCCCGTCGAGCGAGGTCGAGACATCCTGCGCGGCGGAGCGGACGGAGGCCAGCGCCTCGCCCGCCTTGCCCGCGATGTCCTGCGCCCGCAGCTCGGCGATGAGCCCCTGCAGTTCCGCGATCCCGTCGCGGACCGAGGCCGGAAGCTGTCGCGCCGCCTCGGTGCCGATGACCGCGTTCACGTTGGTCAGCACGCCCTGAAGCTCGTTGGCGAGCTCTTCCAGCGGCAGGTTCTGCGCGTTGGCCGCGACCGCGTCGATCTTCTCGACCAGCGCCGGCACGCCCTCCACGGACGAGGAGACCTCGGTCGCGGCGTCGCGCAGCGCGTTCAGCGCCTCGGTCGCGGCGCCCGCGATGTCGCGGTCCTGCAGGTCCGACAGGAAGGTGTTCAGCGTCTCGAGGCTCGCCGCCGCCGAGGCGGGCAGCGCCTGCGCCGCCTCGCTGCCGAAGAGCGCATTGGCGCTCGCCGCAAGCGCGGTGATCTCGGCCACCATCTCGTCGAGGCCCAGCTCGGCCGCCTGCTTGGCCACCACGTCGATGTCCGCGATCAGCTCGGGCGCCCCGTCGAGGGCGGCGGTCGTCGCCTGCGCGGCCGCCGAAACGTCGTCGATCGCGCTCAGAAGACGGGTCGCCGCCTGCTGTTCGTTCAGCTCTTCCAGCAGGGTCCGGACCTCGGTCACGGCCGCGGTCAGCTCCACCGGCAGCTGCTGCGCCGCCTCGGAGCCGACGACGCCGCGGGCGTCGCCCACGAGGCCCCGTACATCGCCCGGCAGCTGCTGCAGATCGTCGTTGCCCATGAAGCTGCTGACGTTGTCGAGCGCGCCGATCACCGATTGCATCAGCTCCTCGATCGGCAGCGAGTTGATCCGTTCGAAGACCCCTTCCGCCGTGGCGGTGACATCGGCGATGTCCGCCTCGGTCGTCGGGATCTCGGGGTTCGGCTGCGCCTCGGTGTCGATATGCGCGGTTTCGAGCCCGTCGACCTTGGTCAGGTCGACCTTCAGCCCGCCGGTCAGGATCGAGGACGTCACCAGCCGCGCGCGCAGCCCGTCCTCGACGAGTTCGTCGAGGAAGGCCAGCGCCGCGCCCGGGGTCGCCTCGCCCTCGGGCAGGCCCAGCCGGCCCGGCCGGATCGCCAGCGTCGCCGCCAGCCGCACATTGCGGTCGCCGAAGCGTTCCTGATCGACCATGCCGTTGACGGCCGTGACCCGGCCCACCCGGATGCCGCCCAGATCGACCGGGTTGCCGGTCGACAGGCCCGCGACGTTCTCTTCGAAGATCGCGGTCAGGAACAGGGGCTCGCCCCCTTCGGTCGCATTCGCGCTGGCCTGCGCGGTCTCTTCGTCCGGGAAGACCGAGAACACGGCGCCGTCCCGCGCGGGCAGACCGCCCGAGACCGCGGTCGAGAAGGTGATCCCGCCGGAAATCAGCGTCGCGACGGAGGAGAAGTCGATCTCGGCCCCCGCGGGGCCCAGCTTGAAGGTGAAGCCCGAGGTGTCCCAGAAGCGGGTCGCGTCCGAGACCAGCCGGTCGTGCGGCTCGAAGATCATCGCCTCGGCCTCGACGGTGCTGCCGTCATCCGAGATCTCGGCCCGGCCGACCCGGCCCACCTCGATCCCGCGATAGACCAGCGGCGCGTTCTCGGTGATCCCCGCCTCGCCCGTGGCGCGCAGCTTGATCGCCAGGCCGCCGCGCCCGTCGCGCGAGAGGGGCGCCTCGGCCAGACCCTCGAACTGATCCGCGGGCACGCCGGGGACGTTGTCCCACAGGCCCTCGATGAAAACCCCGGTCAGGACGGTGTCGAGCCCCTCGATCCCCTCGGTCGAGATCCGCGGCTGCACCACCCAGAACTGCGCCTCGTCGTCGACATAGGGCGCCACGTCCTTGTCCAGGCGCACCCGAACCAGCACCCGGTCGAGCGAATTGGTGAAGGTCACGCGCTCCACGACGCCGACGGCCACGTCACGATACCGCAGCTCGGTCTCGTTCGCGGTGACGCCGCTGGCGTTCTCGAAGGTGATGTCGATCACCGGGCCCCGGCTGGTGTAGGTCTGCCACGCCACGCCAAGGGCGATGACGAGCGCCACCAACGGAATGATCCACACGATGGAGACACGTTCCAGGAAGGACCGGCGCCGCGGACGCACCGGGACGTTGGGAGGCGTTTCGGTCATTCGGCGCGTCGCTCCGGCGCGCCCTGGTATTCGTCATGCGTCACTGTGGTGTCGGGGTCCCATATGAGGCGGCTGTCGAAGGCCTGTGCCGAGAGCATGGTAAAGATGACCGACAAGGCAAAGTAAAGGCTTGCCGGTCCCGGAGCCACCGCGGCGAGCGCCCCGAGCTGCACCAGAGAGGACAGGAGGGCCACGACGAAGACGTCGATCATCGACCAGCGGCCGATGTATTCCACGATTTCGAACAGCTGCTGCCGCCGCAGCTCGCTCAGCTGGCTGCCGTGGCGCACGCCGAGCGCGAGCGCGGCGATCACGGCGAACTTGCCCATCGGAATCAGCACCGAGGCGACGAGGATGACGATGGCGACACCCCAGTTGCCGTGCTGGGCAAGCTCGGCCGCGCCCCCGATGATGGTGCTCTCGTCGACCATCACCAGCGTTCTCGTGTGCAGCATCGGCAGCACGTTGGCGGGCACGTAGCAGGCCAGCCCCACCATCCACCACGCCCACACCCGCTGCAGCGACTTTGTGTGGCGCGAGGTGATCTCGTGCCCGCAGCGGCCGCAATATTCGGTGCCCATCGGCCAGACCCGCGTGCAGCGGCGGCAGGCGACGAGCCCGGCGTCCCGCGCCGTGATCATTCTTCCAGGGCTTTCCATACCGAGTACCTGCACAAGAAGGTGTCCTGCACGACGACCAGGATCACGAGGGACGAGAACATGTAGAAGGCCGGCCCGAATTCGACGTCGGCCAGGTCGACGACCTTCACCAGCGCGACCGCGCAGCCGATGGCGAAGACCTCGGCCATGGACCAGGGGCGCAGGCTCTCGGACAGGTTGAAGGCGGCCCTGGCGCCACGGGCGGGCGGGCGGTCGAAGACCACGGGCACCAGCACGTAGAGCGTGAGCAGCGCCCGCAGGACCGGAAAGAAGACGATGAGCGCCGCCACGGTCAGGGCCAGCGCGTAGAAGGTGCCGCCGCGGAAACTGAGCGCCGCGTCGAGGATCGAGCTGGAATGCCATGCGCCCCCGATGTGGATCGTCAGGAACGGAAAGATCGTTGCCGCGACCACGAGGATCACCACCGTGAGCGAGATCGCGATCAGCTGCATGCCGGCCCGGGCCCGCGGCGCGATCAGCACCGTGTGACAGCGCGCGCAGACCGCCCGCTCACGCGGGTCGGGCTCGACCACGCGGTAGAGCGCGTCGCATTTCGGGCATGCGATGAGGTCCGAGGTGTCTTCCGACCCGGATGCGGGGTGGCTGTCCATGACCGTCGGGGATCCCTGTGACGAACGGAGGGTTCTCGAAAGCTATATCAGCCTTGGCTCCCGTCAACCAGCCGCCGTGCCCTTTCCCGCGCCCGGACAAGGCCTTGGCGGAACAGAATTTCGTGAGGGAACAACGCGCCGAGGCCCCCGTTGCCTCTGGAAAGGGCCCTGCGCCCGCCCATCCGGATTTCCCGCGGAAAGGATCCCCATGCCAGGCACGTTCAACACCATCAACCCGGCCACCGAAGAGGTGATCGAGACCTACACCTACATGACCGACAACGCCGCGGACGCCGCGGTCGAGGCCTGCCACGCCGCCTTCCTCGAATGGCGCACGCGGTCGGTCGAGGACCGCGCGGAGGTGCTCCGCGGCATCGGCAAGGCGCTGCGGGACCGCAAGGAGGACCTCGCCGCCCTGATGACCCGCGAGATGGGCAAGACGCTCTCGGCCTCGCGCGACGAGGTCGAGCTCTGCGCCGCCATCTGCGACTGGACCGCCGAGCACGGGCCGAAGGAACTGGCGCCCGAGGAGCGCGCGATCTCCAACGGCAAGCGCGGCCGCGTGGTGCATGCGCCCATCGGGGTGATCTACGGCATCCAGCCGTGGAACTTCCCGGCCTACCAGGTGATCCGCTACACCATCGCGAACCTGATGGCGGGCAACGGCGTGCTGCTGAAGCACGCGGCCTCCTGCACCGGCTCCGGCCTGATGCTGGCCGAGATCATCGAGGCGGGTGGCCTGCCGAAGGACCTCTTCACCGTCCTGCTGATCGACCACGACCAGTCGGACGCGATCATCGAACACGACAAGGTGCGCGGCGTGACCCTGACCGGCAGCCCCGGCGCGGGCGCACATGTCGGTGCCAAGGCGGCGGGTGCGCTGAAGAAGTCGGTGCTGGAGCTCGGCTCGAACGACGCCTACGTCGTGCTCGAGGACGCCGATCTGGAGACCGCGGTGAAGGCCTGCGTCACGGGCCGGATCTACAACAACGGCGAGACCTGCGTCGCCGCCAAGCGCTTCGTCGTGGTGGATGCGATCTACGACAGGTTCCGCGACGCCTTCGTCGAACAGATGAAGGCCGTGGAGGTCGGCGATCCCACGCAGGACGGCACGCAGCTCGGCCCGCTCGTCACCGGCGACCAGCGCGACACGCTGCACAAGCAGGTGGAGGAGAGCGTCTCGAAAGGTGCGAAGATCCTCTGCGGCGGGGAGAAGCCCGAGGGCACGGGCTATTATTACCCCGCCACCGTGCTGGACGAGGTGACGCCCGGCCAGCCCGCCTATGACGACGAGCTCTTCGGCCCCGTCGCCTCGCTGATCCGGGCGAAGGATGCCCAGGACGCCATGCGCATCGCCAACGACAGCCCCTATGGGCTCGGCGGCGGCATCATGTCGGGCGACGTGGACCGCGCGGTGAAACTGGCCGAGGCCGAGTTCGACACCGGCATGGTCTTCATCAACGGCTTCGGCCTTGCGACGCCCGAGATGCCCTTCGGCGGCGTGAAACGCTCGGGCTATGGCCGCGAGCACGGCGGCTTCGGGATGAAGGAGTTCACCAACACCAAGGCCGTGATGGTGGTGGCCGGGTAACCGCCCGACCCGGAAAAGCAGAAGCGCCCGCCGATCCCCCGGCGGGCGCTCCGTCATCTCAGGGGCAGGGCTCAGGCCCCGCCCACCTCTCGGAAGAGAGGTGTCGGCCAGGCCTCAGACGAGGCTCTCGAGCAGCGCCTTCGTGTTCTCGTAGGTCATCTCCACCGGGTTTCCGCCCACGCTCGGATCCTTCAGCGCGGCCTCGGTCAGCGTCTCGATATCCGGGTCCTTCACCCCCAGCTCGGTCAGGCTCTTCGGCACGCCGAGCGCGTCGTTCAGCCCGTTCACGTAATCGCAGAAGCCCACGAAGCCGCCCTTGATCCCGAGATAGGCCGCGGCCATGTCGAAGCGCTCCGCGATCACGTCCTTGTTGAACTGGAGCACCGCCGGCATGCAGACCGCGTTGGTCGTGCCGTGGTGCGTGTGATGCCACGCCCCGATCGGATGCGAGAGCGCGTGGATCGCCCCCAGACCCTTCTGGAACGCCGTCGCGCCCATGGCCGCCGCGCTCATCATCTGGGCGCGGGCCTCGATGTCGGTGCCGTCGTTGTAGGCGCGCGGCAGGTAGTCCTTGACCAGCCGCATCCCCTCCAGCGCGATGCCTTGGCTCATCGGATGGTAATGCGGGGAGGAGAACGCCTCCACGCAATGCGCAAACGCGTCGAGCCCGGTGCCGGCGGTGATGCCCTTAGGCATCCCCACGGTCAGCTCGGGGTCGCAGATCACCACGGCGGGCAGCATCTTCGGGTGGAAGATGATCTTCTTCTCATGGGTTTCGGAATTGGTGATGACGCCGGCGCGCCCCACCTCCGATCCGGTGCCGGCGGTCGTCGGCACCGCCACGATGGGCGCGATGCCTGCCGGGTCGGCGCGGGTCCACCAGTCGCCGATGTCCTCGAAATCCCAGAGCGGGCGCGATTGCCCGGCCATGAAGGCCACGGTCTTCGCGAGGTCCAGCCCCGAGCCGCCGCCGAAGGCCACGACGCCGTCATACCCGCCCTCGCGGTAGACCTTCAGCCCGGCCTCGACATTCGTCTCGTTCGGGTTCGGATCGACCTCGGAAAAGATCGCGCGGCCCATGCCCGCGCCGTCCAGCACGTCGAGCGCCTGCGCGGTGATGTCCATCGACGCCAGCCCCTTGTCGGTGATCAGGAGCGGTTTCTCGATCCCCGCCGCAATGCAGGCCTCGGCCAGTTCCGAGATGCGGCCCGCGCCGAAGCGGATCGAGGTGGGGTAGGACCAGTTGCCGGTCAAAGCCATGGGGGTCAGCCCTTCTTCAGGTGGTAGGATTTCGGCCGGGTCAGCGCGTGATAGCCCAGCACGGAGAGGCCCGCGCCGCGTCCGGTGTCCTTGCAGCCGGTCCAGCAGAGCGCGGGGTCGAGGTAGTCCTGGCGGTTCATGAAGACGGTCCCCGTCTCCAGCCGCGCGCCGATCGCCTCGGCGGCGGCGGCGTCCTTCGTCCAGATCGCCGCCGTCAGGCCGTATTTGCAGTCGTTCATCAGCTCGATGGCGTGCTCGTCGTCGCGGACCTTCATGATGCCGACAACGGGGCCGAAGCTCTCTTCGGTCATCACGTCCATCTCGTGGGTGACGTCCGTCAGGATCTGGGGCGTCAGATAGGCGCCCTCGTCATCGGCCTCCATGTGGTCGATATGGGCGGTCGCGCCCATGTTCAGCGCCTGCGCGATCTGGCGGCGGACGAGGTCGGCGAAACGCACATGGGCCATCGGGCCGATGTCGGTCGTCGGGTCCATCGGGTGGCCGAGCCGGTAGCCCTTCACCAGTGCCACGGCCTTCTCGACGAAGGCGTCGTAGAGGCTCTCGTGGACATAGATCCGCTCGATCCCGCAGCAGCACTGGCCCGAGTTGAACATCGCGCCGTCGATCAGCCCGTCGACCGCCGCCTGCACGTCGGCATCCTCGCGGACATAGCCCGGGTCCTTGCCGCCGAGCTCGGTCGCGACCTGCGTGAAGGTCCCGGCGGCGGCGACTTCCATTGCCTTGCCGCCGTTCACCGACCCGGTGAAGTTCACGAAATCGAAGGCGCGTTCCCCGATCAGGGCCGAGGTCGTCTCGTGGTCGAGGAAGACGTTCTGGAACACGTCCGGCGGGACACCTGCGTCGTGGAACGCCTCGGCGAGGTGTTCACCCACGAGCATCGTCTGGGTCGCGTGCTTCAGGATCACCGTGGAGCCCGAGATGAGCGCCGGCGCCAGCGTGTTGATCGCCGTCATGTAGGGATAGTTCCACGGCGCCACGATCAGCACGACCCCCGCCGGTTCGCGCTTGATCACGCGGCGGGCGGTGGCGCTGTCCTCGATCACCATCGGCGCCAGCGCCTCCTCGGCGATCTGCGCCATGTAGGCGGCACGCTCGTTGAAGCCGCCGAACTCGCCGCCGTAGCGGATCGGGCGCCCCATCTGCTGGGCGAGCTCCGTCACCATCCGGTCGGTCTGCTCACCGATCTTCGCGACGCCCGCCATGACGAGGTCGATCCGCTCCTGCAGCGGGCGCGCGGCCCAGTTCTTCTGCGCGGCGCGGGCCTGTGCGGCGGCGGAGCGGGCGGCGTCGAGGGAGAGCGCCTCGCGGGTCGCGAGGACGGAGCCGTCGATGGGGGAGATGCAGTGGAGTGTGGTCATGTCGGGCGCCTTTCTTCTGGCGTGGGGTCCTTGGAGTGGAGGGCAGCGCCCGACCCTGGGTGGGCGCTGCGACCTCGAAGGTCAGCGAGGCATCGTCGCGCACATGCCGATGCTTCGGCGCGGGGCGGAGACGATGCGCCCTCCCGGGGGGGAGGGTCGGGCGCGGCCCGGCCTGCGGCCGGGCGAGCCCGTTCGAACGTGGCGCTTCCGTCTTACGCCTTCTCGAACCCCCGCGCGATTTCCCAATCGGTCACGGCGGCGTCGAAGGTCTCCTGCTCGACCTCCGCCGTGCGGCAGTAATGGTCGATGGTCCAGTCCCCGAATGCCTCGCGCAGCATGGCCGAGGCCCGCATCCGCTCGGTCGCGGCCCCCAGAGAGCGCGGGATCTCGGGCACGGTCGCGTCGTCGTAGATGTCGCCCTCGACCGGAGGGGCGAGCTCCAGCCCCTCCTCGATCCCCTTCAGCCCGGCGGCGAGCAGGGCCGCCTCGGCAAGGTAGGGGTTCACGTCGGACCCGGGGATCCGGCATTCCATCCGCACCCCCTTGGAGCCCTCGCCGCAAAGCCGGAACCCGGCCGTGCGGTTGTCCACCGACCATGCGATCTTGGTCGGCGCGAAGGTCCCCTTGGCGAAGCGCTTGTAGGAATTGATGTAGGGCGCGAGGAACCAGGTGATGTCGGCCGCGTACTTGATCATCCCGGCGCAGAACTGGCGCATCAGGGGCGACATGCCGTGATCGCCGTCCTTGTCGTAGAACGCGGGCGACCCGTCCTTCCAGAGCGACACGTGCACATGGGCGGCCGAGCCGACCTTGCCCGCCTTGTACTTCGACAGGAACGAGGCCGAGACCCCCTGCTGCCAGGCGATCTCCTTCACCGCCTGCTTGGCGATCGTGTGGTTGTCGGCGCAGTCCAGAGCCTCCGCGTAGCGGATGTTCAGCTCCTCCTGCCCGGCTTCCGCCTCGCCCTTCGTGTTCTCCACCGGCACACCGGCGGCGACGAGGTGATTCCGGATCGGCCGCATCACGTGCTCTTCCTTCATCGTGCCGAGCATGTGGTAATCGATGTTGTAGGCCGAATAGGGCTCGAGCTTGCGATACCCCTGCTCGCGCAGCTCGTTGTAGCCGCCCTTGAACAGGAAGAACTCCAGCTCCGTCGCCATCATCGGCGTGAGGCCCATCTTCTCCGCCCGGGCGATCTGGCGCTTCAGCACCGCGCGGGGGGAATGTTCGATGTCGCCGTGGTCATGATGGTCCCGCACGTCGCAGAGCACCATCGCCGTGCCCTCGAGCCAGGGCACCAGCCGCAGCGTGTCGAGGTCGGGCTTCATCATGTAATCGCCATAGCCCGCGTGCCACGAGGTCGAGGCATAGCCCTCCGGCGTCGCCATATCGAGGTCCGTCGCCAGCAGGTAGTTGCAGCAATGGCTCTCTTCCCAGGCGCTTTCGACGAAATGCCCGGCAGTGAAGCGCTTGCCCATCAGGCGGCCCTGCATGTCGACGATGCAGGCCAGCACCGTGTCGATCTCGCCGGCCTTGGCCTTCTTCTTGAGATCGGCGAATGTCAGGTTCCCGGGCATGGGGTCTCTCCTTCAGGTGACGAGGCCGGGCGTCCCCGCCCGACCGTTTCTCATTGGGGCCCGGCCGCCCCCCGTGCGCAAGGTGGCGCCGCTCAGAACGTGTACGGCGGGCCGGCCTGGTTGATGACCGAGTTGTACTCCTCGAAGATCCCGACGATCTTCGCCTCGATCTCGCCTTCCTGCGCGATTTCCTTCCAGAAGGCCTTGGCCGCGTTCTCGACCTCGGCCCATTCCTCGGCCGGCACGGTCCGCAGCTCCAGCTTGTCGCCGGTCGCCCGCAGCCGCGCCTCGCCGCCCCAGTACCACTGGTTGCGATAGGTGTCAGCCGCCTTGATCCCCGCCATGACGAGCTGCTTGAGGTGATCCGGCAGGTCCGCCCAGCGACCCTGGTTGGCGAAGATCGACCCGATCCAGGCGCCCGAGATGTTGTTGGTCAGGAAGTAGTCGGTGACGTTGGCCCAGCCGACCGTGTAATCCTCGGTGATCCCCGACCACGCCATGCCGTCGAGCTCGCCGGTCTGCACCGCGACCTCGGCATCCTCGTAGGGGATGTTCACCGGCACCACGCCGAACTGCGCAAGGAAGCGCCCCGCCGTCGGGAAGGTGTAGAGCTTCAGCCCGTCGAGATCGGCAAGGCTGGTGATCTCCTTCTTCGTGTTGAAGTTGCACGGGTCCTGCCCGGCCGAAGACAGCCAGGTGACGCCCACCTTCTCGTACTCGGACCGCCAGATATCGCCCAGCCCGTATTGCTCGAACAGCACCGGCACGTCGAGGATGTGCTTGGTCGCAAACGGGAAATACCCCCCGAACTGCCGCACCGGGGTCGGCGAGGCCATCGAGTCGTCGTCCGAATGCACCATGTCGATGGTGCCGCGCTGGAGCGCCTGGAACAGCTCTCCGGTCGGCACGATCTGGTCGGCGAAGAACAGCTCGATCTCCATCTCGCCGTCGGCCGCCTCGTTGATGTAGTCGACGATCGGCTTCGTCACCTCTTCGCCGAGCGCGGCGCCGGCATAGGTCTGCATCCGCCAGCGGATCGGCTCCTGCGTGCGGCCGATGCGCGGGGCGGCAAGCGTGGCGGGGGCGACCATCGCGGCGCCGGCCAGCATCTTTCTTCTGGAAAGTGTCATCTGTCAGAACTCCCTGGTTTCGGTTTCATCGGTCTGCGCCCCCGTGCGCCGGGGGTCTGGTTGTCAGTTGTCGTAGATCGTGTCGGGCAGCCACAGCGCGATCTCGGGGAAGAGCATCAGCACCACCAGCGTGAAGACCATCACAGCCACGAAGGGCAGGATCGAGCCGTAGATGTCGCGAAGGGTGATCTCGGGCGGCGCCATGGCGCGCATGAGGAACAGGTTATAGCCGAAGGGCGGCGTCATGTAGGCGATCTGGCAGGTCACGGTGTAGAGCACGCCGTACCAGATCAGGTTGAAGCCCAGTTCCCCGACCAGCGGCACGTAGAGCGGCGCGACGATCACCAGCATCGCGGTGTCGTCGAGGAAGGTCCCCAGCAGGATGAAGCTGAGCTGCATCAGGATCAGGATGCCCCAGGGCCCGAGGCCGAGCTTCTCGGTGAAGAAGCCCTCGATGGCCTTCACCGCGCCCAGCCCGTCGAAGACCGCGCCGAAGGCCAGCGCGGCGAGGATGATCCACATGAACATGCAGGAGATGCCCAGCGTGTTGCGGACCGAGTTCTCGAAGACCTCCCGCGTCATCCGGCCCTTCACGACGGCGGCGAGGAAGGCCGTGATCGCGCCGATGGCCGAGCTTTCCACGAGGCTCGTCCAGCCGTTCACGAAGGGCACCATCATCGCGAAGAAGATGAAGAGCGGCAGGAGGCCCGCGCCGAGGAGCCTCAGCTTCTCGCCCATCGGGACGGTGCGTTCCTCCTTCGGCAGGACCGGGCCCAGCTCCGGCTGCAACCGGCAGCGGACCGCGATGTAGACGATGAAGAAGAAGGCCATCATCAGCCCCGGGACCACCCCGGCGAGCCACAGCTGCCCCACGGGCTGCCGCGCGATCATCGCGTAGAGCACCAGCACCACCGAGGGCGGCACGAGGATCCCCAGCGACGACCCCGCCTGGATCACCCCCGTGACCATCCGCTTGTCATACCCCCGCTTCAGCAGTTCCGGCAGGGCGATGGTCGCCCCGATCGCCATGCCCGCGACCGAGAGCCCGTTCATCGCCGAGATCAGCACCATCAGCCCGATCGTCCCGATGGCGAGGCCGCCGTGCAGCCCCCCGGTCCAGACGTGGAACATCTTGTAGAGATCGTCCGCGATCCGGCTCTCGCTCAGCACGTAGCCCATGAAGATGAACATCGGCAGGGTCAGCAGCGGATACCATTTCATCAGCTTCATCGCCGCCGCGAAGCCCAGGTCATAGCCGCCCCGGTCGCCCCAGAGCAGCAGGGCGGCCACCACGGCCACGAAGCCGATGGCGCCGAAGACCCTCTGGCCGGTCAGCAGCATCACCATCATGCTCGAGAACATGAGCAGCGCGATCATCTCGTAGGACATCAGGCCTTTTCCCCCATGTCCTCACCGCGCAGACGCAGGACATCCTTGAAGAACTCGGAAACGCATTGCAGCAGCATCAGGAAGATGCCGACGCACATCGTCAGCTTGACGGGCCAGACGATGGGCCGCCAGGCGGTCGGGGAATGCTCGATGACACCCATTGGCTCGGCCGCGCCCGCGGGGCCGCCGGTGAAGAAGCCCGAAATGACCTCGCCGTAGAAGCCCCAGAAGCCGCCCGAGAAATGCCCGAGGCTGTAGGCCAGCGACGACAGCCCGCCCCAGAGCAGCACCCCGAGGTAGAAGATCAGGAAGAAGATGGTGAACGCGTCCCACCACGCCTTCTTGCGCAGCGACCATTCGCTGTAGAGCAGGTCCATCCGCACGTTCGAGCCCAGCTGGATCGAGTAGGGGCCGCCGAGGATGTAATAGGCCACCATCGCGAACTGGGCCATTTCGAGCGTCCAGAGCGAGGGCGTCGCGAAGACCTTGGAATAGGAGGACCAGAGCAGGATCCCCATGATGACGAAGATCCCGTACATCATGAGCCGCCCGATGCCGCGGTTGAAGCCGTCGACGATCCGGATGAACCCCCTCATGCCGCGCCCTCCGGCGCGATCGAGGCGATGCAGACCGCCGCCAGGGCGCCACCCATCTCGTGCGCGGCGGCGGTGTCGGCGATCAGGTCGTTGCGGATCTCGATCATCACGCTCTGCCGTCCCTGCCCGTGTTCCCTCAGCGTGTGCGTCACCCCGTCCGCGGCGGAATAGGGCACGTTCAGCGCAACCCCGGACGGCAGGATCGAGGACTTCCCGAGCATTGCCCGCGCCAGCCTGTCGTCGGCGTCGTGCAGCAGGCCGATCTCGGCGCTGCGGGGGGTGCCGAACCAGACCGGCGTGAAGGAATGGACCGTCACCAGCGCGGCGTTCGGGCGGTCCGCCAGCACCTCGGCCAGCGTCCGGCGGAAGGGCTCGTAGACCTCGCGCACCCGCAGCGCCCGCGCCTCGGGCGTGAGGTCGCGGTTGCCCGGCACCTCGACCGTCTCTGTCCGCGCGGGCATCGCGCCCTCGGCCTCGGGCGGGCGGTTGCAATCGTAGACCAGCCGCGACACCCGCGCGGCCACGAGCGGCGCGTCCAGTGCGGCGGACATCGCCCGGGCCACCTCCATCGCGCCGGGATCCCAGACGGCATGGCTCCAGCGGTCGGCCTCGGAAAGCCCCAGGTCGGTCAGCCCGGCCGGAATGAAGGGGCTCGCATGTTCGCAGACAAGCACCACGCCGGCCGTCCCCTGCGGGTTCAGGCACTCGACCGGAGAGCCCTCGCCGGCGGCGAGGATGCTGGGTTCGCTGGGGCTCGTCATGCCGTTCAGGTGACCCTCGGGCAAGGGACTTGTCAACGGACAATTTGTAGTCTTTGCTACAGAAGCATGTTGCCTTGTAGAAAAACCTAGCAGCCGATGAGCGACCGTCCGGAGATCGTCAAGGACCGCATCCACGCGCTGCGCAGCGACCTCACCGCTTCCGAGCGGCAGCTGGCCGCGGTCCTCCTCAAGGACTACCCCGTGGCCGGGCTGCAATCGGTGACGCGGCTGGCGGCGGCGGCCGGGGTTTCCACACCGACGGTCATCCGGATGGCGCGCAAGCTGGGGTTCGAGGGCTATCCCGACCTCCAGAACGCGCTGCGCGAGGAGGCGGCGGCCCAGATCCGCGCGCCGATCGCCCGGCGCGAGGCCTGGACCGCGGGCGGCGAGGACGGGCATGTGCTGCACCGTTTCGCGGCGGCCGTGACGGCGAACCTGCGGATGACGCTCGACCGGGTGGACCCCGAGGAGTTCGACCGGGTCGCGCGGCTTCTGGCCGATCCGGCGCGCAAGGTGCATATCGCGGGCGGGCGGATCACGCGGTCGAACGCGGATTACCTGTTCAACCATCTCCAGATCATCCGGTCCGACGTGACCCTCCTGTCGCAGAGCCCGAACGTCTGGCCGCAATACCTGCTCGACATGGGGCCGGAGACGGTGCTCGTGCTCTTCGACATCCGGCGCTACGAGGCGGAGCTGCTCAGGCTGGCGGAGCTCGCGCGGGAAAGGGGCGCGGTGGTGGTGCTCTTCACGGACCAATGGGGCTCGCCCATCACGGCGGTCGCCGGGCACGTGTTCAACGCGCCGGTGGAGGCGCCCTCCTCCTGGGATTCCACCGTCGCGATCATGCTGCTGGTCGAGGCGCTGATCGCCGAGGTCCAGGCGGCGAGGTGGGACACCGCGCGGGACCGGATCGAGGCGCTGGAACGGATGTTCTCGGCGACGAAGCTGTTCCGGTCGTAGGCCAATCCGTCAGCCCGCGCCACAGGATCGCGCCCGACCCCGAGGGCGGCGTCGAGCTTTGCGCCGTCATGTCCGAAAGCCCCGAAGTGGCGAACCTGGACGGACCACCGCCAGATCGCGCCCGCCCTGGGGGGCGGGGTCGGGCGCGATCCGATCCGGCAAAGCCGGATCGGGAAGAGGTGCAGGCGTCGCGCTTAAACCAGGCCGCAGGGCGCGCGCCCTGCACGCACGGCGCCGCTCAGAACGTCTGGTCGTAGGCGCCGACGCCCTCTTCGGTCCGGATCACCGCGTCGATCTCCTCGAAGATCGCGCGCAGTTCCTCGCCGCTTTCCGAGCTCTCGCAGACGACCACCAGGTTCGGCGTGTTGGACGAGGCCCGCACCAGCCCCCAGGAGCCGTTGTCGAGGATCACCCGCGCGCCGTTCACCGTCACGACCTCCTTGATCGGGCGGCCCGCGAACGTCTCCCCGGCCTCGGCCTTGGCGACCAGCTTCTGCACCAGCCGCTCGAGGATGTCGTATTTCTCGGTATCCGCCGCATGGGGCGACATGGTCGGCGTCGACCAGGTCTTGGGCAGCGCCTTGCGCAGGTCCGACATCTTCATGTCGGGGTTGCGGTCCATCAGCTTGCAGATCTCGACCGCCACCCGCATCCCGTCGTCATAGCCGCGGCCCACGGGCTCGGCCATGAAGTAATGTCCCGACTTCTCGAACCCGGCCAGAGCGCCCAGCTCGTGCACCCGGCGCTTCATGTGGGAATGCCCGGTCTTCCAGTAATCCGCCTTCACGCCGTTCGCGATCAGCTCGGGATCGGAGGCAAACAGCCCCGTCGACTTCACGTCCGCCACGAAGGTGGAGCCCGGGTAGATCTTCGACAGGTCGCGCGCGAGGATCACGCCCACCTTGTCGGCGAAGATCTCCTCGCCCTCGTCGTCCACCACGCCGCAGCGGTCGCCGTCCCCGTCGAAGCCCAGGGCGAAATCCGCCCCCGAGGCCTTCACCGAGGCGGACATGTCGTGCAGCATCTCCATCGCCTCGGGGTTCGGGTTGTAGTTCGGGAAAGTGTAATCCAGCCGGTTGTGGCTATCCACGACCTCGACCCCCAGCCGCTCGAAGAGCGCGGGCGCATAGGCCGCGGCCGTCCCGTTGCCGGTGGCGCAGACCACCTTCAGCTTCCGGGTCATGCGGAAATCGCCGACGAGGTCGTCCATGTAGGCGTCCCAGACGCCTTCCACGAATTCGTAGGAGCCGCCCTCGCGCGGCTCCCCCTTGCCCTCCAGCACGATCTCCTTGAGCTCGCCCATCTCGTCCGGCCCGTGGGTCAGCGGCATCTCGAAGCCCATCTTCACCCCTGTCCAGCCGTTCGGGTTGTGCGAGGCGGTGACCATCGCCACGCCCGGAACGCCCAGGTGGAAGGACGAGAAATAGGCCATCGGCGTGATGCAGGGCCCGATGTCCTTCACCGCGATCCCGGCCTGCATGAGGCCGAGCACCAGCGCGTTCTTGATGGTCAGCGAATAATCCCGGTAATCGTTGCCCACCGCGATCACGGGTTCGATCCCGCGGCGGCGCATCTGGGTGCCGATGCCGAGGCCGAGGGCGGTCATGCCCGGCAGGTTGATCTCGTCCGGATATTTCCAGCGGGCATCGTATTCGCGGAAGCCCGTCGGCGTGATCATCGGGTCGCGCAGGAAGGACCAGGTGTTCGGCGTCACCTCGGTAATCGGCTTGGTCACGTGGAAAACTCTCTTCTGTCTCGATCAAATCCGGAGCGGGTCGGCCTTGGCGATCCTGTCGAAGGCCATCAGCCCGGCCACCAGCCTATCCATATCCCTTAACGGGACCATGTTGGAACCGTCAGAAGGCGCACGGTCCGGATCCTCATGTGTCTCGATGAAAACGGCAGCAATGCCAAGGCTGACCGCGGCCCGCGCCATCACCGGGGCGAATTCCCGCTGACCGCCGCTGGACCCGCCAAGGCCGCCGGGCTGCTGCACGGAATGGGTCGCGTCCATCACCACCGGGTAGCCCGTCGCGGCCATCTGCGGCAGGCTGCGCATGTCGGCGACCAGCGTGTTGTAGCCGAAGCTGGTGCCGCGTTCGGTCAGCAGGATGCGCGTGTTGCCCGTGCTCTCGATCTTGGCGACCACGTTCGGCATGTCCCAGGGGGCGAGGAACTGGCCCTTCTTCACGTTCACCACCGCGCCGGTTTCGCCCGCGGCCAGCAGAAGGTCGGTCTGGCGGCAGAGGAAGGCGGGGATCTGGAGCACGTCGCAGACCTCGGCCACCGGGGCGCATTGCTCGGGCGCGTGCACGTCGGTCAGGACCGGCACCCCGAGCGCCGCCTTCACGTCGCCCAGCACCTCGAGCCCCGCCGCCATGCCGAGGCCGCGCCTGCCGGTGACGGAGGTCCGGTTGGCCTTGTCGTAGCTCGACTTGAAGATGAAGCCCGCGCCATGGGCGGCGCAGATCTCGGCCATCTTCTCGGCGATCATCAGGGCGTGGTCCCGGCCTTCCAGCTGGCAGGGGCCGGCGATCACGGTCAGGGGCCGGTCGTTGCCGACGGCCACCTGGCCCACGTCGATTGTCTTCATGTCAGGCAGAGACCTGCTCCCTCAGAATCGAGGCCGTCAGGCTGATCATCAGGTAGATGCCCGCGAAGATCAGGAAGGCCAGCAACGTGTTCTCGAAGGCGCGCGGGTAGGACGGGTCCTCGGGCGGCACCGGCCGCACGCTGGTCGTCAGGTAGCGCACCTGCCGGTTGGCCTCCAGCTCGGTCTGCTTCTCGTTCTGGAGCGCCGATTGCAGGAACAGGTCGGCGGTGGCGAGGTCGGCCTGCGCCATCTGGATCTGCGCGGCCTTGGCGGCGAGCGAGCTGTCGCCGCTGGTCGCCTCGGTCATCTTGGCGTTCAGCTCGGCCAGCAGCGTTTTCAGCCGGTCCACATCCGCCCGCGCCCCCTCGACCCGGGCCGAGTTCGGCCGGGAGTTGTCGAGCAGCGCGGCCAGCTGAAGCTCCTTCTCGTTCAGCTGGACCTCGTAGCTGTTGATCTGCTGCCGGAGCCCCGCGATGATCCCCTCGGGATCGACGAAGGTCCCCTCCTGCAGGGCGACCAGCCGCTCCTGCGCCTCGCGCCGTTCGACCTTGGCCCGCTCGAGGCTTGCCTGCGCGGTGGCCATGCCGTCCTCGCGCTTGCGGCGGGACAGCTCGTCGACGCGTTCCTCGGCGTACTGGATCAGGTTCTCGCTGAACTGGGCGGCCACGGCGGGGTCGGCCGCGGCGACCTCCATCCGGATCACGCCTTCGGTCGGGTCGTAGCCGATCTTCACGTTCCGATTGTAGATCTTGTAGGCCTCCTCGTTCGAGGGATCGGCCTCGAGCCGCTGGATCGGGTCGATCCACGGCTGGCTGAAGTGGCTCTTGAAGCCCACGTCGCGGTCGAGCCGCAGCATCGCGTCCTTCGACCCGAGGTAGCTCTGGACCGCGATCGAATCCTGGTTCGTCGCGAACTGGGTGCCCGACAGCAGCCCGCCCAGCCCGCCGCCGCCCTGGTTGTCGGCCTGAAGGATCAGGAATTCGGACTTGGCGGCATACATCGGCGTGGCGACGACGAAGAAATACCATCCGGCAAGGAAGGTCGGCGCGAAGACGAAGAAGAAGAGCCGCGTGAAGAGCAGCATCATCCGCTTGCGGCGGCGCCGGGCGAGGTCCTGCTGGAGCTTGCCGATCTCGGCCGCGCGCCGGTCGGCGGGGCGCAGCTCGGTCGACGGCAGGTTGGTGGGCTTGACCGGCACGGTCTGCGGCAGCTGCACGGGCCCCTCGCCCTCGCCCTGCGGCACGACGAGCTGGAGCATGTTCGCCCGTTCGAACGGGTCGATCCCCTGGGCGCGCAACTGCCGCACAGCGTCGAAATCCGAGGTCGCGGCGATGCCGTATTTCTGCGCCACCCGGCGGGCCATGCGAAGCTGGCGGCCGGTCAGCCCCTCGCGGCGGATCGCGTCGATGTCGAGATCGGCGCGCGCTTCGCGGGCCGAGGCGACCTCGCCCTCGCGCGGTGGCTGTTCGGGTTCGGCGGCGGCCGGCCGCAGCGAGGCGGCGGCGGCCTCGGGGCGCATGGCGGCGGCCTCCGCGGGCGGCTCGGACCGCGGCGCGGGGCCTGCGGCGCGCGGCGCGGCCGCATCGGGCGTCAGGCGGAGCGGCGGCTGCGTCGGGGCGGCGGCTTCGGGCGCCGGCGCCTCGGGGCCGGCGGCGGCCTTGCGGCGCGCGAGGTCCTCGGCCCGGCGTTTCACCACGCTCACCACCCCCGCCGAGGCGGCGGCCTCCGGCGCCGACGGGGCGCCCGGCGCCTCGGCCTGCGATGCAGCGCGCCGCGGCGCCTCGGCCTCCGATGCAGCGCGCCGCGGCGCCTCGGGCCGGGGCGTGCGCGCAGCCGGCGCCGCGGGGCGCGGGGCGGGCGGGTTCGGGGCCGCAGCCGCGGGCCGCGCGGCTTCGGGCGTCCGCGCCTCGGCCGCCGGCGTCGCCGCGGGCTTCGCCCCCGATTGCGACAGCGGCGTCGCGCGGCGGACGCGGAATTTGCTAGCCTTGGGTTTCGTAGTCATACAACTGCTTCGCTTCTTCCAAGGTGTCGAACATGTGGAGCTTGCCGTCCATCAGGACCGCCGCCTGCTGCGCGAAGGCCTCGAGCGTGCGGGGCTGGTGCGAGACGATCACCGTCGTCGTCCGCTCCAGCCGCTCGCGCAGGATTTCCCCCGCCTTGCGGTTGAACTCCACGTCGGTGGAATTCGGCATCCCCTCGTCGATGAGATAGAGATCGAAATCGAGCGCCAGCATCAGCGCGAAGCTGAAGCGCGCCCGCATGCCGCTGGAATAGGTCCCGAGCGGCTGGTCGAAATATTCGCCCAGGTTGCAGAGCCAGCGGCAGAAGGCCTCCACGTATTCCGGGTCGAGCCCGTAGAGCCGGGCGATGTAGCGCGAATTCTCGAAGGCCGAATGGCGGCTGACGACGCCGCCCATGTAGCCCAGCGGAAACGAGATGCGCGCGGTGCGGCGGATCGTGCCCTCGTCGGGTTTCTCGAGCCCGCACATCATGTTGATGACGGTGGTCTTCCCGGTGCCGTTCGGAGCGAGAATGCCGAGCGAGCGGCCGCGGTCGATGCGGAAGGACACCCGGTCGAGGATGATCTTCCGGTGCGAACCGGTCCAGAAACTCTTGCTGACATTGTCGAATTCGAGCATTCGCTGCCCCGGTTCTGCTCTGCGCTACTCTCTGACGGAGCTTGGGTACGACGCCACGCGCTCTCAGGGGCCCACTATGCGCCTATCGGGCGGTTCCTGCCAAGATTTATGGGCGAAATTGTGTTCGACGTTGCGCCTTTCGGCGTCAATCGCGAACAAGGCTGGAGAAAAACGCCGGAAGGGAAACGGTGAAGGCACCTCCGCCCGACCCTCGCTCCGCGCAGACGGACGAATATTCCGCCGACCGCGCCCTGATGGCCCGGCGGCCGCCGCACGTCTGCCCGGTCCCCGCCCGACATTGACGCCACCCCCGCCCTGCCCCAGATACTCCACCGATGCCAGACACCCCGCTGCCCGACCGGATCCGCGCCTGCCGACTCTGCGCCCCGCGCTTCGCGGCGACGAAGACCCGGCACGCCCCGCGCCCCGTCGCGTGGTTCCGTCCCGGCGCCCGGCTGCTCGTCGCCGGACAGGCCCCCGGCATCCGCGTGCACGAAAGCGGGGTGCCCTTCGACGACCGCTCCGGCGACCGGCTGCGCGACTGGATGGGCGTGGACCGCGCCACCTTCTACGACATGAGCCGCATCGCGGTGGTGCCCATGGCCTTCTGCTTCCCGGGCTACGACGCCAAGGGATCGGACCTGCCGCCGCCGCCCGAATGCGCCGCCACCTGGCATGGCGCGGTGATGGAAAGCCTGCCGGGCCTGCGCCTGCGCCTTCTGATCGGCGGCCATGCGCACCGCTGGCATCTCGGCACGAAGACCTCCGTGACCGAGACCGTCGCGGGCTGGCGCGCCCATCTTCCCGAGACCATCCCCTTGCCTCACCCGTCCTGGCGCAATACCGGGTGGCTGAAGAAGAACCCATGGTTCGAGACCGAGCTCCTGCCGGTCCTCCGCACCCGCGTCGAGGAGGCGCTGTCATGACCGAGACCCCGCTCGACCGCGCCCATGCCGCGATGGAGGCCGCGCCGGAGAACGACGCCGCGCGGCTGCGGTTCTACGAAAGGCTCGCCGACAACGAGCTTTTCCTTCTGCTGACCGCCGAGGCGAAGGACGACAGCCTTTCGCCCGAGGTCTTCGATCTGTCCGACGCGAAATGGATCCTCGTCTTCGACACCGAGGAACGGCTGGCCGCCTTCACCGGGCGCGAGGCGCCCTATGCCGCCCTCTCGGGCCGGGCGATCGCGCAGATGCTGGCGGGTCAGGGCGTGGGGCTCGGCGTGAACCTCGAGGTCGCGCCGTCCTCGATCCTGCTGCCGCCCGAGGCGGTGGACTGGCTCGCCTCGACCCTGGGCCATGCCCCGGAAGAGGTCGAGGGCCGCATCAGCGCCTTCCACGCGCCCGGCGGCCTGCCGGACGCGCTGCTCGAGGGGCTCGACGTGAAGCTCTCGCTCGCGGGGGGGCTCGCCGAGAGCGCCTACCTGGTCGGGACCGAGGACGAGGCCGGGCGGCGTTCGCACCTGCTGGCCTTCATCGATGCCCGGCCGGGCGCGGAAGGCCCGCTCGCCAAGGCCGCGGGCGAGGCGCTGACCTTCTCGGGCATCGACCAGGGCGAGATGGACGTGGCCTTCTTCGCCGCGAGCGATCCAGCGGCCGCGGCGCTGGCGCGGCACGGGCTGAGGGTGGAGCTGCCGAAGGCGGAGCCGGTGGACAGGAAGATCCCCGCGGCCCCCGGCAGCGATCCGGACAAGCCGCCGATCCTGCGGTGACGCAGCGCATGGAGGGCTGAAGCGCGGACCACCGGCGGATCGGCTGGAGGTCGGACGGCACCGTCGCGGCGACCCCGGACCTGCGGTGCAGGCCGGGCCCGAGCCCGGCCCGCGCTCATACCGCCTGGTCGCGGCCGGGAATGAACTCCCGCTTTTCGCCCGCATGGGGCCAGGATTCGATCAGCTGCATCGCCTCGTCCGCGGTCTCCACGAACCGGAAGAGCTCGAGGTCCGCGTCCGAGATCGTGCCCGCCTCGGCCAGCGCCTGCCAATTGATGATCTTCTCCCAGAACGCCTTGCCGAACAGCAGGAAGGGCACCTTCTCCATCCGGCCGGTCTGGATCAGGGTCAGTGCCTCGAACATCTCGTCGAGCGTGCCGAAGCCGCCGGGGAAGACGCAGACCGCCCGGGCGCGCATCAGGAAGTGCATCTTCCGGATCGCGAAATAGTGGAAGTTGAAGCACAGGTCCGGCGTCACGTACTCGTTCGGCGCCTGCTCGTGCGGCAGCACGATGTTCAGGCCGATGCTCTGCCCGCCGGCATCGTCCGCGCCGCGGTTGCCGGCCTCCATCACGCCGGGCCCGCCCCCGGTGCAGATCACCCATTCCTTGCCGTAGCTCTCAAGCGATTTCTCGGTGACGCGGCGGGCGAAGATGCGCGCCTCCTCGTAATAATGGCTCAGCGCGGCCAGCGTTTCGGTCCGGGCGCCGTCCTTGTGCTCGGGCGCGGGGATCCGGGCCCCGCCGAACAGGACGACGGTCGACTCGATGCCGCGTTCCTCCATCACCAGCTGCGGCTTGAGCAGTTCGAGCTGCAGACGCACCGGCCTCAGCTCGTCGCGGCAGAGGAAATCGTCGTCCGCGAAGGCAAGCCGGTAGGCCGGCGCGCGGGTCTGCGGGGTGTCCGGTACGTCCTGCGCCGTCTCGATGTCGGAACTTGCGTCGCGGAACGGCCGCCTGCGGTCTTCGGTCATGTCGTGCTCCTTCATGGCCCCTGCCTATCCCGCCACGACGCAACAGGCCAGCGTCACGCGCGATTGCGCCAGCCGGCGTCCCCGGCTATGACCCACGCGACACTTTACGCAGGAGCAGCGCATGAACCTCGCCCAGCTTGAAACCGCGATCGAAGCCGCGTGGGACACCCGCGACCAGATCACCCCCGCCACCACCGGCGAGACGCGCGAGGCGATCGAGAATACGCTCGAGGCGCTCGACAGCGGCCAGCTCCGCGTCGCGGAGAAACAGGTCGACGGCCAGTGGCACGTGCACCAATGGGCCAAGAAGGCGGTCCTTCTGGGCTTCCGCCTGAAGGACATGGAGCAGCAGGAAGGCGGCCCGCAGGGCGGCGGCTGGTGGGACAAGGTCGACAGCAAGTTCGCCGGATGGGGCGACAACCAGTGGCGCGCCGCCGGTTTCCGTGCGGTGCCGAACTGCGTGGTGCGCAAGTCGGCCTACATCGCGAAGAACGTGGTGCTGATGCCCTCCTTCGTGAACCTCGGCGCCTATGTCGACGAGGGCACGATGGTCGACACCTGGGCGACGGTCGGATCCTGCGCGCAGATCGGCAAGGGCGTGCACCTGTCGGGCGGCGTCGGCATCGGCGGGGTGCTTGAGCCCATGCAGGCCAACCCGACCATCATCGAGGACAATTGCTTCATCGGCGCCCGCTCCGAGGTGGTCGAGGGCGTGATCGTGCGCGAGGGCTCGGTTCTGGGCATGGGCGTCTTCCTGAGCCAGTCCACCAAGATCGTGAACCGCGAGACCGGAGAGGTCTCCTACGGCGAGGTGCCGCCCTATTCGGTGGTCGTCTCGGGGTCGCTGCCCTCGAAGAACGGCGTGAACCTCTATTGCGCCGTCATCGTCAAGACGGTGGACGAGAAGACCCGCTCCAAGACCGGGGTGAACGAGCTGCTGCGCGACTGACGGCCTCCGTCGGGCGGTCGTTGAAGGGGGCGCGTCGGGAGACCGGCGCGCCCCTTCGCGTCCGTCCACCGGGCGACCGCTTCACATTCCGCACCCCGCAGGGCCGCGGCGCGGTTGAATCCTTGACTGTGATCCCGGTCGTGGCACCCTGATCGGCAGGGGGTCGTGCCGTTCCCATCCCGGGAGCGGCCTGACAGGAGAGTTCGGCTTGCGGTTCCATTTCCCTCGTTTCACCCTCGGCATCCTCCGGGTCGCCGCGCTCGTGGCGCTGCTGCCGTCCTTCGCGGTCGCGCAATCCTCCGCGATCCCCGGCTGGCTGGGACGCCACGTGGGCACCGGACAGGGCCAGATCGCCCCCGTGGTGCTGGAACGGGCGCGGGCGCTCCACCGCGAGAAGCGGGCGCGGGGCGAGGTGTCGAACCCATGCTACCTTGCCATGGATGCGACGCGGCCCAGCACCGTCGGCACCGCGCCGGGCGAACGGTTCTACATCATCTGCGAAGACGCGAAGACCTTCCGCGCGGTCTCCTCGGGCTACGGCAACGGGCGCAAGCTGCGGGGGCACGATTTCTCGAACGGCCGGCAATGCGCGCAGAACTTCAGCAACGCCGAGGGCTCCAAGCTGACCATGGGCGGCAATTACGTGACCGCCGAGGCGCGCACCTCGTTCAAGGGGTACTACCGCCAGTCCGGCAAGCGGACGCCGTTCCAGCGGACCTTCCTTCTGTTCGACGGCGAAGGCGAGACCGAGAATGCCCGCGAGCGCGAGATCGGCGGGCACCCGGCGGTCTTTCTCAAGTGGCAGTGCCGCTACCGGAGTCCCGACAGCCCGTTTGCCGACGAGGCGGGATACGTCCCCTACGGAGAGCTCGTGAACTACACCGGCGGGCGCAGCAACGGCTGCACCACCTGGTCGCAATCCGCGTCGCAGGACATTCTAGACCTGACCGAGAAGAACCCGACGACGCTCTACATCTACCCTGAATCGGGGGACATCGAGGCGGTGGCGAAGGCGGTCGCGGCCGGCACCGACCCCGCCCGCGCCGGGCTCTACTGGAACGCCTCGTGCCTGAAACAGATCGGCGCGCCGAAGTTCTGGCCCAAGCAGTCGCTCCAGCCGGTGATCGACGCATGGCGGGACTCGCTGCCCGAGCAGCCGCCGCTCGACCTGCCGATCTGCCGATGACCCGCGCCCGGCGACCGTTGCATGGGCGCAACGGTTGTGCGGCGCGCATGTCCACACGGAACCGTGAGGCGCCGGACGGTGTTGGGACCCGGATGCCCCTAGGGGCAAGACCTTGACACTTAAGGAGTGACCCCATGGAAGGACTGGGCTGGATTGCGGCCATCATCGTCGGCGCCCTCGCCGGTTGGATCGCAGAGAAGATCATGGGGGGCGACCATGGCCTCCTGACCAACATCATCCTCGGCATCATCGGCGCCGTCGTGCTGAACTTCCTGCTGATCGCCATCGTCGGCGCAACGCTCGGCGGCTGGATCGGCCAGCTGATCGTCGGCGTGATCGGCGCCTGCATCCTGATCGGCGGCTACCGCGCGATCAAGCGGGCCTGACGCCCTCGGGCAAGCGGGCCTGACGCCCACGGGGCTGAAGCCTAGTCGCAGAACAGATCGATGAGGCAGTCACCCGGGAATTTCAGCAGGGTAATAAAATACCCCGAGATATCCGGGTCTGGCGCCTGGAACACGGAGGCGCGGATGAAAATCCGCGCCTCTTCTCCGTCCTCGGACAGCTGGCCCGTCGTGCCGACGATCTCGCCGCCGCGCACCCGCAGGATCAGCCCCTGCACGTCCCCGTCGCTCGCCTCGTGCAGGAACGCCCCGTAACCCGCCGGGTCTACCGCCCGCACCGCATCGACCAGCGCCGCGACGTCCACGCTCACCCGGATGCGGTCCGAGCGGATACGCTCGGTGGTCACGATGCCGGTCAGGTCCATCTCGCCGCCGAAGCCGCCGAAATCGACCCTGCCCGCGATCACCTCCGCCACGTCGTTCCGCTTCACGCTGCGACAGGTCACCCCCTGCGCGGTCTCCGTGGCCTTGCCCGCACCGCAGACGCCGTCCGCCCCCATGCCGAACGCATCGAGCATCGGCAACGTCAGATCGATCGCCGACCGGGCGACGACGACCTCCGGGCTCTCGAAATCGAGGGTCATGTCGCCGCGCATGCAGGCGGGCAGAAGGGCCAGGGCCGCGAGACCGATGAGGGAGCGCATGGGTGTCCTTTTCTTGCAGTCGGACGGAAGCTGACGCCATTTCGCGTCAGGTGCAAGTTCCCGTTTGCGGCCCTGAAGGATTGCAGGCCCGAAGTGCACCGGCGCCACACTCCGCTGGACTTCGCGCCCGCTTTCTGAGAGGTCCGCGCCGAACCTGGCCCCGGAGTTGGCGATGAGCGAGACGAAGAAACCGAAACGGCAGAAGGTCTACACCCTGCTGGTCGAAGTCGGCCGCAAGGAAGACGACGGGCTGCCCGACGGCGCCACCGGGGCGGCGCTCATGTGCTATGCCTCGGGCGTGGACGAGGCCGAGGCGGTGCGCGAGACGGTGGCGGTTCTCAAGCAGGCCGACCTCGCGCCGCTCGACGTCTCGGGCTACGGCACGCTCGAGGAACGGCTGGCCGAGGGGCATGACATTCCCGACGAGGAGCGTGTGCTGATGCAGCAGGCGCTGGACGACAACGCGGTGATCGTCGCCCAGATGACCCCCTTCTACGAAGGCGAGGGCGAGACCCGTCACTGACGGCCCCGCGCCTCCGCGCCCGCAGGCCCGGTTCGGGGTCATTGGCAGCCGGCCGGCCCCGCGCTAGGGTCCGCCCATTCCACTGCCGAGGACCCGGATGACCGACACGACCACCGCCCCCGAAACCGATCCCGTCGCCCTGACGGCGGCCCTGATCCGCTGCCCCTCGGTCACGCCGGAGGAGGGCGGCGCCCTCGTCCTGCTGGAAGAGCTTCTGACCGGCGCGGGCTTCGAATGCCACCGGGCGGACCGGGGCGAGGTCTCGAACCTCTTCGCCCGCTGGGGTGCGAAGGGCCATGCCCGCACCTTCGGGTTCAACGGCCACACCGACGTGGTGCCCGTGGGCGATCCCGCCGACTGGTCCGTCGATCCCTTCGGCGCGGTCGAGAAGGACGGCCTGCTCTGGGGCCGGGGCGCCACCGACATGAAGTCGGGCGTCGCCGCCTTCGCCGCCGCGGCGATCGACTTCGTGCGCGACACGCCCCCCGACGGCGCCGTGATCCTCACCATCACCGGCGACGAGGAAGGCCCCGCGACCCACGGCACCACCGCGATCCTCGACTGGATGGCCGCCAACGGCGAGGCGATGACCGATTGCCTCGTGGGCGAGCCGACCTGCCCCGAACGCATGGGCGAGATGATCAAGATCGGCCGCCGCGGCTCGATCTCGGCCTGGTTCACCGCGCAGGGGGTGCAGGGCCATTCCGCCTATCCGCACCGCGCGAGGAACCCCCTGCCCGCCATGGCGCGGCTGATGGACCGGCTCGCCTCGCACCGGCTCGACGAGGGCACGGAGCATTTCGACCCCTCGACCCTCGCCGTGGTCACCATCGACACCGGCAACCCGGCGACCAACGTGATCCCGGCGAAGTGCCGCGCCACGGTGAACATCCGCTTCAACGACATCCACAGCGGCGCCAGCCTGACCGAGTGGATGCGGGCCGAGGCCGACCGCGTCGCCGCCGAGACCGGCATCGAGATCACGATGACCACCAAGCTCACCGGCGAGGCCTTCCTGACCCCGCCCGGCGCGCTGTCCGAAATGGTCTCCTCCGCCGTCGCCGCCGAGACCAACGTGGTGCCGGAGCTTTCGACCACCGGCGGCACCTCGGACGCGCGCTTCATCAAGGATCATTGCCCGGTCGTCGAATTCGGCCTCGTCGGCCAGACCATGCACCAGGTGGACGAGACCGTGCCGGTCGATCAGATCCGCCAGCTCAAGCGCATCTACACCCGGATCCTGCGGGAGTATTTCGCGTGACCCTGCGCATCGCGGAAACCGGTGATCTGCGCATCCCCCATGCCCTCAGGCGTGCCGTCTTCATCGCGGAACAGGGCATCCCGGAGCCCGAGGAATGGGACGACAGGGATGCCGGCGCGGTGCATCTGGTGGCCTGGGAGGACGAGGTGCCGGTCGGGACGATCCGGCTCATCCGGGGCGCGGCGGGCACCGGGCACATCACCCGTGTCTGCGTGCTCGGGACGCATCGCGGCACCGGGCTCGGCGCGGCGCTGATCCGCGAGGGGCTCGCCCGGCTCGAGGCCGAGGGGCTGACCCGGGCCGAGCTCTCGGCCCAGACCCATGCGCGGGCATTCTACGCCCGGCTGGGGTTCGCGGCTTACGGTCCCGAATACGACGACGCCGGCATCCCCCATGTCGCGATGGCGCAGCCCCTGCCCCGGCGCGCGGATGCGGCGGCCGGCTGACGCCGCCACCCCGGCGGCACGCTACGCCCGCCGCCGCCCGCGGCTGGTCGTCATGGTCAAGGCGCCGCGGCCCGGCCGGGTGAAGACCCGGCTCGGCGCCGGCATCGGCATGGTCCCCGCGGCCTGGTGGATGCGCCACCAGCTCCGCGCCCTGCTGCCCCGGCTCCGCGATCCCCGCTGGGATCTCGTACTGGCCGTGGCCCCCGACGCGGCGACGGGCGCGCGCGACTGGCCCGCCCATCTGCCCCGCCTGCCGCAGGGGACGGGCGACCTCGGCGCCCGGATGGGCCGCGTGCTCCGCACCGCGCCCGCGGGCCCGCTCTGCATCATCGGCGCCGACATCCCCGGCGTGACCCGCGCCCACATCGCCCGCGCCTTCCGCGCGCTCGGCCACGCCGCCGCCGTCCTCGGCCCCGCCCCCGACGGCGGCTACTGGCTGATCGGCCTCGCCCGGACCGCCGCCACCCCCGCAACGCTCTTCGATGGCGTCCGCTGGTCCAGCCCCCACGCCCGCGCCGACACCGAGGCGAGCCTGCCCGGCGCCCGGATCGCCCATGTGGACCGGCTGGCCGATGTCGACGAGGCGGCCGACCTTCCCCGACACGCCTGACCGGAATGCGCCCCGCGGGGACCAGCGAAAGACCGCACCGTCCGCCTGCTTCCTCTTGCCGCAAATATCCCCGCCGGAGGCCATGGCCGGACCGGGCTCGATGCCCGGTCCGGCCATTCCCCGCGCAACGGGCATCGCCCGGCGCAACCTCCATTTGTCCCCGTGACGCCACCCCCGCCGCGTGCTACGTCGAGGCGCATGAGCACCCTTCCCTCCAAGGACGAGATCCTCCAGTGGATCGCCGACAACCCGACCCAGACGGCCAAGCGCGACATCGCCAAGGCCTTCGGGATCAAGGGCGCGGCCCGCATCGACCTCAAGCGCATCCTCAAGGAGCTGGAGGAGGAGGGCCATCTCGAGAAGCGCAAGAAGACCTACCGTGACCCCGACAGCCTGCCGCCGGTCTCGATCCTGCAGGTCGACGCGCCCGACGAGAACGGCGATCTCACCGCCCGCCCGCTGGAATGGCAGGGCGAGGGCACGGCGCCGCGCATCCTCCTGCTGCCCCGCGCCTCGGACCCGGCGCTCGGGCAGGGCGACCGCATCCTCGCACGGCTGACCCAGATCCGCGGCGGCGAGCACCATTACGAGGCGCGCCTGATCCGCAAGATCGGCACCAACCCGAAGCGCATCCTCGGCGTCTTCCGCAAGAGCGCCGAGGGCGGGCGGATCCTGCCCATCGACAAGGGCGCCGACCTTGAATGGATGGTGCCGCCGGGTGCGCTCTCGGGGGCGAAGGACGGCGAGCTGGTCGAGGCCGAGCAATCGGGACCGAAATCCCGCATGGGCCTGCCCCGTGCGCGGGTGATCAACCGGCTGGGCGATCCCTCCGCGCCGAAGGCCGTCTCGCTGATCGCGATCCACCAGCACGGCATCCCCGACCACTTCCCCGACCGCGTGGTGGCCGAGGCCGACGCGCAGAAGCCCGCCGGGCTCAAGGGCCGCGAGGACCTGCGCGAGATCCCCTTCGTCACCATCGACCCCGAGGACGCCCGCGACCGCGACGACGCCTGCCACGCCGCGCCCGATCCGGATCCGGCGAACGAGGGCGGCCATGTCGTCTGGGTCGCGATCGCGGATGTCGCCCATTACGTGACCCCGGGATCGGCGCTCGACCACGAGGCCCGCAAGCGCGGCAATTCGAGCTACTTCCCCGACCGGGTGGTGCCGATGCTGCCAGATCGGCTGTCGGGCGATCTCTGCTCGCTGCACGAGGCGGTGCCGCGCGCCTGCATCGCCGTCCGGATGGTGCTGGATGCCGAGGGCAACAAGCTCTCCCACGAATTCCACCGCGGGCTGATGCATTCCGTGGCCTCGCTGACCTACCAGCAGGTGCAGGCGGCCGAGGACGGGAACCCCGACGAGAAGACGGCGCCGCTGGTCGAGGACCTGATCCACCCGCTCTTTGCCGCCTACGGCGCGCTGAAGCGGGCGCGGGAGCAGCGGCAGCCGCTGAACCTCGACCTGCCCGAGCGGCGGATCGTGCTGACCGAGGACGGGCGCGTGGCGAGCGTCAACTTCAAGGACCGGCTCGACGCGCACAAGCTGATCGAGGAGTTCATGGTGCTGGCCAACGTCGCCGCCGCCGAGACCCTGATCGCGAAGAAATCCCCGCTGCTCTTCCGGGTGCACGAGGAGCCCTCGGACGACAAGCTCGACGCGCTGCGCGAGACCGCCATCGCCTCGGGCTATACGCTCGCCAAGGGGCAGGTGCTGAAGACGCGGCACCTGAACAGCCTGCTCGACCAGGCGGCGGGGTCGGACCAGGCCGAGCTCATCAACATGGCGACGCTGCGCTCGATGACGCAGGCCTATTACTCGCCCGAGAACTTCGGCCATTTCGGCCTCGCGCTGAAGAATTACGCGCATTTCACCTCGCCGATCCGGCGCTATTCCGACCTGATCGTGCACCGCGCGCTGATCTCGGCCCATGGCTGGGGCAAGGACGGGCTGTCGCCGGAAGAGATCGACGACCTGGAAGCGACGGCCAAGCACATCTCGGACACCGAACGGCGGTCCATGGCGGCCGAGCGCGACACCACCGACCGCTACCTTGCCGCCTATCTCTCGGAGCGGGTCGGAGACGAGCTGACGGGCCGGATCTCGGGCGTCGCCCGCTTCGGCGCCTTCGTGCGGCTGGACGAGACCGGGGCCGACGGGCTGATCCCGATCCGCTCCATCGGGCGGGAGTTCTTCCATTACGACCGCGAGAGCGAGACCCTGATGGGCTCCGACACGGGCGTGGTGATCCAGCCCGGCCAGCGCGTCACCGTGCGGCTGGCACGGGCGGTGCCGGTCACCGGCGGGCTGGAGCTGGAGCTGCTGGCGCTCGACGACAAGCAGATGCCCGGCGGGCCGCGCCACACCAGCCGCCCCGTGCGGCGCAAGATCGCCAAGTCCAAGAAGAAGGGCGCCAAGGTGAAGCGGAAAGTCAGCCGGACCCGGCGCTGATCCTCGGCCCGCCCGGGCCGGCAAGGCCCGCGTCCTGGTGGCAACATCCCGCATCCCCCCAGAGGCGACGCTTTGGAGAATCGGCGATTCGCGCTATGGTGCCCGCAACAAAAAGAACCGGGCAGGTGATGGCAGCATGAGGCAGATTCTTTCCATTTTGACGGCAATTCCGGTGCTTGCGGCACCGGCCCTCGCGGATCCCGCGCTTTCGGGCCTGCGCCCCGAGGCGCGGCCCTTCAGCGTGTCGGTCCAGGCCCGCGCGCTCAAGGCGATCGACGCGAGCGAGGCCACGACGCGGCTCCGGACCGAACCTGTGGCGGTGGCCACCGACTTCGGCCTTGCGCGCAGCCTGCGTCCGCGGGTGCGTCCCGCGGCGCTGAGGCAGGCGACGACGAAGACCGTCGCACTGGCCCCCGCGGTCCCGCCGAAGATCGAGGGCGAGGCCAACGCGGGCTTCGACCGCTGGGTCCTGGGCTTCCGCCAGCGCGCGCTGGCGAAGGGCATCTCGTCGCGCACCTTCGGACAGGCGTTCACCCATGCGGCCTTCCTGCCGAAGGTGATCGAGCGCGACCGCAACCAGTCGGAGTTCACCCTCTCGATCGGCGATTACCTCGGCCGCGCCGCCTCGGACAGCCGGGTGACCAACGGACGCCAGAAGGCGGCCGATCACGCCAGCACCCTGCGCCGGATCGAGGACCGTTACGGCGTCGACCGCCAGATCGTCGCGGCGATCTGGGGGATGGAGAGCAACTACGGCTCCAACCGCGGCGACACGCATCTCGTCTCGGCGCTGGCGACGCTGGCCTACGAGGGGCGGCGCGGCGAATTCTTCGAGCAGCAGCTGATGGCGGCGCTCGAGATCCTGCAGACCGGCGACACGACCGAGGATGTCATGTCCGGAAGCTGGGCCGGGGCCATGGGCCACACCCAGTTCATCCCGACCTCCTACCTCGCCTATGCCGTCGACTTCACCGGCGACGGCAAGCGCGACATCTGGTCCGAGGATCCGACCGACGCGCTCGCCTCGACGGCGGCCTACCTGGCCAAGTCCGGCTGGGTGAAGGGCATGCCCTGGGGGGTCGAGGTGAAGGTCCCCGCCGGTTTCGACTTCCGCCACGCGGGCGAGGCCCGGATGCCGTCGGACTGGGCGCGGCTCGGTGTCACCGGCACCGACGGGCGGCCCGTGGGCGATTTCGGCTCGGCCCGGATGCTGCTGCCGGCCGGGGCCAAGGGAATCGCCTTCCTCGTCTTCAAGAACTTCGACGTGATCAAGCGCTACAACGCCTCGGACGCCTATGCGCTCGGCGTCGGCCATCTGGGCGACCGGATCGCCGGGGGCGGCCCGCTGAAGGGCAGCTGGCCCGAGGGCGAACGCTCGCTCAAGCGCGACGAGGCGAAGGAGCTGCAGAGCCTCCTGACGCGGCGCGGCTTTTCCACCGGCGGGGTGGACGGGCGCATCGGCTCGATGACCAAGGCCGCGATCCGGGACTTCCAGCTGGCCGAGGGGATCGCGCCGGACGGGTATCCCTCCGTCGACCTGCTGCGCAAGCTCAGGAACTGAGCCCCCCCTGCAGACACGCAGAACGCCCGCGGATCCCGCGGGCGTTTTCGTTTGTCCGGACGGTCCCGGGGGCCCGTCAGGCGGCGCGTGTCAGCATCCCGAAAAGGTCGCGCGGGTCGTCCGGATCGGCGAGCAGGTCGAGCTTGTCGAAATGCCCGGTCTCCTTCACCCGGTCGAGGACGAAGCGCAGGGCGCTGAAATCCTCGATCGCGAAGCCGACGGAATCGAACAGCGTGATCTGCTTCGCATCCCGACGCCCCGGAACCGCGCCGGTCATCACCTGCCAGAGCTCGGTGACCGCGTGGTCCGGGTCGAGCTGCTGGATCTCGCCCTCGATCCGGGTCTGGGGCGGGTATTCGACGAAGATCTCGGACCGCAGGAGGATGTCGCGATGCAGCTCGGTCTTGCCCGGGCAATCGCCGCCGATGGCGTTGATGTGCACGCCCTCGCCGACCATGTTGTCGGTCAGGATCGTCGCGTATTGCTTGTCGGCGGTGCAGGTCGTGATGATCTGCGCGCCCTCGACGGCCTCCTGCCCGCTCTTGCAGGCCGTCACCTCGAAGCCCTGCGCCTCGAGGTTGCGCAGCGCCTTCGCCGTCGCCGCCGGGTCGATGTCGTAGAGCCTGAGCCGGCTGATCCCCAGAAGCGCCCGGAACGCCAGCGCCTGGAATTCGCATTGCGCGCCGTTGCCGATCATCGCCATGACCTCGCTGCCCTGCGGCGCCAGCAGGCGCGCGGCGACGGCCGAGGTCGCGGCGGTGCGCAGCGCCGTCAGCACCGTCATCTCGGTCAGCAGCACCGGATAGCCGTTCGCGACGGAGGAGAGCACCCCGAAGGCGGTCACGGTCTGATAGCCCTCGCGCATGTTCTTCGGGTGCCCGTTGACGTATTTGAACCCGTAGTTCTCGGCATCCGCGGCGGGCATCAGCTCGATCACGCCGTCGCGGGAATGGCTGGCCACGCGGGGCGTCTTGTCGAACTCCTCCCAGCGTCGGAAATCGGCCTCGATATAGGCGGCGAGGCCCGAGATGAAGGCTTCGGCACCGATGGCGTTGACCATCCGCATCATGTTCTCGACCGACACGAAGGGCACGTAGGCCAGGTCCGAGGGCTGCGGCCGGTCGCCGGAGAGGGTGTGGTCTGAAAGGGTCGTCATGCGGCAAAGCTCCGTGTCGGACGGTCGAGCACGCGGCGGCCCATCAGCGAGGCCGCAAGCTCGACCATGAGAGAGGCGGTGCGCCCGCGCTCGTCAAGGAAGGGGTTCAGCTCCACGAGGTCGAGCGCCGAGACGAGCCCGGATTCGCCCAGCACCTCCATGATCAGATGCGCCTCGCGGAAGGTTGCGCCGCCGGGCACGGTGGTGCCGACAGCGGGGGCGATGCCGGGATCGAGGAAATCGACGTCGAGGCTGACGTGCAGCATCCCGTTCGCGGCCCGCACGTGTTCGAGGAACGCCTCGAGCGGCGGCAGCACGCCGGTCTCGTCGATGGCGCGCATGTCATGCACCTCGATCCCCAGCTCCGCGATCCGTGCGTGTTCCGCCGGATCGACGGACCGGATGCCCATCATGCAGACATTGCCCGGTGCCACGGCGGCGGCGAGCGGCGGATAGGCCGCGAAGCCCGGCTGGCCCGTGACATAGGCGACGGGCGTGCCGTGCAGGTTGCCGCTTTCCGTGCTGTCGAGCCCGTGCAGGTCGGGATGCGCATCCAGCCAGAGCAGGAACAGCGGCCGCCCCTCGGCTTCGGCGTGGCGGGCCATCCCGGCGACGGTCCCGGCCGAGAGCGAATGGTCGCCCCCCATGAAGATCGGCAGGTCGCAGCCCTGCGCGGCGTCGAAGGCCGCCGCCTCGAGCGTCTCGATCCAGGCGCAGGTTTCGGCCAGGTGGTGGATCGCGGGATTGGCATGGGTCCGCGGCGCCTGCGGCGGGATCGACAGGTCGCCCAGGTCGCGCAGGTCCCAGCCGAGCGCGCCGAGCGCCGGGAGCAGCCCCGCGGTTCTCAGGCTTGCCGGCCCCATCAGGCAGCCGGGTTGCGACGCGCCGGTCTCGACCGGTGCGCCGAGGATGGTGCAGCTTCGTGACATCTCGCCTCCGTGAAATACACGGGGAACGTGCCGCAGGCCGCCGGCGCATTCGACTTACGATTTGACCATATTGAAAGAATGTCTGATCGTTCCGGTCACTATATTGACCAGAACGGAGAATTCCGTGCCATCCCTCCCCGAGACCGACCGCGCCATCATCTCGGCCCTGCGCGGCGATGCGCGGATGTCGATCACGCAGCTTGCCCAGACCGTCGGCATTTCGCGCACCACGGCCCGGACCCGGCTGGAGGCGCTGGTGGCCGAGGGGCGCATCCGCCGCTTCACGGTCGAGACCGACGTCGACGTCGAGGGCGGCATCCGCGCGATCACCCTGGTGGAGCTTCAGGGCAGCCTGTCGCGCAACGTGATCCGCACGCTGACGCGAATCCCCGAGGTCTCGACCATCCACGCGACCAACGGTGCCTGGGACCTCGTGGTCGAGATCCGGACCGACACGCTGGCCAATTTCGACCTCGTGCTGCGCCGGATCCGCGAGGTGCCCGGCGTGCTCAACAGCCAGAGCTGCCTGCTGCTGGCCCCGGTGGCGGGCTAGGCGGTCCAGTAATAGGCGAAATAGCCCTCGTCCGGGCCGACGCCCAGCGTGTCGCGGAACCGGGCCTTGGCCTTGCGGACCAGGTCCTTCTCGGCCGCGATCCAGACGTAGCGGTCGGGACCTGCGGGCGGCTTCATCCCGGCCAGCCGGTCCCAGAGCGCCTCGCCCCGCGCGCGCAGCAGCCAGCTCAGCCGGAGGCCCTCGGGGCGCGGCATCTCGCAGATATCCTCCGCATTGCCCACCTCGATCAGCACGTCGCCGCGGCGGTCGGGGCCGGAGAGCGCGAGGATCCGGCGGATCGCCGGCAGCGCCGTCTCGTCCCCCGCGATCAGCAGGTCGCGCCCGGGCGGGAAATCCCCGCTTCCCGGGCCGGTGACGCCCACCGGATCGCCCGCCCGGGCGCGGCGTGCCCATTCGGTCGTCCGCCCGCCGTCATGTTCGAAGACGTCGAAGGTGAAGCGCCCCGCCGCGGGGTCGAGATCGACGAAGGTGTAGGCGGCCCGGTGCAGGCTGTCGGCATCGCGCGGCCAGAGCGTCCGCCCGTTGTCGTCCAGACGCGGCCAGACCGGCGTCCGGCCCGCGGGCGGCAGGAGCAGCGAGAAGTGCATCCCCCGCCCCTCGGCCAGGCGGCGCGTGCCGGGGCTCTCCAGTTCGACCCGCAGGAAGCTGGGGGCCACCCGCCACACCCGCCGCACGGTGGCGGGCGCGAAGCCGGGCGGCGCGGTATTGCGGGCGATCTCGCCAAGCCAGTCCATCCGCGGGGTCAGGCCCGGCGCGACGTGGTCGAGGATGTAGAGCACGTATTCCCGGAACTGCTGCAGCGCGACGGCATCCGCCGCGTCGATGATGAGCGACAGGCCCGACGCGTCGCGTTCGAGCGCCACCACCGCGGCGGGCGTGCGCACGACCATCGCATCGGCGCTCTCCTCGACCGCCAGCTCGGCCTCGCGCGCATGGGCCGCGGCCTGCGGGATCAGGTCGTGCGAGACCGGACCGTCGTAGCGGGCGCTCGCCTGCACCGGATCGCTCATTCCGCCACCTCCCGCCTCATGCCGTGCCGGCCGAGCGGCAGCATCATCGGCTTGCCCGAGGTCGGATCGGGGATCACCAGGCTCTTCAGCCCGAAGACCTCTTCGACCATCGCCTCGGTCAGCACCGCCTCCGGCGACCCCGAGGCGCTGATCCGCCCGTCCAGCATCGCGACGAGGTGGTCGGCGTAGCGCGCGGCGAGGTTGAGGTCGTGCAGCACCATGACGATGGTCGTTCCGCGGCTGCGGTTGAGATCGACCAGCAGGTCCAGCACCTCGACCTGGTGCGAGATGTCGAGGAAGGTCGTCGGCTCGTCCAGCAGAAGGATCCCCGTCTCCTGCGCCAGCGCCATCGCGATCCACGCCCGCTGGCGCTGCCCGCCCGACAGCGCGTCGATGTCGCGCTCGGCCAGGTCCGCCATGCCGGTGGCCTCGAGCGCGCGGGCCACGGCGCGGTCGTCCTCGGGGCTCCAGCGCGAGAGCAGGCCCTGATGCGGGTGCCGCCCGTGGCTCACGAGGTCGGCGACGGTGATCCCGTCGGGCGCGATCGGGGATTGCGGCAGGAGGCCGAGCCGCCGCGCCAGATCGCGCGCGCCGAAGCGGTTCAGCGCGCGGCCGTCGAGCTGGACCTCGCCCGCCTCGGGCCGCAGCAGCCGTGCGAGACAGCGCAGCAGCGTGGACTTGCCGCAGGCATTGGCGCCGACGATGGCGGTGATCCGGCCGGGCGGGACGGTGAAGTCGAGCCCGCGCAGGATGGTCCGGTCGCCGTATCCGGCCTGCAGTGCGGCGGCGGAAAGGATGGTCATGGTCGGCCTCCGGTCCGGTTCGTCCGGATGATGAGGTAGATGAGATACGGCGCCCCGAGCGCGCCTGTCACGATGCCCACCGGGTAGCGGCCCGGCAGAAGGTGCTGGCCCGCGTAATCCGCGACGAGCACCAGCAGGGCCCCGGTCAGCGCCGCCGGCACCAGCGGCGCGCGGCCGGGCCCGGTGATCCGCAGCGCGATCGGACCCGAAAGGAAGGCAACGAAGGCGATCGGCCCGGTGACGGCGGTGGCCACGGCGATCAGCCCGACCGCCGCCAGCACGATCAGCGCCCGGTCCCGGGCCAGCGGCACGCCAAGCGCCGCGGCGGTGTCGTCACCCAGCCGCATGAGCTCGGCCGATCCCCGCAGCGCGAGGAGGAGCCCGCCGAAGAGCGCCAGCGACAGCAGCACCGGCAGCGCCTGCTCCAGCGTCGCCCCGTTGACGCTGCCGGTCAGCCAGCGCAGCGCGTCCTGCAGGCTCCAGGCGGGGGCGCGCAGCAGGACGTAGGCGATGACGCTCTCCAGCATGGCCGCGATGCCGATGCCGACGAGGATCAGCCGCGCCCCGGCCACGCCGTTGCGCCAGGACAGCAGGTAGATCGCCGCCGCCACGCCGAGCCCGGCGGCCACGGCAAGGACCGAGACCGTGGTGCCGGACCAGCCCAGCAGCACGATGGCGAAGACCGCCGCCGCGCTGGCCCCCGCGCTGATGCCGATGATGTCCGGGCTTGCCAGCGGGTTGCGGAACATCGTCTGGAAGACCACGCCGCCGAGCCCGAAGCTCATGCCCGCAAGGATCGACAGGACGGCCCGCGGCAGCCGCAGCGCGCCCACGGTGAAGCTGGCGCCCGGGACCTCGACGCCCGCGAGCACCCGCAGGACGTCTCCGGGCGGCGTGAACGACTGGCCGAGGCTCAGGGTCAGCGCCAGCCCGGCGAGCAGCAGGAGGAGCATCCCCCCGGCCGCCCGGGTCCGGCCGCGGGCGCGGCGGCGGCGGAGCACGGCGACCCGGGTCGCGAGGCTGTCGGGCGCGGCGTGCATCACAGGTCCCGCACCCGCCGCTTGCGGACGATCCAGATGAAGACCGGCGCGCCGAGAAAGGCGGTGACGATGCCCACGTCCATCTCGGACGGTCGGGCGACGATGCGGCCGAGCACGTCGGCGAGGATCAGCAGGATGGCCCCGGCGAGCGCCGAGAAGGGCAGCAGCCAGCGGTGATCGACCCCGATGAGCAGGCGGCACAGGTGCGGCACCACCAGGCCGACGAAGCCGATCGGGCCGCAGATCGCCGTGGTCGCGCCGCAGAGCATGACGGCGCCGAGCGCCGCCGACGCACGCGCCCAGGCCACCCGGGCGCCCAGCCCCGCCGCCGCCTCGTCCCCGAGCGCGAGGAGGTTGAGGCTGCGCGCCGAGATGAGGCACAGCACGAACCCCGCGGCGAGCAGCGGGAGGCAGGGGAGGATCGCCTCCCACGTGGCGCCGCCGACACCGCCGACCTGCCAGGACCGGACCCCGCCGGCGATGTCGTTGCGCGGCAGGATGATCGCCACGGTGAACGACGAGGCGGCGATCGCGGTGGCCGCCCCTGCGAGCGCGAGCTTCAGCGGTGTGGCTCCGCCCCGCCCCATCGTGCCCACGGCATAGACGAAGCCCGCCGCCAGGCCGGCGCCGAGGATGGCGGTCCAGAGAAACGCCTCGAGCCGGACCATCCCGAACCAGGCGATGCCGATGACCACGGCCATCGCGGCGCCGGCGTTGATGCCGAGGATCCCCGGGTCGGCCAGAGGATTGCGGGTGACGCCCTGCATGACCGCCCCGGCGAGCCCCAGCGCCGCGCCGGCCAGCGCCGCGAGCACCGTCCTCGGGACCCTCACCGCGACGACGGCCTCTGCGATGGTGTCCGTGCCGCCGCGAACGCCCGCCAGGATCGCGCTCCAGCCGACATCGCGGGTGCCGAGCGCCACCGACAGTACCGCGGCCCCGGCCAGCGCGAGCAGCACCAGCACGAGCCAGCCCGCGCGGGCGCGGCGGCGGCGCAGGATCGCCTGCGCGGTCGGACCGGGCGCGATCGCGGCGGTCATTCCGCCTTGCGCGCCGCTTCGGCGAGATGTGCGACGTAATCGTCGAGGACCCAGGGGATCGACAGCGGCGTGGGGTTCGCGGCGGTGCCGAGGGGATCGTTGCCCAGAAGCACGAAGGCGCCGGTCCGGGCCGTCTCCATCCGCGAGGTGAGCGGGTTCCGCGCCACGGTTTCGGCCAGGTCCCGGCCGCCGTAGGTGATCACGATGTCCACGTCCGAGAAGAGGTCGATCTTCTCGGCGCTGATCTCGCCGTTGTAACGCCCGGCCTCGGTCGCCTCTTTCACCGCCGCGGGCGAGGTGAGGCCGAGGTCCTCGAGGAACTTCACCCGGCTGTCGTTGGCCGAGTAGAACCGGATCACGCTGAGGTCGCGCAGGTCGAGATGGGTGACGAACATCGCCGTCCTGCCGACCAGCTCGGGATGGGCGCGGGCGGCCGCGCGGATCCGGGCGTCGGTCTCGGCGATCAGCGCCTCGCCCTCCTCCGACCGCCCGAGCCCCGCGGCGTTCAGGCGGATCATCTCGCGCCAGTCGGTGGACCAGGGGCCGTCGCGGTAGGCGATCACCGGGGCGATCTTGCTGAGCGTGTCGTATTCGGCCCGCGAGAGGCCCGAATAGGCGGCGAGGATCAGGTCCGGACGGCTGGCCGCGACCGCCTCGAAGTCGATCCCGTCGCCCTCGTCGAAGAGCGGCGGCACCTCGGCGCCCAACTCCTCGAGCCGGGCCGCGACCCAGGGCAGCACCCCGTCGCCGTCGTCATCGCCGAAGTTCGCCCGCGCGAAGCCCACCGGCACGATCCCCAGCGCCAGCGGGACCTCGTGATTGGCCCAGGCGACGGTCGCGACGCGTTCGGGCCGCGCCGGGATGGTCGTGGTGCCGAAGGCATGCTCGACCGTCACGGGAAAATCCGCGGCCGAGGCGGCGGCGGGCAGGAGCGTGACGGCAAGCAGGAAGAGTGCCGCGAGCGGGCGGGCGAGGTCTTGGAACGGGCGCATGGCGGTGCCTCCGGCGACATAGGCAAGTATTTTAGTCGGCTTTCCATCTAAGCCTTGCTCCGTCAAGGCGGACGAGGCCCTCTCGATGCCATTTTCCGCAGGCAAACCCGATCTTTCCGGGTTTTCCGACAAAAACAGTCGAAATATACAATACAGCCTCCGGGCCATGTGTATGTTCGCCGCGATCCCAGAGCGCCCGGCCGATTCCCGGCAGGCTGCCCTGTCGACAGACCCGTTTCCGCGCGATCGCTGCGTGAACCGGACCGCCAGCAAGCACCGGCCCCGGCCGGCCTGCGCGCCAGCCTCGGACCCCAGAACATTGATGGACCCGTAACCAATGGTATCAGACACCCAGACGCATCGCCGTCGCCCGTCCCGTCCCGCGCGCTTCAGCCGCCTCTTGCTGGGCAGCACCGCCCTGATCGCCCTGCCGCTGGCCGCGGCCGCCCAGGAGGGCGGCGAGGGATCGGGGGGCACCTACCGGCTGTCGCCGATCATCGTGGACCTCGGACTGCAGGCCGATGACGACGCGACTTCGCTGGTGGCGAAGGAGCTCTGGACGGGCGGCAAGGTGGCCACCAGCATCCTCGACACGCCCGCCTCGGTCTCGGTCGTGACCCAGAAGGAGATCGAGCAGCGCGACGCCGACACCGTGGAGGAGGTGCTGCAATACAGCTCGGGCATCTACACCGATTACTACGGGACCGACGACCGCAACGATTACTACCTCGTCCGCGGCTTCCAGGCCTCGACCTACCGCGACGGGCTGACGCTGGGCTCCATGCGCGGCGTGCGCGAGGAGCCCTATGCCTACGAGCGGCTCGAGGTGATGAAGGGCGGCAACTCGACCCTCTTCGGCACCTCCGATCCGGGCGGCACCGTCAACTTCGTCACCAAGCTGCCGAAGTTCGAGCGGTTCGGCGAGATCTACGGCAGCTACGGAACCGACGACCACAAGGAGCTGGGCTTCGACTTCGGCGACGTGCTGGACGAGAACCAGACGCTGGCCTACCGCGTCGTCGGCAAGATCCAGGACAGCGCACTGGAATACGACGCCTCGCGCGATGACGAGCGGTTCCTGCTCGGCAGCCTCGCGTGGGAGCCGACCGCCGCGACCAGGCTGACCTTCGCCGTCGAATACCTCGACCGGGACGGCACGCCGAACAGCGGCGGCTACCCGCTCGACCGGCTCTACGACCGGGAGCTCTTCTTCGGCGAGCCCGATTTCAACTACCACGACGTGGAGCGGCTGACCGTCTCGGCCGGTCTGCAGCACGAATTCGACAACGGGCTGAGCCTGCGCGCCAACCTGCGCTACAGCGATCTCACCGACGGTTTCGGCTATGTCTACCTGTCGGACAATGCCGCGCGGGTCGGCAACCTGGTGGACCGGTTCTATTTCGGCGGAGACAGCACTGCGGAAGAGCTGATCGGCAACGCCATCCTGCAATACGACACGAGCTTCGGCACGATCGACAGCAGCACGCTGGCCGGGGTCGAATTCCGCGACGCCTCGACCACCTCGTCCTCGTTCTACGGCGCCTACACGCAGATCGATGTCACCAACCCGGTCTACAGCGGCGCGCCCACGGGCTATGCGCCCTACAGCGTGCAGGCCAGCGACTACACGACGAAGTCGATCTTCGCGCAGCAGAACCTGTCCTTCTCGGACCGGCTGGTGGCGACGGTCGGCCTCCGGCAGGACTGGCTGGACATCACCAACGTGAACAGCTCGACCGGCACGCCTGTCACGACGCAGGGCGACTTCTCGGAAACCTCCTACCGCGGGGCGCTGACCTACAAGCTCACCAACGAGGTCTCGGCCTATGCCAGCTACGTGCAGTCGGTGGCCCCGCCCTCCATCGGGGTCGAGCCCGAGCGCGGCGAGCAGTACGAGGTCGGCGTGAAGTACCAGCCCGACAGCTACAACGCGCTCTTCACCGCCTCGGCCTACGAGCTGACCAAGAAGAACGTGGTGGTGCCGGTGGTCCTGCCGAGCGGCGCGATCGAACGGCAGACGATCGGCGAATCCCGCGTGCGCGGGATCGAGCTGGAGGCGAAGGCAGAGCTGACGGCCAACGTAAGCATGACGGCCGGCTATGCCTATCAGGACGCCGCCTACGTGCGCGGCAACGTCCGCGGCGCGACGGTGGACGGCAACGCATTCGCCACGGTGCCGAACCACATCGGCTCGCTCTGGGTGAATTACGAGCTGCCCGGCGCGGGCCCGCGGGGCGACATGAACTTCGGTGTCGGCGCGCGGATCGTCGGGCCCTATTACTACAACGTCACCAACGACAACGGGAAAAGCCCGACGCAGGTCTATCTCGACGCGGGCTTCTCCTACGGGATCACCGCCGATACCGCTCTGACGGTGAACGTCAGCAACATCTTCGACAAGCAATATGTCGTCGGACGCGGGACGGCGGATTACTACAACAACGGCCGCACGATCTCGGCGGCGCTCCGGCACAGCTGGTAAGCGCAGGCCCCGTCCGGGTCCGGCCGGGTGGGGCGATCAGCGCCTAGCGATGCGCCCGGCGCCAGGCGGCGGGCGTCTCGCCCGTCACCTGCCGGAAGGTCTTGGTCAGGTGCGCCTGATCGGCAAAGCCCAGCCGGTCCGCGACGTCCGCGACGCTCAGCCCGGTTTCCGACAGCAGCCGCTTCGACATCTCGATCCGGCGGGTCAGCTGCCACTGGTGCGGCGTGACGCCCATCGTCTTCTTGAACACCTGCGAGAACCAGCTTTCCGAGAGGTTCACCGCCTCGGCCATCTGCGCGATCGTCAGGCGCCGGCCGCCGCCCGCCTCGAACCGGTCCGCGACCCGGCGCAGTTGTGCCTGCGTCAGCCGCGCGTTGCCCGGCTCGGGCGCGGGACCGCCGATGTCGAGCAGGCCGGTGACCAGACTGCCCGCGAGGTTTTCGGCGTAGAGGTCGTGCCGCTCGGGGGCCTGCAGCTCGTCCACCAGCAGACGCGCCACGGGTTCGAGCGCGCCGATGTCGTGCAGGTCCACGGGCCGCGCGAGCAGCGCTTCGGCCGAGGCGCGGTCGAGCGCCGGGGCGAGGAAGCGCACCGCCCAGTCGATGTCCATGTGGATGTCGAGATGCGAGAACACCAGCGGCCGGGTGAAGACGGTCTGCAGCGCCACGCCCGCCGGCACGAAGATCGCGCGCGCCATCGGGCGGCTCGGCTGCGCGGAGGTGACGTCGATCGAGGAGACGTCGGTCAGGAAGATGCTCAGCCGGGGATTGGCCGAGACGTAGTAGCCGCGTCCGTCGGCCTCGCCCTCCGCCTCCCAGTAGGCGGCCAGCAGACCGTCGAGCAGGCGCCATTTCACGGGCGCGGTGGAGCGGATCCGGTCGGTCCGTCCGGTGAAGTCGTGGCGGTAGCCCAAGGCAGGATGGTCCGCGGGAAAGAGGGTGGACGGCTGGCTGACGGCAGGTCCGGCGCTTGGGGCCGGGCCGGTCTGGCTGCAGGGCGCGAGAATAGGTCCGGGGGCGGCGGTTGGCAAGCCGCCGCCCGGGGAGGGCTCAGCCCGCCTTCGGAGTCTGCACCGACGCCTCCGGGAGGCGGAGCCCCGCGAGACGCTGCCAGGCGTCCTCCATCTCGCGCACGAGGCGCGCGACGACCTCTCCGGCCCCCTCCTCGCTGTCGGCATGCGCGATGGCCGAGGACATCGAGACCAGCCCCCGGTCCACGTCGCCCTTCACATAGGCCCAGTCCCGGCCATGGCGGCCGCTGACCAGGTCGCCGAAATCCGCATGCCGCGCGGTCAGGCCAAGCTCGCGCTCCATCTCCTGCACCCGGCGGGCGGTGTCGTTGTTCAGCACCCGCCAGGTGTCCTTGATCGACTGGAGCACCGCGACCGTATCGTCCATGCCGGCGGCGACCATCCGGGCCTTGTAGTTCGGATGCGCGTCGATCTCGGCGCTGGCGAGGAACCGGCTGACGACCACGGCCGCCTCGGCCCCCTGCGCCAGCACGCCCAGCACCTGCCGCCCGGTGCCGAGCCCGCCGCCGAGCGCGATCGGCACCTCGATCTCCTTCAGCGCCTGCGCGAGGATCACGTGGCCGGGATGCGGGTTGATGCCGGGATGGCCGCCCGCCTCCATCCCGACGATGGTGACCGCGTCGACGCCGGAGGCCGCGGCCTTGACCGCGTGCCGCAGCTGCGTGGACTTGTGGATCAGCACCCCGCCGCCGTCGTGGATGCGGTCGATCATGTCGCCCGGATGGCTTCCGGCGGTCTCGAACCGGGTCACGCCGTGGCGCTGCGCGATGGCGAGGCAGGTCTCGTTGATCTCGTTCGAGCGGAAGCGCGAGATCGAGAAGTTGACGCCGAAGGGCGCGCCCTCGGCCAGGTCGACACATCTCGCGAGATCGTCCTCGAACGCCTCGGCGCTGTCGTGACTCTTGGGGGTGAGGAAGGCCATCGCCCCGGCCCGGGCGCAGGCGGCCACGAAGGCCGCCTTGGAATGCCACATCATGCCGCCCACGATGATCGGGTGGCGCATTCCGAAAAGCTCGGTCAGCCGGGTGCGGAACATCTCATTCCCCCTTGAAGACGGGTTTGCGCTTTTCCAGGAAGGCGGCCATCCCCTCGGCCCGGTCCGCGCTGTCCATGATCATCGCGGCGCCGAGGCGTTCGTATTCCAGCCCCTCCTCGATCCCGACCTGCAGGCCCTTGTTCACCGCCGCCTTGATGAAGGCGACCGAGAGCGGCGGCTTGGCCGCGATCTCGTCCGCCATGGCGCGGGCGGTCTGCATCAGCTCGGCCTGCGGCACGACGCGGTTGACGATGCCATAGGAGAGCGCCTCGTCGGCGGTGATGTGACGGCCGGTGAACATCAGCTCCTTGGCCAGCGGCCCGCCGATCAGCCGCGGCATCCGCTGGGTGCCCCCTGCGGCGGGCAGCACGCCGAGGTTGACCTCGGGCAGGCCCATCTTCGCGTGATCGGCGGCGATCCGGATGTCGGCGCAGAGCGCGATCTCCATGCCGCCGCCGAGCGCCACGCCGTTGATCGCGGCGATGACCGGGCGCTCGAACTCCTCGATCAGCCGGGTCAGGTCATGGGTGAACTTCTGCTTGGCATAATATTCGGCGCGGGGCGGCCGGTTCGCGGCCCGCTCCTTGATGTCGGCCCCGGCGCAGAAGGCGCGTTCGCCCGCGCCGGTGAGGATCACGCAGCGCAGGTCGCGGTCGTTCAGCATGACGTTCTGGAAGGCGTCGTAGAGATCGGGCTTCATCGAGCCGCCGAGCGTGTTCATCCGGTCCGGCCGGTTGAGGGTGATCGTGACCACCCCGTTGTCGGCCTTGTCGTAGATCAGGGTTTCATACTCGGGCATGGGTCAGTCCTTGGTCAGAATATGGGCGATGGAGATCGAGCCGAGGCCGATCATGTGCGCCATGCCGATGCGGGCGCCCGGCTGCTGCCGCTCGCCGTTCTCGCCGCGCAGCTGGCGGGTGAGCTCGTGCACCTGCCCGAGGCCGGTCGGCCCCAGCGGATGCCCCTGCCCGATCAGCCCGCCCGAGGAATTCACGCAGCAGCGCCCGCCGATGGCCGAACCGCCGTCGCGCAGGAAATGCTGGCCCGCGCCCTTGGGGGCGAGGCCGAAGGTCTCGGTATAGAGGATCTCCTCGATGGCGAAGGCGTCGTGCAACTCGACACAATCGAGGTCGGTCGCCTTGATGCCCGCCTCGTCATAGGCCATCTCGGCGACCCGCTGGGCCAGCGTCACGGACGGGATCTCGCGCCCGACCTGCGGCGTCTCGGATTGCAGGACAGAGGCGGTGACCCGGATCGGCTTGCCGCCCAGGATGCCCAGCCGGCGGATCGCGTCCTCGCTCGCCACGATCGCCGCCGCCGCCCCCTCGCCGCGCGGACAGCACATGAGAGAGGTCGTCGTGCCCGCGACCAGCGTGGAGGCCAGCACCTGCTCGACCGTCCGGGGCTTGCGGAACTGGGCATTCGGGTTCTTCGAGGCGTTGGTGTGGTTCTTGGCCGCGACCATGGCGAGGTCCTCGGCGCTGAGGCCCTTCTCCTTCTTCAGGTGCTCGGCCATCAGCGCGTATTTCACCAGCGGGATGGTCGCGGTGTCCGACAGGCGGCTCACCTTCTCCTTCTGCACCGCGCGGAGCTGGTCGCCGGTCTTGTCCACGCCCACGGCCAGCGAGACGTCGCGCCGCCCGGCCGCCACCTCGAGCACCGCCATCTGGAACGCCGAGGACCCGGAGGCCGAGGCATTCTCGACCTGCGTGCAGGCGAGCCCGGTGGAGCCGAGGTGGTTGAACATGATCCGCCCGGCGGCCATCCCGATCCCGGTGCAGCCGATGTAGGCGCTCTCGACCTCGGGGAAGGCGATGCCCGCGTCCTCGAGCGCGCCGCGCACGGCGGTGAGACCCATGTCGATATAGAGCGTGTCACTGGCGAACTGGTAGGGGTGCATGCCCACGCCGATGACGTAGACGGGACGCATGTCGGACAGGTTTGCCATGTTCAGACCTCCTCTTTCGGCGCGAACCGGCAGGCGAGGCGCGTCTCGCCGTCGCGTTCGACCTCTTCGGCGCGGGCGACGATCGCCATGCCGTCGCGGTACTGTTCGGCCCCGCCCGAGAGCATGACCTCCTCGATCATGCCCGGCGCGATCTCGGCCTCACCGACGACGCAGGGCGGGGTGATGCCGGGGGCGAGCTTGGCATGCAGCGTTATGAAGGTCAGAAGGGTTGCCTGCCCTGCACGGGCTTCGGCCGTCACATTCTCGGGCCGGGCGCCGCAGCGCGGGCATCCATAGCCGGTCCGGGGGAAGTGCAGCTCTTCGCAGGCGGCGCATCGGCCGAAGATCAGTTTCAGCCCCGGGCCGGTCCCGTCGAGCTCGTAGAGGTCTGGTTTTTCCAACGCCGTCATCTCGTCTTTCCTTCGTTTTCTACTATTGGGTAGAAAGTTTTACCCTCATGCACAACACAGATATTGCTATTGATCGCCGCAGATGGGATTAAACTTACCCAACAGTAAGCAAATATCCCAAGGAGGAAGAACATGGATCTCGGGCTGCAGGGGCGCGTCGCCTTCATCACCGGCGGGGGCGGCGGCATCGGCCGGGCCAGCGGCCGCATGCTGGCAGGCGAAGGCGCGAAGGTCGCGCTGATCGACATTTCCTCCGAAGCGCTCGACTCGGCCCGGGCCGAGATCGAGGGCGCGGTGCCGGACGCGCAGGTCTGGACGGGGGTCTGCGACGTCACCGACAAGGCCTCGGTCGCCGAGGTCTTCGCGGCGGCGGAAGAGACGCTCGGCCCCTGCGACATCATGGTGAACAACGCGGGCTTCGCGCGCGACAAGTACCTGCTGAAGATGGCCGAGGAGGATTGGGACGATGTCCACAACGTCGTGCTCAAGGCCGCCTTCCACTGCTGCCGCGCGGTGCTGCCGGGCATGATGGAGCGGAACTGGGGCCGCATCATCAACATGTCCTCGATGGCCCATCTGGGCAACAAGGGGCAGACGAACTACTCGGCCGCCAAGGCCGGGCTGATCGGCATGACCAACGCTCTGGCGCGCGAGGCCGGAGCGTTCAACATCACCGCCAACGCCATCGCGCCGGGTCTCGTCGCAACGCCGCGGCTGCGGGCGCGGCCGGATTTCGACAAGCTGGAACAGCGGTCGCTGGCGCTGACGCCGATGCCGCGGCTGGCCGAGCCCGAGGATATCGCCAAGGCGGTGACCTTCTTCGCCTCCTCGCTGGCCGACCTCGTGTCGGCCCAGACCATCGGGGTGACCGGCGGACGCTGAGCGCCGCCGTCGCCGAAGCGCAACGGGGGCCCTCGCGGCCCCCGTTCCTGTTTGCAGCGCCGTCACCGGTTCACCGCTTCTCGATGCCGGCGGCTTCGATGATACCGGTCCAGCGGTCCCGTTCGGCCGCCACGTAATCGCTCATCTCCTCGCCCCGCATCATCCAGATCTCGGACTGCACCTTTTCGAAGGCGTCCTTGACCGCTTCGCTTTCCATCGCGGCCGCGAAGGCGTCGGCCAGGATCTCGACCCGCTCGGGCGGAGTGCCGCCCGGGGCGAAGATGCCCGACCACGACCCGGTCACGGCGTCGGGCAGACCGGCCTCGGCCATCGTCGGCGCGTCGGGGAAGAGCTCCAGCCGCTCCTCGGAGGTGACGCCCAGCACCTTCACGGCGCCCGACTGCACATGCCCGAGGGTCGAGACGGGATAGTCGAAGGCGATGTCCAGACGGCCCGCGATCAGGTCGTTCAGCATCGGGGCCGAGCCCTTGTAGGGCACCTGCAGCAGCTCGATCCCCGCCGCGTTGGCGAAAAGCTCGGAGGCGAGATGGGTGCCGGTGCCGATCCCCGCGAGACCCACGGTCACCTCGCCGGGATGCTCCTTGGCATAGGCCACCAGCTCCTCGGGCGTGCTGTAGGGCGTGTCCTTGTAGGCGATCACCGTGTTCGCCGAGGACCCCATCATGTGGATCGGCACGAAATCCTCGAGGCTGTCATACCGCAGGTTGTTGTAGAGCGACGGCGCCGCGGCCAGCGTGCCGAGCGTGCCGTAGACGATGGTGTAGCCGTCCGGATCCGACCGCGCGACATATTCGAGCCCGAGCGTGCCGCCCGCGCCGGGCTTGTTCTCGACCACGACCGTCTGGCCAAGCGCCTTGCCGAATTCGTCCGCGATCAGGCGCGACCTCGTGTCGGTGATCCCGCCGGGCGTGTAGGGCACGATCCAGGTGATCGGTTTCGTCGGGAAGTCCTGGGCCTGCGCGGCACTGGCGGCCAGGACGATGGCGCCCGCGGCGGCCAGCTTGCTGAGATGTTGGAACATGGGTTCTCCTCCTGTTGAATGGATCATGCGGCCGTGTCCGCCAGCGCGCGCTTGCGCCGGCGCAGCGACGACCAGATTGTCGAGGCGACGATGATCGCCGCGGTGGCCAGCAGCCCCGCGCTGATCGGTTCGGTCAGGAAGACCATGGCGTCGCCCCGCGACAGCAGCAGCGCGCGGCGGAAATGCTCCTCGGCCATCGGGCCGAGCACCAGCCCCAGCAGAAGGGGCGCCGCGGGCAGCTGCAGAAGCTTCATCCCGTAGCCCATGAGCCCGAACACGATGACGAGGAAGATGTCGATCGGGTTGTTCCGGGCGGAATAGGCGCCGAGGCAGATGAAGAAGAGGATGCAGGGATAGAGGATGTGATACGGGATCAGCAGCATCCGCACCCAGATCCCGATGAGCGGCAGGTTCAGGACCAGCAGCATCAGGTTGCCGATCCAGAAGCTGGCGATCAGGCCCCAGAAGAGGTCGGGATCGGTCTGGATCACCAGCGGCCCCGGCTGGATGCCGTGGATCAGCAGCGCCCCCAGAAGAAGCGCCATGGTGGCGGAGCCGGGAATCCCGAGGCTCATCGTCGGGATGAAGGCCGCCTGCGCCGCGGCGTTGTTGGCCGTCTCGGCCGCGGCCAGCCCCTCGATCGCGCCCTTGCCGAAGCGTTCGGGTGTCTTGCTGACGCGTTTCTCGACCGAATAGGCGATGAACGCGGCAATCGCCGCGCCTGCCCCGGGCAGGATGCCGATGATCGAGCCCAGAACCGAGCCGCGCGCCATCGACCCGCTGGTGTCCTTCCATTCCCGCTTGGTCGGCCACATGGCCTGCCACGAGGTGTCGACCTTCTGCCGCGAGGTGGCGAAGACCGAGGAGGTGAAGTTGATGAGGATCTCGGACACCCCGAAGAGCCCCATGGCCAGCACGACGAGGCTGATCCCGTCCAGCAGCTCGCGCGAGCCGAAGGTGAAACGCGCGACGCCCGACTGGATGTCGGTCCCCACGAGGCCGAGCAGCAGCCCGACCACGACCATCGCGATGCCCTTGACCGGCGAGCCCTGGCTGAGCGTCGAGGCGGCGAGCAGGCCCAGGACCGTCATCGCGAAATACTCGGGGCTGCCGAAGCTCTGCGCCACGGCGACGAGGGGCGGCGCGAAGGTCATCATCAGCACGATCGCGAAACAGCCGCCGATGAAGCTCGCCAGCGTGGTCATCGCAAGCGCCTTGCCCGCCTCGCCCTTCTGGGCCATCGGGTAGCCGTCGAAACAGGTCACCGCCGAGGTGACCGAGCCCGGCAGGTTCAGCAGGATCGCGGCGGTCGAGCCACCGTAGATCGAGCCATAGTAGATCCCCGCCAGCATCACCATCGCGTCGGTCGCCGACTGGCCGAAGGTCAGCGGCATCAGCAGCGAGATGCCCGCCAGCGCGCCCACGCCCGGCAGGACGCCGATGAAGGTGCCCAGCGTCACGCCGATGAAGCAGGCCCAGAGGCTCGACCACGAGACCGCGACCGAGAACCCCATCATCATGTTGTCGAAGAGGTCCATCTCAGGCTCCCGGCAGAAGGTCGATGTTGACGATGCCGCGGAAGCCCATGACCAGCGCGGTGATGAAGACGCAGAGCGCCAGCGCCACGCAGAGCAGCGTCACCGGGCGGTAGGGCCGGTCGGCAAGCCCCGAAAGGAAGATCAGCGCGAAGATCGCCACGTAGGCCCCGGCGCTGTCGATCAGCAGGGCGAAGGCGCCGAGCGAGGCGCAGATCGCCAGCACCGCGCGCCACGGCACCTGCGGCGCCACGGCGAGCGAGACGCGGCCCTCGAAGACGACGGCGAGGCCGAGCGCCGCGAGGATGAGGCCGAGAAGCATCGGGAAGATCGCCGGGCCGACGTTGCGGAGCGTGCCGAAGGGATAGGTGAGGCTCTCGACCGCGACGACGACGCCGAGCAGGAAGATCAGCAGGCCGGCCGCCAGTTCGAGCGTGTTGAACCCCGCGATCCTGTGCGGGGGCTTGGGGTCTTCGGCAGTCATCGGGTGACGTCTCCAGCGGAATTCAGGGCGGGGGCCGGCGGCAGGTCGCGGGCCATGCCGTCAAGCCGGACCGGGAAGGGCACGGCGGGGCCGCAGGCGGTCTCCACGATCAGCTCACGCGCGGCGAAATGCGCCGACGCGGTCGCCTCGTCGACGGTCAGGACCGGGCTGGCGGGGACGTCGTGCCGCGCCATCAGCGCCAGCGCGTCGGCCCGGTCCATCGGGGCGACGGCGGCGGCGATGGCGGCGTTCAGCGCCTGCGCCTTTTCGCGCCGCGCCGCGATGCCCGCGAAGGCGGGATCGTCGAAGGCACCGAGGTCGAGCGCGGCGCAGAGCGCGCGCCAGAAGTGATCCTCGAGCGCGGCGATCGAGATGGCGCCGTCCCGGCAGGCAAAGACCCCGTAGGCGGGCCGGACCAGCGCCACCCTGCGCTGCGCCTGCAGGTCGGTGATGCCGGTCACGTTGTAGACGCCGCGCCGCGGGTTCACCCAATGGGCGAGGCAGTCGGTGATCGACAGATCGAGATGCTGGCCCCGTCCGGTCGTCCCGCGCTGGAGCAGCGCCGCGAGGACCGCGGCCAGCCCGTAGATGCCGCCGCCCAGATCGGCCACCGGCAGCCCGAAGCTGTGCTCGGGTGGTCCATCGGGCGTTCCGCAGAGCGAGGTCACCCCGGCCTGCGCGAGGTAGTTGAGGTCGTGCCCCGGCGCCTTCACCAGCGGCCCGGTCTGCCCGTAACCCGACATCGAGATGTAGACGAGGCGCGGGTTCAGCGCGGCCATGGCCTGATAGCCAAGGCCCAGCCGGTCCATGACGCCGGGCCGGAAGCCTTCGACCATCACGTCGGCCCCGCACACGATCTCGATGGCGCGGGCCTGGTCGTCCGGGTCCTTGAGGTCCAGCGCGACCGAGGACTTGCCGCGGTTCACGATCTCGAAGGTGCCGGGCTGGCTGCGGCGCATGCCGTCGCCCGCCGGGCGTTCGATCTTGATCACCCGCGCGCCCATCTCGGCCATGGCCCCGGTCATGAAGGGGCCCGGCAGAAGCTCGGAGAAATCGGCGACCGTGAGGCCGTCCATCGGTCCGCTCATGCCTCGACCACGATCACGGCGTCGAGCGCCATGACCCCTTCGCCGGCGGTGCCGACCCAGACCGGGTTGATGTCCATCTCGACCAGCTCGGGCGTGGCGACGGCATAGTCCGAGACCTTCACGATCAGATCCGCCAGCGCCGCGATGTCCCGCTCGGGCTGGCCGCGGTAGCCGGTCAGCAGGCGCGACGATTTCAGCGCGCCGATCATCGTCCGGGCCATCTCGCCCGTGACCGGCAGCATGGCGCGGGTCACGTCGGCGAACATCTCGACATAGATGCCGCCCAGCCCGAAGGTCATGACCTGCCCGAAGACGGGATCGCGGGAGATGCCCACGAAGGCTTCGATCCCGCCCTCGGGGGCCATGGGCTCCACCAGGACGCCATTCAGGTTTGCATCCGGGCGGGCCTTGCGGGCGTTGGCCATGATCTCGTCATGGGCCGCCGCCGCGGTCTCGGGGGTGACGTTCAGCTTCACGCCGCCGATGTCGGACTTGTGGGTGATCTCGGGGCTGACGATCTTGAAGGCGAGCCGGCCGCCCATCCGGGCCGCGATCCGCGCCGCCTCCCCGGAGGTCGCCGCCAGTTCCGGCGCGGTGGCGGGCACACCGGCGGCGGCGAGGGCCTGCTTGCCCTCCACCTCGCTCAGCGTGCGGGTCGCGCCGGCCTCGCCGCGCGATCCTGTGCCGACGATGGCGGGCACCCAGCTTTCGTCACGGGCCTGCATCCACGCGCCGTAATCGACCCAGCGACGCAGCGCCTTGCGCATGTTGCGCAGCGACCGGAACGGGACCAGCCCGGATGCGGCGAGCTTGCGATAGCCGCCGCCCTGACGCTCCGACATCCAGATCGGCACGATGGGCACCGCGGCCCCGTCCTGCACCGCCTTGAGCGAGCCGGCGTTGACCACGGAATAGTCGCCGTAATCCATCGGCAGCGGCGCCAGGACCAGCCCGACATTGGCATCCGACGCGCAGGCGGCCAGCGCCTCGCGATAGGCGTCGGGGTGAGAGATCGAGATCGAGGTCGTGTCGATCGGGTTCGACATGTTGGCATAGGCCGGCAGCGCCGCGGCCAGCTTCTCGGCCGTCTCGGGGGTGAACTCGGCCAGGGTCAGCCCGGCCATCCCGACATTGTCCGCGCAGAGCGAGGCCGCCCCGCCGGACGAGGCGAAGACCCCGATCTTCTCGTCCCCGGTCGGGATCTTGCGGCAGAAGAGCATCGCGACATCCACCAGCTCGTCCAGATCGTCCACCTCGACGACGCCGAGCTGGCGGAAGACGGTCGAATTGACCTCGGCCGAGCCGGTGATCGAGGCGGTGTGCGAGGCCGCGGCCCTGGCGCCGTATTCGGACCGGCCGACCTTGAGCCCCACCACGGGCTTGCCCTTGCGGGCGGCCTCGGCGCAGGCAGCGGCGAAGCGGGCGCCGTCCTTGAAGCCCTCGACGAGGCAGCCGATCACCTTGATGTCGGGGTCCTGCGCCATGTGGTGCACGAAGTCCGCCACCTGCAGGTCGCATTCGTTGCCCGAGGAGGACCACAGCCCGAACTGCGCGCCCCGCTCGTTGTGCTGGATCATGTTCCGCCCCAGACCGCCGCCCTGGGTGGCAAGCCCGATGGGCCCCGGCGCGATGTCGTCCTTGAAGGCCGGGCTGAACGTCATGCCGAGCGGCAGGTTCAGATTCACGAGCCCCGGGCAGTTCGGCCCGTAGATGCGGATGCCGGTGCGCTGCGAGATCTCGACCAGCTTCGCCTCTTCCGCGCGGCCCCAATCGTCGGCCTCGGAGAAGCCGGAGGTCAGGATCACCGCGAAGCTGCAGCCCTTCTGGCCGGCCTGTTCCACCGCCGCGACCACGCCGGTCGCGGGGATCACCACCATCACCACGTCCACCGGCTCGGGCAGAGAGGCGATGTCGGGCACGCAGGGCAGGCCCATCACGCTTTCCTGCTTCGGGTTCACCGGGTAGACGGTGCCGCCGAAGCCGGAATGCTCCACGATGTTCTTCATCGCGTGGTTGCCGATGGAATGCGGCTTCTCCGACGCGCCCAGCACCGCGATGGTGCGGGGGGCGAAGAGGTGCGTCAGGTCGGGGAATACATAGGGCTCGAAGGCGTCTCTGGGCATTGCAGTCTCGTCAGGTGATGGCATTCAGGCCGAGGATCTCGCGGCCTGCGATGAGCGTCTGGATTTCCGAGGTCCCCTCGGGGATCATCCCGCCGCGGGTGTCGCGGAAGATGCGCTCGATCGGATAGTCGGTCGCGTAGCCGAGCCCGCCGTGCACCTGCAGCGCCATGTCCGCGACCTCGAAGGCCGCCTGGGTCGCGTAGAGCTTGGCGATCGAGCAATCCTCGCGCGCCTCCTCTCCGGCATCGAGCCGGGCCGCGGCTGTGTAGGCCAGGGCCCGCGCCGCCTTCACCCGGATCGTCATGTCCACGATGTGCTTCTGGATCAGCTGGAATTCCCCGATGGGCTTGCCGAACTGCTTGCGGGTCCGCGCGTATTCGACCGAGAGATCGAGCGCCGCCTGCGCCTGCCCGACCGCGCCCATGGCGATGTTCACCCGCGCGGTGTTGAGCCCGGCGAGCGTGCCGGACAGCGCCATCCCCTCGTCGCCGATCCGGTTCTCGGCCGGGATGGTGACATTGTCGAATTCCAGCTCCGACGTGCCCGTGGGCCGGAGCGTCATCTTCGAGACCCGCTTGGCCGAGAAGCCCGGCGTGCCCTTCTCGACCACGAAGGCCGAGAGATCCCCGTCGCAATCCGGGCTGTAGGTCCGCGCCACCACAAGGCAGATGTCGGCATTGATCCCGTTTGTGATCCAGAGCTTGCGGCCGTTCAGGACGTAATTGCCATCCTTCAGATCGGCCCGGGTCTCGATCCCGCGGACGTTGGAGCCGACGTTCGGCTCGCTCAGCCCGGTGCAGGTCTTGATCTCGTTGTTCAGGAGCGGCTTGAGCCAGCGCGCCTTCTGCTCGGGCGTGCCGAACCGGCTCAGCTTCTGGATCGTGCCATTGGTGATGTTCACGATGGTCCTGAGCGAGCCCCAGCAATAGCCGGCGCTTTCCATCAGCATCCCCCATGTCGTGTAGGACAGGTCGAACCCGCCGTCGGATTCAGGAATGCGCCCGCCGAGATAGCCGAAGTCCTTGAGCCCATCGAGGATCTCGAAGGGGAAGGTGCACTCGGCCTCGTGCCGGGTGATCAGCGGCGTGACATTGGCGGCGAGCCAGCGGTCCACGTTCTCCTTCAGCATGCGCTGTTCGTCGTCGAGCAGGATCGTCATCGGCCCACCCCGCCCCGCGCATCCGCGGGCCCGTGGTCGGCAAGCCGCTCCCATTGGCCGCGCAACGCTGCGCGACCGCACCCCGAGGTTCGGTTCAAGATCAAGTTGTCCTCCCTGCCCGCGAGGTCCTTGCCGCGGGCGCCACGGACGCAGCCGGGCCTCGAATGGGCCCCTGCATCCCGGTCTGTCATTACCTCCCTAAGGGGCCACAATTCTACCCGTCAGTCAATAGATGAAATGGCAGGAATACTGTATGACCGACAAGTCTGGCGCGGCGCGGGCGCGCGACATGTGGCTTCCTGGCGAGGGGGTGCCAAGGCGCGGAGCTCTGTCCGCGCCCGAAGGCTCTGTCTCGGGGAGCATCGAGGTGGATCGGCCAGACCGGCCTCTCCCGGTGGCATGAAGCCCTCGCGCCACGGCTCTCGTGAGCACTTTTCGCATTTTAGCGGGGCTTGTCATGTCGCGGCTTGTGCCGTTCGGGGGGCCGGACACACGAAAACGCCGCCCCGGAGGGCGGCGTTTCGGTGTGACTGGTTGCGGGAGCAGGATTTGGTCTTTGGCGAACGATTTCGAAGGTGAGACGGTGATATGCGCCTCCGCGCGCGCCATGCGCGCGGGGCGAAGCCGTCACCCGTGGCTTTCGGCGGCACCGGACTTTGATTGCGCATCTTCGGCTGCGTCCGCCTTGGTTGCTTCTTCCTCGGCCTTCCACCGATCGACCTGCTCCTGCGCCCGCTCTGCGACGCCTTCCGGCGCTTTGGCATGCTTGAACATCCGGCGGCGGTTGGTGGCGGTGGCGAAGCAGCCGAGCTCGAAGAAGACCTCTTCGACCTGTTCGGGTGCCGTTTCCTCCATCCAGTCGAGCCAGGCGTCGAAGGTCTCGGCGATAGCCAGCCGCGCCTCGCGCTGGATCTTGTCGTCCTTGCGGGCTTGCTTGTCGGCGATGTTGCCGATCGAGACCATCGCCTTCTGCATGCGAGCTTGCATGGCGGGGGTCATCTCGAAATGCGACGAACGGGACTTGCGGGCGGGTTTCTGGGACAGCGATTTCTTCACTTGAGATACTCCGGTTGAACGGTTGCGATGTCACCGGAGCCTCGGGTTTAGTGCCCGCCGCATCCGGCTTGCGCAACAAATGGAGTCGCAGCCGGTGACCGACTCCATTCTCCGAAGACGAAAAATCTCTTGCAGCGGATTCCGACGGCCCAAGCGCTTGGTATAGATGGAGAATATTTTCTCCTCCCAGCGTTCATGACCTTTCGTGTGAAAGATTTCGCGGTTAGCCGTGCCAATCATCGCGGGTCTCCGTCTCCTGACTTCGAAGCATCCGGGCGTCCCTTGGCACGCGGATCGAGCGCCATGATCTTCGCAGTCAGCGTGCGCCGGATCTTCGCGATCCGCTCCCGCTGGGCTTGCGGGAACGCGCGGGCAATCTCGAGGATGATTTCATCCGCGGCCCTGATCTCCGCAACCTCGGACGCGATGCGCTCTTGAGCCTTCTCTTCGGCCCTCGCACCGAGCCGCTTGGCAACGGCCCGGAAGGCCTTGCGCGCGGCGGCAAATCCGAGAGTTGCCTTCTTGGCCGATGGTTGCGTTTGGGGGTTCCCGTTTGCCTTGGCGCTCTTGGCCGGGCGCCCGTCGGTGTCGATCTCGCCCGCCGCCACCGCGTCGGCAAAGGCCAGGACGGATGCCGCATCCTCTTCGCGCTCGACGACGTGGCGCTCGCGGTTCTCTACTTCAGCAGCTTTCTCGGCGAGGCGCTGTTCCTCTTTCGCGCGCCACTCTGCGGGTCGGACATGCCGCGGATTGATCGGCGGCGTCCGTCCATCGTTCAACGCGTCGCGGATGGCCTGCTTGCGTTTTTCGCCGCGCACCAGGCCGATTTCGCTGAACCACTCGCCGACGCTGTCTTGCGCGGCCTCGTAGTCCTTGATGAGCGGATGGATCGAGGGCTGCAGAACCCGGCACTCGGTCCCGTATTTCCTGACGGTCGCCCGCGGCATGATGACAGCGTGGATATGGTAGGCCTGCTCGTCGAGATCGGCGCGGGCATGGATGACGTCATCGCCAAAATGCTCGTGCAGCCAGGCGACCGCACGCTCCTCGAACAGCTCCTCCTGTGAGGTGCTGAACTCTACGTCGCTGCTCTCGGTCTGTTCGAACCAGTCCTTGTTGGCGGTCAGGATGAGTTCGCGCATCGGTCCGTGGCGCGACGCCCGCCAGGGATCCCGAGGCCCTTCAATTCGCCGCTTTTCGAGATCCTTGCGACGGTTCCGCCGGTCAAGATCCTCGAGTTCCGCCGCGAAGGTCTCGACCTTCATCAGCTCGATCTCGGCTCGGGCCTCCTCCGCCCAGGTCGTGGTCCCGAGCAGCCGACGGGGCTACGGCTTGTTCCGGTCGATGTGCCCGAGGTCGCCGCCCTTGCGATAGCGGTGGGCCTCGTAGCCACCGATATCGCGCGGGTCCATGCCCTCGAACCGCAGGACTACCGGGTGCTTCTTGCTTGCCATGTCTGACCTCCAAACGTTGAGGTCAGAAAATGGGTTGATGTTTTCCCGCACCGGAGAAATCGGGCTGACACAGGCGCGAACGGATGTGTGGGGTCATTACTCACTAAACAGCCCGCACTTCGGCACCTGCGGTGCCTGCGTTCGGCCTGCCGTTCGTCCAGGGCGCTGCCCCGGAACCCCGCCCGCCGGGGGCGCCTGTGCGGCGAGCACTCCTCCGCGGAGGGCGGCAAGGTCATCGTTCCGCACTCCCCTTGCAACCCCTGCTCCCGGGGGAGCGTCGTTCCGCACTCCTCCCCCGAACCCCCGCCTGCTCGCAGGGGCCGTTAGTGCGAGGCGCACCGCGCCGGAGAAGAGAACGCTTTTCGGAGCGTTCTCTTCTCCGGCGCCGGTCGGGGTAATGATGATGGGTTTCCAGACATTCGCGGCGGTCCGCTCGAATGGCGGCGATCCGCATGTAGCCGTTCACTAACTGACCTGATCGGAGCACACCACTTCGTCGCATTTGCGACGTCGACGCGCTGTCCTAAAGCAAAACCTCATGATGCGTCCCCCCTTGCCAGCGAGGCCACTCAGTCCGATAACTAAGCGACCAATGTGCGAGGCTGGTTTTGCAATCTCCGAAGTTTCAGTTTCTACAAAATGATATCAAGGACGTCTTCGATATAAGCCTCTTGAAGGAGGAGTGGAAGAAGCGAACGAAGCCGCAAATACGGAAGCAGCTCATATTCGACGCGGTTGAATATAGAGACATTGACCAAGATATAACTCGTCTACTTCAACGCGTACACAGGGAGGTCAGTGAGGGCAACTATGTCGTACGCATGCCAAAGAGGTATCTGGCTGAGAAGTCTCGCGGCCTTTGCCGACAAATGACTTTGATACACCCAAAAGACCTACTCGTTCTGGAAAGGCTCTCCAGATCGGTTTACTTTGAGTTGAAGCATAAAGCTCCAAGCAAGTCAGCTTTTTTCGAGCCCGATGATGGAAAATTCACGAAGGGTTTTAAGCAAAGCGACTTCGAGTACGGATCATTTGCAAGCTGGAAGAAGTTTCAAAAGAGCATCTTTGGCTTTGCAAAGGAGAACAACTACATCGTAATAACCGACGTCGCGAATTTCTACGACTTTATCAACTTTCAGCACCTTAGAAACATCGTCTCTTCTCTGGCAGACATCCGCGAGTCCATTCTCGACCTGCTGATCCATGTGCTGAACCGCCTGACATGGACGCCAGATTTCATGCCTTTGACACAAGTCGGCATGCCTCAAATTGAGACATCAGCAACACGTGTTTTGGCGAACGCTATGCTCTACGAGGTGGACAAGCTTTGCGAGCACTCAGCGGTGTCTAACTACGCCAGATTTATGGACGACATGGATATCGGCGTGAGTTCTGTTGAGAAAGCAAAGGTCATTGTTCGAGATATTGATCTAACCCTACAATCACGCCAACTCAGGCTCAACTCCTCGAAGACTCAAATACTATCACAGCAGGAGGCATTCGCTCATTTCTGTATTTCGGAGAATTTAACGCTCTCACGGGTAGAGGCGCTTATCGAGAAGAAACGATTCTTAAAGTTCGCCAAGGCGATCTTAACCTCGAAATATGAGGCTTGGCTTGATCGGACCTCTGCTGGCGGTCCGAGCGAGAAATCGCGTTTCATTAGGGGCAATGGCCCAAAGATCTATAAACATGTATTGACTTTGATCTACGAAGCAGGTGGAAGCGTCAGCGACGAGGACCTCCTCTGGCAGGTCGAGCATAATCCCTCAATGCGGCCAACAGCACTGCGATACCTCTCCAGAACGAGTAGAGGAAATACAGTCCTCAAGAAATTGACCGCAATGGTGAAAAGCGGCGTGTTCGTTGACGATGCTGCATACGTAGATGTGGCGGGCTTCATGCTTCACGCCAAGTTTCGCAAGACCAAAGCATGCACACTTCGGGCAGAAGAATTCTGCAAACACGCCGCGTCAACGAGCGATATTGGCTTGCACTGTGCAATATTCGTGTCAGCTCGCTTTCTAGGTCGCCCACAAATACAATGCCTTCTGGATGACAATATCGAACGAATTTCAGACGACTTCTGGCTCAGCCGGGCCGCTGCGGGGCTGACGTCTCTGTTCATTGGTGAACCCGAATGGGGTCAATATCTTGACTTCATTCGCAAGCTGAACTCGCCAGATGCCGACGATGTATACGAGTATCTACTGTCGGTAAGTAGCTCGACCAGCTTTAGCCAATCGCTCAAAGCTTACATTAAAGCTCCAAATCACACCTTTCCTCAGGCACTCTTCTTTCCCAAGGTCTTGATCCTACTGGCAGCCGCGAAGAATGGCAGCAGCGCATCATTGGCTCCCAACCTACATGTGGATCATCCTGCGCTCAAGAAGGATCCCTACTACGCTCAAATGGGTTTTTGACCCAGGGTCGTCTACAGCATCAAGCCTCCCACGCCGCAGCATCAGAAAGGTCGCGAGAGACTGAAAGTGACTCACAGCCGCCATTCGCTGCGCAACGAACGATTAGCGACTGTGAGCCAAGTGTCGGCAGCAAGATTTGGCAACTACGTTCACGAAGGCAAGAAGCAGCATTCGAGACAGATCGGTGAAAATAAATCGCACCCGGCTGCCTATCAAAATGCAATTAAGTCATTTTCACGAAGTATCTCGAATATCTCAGAAGACTCGGTATCACTAACCTGCCTCCGCAAGAATGGAGATTCCTCAGATCCGTAGCTGAATATTTTCTGCCCTTGATGCCTCATTCTTACATGAGTCACGCACCGGCTATCCATATTTTTAGCGCGGTGTATCGTTCCCGCCTTAATAAAGTAGTGTTGCCCCGCACCGCAGGTAAAGTTTACCACCTCTGATATTGCTCCAAGCCTCCCCGTCTCATGCAGTATCGACCTACCATCATCGTAGGTCACCGAAAATTCCTTCAGGTTTGCCTCTCTATCCGGAACGAACTCAGCTATATAGTTCTTAATAGATCCAGCGAGAACGTTGGAGTCCAAGTCGAACTCATGGGTGTGCCATGTGTTATCTGCCGAGAAATCGGCATTTTCGCTGTAAACATGAAGGCGACGGGTCACTTCGCCAGAGGACAAAACCAAATAGTAAAAGCCAAGCGGGTGAACGCGAAAACTCCGAATGTGACGCTTTTCAACTTTCATTTGTAGCGGTGATCCTTCGGCTTGATTATAGAGAATATCTCCTCACGATACTCCCTGACTCTATCTTCTGGAAAGCCAAAGCTGAGAAGCGCTTCTACGGGAATGTCTTCATCGCCGACACGGTGCCTTTTCCACTGGTAGGCGGACAAATCAACTGTCCGAGATAGCTCCACCTCACTGATAATCATTGAGCGAAACATTTCAAAAAATTGGCTCTGTCTTGAAAATTTTAGCGCATATAGAGACTTGTCGTCTTCGGTAAGGATTGCACCTCGATCCGACATATCTATTCGGAATGATGGTATGAAGCTTGATAAGCAAACTCGAACTTTGAGATTTCGATTGTTCGCGGCAGCCAAGGCACATGCCGCAGAGGTGGCGACTGCATTCTTGAACAGCTTGTCTTTCCCGTCATTCTCCCCCAGAATACCTACTATATCTTCATAGACCTCTGACAGATTTTTTATTTGAGGGTCAGGCAGCAGAATAGTGACATCTATGGTTTTCCGAGCCTTTCGCGCGTTGTCACTCAACCGTTGAAGCGTTTCAGCCCGGAAGTATGTCGCTGATCTCGCCCAAAGAAAGTAGAACGCCGTATCTTCAGGCAGTTCCTTTATCTCATCGGATATATCCCCAGGTCGCAGCGTTTCGATCTCCGGTCTCTCGATGTCCTCTCGGATAAAATAAATATATGCGCCGTAGACAACCAGAACAGTTAGAGCTGCGGAAAAGAGGTTGGATGACACGGACCGAATGAAATTTGACCATGTATTCTCCGGCTCCAACAGAGATGCAGACCAATAGGAAATAGCTGTAACAGCGGCCAGAATGATAAACGTCCAAATGAACCGCCTGCGGGCGGATCGTGAGCCAAGATCGTTTAACACATTAAGGCTGATATATTTACTTGCGCGCGGCTTCGAGGGCATTTGCCATCCTGTTTATGTCCCAAATACAACTGATAAGGTGTGCCGTGTGCTACTGCAACTGCGCCGTCTTCTCGTGCGAGGCGGTGGATGTTTTCCTTGGGTGTATCCTGAATAAATCAACCAGTTTGCGCTGTAGACAGTCGTATCGGCAGGCTTGGGCTGTATGACGCAGCGCGCTACTCTGGTAAGGTCGTCGGCTTTGGGCCGTTTCACGACACTTTTGTGGTGCCGTTCGTGGCGCGCATGCCTCTTCTTCTGCGTCCGGCTGTGGTTCTCCGATCCTCCATGGGCAGATTTTGCCCAGAGGGTCCCCCCTCTCGGCGCTCTCCCGATTTGGCGGTGGTTCAGCTGCGCGGTCGTAGTGACGCGCAGCTCAACCACCGCCTTGAGTAGATAGGCTTTCCCGCTGGCGTCGTTTTCCCACGTCACAGGAGGCCCTCATGTATCATCATCCCCAGCCTTTCACGCCGGTTGCGAGCAGCGCTCATTTGCAGCGCGGCGACGTCGTGCTGTTTCGTTTCCCTCTCGCCGAGGCGGATGACGAGCCAGGCGCACCAAAGCGTCGCCCTTGCCTGGTGCTCGACACCCTGACGGCCGGCGACGATCGCTTCGTCGAGATCGCCTACGGCACTTCCGCCGATACGCGCGCGAACCGCGGCTACGAGGTCATCGTAAAGCAGCCAGACGCACGCACTACCGCCGGTCTGTCGAAGCCCACACGCTTTGTCTGCGCACGGCGCATCATCGTCCACGTTGACCACAGCGGCTTCCACGGCCGGGCAAAGCGGCCGCATATCATCGGCCGCCTCGATGAAGCCCTGCTGGAACGAATGAACGCTGTCCGGGCACGCATCCAAGCCGAAGCCGACATTGCCGCCTACTACCGCGAAGAGAAACGCCGGGAAGAGCAGACGCGCGAAGACCGCGATTTCCAATAGGGAACCGCGCTCTCGCCGCTGCTCCTCCCCTCTCAATCAACACAAGGAAAGACTAATGGATATGCCATTCAAATCCGCCTCCGAGATCACCGCCATGGCCGCTTCGTGCTTCCCGCTGGCGCGGGCCGCTGCGACCGGGATCGACCAGGACGTGCTCGACCTCGTCGCTCCAAAGCCGAAGCAGGAGGCGAAGAAGCTCGCCGCGCTGCTGCGGGCCGGCAAGATCTTCGACAAAGGTATTCTCGCGATGCTGCACGAGCTCGTCGGCGTCCTCGACGCCGAGATCGCCGAGGGCACCTACGTCGAGACCCGCTATGACCACAGCCCGGAGAACGTCTCCGACTACAAGACCTGGGGCCAGGAGCGCCTCACGCCGGAGGCTGACCGCCTGTCGAACGCGCTCGCGGTGCTGATCGAGCTCTACGCCACCCTTTCGGCGGTGCACGACATCCTGCGCGCCGAGAAGGCCCTGGAGGGGCTGCGCTCCGCAGCCTGATGAGACACGCGGGCCGGAACACCCGCGTCAGGGCGCGCCGACGACCCTTCTGCTGCTACAGATGTCGGCGCGCCCGCCAAAGAGAAGCCCGTGCAGGTCCTCCCTGCACGGGCTCAACGATCACACGCGAGGGCTCGGAACTCGCCGGTCTGTCGGTATTCGGTGTCCACAGCCGAAGGAGATACCAATGGCCCTCGCAAACCTGATCGACCTGATTGCCGAAGTCGCCGCGAAGCGCACCGCCCGGGAGGGCAAGAACGACCGCGACGCCTCGGAACAGACTTGGTCAGGGTGCCGCGTGATCCAGGCGTTTTTGAGGCGGCGTGAACTGTTTTTCGGAGATAGCCTTGAGATCGCCAAATTATGAGGATCAATCTGCGAACATGGATTCCCTACGCTCTACCGCCCGCCGCGCCGTTATCTACGCCAGGTTCTCGACCGACCTGCAGAACGTGAACTCCACGCGCGACCAGATTGCGAACTGCACCGCGCTCGCAGAGAGAAAGGAATGGCAAGTTCTGCAAGTCTTCGAAGACGCCGCCATCTCCGGAGCCAAGCGCGAGCGCCCCGGATACAAGAAGATGTTGCAGGCCGTGAAGAGCGGCCTCGTGGACGTCGTCCTGGCCGAGGGGCTCGACCGCCTCAACCGAAGCCAGGAGTTGTCGGCGAACCTCTTCGCAGTGTGCGAGTTCAACGGCGTCGAGATCCACACCATCGCCGAGGGCCGCATCGAGGAACTCCACATCGGCATGAAGGGCACGATGGACGCAATGCACCTGAAGCGCATCGCCCAGATGACGCACAGGGGCCTTCAAGGACGCGTTGCGGACGGACGTTCTGCAGGGGGATTGAGCTATGGCTACCGCATCCCCATCGACCCCTATACGGGTCTGCGCCAAACTGGCGAGCTCGAGCCTGACGAGCATCAGGCCGATGTGGTCCGCCGCATCTTCCGGGAGTTCAGCGAAGGTCACAGCCCCCGCGCCATTGCCCATCAGTTGAATGCGGAAGGCGTCCCCTCCCCGCGCGGGCGGGAATGGAAGGTCAACACGATCTACGGCAACGCAAAGCGCGGCACTGGCATCCTGAACAACGAACTCTATGCCGGCGTCCGCGTCTGGAACCGGTTGCAATATCGAAAGAACCCGGAAACGGACCAGCGCGCCTCGCGCGGTCGTGACGTAGAAGAGATCATCCGGGTTGAGGTGCCGCATCTGCGGATCGTAGACGAGGAGCTATGGCAGGCGGTGAAGGCGCGCCAGGATGGGCAGCGCCGCACTTTGTCCAAAGGCGCACCCTCGACGCTCCGGCGCAAGCGGTACCTGTTGTCCGGGCTCGTGAGATGCGGGCGTTGTGGAGGCAATATGACGGTCGCGGGCTCCGGAAAGAGCCGCGCCTATTACTGCGCCAATGCCAAGGAGAAAGGCCCCTCCGTCTGCCGTGGAATGCCTGGCCTACGCATCGACAGGCTGCAGCCTCTGGTGCTTTCAGGGCTACGGGACGAGCTGATGACGCCGGAAGCGGTCGAGCGTTTTCGGAGCCAGTTTCTCGACCGGGTCGCCGAAGCACGAAAGGAGCGCGACACCGAGCAGGCATCGCTCCGCAGGGCGATTGCACAGGAGCAGAAGGCGATCGACGGTGCCCTGCGTGCCATCCGAGACGACATGGCCACGAAGAGCGTCTACGCAATGCTGGGAGAGGCCGAGGAGAAGAAGGAAGCCCTGAAAGCGGAGTTGGCCGCCGTCGAGGCTCCTGCCCTCGATATCCCCGAAAATCTGGCGGCGCTCTATCGCGAGCAAGTGGACGCGCTGGCGGACACGCTCTCGGACCCGGAGGTGGTCCATCGCGCCTCCGAGATCCTCGGCGGGCTGATCGACCGCATTGTCATCCAGCACGAAGAGACGGCCGGGCATACGGCCGAGATCGAGGGCAAGCTGTTGGGATTGTTGAGCTTTGCGGATGCAAAAAACGCCGCATCCTATTCGGATACGGCGTCTTCGCTAAAGCTGGTTGCGGGAGTAGGATTTGAACCTACGACCTTCAGGTTATGAGCCTGATTTCCCACAACATCTAGAGCCTTGATTGTTGACGCATTTTCCGGCGTAGTCTCCTAGAGCACTGTTTTTCCGAAGCTATCCGGCGCGACCGCCTGTTACTCGCCGCCAGCCAACGACAAAAACAGCCACAAGATGTGTTGACACAGTGTTGACATGAGGGAGCGCCGAGATGCCGGAGAAACTGACCGAAGCCGCCGCCCGGAAGGCCCTGCCGCCGGTGCGCGGGCAGAGCATGCTGTGGGACGCGGAGGTGAAGGGGTTCGCCCTGCGGGTGACGCCGGGCGGGGCCAAGTCCTTCGTCCTGGACTACCGCGCCGAGGGGCGGCAACGCCGGATCACCATCGGCGCCTGGCCCGACTGGACGGTGGCCGCCGCGCGCCAGACAGCGAAGGACATGAAGCGCGAGGTCGATCTCGGCCATGACCCGATGGGCGAGCGGCAGGCGCAGCGCGAGGCGCCGACGGTGCAGGAGATGTGGGACCGCTACGCCCGCGAGCACCTGCCCAAGAAGGCCGAGCGCAGTCAGGCCGACGAGCGCATGATGTGGGAGAAGATCATCCTGCCGCGCTTCGGAAAGATGAAGGTCGCGCAGATCACCCATGACGATGTGGACGCGCTCCACCGCGATATCACCGAGATCCGCGGCACGCCCGTCCGCGCCAACCGCACCGTCGAGGTGCTGCGCAAGGCATTCAACCTCGCGATCCGCTGGAAATGGCGCGACGACAATCCCGCCTCGGGCGTGCGCCGCAATCAGGAGGAGAAGCGGAACCGCTATCTGAACCGGACGGAAATCGCGGCGCTGGCGCAGGCGCTGAACGACCATTCGGAGCCCATGTCCGCGAACGCGATCAAGCTGCTGATGTTGACCGGCGCGCGGCGCGGCGAGGTGCTGGGCGCGACGTGGGAGATGTTCGACCTCGAGAACGGCATCTGGACCAAGCCCTCCGCGCATACCAAGCAGCGCAAGCTGCACCGCGTCCCGCTCTCGGGCCCGGCCGTGCAGCTGCTGGTCCAGATGAAGGCCGCCGCCAAGGCGAAGGCCGAGGCTGAAGGCATGCCGCCCAGCCCCTTCGTTTTCCCCGGCCCGACCGGCAAGCCGCTCACCGAGATCAAGCGGACATGGGTCTCGGTCTGCCGCCGGGCGGGGCTTGGCGCGGAGGTGCCGGTGCTGGACGCGAAGGGTAAGCCGGTCCTCGACCGCAAGGGCGAGCCCAAGACCGAGTTCAAGCCGAATGTCCGGATCCACGACATCCGCCATTCCTTCGCCAGCATCCTCGTGTCGGCGGGCGCGTCGCTGCCCTTGATCGGCCAGATGCTCGGCCATACGCAGGTCCAGACCACCCAGAGATACGCCCATCTGTTCGACGATCCGCTGCGCAAGGCCGCCGAGACGGTGGGCGCCTTCGTGTTGCAGCGCTCGCCAGAGGAGTTCAGCGCAAACGAGGCAGAGCAGAAATGACCGACCAGAAGCCCTACGGGCCACCGCCCGACGCCATCCCGCTGTCCGACGCGATGAAGGAATACCTGCCCGCCGAGATGTGGGAGGAACATGCCCGCGCGACGGAGGCCCGCAAGAACGCGCCGAAGCGGCCGAGCTACCTCAGCATGTCCGTTCGCGACTGGCAGGACGCCAAGGACTCGCACGACGCCGCCAACCGGACGCGCTCGGCACGGGCCGATCTGCACCGCGTCTGGAACGGCATGCTCGCCGCGATGAAGGCGAGGCTGGAGGCGGGCGAGCTCACCGCCTTCGGTCAGGATGATCCGCCCTTCGGCCCGTGGCACGCGATCCCGGCACCCGCGTGGCGGCAGCTGCGCATCACCAATGTCCGGAAGGGCGAGGCCAGCGTCGGCGCGAATATCGTGCACGACATCCACATCCTGCCGCCCGATGCCGACGACCACATGCCGACCGGGACGCCCGGACGTCCGAAGAAGGGAATCGACATCATCCGGGTCGAGTTTCAGCGCCGCGTCGATGCGGGCGAGATCGCGGACAGTCTCGCCGCCGAAGCCCGCGCGCTGCAGGCATGGTATCGCGAGACCTATCCACGGCGGGACTGTCCCACCACCAAGACCATCGAGAACAACCTTCGCGACACTTGGCGCGCAGTCCGTCTAAGGACTGCGTAATCCCCTGAAATTATTGCTCCGGGGGCATTTTCGGGGCGGTTTTTCGGGGGGCTGAACGTCGGCATCTCTCGGGCATCGGCGGCGCGTTGCGTCGCCTGGCACGAAGGAGACGCCGATGACCCAACCCCTTGCATCCGGAGGCGCCGAGAGGGCCGCTTCCGTCGCCCCGCCCACCGATTTCCTCGACGGTTTCATCTCGGAGGAGGAATACGCCGCTCGCCGCGGGGTGTCCCTGCGCACCTGTCAGCGCGACCGCCAACTGCGCCAGTCCCCGCCTTTCGTCGTGATCGGCCGGCGCGTCTACTACCGCATCGAGGCGGTACGCGACTGGCTGCTCGCCCGCGAACAGGAGGCCTCCCGCAAGCCGAGCGCCCCGCGCGCCCGGAGGGGCCGATGACCGCGCCCGCCACGCTCGCGCCCGACATGATGGTGGGCGCTGCCGAGATCGCCCGCTTTCTCTTCGACTCCGACGAGTTCCGGTTCCAGCGCTGCGTCTACTACCTCTGCACGCGCTCGAAGCGTCCGCTGCCGCATTTCCGTCTTGGCAGCCGCATCGCCACGCGCCGCTCCACGCTGATGGACTGGATCGCCCTGCAGGAGGGCTTCGCCAATGCCTGACACTCCCATCCAGTTCACCGGCTCGATTCTCGACCGGCTGGAGACCAAGGTCGCCGCCGAGGCCCGGCACCTGCTGCCCATCGTCCAGGCGATCCGCGATCACGGTGTCGGATTCCTCGTGATCCCCCAGCGCGCGACCGGGCTCGACCGCGGCATCAAGCTGCTGCAGCGGCCCTTCATCGCCATGGTGGGAGACGACACCGACTGCGCGCTCGGCCCCGATCAGTATGACGGCACTGCGCTCGACCGGCTGATCGGCATGGCCGACGGCGTCGCCATCGTCTCCTGCGCCCCGCCGCCCGAGGCCTATTCGAGCATCGCCCTGATGGCGATGGCGCAGCGCAACGGGCTCATCATCGAAACCCGGCCCGAACAGGAGATCGCCTGGACCAACCGCGTGCAGGCGGTCTGTCCCGAAATGCCGATCCTGCTCTGCACCGTGAAGGGGCCGCGCCAATGACAGTGCAGGGGCAGCCTCTCGACTTCAACGGCACGCCGCCCGGCGGCCGCGCCGGTGCCGCCACCCGCATGTCCGTCGCCCAGCTGGCCGACATGCTGAAGGACCGCATCGCGGACCTTGCCCGCGAGCTGCTGGGCGAGCCGAACCGGGAGCTTTCCAGCGCGCAGACACTGCGCTTCGGCACCAAGGGCAGCGTTGCCGTGGAAATCGACGGCGCGAACAAGGGCCGCTGGTTCGATCATGAACATGGCGCCGGAGGCGCGGGGATCGAACTGATCGGCTATCGCCTCGGGCTGGACCAGAAGGCCACGTGGGACTGGGCGCGGAGCTGGCTGGGCGAGCCCGATGCCGGTCCGTCCTGGACGGCGACGCCGCCCGCGTCGCCCGCGCGCTCCGCCTCGGGCTCGGCCAGGCCCAAGGAGCCGACACCCGAGGAGCGCGCTGAGAAGGTGGCCGAGATCGTGCGCCGCACCGAGACCCTCGTCTCGACGCCGGTCCTCGCCTACCTGCGCCATCGCGGGATCACCGCCACGCCGCCCGACTGCATCCGCTACCGCCAGTATGCCTTCGGCAAGTTCGGCGCCATGGTCGCGCTCGCCACCGACGAGGCGGGCGAGGTGCTGGCGATCCAGCAGGTCTATCTGACGGGCGAGGGGCGAAAGGCCCCGGTCAAGGTGGTCAAGCGCACCAATAAGGCCGTCGATGGTTGGGCCGCGAAGGCCGCGGTGCGTCTCCCCGGTCGGGAACCGCTGATCCTCTGCGAGGGGGTGGAGACCGCGCTCTCGGTCTGGCAGGCCACCGGACAGGAAACCTGGGCCTGCCTCGGCATCTCGAACATCGGCCGCGCGCCGGTCCCCGAGAACGCCACGGTCATCATCGCCAGCGACGGCGACCTGCCCGGCAGCAAGGCCGAGGGCCAGATGACCCGCGCCGCGAGCCAGCTTGCGCATCGCGGCATGACCGTGCTGATCGCCACCCCGCCCGAGGAGCAGGACTTCAACGATGTGCTAGTCCGCGAGGGCGAAGTGGCCGTGCGCGACCGCATCGAGGCCGCCGAACGCTTCAGCGCCGAGGAGGCCGACACTGAACGCAAGCGCCTCTTCATCGGATCGGACGTGGAAATGTCGCGGCGCGTGCGCGAGGATCTGACCGAACGCCTCGGGCGCATCGTCCATGCCGAGGGCGAGTTCTGGCGCTACGGCGGCACCCATTGGGAGGCGATCCCAGATCACGAATTGCGCCTGCCGGTCCACGCCTATGACGGCGCCGGGTTCCTCACGCCCGCGGGCGAGCCCTCGAACGTCAAGCTGACCAAGACCCGTGTCGACTCGGTCCTGAACGAGTGCGCCGCGCTCTGCGCCGAGCCGCAATACTTCGAGAAGCCGCCCGCAGGCATCAACTGCGCCTCGGGCTTCATCCGCTTCGATGCGGAGGGCGTGCCGCACCTCGAGCCGCATCACCGCGAGCATCGCTGCCGCCACACCCTGCCCGGCCATTGGCAACCCGGCGCATCTGGCACGCCGCCCGCGGGCTCGCTGCTTGCACGGCTGCTCGCCGGCAGCTTCAAGGGCGACCCGGACGCCGAGGCGAAATGCGCGCTGCTGGCGGAGGTCTGCGGCGCGGCGGCGCTCGGCTACGCCACAAGGCTGATGCAGCCGCGTGCGGTGGTGCTGCACGGCAAGACCGCCGAGAACGGCAAGAGCCAGGTGCTTGAACTGGCCCGCGGCCTCCTGCCAGAAAGCGCGATCTGCTCGGTCCCCGCATCGAAGGTGGGAGACGAGCGGCACGTCATCGGGCTGGTAGGCAAGCTGCTCAACGCCTCCGACGAGCTCTCGGCCGAGGCCATCGCGTCCGACACCTTCAAGGCGGTCGTCACCGGCGATCCCATCGAGGGGCGCGACGTCTACAAGAGCCGGGTGGAGTTCCGATCCGTGGCGCAGAACCTCTTCGCCGCGAACCAGCTGCCGAGCTTCAAGGGCGGCGTGGACCGGGGCGTGCAGCGCCGCCTGCTGCTGATCACCTTCACCCGCACCATCCCGCTGGAGGAGCGCGTCGAGGGCATCGGCAAGCGCATCGCGGCCGAGGAACCGGACCTGCTGCTGGCATGGGCGGTGGAGGGCGCGTCACGCCTGATCCGCCAGCGCAATTACGCCATCCCGCAGAGCTGCCACGAGGAACTCCTCGAATGGGTGCTGAGCGAGGATCCCGTCGCCGCCTGGGTGGACGCCTGCGTGAAGGTCGTGCCCATCGTGAACGGCGGGCCGACCATCGCCACGCGCGACGCGCATCTCCGCTTCCAGAACTGGGCGCTGGCCGAGGGCTACAAGCCCGAGAAGCTGCCCGCCATCAACGGCTTCGTGCAGCGCGTGCAGGCGCGCGTGGCGGGGATCCAGCACAAGCGCACCAGCTCCGGGCGGTTCTTCGTGGGGCTGACGGTGACGCAGTGGTGACGCACCAAACGGGCGATTTGGCCCCTAACCCATTGAGAGTGTTGAGATGACGCACTTGGCTTCAACCTTTTTGATATGGGGAAAATCCCTCTCCCCAATCATCATCCCGTTCCCCCCTATTCAAAAGGATGCTGGGGGAGGTGCGTCATCTCAACACTTTCAGGGACTTGCGCCGGAAACCCCGTCATTCCTGCGTCACCGCTGCGTCACTCGCAGGGCCGAGCTCGCCCGCCCGAGGCGCGGTCAAGGCGAAAGGATCGGGAAAGCGGCGGTTCCTCCTGCGCACATTCGTATGTGGGGACGCGCAGCGCATTGGCTCGCCAGCGTGAGGGCCGGTCATGCCTAAACTCGACGGGACCGAGACCAAGACCGCCTTCGCTGCCCGTGTCGGGCTGACCAAGGGGCGCATCTCGCAGCTGGTGGCCGAGGGGCTGCCGGTGCGCAGCGACGGGCGGATCGACGTGGCCGAGGGGCTCGCCTGGATCGAGACCAACCTCGACCCCGCCCGCCGCTACAAGGGCGGCGCGCCCACGGCGACGACCCGCACCGCCACGTTGGCCGAGGCGAAGCGGCTGCACGAGATCGTCAAGGTCCAGCGCGCCCGGCTGGCCTTCGAGCGCGAGCAGGGCAAGCTGATCGATGCCGACGAGGCGCGGCGCACGGTCTTCGCGCGCGCCCGTGCCGAGCGCGATGCGCACCTCGCATGGGTCCAGCGCACGGCGCCGCTGCTGGCGGCCGAGCTCGAGGCCGATCCCCGCGCCACCTTCGCCGCCCTCGACCGGATGATGCGCGAGCATCTCGAGCACCTGGCTGATCTGCCGCTGGGGAGCTTCGGTGATGGTGCCTGACATCGACCTCGCCTGGCGGCGCGGCATCCGCCCCGAACCTCCCATTCCGGTCTCGGACTGGGCCGACCGCCACCGCATCCTGCCGCCGACCTCGGCCGAGCCCGGCCGCTGGCGCACGGACCGCACGCCCTACCTGCGCGCGGTGATGGACGCGCTATCGACCGCCAGCCTCTGGGAACGCGTCGTGCTGATGAAGGGCGCGCAGACGGGTGGGTCCGAGGCCGGGCTGAACTGGCTCGGCTACATCATCCAGAACGCGCCCGGCATCGCCATGCTCGTGATGCCCTCGCTGGACATGGTGCGCCGGAACACCACCGTGCGCATCGACCCGCTGATCGAGGCGACTCCGGCCCTGCGCGAACTGGTCGCCGCGCCCCGGTCCCGCGACGCCGGGAACAGCCTGTTCCGCAAGTCCTTCCCCGGCGGGCAACTGGTGATGACCGGGGCAAACAGCGCCGTGGGCCTGCGCTCGACGCCGGTGCGCTACCTGTTCCTGGACGAAGTGGACGGCTATCCCGGCGACGCGGACGGCGAGGGCGATCCGGTCGATCTGGCGATCCAGCGCACCGCCACCTTCCGCGGCCGGCGCAAGATCTACATGGTGTCCACGCCCACGCTGAAGGGCCATTCGCGCATCGAGGCCGCCTTCGAGCACAGCGACCGGCGCTTTTACCACGTCCCTTGCCTGCATTGCGGCGACATGGCCCCGATCACCTGGGCACGCATCCGCTGGCCCGAAGGGCGCCGCGAACAGGCGCATCTGGTCTGCGAGGCCTGCGGCGGCGTCCACCACGAGCACGAAAAGCCGCGCCTGCTGGCCGCGGGCGAGTGGCGCGCGACCGCCGAGGGCGACGGCCGCACCGCGGGTTTCCACCTCTCCGCGCTCTATTCCCCTTGGGAGACATGGGCCGAGATCGCGGCCGAGCACGGCCGCGTGCGCAAGGACCCGCCCCGCCTGCAGGTCTGGGTGAACACCAAGCTGGGCGAGTCGTGGGAGGACCAGGCGGGCGACACCGTTCCGGCCGATCCGCTGATGGCCCGGCGCGAGGACTGGGGCGAGGCGCTGCCCGCCTCCGTCGCCGTGCTGACCGCGGGCGTCGACGTGCAGGGCGACCGGATCGAGGTGCAGATCATCGGTTGGGGCCGCGACGAGGAGGCGTGGGTCATCGACTACCGCGTGCTGTGGGGCGACCCATCCGGGCCGCGCCTCTGGGCCGATCTCGACATGGTGCTGCAGGCGGCCTTCCCACATCCCGCCGGGCTCGACCTGCCCGTGCGCGCCGCCGCCATCGACACCGGCGGCCACCACACCAAGATGGCCTACGAGTTCTGCCGCACCCGCCTCGCCCGCCGCATCTGGGCGATCAAGGGCCGCGGCGGGCCCGGCATCCCGGTTTGGCCGCGCCGCCCGACGCGGACCAACAAGGGCAAGATCCCGCTCTTCATCGTCGGCGTGGACGCGGTGAAGGACGCCGTGTACGCCCGCCTGCGCCTCACCGAGCCCGGCCCTGGCGCGATCCACTTCCCGCGCCGTCTCGACGCCGACTACTTCCGCCAGCTGACCGCCGAGCGCGTCGTAACCCGCTTCGAGCGCGGACGCCCGATCCGCTCCTGGCAGCCCAAGCGCGACGGCGAACGCAACGAGGCCCTCGACACCTTCGTCTACGCCCACGCCGCCCTGCACGGGCTCATCAGCATGGGGCTCAGGCTGAACGAAGAGGCGGAGGGGGTGAGTACAGCGCAGACGCGAACGGATGCGGCGACTGCGGGGGTGATCCGGTCCGCGTGGATGCGATAGTGTCTTCGCTGACGCAAGATGTTGAAACGCAGACCGGCTTCGGATACCAAATAGGGGATACCGAAGGCCCGAGCACGCAGACTCGGGTCACGAACAATTAAAGAACATTTGCGACAATCTGCGCAGTCTCGTGCCAGGCGGTGTCGCGAAGTGACCGGAGGAGCAGCCATTGGTGAATTGTGTCAGCATCTTTTCTGGAGCAGGAGGTCTCGACGTTGGAGCCAAGAATGCTGGCGCCAAGATTGTGGCATGTGTCGAGAATGACCCCGATGCTGCAGAGACGCTGCGCCTGAACCGCACCAGTATCGACAATCCTGAAATTTTCGCAGTCGACATTCAGAGTGTCGACTTCACCCAGCTGAGAACGGACGAACCAACGATCCTGATCGGGGGGCCACCATGTCAGCCTTTTTCGAAGAACGGTTACTGGGTGAAGAACGACAACCGGCTTATCGACGAAGATCCACGGAACATGATCGGGCAGTTTCTTCGCGCCGTCTCTGAACTGCAGCCATCGGGCTTTATTTTCGAGAACGTCGAAAGCATTCTGCATCCAACGAATATTGCCACGTTCGAGAGATTTCTTGTCGAGGCAAGAGCTCTTGGATACGCATGCACCGTCTACAGAGCGAACTCCGCCGACTTTGGCGTTCCGCAAAAGCGAAAGCGCGTATTTGTTTTTGGCGTACGGAAGGCTAGAACCCCCATCCCTCAACCGCACCCAACTCATGGCGATCCCGCCAAGCCTGAACTAATGAATGGCTACCAGCCGTATACCGGGGTCGGCGCCTTCATCTCGAAATACGCCTCTGACGATTTCCGCGAGCCCCAAGAGGACGCCTCTAACGGAAACTACTTCTATGAACTCACTCATGTGCCACCAGGCAAGAACTATATCGCGCTCTCAAAACTGAAGGGCTATGATGGTCGAAAATTCCGAACTGGTGGACGCTTCTGGAATTTTCTCCATAAGCTACATCCGGAAGAGCCCTCTATAACTATCGCAGCCCAGCCGGGTCCTTGGGTGGGACCATTTCACTGGGATAACCGCCGCCTTCGCGTTCCTGAAGTCGCAGCCATTCAAACATTTCCAGAGGTCTACAAGTTCTTTGGGAACCGCAGGTCGGTCCAGAAGCAGATCGGTAACGCCGTACCGTGTTTGCTGGGCGAGAAGATGGTGGCGCACCTGATTGAGTACTTGTAATGGCGCTCGACCGCAATCTCCTCTTTTACTTTGTAAGGGACGCGCTCGCGCCCTACTCAGAGAATTTCCGCATTATTGACCGACAGAATCCAGTGCAAATGACGCTCAATGACGCGCATTATTCCGCACACGTTTCTTACGTTCATGACTCGGGAAACGCTCGTGACAATGATGATGAGGTTCGAATTCAGCTAGGGCGTGGGATCATTGAAGAGCAAAGGGCGAGGCAAGCGCGAGGAGACCGCGTTGCCTTTATCGGTTTCTTCGATACTGGCGACACTTTCGTGGCATGGGATCCGCGACACGTATTCTCCCTACAAGCAAGGACTGTCGTGTCGGTCTACGCGCGGCAATCCCAGAGAGTATCGGTATCAACGCAACAGGCTGCGGTGCATCAATTCATGGCACGGCAGCTTGGCGAACAGAGTTTTGCAATCGCGCTGCCCGCATCGGCATTGGGGTTCTATCTTGAGAATGTCGAACATTTTCATGCTCTGCGCAGTGAACATGCGATTGTCAATCTCGTCGGACGGCATACCGAAACCTTCGCTGATGCTGGCTTAGGTGCAAGCGGTGAAATTGAAGTCGATGAAGCCGGGGAACGGGAGAAATTCACGTTTGAGCGCACCGCATATCCGCGGGATCCCAGGTTCAAGAAGTGGGTTCTTGAAGCGTACGGGCAAACATGTTGTGTCTGTGATCGCCAGCTGGCGATCGTCCAGGCAGCGCATATCATTCCTCACTCAGTTGAGGGCTCGCCAAATCATGTAACAAATGGACTCGCTCTGTGTATTGAGCACCATCGGCTTTATGATGATGCGCTTCTGTTGCCTGGCCCGGGGTATCGCCTTGTCTTCAACACTGACCGAGCAGAATACCTACGCCAGACGAACCAAGACAAAGGCATCGGGGAGATAAGGAACTTACATGAACGACCTTTCGCCGTCCCCACCGATCCGGCACGACGTCCACGAAACGACTACCTGCAGCGTGGGCTCGACATCCGTATGGGCGCTTGACGCTCAAGTGGCTGTCTCGGCCGCCGAAACTGCGGAAGCTGAACTCTCATACTCGTCGGAATGTAAGTCCGAGAGCAAACGAAAGCTGGCTGGAGCATACTACACTCCCGCCGATGTTGCCGATCATTTCTGGCAGATTTTCTTCGAACGCCGAAACATCGCAAGTTCTCTTTCAGCGCAGGACCTTCTCGAAGGCGCCCACTTCGTTGAGCCATCCGCCGGCGCGGGAGCGCTGTTCTTCTCCCTAATCAAGGGACTGATTAATCAAGGACTATCGCCGCAAATCGTTCGTTTGATTAGCGCAGACCTAGTAGACATAAACCAACAAGCACTCGAATTTATTCGAGATCAAATTGAGACTCTAGAGCAGTGCTGGGACATAAAGTTTGATCGAGTAAGACTGATCCATGGGGATTTTCGGTCCTATGAGTTTCCCGCCACAGATCGATTTGGTGTGTTTTTTGGAAATCCGCCTTTTGTGGCGAATCAGAAAGGTTCGTCCAAATGGAAGAATCTGTATGCTGACTTTATTGAGCGTTCTTTGGAGCTGTCGCGCAAACCCGCTCATCTACACTTCATTGTTCCCCTGTCGATAGCTTTCAGTCGAGACTACAGCGCGCTGCGGTCACGCCTGCAGAGGCTCAACTCGGAGATATCGATATCAAATTATGACAACATCCCAGATACTTTGTTCAAGTCCGGGAAGCCCAAGCATACAAATACGAACAAGGCGAATAGCCAGCGATGCTCAATTCTTAGCGTTGCCCCTGCAAAAACACCGAGGGTTTATGCTTCGGCACTTCAGAGATGGAGCAAGGGAGAGCGAACGAGCCTGCTCTCCTCTGTTCCAACATTCTATGATGTTACTGATTATCGCCTTGATGATCAAATTCCGCGACCCGCCAATCAATTGATAGCTGATTATCTTCGGGCGAGTTTCGACGAGAAGCGGCTTGGGTCGCTAATTTGTGGCTCGTCACGTTATCGGCTCACAATTGGATCAGTTGCGCGGAACTATATTGGCTTTCGCGACGAACTTGATGGGAGCAGCAATGTCCTAGGCTTCGGTAGCGAGAAAGACTTCCTCACTGCTCTCGGGGTTCTCTCGTCCCGTCTGTTTTTCGATTACTGGCTGACTGTGGGTGACGGGTTTCATCTGACCAAGTCAACAATTTTCAATTTCCCACTGGCTCAGCACCTTGAAGAAGAATTGCAGCGACTGCAGCCCGAGGTTCTTAAGATGTGGAAGAATCGTAATCGCTTTCAGAAAGAAAAATTGAATAACGGCCGGCAAACTAGGTCATTTGACTTTTCGGCGGTAGCGCCGAGTCTTTATGTGAACAGGCGCTAATCTCGCACGTGGTCTCCGCCTTCTCCGCTCCCCCGACGGGATGCACATTTCCCAAACATTCCCAATAGCTTGAGAGTCCACTTTGGGCGATTCTGCCGCCCATGCGGACCTTCCTCCATCGCCTTCTCGGCCTCGCGCGCGCTCGCGGCTTCGACGCTGCGGGTGGCGGGCGGCGTTGGGAGGGAGCGCGGACCGTCGATGGGCTGAACGCGGCGATCCTGGCGGGCGCGACCACGGCGGCGCGGCGGGCCGGGTGGTATGCGCGGAACAACCCTTGGGTCGCGGCGGCGGTCGACAGCCTGGTCGGCAATGTCGTTGGCGCCGGGATCAAGCCGCAATCCACCCATCCCGACCGCGCGGTGCGCGAACGGCTGCAGGCGCTCTGGCTGCGTTGGACGGATAACGCCGCCCCGGATGGGCTGGCCGATTTCTACGGGCTGCAGGCCTTGGCCGTTCGCGCAATGGTCGAGAGCGGCGAGAGCTTCGCGAGGCTGCGCGTCGCCAGCGATGCCGCCGCCATCCCCCTCCACCTCGAGCTTCTGGATCGCGAGCAGGTTCCCATGGACCTGCACCCTGCTCTTGCGGCTGCACGAACTGGACCAGTTCGAGGATGCCGCGCTGGTGAAGGCCAAGGTCGCGGCGCTGTTCACCGGCTTCATCACCGATCCGGACGGCACGGCAGGCGGGCTTTCCGGCACCAACACCGGCGGCGCGCTGACCGTGGGCATGGAGCCCGGCAGCCTGATCCCGCTGCCACCCGGCACCGACATCCGGTTCTCGAACCCGACCGAACACGACGCCTATGCGCCCTTCGTGAAGAACCACCTCCGCGCCGTCGCGGCGGGGCTCGGCCTGCCCTACGAGCTGGTCTCGGGCGACCTGGAGGGTGTCACCTATTCCTCGATCCGGGCGGGGCTGATCGAGTTCCGCCGCCGCGTCGAGCAGCTGCAGCACAACGTGGTCGTCCACCTGTTCTGCCGCCCGGTCTGGGAGCGGTTCGTGCGCCTGGCGGTGCTGACCGGCGACCTGCCCGCGCGGGACTTCGACCGGAACCCGGACGCCTATCTCGGCTGCGAATGGCTGCCGCCGAAGTTCGACTACGTCGATCCGATGAAGGACGTGCAGGCCGAGATCCTCGCGATCGGCGCGGGGCTCAAGAGCCGGTCCCAGGCGATCTCCGAACGCGGCTACGACGCCGAACAGGTTGATGCCGAGATCGCCGCGGACCGCGAGCGCGCGGACGGAATGGGGCTGACCTTCGGCCAGACGGCGGCGCCGCCGCAGAAGGAGGACGCCGATGGCTGACACGCTCGAACTGCTCACCCGCCGCGCCACGCTGACGCCCGCAACGGCCGATCCGGAAGGCCGCACCGTCGAGGTGGTCTGGTCCACCGGCGCGCCCGTGCGTCGCCGCGATATGGCGGGACAGTACATCGAGCGGCTGAGCCTGGCGCCCGAGGCCGTGGACCTGTCGCGCCTCGAAGGCGCGAGCGTGCTGGACGCGCATCGACAGACGGCCGTCCGCGATGTGCTGGGCTCCGTCCGCAGCGCCGCCGTGGATGGAAAGCGTGGCACCGCGCTGATCCAGTTCTCGGCTCGGCCCGAGGTGGAACCGGTCTGGCAGGACGTGCTGGCGGGCATCCTGCGCCATGTCTCGGTCGGCTACTCCGTCGAGGACTGGGCCGAGACCACCGAGAACGGCGCGCGCGTGCTGACCGCCATCCGCTGGACACCCCACGAGATTTCCCTGGTGCCGACACCCGCCGACCCCGGCGCCCACATTCGCATGGAGACAGAGATGACCGACACGACCACCACCCCGGCTCCGCCCGAGGCTTCGACCACCGAGACGCGCGCCGAGGCGAACGCCGAGATCCGCTCCATTGCACGCATCGCCGGGCTGGACCAGTCCTGGATCGACGGCCAGATCGACGGGGGCGCCGATCCCGACGCCGCCCGCCGCGCGGCCTTCGAGGCGCTGGCGAAGCGCAGCGCGCCGTCGATCCGCACGGAACAGGTCCGCGTCGAAATGGGGGAGAGCCAGGACGAGCCCGCGCTCCGGGCCCGCCAAATGGGCGAAGCCCTCTACGCTCGGATCAACCCGCGCCACGAGCTGAGCGAGCCCGCCCGACGCTACGCCTATTCGACGCCCGTGGACATGGCGAAGGAGTTGCTGACGCTCCGCAGTGAGTCCACCATGGCGCTGTCGCCCGCGAGCCTCGTCACACGCGCGCTACACACCACCTCCGACTTCCCGATCATCCTCGGGGACACGGTGGGTCGCGTGCTGCGCGACGCCTACCAGGCGGCCCCCTCGGGCATCCGCCGCCTTGGTCGCCAGACCACGGCGCGGGACTTCCGCGCGGTGAACAAGATCATGCTGGGCGAGGCGCCGCTGCTCGAAAAGCTGAACGAACACGGTGAGATCAAGGCCGGGACGATGGCCGAGGCGCGCGAGGCCTACAAGGTCGAGACCTGGGCGCGGAAGATCGGCATCACCCGGCAGGTGCTGGTCAACGACGACCTCGGCGCCTTCGCGGACCTCGCCCGGCGCATGGGTCAGGCCGCGGCCGAGACCGAGGCGCGGATCCTCGTCACCCTCCTTGAGACGGGCAGCGGCAACGGGCCGACCCTGTCGGACGGCAAGACGCTGTTCCACGCCGATCACGGCAACAAGGCGGGCACCGGGGCGGCAATCTCCGACACGACCCTCTCGGCCGCCCGGCTCGCGCTGCGGACCCAGAAGGGCATCGAGGATCGCACCATTCGCGTGACGCCGCGCAACCTGCTGGTGCCGCCCGCGCTGGAGACCACCGCCGAGAAGTGGCTGGCCAGCATCGCGCCCGCGACGGCGGCCGACGTGAACCCGTTCTCGGGCTCGCTCTCGCTGGTGGTCGAGCCGCGCCTGTCCAGCGCCACGCGCTGGTATGTGACCGCCGATCCCGGCGAGATCGACGGGCTGGAGTTCGCCTACCTTTCGGGCGCGGAAGGCCCGCAGGTCGAGAGCCGCTCGGGCTGGGACGTCGACGGCGTCGAGATCCGGGTGATCCTGGATTTCGGCGCGGGGTTCATCGACCATCGGGGCTGGTTCATGAACGCCGGGGCGTGACGTGGCCGACCTCGCCCAACTCAGCGCCTGGCGCGACGCCCTGATGGCCGCGCGCTACCGGGGCGTTCGCACCGTCGAATACGACGGCAAGCGTGTCACCTACGCGAGCGACGGCGAGATGGCCGCCGCGCTCTCTGACCTCAACCGGCAGATCGCAGGGGCGACCGACCGCATCTCGGTCGTCCGCATCCAATCCTCGAAAGGGCTCTGAGATGAAGAACTACCTTCAGAACGGTCACATCGTCCGGGTCACCACGCCCGCGGGCGGCATCGCCTCGGGCGACGCGCTGATCGTCGGCAGCATCTTCGGCATCGCCGCCTACTCGGCCGCCGAGGGCGACCCAGTGGAGTTCTCGACCACCGGCGTGTTCCAGTTGCCGAAGGCCAGTGCGGCGGTGCTGACGGTCGGCGCGCACGTGGCGTGGGACAACACCGCGAAGGAAGTCACCACGCCGGCCGCCGGGCGCTTCCCCATCGGAGTCGCGGTGGAGGCGGCCGGGAATGGCATCACCAGCGTCGCGGTGCGGCTGGATGGGGTGGCGACGGCGGCGGCCTAACGTCCGACCTGGGCAGCGGCGTGCTCGATCCATGTCGGGAAGTAGAACGACCCATAGTCCAGCTTCCAGTCGTAGATATGGAACAGGTTTTCGAGGTTGTCGGCATCCTTCAGCCTCGGGAGCCAGGGAAGCGAGCGCAGCGGAACAGCCTGAACCTCCGTGTATTCGCGCCACTGCCCATTTGGGCCGACTTCATGAAACCGCACCATCCCGTAGCGCCGGTCGACCGTGTAACCGAGAAAGCGAAGCGGGTTCGGTCCCGGCTGCGGCGTTGGTGCGAGGCTCTGATCGCCAGCCAGCAGGGCGCCGAGGAGAGAGTTTTCCGGCCGCTCCGTAGCCATTCCCAGTAGCCCACCAAGTGTGGGCTCCTGGCGGGATCCGTAGCCTGCGAGCGCGTTCGAAGGCGGCGATGTTCCGAAGAGCCCGGCAAGAGCGTTTGTCGGCTGCCCCGACTTGAACCCCACATCGTGAATCCGCACGCCGAGTATGCCGTTGCCGCGAGCAAGGCTCTTGATGATCTCGTAGCGCACCCATCGGCGTTGCCATGTCTGGCTACCAATCAGGACGCACGTGACCGAGCTGCCGTCGAGACCGCCGTTGATCATCCGCTTGATCGCGAGCGGCCCCTGTTTTTTCACCTCTTCCCATAGGCTCTTGTCGTGGAACCGGGCAGCCTTCGCATACCGCCTTGTGATCTGGTCCGAATTCCGGACCACGTTGACGCGCGTGACGTCGTCGTAATGGAAGCTGAAAAACACCTTACGGGGCATCGGGAGGTCTCAACGAAAAGAATGCCAGCGCAACGACGACAACTGCGAGGACAGACGCGTGGAACCAGAGCACGGGGGTGGCGCCCAACGTGCGGAACCAGCTCGGAACCTCACCGGCGAACGACCGGGCATCGAGGCTGAAGCGGCTGTCATGGCTCGGCTCCGCCTTCCGCACGTGATTGTAGAGCGCGCGGAACATTCGTTCCTGCCGAAGATAGTACGCGTCCAAAGCCCAGAAGGTCAGGGACGGCAGAAGTCCCGCAGCCATGGCGAGCGCCGGTTCAGCTCCCCTCACGGCCAACAGGAACACGGCAGCGACCAGCGTGACTGACCAGCCCTTGAGGACAAACGAGTTTCGGGCGTGGCGCTCGACCACGTCCAGGATGAACTCCAAGTGCTTTGGCAGATCGTCCTTGTCGGTCCCCACCCTGAACTCGCCGCTCCTATCCAATAAGGGAATCGGGGCAATTGTATTCTAGGCGCACTGTGCACACAACATGTAGTGCCGTCAGGGAGCGTGCTCTCCCTCGTCGTAGGTCGCGTCCGTGACGCGCTTCAACAGTGCCACGTGGTCTGCGAGGGCCGTGACATGGCCCCAGTGCACGTCCGCAGGGCTGGCGAAGAAGTGGTCGTCGCTGGCGGCGCGGATGCGGTCGAGGGCCGCGTCGATCTCGGCCTTGAGCGCGATGAAGGCGGCGAGCGCAGCGTCGTTGGTCTTGGGCATGGGTGGTCTCCCGTCGTGGTGCGGGGACCATCAGGCTCGCGGGCGCGGCTCGATCAAGCGGAGAGTTCGGCGCGACACGGCGCCATTCGTTGACACGGGGCGTCGGGGTTCTGTTGACACAGTGTTGACACGGGCTTGGAACGCAAAACGCCGCCCCTGAGGGCGGCTCTTAAGCGGCTGTATTCTTTGATAGATTTGGTTGCGGGAGTAGGATTTGAACCTACGACCTTCAGGTTATGAGCCTGACGAGCTACCGGGCTGCTCCATCCCGCGGCAATATTTGCCTCATGGTCTTAGTGGTGACGAGAGGCTTGATCGTATTGAGAGATATCGGGGTCTTTTCTAGGTCTGGCGGCGACTTACTCTCCCACGTCTTGAGACGCAGTACCATCAGCGCGACGGCACTTAACGGCTGGGTTCGGGATGGGACCAGGTGTTTTGCTCGTGCTATGACCACCAGACCAAGAAAAGACCCAAGTTGTCCAAGTCATGTACGACTGTATGTA
>NZ_JHZF01000013.1 GCF_000688295.1 Pseudooceanicola nanhaiensis DSM 18065 | reverse complement strand
ATCTGCTCCGACCCGAAGGCCGGAACCATTTCTGTTTGTTGTGCTTCAGGTTACCGAAGTAACGCAAAGCCGTCCAAACAGTGAAGCTGACACTCCATCATCGGATCATGGTGTCCACAAAGGACGATCCTAGGAGCGTAGATATGTGCAGTTGTTTGTTCATCGAAATGAACCAAACCGCCCACATATCTCTTCAGATACTCGCGATTTCAAAGAGCGTAGAGACAAAATCAAACTGGATGCGCCGTAACTTCCTGGCGCGCCCCGCCCAACCTTACCTCTGTTTTTCCCGTCAGGCCCTTCGAAGCATCCGCTCCGTCGTTCCGTCTGGCGTTCCGTTGTGCGCCTCAGCGCCGCCGGTGAAGGGCTATCTAGAGATGGCTTCGGTGACTCGCAAGCACTTTTTTGACGGAAGGCCGAAAAAAGTCGGGCGACCTAGCGGCACCCTGCCCTTCTGCCCGTCCCGGGGCGGCGGATACCCCTGTTTTCAGGGGATCCGCCTGCGACGCCCCTCTTGCCGGGGTCGAATTTCCTGCCGGCCCTACCCCGGGAACAGCCATCCGAGGCGGAATCGGCGCGGCCAGGGACGGGGCGGATTCGCCCGCAAGGCTTGCGGCCCGCCCGGCCCCGGGGACAATGCGCGGACCATCACCTTTCGGGAGGGCCCCATGATCCAGCTCTGGCATTGCAACAACGCACGATCCTTCCGGGCGCTCTGGGCCCTGGAAGAGCTCGGGCTGGATTACGAGCTGAAGATGCTCCCCTTCCCCCCGCGCGTGCTGCAGAGGGCGTTTCTTGCGGAGAACCCGCTCGGCACCGTGCCGCTGCTGGTCGACGGCGAGACGCGGATGACCGAATCCTGCGCGATTCCCGTCTACCTCGCGATGCGCCACGGCGGCGGCCGATTCACCGTGGCCCCCGGGCACCCGGAATACGGCGCCTATCTCAACTGGCTGCACCACGCGGATGCCACGCTGACCTTCCCGCAGACGCTCGTCCTGCGCTACGGGCGGCTCGAGCCGGAAGAGCGGCGGCAGCCGCAGGTCGTCGAGGATTACATGACATGGTTCCTCGCCCGTCTGCGGCTGGCCGAGGCCTGCCTCTCGGACGGACGGGACCATCTGCTGGAAGACGGGTTCACGATGGCCGACATCGCCGTCGCCTTCGCGGTCCAGTTCGCCCGAAGCCTTGGCCTGGGCGAGGCGCTGCCACCGGCCTGCAGCGCCTGGTTCGATCGCCTGACCCTGCGCCCGGGATACGTCCGGGCGATGGAGGCGCAGCGGGCGGCCGGGGCGGCGACGGGAATCGCCCCGGCGGTGTGATCCGGCCTCCGCAGACCCGCCGCGTCCATGCTCCGCACAGACCCCAGGGGGGGGGCCTGCGCGGGCATGGCCCGGGGCGCGGGCTCAGTTCGCCGGAAGGCCGGCGCGGAAGGCCTCGAGGATCTCCGTCCCGGGCTTGCCGCGGCCGTCGAGCTCGGCCGCCCATTCGTCACCGACGCTGGCCATGGTCTCCTCCAGCTTCGCGGCCTCCGCCTCGGGCAGGGTCACGAAGCTCACCCCGCCCTCCGCGATGGTCTGCTTGTCGCTGTCGGTCGCGGCGTCGGTCTCGGCGCAGCCGTTGAGCGTCGCCGCGGCGCCGGCCTCGGTCAGCGCGGTCTGGACGTCCTCGGGCAGGCTGTCGAATTTCGACTGGGAGATCATCCACGTCGCCACGAAGGAGCCGAAGTTCGCCCCCTCGGTCGCCGTCTCCAGATGGGGCACGAGGTCATAGGGCAGGATCGAGCCATGCGGGAAGGCGATCGCATCGACGGTCCCGCGCGACAGCGCCTCGCGCGCCTCGGGGGCCGGCATGGCGACCGGCACGGCGCCCAGCTTGGTCAGGGCGATCTGCTTGGCGGCGCCGGTCGCGCGCACCTTCTGGCCCTTCAGGCTGTCGAGGCCGGTGATCTCCTTCGCCGAGAAGATCTGATAGGGCGGCAGCACCAGCACGGCGAGCGCGCGGACGCCCTGCGGCGCGTATTCGGCCTGGTCGAGCGCGCCGCCGGGCTTGGCGATCTCCCAGAAGGCCTTCGTGCCTTCGCAGGAATTGGTGAAGGCCTCGGGCAGCTCCCCGACCGAGCTGAGCGGCAGCTTGTCGGCCACGTAGGACGCGCCGACATAGGCGATATCGGCGACACCGTCCTGGGCCAGCGACAGAAGGTCCTTCGCCTTGCCGAGCTGTTCGGCGGGGAAGTGCTCGAACGCGACCTTGTCACCGGTCTGTTCGCGGACCTGTGCCATCAGCGGCTCGAGCACGCCGCGGGTCATGTAATGGTCGACCGGCAGGCTGTCGGCGACGCGGAGCGTGATCTCCTGCGCCTGCGTGGCCAGGGCGCTTGCGCCGACCAGCAGGGCGGCCGTGAGTGTGATCTTCATGGGTCTTCTCCTCCTCGGTTGGGTCGTGGTCACTGCATCGTCGATGGCAGCCACAGGGTGATGGCGGGGAACGCGGCGAGGATCGCGATGACGATCAGATGCGCCCAGACATGGGGCGCCACGCCGCGGAACAGCTCGCCCAGCGGGCGGCGGGTGTAGCGGGCGACGACGAAGACGTTCATGCCCAGCGGAGGGGTGACCATGCCGACCTCGGCGGTCACGACGATCAGCACGCCGAACCAGACCGGGTCGAACCCCAGCTGGAGCACCAGCGGCAGGACGACCGGGACGGTCAGGATGAGGATCGCGATCTGGTCCATGAAGAAGCCGAGGATCAGGTAGCCCAGCAGGATCACGGCGAGAATCACCCAGCGGGAGGTCTCGAGAGCCCCGACCCAGGCGGTGATGTCGTTGGTGACCCGGGTGAGCGTGAAGAAGTAGCCGAAGATATGCGCGCCCATGATGATGAAGAGCACCATGCAGGTCGTCTGCGCGGCCGAGCGAAGCGCGCGCCAGAGCGCGGGCGCGGTGAGCTGGCGTTCCCAGGCGGCGATGAGCATGGCGGCGAAGGCGCCGATTCCGGACGCCTCGGTCGGGGTCGCGATGCCGGAATAGATCGTGCCGGTGACCGCGAAGAAGAGGATCAGGACCAGCCCGACCCGCTTCAGCGAGGCGAACTTCTCGCGCATCGTGTAGGACTTGCCCATCGGAGCGGCCGAGGGGTCGCGCCAGACGAGGAAGGCGATGGTGAGCATGATCGTGATGGTCACCATGATGCCGGGGATCACCCCGCCGACCAGCAGCGCACCGATCGGGATGTCGGCGATGATGCCGTAGAGGATCAGCGCGATCGAGGGCGGGATCAGCATCGCCAGCGTCCCCGAGATCGCGACCACTCCGCAGGCGAGCTTGGGCTCGTAGCCCTCCTTCAGCATCGCCGGGATCGAGGTCGAGGCGAGCGTCGCCGCGGCCGCGGTGGACGAGCCCGAGATCGCGCCGAACCCCGCACCCGCCAGGGCCGTGGCCATGGCCACCCCGCCGCGCAGGCGGCCGACCCAGACCGTCGCGGCCTTGAAGAGATCGTTGGCCACGCCCGAGATGATGACGAACTCCGCCATCAGGATGAACATCGGAATGGTGATGATCTCGTAGCTGCTCGCGGTCGAGAGCGGCGAGGTCTTGAGGATCCCCTGCAGGATCGGCCAGCCGCCGAACATGTAGAGCCCGGCGGCCCCCGACACCCCCATGGCGAGCGCCACGGGCAGACCGAAGACCAGCATCAGGACAAGGACGAGAAGGGCAATGGTGACACTCATTCGCCGTGCTCCCGGCTGACATTCGCGGTGATGGGCGGCGGCGGCACCTCGACCATGACGCGCCCGGTGACGGCCGAGGCGGCGTGGAAGATCGTGCGGAAGAGCAGGCGCAGGGCGAGCACGCCCATGCCGAGGGTGAGGACCGCATGCGCGACCCAGGTCGGGAACGGGATCACCGCGGCGATCCGGTCGTCCGCGAGGAAGGCGGATTGCGCCTCCCGGAACTCGAGCCAGGTGATCGCGAGGATCAGCAGGGTCGAGGCGGCGAAGCCCAGCGACTGGGCCGCGTGCCGCAGCCGGTGCGGGATGTAGGGCAGGAAGACGTCCAGCGCGATGTGCCCGTGGTGCTGCATCGTGTCGGACAGGGCGAAGAAGAACACCGTCCCCACGAGGTAGAGCCCGATGACGTCGTAGGACCAGACGAGCGGCGCGGCGAAGGCGTAGCGCATCACCACGTCCAGCACGACGATGCACATGATCGCGGCCATCGCCGCCGCCGAGACGGCGACGAGCGCCGTCTCGATCCTTGCCAATCCGGCCGAAAGACCGTTCATCGGCACCTGTTCTCCTCCCGGTGCGGCCATCGTTCCCCCCTCAGTCCCCGCGTTCCGCCGCCGCCATGATCTTGCGCGCGGCGCGTTCATGCGGCTTGTCGATCATCTGCCCGTCGATCCGGACCACCCCGGCCGACGGATCGGCCGCGAAGGCGTCGAGCACCTTCTGCGCCCAGGCGATCTCGGCCTCGGTCGGGGCGAAGGCCGCGTTGACCGCCGCCACGTGCTTTGGATGGATCACCGCCTTCGCGCCGAACCCGTCGCGGCGGGCCTCGGCCGCCTCCCGCTCGACCACGGACAGGTCGTCGAGCACGGCACAGATCGTGTCCACCGGCACCACCCCGGCCGCCGCCGCGCCGGCGAGGCAGAGGTTGCGGGCCAGGCGGAACGGCTCGTGATAGCCCTGCTTCGCCCCGTTCTCCCGCGCCCCGAGCGAGGCGGCGAGGTCCTCGGCACCCCACATCATGCCCCAGAGCCGCTCATCGACACCGGCGTATTGCCCCATGGTGAAGACCGAGGCGGCGGTTTCCGTCACGATGGCAAGGATGCGGGTCGGTTCCAGCCCGAGCGCCGCCTCGAAGGCGGCGAGGTAATGCGCCACCTTGCGCAGGTCCTCGGGGCCCTCGCATTTCGGCAGGACGATCCCGTCCGGCTGGTGCGGCATCACGGCGGCGAGGTCGGCGAGGGTCAGCCCGGTGTCCAGCGCGTTGACCCGCACGAAAAGCCTCGGCCCCGCGCGCGGCACGTCCAGCATGTCGCCCACGGTCTCGCGCGCCGCTTCCTTGGCCGGCAGCGCGACGCTGTCCTCGAGATCGAGGATCAGCGCGTCTGCCTCGCCGTCCCGCGCCTTGTCGAACTTCTTCCGGCTGTCGCCCGGCACGAAGAGGAAACTGCGCATCAGGCCGCCTCCCGCTTCTTCATCAGCGCCATGCGCTTGCATTGCGCGACCAGCGTGCCGTCCTGCTTGAAGCATCTGTGCTCGAATTCCACGAGTCCCTGGGTCGGGCGCGACCTGCTCTCGCGGACCGACAGCACGGTCGTCTCGGCGCGCAGCGTGTCGCCGTGGAAGACGGGGGCCGGGAAGGTCACCTCGGAAAAGCCGAGGTTGCCGATCGTGGTGCCGAGCGTCGTGTCCTGCACCGTCAGCCCGACCATGATCGCGAAGGTGAACATCGAGTTGAACAGCGGCCTGCCCCATTCCGTCCGGCTCGCGAAGTCGAAATCCACGTGCAGCGGCTGCGGGTTCATCGACATCAGGCTGAACGTCATGTTGTCGGATTCGGTCACCGAGCGGGTCAGCTCGTGCCGGAAGTGCTGTCCGACGCTGAATTCCTCGAAGTAGAGACCGGCCATCGGATCCTCCTCAGTAGCTTTTCGGCAGGCCGAGCACCTTCTCGGCGATGAAGCAGAGGGCGAGCTGCGGCGAGATCGGGGCGATGCGCGGGATCAGGCTTTCGCGCAGGTAGCGCTCGACGTGGTATTCCCTGGCGTAGCCGAAGCCGCCGTGGGTCATCACCGCCTGCTGACACGCGTTGAATCCCGCCTCCCCGGCGAGGTATTTCGCCATGTTGGCCGAGGCGCCGCAGGGCAGCCCGTTGTCGTATTCCCAGGCCGATTTCAGCGTCAGCAGCCAGGCCGCCTCGAGCTCGGACTGGCAGATCGCCAGCGGGTGCTGGATCGACTGGTTCTGCCCGATGGGGCGGTTGAAGACGTGGCGTTCCTTTGCATAGGCGGTGGCCTTGCGGAGCGCGGCAAAGCCCAGTCCCACGGCCTCGGCCGCGATCAGGATGCGCTCGGGGTTCATGCCCTGCAGGATGTATTCGAAGCCCCTGCCCTCCTCGCCGATGCGGTCGGCCTCGGGGATCTCGAAATCCTCGAAGAAAAGCTCGTTCGAATCGACCGCCTTGCGGCCCATCTTCTCGATCTCGCTGACCTTGATCCGGTCCCGGTCGAACGGCGTGTAGAAGAGCGACAACCCGTGCGTCGGCTTCTTCACCTCGTCCAGAGGCGTGGTCCGGGCCAGCAGCAGGATGTTGTCCGCGACCTGGGCGGTCGAGATCCAGACCTTCTGCCCGTTCACGACGTAGCGGTCGCCGCGCTTCTCCGCGCGCAGCTTGAGCTGCGTCGTGTTCAGCCCGGTGTTGGGCTCGGTCACCCCGAAACAGGCCTTCGCCTGCCCCTCGGCCATGGGGCGGATCATCCGGCGCTTCTGCTCTTCGGTGCCGAAGACGTCGACCGGCTTCAGCCCGAAGATGTTGATATGCACCGCCGAGGCGCCCGACAGCCCGGCGCCGCTCTCGGCGATCTCGCGCATCATGATCGCGGCCTCGGTCACGCCGAGCCCTGCCCCGCCATGTTCCTCGCGCGTGCAGATGCCGAGCCAGCCCTCCTTCGCCAGCGCGTCGTAGAAATCCGTCGGGAACCCGCCCTTGCGGTCCTTGTCGAGCCAGTACTCGTCGCCGTAGCCCGCACAGATGCGGCCCACCGCGTCCCGGATCGCCTGCTGGTCGTCGGTCAGTCGGAAATCCATGGTTCAGTCCTCTTGCGGCAGTTTCAGGGCCCCGGCCTCGACCAGGGCGGCAATGTCCTCGGGCGCGTAGCCGGCGCGGGCCAGCACCGTCGCGCCGTCGGCGCCCATGCCGGGCGCGGGCTTGCCGGGCCGGGCGGGCGAGCGGGAGAATTGCGCCGGCACCGCCATCTGGCGGATGCGCCCCTCGGTCGGGTGCTCGACGGTCTCGAAGAACCCGATGGCCTCCAGATGCGGGTCCTCCATCGCCGAGGCGTAGGAATGCATCGGCAGGGCCGGCACGTCGGCGCGGTCGAAAAGCTCCAGCCACTCGGCGGTGGTCCGGGTCTTCATGATCTCGCCCAGCTCCGCATAGACCTCGTCGATATGGGCCATCCGGGCGGCGAAGCTGGCATAGCGCGGGTCGGCCGCCGGCATCTCGGGGCGGCCGATCTCGCGGAAGAAGCGCTCCCAGTGCCCGTCGTTGTAGATCAGCGCGCAGACATGGCCGTCGCGTGTCTCGTAGGGCTTCCGGTCGGGCGAGAGGTGGCGGCGATACCCGCCCTCGTCCACCGGCGGATCGTAGGTCAGCCCGCCCATGTGATCGGCGAGGATCATCGAGGTCATCGTCTCGAACATCGGGACCTCGACCTTCTGGCCCAGCCCCGAGCGCGTGCGTTCGACCACGGCGGCCAGGATAGCGTTCACCGCCGACATGCCGACGATCCGGTCGGCGATCGCCGCCGGCACATAGGACGGTTTCTGCCCGGCGCGGATGAAGGAATGCGGAATGCCGGCGCCGCCCTGGATCAGGTCGTCATAGGCGGGCCGCCCGGCATAGGGGCCGCGCTGGTCGAAGCCGACGAGGGCGGCATAGATCAGGCGGGGGTTCGCCTCGGACAGCGCCTCCCACGACAGGCCGAGCCGCGCCATCGCCCTGGGGCGGACATTCGTCAGCAGGATATCGCAGTCCCGCGCCAGCCGCAGGACCACGTCGCGCCCCTCCGGCGTCTTGAGGTCGAGCGCGATGCTCTCCTTGGACCGGTTGGTGTTGAGGAACATCGCGCCCATGCCCGGCGACCGGGTCGGCAGGATCTGCCGCACGAGATCGCCCGAGGGCGCTTCGACCTTGATCACCTCGGCGCCGTAATCGCCGAGGATCTGGGTCGCGTAGGGCCCCATCAGCACCGAAGAAAGATCGAGGACGCGCAGCCCCTCGAGTGGTCCCATCTTGCCGTCTCCTCCCATTTGTTCACATATGTGGACAAATACAGCAATATATGGGACAACGTAGTCAGAGTTGCGCGGCGTTGTCAACGCGGCGCTGGATTGGACCGCCGAAAGCAGGTCAGAAGGGCGTCATGGCTGTCAGGCAGATCGAAAACACATTGGCCCTGCTGGAGTTCTTCGCGGAACGCCAGGAACCCGCGACGCTGGCCGACGTGGTCCGGCACTTCGGCTGGCCGCGCTCCAGCGCCTTCAACATGCTCTCGACGCTGGTCGAGGCCGGTTATCTCTATGAACCGCGGGCCCGGGGCGGGTTCTATCCCTCGTCCCGCTGGCAGCAGCTCGCCAGCGCCTTCGCCGAGGGCGAGCCGGTGCCCGATTCCCTGCGCAACATCCTGCGAAGGCTTTCCGAGGCGACGGGCGAGACGATCTGGGTCTCGGCCCCCTCGGGGCTCTTCGCGGTCTTTCTCGACGTGATCGAATCGCCCGCCGCGGTCCGCTACGCCGCCGCCCCCGGCAAGCGGGTGCCGATCCATGTGACAGCTTCCGGCCAGGCGCTGCTGTCGCAGATGCCGCAGCGCGATCAGGAGGTGCTTCTGCGTCGCGCGGAATACGGGGTCTGGGGGCCCGAGGCGCCCCGGGACATCGCGGGCGTGCAGAAGCTGATGCGCGAGGGCCGCGCGCGGGGCTGGTTCCGCTCGGCCTCCTATTACTCTCCCGACCTCGGGGGCGTGGCCGTGCCGGTGGTCCTCGGCGACCGGATCTATTCCGTCACCGTGGCCGGCCCGCTGTTCCGGGTCGCCGACAAGGCCGAGGAGCACGCCGCGGCGCTCTACGACGCCATCGCGGCCGAGCTGGGGCCCGACCACCTTGCCCGGACGCTCCGGGACATGCAGCCACTGGCGCGGTAGATGGTTCCGGACCCGCACGGCCCTCAGAATGGAACCGCCCGGCCGGAACCTGGCCGAGGGTTTCGGGCGCGGTTACAGCGCGGAAACTTGGCAATTCTTCGGACCATTCCCCCCGACGCCAAACCCATGACCAGTCGCCAGATGGAGGACGCCATGCAACCATGCAACCCCGGCCGGGGCCAACCCGGATCCCGCGCGCGGAACGCCAGGGGCCGTCCCGCGCGCGCGGCCGGCATGCGGATGCGTGTCCTTCGCCTTGTCCCCTGCATGGGCCCGGGTGTTGAGAACTGTTGCCCGTCACCGGAGCGCGCGGCATGAACCCCGCCGAATGGCTCGCGCGGACCGCGCAGCGGTCCCCGACGGCCCCGGCGCTGTTCCTCGGCACGCGACTGGTGGCGGATTACGCGGAATTCGCACGGCGCGCGGGCGCGATCGCGGCCGGGCTCACCGCACGGGGACTCGGGCCCGGCGACAGGGTGGCGATCTCCCTGCCGAACACGGTCGACTACCTGCCGATCTTCTACGGCATCCTCTGGGCCGGTGCGACCGCGGTTCCGGTCAACGGCAAGCTGCACGCGAAAGAGGCGGCCTGGATCGTTTCGCATGCCTCCGCCCGGCTGGTCTTCACGCAGGATGCGGGCGCCCTGAGCGCCACCGGCGACATCGGGGAGGCGGTCTGCATCGAACCGGCCTCGGCCGAGTTCGCCGCGATGCAGGCCGGAGATCCCCTGCCCCGGCCCGCGCCGATGTCGCAGGCAGACGCGGCATGGCTCTTCTATACCTCCGGAACAACCGGGCGGCCCAAGGGGGCGATCCTCACGGCGGGCAACCTGGCGGCGGCCTCGCTCTCCTACCTCGCAGATGTGGACGACGTGGCCGCGACGGATGCGGCGCTCTATGCCGCGCCGATGTCGCATGGGGCGGGGCTCTACAACTTCATCCATGTCCAGCGCGGCGCGCGCCACATCGTGCCCGAAAGCGGCGGGTTCGATCCGGCCGAGATCCTCGATCTGGCGCGGCAGATGCGCGGCATCTCGATGTTCGCGGCGCCCACCATGGTGAAGCGGCTCGTCGATGCGGCCAGCGCGGCGGGGGCGGACGGCGACGGGATCAAGACCATCGTCTATGGCGGCGGCCCGATGTACGTGGCCGACATACAGGCCGCGCTGAAGGTGCTCGGCCCGCGCTTCGTCCAGATCTACGGACAGGGCGAGGCGCCGATGACGATCACCGCGCTGTCGCGGGCCGACATCGCAGACAGTGACCACCCGGACTGGCTGCGCCGTCTGGGTTCGGTCGGGCGGGCGCATTCGGTGGCCGAGGTGCGGGTCCTGGACGAAACCGGGCAGCCCCTGCCCCCGGGCGAGGTGGGCGAGATCGCGGTGCGCGGCCCGCAGGTGATGCGCGGCTACCTCGACAACCCCGGAGCCGACGCGAAGACCCTGCGGGACGGCTGGCTCATGACCGGCGATCTCGGCCATCTGGACGCCGACGGCTACCTGACGCTGCACGACCGGGCCAAGGACCTTGTGATCTCGGGCGGGTCGAACATCTATCCGCGCGAGGTCGAGGAAGCGCTGCTGGAGCATCCCGCCGTCCGCGAGGTCTCGGTCATCGGCGCCCCCGATCCGGAGTGGGGCGAGATCGTCGTGGCTTTCGTGGTCTGCGCCGGAGCCGCGCCCGGGACGGGCGAACTCGACGCGGCCTGCACCGCGAGGATCGCCCGGTTCAAGAAGCCGAAGCGGTATGTCTTCGTGCCCGAGCTGCCCAAGAACAATTACGGCAAGGTGCTGAAGACCGCGCTGCGCGAGATGCTGCCGGAAGGCTGAGCGCGGCCCGGTACAAATGTCTGCTACACTGCCGACTTCGGAAACCAAGCGGGAGAACGCGCCATGCCGGCCTATGTCATCGGACAGATGCAGATCCACAACCGCGACTGGATGGAGGAGTATTTCGGACAGATCCCCGAAGTCGTCAGTCGCCACGCGGGACGCTTCATGGTGCGCGGAGGCGATCCGGAGCGGCTGGAAGGCGAGAGCGATCTGCCCGATGCGGCGTTCATCATCGCATTCCCCGACCGCGAACACGCGCAGGCCTTCTGGAGGTCCGACGACTTCCAGAGGCTCGCCCGGCTGCGGCGGTCCGGCTCCAGCCTGAACGCGATCCTCGTCGACGCGCTGGAATAGCCGCCGCGGAAGACGTCCGGCGGACGGCTCAATGATCCGATCAGTTGCCGAATCGACGCGCTCTGGCGCTTTCCCGATCGGGCGTGGTGGATTCCCATTCGCGACCTCTTAGACTTCTCTGGCCCCGAATTTGTCAGAAAGCCTTTCGAATGGATGTACTCACGGCGGCCAATCGCCTTTCACGGTCGTTCGCCCCTTGGCGTATCCTGGCACTCGCCCTCGCGATGACCTTCTGGTCGAGCGCCGGTCCTGCGACCGCGCAGACGGCAGACACGACGGTCGCGGCCGAGGCCGGGCCCGTCGCCGCCTCCGACCGCTCTCCCCTTGCGCCCCTGCCCCTGAGCAGCCCGCGTGCGACGTTCGAGAGCTTCCAGACATTGTCGCAGGAGGCCGTCGACACCATCCTCGAGGCGATCGACGTCGCATCGAACAACACCGCCTTTTTCGACACGGCGGAGGTCCGGGCGCTGAAGGCGGAAGGCGTGGAGGAGCTGATGAAAGCGGCCCAGACGCTCGACCTCTCGGCGGTCGCGCCGGAAAGCCGGGAAACGGTGGGCGTTGATTCGGTCCTGCTGCTCAAGGAGATACTGGAGCGCATCGACCTGCCCGAGATCTCGGAGGTGCCCCTGTCCGTCGACGCGGCCCCGGGAAGCGACAGGCCGATCTGGACCATACCGGAGACCGAGATCCGCATGGTCGGCACGCCCGATGCCAACGGCACGCTGCGCTACAAGTTCTCGCCCGAAACGGTCCGGCGCCTGCCGGAATTCTACGCGCGCGTCCGGCATCTGCCGCAGCAGACCGGGAGCGAAGTCGACTTCTACCGCACCTTCACGCTGGGTCCCGGGCTGTCGGCCCCGATCGAGCTCTACAGCACCCTGACCCGCCTGCCGCCCTCGCTTCTGCGGGACTATGCCGGACAGGCGGCCTGGCAATGGCTGGCGTTCGGAGCCGTCACCCTCGTCATCATCGGCGGTTGCGTCATTCTTCTGGTCCGCGCCTTCGGACGTCCGGCGACCGGCTGGCATGCGCGGCGCGCGGTGTCGCTGCTGGTCGTCGTGGCGCTGCTCGGGGTCTATCGCTGGCTGAACGACGACATCATCAACATGACGGGCCGGGTGCAGACCCTGATCGAGGAAATCGTCCTGCTGCTGCAGGGCCTGACGCTGGCGGCCTTCGTGGTCCTGGTGTTCAACAGCCTGGCACGCCGGATCTGGACCGTGCCCGGCGTCAAGCGCGAGGGGCTCGACGCCAGTCTCGTGCGGCTCGCGATCCGTCTCACGGGCATCATCCTCGCCGGCTTCGTGCTGGCCACGGTCGCGACCCGGCTGGGGATGCCGCTCTACGGGGTGGTCGCCAGCCTCGGGGTCGGCGGTCTCGCCCTCGCGCTTGCCGTCCGACCGACGCTCGAGAACTTCATCGGCGGAATCATCCTCTATGCCGACCGGCCGGTCTCGGTCGGGGACATGTGCAAGTTCGGCGGCGTGCAGGGCACGGTCGAGGCGATCGGCCTGCGCTCGACGAAGATCCGCGCGGTCGACCGCACACTCGTGACCGTGCAGAATTCGGATTTCGCCGAGATGTCGATCACCAACTTCTCCCGGCGCGACGGCAACCTGCTGCAGTTCGATTTCGGCGTGCGCCCCGATGCGGACGGGTCCGAGGTCATGAAGGCCATCGCCGAGGTCGCGGCGCAGTTGCGGGACGATCCGCGCATCCAGAAGGACAGTGTCCGCGTGCAGGTCCGCGAAACCCCCGAGGCCGATCTTCAGCTCGAGGTCCGGGCCCATTCGCTGCTGGCCGACTGGTCCAGCTTCCTCGAGATGCGCCACAAGATCCTGGTCTCGGTGCTCGATACGCTGAAGCCGCACGGGATCCTCCGGCATGACGGCGAACTGGCCAACGGCTGAGCCGATCCCACCCGCAGAGGAGACCGCCTTGTCCGCGACGCAATCCCCGCCCGCCTCCGCCGAGGCCGCCCGCAGCCCCTGGGCCCGGGAGTGGTTCCTCGCCATCACCCTCGCGGCGGTCGCGCTCTTCGCCCTCTTCGGCGAGACCATCCAGTCCGCGGTGCATGGCCCGCTCGGCCTCGCCGCGCTTCTCGGCGGTCTCTTCGTCGTGGTCATGGGCACGGCCATGGGCGTGGTGCGCCACGCCGAGGAGATCGCGGAACGGCTGGGCGAGCCCTACGGCACGCTCGTCCTGACGCTCTCGATCACGGGGATCGAGGTCTGCAGCATCACCGCCGTCATGATGCATGGCGAGAACAACCCCGACCTCGTGCGCGACACGCTCTTCTCGGTCATCATGATCGTGCTCGGCGGGATGATCGGCACCGCGCTGCTTGTCGGCGCGCTCCGCTACCGCGAGCAGGATTACAACCTGCAGGGCGCGAATGCCTACCTCGGGGTCATCGTGCCGCTGGCCGTCTTCACGCTGGTCCTGCCGGACGTCACCAGCACGACCGAGGGGCCGACCCTGTCGACGATGCAGAAGGTCATGGTGGGATCCATGTCCGCGGGCCTCTTCCTCGTGTTCCTCGCGATCCAGACAGGCCGCCACCGGGCATATTTCTCAACCCCCGACGAGGGCGAAGACAGCGACGCCGATCACGGGTCCGGAGACGGCACCTCGCTGCTCCGCCACGTCGTGATGCTGCTGGTCTATATCGTGCCGGTCGTCTACCTCGTCGAACAGCTTGCGCAACCGCTCGATTACGTGATCGAGACCATGGACGCGCCGCAGGTTCTGGGCGGCGTGCTGATGGCGATCCTCGTCGCCTCGCCCGAGGCGGTCGGCGGCGTCCGGTCGGCCCTCGCCAATCGCCTTCAGCGCTCGGTCAACATCTTCCTCGGCTCGGTGCTGGCGACCATCGGCCTCTCCGTGCCGGTCATGCTGGTCGTGGCGAGCTTCCTCGGGCTGGATCTCAACCTCGGGCTTCCGCCGACCCAGCTGGTCCTGCTGATCCTGATGCTCGCGGTGAGCATCATCACCTTCTCGAGCGGCCGGACGAACCTTCTGCAGGGGGCGGTGCACCTGCTCATCTTCGTCGCCTTCGTGCTGCTTCTGTTCCAGTCCTGAAAGGACCGGCCGGGCCGGCCCCAGAGCGGCCATCCCGTGACGGGGTGCACCGCCGCGGGGGCCAGCCCGGCGGCCGCCGCATTGCCTCGGGCACGCAACGGGCCAGTTTCCTACATGCCGCGCCCATGAAAATCCGAGCAGGAGCCCCAATGCCGACAGCCGACACCTCCCGACAGATGCCCGCCAGGATCGCCGAGCAACCGAACCTGATCCGTTTCCTCGTCCTCCTGGCCGTCTTCGGCTGCACGGCCCTCGCGGTCTCGATCCTGATCGCGGATTTCGTCGTACCGGACCACGACTGGATCGCAGACACGATCAGCGATCTGGGCGCCGGGCGCTACGAGTTCATCGTCGACATGGGGCTCTACGCCTTTTCCGCAGGTCTCATCGGGCTGGCCGTGCTGGCCGCTCACGTTCATCTCGGCGCCTGGGACTGGAGCGTGGGCATCATCACCCTCGTCATCTTCGGCCTGCTGGTCTTCCTGATCGGTGCCCGCAACGAATACGGCGACAACGACAGCGATGGCTGGGTGATCCACGTCTACCTGGTCTATGCCCTGGGCGTCGCCATGGCCGTCGCCTGCTTTGCCATGGCGCGCGGCGCCGCAAGGGCCAGCCCGCGCTACCGCAGGATCCTGATCGGCACCGGCCTTGTCTGGGTGGTCTCCGCGCCGGTCTTCTTCTTCCTGCCCACGGACGTCGACGGCATCTACGAGCGCTACCTCGGCGTGGTCTCCTTCGTCATGATCCTGACGCTCGCGCACCTCTTTCACGCGCGCCTCGGGCAAGGCAAGGCGGGGTGATGCCTCAAGGCCACGGCTTTGCGCAAAGGCGCCCGGCTGCAGATCGCAGACGGAATAGCGGGTGGACCTCTGCGGCTGACGGGCCAACATATTCAAGGAACCGGACGCCATATCGCCATCGCCGTTCGAGCCTTCGGAGGCGCAATCCGAAGCGCGGACATCCGAGCGTGAGCCACCTTTTCAGCGGAGCGCATACATGAGGCCGTACCCCCGCCCGATCAACGAACTTCAACGACAGCGGAAGCTGAGGGCGGTTGTCGCACGGGATTTCAACGAAAACCCGCTCCTGAACGAAGTCGTGGCGACTGTCCGGAAACTGATGGACTGCCCAACGTGCATCATAAGCCTGGTCGACCAGGACGAGCAGTGGTTCAAGGCCAGGGACGGGTTCTCGCTGGAACGCACCTCGCGGGATTACTCCCTGTGCTCGCACACGATCATGAAGGACGAGGTTCTCGTGATCCCCGATACGCTGTCGGATCCGAGATACTGCAATCATCCGGTGGTGGTGAACGATCCGCATATCCGCTTCTACATCGGCGCCCCGATTACCGTCGGCGGCTTCAGGGTCGGAAGCCTGTGCGCGATCGACTACGAATCGCGCCCTGCGCCCTCCGGCGAAAAACTCGACATCCTGCAGAGCCTGGCCCGCCTGGTGTCCGAGACCATCGAAAGCAATGCGGCTGCCGAGGGGCCGGGCGATGAGACCCACAGCTCGATCGCCGGGGATGCCCGCCGCGAGCTTCTGGCGCTGGTCAGCCACGAGCTGAAGACCCCGCTCACGGTGATACTGGGCAATGCCAGCGTCCTGGAGCACTTCCTCGAGGATCAGGCCAAGCGGAAGATGGTCGCCGCGATCATCCGGTCGGGCAACCACCTCAACCATCTGATTACCCAGATGATCCAGTTCACCGACATCGACGCCGGAGAGATCCTGCTCAACGAGGGGCCCTGGTCGCTTTCCGAGATCACCCGGGACGCGATGTCCTCGATCGAGCCGATCGCCAGCCCGCGGGGCAAGACCGTCGCGTTCAGCACGGATCAGCGTCCCGATACCCTGAGCGTCGACAAGGAGCAGATGCACATCGCGGTGAGCTGCATCCTCATGAACACGCTGATTTCCGGCGGCGACAGCATCTCGGTCCACCTCCGGAGCGATGCGGAAAGCGTCTCGATCCTCGTCTCCGACAACGGCGCCCAGCTCTCTCCGGGCGACATCCGGGATGCGCTGAGCCCGTTCGGTTTCGTGGGCGACCTCGATACCAGAGCGACCGCGGACCTCGGACTGAACCTGCCCATGGCACGAACCATCGCGGAACTGCACGGTGGCGATCTCGATGTCTCGTCCCAGGAAGGTCAGAACGTCTACGCGCTCCGCCTGCCGACATGGCGCATGGTAGGCCCGGACCAAGCGCCTCAGCGCACCGCCCGCACCGGGAAAGGCTGACGCCCGCGAGACGCGAGGCTTACGAATTCAATCGTTTAGCTGCTGGATTTTGGGAAGTGGCGCACCGGGGAGGATTCGAACCCCCGACCCCTTGATTCGTAGTCAAGTACTCTATCCAGCTGAGCTACCGGTGCGTTGGTGAGGCGTTTAGTGCCCGGCCGCGGGGAGTGCAAGGGGAAATTCCGACCTCGCCGTCCCTGACGCAGGGGCACCGCGGGTTGCCGCGCGGCGGGGCGGTCCTCCACGCGCGCAGGAGGTCAGGCGCGGCGCCGGCGCGCGCGGCGGATCACTCCGCCGCGTCCTCGAGGGCCACCATCGTCTTCGGCAGGAGGATGCGGAACCGGGTCCCCTCGTCTCCCGTGCTGTCGAGCAGGAGCTGGCCGCCGTGGCCCCGGATCAGCTCGGCCGAGATGACCAGCCCGAGACCCGAGCCGCCCTTGCTGGCGCCGCCCTGGAAGGGCGTGAAGAGGTTGGCCCTGGCCTTCGGCGGCAGGCCGGGCCCGGTGTCGGTGACCGTGATCGTCCAGTCCTCGTCATCCTCCCAGGCGGCGACCGATATCTCGCCCTCCTCGCCCGAGGCCAGGATCGCCTGCCGGGCGTTCCGCACGAGGTTGAAGAGCACGCGGTAGAGCTGTTCGGGATCGGCACGGAGCGAGAGCGTGGCCGGTATGTCCTCGGAGAAGCTCACCTCCCCGTCCCCGACGGCCAGCCGCTCGCTGTCGATGACGTCCGAGACGATGTCGAGCAGGCGCACCTGTGCCAGCTTGGGGGCCGGCTCCTCGGCCCGGCCGAAGGCCAGCGTGCTCTCGCAGAGGTTCACCGCGCGCGAGATCGAGTTCACCAGCTTCGGCGCCAGACGCTGCACCGCCGGGTCCTCGGACAGTTCGATGCGGTCGGTGAAGAGCTGCGCCGAGGTCAGGATGTTGCGCAGGTCGTGGCTGATCTTCGCCACGGCGCCGCCCAGCTGGGCCAGACGCTCCTTCTGCCGCAGCGCGGCGGTCAGCTGGGTCTCGAGCGATTGCAGCGCCTCCTCGGCCTCGCGCAGCTCGCGGATGCCGGCATTCGGCTCGATGATGCGGCGGGCATCCTCGGGGGCCTCGGCATAGAGCTGCATGCCCCGGATCACCCCCTTGATGGGTTTCACCAGCAATTGCCGGACGGCGAGGAACAGCAGCACCGCCGTCAGGACAGAGATCACGGCCGACAGCGCCAGCACGCGCAGACCGTAATCCATCATCGCGACGCGCATCGGGCCGGTCTGCATGGTGATCTCGATCAGCTGGCCCGCATCGTTCACCGGGTAGCCGATGACGCGGATCACCCGGTTCACGGGGTCGAGCAGTTCGGACAGCGCGTCGCGGATCAGGTCCCAGCTCGTCGCGCCGCGCAGGTCGTAGGTTTCGTGAATCGGCCCCGGCAGCGGCGAGGACAGCACCAGCTGCCGGGCCTCGTCGCGGCGGAGCACGACGTTGTAGACCTCGGCATTGCGCAGGAGCTCTTCCTCGAGGTCCGCGTCGATCCCCTCGTTCGCCAGCAGGGCGAGCGAGGCGATCTGCGCCCGTTCCAGCCGCGACAGCAGGTAATCCTCGCGGAAACGCGCGACGGATGGCACGAGGATCAGCACCTCGGCCAGCATGACGAATGCCATCGTCAGGATCAGGAAGCGGCCGGAAAGCGAATTCAGCATGGGGTCCGTACGCTGCGAGCCTCTCAGGGCAGCAGACGCTGGACCGTCCGCACTGCCCTCTTGACCCAAATGTTATCAAACAGTTTGGGGGAGAAATAGGTCCCCGCGGCGCGTTTTCCCAGCTCACCTAACGTAGGGTAAGGCGCGACCATGCCGGCGACGTCCTTCAGCGAGAGCCCCCTGGAGAGCGCGAGTGCCCAAAGCACGATCAGCTCGCCCGCCTCCGCGCCGACGATGCTCACCCCGACGGGTCGCCCCTTCACGGCCATGAGCTTGATCCGCCCCTCGGTGCGGCGCGAGGCGATGGCCCGGTCGTTGCCGGCATAGGATTCGGTGACGATCTCGAGCCGGTCGCCATGCGCCGCACGGGCCTCGGCCTCGGTCAGGCCGACCTGGGCGAGCTCCGGATCGGTGTAGGTGACGCGCGGGATATGGTCGTAACGCGCCTTAGCGGGCAGCCCGAAGAGGACCGAGCGGATCACCACCCCGGCCTCGTAGCCCGCGAGGTGGGTGAACTGGAGCCCGCCGGTGATGTCGCCGATGGCATACACCCTGGGATTCGTGGTGCGCAGCCGGGCATCGACCTTGATCGCCCCCCGCTCGACATTGATGCCCGCGGCCTCCAGCCCCAGGCCCTCCACGTTCGGCTTGCGGCCGAGCGCGACCAGAAGATGCGTGCCCTCGAAGCGCCGGCCGTCCTCGGCCTCGACGGTGAGGGCCCCCGCCTGCCCCGAGACGCGGGCGGCCCGGGCGCCCTCGGCGATCTCGACGCCTTCGTGGCGCAGCCGGTCGAGCACCAGCGCGGCCATCTCGGGATCGTCCTTGCCGAGGACCTGCTCGGCCTCGATCACCGTCACGCGGGATCCGAGGCGGACATGCGCCTGCGCCATCTCCATCCCGATCGGCCCGCCGCCGAGGATCAGCAGGTGGCCCGGCAGCTCCGTGCCGTCGAACAGCGTCTCGTTGGTGAGATAGGGGACCGTGTCCAGCCCCGCGATCGGCGGCACCAGAGGCGCGGCCCCGGCGGCGATGACCACGCGGCGGGCGGTGATCGCGGTCCCGTCGGCCACCACCGTGCGCGGCCCCGTGAAGCGGCCATGCGCCCGGATGACGGTCACGCCCAGCCCTTCGAACCGCGCCTGGCTGTCGTGGGGCGCAATGGTGGCGATGGCGCCCGCGACATGCTCCATCACCGCGGCGTAATCGACCTGCGGCGCGACCGGGGCGATCCCGAACCCGCCTGCCTCGCGCATGTCCTGCGCCCGGGCTGCGGCGGCCAGCAGCGCCTTGGAGGGCACGCAGCCGTAGTTCAGGCAGTCGCCCCCCATCTCGCCCTTTTCCAGCAGCACGACGCGCGCGCCCATCTGCGCCGCCCCGGCGGCGACCGAGAGCCCGGCCGAGCCCGCTCCGATCACGAGGATGTCGCAGTCCATCACAGCCCTTTTCCCCGCCTGAGCGGCTTCAGCAGAAGGGGCAGCGCCGCCAGCGCGCAGAGCCCGAGGATCGGCAGCAGGACCTGCGGCGCGAAGATGATGCCGAGGTCCGGCGTTTCGCCTGCCTCGAAGACTGCGCCCAGCCCGGCCCCCACCGACGTGTAGACCAGCGCGCCGGGCATGATCCCGAAGAAGGTCGAGATCACGTAGCGCCGCAGCGGCACCCCGACCAGCGCGGGCAGCAGGTTCGCGACGAAGAACGGCACCGCGGGAATCAGGCGGATCAGGAAGAGCATCGGCCACTGGTTCGCATCCAGCGCGTCCTTCAGCGCCCGGATGCGGCCCTCGCTTTCGTCCATGCGGGCGGCCAGCCGTTCGCCCAGGCCCCAGCGGGCGGCAAGGAAGAACAGCGTCGCGCCCGCCGTCGCCGCCACCACGTTGTAAAGGACGCCCGGCCACGTCCCGAAGAGGAAGCCGCCGGTCAGGGTCGCCACCAGCCCGCCCGGCAGCGAGAAGGTGACGATCAGGACGTAGAGCGCCATGAAGACCAGCACCGACGCGAGGTAATGGGCATCGCGGTAGTCGATCAACGTCTCGCGGTGCGTCCGCAGCGTCTCGAAGCTCAGCGTGTCGCGCAGCAGGAGCGCCCCCAGCACCGCGATGATCGCGATGGCGATCAGGGGCAGATGTCGCAGGGGGCTCTTGTCGGGCAGGGACTTGTCGCTCATCCGGGGCCTCTCAGCTGTCCTGTGCGCAAGATGCGGCAGGACGGGGGGCAGGAACAGGGCGTTCACGCGCCGTTGATGCGGGCGCCGCGCTTGTCCATCGCTCTTCCCTACGCGCCCGGGCCGGATTCGTTACCGGTGGACCCTGACGAAAAACCTGCCGGGACCGCGCTTGCGGGTTTGACTTGGACCGGGGGCGGCGGTATAGCGCGGCCTCCAACCGAATTTGCGGGCGCGGGGCGATTCCCGAATTGCACCCGCTTGACCCAGGGCCCCGACCAGACCGGGGCGAGACAGAAACGGAGACGGCGCGATGAAACGCACCTACCAACCCTCGAACCTCGTCCGCAAGCGGCGCCACGGGTTCCGTTCGCGCATGGCCACCAAGGCCGGCCGGAAGATCCTGAACGCCCGCCGCGCCCGCGGCCGGAAAGTGCTGAGCGCGTAATCCGCGCCAGCATCGGCAAGATCGTGACGCCGCCGGAGGCCCCCGCAGACGACGCCCGCGCGTCGGAGGCGGCACAGCCCCCGGCGGCTTCTCCTTGCCCGGGCCCCGCCTATCGGGTCATGCGCAACCGGCCGGAATTCCTTGCCGCCGCGCGCGCCCGGCGCTGCGGCGCGGGCTCGATGAACGTGCAGGCCCGGCGGCGCGACCCCGGCGAGGCCGAGGGGATCCGGGTGGGTTTCACCTGCTCCAAGAAGGTCGGCAATGCCGTCGCGCGCAACCGCGCCAAGCGGCGCCTGCGCGAGGCGGCGCGCGCGGTGATCCCCGAGCTGGGGCGCGATGGCTGGGATTACGTGCTGATCGGCCGCCCCGATGCGACCGCGACGCGCGACTTCGAGGCGTTGAAGGACGATCTCCGCCAGGCGCTCAGGAAACTCCACGGCGGCGGCAAATGACCCCGCTTGCCAGGGTCTTCGCCCTGCCCTTCCACGCCTATCGCGCGACTTTCTCGCCCTTCGTCGGGCACAATTGCCGCTATCACCCGACCTGCTCGGCCTATGCGCTCGAGGCGCTCGAGAAGCACGGCGCGCTGAAGGGCCTCTGGCTCACCTGCCGCCGGGTCGCGCGCTGCCACCCATGGGGCGGCAGCGGCATCGACAACGTTCCGGATTAATCGGCCGTCACGGCCCCGCAGGCCACGCGGTCGCCCGCCCCGGCCTCTGCGCCGTAGCTGTCCGCCTGGGCGTGGACCATGATGGCCGAGCCGTCGTCGTCCAGCAGCGGGGCATCCCCGCCCTCGATCGTCAGCCCGGCCGCCATGACATGGGCCTTCGCCTCGCCGGCTTCGTTGGCGTGGACGTTCGGCAGGTCGCCCGCATGGGCCTTCTCGCCGGTCTCGAACCCGTGGGCCAGCCCCGCCGGTGCGTAATGCTCGCCCGCGGCGCCGAAATCGGGCGTGCAGGCGCCGGTCTCGTGCACGTGGAACCCGTGCCAGCCGGGTTCCAGCCCGGTCAGCTCGGCCTCGATCAGCAGACCGTTGGCGGTGTCGGTGAGCGTCACGGTGCCCGCGGAATTGCCCTCCGCATCCATCATCTCGACGGTGCGCTCGGCGGCCATCGCGCCCCCTGCGGCGAAGGCGAGAAGAGCGGCGGCAGTGATTGCGTGTCTGGTCATGGAGTATCCTCCCTTTCTACAGGAGGCCAACGGACCCCGCCGCGCGATGTTCCTGATCGCGCGGCGGCGGGGCGGAGTGTCGCCTAGTCCTCGATGGCCCCGACGCGCTCGATCCGCCAGACGCGCTCGCCGCCCAGCTCGCGCGCCTGCGCCTCGCCCAGCATCGAGAAGGCCGAGACCGTGGCCATGGCATCCGCCATCTCCGCCTCGACCTGGCGGAAGCGGTCGCGCCGGAAGGTCTCCGGCGCCGCCGCCTCGGCCAGCCGGTCGAGGAAATCCTCGGCAAAGACATGGGCCCCGTCGAAATCCACCGACCGCAGCCCGCTGCCCTCGAACCCGGCCGAGACGATCACGGCGCCCCGGAACGTGGCCCCCGACAGGTCGGAGCCCGCGAAATCCGTTGCGACCAGCGTCGCCCCGTCGAACCGGGTGGCGCTGCCGTGGACCGCGCTCAGGTCCACCTCGCGCAACAGCGAGCCCGAGAAATCCGCCCCGTTCACCGCCGTCATGAAGACCGCCGGGTCATCGGCCTGGAATGGCGCGCGCAGCTGGCGATACGGCAGGCCGCGGAAGGCCACCCGCTCCAGCCGGGCCTTGCGGAAGCGCGCGTTTTCCAGCTGGGCGCCGGCGAAATCGGTGTCCAGCACCCGGGCGCGGTCGAAGCTGGCATAGGACAGCTGCGCGCCCTGCAGCGTCAGCCCGGTCAGGTCGGTGTCCTCGGCATGGGCGAAGGACAGATCGAGGCCGAAGTGATTGAGGAACTCGTAATTCTCGATCCCGGACGAAATCAGCACCTGCAGCAGCTGCGCCCGCTCCGGCGAGGCGGCACGGTCGATGAGCCGGCTCACCTCGGGCGGATCGGTCCAGCCCCAGGTCTTCTTCATCCGCTCGTAGGAGGCCGGCAGGTCCGCCCGCCGCGTCTCCATCGCCACCCGCAGCTTGTCGTCATCGTCATGCGCGCGCAGCGGCGCGTCGAGGAACCGGTAGGGCTTGGCCGCCCGCGAGGCCGAGGTGATGCGCATGATCAGCGGCTTGCCAAGGTCGAGCCACGGGTTCACCACCGGCCGGAACGACCCCACGCCGCCCTTCACCGGCTGCCCCGAGGCGCTGGCCATGCTCTTCTCGCGCTCGTCGGCGCGGGTCATCGCACCGCCCAGCAATTGCGCGATGGCGGTGATCTCGACGGCGATCTGGGCGTTGCGTTCGGCCTCGGCCAGCTGCACGTCCTGGATCAGCAGCTCGTTCTGCAGCTCGATCTTGGCGTTCTGCTCCTCGAGCAGCCGGGTCTCGTGCTCGATCAGCTCGTTCTGCTTGAACAGCAGCGCCGTGCCCGCCAGCGCCGCCATGGCCGCGATCAGCCCGGTCAGCGCGCCGATGATCCATTTCCGGGTCGAGGCCCAGGCGTAGCGGGCCATCGCGATCTGGATCAGCATCCGCGACGCCGCGCTCACCCGGTCGAGGTCGCGCTGGATCGCGCCCGAGGCAACCTCGTCCAGCGGCTTGGCGAACAGCTCGAGCTGCGTGCCGGCGACGCCGAAGACCCGCCGCGTGATCGGCCCCTTCAGGATGTAGAGCAGCGCGCCGAGGAAGGTGATGAAGAAGATCACCGTCAGGAAGACCGTCAGCAGCAGGCTCGCGCTTTCCTCGAGCACCGCATAGCCCGAGAAGGCCATCAGGACGCCCGCGGCCAAGCCGAAGACGAAGACGAGAACGGTCATCAGCCCGCCCGCGCGCCGCTCCCTCCCCAGGTCGAGAAGGGTCGGGCCGGGGCGCTCTTCGCCCTCACTGGTCTCGGACACGCGCACCTCCGCGGCTGGATCGGATCGGCGGAAAGGTGCCAAGAGGAACCCCGCGGCGCAAGTCCCAAGGCGCCCTCTTCCCCCTTCCCTGCGCGCCCCCGTTCTGGCATGAGGCGGACATGCTCGACGACAGTGACGATATCCATCCCCTCTTCGCAGGCGCACCGGATTCGGTGAGCTTCCGCAAGCTGCGCAAGCGAATCGTGCGCCAGACGCGCGAGGCGATCGAGGATTTCGGCATGATCGAGCGCGGCGCCCGCTGGCTGGTCTGCCTCTCGGGCGGCAAGGACAGCTACACGCTGCTCGCCGTCCTGCACGAGCTGCAGTGGCGCGGGCTGCTGCCGGTCGACATCCTCGCCTGCAACCTCGACCAGGGCCAGCCGGGGTTCCCCGCGACCGTCCTGCCGGAGTTCCTGAAGGCGAAGGGCGTGCCGCACCGGATCGAATACCAGGACACCTATTCCATCGTCGTCGACAAGGTCCCCGCGGGCCGCACCTACTGCGCGCTCTGCTCGCGCCTGCGCCGCGGCAACCTCTACCGCATCGCGCGGGAGGAGGGCTGCTCGGCCGTGGTCCTCGGCCATCACCGCGACGACATCCTCGAGACCTTCTTCATGAACCTCTTCCACGGCGCGCGCCTTGCGACGATGCCGCCGAAGCTGGTGAACGAGGAGGGCGATCTCTTCGTCTACCGCCCCCTCGCCTACGTGGCCGAGGAGGATTGCGAGAAGTTCGCCCGCGACATGAGCTACCCGATCATCCCCTGCGACCTCTGCGGCTCGCAGGACGGGCTCCAGCGCCAGCAGGTGAAGGGCATCCTCGACCAGTGGGAGAAGAACGCCCCCGGCCGCCGCCAGAAGATGTTCCGGGCGCTGATGAACACGCGGCCGTCGCATCTGCTGGACCCCAACCTCTTCGACTTCGCCGGGCTGACCCGTGATCCGGACAAGTCAAAGGAGAAGGCCGACGGGATTCCGCAGCTGCGTTAAGGCGGTATTGACCTTCGGCGCCTAGCCTGACCGGGCAACGTACCGGGGGCGCCGCATGGCCCGACCATCCACACGCCGTTTGTCAGGGATGCGCCTGATCCTGCGCCAGACCCTGTCCGGCCCGCAGGCCCTGGCCTTCCTGCCCGCCGTGGCGCTGGCGGCCTTCTGGCTAGGCGGCGAGGGCTGGCTGCTGCTCGCCGCGCTCTTCGTTCCGGCCGTCTACGCCGTCGCGGGCAGCTTCTCGGACCCGGGGGCCGTTGCGGACGGGCCGCGCGACAGCACCACCGGCCTGCCCCTGCGCGAAGCCCTCGTCAGCGCGCTCGACGACAGGATGGACATGGCGCGGGTCCGCGGACGGGCCACGGCCTGCTTCCTCGTGACTCTCGACGATTTCGACCAGATCGCGGACAGATACGGATTCTCCGCCGCGGAAGACGTCCTCGCCCGGACCGCCGAACGGCTGTGCAGCGCGGTGCGCGGCGGGGACATCGTCTGCCGCACGGGAACCGAAAGCTTCGGGATCGCGCTCGGCAGCACCGCGCATCTGGACCTCGAGATCGCGATCCAGATCGCCGCGCGCCTGCAATCGGCGGTGGAGGAACCCGTCGCCTTGGGCGCGAGCGTCGCCTATGTCTCCTGTTCGATCGGCTTCTGCCTCGGGGCGCGGGCTCCGGACACCACCGGCCAGGCGCTGCTCGCCGCGGCGGAACAGGCGCTGGCAGAGGCGCAGCGCAACGCGCCCTCCGCGATCCGGGCCTATTCACCCGACATGTCCCGGCCCGTGCCGGCCCGCGCGATCGGTCTCGATGACCTGGCCGCGGCGCTTGAGGCGGGCCAGATCGTCCCGTTCTTCCAGCCCCAGGTCTCCACCGATACCGGCCGCGTCACGGGGTTCGAGGCGCTGGCGCGCTGGTGCCATCCGGAGCGCGGGGTGGTGCTGCCGGGCCAGTTCATGCCGCTGCTCGAATCCCACGGCCAGATGGGCCGCCTGGGCGAGGTGATCCTGACCCACGCGCTCCGCGCCCTGCACGGCTGGGACGCGGCGGGGTTGGACGTGGGCAGCGTGGGCGTGAATTTCTCGCCGGCCGAACTGCGCGATCCGAAGCTGATCGACAAGGTGCGCTGGCAGCTCGACCGGTTCGACCTCGCGCCCGAACGGCTGACGGTCGAGGTGCTGGAAACCGTCATCGCCGCCACTCCCGACGACGGGGTGGTGCGCAACGTCAACGGGCTCGCCGCCCTCGGGTGCCGCGTGGACCTGGACGATTTCGGCACCGGGCACGCCTCGATCTCCGCCACCCGCCGGTTCGCCGTCTCGCGGCTGAAGATCGACCGCAGCTTCGTGATGAAGGTGGACCGCGACCCGGAGCAGCAGAAGATGGTCTCGGCGATCCTGACGCTGGCCGAACAGCTCGGGCTCGAAACGCTGGGCGAAGGGGCCGAGACGCGCGGCGAACACGCCATGCTCGCCCAGCTCGGCTGCGGCCATGTGCAGGGGTTCTGCATCGCCCGACCGATGCCGGTGGAACAGACGGTGGACTGGATCCGGATGTACGAGGCAGGCCTTTCGACCGCCACCCCGATCGGACGCCGCGCGGGCTGAGACTGCGACGCATGTCACCCTGATCGGAGGGACGGGATGAGCGTTCCCCCTGCGCCGCCTCTCTCCGATCCGACGCGCGCGCCGAGGCCGCCACTCGCGCCTCGCTCCGACGAACCGACGGGCCCGCGCTGAGCCCGCGCGTCGAGGCGCGCCCCTCCGATCCGAGGCGCGTGCTGTCCCCCGCCCCTCTTGCCGCGCTCCCACAATCCGAGGCGCGTGCTGACCCCCACCTCTCTTGCCGCGCTCCCACGATCCGACGCGCGCGCTGTCCCTCGCCTCTCTTGCCGCGCTCCCACGATCCGACGCGTGCTGCCCCGCCCGCCGAGCGGGAGCCCCGCCCCCCCCGGGCTGAACCGGATCACGGGGGCGCGGCACACGGGCGCGCCCGCGCCCGGCCCCGGCGCGACCGCCGCCGGAGCCCCGGAATCGCCCGCCGCCCCCGTGCAGCAAGGCCCGAAACGCGCCGTCACGCTTGCGTGCGAGCCGGCCTGCGGCGGAGAATGCCCTTGACCTTTGTCCCCCCGATCTGTTGAACCGCGGCTTGACTCTTAGGCGACGGGTATTCCTCCACATGGACGATCAGAACAAGAACCTCCTCCTGGCGACGCTGCTCAGCTTCGTGGTCATCGTGATCTGGTTCGTGCTCTTCCCGCCCCCGGAAAAACCGGTGGACCCGAACGCCCCGGTCGAGACCTCGAGCACCGAAACCGGGACGGAGGGCGCGGGCATGCTGCCCACCACCTCGGCCGACACCCAGGGCAGCGCCACGACCGCCGAGGGCTCCGAGGCCGCCGAGACCCAGGCCCCGCGCGTCGCCATCGACACGCCCCGCGTCACCGGCTCGATCTCGCTCCGCGGCGGCCGCTTCGACGACCTGCGGCTGAAGGATTACATGACCACCATCGACCCGGATTCCGAGATGGTGACCGTCCTCAGCCCCGTCGGCAGCGAAAACCCCTATTACGCGCTCTACGGCTGGGCGGCCAGCGGCGGGCTTGCCGCCGATGCCGTGCCCGGCGCCGACACGCTCTGGACCGCCCCCGAGGGCGCGACGCTGACGTCCGAGACGCCCGTCACCCTCGAATGGGACAACGGCAACGGCCTGACCTTCCGCCGCGAGATCTCGGTCGACCAGGATTACATGTTCACCGTCCGCCAGAGCGTCGAGAACGCCGGCGACACGCCCGTCACGCTGCGCCCCTACGGCCTGCTGCGCCGCCACGGGACGCCCACCAACCTGAAGAAGTTCTTCGTCCTGCACGAGGGCATGATCCGCATGTCCGACGGCACGCTGCAGGAAGAGGATTACGGCGATCTCGAGGACCTCGACGCCGACGACCGCGAGGGCAGCATGCCCGCGGACCGGGTCGAGGTGAGCGAATCCGGCTGGATCGGCTTCACCGATCACTACTGGATGTCGACGCTGATTCCCGACGGCGCCTTCCGCTCGACCGCGAAATACTTCCCGAACCCCGACATCTTCCAGACCGAAGCCGTCCTGCCCGCGCAGGAGGTGGCCCCCGGCCAGACCGTGACCGTCTCCACCCGGCTCTTCTCGGGCGCGAAGGAAGCCGAGACGATCAAGCACTACGAGGACGAGGAAGGCGTCGACCGTTTCATCGACGCGATCGACTGGGGCTGGTTCTTCTACCTCACCAAGCCGATCTTCTGGGTGCTGCACTGGCTGCACAGCTTCATCGGCAACATGGGCTGGTCGATCATCGCCCTGACCTTCCTGCTCAAGCTCCTCGTCTTCCCGCTGGCCTACAAGTCCTACGCCTCGATGGCGCGGATGAAGGAGCTTCAGCCCGAGATGGAGAAGCTGAAGGAACGCGCCGGCGACGACCGCCAGCGGCTCCAGAAGGAGATGATGGAGCTCTATCGCAAGGAGAAGGTGAACCCGGCCTCCGGCTGTCTGCCGATCCTGATCCAGATCCCGATCTTCTTCTCGCTCTACAAGGTGATCTTCGTCACGATCGAGCTGCGCCACGCGCCCTGGATCGGCTGGATCCGCGACCTCTCGGCGCCTGACCCGTCCTCGATCCTGAACCTCTTCGGCCTGCTGCCCTACGCGCCGCCGGACCCGACCTCGTTCCTGGCGATCCTCAGCCTCGGCGTGCTCCCGATCCTGCTGGGCATCTCGATGTGGCTGCAGCAGAAGCTGAACCCGGCACCCACCGACGCGACGCAGGCGATGATCTTCGCCTGGATGCCCTGGGTGTTCATGTTCATGCTCGGCAGCTTTGCCAGCGGCCTGGTGCTCTACTGGATCACCAACAACACCATCACCTTCGTGCAGCAATACGCCATCATGCGCGGCCACGGGTACAAGCCGGACGTCTTCGGCAACATCCGCCGGAGCTTCAGCCGCAAGAAGGTCGCGGAGGGCAAGAAATAGCAACGCTCGCCCATATCTTCCGCCACCCGGTGAAATCGATCGGCTACGAGCCGCTCGACCGGGTGGCCGTCGCGCCCGGCGCCGCGCTCCCCTGGGACCGGCACTGGGCCGTCGCGCATGAGAACGCGAAATTCGATGGCAATCCCGAGGCATGGCAGCGCAAGCTGAACTTCCTGCGCGGGGTCACCCAGCCCGACCTGATGGCGATCCGCTCCGATCTTGACGAGGCGACGGGGCGCCTGACCCTCTCGCATCCCCGGGCCGAGACGATCACGCTCGACCCCATGACCGAGAGCGCGCGCCTGCTGGACTGGCTCGCGCCGCTCTGGGGTGCCGACCTGCCGGCGCCGCGCAACGTGGTGCATGTGCCGGGCCAGGCGATGACCGACTGGCCCGATCCGTTCATCTCGATCCTCGGCACCGGATCGCTCGACGCGCTGTCGGACCAGGCCGGGGCGCCGCTCTCTCCGCACCGGTTCCGCGGCAACCTCTGGGTCGAGGGCTGGGCGCCGTTCGAGGAATTCGATCTGATCGGCCGGACCCTCCGGATCGGCGCGGCCGAGCTCGAGATCCGCGCGCGCATCACCCGCTGCAAGGCCACCTGCGCCAACCCGGAAACCGGGGAGCGCGACGTCGATACGCTGGCGCTGCTGAACGGCACCTACGGCCACCAGGATTTCGGCGTCTATGCCCTGGTCACCCGCCCGGGCGAGATCGCCGCCGGCGACACGGTCGAGATCGCATGAGCGCCCCCCTGCCCTTCCCGCTGGTCGAGGTCACGCCCGAACAGGAAGAGGCCGGCCGCCTGCTCTTCGCGGGCGAGACGGACTTCCTGAAGGGCGTGGTCGCGATGAACGGCCTGCCCCCGGACGACCGGCTCGAGGTCTGTTTCGCGGGCCGCTCCAACGTGGGCAAGTCGACCCTCATCAACGCGCTGACCGGCCGCAAGGGCCTCGCGCGGGCCTCCAACACGCCGGGCCGCACGCAGGAGATCAACTTCTTCACGCTCGCCCAGAGCCACTACCTCGTCGACCTGCCCGGCTACGGCTATGCCAACGCGCCGCTGGCGGTCGTGGAGAAATGGCAGCGGCTTCTGAAGCAGTATCTCTCGGGCCGGGCCAACCTGCGCCGGGCCTTCGTGCTGATCGACGCGCGGCACGGCATCAAGTCGGTGGACGAGGAGATCCTGAAGCTTCTCGACACCTCTGCCGTCACCTTCCAGTGCGTGCTGACCAAGGCCGACAAGGTGAAGGCCGCCGAACGCGGGAAGATCCTGGACCAGGTGCGGGCGAAGCTGGCGAAGCACCCCGCCGCCTTCCCCGAGATCATCCAGACCTCGAGTGAGAAGGGCGACGGAATCGCGACGCTCCGCGCGGTGATCGCCGGGCTCGTCTAGCGCGTCAGAACCGGAACGAGACCCGGGCCGAGACGGTCTGGACGTCGTAGCTTTCCGCGCCGTCGAAATTCGGGAAATGGTGGGTCAGGACCTCTCCACCCACGGTCCAGCGACCGATGAGACGGTATTCGACGCCCGCGCCGGCCAGGAGCCCGTATTCCGGCCCCGTGCTGCTTTCGGCCCGGACCCCGCCCGCGGTGGCGTAGAAGAGCGTCCGCCCGTAGGCCATGCCGGCCCTGAGCTTGCCGCGCGTCATCCAGTCGATCGTGCCGCCCGGCGCCCCTGCATCGGCATCCGAAACCTCGACCTCGCCCCCCAGAACCGTGTTCCCCATGGCCCGGTCGATGCCGGCATGCACACTGATGAGCCCCGAGCCGTCAGGCACACCGCGATGGAAATCGAGGTTGCCGCCGAAATAGGTGCCGGACCAGTCGGCCTCGGACAATGGATCGGCGATGGAAATGGAGGGGAGGAGCAGAAGCGCCGCGCTGCCCGAGGTCGGTAGTCTGAAGAACCGTTTCAAGCGCTCGCCCCTACTGAGAATACTGTGCCATTAACGCACGCTCTTCGCTAACGGTTCCTTAACGCAACCGGGCCCCGCGGCGGGATTTGCGCGCGGGGCCCGGAAACTTCGTGTCAGATGGTCCCGACAGGGATCAGAAGCGGTAGTTCACCTTGGCTGCGATGGTGTTCGCTTCCAGGTCGCTGCCCGAGCCGTTGAAGTCGTCGAACTTGTGGTAGAGGTATTCACCACCGATCGAGACGTTTTCGTAGACCATGTATTCGGCACCGAGACCGACCACCCAGCCGGTGTCGTCGCCGATCGAGGTGTCTGCACGTGCGCCACCGGCCACACCGTAGATCAGGGTGTTGCCCATGTCGAAGCCGAGACGTGCCTTCAGGCGCATCACGCTGTCGACTTCGGTGGTGCCGATGCTGGCGTCCGAGCCGATGTAGTCGAATTCGCCACCGAGGACGAAGTTACCGAAATCGTAATCGTAACCGAGCTGACCGCCGTAGACGACACCATCGTCACCACCCGGTGCGAGGTCGAAATCGCCGTAGCCCAGCTGGACACCGCCGAAGCCGCCGGTCCAGTCAGCGCTCGGCATGACGATCGGTGCCGGTGCGACCGGAACCGGATCTGCCGGCGGGGGGCTCATGCTGCCGGCGAGAGCCGGTGCTGCGATCAGACTGCCTGCAGTCGCTGCGGAAGCAATAATGCGGAACATGTAGTTTCTCCTTCTTGCGGGCCTGCTGCCCTCGTTTTGCCCCTCCGGAGTGGCTCCGGTTCGAGACCAAAATCCTGCGCCCCCTGGTTTGTCCGGGGGCGGCATGTCCACAACCGTCACCTATGCCTTCGGTTGCACCTCCACATCCCCTTTCTTAACCTGTGGCGGATTTGCGCCACCCCCCTCCTCGCGCTCCCGTAACCGCGCGTGATTTCTGTTACATCCGGGGCAGATAGGCGGAAAATGGCCCGGAACCCTCTGATATCAGGCGCAATCCACTTCTTCGTGATCGGCGGAATTCCCCATGGCTCTTTTCGGCCCTAATTCTAAGGGCTTGGAAACACCCGCCTCGCACCGTATCAAACCCGAAACCCACGGATGTTCGCATGAGAAAACAGACCGCCATGAACCGCGACTGGATCGCCACTGCCCGAACTTTAAGCCAGGCCCTGCCGTATCTTCAGCGGTACGAGGGCGCCATCGTCGTCGTCAAATTCGGCGGTCACGCCATGGGCGACGATGAAGCGATGGAAACTTTCGCCCGCGACATCGTGCTGATGCGCCAAGTCGGCGTGAACCCGGTGATCGTCCACGGCGGCGGCCCGATGATCAACGAGATGCTCGAGAAGCTCGACATCAAGTCGGAGTTCGTGAACGGCAAGCGTGTCACCGACGAGGCGACCGTCGAGGTCGTCGAGATGGTGCTCTCGGGCCGGGTGAACAAGCGCATCGTGCAGGCGATCAGCTCGCAGGGCGGCAAGGGCGTCGGCCTCTCCGGCAAGGACGCGAACCTCATGGTCTGCGATCCGACCGACCCGGCGCTCGGCCTTGTGGGCACGCCCGCGGAATGCGACACGACGATCCTGCACGCGATGTTCAAGGCCGACATCATCCCGGTGATCGCGCCCCTGGGCATGGGCCGCAACGGCGAGACGTTCAACGTGAACGGCGACACCGCGGCGGGCGCCATCGCGGCGGCGCTGAAGGCCGACCGCCTGCTGCTGCTGACCGACGTGGCCGGGGTGAAGAACGCCGAGGGCGAGGTGATGACCGACCTCACCGCCGCCCAGATCCGCGAGATGACGGCCGACGGCACCATCGCGGGCGGCATGATCCCCAAGACGGAAACCGCGCTGATGGCGCTCGAGGGTGGGGTCCGCGCGGCGGTGATCCTCGACGGACGCGCCCCGAATGCGACGCTTCTCGAGCTCTTCACCGAGCACGGGGCGGGCTCGATCATCCGCAAGGGCTGACGCGCCGCATTGCCAAGAGCCGCGCCTGCGTCCATCCATGAGGCATGGACCATGCAACGCTTCTCAGGCTGACCGCCTTCCTCGGCCTCTTCGCGCTCTTCGCGCTGGCCGAGGCCTGGCTGCCCCGCCGCCGGCGGGTGACCGGCCGCTGGCACCGATGGGGCACGAACTGGACCATCTCGATCCTCGATGCCGGGTTGCTGCGGGGCATGGCGCTGGTCCTGCCGCTCCTTTCGGTCGGCGCGGCGATGGATGCCGAGGCGCAGGGCTGGGGGCTTTTCAACCTCACCACCTGGCCCGGCTGGATCGAGGGGCTTCTGGCCTTCCTCGCGCTCGACCTCGCGATCTGGGCGCAGCACTGGGCGACGCACAAGGTGCCCCTGCTCTGGCGGCTGCACCGGGTGCACCACGCGGACCGGGACATGGACGTCACCACCGCGATCCGCTTCCATCCGCTGGAGATCGGGCTGTCCATGCTCTGGAAGATCGCCCTGATCTACGCACTTGGCGCCCCGGCGCTGGCGGTCGTGCTCTTCGAGATCGCGCTCAACGGCTGTGCGATGTTCAACCATGCCAATATCGCCCTGCCCGGGCGCGCGGACCGCTGGCTGCGCCGGGTGCTGGTGACCCCCGACATGCACCGGGTCCACCATTCGACCGAGCAGGCGGAGCATGACACGAATTTCGGCTTCACCCTCTCGCTCTGGGACCGGGTGTTCCGCACCTACACGCCGCAGCCCGGGCGCGGGCACGAGGGGATGACGCTCGGGCTCGAATGGCAGGACGACCGCCCGGCCCGGCTGTGGTGGAGCCTGAGGCTCCCGTTCCGCAAATGACCTGGGAGGAGATCGCGCGCGCCGCCGCGGCCCATCACCTCGGCGTCTATGCGGCCCTTCACCCCGAGGCGGACCCGCACCTGCCGCAGGGCACCCGCACCCTCCTCCTGCTCGGCCCGCGGGAGCCCGGCTACTGGCCCGCCCTCACCGCCGGTCCGGAATGGCGCGACGGTCGGCCAGACCCGGTGGATCGCTGGTCGCTCCGGGTGATCGGCGCTCTGGCCGAGAGGTTCGGTGCCCGCGCCGTCTTTCCCTTCGGCGGCCCGCCCTTCCTGCCCTTCGTGTCCTGGGCGCTGGCGAGCAGCTGGGTCCAGTCCTCTCCTGTGAACCTGCTCGTCCATGGCGAGGCGGGGCTCTGGGTCTCGTTCCGGGGCGCCCTCGCCCTGCGCGAGCGGCTGGCGCTTCCGCCTCCGCCCGCGCCGCCCTGCCCCGCCTGCGCCGCGCAGCCCTGCCGCACGGCCTGCCCGGTCGCGGCGCTCACACCCGCAGGATACGACACCGCCGCCTGCAAGGCTTTCGTCACGGGGCCCGAGGGCCACGCCTGCCGGACCGGCGGCTGCCAGGTCAGATCCGCTTGCCCGGCGGGGCAGCGGCATGGCAGGCTCGCGGCGCAGTCGGCCTATCACATGACGCAGTTCCTCTGAGAGAGACCATGACACGCAGGCTGATCCTCATCCGGCACGCGAAATCGAGCTGGGCCGACCCGGGCCAGGACGACCACGAGCGTCCGCTGAACCGCCGCGGCCAGCGCTCCGCCGTGGCGATCGGCCACTGGCTGCGCGAGAAGGGCTTCCTGCCCGACCGGATCCTCTGCTCCTCGGCCGCCCGCACCCGCGAGACCTGCGCGCTGCTCGCGCTCGATCCGGAGCCGGTGATCCTGCCCGCGCTCTACCACGCCAGCCCCGAGACGCTGTTGGCCGAGCTTCAGGCGGCCGGGGGCGGCACCGTCGCGGTGATCGGCCACAACCCCGGCATCGGCACCTTCGCCGAGATGATCCTGTCCGCCCCGCCGCCGCACGGGCGGTTCTTCGATTACCCGACGGGGGCGACCCTGGTGGCGGACCTGCCGGTGGACGCGTGGTCCGAGGTCACACCGGGCGCCGGCCGGGTCGTGGATTTCATCACGCCGCGCGAACTGACGGGCGACTGACCGGCGAAGGCCGCGGACAAGGTGCGCCACCATCCTCACCGCGAACGCAAGCCCGGCCAGCACATCCCGTTTCGGCCGCCGCCTCGGCCCTCATTTCAGGACGCTTGAAATGGTCCCCACGGCCGGCCGGGGCGACTTTCTTGGCGCTGACAGGCAGCTTCACCTCCATGGGCCTGCTCCGGACTCGAAACCGCCATGGCCAGCCGAACCCATCACGCTGCATCACGCGCTCCACGCACGAAAAAGGCCCCCGCCATGGCGGGGGCCTTCCTGTTTCTCGACCCGCAGGCCGTCTCAGTGGCCGAGGATTTGCGACAGGAACAGCTTGGTGCGTTCCGAGCGGGGGTTGTTGAAGAACTCCTCCGGCTCGTTCTGTTCGACGATCTGGCCCTGGTCCATGAAGATCACGCGGTTGGCGACCTGACGCGCGAAGCCCATCTCGTGGGTCACGCAGATCATGGTCATGCCCTCCTGCGCGAGCTCGATCATGGTGTCGAGCACCTCCTTGATCATTTCGGGGTCGAGCGCCGAGGTCGGTTCGTCGAAGAGCATGATCCGCGGTTTCATGCAGAGCGAGCGCGCGATGGCGACCCGCTGCTGCTGCCCGCCCGAGAGCTGGCCGGGATACTTGCTGGCCTGCTCGGGGATCTTCACCTTCTCGAGGAAGTGCATCGCGGTTTCCTCGGCCTCCTTCTTCGGGACCTTGCGGACCCAGATCGGCGCGAGGGTGCAATTCTCGAGGATCGTCAGGTGCGGGAAGAGGTTGAAGTGCTGGAAGCACATCCCGACCTCGGACCGGATCTTGTCGATGTTCTTCAGGTCCGAGGTGAGCTCGGTCCCGTCGACCACGATCTTGCCGGTCTGGTGTTCCTCCAGCCGGTTGATGCAGCGGATCAGCGTGGACTTGCCCGAACCCGAAGGCCCGGCGATGACGATCCGCTCGCCCCGGTTCACCGTCAGGTTGATGTCCCGGAGCACGTGGAAGGTGCCGAACCACTTGTTCATGTTCACGATGTCGATGGCGACCTCGTCGCTCACCTTCATCGCGGACCGGTCGATTGCGGGCGTGTCGAATGCCGTGTCGGTCATGGTTGAAACCTCTTAGCGGTGCCCGGTCTGAAGCTTGCGCTCCAGATACATCGAGTAGCGGGACATGGAGAAACAGAAGATGAAGAAGACGGCGCCGATGAAGATGAAGAGCTCCCAGTAGATGCCGTTCCAGGCCGAGTCGGCGCGGATCGCGTTGGCGAGCCCCAGCGGGTCGAACATCGAGATGATCGAGACCAGGGTCGTGTCCTTGAATACGCCGATGAAGGTGGAGACGATGCCGGGGATCGAGATCTTCAGCGCCTGCGGCATGATGATCAGCCGCTGCGCCTGCCAGTAGTCGAGCCCGAGCGAATCGGCGCCCTCGTACTGCCCCTTCGGCAGGGCGGCGAGACCGCCCCGGATGACCTCGGCCATGTAGGCCGACGCGAAGAGCGTCACCATGATCATCACCCGCAGGATGATGTCGAAGTTGGTGCCGGGCGGCAGGAAGATGTTGAGCAGGGTCGAGGCCACGAACAGCAGGGTGATGAGGGGCACGCCGCGGATGAACTCGATGAAGCCCACGCAGAGCCATTTCACCAGCGGCAGGTCGCTGCGGCGGCCGAGCGCCAGCAGGATGCCGATCGGCAGCGAGAACAGGATCGCCGTCACGCCGATGGTGATCGACAGCATGAAGCCCCCGAACTGGCGCGACTGCACCGCTTCCAGCCCGATCGGGATCAGCCGGGCGAGGTCCGGCAGCGCGAAGGGCATGATGACCAGCCACCAGACCAGCGCCGCGAGCACCGCGGCGAGGAAGGCGAGCCCCGGGACGATGAACCTCTGCGCCAGGACGAAGACGCCGTAGCCCACCACGAAGCCGAGCGCGGCCATCACCGGGGTCCAGATCGTGCCGCCCCAGAGCAGCCACGCCCCGATGAAGGGATAGACCGCCGAGAAGGGCAGGATCTTCGGCGACACGAAGTCGGCGAAGAGGATCGGCCCGAGCGCGATCAGCAGCAGCACGAGTGCCAGGACCGGGCGCCAGTAGAGCTCCTGCGGGTAGAACCCGAAGAGGAGCTGGTTCCAGCGTTCGTGGATGACGCCCCAGCAGGCGCCCTCGTGACCCGCGAGGATCTCGCGGCACTCGGTCAGCGACGAGGCGTTCCAGGTGGGCGAGACGACCCAGGGCACGATCCCGGCCAGCAGCCAGAGCACGAAGGCGGCCGAGAGGATCGTCAGGATCGTGTTGAACCAGCCCGAGAACAGGTTGCCGCGTGCCCAGCCGACCACGCCGACCGAGGTGGACGGCGGGTCCTGCTGCATGAGCATCGTGTCGCGGACGTAGGAGACGGTATCTGCATGCGTGTTCGACATCTTACCGCTCCACCAGGGCTACGCGCGAGTTGTAGAGGTTCATCACGGCCGAGATGATCAGCGAGATGGTCAGGTAGACCAGCATCCCCAGCAGGACCGTCTCGAGCTCGCGGCCCGTCTGGTTCAGCGTGATGCCCATCAGCGTGCCGGTCACGTCCATGTAGCCGACGGCGATGGCGAGCGAGGAGTTCTTGGTCAGGTTCAGGTATTGCGAGATCAGCGGCGGGATGATGATCCGCAGCGCCTGCGGCAGCACCACGAGGCTCATCACGCGACGCGGACGCAGTCCGAGCGCCGCGGCGGCTTCGGTCTGGCCGTGCGAGACCGCCATGATGCCCGCGCGCACGATCTCGGCGACGAAGGCCGCGGTGTAGAGCGACAGCGCCAGCCACAGGGCGATCAGCGAGTTCCGCATGTAGAGCCCGCCGCCGAAGTTGAAGCCCTTGAGTTCGGGGTATTGCAGGTTGAAGCCGAGGATCGTCAGCACGGCGATCAGCGGGATCAGGATCACGCCCACCCGCAGGTGCCACGTCCGGGGCCGCACGCCGGTGCTGTTCTGGATCGCATCCGCCCGGCGGCGGATCGCGCCCGAGGCCCAGATGCCGCCCAGCAGGACCAGCAGGGCCACGACGAAGTTCAGGCTGAGGTCGAAGGCATTGCCGACCGGCAGCGCGGGCAGCCCGCGCGAGAATTCCACCGCCGGCACATAGACGCCTCGGTTGGTGATGGCGACGGTATCGAAGAACGACATCGTCGCCTCCGGGTCGTCGCCCCGGAAATCGCTCGGGGAGGGCAGGCTCTCGATCAGGATGGCCATGCAGAGCACGATCCACATCAGGACCGGCACGTTGCGGAAGATCTCGACATAGACCGTCATCAGCCGTGCGACGAGCCAGTTGCCCGAAAGGCGCAGGACGCCGACGAAGACGCCCACGACGGTGGCCGTGATGCAGCCCATCACCGCGACGAGCAGCGTGTTCAGGATCCCGACGAAGGCCGCCCTCAGGTGGGTGTCCTGCGAATTGTACGGGATCAGCGTCTGGTTGATGTCATAGCCGGCGGGCTGGTTCATGAAGCCGAAGGACGGCTCCTTCCCGAGATCCTGGAGGTTCTGCACCGTGTTGTTGATCAGCCAGCCGATCAGGGTGAGAAACAGGATGAGCGCGATGACCTGAAACGTGATCGACCGATACCGCGTATCGTAGATCAGCATCGAAAGCTTGAACGACTCCGACGGTGGGTCGGTGAGTGTAGCCATTTCTGGTGTTCCCCGTTGTTCCGGCCTTGTGCTGCGGCGTCTTGATGCGCCAGTGGCCGGATCATTGCCGCCCGGTCGTTGCGCCCCGGGTACGGCGGAAGGCGAAGGGCGCGGAAAGGATCCGCGCCCCTGCCGGTTGTCTTAGCGGAACGGCGGCGAGTAGATCAGGCCGCCATCGGTCCACTGAGCGTTCAGGCCGCGTGCGAGGCCGATCGGAGTGCTCTCGCCGATGTTCGACTCGAAGATCTCGCCGTAGTTGCCGCCGGCCGAGATCGCCTTGACGGCCCAGTCGGCTTCGAGGCCGAGCATCTCGCCCAGGTTGCCCTCGGTGCCGAGCAGACGGTTGATCTCCGGGTTGTCGCCGGCCGAAGCGGCCATCTCTGCGACATTGGCGGAGGTGATGCCCAGTTCCTCGGCCGCGACCAGCGCGTTGAGGGTCCAGCGGGTGATGTCACCCCACTCGTCGTCGCCGTGGCGGACGAGCGGCCCGAGCGGCTCTTTCGAGATGATCTCGGGCAGCACGGCGTGCGCCGAGGGATCCTCGAAGGTCGCGCGGGTGGAGGCCAGGCCGGAGGCGTCCGTCGTGTAGACGTCGCAGGCACCGGCAAGGTACTGCTGCTGCGCTTCGGCGTTCGTCTCGATCGGCACGGGCTCGTAGCTCATGTTGTTCTTGCGGAAGAAGTCCGCGAGGTTGAGCTCGGTCGTGGTGCCGGTCTGGATGCAGACGGTCGCGCCGTCCAGTTCCTTGGCCGAGGAGACGCCCAGCTCTTTCGGGACCATGAAGCCCTGACCGTCGTAGTAGTTGACGCCGACGAAGGTGAACTTCAGGTCCGCGTCGCGCGACAGGGTCCAGGTGGTGTTCCGGGCCAGCATGTCGATCTCGCCAGAGGCGAGCGCGGTGAAGCGGGTCTTGCCGGTGGTCGGCACGAATTCGACGGCCTGCGGATCACCCAGGACGGCGGCGGCGACAGCGCGGCAGACCGCGACGTCGAAGCCTTCCCAGTTGCCGTTAGCATCGGGGTTCGAGAACCCGGCGAGACCGGTGGACACGCCACAGTTCAGCTTGCCGCGCGCCTTGACGTCGTCCAGCGTGGCGGCGCCAGCTGCGCCGGCCATCAGGCCAGCGACTGTCAGCGCTCCGAAAATTGCGGTTTTCTTCATTTTTACCTCTTCCTGATTGTCCGCCTGTACGTTCTGGCGGTTAGCTCCGACCCGCCCCGGGGTCGGTGGCGAAATGCGCGACAGGAGAGCTCCCCCCGCACAGCATGGGGGAGTTTGGTCGCATTCATCTGATTTGGTCAAGGGTGTCATCACCAAAATCAATGGAGCTTCGAGGCACTTGCCCCGCCGTCAGCCATTGATTTGACCGGCTTTTCGGCACTCCGCGAAACGCATCGCTCCGCCGCGCCGGGGAAGGCGTCACAAAGTGTCGCCGGGCCCGGTGAGATCGTAGAATTGTTTCGCGTTCAGGAAGGCGGCGCGCTTGACCTCGGCGGCCTCGAAAGCCTCCTCGTCCCGGCCCCATTGTTCCTCCTGCCACAGCTCGTCGACGCGCGACCGCGCCCAGAGCTCGTCGATCGGCAGGTGGTCCCGCGTGGCGGCCAGCGCAAGCACCAGCGATCCGCTCAATGCCACGAGGTCATGAAAGGCGGCCAGCTGGAACGGCGACATCTTCCGCAGCTCGGCGTCGAGCCGTGCCAGCGCCTCGGGCGATTGCGGCGCATGCATGATCCCCGTCCGGGTCTCGAGCCGCGCGCCGTAGGTCTCCTGCGCCCAGTCGAGCAGGGGATCCCATGCGGAGGCCTGCCGCGCCACCAGCTCGTCCGGGGCCTCGGCGCGGTAGCAGAGCAGGTCGCTGTCGCCATAGGCCGAGAGCATGTCGGCGACCTCGTCGAACTGGATCGCCACCTTGTCGATGGCGGCATTGGCGGCGCGGGTGGCCGGCATCGACATCGGGTCGATCTCGGCTTCCTGCGCCTCCCACTCGGCGGCGACCGCCTCGGCCATGGCGCGGGTCGGGAGCGTCAGCGGCGCTTTCGCGGGGGTCCGCACGGGCCGAGTGTCCAGCAGGACCGAATAGCCCCCCTCGCCCGCGTCCACGTTGACCTCTTTCCAGAAGCGCTTCGCCTTCCATTCGCTCATGCCGTGGCCTCTCTTTCCAGTACCGCATCCACCGCGCCCGGCAGCTCCGCCGCCGTGGCGACGTGACGGATGGCCGAGCCAAGCTCCGTCGCCGGGTGATAGCCCCAGCCGACCGCGATCCCCGGCATCCCGGCGGCGCGCGCCATGTCCATGTCGAAGCTGGTGTCGCCGATCATCACCGAGCGCTCGGGCCCGATCCCGGTCTCCGACATCGCGGTGAGCAGCATCGAAGGGTGCGGCTTCGACGGGTGATGATCCGCCACCTGGAGCGTGAAGAAGTGATGCCGCAGCCCCTGCCCGTCGAGCAGCGCCTCGAGCCCCCGCATCGACTTGCCCGTGGCGATGCCCAGCACGGTGTGTTCCTGCGCCGCCAGAACCTCCACCGCCTCTCGGATGCCGGGATAGAGCGGCGTCGCCGCCACGCCCCCCGCCTCGCGGCGCGAGCGGAAGCCGGCGCGGTAGCCCGCGACCATCGCCGCGTGCTGCTCGGGGGTGAGCGCGGGCGCCAGTCGCGGGATCGCCACCTCGAGCGAGAGCCCGACGATCGACAGCACGACCTCGCGCGGCGGCAGGGGCGCGTCCACCACCGCGAAGGCATCCGCCATCGCCGCGAGGATATGCCCCTGGCTGTCCGAGAGCGTCCCGTCCACGTCGAAGATCACCAGGCGCGGCTGCATCATTCCTCCTCCGCGAAGGGATCCTCGGGCACGTCTTCCTCGGCCCAGCCGACCTCTTTCCAGGTCCGCGCCATGTGCTCGGGCAGCGGCGCGGTGAGCGAGAGCTGCTTCTTGGTGAAGGGATGCTCCAGCGTCAGCGAGCGCGCGTGCAGGTGCAGCTTCCGGCTCAGCTCACCGCCAAGCTGGGCGCCCCAGCCGTCGCCGAGGTTCTCCTGACCGGAGCCGCCGTATTTCCCGTCGCCGATGATCGGATGCCCCAGCTCGGCCATGTGCGCCCGCAGCTGGTGCGTGCGCCCCGTCACGGGAACCAGCGCGCACCACGAGGCGCGCTTGGCCAGCGGCGAGAGCACCGCGTAATCGGTCGTGGCGCGCTTGGCGTCCTTGGTGGAGGCGACGGCGTCCGGATGGATGCAGATCATCTTCTCGCCCTCGCCGCCCGCGCCGTGGCCCGGCGCCTTGACGAGCCCGTACTTGATCGTCCCCATCCGGGGCGCCGGCACGCCCGCGACGGCGGCCCAGTAGATCTTGCGCGTGTTGCGATGCCGGAAGCTCTCGGTCAGAGCCGCCGCCGCCTCGCGCGTCTTGGCGAGCAGCAGCAGCCCCGAGGTGTCCTTGTCCAGCCGGTGCACCAGCCGCGGCTTGTCGCCCTCACCCTCGCGCAGCCCCTCGGCCAGCGCGTCGACATGGCGGGTCAGCTTCGAGCCGCCCTGCACCGGCAGCCCCGGCGGCTTGTTCAGCGCGATGATCCACTCGTCTTCCCAGAGCACGCAGGAGCGGATGAACCGCGCGTCGGCCTCGGTCACGCGGATCTTGCGCACGGCCTGCTGCGGCTCGGGCTCGGGCAGCGGCGGGATCCGCACGTCCTGCCCGGGCTCCAGCCGCGCATTGGCCTTCACCCGGCCGCCGTCGACGCGCAGCTCGCCCTTGCGGCACATCTTCTCGATCCGGCCCTGCGGCAGGTGCGGAAACATCCGCCGCAGCCAGCGGTCGAGCCTCTGGCCGGCATCGCCCGGCCCCACGGTGATCGTCTGGACGCCGGTCATGCAAGGACACTCCGCGTGACATGGACCGCCGCGACCAGCGCGGCGATGGAAAGGGTGACCGAGAGGATGACGTAGAGCCCGGCCTGAAGGGCGGCCCCCCGCTCCCAGAGCGTGAAGGCCTCCAGCGAGAAGGCCGAGAAGGTGGTGAACCCGCCCAGCACCCCGGTCATCAGAAAGGGATTGAGGTGGGTCTGGCCGCGATGCGCGAGCAGGACCAGCAGGATCCCCATGAGCGCCGAGCCCAGGACGTTCACCGACATCACCCCGAGCGGGAAGCCGGTGACGCCGAAGGCACGCGCCAGTCCCACGCCCGCGAGGTGACGCAGCGTGGCGCCGATCGCGCCGCCGCAGGCGACTTGTATGAGGGTTCCGACCATGCCGCGTCCATCGCGCGGAGGGGGCGGATTGTCAAGCTGGGGCGCCTTTGCGGAGGGGGCGGAGGGGGCTTTCCGCCCCCCGTCGGCGCGAAGCGCCGACTCCCCCCGAGGATACATGGACCAGAGGAAGGGGGGCCTCAGCCCCGCTTCGCCCGGAGCTTCGTGAACCAGTCGAGCCGCTTCTTCAGCTCGCGTTCGAAGCCGCGCTCGACGGGCAGGTAATAGGCCTCGCGCTTCATCGTCTCGGGGAAGTAGTTCTGACCCGAGAAGCCGTCCTCGGCGTCGTGGTCATAGGCGTAGCCCGCGCCGTAGCCCTGCTCCTTCATCAGCGAGGTCGGCGCGTTCAGGATGTGCTTCGGCGGCGGCTCCGACCCGAACGACTTCGCCGAGCGCATCGCGGCCTTCCACGCGACGTAGCCCGCGTTCGACTTGGGCGCGAGCGCGAGGTACGTCACCGCCTGCGCCAGCGCAAGCTCGCCCTCGGGCGAGCCGAGGCGCTCGTAGGTCTGCCAGGCGCCGAGGCAGATCTCCTGCGCCTGCGGATCGGCGAGGCCGATGTCCTCGACCGCCATGCGGGTGATCCGCCGGGCGAGGTAGCGCGGATCCTCGCCCCCCGTCAGCATCCGCGCCAGCCAGTAGAGCGCGGCGTCGGGGTCGCTCCCCCGGACGGATTTGTGCAGCGCCGAGATCAGGTTGTAATGCTCGTCGCCCGACTTGTCGTATTTCGCCGCCCGCCGCTGTAGCCGTGCTGTCAGCTTGTCGGTCGAGAGCTTGCCCTCGACCTTCCAGGCCGCGACCTGCTCGACGAGGTTCAGGAGCGCGCGGCCGTCGCCATCGGCCATCTCCTGCAGCGCCTCGCGCGCCGCGCCGTCGAGCGGCAGGGCGACCCCCAGGTCCTTCTCGGCCCGCTGGGTCAGCAGCTCCATGTCGGCAAGCGACAGCCGCTCCAGCACCAGGACCTGGGAGCGGCTGAGGAGCGCCGAGTTCAGCTCGAACGACGGGTTCTCGGTCGTCGCGCCGACGAGGAGGATCGTCCCGTCCTCCATGTGCGGCAGGAAACCGTCCTGCTGCGCCTTGTTGAAGCGGTGGATCTCGTCGACGAAGAGCAGCGTCCCCTGCCCGTTCCGGCGCCGCATCTTGGCGGCCTCGAAGACCTTCCTCAGCTCCGGCACGCCGGTGAAGATCGCGCTGATCTGGACGAAATGCAGGTCGGTCTCGGTCGCGAGCAGCCGCGCGATGGTGGTCTTGCCCACCCCCGGCGGCCCCCAGAAGATCAGCGACGAAAGCGCGCCCGAGGCCAGCATCACGCCGAGCGGCGCTTCGGGGCCCAGGACCTGCTGCTGGCCGATCACCTCGGACAGCGCCCTGGGCCGGAGCCGGTCGGCGAGCGGACGGGGGGCGTTGGTCTCCGCCTCGTTGCCGCCGGGGCTGTCGAACAGGTCCCCCATCAGAGGCGGAACCTCAGCGACATCCGCTCCCGCCCGCGCTGGACGTCGAGCGCCAGCCAGCGGCCGGTGTCCCGCAGGGCGGCCGCGGCGGCGCGGCCATCCGCGACCGTCTCGCCGTTCACCGCAAGGATCATGTCGCCGCGCCGCAGCCCGGCCCGCAGGCCCACGGGCCCGGGATCGGTCACCACCGCGCCCGAGGCCGAGAGCGGCAGCCCGAACTCCGCCAGCACCGCCGGGTTCACCCCGCAGAGGCCCATGCCCGGGATCGGCGAGCGCTCGTCGGTCACCAGATCGCCGCGCGGCGGATCCTCGGGCGGCCTGGTCAGGCGGACCATCGTGTCGAGGGCCTCGCCCTCGCGGGAATAGCGCACGGGGACCTCGCCGCCCTCCCCCGCGACGGACATGCGATAGATCATCTCGGCCGGCGTGTTCACCGGCAGCCCGCCCACGTCGAGGATCACGTCCCCCGGCTCCAGCCCCGCCACGCCGAAGGGCGAGGCCGCATGGACCTCCGCGATCACGATTCCGCCGGGGCGGTCGAGCCCCAGCCCCTCGGCCATGGCCGCGTCCACCGGCTGCCCGTTGAGCCCGGCCCAGGGGCGATGGAAGACCTCGTTTCCGGCGCGCGCCTGCGCCACGAACTGCTTCACCAGCGAGGCGGGAATCGCGAAGCCGATCCCGTTGGACCCGCCCGATTTGGACAGGATCGAGGTGTTCACCCCGATGAGCCGGCCGTTCAGGTCGATCAGCGCGCCGCCCGAATTGCCCGGGTTGATCGGCGCGTCCGTCTGGATGAAATACCCGCGCGCGTTGCCCGTGGCCGTGCCGGACCGCGCCAGCCCCGAAACGATGCCCGACGACACCGTCTGCCCCACGCCGAACGGGTTGCCGATGGCCAGCACCAGCTCGCCCACCTCGACCCCGTCGCTGTCGCGCAGGTCCAGATGCGGCATCTCCGCCGCCTCCTCGAGCTTGAGGATCGCGAGGTCCGCCTCGGCATCCGCCATCAGCACCCGCGCGCGGAATTCCCGCCGGTCGTTCAGCACGACGCGGATGTCGTCGGCCTGCTCGACCACGTGGTTGTTCGAAACGACGATCCCGTCGGCGCTCAGGATCACGCCGGAGCCGAGCGAGTTCTGCACCTGCGGACGCGTCTGCCCGTAGTTCCGGAAGAAGTCGGAGAAGAACGGATCGTCGGCGAAGGGCGAGCGGCGGCTCTGCACCACCCGGCTCGCGTAGATGTTGACCACCGCGGGGGCGGCCTGCTTCACGACGGGCGCGAAGCTCAGCGCGATCTCGGCCTGGCTGTTGGGGACGGCGGGTTCGGTGGCCGCGACAGGCGCGGACATCATCCCGATGGCAATCACTGCGGAAAGGAACGGCTTCATGGCCGCAGGATATGCGGACCGTCCAGGGGGAATGCAAGCGCCGGCCCCCGCTTCATCCTTTCCGGGGGCTTTGCCCGTTCAAGGCTGAAAGCGTCCCCCGGACGCATCCGGGGGCGCTTTTCAGCCCTCGCCGGTGGCATACCGCCCGCGCCGCAAGGAAAAACCCCCGGTCCTGCGACCGGGGGTTCCCGAAAATGTGACGCTGTCAGGCGAGGATCAGGCCTCGGCATCGTCCTCTGCCGCGACGCGGGCCTTGTCGGCCGCGCCCTTGGCATCGACGTCGCGGTCGACGAATTCGATGATCGCCATCGGCGCCATGTCGCCGTAGCGGAAGCCGGCCTTCATGATGCGGATGTAGCCGCCCTGGCGGTCGGCGTAGCGCGGGCCGAGCACGTCGAAGAGCTTCGCGACGTATTCGTCCTGCTTCAGCTGCGAGGCGGCCTGGCGGCGGGCGTGCAGATCGCCGCGCTTGCCGAGGGTGATGAGCTTCTCGACGATCGGACGCAGCTCCTTCGCCTTGGGAAGGGTCGTCTTGATCTGTTCGTGCTCGATGAGCGAGCCGGCCATGTTCGCCCAGAGCGCCTTGCGGTGCTCATGAGTACGGTTCAGGCGGCGGTAACCACGTGCGTGACGCATTGTCTTACTCCAATCAGTGCCCTCTACGGGCGTTTTGCTTTGTCCGGCCGGCGATGCGTGTCACCGGCTCTCCTTGGGGCGCATCCGGGGAATGCGACCAGTGCGGCGGTCGAACCCGGAGGGTTCGATGAGAGGCTCCCGGTGCCGCGCCGGGAACCAACCGTGCCACCCTGCCGCGCCTTGAGGCGTGACATGGGTGGGCGGGTGGGTCACGCCTCAAGGCGCGTCCCACCCGAAACACTCAGAACTGGTCTTCGAACTTCTTGGCCAGGTCCTCGATGTTGTCCGGCGGCCAGTCCTCGACATCCATGCCGAGGTGCAGGCCCATGCCGGACAGCACTTCCTTGATCTCGTTCAGCGACTTGCGGCCGAAGTTCGGGGTGCGGAGCATCTCGGCTTCGGTCTTCTGGATCAGGTCGCCGATGTAGACGATGTTGTCGTTCTTCAGGCAGTTCGCCGAACGCACGGAGAGCTCCAGCTCGTCCACCTTCTTGAGGAGGAGCGGGTTGAACTCGAGACCGTCGTCGTCGTCCTGACGCGAGGCCGATTCCGGCTCGTCGAAGTTGACGAAGATCGACAGCTGGTCCTGCAGGATGCGCGCGGCGAAGGCCACGGCGTCATCCGGCGAGAGCGAGCCGTCGGTCTCGACCTTCATGGTCAGCTTGTCGTAGTCCAGCACCTGGCCCTCGCGGGTCGGCTGCACGTCGTAGGAGACCTTCTTGATCGGCGAGTAGATCGCGTCGATCGGGATCAGGCCGATGGGTGCGTCCTCCGGCTTGTTCTTGTCGGCGGCGACGTAGCCCTTGCCGGTGTTCACGGTCAGCTCCATGAACAGGTCGGCGCCCTCGTCGAGGTGGCAGATCACGTGGTCCTTGTTGAGGATCTCGATGCCCGCGGTCTCGGCGATGTCGGCGGCGGTCACGGCGCCCGGACCCTTCGCGTTCACCGAAAGGCGCTTCGGCCCCTCGACATCCATGCGGATCGATACACCCTTGAGGTTCAGGACGATGTCGGTGACGTCTTCACGCACACCGGCCACGCTGGAGAACTCGTGCAGCACGTTGTCGATCTGGACGGAGGTGATGGCCGCGCCCTGGAGCGACGACATCAGGACGCGCCGCAGCGCGTTGCCGAGCGTCAGGCCGAAGCCGCGCTCGAGCGGTTCCGCGACGACGGTCGCTTCCTTCTGGGGGTCGTTGCCCGGCTTGACGTCAAGCTGGGTCGGCTTGATCAGTTCGGCCCAATTCTTGTGGATCATGGATGTCTCCTCAATTCCTGTTGCGTCCCCATGTCCAAAGGTCGCAACGCCCGAGGTTGAATGACATGAGGGAGGCCGCGCTCAAGCGCAGCCTCCCGCAAGGCGGTGACCGAAATCAGACCCGGCGACGCTTCGGCGGGCGGCAGCCGTTGTGCGCGATCGGGGTCACATCACGGATCGAGGTGATGTTGAACCCGACGGCCGCCAGAGCGCGGAGCGCCGATTCACGGCCCGAACCGGGGCCCTGAACTTCGACTTCCAGCGTCTTCACGCCGTGTTCCTGCGCCTTCTTGCCTGCGTCTTCTGCAGCCATCTGAGCGGCGTAGGGGGTCGATTTCCGCGAACCCTTGAAGCCCATGGTGCCGGCGGACGACCATGCGATCGCGTTGCCCTGCACGTCCGAGATCAGGATCTTGGTGTTGTTGAACGAAGAGTTCACATGAGCAACGCCAGCGGCGATGTTCTTGGAGACCTTCTTCTTGCCGCCTGCGCGGCGCGTGTCGCGTGCCATTGGTGCAGTCTCCCCTTACTTCTTCTTGCCGGCGATCGGCTTCGCGGGGCCCTTGCGGGTCCGTGCGTTGGTGTGCGTCCGCTGACCGCGGACGGGGAGGTTGCGGCGATGGCGCAGGCCGCGGTAGCAACCGAGGTCCATCAGGCGCTTGATGTTCATCTGCGTCTCGCGGCGCAGGTCGCCCTCGACGGTGTAGTTGGCGTCGATGTGCTCGCGGATCGAGAGCACCTCGGCGTCCGACAGCTCGTTGACACGGCGGGCCGCGTCGATGCCGACGGCGTCGCAGATGTCACGGGCCGAGCTGGGGCCGATTCCGGTGATGTAGGTGAGGGCGATCGGAACCCTCTTAGCGGTCGGGATGTTAACGCCGGCGATACGTGCCACGTGTCACTTTCCTTTGGTTGCGGTTCCGTAGCTCCAGAACCTTTTTTCACAACATCTGACCAGGGGCCGTGTGCCGAAGGTCATGTCGAATTTCGGTGGTCCAAACGGGACCCGGCGGCAATGGGAATCGCCGCCGGGGTCCGGGATAGGGCTGACTATGTAAGTTTGCCCGAAGGGTCAAGACCCGATGCGGGAGCGATTCAGGATTTGTCCAGAACCCGCGCAATCGAAGCCTCGACCTCGCCGATATCCGCCAACCCGTCGACCTGCGACAGCTGGCCCTTGGCATAGTAGTAGCCGATCAGCGGAGAGGTCTTCTTGTAATACTCCATCAGGCGGACCTTCAGGCTCTCGGCATTGTCGTCCGCGCGGACCGGCTGGCCCGCGGCCGCCGCTTCCTTCGCGCGGTTGACGATCCGGTCCACGAGGACCTCGTCGTTGACCCGCAGCTCGATCGCGGCGTCAAGCCCCTGCCCCGTCTCGGTCAGCAGCGCCTCGAGCGCATCGGCCTGCGCCAGCGTGCGCGGGAAGCCGTCGAAGATGAAGCCGCCGGCGGACCGGCTTTCCAGCTTCTCGCGGATCAGGCCGATGACGATCTCGTCGGTGACAAGCTCGCCCGCGTCCATGATCGCGGCAACCTTCTTGCCCATCTCGGTCCCGGAGGTCCGTGCTTCACGCAGCATGTCGCCGGTGGACAGTTGGGTCATGTCGCGGGATGCGACAAGCTTCGCCGCCTGGGTGCCCTTGCCGGCCCCGGGCGGTCCGAGAAGAATGATGTTCATCGACGTGCAGTTCCTTTCCGTCTGCGCCCCTTGCCCTTACCGCGCAGACGCGATTTCTCGATCAGGCTTTCGTACTGGTGCGCCTGCAGGTGGCTGTGCACCTGCTCGATCGTGTCCATGGTCACCGAGACGACGATCAGCACCGAGGTCCCGCCGAAATAGAACGGGATCGCCAGCTGGCTGCGGAGGATCTCCGGCAGCAGGCAGACCGCCGCGAGGTAGGCCGAGCCCAGCACGAGGACGCGGTTCACCACGTATTCGAGGTATTCCGCCGTCCGCTTGCCGGGACGGATCCCCGGGACGAAACCGTTCTGGTTCTTCAGGTTGTCCGCCACGTCGTCCGATTTGAACGAGACGTTGTGGGTGTAGAAATACGCGAAGAAAACGATCATCGCGAGGAAGAACGCGAGGTAGAGCGGCTGGCCCGGCCCGAAATAGGCGAGGATCGTCGACATCAGCGGCCCGGTCTGGTTGCCCGAGAAGGTCGAGATCGTGACCGGCAGCAGCAGCAGCGAGCTGGCGAAGATCGCCGGGATGACGCCCGCCGGGTTCACCTTGATCGGCAGGTGGCTGGAGCCGCCGTCATAGACCTTCATGCCGACCTGGCGGCGGGGGTACTGGATGTGGATCTTGCGCAGCGCGCGCTCCATGAAGACCACGAAGGCGATGACCGCGACGACCATGACCATCACGCCGACGATGACGGCGGGGCTGATCGCGCCCGAGCGGCCCGAGGCGAAGAACTGCGCCAGCGCGGCCGGAACCTCGGCGATGATGCCGACGAAGATGATCAGCGAGATGCCGTTGCCCACGCCCCGCTGGGTGATCTGCTCGCCCAGCCACATCAGGAACATCGTGCCGCCGACGAGGGTGATCAGGCAGGAGACGCGGAAGAACATGCCCGGATCGGTCACCAGGTCGCCCGCCTCGAGCGACACGGCAAGGCCATAGGCCTGCATCGTCGCCAGCGCGACCGTGCCGTAGCGGGTGTACTGGTTGAGCTTCTTCTGGCCCTGCTGGCCCTCTTTCTTCAGCTGCTCCAGCGACGGCACCATGGCCGCGAGAAGCTGCACGATGATCGAGGCCGAGATGTACGGCATGATCCCGAGCGCGAAGATCCCCATCCGTCCGAGCGCGCCGCCGGTGAACATCGTCAGGATGCCGCCGAGTCCCGATGCCGCACCTTCCATGAATTCACGCAGTGCGCCGCCGTCGATGCCGGGGACCGGGATGTAGGTCCCGAGCCGGTAGATCACCAGCAGCGCGAGCGTGTAGAAGATCCGGTGACGCAGTTCAGTGGCCTTGCCGAGCGCCGCCCAGCTTGTGTTGGCCGCCATCTGTTCTGCTGCAGATACCATGCAAAGGTCTCTTTCGATGCGAGAACGCCGCCGGGGCCGTTTCCCGGCTCGGCGGCGTTTCAGGAAAACACGTAGGCTATGTAAGCGGCTCCGGAGCCGCTCACAACCACTTACTCGGCGGCGGCTGCCGCTGCCGTGACCTTCAGCGAACCGCCAGCCTTCTCGACGGCCTCGACCGCCGATTTCGAGGCGCCGGTCACCTCGAGGTTGACCTTGGTCGCGATGTCGCCCTTGGCGAGGACACGGACACCGTCAAGCTTGCGGCGCACCGCACCGGCCGCGACCAGCGCGTCCTCGGTGATGGTTGCGCCCGCGTCGAGCTTGCCGCTCTCGATGTACTTGGCGATGATGCCGAGGTTGATCACGGCGTATTTCTTCTGGTTCGGCTTGTTGAAGCCGCGCTTGGGCAGACGCTGGTAGAGCGGCATCTGGCCGCCCTCGTAGCCCTTGATGGCCACGCCCGAGCGGGATTTCTGGCCCTTGATACCACGGCCGCCCATCTTGCCCTTGCCGGAGCCGGGGCCGCGCGCAACGCGCTTTTTCTTCGGGGCCGCGCCGGGATTGTCGCGCAGTTCGTTGAGTTTCATGTCGCTTCTCCTTGCCGGACGACCTCCCCGAAGCGATTGCGGGAGGGACACGGCATGTTCATGTTGGGTCGAGTCGGGCCCATGGCGGGCCACCGGGGGCGTATAGGCGATGACGCCCGGCGGTGCAAGCGGGGCCGGACGGCAGGCGCGGCGGCGGGGCCCTCGCCGGTGGTGGCGCGGCCTTGCCCCCGGCGTCCGACCCGGCAGACCCCGGTAACGGGAGACATTTCAAGGGTCTTGCCTTGCCCGGCTCGAGCCCGGCCCGGATCTCCGCTCGAAGTCCGCCCCCGGCCGGATGCTCAGGGCCGGGCGGCGGTGCGGCACCCCCTCCCTTGCCGCCCCTCCCGCGGCCCGCTACTGCTTCGTGACGATCGAGGAGACTTCAGACATGCCCGTGATCACCTGCATCGACGACCTCAAGCGCCTGCACCGGAAGCGCACGCCGCGAATGTTCTACGATTACGCCGAGAGCGGTTCCTGGTCGGAACAGACCTTCCGCGAGAACACCTCGGACTTCCAGCAGATCCGCTTCCGCCAGCGGGTTGCCGTCGACATGTCGGACCGCTCGCTGGCCTCCGAGATGATCGGCCAGCCCGTCGCGATGCCCGTGGCCCTGGCCCCGGTGGGGTTCACCGGGATGCAGAACGCCGACGGCGAGATCAAGGCCGCCCGCGCCGCCGAGCGTTTCGGCGTGCCCTTCACCCTCTCCACCATGTCGATCTGCTCGATCGAGGACGTGGCCGAACACACGAAGAAGCCGTTCTGGTTCCAGCTCTACACCATGCGCGACGAGGATTACGTCCGCCGCCTGGTCCAGCGGGCGAAGGACGCGAAATGCTCGGCCCTCGTGATCACGCTCGACCTGCAGATCCTCGGCCAGCGGCACAAGGATCTGAAGAACGGCCTTTCGGCCCCGCCGAAGCTGACGCCCTCGACCATCGCGAACCTCGCCACCAAATGGGCCTGGGGCCTCGAGATGCTGGGCACCAGGCGCCGGCATTTCGGCAATATCGTGGGCCATGTGAAGGGCATCACCGACACCGCCGAGCTGGGGTCCTGGACCGCCGAGCAGTTCGACCCCCGTCTCGACTGGAAGAAGGTCGCACAGATCAAGGAGATGTGGGACGGCCCGGTGATCCTGAAGGGCATCCTCGACGTCGAGGACGCCAGGATGGCGGCCGAGATGGGGGCCGACGCGATCGTGGTCTCGAACCACGGCGGGCGGCAGCTCGACGGGGCGCTCAGCTCGATCCGGATGCTGGAGCCGATCCTGCAGGCGGTCGGCGACCGGGTCGAGGTGCATCTCGACAGCGGCATCCGCTCGGGCCAGGACGTGCTGAAGGCCATCGCCATGGGGGCCAAGGGCACCTACATCGGGCGCGCCTACATCCACGGGCTCGGCGCCATGGGCGAAGAAGGCGTGATGGCGGCGCTCGAGGTGATCCGCAAGGAGATGGACATCTCCATGGCGCTCTGCGGCAAGCGGGACATCAAGGAGGTCGACCGCGACATCCTGCTGGTCCCGGCCGGCTTCTCGGGCGACTGGGCCTGACCGGCGCCGCGCGACCGGCCTGCGGCCGGGTGGCCCGCAATCCACGCCCGGTGCGCCGTGCCGCGCCGGGCGGCGGCACGCTTTGACAAGCGGGAAGCGGCCCGGCACTCTCGCCGCCAGTGCCAGCCGCAAGTGACGGATCATGCTCGTTTTCACCCGCGCCAACTTCACGCTCTTCGCCGTGCCCAAGACCGGCTCGACCGCCTATCACATGGCGCTCAGCCGGCACGCCCAGATCGTGCTGGCGCGGGACACCGCGCTCAAGCACATGCCCTTGCGCAAATACGACAAGTTCTTCGCCCCCTATCTCAAGGGCGCCCATGACCTCGACCCCGAGCGGGTCGCGGTGATCCGCGATCCGCTCGAGCAGGTCCGCAGCTGGTTCCGCTACCGCAAGCGCCCCAAGGTCGCGGGCGGGCCGATGGACCTCTCGGGCATGAGCTTCGACGACTTCATCGCCGACGTCATATCGCCCAGCCCGCCCGAGCACGCGCGGATCGGCAGCCAGTGGGGCTTTCTCTCCTCGCCCGAGGGCGCGCTTCGTGTCGATCACCTGTTTGCCTACGAACGCCCGGACGTCTTCCACGCCTTCCTCGAGGACCGGCTGGGCGAAAAGGTCCGCCCCGGCCGCAAGAACGTCTCGCCCGAGGTGGACGCACCGCTCTCGCCCGAGATGGAGGCGGCCTTCGTGGCGGCCCGGCCCGAGGAATGGGCGCTCTACGAGGCGGTGATGGTGGCGGGCGGGCATCTCGTCTCGGACATCCCGCGCTGAGCGCGGCAGACGCTGCAACTTCCCCCTTTTCACCGCCCCCCATTGCGGCTATAGGCGCGGCTTCACGCGGGCATACAGCCTTGGAGGATGCCCGCATAACCAATGGAGATATACCCATGGCTGGAGAAATTCCTGATCTTCACGCCCAGGTTCGGACGGGGACAGGCAAGGGCGCCGCTCGTCAGGCTCGTCGTGACGGCCTCGTACCTGGCATCGTTTTCGGTGGTGAAAACGACCCGCTTCCGATCAACCTGCCCTTCAACGCCCTGCTGCAGAAGCTGAAGGCCGGCCGGTTCAAATCGACCCTCTTCAACCTGAAGGTCGACGGTCACGACGACGTCCGCGTCATCTGCCGCGACGTCCAGCGTGACGTGGTCAAGGACCTTCCGACCCACGTCGACCTCATGCGCCTGCGCCGCACGACGAAGATCAACCTCTTCATCCATGTCGAGTTCGAAGGCGAAGAGAAATGCCCCGGCCTCCGCAAGGGCGGCGTGCTGACGGTCGTGCGTCCGGAAGTCGAGCTGGTGGTCACCGCCGGCGACATCCCCGAGCAGATCGTGGCCGACATCTCGGGCATGGAAATCGGCGACACGCTGACGATCTCGCAGATCAAGCTGCCGGAAGGCGCCAAGCCGACGATCGACCGCGACTTCGTGATCGCGAACATCTCGGCCCCGTCGGGTCTGCGCGCCTCGGATGACGAGGACGAGGAAGAACCGACCACCGAGGTCATCGAACAGAACGTGGATACGGTCGAGGAATCCGAAGAGGAGTGATCCCCTTCCCCTCGCGATCCTGACAGGGCGGCGCTTCCGGGCGCCGCCCTTTTCCGTTCCTGTCCCGGCTCCGGCCGGTCCGCGGCGGCGGGACGGATGCCTCCGCCCCGCCCGCCCTGCCCCTCAGGCGTCGATCAGCACGTCGCCGTATTCATCGCGCAGCTTGTTCTTCATCACCTTGCCGGTCGCGCCGAGCGGCAGGTCCTTCACGAAGATGACCCGGTCGGGGATCTGCCAGTCGGCCACCTTGCCCTTGAAGGCGGCGAGCACGTCGCTTTCCTCGGGCTCGGCCCCCTCGGCCGGCACGGCGACGATCACCGGGCGCTCGTCCCATTTCGGGTGCCGCGCCGCGATCGCCGCGGCATTGGCCACGCCCGGATGCGCGATCGCGATGTTCTCGAGCTCGACGGTCGAGATCCATTCCCCGCCGGACTTGATGATGTCCTTGGAGCGGTCGCGGATGATCATGTAGCCGTCCTCGTCCAGCGTGGCGATGTCGCCGGTGTCGAACCAGCCGTCCTCGGTCAGGGCGCTCTGGTCCTGCCCGAAGTAGCTCTCGACGATCCAGTGGCCACGGATCTGCAGCTCGCCCTGCGTCTCGCCGTCGCGCGGCAGCTCCTTGCCCGCCTCGTCCACGATCCTGAGGTCGACGCCGAAGGGCGGACGCCCCTGCCCTTCCCGGATCTTCGCCTGCGCGTCTTCCGACAGGTCGCCGTGCTTCTGCAGCAGCTGGTTCAGCGTGCCGAGCGGCGAGGTCTCGGTCATGCCCCAGGCGTGGATCAGCTCCACCCCGTACTTGTCCCGGAACTCGCGGATCATGGACGGCGGCAGGGCCGAGCCGCCGACCACCGTGCGCTCCATCGAGGCCGCCTTGGAGCCGGTCTTCTCGAGCCCGGCGAGCAGGCCCATCCAGATCGTCGGCACGCCGAGCGAGAGCGTCACCTGCTCCGCGTCGATCAGCCGGGCGAGGCTCTCGCCGTCGAGCTTCGGCCCCGGCAGCACGATCTTCGCGCCGGTGGCGGCGGCGATGTAGGGCGTGCCCCAGGCCGCGACGTGGAACATCGGCACGACCGGCATCACCACGTCGCGGGCCGCCATGGCGATCCCGTCGGGCTGGTTGCCCGCCAGCGTGTGCAGCACGGTCGAACGGTGCGTGTACTGCACGCCCTTCGGATTGCCCGTCGTCCCGGAGGTGTAGCAGAGCGTGGCGGGCGCGTTTTCGTCAAGCTCGGGCCAGGCGGCGTCGGCGGACCCGGTCTCGAGCAGTTCATCGTAGAAGATCAGGCCATCGACCATCGCCGCGGCCTCGTCGTCGCGCGGGCCCATCAGGACGAAGTGGCGCACGGTCTTCAGATGCGCGCCCAGCTTGGCGGCCACCGGCAGGAAGGTCCGGTCGAGGAAGAGGATCTGATCCTCGGCATGGTTGATGATGTAGATCATCTGCTCGGGCGTGAGCCGCGGGTTGATCGTGTGGGTCACCCGGCCGCCGCCCGAGGCGCCGAAATAGATCTCCAGATGCCGGCGGTTGTTCCACGCGATCGTGCCGCAGCGCGCGCCCGGGTCGATGCCCAGACGGTCGAGCGCCGAGGTAAGCCTGCGGGCATTCGCCGCCACCGCGCCCCAGGTCGAGCGGTCGACCGAGCCGTCGGTCTCGACCGAAACGACCTCGGTCCCGGCGTGGTACTTGCCGGCATGCACGATCAGCGAGGTGATCGTGAGCGGCTGGTGCATCATCGTGCCATTCATCTTCATGTCCTTCCCTTGCGAGGCCGTCCCGCGGTCTCTGTTTCCCGGCCCGGCGGGGCGGGTCGTGGCGGCCCGGACACGCGCGGCGGCCCCTCGGGGCAGCCTCTGCCCCGTCGGTCCCGCCCTTGCGTCGCGCCGTCCATGTGTTGAAATCCTCCCTCGCCCGGCCTCCTCGCCCGGCAGAAGGTTGCTAACAACAAACCTCGGCAGGGGTCCAGTTCTTCCGTCCGGATCGGCCCCGCGCCGTCGCGTCCTTTGCCGAGGATCGCGGCGCTCAGCCCAGGGCCTCGTCGGTCCGGAAGCCCTCCGGCACCGCATCCTTGCCGTCGAGCACCAGCTCCGCCATCACATGCGCCACCTTGGGCGCCATGCCGAAACCGATCTTGAACCCGCCGTTCGCGATGAAATGCCCCGGACGGCCCGGCCAGGGCCCCAGCAGCGGCGCGCGGCTTCTGGCGCGCGGGCGGACACCGGCCCAACGGCGGATCACTTCGGCGTCGCGCAGGGCGGGCACTGCGGCCCGCGCCTTCGCGATCACGGCGTCGAGCTGGCCGTCCACCTGCGCCGGGTCGTCGAAGTCGCGTTCGCTGGTCGATCCCACGGCCACCGTCCCGTCGCCATGCGGCACCACGTGCACCCCGTCGCAGAAGAGCTGCGGCGCCGCCCGCCGGTCGAGCCGGAGAAGCGCGGCCTGTCCCTTCACGCCGGTGCCGACCGTCCGGCCGAAGGCGGTGTTGAGCACCTGAAGACCCGCAGCCCCCGTGGCATGGATGACCGCGCCCTCGTCACCGGCCTCACCCACGACGGTGCCGCCCCGTGCCGAGATCGCGGCCACGAGCGCCGCGCAGGCCTGCCCGGGATGAAGCCGGGCCGTCAGGGTGTCGCGGACATGGAGCCCGGTCGGGCTGAGCGGATGCCAGTCGGGATCGACCGCCTCCACCACCTCCCAGACGGCACGGCCCTGCCAGAGCGCCGCCGCGCCGACCGCCCTCTCGCGCGCCAGCTCCACCGCGCGCGCATCGGCCAGGGGCTGCAACCGGCCGCTCCGCAGGTAGCCCGGATCGCTCCCGCCGGTCGCGGCGACCCCGGTCCAGAACGCCTCGGCCATGAGCAGGCTGTCGAGCTGGAAGGCCTTCTTCGCGTTCCAGGCCTCGGGCACATGCGGCGCCAGGGCGCCCACTATCCCGCCCGAGCTTCCCGCGCCCGGTCCGTGGGGATCGACGACGCGCACCGTCGCGCCCTTCCGCAAAAGCACCCAGGCGATGGAGAGGCCGAAGATGCCCGCGCCCCGGATCGTCACGTCCACGCCCATTGCCATTCCCCTGCTGCCCGGCCATTGTCCGGCCTCGACCCTCTCTACGGCAGGACGGGATGCAGGAAAAGCAGGCGGCGCTGAGCTGGACGGAGGCCGAGGTCCCGGTCTCCGAGCGCTTCGACGACCCCTATTTCAGCCTCGAGAACGGGCTCTCGGAAACCCGCCACGTCTTCCTTGCCGGCAACGGCCTGCCCGCGCGCTTCCGCGACGGCTTCCGGGTGGCCGAGCTGGGCTTCGGCACCGGGCTGAACTTCCTCGCCACCCTGCGCCTCTGGCGCGAGGCGGGCGCGCCGGGCCGCCTGTCCTTCACCAGTTTCGAGGCCTTTCCCATGGCCGCCGCCGACACGGCCCGCGCCCTGACCGCCTTTCCGGAACTCGCGCCCGAGGCCGAGGCGCTGATGGCCGTGCACGCGCGCCTCGGCGCCGGGCCGGTCGAGGTGGCGGAGGGCGTTTCCCTCACCCTCGTCGAAGGCGACGCGCGCGGCACGCTGGCCGCGTGGGACGGTCTTGCGGATGCGTGGTTCCTCGACGGGTTCTCGCCCGCAAAGAACCCCGAGCTCTGGGAAGAGAGCCTGATGGCGCAGGTCTTCGCCCACACCGCGCCGGGGGGCACCGCCGCCACCTACACCGCCGCCGGTTTCGTCAGGCGCGGGCTTGCGGCGGCGGGGTTTGCGGTCAGCCGCGTTCCGGGATACGGGCGCAAGAGGCACATGAGCACGGCAGTGAGACCATGACGGAACAGAACACGCGGCTCGGCATCCTGCTGATGATCGCAACCACCTTCGTCTTCGCCGTGCAGGACGGCATCTCGCGCCACCTCGCCGACGAATACAACGTGCTCATGGTGGTGATGATCCGCTACTGGTTCTTCGGCCTCTTCGTGATTGCCATCGCCGCGCGCAAGGCGGGCGGCGTCCGGGCCGCGGCGGCGACGACGCAATGGCCGGTGCAGGCCTTCCGCGGGGCGCTGCTGGCGATCGAGATCTGCGTCATGGTCCTGGCCTTCACCCTGCTGGGCCTGGTCGAGAGCCACGCGGTCTTCACCTGCTACCCGCTGCTGATCGCCGCGCTCTCGGGCCCGGTGCTGGGCGAGAGCGTGGGCTGGCGACGCTGGGCTGCGATCGCGGTCGGCTTCGTCGGCGTGCTGGTCATCCTGCAGCCGGGCCTGGGCGTCTTCGCCCCGGCCGCCATCGTCCCGCTGATCGCGGCATTGCTCTTCGCGCTCTACGGGCTGCTGACGCGCTATGTGGCCCGGCGGGACAGCTCGGCCACCTCCTTCTTCTGGACCGGCGTCACCGGCGCCATCGTCATGACCGCCGTCGGCATCACCCATTGGGAGCCGATGGCCCGGCCGGACTGGTTCTGGATGGGCACGCTCTGCCTGACCGGCGCGCTCGGGCATTACCTGCTGATCCGCGCCTACGAGGTGGCCGAGGCCGCCTCGGTCCAGCCCTTCGCCTTCCTCCAGCTCCCCTTCGCGGCCTGCATCGGCATCCTGATCTTCGGAGAGACGATCCGCCTCAACGTCGCCATCGGCGCGGGGATGATCGTCACCGCCGGGCTCTTCACGCTCTGGCGCGAACGGGTGAAGGCGCAGCGCGCGCGGGGCCGGCTCGCGGGTTGATTGCAGGGGCGCCCCGCACTAGACCTCAACCGAACGGGCCTTCGGGCGGAAACGGGGTATCCCGATGCAAATCTTCGTCGGTCTCGGCAATCCCGGGGCCAAATACGCGGGCAACCGGCACAACATCGGCTTCATGGCGCTGGACCGGATCGCCGCCGACCACGGGTTCGGACCGTGGAAGGCCAAGTTCCAGGCCGAGATCGCCGAAGGCGTTCTGGGCGGGGAGAAGGTCCTGCTGCTGAAGCCGCAGACCTTCATGAACCTCTCCGGCCAGTCGGTGGGCGAGGCGATGCGCTTCTACAAGCTGGAGCCCGAGGACGTGACCGTCTTTCACGACGAGCTCGACCTCGCACCCGGCAAGGTCCGGGTGAAGCAGGCGGGCGGTCATGCGGGGCACAACGGCCTGCGCTCGATCCACCAGCACATCACCCATGATTACCAGCGGGTACGGCTCGGGATCGGGCATCCGGGGCACAAGGACAAGGTCTCGCCCTACGTGCTGAGCGATTTCGCGAAGGCCGATCAGGACTGGCTCGACGACGTTCTGCGCGGCGTGGCCGACGGGGCGCCGGACCTTGCCGCCGGAGATGCGGGGAAGTTCATGAACGCGGTCGCGCTGCGGACGGCACCGCCGCGGTCGTCGACGTCGGGCCCCTCCGCCAAGGCGGCCGAGACCCGGGCCGAGGCGCCCGCCTCCCCGGCCGAGGACACCCGTTCGCCGCTGCAGCGGCTGGCGGACAAGTTCCGCTAGGGCTTCAGGCAGAGGTCCGGCGGGTCGCCTTCGGTGAAGCGCTCCGCCCCGCAGGCGGCGCAGCGCCAGTAGCTCTGCCCCTCCGCGTCGCGCGACCTGTCGGCCCGCCAGCGGCAGGCCCGCATGTCCGGCCGGGCATAGATCGCCACCAGCACGATCGCGAGGACGAAGCCGATGATGTAGATCATCGGGTCACCGCCGTCAGGCCGCGCGCTCGTCCTGGGTGTAGGGCGCGTAGACCGGGGCCGCGGGCTGTTGCGTCGTCGAAACCAGCGACGGGAGCGGGGTGTAATAGGCCCATGCCTCTTCGAGCGCCTTCAGCGCCGCGGCGGCCTTGGTCTGGGATTGCTGTGTCATCTCGGGTGCCTCGTCCTATCATCCGGCTCCTCCCTCGGGGGTGATATGGACCTTGGGGCTGGCGGGCGCACCCCCCGATGCTGCAAGTGCGGCATGAAGTGAGCGCAAGGGACGCAGCGTCACGGGCGCGTCGGCTGTCGCATGCACCACCGGATCGCGTCCGACCCCGAGGGCGGTGTCGGACGTGGCGATGTCATCTTGCAAAAGCCCCGATCGCGCGAGCGTGGGTAGACACCTCCCAATCGTGCCCGGCCCGGGGGGCCGGCGCGATCCGATCCGGCAAGGCCGGATCGGGGCATGGGCGAAACGGTCGGTTCCGGAAACGCGAAACGCCCGCATGTGGCGGGCGTTCCAGCCGGGCTCAAGCCGGGCGAAGGTTTCATGGCGCCCGATCAGACCGTCCGTTCGACCATCATCTTCTTGATCTCCGCGATGGCCTTGGCCGGGTTCAGACCCTTGGGGCAGGTCTTCGCGCAGTTCATGATCGTGTGGCAGCGGTAGAGCTTGAACGGATCCTCGAGGTCGTCCAGACGCTCGCCCGTCGCCTCGTCGCGGGAATCAACGATCCAGCGATAGGCATGCAGCAGCGCCGCCGGCCCGAGGTAGCGGTCGGAGTTCCACCAGTACGACGGGCAGGCCGTCGAGCACGACGCGCACATCACGCATTCATAGAGCCCGTCGAGCTTCTTGCGGTCCTCGATCGACTGCCGCCATTCCTTCGCGGGACGGTTCGTCTTGGTCTCGAGCCAGGGCATGATCGAGGCGTGCTGGGCGTAGAAATGCGTGAGGTCGGGGATCAGGTCCTTCACCACCGACATGTGCGGGAGCGGGTAGATCTTCACGTCGCCCTTGATCTCGTCCAGCCCGTAGATGCAGGCCAGCGTGTTGATCCCGTCGATGTTCATCGCGCAGGAGCCGCAGATCCCCTCGCGGCAGGAGCGCCGGAAGGTGAGCGTCGGATCGACCTCGTTCTTGATCTTGATCAGCGCGTCCAGGACCATCGGCCCGCACTTGTCCATGTCGAGGTGATAGGTGTCGACACGGGGGTTCTCGCCGTCGTCCGGGTTCCAGCGATAGATGTGGAACGCCCGCACATTGGTCGCGCCCTCGGGCTTCGGCCAGGTCTTGCCGGTGCGGATCTTGGAGTTCTTGGGTAGCGTCAGTTGAACCATGTCTGTCTCCTTTGGCAGGGGCGGAGCGTGGCCGCACCGACACCTCTTTGGCTGGCCGGCGGCCGCGCGAAGCGCGCGGGGCGGCAGGAAATCCTGTTGCGGGGACGTACCATCACACTATCCCCCGGCGCATCATTGCTGCAAGCAGCCTCTGCGATTGCCTGAACGGAGCGCGGTCAGCGGCCAGCGCACGACACTCGGCCGAAATGCGGCTCCAGTCGGTCTGATCGAGCGCGGCCGCGCGTTCGGCGGCCCGGGCGAGGCCATTCGGATCGTCCGGATTGTAGAGCAGCGCGCGCGCGCTCTCCGGCAGCCCCTCGGCGATGCCCCCCATATCGGGCGCCACCACCGGCACACCGTAGGTCAAAGCCAGGTTCGCAACACCCGACGTCATTGTCCGCCGGTAGGGCAGCACGCAGGCATGGGCCCCCCGGAAAAGCCCCGGCACATCCTCGTCGGGCACACGATCGAGCCTGAGGTGCACGGGCATCATCGCCCCAGCGAAGGCGTCCCGAAGGCGGACCGCCTCGTCGTCAGGCGTCGCCCCGGCGACGGTCAGGCTTTGGACAAAGCCCTCCGCGCCCGGAGCCGCAAAGACGCGGCGGAGCGCGTCGCCGCCCTTGTAGGCGCTGTAAACGCCGAAGAAGAGAAATGCCGCCTTGCCCGCCACCTTCGCGGGCGGAGAGCCTGGAGTCTGCGGGTAGACACCCAGATAGCTCGGGTGCGCGATGACTTCGATTTTGGCCGCATCGGCCTTCCATGTCTCGATCAGCATGCGCGCCGCTGCTTCGGAATGGACATGCACCATGTCGGCATGCGCGACAAGCCAGGCGCGCAGCGCACGAAACCCCTCGTGGTCCTCGCCTGGGCGGTGCGGAGCTTCGTTGTGGACCGTCCAGACGATCTTGCCCCCAAACGCCCGATGCCGGTTCAGCATCCGCAGGACGATCTTCAGCCGGTGCCGCACGGTCCAGGGCGATTTGACGCCCCAGAAGCTTCCGTCTTCCCAGTGGAAGTGCAGCACGTCGGCGCGGCCCATGAAGCCGAAGCGGCGCATCAGCCGCACGCGTTCCAGCATCTCGACCTCGGCACCTTCGAAGGCGCCGTAGAGCAAGCCGAGATAAGGGTTCCGGCTGACGGTTGGATAAACCCTCAGCCGGAAGCGCGGCGCGTTCCGCTGCCCCTGCTCATCTGCCCGTTCCGCTGCGGAGCTCACCGGAGCCATCGAAACGGGACTGTGCCGAAATGCAGTGGGCTGCGGAATCGCACTCATCTCATCCTCAGAAGGTCCGCGCCTTCGGCGCGATCCGCTTCAGGGCGATGCCGCCCTCGCTCTCGGTGGTCAGCGGATCGGTGATCACGTCGCGGTAGCTGAGCTCCACGCTGTTGCCCTCGACGCGGCTGATCGTGTGGACGCGCCAGTTCTCGTCGTCGCGGTCGGGGAAGTCCTCGTGGGCATGCGCCCCGCGGCTCTCCTTCCGGGCCTCTGCGCCGTAGATCGTGGCCAGCGCGTTCGGCATCAGGTTGGTGAGCTCGAGCGTCTCCATCAGGTCCGAGTTCCAGACGAGGCTGCGGTCGGTGACCTTCAGATCGCCCAGCTTGGCCGCGATGGCGGTCATCTTCTCGACACCCTCTTCCAGCGTCTTGGCTTCCCGGAAGACGGCCGCGTCCGACTGCATCGTGTGCTGCATCTCGAGCCGCAGATCCGCGGTCGGCGTGCCTCCGTTCGCGTTGCGCAGCCCGTCGAACCGGTCGAAGGCCTTGTCCACCGAGGCCTGGTTGAGCTCGGGGTTCTTGGTCTCGGGGTCCACGACCTTGCCCGCGCGGATCGCGGCGGCGCGGCCGAAGACCACGAGGTCGATCAGCGAGTTCGACCCGAGGCGGTTCGCCCCGTGAACGCTCGCGCAGCCCGCCTCGCCCACGGCCATCAGGCCCGGCACGATGGCGTTCGGGTTCTCGGCGGTCGGGTTGATCACCTCGCCCCAGTAGTTCGTCGGGATGCCGCCCATGTTGTAGTGCACGGTCGGCAGGACCGGGATCGGCTCCTTCGTGACGTCGACACCGGCGAAGATCTTCGCGGATTCGGAGATCCCCGGCAGCCGCTCGTGCAGCGCCTCGGCGGGCAGGTGGTTGAGGTTGAGGAAGATGTGGTCCTTCCGCTCACCCACGCCGCGGCCTTCGCGGATCTCCATGGTCATCGAGCGCGAGACATAGTCACGCGGCGCGAGGTCCTTGTACTGGGGCGCATAGCGCTCCATGAACCGCTCGCCCTCGGAGTTCGTCAGGTAGCCGCCCTCGCCGCGCGCGCCTTCCGTGATCAGGCAGCCCGAGCCGTAGATGCCGGTCGGGTGGAACTGCACGAATTCCATGTCCTGCAGCGCGAGGCCCGCGCGCGCCACCATCCCGCCGCCGTCGCCGGTGCAGGTATGCGCCGAGGTGGCCGAGAAATACGCCCGGCCGTAGCCGCCGGTGGCCAGCACGACCATCTTCGCGTTGAAGACGTGGAAGGTGCCGTCGTCGAGTTTCCAGCAGACCACGCCCTGGCAGACGCCGTCCTCGGACATGATCAGGTCGATGGCGAAATATTCGACGTAGAACTCGGCCTTCTGCTTCAGCGACTGGCCGTAGAGCGTGTGCAGGATCGCGTGGCCGGTCCGGTCGGCGGCGGCGCAGGTGCGCTGCACCGCGGGGCCTTCGCCGAATTCGGTGGTATGGCCGCCGAAGGGCCGCTGGTAGATCTTGCCCTCTTCCGTCCGCGAGAACGGCACGCCGTAATGCTCGAGCTCGTAGACCGCCTTGGGCGCTTCCCGGGCGAGGTATTCCATCGCGTCGGTGTCGCCCAGCCAGTCCGAACCCTTCACGGTGTCGTACATGTGCCACTGCCAGTGGTCGGGACCCATGTTCGACAGCGAGGCGGCGATGCCGCCCTGCGCCGCCACGGTGTGCGAGCGGGTCGGGAAGACCTTCGTCACGCAGGCCGTGCGCAGCCCCTGCTCCGCCATGCCCAGCGTCGCGCGCAGCCCGGCACCGCCGGCGCCCACCACCACGACGTCATAATCATGCGTCTCGTATTCGTATGCGGCCATTGTCTTTCCCTCAGAGCGCGATCTTGGCGAGGGCGAAGAGCCCGAATGCGGTGAGCCCGTAGCTCAGCACGGTCACCGAGATGATCAGCACCTTCTTGGTGGATTTCCGGAAATAATCCTCGATCGCGGTCTGCGCGCCCTTCTGGAAGTGCTGCAGCCCGACGAAGAGCCCGAGGCCCGTGAGGATCGCGATGACGGGATGGGCGAAGACGTCCAGCACCGTCGCCCGGTCGCTGCCCAGCGTCGAGCCGATGACGTAGATCAGGATCGGCACGATCAGCGCCAGGCCGACGGCGCTGACGGTCATGTACCAGTGATGTTCGGTCCCGGTGCCGGAGGCGCCCCGGCCCTCGGCCCGCTTGCGGTCGGTCAGATAGCGCATGGCGTCCTCCTCACACGACGAGAATGGTGATGAGGGTCAGCACGACGGAGCCCCCGATGCAGATCCAGCCGAGCATCTCGGCCACCGGCAGGTCGAGCCCGCGGCCCGAGTCCCAGATCAGGTGCCGCAGCCCGGCGAGGTAGTGATACCAGAGGGCCCAGCAGGACAGGGTCAGGATGATGTCGCCGAACCACGAGGTCACGAAGGCATCCGCGGTGTCGAAGTACTCCGGCCCCGCCGCCGCCGCCAGCAGCCACCAGACGATCATCACGACGGCGACGACCAGGGCATTGCCCGTGATGCGCGTCAGGATCGAGGTGATGGAGGTCAGCTGCGGCCGGTAATAGGGCCCGATCATGAAGGGAGAAAGCGGGCGCTCGACCCTTTTGTCATCAGCCATGAGCTTTCCTTTCCGGTATCTCTGGGGCCTTGATACTCATTTTTGGAGCCTTGTCATCACCATGACACCTATCGGGCGGAGGTTTTTCACCATCCGCGCGCCGATGCCGCGGCTTCTGTGATCACATGACGAAAACACGTGATCACAAGCGGGTCGGATTTCCGGGCCCGGCCGGGGGGCCGATGACACGCCCCGGCTTCCTCTTGCCCTAAATATCCCCGCCGGAGGCTTGATCCGGCCGCGCCCGCGGCCGGATCAATCTCAGACCGGCATCACCGCCCAGTAATCCAGGTCGAGCAGCACGCCGGAGAGGTATTTCCCGTCCTCGCCCTTCACCGCGCCCACCGACCCGTCCGAGGTCGCCACCAGCCGCAGCCGCACCAGGCCCACGCCCGGGACCTCCGTCTCGGCCTTGTCCAGCACCTCGGACCAGGCCTTCACGGTCAGCCCCGAGAAGCACGGGTTCGCATGCGCCCCGCCGTTCAGCCCGACGATCATCTGCGCATTGGCCAGCCCGTTGAACGACAGCGCGCGGGCCATCGAGATCACGTGACCGCCATAGATCAGCCGCTGGCCGTCGGGCCGGAAGGTCGCGTCGAAATGCACCTTGGCCGTGTTCTGCCACAGACGCGTGGCGATCATGTGCTCGGCCTCCTCGATGGTGACGCCGTCGACGTGGTCGATCACCTCGCCGATCTCGTAATCCCCCCACCGATGGGGCTCGCCCGCCAGCTGGAAGTCGTAGCGCGAGAAGTCGAGCCCTTCGGGGATCACCAGGTCCTCCGCCGGGATCACCGCGTTCAGCTCGGGCACCACCACCTCGGGCGCCGGCGCCTCGAGGTCGTTCTTCCGCACCATCACCCAGCGGACGTAGTCCATCACGGGTTCGCCGCGCTGGTTCGTCCCGGTCGTGCGGACATAGACCACCCCGGTCTTGCCGTTGGAATTCTGCTTCAGACCGATCACCTCGGACGCGGAATGCAGCGTGTCGCCCGCGTAGACGGGCCGCAGCCAGCGCCCCTCGGCATAGCCGAGGTTCGCGACCGCGTTCAGCGACACGTCCGGCACAGTCTTGCCGAAGACCACGTGGAAGGCCGCCAGATCGTCGAGCGGGCTTTCCGGCAGACCGCATCCCTTCGCGAATTCGTCCGAGGAATAGAGCGCGTGCCGGGCCGGGTAGAGCGCGTGATAGAGCGCCCGCTCCCCCGCGCCCACGGTGCGCGGCACCGCGTGGTGGATCACCTCGCCGATCCGGTAATCCTCGAAGAAGCGGCCCGGGTTGGTCTTGGCCATCACTGCTCTCCCAGCTTGAGGTCCGGCGAATAGGTCCCCTCGACCTCCTTCACGACAGCCTGGGCGCAGCGCATCTCGCCCCGCGTCGCGTCATAGGCATAGGCGGGCGGGCCGTAGAGCTCCCATCCGGCGTCGAGCGCCTTGGACACCTTGTGGCAGAAGGCCGAGGTATCGGCCTCGGTGAGGTAGCGGTAGAGTTTCATGTCTTGGTCCCTGGTCAGCCGAAGGCCGGATAGCCCAGCCAGGTGTGCACCCAGCCGATCACGAGAAGCAGGAGGAGGGCGATGGCGGCGAACATCGCGTCCTTGCCGAAGGAGCCCTTGGCGGGCGGCGTCCAGCCGGGTTCCGTCCGGTTGATGACGATCATCTCCGCGATCGCCCAGATCCCGAGACCGCCGAAGAGCACGAAGGACGGCACGTCGCCGTTCACCAGAAGGTGCGCGATGGTCCAGAGCAGGAAGCCCGTCAGCATCGGGTGGCGCATCCGGTAGAAGATCGCCCCCTTCTTCGGCCCCGGCGAGACGAAGTAGAGCGCCGCCAGCATCAGCAGGTTGTTGATGCCGACCGTGGCGGGGTGGCGGCCCCAGAAGAAGGCGCCCTCGGCCATGCGGTAGCCGAAGATCATCATCAGGATCGAGACGACCAGCACGACGGCGATCGCGCCCTTGCCCGGGTCGCCCATCCGGGCGCGCGCATCCGGCGCGATCCGCTTGAACATGTGAGCCCCTGCCCAGAGCAGGACACCGAGAATGAGTAGCGTCATGGAAGAGCTGCCTTTCGCCTTTGGTTGCCGTCACCCTGCGACGGTCAGGCCATGCGTGCAATGGCCTCCGCCCTGGCGAGCGTCTTCTTCGCGGTCTCGACATGCAGGTTCTCGACGATCTTGCCGTCGACGACGGCGACACCCTGCCCCGTGCGCTCGATCTCCTCGTGGGCCTCGATCTGTCGGCGGGCGAGGTCGATCTCTGCTTCCGTGGGCGCAAAGGCCGCGTTGGCGATGTCGACCTGCGCGGGGTGGATCAGCGTCTTGCCGTCGAAGCCGAGGTCGCGCCCCTGTTCGCATTCGGCCTTCAGCCCCGCCTCGTCGAGATACTGGTTGTAGACCCCGTCCACCACGACGACGCCATGCGCCCGGGCCGCCAGCAGCATCTGCTGGAGCGCGAACATCATCGGCAGGCGGTCTTCGCGCGACCGGCAGCCCAGTTCCTTGGCAAGGTCGTTGGTCCCCGCGACGAAGCCCGCGACGGAGGGATGCGCGGCGATCTCGAGCGCGTTGAAGACGCCGCGCGGGGTCTCGATCATGCACCAGACGGGTTTGTCGCCCAGGATGTCGACCAGCGCCTGCACGTCGGCGGCCGAATTGACCTTGGGCAGGAGGAACGCGTCCGCGTCGGCATCCTTCAGAAGCGTCGCATCCTCCGCGCCCCATTCCGTGTCGAGCCCGTTGATCCGGATGATCCGCGCCTTCTCGCCATAGCCGCCCTGGTCCAGCGCCGCCTTCAGCGTCTCGCGCGCGGCGGGTTTCGCATCGGGCGTCACCGCGTCCTCGAGATCGAAGATGATCGCGTCCACCGGGAGGCCCCGCGCCTTGTCGAGCGCGCGCTCCTTCGAGCCGGGGATGTAGAGGACGGAGCGGTAGGGGCGGGTCGAGGCGTCCATGCGGGCAATCCCTTCTGAAACATTGTTGCGCGTCCATCGCATCAATCGCAGGGAAATTTCAAGCCCAGTTTCGCTGCGCGGCAGCGATGTTCCCCCGGGCCGGCGCGGCCGAAAATTTAGATCGGATGCGAGGCAACGCCCGCGGGGTTAACCGCCTGTTCTTGCCCCTGCCCCATCGTCTGTTCCGGACGCAGAGGGAGGGCCCCCGGCTTGGCCGCCGGCTCAGGGGTTCAGTGTCCGCCAAGCTCACCAGGGGACGGGCCGTCGCTCCGCGCGGGGCAGGCCAGCCGACCGGTCGCCCTTCATGCAAGGAACACGGGAATGAAAGCTCTCACCTTCGCAACGGCCGCGCTCTTGATGGCCGTCCTCATGGCACCCGACGCCGCGCAGGCCCGCGCCTGCGCGCCGCGCGAGAACGTGCTCGCCCGGCTGGCCGAGGGCTACGGCGAAAGCCGCAAGTCCATCGGCATCGGGGCGAACAACCAGGTGGTCGAGGTCTTCGCCTCGGACGAGTCGGGGACATGGACGATCACCGTGACCTCTCCGGCGGGGGTGACCTGCCTCGTCGCCAGCGGGCAGGCCTACGAGGCGCTGGCGGAGGCCCTGCCGGACACCTCGGATCCGGCATAGGGTGCGCCGGGCGCCGGCACGCAAAGGACGTGAGGACGCGGCGGGGCCAGGCGGGCGAGTCGCCTCCGGAGCGGCTTCGGGACGCAGTCGCCAACGGGGCCGGAGACCGAAAGACATGCGCGGAACGGCGGCAGTTTCCTGATATCACGGGGTTTTCCGCGGGCTTCCGCTTTGGATGCTCGGCCCCGCCCCCCGGAGCGGACTTGCGCGTCAGGGGCAAACGCCATAGGGCTTTCGCCGAGATTTCCAACGGACCGGAGAACATCCAATGGCCAGACCCAAGATTGCCCTGATCGGCGCAGGTCAGATCGGTGGCACGCTCGCCCACCTCGCCGCGCTCAAGGAACTGGGCGACGTCGTCCTCTTCGACATCGCCGAGGGCATCCCCGAGGGCAAGGCGCTCGACATCGCGGAATCGGGCCCTTCCGAAGGCTTCGACGCGACCCTCAAGGGCACCCAGAGCTACGAGGACATCGCGGGCGCGGACGTCTGCATCGTCACCGCCGGCGTGCCCCGCAAGCCGGGCATGAGCCGCGACGACCTGCTGGGCATCAACCTCAAGGTCATGAAATCCGTGGGCGAGGGCATCAAGTCCCACGCGCCCGACGCCTTCGTCATCTGCATCACCAACCCGCTCGACGCGATGGTCTGGGCGCTGCAGCAGTTCTCGGGCCTGCCCGCGAACAAGGTCTGCGGCATGGCCGGCGTGCTTGATTCCGCACGCTTCCGCCACTTCCTCGCCTCCGAGTTCAACGTCTCCATGCGTGACGTCACCGCCTTCGTGCTGGGCGGCCACGGCGACACGATGGTGCCGCTCTCGCGCTATTCGACCGTCGCCGGCATCCCGCTGCCCGACCTGGTGAAGATGGGCTGGACCACGCAGGAGAAGCTCGACGCGATCATCCAGCGCACCCGCGACGGCGGCGCCGAGATCGTGGGCCTGCTGAAGACCGGCTCGGCCTTCTACGCGCCGGCCACCTCCGCCATCGAGATGGCCGAGGCCTATCTGAAGGACCAGAAGCGCGTCCTGCCCTGCGCCGCCCATCTCGACGGCGAGTTCGGGCTGAAGAACATGTATGTCGGCGTGCCGACCGTGATCGGTGCCGGCGGCATCGAGCGCATCGTCGACATCAAGATGAACAAGGACGAGCAGGCCATGTTCGACAAGTCGGTCGACGCGGTGAAGGGCCTGATGGAAGCCTGCCGGGGCATCGACGACAGCCTCTCCTGAGCGCATCGCGACAGTTCATTCGCCGGAAGGGCGCCCTCGCGGGGGCGCCCTTCTGCATTTCGGAACCCCGCGGCGCCCGGGACCGTTCCCCCCGCATGGACGATGCCGAGATCAGCCGCCTGCGCGCCCGCCTGAAAGACCTGTCCGCGGGCCCCTTTCATTTCCCCGAGGTCTACGGACCGGGCTGGGACGACCTGCCCATCGGAGAGAAGGTCCGCCGCGGTCACGGCTTCCTGGACCTCGTCCGCTCCGGCGCCTTCCCGCAGGTGACCGACACCGGCGAGAAGGCCGGGGGCGGACGTCTCTACCGGAAGCGTGCCTCGTGATGGCTGCCATCCGCCGCGACTCGGGCGCGTTTCGTTCCCTCTCTGCCCGCTGCGGCGCCTACCGTGCCGCTTCCGCAGGCCACCTCGCACCTGTGGACAGTTTTTGTGATCACACGTTTTCAACCTGTGATCACAAACTGCAGAAAATCGGCGGAAAACCCCGACAGCACGGAAAAAACCATTCATCCTGTCGCAAGGTGGTGGCATTACCCCTGAAGCACAGCAACGAGGGACGGATTTCATGAACATCCATGAATACCAGGCCAAGGCGCTTCTCCGCGAATATGGCTGTCCGGTGTCGGACGGCCGCGCGGTGACGAAAGCCGAGGAGGCCAAGACCGCCGCGGGCGAACTCGACGGACCGCTCTGGGTCGTCAAGGCGCAGATCCACGCGGGCGGACGCGGCAAGGGCAAGTTCAAGGAAGCCGACGCCGGCGACAAGGGCGGCGTGCGCCTCGCCAAGTCCGTGGAAGAGGCCGCCGAGGAAGCCAAGAAGATGCTTGGCCGCACGCTGGTCACGCACCAGACCGGCCCGGCCGGCAAGCAGGTCAACCGCATCTACATCGAGGACGGCTCGGATATCGAGCGCGAGCTCTATCTCGCCCTGCTCGTCGATCGCCAGACCTCGAAGGTCAGCTTCGTCTGCTCGACCGAAGGCGGCATGGACATCGAGGAGGTCGCCGCGTCGACCCCCGAGAAGATCCTCAGCTTCAGCGTCGATCCGGCCACCGGCTACCAGCCGTTCCACGGCCGCCGCATCGCCTTCATGCTGGGTCTCGAGGGCAAGCAGGTCAAAGCCTGCGTCGACCTGATGGGCAAGCTCTACAAGGCCTTCATCGAGAAGGACATGGAGATGCTCGAGATCAACCCGCTGATCACGCTCAAGGACGGCAGCCTGAAGCTGCTCGACGCCAAGCTCGGCTTCGACGGCAACGCGCTCTACCGCCACCCCGACATCCAGGCGCTGCGCGACGAGACCGAGGAAGACCCCAAGGAACTCGCCGCCTCCAAGTACGACCTGAACTACATCGCGCTCGACGGTGAGATCGGCTGCATGGTGAACGGCGCGGGCCTCGCCATGGCGACGATGGACATCATCAAGCTCTACGGCGCGGAGCCTGCCAACTTCCTCGACGTGGGCGGCGGTGCGACCAAGGACAAGGTGACCGAGGCGTTCAAGATCATCACCAGCGATCCGAACGTGAAGGGCATCCTCGTCAACATCTTCGGCGGCATCATGCGCTGCGACGTCATCGCCGAGGGCGTGGTCGCCGCGGTGAAGGAAGTCGGGCTCCAGGTTCCGCTGGTCGTCCGGCTCGAAGGCACCAATGTCGAGAAGGGCAAGGAGATCATCAACAATTCCGGCCTGAACGTCATCGCGGCGGACAACCTGTCCGACGGTGCCGAGAAGATCGTGAAAGAAGTGAAGGGGTAAGGCACATGGCAGTTCTCGTCGACGAAAACACCAGGGTCATCTGCCAGGGCCTCACCGGCTCGCAGGGCACCTTCCACACCGAGCAGGCGATCGCCTACGGCACCAAGATGGTCGGCGGCGTGACCCCCGGCAAGGGCGGCACCACGCACCTCGACCTGCCGGTCTACAATTCGGTCCACGAGGCGATGCACGAGACCCAGGCGAATGCCTCGGTCATCTACGTGCCGCCGCCGTTCGCCGCGGATTCGATCCTCGAGGCGATCGACGCGGAGATGCCGCTGATCATCTGCATCACCGAAGGGATCCCGGTCCTCGACATGATGAAGGTGAAGGCCGCGCTGCAGACCTCCAAGTCGCGGCTGATCGGACCGAACTGCCCGGGCGTCATCACGCCGGGCGCCTGCAAGATCGGCATCATGCCGGGCCACATCCACAAGCGCGGTTCGGTCGGCGTCGTGTCCCGTTCGGGCACCCTGACCTACGAGGCCGTGAAGCAGACCACCGACGCGGGCCTCGGCCAGTCGTCGGCCGTCGGCATCGGCGGCGACCCGATCAAGGGGACCGAACATATCGACGTGCTCGAGATGTTCCTCGCGGACGACGAGACCCAGTCGATCATCATGATCGGCGAGATCGGCGGCCAGGCCGAGGAAGACGCGGCGCAGTTCCTCAAGGACGAGGCGAAGCGCGGCCGGTCGAAACCGACCGCGGGTTTCATCGCCGGCCGCACGGCGCCTCCGGGCCGCCGCATGGGTCACGCGGGCGCCATCGTCGCCGGCGGCAAGGGCGGTGCCGAGGACAAGATCGAGGCGATGAAATCCGCCGGGATCGTGGTCGCGGACAGCCCCGCCGGGCTGGGCGAGGCCGTTCTGAAAGCGATCGGGTAACACCCGAGGCCGGGCCTCCGGGCCCGGCCCTGACCCGGAAGGAGCACAGGACATGAGTTTCGCAGAAGCCGTCCGGACCTGCTTCCGGAAGTACGTCACCTTCTCGGGCCGCGCGCCGCGCTCCGAATACTGGTGGTTCGCCCTCTTCATCATCCTCGGCAACATCGTCGCCGGCATCCTGGACGGGATCCTGTTCGGGACGGGCAGGGTCGATGTCACCGGCACCAGCTTCTCGGCTGAATCGAACGGCCCCCTCGCGGCCCTCTTCAGCCTTGCCACCTTCCTGCCCGCCCTCGCCGCCGCCTGGCGGCGGATGCACGACACCGGGCGGTCGGGGCTCTATGTCTTCTACCCCGTGATCGCGATGGTCGGCACCTTCATGTTCATCGCCTTCGTCGGCGGCATGGATCACCTGGCCTCCGGCAACCTGGGGCAGCTCTTCTCGGGCGCGATCGGCATCATCCTGTTGTTTGCCGTCGTCGTCCTGTTCCTGTCGCCGTTCATCGTGCTCTTCTGGCTGACACGCCCGTCGCAACCCGGCCCCAACCAGTGGGGCCCCAACCCGCAAGAGGTCTCGCAATGACCGACCAATCGCCGAACGACCAGTTCCATGCCTCCAGCTTCATGCAGGGGCACAACGCGGAATACCTCGAACAGCTCTATGCCCGCTACGCCAACGACCCGAAATCGGTGGACGAGGCCTGGGCCGAATTCTTCCGCACCCTCGGCGACGACGACCGCGCGGTGAAGGCCGAGGCCGCGGGCCCCTCCTGGGCGCGCAGCGACTGGCCGCCGCAACCCAATGACGAGCTGACCGCGGCGCTCGACGGCATGTGGCCGCAGCCGCTCCCGGCCGAGGCGAAGGGCGCGGGCGACAAGATCAAGGCCAAGGCTGCCGAAAAGGGGGTCAAGGTTTCGGACGAGGCGGTGAAGCAGGCGGTGCTCGATTCGGTCCGCGCCCTGATGATCATCCGCGCCTACCGGATCCGCGGCCACCTCGCCGCCGACCTCGACCCGCTGGGCATGCGGGACGAGACCGCGCATCCCGAGCTCGACCCGAAGAGCTACGGGTTCGAGGAATCGGACATGGACCGCCCGATCTTCATCGACAACGTGCTGGGGCTGGAGATCGCCCCGATGCGCCAGATCGTCGAGATCGTGAAGCGGACATACTGCGGCACCTTCGCGCTCCAGTACATGCACATCTCGAACCCCGAGGAGGCCGGCTGGCTGAAGGAGCGGATCGAGGGCTTCGGCAAGGAGATCACCTTCACCCGCGAAGGCCGCCGCGCGATCCTGAACAAGCTGGTCGAGGCCGAGGGCTTCGAGAAGTTCCTGCACGTCAAGTACATGGGCACCAAGCGCTTCGGCCTCGACGGCGGCGAAGCCCTGATCCCGGCGATGGAGCAGATCATCAAGCGCGGCGGCTCGCTGGGCGCGAAGGACATCGTGATCGGCATGCCCCACCGCGGCCGCCTGTCGGTGCTGGCCAACGTGATGGGCAAGCCCTACCGCGCGATCTTCAACGAATTCCAGGGCGGCAGCTTCAAGCCCGAGGACGTGGACGGTTCGGGCGACGTGAAATACCACCTCGGCGCCTCCTCGGACCGCGAATTCGACGGCAACACCGTGCACCTTTCGCTGACCGCGAACCCCAGCCACCTGGAGGCGGTGAACCCCGTCGTCCTGGGCAAGGCGCGGGCCAAGCAGTTCCAGCTGAACGACCATGACCGCACCGCCGTCATCCCCGTGCTGCTGCACGGCGACGCGGCCTTCGCGGGCCAGGGCGTCGTGGCGGAATGCTTCGGGCTCTCGGGCCTCGTCGGCCACCGCACCGGCGGCACGATCCATATCGTGGTGAACAACCAGATCGGCTTCACCACCGCGCCGCACTTCTCGCGCTCGTCCCCCTACCCCACGGACATCGCGCTGATGGTCGAGGCGCCGATCTTCCACGTGAACGGCGACGACCCGGAGGCCGTGGTCCACGCCGCCAAGGTCGCGACCGAGTTCCGCCAGAAGTTCCACAAGGACGTGGTGATCGACATCTTCTGCTACCGCCGCTTCGGTCACAACGAAGGCGACGAGCCGATGTTCACCAACCCGATCATGTACAAGAAGATCAAGGGTCACAAGACGACCCTGAGCCTCTACACCGATCGGCTGGTCAAGGACGGTCTCATCCCCGAGGGAGAGATCGAGGACATGAAGGCCGCCTTCCAGGCCCACCTCAACGAAGAGTTCGAGGCCGGCAAGGAATACAAGCCCAACAAGGCCGACTGGCTCGACGGGAAGTGGTCCCATCTCGAACGCGAGAAGGAGGATTACCAGCGCGGCGAGACCGCCATCGCGGAAGAGACCTTCAAGGAGATCGGCGCGGCGCTGACCTCCGCCCCCGACGGCTTCCCGCTGCACAAGACCGTCGAGCGTCTGCTCGAGTCGAAGAAGAAGATGTTCGACAGCGGCGAGGGCTTCGACTGGGCGACCGCCGAGGCGCTGGCCTTCGGCTCGCTCGTGACCGAGGGCTACCCGGTCCGCCTCTCGGGGCAGGACTCGACCCGCGGCACCTTCTCGCAGCGCCATTCGGGCCTCATCAACCAGGAGACGGAAGAGCGCTACTACCCGCTCAACAACATCCGCCAGGGCCAGGCCCGCTACGAGGTCATCGACTCGATGCTCTCGGAATACGCGGTGCTGGGCTTCGAATACGGCTACTCGCTGGCCGAACCGAACGCGCTCACCATGTGGGAGGCGCAGTTCGGCGATTTCGCCAACGGCGCGCAGATCATGTTCGACCAGTTCATCTCTTCGGGTGAATCGAAATGGCTGCGGATGTCGGGCCTCGTCTGCCTGCTGCCGCATGGCTACGAGGGCCAGGGGCCGGAGCATTCCTCTGCCCGTCTCGAACGCTTCCTGCAGATGTGCGGGCAGGACAACTGGATCGTCGCGAACTGCACGACGCCGGCGAACTACTTCCACATCCTGCGCCGCCAGCTGCACCGCAGCTTCCGGAAGCCGCTGATCCTGATGACGCCGAAGTCGCTTCTGCGCCACAAGCTCGCGGTGTCGAAGGCGGACGAGTTCACCACCGGCTCCAGCTTCCACCGGGTGCTCTGGGACGACGCCCAGTACGGCAATTCGGACACGACGCTGGCCCCGGACGACAAGATCAAGCGCGTCGTCATGTGCTCGGGCAAGGTCTATTACGACCTGCTGGAGGAACGCGACGCGCGCGGGATCGACGACGTCTACCTGCTGCGGATCGAGCAGTTCTATCCCTTCCCGGCCATCAGCCTCGTGAAGGAGCTGGAGCGCTTCCCCGAGGCCGAGATGGTCTGGTGCCAGGAGGAACCGAAGAACCAGGGTGCCTGGAACTTCATCGAACCGAACATCGAATGGGTGCTGGGCCGGATCAAGGCCAAGCACGGACGCGCCCGCTATGTCGGCCGCGTCGCCACCGCTTCGCCCGCCACGGGGCTCGCCGCGCAGCACAAGGCGCAACAGGCCGCCCTCGTGGACGAGGCCCTGACCATCGAAGGGAAATAAACGCATGACCACTGAAATCCGCGTCCCCACCCTGGGCGAAAGCGTCACCGAGGCCACCGTCGCCACCTGGTTCAAGAAACCGGGCGACAAGGTCGCCGTGGACGAGATGCTCTGCGAGCTGGAAACCGACAAGGTGACGGTCGAGGTCCCCTCGCCCGCAGCCGGCACACTGGCCGACATCGTCGCCGCCGAGGGCGAGACCGTGGGCGTCGACGCACTCCTCGGCAACATCTCCGAGGAAGGCAACGCCGGCCCCGAAGAGGTGAAGCCCCGCTCCGACGAGGCGGACGGCGAGAGGGTTCAGGCCAAATCCGAGGAAACCCCCGACCCGGCCCCCGCCCAGGCATCCGGCGGCGACACGATCGACGTCATGGTCCCGACGCTGGGCGAATCCGTGACCGAAGCGACCGTCGCCACCTGGTTCAAGAAGGAAGGCGACCAGGTCGAGGCGGACGAGATGCTCTGCGAACTCGAGACCGACAAGGTCTCGGTCGAGGTGCCCGCGCCCGCCGCGGGTGTGCTGGGCAAGATCCTCAAGCCCGAGGGCGAGACGGTCGAAGCCGGCGGCAAGCTGGCCGAGATGACATCGGGCGCCGGCGGCGCTGCGGCCGCGCCGAAACCCGAGGCAGGCACGCAGGAGCCCGAGGCGGCGCCTGCGGCGAAAGCCTCGGACAAGGACATCGAGGACGCGCCCTCGGCCAAGAAGGCGATGGCCGAGGCCGGGATCTCGGCCGATCAGGTCACCGGTTCGGGCCGTGACGGGCGGATCATGAAGGAAGACGTCCAGAAGGCCGTCGCCGCCGCCACCTCCGCCAGGTCCGCCGCGCCCGAGGCCAAGGCCCCGCCGCGCGCGCCGGTCCCCGCCGACGACGCGGCCCGCGAAGAGCGGGTGAAGATGACCCGCCTGCGCCAGACCATCGCGCGCCGCCTGAAGGACGCGCAGAACACCGCGGCCATGCTGACCACCTACAACGAGGTGGACATGACCGAGGTGATGGCGCTCCGCAGCCAGTACAAGGACGAGTTCGAGAAGAAGCACGGCGTCCGCCTCGGCTTCATGTCGTTCTTTACCAAGGCCTGCTGCCACGCGCTGAAGGAGGTCCCCGAGGTCAACGCCGAGATCGACGGCACCGACGTGGTCTACAAGAACTTCGTCCACATGGGCATCGCCGCCGGGACCCCGCAGGGCCTTGTCGTGCCGGTGATCCGCGACGTCGATTCCATGTCCTTCGCCGAGATCGAGAAGGCCATCTCAGAGAAGGGCCGCCGCGCCCGGGACGGCAAGCTCTCGATGGGCGAGATGCAGGGCGGGACCTTCACCATCTCGAACGGCGGCGTCTACGGTTCGCTGATGTCCTCGCCGATCCTGAACCCCCCGCAGTCCGGCATTCTGGGCATGCACAAGATCCAGGACCGGCCGATGGTCGTCGACGGCGAGATCAAGATCCGCCCGATGATGTACCTCGCCCTCAGCTACGACCACCGGATCGTCGACGGCAAGGGCGCCGTGACCTTCCTCGTCCGCGTCAAGGAGGCGCTCGAGGATCCGCGCCGTCTGCTGATGGACCTGTAAGACGGGTGCGTGGGTCCGGCCGCGGGCCGGGCCACGCGCCGCACCAACACCCCCCCCGTGTGCCCCCGAGCGGGGCTCACGGGGACTCAACCGCCGCCCGCCCGGCGGCAAAGCCCGGGACCGGTATCCGATGTCCAAGGCCACGCGCGTCAGCATTGCCGACAGCCCGCCCCATCTCTGGGACCCGCGGGAGGAAACGCTCGTCACCTACCGCACGCTCCTGTCACGCGACGCGACGCCCAGCCACGGCCTCGTGCAGGGGATTGCGACGCTGCACCCCGGCGACGTCGAGGCGGCGCATTGGCACGACGTGCCGGAAACCGTGCATGTGATCGAGGGCCACGGTCACGCCCGGCTCGACGGCGAGGTGCTCGAGATGCGCCCCGGCGACACGTTCTTCGTGCCGCCCGGCTGTGTCCACGAATGGCGCAACGCCAAGGGACGGATGCGCTTTCTCTACACCTTCCCGGCGGACAGTTTCGACGAAATCGCCTACCATACCGAAACCACGGACGAAGAGAGCTGAAAGGACATGCCCATGACCTCCCTCACCGGCGTTCTCGCGCTCTACGGCCTCGTGGTGCTGCTGACGATCCTCGTGCAGGTGCTGGCGGCCGGCCGGAAGCTCGAACTGTCGCAGCTGGCCGGCAACCGCGAGAGCCTGCCCTTGCTGACCGGGCTCGCCGGGCGCATGGACAAGGCGCAGATGAACTCCGTCGTCGCCATGGCGCTCTTCGCCCCGGCGATCCTGATCCTCGAGGGCCGGGGCGCGATCCCGCCCGTCGCCGACAGCCTCGCCTGGATCTTCCTGTTCGCCCGCATCGTCTACGTGGTGGTCTTCGCGCTCGGCATCCCCTGGGTGCGGACCGCGGCCTGGCTCGTGGGCTACGCGATGACCTTCTGGCTTTATCTTCTGGCACTCTGAGGCACATCATGGCTCTGCAACTTCTCTGCCGCCTCGACGGCTCCGACCCCGAGACGCTGGTCAAGGCGCTGATGGACGACAGCGAGGACCAGGCCCACGCCGGCCTCTCCCGCCTTCAGCTCTGGACCGACGCGGACCAGGCCGGCCGGGTCTGGATCCTCTTCGACGTCTCCGACCGGGCGAAGGCCGAAGGCTGGCTCCAGCGCGCCGCCGCGGACACCCACGGGCGCCGGGCCGGGGTCACCGCCTCCGACGCGCATTTCCTGAGGACCGCATGACTCACGAGCTCGCCGCCCTTGCCGCCTGCGCCCTGATCCACGTCGTCATCATGGCGATGGCGCAGCAGCGCCTGACCCGCGACGCCGGGGTCGAGAAGAACACCTCGCCGCGCGACGACATGCCCGAGCTGTCGCGGGACACCAAGCGCCTGCGCCGGGCGCTCGACAATCATGTCGAGAACATCGGGCTCTTCATCACCGCCGTCGTGCTCGTCCAGTTCACCGGCCAGAACTCGTGGTTCACCGCCCTCTGCGCCTGGACCTACGTGGGCGCCCGTGCGCTCTACGTGCCGGCCTATCTCTATGGCTGGGCGCCGTGGCGCTCGCTGATCTTCACCCTGGGCCTTCTGGCCACGCTGGCGATGATCGTGGCGGCGGTGCTCTGATGGCGATGACCCCGGAACTCACGGCGCTTGCCCTCGCGGGGCTGCTCCAGGTCGGACAGCTCGCGCTCTACTCTGTCGCCGGCCAGGCCCAGGCCGGGCGCAAGGCCGCGCTCAGGCCGCGCGACGAGCCGATCGAGCTGACCGGCAAGCCCGGCCGCATCAAGCGCGCGCTCGACAACCATTTCGAGGGGCTGATCCTCTTCGCCATCGCGGTGCTCGTGCTGGCCGTGGCCGACAAGTCCGGGCCGCTGACCGTGGCCTGCGCGTGGCTCTACCTTGCCGCCCGCGTGCTCTACATCCCCGCCTATGTCTTCGGCTGGGTGCCATGGCGCTCTCTGATCTGGCTCGTCGGCCTTGCCGCCACCACGATCCTGCTGGTAACCGCCCTGACATGGCAGGGATGACGGCGATGCAACGGCAGCCGTCCCGGAACGACATATATATGACCGACGCGAGGCCCGTGCCCCCGACGTCGCAACCGACCCAAGGAGAAGCAAATGGCATCCTATGATGTGATCGTGATCGGCGCAGGCCCCGGCGGATACGTGGCCGCCATCCGCTGCGCGCAGCTCGGGCTCAAGACCGCCTGTGTCGAGGGCCGCGAGACGCTGGGCGGGACCTGCCTGAACGTGGGATGCATCCCCTCCAAGGCGCTGCTGCACGCGACCCATCAGCTGCACGAGGCGGAAGCCAACTTCGCCACCATGGGGCTGAAGGGCAAGGCGCCCACCGTCGACTGGGAGACGATGCAGGCCTACAAGCAGGACGTCGTGAACCAGAACACCAAGGGCATCGAATTCCTGTTCAAGAAGAACAAGATCGACTGGCTCAAGGGCTGGGGCTCGATCCCCGAGGCGGGCAAGGTCAAGGTCGGCGACGAGGTCCACGAGGCGAAGAACATCATCGTCGCCACCGGATCCGAGGCGGCCTCCCTCCCCGGCGTGGAGCTTGACGAGAAGATCGTCGTCAGCTCCACCGGAGCGCTGTCGCTGCCGAAGATCCCCAAGAAGATGGTGGTGATCGGCGCGGGCGTGATCGGGCTCGAGATGGGGTCGGTCTACGCCCGGCTCGGCACCGAGGTGACGGTGGTCGAATTCCTCGACCAGATCACCCCCGGCATGGACCCCGAAGTGCAGAAGAACTTCCAGAAGATCCTCAAGAAGCAGGGGATGGAGTTCATCATGGGCGCCGCCGTCCAGACGGTCGAGGCCACGAAGACGAAGGCCAAGGTGACCTACAAGCTCAAGAAGGACGACAGCGAGGCCGAGCTCGAGGCCGACGTCGTGCTGGTGGCCACCGGCCGCAAGGCCTTCACCGACGGGCTGGGGCTCAAGGATCTCGGCGTGAAGATGACCGACCGGGGCGTGATCGAGACCGACGAGCACTGGGCGACCAGCGTCAAGGGCATCTACGCCATCGGCGACGCGGTGAAGGGCCCGATGCTCGCCCACAAGGCCGAGGACGAGGGCATGGCCTGCGCCGAGGTGATCGCCGGGAAGCATGGCCACGTGAACTACGGCGTCATCCCGGGCGTGATCTACACCTGGCCCGAGGTCGCCTCGGTGGGCGAAACCGAGGACACGCTGAAGAAATCCGGCCGCGCCTACAAGGCGGGCAAGTTCTCCTTCATGGGCAACGCGCGGGCCAAGGCGGTCTTCGCCGCCGAGGGCTTCGTGAAGATCCTCGCCGACAAGGAAACCGACCGCATCCTCGGCGCCCATATCATCGGGCCGGGCGCGGGCGACCTGATCCACGAGGTCTGCGTGGCGATGGAATTCGGCGCCTCGGCGCAGGACCTCGCGCTCACCTGCCACGCGCACCCGACGTGGTCGGAAGCCGTCCGCGAGGCCGCGCTGGCCTGCGGCGACGGCGCGATCCACGCGTAGGGCCTTCGGACGCCATCGAAACGCCCGCTCCCACGGAGCGGGCGTTTTTCATTGGCGCGAACCTCTGCCCGGCGCCCGCGCCCTCAGGGCTTCGGCAGGCAGTGAAACGAAAAAGGCGGGGTAGACCCCGCCCTCTCGGATCTCCGCAGGCCGGGCTGCGGCCCGGCAGCCGCTCACCGCAGACGCGCGACCACGTAATCCGCGATCTCGGCCAGCATGTCGCGCACCGGATGCGCCGGCACCTTCGCAAGCGCCGCCTTCGCCGTGGCGGACCATCCGAAGGCCGCCTCCCGCGTCGCGTCAAGCGCCCCGTGCCGCGCCAGAAGCCCGAGGGCCTGCGCAAGGTCGCCTTCCTCCTGCCGCCCCTTCTCGATGCAGCGCACCCAGAAGGCACGCTCCTCCGCATCGGCGGCGGCCACCGCCTTGATCACCGGCAGGGTCAGCTTGCGCTCGCGGAAATCGTCGCCGATGTTCTTGCCGGTGGCCCCCGCGTCGCCCTCGTAATCCAGCAGGTCGTCGGCCATCTGGAACGCGATTCCAAGCGCGTCGCCATAATCGCGCAGCGCCTCCACGACCTCAGGCTCGGCGCCCGCGATCTCGGCCCCCGCCTCGGTCGCCGCGGCAAACAGCGCCGCGGTCTTGCCGCGCACGATCTGGAGGTAGACGTCCTCGGACGTGCGCAGGTCCTGCGCCGCCGACAATTGCAGCACCTCGCCCTCGGCGATCGTGGCCGAGGCGTCGGACAGGATCGACAGGACGCGCAGGTTCCCGGGCTCCACCATCAGCTGGAAGGCGCGGGCGAAGAGGTAATCACCCACGAGGACCGAGGACTTGTTGTCCCAGAGCAGGTTCGCCGTCGGCCGCCCGCGCCGCTGCGCGCTCTCGTCGACGACATCGTCATGCAAAAGGGTCGCCGTGTGGATGAACTCCACCGTCGCGGCGAGGCTCACGTGGTGGCGCCCCTCGTATCCGCAGAGCCGCGCGGCGGCGAGCACCAGCATCGGCCGCAGCCGCTTGCCCCCGGCCTCGACAAGATGGGCCGTCACCTCGGGGATACGCGGCGCGTGGCGCGAGGCCATGCGCTCCCGGATCACCTCGTTGACGGCCGCCATCTCGTCTGCCAGATGCGCGGCCAGCGCGTCGTGCGGTTTGGTGGCTACCTGATCCATCGTCATTCCTTCAGCGCCGGAGAGCAACCTCGACAAAACCGCGTCGCACCCCCACTTTCCCCGACATGAAACAGCTCCTACGCAGCACCGACATCACCGTGATCGCCTTCGCCCGGGCCCTGCTTCAGGGGGAGGATATAGACTGCTTCGAAATGGACGTAAACATGAGCGTCCTCGAGGGATCCATCGGCATCTTGCCGCGCCGCCTGATGGTCCGGGCCGAGGATTACGACCGCGCCCTCCGCACGATCCGCGACAACGGAATCGACGCGGATGGATGAGGCGACCCTCTCCCGCGATGCCTTCCTTGGCGGCAGGCTGATGCTCTGCCAGCCGAAGCGGGGCTACCGCGCGGGGGTGGACCCGGTGCTGCTGGCCGCCTCGGTGCCGGCGAAGCCGGGGCAGAGCCTGCTGGACCTCGGCTGCGGCGTCGGCACGGCGGCGCTCTGCGCCGGCATGCGGGTGCCGGGCCTCGTGCTGGCCGGGGTCGAGCGGCAGGCCGATCACGCCGCACTCGCCATCCGCAACGCCAGTCTGAACGGCCTGGAGATGGAGGTCTTCACCGGCGACCTGGCCGAGCTGCCCGCGGCGCTGCGCCAGCGCCAGTTCGACCACGTGATCGCCAACCCGCCCTACTTCCGCCGCGACGCCTCGGTCGCCGGGCCCGACCCCTCGCGCGAGGCCGCCTATGGCGAGGCCACGCCGCTCGACATCTGGGTCGCCGCCGCCGCCCGGCGCACGGCCCCGGGGGGCACGGTGACCTTCATCCATCGCGCCGAACGCCTGCCGGAGCTGCTGACCGCCTTCGCCGCGCGCCTCGGCTCGCTGGAGCTGAAACCGCTTGTCCCGCGCCGCGGCCGCGAAAGCCAGCTCGCGCTCCTGCGGGGCCGCAAGGGCGGCAGGGCCGCCTTCCGGCTGCATGACGGGCTGCTTGTCCACGCGGGCGACAGCTATGGCGGACGGGCCGACTACACCCCCCTCGCGGCCGCGATTCTGCGCGGCGAATCGGCGCTGGAATTCCACGCCGCGCGCTAATCGGCTGTTAACAGCCGCTCTTTCAAAGTGCTTCGGTGCCGCGTGACACAAATGTAAATCTGTGTTCCACTTCACCTGTTGTCATCATTGAGAGGAGAGACTGATGAGCTTGGGTTCGCATATCGAAGAGCTGAAGAAGAAACACCAGGTCCTCTCGGCCGCCGTGGACAAGGCACAGCGGTCGCCCGGCTGCTCCGATCAGGAGATCCGGGAACTCAAGAAGGAAAAACTGCGACTCAAGGAAGAGATCAGCCGGCTGAGCTGACCCTCACCGGATGCGATCATCCGGGGATCAGGGCGCCTGGTCCGCGGCCCGGAAACTGGCGCGCGCGGCAAGCGCCGCCCCGCCGGTGATCAGCAGCGCAGCCACGCCGAGCCGCCACGTCGGCTCGGCGAACCCCGTCAGGACCAGCACCAGCGTGGACAGGAGCGGCGCGGCATAGCTCGCCACGCCGAGCAGTTGGATGTCGCCGCGCTTCACGCCGTGGTCCCAGACGTAGAAGGCAAGCCCCACGGGCCCCAGCCCCAGCCCCGCGACCGCCGCCCAGCCAAGGGCCGAGACGGGCCAGACCGTCTCCTCGAAACCCAGGTGCAGCGGGACCGAGAGCGCGGCGGTGGCGAGGCAGAAGACCACCACGCTTTCGGTCGGGATCGCGCCCAGCCGGCGCGAGATCACCGAATAGCCCGACCATGTCAGCGCGCAGGCGAAGGCCAGCGCATAGCCCGGCAGCGCCGTGCTGTCGAAGCCCGCGCCGCCGCCCACGATCAGCGCCGCCCCCGCGAAACCCGCGAGCGCGCCCATCAGGTGCCCGGCCCCCAGCCTCTCGCCGGGGAGCAGGCCCGAGAAGAGCACGATCAGCAGCGGCCAGAGATAGGCGATCAGCCCGGCCTCGGCCGGCGGGGCGAGCCTGAGCGCCGCGAAGTAGAGCGCATGGTATCCGAAGAGCCCCGCCGTCCCGAAGAGGTAGACCCTCGGCGGCACCGCCCTCAGCCGCGCCGCGCCGCCCCTGGCGAGCAGCCAGCCGACCCCGAGCGCCCCGCCGATGGCAAAGCACATCGCGTTGAGCTGCAACGGCGGCACCGGCGCGCTGCCCACGGTGAAGAGTGCCAGCAGCGCCCAGAGCAGGACGGCGGTGAAGCCGATGAGGGTCGCGCGATGGCGGGCGGGGTGTTTCATGGCCCCGGGGATGACCGGCGCCCAAGCCGCTGTCAATCAAGCGAAAAGGCCACACCCTGCGGCGCGGCCCCTGCTTGTCGTTCCGCGCATGCGCGCGCCGGAGGTCGTGGCCGTGGCCGGAGCGGGCGCGGTGCCCGTGCCGGCCACCACCCGTCACCCGCCGATGTACTGCGCCCCGTTCGCGGTGATCGTGGATCCGTTGATGAACCCCGCATCGTCGCTCGCCAGGAAGACCACGCAGCGCGCGATTTCCTCGGGTTCGCCCAGACGCCCGACGGGGATCTGGCCGATGATCGCCTCGCGCACCTTCTCGGGCACGGCCATCACCATGTCGGTCGCGATGTAGCCCGGGCAGATCGCGTTCGCCGTGATCCCGGCCCGCGCCCCCTCCTGCGCGAGCGACTTGATGATCCCGAGGTCGCCCGCCTTGGTCGCCGCGTAGTTGACCTGGCCGAACTGGCCCTTCTGCCCGTTGATCGAGGAGATCACGATGACCCGCCCGAACTTGCGCTCCCGCATCCCCGGCCAGACCGGGTGGACCGTGTTGAAGACGCCGGTGAGGTTGGTGTCGATCACCTGGTGCCATTGCTCGGGCGTCATCTTGTGGAACGGCGCGTCGCGGGTGATGCCGGCGTTGGCGACCACCACGTCGATCGGGCCGACCTCGGCCTCGACCTGCTCGAGGCCCGCCTTGCTCTCCTCGTAATCGGCAACGTTCCACTTGTAGGTCTTGATGCCGGTTTCCTCGGTGAAGGCTTTCGCGGCGTCGTCATTGCCCGCGTAGGTGGCCGCCACCTGGTAGCCCGCCGCCTTCAGCGCCTTGGAAATCGCCGCGCCGATGCCGCGCGAGCCGCCGGTCACGAGTGCCGTTCTGGCCATGAATCACTCCTCCGTGTATTCGAATACCCTTGGTAACTCTGTTACTCGGCAAGACCGTCGCGCGCAACATTATTGCGCGATGAAATTCACGTCTCTCCGCATCGGGATTGCGCCTCTTTCGCAAATCCCTGACCGGGCAAGAAAAAGGCGCCCGCAGGCGCCTTCTCCGGGGGATGGTCCGCTCAGCCGCGCTCGACGCACATTGCGACGCCCATGCCGCCGCCGATGCAGAGCGTGGCGAGACCCTTCTTCGCGTCGCGCCGCTTCATCTCGAACAGCAGCGTGTTCAGGATCCGCGCGCCCGAGGCGCCGATCGGGTGGCCGATGGCGATGGCGCCGCCGTTCACGTTCACGATCGACGGATCCCAGCCCATGTCCTTGTTCACCGCGCAGGCCTGTGCCGCGAAGGCCTCGTTCGCCTCCACGAGGTCGAGGTCCTCGGGCTTCCAGCCGGCCTTCTCCAGCGCCTTGCGCGAGGCATAGATCGGCCCCACGCCCATGATCGACGGGTCGAGGCCCACCGTCGCGTAGGAGACAATCCGCGCCAGCGGTTCGATGCCGCGCTTCTCGGCCTCGGCATCCGACATCAGCAGGACGCCGGCCGCGCCGTCATTGATCCCGCTCGCATTGGCGGCGGTGACCGAACCGTCCTTGGCGAAGGCGGGTTTCAGCTTCTCCATCGCGTCCTTGGTCGCGCCGTGGCGGATGTATTCGTCCTTGTCGACCGTGATCTCGCCCTTGCGGGTCTTCACGGTGAAAGGGATCACCTCGTCATCGAACTTGCCGGCCTTCTGCGCGGCCTCGGCCTTGTTCTGGGAGGCGACGGCGAATTCGTCCTGCTGATCGCGCGAGATCTGCCATTTCTCGGCCACGTTCTCGGCGGTCTGGCCCATGTGGTAGCCGTTGAAGGCGTCCCAGAGGCCGTCGCGGATCATCGAATCGATATACTTGACGTCGCCCATCTTGTGACCGGCGCGCAGGTGCGCGACGTGAGGGCTGAGCGTCATGTTCTCCTGCCCGCCCGCGGCGATGATGTCGGCGTCGCCCAGCATGATGTGCTGTGCGCCAAGCGCGACGGCGCGCAGGCCCGAGCCGCAGACCTGGTTGATGCTCCAGGCGGCCGATCCGATCGGAAGGCCGGCGTTCACATGGGCCTGGCGTGCGGGGTTCTGGCCCTGTCCGGCGGTCAGCACCTGGCCGAGGATGGTCTCGGACACGTCCGATTTGTCGATGCCGGCACGCGCGACGAGCGCTTCGAGCACGGCCGCACCCAGGTCATGGGCCGGGGTGTTCGCGAAGGCACCGGAAAAGGATCCGACAGCGGTGCGGGCTGCCGAGGCGATTACGACGTTGGTCATGGATGATCCTCCATCAAATGACGCAGGGAATTCTCGCCCCGCGCCTCCATGCTGCAACGCATATATGAGATGCCCCTACGTCACAACGCCCTCCGCAGCGGAAATCTGCCGCGCCCCGGCGTCACGGGCGAGACCGGCCTCGGGCCTGACCTGAGCCGGCGGCGGGCCCCGGGCTGCGGCTCACCATCGCGCCGGGTGAAGGCCATTTTCGCGCCGGACAGATACGCGCGCCCGGCCTCGCCGCGGCCCAAGGGCAGCGCGTCCCGGAGGCGGTGGCCCGGACCGCGCCGGCAAGGGAATGCTCGCGCCGGACACCGGCGCGCGCCGCCATTCACCCGCCCGCGCCGGGCCGCGGACCCGTCCCGCCTGCCGCCAGCTCTTCGCATCCACGCGACGGGGCAGCAGCCCGGAGGCTCCGGACACCGGCGCGCCCCTCGGGCCTCACGCCTGCGCCCTCGGTCCGAGCGACACCCAGGGCGGATGCATCGTCGGCGCGGCGAAGTAGGAGCCCTGGAGGCAGTCGATCCCCGCTCCGGTCAGCCAATCCGCATCCTCGCCCCGGTCCACCGACGGCGCCAGTGTGAAGATGTCGAAGGTCGCCGCCACCGTGGCGAGGGCCCGGATCAGCACCTGGTTCTGCGGGTGACGCGCGACGCCGCGGACAAGACCGCCGTCGAGTTTCAGCAGGTCGAACCGCAGCTCGGTCAGGTGCCGGAGCGCGGTGTAGCCTGCCCCGAACCCCGCAAGCGCGAAGCTGATCCGCTGCCGCGCCTGATCCGCGATGAAGGGCGCCACGAGGTCCGGCAGCAGCAGCGCGGAGCGTTCCGGGATCTCGAGGATCAGCCGCTCCCCCACCGTCCGATCCCGCATCAGCCCCTCCCTCAGCGCCCGCGTCCAGCGGGGGTAGCCGATGGACCGCGCCGACATGCCGACCGAAAGCCGCAGCCCCGGTTCGGCTGCCAGCGCCTCGAGCCCGAGCCGGAGCGCGAGGCGGTCGAGCTCCCGCCCCGTCGCCGTGGCCTCGACCGCCGCCGCGACCTCCGCCTCCGGCAGCGGCCGGCCCTGCGGGTCGAGGACCCGGATCAGCCCCGCATGAAACGCCACCCGGTCGGGCCTGAGCGCCTGCACGACCGGCTGGAAGGCCAGCGAGACGTGTCCCTGGGCCACGGCATCCCGCACCGTGGCCTCCATCCCGCGCCGGTCGGGCGGCGGGGCGCCAAAGGGCGCGCCGTTCTCGCCATCGCTCCACATCCGGGGCCTCCGTTCCGCGCCGTCCGGCCCATTGCCCCCGGCGCCCATCCATGGAGAATGCCGCCGAACCGATAAGAATTGCTGAACCGCGGAAAGAACAGATGCCGGAACGCTGCGCCTGGGCCGGGCCCGAACCGATCTACATCGCCTACCACGACACCGAATGGGGCGTGCCCGAACACGATGGCCGGGCGCTCTGGGAGAAGCTGGTGCTCGACGGGTTCCAGGCCGGGCTGAGCTGGATCACGATCCTGAAGAAGCGCGACAATTTCCGCAGCGCCTTCCGCGGCTTCGACCCCGCGGTGATCGCGGAATGGGGCGAGAACGAGGTCCGGCGCCTTCTCGCCGACCCCGGCATCATCCGCCACCGCGGCAAGATCGAGGCCACGATCACCAATGCCCGCGCGTTCCTCGAGATCGAGGCAAAGGACGGCTTCTCCCCCTTCCTCTGGCGCTACGTCGAGGGCCAGCCGCTCCAGCCCGGATACGCCACGCAGGCGGAGGTCCCCCCCGAGACCGCGCTCTCGAAACAGGTCTCGAAGGACCTGAAGAAGGCCGGCTTCCGCTTCTGCGGCCCCACCATCACCTACGCCTTCATGGAGGCCTGCGGCCTCGTCAACGATCACCTCACCACCTGCCATTGCCACGACCGCGTCGCGGCCATGCCCGGCCCCGGAACCTGATCTTCCTCTGGTCCATGTATCCTGGGGGGAGCTCGAGGGGGGCAACGCCCCCCTCGTCAGCAAGAATGGATAAAATGCGCCGCAGGCGCGCCGTCAGGTCACGCCCCCTCTGTCGCGAGCAACGCCCGGACCATCTCCCGCGCCTCCTCCGAATGCCAGTCCGCCGGGCCGACGAGCCGCGCCAGCTCCCGCCCCTCGCGGTCGAGCACCAGCGTCACCGGCAGGCCGAACACCCCCGCCCCCCGCGCCAGCACCGACCTCGGATCGCGGTATTTCGGCAGGTTCTCCACCCCGATCTCGTCGAAGAACTTCTCGATCGCAGGCACCGCGTTCGGCCCGGTCGCCAGCGTCACCACGGCGAAATCCTCGCCGCCGAATTCGGCCTCGAGCGCCGAGAGCGTCGCCATCTCCTCGCGGCAGGGCGCGCACCAGACGGCCCAGAAGTTCAGCACCACGATCTGCCCGCGGTAGTCCGCGAGGCCGGTCAGCCCGCCCTCGCCCTCGAAGGCCACCTCCGGCAGCGCCTTCGGCTCCCCACGCACGGCCAGCGCCTTCAGCGCGTCCCCCTTGGCGGCCTCGATCGCCGCCTGCATCGGACCGGCAAGTGCGCCGTTTGCAGTGAGGATCAAGCCCGTATAAAGGATCGCGGAACGCAGGAATGACATGTGACCTCCGAAAGGTGCCCGATGAGCGACAAGACCTCGAACAGGATGTGGGGCGGCCGTTTCGCCGCGGGGCCCGATGCGATCATGGAGGCGATCAACGCCTCGATCGGCTTCGACCAGCGGCTCGCGGCACAGGACATCGCGGGCTCGAGGGCCCATGCGGCGATGCTGGCCGCAACGGGCATCATCAGCGATAGCGATGCCGAGGCGATCCGGGAAGGCCTGCTCACCATCTTGTCAGAGATCGAGGCCGGGGAGTTCGCCTTCTCCACCGCGCTCGAGGACATCCACATGAACGTGGAGGCCCGCCTGAAGGACCTGATCGGCGACCCCGCCGGCCGGCTCCATACCGGGCGCTCCCGCAACGACCAGGTCGCCACCGACTTCCGCCTCTGGGTCCGCGACCAGATCGACGCCGCGACTGAGGGCCTGCGCGCCCTGATCGGCGCGCTGCTGACCCAGGCCGAGGCGGGCGCCGACTGGGTGATGCCCGGCTTCACCCATCTCCAGACCGCGCAGCCGGTGACCTGGGGCCACCACATGATGGCCTATGTCGAGATGTTCTCGCGCGACCTCTCCCGCTTCACCGACGCCCGGGTGCGGATGAACGAAAGCCCGCTCGGCGCGGCCGCGCTGGCCGGCACCTCCTTCCCGATCGACCGGGAGATGACCGCGAAGGCATTGGGCTTCGACCGCCCCATGGCGAACTCCCTCGACGCCGTCAGCGACCGGGATTTCGCGCTGGAATTCCTCGCCCACGCCTCGATCTGCGCGATGCACCTGTCGCGCTTCGCCGAGGAGCTGGTGATCTGGTCCTCCGCCCAGTTCCGCTTCGTGACGCTGTCCGACCGTTTCTCCACCGGCTCCTCGATCATGCCGCAGAAGAAGAACCCCGACGCGGCCGAGCTGATCCGCGCCAAGATCGGCCGGATCTTCGGGGCGAACGTCGCGCTGATGACGGTGATGAAGGGCCTGCCGCTGGCCTATTCCAAGGACATGCAGGAGGACAAGGAACAGGTGTTCGACGCCGCCGACAACCTGATGCTCGCGCTCGCCGCGATGACCGGGATGGTGGGCGACATGACCGCCAACCGCGAGGCGCTCCGCGCCGCGGCCTCCGCCGGGTTCTCCACCGCGACCGACCTGGCCGACTGGCTGGTGCGCGAGCTGGGCCTGCCCTTCCGCGAGGCGCATCACGTGACCGGCGCCCTCGTCGCGCTGGCCGAGAAGAAGGGCTGCGACCTGCCGGACCTCTCCCTGTCGGAGCTCCAGACCGGACACGAGGGGATCACGCAGGAGGTCTATTCCGTGCTCGGCGTCGACAATTCGGTTGCCAGCCGGGTCTCCTATGGCGGAACCTCGGGCGAGCGGGTCCGCGAACAGGTCGCCCGCTGGAAGGAGCAACTGGCATGAAACCCCTCTCCGCCCTCGTCCTCCTCTCCCTCCTCGCCGCCTGTGGCGCGGACGGAGAACCGGTGCCCCCGACCCGCGCCGGCACGGCGCCCGCGAACGGGATCACCATCTCGGGCGACGCCCGCATCGGCGTGGTGAAGACCTTCTGATGTCGCCCCTGCGCCTGCTGTTTCTCGCGCTCGCGATCTGGGGCGCGGTGCATCCGATGGCGTATTTCGTCAGCTGGTTCTCGGAGAACGGCTGGAGCCTCGGAGCCATGCTCGAGGCCTGGCATGCCAATGCCGCGACCTCGGGCCTCGTCTGGGATCTCACCATCGCGGCGATCACCCTGACGGTCTGGATCCTCGCCGAGGTCTCGGCGCGCCGGAACTGGTCGGCGCTCCTGGCGATCCCCGCGACCTTCCTGATCGGGGTCAGCTGCGGATTGCCGCTCTATCTGTTCCTGCGGACGCGGCCGGTGTGAGGGGGGCGCCGGGCGGAAGCCCGGCCTTGCGCATTCCCCCATCTTCCCGCGCCCGGCCCAACCTGTTAATCCCTCCCGCGAACACGGCACGGGGACGGGCAGACATGGACCACTTTCTCTATCGCGACGGCATCCTGCATGCCGAGGACGTCGCCATCCCCGACATCGCCGCCACCATCGGCACGCCGTTCTACGTCTATTCGACCGCCACGCTGACGCGGCATTTCCGGCTCTTCGACGAGGCGCTGGACGGCCTGCCACACCTGGTGTGCTACGCGATGAAGGCGGCGTCCAACCTCGCGATCCTGAAGACGCTCGGGGATCTGGGCGCCGGGATGGACGTCGTTTCGGGCGGCGAATACGCCCGGGCGAAGGCCGCCGGCATCCCGGGCGACAGAATCGTCTTCTCGGGCGTCGGCAAGACCCGGATCGAGATGCGCGAGGCGCTGGTCGGCGGCATCCGGCAGTTCAACGTGGAATCGGAACCCGAATTGCAGGCGCTGAACGAGGTGGCCCTGTCGCTCGGCACGAAGGCGCCGATCGCGATCCGGGTGAACCCGGACGTCGACGCCAGGACCCACGCCAAGATCGCCACCGGCAAGTCCGAGAACAAGTTCGGCATCCCGATCTCCCGCGCCCGGGCGGTCTATGCCGAGGCGGCCGCCCTGCCCGGCATCCGGGTGATGGGGATCGACGTCCACATCGGCTCCCAGCTGACCGATCTCGCCCCCTATCGCGCGGCCTTCGAGAAGGTGGGAGAGCTGACCGACCAGCTGCGCGCCGACGGGCACGAGATCAGCCGGCTCGACCTCGGCGGCGGGCTCGGCATCCCCTACACCCAGGGCAACGCCGCGCCGCCCCTGCCGCTGGAATACGGCAACCTGATCAAGGAGGTACTGGGCGACAAGGGCTGCGAGATCGAGATCGAGCCGGGACGGCTTGTCGTCGGCAACGCGGGGCTGCTCGTCTCATCCGTGATCTACGCGAAATCGGGCGAGGACCGGGACTTCCTGATCCTCGACGCGGCGATGAACGACCTGCTGCGCCCGGCGATGTACGATGCGCATCACGACATCGTCCCGGTGGTCGAACCCGTGCCCGGGGTCGACCGGATCGCCTATGACGTGGTCGGCCCGGTCTGCGAATCCGGCGACACCTTCGCCCGCGGACGGCCCCTGCCCCGGCTCTCGCCCGAGGACCTCGTGGCCTTCCGCTCGGCCGGCGCCTATGGCGCGGTGATGGCAAGCGAATACAATTCCCGCCCGCTGGTGCCCGAAATCCTCGTGAACGGAGATCAATTCGCCGTCATTCGGGCGCGACCGTCCTTTGACGAGATGCTCAACCGCGATACCATCCCTTCATGGCTGTGAGGTAGAAGCGGAGACGACCGGGTCCCGCGCACCGACCGGTCCCGGAACGAGGCATGGCAGAGCAGATCGACGGCCCCCCGAGCGACCCACGCCAGGACGACGCGCTGCTGCGTCGGACGATGCAGCGGATCCGTCTGCCGCTCGTCCTGACCCGCATCGGGATGTTCGCCGAACGTGCGGCGCGGGCCTTCTGGCCGCTCTGGACCTTGCTGATCGCGGTGCTCGCCGCGCTGATGCTCGGCCTTCAGGATCATGCCTCGGTCGAAACCGTCTGGGTCGCGGGCGTGCTCGTCGCCCTCGCGGGGCTGTGGTTCCTCGTCCGCGGCGCCATGGCCTTCCGCTGGCCCAGCCGGGAGGACGCGTTCCAGCGCCTCGACGCCTCGCTCGTCGGCCGCCCGCTGACCGCCCTGCGCGATGCGCAGGTGATGGGGGCGGAGGACGGCGCCTCGGCCCGGATCTGGGCCGCGCACCAGTCGCGCATGGCGACAAGGGCGGAAGCCGCGCAGCCGGTCGAACCCGACCTCCGCGTCGCCCGCTTCGATCCTTTCGGCATGCGCTACGTCGCGCTCACCGCGCTCTGCATCGCGCTGCTCTTCGGCTCGTTCTGGCGGGTCGGATCGGTGGCCGGCATGGCGCCCGGCAGCGCGCAGGCCGCGGCGGGGCCCAGCTGGGAAGGCTGGGTCGAACCGCCCGCCTACACCGGCCTGCCCGTCGTCTACCTGAACGACATCGAGGCCGGACCGCTCCGCGTCGCGGAGGGCAGCCGCGTGACCCTGCGCCTCTATGGCGAGGAAGGCGCGATCCAGGTGGCGGAGGACGTCTCTGGCCGGGTCGGCGACCTGCCGGACCCGGGCACGCCGTCGCAGGACTTCACCGTGGCGCGGGACGGCACGGTCACCATCGACGGCCCCGGCGGCCGCGCCTGGGACTTCGCGGTGATCCCCGACCAACCGCCCAGCGTGACCCTCACCGGCGAGGCCGAGGCGAATGTCGACGGCCGGATGACCCTGCCCTTCGCGGCCTCGGACGATTACGGCGTCGAGGGGGGCGAGGCGGTGATCACGCTGGACCTCGACCGGCTCGACCGGCGGCACGGGCTGGCGCTGGATCCCGAGGCGCGCGATCCCGTCGTCCTGCCGCTCCCGGTGCCGATCTCCGGCTCCCGCGCGGAGTTCGAGGAGAACCTGATCGACAATTTCTCCGAACATCCCTGGGCCAACATGCCCGTCACCATCGACCTGCACGCCACCGACGCCGCGGGCCAGGAGGGCACGACGGAGGGGCTGGAGATCAGGCTCGCCGCGCGCCGCTTCTTCGACCCGCTGGCCGCCGCCGTGATCGAGATGCGCCGCGACCTGCTGTGGAACCGCGAGAACGGGCGCCGCGTGGCGCAGGTGCTCAAGGCCGTGTCGTGGCAGCCCGAAGGACTTTTCCGGAAGGAGACGCATTACCTGCGGCTGCGCACCGTCATGCGCCGGCTCGACGCGATGACCAAGGCCGGACCGCTCTCCGCTGAGACGCGGGACGAGATCGCGCAGGCGCTCTGGGATCTCGCGCTCGAGATCGAGGAAGGCGACATCGACGACGCGATGGAGCGGATGCGCATGGCGCAGGAGAAGCTCAACGAGGCGATGAAGAACGGCGCCTCCCCGCAGGAGATCGCCCGGCTGATGCAGGATCTGCGCGATGCCACGCAGGATTACCTGCGCCAGCTGTCGCGGCAGGCCCAGCGGGAGCAGGAGCAGGACGGCACCGACCAGCCGCAGGGCCAGCAGCCCGAGGGCGGCATGCAGATGACGCAGGACGACCTGCAGAAGATGATGGACCGCATCCAGGAGCTGATGGAGCAGGGCCGCATGGCCGAGGCGCAGCAGGCGCTGGAAGAGCTTCAGCAGATGATGGAGAACATGCGCGTCACCCAGGGCCAGGGCGGCCAGGGGCAAAGCCCGGGCGATCAGGCGATGGAGGGGCTCTCCGAGACTTTGCGCAACCAGCAGGGCCTGTCGGACGAAGCCTTCCGCGACCTGCAGGAGCAATACAATCCCGGCGCCAATTCCGGCCAGAGCCAGGGCAACACCGGCCGCAACGGCGGCATGGGCCAGGGCCAGTCGCACGAGGGCCAGACCGGCGAAGGCCAGCAGGACCAGCCCGGCCAGGGCCAGGGTCAGCCGGGCGGACAGGCGCAGGGCGGCACGAACGACGACCGCTCGCTCGCCGAACGCCAGGAAGAGCTCCGCCGCGAGCTCGACCGCCAGCGCGGCGCCCTGCCGAACCTCGGCGGCGAAGCGGGCGATGCGGCCCGCGAGTCGCTCGAGCGTGCCGACCGCGCGATGCGCGGCGCCGAGGACGCCCTGCGCAACGACGATTACGCCGGCGCCATCGACCGCCAGTCCGAGGCGATGGAGGCGCTCCGCGAGGGCATGCGCAACCTGGGCGAGGCCATGGCCGAGAACCAGCGCGAGATGCAGGGTGGCCAGGGCGAGATGCAGGGCAACGTCGGCGGCGAACGCAACGACCCGCTCGGCCGCAACGCCGGCTCGAACGGCCAGCTCGGCAACGACCGCAACATGCTGCAGGGCGAGGACGTCTACCGCCGGGCCCGCGAGCTGCTGGACGAGATCCGGCGCCGCTCGGGCGAAGGCGAACGGCCGGACGTGGAGCTGGACTACCTGAAACGGCTGATGGAGCGGTTCTGAAGTCCCACGCGCGGTTGGCGTGATGCGGCCGGCGCCTCCGCCGCAAGGCTCAGGGCCGGAGGCGCGCCGGTTCCCTCTGTCACGCCCCGGCCGCGGCCGAAGGGCCCTTCGGCTCCGAGGCTGCCGATCGGCGCCCCCGCCCGGGCAGGACCGATGCCGCCCGGGGCTGCCCTATTCGGACATCCCCTCCATCCACGCCTGCAGCCGTCCGGCCTGGGTATCGAGCCAGGCGCGGAACGCGTCGGCGGTGCGGACATAGGCGTCCGTCGTCTCTTCCAGCGCGGGGACGGTCTCTTTCACCCATTCCGCGTGCATGTAGAACAGGATCAGCAGCGCACCGATCAGCACCACGAGCCCGAAGCCGAGCCGGAAGCCGCGCCGCTGGTCCTGCGTGTCGACCACGGTCTCGCCCCCCGGCGCGGGACGGGATTTCGGGCCCTTGGTCCGCAGCGAGGAGTTGATCTCCTCGATATCGGGCAGCAGGTCGCGGCGCGGAGCCTGTGCCGGGTCCGCGGCCGGTTCCGGCGCTGGCTTCGGCGCGGGTGCGTGCGCGGGCGCGGCGGCAGGCGCAGGATCGGCCGTGCCCGCAGCGCCGGTCCCGGCGGCCATGGCGGTCATGCCGCGCAGGCGGGCCAGCCGTTCGCGCGATTCACGGTCGCGGCGCTGCGCCTCGGTCTCGGGTTCGCCCAGGCCGAGGTCCGGCTGACTCTCGAGAGGGTCGGCGCTGCGCGTGCGGGCGCGGGCCTCGAAGGCCGCCTCCTCGCGCAGCACGGATTGCACGTCGGAGGGCAGCGGCCGGCGCGGGGTCACGCGCGGGGCGGCCGCGACGGCGGGCGTCTCGTCTCCCGCCGCATCCGTCGCGTCGGGTACATCGTCATCGGCAGGCTCGTCCCACGCCTCGGGGTCGTCGTCGTCCGACGCCGCGTCGGAGCCGTGATCGTCGGAAGGCGTGTCCCAATCCTCGGGCGCCTCGTCCTCCCAGGTCTCGTCGGCCGCGTCGGTGTCGAGCGGCGCCACGGTGTCGTCATCGCGCGCGGCGGGCGTCGGAGCCGGAACCGGGTCGGCCACCTTCTCCGCGAGGGTCGGATCGGCCGCAGGCGCGCCGGCCCCGTCTTCGTAATCGTCTTCGTATTCGTCTTCGTACTCGTCTTCGGCAAAGAGGTCGTCATCGGCGGCATCCGCCGGCTCGGCAGCCTCGTCCCACAGGTCCTCGTCCGCCTCCTCCGCGTCCGGGACCTCCGGGACCTCCGGGTCCTCGGGCCAGTCGCCCTCCGCGTCGGTCTCGACCTCCCCGGCGGCCATCTCCGTCCCGGTCCCGGCGAGCCGCGCGGTCTCTCCGGCGGCCAGTGCCGCGGCACTCGGCTGGTACCAGGTGATGCCGCAGTTCGAGCATTGCACGTCCCGCCCCTCCGACGAGATCACCTCGTCGGGCACTTCATATTGTGCACCGCAATTGGGACAGACTAGCCGCATCGTACCTCCCGTCACGCAGCGCGTGCGGACCCTTTATTTCTTTGGGCCACCATATGTTGTTGGGCCATGTCAGAAAAGAGCAAAGAAAGCCGCCCATTGCCAATTGAAAGCGTCGTGACACTTGTGCAAAAGGGGGTCGCGAGACCGGCCCGGGGGGCTCTATTCCGTGATCGAACTTGAGAACGTGGCCTACAATTACGGCGGCGGCGACCTTCTGAGCGACGTGACGCTGAAACTCGCGCCCGGCTCGTTCCACTTCCTGACCGGGCCATCCGGGGCGGGCAAGACGACCTTTCTCAAGCTCTGCTACGGCGCCCTCGTTCCGACGGCCGGACAGGCCTCGCTCTTCGGGCAGGACGTGCGCGGGATGGACCGGGACGCGGTCGCGCTGGCCCGGCGCCGGATCGGCGTGGTGCATCAGGACTGCACCTTCCTCGACCACCTGCCGATCGCCGAGAACGTCGCCCTGCCGCTCGTGGTCTCGGGCCGCGACGCCCTGAAGGAGCAGGCCAACCTCAAGGACCTGCTGGCCTGGGTCGGGCTGTCGAGCCGCGCGCAGGCCCGCCCGCCCGAGCTGTCGGGCGGCGAACGGCAGCGTGCGGCACTGGCGCGGGCGATCATCATGTCGCCCGACGTGATCCTGGCGGACGAGCCCACGGGCAACGTCGACTGGGAGATGTCGCAGCGCCTGCTGACCCTGCTGGTCGAGCTCAACCGGATGGGCAAGACCGTCCTCGTCGCCACCCACGACCTGAGCCTGATCCGCGCCGCCAAGACCCATGTCCAGGCCCGGGTGCTGCGGATCGCCCAGCGTCGGGTGCAGCTTGCGGGGGCCGACCTGTGAAGGCGCTTCTCGACCGGGTGATGACCGCGCTCCGCGGCGATGCGCAGGCCGACCGCGTGGTCCCGCCGACGGGGCATACCGCGACGCTGACGCTCTTTTCCGCGGCCGTCATGACCTTCCTCGCCGTCTTCGCCCTTGCCCTGTCGCTGGCCACGGGGCGGCTGGCCGACCGCTGGTCCTCGGAACTGGCGCGCACCTCGACCCTGCGCATCTCGGCCCCGGCCGAACAGATGGAGGCGCAGACCCGTGCCGCCCTCCGCGTGCTCGAGACGACGCAGGGCGTGGCCTCGGCCCGCGCGCTGTCGGTCGAGGAACAGCGCGCCCTGCTCGCGCCGTGGTTCGGCCCGGACGTGCCGGTCGAGACCCTGCCGATCCCGCAGCTTGTCGAGATCGTCGAGGACGGCACCGGCTATGACGCCGCCGGGCTGCGCCTGCGGCTTCAGGCCGAGGTGCCGGGCGCGGTGCTGGACGACCACACCCGCTGGCGGCGGCCGCTGGTCACCGCGGCCTCGCGGCTGCGGCTCCTGGGCCTCGTGTCGATCCTGCTGATCGGCACCGCGATGGCGGCGATGATCACGCTGGCCGCGCAGGCCTCTCTGGCGGCCAACACGCAGGTGATCGCGGTGCTCCGCCTCGTCGGGGCGCGCGACAGCTACATCACGCGGGCCTTCGTCCGCCGCTTCACGCTGCGCGCCCTGTCGGGGGCGGCGGTCGGCATGGTGCTGGGGGTGCTCGCGATCCTGATCCTGCCGCCCGCGCAGGAAGAGGGCGGCTTCCTCACCGGCCTGGGGTTCCAGGGCTGGCACTGGCTCTGGCCGCTGATCCTGCCGCCGCTGGCCGGCATGGTCGCCTTCTGGGCCACCCGGACCGCCGCGCGGCGCAGACTGGCGGAGATCCCATGAGACACGGGCCCCTGCAATACGTCTTCTCGGCGCTCTTCATCGTGCAGATGTATCTGGTGATGGCGGTCATGGCGATCGCCTACGTCCCGGTCGCGCTCTTGCGCCGGGACGGGGCGCAGATCGCGGTGCATCACTACACCAGCTGGGTGCTCTGGACGGCGCGCTGGATGCTCGGGCTCAGGACCGAGATCCGCGGCACGGTGCCCACGGACGAGGTGCTGATCTGCTCGAAGCACCAGTCGTTCCTCGACATCATCATGATCGTGAACGCGACGCCCGCGCCCAAGTTCATCATGAAGGCGATCCTGCGCTATGCCCCCTTCCTCGGCTGGTACGCGATGCGGATCGGCTGCGTGCCGGTGGACCGCGGCCGCCGGGCCGAGGCGATCCGCCAGATGGTCGCGGGCGTGACGGACGGCACCTCTCCGCCCGGACAGCTGATCATCTTTCCCCAGGGCACCCGCGTGGCCCCCGGCGTCCATGTGCCCTACAAGGTCGGGGCCGCCGTGCTCTACCGCGAGCTCGAACAGCCCTGCGTGCCCGCCGCCACGAACGTGGGCGTGTTCTGGCCACGCCGGGGCATCCTGCGCAAGCCGGGGCTCGCGGTGCTGGAGTTCCTCGATCCGATCGAGCCGGGCCTCGACCGGGCGCATTTCATGAAGCGGCTCGAGACCGTGGTCGAGACCCGGTCGGATGCCCTGATGCGGGAAGGAGGGTTCAACCCCTATGGAATTTCTCACGACGATCGAGGCGCTTGAGGCGCATTACGGCACGCCCGGCGACGCCGCGATGCGCAAGGTGGCGCACCGGCTGACGCCGACCTACCGGCAGTGGATCATGGCCTCGCGGCTCTGCATGGTCTCGACCGTGGGGCCCGAGGGCACCGACGGCTCGCCCCGGGGCGATGACGGCCCAGTGGTGCTGGAACTCGACGAGACCACGCTCGCCCTGCCCGACTGGAAGGGCAACAACCGCATCGACACCCTGCGCAACATCGTGCGGGACGGGCGCATCTCGCTGATGTTCATGGTGCCCGGGTCGAACAACGTGATCCGCGTCAACGGCACCGCCCGCGTCACGGCGGACGCGGCGCTCTGCGCCCGGTTCGAGCGCGCGGGCAAGCGGCCCCGGACGGTGATCGTGATCGCCATCTCCGAGATCTACGCGCAATGCGCCCGGGCGCTGATGCGGGCCCGGACGTGGAGCGCGGGCGACGAGAGCGCCGCCCTGCCCACCGTCGGGCAGATGCTCGCGGACGTCACCCAGGGCGAGGTCGGCGGGGACGCCTATGACCGGAGCTGGCCGGAGCGGGCGAAGGCGTCGCTTTGGTAAGCGGCGCGGTGCGTGCAGACACGCACCGCCCTTCGCAGGCTTCGTCTTCTGCGCACCGCGTCACCGGGTCCGGGCGTCACCGCAGGATCGTCGGGTGGATCCACCAGCCGGGCTGCGCCTCCCGCAGGGCGGCGGCGGCCTTTCCGGCGCTGTCCGTGTCGGGGTAGAGGCCGAAACACGTCGCGCCCGACCCCGACATCCGGGCCAGAAGGCAGCCGGGCTGCGCCTCGAGCGCAGAGAGCACCTCTCCGATGACCGGCGCGACCTCGCGCGCGGGGGCTTCCAGATCGTTGCGCGTGTCCCCGAGCCACAGGGCGAGCGCCGCCGGGTCGGCCAGCGCCGGAAGCTCGGGCATCGGGGCATTGTCGGGCGTGGCGAGGCGGCGGAAGACCTCGGGCGTGGGGACCGCCACGCCGGGGTTCACCAGCACGGCGTTCAGCGGCGGCAGCGCGGGGACCTTGGCCAGCACCTCGCCGATCCCGCGCATCCGGGTGGCGTGGGCGTCGAGGCAGACCGGCACGTCGGCACCGAGCGCCTCGGTCCCCGGCGGCACCGGGCGGCCGGTGAGCGCGGTCAGCGCCCGCAGGACCGCGGCCGCGTCGGAGGAGCCGCCCCCGATCCCCGCCTCGGCCGGCAGGTGCTTTTCCAGCGCGATCGCGGCATCCGCGCCGAAGAGATAGGCGGCCCGCAGGCACAGGTTGCGGCCATCCGCGGGCACCCCTTCGGCCATCGGGCCGGTGACCGTCATCGAGGGCGCGCCCGGCGACAGCGCGACCTTCAGCCGGTCGCCGATGTCGGCGAAGACCACGAGGGAATCGAGCAGGTGATAGCCGTCGGGCCGACGGCCGGTCACGTGCAATGCGAGGTTGATCTTTGCGGGCGCGAAGGCCGCGACCGCCGTGCCCTGGAGTGTCAGCGGTTGTCACCCGCGACGGTCAGCGGCTCGGAGCCTTCCTCGGCCAGCACCGCGTCCAGCCCGACCTTCAGCTTGCGCCGGATGCGGGTCGCGTCCTTGTCCTCGGGGTCGAAGGAGAGCGCGCGGAGCCACTGGAAATGCGCCTCCATCTCGCGGCCGACGGCCCAGTAGACGTCGCCGAGATGGTCGTTCACCACCGCGTCCACCGGCATCAGCTCGGTCGCGCGTTCCATGTAGGCGACGGCGTCCTCGTAGCGGCCCATGCGGTAGAGCACCCAGCCGAGGCTGTCGATGATGTACCCGCTTTCCGGCCGGGCGGCGGCGGCGCGTTCGATCATCGACAGCGCCTCGTCGAGGTGTTCGTTCGCCTCGACCAGCGAATAGCCGAGGTAGTTCAGCACCTGCGGCTGCTCCGGGTTCAGTTCCAGCGCCGCGCGGAAGTCCTTCTCGGCCGCGGGCCAGTCGCCGAGCCGTTCATGGCAGATGCCGCGGGCATAGAGCGCGAACCAGCGGGAGGTGTCTTCGGAGCCGTAGAGCTCGAGCGCGGCGTCATAGGCGCGCACGGCCTCGGCATAGTTCTTCAGGCCGCGCTGGAAGTCGCCCATCGTGGCATGCACGACCGGCATGTCGGAATGCGTCTCGGCCAGCTGCGCCAGCACCTCGATCGCGGCATCGTCCTTGCCGGCGGTCCGCAGCGCGGCGGCGCGGCCCAGTTCCGCGGCGTGGAAGGCCGGGTTGTCATGCGGCACGCGGCGGTAGGTCTCGACCGCCAGCTCGGGCCGCTGGAGGTCTTCCAGCAGCTCGGCCGAGAGCAGCAGCGCGTCGATGTGATCTCGGCGCAGATGCTCGGCGGTGCGGGAATAGAGCAGCGTGTAATCGTAGGAGGCCTCGCCCCGCAGCGCGGCGGCGACCGAATAGAACACCTCGGCCACGCCGTCCGATGCCTTGCGGACATGGGTGAACTCGAGCTCTTCGCCGGCCTCCAGGGCCTGCTTCATCTCGGCCAGCGCCGGGTCGAGGTCGGTGCCGAACAGCGCCTCGATCAGCTGGATCGCCTTGTCGTTCCGGCCGAGCTGGCTCAGCACCTCGATCCGGGCCATGGCGCCGCGGCGGGTCATCTGCAGCGGGCCGTCCTTCTGGTCGGTATAGATCGCTTCGGCGGCCTCGTAATCGCCGACCATGGCCAGCGCGAGAGAACGGTGATAGAGCGCGAAGCCGCGCAGCCCGCGCTGCCCCTCGACCTTCTCGAAGGCGGCAAGCGCCCCGGTCATGTCGCCCTGCCCCGCAAGCGCCCAGGCGGTCATCAGCCCGTCGACCAGCGGTCCGACGCCGCGGTCGGCCGCGACCCGGTCGAGCACCGCCTGCCAGCGGTCATGGGTCACGTCGTCGGCGATGAGCACCATGCTGGCGATCTGGCTGCGGACGCCGTTGTCGTCCATGCGCTGCGCGATCGGGACGCCCTTCTCGAGCGCGCCGAGCGAGAGCTGCGACAGCGCCGCACCTTCCAGCATCTGGGGGTTCTTGGGATCGGCACCGAGGGCCCGGATGTAATAGTGGACGGCCGCCCGGTAATCGCTCGAAAGGCGGGCCTGTCGTGCTGCCAGGTAATCACCCGAAACGCCCTGAGCCGCGACTGGCGCGGTGGTGGCGAGGAGTGCTGCCGCGGCGACCAGCGCCCGGATCCGTTTCGATGCCATGCCGTTCCCCTTACAGGTTCTTCATTGAATCAAGCGTAACCGCAGGCCTGCGTCCAAATCAATGATGCCGCGCCCCCGACATGGGGACACGGCATCACAAATTTGCAACGAACGGCCGATTGGCGCGGGATTGCTCACATGTTGGGGTAATTCGGCCCGTCACCACCCTGGGGAGGCGTCCAGTTGATGTTCTGCGGCGGGTCCTTGATGTCGCAGGTCTTGCAGTGGACGCAGTTCTGGAAGTTGATCACGAACTTGGGCTCCTGCCCGTCCTCCTGCACGAATTCGTAGACGCCCGCGGGGCAATAGCGCTGCGAGGGGCCTGCGTATTTCGGCAGGTCGATCTTCACCGGGATCTCGGGATCCTTCAGCTTCAGGTGCGACGGCTGGCTCTCCTCGTGGTTGGTCATCGAGAAGGAGACGTTGGTGAGCCGGTCGAAGGTCAGCTTGCCGTCCGGTTTCGGGTAGTCGATCGGCTTGTGCTTGTCCGCGGGCTCTGTGGCCTCCGCATCGGTCTTGCCATGGCCCATCGTGCCGAAGAACGAGAAGCCGAGCGTGTTGGTCCACATGTCGAGCCCACCGAGCGCGAGGCTCGAGGTCAGGCCCCACTTGGACCACATCGGCTTCACGTTGCGGACCCTCTTCAGGTCGCGGCCGATGGCGCCCTCGCGGACCTCGGTCTCGTAGTCGCTCAGCTCGTCGCCCTGCCGGCCCTCCTGGATCGCGGCATAGGCGGCCTCGGCCGCGGCCTTGCCCGAGAGCATCGCGTTGTGGTTGCCCTTGATCCGCGGCACGTTCACCATGCCGACCGAGCAGCCGAGCAGCGCCGCGCCCGGCACCACCATCTTGGGCATCGACTGATAGCCGCCCTCGGTGATCGCCCGCGCGCCGTAGGCGACGCGCTTGCCGCCCTCGAGCAGGTCCCTGACCATCGGATGGGTCTTGAACCGCTGGAATTCCATGTAGGGGAAGAGGTGTGGGTTCTTGTAGTTCAGGTGGACCACGAACCCGAGGAACACCTGGTTGTTCTCGGCGTGGTAGATGAACGACCCGCCGCCGGCGTTGCCGCCCAGTGGCCAGCCCATCGTGTGGGAGACGGTGCCCTCCTTGTGCTTGGCGGGGTCGATCTCCCAGATCTCCTTCATGCCGAGGCCGAATTTCTGCGGCTCGTGCCCCTTGGAGAGGTCGTATTTCCGGATCAGCTCCTTCGAGAGCGAGCCCCGCACGCCCTCGGCGATGAAGACGTACTTGCCGTGCAGCTCCATCCCGGGCTCGGTGTTCGGACCGATGGACCCGTCGGGCTCCAGCCCGAAGACGCCGGCGACGACGCCCTTCACCCGGTCGCCGTCATAGACCAGCTCCGAGCAGGACATGCCGGGGAAGATCTCGACGCCCAGCCCCTCGGCCTGTTCGGCCATCCAGCGGCAGACATTGCCCATCGAGACGATGTAATTGCCGTGGTTGTTCATGAGCGGCGGCATCGGGAAGTTCGGCACCCGGACCTTGCCGGCCTCGCCCAGCATGTAGAAGTTGTCGACCTTCACGGGCGTGTTGAGCGGCGCGCCCTTTTCCTTCCAGTCGGGGATCAGCGCGTCGAGACCGCAGGGGTCGAGCACCGCGCCCGAGAGGATATGCGCCCCGACCTCGGAGCCCTTTTCGAGGACAACGACCGAGAGCTCGGGATCGAGCTGCTTCAGACGGATCGCGGCCGACAGGCCCGCAGGCCCGGCCCCGACGATGACCACATCGTATTCCATGGCTTCGCGTTCGACGTCGGACATTCCGGCTTCCCCTCCTCGGGTGGCGTTTCTGGTAATATTCTTGCGCAGGCAGATAGACCGTTCCTTGCCGGACGGTCAATCATGACAATAGTGCTCTATCGCGTTCCGGCACAGGTTTTCCGGGGAACGCGGCGTCATTGCACATCCGTGACCACCCGTCCGGGCCCGGAGCGCGGCCCCGGCCCCTGCGCCGCCAGCCGGTCGCCGGGGTTGTGCAGGCGGCATCGCTCGAGCGACAGGCACCCGCATCCGATGCAGCCGTCGAGATCGTCGCGCAGCCGGGTCAGCGCGTCGATGCGCGCCTCGAGCTGGGCGCGGAAATGTTCGGAAATCCTCCGCCAGTCGCCCGCCGTCGGCGTCCGGCCCTTGGGCAGCACCTCGAGCTGGGTGCGGATCTCGGCGATCGAGAACCCCAGCTTCTGGGCGATCATCACGAAGGAGAGCCGCCGGATGTCCGACCGCTCGAACCGGCGCTGCCCCCCTGCATTGCGCCACGCCTTCACGAGCCCCTCGGATTCATAGTGCCGGATGGCCGAGACGGCGAGGCCGGTGCGTTCGGACACGTAACCTATGGGCAGACCGTCCTTCATGCGGGCCTCCTGCAGTTTCCGCTTGAGCTGAAGTTAACTTGAGGTCGCAGGCTGGGGCAAGATCGAATCCCCCGAAAGGAGAGAAGCCATGGGTATCCGTCTCGAACATGCCAACGTCACCGTGTCCGACCCGAAGGCCTCGGCCGCCGTGCTGGCCGGGATCTTCCGCTGGAGGATCCGGTGGGAGGGGCCGGGCGCGGGTGGCAGCTACGGGGTGCACCTGGGCACCGAAGACGCCTATGTGGCGCTGACGGATTACGGCTCCGGCGAGCGCGTCGAGGGGAAGCGCTATCATTCGGTGGGCATGCTGAACCATCTCGCGGTCTTCACGGACGAGGATATCGACGCCGTGGAGGACAGGGTGAAGGCGGCCGGGTTCGAGCCGATGAAACACGGCGATTACGCGCCGGGACGGCGGTTCTATTTCCTCGACGGGGACGGGATCGAGTGGGAGGTGGCGTCGCACCAGCGCTGACGCGGTGGCCTGGAGGTCTTGCCGTGTCGGCGCCTGTGCGGGATCGGACGGGACGAGGGCGGGGTGAAGAACCCACCCCGCCTTGCCGCGCGGCCGCGCCCGATCCTGCTCCCTTGCGCCTTCCGCGAATCTCCGCTCCCGCCCGTCTTAACCCCCGCCACTTTCCCTTGCATTCGCCCCTCCGATCCTGTTCCCTGTCTCGACGGATGAATCCGGCAGCAGGGGCCTCACGGGGCCCCTCTGTCATTGCCCGAGGAAGGGACGAGGCGGATGGAAAAGATACCGATGACCCGCGCCGGCTACGACAAGCTCAATGCCGAGCTGAAGCAGCTGAAGTCTGTCGAGCGCCCTGCGATCATCAAGGCCATTGCCGAGGCGCGCGAACATGGCGACCTCTCGGAGAATGCCGAGTATCACTCCGCCCGCGAGAAGCAGAGCTTCATCGAGGGCCGCATCAAGGAACTCGAGGGCGTCATCGGCCTGGCCGACGTGATCGACCCCAAATCGCTGTCGGGCGCTGTGAAGTTCGGTGCCACGGTCACCCTCGTCGACGAGGACACGGACGAGGAGAAGACCTGGCAGATCGTGGGCGAGCACGAGGCCAACATCGAGAAGGGCCTTCTGAACATCAAGTCGCCGATCGCCCGCGCGCTGATCGGCAAGGAAGAGGGCGACTCGGTGGAAGTCCGCACACCGGGGGGTGACAAGGCCTACGAAATTCTCGACATCGTCTATAAGTAACCCGCGGGGGAGCCGGCCATGACCGAACGCCCCGACGGATCGGACGAGGCCCGCATGAGCGAGAACCCCCAGTCACGCCCCACCCCGCTGGGAATCTATGACAGGCCGCAGCGCGGCGGCTTGTCCGGGATCGAGATCGCGGCGCTGGTGCTGTCGGGCCTTTGGCTCTGCGGCTCGGCGCTGTTCTTCCTTGCGACGGACAGCGCCACCGGGACCGAGTCCGCGACCTTCGACAGCCTGCGCTTCGTGATGACGCTGATGGCGGTCTTCCTGCCGGTCGCGATGATCTGGGTCGCCGCGACGGCCGCGCGCTCGGCCCGGGTGATGCGCGAGGAAAGCGCCCGGCTGCAGGCGGCGATCGACGCGATCCGGCAGGCCTATGTCGCGCAGTCTCAGCGCCAGAGCGCGGCCGGGGAGCCCGCCGTGGCCCGCAAGCTCGAAGAGATCGCGGCCGCCACCCGCAAGACCGAGACGGCACTGGCGACCTTCTCGTCCTCGCGCGAGCGGGTCCGCCCCCTCGCCCCGCCGCCGCAGCCCCCGCAGGACGACCAGGCCCCCCTGCCGCTCGGCACCCGGGCCGAGGACACCGCCCCGCCGCTGGAGCGGGAGGATTTCATCCGCGCGCTGAACTTCCCCGAGACCGCCGAGGACGAGGAGGGATTCGCCGCGCTCCGCCGGGCGCTGAAGGACCGGCAGGCGGCGCAGCTGATTCAGGCCGCGCAGGACGTGCTGACCCTGCTAAGCCAGGACGGCATCTACATGGACGACCTGAAACCCGACATGGCCCGCCCCGAGGTCTGGCGCCGTTTCGCCGAGGGCGCGCGCGGCAAACCCGTGGCGCCGCTCGGCGGGATCCGCGACCGGTCCTCGCTCGCGCTGGCCGCCGGGCGCATGAAACAGGACCCGATCTTCCGCGACGCCGCGCATCATTTCCTGAGACTTTTCGACCGGATGGTGCAGGCTTTTGAACCAAGCGCCTCGGATGCCGAACTGTCCGACCTGTCGAACACCCGTACGGCGCGGGCCTTCATGCTGCTGGGACGCGTCGCCGGGATCTTCGACTAGCGACCTCGCCGATCGGCGAAGGTCTGCCCATGCGGAGTCTCCGCGCTTGGCGCAGAGACGATGCCTGTCGTAATCACGGTGCCACGAGATGGACAGGCAAGAGGAACGGTTCCGGATGACGCCCCACACAAGACGTCGTTTGCTGGTGCTTGTCGCAGCGCTATCGCTTGCGGCCTGCGCACCGAAACCCGAAGTGACCCGCGCCGCCTTCGCGGCGCCGCTCTATCCCAACGAAACCCCGGAGCTCCGCGAGCTGATCGTCAAGTACGCCGACGAATACGAGGTTCCCGTATCGCTTGTGCAGCGCGTGATCGTCCGCGAAAGCACGCACAGGCCCCACGCCCGCAACGGCCCCTATTACGGCCTGATGCAGATCCTTCCCGCCACCGCCCGCTCGATGGGCTTCCGCGGCAGCGCGGGCGACCTGCTCGACGCCGAAACCAACCTGAAATACGCGGTGAAATACCTTCGCGGCGCCTGGATGGTTTCGGACGGGAGCGAGCCGAAAGCGGTGCAATGGTACGCGCGCGGCTATTACTACGAGGCCAAGCGCCGCGGCATGCTCGCGGAAACCGGGCTGATCTGAGCGCGCTTCGCGACGGCGCGGCGAGCGCATGACTGATGGGGGCGGCACCGGAGACGGGCCGCCCTTTCCGCTGCCCCGGGAGCCTCACGCCCGCCGGGAGCGCTGACAACCTCCGGAAGAACGACGCGGGCGCGACCAGGCTCGCGGTGTCGGCCACCAGGGGCCCCGGACGCGAACTGAAGGGAGTCGGCAACGCTTCGCGCCGGCGACTGACCTCGGGGTAAGTGTGACTGGCCTCCGGGCCGTGACGTGTTATCGTCGGGTCAATGACGAATACGATAATCCGAGGCCGTGCATCCCCATGATTCGCTCTCTTCTCACCGCGTGCACGGTCACCGTTCTCGCCGCATCACAGCTCTACGCCACCGAAGCCCGGCTGGTCGCCACCGGCGCCGGCTCCGACCTGCAGGAGGACCTCGAGGCGGCGTCCCTCGCGCTCGGCGCGGTCGAAGAGGGCACCACCGACGGGCAGGAGCTGATTGCCGCCGCGCAGGCCGATTACCAGCGCATGGTGGCGGCGCTCTACGAGAACGGCTATTTCGGCGGCGTGGTCTCCATCAAGCTCGACGGGACCGAGGCGGCGGACGTCTCGCCGCTGCGGCGCGTGGCCAGCGTCAACAACATCCTGATCACAGTCGTGCCGGGGCCGCGCTACCGCTTTTCGCGGGCGCAGATCGCGCCGCTGCCACGGGACGCCGAGCCGGTGGAAGGCTACCGCGTGGGCGAAACCGCGACCACCCCGGTCATCCGCCGGGCCGCCCAGGACGGGGTCGACGACTGGCGCGAGGCGGGCCACGCGAAGGCCGACGTCGCGGGGCAGGACATTGTCGCGGAACACGCCAACGCCACCGTGCGGTCGCGCATCGACCTTGCGCCGGGCCCGTTCCTGCGGTTCGGACGCGCGCTCCTGAGCGAACGGAGCCAGACCAGCGCCGTGCGGCAGGAGCGGATCCTCGCCATCGCGGGCATCCCGACCGGCGAGGCCTTCTCGCCGCAGGAGGTGCGCGAGGCCCAGCGACGCCTGCGCCGCACCGGGGCCTTCCGCTCGGCGGTCGTCGACGAGGCCGAGGTGCCGAACCGGGACGGCTCGCTCGACATGATCGTCGATGTCGAGGACACCCTGCCCCGCCGCTTCGGCTTCGGCCTCGAGCTCAGCAGCGACGAGGGGGCCGCGGCCAACGCCTACTGGCTGCACCGCAACCTCTTCGGGGGGGCCGAACGCTTCCGCATCGACGGCGACGTCAGCGGGGTCGGCGGCGATTCCGGCGGCATCGACTACGGGCTCACGGCGCAGCTGACGCGGCCGGCCTTCCTGCATCCGGACAATGACGCGCGCTTCCGCATCACGCTCGAACACAACGACGAGCCGGCCTATGTCTCGGACCTCTTCGAGGCGATCGCCGGCGTGCAGCGCTACTTCAGCGAGGATCTCACCGGCGAATTCGGGCTGGGTGTCCGCTTCGCCCGCGTCGAGGACGCCTACGGCGAGCGCAACTTCAACCACGTCCTCGGGCGCGGCGACCTGACATGGGACCGGCGCGACGACGAGCTCGATCCGAGAAGCGGCTATTACACCGAGGTGGGCGCGATCCCGTTCCTCGGCATCGACGGCTCGGAAAGCGGGGCGCGGCTCTCGACCGACCTGCGCGCCTTCTATTCCTTCTCGGAGCGGTTCACGCTGGCCGGACGGGTTCAGGCCGGCTCGGTCCTTGGTGCCTCGATCGAGGGCACGCCGCCGGAATTCCTGTTCTTCTCGGGCGGCGGCGGCACGGTGCGGGGTCAGGACTACCAGTCCCTGAGCGGCGCCATCGTCGCTGGCCAGCCTGTCGGTGGCCGCAGCTTCCTGGGCCTCTCGGGCGAGATCCGGGCGAAAGTCACGGACAGCATCGGCGTGGTCGGCTTCGTCGACTACGGCTACGTCAGCCCCGGCCCGGACTTCTCGGGCGGCGACGACCACGCGGGCGCCGGCATCGGCGGACGTTATTACACCCCCATCGGACCGGTGCGCTTCGACATCGCCGTGCCGATCTCCGGGGAAAGCGGATACGGCATCTATGTCGGGATCGGGCAGGCATTCTGATGAAACGGTTTATTCTTCTCTTCGCGCTGGTCACGGGCCTCGCCCTTCCGGCCGGCGCCCAGGACACGCCGTCCGACGACGGCGAGAGCTTCACCATCCGGCTGATCCAGAACGCCTTGTCCGACGCGGGCCGCGTCGTGAACATCTCGGGCTTCTCGGGCGGCATCTTCTCGAACGCGACCATGGACCGGCTCACCATCGCCGACGAAGAGGGCGTCTGGCTCGAGATCGACAATGCCGAGCTCGACTGGAACCGCTCCGCCCTGCTGCGCGGCCGGCTCCAGATCAACACGCTCACCGCCGAGACCATCACCCTCACCCGCCTTCCCGAGGCGATCGAGGACGATACCCCGGCTCCCGAGGCGACGGGCTTCCGCATTCCGAACCTGCGCGTGGCGATCGACATCGACGACGTGGCGGTCGACAACCTCGTCCTCGGCGAGGCCGTGCTCGGACAGGCGGCGACACTGACGCTGACCGGAAGCGCCTCTCTCGAGAACGGCGGGATGGACGTGGACATCAAGGTCGACCGTCTCGACGCGCCGGGCGAATTCAGCATCGACGCGTCCTATGACCCCGCCGACACCACGCTGGCGGTGGACCTGACGCTGCGCGAACCGTCGGGCGGCATCGCCTCGAGCCTGATGGATCTGCCGGGCGATCCGGCCATCGACCTCACCGTCTCGGGCACCGGGCCGCTGGACGACTACCGGGCCGAGATCGACCTCGACACCGACGGCGAGGACCGGCTGACGGGCGCCGTGACCCTGGCCGCAAACGATGAAGGTGGGCGCGACTTCACCGTGGACCTCGGCGGCGACATCACCGCGCTTGTCCTTCAGCAATACCGCGACTTCTTCGGCACCGAGGTCGGCCTGACCGCTGCCGGGACCGTCGCCGCCGACGGCGCGCTCGACCTCGCGTCGTTCGAGCTGAGCGCCGCGGCGCTCGACCTGCAGGGCACGGCCCGGCTGACGGGGGATTTCCAGCCGGTCGCCTTCGACGTCACCGGGCGCATCCAGTCCGAGGACGGCAGCCGCATCGAGCTGCCCTTCGGCAACGGGATCTCGGTCGCCTCGACCACGCTGGACGTGCAGTTCGATTCCGCCGCCGACACCGCCGTGCGGGGCGATTTCGCCGTGCTCGGCTTCCAGATGCCGGGCTACACGGCGGAGAGCCTGACGCTCGACCTCGACGGCAACATCGTGACCGGCGCGGACGCCAGCTTCGGCGCGGATGTCACCTTTGCCGCGGCAGGGCTCGTGGCGGAGGACGAGGCCGTCGGCCAGGCGCTCGGCCAGGACATCACCGGCAGCGCCCGGATCGACTGGGCCGGCGAAGGCCCGGTCGAGATCCGCGGCCTCGACGTCACCGGCGAGACCTACGGGCTGACCGGCGATATCGACCTGGTCCCCGGCGAGGGCACGATGGAGCTGCGGGCCGATGCCCGGATGCAGGCGCAGGACCTTTCGGCCTTCGCCCCCGTGTCGGGCATGAACCTCAGCGGCGCGGCCGACCTCGCGCTCGACCTGCGCGCCGATCTCGTCGGCGGCACCTTCGACCTCGTGGCCGAGGGCGGGACCGAGGACCTGTCGATCGGCGTCGCGCCGCTCGATCCGCTGATCAACCCGGTCACCCGGCTCAAGGTCGATGTCTCGCGCACGACCGAGGGGCTCGAGATCCGCGACCTCACGCTCTCCAACCCCGAGATCGAGGGCAGCGCTTCCGGCACCATGGCCAGCAGCTCGGGCGAGATCGCCTATGACGTGACGCTGGCCAACGCGGGCATCTTCACCGGCACCGAAGCCGGGCCGGTCAGCCTGGAAGGGCGGCTCGAGATGCGGCCCGACGGGCTGCACATCGACGGCGTCGGCACCGGCACGGACCTGATCACCGGGATCGAGCAGGTCGACCGCCTGCTCGCCGGCGGGGCGAGCTTCACCTACAAGGCCCAGATCGGAGAGGACGGCAACACGCTCGAGAACTTCCGCCTGAGCACCGAGCAGTTCGAGGTCACCGCCGAGGGCGACATCACCCCCGGCGAGATCGACGTTGAAGTCCGCACCTTCCTGCGCAACTCCGCGCTCCTCACGGGCGGCCCGGGCGCGGTTGCGGGCGCCATCGGCCTGAACGCGCAGATCACCCAGGTGCCCGAAGGCTTCCGCATCGAGGTGCGCGGCGGCGGCCGTGACATCGGCATCGGGCAGGCCATGGTCGACGGGCTCTTCCGGGGCGAGACCGACCTGAGCCTGACGCTCGTCGTCGGCGAGGAGATCACCCTCGAGGGGCTGAACCTGGTGACGCCGCATGTCAGCCTCTTCGCCTCGGGCAACCTGACCGAGGGCCAGCGTGCGCTGGAACTGTCGGGCCAGCTCGACAATTCCGCCCGGTTCACCGGCGGCACCGCGGGCCCGCTCGAGTTCAACGCGACCGTCACCCAGCAGGGCGCCTCCTACGCGCTGACGCTGGACGCCACGGGCACCAACATCGGCATCGGCAACCCGGTGGTCGATGGCCTGCTGACCGGGACCAGCCGCGTGACCATGCGCGGCACCTACGACACCGGCAGCGGCACGCTGGCGCTGAGCCAGTTCACCTTCGACGGCAACGCCGTGGAGATGAGCGCCTCGGGCACCGTGGGCGCAGAGGCCATCGACCTGCGCTTCAACGCCCGGCTCGACGACCTGGGGCGGCTGGAAAGCAACCTGAGCGGCCCGCTCACCGTGCGCGGCGACATCGGCCGCAGCGGCGACACCACCCAGCTCGACGTCCAGGTGCAAGGCGCCGGCGGCACGACGGCAACCGTATCGGGGCGGATCCTCCTGCCCGACGGCGGGGTCGACCTGACCATCAACGGCTCCGCGCCGCTGGCGCTGGCCAATCCGTTCCTGACGCCGAACTCCCTCACCGGGCTCGCGCGGTTCGACCTGCGGATGTCCGGCCAGCCGGGGCTCGACGCGCTCTCCGGTCAGGTGACGGTCCAGGACGCCCAGCTTGTCCTGCCCGAGCTGCAGCTCGCGCTGGAAAACCTCGGCGGCACCATCAACCTTTCGAACGGTCAGGCCAACGTGGACCTGCGCGGCACGATGGGCGGCGGGGCGATCACCGTCTCGGGTCCGGTCGGGCTGAGCGCGCCCTTCAACGCCAACCTCTCGACCAGCATCCGCAACGTGCGGGTCGAGCGGCCCGGGCTCTTCAGCTCGGTCCTGAACGGCACCGTGGACGTCAACGGGCCGATCACCGGCGGCGGGCTTGTCTCGGGCACCATCGGGCTGAGCCAGAACGAGGTGCGTATCCCCTCGGGCGGTCTTGGCGGGGTCGAGGCGATCCCCGAGATCACCCACCTGAACGAATCCCGGCCCAGCTATATCACGCGGGTGCGCGCGGGCCTCGTCGGCGACGGCTCGGGCTCGGGCTCCGGCGGCGGCAGCGCCGGCGGCGGCACGAGTGCGCTCCGGCTCGACGTGCTGGTGCGGACCGACGAGTCGATCTTCATCCGCGGCCGCGGTCTGGACGCCGAGCTGCGGGGCGACATCCGCCTGCAGGGCACGCTGTCCAACATCCGGCCGGTCGGGACCTTCGACCTGGTGCGCGGGCGGCTCGACATCCTTGGCAAGCGGCTCAACCTCGTGGAGGGCACGCTGAGCTTCGAGGGCAGCTTCGACCCGGTCATCCGGCTCGTCGCGCGCAACACCACGTCCGACTACACCATCGACGTGATCGTCGAAGGCTCGGCCACCTCGCCGGACGTGACCTTCGCCTCGACACCGGACCTGCCGCAGGACGAGGTGCTCGCGCAGCTCTTCTTCGGACGCGACCTGCAATCGCTCTCGACCTTCCAGGCGGCACAGCTGGCGGTGGCCGTGGCCACGCTCACCGGCCGGTCGAACGGCGGGGTCGTGGGCTCGATCCGCGAGAACTTCGGGCTCGACGATCTGGACATCACCCAGACCGACCAGGGCGAGACCGCGATCCGCGCGGGCAAGTACATCTCGGAGAACGTCTATACCGACGTCGAGGTGACCAGCGGCGGCGAGAGCACGATCTCGATCAACCTCGACGTGACCGACAACATCCGCGCGAGCGGACGGCTGTCGGACGAGGGCGACACCAGCCTCGGCCTCTATTACGAAAAGGACTACTGAGGCCCCTTCCCCGCGATCTGGTCATAGAGATGCCAGGTCGCGTGGCCCAGGAGCGGCAGGGTCAGGAACAGGCCCAGAAACCATGGGATCATCGCCGCGAAGGTCAGAGCCGCGACCAGCGCGCCCCAGGCCAGCATCGGCCCGGGGTTCACCGTGACCGTGGTGAAGGACACGATCATCGCAGTCACGAAATCGACCTCGCGGTCGAGCAGCAGCGGCAGCGCGATCACCGTGATCATGTAGAGCAGCAGCGCGAAGCCGGCGCCGACGACGGTGCCGACCGCCAGCATCGTCAGGCCGTTCGGCGTCAGGAAGACCTCGTAGGACGAGGAGACGTTGGTCATCACCGAGAGCCCCATGAACAGGGCGAAGATCATGTGGCCGATGAAGAACCAGACCAGGAACAGGAAGACGATGATCGCGCAGAGCGAGGGCAGCTGCCGCCCGCCCTGCCGCGTCACGACCGAGAGCACGGCGCCCAGGGCCAGCGGCCGCCCCTTCTCGAGCCGGCGCGAGACCTCGTAGAGCCCCACGGCCGCGAAGGGGCCGATCAGCGGGAAGGACACCGCGGCGAAGATCAGCCAGTAGCTCTGCCCGGTGTGCAGCGTCACCCACATGAGGATCCAGCCGATCAGGACGTAGGGCAGGCTGAAGAGGAACCCGTAGAGCGGCGCACGGCCCATGTCGGCCAGCGCGCGGCGGAGCGCGGTGCCGAGCATGGCGTAGCTCACCCGCCGGATCGGCGGGAGACCGGGAAACGGTGTGTCTGGCATCGGCCTTCCTCCTGGGTCCGCGCAAAGAACCGGGTTTCCGCCCTCCGATCAACCGTTTTCGCGGGTCCTCACTGCCTGAGAAGCGGCGCCAGCGCCTCGTCCTCCAGCGCCCAGGCGGCCAGCGCGTCGCGGATCGCCGCGGCGACCCTGGCCCGGAAGGCCCGGTCGGCGATGTTGGTGCGGTCCCGCTTGTCCGACAGGAACCCCACCTCGATCAGGACCGAGGGGATGTCGGGGGCCTTCAGCACCGAGAAGCCCGCGGAGCGCCGGACATGCGAATTGACCGGCGCGCCCGAAGCCCGGAAGGCCGCCACCAGCGCATCGGCCAGCCGGTGCGTGCGCGGTCGCGTCTCGGTCCGGGCGAGGTCCATCAGCACACCCGCCACCACGTCGTCCTTGCCGGTGAGATCGACGCCCGAGAGCAGGTCGTCGCGGTCGTGCCGCTCGGCCAGTTTCTCCGACGCCTCGTCCGAGGCCGTCTGGGACAGGGTGTAGACCACCGCGCCGCGCGCGCCGCCCTCGGACAGCGCGTCGGCATGGAGCGACAGGAAGACATCCGCGCCGACCTCATGCGCCAGCTCCACCCGGCGCTCGAGCGAGACGAAGCTGTCGTCGGGCCGGGTCAGCACCACGTCCACGTTGCCCGCCCGGATCAGCACGTCCGAAAGCTCGCGCGCGAAGGTCAGCATCAGGTCCTTCTCGACAAGGCCCTCGCGTTCCGCGCCCGGGTCGATCCCGCCGTGGCCCGCGTCGATCACCACGACCATCGGAGCATCGGGCGCCGGCACGGCTTCGGCGGTCGCCTCGTCCCAGGGGCCGGCATCCTCCGGCGCGCCGGAGAGGGCGGCGAAGCGCTCGGCCCCGACCTCGGCGAAGCGGGCGACGAGCCGGGCGCGGCCGGTCTCGGCATCCACCTGAAGCCCGGCCCGGTCGAGCGCCAGCGGCCCGTGCAGGTCGACGACCAGCCGCGACCAGCCGGGACGATAACCGCCGAAGCGCACACCGTCGCCGAAGGCCCCGCCGGCCAGCCCCGACCAGTCCACCTCGCGGAAGTCGAAGACGGCCCGCGGCGGGGCGTCGAGCGTGAAGACCCGCCACGGCACCCCCTGGCTCAGCGCCAGCTCGACGGTCAGCCCCCCGGCGGTCTCGCGCAGGCCGCTTTCGGCCGGGTCGACCCTTGCCAGCCCGGTGAAATCCTGCGCCGGGACCGTGCCCGCCTGCGTCAGAACCAGCGCCAGCGCGCCAAGAATGTGAAAGATGTGCCTGCCCATGCCCCTGCCAGTTCCGGCGCGTTTTGCCGCGCAGACTACCCGATGCGCCGGCCCCTGCGAAGCCCCGGGACCCCGATTTCGCCGCCAGATTTTCCTCGCGCCCTCACGGCACCCTGCTAGGCTGACCCGAGGAGACACGGGAGGGATCATGTTCGACGAACTGACGCGGACCGCCGGGCCGGGCACGCCGCTGGCGGCGCAGGCCCGGGGGCTCGACATGCGGCTCATGCTGCGCGCGGGCGAGGAGGACACGCTGCTCATCATCCGCGACGGCTCCGTGACCGAGGCCCGCCGGGGCCCGCATGTCACGCCGTCGTGGGACACCCGCCTCTCCGCCGCCCCGGGCGACTGGGAGGCGTTCCTCGCCGCCGTGCCCCGCCCCGGCTACCACGACATCTACGCGCTGCTCCGCAACGGCCGGATGGCGTGGGAGGGCAACCTGCTGCCGATGATGCAGCACCTCATGTACATCAAGCGGCTTCTCGCCTCGCTCAGACCGGAGGTGGCATGATGGCCCTCGACATCGAACCGATCCTCGGCCGCTACGCCCATATCGCGATCGAGGGGGTCAGGCATCGCATCTACTGGGAAGAGGCCGGAGAGGGCATCCCGCTCGTCTGCCTGCACACCGCGGGCTCGGACGGGCGCCAGTACCGCGCGGTGCTGAACGATCCGAACATCACTCGTCACTTCCGCGTCATGGTCTTCGACATGCCCCGGCACGGGAAATCGTCCCCGGCCCCCGGCACCGTCGACGACGACTACAGCCTGACCGCCGCGCATTACGTCGCCCAGATCATGGCGTTCTGCGAGGCGTTCGAGCTTGACCGCCCGGTGGCCATGGGCTGCTCGATCGGCGGACGCATCGTGCTGCACCTCGCGCGGCATCATCCGCAGGCGTTCCGGGCGCTCATCGGCCTGCAGAGCTCGGCCCATGTCGACCCCTATTACGACACCGGCTGGCTCGACCGGGCGGATGTGCACGGCGGGCGGATGTGCGGCGCCTTCGCGCATTCGCTGATGGCCCCGACCTCTCCGTCCGAACACGTGGACGAGACGCGCTGGCACTACATGCAGGGCGGGCCCGGCATCTTCAGGGGCGACCTGCACTTCTACCGCGGGGCCGAGGGCGACATCCGCGACGAGCTGGCGAAGATCGACGTGGCGGCCTGCCCGCTGCACCTGCTGACCGGGGAATACGATTTCTCCTGCCGCCCCGAGGACAGCCGCGCCCTCGCCGAGGCGCTCGGCATCGAGGTGACGATCATGCCCGACATGGGCCATTTCCCGATGTCCGAGAACCCGGAGGTCTTCCTGGGCTACCTGCGGCCCGTGCTGGAGACGGTCCGGGCGGCTCAGGCCGCGTAGCCCAGCCGGGTCCCCAGCTCGGCCAGTGTCGTCACGGTGGCGCCGGCCCGCACGGGGAAGAGCGCGCGGATCGTCGCGCGCTCGGGCGCGGCGAGCGCTTCCAGCCCCTCCCGCGCGCGGTGCGAGGCCAGATGCCGCGCCTCGCCCGAAAAATGAGGGATCTCGGCCTCGGCCCCGACATCGAAGGCATCGCGGAAGAGCGCCTCGTCGGACAGAAGCTCCTCCATCTTCAGCACCGGCGCGCCGGTGTCGAGGCCCACGACATTGAACTGGCAGACGTGGTTCAGCGCATAGGCGTAGAGCAGGTTCGGCAGCGTCGCCCGGATGCCCAGCCCCGGCAGCACCGGCAGCGCGGATTTCATCGCCGAGACGAAGGTGCTCTCGTCCCCGTCGAGCGTCTTCTTCGCGGCCCAGGCGTAACAGCTCTCCACCTGCGCCTGCGGATCGCGCAGCAGCAGCGCGTAGCGGATCCCCTGCCCGGCGCAGACCGGCTGCATCCGGCGCGGATCGAACAGCGTGTGCAGGGCGACGGGGCGCTCGCCGCGGTCTCCGGCCGCCACCATGCTGGCCGCGAAATCCTCGGGCGTCTGGGCCGGCGTGCCGATGGCGCCCGCCGTCTCGAAGTTCTGGGACCCGTGGGTCACCCGGAAGCCCGGAAGCTCGGCCAGGATGCTCGAGATGGTATGCGTGGCGGCGAAGCCGATGGATTCCGCGACGATCAAGGGTCCGCTCCGGTTGTGAGTCTCGCGCAGACACTGCCGGGCGGGTGCCGGTCCGGCAAGCGCACACCTTCATTTGGGGCGATCTTGACGCGCGCACGCCACATCTGGTTGGCGCCGCGCGCCCATGGTCCCCCCGACCTGCGGCAGGCGCGCCGGCGGGGGGCGGCCCGGGGTTGACTCCGGACCGCGCAGGTTGGACCCCTGCCCCCTGACGTCATCGACCGGAGCCCGCCCATGCCCTTCACCCTCGCCACCTGGAACATCAACTCCGTCCGCCTGCGCGAGGCGCTGGTCTCGCGGCTGCTGACCGACCACACGCCCGACATCCTCTGCCTGCAGGAATGCAAGAGCCCGGTCGAGAAGATCCCGTTCCCGGTCTTCGAGGCGCTCGGCTATCGCTACATGCTGGCGCGCGGTCAGAAGGGCTACAACGGCGTGGCGATCCTGTCGAAACTGCCGATCGAGGACGCGGGCGACCAGGATTTCGCGGCGCTTGGCCACGCCCGGCATGTCGCGGGCCGGCTCGAGGACGGCACCGTGATCCACAATTTCTACGTGCCCGCGGGCGGCGACAAGCCGGACCGCGAGGTGAACGTGAAGTTCGGCCAGAAGCTCGATTACCTGACCGGGATGCGCGACTGGTTCCACGCCGAGCGCCCCGAGCGGTCGATCCTGGTGGGCGATCTGAACATCGCCCCGCGCGAGGACGACGTCTGGAACCACAAGCAGCTTCTCAAGGTGGTCAGCCACACCCCGGTCGAGGTCGAGCACCTGGCCCAGGCGCAGGATGCGGGCAAATGGGTCGACATCACGCGGCAGGACCTGCCGGAGGGCAACCTCTATTCCTGGTGGTCCTACCGCTCGCCGGACTGGGACGCCGCCGACAAGGGCCGCAGGCTCGACCACATCTGGGCCACGCCCGACATCTCGAACGCGGCACATTCCTCGCAGATCCTGCGCAGCGTGCGGGGATGGGAGCAGCCCTCGGACCATGTGCCGGTCTTCGCGACCTTCGATCTCTGACCGGGCGCCGGGCTTCAGCCCGGCGTCACGCCCCTCTCCCGGCTCTCGGACCCCATGCGCCCCTTGGCACACGGGCCCCCGCGGTCCATATAGAACCCGAACGCAGACACCCAGACCCCAAGGATTGGCAGCGATGATCGAACTCGGCGGACAGACGCAGCCCGAACAGCCCGCAGGCGACCTGATCAAGGACGTCACCGAAGCGAACTTCATGCAGGACGTGGTGGAGGCCTCGATGCAGGCCCCCGTCATCGTCGACTTCTGGGCCACCTGGTGCGGCCCCTGCAGGACGCTCACCCCCATGCTGGAGCAGGCGGTGACCAAGGCCAAGGGCGCCGTGACCCTTGCCAAGATCGACGTCGACCAGAACCAGCGGCTGGCGCAGGCGCTGGCCCAGCAGGGCCTGCCGCTCCAGTCGATCCCGACGGTGGTGGCCTTCGTGAAGGGCCGCCCGGTCGACCTGTTCCAGGGCGCCGTGCCGCAATCCGAGCTCGACGCCTTCATCAAGCGCGCCATCGAGGCCGCGGGCGGGGATGCCTCGAACGGGCTCGACGACGCGGTTGCCGCGGCCGAGGAGATGCTGGCCGAGGGCGCGGCCGAGGATGCCGCCCAGACCTTCGCCGCGATCCTGCAGGAGGATCCGGAACACGCGGCGGCCTATGGCGGGCTGGTCCGCGCCCATATCGCGCTTGGCGATCTGGAGCAGGCCGAGGCGATCCTGAACGGCGCGCCCGTGCAGATCTCCAAATCGCCCGAGGTCGAGGCCGCCCATGCCCAGCTCGAGCTCAAGAAGCAGGCGGCCGGCGTCGGTCCGGTGGGCGAGCTGACGGCTAAGGTCGAGGCCGATCCCGACGACCTTCAGGCGCGGTTCGACCTGGCCAAGGCGCTCCATGCGAGCGGCCAGGTGCAGGAGGCCGTGGACGAGCTGCTCGAGCTGTTCCGGCGCGATCGCGACTGGAACGACGGGGCCGCGCGGGCGCAGCTTTTCACCATCTTCGATGCGCTGAAGCCGAACGATCCGGTGGTGCTCCACGGCCGCCGGAAACTCAGTTCCATGATATTTGCCTGATCCGGCGGGCGGGCTAGTTCCGACGTATGATGAAATCGGCCGACCTGCCCGACGTGATCCCGGTTTTCCCGCTTCCGGGGGCGCTTCTGCTCCCGCGGGCGCGACTTCCGCTCCACCTGTTCGAACCGCGTTATCTGGCGATGCTGGACGACACGCTCAAGACGTCGCATCGGCTGATCGGCATGATCCAGCCCTACGACCAGCCGGACGGCACCTCGAAGCTGAACACCATCGGCTGTGCCGGACGGCTGACGCAGTTCTCGGAAACCGAGGACGGGCGCTACATGATCACGCTGACCGGCATCTCGCGGTATCGCGTGAAGCGCGAGCTTGACGGCTTCACCCCCTACCGGCGGTGCGAGGTCGACTGGGCGGGATTCGAGCGCGACCTCGGCCCCGTGGACAGCGACACCGAGCTCGACCGGGCGCGCTTCTTCGACCTGCTGTCGCGCTATTTCAACGAGCGCCAGCTCGACACCGACTGGGACACCCTGAAGGAGGCGGAGGACGAGCTGCTGATCAACTCGCTCTCGATGCTCCTGCGCTTCGAGCCCGAGGACAAGCAGGCGCTGCTCGAGGCGCCATCGCTCTCGACCCGCCGCGAGACGCTCGTTACGCTGCTGGAATACATGCTGCGTGGCGGCAACGGGAAGGAGATCATGCAATGACCGAAGCCAACGTCCCACCCGTGCCCGAGACCACGGCGCCCTCTGCCCCGGCCTTCGACCGCCGAATGCTCGAGGCGCTGATCTGCCCGGAAAGCCACACGACGCTCAGCTACGACCAGGACGCGAACGAACTGGTGAGCGAGGCGGCGGGGCTCGCCTACCCGATCCGCAACGGCATCCCGATCATGCTGGTGGACGAGGCGCGCCGCCTCGATCCCTGACGCGCGGCCCTAGCCCCCGTCCACCTTCGCCAGAAGACCCAGCAGCAGCCTGCGCTCCTCCGGGCTCAGCCCGGCGAGCGCCGCGTCCTCCTGCGCCTCCAGCGCGGCGGTGGCGGCGGCACAGACGCGGCGTCCCTCGGCCGTGGCGCGCAGCGCGTAGGAGCGGCGGTCCTCGGGCACCTGCCGGCGCTGGATCAGCCCGCCGCGTTCCAGCGCGTCGACCAGAGTGACGGTGTTGGACCGCTCCATGTGCAGGACCTCGGCCAGCTGCGTCTGCCGCAGACCCGGCGTGTCGCAGATGATCGCGAGCGCCGAGAAGGTCCGGGTCCTGAGACCGAACCCCTCCAGCACCCGCGAGGCCTCGTTCTTCAGGCGGTGATAGGCCAGCCGCAGCGCATAGCCCGTCAGCCGCCTGAGCCGGTGGTCCGGCAGGCGCTCCCCGGCCTGCGCGGCCGGCATGTCCACCGGGGGCTCCGCCATCGCCTCAGCGCGGCGGCAGGCGGACCGCCCCGTCAAGCCGGATGGTCGAGCCGTTCAGCATCTTGTTGCGCACGATCTGTTCGACCATCAGGGCGTAATCCTCGGCATCGCCGAAGCGCGGCGGGAAGGGGATGTTGGCCTCGATGCCCTTCTGGATGTCCTCGGGCAGGCCCGCCGCCATGGCGGTGGCGAAGAGGCCCGGGGCGATGGCCATGATCCGGATGCCCGAGCGTGCCGTCTCGCGCGCCACGGGCAGCGACAGCGAGGCGACGCCGCCCTTCGACGCGGCATAGGCCGCCTGGCCCAGCTGGCCGTCCTGATAGGCCACGGAGGAGGTGTTGATGACCACCCCGCGTTCGCCGTCGCGGCCCAGCGGTTCGAGCGACGACATCGCCTTGATCGCGTTCGACATGACGATGTAGGTGCCGACGAGGTTCACCTCGAGCGTGCGGCGGAACTTGTCGATCGACAGGTCGCCGTCGCGGTTCACCACCCGCGCCGCGGTGCCGATGCCGGCGCAGGAATTGACGATCCGGGGGGCCGAACCGGCCCAGTCGATATACTCGGCGAAGGCCGTTTCGACCTGCGCCTCGTCCGCCACGTTCACGTGCAGCGCGAGCCCGCCGATCTCGTCGGCCACCTCGCGCGCGCCCTCGGCGTTGAAGTCGAGCACGCCGACCTTCGCACCCAGCGACGCGAGATGCCGCGCCGTGGCAGCGCCGAGTCCGCTGCCGCCCCCGGTGACGATCGCCCCGATGCCATCCGTGATATCCATGATGTCTCTCCTCCTCTTTGTGTCTCCGCGCCTTCGCGCCGCGCCGTCAGTGGAAGAGGCGCAGCAGTCCCAGCGTTATGCCGGGGAAGAGCACCAGCAGGATGACCCGCAGGATGTCCGACCCGACGAAATACATGACCGCCCCGTAGGTCCGCGAGATCGGCGTCTCGCGGTCCATCGAGTTGATGACGAACAGGTTCATCCCGACCGGCGGCGTGATCAGCCCGACCTCGACCACGATCAGCACGATGATCCCGAACCAGATCGCGAATTCCTCCGGCCCCAGCCCGAAATCGAGGGTCGAGACGATGGGGAAGAAGATCGGGATGGTCAGCAGGATCATCGAGAGGCTGTCCATCAGGCAGCCGAAGATCAGGTAGAGCACGAGGATCATCGTCAGCACGGTCCAGGCGGAGAAGCCCTGTTCGAGGACCCAGCGGCTGAGCTCCTGCGGGACCTGCGTCTGCGCGAGGAAGCCGTTGTAGATGGCCGCGCCCAGCACGATGAAGAAGATCATCGCGGTGTTGCGGGCTGTCGCGTAGAAGCATTCGAGCCAGGCCCGCCCCCGCAGCCCGCCGTTCACCAGCGCGATCAGCCCGGTGCCGAGCGCACCCACGGCCGCGCCCTCGGTCGGGGTGAACCAGCCGAGGTAGATCCCGCCCACCACGGCGAGGAAGACCAGCATCACCGGCCAGACGTCGACCAGCGCGCGGAACCGCTCCGCCATCGGCATCGCGGGACGGGTGCCCGCGGATTTCGGGTTGATCCGCACGTAGATCGCGATGGTGATCATGTAGCCGATGGCCGCAAGGATCCCCGGGATGAAGGCCGCGAGGAAGAGCTTGGCGATGTTCTGCTCGGTCAGGATCGCGTAGATCACGAGGATCACCGAGGGCGGGATCAGGATCCCCAGCGTCCCCCCGGCGGCCAGCGTCGCGGTCGAGAACCCGCCCGAGTAGCCGTAGCGCTTCAGTTCGGGCAGCGCGACCTGGCTCATCGTGGCGGCGGTCGCGAGCGAGGAGCCGCAGATCGCCCCGAAGCCCGCGCAGGCGCCGACGGCGGCCATTGCCACCCCGCCCCGCCGGTGCCCGAGCCAGCTCTCGGCCGCGCGGAACAGCGCCTGGCTCATGCCCCCCAGGGTCGCGAACTGGCCCATCAGCAGGAACAGCGGCACGATCGAGAGCGAGTAGCTCGAGAAGGTCGAATAGGTCTCGGTCTTCAGCTTGGCGAGCCCCACGGCATTGCCGCCATTGATCAGCCCCAGCCCGACCATCCCGGTCGCGAACATCGCCAGCCCGATGGGCATGCGCAGGAAGATGAGAAGCATCAGGGCCGGAAAGGACCACAGGCCGATTTCGATATTGCTCACGCGCCCGCCTCTCCGGTGACGAGGATGGTCCGACCGGTCGCCAGCTCCATCACCCGCACCGCCGCCGTGAAGAGCCCGACGAGCGCCGCCACGCAGGCGGCCGCGAAGCTCGCGCCATAGGCCCACCAGATCGGGAATTGCAGGATGAAGGTCGTCTCACCGTAGCGCATCTTCGACGCCATCCCCTCGTAGAGCCGCCACGCGATCACCACGAGCGCCACCGCGAAGAGCACCTCCCAGAGCGCCGAGAGCACCCGGTTGAAGCGCTCGGGCATGTAGCTGGTGAAGATGTCGACCGAGGCATGCGCGCCCGAGATCTGCGCCAGCGGCAGGAAGGCGAAGATGCAGAAGGCCATGCCCGCCTCGACCAGCTCGAAATCGCCGCCTATCGGGCCGATGCCGGTCTCGAGCAGCCGGGCCGACAGGCCGGGGGCCAGCGCCTCGAAACTCTCCCAGTGCAGGAAGGTGTTGCCGCCCCGGCCCAGCACCGACAGGCAGGTCAGCAGCATGATCGCGGTCAGCACCACGCCGCCGAGCACGGCCATCGCGCGGGCGAGGGTCATGAAGAACTTGGTCATCGCGGAACGCGCGCCTCCGGGGGGATCGGGGGCGCCTGTGCCGCGCCCCCGTCCGCGTTACTTGGTGTTTTCCTCGATCAGCGCGCGGGCCTCGTCCACGAGCGCCTGCGCGTCGATCCGGCCCGACATCTCCTCGACCCAGGCCTTCTCGACACCGGCCGACGCGTCGCGCCAGACCTGCACCTGCTCGGGCGTGAGCTCGATGATGTTGTTGCCGAGGTCCACGGCGACCTGGCGCGCCGGGGCATCGTAGTCCTGCATCACCTTGCCCGCGAAGGCCGAGAAGTCCTCGCCGGAATTGTCGTCGATGACCTTCTTCAGGTCATCGGGCAGCGCCTCGTACTTGTCCTTGTTCATCGCGAAGATGAAGGTCGCGGTGTAGAGCGAGGCGTCGCCGAATTCCGTGTGGTTCTTCACCAGCTCGCCCACCTTGAGCGAGGCGGTCACCTCCCACGGGATCACGGTGGCGTCGATCACGCCCTTCGACAGCGCCTCGGGCACCGCCGGAACCGGCAGGCCGACGGTGGTCGCCCCCAGCCCGGTGAAGAGCTGGTTGGTCACCCGCGTCGGCGCGCGCAGCTTGACGCCGTTCAGGTCGGCGGGCTCGGTCACCGGCTCGGAGGAGTGGATCAGGCCGGGGCCGTGCACCCAGAGGCCCAGCATCTTCAGGTCGCCGAACTCGGTGTCCATGAAGTGCTTCTCGGCCAGCTGCCAGTAGGCGCGGCTGGTGGCCTCGGCGTTGGTCTCCATGAAGGGCAGCTCGAACACCTCGGTCGAGGGGAAGCGGCCCGGCGTATAGCCCGGCAGGGTCCAGACGATGTCGGCCACGCCGTCGAGCACCTGGTCGACCAGTTCCGGCGGCTTGCCACCGAGCTGCATCGAGGGGTAGCGCTCGATCTTGATGCGGCCGTCGCTGTCGGCCTCGACCTTGTCCGCCCAGACGTCGAGCACGTGTTTCGGCACCGATGCCTGCGCCGGCAGGAACTGGTGCATCTTCAGCGTCACCTCCTGCGCGAAGGCGGCGGTGCCCAGAAGCGTCGCGGCCGCACCGATGGCGAGGCCCCGGGAAAGGGTCTTCATGATGGTCATATGGTATCCTCCCAAGTCGGGCGTCCCCCGGTTCCCGGCGCGCCATCGCGCACCGCCGGAGGTTCCGCCGTCGGCGTCACCATGACCGGCGGGAAGATTGCTGTCAACAATTGCTATCAGGCATAACAATCCGCGCGACGGGCGCGGCGTCGCCCCGCTTGCGGCCCCGGCCGGTCAGTTCCGCCCGATCAGCCCGGCCGGCGCGTCGTCCGGCCGTTCGAAGTCCAGCGGCACATGATCGGTGGCCGGCGTCGCGCGCTTGAAATCGTAGCACATCTCGCCGTCGTCCTCGTCGGCCGCCACGATCAGGCACTGGAACATATGCCGCGTGCCGTCGTAGATGTCGACCAGCCCGCGCAGCCGCGGCGCGGCCTCGGCCTCCACGGCAAAGCCCTTGTCCCAGAAGCGGATCACGGGAATCAGCTCGTCGCCCGCCCGCACCCGCAGGCGGCTCTTCTTGGCGCGCGCCAGCTGGTTTGCGGCCTTGAGACCGTCCCGAAGCTCTTTCGGCAGATATTCCGTCATGATCCGACTCGTCCGTTCTCCAGCGCGCCCCTGACGAAGTTTGACCTGAGGGACGTTTACGTCAAGATAATGCGGCAAATCTTCATCGGAGTGTCATGCTTTGCGCACCCGCGGCCGCAGCACATGCGGCACGGCCGGATCGTAGAGCGCCGAATCCGGGAAGACCGCCCCGTCTCCAAGCGCCGGGCCCACGAGGATCAGCGCCGTCCGGGTGATCTTCTCGGCCCGGACCTTCGCGTGGATGTCCGCAAGCGTGCCGCGGATCAGCCTCTGGTCCGGCCAGCCAACCCGGTAGGCCACGACCACCGGACAGGCCGCGCCGTAATGCGGCACCAGCTGCCGTTCGATCTCGCGCAGGTTCCGCACGCCCAGGTGAATGGCCAGCGTCGCCCCGGTCCGCGCGAAGTTCTCCAGCGTCTCGCCCGCGGGCATCGAGGTCGATTTCATCGACACCCGCGTCAGCACGATCGACTGCGCGATCTCGGGAATCGTCAGCTCCTGCCCGAGCGCCGCGGCGGCCGCGGCATAGGCGGGCACCCCCGGCACGATCTCGTAGCCGATGCCGTCGCGCCGCAGCAGCCGGATCTGCTCCGCGATCGCGCCATAGAGCGACGGGTCTCCCGAATGCACCCGCGCCACGTCCTCGCCGCGCGCATGCGCCGCGACAATCTCCGCATGGGTCTCCTCCAACGTCATCGGCGCCGTGTCCCGCACGAGCGCCCCCTCCGGCGCGCCCGCCACCACCTCCGCCGGAACCAGCGAACCGGCATAGAGGCAGACCGGACAGGCCGCGATCACCCGTTGCGCCTTGAGCGTCAGCAATTCCGGATCCCCCGGCCCCGCCCCCACGAAGAACACCGTCATGACATCTCTCCCGTCGCGAGTCGGGCCCCGGTCAAGGATGCGCGGCCGCGCACCGCGGCCCCGCCGCGGCCTGTCCTTGAGGCGGGCGCGACTCGACCCACACTTGAAAAGGCGCGTTCAGGGGCAGACCTGCCCCCGAACCGCATCTCGGCAGACATCCCCGCCGCCGCCACGGGCGCCCTGTCCCGGAGAAGGGGGTCGGCCCGCCACGGGCTTCCTTCCCCCGGATCGGGGGAAGGCCAGGATGGGGGCCGATGAGTCATGTGCCGAAGGCTCATTTGGACCCCGCCTTCCCCGAGAGATCCCCGTCGATCCGCCGCGCATAGCCCCGCGGCGTATACATCCGCGGCCCCTCGCCCAGATGCGCCAGCCGCGAATTCGACGAGCCGACGAGCACCACGGTCAGCATGTCCACCTCGTCGACATCCAGTTCATCCAGCCGCCGGTAGCGCACATGCTCCTCCGCCCGCCCGAGGTTGGTCGCCAGCATCACCGGCGTCTCGCCGGGCCGGTGCGCGAGAAGAATATCCCGCGCCTCGGCCAGCAGCGTCCGCCGCGTCTTCGAGACCGGGTTGTAGAAGGCGATCACGAAATCCCCCTCCGCCGCGGCCCGGAGCCTGCGGAGGATATCCTCCCGCGGCGTCAGCAGATCGCTCAGCGAGATCGCGCAGAAATCATGCCCCAGGGGCGCCCCGGCCCGCGCCGCCGCCCCCTGCAACGCGCTCACGCCCGGCGAGCAGACCACCTCCACCCGACGCGCCGCGGCACTCACGCCGCCCGCGGCCTCCTCCCGGTCCAGGAGTTCGAAGACCAGCGCCCCCATGGCGTAGATCCCCGCGTCCCCCGAGCAGACCAGGGCCACGTTCCGCCCCTCGCCCGCGCGTTCCAGCGCATACCGGCAGCGCGCCTCTTCCCCGCCCAGCGGGAAATCCGACCGCGCCTTGCCCAGGGCCAGCGGCCCCAGCAGGTCGATGTAGAGCCCGTAGCCCACCAGTTCCTCCGCCTCGGCCACCAGCCGCGAGACCTCCGGCGTCCGCCAGGCGGCCTGCCCCGGCCCGATGCCCACGACCGAGAGCCGCCCCCGCGGCCGCCCGCGCAGCTCGTCGATCACCCCCGGGACCTTCGCCAGCGCACAGGTGGCCATCGCCGTCTTGCGCTTCGGCACCGCCAGCACGCCCGCCGCGCCCGCCCCGCAGAGCGCCGCCCCCTCGGAGACCCCGTGGCAGCCGACCTCGGCAAAGACCACCTCCGATGGCGTCTCGAGCCGCCCGGCCACCGCCTCCAGCGCCTCCGCGGGGAACACCCGCAGGGGCACGCCCAGCGTCTGCGCCAGCGCCACGACCGCCGGTTCGTCGGCCTTCACGTCGATCGTATAGACCGCACGGATCGCCCCCGGCGCAGCCTCGGCCTCGGCCAGAACGTCCCGGGCCAGCGTCTCGAGCTCCTCCGGCGGGCAGTTCCGCGAGCACCCGACCCCGAGCGCGAAGCGCTGCGGATGGTACGTCAGCACGCCTTCGGCCGCAGGCATCGTCGTCGCCGCGATGGCCACGACGTCCCGGCCGCCCTCGTCCGACGGTGCCGCCTGCGGCAGCCGCGCCAGCCAGTCGGCCGCGGCCGCCGCGTCCCCCCCGATCCGGGCCGTCCCGCCCGCGAGCAGCCGCGCCATCGCGTCCTTCGCGAGCTCCGGCGTCCCCAGCACCCAGCCCTCCGGCGGCTCGTCGAGCGAGAGCCCCAGCGAGACCTCGCCCGCCGTCGTCACCGCCGCCACGCCGCCGAGCGCCTCCGCCACACGCTGCGCCAGCCGGTTCGCCCCGCGATGCCCGCCGAGCAGCGGCACGACGACCCGCCCGTCGTCGCTCACCGCCACGACCGGCGGCTCCGCCCGCTTGTCCCCCAGCAGAGGCGCCACCGCCCGGATCAGGATCCCGCTCGCGCAGACCCCCACCACCGGGCGCCCCGCCGCGAACATCTCGCGCGCGAAGACCAGCGCATCGGCGAAACCCGCATCCGCCCCGGCGACCCGCCCCGCGCGTCCGCACATCGCCACGCCGAGCGCATCGGCCACCCGGCGCGCCACCCCCGCGCCCGAGCCCGACACCGCCATCACCACAGGATCTAGAGCCACGGATCGCCCCCCTTCGTCACCAGTATCATCGAGAAATAGGGCGCCGCCTCCGGCGCCTGCGCCAGCGGCAGCACGACCTCCTCCCTGAGCGTCGCCCGCTCCACGTAGACCGCCCGCCCCTCGAGCCCGAGCCCCGCGAGAACCCGCCGGATCTTGCCCAGATGCCGGCCGACCTTCATCACCGCGACGGCCTCGGCCCCGCCGATCCTTGCGGCCAGCTCATCCTCAGGCAAGGTCCCCGGCAGCACCTCCAGCCGCTCGTTCCGCGCCACCAGCGGCACGCCCGCCCGTGCCGCGCAGGCGGTGACCGAGGTCACGCCCGGCACCACCTCGACCGCGAACCGCTCCGAGAGCCGCGCGAAAAGGTACATGAACGAGCCATAGAAGAACGGATCCCCCTCGCAGAGGCAGACGACGTCCCGCCCGCCCTCCAGCACCGCCGCGATCCGCGCCGCTCCCGCATCATAGGCCACCTGCGCCGGCCCCCGCGCCTCGGTCATCGGCATCTCCATGACGATCTCCTCGGCCCCCGCCGGGATCAGCCCCGCCGCGATCGACCGCGCGAAGCTCGCCGCCCCGGCGAGCGCCGGATAGGCCAGGACCTCCGCCGCCCCGATCAGCCGCGCCGCCTTCAGCGTCACCAGCTCCGGATCCCCCGGCCCCAGTCCAACGCCGTAGAGCACCCCCGCCATCAGCACGCCCTCCGGGCCGACAGAGCCCGACATCCCGGCCGCGGGTCGGCCGCCTGCAGCCCGTCGCAGCCCCGTGTCCCCCGGGACCGCCCCTCTTCTTCATCTTTCCGGAAATACTCCCGCCGGAGGCTCCCGAACGCGCCACCTCCCCCGCGGCCGGGCCAGGCGCGCACCGCGTCCACGAAGCCGCTCACCGCTTCACCAGCGACCATTGCGTCACGGGCATGGAGGCCCGCCAGCCGCGATAGGAGCCGACCGGCTCCGCCCGCTGCACGGCGATGCGCACCAGCTCGCCGCCGAATTCCGCGTGGAGTTCCGCCAGCACCGCCTCGCTCTCCAGCGTCACCGCGTTGGCCACGAGCCGCCCGAGCGGCCGGAGCGCCTCCCAGGCCGCCACGAAGACCTCGCGCGAGAGCCCGCCGCCGATGAAGACCGCGTCCGGCGCCTCGAGCCCCTCCAGCGCCGCCGGGACCACCCCGTCGACGATCTCGAGCCGGGGCGCGCCGAGCGCCAGCGCATTCGCCGCCGCCATCGCCCGCCGGTCGGCCCGGGGCTCGATCCCCACGGCGCGGGCATAGCGCGCCGCCCGCATCCACTCCACGGCGACCGAGCCGCAGCCGGTCCCGATGTCCCAGAGCAGCGCGCCGCGCATCGGCATGAGCTTCGCCAGCGTCGCCGCGCGGACCTCGCGCTTGGTCATCGTGCCGTCATGCTGGAAGAGCTCGTCCGCCAGCCCCGGCACCCGCGGCAGCAGCGCGGCATCCGGCGCCGCCCGGCACTCGACCGCCAGCGTGTTGAAGGCGGGCACCGCGTGGTCCCAGCTCTCCGCCACCCCGTCGAAGCGGCTCTCCTGTTTCCCGCCCATGTTGGCGAGCACGGTCATGGGCGAGGCGCCGAACCCCCGCTCCGTCAGGAACCGGGCGATCTGGCCCGGCGTCTCGGAGCCCGTCGTCAGGATCAGCAGCCGCGCATCGGGCTGGATGAAGGCGATCATCTGCTCCACCGGCCGGCCATGGACCGTCAGCGTCTCGAGATCCGCCATCGACCAGCCCATCCGGACGGACGCCAGCTGGAACGCCGAGAGCTGCGGGTGGAACACGATCTCGCCCGCAGGCAGCGCCCGCCCGATCCGCGCCCCCACCGAGAACCAGAGCGGGTCGCCCGTGGCCAGCACCACGACACGCCGCCCGCGATAGCCCTTCAGCACGTCGATCAGCGCATCGAAGGGATGCGGCCAGGCAACCCGCTCGGCCGTCACGCTGTCGGACAGCGCATGATGCCGGTCGCCGCCGACGATGATCTCGGCCGCCTCGATCACGGCGCGGGTGGCGGGCATGAGGCCGTCCATCCCCTCTTCGCCGATCCCCACGATATGCAGCCACGCGTCCGCCATCACCCTGTACTCCGTTCCACGCGAGACGGCGCGACGCGCCCGCCTCTCAGACCTTCTCTTCCGGCAGCCCCGCCGCCAGCGCATTCACCGCGGCCGAGGCCATGGCCGAGCCGCCCCGCCGCCCGCGCAACGCCACGAAATCGCAGCCCCGCGGGTTGGCGGCCAGTTCCGCCTTGCTCTCCGCCGCGCCCACGAAGCCCACCGGGAAACCCAGGATCACCGCCGGTTTCGGCGCGCCCTGGTCCAGCAGCTCCAGCAGGTGGAAGAGCGCCGTCGGCGCATTCCCGATCGCCACCACCGCGCCTTCGAGCCGGTCGACCCAGAGCTCCGTCGCCGCCGCCGATCGCGTGTTGCCGATCCCGGCGGCGATCGCGGGCACCCGCGGATCGTTCAGCGTCACGATCACCTCGTTGTCCGCGGGCAGGTAGCGCCGGATCACCCCGGCGCCCGCCATCTCGCAATCGCAGATCACCGGGGCGCCGTTCAAGAGCGCCACCCGTCCCGCGTCGAAGGCGAGCGGCGAATACGCGAGCCGGTCCGCGATCTCGACCATGCCGCAGGCATGGATCAGCCGCACCGCCATCCGGGCCATGCCCTCGTCGAACCGCTCCAGCCGGGCCTCGCCGCGGACGGTGGCAAAGCTCTGCGCGTAGATCGCCGCCGGGTCCTTCTCGTAGCGCATGGTGCGGAGATACGGCCGGGGCTGCGCCGGGGGGCTCTCGCCCCCTGCGGCGGACACAAGCGCCGTCTCGTGGCCGAGGCCGAGGATCCACGCCTCCTCCCGCGCCACGGTCTCGCGCTCCTCGGCGCTCAGGTCGGCCGTCGCCTCGAACAGGGCGCCGAGCCCACCCGACCGGTCCAGCCCCGCTAGCGCCGAGGCGGTGACCCGCACCTGCGCCCGGTCCAGCACCTCGTCCCCGGCCGCATGGGCCTGGGCCTGCAGCAGGGAGGGATAGACCTCGGCGAGCACGATCCGGGCCTCGGGCACGGCGAGGCCGGTCTCGAAGGGCCAGACGGCCACGTGCCCGGCCAGCCGGGGATCGGAGCGGAGCGCGGCCAGCGCCGGCAGGCCGAGAATGACCTGCGAGCCGACCGAGCCGGAATAGGCGAGTTGCCAGACGGTCTTGGCCCCCTTCGCCCGCGCGTCGGCGATCCGGCGTTCGGGCGGATGATCGCCGCCCTCGCGCGCATTGGCCCTGATCGGGATCGACGGCACCGGTGCGGTCTCGGGCCGTCCCCAGAAAGGTCCGGTGCCCGCGTAGAGGTCGTTGATCCGTCCCGCCACCTCGAACCGGTTCGACACGTTGTCCGGACCGTCGACGACCTGCCCCGCGAACCAGTCCCAGAGATCGAGCGCCGCGTCGGAACCGCAGATCCTGCGGGCGACGCCCCGGGGATAGCCGAAGGGGAAATCGAAGCCGGCCAGCACCCGCCGGTTCTGCGCGACCTCGCCGGCCAGAAACTCCGAGAGCCATGCGACCGCCGCGTGCCGGGTCCGGCAATAGACCGGATCCTCCGCCACCCCGTCGCGGACGATCCCGATCCAGATGGCATCCATCGTCGGCCGGGCCGGACTGGGCGCATTGCGCGCGGACCAGTCGACGACGAGATGCGTGTCGAAGAGCGGCGTCATTTCGGCCGGGCGCTTTCCGGCCCGTGGGGATGCTTCGCATGCGGGTATTCCGCATGCGCGTGGTCGTGGTCATGACCGTGATGGTGGTGGTGATGCCCGTGGCCGTCTCCGTGGCCGTGGTCGTGGCCGTGCCCGTGGTGATGGTGATGCCACGGCATCTCCAGACGGCAGGCGCCGGTGCAGAAGGTGTCGCAGAGCGTGCAATCGGCCACGTTGGAACCCGGTGCCGAGGCGCCCTGCCCCTCGACATGGTGGTGATGGCTCTCCTGCGGGGCGCCGAGCTCGGCCTCGAAGCCCAGGACCTCGACCCGGTACTTGCACATCACGCAGGTCTGCGGCGGAACGGGTCCGAGGGCCGGATGGCCCTTGTCGCGCGCCTCGGCCAGCGCCCGGCGTTCCGCGGGCGTGACATGGGTGTGCCCGGTCTCGCCGGTCGAGAGGATCTGTTCCCGGAACAGGCAGGTGCCGCAGTTCGGGGGCGCGATGGCGCCCATCTGTTCGCGGACCCGCTCGGCGAAGGTCTCGAGCACCTTGGGATGATCGTTGAGATAGCCCGCCTTCACGAACTCGATGCCGGGATGGGCCGCGGCCACCCGGTCGGTGAAGCCGTAGATGCGGTCGATCAGGATGCCGGTGAAGAGGAAATAGGGGAAGACGACGATCCGCCGGTAGCCCAGTTTCACCGCGTGTTCGAGGCAGGGTTCGACCAGCGGGAAGGTGACGCCGGAATAGCCGACCTCGCACCAGCCGAAGCCCAGCCCCTCGTGCAGCAGCCGCGCGATCTTGGCGACGTTGCCGTTGGCATCGGGGTCCGAGGCGCCGCGGCCGATGACGACGAGGCAGGTCTCCTCCAGCGGCACCGGCCCGCTCCGCGCGTCCGCCTCGGCCACCGCCGCGCGGATCCGGGCGCCCGCGGCGGCGACCATCTTCGGGTCCACGCCCAGCTCGCGGCCATAGCTGACCTCGATCCCGTGCTCGGCGGCATAGGTGTTCAGCACCGTTGGGATGTCGTTCTTCGCGTGCATCGCGGCAAAGAGCATCCCCGGCACCGCGAGGATCCGCTCGCAGCCCTTGTCGCGCAGCCGGTCGAGGCCCGCCCGGATCACCGGGTTGGCAAATTCGAGATAGCCGTAATCGACCTCCCATTCGGGCGGCAGCAGGGGCGGCAGCTTCTCGGCCAGCACGGCGAATTCATCCACCGCGGCCTGGCTCCGGGAGCCGTGGCCGCAGATCATCACTCCGATTTTCGTCATGGCTCAGGCGTCCTGCGGCTCGGCTTCGGCGCTCTCCGCCGCGTCATCGTCACGGGCGGCGTTCCTGCGGCCCTTCAGCGCCTGCCAGAGGCCGATGGCGATGGCCGCGCCGATCGCGGCGGCGCCCAGCCAGTGGCCGTGGCCCGCGACCTCGGTCAGGTGGCCCGGGTGGGCCAGGGCGGCCACGGGGGCGGTGCCTGCGGAAATCACCGTGGTGATGCGTAGGAGATGGCGCATGAAGTCCCTCTTTCGTCTCAGCCACGGAAAGGGGATGACGCCCCGCCGCGGGGCCATGACGATCCGGCCCGGCGCCCCCTGTGCGGGTCGGCGCGGAGGGCCTGCTCCTTTCCGGCCCCCGGGCTTGCCCCGGCGGCATCGTCTGCCCCCTCTATAGGGATGGCCCCCGCCCGCCGCAATCGCCCTTCGCGGCATTCCGCGCCCTGGTTCCGGCGCCGCCTGTGCGCGGGCGCAAAACCCCTGCGCGCTCCTGCCCGTAGGCACCGGCGTCCCATGGTCTATGTGGAACCCGAAGCACGACGGAGGATGACATGGGCCAGCTGATAGACGGTAAATGGCACGAGGAGAGCCTCGAGGCGCTTTCCGAAGGCGGCGCGTTCGAGCGCAAGGAATCGAGTTTCCGCAACTGGATCACCGCAGACGGCAGCCCCGGCCCCTCGGGCGAGGGCGGGTTCGAGGCTGAAAGCGGCCGCTACCACCTGTATGTCTCCTACGCCTGCCCCTGGGCGCATCGCGCGCTGATCTTCCGCCAGCTGAAGGACCTGGGCGCGCATATCGACGTCTCGGTCGTGCATCCCGACATGCTGAAGGACGGCTGGGAGTTCCGCACCGATTTCCCCGGCGCCACCGGCGACAAGCTCTTCGGCTTCGATTTCCTGCGCGAGATCTACCAGAAATCCGAGCCCGAGGTGACGAGCCGCGTCACCGTGCCCGTCCTCTGGGACAAGGCGCGCGAGGTGATCGTCTCGAACGAGAGCGCCGAGATCATCCGGATGCTCAATTCCGCCTTCGACGGCATCACCGGCAACACCGACGATTACTGGCCCGAGGCCCTGCGCGAGCCCATCGAGTCGATCAACGCGCGCATCTACGACACCGTGAACAACGGCGTCTACAAGGCGGGTTTCGCGACCACGCAGGAGGCCTATGACAAGGCCGTCCGCCCGCTCTTCGACAGCCTCGACTGGATCGAGGGCATCCTGTCCGAAAACCGCTACCTGCTGGGCGACGCGATCACCGAGGCCGACTGGCGGCTCTTCACCACGCTGATCCGCTTCGACAAGGTCTATCACGGGCACTTCAAGTGCAACCTGCGCCGGATCGTCGATTACCCGAACATCTGGCCCTACCTGCGCGAGCTCTACCAATGGCCGGGCGTCGCGGAGACGGTGCATTTCGACCACATCGTGCGGCACTACCATTACAGCCACGAGACCGTGAATCCGCACCGGATCATCCCGATCACGCCGGATCTCGACCTGACCGCGCCGCACGGGCGCGGCTGAGCTAGCCGGTCAGCCAGCCGAAGGCGGAGCGCAATGCAGCCCCGCCGCCGACCGCGACCGGGGCGCCGTGAGCGATCAGCAGGCGCTGCGTCGGCCAGTCGAGGATGCGCCCCACGGCCGCGCGCGCCGCGTTGCGGTCCGTCATCGCCATCCGGAACTTGCGCGGCACCTGCGGCTCGGGCCCGCTCATCCGGTCGAGCCGCGCCACCACGGCGCGCCAGCCCGACAGAGTCTCGGCCGGCACGCGCTGGATCAGGTCGGTGACGATCGCCGTCGCGCTTTCCCGGTGGAAGAAGACAACCTCGTCCGTGATCCGGGTGCGGATCATGACCTGATCGACCTCGCCCGCCCAGGCCGGATCGGGCGCCTCCCCCAGTTGCGCGTCGATCCGCAGGTCGCCCCGTTTGGCCGCAAGCCCCGGCGGGGCGAGAAGACGCGCGGCCGGAAAGGCGGCCTGCCAGTCGCCGAGGCTCAGGTGGTGCAGCGCGTTCGGCGCGACGATCCGGGCCAGCGGACCGAAGGCCTCCACCGCGTCGCGCAGGCCGGGGGTCAGGCGCACGGGGGACCATGCCATCAGCCTGCCGTCCGAGAGGCGGATCAGCGCCATGCGTGTCGGGTAGCGGAAGCCGAAGACCTCGACCTCGGGGCCGTCGGCGGTCCTGAGACCGGGACCGAATGGCGTGAGCATGGCGATTCCCCCCGCTGCGCGGCCTCAGCCTAGCCCGCCCCCCCCGCGCCGCAATGCCGGAAACGCGGCCCTACCCGGCCTCGCCGTAATGCTCGACGATGGCGGCCAGGTCGGAGGGCGGCCCGTCCGCCCGCAGCAGCGCGCGGGCGTTCGGGGCATGGTTGAAGATCGACCCGTCCGAGAAGAAGGCGGAATTCGTCACGAAGATCACCCGGGCGCCCGGCTGCCGGTAGCTCGCGTAATCCGACACGGCCAGAGCCGCGCCTCCGGGCAGGATCAGGTCCAGCACGATCACGTCGTATTCGCGCGCCTGCAGCGCCGCCACCGCGGCGTCCTGATCGTGGACAAGACGCGTCTCGCAGCCCAGCCGGACCAGATGGCCCTGCCAGAGCCGGCCAAGCTCGGCCTCGGCCTCCACGATCAGGACCCGTGTCACGTGGGAGCCATGCTGCGGATCGTGGGTCATGCCGGTCATTGCCTCGTTGCGCGAAAGGGCCGCGACAGGCTAGAGGAAGCCTGAATGATGAACACGGTCCGAGCGAGTTCCTAACAAACGGTTAACGAAACCGGCCCACCCGGCGCTTTTCGGACGCCTGACACAAAGCGAATGTTCCGACGGCCGGGGCGGACCGGCATCCCCCGGGATTTTCGAGCGAAACCGACGCCGAGGCGCATCACATCGAGAGGCCCGAATGTCCACCTGGATCACCATCTGCGACACCTGCAAGCGCGAGGACTGGGCCGAACGCGGTGTCCCCGACACCGACGGCGCACGTCTGGCCGAGCTGCTCGAACCGATGGCCGAGGCCGCGGGCCTGCGCACCCGCCGGGTCTCGTGCCTGATGGGCTGCACCCATGGCTGCAACGTCGCGATCCAGGCGGGCGGCAAGCTCTCCTACACCCTGGGCCGGTTCGAGCCGGGCGCGGAGGCGGCTGCGGCGATCGTCGAATATGCCGGCCTGCATGCCGCCTCCGAGACCGGGCAGGTCCCCTTCCGGCAGTGGCCGCAGGGCGTGAAGGGCCATTTCGTCACCCGCCACCCGCCGCTGCCGGAGAGCTGATCATGGGGCGCGACCACGGGGGCGGGATCGACGCCGCAGCCGAACGGTTCGGCGGCGCGCGTGACACCTGGATCGACCTCTCCACCGGCATCAACCCGGTGCCCTACCCGATCCCGGCCCTCTCCGCCCGCACCTGGCGCGACCTGCCCGACCGGGCGGCGCAGACGGAGCTTGTCGAGGCGGCCCGCCGCTTCTGGGGTGTGCCGGAAGGGGCGGCGATCCTGCCGGTGCCGGGGCTTTCCGCCATCATCGGCCGGCTGCCCGGCCTGACGCCCGCCGGCACCGTCGCGATCCCCGGGCCCACCTACAACGAATACGCGCCCGCCTTCACGGCAGCCGGCTGGCAGGTCCTCGCCCTCGATCCGGTGCCGGACCATCATGCCCTGGTGATCGTCCACCCGAACAATCCCGACGGCCGCTGGCACCCGGCCCCGCCGAGCGGCGCCCGCCTTCGGGTCATCGACGAAAGCTTCTGCGACCTCGCCCCCGATCGCTCGCACATCGCGCTTGCGGCCGAGCCCCGGACGCTGGTTCTCAAGAGCCTCGGCAAGTTCTGGGGCCTCGGCGGCCTGCGGCTGGCCTTCGTGATCGGCGATCCCGAGTTCACCGACCGCCTGAGCGAGACGCTCGGCCCGTGGCACATCTCGGGCCCCGCGCAGGAGATCGGCCGCCGCGCGCTCGCCGACCACGACTGGGCCACGCGGACGCGCGCCCGCCTCGCCGCGGATGCGGCGCGGATGGACCGGCTGGCCGCGGGCGCGGGCGCGACGCCGGCGGGCGGCACCGACCTCTTCCGCCTCTACAGGATCCCGAACGCCGCGGCGCTGCGCGGCCGCCTCGCCCGGCACCGGATCTGGAGCCGCGTCTTCCCCTGGTCCTCGGACCTGATCCGCCTCGGCCTGCCCGCGCCCGAGGAATGGGACCGGGTCGAGGCCGCGCTCGCCTGAACCATGGACACGGCCGCCCTTCTCTGCGCCGCGCTGCTGATCGACGCCGCCATGGGCGAGCCGCGCTGGCTCTGGTCTCGCCTGCCGCACCCGGCGGTGCTGATGGGCCGCGCGATCCACTGGTGCGACCTGCGCGTCAACCGCGGCCGCGCGCGTCTGCTGCGCGGCGCGCTCGCCCTCGCCGGGCTCTGCACGCTGGCCCTGCTGATCGGCGGCGCGCTCTCGGCGCTCGGCCCGGTGGTCGAGGCGCTGGCCGCGGCGATCCTGCTGGCACAGAGATCCCTCGTGCAGCATGTCGCGGCCGTGGGTGACGCGTTGCGCCTGTCGCTGAACGACGGCCGCCGGGCCGTGGCCCGCATCGTCGGCCGGGACACCGCCGCGCTCGACGGCCCCGGCGTCGCCCGCGCCGCGATCGAAAGCGCGGCCGAGAACCTGTCGGACGGGGTCGTCGCGCCCGCCTTCTGGTTTCTCGTCGGCGGGCTGCCGGGGATGGCGCTCTACAAGATGGTCAACACCGCGGACAGCATGATCGGCTACCGCACGCCGCGCCACGAACGCTTCGGCAAACCGGCCGCGCGGCTCGACGACCTGATGAACTGGATCCCCGCGCGCCTGACCGCGCTGATCCTCGCCGCGCTCGGCCGGGGGCTGGGCGACTGGCCCGCGATCACGGCCGAGGCGCGCCGCCACCGTTCGCCGAACGCCGGCTGGCCCGAGGCCGCACTGGCCCGGGGACTGGACGTCGCCCTGTCGGGCCCGCGCGCCTATCACGGGGAAATGAAGGACTTTCCCTGGGTCCACCCGCAGGGCCGCCGCGACCCCGGCCCGGCCGCCATAGACGGGGCCTGCGGCTTTCTCTGGCGGGTCTGGGCGGTGCTGCTGGCCGCCTCCGCGGCGCTGGCGCTGATCGGCTAGGCGTTGCCTGGGGGGCGCAAGCTGCTACCTTCGCCGGGATTTGACCACAGCCAGAGGCCCTCATGACCGCCAAGCCCGTTGCCCTTGCCCTCGCGCTCACCCTCTCCGCCGGAGCCGCCACCGCCCAGTGCGGCGGCGATTTCGGAAGCTTCGTCGCGGGCCTGCAGCAGGAGGCCGTCTCGCGCGGCCATGATGCCGCCGCCGCGCAGCGTTTCTTCTCGGGTGTCCGCCACGATCCAAAGGTGATCCAGGCCGACCGGGCGCAGGGGGTCTTCCAGCTCGACTTCACCACCTTCGCGCGGCGGCTGATCTCGGCCAACCGGATGCAGACCGGCCAGCAGAAGGCCCGGCAATTCGCCGACACCTTCGCCCGGATCGAACGCGATTACGGCATCGCCCCCGGCGTGCTGCTGGCCTTCTGGGCCTTCGAGACCGATTACGGTGCCTTCCAGGGCGACTTCAACACGCTGAACGCGCTTGTCACGCTCTCCCACGACTGCCGTCGGCCCGAGCTTTTCCGCCCGCAGGTCTTCGCCGCGCTCGAGCTCTACGAGAAGGGCGATTTCGAGCCGGCCACGACGACCGGCGCCTGGGCCGGCGAGATCGGCATGGTCCAGATGCTGCCCGAGGACATCCTCACCAACGGCGTGGACGGCGACGGCGACGGCCACGTGAGCCTCAAGACCTCCGCCCCCGACGCGCTGATGTCGGGCGGCAACATGCTGCGCTCGCTCGGCTGGCGCGCGGGCGAGCCGTGGCTGCAGGAGGTCTCGGTCCCCGAGGGGCTCGACTGGACGAAGACCGGCCTCGACCACGAGATGACGGCCGCCGAATGGCAGGCGCTCGGGGTGCAGCCCCGCTCGGGCCAGATGATGCGCCCGGACCTGCCCGCCTCGGTCCTGCTGCCGCAGGGCCGGCATGGGCCGGCCTTCCTCGCCTACCCGAACTACCGGGTGTATTTCGAGTGGAACCAGAGCTTCGTCTACGTCCTGACCGCCGCCTATTTCGCCACCCGGCTGGAGGGCGCGCCGGTCTTCGATCCGGGCAATCCCGATCCGGGCCTGTCGGGCGACCAGATGGAGGTGCTCCAGCAGAAGCTCGTGGCCCGCGGCCACGACGTGGGCGATGTCGATGGGATCCTCGGCGAGAAGACCCGCGAGGCGGTGCAGAAGGTCCAGATCGAGCTTGGCCTGCCCGCAGACGCCTGGCCGACGCCCGACCTGCTGAACCGGCTCTGAGGGGCCCGGTAACCTTTCGGTAGGACTTGCGGCCTAGGCTCGGGGTCGTGCCGTAGCAAGTGCGCCGTTCCCTTACTGCGACCCGGCAGAGAAATGCTCTGCCGGGTCTTCTTTCATGGTGGGGCACTGGGCGCAGGCGCGGCGATTGGCGGCCCTCTCCAGAGCGCATTTCCACCGCGGCGACATCGCGCGCGTCGATACGGCGGCGGTGCCGGGCGGACACGAAGCGGTCGGCGGCCCGTTCTAGGCGACCAGCGCCTCGGCCTTCTTCAGGTCGACCGAAACCAGCTGGCTGACCCCCTGCTCCTGCATCGTCACGCCGAAGAGCCGGTCCATCCGGGCCATCGTCACCGCGTGGTGCGTGATGACCAGGAACCGCGTGTCCGTCCGGCGGCACATCTCGTCGAGCATGTCGCAGAAGCGGGTCACGTTGGCGTCGTCGAGCGGCGCGTCGACCTCGTCGAGCACGCAGATCGGCGCGGGGTTGGCGAGGAAGACCGCGAAGATCAGCGCCAGCGCGGTCAGGGTCTGCTCGCCGCCCGAAAGGAGCGACAGGGCCGCCAGCTTCTTGCCCGGCGGCTGGCACATGATCTCTAGCCCGGCTTCCAGCGGATCGTCGCTCTCGACCAGCACGAGGTTTGCCTCACCGCCGCCGAAGAGGTGGGTGAAGAGCAGGCCGAAGTTCGAATTCACCTGCTCGAAAGCGGTCAGCAGCCGCTCGCGGCCCTCCTTGTTGAGCGAGGCGATGCCGGAGCGCAGCGTCGCGATGGCGGCCTCGAGGTCGGCCTTCTCGCGGATCAGCTCCCCGTGCTCGCCCGCGACCGCCTTCATGTCCTCCTCGGCGCGCAGGTTCACGGCGCCGAGCGCATCCCGCTGGCGCTTCAGGCGGTTCACGTCGTTCTCGATATCGTCCGAGGGCGGCATCGCATCCGGATCCATGTCGAGGCTTTCCAGCAGCTGCTTCGGCGAGAGCTCCATCTCCTCGGCGATCCGTTCGGCCGCCGTCGTCACCGCCTCGGCCCCGGCTTCGGCCCGCGCTTCCGCCGCGGCGCGCGCCTCGCGCGCCTCCGACGCCCGGCGCTCCGCGTCGCGTTCGTTGGCCACGGTCTCCCGCGCGGCGGTCTCGGCCTCGGCCAGCGCATCGGCGGCCTTCCGGCGCCGCGCTTCGGCCTCCTCGATCCCGGCCGAGAGCTTCTCGCGCTCCTCGGCCAGCCCGGCGGGGAGCTCTTCGGCCTCGGCCAGTTCGGCCGCGGTATCGGCGCGGCGCTCGTCGAGCTCCCCGACGCGGCGGTCGGCGCTTTCCAGCCGCGTCCGCCAGCTCGTCAGCTCCCGCGCCACGTCGCCCGCGCGCTTCACCCGGGCCTCGCCCTCGCGGCGCAGCTCGTCGTGGGAGGCGCGGCGCGACATCATCGCCATCCGCGACCCTTCGACCGCCATCTTGATCTGGTCGACCGCCGACCGCGCCGCCTCCAGATCGCCCAGATCGGCCACGGCCTTCTCGGCCTCCGCCAGCTGCTTCCGGGCCGCCATCGCGTCTTCCTCGTGGCGCGTCACGGACAGCCCCAGGCTCTCCAGCCGGCTCTCCGCGAGGTTGCGGTCCGCCTCCGCCCGCGACAGGGCCCGCGCGGCCTCGGCCATCAGCCGGTCCGCGTCGCGCCGTGCCTGCCGCGCCTGCTTGTCGGCCTCCGCGAGGTCCGCGAGCCGCTGCGCGAGATGGTCATGCGCCGACCGTGCGCCCTCGGCCCGGTTGGTCGCGTGTTCCAGCTCCTGCTTCAGCTCCTCCAGCCGGTTCAGCTGCTGCAGCCGCAGCGCCGCCGCGGACGGCATGTCCTCCGCCCAGGCCCGGTAGCCGTCCCATCTCCAGAGATCGCCCTCGACCGTCACCAGCCGCTGTCCCGGTTTCAGCTGCGCCTGCAGCCGCGCGCCGTCCTCGGCCTCGACCACGCCGATCTGCGAGATCCGGCGGTGCAGCACCTCGGGCACCGTCACGTAATTCGCGAGCCCCTGCACCCCGGCGGGCAGCTCCTGCCCCGCGCCGTAGCCGGGCAGCACCGTCCAGCCCGAGGGCCCGTCCGCATCCACCACCGGCGCCCGCAGGTCGTCCGCCAGGGCCGCCCCGAGCGCCTTCTCGTAGCCCGCGCGGACCTTCACGAGGTCCATCACCTGCCCGCCCTCGGCGGTGTCCCGCTGCACCAGCTTCGCCAGCGCCGTCACCTCGGCCCGGAGCGCGTTCACCTCGCCCTCGGCCGCCGAGCGTTCCGCCCGGGCATCGGCCTCGCGCGACTGGGTCTCGGCCCGCGCGGTTTCGGCCGCCAGCAGGGTCTCCTCCGCCCGCTCGGCGGTGGCCGCGGCGATCTCTTCCTCTTCCTGCGCCTTCGCCTGCGCCGCGTCGGCGCCCGACAGCAGCTTGCGCGCCTCGGCCACCGCCGCACGTGCCTTGCCGGCCTCCTCCTCGGAGCGGTTCAGCGTCTTGCGGCTGTCCTCGAGGAAGCGGTGCGCCGACTGGTGACGCGCCGCCAGCCGGGCGACATCCTCGGTCAGCTCCGCCAGTTCCTCCTCGCGCTCGCGCAAGACCGCGGCCGCCTCGCGCGCGGCCTCCGCCGCCTCCTCCAGCGCGGCGTCATGGCCCTCACCTGCTTCGGCCAGTGCCTCGGCCTCGGCCTCGAGCGTCGCGATGGTCTCGCCCGCGTCGCGGTTGAGGCCCGATTCCCGGTCCATGTCGCGCATCAGCTGCGCGATCCGCGCCTTCAGCGTCCCGATCAGGTCCAGCGCCCGCTTCTCGCGGTCGGCCAGAGCATCCCGCTCCACCGTCAGCCGCTGCAGGATGGCCGAGGCGATCGCCTCCTCCTCGCGCTTCGGCGGCAGCGCCTCGTCCGCCTCCTCGCGCGCCCTGGCGGCGGCGCGGGCGGCCGTTTCGGCCTGCGCGGCGGCCGAGGTCTTCTCGCGCAGCGCCGCGAGCGCCTTGGTCCGCGCCTCGTCGGCCTCGCGCCAGCGACGGTAGAGGAGCATCCCCTCGGCCTGCCGGAGCTCGGTCCCGATGGCGCGGTAGCGGGCGGCCTGCTTCGCCTGCCGCTCCAGGGTGGCGAGCTGCGAGGCGAGGTTCTCGACCACGTCGTCGACGCGGGTCAGGTTCTGCTCCGCCCCGTTCAGCTTCAGCTCGGCCTCGTGGCGCCGGGCATAGAGGCCGGAGATCCCCGCCGCCTCCTCGAGGATACGGCGCCGGTTCTTCGGCTTCGCGTTGATCAGCTCGGAGATCTGCCCCTGCCGCACCAGCGCCGGGGAATGCGCGCCGGTGGAGGCGTCGGCGAAGAGCATCTGCACGTCGCGCGCCCGGGTGTCCTTGCCATTGGCCTTGTAGGCAGAGCCCACGTCGCGGGTGATCCGGCGGACGATCTCCAGATGGTCCTGGTCGTTGAACCCGGCGGGCGCGAGGCGCTCCGCATTGTCGATCTGGAGCGTCACCTCGGCGAAGTTCCGCGCCGGGCGCGAGGCGGCGCCCGCGAAGATCACGTCCTCCATCCCGCCGCCGCGCATCGCGGTCGGGCGGTTCTCGCCCATCACCCAGCGGAGCGCCTCGAGCAGGTTGGACTTGCCGCAGCCGTTCGGCCCCACGACGCCCGTGAGCCCGTCCTGGATCAGCAGGTCGGTCGGGTCGACGAAGCTCTTGAAGCCGGTCAGTCTGAGTTTCGAGAAACGCAAATGCTCTGCCTCGGGGTGATTCCCGTTATCGCCTCAGGGTGGAGGCTGGGGCGGGGCCGAGTCAATCGAAGCCTGACTGCATGTGGCGGGCGATCGGCGGTTATCCACAAGATATGGCGCCGGGCGCGGCCCGTCGCCCCGAAAGGGGGGGCGCTGCCCCCCTCTTGCCCGCAGGCGGGCAATTCACCCCCCGGGATACATGGACCAGAGGAAGACAGGGCGCAGGGCGGACGCGCGCCCGCCGTTTCACCTTGACGTGACCCCGGGGAATTTCGCATGAACGGTACATACGGTTCCCCGTGAAGGGCGCAGGAGCGCCCGGGGATAATCGGGAATGCGGAACGGGTGACCCATCCAGGGGCCCGCAGCCGCAGCCGCCCCCGCGACTGTGACGTGGCGAGCGGGCCTTCGATGGCCACTGGGAAACCGGGAAGGCGAAGGCACGCAGGGACCCACAAGCCAGGAGACCGGCCGTATGATGGAAACCCAAACGCCGTCGGGGATGACGGCAAGGAGTGAGAACATGACCGCACACGCCCCCGCAGCCGCCGGCACGACCTCCGGCGCCCTCTCGATCGTCGCCGCCGCCCTGATCGGCCTGGGCATCATCGTCTTCGCGGGCCACCTGCAGGCGCAGACCCTGCACGATGCCGCGCATGACGTGCGCCACGCGACCGGCTTCCCCTGCCACTGAGCCCCGGGACAGTCGGATGTTCAGACAGATCGCGACCAGCGCGCTGTTCGCTGGTTTCTGCGCGGGGCTGATCGCCGCCGCGCTGCAGCTCGTCTTCGTCCAGCCCGTGCTTCTGCATGCCGAGCTTTACGAGGGCGGGGACATTGTCCATTTCGGGGCCGAGGCGGTCAGCGCCCATCCCGACCTGCCCGGCTTCGATCCGGTACGCGACGGGCTCTCGGTGCTTTTCACCGCGCTGGTCTATACCGGCTACGCGCTGATCCTCGTCGCGCTGATGGCGCTGGCCACGCAGCGTGGCGCGGTGATCGACGCGCGGCACGGCATCCTCTGGGGCCTCGCGGGCTTTGCCTCGGTGCATTTCGCCCCGGCCTTCGGCCTGCCGCCCGAGGTGCCCGGCGTCGCCGCGGCGGACCTCGTCGCCCGCCAGCTGTGGTGGGGCGCCACGGTCGTCGCGACCGCCGCCGCGCTCTGGCTGATCGCCTTCGGCTCGGGCTGGATGGCGTGGGGCGCGGCCATCGGGCTGCTGCTGGCACCGCAGCTCGTCGGCGCGCCGCATCCGGACAGCTTCACCGGCCCAGTGCCGCCCGAGATCGGCGCCCTCTTCGCCGCCCGCGCGCTTGGCGTCGGGCTGGCGGCCTGGGTGGCGCTCGGGGCCTTCGCCGGGTATTTCTGGCAGCGCGAGGCGGCCGGCGCCGCCCTGCCCCGGACCGCCTGAGAGACCGGCGCCGCCCGCGCGGCGGCGCCCCTCGGGCAAGGAAAGCGACGGGATGAAGAACACCCTTTTCATGCTGCTCATCGGCCTGTTCTTCGGCACCGGGCTGGGCTTCCTGCTGGCGCAGGCGCCCGGCGCCACGATGTCCGAGGGGCACGATCATGCCGCCCATGGCGTGCCCCATGGCGACGCCGACATGGCGGGGCACGACCATTCCGCGCTGCTCGAGGCGGGGGCCGGCCTCCGGGTGATGCTGCAGGCCACGCCCGAGGGGAACGGCGGCGTGAACCTTCATATCGTCACCGAGAACTTCCGCTTCGCCCCGGAGCACGTCAACGGCGCCCCCGTCCCGGGCGAGGGCCACGCCCATGTCTATGTCGACGGGGTGAAGGTGCTGCGGAGCTACGGCCCCTATGCCCATGTCTCGGGCATCACCCCCGGCGAGACCGAGATCCGCGTGACCCTGAACGCCAACAGCCACGAACAGCTGGCGATCGACGGCACGCCGGTCGAGGCGGTGCAGAGGGTGACCGTGGAATGAGCTACGCCGGGATCCGACCGATCAGGCAGAACCGCAGCCGCCCCAGCGGGCGCGCGTCCGCGATCATGCCGTCGGGCGCCCCGGCATACAGGCGCGCGAAGGTGGCGAGCGCCGCCGCATCCGCCGGCCCGACGCCGCCGAAGAGATACGCGGCCTTCCCCTCGGCCCGCGCCGCCACGGTGACGGGACGGGAACAGACGTTCATGCAGGGGGCCAGCCGGAGCGCGACCCCCTCGGGCAGCGCGCCGACGGCCCCGGCCAGGGCCGCCCCCGCCCCCTCGCACTCCCCGCAGATCGAAATCACGTGCCGTGTCATGCCGCACTCCCTCCCCGGAGCCATAGGCCGCGCGCCCCTTCCGCACAACACCGGAGCCTGACCCAGATGCAGACCAAGACCCCCGCCACGATCATCACCGGCTTCCTCGGTGCCGGGAAGACGACCCTGATCCGCCACATGCTGAGCAATGCCAGGGGCAAGCGCATCGCGCTGATCATCAACGAGTTCGGCGATCTCGGCGTGGACGGAGACCTCCTGAAGGGCTGCAACGACGAGGCCTGCGGCGAGGACGACATCATGGAGCTCTCGAACGGCTGCATCTGCTGCACCGTGGCCGAGGATTTCGTCCCCACGATGGAGAAGCTCCTCGACCGACCCGACCGCCCGGACCACATCGTGATCGAGACCTCGGGCCTCGCCCTGCCCCAGCCTCTGATCCGCGCCTTCAACTGGCCCGGAATCTCGACCCGCGTCACCGTGGACGGGGTGGTGACGGTCGTCGACGGCCCGGCGCTGCGCGACGGCCGCTTCGCGCATGACGAGGCGGCGGTGGACAGGATCCGGGCCGCCGACGAATCGATCGACCACGAAACGCCGCTCTCGGAGCTCTTCGAGGACCAGCTCACCTGCGCCGACATGGTGGTGATGAACAAGTCCGACCTCCTGTCACCCGCCGAGGCCGAGGCGATCCTCGGAGACCTCAAGGCCGGCATCCGCGACGGCGTCCGGATCGTGCCCTCCTCCATGGGGGCGCTGCCGGTCGAGGTCCTGCTGGGGATGCAATCGGCGGCCGAGGCCGACACGGAGGCGCGGCACGAGATCCACCATCACCACCACGAGGACGACGAGGAGGATCACGACCACGACCACGACCATGGGCACGACGAGTTCGAGACCTTCGTGGTATCGCGCGGGGAGGTGGCAGATGCATCGGCCTTCGCCGAGCAGGTGGCGGAGGTGATCCGCGCCCATGACATCCTCCGCCTCAAGGGCTTCGCGGCGATCGCGGGCAAGCCCATGCGCCTGACGCTGCAGGCCGTCGGCCCCCGCGTGGACACCTATTTCGACCGCCCCTTCGGCGCCGCCCCGCGCGAGACGCGGCTGGTGGTCATCGGCCAGGCCGGCCTCGACCGCGCCGCCATCGAAAAGGCGCTCACCGCATGATCCGCATCGACCCCGCCTCCCCGCTCGACCCGGATGTCACCCGCCTGATCTTCGCCAGCCATGCGCTGATGGACGAGCTCTTTCCGGCCGAAAGCAACCATCACATGATGCCCGAGGAACTCGCCGCGCCCAATGTTCACTTCTTCGCCGCCCGGCGGGACGGCCGGACCATCGGCTGCGGCGCGGTGGCGGAGAAGGACGGCTACGGCGAGATCAAGTCGGTCTTCGTCGACCCCGAGGCCCGCGGCTCCGGCGCCGCGCAGGCGATCATGCGGATGCTCGAGGACCACGCGCGGAAGCTCAAGCTCCCCCTCCTCCGCCTCGAGACCGGGGATCGCCTGCACGCCGCCCGCAAGCTCTACGCCAACATGGGCTTTGAGGAGCGCGGCCCCTACGGCGAATACGTCCTCGACCCGCTCAGCGTCTACATGGAGAAACGCCTCGCCCCGGCCGAGACCCGCGACCCCGCCACCGAAGCCTGACCCCGGCCCGTTCCAGGTCCAACCCGCCCCGCCCTCTTTCCGCCCCGCCCCGCCGCCCGCGCGCCCCCGCACCTGGCCAGACAAGGCCCCGCCGGTGGCGCCCGCCCTCCAGGCCGGCGCAAGGCTCTCCGGCTCCTCCCGGCCCGTCTTCATCTTTCCCGAAATACTCCCGCCGGAGGCTCCCGAACCCTCCGCAAGCGCCAAGGCCCGACCCGATGCACCTCCTCGCCGCCACCCCCGGTTCCCATGACGACGGACAGGAACCCGTCGATCTGAACCAGACCCCGGCCGACGTGGTGGTGATCTCCGCCGCCGACACCGAGCTCGCCGCGCTCTCCGAGGCGCGCGCGTCGCTGGACACCGCCCCGACCCTGCGCCTGGCCAACCTCGCGCATCTGCGGCACCCGATGTCGGTCGACCTGCACCTCGACCAATGCGCCGGGCGTGCCCGCCTCGTCGTCGCCCGCATCCTCGGCGGCTCCGGCTACTGGCGCTACGGGGTCGAGCAATACGCCGCGCGCCTGCACGCCGCGGGCATCCCGCTGGCGCTGCTGCCGGGCGACGACAAGCCCGACGCCGAGCTGCGCGCGCTCTCGACCGTCACCGATGCGGATTACGACCGTCTGTGGTCCTATCTCGTCGAGGGCGGGCCCGAGAACGCCGCCAACTTCCTGCGCCACACCGCGCACATGCTGGAGGGCACCGAGGCCCCCGCCGCCCCCAGGCCGCTCCTCCGCGCGGGGCTCTACTGGCCGGGCGCCGCCGCCCCGAGCCTCGCCGACCTCCGCGCGCAATGGCCCGAAGGCGCGCCGGTCGTGCCGGTGATCTTCTACCGCGCCCTCGTTCAGGGCGCCGGGCTCAACCCGATCAACCGTCTCACCAAGGCCCTCCTCCGCGCCGGCCTCGCGCCCCTGCCGGTCTTCGTCGCCTCCCTGAAGGACCCGGTCTCCACCGCCACGCTCGAGCACCTCTTCACCGAAGCTCCGCCCTCCGCGATCCTCAACGCCACCGCCTTCGCCACCGGCTCCCCCCATGGCGACGGCGCCGAGAACCCGCTCGCCGCCCCCTTCGCCAACGGGGCGCCGGTCTTCCAGATCGTCCTCTCCGGCGGCGCGGAAGAGGCTTGGGAGCAGGGCCTCACCGGCCTCTCCGCCCGCGACATCGCGATGAACGTGGCCCTGCCGGAGGTCGATGGCCGCGTCCTCACCCGCGCGATCAGCTTCAAGGACGAGGCCTATTTCGACGACGCCACCCAGTGCCCGATCGCGACCTACCGCGCACGCGGCGACCGGATCACCTTCGTGGCCGAACTGACCCGCCGCTGGTGCAGCCTGCGCCACACCCCCGCAGCGGAGCGCAGGATCGCCCTCGTCCTCGCCAATTACCCGAACAAGGACGGACGCCTTGCCAACGGCGTCGGGCTCGACACCCCCGCCTCGACGGTGGAGGCCCTCCGCCTCCTCGCCGCCGAGGGCTACAGCGTCGAGAACCCCCCCGAGACCAGCGACGCCCTGATGCAGGCGATCCTTGCAGGCCCCACCAACTGGCTCACCGACCGCGCGGAAAGGCAGGGCGGCGTCGCCCTTCCCCTCTCGACCTATCTCGCACATTTCAACGCCCTGCCCTGGGAGGTGAAGCAACGCATCACCGACCGCTGGGGCCAGCCCGAAGCCGACCCCTTCATCTTTCCCGAAATACTCCCCCCGGAGGGCCGCTCTCCGGACGCGCCCGAAGCGGCCTTCAAGCTCTCCGTCCTGACCCACGGCAACGTCGTCGTCGGCCTCCAGCCCGCGCGCGGCTACAACATCGACCCGACCGAGACCTACCATTCCCCGGACCTCGTCCCGCCGCACAACTACCTCGCCTTCTACATCTGGCTGCGCGAGGTCTTCGGCGCGCAGGCGATCGTGCACATGGGCAAGCACGGCAACCTCGAATGGCTCCCCGGCAAGGCGCTGGCGCTGTCCGGGACCTGCCTGCCCGAGGCCGTGCTCGGGCCGATGCCCCATGTCTATCCGTTCATCGTCAACGACCCCGGCGAGGGCACGCAGGCAAAGCGCCGGGCGCAGGCGGTGATCGTCGACCACCTCACCCCGCCGCTCACCCGCGCGGAAAGCTACGGGCCGATGCGCGACCTCGAAGCCCTCGTCGACGAATATTACGAGGCCGCCGGCGTCGATCCGCGCCGCATCACGCACCTCCGGAAGGAGATCCTGAGCCTCACCGCCGCCACCGGCCTGGACCGGGACGCAGGCCTGACGGGCGAGGACACCGAGACCGACCTCGCGAAGCTCGACGCCTTCCTCTGCGAGCTGAAGGAGGCCCAGATCCGCGACGGCCTGCATGTCTTCGGACGGTCTCCCACGGAGCGCCTCGAACGCGACCTCCTGCAGGCCCTGACCCGCATCCCGCGCGCGGACGGCTCCGGCCCCGATGCCTCGCTCCCGCGCGCGCTCGCCGCCGACCTTTCGCTTGCCTTCGACCCGCTCGACTGCGACATGGCCGCCCGCTGGACCGGGCCGCGCCCGGAGGTCCTCGCCGGGATCGACCCCTCGCCCTGGCGCAGCCACGGCGATACGGTCGAGCGCCTGGAGCTCCTGGCCTCCGCGCTGATCGCGGGCGACATGCCTGCGCAAGGACCGGCGAGCACCGCCGTGCTCGAGACCATCGAGACGCGGATCCGCCCCACCCTCGCCGCCTGCGGCCCCTCGGAGGGGGCGGGCCTCCTCACCGCCCTTGCAGGGCACTTCGTCGCCCCGGCGCCCTCCGGCGCGCCCACGCGGGGACGTCTGGACACCCTCCCGACGGGGCGCAACTTCTACTCGGTCGACAGCCGCGCGGTGCCGACGCCGACCGCCTGGACGCTGGGCTGGAAATCCGCGAACCTGCTGATCGAGAAACACCTCCAGACCCATGGCGACTGGCCGCGCGCGCTCCTGCTGACCGCATGGGGCACCGCCAACATGCGCACCGGGGGCGACGACATCGCGCAGGCCCTCGCGCTCATGGGCGTGAAGCCGCAATGGGACAGCGCCAACCGCCGCGTCACCGGTTTCGAGATCCTGCCCCTCGGGGTCCTCGACCGGCCCCGCGTCGACGTCACGCTCCGCATCTCGGGCTTCTTCCGCGACGCCTTCCCCCAGCTCATCGCCCTCGTCGACCGCGCGGCCCGCGCCGTGCAGGCCCTCGACGAACCGCAGGACATGAACCCCGCCGCCGCCCGCGCCCGGGCGGGCGAACCCGCGGCCCGCGTCTACGGCGCAAAGCCCGGCGCCTACGGCGCGGGGCTGCAGGCGCTGATCGACGAACGGCTCTGGGCGGAGAAGGCCGATCTTGGCGAAGCCTACCTGACCTGGGGGTCCTACGCCTATGCCGCCGAGGAAGAGGGCATCCCGGACCGCGCGGGTTTCGAGACGCGGCTGAAACAGGCCGAGGCCATCGTCCAGAACCAGGACAACCGGGAGAACGACCTGCTCGATTCCGACGATTACTACCAGTTCGAAGGCGGCGCCGCGGCGGCGATCCACACGCTCCAGGACCGCGACGTGCCGATCTACCACAACGACCATTCCCGCCCCGAACGCCCGGTCATCCGGACGCTCGACGAGGAGATCTCCCGCGTCGTCCGCTCCCGCGTGGTGAACCCGAAATGGATCGCCGGGGTGAAGCGCCACGGCTACAAGGGCGCCTTCGAGATCGCCGCCACGGTCGACTACCTCTTCGCCTTCGCCGCCACCACGGGCGCGGTGCAGACCCACCATTTCGACCTCGTCGAGGCGGCCTTCCTGGAGGACGTCGACACGCGCAGCTTCATCGCGGAGCATAACCCCGCCGCCCTCCGCGAGATCGCCGAGCGGCTGCAGGAGGCCATCGACCGCTCCCTCTGGATCCCGCGATCGAATTCCGCGAGGGCGCGGATCGCGGCGCTGATCTGAGCCGGTCCCCGGCCGGCGGATCATCGACGTCCTGCGCCCGCCTCGCCCGCTGTGCGCCGGGCGCTGCCCGTCGCCCGGGGGTCGCCCGGGGCGGGCATCGAGCCCGCCCCGGGCGATGCCTCCGGCGGGGATATTTTCGGCAAGAGGAAGCGGAAGGCACTTCGCAGGCGGGCCGCGTTCCCTGTAGCCCTTTCCCGGCCCGCGGTTCCCGCTATACCTTTGGGGATGCAGCCGGTCCGCCTCACCCCAGACGACGACATGCAGGCCATCCACCGCCTGCTGAGCACGGCCTTCGCCTATATGGAGGACCGGATCGACCCGCCGTCCTCGCTGCGCAGGATGACGCCCTCGACCTTCGCCGAGGAGGCCCGCAGGAAGGAGCTCTGGGCGCTCCTCGATCCCGCACCCGTGGCCTGCATGGTGCTGACGCCGAGGCCCGGGCATCTCTACCTCGGCAAGCTCGCCGTGGCCGAGGACCAGCGCGGCCGTGGCATCGCCCGGCTGATGCTCGCCCATGCCGACGCCCGCGCCCGTGCGCTCGGTCTGCCCGCGCTGGTGCTGCAGACCCGGGTCGAGCTGACCGAGAACCACGCCGCCTTCACCCGGCTCGGCTTTGCCGAGACCGGCCGGACCGCACACGCGGGCTACGACCGGCCGACCTCGGTCACCTTCACCCGCACCGTGGCGCAGCCGGAGCCCGCGCCATGACGCTCACCGGGCATTGCCTCTGCGGCGCCTGCCGCTTCGCCTTCGCGGCTCCGCCGAAATGGACCGGCCATTGCCATTACGAGAGCTGCCGCCGGGCGACGGCCTCGATGATGACCACCTTCGCAGGCGTCGCGGACGGGGCGTGGCGCTGGACCGGGGCGACGCCCGCCACCTACCATTCGAGCCCCGGCGTCACCCGCCACTTCTGCCCGACCTGCGGATCGCAGCTCGCCTTCCGGTCGACCCGCTGGCCCGGAGAGACGCATTTCCATGCGGCCCTCCTCGACGACCCGGCGCGGATCGAGATCGAAGGCAATTTCCACACCGAGGAGCGCCTCTCCTGGCCCCTCGACCCGGATCAGCCCTGACGCAGGCCCGCCCGGACCTCGCGCTCCAGCGCATCGAGAAACCGCGACCGATCCGCCTTCGAGAACGCCTTCCCGCCCCCCTGCCGGAACGGGTCCGCCGCCCGCAGGTCGGTCATCAGGTCCCTGACCGCCAGCGCCTGGCCGACGTTGCGCGCGTCCAGCGCCTCGCCATTGGGCTTCAGCACCCGTGCGCCCCCCTCGACGCAGCGCGCGGCGAGCGGGATGTCCTGCGTCACCACCACGTCTCCCGGGCCCGCCCGCTCCGCGATCCACATGTCCGCCGCATCGGGCCCCTCGGGCACCACGACGATCTCCACCAGCGGATTGCGCGAAGGCCGGATGCCGCCGTTCGAGACCAGCAGCATCCGCACCCGGTGGCGGGTGGCGACCCGCTCGGCCTCCTCCTTCACCGGGCAGGCATCGGCGTCGATGTAGAGCACCGTCACGCGTAGAGCGCCTCCGCATGGAAGCCCAGGTGCTCCTCCATGAAGGTGGAGACGAAGAAATAGCTGTGGTCATACCCCTTCTGGATCCGGAAGCTCCCCTCCTGCCGCCGCCTGGCCGCCGCCTCGAACAGCGTCTCCGGCTTCAGCAGGTCAAGGAACTGGTCGTCCCCGCCCTGGTCCACCAGCACCGGCCCGGCAAAGCCCTTCTCGGCCATCAGCAGGCTCGCGTCATGCGCCCGCCACGCCGCCTCATCCTCACCGAGATAGGCCGAGAGCTGCTTTCGCCCCCAATCCCCGCGCGTGGGGTTGCAGATCGGCGCGAAGGCCGAGACCGAGCGGTAGCGCTCCGGATAGGTCATCGCCAGCGTCAGCGCCCCGTGTCCGCCCATCGAATGCCCGGTGATCGCCTGCCGCTCCATGTCGAGCGCGAAATCGCGGGCGAGCAGGTCGGGCAGATCCTCGGCCACGTAATCCCACATCCGGAAATGCGGCGCCCAGGGGGCCTCGGTCGCGTTCACGTAGAACCCGGCCCCCTGCCCCATGTCGAAATCATCGTGATCCGCCACCCCCTCGCCGCGCGGCGACGTGTCGGGAAAGACCAGCGCGATCCCCTGTTCCGCGGCCCAGCCCTGCGCGCCCGCCTTCACCATGGCATTCTCGTGGGTGCAGGTCAGCCCCGAGAGATACCACAGCAGAGGCACCGGCCCCTCGCGCGCCTCCTCGGGCAGGAAGAGCCCGAAGGTCATCTCGCAGGCGGTCGCGTCGCTCTCATGCGCATAGACCCCCTGCACGCCCCCGAAACACCGGTTTTCCGAAATCACCTTCATCGCTCGTTCCTTTCCGGGGGCGCGCGCGCGACGGTCCCGCCCGCACCACGCCCCATCTTCCTCTGGTTTCATATCCCGGGGGGTGAATTGCGCGGCCTGCCGCGCAAGAGGGGGGCAGCGCCCCCCTTCCCCCCGCCGGTCGCACAGGCGACCGGCCATCATTCATGCCCGCACCGTCAGGATCTCCTCCAGCGGCTTCTTGATCTTCGCCACCGCCGGCACCGTCGCGCCCTCCGCCGGATGCCCGACGGCGAGGATCATCACCGGCTTCTCGCTCTCGGGCCGGTCGCAGAGGCCGTTCAGGAACCGCATCGGGTTCGGCGTATGGGTCAGCGCCGACAGCCCCGCGTTGTGCAGCGCGGCGATCAGGAACCCGGTCGCGATCCCGACGCTCTCCGGCACGTAGTAGTTCTTGTACCGCGTGCCCTCCTTCGTCACCCCGTAGCGCTGCGCGAAGACGACGATCAGCCACGGCGCAGCCTCGAGATGCGGCTTCGAGACACCCGTCCCGATCGGTTCGAGCGCCTTGAGCCATGCGTCCCCGGCCCCGCCCGCGTAGAACTTCTCCTCCTCGGACTCGGCCGCCCCGCGGATCTCGGCCTTCATCGCCGGATCGGCGATGGCCACGAAATGCCACGGCTGGTGGTTGGCGCCCGAGGGGGCCCGGCCCGCGGTCTCGACGCAGCGCGCGATCACCTCCTGCGCCACCGGGCGGGTGTCGAAGTCCCGCACGCTGTGGCGGCCCTTCATCAGCGACAGGAAGGCCTCCGCCGCCGCCGCCATCTCCGCGTCGTCCATCTCGCGACGGTCCGGCAGGGGCACCGGTTCATAGCTGATCTGTCCCTCGTGATACATGCGCCTCTCCTCCGCCTCTCCGCAGCATCGCCACCCCGCCGCCCGCGTCAACCCGGCGGTTGCGCGGCCGAGGACCGGCCCCGCCTGTCTCATACATGTCGAATGGCATGGCCATCTTGACGCAGAGTCAGGAGATGCCTACCGACTCGGCGCGCGGCGGCCCCGCGCGACGGGACGCGCCGCGGTTTTCTCAGGACAGCTCCATGCGTCACATGTCCCGCGTCGCCGCCACGGCGATCCTCCTGCTCGGCGCCACCACCGCCGGGGCCACCCCCTTCACCTGCACCTTCACCGGCGGCATCCCGGGCCAGTCGGACAGCGAGGGCAACGTCGGTCCGTTCCAGTCCAACGGCGCCGGATACGCCGCCGAGGGCGAGACCATCCGCACCGCCGCGCGCGAGGCGCGCCTGGCCTGCACCGCGGGCGAGGCGCTCGGCGCCCAGGGCTGCATGTTCCTCGGCTGCACCGACGTGGCCGAGGCGGAAAAGGCAGCCGAGCCCCAGCCCGCCGGGGACTGACGGCACACCTTCCGCCGCACCGCGGGACGGGCAGCGCGGGCGGAAAGCCCTGCAATCCCAGGCGCCTCCGCTGCCCGCCCGCGGTTGCGGGCCGCCCCCATTTGCGAGTGATTTTCACTAGCAAACACAGTGGGTTGCGCTCCGCCGCCCCGCCGCCTATTCAGGGCTGCCCTTCCCCCCGAAAGGCACGGCCCATGTCGTCCACGCTCAGAACCGCCGTCGCCTCGATCCTCGTGGGCCTCCTCGTCCTCGGGCTGAAGACGCTGGCCTGGTGGCTGACGGGCTCGGTCGCGCTGCTCTCCGATGCGCTCGAGAGCATCGTCAACGTGGCGACCGCCGTCGCCGCGCTGATCGCGATCCGGGTGGCCGCGCTGCCCGCCGACGCCAACCACCCCTACGGGCACCACAAGGCCGAGTTCTTCAGCGCCGTGCTCGAGGGCCTGCTGATCGTCGCCGCCGCCCTGCTGATCCTGCACGAGGCCTGGTCGGCCCTCCGCACCCCCCGGGTGATCGACGCCCCGCTCTGGGGGCTTCTCGTCACCCTCGGGGCCACGGCGGTCAATGCGGTCTGGTGCCAGGTCCTGCTGCGCGCCGGGCGGCGCGAGCGCTCGCCCGCGCTGGTGGCGGACGGGCGGCACCTCTACGCGGACGTTCTGACCTCGGCCGGGGTCGCGGCGGGCATATCGCTGGCCTGGGCCACCGGCTGGTGGATCCTCGACCCGTTGATGGCGGCGCTCGTGGCGCTCAACATCCTGTGGTCCGGCGGCCTGCTGATCCGCAGTTCGCTCAGCGGCCTGATGGACGAGGCGGTCTCCGACTCCACCCTCGCCGTCGTGCGCGACGTGATCGCGGCCGAGGCCCGGGGCGCGGTCGAGGCGCATGACCTGCGCACCCGCCACGCCGGCAAGGCCACCTTCATCGACTTCCACCTGGTGGTCCCCGGCGAGACCTCGGTCTTCGAGGCGCACGAGATCTGCGACCGGATCGAGGGCGCGCTGCAGGACGAGATCGAGGATGCCAGGGTCACGATCCACGTCGAGCCCGAGCACAAGGCGAAACCCGGCGAGGGCATCGCCGTCGGCCCCGACCCCGAGGCCTGAACCGCAGCGCATGCCGGGCGGGAGCCCGGCCGCCGCTGCCGGACGAGCGTCCCGCTTCATCTTTCCGGAAATACTCCCGCCGGAGGCATCCCGGCCTGACCGCCGGCCCCGGCCTCGACCTTCCGGGCGCAGGGGCCGCAGGCCGCGCCCGCGAGGGGCTCGATGCCCCTTGCGGGCGCCCCCCGGGCGACGTCCCGTGGACGGCGCAAAGGAAAAGGCCCCGCGTTGCCGCGGGGCCTCCTGTCTCGGGGAAGAGAGCGGATCACTCCGCGGTCTCTTCCTTCTCGGCTTCCTGGCCGGTCTCCTGGTCGACGACCTTCATCGACAGGCGGACCTTGCCGCGGTCGTCGAAGCCCAGGAGCTTGACCCAGACCTCCTGGCCTTCCTTCAGCACGTCCGACGGATGGTTCAGGCGGCGGTTCTCGATCTGCGACACATGCACGAGGCCGTCGCGCTTGCCGAAGAAGTTCACGAAGGCGCCGAAATCGACGATCTTCACGACCTTGCCCTTGTAGATGTGGCCTTCCTCGGGCTCTGCCACGATCGAATAGATCATGTCATAGGCCTTCTGGATGGCGTCGCCATTCGGCGAGGCGATCTTGATGACGCCGTCGTCGTTGATGTCGACCTTGGCGCCCGAAACCTCGACGATCTCGCGGATCACCTTGCCGCCCGAGCCGATCACTTCGCGGATCTTGTCGGTCGGGACCTGCATCGTCTCGATGCGCGGCGCGTGGGCCGAGAACGCACCGGCACCCGAAAGCGCCTTGTTCATCTCGCCCAGGATGTGCATCCGGCCGTCCTTCGCCTGCGCGAGGGCCTTCTCCATGATCTCGGGGGTGATCCCGGCCACCTTGATGTCCATCTGGAGCGAGGTGATGCCGTTCTCGGTGCCCGCGACCTTGAAGTCCATGTCGCCGAGGTGATCCTCGTCGCCGAGGATGTCGGTCAGGATGGCGTAATCGCCGTCGTCTTCCAGCACGAGGCCCATGGCCACACCGGCGACCGCCGATTTCAGCGGCACGCCCGCGTCCATCATCGACAGCGAGCCGCCGCAGACGGAGGCCATCGAGGAGGAGCCGTTCGACTCGGTGATCTCCGACACGACGCGGATCGTGTAGGGGAAGTCGGTCGCCGCCGGCAGCACGGCCTGCAGCGCGCGCCATGCGAGCTTGCCGTGGCCGATCTCGCGGCGGCCGGGAGAGCCGACGCGGCCCACTTCACCGACCGAGTACGGCGGGAAGTTGTAGTGCAGCAGGAAGTTCGACTTGTAGGTGCCGTTCAGCGCGTCGATCATCTGCTCGTCGTCGCCGGTGCCGAGCGTCGTGACCACGAGGCCCTGCGTCTCGCCCCGGGTGAACAGCGCCGAGCCGTGGGTCCGCGGCAGCAGGCCGGTTTCGCAGACGATCGGACGGACCTCGTCGGTCCGGCGGCCGTCGATCCGCTTGCCGTTCTTGACGACGTCGCCGCGCAGCACGCTCGATTCCAGCTTCTTCAGCGCGGACCCGAGGTTCGCGTCTTCCAGCTGCTCTTCGCTCAGCGCAGCCTTGATGTCGGCCTTGGCGGCGGCGACCGCGGCGGTGCGCTCCTGCTTGTCGGTGATCGCGTAGGCGGCGCGCATCTTGTCCTCGCCGGCGGCTTTCACGGCGTCGTAGAGCGCCGAGTAATCCGGGGGCGAGAAGTCGAAGGGCTCTTTCGCGGCGTCTTCGGCAAGGCTGATGATCAGGTCGACGACCGGCTTGATCTGGTCATGCGCGAAGGTCACGGCGCCCAGCATCTCGGCCTCGGTCAGCTCGTAGGCTTCGGATTCGACCATCATCACCGCGTCACGGGTGCCCGCGACCACGAGGTCGAGCCGCTGCTCGGGGTTCTCGCGCAGCTTGTGCATGTCCTCGACATCGGGGTTCAGCACGTATTCGCCGTCGACATAGCCGACGCGGCAGCCCGCGATCGGGCCCCGGAAGGGCGCGCCCGAGATGGTCAGCGCCGCGGAGGCCGCGATCATCGCGACGATGTCGGGGTCGTTGACGAGGTCGTGGCTCAGCACGGTGCACATCACGAGCACTTCGTTCTTGAAGCCGGGGACGAACAGCGGGCGGATCGGACGGTCGATCAGGCGCGCGGTCAGCGTTTCCTTCTCGGTCGGCCGTGCCTCGCGCTTGAAGAAGCCGCCCGGCACTTTACCGGCGGCGTAGTATTTTTCCTGGTAGTGGACCGTCAGCGGGAAGAAGTCCTGACCCGGCTTCGGTTCCTTGGCGAAGGTCACGTTCGCCATGACGCTGGTTTCGCCCAGCGTGGCGATGACGGTGCCATCTGCCTGACGGGCAATCTTGCCCGTCTCAAGAGTGAGGGTTTCGTCGCCCCACTCCATCGATTTCTTCGTAACGTTGAACATCTAGCGTATCCTGTAGGGGAGCACTCCCGGGCCCTCCCGGGTCTCCCATTTGCATGGCGGCCCCATTGCCGCCGCCCCCAATCCTCTCGCACAACGCCGGGGGCTGAAGCGTCACGTCTCAGATTGCGCCGCCATACATGAATCCATGGGTTTTGGAAACCGTTTGTCACGCGCCGCGCGGCGCGGTCCGTGGTCCGCGCCCGTCACGGGCGGCCTGATGGTTTACCTGGGCGTCAGCGCGCCTGTTTTCAAGGTTCCGGACGGTCAGGCGGCAGAGGCGGAGGGCTGCACCTCGACCAGTCCCAACAGGCTCAGGCGGGTGATGATCCGGTCCATCTCCCTGGGGCCGGGCGCAGCGTCGCCGAGGATCATGGCCAGATATCCCGCGATCTCGCAGTTCGAGGTCCGCCCGTCGCAGAACGTGTAGACGAGGCCGGACACGCGGTCGAGGCGATGCTCGGTCGATCCGCTCCGTGCCCGCAGTATAAGCCCGCCCGAATGGGCTTCCAGATCGTATCCCGCAACAGAACGGGCATAGGGCATGACACCTCCTCCTCGCGCTGGCCGACCCGTCAGTCAGTCAACAGATAGTGCAATCATGACGCGAGAAAAGAGATCTCGATGCGCGTTAACATAAGGGAATCGGCATGAAACGCGGTCGAGGAGGCCCGAAAACGAAAAAGCGCGCCCGGGGGCGCGCTTCGGGGTCTTGCAGACCGGACAGGCTCAGCGGCGGATGCCGAGGCGCTTGATGAGGTCCTGGTAGCGGCCCTCGTCCTTGCCCTTGAGGTAGTCCAGCAGCTTGCGGCGCTGTGCCACCATCATCAGAAGGCCACGGCGGCCGTGGTTGTCCTTCTTGTGCACCTTGAAGTGCTCGGTGAGGGTGGTGATGCGGCTGGTAAGGATCGCAACCTGGACTTCCGGCGACCCGGTGTCGCCTTCCTTGGTCGCGTATTCCTTCATCAGGCGGGTTTTTTCTTCGGCAGTGATCGACATCGGGGTCTCCTGTTCAAAGGGTTTCGGGCGCAAGCCGGGATGTCGTCCAGCAGGGTCCATGGAGGGGCCGCCACGCATCGGGCGCGACGGATTGCGGGCACATAAGGGATCCGGGTCGCGAAGGAAAGGGGGAATCTCCGCCCTCCGGCCCCGCTGGCACCCCCAGCCCTGTCACGCGCGGGGTCAGGGCGCGACCCGGCTCTGTGCCACGAGCGCGATGTTCTCCAGCCCCGGCGCCCCCGGTCCGGTGAGGCTCGCGCAGAGGGCGCCGTCGACCAGCACGTGGTGCACCTGTCCGGCGACCGAGACGATCTCGACCCCCGGCACCGCGCCGAGGGTGTCGTCGTAGAGGATCAGCAGGCTGTCTTCCCCCGGCTGGAAATCCATGATCTCGGCCGCCTCGCCCGCGATCCCCTCCCCGTCCAGCAGGATGACGTCGCGCCCCTCTCCGCCGGTCACCACGTCCGCTGCCCCGGCGCGGATCGTGTCGTCCCCGCCGCCGCCGTTCAGGTAATCGGCGGACCCGTCCAGCCCCGAGACCACGTCGTCGCCCCAGCCACCGAAGAGCGTGTCCGCCCCTGCCCCGCCGTCGAGCGTGTCGTTCCCGAGGTTGCCGTGCAGCGCATCGTCGCCCGTCCCGCCCGAGAGGCTGTCGGCGCCGTCGCCGCCATGCGCGCTGTCATCGCCCGCGCCGCCCTGCAGAAGGTCGTCGCCCAGCATCCCGAAGAGCGTGTCGTCGCCCGAACCGCCGTCGAGCGTGTCGTTGCCGTCGCCGCCCCAGAGCGTGTCGCGTCCCGCCTCGCCCGCCAGCGCATCGGCCCCGTCCTGCCCGAGCGCCTGATCGTCGCCCGGCCCGGCCGCGATGGTGTCGGCGCCGCCGTAGCCGCCGATCTGGTCGCCGCCCGGCGTGCCGAACAGCAGATCCTCCAGCCCGCTGCCGGCGGCGATGGCGCCGTCCTCCTCCAGCTCGGGGGGCGGCTCGTCCTCGCTGTCCTCCGACGGCTTGATACCGACGAAGACCGACGCCCCGAAGAGCATCATGCCCATCAATCCGGCCAGCATGAACATGTGAGCCCCCTGCGCGAGAGGTCCGATGATCCCACGCGGCGGCTCAGGCGGTCAAAACCATCCGGCCGAACTGGTTAAGGGCTCAGACCCAGGGCTGCGGGACCACGCGGTAGGGCACGTAGAGCGGATGGCGCGGGTGGCCGTCCCGGGTTAGCCCGAGGTGATGCAGCGCCCGTCCCCGCCCGCGCAGCCGCTGCGCCAGCGCCGGACCGGCGCCGCGATGCGCGCCATGCACGCCCCATGCCGCGAGCACGAGGTCGGCCCAGTCGCAGGCCGCCTCGAGCGCGGCGTCATTGCCCGGCCCCTCGGGCGCCGCGGCCTGGCGCAGGTCGGCGGGCACGGTGGCACGGTAGGCAAAGAGGTTCACCACCCGGAAGGCCGCGAAGCCCATGGCCCGCGCCCGGCGCTCGCAGCGCTCGACCGTCGGATCATTGGCAAGCTCGGACGCGGTCGAGGGGTTCAGCATGACGAAGGCCATCCGGCCCGTCCCGGCGTCCCATTCCCGTTCCAGCAGGTAGCGGTAGGCGCCGCAGTCGGAATAGACGGCGCGGGAGCGGAGGCCATGGGCCGCGTGGGTCCTCTCGACGAGGGCCGCGGTCACAGGTTGAAGACGCGGGAGGGGTGCAGCTCTCCGCCCCGATACTGGCCGACCGCGACCGGCTTGCCGTCATGGCTCGCCCAGACCTCTTCGCCGAACTCGACGTCATGGGCGATGACCTGCCCCGGATTGCCGTTCCTCAGACGGGTCGCGCCCGCGTCGGTGGCCTTCACCTCGGTCAGGTCCTGAAGCCCAGCCTCGACCGGCAGGAGCCGTTCGTCCAGCTCGGGCGTGCGGGCCAGCGCCTCGATCTGCTCGAAGGTCATCCCCTCGGCGGCCTCGAAGGGCCCCGACCAGACGCGGCGCAGCTTCAGCACATGCCCGAGGCAGCCCAGCTTTTCCCCGAGATCGCGCGCGATGGAGCGGACATAGCCGCCCTTGCCGCAGACCATCTCGAGCACGATTTGGTCGGCGTCGGGGCGGTCCATCAGGATCAGGCTCTCGACCCAGAGCGGACGGGCGGCGATCTCGAACTCCTCGTCGTCCCGGGCGCGCTTGTAGGCGCGTTCCCCGTCGATCTTCACGGCCGAGAACTTCGGCGGGACTTGCATGATCTCGCCAACGAAGCCCTGCAGCGCTTCCTTGATCTCGTCCTCCGAGGGGCGCAGGTCGCTTTCGCCCGTCACCTCGCCCTCGGCGTCGTCGGTGTTGGTCGCCTGCCCCAGCCGGACGGTGAACTCGTAGCATTTCAGCGCGTCGGTGATGTAGGGAACGGTCTTCGTCGCCTCGCCGAGCGCCACGGCCAGCACGCCGGTCGCATCCGGGTCGAGCGTGCCCGCATGGCCCGCCTTGTTGGCCTCGAAGGCCCATTTGACCTTGTTCACGACCGCGGTCGAGGTCAAGCCCGCGGGCTTGTCCACCACCAGCCAGCCGGAAATGTCGCGACCCTTCTTCCTGCGCGCCATGAATGCCTCCGCCGTCTAGGAAGGCCGCGACCTAGCGAAAGCCGCGCCACAGGTCAATCACCCGCGCCGCCACGTCGCCAGCAGCGCCCCCGCGACGACCAGCGCGAGCCCCGCGAGGTTCAGCGCCGAGGGCGTCCTCTGCGGCAGGCCGAACGCCCCCGCCCGGTCATAGAGCGCGCCGGCCAGCATCTGCCCCGCGACCAGCGCCACGAGATAGCCCGCGGCGCCCAGCCTCGGCACGGCGAGGGTCGAGATCGCGACCACCATGATCCCCAGCACGCCCCCGGCCCAGACCCAGAGCGGCAGCGCCCGGAGCTCCGCCGCGCGCGGCAGCACGCCGCCGAGGGACGCCAGCACCACCAGCACGCAGGCCGCCGAGACGAAGGCCGTCAGCGCCGCCTGCACCGGCCCGCCGAGCGCCTGCGCCATCCGCGCATAGATCGGCCCCTGCGCGGCCACCAGCGCCCCCGCCAGGACGGCCAGCGCGAAGAACGGCCCCGGTCCCATCAGAGCGGTCCCATCAGAGCGGCCCCATCAGAGCGCCAGGTACATGTAGGTGGTCCCCTCCAGCCGGTCCTCGACCGGATGGCGCGCGAAGTTCGGGATGCTGCCCGCCGGGACGAAACCCGCCCGGGCATAGACCCCCTCGGCGATGCTGCCCGTGGTGGTGTCGAGCGTCACCAGCCGCTTGCCCATCCCGCGCGCCGCCCCGACCAGCGCCGCCATCAGCCGGTGCGCCAGGCCCCGCCCCCGGAAATCGGGATGCACCAGCAGCTTCGTCACCTCGGCCCGGTGTTCCTGGTTGGGCGCGGTATCCCAGTCGAGCATCACGCAGCCCGCGACGCGCCCGTCCTCCTCGGCGATCCAGAGCCGCCGCTTGCCGCCCTCCATCGCGCGGGCGACCTTGCCGGTCCAGAAGGCGCGCGCCTCCTCCGGCGGGAAGGGCAGGATGAAGTTGACGCTGGCGCCCGCGTGGACGCAGGCGTGCAGAACCTCCGTCAGCCCCTCGATCCGATCGGCATAACCGGCCGGTGCAATCTCGATGATCTCCACGACCACCTCCTTCACAACATGAACAACAGGTAGGCCGCGCCCTCGGGCCCCGCGCGGAACGCCGTCGGCCCGTCGAGCCGGTAGCGCAGGCAATCCCCCGGTTCCAGGCGGTAGAGGGTGCCCGAGACCTCCATCACCAGCCCGCCCTCGCGCAGGACGAGGTGATGCTCGAGCGCCCGGACCGGCGGCGTCTCGTAGCGCAGCACGGCGCCGGGGCGCAGCCGCCCCTCGATGACATGGCCGGAAAGCGCCTCGGCGGGGGGCGAGACATCGCGGCGGAGGAATCCGCTCGCGGCATCCTCCCAGATCTCCTGCTCGGCGGCGCGGACGAGCGGCGGCGCGGCGTCCTCCACCATCCGCATCAGGCGCGAGATCGGCAGGCCGTAGGCGGCACCGAGCCGGCCGAGGACCTCGGCCGTGGGCGAGGTCTCTCCGGTCTCGATGCGCGAGAGGGTGCCGCGGCTCACCCCGCTCCGCCCGGCAAGCGCGTCGAGGGTCAGCCCCCGATCACGCCGCAGGGTGCGGAGCCTGTCGGCCAGGCGCGTGGTGAGGTCGTCCAAGAGGCGAATCCCATATCCGGAAAATCATCCCGAATATGGGACATGCTCATGCCGAAGGCAAGCCTACTGGCACTTCGCCTCTTCGAGCTTGCCTTCGCCATCCAGAAGGACGGTCAGCCGGTTCGGGTTGAAATCGGCCGTCATCGCGGTCGTCGGACCGCCGACCCGCACCGGCTCCGCCCCCGGAGGGATCATGCTCTGCGTGAACGTCTGGCCGAGGTAGACCTGCATCGCCGCCGCGCCGCAATCGGCCGGCTGCGACACCGTGGTCGTGGTCGTCTCGCATCCCGCGAGGGCCATGAGGGCGAGCGCGCCCCCGAGGGTCATCTTCATGGCGAAATCTCCTGTTCTGTAACACGCGTTGCGGGCAGCTTCCGCCTTTGCCGAAACCCTGTCCAGAGCGGCGCCTTCGGGATTGCAAAACCGGCGCCTTTCGCCCACGGTCCCCGCCAAACTCATCAGGAGGGACATCCCCATGCGCACCCGTGCAGCCGTCGCCACGCAAGCCGGAAAACCGCTTGAAATCATGGACGTGAACCTCGAAGGCCCGCGCGCCGGCGAGGTGCTGGTCGAAGTGAAGGCCACCGGCATCTGCCACACCGACGAATTCACCCTCTCGGGCGCCGATCCCGAGGGTCTGTTCCCCGCGATCCTCGGCCACGAGGGCGCGGGCGTCGTGGTCGAGGTCGGCGAGGGCGTGAAGAGCCTCAAGCCCGGCGATCACGTGATCCCGCTCTACACCCCGGAATGCCGCGAGTGCTATTCCTGCACCTCCGGGAAGACCAACCTCTGCACCTCGATCCGCTCGACCCAGGGCCAGGGGCTGATGCCCGACGGCACCTCGCGCTTCTCGACGCTCGATGGCGACCCGATCCTGCATTACATGGGCTGCTCGACCTTCGCGAACCACACCGTCCTGCCCGAGATCGCGCTGGCCAAGGTCCGCGAGGACGCGCCCTTCGACAAGATCTGCTACATCGGCTGCGGCGTCACCACCGGCATCGGCGCGGTGATCAACACCGCGAAAGTGGAAGAGGGCGCGACGGCCGTTGTCTTCGGCCTCGGCGGGATCGGGCTGAACGTGATCCAGGGCCTCCGCCTCGCGGGTGCGGACATGATCATCGGGGTGGATCTGAACAATTCCAAGAAGGAATGGGGCGAGAAGTTCGGGATGACCCACTTCGTGAACCCCTCCGAGATCGGTGAGGACATTGTCCCCTACCTCGTGAACCTCACGAAGCGCCGGGGCGACCTGATCGGCGGAGCCGACTATACCTTCGACTGCACCGGCAACGTGAAGGTGATGCGGCAGGCGCTGGAATGCGCGCACCGGGGCTGGGGCGAGTCGATCATCATCGGCGTGGCGCCCGCGGGCGCCGAGATCGCGACACGCCCCTTCCAGCTGGTGACGGGCCGGGTCTGGAAAGGCACCGCCTTCGGCGGCGCCAGGGGCCGGACCGACGTGCCGAAGATCGTCGACTGGTACATGGACGGCAAGATCGAGATCGACCCGATGATCACCCACACCATGCCGCTCGAGGACATCAACAAGGGCTTCGACCTGATGCATGCGGGCGAGAGCATCCGCTCGGTCGTCCTGTACTGAACCCGGACCGCGCCGGCGTCCGTCGCCGGCGCGGTCTGTCCCGTGCCGGCCTGCCGCGCGCAGGCGCACGGGCCGGGTTGGAACCGGGCGCGCCCGCCGGAGGTTTCATACCCGACCCTGACGCGACGGAGAGACCCGATGAAGACCAAGCTGCCCGTGCCGAACCGTGACAGCATTCCGCTGCTGAACAAGCTCGACCGCCCCGACACCGCCGAGCGGCTGCTGCCCGTCGCGCTCGGCGTCGGCCTGCTTGCGGCCGGTGCCGTCCTGTGGCGGATGAAGCCGGGCGCGCTGCGGATTCCCGAACCCGCGCCGCTGCACGACGACAGCGCGACCCACGGCTGGCGCCGCGCCGCGCGCAAGTCGCGCGAGGGCGTGTCGAAAATCGCCCCCGACAACCTGTCGGACAGCGTGGGCCGGTCGCTCGTCTTCGCGGGCGGCGCCCTCCTGGTGACCCGGCTGCTCGACGAGCTCGCCTCGAGACGCTGAGGTCCACACATCGCGAAGACCGCAGGACAGAGGCCGGGCTCAAGCCCGGCCTGCATCGTTCTTGCGCTTTCGGAAGAAAGACCGCGATCCCCGCGCGGCGGCAGGCCGGGTTTCAGCCCGGCAGCTGGTCGTGCTTCTGCGCCACCACGAACCGCGCGCCGGCCTTGCGGGAATACCAGCCGGTCTCGACGATCTTCAGCCCCGCCGCCTCGTGGATCGCGTCGAGCTCCGCGCTCGACATGAAACGCACATCCGGCGCCTTGCCGAGGCGTTGCATCACCCAGAGCACCGGGCGCAGCCAGCCCTGCCCGTCCTTCAGGCAGGCCGACTTGGTGATGACATACCCGCCCGCCCGCACGCTGCGGGCCATGGTCCGCAACGCGGCCTCCGGATCGGCGGCCAGGTGCAGCACGTTGAACGCCATGGCCGCGTCATACGCCCCGTCTCCGAAATCGTCCTCCAGCCGCGCCTGCCGGAAGGCGAGGTTGCCCACCCCCGCCTCCCGCGCGCGCTCTCCGGCAATCGCCAGCAGCTCGCGCGAGATGTCCGTCGCCTCGTAGTGCCGGACCAGGGGCGCCAGCCGGATCGGCGTGGTCCCCGGCCCGCAGCCCAGTTCGAGCACCCGGTCGTTCGGCCCGAGATAGGCCGCCACCCGCTCCAGCGTCGCGTCGTAGGCCGCCATGTCGGGAATCGGGCGCGCCGCGTAGCGCGTGGCCATCCCGTCCCAGAATTTTTCCGCTCCGATCATTCCATCTCTCCGTATCCGCGTTGGCGCCACCTTACGCCAAACGGGAACGCATACGAATTGCCTGCATTTGCATCTGCGTTATACAAGGACGCATGAATTCGCCCGCCGCCGCCTTCGACTGGAACCAGGCCCGCGCCTTCCTCGCCACCGCCGAGACCGGATCGCTCTCGGCCGCCGCACGTCAGCTCGGCCAGACCCAGCCGACCCTCGGGCGCCAGATCGCGGCGCTGGAGGACCGCCTCGGCGTGCAGCTCTTCGACCGGGTGGGGCGCGGGCTCGTCCTGACGCAGGCGGGGCGCGAGCTGATGGTCCATGTCCGCACGATGGAGGAGGCCGCCACCCGGTTCTCGCTGGCCGCCACCGGCCGGTCCGAGGAGATCGCGGGCGAGGTCTCGGTCACCGCCTCGGACATGATGGCGACCTACACCCTGCCGCCGATCCTCGCCGCGCTCGCCCGGACCGCGCCCGAGATCCGCATCCGGCTGATCGCCTCGAACGACCTGCAGGACCTGACCCGGCGCGAGGCCGACATCGCGCTGCGCCACGTCCGGCCGACCCAGGGGGACCTGACCGCGCGGCTGGTCGCCGAGGGCACGGCGCGGATGTACGCGACCCCCGGCTACCTCGACCGCATCGGCCGGCCCGCCTCTCTCGCCGATCTCGCCCGCGCCAGCTTCATCGCCATGGGTCCGGCCGAGGATTACGCCCGCCAGCTGGGCCTGCGCGGCATCCCCGTCGCGCCGGCCCAGATCACCCATTCCACCGACAGCGGCCTCGCCTACTGGGCGCTGGTGCGCGAGGGGCTGGGCATCGGCATCATGGCCGACGACATCGCGGCCCGTACGCCGGGGATCGAGGCGATCCTGCCCGACCTCGCGGTGGTGCAGGTCCCGGTCTGGCTGGTCACCCACCGGGAGCTGCATTCCTCGCGCCGCATCCGGCTGGTCTACGACACGCTGGCCGCCGCGCTTTCGGGGCGCTGAGGGCCGTCCGAGAACTCCACGAGGTCCCAGAGAGTGCCGTAGAGATCGCGGAAGACCGCGACGGTGCCGTAGGGCGCCTCTTTCGGCGCGCGCTCGAACTGCACGCCGCGGGCCAGGTAGCTGCGGTAATCCCGCCAGAAATCGTCCGTCTGCAGGAACAGGAACACGCGCCCGCCCGCCTGGTCGCCGATGAAGGCCGCCTGCCGGTCCGAGGACGCGCGGGCCAGCAGCAGCGAAGCGCCGCCGCCCGAGGGACGCACCACGACCCATCTCTTGTCCTGCTCGGGCTGGTAGGTGTCCTCGACCAGCTCGAAGCCCAGCACCCCGGTGTAGAAGGCGATCGCCTCGTCGTAGTCGCGAACCACCAGCGCCATATGCGCGATTGTCTGTGCCATTCTCCCGCCTATCCTTCCTCCGGGGCGCGCCCGGTGCGCGCACCCTATGCAATCGCCGCCCCGCGGGATAGGAGGGGCCAAACCGAAGGAGACCCCATGCCCGACAGCCGCCCGCTCTATGCCGTCCTGATCGACGCCGACAACATCCCCGCCCGCCATGCCGCGGCGGTGCTCAAGGAGGTGACGCGCTTCGGGGAGCCCGCCCTGCGCCGGGTCTACGGCGACTGGTCGGCCGAACGGCTGCGCCCCTGGGCGGAACAGACCCGGTCGCTGGGCCTCGTGGCGCATCAGGAGACGGCGAACACCAAGGGCAAGAACGCCAGCGACATCGGGCTGGTGATCGACGCGATGGACATCCTGCACACCGGCCGCTTCGACGGCTTCGTGCTGGTCTCCTCCGACAGCGACTTCACGGCGCTTGCCAACCGCATCCGGGAACAGGGGCTCGACGTGATCGGCATCGGCGAGGCGAAGGCGCCGGAAAGCCTGCGCAACGTCTGCAACCGCTTCGTCCTGATCGAGAACATCGCCGAGGAACCCGAGAAGGAGACCGGCGCCGAGAAGCCGCAGGGCAAGATGAAGCCGATCGAGGCGGTGCCGCTGATCCGCCGGGCGATGGACCGGATCGAAAGCGACGACGAATGGTATCCGCTGGGCCAGGTCGGCCAGTACATCACCGCCGAGAACCCGGATTTCGACACCCGGTCCTACGGCAAGCGGAAGCTTTCCGACCTCGTGCAGGAGCTCAAGGCCTTCGAGACCCGCAAGGGCTCGGGCAACCAGATGATGGTGCGTCGCCTCGACTGACCGGCGCGGTCAGTCGGACCGGCCGTAGCGGCTCATGAAGGTCTCGACCGCCTCGCCCGCGATCATCGCCAGCTCGTTGTCGGCGAACTCTCCCCGGATCCCGAGGATCCGGTCGGTGAAGACACGCGACTTGCAGAGCTCGGCGAACTGGTCGGCCGCCATCTCCACGTCGTCGATCTCAAGCTGCCCGCGCGCGCGGGCGCGATCGAGGAACTCCACCAGCCGCGCCCGTCCGAGCGCGGGCCCGTTGCGGTAGAATTCCTGCGCCAGCTCGGGGAAGCGTTCGCATTCCGCGATACAGACCCGGAAGACGTTGATCGACAGGTCGGAATTGAAGAACTCGAGCAGTCGGTGGGCCGCGATCTCGAGCACGTCGCGCACCGGCTTCGGCGTGTTCATCAGCTCCATCGCGTCTTCCGAGAGCTTCATGCATTCGCGCTTGGCGACCTCGAAGAACAGCAGGCGCTTGTCGGGGAAGTAGGAGTACAGCGTCGCCTTCGACACGCCCGCCTTGCGGGCGATCTCGTCCACGCCCGCGCCCTCGAAGCCCTCGGCGAGGAAGACTTCGCGTGCGCCCTCCAGCACCTGCTCGAACTTGCGGCCCCGGCGGATGGCCGTGTCATGGGCGTTCATGGAAGTCTCCGATAACTCCTCCTGACACAACGTTAAACAGAACTGTTCAGTTCCGGCAAGCATCGCGCCGGCAGAATGTCAGGAAGTCTTGCCGTGGGGTGCCTGCCTCGCTAGGTATGGCTTAGAACCATTCTAAACAAGAGGCCCAGATGCGCTTCTTCACGCAACGCCGGCATTTCCGCGACCTCTCCGAGAAGGAGGTGCTCGCGCTCGCCATCTCGTCCGAAGAGGACGACGCCCGCATCTACCGCAGCTATGCCGAACGGCTGAGGTCCGACTTCCCCGATACCGCCGCCGTCTTCGACGGCATGGCGACCGAGGAGGACGAACACCGCAGGCGCCTGATCGCCCTGTTCGAATCGCGCTTCGGGGGCACCATCCCGCTGATCCGGCGCGAGCATGTGGCGGGCTATTACGCGAGGCGCCCGGTCTGGCTGGTCGAGAACCTCGGGATCGAGCGCATCCGCGCCGAGGCCGAGGCGATGGAACATGACGCGGAGCACTTCTACCACATCGCCGCGCAGCGCAGCAGCGATCCCGCGACCCGGGCCCTGCTGGGCGATCTCGCCGCCGCCGAGGCGGGGCACCAGCGGCACGCGAATGCGCTGGCCGAAGCGCATCTGGACGACGACGCCCGTGCGGCCGAGAACCGCTCCGCCCACCGCCAGTTCGTCCTGACATGGGTGCAGCCGGGGCTTGCGGGGCTGATGGACGGCTCGGTCTCGACCCTCGCGCCGATCTTCGCCACGGCCTTCGCGACGCAGGACACATGGACGACCTTCCTCGTCGGGCTCGCCGCCTCCGTCGGCGCGGGCATCTCGATGGGCTTCACCGAGGCCGCCTCGGACGACGGCGAATTGTCCGGGCGGGGCTCTCCGGTGAAACGGGGTCTGGCCTCGGGCGTGATGACGACGGTCGGCGGGCTGGGCCATGCCCTGCCCTACCTGATCCCCGATTTCTGGACCGCGACGATCACTGCCTTCATCGTCGTCTTCCTCGAACTCTGGGCGATTGCCTGGATCCAGAACCGCTACATGGAGACGCCGTTCTTCCGCGCCGCCTTCCAGGTCGTGCTGGGCGGGGCGCTGGTCTTCGCGGCGGGGGTTCTGATCGGCTCGGGCTGACCCGCCTCCGCACAAGAGAAACGCCGCCCCCGAGGGGACGGCGTTCCGGTGCCGGGCATTCACCCCGGCGGGGGGGAGGATGTCCTCAGCCCTCGTCGCTGGGCGCGGGCGCGGTGCCGGGCTGGGGCGCGCGGTCCTGCAGCATCGCGACGAGGCGCGCGTTCAGCTCCTGATCGGACTGGGCCGCCTGGCCGATCTGGTTGTAGGTCGCCACATCGAGGCCCTCGGTGTCCTCGACCGCATTCTGCATCTCGGTCTGCGCCTGCTCGGCCAGGGCCTGCGCGTCCTCCTCGGTCTCGGCCGCCTCGATCTGCGGCATGAATTCGGTGCGCAGCTCCTGGATCTTCACCGTCGCGTCGATGAAGCTCTCGAGCTGCGCTTCGCTGAACTCTTCCGCCCCGGTGTCCGGCGACGTCATCTCGGGCGCGGCCTGCGGGGTGGCGTCGGCCTCGGGCGCGGTGGTCTCCTGCGCGAGCGCCGAGACGGGGGCGAGCGCGAGGCCCGCGATGATCGAGCCGCGAAGCAGCTTGGAAGTCAGTGTCGTCATGTCATCCTCCGGATGCCTGTTTGAGAGGAAGCGGCGCAGGCAGCGCCGCCGCTCGTGCAAAGAGCTAACCACCCGTCCCGTCGCCGCAACCGCCCCCCGGCCCGCCCGGCGATCCTCTGCCGGAACCGCGCCCACGCCTGCGCGGGAGACCGCCGCAGGGCCGCAGATCGCGGGAACTTCAATGCGCGTCATGTCGACGGCGCGGGGATGCGCCGGAAGGTTTGATGCGATAACCTGCAGGCATCACCCCTCCGGAGCGCGCCCATGCTGAAACTCCAGCACATCGAGATGATCCTCGCGATCGACCGCGCCGGGTCGATCCGGGCCGCGTCGAAACAGCTGGGCCGGACCCAGCCCGCCGTGACCAAGGCGCTGCGCCAGGCCGAGGCCGAGCTGGGCGTCGCCATCTTCCAGCGCGCCCCCTCGGGCGTGGTGGCCACCGAGGACGGCCGCGCGATCCTGCACCGCGCCGGCGTCATCCAGGCCGAGATGCGGCGCATGCAGGAAGAGATCGACCAGCGCCGCGGCGAGGGCACCGGCCGGATCACGGTCACCGTCTCGCCGCTGGCCGCCAACCGCCTGATCGCGGGCGCCATCAAGCGGTTCCGCAAGCGCTTTCCCAAGGTGCATGTGCAGATCACCGGCGGGCATGAGCCCATGGCCTTCGGGCCCGTCCGCGACGGGGTCGTCGACCTCGTCATCGGGCCCGAGCCGCAGGGCAAGGACGTCGCGGGCCTCTCGGTCGCCTTCCTCGTCGAGACCCCCGTCTCGGTCATCACCGGCGAGAGCTCGCGCTGGCGCAGCTGCACCGACCTCGCCCAGCTGGTCGAGGGCGACTGGCTGATGATCGGCACGCAGGCGAGGCTGCCCTATCTCCAGCGCCATTTCACCTCGCGCGGGCTGAACCCGCCCGTGGCGCGGGTGACGTCGGAATCCATCTCCTCCGTGCTCGCCATGGTGCAGGACAGCGATTTCCTCTGCACCTACCCCGGCCTGCTTCTGGAACAGACGCTGGCCCAGTGGCGGATCCGGGCGCTCGACATCCGGCCTCCGATCCGGCCCGCCCGGATCGCGATCACCACCGCCTCGGACCGGCCCCCCACCCCGGCCCTGCGCTGTTTCTGCGATTGCGTGAGCCAGGAGGCGGCCAATGTCTTCCAGGGGGCTATTCCCTAGGGTTATATCCATCAACATTTCGGCTCTCGCTCCCGCCCCGGGAAGCGGCTAGCAAGGGCCAATCCCGGCCCCGCCGACCGGGACGTCAAGGGAGGAGGCGCATGAATATCCTGTTCGTCATGTACGACCAGCTCAGGTTCGACTATCTGAGCTGCGCCGGGCACCCGCATCTGCACACGCCGAATTTCGACCGCGTCGCGGCGCGGGGCGTGCGCTTCACCAACACCTATGTCCAGTCGCCGATCTGCGGCGCCTCGCGGATGAGCTTCTACACCGGGCGCTACGTCTCGTCGCACGGGGCGCAGTGGAACGGCTTCCCGCTCCGGGTCGGAGAGATCACGCTCGGCGACCACCTGCGCGAGCTCGGCATGGAATGCTGGCTGCTCGGCAAGACCCACATGAAGGCCGACGCGAAGGGCATGGCCCGCCTCGGCCTTGCGCCGGACACCGAGATCGGCGCAAGGCAGGCCGATTGCGGCTTCGACGCCTGGGCACGCGACGACGGACTCTGGGGACAGGGGCCGGACGGGTTCTACGACGCGAAACGCTCGCCCTACAACGAATACCTCAAGGGCAAGGGCTACGACGGCGAGAACCCCTGGGCGGATTACGCCAACGCAGGCGTCGAGAACGGCGAGATGGCCACGGGCTGGATATTCATGAACGCCGACAAGCCCGCCAACATCCGCGAGGAGGACAGCGAGACGCCCTGGCTGACCTCGGAGACCATCCGCTTCCTGGACCAGGCGAAGGGGCCCTGGTGTGCGCATGTCTCCTTCATCAAGCCGCACTGGCCCTATATCGTCCCCGCGCCCTACCACGACATGTACGGGACGGGCGACATCCTGCCCGTGGTCCGCGACACGGCCGAGCTGGAGGACCCGCACCCCGTCCTAGCCGCCTATCACGAGACCAAGGTCGCCGACGCCTTCCAGCGCGACGAGGTGCGCGAGAAGGTGATCCCGGCCTACATGGGGCTCATCAGGCAATGCGACGACCAGCTCGGGCGGCTGCTCGATCATCTCGAGGCGACGGGGCAGATGGACGACACGATGATCGTCCTGACCTCGGACCACGGCGATTATCTGGGCGATCACTGGCTGGGCGAGAAGGACTTCTTCCACGAGGCGGCGGTGAAGATCCCGCTCATCATCTGCGATCCCCGGGCCGAGGCCGACAGCACCCGGGGCACCACCTGCGACGCGCTGGTCGAGGCGATCGACCTTGCCGCCACCTTCGTGGAGGCCGCGGGCGGCGCGGTGCCGGACCACATCCTCGAAGGCCGGTCCCTGATGCCGTGGCTCCGGGGCGAGAGGCCCGCGTGGCGCGACTTCGTCATCAGCGAATACGATTACTCCGTCACCCCGCGCTGCAAGGCGCTCGGGGTCAGCCCCCGGGATGCGCGGATCTTCATGGTCTTCGACGGGCGCTGGAAGCTCATCCATTTCGAGGGCGGCTTCCGGCCGATGCTCTTCGACCTCGAGACCGATCCGGACGAGTTCGCGGACCTCGGCGACGATCCCGCCCACGCCGAGCGGATCGACCGCCTCTACGACCACCTCGCCACCTGGGGCCGCCGCCTCGCGCAGCGCGTCACCATGTCGGATGCCGACATCGAACGCGCGCGGGGCGCGTCGCTCCGCAAGGGGATCATGCCATTCCTCGTGGACGGTTCCGAAGTGCCGCCCGAGCTGACCGAGGCCTACCGCGGCCCGGCACGGCAGGTCCACGCACCGGCGCGCGACGATGAGCACTGAGGCGCCCCTCGCCGGACGTTCCGACCGCCGCATCGCCGACGTGGTGGCGGTGGTCTTCACGCTTGTGATCCTGCTCTACGCCGCCTCCGGCCCGATCAGCGAATTCGTCCGCTGGGTGATCGAGGCGACCTCTCCCGGCTTCGACGCGCTCAGCCGCCGCGACCAGCGGGTCTTCCTGCGCGAACACTGGCTGGGCGCGTCCTACCGGAGCTTCGAGCAATCGGTGCTGCTGCCCACGGGGCTGATCATCGGCCTGCCCATCGTGCTGAGCTTCGTGATCTCGCTGCTGGTCCTGCCGGTGCGCGACAGCCTGCGCTGGACCAACCGGGTGCTCGCGGTGCTGGCTGTCGTCGCGTTCTCGAGCTGGATCGCCAACATCTTCGCCAGCGACGCAGGGATGCTCCCGACGGTCCGGCCGCTCGATTACCTGATGTTCACGGTGGCGACGCTCATCACGCTCTACCTGACCTACAGGCTCTTCGGCGGCTTCATCGTCGCCTTCTGCCTCTTCTGGGTGCTCTATTTCTTCGTGAAGGGCCTCCTGCCCGGCTGGACCGGGATCCTCGCAGGGTCCGAGGCCACGATCGCCCAGAACCTCCGCCAGATGGTCCTGCAGTTCTGGGCCCAGACCGGGGGCATGTTCGGCCAGCCGATCCAGGTGGTGACCGGCAACGTCCTGATCTTCATCGTCTTCGGCGCGGTCCTGATGGCCTCGGGGGCGGGCGATCTGCTGATGAAGATCGCGAACCGGCTGACCGGAGGGCTGACGGGAGGCGCGGCGCATGCGGCGGTGGCCTCCTCGGCGCTCTTCGGGACGCTCTCGGGGGCGGCGATCTCCAACGTGGTCTCCACGGGGGTGATGACGATCCCGGTCATCAAGCGCTCGGGCTTCAGGCCGGCCTTCGCGGGCGCGGTGGAGGCCGCGGCCTCGACCGGCGGGCAGATCATGCCGCCGGTGATGGGGGTGGTGGCCTTCTTCGTCGCGGGGCAGATCGGGCTCGAATACCGCTACATCGTCGTGGCGGCCATCGTGCCGGCGGTGTTCTACTACCTCGGCACCTTCCTCGCCGTCTATTTCGAGGCGCGTCGCCTCGGCATCGGCGCCCTGCCCGACACCGCCCGGCCGAAGCTCACCCGCAGGGAATGGGTGCAATGCCTCGTCTTCGTCGCCCCGCTCGGAACGCTGTCCTATTTCCTCTTCGCGCAGCCCTCGGTGCCCAAGGCCGGGTTCTACGGCTTCGTCGTGGCGCTCGCGGCCTCGGCCATCCTCTTCAGCGACTTCCGCTCCCGCGCCCGGATCTGGGCGGCCTTCGTGGATGCGGGACGGATGTCCGCCTCCATCGTCGTGATCGTGACGGCCATCGGGCTGATCGTCGGGCTGATCCAGACCTCGGGCTTCGCGGGCCGACTGTCGCTGCTGCTCGCGCAGGTGGCGGACGGGCCGCTGCCGGTGGTGCTGATGGTGGTGGCATTGGGCGCCATCGTGCTGGGGATGGGGCTGCCGCCGGGGGCCACCTACTTCATCATCGTCATCGCCCTGTCCTCGGGGATCGACGCGGTCGGGATCCCGCCGCTGACGCTGCACCTCTTCGTCGTGGTCTTCGCGATGATGTCGACGGTCACGCCGCCCGTGGCGCTCGCGGCCTTCGCCGCCGCGCCGATCGCGGGCGCGGACCCGATCCGCACCGGGTTCCAGGCCGCCAGGATCGCCTTCGCCGGGTTCCTGATCCCCTTCGTCTTCGCCTATCACCCGGCGGTGCTCTACAAGCTGCAGGTGATCTTCGAGTGGTTCGGGGAGGAGCGCGTCGTCTCGCGCGCGATGATCGACATCGGCACCGTGGGCTGGATCGACCTCGCCTGGATCATCACGGCCTTCACGCTCGCCATGTGGCTCATCGCCTCGGCCTTCGCGGGCTACGACCGGGCGCGCCTCTCGGCGCCGGAGCGGATCCTGCGCGGGGTCCTGGGATTTCTCGCCCTGCTGCCGCAGCTCGCCATCGCGATGCCGGCGGCGCTGGCGGGGCTTGCGGTGATCGTCGCGGGGCTGGTGCTCTCGCGGCGCGCGCAGGCGGTGCCGAACTGAACGAATTCTGAGGAGGAGACCAAGATGAGATCACTGACCTTCGCGGCGACGGCCGCTTTCGCGCTCGCGACCGGCCCGGTGCTGGCCGAGACCACCCTCAAGATGGCAACGATCGAGCCCTCCCTCGGGCAGGCGATCACCATGGCGACCTTCGCCAACGTGGTGAACGACCACCTCGAGGACATCGAGATCGAGGTCGCGGGCGGCGGCGCCGCCACCGTGCACCAGCTCGAGGCCGCGCGCGGCAACCTCGACATGTTCATGGCCTCGCCGACGATCTACAACTTCATGGCGAAGGGCACGGCGATGTATGGCAACGAGCCCGACGCCGCGGAGGCCGCCAGGAACGTCGCGCTGCTGATGTGGTTCCCCTACGGCCAGTACCACTACGCCGTGCGCGCCGGCAGCGACATCCGGACGCTCGACGATCTGGAAGGCACGACGGTCTTCCTCGGCCCCGCCGGCGGCGGGGCGTTCAACGCGGCCAAGGGCTGGATCGAGGCGACGACCGGCCTCGTCGCGGGCGAGGATTACGAGGCGATCACCGCCAACTGGGCGACCGGCTTCCAGTCGTTCCTGGACGGCAAGATCGACATGTATGTCAACGGCTGCCTCGACCCCTGCCAGCAGTTCATCCAGTTCACCGAGACCGAGGACGTCCGCTTCATCGGCCCCGAGGCGTGGGAGGGCGAGGCGGTGACCAAGTTCCTCGGCAACTTCCGCTACCTCGCCGAGGTCCCGGCGGGCCAGTACAAGGGGCAGGTCAACGAGGGGCCGGTGATGTCGAACGACACGGCCGTCGGGATCGGCGTCCGGGCGGATCTGGACGAGGAGACGATCTACCAGGTCACCAGGGCGTTCTGGGAGAACATCGGGTCGATCTCGACCGACGCCCCCTGGGCCAGGGCGCTGGACATCGACTACGCGGTCCAGTCGCTCGCCGACATGCCGCTGCACCCGGGCGCGGAGCGGTATTACCGCGAGGTCGGCGCGCTGAAGTAACGCGCAATCCTTTCCGCCACCTGAACGCGCCCCGGGGCCTCCGGCCGCCGGGGCGTTTGCGTCCGTTCGGCCCGTGGCAGGGATGCCGCGTGCGCGGGCAACGGCCGATGGCGAAGGCGGGCGCGTTGTGTCGAAGCCCCCCGCCTGAAAGGATGGCCGGGCCGCACGGGCTGTCCGCGCGGGTGAGGAGGTGCCATGTCCCAGTCCATCCGGCTTGCCACGCCCGAGGACGTCCCCGCCGTCGCACGCCTCGTGCGCGAGGCCTACGCCCCCTACGTCGCGCGGATCGGGCGGGAGCCCGGGCCGATGGGTGACGATTACGCGGGCCTCGTGGCCGCGGGCCGGGTCCGGGTGAGCGAGGACGCGGCGCGGGGCCTCTGCGGGGTGCTGGTCCTCGTCCCGCAGGAAGACGCGATGCTCCTGGACAACATCGCCGTCGCCCCGGGCGCGCAGGGGCTGGGCGTCGGGCGACAGCTTCTGACCGAGGCCGAGGCGGTCGCGCGCACCGCCGGGTTCGAGCGGATGCGGCTCTACACCCACGAGAAGATGGTCGAGAACGTCGCGCTCTACACCCGGATCGGCTACCGCGAGACGCACCGGGTGTCCGAGAAGGGCTTCGACCGGGTCTACATGGAGAAGCCGCTGTTCTGAGCGCTCAGCCGGCCACCTCCGGCACGCCGAAGCCCGCCTCCAGCACCTCCGCCGCGTCGAGGCAGATGTCCTCGCGCCAGGGTGCGGTGACGATGTGCACGCCCGAGGGCACGTTGCCCTCGATCCCCGAGCAGACCGACGCGCCCGGCAGGCCGAGCAGCGGGATGGCGACCTGCGGCAGCTGCGCCTCCCACAGCCGGTCGAGCACTTCGGGGCCTTCGAGATCCTCGTCCTGCTTGAACGGCAGCTCCGCCGAGACGGGTGTCAGCACCACCGGGTAATCGGCAAGGAAGGCGCGCCACGCCCGGGCCAGCGCCGAGCGCCGGATGAAGAGCCGGGTGATCCGTGCCGTGTCGATGGTCGAGGCCCGCTCGCGGAACTTGCCAAGACAGGCGAGCGCGCCGGGATCGCCCTCGGCCTCCGCCGCGGCGAGCTTGTCGGCATAGGCGTCCGAGAGCCAGAGATCGGTCTGCAGCTCCACCGCCTCGCGGATCTCGGGCACGTGGGTCGGGGTCTCGACCTCCCAGCCGGCGCGGCGCAGGATCCCGGCCGCGCGGTGCAGGTCGTCGACGATGCGGGGGTCGGTGTCGATCCCGCCGGGATGGGTCACCAGCGCCACGCGGCGGCGGTAGGGGGCACCGCGCAGCGGCACCGGCACGCTCCAGGGATCGTCCGGATCCTCGCCCGCCATCGCCTCGAGCCCGAGGCGGAGATCATCGACCCGGCGCGCCAGCGGCCCCGAGACCGCCATCATCTGCGGCCCGATCGCCCGGTCGCCCGAGGTCGCGTTGAAATAGGGCACCCGCCCCGGGGTCGGGCGCAGCCCCTGGATGCCGCAGGCATAGGCCGGGTAGCGGATCGACCCCGCGATGTCGGTGCCATGGGCGATATGCCCGAGCCCCGCCGCCACCGCCGCGCCCGCCCCGCCCGAGGAGCCGCCGGGCGTCAGCCCGTGGTTGCGCGGGTTCACGGTGGTGCCGTGGATCAGGTTCGAGGTGAACCAGCGGTAGGAAAAGGCGGGCGTGTTGGTCCGCCCGACGACGATCGCCCCCTCGGCGCGCATGTTGCGCAGGAAGGGGTTGTCCGCCTTCGCGACAAGGTCCCTGGCAAGGGTCGTGCCATTGGTCGTGGCATAGCCCGCCTGGTCGGCGATCACCTTGATCGTCACCGGCACGCCCGCGAGGATGCCCAGCCTCTCGCCCGCCGCGGCCTTGCGGTCGACCGCCTCGGCCTCGGCCATCGCCGCGTCGCCGCATTCCTGCACGATCGCGTTGATCCCGGGGTTCACCCGCGCCATCCTGTCGAGCACCCCGCGCGTGACCGCGGCCGCGGAAAGCCGCCCCTCGCGGATGCGGTGTGCCAGTTCGCGGGCGGAGAGCGTGTCGGGATCGTCGGTCATGGGCGTCTCTTTCTGTTGCGGTCTTCGCGCAGGGAGGGCCATCGCATCCCGCAAGGTCAAGCGGATTCTCCCGGAAGCGCGGCAAGCTGCGATGTGGCCTTGCCCTCCGGCGCCATGCGGAACAGGGTGCCTGCAAAGGCCGCAGTAGGAAGGGCAGACCAGATGAAATGTTTCTACGCGCCGGAGACCGAGGCCCATGACCCGAAATTCCGGCTGACCCACGGGCAGATCGCCCGGAACGCGGAACAGGCCGAGCGGGCGAGGCTCCTGCTCGCCGGGCTCGAGGCCCTCGGGCTGCCCGTCTCGGACCCGCCCGAGGCGCCGCGCTCCGCGCTGGAGGCGGTGCACAGCCCGCGCTTCATCGACTTCCTCGAGACCTGCTGGGACGAATGGCAGGCGCTGCCCGATGCCGGGCCCGAGGTGATCCCCAACGTCTTCCCCCGGGATGCCGCCGCAAGCTATCCCGAGCATCTCGTGGCCCGCGCGGGCTGGCACATGGGCGACACCGCCGCGCCGGTCGGCAAGGGCAGCTGGCTGGCCACCCGCCGCGCCGCCGATTGCGCCGTGGCCGCCGCCGACGCCGTTCTGGCGGGCGAGCGCGCGGCCTATGCGCTCTGCCGGCCGCCGGGGCATCACACCTCGGCCGAGATCGCGGCCGGGCATTGCCTGATGAACGTCTCGGCCATCGCCGCCGCCCGACTCAGGCGCGGGCACCAGAAGGTCGCGACGCTGGACATCGACGTGCACCACGGCAACGGCACGCAGGCGATCTTCTACGACCGGGCCGACGTGATGACCGTTTCGATCCATGCCGATCCGCGGGAATACTACCCGTTCTTCGTGGGCCATGCCGCCGAGACCGGGACCGGCGACGGCGAGGGGTTCAACCGCAACTTCCCCCTGCCCCGCGGCACCGGCGACGGCCCCTGGCTCGACACGCTGCGGGACGCGCTGCGCCACATCAACGGCTTCGGGCCGGGCGCGCTGATGGTGAGCCTCGGGCTCGACGCGCACGAGAACGACCCGCTCAAGGGCATGGCGGTGACGTTCGACGGCTTCCGGCAGGCCGGCGAGATGATCGCTGCCGCGGGGTATCCGACGGTGCTGGTGCAGGAGGGCGGCTATCTCTCGACGGATCTCACCACCTCGCTCGAGAGCTTCCTCGGCGGCTTCCTGGGAGGCGACGCATGAGCCCGCTGTCGCAGGAGCTGACCGACCGCATCCTCGCCGCGGTGGATGCCGGGTTCGAGGATCAGGTGGCCTTCACCGAAGAGCTGTCGCGCTTTCCCTCGCTGCGCGGGCAGGAGCACACCGCGCAGGACTTCCTGTTCCGCGAGATGCAGGCCCGCGGCTACACGATGGACCGCTGGGCCATCGACGTGGAGGCGATCCGTCATCACCCCGGGTTCTCCCCGGTCGACGTGGACTATTCCAACGCGATCAACGTGGTGGGCACCCTGCGCCCGGCCGAGGAAAAGGGCCGCTCGCTGATCCTGAATGGCCATGTGGACGTCGTGCCCACGGGGCCCGAGGGGATGTGGACCTCGCCGCCCTTCGCGCCGCGCCGGGATGGCGACTGGCTCTATGGCCGCGGCGTCGCGGACATGAAGGCGGGCCTCGCCGCCAACATCTTCGCGGTCGAGGCGCTGAAAACGCTGGGCTACCGGCCGGCCGCGACGCTCTACCAGCAATCGGTGGTCGAAGAGGAATGCACCGGCAACGGCGCGCTGGCCTGCCTGCAGCGCGGCTACCGCGCGGATGCGGCGATCATTCCCGAGCCAGAGGATGACAAGCTGGTCCGCGCCAATACCGGCGTGATCTGGTTCCGCGTGCGCGTCGAGGGCGTTCCTGTCCATGTCCGCGAGGCGGGCGCAGGCGCCAATGCCATCGAGGCCGCCTACGAGCTGATCCGCGTCCTGCGGGCTCTGGAAGAGGAATGGAACGCCCGCAAGGGCGACCACCGGCATTTCGAGGACCTCGATCACCCGATCAACTTCAACGTGGGCAAGATCGTGGGCGGCGACTGGGCCTCCTCGGTGCCCGCCTGGTGCGAATTCGACTGCCGCATCGCGATCTACCCCGGCACCCGGGCCGAGGACGCCGCGCGCGAGATCGAAACGCATCTGCGCCGCGTCTCGGACGGCATCCCCTTCCTCGCCAACAACCCTCCGCAAGTGATCTTCAACGGCTTCTTCGCCGAAGGCTACGTGCTGGAGGAGGGCAGCGCCGCCGAGGAAACCCTCACCCGCGCCCATATGGCGAGCTACCGCAAACCGCTCGAAAGCTTCGTCACGCCCGGCTACCTCGACGGCCGTGTGTTCGTGATCTACGGCGAGACGCCGTGCCTCGTCTACGGCCCCTATTCCGAGGGCATCCACGGGTTCGACGAACGGGTCAGCCTCGCCTCGGTGAAACGCGTCACCGGGACCATCGCGCTCTTCATTGCGGAATGGTGCGGGCTGGAAGCGATCTGAGCGCCGCGGCCCGGGGCATCTTGCCTCGGGCCGTTGCCGCCCCAGTCTCAACGCCCACCCCCAGATCCGGAGCCACCATGCGCCTGCCAACCTTCCTGTCCGCCCCGATTGCCCGGCTCGAGATTGCCACGCTGATCGTGCTGCTCATCTGCACCGGCGCGCTCTGGGCCTTTGTCGAGATCGCATCGGAGATGGCAGAAGGCGAGTTCCACGCCTTCGACGAGGCGATCCTGATGGCGCTGCGGACCCCGGGCGACCCGACCGACCCGATCGGGGGCCACACCATCGAGGTCATGATGCGGGACCTGACCGCGCTCGGCGGGGTGACGATCATCACGCTCATCACCTCGGCCGTGGTGATCTACCTGCTGCTGATCCGGCAGGCGCATTCCGCCCTCTTCCTGACGCTCGCGATCATCGGCGGCGCGCTGGTCTCGACCGTGGCGAAAGGCTTCTTCGGCCGCCCCCGCCCCGACCTCGTTCCGCACGGGGTCGAGGTGGTGACTGCCTCCTTCCCCTCCGGCCATTCGATGATGTCGGCGGTGACCTACCTGACGCTGGCCGTGATGCTGGCCCGGCTCGAGACCAGGGCGCGGCTCAAGGCCTTCCACATCATCGTGGCCGCGCTGGTGACGGTCCTGGTCGGGCTCAGCCGGGTCTACCTGGGCGTCCACTGGCCGTCGGACGTGCTGGCCGGCTGGACCCTCGGGGCGGCCTGGGCGCTCGGCGTGTCGCTGGTCGCGCGCTTCCTGGCGCAGCGCGGCAAGATCGAGCCGGAAGGCGCGGTCGAGCACTGAGCAGCCTGAGCGCCCGGGCGGAAATGGGGCGCGACTCACCCGTTTCGCCATCTTGTGGCCCGATTTGCCGCGCGAAGTTTGCGGATTCGGTTCGCTTCCGGAAACAATAAAGCGCCATTCCCGGTTTCAGACACGTCGAGACCGTTAATATTGTCTTTTTTGGGGCAAGAACGTGCAAGAAGCTTGCGTTACGTCATCCCATTTGGTTGTTAACCTCTATTAACGCCCGAAACTGAATTGCCGGAATCGGGACGAAGACGAGGTTTCAACCAGCGATTGCCAATTCCAAAATAATTTCAACGCTGCCGGGGCTTGGCCCCGGCTTTTTCCGGGCAGGATAAAAAAACGGCGCCGCCCTCCTCCGCAAGGCCCGGGGGGGCATTCCGGGGCGCGCCGGATTTCATGAAGGGAACGATCATGACGACCATCAAATACGCACTGGCAGCAAGCACCGCGCTCGGCCTGTCCATGTCCGCGGCCTATGCAGACGGCAACGACGCCTATCTCGACCAGGCCGGCACCGGCAACGCCGCCCTGATCGACCAGAGCGGCGGCAGCAACAACGTGGCCGGCTCCGCGTCGCAGAACCTGCGCCAGAACGGCGCGCGCAACGATGTGGACGTGACCCAGTCGGGTGCGAACAACAGCCTCGGCGAAGGCACGACCGCGTTCAACGGCGTCTCGGGCGTCCGCCAGAACCACAACGGCTCGGCCACCGGCACCCGCGCCGGCAACGCGATGACCGTGCTCCAGAGCGGCGACCGCAACGAGATCGGCACCGCGGTCCAGAACTCGGGTTCCACGGGCGATTTCACCAACAACCGCGCCACCCTGACCCAGAGCGGCGACGACAACACCATCGAGGCGCTCCTCCAGTCCAAGGGCTCCAGCACGGCGAACTACGCCACCGTCACGCAGGACGGCGCCGGCGACACCATCGCGCTGATCCGCCAGACCTCGGGCATCGGCGGCAACAGGCGCAACCTGCTGACCGTCACCATGACCGGGTCGGACAACGGCAACGGCGCGCTGTCCGGCTTTGCCGACCTGTCGGGTGCAACGACCTCCTCGCTCATCCAGAACACGAGCATCGGTGGCGGCAACACCACCGCGACGCTCGACATCAGCGGTGAGCAGAACCAGTTCGGGACCACCCAGCTCGGCGGCAGCAATACCGTCGGCACGATCACGATCTCCGGCGACCTCAACCAGATCGGCGCGTACCAGAACGGCAGCGGCAACACGATCTCGGTGGCGGCCATCACCGGGGACTCGAACAACATCGGGTTCACGCAGGTCGGCAACACCAACCTGAACGGCACCGTCATTTCCGGCGACTCGAACGAAGTCGGGATGTTGCAGGTCGGCAGCGCGAACGGGATCGACCTGAACGTGGACGGCGACTTCAACGGCGGCGCGCTCGGCTTCACCGCAGGCAGCGACGCAGCCAGCATGCTGCTGCCCGCTGGTGTCATCGGGCAGTTCGGCAGCGACAACAGCTTCACGATGGACGTCTTCGGCAACAACAACGTCTTCGCAGCCGCCCAGCTCGGCAGCGACAACGTCATCACCGGCAAGCAGGACAGCACCGGCTTCGGCGCGGGCAACCAGGTTGCCGTGGTGCAGGTCGGCGACGCCAACACCGCGGGCTTCTCGCAGGTCGGCTCGGGCAACAACGCCGCGATCTCGCAGTAAGCCTTCCGAACGTCGCGATACCCTGGCCGGCCCCTCACGGGGCCGGCCTTTTCTTTTGGCGCTCACGCGGGGGTGACCAAGCAAAACAATCGGATTTGACTTGGCTGACTTAATCAGTCAGGAAATGGGGTGACACCCGGACCCGGCCGCCGGCCGATTCCGATCACGGACACTCGAAAGGACCCCGCATGATCCGGACGCTGACCGCCAGCCTCGCCATGACCACCGCCCTCACCCTTCCGGCCGCCGCGCAGGACCGGGCCGCCGTGCTCGAGACCTACGCAGACATCGCCGAGGCGGCCTATGGCGACAGCCTCTCCACCGCGCAGGATCTGGCGACCGCGATCGAGGCGCTGCTGGCCGATCCCTCCGACCGGACGCTGGCCGAGGCGCGCGCGGCCTGGATCCGCGCCCGGGTCCCCTATCAGCAGACCGAGGCGTTCCGCTTCGGCAACCCGATCGTGGACGACTGGGAGGGCAAGGTGAACGCCTGGCCGCTGGACGAGGGGCTGATCGACTATGTCGACGCCACCTATGGCGGCGCGACGGACGAGAACGCCTATGCCGCGCTCAACGTGGTCGCGAACCCGACGTTCACCCTCTCGGGCGAAGAGATCGACGCGGCCGAGATCACGCCCGAGTTGATCTCGGACAGGCTGCACGAGGCCGACGAGGTCGAGGCCAATGTCGCCAGCGGCTACCACGCGATCGAGTTCCTGCTCTGGGGGCAGGACCTGAACGGCGTCGAACACGGCGCGGGCGACCGGCCCTACACAGATTATGCCCAGGGCGACGATTGCACGAACGGCAATTGCGACCGGCGCGCGGCCTACCTGACGGCGGCGACCGACCTGCTGATCTCGGATCTCGAATGGATGACGCGGCAATGGGCCGAGGGCGGCGATGCCCGCATGGCCGTCACCTCGGACGAGGCGGCGGGCCTGACGGCGATGCTGACCGGCATGGGCTCGCTGTCCTATGGGGAGCAGGCGGGCGAGCGGATGAAGCTCGGCGTCATGCTGAACGACCCGGAGGAGGAGCATGACTGCTTCTCCGACAACACCCACAACAGCCACTTCTACGACGGGCTCGGCATCCACAACGTCTATTTCGGGCAATACGTCGGCGTCGACGGCACCGTCATCAACGGGCCGTCCCTGTCCGAACTGGTGGCGGCCGCCGACCCCGAGGTCGACGCCGCCCTGCAGGCCGACCTGAACGCGACGATGGTCAAGCTGGGCCAGCTGAAGGCCGCGGCCGAGGGCGGCTTCTCCTACGACCAGATGCTCGCCCGCGGCGACGAGGGCGGCGAGGCGATCATCATGGCCGCCGTCGACGCGCTCGTGCAGCAGACCCGTTCGATCGAACGCGCCGTCACGGCGCTCGAGCTTGACCGGATCGGATTCGAAGGGTCCGACAGCCTCGACAACCCGAACGCCGTTTTCCAGTAACCACAGCGCGGCGGGCGCCCCGCGGCGCCTTCCGCTTGTCCCGGGATCACCGACATGATTGTCTGCCACTGTGCCTCGATCACCGACCGCGAGATTCACGCCGCCATCGACTGGATGCGGGCCGCGGACCCGGATACGATCGTGACCCCCGGGAAGGTCTATCGGGCCCTGGGCAAACGGCCCGATTGCGGCGGTTGCCTGCCGAACTTCCTGGACACAATGGAGCTGAACGACAGTCTCGCCGTGCCGCGGGTGCTGCGTAACCTCCGCAACAGGAAGAAGGACGTGGCGCGATGAAGGGCGACGAGAAGGTCATCGAGTATCTCAACGCAGCTCTCAGGAGTGAACTGACGGCGGTGAGCCAGTACTGGCTGCACTACCGGCTCCAGGAAGACTGGGGCTTCGGCAAGATCGCGGACAAGTCGCGCGCCGAAAGCATCGAGGAGATGCACCATGCGGACAAGCTGATCCAGCGGATCATCTTCCTCGAAGGCCACCCGAACCTGCAGAAGCTCGATCCGCTCCGGATCGGGGAAAACCTGAAAGAGACGATGGAGGCCGACCTCGCCGGCGAGCATGACGCGCGCAACCTCTACATCGAGGCCCGCGATCATTGCGAGAAGGTGCGGGATTACGTCTCCAAGAACCTCTTCGAAGAACTGATTGCCGATGAAGAAGGTCATATCGACTTCCTCGAAACCCAGCTCGAGCTCCACGAGTCGCTCGGGCTCCAGGGCTTCGCACTGCTTCAGGCCAAATCGGCCGATGACGCCGAGTGACCGGACAGGCCTGACCCGTCCCTTTCGCACGACGCTGGTGGCCGGTCTTCTGACCGGCCTCTCCGCCTCCGGTCTCTGGGCGGCCGATCCGGCCGAGCTTGCCGGCGACCCGCACCTCTCGGTGGTGCCGCGCACCGAGGACGAGGCGAAGCGGATCGCGGGCGTCACCGCGCCCGCCACCGATTTCTCCGAACCCGAGCCTTTCGAGGGAAATCCCGCCGGCGCCGCCACCGTGCGGGTGCTGCCGGACAGCAACGCCTTCTCCCAGTTCTCGGCGAACCTGTCGTTCGAGCAGGAGCTGGAGTTCAAGGTCGGCAACGGACTGTTCAGGAAGCTCTGGGTCTCGGCCCCCTCCTCGACGCTTGCCTCGGACGGGCTGGGCCCGCTCTACAACGCCCGGTCCTGCCAGCGCTGCCACCTGAAGGACGGCCGCGGCCATCCGCCCGAGGGGCCCGAGGACGACGCGACCTCGATGTTCCTGCGCATCTCCGTCCCCGCCCCCGAGGGCGGCGAGATGTCCGAGATCGAGGCGTTCCTGCTGTCGATCGGCGACGAGACCCCCCGCACCCGCCCCGATCCGGTCTACGGCGGTCAGCTGCAGGACTTCGCCACCCCGGGCCAGACGGCGGAATACAGGCTGGGCGTGGCGTGGGAGGAGGTGCCCGTCACCCTGTCCGGCGGCGAGACCGCGTCGCTCCGCAGCCCCACATGGCGCGCCGACGACCTGGGGTATGGCCCGCTGGCCGAGGGCGCGATGCTCTCTCCCCGGGTGGCGCCGCAGATGATCGGCCTCGGCCTGCTCGAGGCGATCCCGGCCGCCGACATCCTTGCCCATGCCGACCCCGCGGACCGCGACGGCGACGGCATCTCGGGCCGCCCGCAGGCCGTCTGGTCCTTCGATCACCATCGCCCCATGTTGGGCCGCTTCGGCTGGAAGGCCGGCGCCCCCACGATCCGCGAACAGAGCGCCGCCGCCTTCGCGGGCGACATCGGCATCTCCACCCCCGTTTTCGAGGCCCCCTGGGGCGATTGCACCGAGGCCGAGGCCGCCTGCCGCGCGGGTCCGCACGGCGACGGCGACGAACGCGGCACCGAGGTGGATGCCGAGGGGCTGGACCTCGTGACCTTCTACAGCCGCAACCTTGCCGTTCCCGCCCGGCGCGACATGGACGACCCGGAGGTGCTGCGCGGAAAGCAGGTCTTCCACGACACCGGCTGCACCGCCTGCCACACGCCCAAGTTCGTCACCGCCCGGCTCGAGGACCGCCCCGAGCAGAGCTTCCAGCTGATCTGGCCCTACACCGACCTTCTGCTGCACGACATGGGCGAGGGGCTTGCCGACAACCGGCCCGAGGGCGCGGCATCGGGGCGCGAATGGCGCACCGCGCCGCTCTGGGGGATCGGGCTGACCCCGCAGGTCAACGGGCACAGCTACTACCTGCACGACGGCCGGGCACGCTCCCTGCTCGAGGCGGTGCTGTGGCACGGCGGCGAGGCGCAGCCCGCCCGCGACCGGGTCGTGGAGATGCCGCCAGAGGACCGCGCGGCGCTCGTGAAATTCCTGGAGAGCCTATGATACGTCCCCTCGTCCTCCTCCTCTGCCTCGCCTCCCCCCTGCAGGCCGGTGTCCGGGAGGCGGTCGAGGATCACGCCCTTCCGGCCTTCGCGGGCTTCACGGCGGGCGCGCAGGCACTGGCCGACACGGCGGCGCAGGATTGCACCGCCGAGGCCGTGCGCCCCGCCTTCCACGCTGCCTTCGACGCCTGGCTGGGGGCCTCGCACCTGAGCTTCGGCCCGGTGGAGCAGCAGGGCCGCAACCTCGCCATCGCCTTCTGGCCCGACACCCGCGGCATGGTTCCGGCCGCCCTCGCCCGGCTGATCGCCGACGCGGACGCGGCGATCGACGATCCCGCCGCCTTTGCCGAGGTCTCGGTCGCCGCCCGCGGGCTCTTCGCGCTGGAACACCTGCTCTACGACCCGGCCTACAAGGGCTACGCCGAGGGCAGCTACACCTGCCGCCTCGTCGCCGCGACCGCGACCGACCTCGCCCGGATGGCGGCCGAGGTCGAAACCGAATGGCGCGAGACCGAGGCGCCGCTGCTTCTCGATCCGGCAGGGTCGGCCGACCGCCGCTACCTTTCGGAAAAGGAGGTGCAGCAGCAATTCTACACCGCGCTGCAGGCCGCGCTGGAATTCGACGCGGATACAAGGATCGCCCGTCCGCTCGGCACCTTCGACCGCCCCCGCCCCACCCGGGCCGAGGCGCGCCGTTCGGGCCGGTCGCTGCGCAACGTGACGCTGTCGCTGGAGGCGCTGCGCGACCTGGCCCGCGCGCTTTCGGACCAGCCGATCCCGGTGACGGAAGCGGCCTTCGCCACCGCGCTGGAGACGGCGGCCGATCTGGACGACCCGGTCTTCGCCGGGGTCGAGGACCCGGCCGGGCGGCTGAAGGTCGAGATCCTGCAGCAGCGCATCGACGCCGTCGCCGCCGCCGTGGCGGGCGAGATCGGCGACCAGCTCGGCGTGACCGAGGGCTTCAACTCGGCGGACGGGGATTGAGATGACCACGCGGCGCAGCTTTCTCGCGGGCCTCCTCGCCGCCGCCTCCGCGCCATCGCTCTCCTGGGCGGATGCGGGCAGCCCCGCCTACCTCGCCGCCGCGAAGGAACCCTCGGGCGCCCATGCGCTCTTCGGGCTGGCCGCCTCGGGGCAGGACGTCTTCCGCATCGCGCTGCCCGATCGGGGCCATGCCGCCGCCGCCCACCCGACCGCGCCCGAGGCGGTGGCCTTCGCCCGCCGCCCCGGCACCTTCGCGCTGGTCATCGACTGCGTCTCTGGCAGCCTGAAGCACCGGCTCCACGCGCCCGAGGGGCGGCATTTCTACGGTCACGGCGCCTTCATCGCCAATGGCGACGTGCTGGTCACCCCCGAGAACGACTGGGAGACCGGCGCGGGCCGGCTCGGCCTCTGGTCGCGGCGCGAGAAGTACCGGCGGATCGGAGAGATCGCCTCGGGCGGGACCGGTCCGCATGACATCCTGCGGCTGGATGGCGACGTGCTGGCGGTGGCCAACGGCGGCATCCGCACCCGCCCCGACCGCGGCCGCGAAAAGCTGAACATCGACACGATGCGGCCCAATCTCGCCTATGTCGACGCCGACCTCGGCCTGCTGGAGGTGGTCGAACTTGAGCCCGAACTTCGCATGAACTCCATCCGGCATCTCGCCGCGCGGGACGGGACGGTCGCCTTCGCGATGCAGTGGCAGGGCGAGCTGCCCGATCCCGCCCCGCTTCTCGGCCTGCACCGGCGCGGCGCGGCGCCGATCCTCTGCACCGCGGACCTTGCCGAGCAGATGGCGATGGAGGGGTATGCCGGGTCCGTCGCGATCTCGCCGGAGGGCATGGTCGGGATCACCTCTCCGCGCGGCGCCCGGCTGCATGTCTTCCGCCCCGACGGCGGGTTCGAGGCGAGCCACCGCCAGCCCGACATCTGCGGCCTCGCCGCGGGCCGGGCGGGGTTCGTCGCGACCGACGGGCTGGGCCACGTCCTGGCCGAAACCGGCGGCGCCCTGGTGCTGACCGCGCAGGGCGACCGGGCGTGGGACAACCACCTCGTCCGGATCGCCTGAGCCTCACTTGGTCAGGATCAGTTTCCCGGCCTTGGTGATCCGCAGCATGTAGAGCTGACCGTCCAGCACGATCCCGGCAAGCGCCCCGCCCCCGGTCAGCGCGCGGGCGTCGTAGGTCGGCATGCCCTCCGTCGCGTCCCGAGCCGGGGTGATGTCTGGCCGGTCGTCGTCATTCATGCCGTCCATGGCGGGCCCTCCGGGGCGCGCGTGGGCCGGGACCGCGCCCGCCCACATATCCGATTCTTTTAATAGGTTTTTTCCTGACATCTTCGCTACCAGAAGGCGGCGCGCGCCTCCAGACCCCAATGGACCATCCCGCTGCCCCGCCAGGGCCGGGGGGAGCCGATACGCCTCCGGCCGCTATAACTTGACTCTTTTTCTAGGTTTCACTACCCGGGGCGCAAAGCCGTGTCCCGGCCGGAGCACGGCGCGGGCCGTCGGGCAGTATCAGGATTGGAGACGACATGAGCGTTTCGGCAGGATTCACCAGGGCACTCGCGGCGGGCCTGCTCGCCGGCGCCATCGCCGCCCCGCTCGCCGCGCAACAGACCGAGGCGCCCGCCGCGCCGAGTTTCGAAGCCCCCGCCGCTCCGACCGTGCCCGAGGCCGACACCGGCCCCGCCGCCACCCAAAGCCCCGACATTGCGCAGGACGGTGCCGGAGCGACCGCCGACCCGGCGGACACCGCCCCGGCCGCCGCCGACCTCCGGTCCGACACCCCCGCCACTGCCGACATCCCGGCCGAGGCGCCGGCCGCCGAGGTGCCGCAGGACGCGCTGTCCCGGGCGCTCGCCTTCCTCGAAAACGGCGGCCCGGCGATCTGGGCGATCACCGCGCTCTCGGTCATCACGCTGGCGTTGATCCTGTGGAAGACGTGGCGCCTGTCGCTTGCCGGAGCATGGTCCCGCAAGCCCTCGGCCGAGGCGGTCGCGCTCTGGGAACAGGGCCGTGCCACCGAGGCGCTCCGGCGGCTCGAGAAGCGGCGCGGGCTGCGCAGCCGGCTGGCGCGCACGGCGCTCGAGGCCCGGATGCAGCTCGACGACGCCTCGGCGCGGGAAGAGACCTCGCGCGTGGCGAAACGGCTGCTGGCCGACCAGTCCTCGGGCCTGCGCGCGCTGGAACTGATCGCGACCATCGCGCCGCTGCTGGGTCTGCTGGGCACCGTTCTGGGCATGATCGCGGCTTTCCAGGCGCTGCAGGAGGCCGGCAACCGCGCCGATCCCGCCCTGCTCGCGGGCGGCATCTGGGAGGCGCTGCTGACCACCGCCGCCGGCATGGCCGTCGCGATCCCCGCCTCGGCCGCGCTGACCTGGTTCGAATCGGTGATCGACGCGGTCCGCGCCGACATGGAGGACCTCGCCGCCCGGATCTTCGTGGCGGAGCGGCCCAAGGGCAGCCTGCGCGAGATCGACCTCGCCGCGGAGTGAGCGGATGGACCTCGCGCCACCCCCCCGGCCGCGCCGCAGGCCGAGCCTCACGCCGATGATCGACGTGGTCTTCCTGCTGCTGGTGTTCTTCATGCTGGCCTCGCGCTTCGGCCTCGACGACGTCCTGCCGGTGCCGCTGGCGGGCAGCGGCGCGGGCTATTCCGGCCCGCCACGGCTGGTCGAGCTGCGGCCCGGGGGGCTGACGCTGAACGGCATGGCCACCGATCCCGCCGCCCTGCCCGCGGCGCTGGCGGACCTGACCGAGACGCCCGACGACACCATCGTGCTGCGCGGCGCCGAAGGGACGAAGCTGCAGGCCGTGGTGAGCGTCGCGACCGCGCTGCGGCAGGCCGGGTTCACCAGCGTGGTGCTGGTCGAATGATGGATTTCGCGCCCCCCCGGAAACGCCCGCGCGGCGAATCGATCGTGCCGATGATCAACGTCGTCTTCCTGCTGCTGGTGTTCTTCCTGATGACCTCGCAGCTGGCGCCGCCGGAACCGATCGAGGTGACCCCGCCCCGGGCGACCGGCGAAGAGGGGACATCCGCGCAGGTCATCCTGTTCATGGGCGCCGACGGCACGCTGGCGTTCCGCGACCTGACCGGCGCGCCCGCCATGACCGCCTTCGCCGAAGAGGCCGCGGCGGCGGACGCCCCGCCGCTGTTCCGCGCCGATGCCGAGGCCGAGGCGAAGGCCGTCGCGCGCGCCCTCCGTGACCTCGCGGGGCGCGGGCTGACGGATGTCGCGCTGGTGGTCGCGCCGGAATGAGGCGCGCGCTCGAGATCACCGCCTTCGTCGCGCTGGCCGCGGGGCTGCACCTCGCGCTGGCGGTCCGGCTGCCCTCGCACGAGGGCGGTGCGGACACCGGCGGCCAGGGCGGCGAGAACGCGGCCTCGGTCGCGCCCGCCTCCGAACAGGTCGCGGCGCTGGTCGAGCAATGGGACCGCCCGCCCGACACCGCGGCCGAGGTCGAGAGCCCGGACGCACCGCCGCCCCAGGGCGACACGCCCGAACGCCCGCAGGCCGAGGCCGACGCGCCTCCGCCGCGCGCGGCCCTCGCCGCGCTGCCCGAGGCCCGTCCCGACATGGCCGCGCTGCCGACGGTCGATCCCGACACCCCGCTGCCGCCCGCGCCCGACACGAGCTTCGAGGTCGCGGTGCCGGACATGCCGCCGCCGCCCGACGTGGCGCAGGACGCGCCCCGCTCCACCCCCGACGCGGCGCCCGAGCGGCCGCAGAGAGAGGCCCCGCGCCCCGCGCCCACCGACCTCGCCGCCCTGCCCGAGATCGACACCGAGGCGCCGCCGCCGCCCGAGTCCGAGCTGGCGCCGAAGGCCAGCCTTCGCCCGCCGCCCGAACGGCCGCAGCCGCCGAAACCCGAGGTGAGGCGTGCCGAGCGGACGCCGTCGAATGCCGAACAGGACAGCGCGCCGCGGCAGGCGCAGAGATCCGCGGGCTCCGGCGGCGCGTCGCAGGCGGGCACCGCCACGCGGTCGGCCGCCAAGACGCTGTCGCGCGGGCAGGAGCAGAGCCTCGTCGCCTCCTGGGGCGCCCAGGTGCGCGCCCGGATCGAGAGCCGCAAGCGCCACCCGGGCGGCCGCGGCGGCCAGGTGGTGATCGCGCTGACGGTCACCCCCGCGGGCCAGGTCGCGGCGGCGGGCATCGCGCGCTCGTCGGGGAACCCGCGGCTCGACCGGGCCGCGCTGCAGGCGGTGCGGAGCGCAGGCCGGATGCCGCGCGCGCCGGCCGGGCTGACCAGGGGGAGCTACAGCTTCTCGCTGCCGATGGCCTTCAACTGAGCGCGTCTGGCCGCGGCTTCCAGAGCGTCGCAAAGAGCGAGGCCGCGGTCAGCGCGAGCAGCGCCGCGAGCGCATAAAGCGCCGAGGCCGGCAGGGCCGAGACGCCCACCCCGCCCAGCACCGCGCCGACCGCCACGATGCAGCCGACCAGCGCGCACCAGCCGAACCAGCGCCAGCCGCGTGTCAGCGCGATCCCGGCGATGGCGGCCAGCAGACCCCACGGCAGGGTCTCCATCGCGGCGGCGTCGAAGCCGGTGAAGGCGACGGCGATCACATGCACCGCCGCCAGCACGATCAGCAGGCGTCCGGCGAAGCCGAGTGTGGCGAAGTTGGACATGGGCGCTGCCTCCTCAATCCGCGCAGGGGGTGCCGGCAGCGCCCCAGGCCAGGACGTCGTCGATATGGCGCTGGAGGTCGTAGGGCGCGGGCTCCCGCCCGCCGCCGGGGTTCCAGCCCCAGGCGACGAAGCCGCCGTGATGCGCGTCCTCGGCCAGATGTTCGGCCAGCGCCACCCAGTCCCGCCCGCCGGTCCGTTCGGGGTCGGCCATCTGGGCGCAGATCTCGGCCGAGGTCTTGCCGAACCACTGGAACTCCACCGGCGCGAGCTGCCACGCCAGCGCGACCTGCGGCGGCTCGTTCGGGCCGTTGTCGGCGAGGTCCTCCTGCGCGCGCTGCACGTGGCAGGCCGCGCAGGGCACGTATTCCGCGCCCATCCGGCTTTCGCCCGCGTTGATGTTCATGCCGTGTTTGCGGGCGGTGCCATAGCTCGGCCCCGACCACATCGGGATGTTGTCGGGCCCCACGTGGCAATTGGCGCAGCGCGGATGCGAGACGACCTCGTAGACGCGGTCCCATGCGGCGAGCCCGTCGGCGCGGCTGACCGAACCCGCCTCGGGCGGCGCGACGACCGCCTGTTCGGCGAGGGCCGGTCCGGCGAGCGCGAGGGCGGCGACGATGGCGAAGGGTTTCATGGCGTGGCCCTCAGACGAATTGCACATGGCGGCTGAACGGCATCTCGCGCAGACGCGTGCCGGTCAGCGCGAAGATGGCGTTGGCGAGCGCCGGGGCCGCGGGCGGCACCGGGGGTTCGCCGATACCGCGCAGCACGGGGTTGTCCTCGAGCACGCGCACGTGGATCTCGGGGCACTGGTGCAGCCGCATCCCCTCGGCGTCGTGGTAATTGGTCTGCTGCGCCATGCCGTCGGAATAGGTGATCTCGGAGTTCATCGCGTGCCCGAGGCCCCAGACCACGGCGCCCTGCACATGGTTTTCGATGTTCACCGGGTCGATGACGGTGCCGGGATCCGCGACGACCCAGACGTTCTCGATCCGGATCCCGGAGCCGGTTGCGGCGACCTCCACGATCTCGGCCACGGGAACGCCGAAGCTCTCGACCAGCGCGACGCCGAAACCCCGCCCCGGTGCGGGCGCCCGGCCCCAGCCGGCCATGTCGGCGGCGGTCTCCAGCACGCGGCGGGCGACCGGATCGTCGATCAGGCGCAGCCGCTCGGCCACCGGATCGGCGCCGGCGGCATGGATCAGCTCGTCGAGGAAGGTCTCCAGGAAGAACCCCCCGCAGGAGGCCCCGACCGAGCGCCAGGAGGAGACGGGGGCGAGGCCGCGCGCCTCGAAGGCGCGGACGCGGAAGTCGGGCAGGGCGTAGGGCGCGTTCCAGATGCCGGCCGCCATCTGCGCATCCGGCCCGTTCACCGCGTATCCCAGCCGTCCCGCCTGCGACGACATGATCGGCGCGGCCGCGACCGAGATGTCGAGCGCCGTCACCCTGCCGTCGGCCACCTTGCCGCGCGCCCGGGCCATCGCGATATGGCGGGGGAAATCCTGCGCGAAATCCTCCTCGCGCGAATAGGTCAGCTGCACCGGCACGCCGCGGCGCCGGTTCGCGATCTCGGCCGCGATGCGGACCTGCGCGGCCTCGAGCCGGTGCCCGAAGGAGCCGCCGGCATAAAGGTTGTGGACCCGCACGTCGTCGGACGCATGGCCGGTGACGCCGCCCACGACCGATTGCAGGAAGCGCGGGATCTGGGTGGCGGTCCAGACGTCGGTGCTGTCCTCGTTCACCCGCACGACGGCGGTCAGCGGCTCGAGCGGCTGGTGCGCGACATAGGGCGCGCGGAACTCGGCCTCGACCACCTCGCCCGAGGCCAGCCTCTCCTCGGAGGCGCCGTCGTTGCGCCAGACGGCGTTCAGCGGACCGTCGGAGAACGCGCGGGCGACGATGTCCCAATGCTCCGACTGCTCGGCGGGGTAGTCTGCGGGCCCCCAGTCGAACCGGATGGCATCGAGCGCGCGGAAGGCCCGCCACGTGTTGTCGGCGATCACCGCCACGCCGTCCGTGACCTCGACGATCGCCACGACGCCGCGCATCCCCTCGGCGGCACTGGCGTCGTAGGAGATGAGCCTGCCGCGCCGGGGGCTTGTGCGGACGGCGGCGTGCAGCATGCCCTCTGCGGTGAAGTCGATGCCGTAGAGCTGCGTGCCGGTCGATTTCGCCACGATGTCCAGCCGCTGCGTCGGCTTGCCGATGTAGCGCCAGAGCGCCGGGTCGCGCAGCGGCGTGCCCTCGACGGGCGCGATCTGTCCCGCGCGGGCGGCAAGGCCGGTGTAGGGGATCGCCGTGCCGTCCGGCAGGATCACCTGCCCCGCCTCGGTGCGCAGATCGGCCACCGGCACGCCCGTCTCGACCGCGGCGGCGGCCTTCAGCGTCTCGCGTGCCATGGCGCCGGCCTCGCGCAGCTTCACGAAGCTGTCGGGCGTCGAGCTCGAGCCGCCGGTGCCCTGGAAACCCAGCACCTTCATGATCGTCCCGGCCGCGGCCGAGGCATAGGCCGGGGGCACCGGCGTCGTGGCCGAGATCCCGGCGCCGACCTCGTCGGCCATGGCGGTGTTGTAATAGGCCGCGGCGGGCGGGCCGAAACCGGTCACGAACTGACCGGGCTCGAGGTCCATCTCCTCGGCGATCAGCAGCGCCTGCATATGCGTCGCGCCCTGCCCGATGTCGGCATGCGGGGTGATGAGGGTGATCGTCTCGCCGTCGATCCGGACCCACGGGTTGAAGGTCGCCGCGCCCGGCCCCAGACCGGCGGCGAGCGGATTGGCCGGCGGACGGCGGACGACATAGGCGCCGAAGGCCACGCCCCCGGCGATGGCGGTGGCGCCGACAAGCAGGCTGCGGCGGGTGATGGTGCGCGCGCGTCCCATCTCAGGCCTCCTTCATGGCGGCGCTGGCGGCACGGATCGCGGCGCGGATGCGGGGATAGGTGCCGCAGCGGCAGAGGTTGCCGCTCATCACGCGGTCGATCTCGGCCTCCGTCGGGTCGGGGCTCATGTCGAGCAGCCAGGCCGCCTGCATGATCTGCCCCGCCTGGCAATAGCCGCATTGCGCGACCTGTTCGTCGATCCACGCCTTCTGGACCGCGTGCAGCGCCTCGGGCGTGCCGAGCCCCTCGATGGTGGTGACCTCCGCGCCCTCGGCGGCGCTGGCCGGAACCTGGCAGGACCGGACCGCCAGCCCGTCCATGTGCACGGTGCAGGCGCCGCATTGCGCGATGCCGCAGCCGTATTTCGTCCCGGTCAGGCCCAGTTCGTCGCGGAGCACCCAGAGCAGCGGCATGTCGCCCTCGACATCCACCTCGGCTTCCTGCCCGTTCACGATCAGCCGCATGGCGCGTCTCCTCTGCCTGGCGCCGGGCCCGGGGGGCGGCGCGGGGTGCCCTCGCCGCCATGCTACCCGCTTCGCGCCCCGGTGCCACGCGGGATCTGCACGCCCTCCCGCGTGACGCCGCGACCGGCAGGCCGCACCGCGCGACATAAGGCCCGCAGCCCTGCGGAGCATCTTGCACGCCCCCTGCGTCCCGCGTAAACCGCCCGGCAATTCGGTTTCCGGGAAAGTTCTCAATGCCCGTTCTCGTCATGAAGTTCGGCGGCACCTCGGTCGCCAATATCGACCGCATCCGCCGTGCGGCCAAACGCGTCGGCGTCGAGGTGGCCAAGGGCTACGACGTCATCGTCATCGTCTCGGCCATGGCCGGCAAGACCAACGAGATGGTCGGCTGGGTCGGCGAGATCTCTCCGCTCTACGATGCGCGGGAATACGACGCCGTCGTCTCCTCGGGCGAGAACGTGACCGCGGGCCTCATGGCGCTGGTGCTGCAGGAGATGGACGTGCCTGCGCGGTCCTGGCAGGGCTGGCAGGTTCCGGTCAAGACGACCTCGGCACATTCCTCGGCGCGGATCGAGGAGATCCCCACCGACAACATCATGCAGAAGTTCGGCGAGGGCATGAAGGTCGCCGTCGTCGCGGGCTTCCAGGGCATCTCGCCCGAGGGGCGGCTGACGACGCTGGGCCGGGGCGGATCGGACACCACCGCGGTGGCCTTCGCCGCCGCCTTCGGGGCCGAGCGCTGCGACATCTACACGGACGTGGACGGGGTCTATACCACCGATCCCCGGATCAGCTCGAACGCCCGCAAGCTGGACCGCATCGCCTTCGAGGAGATGCTCGAGCTCGCCTCGCTGGGCGCCAAGGTTCTGCAGACGCGCTCGGTCGAGCTTGCGATGCGCTACAACGTGAAACTTCGGGTTCTGTCGAGCTTCGAGGAAATGGACGACAACGCCGGCACGCTGGTCTGTGCCGAGGAGGACATCATGGAATCCAAAGTGGTCAACGGCATCGCCTATTCCCGCGACGAGGCCAAGATGACGCTGATCTCGGTCGCCGACCGTCCGGGCATCGCCGCCGCGATCTTCGGACCACTGGCCGAGGCGGGCGTGAACGTCGACATGATCATCCAGAACATCGCCGAGGAAGGTCGCACCGACATGACCTTCTCCTGCCCCGTCGACCAGGTGCTGCGCGCCGAGAAGGCGCTGAACGCGGCAAAGGAGAGCGGCGCGATCAACTTCCACGACCTCGTGGCGGACAAGAACGTGGCCAAGGTCTCGGCCGTGGGCATCGGGATGCGGTCGCAGTCGGGCGTCGCGGCGAAGATGTTCAAGACGCTCTCGGACGAGGGGATCAACATCAAGGTCATCGCGACCTCCGAGATCAAGATCTCGGTGCTGATCGACCGGAAGTACATGGAGCTTGCGGTGCAGGCCCTGCACGACGCCTTCGAGCTGGAGAAGGCGTAACCTCGCGCCTGGCGGCCGGGCCGACGCCCGGCCTGCGGGGGGCGGCCGCGTCGCGCGCCCCTGTCTCGTCGGGCAGCATTCTCCGGCGCCCCGGGGACCTCACGCCAACCGGTACAGGACCGGGACCGCTGCCGTCCGGTTCAACGCGAACGCGCGCAGCACGAAGCTCCGGAAGCTCGGGCGGATGATCAGCGCCGGAAGGATGTCCCGCAGCCGGTCCCAGCGGCAATGGTTGATCACGCTCTGCGGGATCGCCTCCCCCGCCTGAGGCACCAGCAGGGTCGAATTGTCGAGGCCGGTCTTCTCCTGGAACCAGCCCGCCGTATGCTCCCAGACCGCGAGGTTCCGCGCGCGGCTCTCGGCGATGAAGTAGTTGAACAGGAACACCCCCGGCCGCTCGTGATCCACCGCCCCGATCCGGCGCCCGTTCACCGCAAGCGCGACATCCGCGGCCCGCGCCTCGGCGCGGAGCTCCGCCATCAGCCCCTCCGCCGCCGGCCCGTCGCGCCACGCCCGCGCCTCCGCCTCCGTGGCGAAGGCCGCGAGCAGCACCGCGTCGTAGGGGCGCACGACGATGTCCGGGCGCTGCGAGAGGTAGTCGCCGCGACCGGGCGGGACGGCGAGGGCCTCGAAGACCACCGCCTCCTCCGCCGCCGCCTGGCGCAACGCCGCGGCCGCGGCCTTCAGCCGGGCCAGGGCGCGGCGTTTGGCAGCACTTTTCAACCAGAAGAAGAACGGCGGGCGGTGATCCACCTCGGCCCCGATCCAGAGGTAGATCCGCCGGTCCGGCGCCACGAGGGAGACCTTCCGGAAACACCCCTCCTGCCCGGTCGTCACGAGGGCTGTCTCTTCGCCGCCGTCCATGCTAGGTCTCCGTCTGTAAGTGCATCTGCAATATGTGCATATGCACATTAAGAGTCAAGGAACGCGCCATGTTCGATTTCGCCGCCACCCTGCCGCACTGGATCAACCGGCTGTCCTTCCAGATCCGCGCCACGGCGCAGGCGGGATTCTCCGAGGCCGGGCTTGACCTTGCCCCCGAGGAATGGGCGGTGCTCATGGTCCTCTGGGGGCGCGGGCCGCAGCGGATGACCGACCTCGCCGCGGTGACGCTCCGGGACCGGACCACGGTGACGCGGATCGTCGACCGGATGGTGAAGAAGGGCCTCGTCCTCCGCCGCGCGCCGGACGAGGACCGGCGGGTCGTCGCCATCGCGGCCACGGAGGCCGCCGATGCCCTCCGCCCGAGGGTCCTGGCGGTCATCGAACCGCTCATCGCGCAGGCAATGGCGGGCATCCCTCCCGAAGCTGCCGCGACGGCGCTCTCGGTTCTGCGGCAAATCTCGGCCAATCTGGAACCCCCTTCACCCTCCGGTTGAGTTTCCGCACTCTCCCCGGCCTTAGCCGTTTCGCTTCAGCGTCACATGTGCTCTAGTCGGACCGGCACTTTCGACAGGACTTCACCCCGCGCCATGACGGACCGACATCAGACCGACAGCCGCCAGTTGCTCGGCCGCCTGCGCGAGGTGATGGCCGAGGAAGCCACCGGCCAGACGCGGCTCGACCAGATCACCCAGCTCATCGCCTGCGAAATGAACACCGAGGTCTGCTCGATCTACCTGTTCCGCGATTCGGAGACGCTGGAGCTCTGCGCCACCGAGGGCCTGAAGGCCGAGGCCGTGCACCAGACCCGCATGCGGCTCGGCGAGGGGCTCGTCGGGCGGGTGGCCCGGACCGGCAAGGCGGTGAACACCGCCGACGCGCCGAAGGAGCACGGGTTCCGCTACATGCCCGAGACGGGCGAGGAGATATATTCCTCCTTCGCCGGTTTCCCGATCCAGCGTCTGGGCGAGAAGCTGGGCGTGCTGGTCGTGCAGTCGAAGACCGCCCGGCAATATTCCGAGGAAGAGGTCTACGCGCTCGAGGTCGTCGCGATGGTGCTGGCCGAGATGACCGAACTCGGCGTCTTCGTCGGCGAGGGCGCGGCGCTGTCGGCCCGGCACAAGAACCCCGTCGCCTTCCGCGGCGCGACCGGGCAGGAGGGCACGGCCGAGGGGCATGTCTGGCTGCACGAGCCGCGGGTGGTGGTGACGAACCCGATCGCCGACGACCCGGTCCGCGAGACCGAGCGACTGCGCGAGGCGGTCGATTCCCTGCGTGTCTCGGTCGATCAGATGCTCGAAGGCGTGGCCGGCGCGGATGCCGAGCATCGCGAGGTGCTCGAGGCCTACCGGATGTTCGCCAATTCCCGCGGCTGGCTGAAGCGGATGGAGGAGGACATCGCCGTCGGCCTCTCTGCCGAGGCCGCGGTCGAGAAGGAGCAGTCCATCGCCCGCGCCCGGATGGAGACGGCGAGCGATTCCTACCTGCGCGAGCGGCTGCACGACCTCGACGACCTGTCGAACCGGCTGCTGCGCATCCTCACCGGGCAGGGCAAGGAGACGGGCGCCGAGATGCCGGTGGACCCGATCCTCGTCGCCCGCAACATCGGCCCCGCGGAGCTGCTCGATTACGGCCGCCTGCTGCGCGGCGTGGTGCTGGAAGAGGGCTCGGTCGGCTCGCACGCGGCCATCGTCGCGCGCTCCCTGGCGATCCCGCTGGTGATCCACGCCGAGCGGATCACGACCGAGGCGCTGAACGGCGACCCGATCATCGTGGACGGCGACGCGGGGGTGGTGCACCTGCGGCCCGAGGACACCATCGTCACCGCCTTCCGCGACAAGATCGCCATGCGGGAAGAGGCGCAGGAACGCTATGCCTCGATCCGCGACACGCCGGCGGTGACGCCCTGCGGGCGCCGGATCGCGCTGACGATGAATGCCGGGCTGATGGCCGACCTGCCCTCGCTCGAAGGCTCGGGGGCCGAGGGCGTGGGCCTCTTCCGGACCGAGCTGCAGTTCCTGATCCGCAACAAGATGCCGACCCGGACCGAGCTGGCCGCGCTCTATTCGCGCGTGCTCGATTCCGCGGGCGGGCGGCGGGTGGTCTTCCGCACCCTCGACATCGGCTCGGACAAGGTGCTGAGCTACATGAAGCCCACCGACGAGCCCAACCCGGCGCTCGGCTGGCGCGCGATCCGCGTCGGGCTGGACAAGCCCGGGGTGATGCGGATGCAGCTGCAGGCGCTGATCCGGGCGGCCAAGGGGCGACCGCTGACGGTGATGTTCCCCTTCGTGGCGCAATATGACGAATACCGCGCCGCGCTGGCCGAGGTCGACAAGGCGATGGACCGCGAGCGCATCCTCGGCCACCCCCTGCCCGAGTCGCTCGAGGTCGGCGCGATGCTCGAGACGCCGTCACTCGCCTTTGCGCCGACCCAGTTCTTCCGCGACGTGGACTTCCTGTCGATCGGGGGCAACGACCTGAAGCAGTTCTTCTTCGCCGCCGACCGCGAGAACGAGCGGGTCCGCCGGCGCTACGACACGCTCAACGTGTCGTTCCTGACCTTCCTGGAGAACATCGTGGAGCGCTGCCGCGAGACCGGCACGCCGCTGTCGTTCTGCGGCGAGGATGCCGGTCGGCCGGTGGAGGCGATCTGTCTCGCCGCGATCGGCCTCGACGCACTGTCGATGCGCCCGGCCTCGATCGGACCGGTGAAGTCGCTGCTGATCCGCACGAACCTCGCCGAGCTGCGCGAGGTGATCCACAAGGCGCGCGAGGAGGGCCACCAATCGGTCCGCCCCGCCGTCATGGAATGGCTCAAGACCCAGGGGTGAGCCGCGATCCGGCCGCCCTGCGGCCGGCGGAACGTCCAGTGGACGTTCCGAGCGGCGAACGGGCGGAGCCCCGGGGCGAGCCGCCGCGCGGGCGGCGCCCCGGGGAAGACCTTCGCCTGACAGGCGCTGGCGCAGGCCGCGACCGATGTCCGCGGGCGGGGCCTCGGCCCTGTTCCGCCCCATGACCAGCGCGCGTGATTTCCGCAATCACCACCGGGTCACGTCCGCGCGCCCCGGCAAAGCCGGACCGGCGCACAGGCCGAACCGTCGGCCCGGACGGTCAGGCCGCCTTCACCCGTGGCCGTTCGATCCGCACCCGAAGGTGCTCCACCAGGTCGTCATGCGGCAAGTCGGCCTCGATCGCGAGCCGTCTCAGCCCGAAATGCACATGCGCCATCTCGTTGTAATAGCTGGTGAAGGCATAGTTCGTCGCCGCCCCCGCCATGGCGCCCAGCACCGGGACGGTCTGGGCGGCCAGCTTCTGGCCGAGCACGGTCGCGAAGCGCGGCGCGACGCGGGTGATCATCGCGCGCACGGTCCCCCCCGAAAGCGCCATGCGGGATGTCAGGAACCCGAGGTCCGCCCCCTCGCCCCGGCCCAGCGGACCCGCGGCGGCGAAGACCTGGATCACGTCGAACTGCACGTTCTCGGATTCGGTGTCGAAACCGTGCTCGGCCGCGACGCCCTCGATGATCCGCAGGAGCACCATCGTGGTCACCGGGATCTCGGCCATCGCCGTCGGCAGGCCGCCGAAGCCCCCCGCCGCGCCCATGGCCGTGGTGAAGGCGCTGTTCAGCCAGTCGGGCTGGTCCTTCAGCATCCCGCGCGAGCCGTGCGCGGTCCGCATCCCGGCCGCGAGGGCGACCTCGGTCGCGCGGTCCAGCCGGCCGCGCAGCTCCTTCGGAAGGCGGTCGATCAGGCTCTCGGCGGTCACGCCGATCACGTTCAGAACCTGCATGCCAAGCCCGCCGGCGCGCTTGTAGCGGCGGGCGAGCATGTCGAGTTCGGCCTTGACCGGCTGCGGCAGTTCGGGGGTGTCGTCCATGGGATATCCTCGGGCAAACGCCCTTAGAACATCGTCCCCGGGCGCGGGATTTCAATAGGGACGTTCCACCGTGCCCGTCACGCCGGCCCATGCGCCGGGCGTCAGCTCCAGCCCCAGGACACGGTCCGGGTTGGTCGGCGGCGGCATCAGCACGCCCTCGAGCCGGGTGAATCCGAAGCGGCGGTAATAGGGCTCGTCGCCCACGAGCATCACCCTTTCCCAGCCCCGCGCGGTGCCGAGCGCCAGCGAGTGCCGGATGAGTTCGGCCGCCAGCCCCTCGCCCTGACGGGTCGGGTGAACCGCCACGGGGCCCAGCAGCAGCGTCATCCGGCGCCCCACCCGGACCGGCCAGTAGCGGATCGCCCCCGCGAGGGTTCCGTCCCCGTCGCGCGCCACGCGGGACAGCTCTGCCACCTGCGGCACGTTCTCGCGCAGGCGGTAGGACGACAGGGCCGTCCGTCCGGGCGCGAAACACAGGTCGAAGAGCGCCTCGACCTCCCACCAATCCTCGGGCGCTTCCTGTGCGAAGGTGTACACCGGCCTGCCTCATCTTGTTCTGGCCAAGGGGCCTAGCATGACGCTATCAGCGGGGCAAACACACACCCGGGGAGACACTTTTGTTCTACGAACCGAAAGACGGCCACGGCCTGCCGCACAATCCGTTCAACGCCATCGTCACGCCGCGTCCGATCGGCTGGATCTCGACCCGCGACAGCGACGGCCGCGACAACCTGGCCCCCTATTCCTTCTTCAACGCCGTGGCCTACGTGCCGCCGCAGGTGATGTTCGCCTCGACCTCGGCCAAGGAGGACCGGGACGGGACCAAGGACAGCGTCGCCGTGATCCGCGAGACCGGGGTCTTCTGCGTGAACATCGTGGAATACGCGATGCGCGACGTCATGAACGTCTCTTCGGCCGGCTTCCCGGCGGGCACCGACGAATTCGTCGAGGCCGGCATCGAGAAGGCCGAGGCGAAGACGGTGAACTGCCCCTACGTGGCCGCCGCCCCCGCCGCGCTCGAATGCCGCCTGACCGAGATCGTGAAGCTGCCGGGCGAGGCCAACTTCACCGTCTTCGGCGAGGTCACGGGCGTCCACATGCGCGACGACTGCCTGCGCGACGGGATCTTCGACGTGACCACCTACCAGCCGCTGACCCGCCTGGGCTATCGCGACTACGCGAAGATCTCCGAGCTCTTCAGCCTCAAGCGCCCGGACGACTGACCGGCGCGGGGTCCGGAATACCCCTATTCGCCCCCGGGGGCATCGCGTCTAGACTGGCGGCACGGACCAGCTGTCAGAGGAGGGCGCGATGCCCAACATGCGCGACCTGTCCTTCGCCACGATCAACCTGCTGAACCTGCAGGTGCCGGGCGGGATCACCTACGACACCGACCCGCCCCTCCCCGACACGCCCGAGGGGCAGGCGGAATACCGGATGCGCCTTGTCTGGCTCGCCGCGCGCCTGCGCGAGATCGAGGCCGAGGTCATCGCCTTCCAGGAGCTCTGGTCCGCCCGCGCCCTGCGCGACCTGTTCGAGGAGGCGCGCCTGCTCGACCGGTACGACCTCGTCGCCCGCGACGCCCCCGGCCGGGGACGCCCGCAGGTGGCGCTGGCCGTGCGCAGGGACCGCCACGGCGAAAGCCAGCTTCTGCCCGGCGCGGAGTGGATCGCGGACTTCCCCGCGGATTTCACCTTCGACGGCCTGCGCGAGACCCAGGGCGCGCAGGAGGAGATCACCGTCACGATCGGCCAGTTCTCGCGCCCGGTGCTGCGGGCCCGCATCCAGTCCGAAGGGACGTCGCCGACGCCGCCGCCGGTGACGATCTACGTGGCGCATCTGAAATCGAAGGGTCCGAACCGCCTGTCCTTCGCGCGGCCCCTGCCCGTGGCTCTGGCGCGCTACGCCGAGCTCACTAGGGCGGCGACATCGCACATCCGGCGGGTGATGGAAGCCGCCGCGCTGCGCGCGCTGCTGGACGAGACGATGACCTCGGTCGAGGAGGACGACCTTTCCCCCACGGTGGTGATGGGCGATCTCAACGACGATTCGCTGAGCGTGACGACCGAGCTCGTCACCGGCGCGCCGCCCTACCGGCTGTCGTCGAAATCCCGCGCCGGGGGCACGTCGGACAAGGGGCTCTACACGGTCGAGCGGCTGCAGCAATACCGCTCGCTCCGGCACGTCTATTACACGCATATCTTCGAGAACAAGCGCGAGAGCCTCGACCACATCCTGGTGTCCGAGGAGTTCTACGACCACTCCCGCAAGCGGCGCTGGAGCTTCCGGGACATGGAGGTGGTCAACGACCACCTCAACCGCGAGAGCCATCAGGCGATCGGGGCCACGGATCACGGCATCGTCCGGGCGGTCTTCGACTGGAATCCGCTGCCCGATCCGGCGTCGACGGCCTGAGCGCCGCGAAATCGGCCCCCTGCGGGCCGGGGGCGATTGCCCCCCGCGCGCGCTGCGATAGGATCGCCCCGAAACGACAGGGGCAGAGCATGACGCATATCGGGATCATCGGCGGATCGGGGCTTTACGAGATCGAGGGGCTGGAGGGCGCCACCTGGCAGGAGGTCGAGACCCCCTGGGGCGCCCCTTCGGACGCGATCCTCACCGGCACGCTGGAGGGCGTGACCCTGTCCTTCCTGCCGCGTCACGGGCGGGGGCACGTGCACAGCCCGACGGATGTCCCCTATCGCGCCAACATCGACGCGCTGAAGCGGATCGGGGTGACGGACGTGATCTCGGTCTCGGCCTGCGGGTCCTTCCGGGAAGAGATGGCGCCCGGCCATTTCGTCGTGGTCGACCAGTTCATCGACCGGACCGTGAACCGCGAGAAGAGCTTCTTCTCGGCGGGCTGCGTGGCCCATGTGTCGATGGCGCACCCGACCTGCCCGCGCCTCGCCGAATATTGCTTCGAGGCCGCGGAGGCCGCCGGCGTGACGGTCCACAGGGGCGGCACCTATCTGGCGATGGAAGGTCCGCAGTTCTCGTCGCTCGCCGAAAGCCGGATGTACCGCGAGAGCTGGGGCGCCGACGTGATCGGCATGACCAACATGCCCGAGGCCAAGCTCGCCCGCGAGGCCGAACTCTGCTACGTCACCGTGGCCATGGTCACCGATTACGACAGCTGGCACCCGGACCACGGGGCGGTGGACATCACCCAGATCGTCAACATCCTTCAGGGCAACGCGGTCAAGGCGCGCGACATGCTTGCCCGGCTGCCCGCCCTCGCCGGCGCGACGCGCGCGCCCTGCCCGCATGGCTGCGACCACGCGCTCGACTTCGCGCTGCTGACCGCGCCCGACAAACGCGACCCTGCGCTGGTGGCAAGGCTCGACGCCGTCGCGGGCCGCGTCCTGGGCTGAGCCTCCGTCAGTCGAGCGCGATCTCCCGGATCAGCCCGATCCTGGATTTCGCCCGCACGTCGAAGGTGAACCCGCTCTGCCCGACGCATTGCTGCGATTTCGGCGCGATGGCAGCCGTGTTGAGCCCGGGGCAGAGCGGTTCGAGCGCCGAGAGATCGTCGAACTCGTAAGGCGCCTCGCGGAAGGACAGCCCCATCGTCCGGCGCTTCAGCAGCGGCCCGGTGGGGCTGGTCACAAGCTCGGTCTCGACCAGCGATTTCTCGACCACGCAGGCGATGCTCCGGGCTTCGACCACCGCGCGGGCGATCCGGCAGAAGCACGCCGTGTCCAGCATCTCCTCGAAATCGCCCGAGACGCGGTTCACCTCGCCCACGAAGGGCAGCATGTCCGAGAAGGGCAGCGGCGTCGCTTCGGTCACCGGCACGCCCAGCACGCCCTGCATGTTCCGCACGAAGGCGATGAACTTCTCCTGCGAGCGGTCGACGATGTTGTAATAACCCGATTGCACCTCGGTCGAGAGCCGCTTGGCGGCGGGCAGCCGCGACGGGCAGAGCACCGAGAGGATGCGCTGCCCGTCCGGCGAGACCTCGATCACGTCGCCCGCCTCGAAGGGCTCGGCGACGACATGGCGCTGCATCTCGTGCTTGATCGAGACGTCCATCTTGCTGACGCCCATCAGGAACGAGAACGCGACCAGGGCGGCGACGAAACTCGCCAGCGTTATCATAAATGTCCGCAGCATGGTCGCGCCCTCACCTGGGGCAGCAGACGCCGGGGGCGCAGCGGTAATGCTTGTCGGAACAGCCGTCGTCCGCGCGCAGGGCGGGTGCGGCAAGAAGCAGAAGGAGCGGAAGCAGATATCTCATGGCGAATGGACCTTGAATGGAATGATCTGGGGGTCTTGCGCGGGGCTAATGGCCCGCGGGATCGTCTGGAATGGGGCACCATACCACCTTTGGTTGAGTCGATCAAATTTCGACAACCGGTCGCCCCGCGCAGGCTGCCGGAATTCCGCGTGGACTTTGACCGCGCCTCGTGGGAAGGAATGCCCCGACCCACGGAAAAGCAACGGATCCCCATGTCCGACGACCTGCGCGACTACATCCGCACCATCCCCGACTTCCCGCACGAGGGCATCCTCTTCCGGGACGTGACCACGCTCTTCGCCGACCCGCGCGGCTTCCGCATGGCGGTCGACCGGCTGGTCGCGCCCTGGGCCGGGCGGCGGATCGACAAGGTGGTGGGCCTCGAGGCGCGCGGCTTCATCCTTGGCGGCGCGGTGGCGCACCAGCTCTCCTGCGGCTTCGTGCCGGTGCGCAAGGCGGGCAAGCTGCCCGCCGCGACGCTCTCGCGCAAGTACCAGCTGGAATACGGCGAGGCCGAGGTCGAGATCCACGACGATGCCATCGCGGCCGGCGAGACGATCCTGCTGGTCGACGACCTGCTCGCCACCGGCGGCACCGCCGAGGCCGGGATCGCGCTGATCGAACAGCTGGGCGGGGTGATCGCGGGCTGCGCCTTCATCATCGACCTGCCCGAGCTCGGCGGCCGCAAGCGGCTCGAGGGTCTGGGCATGACGCTCCACACGCTCTGCGCCTTCGACGGGCTCTGACGCCGGGACAGCGCGCGCCGTCCCTTGCCTTCGCCCGTCCCGGGGCCACCCTCCTGCCCGAAACGCACAGCACAGGAGGCCCCCCATGGCACGCACCCTTCTCATCACCGGCGCCTCGTCCGGCATCGGCGCGGCCACCGCGCGCGAGGCGGTGGCGCAGGGCTGGAACGTCGCGCTCGTCGCGCGGTCGGCCGACAAGCTCGAGACACTGGCGGAGGAACTCGGCGACCGGGCGCTCGCGATCGAGGGCGACGTCACCGACCTTGCCGCGGTCGAGGACGCCGTCGCCCGCACCACGGCGCAGTTCGGCGGGCTCGACGCGGCCTTCGCCAATGCGGGCCGCGGCTTGAAGACGGCCGGGACCGAGAAGGCCGACCCCGACGATCTCCGCGGGCTCATCGAGCTCAACATCCTCGGCCTGCTGCACACCGCCCGCGCCGCCCTGCCCGAGCTGCGCAAGACGAAGGGGCACCTCGTCCTGACCGGCTCCGCCGCGGGTCGCCGCCATATCGCGGGCTCGGTCTACGGGGCCACCAAATGGTTCGTGCACGGCTACGGCGGCAACATGTCCGAGGAGATGCGCGAATGGGGCGGCCGCTGCACGGTGATCGCGCCCGGCATGGTCGACACGCCCTTCTTCGACGAGGCCAAGCCCGACAAGCTGAAGCCCGAGGACATCGCCGAAGCGGTCCTCTTCGCGCTCACCCGCCCGGCCCATGCGGACGTGCGCGAGGTCTTCGTGATGCCCACGGGCTGACCGCCCGCTTCCTCTTGCCGGAAATATCCCCGCGCGGCGCGCCATGTCCGGGGCGCGGGCTCGATGCCCGCGCCCCGGACATTCCCCGGGCGCCGCCCCGGGGGCGGCGCAACGGGCTTGGCAGACTCACCGTTTCGCGCGATCCTCGCAGGATCCCCGTCGGTGCAGGAGCCATCCCCATGCCCAAGCCGCTGCGTCACATCCTCGCCCCCCTCTGCCTCGCCGCCGCGATTGCGACGCCGGCGGCCGCCCACCAGCCCGGAGACCTCCGGATCGAACTCGATCCGGTGGCGGGCACCGCGACGATCGAAAGCAGCCTGACCGGCCACGCCACCGCCGATTACCACTTTGGCGGCCGCAGCGGGCAGACCATGAGCGCCGATGTCGCCGTGATCGCGGGCGAGGGTCCGGTCTTCTTCGACGTCCTGCCGCCGGGCTCGGATTACGAGGCGATGTTCGTCGGACGGACCCAGGGCCGTGCCGGCCGGATGAGCCTGGCCGAGAGCGGCGATTACACCCTCCGGCTCTACCTCTGGGGCGACGCGCGCGAGGGCGGCCGCACGGTCGGCTACCGGCTGCGCGTGGCCCTGGACTAGCTCAGCCCGCGGCCAGCACCGCGCCGGGGTTCATGATGCCGTTCGGATCGAACAGGCGCTTGATCCCGCGCATCAGCTCCAGCCGGACCGGATCCCCGTAGCGCTCGAGTTCCCCGACCTTCAGCCGCCCGACGCCATGCTCCGCGCTGAACGAGCCGCCGAGCGAGACGACGAGGTCATGCACCGCCTCGTAGATCTCGGCCGTCCGGGGCATGTAGGCGTCGCGCGTCTCGCCCTTCGGCGGGAACAGGTTGTAATGCAGGTTCCCGTCGCCGAGGTGGCCGAAGCAGTTGATCCGGAACGGTCCCAGACCGGCCACCAGCTCCGCGCCGCGGCGGATGAAGTCCGGTATCACCGACAGCGGCAGCGAGACGTCGTGCGAACAGACGCCGCCGATCTCGCGATTGGCGAGCGGGATCGTCTCGCGAAGGTCCCAGAGCTCGGCGCGCTGGCCCTCGGACTGGGCGATCACCCCGTCCGAGACGAGGCCCTCCCCGGCCGCCGCCTCGAAAAGCGCCATCAGCGCCTCCTGCGGGTCGTTGCCGCGGGCGAGCCCGACGTCGATCAGCACCATCCACGGCGGCGCCGGTGCGAAGGGCCGCTTCACCTGCGGCATCGTCTCCTCGAGGAAGTCGAGCCCGGTGCCGTCGATCAGCTCGAAGGCCGAGACGCCGTCGCCCAGCTGTCCGCGCGCCAGCGACAGGAGGCTCAGAGCCGCCTCGGGGCTCTCCACCACGAGGATCGCCGTGCCCTGTTCCGGCGGCACCGGCGCAAGCTTCAGCGCCGCGGCCGTGATCACGGCCAGCGTGCCCTCGGACCCGATCAGAAGGTTCCGCAGGTCATAGCCCGTGTTGTCCTTCCTGAGCCGCGTCAGGCCGCTCAGCACCCGCCCGTCCGGCAGCACCGCCTCGAGCCCGAGGCAGAGCTCCCGCGTGTTCCCGTAGCGCAGCACGTTCACGCCGCCCGCGTTGGTGGCGAGGTTGCCGCCGATCCGTGCCGTGCCCTTGGCGGCCAGCGACATCGGGAACAGCCGATCGACCTTCTCGGCCGCGTCATGCAGATCCTGCAGGATCACGCCCGCTTCCGCGACGATGACGTTCTCCTCCGGGAAAACCTCCCGGATCCGGTTCATCCGCTCCATCGAGAGGACCAGCGGCGCGGCACCGGCGCCGATCACCTGTCCGCCGACCAGCCCGGTGCCGCCGCCATAGGGGACCACCCGGACCCGGGCCTCGTTCGCGGCCATCAGGATGGTGCGGACCTCCTCCACGTCGCCGGGGGCGAGCACCAGCCCGTTCGGAGAACTCCAGCGGCCGCGCGGTTCCTCGAAATAGCGGGGCTCGGCCTCGCGGAAGGCCTTGGGCGACAGGCGGTCGCGGAGGGTGTCGGCAAAGGCCGCATCGGCAGGGGCATGGGTCATGGCGCCGACAGTATCACCGGCGCCGGCGCGGTAAAGACCGTGCCGCGCGCCGTCACGGATGCGGTGTCACTCGGGCTCCGTCAGGGGCCGCGGCCGGAGGACGATCACCGTCGGACGGGACGGCAGGTCGCGCAGCGAGACGGTCAGCGCGCTCCGCCCGTCGTCGACGATCTCGAACTGGTCGGACACGCCTTCGAGGAACCAGCGCAGCGACGCGTCCGAGAACCAGTGCATCGGCAGCACCACCGAGCTTTTCAGCCGCTCCACCACCCGCGTCATCGTCGGCAGGTCGAGCGTCATCCCCCCGTCCACCGGCGCCATCAGCACGTCGATGCGGCCGAGCGCGGCATATTGCTCCTCGTTCGGCTCGTGGTGCAGGTGGCCGAGATGGCCGATGCACAGGCCCTCCACCTCGAAGATGAAGATCGAGTTGCCGTTCTCCTCCACCCCGCCCATGGAGCGGATGTCGGTCGAGACATTGCGGATCAGCATCTCGTCGAGGTCGAGGTAATGGTCGGCCGCCTCTCCGTAGGTCTCGGACCAGCCGTTGAGCGCGTGCGGGATCGCGGGATCGGGCGCGCCGGTCCAGTGGCTGGAATGGGCGTGGTTCATCGTGACCACGTCGGGGATGAAGTCCACGTTGCCGTGCCAGCCGTTGTAATCGGTGATCGCCGAGACCCCGCCGGGCGTCTGGATCAGGAACATCGAATGATCGATATAGCTGATCCGGGCCGAGAACTCCGGCACCGGATCGCGGAACGAGGCCTTGTGGATGAACTCCACGCCCGGCGTCGCATCCGCGATGGCGATGCAATGGCTCAGGCGGCGGCCCTCGTCCTGCGCGAGCGCGGGCAGGACAGGCACGGCGAGAGCAAGGGCGACGGTCTTCAGGGTCAGGCGCGGGCGACGGATCATGGCGGACCTCCTCGGGCCAGCTTAGCAGGCCCGGGAAACCGCGCGGTCACGATCCTGCGAGTTCGGCATGGGAGGCATGCGCGACACACATGTCGGGTTTCTGCGACGCAGCGTGGCTTTCCGGGCAGTTTTTCGTTAAGGGGAGGGTTCAATTTTCCCAGACACCGGACGCCTTGTGACCCGCGCAGCCTTTGCCGCCTTCGCCAAACGTATCGACATGCCCGATCTCAGGATCGCGCCGACCGGACGCCTGACGCCGGGCGGTATCCGCACCGAGCTGCTCTCGGGGCTGACCGTGGCCCTCGCGCTGGTGCCCGAGGCGGTGGCCTTCGCCTTCGTCGCGGGGGTCGAACCGCTGGTCGGGCTCTACGCCGCCTTCCTCGTCGGGCTCATCACCGCGCTGATCGGCGGCCGGCCCGGCATGATCTCGGGCGCGACGGGCGCGCTGGCGGTGGTGATGGTGGCGCTGGTGGCGGAGCACGGGGTCGAATACCTCTTCGCGACCGTGGTGCTCATGGGCATCCTGCAGGTGCTGGCGGGCGTGCTGAGATGGGGCAAGTTCATCCGTCTGGTGCCGCACCCGGTCATGCTGGGCTTCGTCAACGGGCTCGCCATCGTGATCTTCATGGCGCAGCTCACCCAGTTCAAGGTGCCCGGCACGGCCGAGGCCGAGGGCCATGGCATGGGCGGCGGCGAATGGCTGTCCGGCCCGCAGCTCTGGCTGATGCTGGGGCTGACCTTCCTGACGATGTTCATCATCTGGGTCACACCGCGCATCACCCGGATCATCCCCGCGCCGCTCATGGGCATCGGCATCACCGCCGCGCTCGTCATCGGCTTCGGGCTGAACGTGCCGGTGGTGGGCGATCTCGCCTCGATCGAGGGCGGGCTGCCGTCCTTCCACATCCCGATGGTGCCGCTGAACCTGGAGACGCTCGAGATCATCCTGCCCTACGCGATGATCCTCGCCGCCATCGGCCTGATCGAAAGCCTGCTGACGCTGAACCTCGTCGGCGAGATCACCGGCCAGCGCGGCGGCGCCTCGCAGGAGTGCATCGCCCAGGGCACCGCCAACGTGGTCACCGGCTTCTTCGGCGGCATGGGCGGCTGCGCGATGATCGGGCAATCGATGATCAACGTGAACTCGGGGGGCCGGACCCGGATCGCGGGCGTCGCGGCGGCGGTCTGCCTGCTGCTCTTCATCCTCGTCGGGTCGTCTGTGATCGAGCTGATCCCGCTGGCCGCGCTCGTCGGCGTGATGTTCATGGTGGTGATCGGGACCTTCGCGTGGAACTCGATCAAGATCCTCGCCAAGGTGCCCACCACGGATGCCTTCGTGATCCTGCTGGTGACCGTGGTCACCGTGCTTTCCGACCTCGCCGTGGCGGTCGTCGTGGGCGTGATCGTCTCGGCGCTGGCCTATGCCTGGAACGCGGCGAGCCGGATCGGCGCCAAGAGCTACGTCACCCCCGAGGGCGCCAAGGTCTACCAGCTGCGCGGACCGCTCTTCTTCGGCTCCTCCGACGGCTTCGTGGAGCTCTTCGACGTGAAGTCCGACCCGACCGCCGTCATCATCGACTTCGCCGACAGCCGCGTCGTGGACCAGTCCGCGCTGCAGGCGATCGAGGCGGTCGCCGCGAAATACGAGGCGGCCGGCAAGCGGGTGCAGCTCCGCCACCTTTCGCGCGACTGCCACAAGCTGCTGACCCGCGCCGGGCACCTGATGGTCGACAGCGACGACGACCCGGAATACGCTCTCGCGGTGGATTACGGCGTGCGGACGGGGATCCTCGGGGGGCACTGAGCCCCCTGCCCCGCGGGAGGCGTGACCACGGCTGGCATAAAGCGCGAGGCTCGAAGGTTGCGAAGCGCCATCCCACGGGCCGGCGCTTGTCCGTCTTTCGCTTGGCGGCGACGGCGGATGGTGCGTGCAAGCACGCACCCTACGGCAGCGTCCTTGATGCGGCGACCTCGAAGGTCAGGTGTAGGCCGGGCTTGAGCCCGGCGCCGCCCGCCCTACCCGACATCCGTCTTCCCGCGCCGGTCCATCCGCAGCGCGGCATAGAGGACATGGGTCCGCCAGCGTCCGCCGATCTGCAGATAGCTCTGCGCCACCCCTTCATACTTGAAGCCGCAGCTCTCCAGCAGCGCGCGGGAGGGGGCGTTTTCGGGCAGGCAGGCGGCCTCGATCCGGCTCAGGTCGAGCCGGTGGAAAGCGTGGTGCACGACCGCGATGATGGCCTCGCGCATGTAGCCGCGGCGCGAGAAGCGTTCGCCGATCCAGTAGCCGAGCGTGCCGGATTGCGCCGGACCGCGGCGGATGTTGTCGAGGGTGATCGCCCCGAGCAGCGCATCGTCGTCGCGCCGGACGAGGAAGAGCGGCACCGCCGTCCCCGAGGAGACCGAGCGCTGCGCCCAGTAGACGCGGTTGGTGAAGGCCTTGCGGCTGAGGTGGTCGGTGGCCCAGGTCGGCTCCCACGGGACGAGGAACTCCTGGCTCTCGCGCCGCAGGTCGGACCAGCTCCGCCAGTCTCCGTGGACGGGCGGGCGCAGCGTCATGCGCTCGGTCTCGATCCTGACCCGCCGACGCGCGCCGAGCATCAGGCGGCGCGCCTTTCCTGCAATGCCTCCAGCCCGGGCGCATCGCCCGCCGGACCGTAGAGCGCCAGCGCCATCGGCGCCTCGACGGCCATCCGTTCCGCGAAGGACTTGATGTCGGCGACGGTGACCGCGTCGATCTTCTGCACCACCTCGTCGAGCTCGGGCACCCGGCCCCAGATCTGGAGCATCCGGGCCTGCCGCTCGGCGCGCGAGGACGGGCCTTCGAGCCCCATCAGCATCCCGGCCTTCATCTGGGCGCGGGCGCGGGCGACCTCTTCCTCGGTCATGTCCTCTGCGGCACGTTTCATCTCGTCGATCGTGATCTCGGCCAGGCCCTTGAGCTGTTCGCCATGGGTGCCGGCGTAGATCGTCATCATCCCGGTGTCGGAATAGGCGCCCGCCTGCGAGAAGATCGTGTAGCAGAGCCCGCGCTTCTCGCGGATCTCCTGGAACAGGCGCGAGGACATGCCGCCGCCGAGCGCGGTGGCGTAGATCTGCGCGGTGTAGGCGTCGGGCGAGCAGTAATCCGGGCTCTCGAAGGCCAGCGCGAAATGGGCCTGTTCGAGCTTCTTCACCTGCCGCACCTCGCCGCCGCGGAAGCGGGCGGGCGACACCACGTCCTGCCCCTGCGGGGCCATGTCACCGAAGAGCGCCTCGGCCAGCAGGACGATGGCGTCGTGATCGACCGCGCCGGTGGCCGAGAGGATCATCTGCTCGGGCCCGTAGTGCTGGCCGACGAATTCCGACAGGTCCGCGCGCGAGAAGGCCTTCACCCGTTCGGCCGGGCCGAGGATGGTGCGGCCAAGCGGCTGGTCGGGATAGGCCTGTTCCTGGAGCCAGTCGAAGATCACGTCGTCGGGGGTGTCGAGCGCCTGCCCGATCTCGGAGAGGATCACGCCGCGCTCCACCTCGATCTCCGAATCCTCGAAGGTCGGGTTCCGCAGGATGTCCGCGATCACGTCCAGTGCGAGGCCGACATCGTCCTTCAGCACCCGCGCGTAATAGGCCGTCACCTCGCGCGAGGTATAGGCGTTGATGTAGCCGCCGACGTCCTCGATCTCTTCGGCGATCTTCAGGGCGGACCGGGTCTTGGTCCCCTTGAAGGCCATGTGCTCGAGGAAATGGGCGATGCCGTTCTGCACCTCGGTCTCGTTGCGGCCACCGGCCGAGACCCAGATGCCGATGGCGGCGGATTGCAGGCCCGGCATCTCTTCGGTCACGATGCGGAAGCCGTTGGAAAGCGTGTGATACTGCGTCGTCAAGTCGTGCGCCGTTCTCGGATCAGGGATTGCAGGGCGGCGAGGTCGTTCTTTGCCTCCGTCACCCGTTCCGGTCGGTCATACAGGGAAGCCATGAAAGGGGGAAGCCCCGGGCGGTCGCCGGTCGCCTCTTCCACCGCGTCAGGGAACTTGGCCGGGTGCGCCGTCGCCAAGGTGATCATCGGGACCTCGGGATTGCGCATCTCCTCGGCCACCTTCACGCCGACCGCGGAATGGGGGCAGAGCACCTCTCCCGTCACCTCGGCGATGTGGCTGATCGTGGCCAGCGTCTCGTCCTCGGTGGCCATGCCGCTGTCGTAATCCTCGCGCAGCGCCTCCAGCGCGCCCTGGGAGACCTTGAAGCCGCCCGACTTCAGCTCCTCCATCAGCTGCGCCACCGCCGCCCCGTCGCGCCCGTAGGCGTCGAAGAGCGCGCGTTCGAAGTTGGAGCTGACCTGGATGTCCATCGACGGGCTGATCGAGGGGATCACCTTGTCGGTGCGGTATTCACCGGTCGTCATGCAGCGGTGCAGGATGTCGTTCTGGTTCGTCGCGATCACCAGCCGGTCGATGGGCAGGCCCATCCGCTTGGCGATGGAGCCCGCGAAGATGTCGCCGAAATTGCCCGTGGGCACGGTGAAGGACACGTTCCGGTGCGGCGCACCGAGCGAGACGGCGGAGGTGAAGTAATAGACCACCTGCGCCAGCACCCGCGCCCAGTTGATCGAGTTCACGCCCGCGAGCCCCACCTCGTCGCGGAAGGCGTGGTCGTTGAACATGTCCTTCAGCCGCGCCTGGCAATCGTCGAAATGCCCGTCGAGCGCGATGGCATGGACGTTCTCGGCATCGGGCGTCGTCATCTGGCGGCGCTGCACCTCGGACACCCGGCCGTGCGGGTAGAGGACGAAGACATCGACATTGTCGAGCCCCGCGAAGGCCTCGATCGCGGCCGAGCCGGTGTCGCCGGAGGTCGCGCCGACGATGGTCACCCGGTTGCCCGAGCGCGCCAGAGACGCCTGGAAGAGCTGGCCGATCAGCTGCATGGCGAAGTCCTTGAACGCCAGCGTCGGACCGTGGAAGAGCTCGAGCAGGAAGTGGTTGCTGTCGAGCTGCTTCAGGGGCGCGCGGGCGATGTGCTCGAACCCCTCGTAGGCGCGGCCGATGATCGAGCGGAATTCGCGGTCGTCGAAGGCGTCGCCGATGAAGGGCTTCATCACCCGGAAGGCCGCGTCCTCGTAGCTGAGACCCGCGAGCGCCGCGATGTCGTCCTCGGAGAAGGTCGGGATCTCCTCGGGCACGTAGAGGCCGCCGTCCCGGGCCAGCCCGGTCAGCATCGCTTCCTCGAAGCTCAGAACGGGCGCCTGCCCGCGGGTGGAGATGTATTTCACGCCGTGCCCCCTTCAGGTTTGCGCATGCGATAGACCAGAATCCCCGTCATCGCCAGCCAGATCGCGGCCAGCGAGAACCACGTGATCGCATAGCCGAGGTGATCGTTCGGAATGCCCGTGGTGTCGACCGGCCAGGGCGTGATGCCCGGAATGTCGTCGCCCGCGCGCCGGACGATCAGCACCGGCTCGGTGTCGAGCGTGGCGGCCATGGCGGGCACGTCGCGGGCGAACCAGAGCCGGCTGGACATGTCCGGATCCGGGGTGAAGCTGTCGCGCTCGTCCGGCCAGTGCAGGTTGCCGATCACCGCGATCCGGCCCGGCGGCAGGTCGGGCATCGCGGCGCCCTGCGGCACGAAGCCCAGATCGAGCAGCAGGCGCCGCTCCCCGGTCGCGAAGGGCACCACCAGCCGGTGGCCCGCGCCGACATTCTTGCGGCTGGTCAGGACCTGCAGCGGCCTGCCGTCGATCCGCCCCTCGACGGCGACCGGCAGGTACTGGTCGCGCTCGGCATCGGGAAGCTCGGGCAAGGCCACGGTCGCATCGGCGATGCGGCTCTCGATCGCGCGCAGGATCGCCTCCTTCTCGGCCAGCCGGTCGATCTGCCAGAAGCCGAGCCACAGCAGGACCGCGACCCCGCCAAGGCCGATCACGGCGATCATGAAGAGTTTGCGGGCCATGTCGTCTCCGTCAAAAGGGAAGGGGCGCGGGATCCTCCCCCGCGCCCCGGTCGTTCAGGCCGTAGGCCGGGCGTCAGCCCGGCGCGGGCTCAGCTGCCCCAGATGTAGATCACGCAGAACAGGAAGAGCCACACCACGTCGACGAAGTGCCAGTACCAGGCCGCCATCTCGAACCCGGTGTGGTCGGTCGGCGTGAAATGCCCGGCATAGACCCGCATCAGGCAGACGAAGAGGAAGATCGTCCCGATGATGACGTGGGCCCCGTGGAAGCCGGTCGCCATGAAGAAGGTCGCGCCGTAGATGTTGCCCGAGAAGCCGAAGGCCGCGTGGGAATATTCGTAGGCCTGGAAGAAGGTGAAGATCACGCCCAGAACGATCGCGAGGATCAGGCCCCATTTCACGTCCTGGCGGTTGTTCTCGTGCACCAGCGCGTGGTGCGCCCAGGTGCATGCCGCGCCCGAGCAGAGCAGGATCAGCGTGTTGATCAGCGGCAGGTGCCAGGGGTCGAAGGTCTCGATCCCCGCGGGCGGCCAGACGCCGTCGACCATCGGGCTGTCCGGCCCCATCGGGTAGAGCGCGTGCTTGAAGAAGGTCCAGAACCAGGCCGAGAAGAACATCACCTCGGACATGATGAAGAGGATGAAGCCGTATTTCAGGCCCAGCCGGACGACCGGCGTGTGATCGCCGGCGTTGTTCTCTGCGATGGTCTCGGCCCACCAGGCGAACATGACGTAGGCGGTCAGCGCGAAGCCGATCAGGAACATCCAGGGGCCGCTGTCATGGAACCACAGGACGGCACCGAACAGCATGATGAAGGCCGCGATCGCACCGAGGAACGGTTGGATCGACGGGGTCAGAATATGGTAGTCGTGGTTCTTTTCGTGCGCCATCTCGGTCCCTCGTTGGAGCCTCTCAGTTCAGTCCGGTCTTGCCCTCGGCATCCGCCCCGGCCGTACCGGCCGCGACATCCTGCTCTTCGGGCATCTCGGTTTCGTAGAATGTATAGGACAGGGTGATGCTCTTGATATACTTCGCATCGCGATCGTCGACCATCTCGGGATCGACGTAGAAGGTCACGGGCATCTCGACCCGCTCACCCGGCTGCAGCACCTGCATGGTGAAGCAGAAGCAGTCGATCTTGGTGAAGTAGTAGCCCGCGTCGTAGGGGGCCACGTTGTAGCTGGCCGTGCCCGCCACGGCCCGGTCGGTCGGGTTGTAGGCCTCGTAGAAGGCGATCCCCGTCTCGCCGATCCGCAGCTCGACCTCGCGCTGCACCGGCTTGAACTCCCAGGGCATGCCGGGGGCGGTGTTCGCGTCGAAGCGGACCTTGATCGTGCGGTCGAGCACCGTGTCGCTGCCCGCCTCGGCCACGTTGGTCACGCCGCCGAAGCCGGTCACCCGGCAGAACCAGTTGTAGAAGGGCACCGAGGCCCAGGCCAGCGCGCCCATGGTCACGACGGTGCCGACGGTCAGCAGAAGGGTCTTGGTCGTGCTCTTCATTGCGTCACCTCGGCGCCCGAAGCGGGCGCTTCGGCGCCCGGCATCTCGGAGAAATCGAGGTTCGAGACCTTCACGACGGTCAGCCCGAAGACCAGCGCCACGAAGGCCGCCAGCACCAGGCCGACGCCGCGGTTCATGCTGCGCTTGCGGCTGTGGATCTCGTGCTCTTCGCGGAATTGCATCACCATCCCCCCAGGCCCCAGGGCCGCAGAACGGCTTCGGCGAGGATCGCGCCGAAGTGCAGGAAGAGATAGAGCAGCGACAGCGCGAAGAACCGCTTCTCGACGCGGTACTTGTCGGCCTCGGCGGTTGCCTCGTCACGGCGCAGGATGTCCCATGCGCCCTTGATGAAGAGCAGGTTCAGCACCGTCGCCACCGCCAGGTAGAGCGGCCCGCCGATCGAGGTGAAGCCGATGCCGAGCGCCACGGGCGCGAGCAGCAGCGTGTAGACGAAGACATGGCGGCGGGTCGAGGTGCGGCCGTGGGTGACGGTCAGCATCGGCACGCCGGCCTTCTCGTAATCCGAATTCATGAACAGCGCGAGCGCCCAGAAGTGCGGCGGCGTCCACATGAAGGTCAGCGCGAACATCAGGACGGATTCGACCGAGATGCCGCCGGTCGCCACCGCCCAGCCGATCATCGGAGGGAAGGCGCCCGCGGCGCCGCCGATGACGATGTTCTGCGGCGTCCAGCGCTTGAGCCACATCGTGTAGATCACGGCGTAGAAGAAGATCGTGAAGGCCAGCAGCCCGGCCGCCAGCCAGTTCGCGGCGAGCCCCAGCATCAGCACCGAGGCGCCGGACAGCCCGAGCCCGAGCGCGAGCGCGTCACCGGGGGTGACGCGGCCGGTCGGGATGGGGCGCTTCGAGGTGCGCTTCATCACCGCGTCGATGTCGGCATCGTACCACATGTTCAGCGCGCCCGAGGCGCCGCCGCCGAGGGCGATGAACAGGATGGCGCAGAAGGCGACGAAGGGGTGCACCGGCACGGGCGCGGCGATCAGGCCGACGGCGGCGGTGAAGACAACCAGCGACATGACGCGCGGCTTCAGCAGCGCGACGAAATCGCCGAACTGCGCCTCGCCGTCCTGAACCTGCGTATTGATGCTTGCGTCGGTCATTTCCGGGGCCTTGATGGCGCGCGCCGGACGGGGCCGGCGCGGCGCGGGACTCAGTTGGTCAGGGCGACGTCTTCGACCTGAACGTATTCACCGGCATCCTGAATCGCGGCGAGCCAGGCGTCGTACTGGGCTTGGCTGACCACCTTCACCGCGATCGGCATGTAGGCGTGGTCCTTGCCGCAGAGCTCGGAGCACTGGCCGAAGAAGATGCCTTCCTCTTCCGCCTCGAACCACAGCTGCGCGATCCGGCCGGGCACGGCGTCCTGCTTCACCCCGAAGGCCGGAATGGTCCAGGAGTGGATCACGTCGGAGCCGGTCACGTCCATCACGACGACCCGGCCCACCGGGATGACCACGGCGTTGTCGACGGCCAGGAGGAACTCGTCCTCGTTGTAGCCAGCGTCCACCAGCTTCTGCACCATGGCGTCCGACTTGATGTAGGCGGTCGCGCCGGCGTCCTCGTCTTCCGAGGTCATCGTCGCGGGCTGGCCGATCATGTAGCTGTCGAAGGCCACGTCCTCGACATCGGTGTATTCATAGGACCAGTACCACTGATTGCCGGTCACCTTGATGTTGACCTCGCCCTCGGGGATCTCCTGCTGGTCGAAGAGGACCGGAAGGGAGAAGGCGCCGATGAAGACCAGGATCACGATCGGGATGATCGTCCATGCGACCTCGACCGGGGTGTTGTGCGTGAAGCTCGCCGGCTTCGGGTTCGCCCGGCTGTTGTAGCGCAGGATCACGATCGCCAGCAGCACGCAGACCAGGATCACGATCGCGGTGATGATGATGAGGATCATGTGATCCAGCCAGTGGATATCCCGCGCCAGCTTCGTCGCGGCTTCCTGGAAGCCGATCCCGCCCTCTTGGGGCTTGCCGACGGCGCCGTCCTGCGCGGCAACGGGTGCCGCGGTAGCGGCCAGAAGGGCGAAGAGGCTGAGTATGCGTCGCATGATGCACCCTGATGGTTGAGTGTTCGGCCACGGACCGGGCCCGACCGACCCTCCCCGCGTTGTTTGTCGCCGCTTAAAACCATATTCTTCCCAACACCACAATAATCGCGCTTGCGGCAAACGGACGCTTTTTTGATCCAGATCAACCGCAGACGCCGGGAAACCCGAGGTCAGAGCCCATGTCAGACAGCCCATTCCGCCCGTTCGAAACCCAGCTCGACGAGGCCCGGGCCCTTGCCCTGCTGCGCGAAGCGGTGGCTGGCGCCGACGACGGGGAGCTGTTTCTCGAGCGGCGGCGCTCGGAAGTGCTGGTGTTCGACGACGGTCGGGTAAAAACGGCGAGCTACGACGCCTCCGAGGGATTCGGCCTGCGCGCGGTGCGCGGAGAGGTCGCCGGATACGCCCATGCGACCGAGATCAGCGAATCCGCCCTGACCCGCGCGGTCGAGACGGCGCGGCTCGCCGTCGGTGACGGCGGCGGCACGATGGCGTCCCCGCCCCGGGCCACCAACCGCAAGCTCTACCAGGAGATCGACCCGATCGCCGGGGCCGCCTTCCCGGTGAAGGTCGAGACCCTGCGCGAGATCGACGCCTTCGCCCGCGACCTCGACCCGCGCGTCGTGCAGGTCTCGGCCACGATCATGGCCTCCTGCCAGGAGGTGGAGATCCTGCGCCCCGAGGGCGGGCTTGTCCGCGACCTGCGCCCGATGACGCGGGTGAACGTCTCGGTCATCGTCGAACAGGACGGCCGCCGGGAATCGGGCACCGCGGGCGGCGGCGGGCGTCTCGGTCTCGACGGGCTGCTCGAGCCCGCGGACTGGCAGGCGAAGGCGCGCGAGGCGCTCCGGATCGCGCTGGTGAACCTCGACGCGGAACCGGCACCCGCCGGCGTGATGGACGTGGTGCTCGGCCCCGGCTGGCCCGGCATCCTGCTGCACGAGGCCGTCGGTCACGGGCTGGAGGGCGACTTCAACCGCAAGAAGACCTCGGCCTTCGCGGGGCTTCTCGGGCAGCGGGTCGCCGCCCCCGGCGTGACGGTGCTGGACGACGGCACGATCCCGGACCGGCGCGGCTCGATCACCGTGGACGACGAAGGCACGCCCTCGGGCAGGAACGTCCTGATCGAGGACGGCATCCTCGTCGGCTACATGCAGGACCGGCAGAACGCCCGGCTCATGGGGGTCGAGCCGACGGGCAACGGGCGGCGCGAGAGCTATGCCCACGCCCCGATGCCGCGCATGACGAACACCTACATGCTGGGCGGCGAGGCCACCCGCGAGGAGGTCGTGGCCGAGCTGAAGGACGGCATCTACGCCGTGGGCTTCGGCGGCGGGCAGGTCGACATCACCAACGGCAAGTTCGTCTTCTCCTGCACCGAGGCTTATCGCGTGAAGAACGGCAAGGTCGGCGCCCCGGTGAAGGGCGCCACGCTGATCGGGGACGGGGCGACGGCGCTGCAGAAGATCCGCGCGCTCGGCAACGACATGGCGCTCGATCCGGGCATGGGCAATTGCGGCAAGGCGGGCCAGTGGGTGCCGGTCGGCGTCGGCCAGCCCACCGTGCTGATCGGCGGGCTGCGGGTTGGAGGATCGGCGACGGGATGACATCGCCGATCCCCCCGGCCGGCGGCACCGCCCCCGTCACCGCCGCGAAGCAGCGGATGGGTGTCGCCGGACCTGTTTGACGAGGGAATGGGGGGCTCCCCTCCGGAGGATGCGAAGCAGCGATCCTCCGGCAACGGAGGCGGAGCGCGCGCTATCGTCTGGCTCAAAAACCAACGCGACACTCCCCTAGCATACCGTTACCAATTCTGAAAAATGCTTTTGTCGTCAGTCCTTAGGTCAATGAATGACGCAAGGGCACACGACAGGGCGCGTCCTGTCAAACGGCAAAGCGCCTGATTTTCGGAATGACAGTCTTGCCCTCCCCCACCCCCTCGTGGGCCGATCGGAAAACCTTTCCCCTACGGAAACTTGCAGCCACGGATCCGGGGTTTCCCGCATAGGTTGCGGCAAATCCTGTCGAAATGAAAGTGCGCCTCACGCGGTCGGTCTGCCAAAGACCTTGACCCGCGCGGCGCCGTCGCTGCTTTCCGCGCAATAGGACCGAATCAGCCGGTCCATCGCCCGCCGGGAAATCACCCTGTGCGATTCGTCGTAGCCGAGCGCGGCCACCATCTTCCAGTGACCGTACATCAGGCAGACGAAGAGCCACGACAGCTCCTCCGCGCCCTGCTGGTCCAGGTCGGGGTACTGCACCGCGAATTCGTGGGCGAGGACCTGCCCGATCATCCGGTACTGCTCGCCGAGGCGCAGCTTGAGCTCGGGCGAGCTGGCGGTGAGCGACATCATCGCATCGTAGACCTTGTCGTCGCGCGGCTTCGGCGTGCCGTCCAGCAGGTCGAAATAGAAATCCAGGAAGGCGTCCACCCGCGCGGCGCCCTGCAGGCTGCCCGCCGTCGAGATCAGAACGTCCCGGTAGATCGACGCGATCATGTCGCAGAGATCGAGCATCAGCTCGTCCGGCTCGGGGTAGTGATACCGGATCAGCTGGCGCGTCAGCCCCGCATGTTCGGCGATCACGTCGTAGGACATGTGCGGCAAGCCACGCTCCTGCAGCGCCTCGAAAGCGCCCCTGACGATCTGCTGCCGCCGGTCCTGTCCCGATGCTGGCGCCATGCCTCCCCCGTGATATGTCCGCCCCCTGCGCAACAATGCGCAACCGGGCGCTCCGCTTCAAGCCCGATGCACGGGGTCGTCAAGTGACCGTTAACCAAGCCATTCATCCTTGGTTAACCGGCACGGGATAGAAGTGATTCTGCAAGCAGGCGGAGCCACGATGGTCGAGGATTATCATCCTTCCACTCACCCCCCACTCCCACCCACCGAGGAAGATGGTCGGCTGTCGTGGCTTCGTCTCTTGCGCTCACGACGGGTCGGCATCGCAACCTTCTACCGGCTGATCGCCGAACACGGCTCGGCCGAGGCCGCACTCGAGGCGCTGCCCGGCATCGCCGCCGCAGCGGGCGTGGCGGGCTATGCCCCCTGCCCCGAAGGCGTCGCCCGGGCCGAACTGCGGGCCGGCAGGGACGCCGGGGCGCGGCTCGTCTGCGTCGGCGGGCCCGGCTACCCGCAGGATCTTCTCGACCTCGACGATCCGCCGCCGCTTCTCTGGATCAAGGGCAATCCCGCCGCGCTCGATGCCCCCCGGATCGCCGTGGTCGGGGCCCGCAACGCCTCCTCGCTCGGCACCCGCATGGCGCGGGCGCTGGCCGCCGAGCTCGCCGCCGAGGGCTACGTGATCGTCTCGGGCCTCGCGCGGGGGGTCGATGCCGCGGCCCATTCGGCGGTGCTGGACCACGGGACCATCGCCGTCATGGCCGGCGGCGTCGACATGCTCTACCCGGCCGAGAACGCCGCGCTTGCGGAGGCCCTGCTCGACAAGGGGCTGCGGCTGTCCGAACAGCCGATGGGACTCCAGCCGCAGGCCCGGCACTTCCCGCACCGCAACCGGCTCGTCTCGGGCCTCGCCCGCGCCGTCGTGGTGATCGAGGCGGCGGGCCGGTCCGGATCCCTGATCACCGCCCGCGCCGCACTCGACCAGGGGCGCGAGGTGATGGCAGTGCCCGGCCACCCGATGGACGGGCGCAGCGCCGGGTGCAACATGCTGATCCGCGACGGCGCGCGGCTGGTGCGCAACGCCGCCGACGTGATCGAGGCGCTGCCGCCACGGGACGCGCCCGTGCCCCAGCCGCGCCTCCCGCTCGAAGCGATCCCCGCCCCGCCGCCCGAAAGGCGCAGCCTGCAGGAAACCGCGGCGCTGCACGGCGCCATCCTGTCGCGGCTCTCTCCCTCGCCGCTCGCCGAGGACCAGCTGATCCGCGATCTCGGCGCCCCCGCGCGCGAAGTGACGCCGGTGCTGGTCGACCTCGAGCTGTCGGGCGAGGTCGAACGCCAGGCGGGCGGGCTGCTGTCGCTGCGGACGAGGGCGCCCCAGGCCTCGGGCGCCGGGCATTCCTGACGCCGCCCGGCCCGCCGCCGCACCCCTCCTCGGCCCCCCGATCCCGGCCCCGGCGCAGAGGTCCCCCGCGAACGCCCAACGGTTGACCGCCGGCCCTCCATCGCCCGGTCCGGGCCGGGGGCCGCATTGACAACGGCCCGTCAAACCCCACATGGTCCGCCGCCAACGCGCAATTCCCTGAGGAAAGGACGCCGAATGCCCGTCGTCGTGGTGGAATCCCCGGCCAAAGCCAAGACTATCAACAAATATCTCGGCCCCGATTACACCGTTCTGGCCTCCTATGGTCATGTCCGCGACCTGCCTCCGAAGGACGGCTCCGTCGATACCGAGCATGAATTCGACATGAAATGGGAGATCGCGGCGGACAGTCGCAAGCACGTGAAGGCGATCGCCGACGCGCTCAAGGACGACAACGCCCTGATCCTCGCCACCGACCCCGACCGCGAGGGGGAGGCGATCTCGTGGCACCTCGAAGAGGCGCTGAGAAACCGCAAGGCGATCCGCAAGGACACGCCGGTTTCCCGCGTCGTCTTCAACGCGATCACCAAGACCGCCGTCACCGAGGCGATGAAGAACCCGCGCCAGGTCGATGCGCCGCTGGTGGAGGCCTACCTCGCCCGCCGCGCGCTCGACTACCTCGTGGGCTTCAACCTGAGCCCGGTGCTCTGGCGCAAGCTCCCCGGCGCGAAATCGGCCGGACGCGTGCAGTCGGTCTGCCTGCGCCTCATCGTCGAGCGCGAAATGGAGATCGAGGCGTTCCGGCCGCGTGAATACTGGTCGGTGAAGGCCATCCTCTCGACCCCGAGGGGCCAGGAATACGAGGCCCGGCTGACGGTGCTCGCGGGCAAGAAGCTCGACCGGTACGACATCTCGAACGAGACGCAGGCCGACCTCGCCGTGCAGGCCGTCACCTCGCGCGAGCTGACGGTGAAGTCGGTCGAGGCGAAACCGACCTCGCGCAACCCCTCCCCGCCCTTCATGACCTCGACCCTCCAGCAGGAGGCAAGCCGCAAGTTCGGCATGGGCGCCCGCCAGACCATGAGCGCGGCGCAGCGGCTCTACGAGGCCGGGCACATCACCTACATGCGGACCGACGGCATCGACATGGCGCCCGAGGCGGTGCAGGCCGCCCGCGCCGCGATCAAGGACCGCTACGGCGAGAAATACGTGCCGGACTCCCCCCGGACCTACAAGAACAAGGCCAAGAACGCGCAGGAAGCGCACGAGTGCATCCGGCCCACCGAGATGGACAAGGACGTCGCCGCGCTGAAGATCCAGGACGCGGACCAGCGCAAGCTCTACGACCTGATCTGGAAACGGACGCTGGCCTGCCAGATGGCGGGCGCCCGGCTGGAGCGGACGACGGTCGACGTGGGCTCGGCCGACGGGCAGGTCGAGCTGCGCGCGACCGGGCAGGTCGTGCTCTTCGACGGGTTCATGAAGGTCTACGAGGAAGGCCGCGACGACGTGGTCGTCGATGACGACGACAAGCGCCTGCCGCAGATCTCCGAAGGCGAGGCCGCGAAGAAGGGCACGATCACGCCCGAGCAGCACTTCACCCAGCCCCCGCCGCGCTACACCGAGGCGACGCTGGTCAAGAAGATGGAAGAGCTCGGGATCGGGCGCCCGTCGACCTATGCGTCGATCGTCACGACGATCCAGGACCGGGGCTATGTCCGCAAGGACAAGAACCGCCTGATCGCCGAGGACAAGGGGCGGCTGGTGACGGCGTTCCTCGAGAACTACTTCCGCCGCTACGTCGAATACGACTTCACCGCCGGGCTGGAGGAAGAGCTCGACGACGTCTCCGCCGGCGACCGCGATTACAAGGACGTGCTGGCCCGCTTCTGGCGCGATTTCTCGGCGGCCATCGCCGAGACGTCGGAGCTGCGGATCACCGAGGTGCTCCAGAAGATCAACGAGGTGCTCGAGCCGCATCTCTTCCCGCCGACCGAGGACGGATCGGACCCGCGCGCCTGCCCGAACTGCGGCAACGGCCGGCTCTCGATGCGCACGGCCCGATCGGGCGGCGCCTTCATCGGCTGCTCGAACTACCCCGAATGCCGCTACACCCGCCCCTTCGGCCCGCCCGACGCGGAAGCGGAGGCGAGCGCCATCCCGCCCGAGGGCAAGCTTCTGGGCGAGGACGAGGGCGACGAGATCCGCATCTTCAAGGGCCGGTTCGGGCCCTATGTCCAGCGCGGCGCGGTGACGGAAGAGAACAAGAAACCGCCGCGCCAGTCGGTGCCGAAGGAATGGCCCGCCGAGGAGATCACGCTGGAACAGGCCGTGCGCCTGCTGGTGCTCCCGCGGCTGATCGGCCCGCACCCGGAGGACGGGGTGAACGTCTGGGCCAACATCGGGCGCTACGGCCCCTACCTGAAGCATGCCGAGAGCACCTCGGACCGGGGTGGCACCAATGCCAACCTCGAAACGATCGAGGATGTCTGGACCGTGGGCATGAACCGCGCCGTGCAGCTCCTGGCCGAGAAGGTGGCGAGCCGGGGCGGCCGCGGCAAGGCCGCTACTCCCATCCACGAGCTGGGGGAGCACCCCGATGCGGGCGGCATGGTCGCGATCTACGACGGCAAGTACGGGCCCTACGTGAAGTGGGAGAAGCTGAACGCGACGATCCCCGACACGGTGAAGCCCGAGGACGTGACCATGGAGCAGGCGGTCGAGCTGCTGGCCGAACGTGCCGCCAAGGCGGGCAAGAAGGCCCCCGCCAAGAAGACCGCGGCCAAGAAGGCGCCGGCGAAGAAGGCGGCCGCCAAGAAAGCCCCCGCCAAGAAGGCCGCGCCGAAGAAGACATCCGACCGCAAGGCCGGCTGAACCAGCGGGGCGGGTGCAAACCCGCCCTTGCGCGGAAGCGGTCACAGCTTACGCAGTCGTGATTGGCTTCTCCCGGCCGGCTCGGACAAGGTCTGCGCGCAGGCAATCCTGGCCGACCAATCAGTCAAAACAACCGGAGATCCGAGCCATGACCCGTTTCCCCCGTCGTCTCTTCCTGGCCGCAACCGGGGCGAGCCTCTTCACGCCCGCGCTTCTGCGGGCCAACGAGTCGGAGGATGGCTTCCGCGATCTGGAATCCGGGGTGCGGCGCAACGTGTCCTCCTTCCGCCGACAGGACTGGCGCGAGCATTTCGACCAGCTGGGCAAGGCGGCCATCGTCGCGGACACCACCTCGCGCGCGCTGCATTTCTGGTCCGGCGACGGCACCGATTACCGCATCTTCCCGACCTCCGTCCCGATGACCGACGAGCTGACCAAGCGCGGCTACACCGAGGTCGTGCGCAAGAAGGTCGGCCCCGACTGGACCCCGACCCCCTCGATGGTCGAGCGCAATCCCGAGCTGAAGTACATGCCGCCGGGCCCGGACAACCCGCTGGGCACCCATGCGATGTACCTCTCGTGGCCCGCCTACCTGATCCATGGCACCCATGACACGCGCAAGATCGGGCGGCGCTCCTCGGACGGCTGCATCGGGCTCTACAATTTCGCCATCGAAGAGCTCTTCGCGATCACGCCGATCGGCACGCAGGTCCGCATCATCTGACCCCACGCGCCGAGCCGGGCCCCGCAGGGTCCGGCCCCCGGCGCCCGCACGGGGCGCGCCTCAGCTGCAGAAATAGCTGCGGTCGCCCCGGCTGCTGATCGCCTCCGCGATGCGGCGGATCGCCAGCGTGTAGGCGGCCTCGCGCACGGTGCTGTCCGCCGCTTCCGCCTGCTCGTAACACCGCCGCGCCGCGTCCTCCATCCGCCGCGTCATCCGCTCGCGGACCGTGTCGGCATCCCAGTAATCGCCCGTCCGGGACTGGACCCATTCGAGGTGGCTGACCGTCACCCCGCCCGCGTTGGCCAGCACGTCCGGCAGGATCACCTTGCCGTCCTCGGCGAGCCGCCGGTCGGCCTCGGGCGTCACCGGCCCGTTCGCGATCTCGAGCACGAGGCCCGCACGGATCTCGCCCGCGTTGTCCTCCGTCACCGCGTCCTGCATCGCCGCCAGCGCAAGGACGTCGACGTCGAGCGCCAGAAGCGCATCCTGCCCGATCTCCTCGTCGCCGTTCCGGTCCTTCACGGATTGCCCCGCGTAGACGGCGCCCGAGAGCGCCTTCTCCTCGTCCTTGAACGTCTTGAGCCGCCAGGGGTCGAGCCCGCCCGCGGCATGGATCGCGGCCTTGCTGTCCGACACCGCCACCACCCGGTAGCCCGCGTCATGCGCCAGCCCCGCGAAATGCGCGCCCGCATTGCCGAAGCCCTGCACCGCGATGGTGGTGTCCTCCGGCCTGCGATCCTGCCGCTTCAGCCAGGCATCGAGCGCGATCAGCGCCCCCTGCCCCGTCGCCGCGGTCCGGCCCTCGGACCCGCCGAGGCACACGGGCTTGCCGGTGATCGCCGCCGGCTGGTGGCGCCGGGTGATCTGCGAGAATTCGTCGGCCATCCAGCCCATCACCCGGGCATCGGTGTTCACGTCGGGCGCCGGAATGTCGGTGTCCGGTCCGATCACGTCCGCCACCGCGCGGACGTAGCTGCGCGCCAGCCGTTCGACCTCGAGCGGCGAGAGCGCCTTCGGATCGACCCGGATCCCGCCCTTGGCCCCGCCGAAGGGCAGCTCCATCAGCGCGCATTTGATCGTCATCCAGAAGGCCAGCTGCGCGCATTCCCCGGCGTCGGTCCCCGGGTGAAACCGGATCCCGCCCTTGCCCGGGCCCAGCGTCGTGTCGAAGACGACCCGCCAGCCGGGATAGACCTCGAGCGCGCCGTCGTCGCGGCGCAGCGGCACCGCCACCCCGAGGCTGCGCTGCGGTCCCGAGAGCATTTCCTGCGCGTCGGCCGGGATCGCCTCGGCCTCGAAGATGCGGCGCACCATGTCGGGCAGCGTGAATTCGGTCATCCGTCGTCTCCTTCCGATGCCGGTCCGGAAGGGACAGGCCGAAGGGATTACGCATCGGCGCGGGCTTCAGATCCATCACGGGGCGACGCGCCGCGCCGCGGCGTTGCGTTGACTTCGTTCCGGGGGGCGGTCAGAAACGGGACAATCTCACCCAAGGAGGTTTCCAAGATGAAGAAAGTCTACGGCTCGGCCGCCGAGGCGCTGGACGGTCTGCTGTTCGACGGCATGCTGATCGCCGCCGGTGGTTTCGGCCTCTGCGGCATCCCGGAACTGCTGATCGCGGCGATCCGCGACGCGGGCACGAAGGACCTCACGGTCGCGTCCAACAACGCGGGCGTCGACGATTTCGGCCTGGGCGTCCTGCTCCAGACCAAGCAGGTGAAGAAGATGATGTCCTCCTACGTGGGCGAGAACAAGGAGTTCATGCGCCAGTATCTCGGCGGCGAGCTCGAGCTCGAATTCAACCCGCAGGGCACGCTGGCCGAACGCATGCGCGCCGGCGGCTCGGGGATCCCGGGCTTCTACACCAAGACCGGCGTCGGCACCCAGATCGCCGAGGGCAAGGAAGTGAAGGTCTTCGACGGCGAGGAATACATCCTCGAACGCGGCATCTTCGCGGACCTGTCGATCGTGAAGGCCTGGAAGGCGGACGAGACGGGCAACCTCGTCTTCCGCAAGACCGCGCGCAACTTCAACCCGCCCGCCGCGATGTGCGGCAAGACCTGCGTGGTCGAGGTCGAGGAGATCGTGCCGACCGGTTCGCTCGACCCGGACCACATCCACCTGCCCGGCGTCTACGTCCACCGCCTGATCCAGGGCGAGCACGAGAAACGCATCGAACAGCGCACCGTGCGCACGAGGGAGGACGCGTAATGCCCAGTGACATCAAGGGGTGGGACCGCAACCGGATGGCCGCCCGCGCGGCCCAAGAACTCGAAGACGGGATGTACGTGAACCTCGGGATCGGCATCCCGACGCTTGTCGCCAATTACGTCGGCGACAAGGACATCACGCTGCAATCCGAGAACGGCATGCTCGGCATGGGCCCCTTCCCCTTCGAGGGTGACGAGGATCCCGATCTCATCAACGCCGGCAAGCAGACCATCACCGAGCTGAAGCGCACCGCCTATTTCGACAGCGCGATGTCCTTCGGCATGATCCGCGGCGGCAAGATCGCGGCCGCGATCCTCGGCGCGATGGAGGTCTCGGAAACCGGCGACCTCGCCAACTGGATGATCCCCGGCAAGCTCGTGAAGGGCATGGGCGGCGCGATGGACCTCGTGGCGGGCGTGCAGAAGGTCGTCGTGGTGATGGATCACCAGAACAAGGCGGGCGAATCGAAGCTGCTCAAGGCCTGCACCCTGCCGCTGACCGGCAAGGCCGTGGTGAACCGCATCATCACCAACCTCGGCGTGCTCGACGTGGTGGACGGCGGGCTGCGCATCGTCGAATGCGCCGACGGCGTCACCGAACAGGAGATCCGCGACGCGACCGAGGCGACGATCGTCGCCTGAGCCCTCCGCCGACGCAAGACCACGCAAGACGACGCCGCCCCAGCCGGGCGGCGTCTGCGCGTCAGGCGGCTCCCCTGCTTCCCCTTGCCGGAAATATCCCCGCCGGAGGCCACGGGCCGCGCGGGCTCGATGCCCGCGTGGCCCGTTCCCCGCGCGACGGGCATCGCCCGGCGCAACCTCAGCTCGGGAAGGAAAACACGCAGCCGTCCGAGACGAGCTCGGGCCGGGTCATGCACAGGCTCCGCGCCACCTCGAAGGCCGCCAGCACCTTGGGCACGTAATCCCGCGTCTCGGCATAGGGCGGCACGCCGCCGTTCGGGGCGATGGAATTCTCGCCCGCATTGTAGCCCGCAAGCACGAGGATCGGGTCGCCCGCGAATTTCTCCATCAGGAAGTCGAGGAAGGCCACCCCGCCGCGGATGTTCTGCCCGGCGTTCCTTCGGTCGCTCACCCCGAACCGCGCCGCGGTGGCGGGCATCAGCTGCATCAGCCCCTCCGCCCCGGCGTGGGAGACCGCGTCCACGCGGCCCGCGCTCTCGACCGAGATCACCGCCAGCACCAGCGCCGGCGACACGCGCGTGCCCGCGGTGGTCAGCAGGATCTCCTTGGCATGGGCCTGCGCGATCCCCATCATCGTGTCGAGCCGCGGCGCCCGCACCGCCCCGCCCGCAGGCGCGTTCCTGATCGTGCTGAGCGCGGGCTCCAGCCGCCCGGGCCCGCTGTCGGCCAGCGCCGGAGAGACGGTGTCCCAGAACCAGGCATAGCGCCCCGCAGGCGCGCCGGGCGCCGCAGGCACCGCCGGAGCGGCGCCATCCGCGACGGCGGGCTTCGGCTCCTTCTTCTTGACCGGCTTCGGTCCGTCGCCGGGCTTGATCTGAACCGTGATGCGCTTCGCGGTCCCCGAAGAGGGCGGCTTGACCCGCTTGAACGTGAAATCGTCGCCGTTCGCCATCAGCGGAACGGGCGCGGCCAGGGCCCAGGCGATCACGCCGGCCCATCCGAATCGAGCGAATCTTCTCATGTCCGAACGCCTGAGATTGGTCACTGCACTGTCCGCGGGCCGTTGACCGGCACCTGCATGTCCTCGCCAGACTATCCCAGATGACGCGCCCTCGCGCCACAAACGCGAACAATCCCCGCCTGTGGTGGGCATTTTCGCCACAGGCGCAGGGACGTTTCACCGTTCACTACAACCGCTTCACGGGTTTTTTCCTTGCCCGGCAGAGGTTTGGATTTTGTGGCGCGGGGGAACAAGGAAGCACTAAGGTTTTGAACGAAAGGCGCCAAAATGCTGCCCCAATCTCCCGGCTATAGTCGCTCCGTGCCGCGAAGGTGGTGTCCGGGTGTTGAGAGAGACGGGCACCGCGAACCTGAGCGGAACAGTGAAACCACGAGATCCTTTGGAGGGACTACCATGCTCAAGTTCATCAAGAATTTCCGCAAAGACGAAGCCGGCGCCGTGACCGTTGACTGGGTCGTTCTGACCGCAGCTGTCGTCGGCCTGAGCGCAGCGGCCTACACCTCGATCAAGAGCGGTGCGACCACGCTGACCGGCAACGTCGAGACCTACATGGAAGGTCAGAACCCGAACGGCGCCCCCGCCGCCGACAGCGGCACCGACAGCACCCAGTGATCGCCAAGAGCGACCGATGTCATAACGCCGCGCCCATTCCCTTGGGCGCGGCGTCTTCGGTTCAGGGGGCACCACCCCGCCGGGCGGAGAACCCGTAGCCGGCCTGCCCGCTCCCGGGCGGCGCGTCACAGAGAGAGAAGGATAGCCCATGCGGAAACTGGCAGCATTCCTGCGCGGCGAAGATGGTGCCGTGACGGTCGACTGGGTCGTCCTGACGGCCCTCGTCGTCGCGCTGACCGTCCTCGTCGCCAACCTGATGACGACCGCCACCACGTCGCTGACGGACGGCACCGCCGCCCACATGGGCGCCATGATCGAGTGACGCGGGCGCCCGCGGCCTTCAGGAACAGCCCGATGACACCGGACCGCCTGTTTCGACACGGGCGGTTTTGACATTCAACAAACGAGAATTGTCCCATCTTTGGACACAATTCTCCGCCAGTGTCCGTCGCGGGTAACAACAGGAGGCGGCAGAAAGCCGTCACCGTACAACAAGAGAACATGAGGTAGAGACATGCGCTCGCTTTTCGGACTGGTCCTCGTCGTCGGCATCGGCCTTGCCGGTTTCGCCGTCTACATGGTCAACGGCTACATGCAGAGCTATGAACAGCAGCTCGCGATGGAGCGCGCGCAGCGTCCCGAGGTGATCCCGACCGTCGAGGTCTATGTCGCCACGGCGCCGCTCCGCTATGGCGAGACCCTCGATCCCGAGGACGTGCGCAAGGTCGCCTGGCCCGAGAACGCGGTGCCGGAAGGCTCGTTCATGGACGCCGCCGTCCTCTTCCCCGAGAACCGGCCGCACCGCTTCGTGCTCCGCTCGATGGAGAAGGACGAGGCGATCATGGCCGTGAAGGTGACCGAGCCCGGCGAGGACGCCGGCCTCACCAACCGCCTCGAACGCGGGATGCGCGCCTTCGCGATCCGCGTCGACGTGGCCTCGGGCGTCTCGGGCTTCCTGCGCCCGTCCGACCGGGTGGACGTCTACTGGACCGGCCGCATCGCCAGCAACGGCGGTGGCGACGTCACGAAGCTGATCGAATCCGGCGTGAAGCTGATCGCGGTCGACCAGACCTCGTCGATGGACGACGCGGGCACGACCATCGCGCGGACCGTCACCGTCGCGGTAAACCCGCAGCAGGTCGCCAACCTCGCCCAGGCCCAGTCGACCGGCCGCCTCTCGCTGTCGCTCGTGGGGGTCGAGGACGACACCGTCGCCGAGGCGATCGAGGTCGATCAGAACGCGCTTCTGGGCATTGAGACGCCCGAGCCGAAGGAGATCATCCGCAAGGAAGAGAAGCAGCCCTGCGCGATCCGCACCCGCCGCGGCTCGGAAGTCGTGATGATCCCGATCCCCTGCACCGACTGACCGGCGCCACATCCCCCTCGGGAAGGCGGTCCCCCCGGGGCCGCCTTTCGTCGTTCCGGGGGCGAGCGAGACATGCGATCTGTTGCCGCTTGTCCACATAAAGAAAACCCCGGAAACCATTGTTCATTGCAATAAAACCGGTCTTGCCGCAGGATGACGGCAATCGCGGGCACCTCAAGACCCGCACCTGGGGCGTGATCGGAGAGGCAGGTCACATGAAAAGACACGGAATTCTGCAGGCGGCCCTGCTGGGGCTGTCTCTTGCTGCGGCAAGCGCGCCGGCACCTTCGGTCGCCGAGGATCTGCGCGTCGTGCAGCGCGGCACCTCGTCCAAGGTCAGCGTGGCGATGAACCGCGCGATCGTTGTCGAGAGCGACACGCCCTTCGCCGAGCTTTCCATCGCCAATCCCCAGATCGCCGACATCTCGTCGCTGAGCGATCGCACGATCTACGTGCTGGGCAAGGCGCCCGGGATCACCACGCTGACCCTGCTGGACCAGAACGGCCAGCTGATCACCAACGTGGACGTGGTCGTCGCGGCCGACATCACCGAATTCAAGGAGCGCCTCGGGCAGATCCTGCCCGGCGAGCATATCGAGGTCCGCACGGCCAACGACGGCATCGTCCTCTCCGGCACCGTCTCGTCGACCCAGAAACTGCAGCGCGCGCTCGACCTGGCCGAACGCTACGCGCCCGAGCGGGTGTCGAACCTGATGTCGGTGGGCGGCGTCCAGCAGGTCATGCTGAAGGTCCGCTTCGCCGAGATGGAACGCTCGGTGTCGAAATCGCTCTCCTCCTCGCTGGGCATCGGCGGCAGCGTCTTCGGCGGCGACGTCGGCGTGCAGGGCGGCAACGGCCGCGCCTCGAACGCCGGCGGACAGGGCAGCCAGCTTGGCGGGTCGCTGCCGGCCTCCAACACGAACACCGGCGCCATCCTCTTCGGCTTCGACGTCGGCGCGGTGCAGGTCAGCGCGCTGCTCGAGGCGCTCGAGTCCAAGGGTGTCGTCCGTACGCTGGCCGAACCGAACCTCACCGCCCTCTCGGGTCAGGAGGCCAAGTTCCTCGCCGGTGGCGAATACCCCGTCCCCGTCTCGCAGGACGGCGGCACGGTGTCGGTCGAATACAAGCCCTTCGGCGTCGAGATGAACTTCATCCCGCGCGTCGTGGACGGCGACATCATCAACCTCGAGCTCTCCGCCGCGGTCTCGGCCATCGACCCGAACAACGGCTTCACGCTCGACAACCTGACGATCGACGCCTTCACCAAGCGCAGCACCGAGACCACGGTCGAGCTGCGCGACGGCCAGAGCTTCGCCATCGCGGGCCTTCTGAAGGACGATTTCCGCGACCGGAACTCGCAGGTGCCGTGGCTTGGCGACATCCCCGTTCTCGGCGCGCTGTTCCGCAGCGCCGAATACCAGCGGTCGCAGACCGAGTTGGTGATCATCATCACCGCGCATCTCGTGCAGCCGACCCGGGGCGAGGCGCTCGCCCTGCCGACGGACCGCATCAAGCCCCCGTCCGAGAAGGATCTCTTCCTGTTCGGCAATGTCGCGCGCGACAGCGGCGGCCGGCAGGTCCGGGGCGCCGCGGGCGAGGTCGCCCGGCAGGACTTCAGCGGTTCCTACGGCTACGTGATGGAGTGAGGCCGATGACCTTCCCGGGATACAAGGGTCTTCTGACCGCCACCTCGCTCCTCGCCCTCGCGGCCTGCGCCCCCGGCACCTCGCCCTGGACGCAGGAGGCCGGCTCGGTCATCGAAAGCGCCGGCTTCGGCAACGCCACGATGAACAACACGCAGATCCAGAACGGCGACAAGCATTACATCGTCGGGCTGAACGACCGCTTCTCGGAAGAGGTGCAGGACGTCGTGACCTTCGCCTTCGACAGCGCGGTGCTCGGCCCCGCGGCGCAGGCCGCGGTGCGTCAGCAGGCGCATTGGATCCGCCAGTTCCCCGAGGTCCGGTTCCGCGTCTTCGGTCACACCGATCTTGTCGGCAGCGCCGAATACAACAAGCAGCTCGGCCTGCGCCGCGCCAATGCGGTGGTCAACTACCTCGTGGCGAACGGCGTCTCGCGGTCGCGGCTCGAGGCGCTCGTCTCCTTCGGGGAAACGCAGCCCCTGATCGTGACCCAGGGCCGCGAACGCCGCAACCGGCGCACCGTGACCGAGGTCTCGGGCTTCGTGGGCAGCGCGCCTCTGGTGCTGGACGGCAAGTATGCCCAGATCATCTATCGCGAATATGTCCAGTCGGCCGTGCCGACGTCAGGCCTGACCGGGGTGCAGCAATCGGCTGCCGGCATCGGCGGGACCGACTAGGCGAGTTGGAAACAACCAGGCGCAGAACCAGCCAATGTCGCCGATTACCCAACAAATTCAGGATTTCGGCCCCATTTCCGCCAAACTTAACTGACATATTCCAATCAGAGACGCCGTGCCCGCCGTCCGGGCATGCGGATCGGATCAGAACGGTGCCGCAGAGAGCAGTCATGCAGCCCGTGTCCCCGGTCCGTTTGGCGTGCGTAGGAAGGTATTGAGGCATGACATCGAATGCGGAAATGCAGCAGCCGGACGCGAGCCCGCTGATCGCCTGCACGATTCGGCGCGAACCGGACGGGTTCGACCTGCTGATCGAGGACATGGAAGAGGCCCTGGGCGAACAATGGGGCGACCTCGGCTTCTCGGAAGCCCTGATGTTCTTCAATCAGTCCGAAGCGGATTCCCTTGAATTCATCTCGATGGCCATCGACGCGGAAGACGAGAAGAACCTCGCGCTGCTCGGTGAAGTCATCGCACAGGCCCGGGCCCACGGCATCAAGGTGATCCTGATCGCCGAAGACGTGAGCCCCTCGGCCCTGCACCAGCTTCTGCGGCAGGGCGCGGACGAATTCGTCCCCTACCCGCTGCCCGAGGGCGAGCTGGCCGCCGCGATCGAACGCATCCAGGCGCCCCAGCCGGAACCCGAGATCGCGGCCGGCGCGCCGTCCAAGAAGCGCGCGAAGGGCGACCGAAACGGCGCCGTCCTGGTGACGCACGGACTTGCCGGCGGTGTCGGCGCCACGACCATGGCCGTCAACCTCGCCTGGGAGCTGGCGAACGTCGCCAAGAAGGGCGAGGAGAACCCGCGCGTCTGCATCCTGGATTTCGACCTCCAGTTCGGCACCGTCGCGACCTATCTCGACCTGCCCCGGCGCGAGGCGGTCTACGAGCTTCTGTCGGACACCGAGGCGCTCGATGGCGACGTCTTCATGCAGGCGCTGCTGAGCTTCGACGACCGGCTGCACGTCCTGACGTCGCCGGGCGAGATGCTGCCGCTGGATTTCGTGAACGCCGAGGACATCACCCGGCTGATCGACATGGCCCGGTCGCATTTCGACTACGTCGTGATCGACATGCCCAAGACGCTGGTGAACTGGACCGAGACGGTCCTGAACGCGGCGCAGGTCTATTTCGCGGTGATGGAGCTCGACATGAGATCGGCCCAGAACTGCCAGCGCCTGAAACGGGCGCTCCAGGCAGAGGAACTGCCGGTCGAGAAACTCCGCTACGCGCTCAACCGGGCGCCGACCGGGTTCGACCTGAACGGCAAGCAGCGGGTCAAGCGCCTTGGAGAGAGCCTTGGCATCTCGATCGAGCTGCAGCTGCCGGACGGCGGAAAGCAGATCGCCCAGTCGGGCGACCATGGCGTGCCGCTGGCCAAGACCGCGGGCAAGAACGCCCTGCGCAAGGAAATAGCGAAACTGGCCCGTTCCATCTTCGAGGTCGGGGCCGAAGCCGAATTGGAAACCGCGGATTAACACGCGGCCCGGAAGGGTAGACAGACATGTTTTCCAAGTACAAGAAGCCGAACCAGCCGGATAAGCCGAAGCTGGTTCCCGCCACCTCTGCGGGCCGTGAAACCGCCCCGCGCGCCACCGTGACGCCGGCCGAACAGGCCGCGCCCAAGGCGATGCGCAAGCCGATGCCCATGGGCAAGGCCGCCGCCGTGCCGACCGCCGCGGACAAGAACCGCAAGCGCAAGGAACGGCTGGGCGAGATCAAGCTCGAACTGCACCGCGCGCTGCTCGACAACCTCAACCTCGCCGCGCTGGACACCGCCTCCGAGCAGGACCTGCGGATGGAGATCAACGCGATCGCCACCGAGGTGCTGCAGGAAAAGAGCATCGTCCTCAACCGCGAGGAACGCGGCATCCTGAACCAGGAGCTCTATGACGAGGTGAAGGGCCTCGGCCCGCTCGAGAGCCTGCTCAAGGACGATACCGTCGCCGATATCCTGGTGAACGGCCCGCAGCAGATCTTCGTCGAACGGAACGGCAAGCTCGAGCTCAGCGACGTCACCTTCAAGGATGAAAAGCACCTTCTGCGGATCATCGACAAGATCGTCTCGGCCGTCGGCCGGCGGGTCGATGAATCGAACCCCTATGTCGACGCCCGCCTCGCGGACGGCTCGCGCTTCAACGCCATGGTGCCGCCGATCGCGGTGGACGGCTCGCTCGTCTCGATCCGGAAATTCAAGAAGGAGAAGCTCGGCATCGACGAGTTGGTGAAGTTCGGCGCCTTCTCCGAGGAGATGGCCGCCTACCTTCAGGCCGCCGTCGCCTGCCGGCTGAACGTCATCGTCTCGGGCGGGACGGGGTCGGGCAAGACGACCACGCTGAACGCCCTGTCCTCCTTCATCGCCAATGACGAACGGATCCTGACGATCGAGGACACGGCGGAACTCCAGCTCCAGCAGACCCATGTGGGCCGGATGGAAAGCCGCCCCGCCAACGTCGAGGGCAAGGGCGCGGTCAGCCAGCGCGACTGCCTGCGGAACGCCCTGCGGATGCGTCCGGACCGGATCATCGTGGGGGAGACCCGCGGCGAAGAGGTCATCGACATGCTGCAGGCGATGAACACCGGCCACGACGGCTCGATGACCACGATCCACGCCAACTCCGCGCGCGACGGCATCAGCCGTCTCGAGAACATGGTCGCCATGGCCGGGATCGAGATGCCGCTGAAGGCTGTGCGTTCGCAGATCGCGAGCGCCGTGCATCTCATCGTGCAGGCCTCGCGCCTGCAGGACGGCTCGCGCCGCATGGTCTCGATCACCGAAGTGACCGGGATGGAAGGCGAAGTCATCTCGATGCAGGAGGTGTTCCGCTTCCAGCGCGTGGGCCTCGCCTCGGACGGCAAGATCATCGGCCATTTCACGGCGACCGGCGTGCGGTCCCATTTCTCCGACCGGTTCAAGCAATGGGGCTACGACCTGCCGCCCTCGATCTTCGAACCGGTCGCGGCGGAGTAACCCCTCATGGCCATTTCCGCCGCACCCATCATCTACGGGCTGATCTTCGTGGGCGTTCTCGTCCTCGTCGAAGGGCTCTATCTCGTGTTCTTCGGCAAGTCGATCAGCATGAACAGCCGCGTGAACCGCCGTCTCGAGATGCTCGAGAAGGGCGCGGGTCGCGAAGAGGTCCTCGAGAAGCTGCGCAAGGAAATGCAGCAGCACATGGCGTCGCGGCAGATCCCGCTCTACGCCATCCTCGCGACCAAGGCGCAGAAGGCGGCGATCGCCTTCACGCCCCGCCAGTTGATCATGATCATGGCCCTGCTGTCGGCGGTGGCCTTCATGGCGCTGACGATCATGACCGAGACCGCGCCGGTGATCCGGGGCGTCATCTCGGTCGGCATCGGCATCGGCTCGGTCTACACCTGGGTCAACATGAAGGCCAAGAAGCGCGCCGCGATGATCGAGGAGCAGCTGCCCGACGCGGTCGAGCTGATGGTCCGCTCGCTCCGGGTCGGCCACCCCTTCTCCTCGGCCATCGCCATCGTCGCGAAGGAGGTGCAGGATCCGCTCGCCTCCGAGTTCGGGATCATCTCGGACGAGGCCGCCTATGGCCGCGACATGGGCGAGGCGCTCAAGGAGATGGCCGAACGGCTCGACATGCAGGATCTCCGCTTCCTCGCGGTGGCCGTCACCATCCAGCAGCAATCGGGCGGCAACCTCGCCGAGGTGCTCGACGGGCTGGCCAAGGTGATCCGGTCCCGCTTCCGCCTGTTCCGCCGGGTGAAGGCGATCACCGCCGAGGCGCAATGGTCCGGCAAGTTCCTCTCGGCCTTCCCCATCGTCGCGCTGATCGTGATCAACGTCCTCGATCCGCATTACTACGACGACGTGATGGACCACCCCTATTTCATCCACGCCTGCCTGTTCGTGGCCGGGTTCCTCGCAGCGAACCTCTACGTCATGCGCATGCTGGTGAACATCAAGGTCTGAGGGCAGCGACATGCAAGCGATCAACCAGATGCTCACCGAGCAGTTCGGCCAGCTCGGCCCGCTCTACGCGGTCGGCGGTCTCGGCCTCCTGCTCATCCTGATCACCCTTCCGGTGGTGCTGAGGAAGCAGGCCGACCCGATCGAGAAGCTCAAGCAGCAGAACCTCGCGGACAAGAAGAAAGAGGGCAAGAAGGACCGGCTCCGCGTCGGGACGAAGAGCCACAAGCTGGAGAAATACTCCAACTTCCTCGAACCGCAGAACGCTGAGGAATATTCGGCGGTGAAGATGAAGCTGCTGCAGGCGGGCTACCGTTCGCGCGATGCCGTGCGCTTCTACCACTTCGCGCAATTCGCGCTCGGGATCCTCGGGATCATCCTCGGGGTGGTCTACTTCATGCTTTTCATGGCCGGCAACGAACCGACCACGCAGCAGACCCTTCTGTGGATCCTCGGTCCGGGCGGCGTGGGCTACATGTTCCCGAAATACTGGGTCACCAAGCGCCAGCAGCAGCGGCAGGAAGAAATCCAGGACGGCTTCCCCGACGCGCTCGACATGCTGCTCGTCTGCGTCGAGGCGGGCCAGTCCATGGACCAGGCGATCCTGCGGGTCGCCAGGGAAATCCGCGCCTCCTACCCCGCCCTCGCCGACGAGTTCGAGACCGTCTCGAACGAGATCAAGGCCGGCAAGGAGAAGGCGACCGTCCTCAACGACATGGCCGAACGCTGCGGCGTGATGGACATCTCCTCCTTCGTGACCGTGCTGATCCAGTCGGCCACCTTCGGCACCTCGATCGCCGAGGCGCTGCGCGTCTACGCCGCCGAGATGCGGGACAAGCGCGTGATGCGCGCCGAGGAGAAGGCAAACAAGTTGCCGACCAAGATGACCCTTGCCACAATGATGCTGACCGTGCCGCCGCTGCTGATCATCCTGGTCGGCCCGTCGGTGCACGGGATCACGCAGATGGGCTCTCTCGGCCCGTGAGCTAAGAGGCAGGGCATACATGGCGAAGACGATCCTCGCCATCATCACGAGTTTCGGACTGGCCGCCTGTTCATCGGGCGGCTTTTCCCCGTCGGAAGACCAGGTCTACGCGCCCGGCATCAAGCCGCAGGCCAAGGCGGTCGACGGGCTCGTGGTCGGCCATCGGTTGATGGCCGCCGGCGAATACGAGCTGGCGCTCGACGCATTCTCCCGCGCCGCCGGCGAACAGGGCATGACCGTCGACGTGCTGTCGGCGATCGGCACCGCCAACCTCGGCCTCGGCCGCCTGAACCAGGCGGAGAAGCAGCTTCGCGAGGCGATCGAGAGCGACGAGGCCATCCCCGAGACATGGAACAACCTCGGCATCGTGCTGCTGGAACAGGGCAAGACCGCCGAGGCGGTGCAGGTGTTCAAGCGGGCCTACGCGCTCGACAATGGCGAAAGTGACGCAATCCGCGACAATCTCAGGCTCGCCATCGAAAAACTTGAACAATCGGCCTATGCTGAGGATAACGAAGACCAAGAATACAAGGTGGTACGGCGGGGCAGCAGCGAATACCTCATCCGTCAGATACCCTGAAGACAGAGGCTGAGCAGCATAAGGACGCAGTAAATGCGCCATTCCCTTTTCGTGACCCTGTGCCTCGCGGGTGCCGTGACCCTCGCCGCCTGCGACAAGAAACCCGCGTCTGAGGTCAATCGCGCCTTCCGCGACGTGAACGTCGTGGACGAGTCGAACATGAACGACATCATGATGACCGTCGCGGACCCGAACGAGGCCGTGGCCTATTTCAAGCGCACCGCCGCCGACAACCCCGACCGGATCGACGTGCAGCGCGGGCTGGCCCAGAGCCTTGTCCGCGCCAGGCGCCCGGCCGAGGCGGCGACGGTCTGGGCGCAGGTGGCGGCGCATCCGCAGGCCACCAACGAGGACCGCGTCGAATATGCCGATGCGCTGATCCGCGACGGCAAGTGGGAAGAGGCGGACCGCGAACTCGACAAGATCCCGCCGACCTTCGAGACCTACAAGCGCTACCGGCTCGAGGCGATGGTCGCCGACAGCAACAAGGAATGGCAGAAGGCCGACAGCTTCTACGAGGTCGCCGCGGGGCTGACCACGACGCCCGCCGGCGTGCTGAACAACTGGGGCTATTCCAAGCTGACCCGCGGCGATTTCGCCGGGGCCGAGAAGCTCTTCGGCGAGGCACTGAGGCAGGACAGCGCGATGTTCACCGCAAAGAACAACCTCGTGCTCGCCCGGGGCGCGCAGCGCAACTACTCCCTGCCCGTCGTCCCGATGAGCCAGGTGGAACGCGCCCAGCTTCTCCAGACGCTCGGGCTGACCGCCGTCAAGCAGGGCGACATCGAGACCGGCAAGACCCTGATGCGCGACGCCATCGCCACCCATCCGCAGCACTTCGAAGAGGCCGTGCGGGCGCTCAGCGCCCTCGAGGCCTGACCGTCGCGCCGATGGAGATCGACAGCCTCACCGCGCTGGTCCTCGCCATCCCGGCGATCCCGCTGTCGCTCTACACCTGCTGGAGCGACCTTCGCGGCATGCGCATTCCCAACGGCACCGTGCTGCTGCTGGCGGGCGCGTTCGTGGTCCTCGGGCCCTTCCTGATGCCCTTCGAGACCTACCTCTGGCGCCTCGCACAGCTCGGCGTGATGCTGGTTCTGGGGATCCTCGCCAATGCCGGCGGGCTGGTCGGGGCGGGCGATGCGAAATTCGTGGCCGCCGCCGCACCCTACATCGCCGCCGGCGACCTGCGATTCGTGCTGGCGCTGTTCACCGCCAACCTTCTGGCCGCCTTCGCGACGCACCGGCTGGCCAAGCACAGCGGCCTGCGCCGCCTTGCGCCGGACTGGGAAAGCTGGAGCCGCGGGCGGGACTTCCCCATGGGCCTCGCGCTCGGAGGCACCCTGTCGCTCTACCTCCTGCTCGGCATCTTCCTCGGAGGCTGAGCCGCGGCCCGTCCGGTTGACGTTGCGGCGGCAGGAGCGAATTCCACAAAAAAGCCGTTTCTGCGCCCCGCTGCGCCGCAGTTTCCGTGGTTTCTGGGCGAAAGCGGGGCAAGCCGACGTCCCCGCGCCGAGATGTCCCGCGCCGGCCCGCCGGCATGAGGGGTTGGAAACGGAACGAGCAGATACCGATGAACATGCAGGTCCAGACCGGCGTCACGCCCCCTCCGCTGCCGCGCTCGCTCGACGAGATGCAGCTGCCCATGGTGATGATGCGTGACATCCTGCTGAAGACGATCTTCCGCAAGAGCGTTGACCGCGTCAGCACCATCGCGCAGGCGATCTCGCTGCCCGCGCCGGTGACGCAGGAGCTGATCGACCTCGCCCGCGAACAGCTTCTGATGGAGGCGACCGGCACGCTGAAGGCCACCGCCTCGAACGAGATGGCCTATCAGCTGACCGACAACGGGCGCTCCCGCGCGATGGATGCGCTGCAGCAATCCGAATATTACGGCGCGATGCCCGTCCCGCTCGAGGTCTATCACGAGCAGATCAGGCGCCAGTCGATCCGCAACCTCCAGATCACCCGCGACCACCTGACCGCCAGCATGGGCCACCTCGTGCTGCCGGACGACCTGATCTCGACCCTCGGGCCTGCGGTCTCCTCCGGGCGGTCCATCCTGTTGTACGGCCCGCCGGGCAACGGGAAATCCTCGCTCTCGAACGGCATCCGCGATGCGCTCGGCGACAAGATCTACGTGCCCAAGGCGATCGAATACGCGGGCCAGGTGATCACGGTCTACGACCCGATCGTGCATTCCGCCGCAGAAGAACAGGTCGACGACCCGACCGCGCTGCGCCGCGCCGGCAACCGCTTCGACCATCGCTACGTGCTCTGCGAACGCCCGACGGTGATGACCGGGGGCGAGCTCACGCTCGACATGCTGGATCTCGTCTACAACCCGGTCGCGCGCACCTACCAGGCGCCGCTCCAGATGAAGGCCACCGGCGGCGTGTTCATCGTCGACGACCTCGGGCGGCAGGCCGAGCCGCCGCAGGCGCTGGTCAACCGCTGGATCGTGCCGCTCGAGGAAGGCCGCGACATCCTCGCCCTGCAATCGGGCGAGAAGTTCGAGGTGCCCTTCGACACGCTGGTGATCTTCTCGACCAACTTCCACCCGAACGAGATCTTCGACCAGGCGGCCCTGCGGCGGATCTTCTTCAAGATCAAGATCGACGGCCCGAACCAAGAGAATTTCCTGAAGATCTTCGCCATGGTGGCCCGCAAGAAGAAGATGCCGCTGAACGAACCGGCTCTGGTCCACCTGCTGAAGCGGAAGTATCCGACGATCGACAATGTCTTCGCGAATTACCAGCCGGTGTTCCTGATCGACCAGATGATCTCGATCTGCGAATTCGAGGGCATCCCCTACCAGATGACGCCCGAGCTGATCGACCGCGCCTGGGCCAACATGTTCGTCCGCGACGAGCACATCGTGAAGTGATCCTGTCCGCCTCGCGCGTGGTTCACTCGGCCGCGGCGCTGCACCGCCTGACAGCCGCGTTCACTCCGCCGGCGTTGCGCTCCGCCGGTCCGGCAGGGTGGTGCCGAGCGGCAGCTCCTCCAGCCGGATCGAGATCAGGCAGGCGATGACCGCCAGCGCCGAGGCGACAAGGTAGATCGGCGTGATCGCGTCCGCGAAGGCCTGCACGACCTCCTGCCGCAGCACCGGGTCGAGCTGCATGACCAATTCGTAGGTGATCGCCTGATCGCCCTCTCCGGGCAGCAGCGGGCGGACGTGCCGCGTCAGGCCCATGGCGAAGATGCCGCCGAAGAGCGACGTGCCGATGGCGCCACCCGTGAGGCGGAACATGTTGACCGAGGCGGTGCCGATCCCGAGGTTCTCGACCGGGATCGCCGACTGGATCGCGGCGATGGACACGCTCATCGTCGGCCCGATCCCCACCCCCACCATGAAGAGCGACAGCAGGAGCCGCCAATAGGGCGTCTCGGGCCCGATGGTCCAGAGCACCAGCATGGCGACCGCGAGGAAGGCGGTGGAGGCGGTCGGCATCCACTTGTAACGCCCGGTCTGGGACATGAAGCGCCCGGCCAGCATCGAGGTGCCGATCAGCCCGACCATCATCGCCACGAGGAAGAGGCCCGAGGTCGCGGGGTCGAGTCCCTTCACCACCTGCAGGAAGGTCGGCACGAAGGCGATGGTGCCGAACATCGTCATGCCGACGAGGAAGTTCATCGAGTTCGCGACCTGGAAGTTGCGGATCGAGAACAGGCTCGGCGGCATGATCGGCTCGGCCGCCGAGCGTTCCACGACCACGAAGGCGGCCAGCACGGCCGGGGCGAGCAGCATCAGGCAGACGACCGGCAGGCTGGTCCAGGGCAGAACCGCGCCGCCGAGGTTGGCCACCAGCACGGCGCAGCTCAGCAGCGTCGCCAGCAGGAAGGCCCCGAAGAAGTCGATCCGGTGCTTGCCCGAGGGCGGCGCCTTTTCCATCGTCAGGGTGATGACGGCGAAGGCCAGCAGCCCGATCGGGAAGTTCAGCCAGAAGATCCAGCTCCAGCTCCAGCTTGCCACGATGTAGCCGCCGACCAGCGGGCCGATGATCGTCGAGAGCCCGAAGACCGACGACAGCCAGCCCTGCGCCTTTCCCCGCTGGCGCGGCGGCAGAACGTCCGCCACCGCGGCCATCGAGACGACGATCAGCGAGCCGCCGCCGTAGCCCTGCACCAGCCGTCCGGCCACCAGCACGCCCATGCTTTCCGCCATCCCGCAGATCGCGGACCCCAGAAGGAAGATGCCGATCGCCGCCTGCAGGACGATCTTGCGCCCGTACATGTCGCCCAGCCGGCCCGAGATCGGCGCGCCGATGGTCGAGGCCAGCAGAAAGGCGGTCACCACCCATGTGATGTAATCGAGTCCGCCGAGATCGCTCACGATCCGCGGCAGGGCCGCGGCGACCACCGTGTTGCCGAGCGAGGCCAGGAACAGCGTCGAGGCCACCGCGACGAGGATGACGCGGAGCCTGCGGGAATCGGGAAGCTGCGGGTCGCCCTGTGCGGCGACATCGGAGGACATGTACGAAATATCCCGTCTCTGGCGGCCATGCGTTGCTTGGAATCCGCAAGACCGCTGGTAATCTCCGGTTTGGAATATATATGTGTCGCTCGCAATTGCATGTCAATGGCATGCATATCCGAGATCGGCACATTCCGGCGCTGCCCGCGTGGCACCGGAACACGGAGGACAGGACAATCGGCTCCCGCGACGATGTGATGAAGGCGCAGCTCGAACGTGACGGCATCCCGCCCGAGGTGACGGACCGGGCGCTCACGCTCGACGCGATCGTGCAGCAATGGCGACGGCGCGTGCAGAAACGCGAACTTGGCCGCATGGCGCTGCGCGAGCTGGACCTGCCGCTCGACCTGCCGAAGCTCGACGTGCTGATCGCGATCTGGGCGCCCTCGAACGAATTCGGACGGGATGACGCCGAGACCATGGTCTCGACGATCTCCACCCGGCTCGGCATCGACCCCTCCCGCGCCTCACGGCTGGTGTCCGACCTGATCGGCCAGGGCTACGTCAAGCGCGCCGTCTCGCAGCAGGATGCGCGGCGCACGGTGGTGGAGCTGACCGAGGCGGGGCAGGCCATCGTCGATGCGGTGCGCACGATCAAGTTCCTGATCCTCGGCGAATTCCTCTCGGGCTGGAGCGACGATGAGATCGAGACCTTCATCCCGATGCTCGAACGCTATTCGCACTGGGCCGAGCAGGCCGAAACGATGAATGCGGGCGTCGCGCAGCCCGAGATCCAGAAGGTGGCGGCGCAGCTGCGGGCCAAGCTCGGCGAAGCGGGCGGCACGGACCAGGGCCGGGCCTAGGCGCGGCCTGCATCCGCCCCCCTCCCCCCCGGACGATCCGCGCGGTGGCTCGGGCGGGCCAAGGGGGGCGTTGCCCCCCTCTTTCGTTCGGGGGCCGAACGAAATTCACCCCCCAGGATACGTGACCAGAGGAAAGTGGGGCGGGTTTGCCCTTGTCCGACGGGCGCGACGGGCTAAGAACGGAGCATGAACGCGCTTCCGGCCCCCTTCACTGACTGGTTCGCCACACGCGGCTGGCGGATCCACCCGCATCAACAGGCGATGCTCGACCGGGCCTCGGATCCGGCGCTGCTGCTGATCGCGCCGACCGGCGGCGGCAAGACGCTGGCGGGCTTCCTGCCGACGCTCGTGGAGCTGTCCCGGGGCGGGCACAAGGGGCTGCACACGCTCTATGTCTCGCCCCTGAAGGCGCTGGCGGCGGACATCCGGCGCAACCTCACCACGCCGGTGGAGGAGATGGGCCTGCCGATCCGGATCGAGGACCGGACCGGGGACACCTCTTATACCCAGAAGCGGCGGCAGCGGGCGGACCCGCCGCATATCCTGCTGACCACGCCCGAAAGCCTGGCGCTGCTGATCTCCTACCCCGATGCGCCGCATATCTTCGCCGGGCTGCAGCGCGTGGTGGTCGACGAGATCCACGCGCTGGCCGAGAGCAAGCGGGGCGACCAGCTGTTCCTCGCGCTCTCGCGGCTCCAGACGCTCTGCCCGGGGCTGCGGCGGGTCGGGCTCTCGGCCACGGTGGAGGATCCGGCGGCGATCGCGCAGCTGCTGGCCCGGCACCCCGATCCCTGCGAGATCCTGAACGCCGATCCCGGCCCCGATCCCGACATCGCCATGCTGGAAACCGAGGAGCGCCCGCCCTGGTCGGGCGGCGGCGGCGCCTACGCCGTCCCCGCGGTGCTGGAGCAGATCCGGCGCCACAGGACCACGCTTGTCTTCCACAACACCCGCGCGCAGGCCGAGATCTTCTTTCACAACCTCTGGATGGCGAATGCCGAGGGGCTGCCGATCGGGATCCACCACGGCTCGCTCGACCGCACGCAGCGGGAGCGGGTCGAGAAGGCGATGACGCAGGGGCGGCTGCGGGCAGTGGTCTGCACGGGTTCGCTCGACCTCGGGATCGACTGGGGCGACGTCGACCTCGTGATCCAGGTCGGCGCACCGAAGAACGTGAAGCGGCTGGTGCAGCGGATCGGACGGGCCAACCACCGCTACAACGCGCCCTCGAAGGCGCTGCTGGTGCCCGCGAACCGCTTCGAGGTGGTCGAATGCGTGGCCGCGCTGGAGGCGGTCAAGGCGCGCGACCTCGACGGCGACCCGCGCGGACCCGGGCCCCGCGACGTGCTCTGCCAGCATATCCTGATCACCGCCTGCGCCGGCCCGTTCGACGCCCGGGCCCTCTTCGACGAGGTGAGAACGACCGGCGCCTATGCCGACCTCACCCGGGCCGAGTTCGACGATTGCCTCGATTTCACCGCCACCGGGGGCTACGCGCTCAGGGCCTATGACCGCTGGAAGCGGCTGCTGCAGGGGCCGGACGGGCTCTGGCGGCTGCGCGATCCGCGCGCGACCACGCTGATCCGGATGAACATCGGGACGATCTTCGATTACGACAAGCTCAAGGTCCGGCTGAAACATGGCGGCGGGCGTCCCCTCGGCGAGATCGAGGAAGGGTTCGCGGCCTCGCTCTCGCCGGGGGACACCTTCCTGATCGGCGGGCGGATCGTCCGCTACGAGGGGCTCAACGAGCTGACGGTCGAGGTCACCCGCAACGCCGCCCGCAAGCCCAAGATCGCGGTCTTCGGGGGCACGAAATTCGCCACCTCCACCCAGCTCAGCCACCGGATCCTGCGCATCTTCCAGCAGGAGACCTGGCCCAACCTGCCCCGCCACACCGCCGAATGGCTGGACCTGCAGCGCGAGGTCTCGCGCCTGCCCGAGCCGGGACGGCTGCTGCTGGAGAGCTTCCCCCACGACGGGCGCCAGAACCTCGTGATCTACGGGCTCGCCGGGCGGAACGCCCAGCAGACGCTGGGCCTGATCCTGACCAAGCGGATGGAGGAGCTGGGGCTCGACCCGCTCGGCTTCGTCGCGACCGATTACGCCACGCTGATCTGGGGGCTGAAGCGGCTGAGCGACCCGGTGCCGCTGTTTGCGCCGCACGCGATCCGGGAGGGGCTGGAGCGCTGGTTCACCGACAATGCGCTGATGAAGCGGACCTTCCGGATGTCGGCCCAGATCGCCGGGCTCATCATGCGCAACCAGCCGCGCGGCGGGAAATCCTCGGGGCGGCAGGCGGCGTTCTCGTCCGACATCCTCTACGACACGCTCCAGAAATACGACCCCGATCACCTGCTCCTGCGGATCACCCGGACCGAGGCGATGCGCGGGCTGGTGGATTTCGGGCGGGTGGAAGAGATGCTGGCCCGCACGGCGGGGCGGATCGACCATGTCGCGCTGGAGCGGATCACGCCGCTCTCCGCGCCGCTCTTCCTTGAACAGGGGCGCGTGCCGATCGCCGGCATGGCGCAGGAGCGTCTGCTCGCCGAGGAGACCGAGCGGCTGATGCAGGACGCGGGGCTTGCGCCGCAGGCCTGACCGCCGGGCGGTTCCGCGATGCGAAAAAAGCGTTGCCGAAACGCATGTTTGGATGGACAAGCCACATGACGCCAACTAGCGTCTGGCCGATGGCACAGGACAACCCGCTGCTTGGCATATTGCTGATGATCGGCTTCTGCGTGGTCGCCCCCATGGGCGACGCGGTGGCGAAGCTGCTCGGAGAGAGCCAGCCGCTCGGACAGATGCTGATCATCCGCTTCGCGGTGCAATGCGTGCTGCTCCTGCCGCTGGTCGCGGTGACGGGGCGGGCCTGGCGCCTGTCGGGGCGGCTGCTCCGGCTTGCGACGCTGCGGACCGGGCTGCACATCCTCGGCATCGGGATGATGTTCACCGCCCTGCGGTATCTGCCCCTGGCGGACGCGGTGGCCATCGCCTTCGTGATGCCCTTCATCCTGCTGATCCTCGGCCGCTACATCCTGGGCGAAGAGGTCGGCATGCGCCGGCTCGCCGCCTGCGTGATCGGCTTCATCGGCACGCTGATGGTCATCCAGCCGAGCTTTGCCGAGGTCGGCCTCCCCGCCCTGCTGCCGCTGGGTGTCGCGGTGAACTTCGCCGTCTTCATCATGGTGACCCGCCAGCTCGCGCCGCACACGGATCCGATCGGGCTGCAGATGGCCTCGGGGGCGATCGCGACCCTGATTCTGGTCCCCGCGGTGCTGCTGATGCAGCCTCTCGGTCTTCAGATCACCGATTTCGCGCCGATCCGGGGTGACGATGCGGTCCTGCTCTTCGCCATCGGCGCGCTCGGGACAACGGCACATCTGCTGATGACATGGTCGCTGCGCTACGCGCCCTCGGCGACGCTGGCGCCAATCCAGTACCTCGAGATCCCCGTCGCCGCGGTCATCGGCTTCCTGATCTTCGACGACTGGCCCGACGGGCTGGCGGCCATCGGGATCGTGATCACGGTCGCCGCCGGGCTCTACATCGTCATGCGCGAGCGGGCCATCGCGCGGGCGCAGCCGCGAGCGCATGCGCCGTTGCCGCCAGTTCCGCCCGAGGCATGATCACGAGCATCAGCGGCGCGTCGAAGCTCAGGTGCACCGGGCCGCTGACCCGGTTCGACGTGCCGACCCGGCGGTCCGGCGCGAAGTCCAGCCCGTCGATCGGCCATTCCAGCCCCTCGGACCGGCCCGTCACCGCGCCCAGCGGATAGAGCGACAGCCAGCTGCCCGGCGGGGGCGTCAGCGTCAGTTCGGGCGGGCAGAGGAAGACCACCTCGGCCTCGCCCGCCAGCAGGCAGCGCCGGTCGGGGTGACGCAGCAGGACCGTGTAGGCTGCGAGCGCATGATCGGCGCGCCCGCCTGCAAAGCCTGCGCCCAGCACCAGCGGCGCCTCGACGTGGCGCAGCGCCTTGTCGAAATCCGTCGTCTCCTGCTCGGCGATGACGTGCAGCCGGTCGGCGGGCAGATCGTCCATGCGGACCGCATCCAGCGAATCCAGGTCGCCGATCACCGCCTCGGGCAGCCGGCCGCGGTCCAGCGCATGGGCCGCGCCGCCGTCGACGCCCACCACCGGCCCGCTCAGGGCGAAGACCTCGTCCAGCAGCGCCGCGGAAACCGGCGCGCCGCCGAGAAGGGCAACGGTTTCTAAGCTAACCAGCGGTAACAATGCGGCGGACTCCCTTGGCGGCACGTGGACATGAACCATACAATCGACACAAAATGACACCCAATACACCATAGATTCGGGCAGGTTCTGTCGCATCGTCCAGTCTGTCGAGGTCCACGAGCAGTGTCGGGCCCACCAAGGTTACGAACAAGAAGCGAGCAAGACTGTGGTAGATTCAAACAAGATACTGACCGTCTCCTACGGGACGTTCTCCTGCACGCTCGAAGGCTTTGACGACGCGTTCGAGACGATGAAGGCCATCGCGGAATACTTCCGTGACCTTGCCGCCGATGATCGGTTCTTCGGGGCCGAACCGCCGACGCCCGATGCCGAGATGATGGCCCGCATCGCCGAACGCGGCTCTGCCCGCCGGGTCGAGGCGCGCGCCTCGGACGACGGGATCGTCCTGCGCTCGGGCGCCGCCGCGCCGGCGCTGCCGGCCGCAGCCGCCCCCGCCCCGCGGAAGGAGACGCCGGCCGCACCCGTGCAGGACGCGGCCGAGGACGAGGCGCCGGAGGACGACTTCGCCGAAGAGGACATGCCGCCGGCCGCTGCCCGAGGCCCCGCCGCCCTGCCGATGGCGGATGAGGACAGCATCGTCGCAAAGCTGCGCCGCATCCGCTCGGTCGTCTCGCGCAACGGTGCCACGACCGCGGGCGATTACGCCGAGGATCAGGACATCTACGAGGCGCCCCGCGCCGCCGGGCTCGACGCCAGCGCGCTCTACGAGGCGACGGTCACCCCCGAGGCGACCGAGGAGGCCGCCCTGGCCGAGCTGGAGGACGAGATCTCGGCCGCCGAGGCGCGCGACGCGCAGCCGGGGGACATGGCCGGCGACGAGGACCTTTCCGAAACCGCCGAGGACGAAGGGGCCGCGGTCAGCTTCCAGGATGAGGCTGAAGAAGAGACCGCCGCTGCCGAGGAAGAGACCGCCGGAGACGAAGCCTTCGAGGAGGTCGAGGCCTTCGAGGACGGATACGAAGACGAGGACACCGTGGCGGAGGACGCCGCCTTCGAAGAAGAGGAGGACGCCGCCTTCGAAGAGGACGCCTTCGACGAGGGGGAGGAGGCCGCCTTCGAGGATACCGACGAGGCAGACGCCTTCGAGGAGGAGGAAGCCGCCTTCGAGGATACCGACGAGGCAGACGCCTTCGAGGAGGCCACCTTCGAGGAGGCCGCGTTCGACGACGACGAAGCCGACGCTTCCGCCGAGGACGCGCCCGTCGCCGAGAACACCCGGCACCAGTCCGACATGGACCACGACGACGACGAGGAGCACCATCACCGCACCTTCCCCGTCGCGGCCGCCACCGCCGCGGCAGCCGCCACCGGCTGGCCGCGCGTCGTGAAGGTCAAGCGCCGCGACATGGAAGCGGTCGCCGCCCGCAATCCCGCCGTCGCCGCCGCATCCGGCCTGAGTGCCGAACAGGAAGCCGAGCTGCAGAACGAACTTGCCGAGCTCGAGGCCGAAATGGCGGCAGAGGCCCGCGCCATTCCCGCCGAGGACGCCTACGAAGAGGATATCGAACCCGCCGAGGCGCGCCATGTCGAGCTCGACGAGAACGACGCCGATGCGGATTACGCCGGGACCGAGGCAGAGCCCGCCCATGCCGCGGACGAAGCCTGGGACGAGGACGACGACGAAGCCGCCTGGGAAGAGGCTCTTGCGGAGGACGACGACATCCCCGCCGAAGCGGCAGAGCTCGCCGGTCAGGAGACGTACTTCGAGGATGACGAGAACGCGGCCGAGGCCCCGGCCGAGATGCCGCAGGCCCCCACCGCCCCGGCCGGCCGTGCGAAACTCGACGCCTCCGCCAATCCCGGCGACATGGACCGCATCCTCGCCGAGACGAACAACCAGCTCCACGAGACCGAGGGCACCCGTCGCCGCAGCGCGATCCAGCACCTGCGCGCCGCCGTCGCCGCCACCAAGGCGGAACAGCAGGCCGGCTCCGACCTCGGCGCCGGGAAGGACGAGGACCACACCAACGCCTATCGCGAGGACCTCGCGCAGGTCGTCCGGCCCCGGCGCCCGCGGTCGGGCGGCACCACCGGCCGCCGGACCGAGGACAAGCCCGCGCCGCTGCGCCTCGTCGCCGAACAGCGCGTGGACATCGAAGCCGAACACCGCGCCCCGGTCCGCCCCCGCCGCGTCTCGATCGCCGACCTGATCCGGCAGGAAGCCGACGATGAGGAGGACGCGGTCCAGCCCGACACCGCCAAGGGCGAAGGCTTCCCCGCCTTCCTCGAGGACAGCGGTGCCGAGGAGCTCTCCGAGGTGCTCGAGGCCGCGGCCTCCTACCTCGCCTTCGTCGAGGGCCGGGAACAATTCTCCCGCCCGCAGCTGATGAACCGGGTGCGCGAGGTCGACCCCGACGGCTACAGCCGCGAGGACGCGCTGCGCGCCTTCGGCTCGCTCCTGCGCGAGGGCAAGATCCGCAAGGTCAAGGGTGGCCGCTTCGCCGCGTCCGACCGCATCGGGTTCCGCCCCGACCAGCGCGCCGTCGGCTGACACCGGCCACGGACCTGCACGAAGGCCCGGATCCCCGCGATCCGGGCCTCCGCCGTTTCCGGCCTGTCTGTCGCGGGACGCGCGGCCGAACCCGCCCTGCGCGGCCTGCCGCAACGCCGGGCGCCTTGCCGTGCGGACGCCCCCCGCCGGTCAGGCCGGGGCTGACCGGCCCCATGATCTTCAGCATCTCACCGCCCTGATCCGGGCCGGAAACCGCGGGCGTCAGCCCGGCACTACGCCCCGCACGACGAAGCGCCAGCCCGACCCTCTTGCCCAGCCCCGCGCGCGCCGCTCAGTCGAACCGCGCGGCGCGTTTCTCCATGTTGGCGGCGATCACCTCCTTCTGATGCGCGCCCCCGATCAGGTTGGCCTGCTCGCGGCTTTCCTCCAGCAGCACCGCCTTCTCGTCCGCGCCGCTTTCGGCGAAATCGATCAGCCGCTTGGCCGCCCGGATCGCCGAGGGCGACTTGCCCGCGATCAGCGTCGCGATCTCCATCGCCCGGGCCAGCGGGTCGGCGGCCAGTTCCGTCACCAGCCCCCAGGCGAGCCCCTGCTCGGCCGTGACGGGCTCCGCGGTATAGGTCAGCAGGCGCAGCACGTCCGACCGCAGGTTGTGCCGGAAGACGGGCATCCCGCCCATGTCGGGTACGAGACCCCACTTCATCTCCATGATCGAGAGCTTCGCGTCCGGCGCCGCCACCCGGATGTCCGCCCCGATGGCAAGCTGCAGCCCCGCGCCATAGGCCACGCCATGCACCGCCGCGATCACCGGCACCGGCATCTCGCGCCAGACGGTCGCGACGCGCTGCGAGATGTTCGACAGCCCGTGGGTCCGCTCCATCATGCGCCGCATCGGGTCTTCCCGGCCCATGGCCCCGAAGCTCGCCATGTCGAGCCCGGCGCAGAACGCCCGGCCCTCGCCCGAGAGCACCACGGCCCGGATATCCTCGCGGCCCAGCAGGTCCTCGCCCGCCGCGACGATGGCTTCCTTCATCTCCGGGTCCACGGCATTCATCTTGTCACCGCGGGTCAGGGTGACCTTCGCGACATGGTTCTCGATCTCCACGGAAACGCGCGCCATCTCTTCCTCCTCGTCCTGGTTCCGGCGGCGAGTGCACCCGATCGCGCGGCCAGCGTCCAGATGTGACGCTGCGAATTTCACTTGCGGAGCGGCCCCGCGCCACACTATCCCGCCGCCATGACCGGACCACGCATCACAGACCTCGTCGCCTCCCTGCCCGCAACCGTGCCCTTCGTCGGCCCGGAAGAGCTCGAACGCCGCCGCGGCGCGCCCTTCGACGCCCGGCTCGGCGCGAACGAGAACGTCTTCGGCCCCTCGCCCCGCGCGGTCGCCGCGATGCAGGAGGCCGCCGCCGAGATCTGGAAATACGGCGATTCCGCCAGCCACGACCTGCGCGCCGCGATCGCCGATCGGCTGGGGATCACGCCCGACCACATCGTCATCGGCGAAGGGATCGACGGGCTGCTCGGCTATCTCGTCCGCATCCTGGTGGCCCCGGGTGACGTTGTGGTGACCTCGGCCGGCGCCTATCCGACCTTCAACTACCACGTCGCGGGCTTCGGCGGCCGGCTCGAGACCGTGCCCTACCGCGACGATCGCGAGGACCTGCCCGCGCTTCTGGCGAAGGCCGCCGAGACCGGCGCGCGGCTGGTCTATTTCGCGAACCCCGACAATCCCATGGGCTCCTGCATCCCCGGCGACGAGGTGGCCGAGAGTCTCGAGGCCCTGCCCGCGGACGCGCTTCTGGTGCTCGACGAGGCCTATCTCGAATTCGGCCCCGACGCGGCCCATGTGCCGCTGCCCTTCGACGATCCCAGGGTGATCCGGATGCGCACCTTCTCCAAGGCCTACGGCATGGCCGGGGCCCGGGTCGGCTATGCCATCGGCGCGCCGGCGCTGATCGCGGTCTTCGAGCGCATCCGCAACCATTTCGGCATGAACCGAACGGCCCAGATCGGCGCGCTGGCGGCCTTCGAGGACCGCGACTGGCTGGCCCATGTCCAGGCGCAGGTCGCCGCGGCGCGCGAGGAGATCGCCCGCATCGCCCGCGACAACGGCCTCACCCCCCTGCCCTCCGCCACCAATTTCGTCACCGTCGACTGCGGCGGCGACGGGGCCCGCGCCCGTGCGCTGGTCGCCGCGCTCGCGACCCGCGGCGTCTTCGTCCGGATGCCCTTCGTGGCCCCCGAGGACCGTTGCATCCGTATCTCCTGCGGGACAGAGGCGGATCTCGCCGTGCTCGCGAAAGCCCTGCCCGCCGCGCTGGCGGAGGTGACATAGCGCTCTCTTCCCCCCTCGCCCGGAGAGCGGCATCAGACAGACAAGAGGGCGCAGGCCCGATGTCAGCCGCAGTGCCCCCGCCGCGCCACATCTCGGCCCGGGAGGCGATCAGCCCTGACAACCCATCGTGAAAGCAGATCGCGGTGGAGGGGGCCCAGACTCACTGGTAGTTGCAGTGCCCCCGCCTCGCACGACGGCTCGACTGGGGTCTCGATAACTGCTGAGAACCAGACGTCAGTTCAAACAGCGGCGGTGGAGGGGGCTCTGCCCCCGTCGCCTGACGGCGACTCCCCCGGGATACATTGACCAGAGGAAAGCAGGGCCCGCGCCCCGCCCTTCCTCTGGTCTCGTATCCTCGGGGGGTCCGGGGGGCAGACAGCCCCCCGGGGTCGCCACAGGCGAAATGACCGGATTGTAGGACGCGCCGCCGCCGCGTGCTATCATCGTCCAGCCGCAATGGAGGAGGGCCAGATGGACGACGAGACCCGCCCCGCCGCTCCGAACTACACCAGCGCCTTCCTCTGGATGGCGCTGGTGAACCTGCTGTGGATTCTCGGCCTGATCTGGGCGGTCTTCGGCCTGCCCGCCGTGATGGCGGCGGGCTGGCTGCTCGACCGGGTGATCCAGCGGTTCTGCCGGAGGGCCTAGCCCTTCGCGATCACCTCGGCCGCCGCGCCGAGCGCGCCCTCGCCGAAGGGGATCTCGAGCGCGCGCATGCCCGCCTCGATCACGCCGAGCAGGCCCAGGATCATGTGCGCATTGACATGCCCCATATGGCCCAGCCGGAAGAAGCCGTCGCCCCTGGGATCGCCGCGCTCGGCCATGCCGAGGCCGATGCCCAGCACCACGCCCGCGTTCTTTTCGGTCCAGCTGCGCAGCCTCTGGCCGTTGCCGCCGCCCAGCCCGAGCGCGGTGACCGCGTGGCTGCGGTTTGCCCGGTCGGCGACGTTGAGCGTCATCGGACCGCCCTGCCCCCAGGTCTCGCAGGCGGTCCAGATCGCCTCGGCGAGCCGGGCGTGGCGGGCCCAGATGTTCTCCATCCCCTCGGCGTGGATCATGTCGAGCGCCTTGCGCAGACCGTAGACATGGTGCGTCGCCGAGGTGCCGCCGAAGAACTGGTAGGGCCATTCCGGGGCGCAGCGCTCGGTCCAGTCCCAGTAGCGCGAGACCTGGTTCTGCGACGACACGGCCTTGGCCTTGTCGTTGAAGAACACGAAGGACAGGCCCGGCGGGACCATCAGGCCCTTCTGGCTGCCGGTGATCGCGATGTCGACGCCCATGGCGTCCATCTCGAAGCGGTCGCAGCCCATCGAGGCGATGCAATCGGCCATCAGCAGCGCCGGGTGGCCTGCCGCGTCGATCGCCGCGCGCAGCGGGGCGGGTTCGTTGCGGACCGAGGTCGAGGTGTCGACATGCGAGAACAGGACCGCGCGGATCTTCTGGTCGCGGTCGGCCCGCAGCGCGTCCTCGACCTGCGCCGGGTCGATGATGCTCTTCAGGCCGAAATCGATCTTCTCGACCTCGAGGCCGAGCCCCTCGGCCATGTCGGCCCAGCCGTGCCCGAACCGGCCCGTGACCGCCACCAGGAGCTTGTCGCCGGGCCGGGTGATGTTGGCGAGCGCCGCCTCCCAGGCCCCGTGGCCGTTGGCGATGTACATGGCCGCGTTGCCCTCGGTCCGTGCGACCTTCTTCAGGTCGGGAAGGATCGAATGCATCACCTCGTCGATCTCGCCCTCATAGATGTTCGGCGAGGGAATATGCATCGCCTGCAGCACCGGGTCGGGCATGACCGAGGGACCGGGAATGGCGAGATAGGGACGGCCTGCTGCGAGCGGCATGAGGGGGGACTCCGGGGTGTGATCGTAACCCGCGCAGCTTTAGCGCAAGGCGCGGGAGGGTCAATCGCGCTCGGCCCGGGCGAGCCGTGCATCACGGCACAGGCGCACCGCTATTCCTTGCATCAGCCCCGGCTGCCTTCTAAGCAGCCACTCGACGCCGCAGCCGAAGGACGCAGCCCATGAGCGCCGATGCCTCCAGCCGAGACCTGATGGGATGGCTCTGGCGCGGCTACCTGCGCCGGCATATCGGCGTGCTGGCGATCGCCTTCGTGCTGATGGCGATGGAGGGGGCGGCCATGGGCGCGCTCTCCTACATGATGAAGCCGATGTTCGATCAGGTGTTCATCGCCGGGAACACCGGCGCGCTCGCCTGGGTCGGCGCGGTGATCTTCGGCATCTTCGTGGTGCGCGGCGTGGCGGGGACGTTGCAGAAGGTGCTTCTGGCGCAGGCTGGGCACCGGGCTGCGGCGCGGCTGAGGGGCGACCTGCTGCGCCACCTGATGGGGCTCGACGGCGCGTTCCACCAGTCGCACCCGCCGGGCTTCCTGATCCAGCGGGTGCAGTCGGACGTCAATGCGATCACCGAGATCCTGACCAAGATCATGACGACCGTGGGCCGCGACCTGATCGCCCTGATCGTGCTTCTGGGGGTCGCGATCTCGGTCGATCCGCTCTGGACGCTGATCGCCTGCGTCGGCGCGCCCGCGCTGGTGCTGCCTTCGTTCCTCGTGCAGCGCTTCACCCGCGCCCGGGCGCGCGAGGCGCGCGATCTCGGCGCGCGGCTCGCGACCCGGCTCGACGAGGTCTTCCACGGCATCGTGCCGGTGAAGCTGAACCGGCTCGAACGCTACCAGGCCCGGAATTACGATGCCCTTTCGGACGAGCTCGTGAAGGCCGAGGTCCGGGCGACGCTGGGGTCCGAGCTGATGTCGGGCATGGTCGACATCATGGCGGGCGTCGGCTTCCTCGGCGTGCTGATCTACGGCGGGGGCGAGATCATCGCCGGCGACAAGACGGTCGGGCAGTTCATGTCGTTCTTCACCGCGATCGGGCTGGCCTTCGACCCGCTCCGCCGGCTTGGCGCGATGACCGGGGCCTGGCAGATCGCGGCCGCCGCGATCGAGCGGATCCGGGACCTGCTCGAGACCCGCGCGACCGTCTTTTCCCCCGCCCGCCCGGTGCCCGCGCCGCGAGGCACCCCGAAGGTCGAACTGAAGGATGTCCACCTCAGCTACGGCGAGACCTCGGTGCTGAACGGGCTGACGCTCACCGCCGAGGCCGGGGAGACCACGGCGCTGGTCGGCGCGTCGGGGGCGGGCAAGTCAACGGTGTTCAACCTGCTGACACGGCTGATCGACCCGGCCTCGGGCGAGGTGCTTCTGGATGGTGTCCCGGTCTCGGACGTGGACCTTGCCGATCTGCGGTCGCATTTCTCGACCGTCACGCAGGACGCCGCGCTCTTCGACGAAACGCTGCGCGAGAACATCCTCCTGGGCCGCACCGATGTCTCCGAGGCGCGGCTTCGCGAGGTGCTGGACGCCGCCCATGTGACCGAGTTCCTGCCCCAGCTCTCGGACGGTCTCGACAGCCACGTCGGGCCGCGCGGCTCGGCCCTGTCGGGCGGGCAGCGGCAGCGGGTGGCCATCGCCCGCGCGTTGCTGCGCGACACCCCGATCCTGCTGCTGGACGAGGCGACATCGGCGCTGGACGCGCAATCCGAGAAGCTGGTGCAGGAGGCGCTCGAGCGGCTGGCCAAGGGCCGCACGACGCTGGTGATCGCGCACCGGCTTTCGACCGTCAGGACCGCCGACCGGATCGTGGTGATGGACAAGGGCCGGGCGATCGACGCGGGCACGCATGAGGAGCTTCTGGCGCGCGGCGGTCACTATGCGACGCTGCACGCGCTCCAGTTCAGCGACGGCGATACGCGCGCGCCAGAGCTTCCGGATCCGCGCCAAGCAGGTAGCGCGTGAGGGTCGTCAGGTTGCGCGCGCCGCGGCGCAGCCAGCCGCCGGTCTCGTAGCGCTCGGGCGAGGTCACGGCGACCGCGTCCAGCGCCCGCAGCCGGCCCCTGAGCGCAAGCGCAAGCGCCACATCCTCCATCAGCGGCTGGTCGGGCACGCCGCCCACTTCCTCGAGCAACCGTCGCGGCAGGATCAGCCCCTGATCGCCGTAGGGCAGCCCGGCATAGCGCGAGCGCGCATTGGCCCAGCCCGCCACCGTCCGGGCGCGCCAGCCGCCCCGCGCGAAGCTCAGACGGAAATACCCCGCCTCCCCGGAGGCGAGATGGCGCAGCGCGACATCGGCCCAGCCCGGCGCAAGCTGCGTGTCGGCGTGCAGCAGGAGCAGCCACTCCCCCTCGGAGGCCGCGATCCCGCGCCGGATCTGGCCTCCGCGCGATGCGGGACCCTCGACCCAGACCGCGCCGAGTTCACCCGCCACCGCGCGCGTCGCGTCGGTCGAGCCGCCATCCGAGATCACGACTTCGCGGACGAGGCCGGCCTCGAGCCCCTCGAACAGCGCGCCGGCGCAGCCGGGCAGGGCCTCTGCCGCGTCGAGGGTCGGAATGATCACGGATAATGGTGCCCGCATGGCTCCCCCCTGTCGCCGGGACATCGGGTGGCTATATTGAGGGTCCAGACACAGGACACAAGAGCAGCCCATGCCCCGCACAATTCTTCGCATCACCGGCACGGATGCCCGTGATTTTCTGCAAGGCCTGGTGACGAACGATGTCGCCAGGATCGACCGCGACGGAATCGTCTACGCGGCACTTCTGACCCCGCAGGGGAAATATATCGCGGATTTCTTCCTCGTCACGGAAGAGGACGGCATTCTGCTGGATGTGGCGAGCGCGCTTGCGCCGGCCCTGATGCAGCGCCTGACGATGTACAAGCTGCGCGCAGACGTCCGCATCGAGGAGACCGCGTTGAAGGTGTCGCGCGGCACCGGCCCGGCCCCCGAGGGCGCCCTGCCCGATCCGCGTCACCCGGCGCTCGGCTGGCGGCTCTATGGCGAGGCCGAGGCGGACGACGGCACCGACTGGGATGCGCTGAGGGTCGAACACCTGATCCCCGAGACCGGGGAGGAACTGACCCCCGACACCTTCATCCTCGAAACCGGGTTCGACCGGATCAACGGCGTGGACTTCCGCAAGGGCTGCTATGTCGGGCAGGAGGTCACGGCCCGGATGCGGCACAAGACCGAGCTGCGGAAGGGGCTGGTGCGGGTGACGGTCGAGGGCGACGCCGCGCCGGGGACCGCGATCACGGCCGACGGGAAGGCCGCCGGGGTGCTCCACACCCGCGCAGGCGACGCGGCGATCGCCTATCTCCGCTTCGACCGGGCCGAGGGTGACATGCAGGCGGAAGGCGCGACCGTCCGCCGGGACGGCTGACGCGCGGGGCGGTGCGACGCCTCAGGCGCGTCGCCGATCCCTGCCCTGGCCCGACCTTCCTCATGGCTCTGGCCGGGTGCCGTGCAATTGCGACTTTTCAGGGCAGTCCGGCGGTGGACGTCAGGCGGAAACCTCGCCGCATGCGGATATTGCGGCCTCCGCGCCACAGCGGACCGGCGGGAAGTTGCGAAATCGCGCAAAACGGGCAGCGGATACCCGCTGTTCCCGCGGCATGAAAAAGGCCGGACCTGGAGGTCCGGCCTTGCATTCGATGCATAACCTTGCGTCAGGCGCGTTCGGAATATTCCATGGTCTCGGTGTTCACGACGATGTCTTCGCCCTCGCCCACGAAGGGGGGCACCATCACCCGGACACCGTTGTCCAGAACCGCCGGCTTGAACGAGTTCGCCGCGGTCTGGCCCTTCACGACCGGCTCCGTCTCGACGATCTTGCAGGTCACCTTCTGGGGCAGCGTGGCGTTCAGCGCTTCCTCGTTGTGGAACTCGACCAGGATGGTCATGCCGTCCTGCAGGAAGGGGCGCCGCTCGCCGAGGATCTCGGCCGGAAGCTCGATCTGTTCGTAGGTCTCGGCGTCCATGAAAACCAGCATACCATCGTTTTCGTAAAGGAATTGCTGGTCCTTCTGCTCGAGCCGCACGCGCTCCACCTTGTCGGCGGACCGGAAGCGTTCGTTGAGCTTGGAGCCGGTCCGCAGGTTGCGCATCTCGACCTGCGCGAAGGCGCCGCCCTTGCCGGGCTTCACGTGGTCGACCTTCACGGCAGCCCAGAGTCCGCCGTCGTGCTCAAGCACGTTCCCGGGCCTGATCTCGTTTCCGTTAATCTTGGGCATACCTTGCACTCCGGTGCGGCTTGATCGGATTCTCGGCGGACCTATATATCCGCTTCAGGGCCGAAGCAATAAGTGCTGCTCTTGGGCCCGGCATCGCCAAGCTATGCGCAAAGTGCATGACAGGCATGTTTTTGCGACCTATCCGAATCGTCACATATTCGCCATAAGTCGCCCCGAGCCCGAAACGCAAGAGCAATAAAAAGGACTGACGATGAAAGACTTCGTGGACGGCACGGCATTCAACAATGAACAGGGCAACCGGGCCCGCAAGCTGTTCGCAGCTGTTGTACTTGCCGCGCTCGACGACGCCATTGCAGATGACAAGAAATACGGCAACGGTCCTGAGCAGATCGCCCGCTGGGCACGCTCGCGTGACGGCCGTGAAGTGCTCAGCTGCGCCGGCATCGACCCGAACGAACGGGTTGTCTCCGGTCTGATGGAATTCGTCTCCAAGGGTGTCCGCACCTCCGTCGCGCTCTCGCGCGAGGAAAGCGAACGCCGGCATGCAGCGGAGCAGGCGGAAGCCGCCTGACAATCCGCACGATTGCTGCCATTCAAGACGCGCCCCTTCCGGGGCGCGTCTTCGTTTGAGAGGGGGAGTGTCCGCGGATGACGGCACGGGCGATCATGGTGCAGGGCGCGGGCTCCAACGTCGGGAAGTCGATGCTGGTGGCCGGGCTGGCGCGCGCCTTCGCGGACCGCGGGCTGCGGGTCCGCCCCTTCAAGCCGCAGAACATGTCGAACAACGCCGCCGTCACCGCCGACGGGGGCGAGATCGGGCGCGCACAGGCGCTTCAGGCCCGCGCCGCGCGGGTGGCCCCGGTGACGGACATGAACCCGGTGCTTCTGAAGCCCGAAACCGAGACCGGGGCGCAGGTCGTGGTGCAGGGCAAGCGCCTGACCTCGGTCAGCGCGCGCGATTACGGCGGGGTGCGCCCCCGCCTGATGCCCGCGGTGCTGGAGAGCTTCCATCGCCTCGCCCGTGACTGCGACCTTGTCATCGTGGAGGGCGCCGGCAGCCCGGCCGAGGTGAACCTGCGCGCCAACGACATCGCCAACATGGGCTTTGCCGAGGCCGCGGGGGTGCCCGTCATCCTCGTGGGCGACATCGACCGTGGCGGGGTCATCGCGCAGCTCGTCGGCACCAGGGCGGTCCTCTCACCGGCCGATGCCGACCGCATCAGGGGCTTCGCGGTGAACAAGTTCCGCGGCGACGTGCGGCTCTTCGACGGCGGCATCGCCGCGATCCGCGACCACACCGGCTGGCCCTCGCTCGGCGTGGTGCCGTGGTTCCGGGATGCCTGGCGCCTGCCGGCGGAGGACGTGATGGATGTCGCCTCCTCCCCCGGCGGCCGGTTCAGGGTCGCGGTGCCGCGCCTCGCCCGGATCGCGAATTTCGACGATCTCGACCCGCTCGCCGCCGAACCGGAAGTGAGCGTGGAGATCATCGAACCCGGCCGCCCCCTGCCCGGCGATGCCGACCTCGTGCTGATCCCCGGCTCGAAATCGACCATCGCCGACCTCGCCGACTTCCGCGCGCAGGGCTGGGACATCGACCTCAGGGCCCATGTCCGGCGCGGCGGCAGGGTGCTGGGGCTCTGCGGCGGCTACCAGATGCTCGGACGCGAGATCGCGGACCCCGAGGGGATCGAAGGTCCGCCCGGCCGGGTGGAGGGGCTGGGCCTGCTGGACGTGACCACGGTGATGCGGCCGGCCAAGCGGCTGGCCCTGACCGAGGCACATCACAGCGCCAGCGGAGAGCCTCTCAGCGGCTACGAGATCCACCTTGGCCACACCGAGGGACCGGATTGCGCGCGGGCCTGGCTCGAGGTCGAAGGCCGGCCCGAGGGCGCGGCTTCGGCCGACGGCCGGGTGCAGGGCTGCTACCTGCACGGGCTCTTCGCGGCCGACGGGTTCCGTGCGGCCTGGTTGCGCGAGGCGGGGACACGCTCCGACCTGTCTCACGACGCGACGGTCGAGGCGACGCTCGACGCGCTGGCGGCGCATCTGGCGGCGCATCTCGACCTCGACCTCCTGCTGTCGCTGGCCGGAGAGGTCGCGCCCGTCCGCGCCTGAACAGCGAAGGGCGGCCCGTATGGACCGCCCCCCGGTAACGCATGCGCCTGGCTGTCAGAGCAGGTCGTGGGCCGTCAGCGCGCGCTGGATCTCGCGTCGGACCAGCTTGCGGACGTTGCGGGTGATCCGCTCGCCGAGCGCGCCCTGAAGCTCCTGCCGCACGATCTCCGAGACCATGTCGCGCAGCGCCTCCTCGTCCAGCACGAGGCCCTGCCCCGCATCGTCCTCGTCGCTGCCGGCCTCGGCCCAGACGTCGCCCTCGATCTCCGACGCTGCGGGCAGATCGCCCGCGGTGGCCGGCCCGGCAGCCAGATGATCCTCCCAGCTCAGCGCATCGGGCTCAGGCTCGGGCGGGACCGCGGCGAGGCGGGTGTTCATCGAGCGCACCCCGCGCGAGCGCAGGAAGGAGGGGATCGTCGCCATCCGCGCCTCGGGCGCGTCGTCGGACCCGTCCGCATCGGCGATCAGGTCGTCGTGGTCGTCCGCCTCTCCGAGCTCGCCCTCTTCCACCGGGTCCTCGGCAAAAACGGACATGTCGAGCGGCGTGCCGGCATTGGCGCCCTCGTCCTCGAACCCGGCATCCGCGGCAATGGCGCTCAGGCTCTGCCCCGGGATCGTCCGGCGCGACCGGCCATGGCGGAAGAGCGGCTCTTCAGGCGCCTCTGCCAGATCCTCGACCGTTTCCGGCGCGGGGTCTGGCGCATCCGCCTGAAGCTCGCGGCTGAAGGCGTCCATGTCGAACTCGGACGCGGCCTCGGGACCGGCGTAATCCGATTCGGCATCGTTATCCTCTGCCTCCGGCACGCGATGCGCGGGGGTGAGAATCAGCTTCTCGGCCTTCCGCTGCGGGTCGGCCACCTTGGTGGGACGGGTCTGCGCGCGCACCTCTTCGGACACGAGCTTGCGGATAGAGGACAATACGTCCTCGATCTGCATGTTGGTCACGGGATCGGACATGTTCGGATTACCACTCTCGCCTCGCCCGCAGGATACCCCGCGGGCGCATTTTTCTCAACTGATAGCGCGAGTTTTACTGTTTCCCGATCCGCCGAAGTACCTTGTCGAGCTGCTGGCCGCGCTTGCTCAGACCGGCGGGGGCATCCTTGACCAGGTTGTAATAGGCCGCGGGGTCGTAGATCTGCACCGGAAGGCCCAGTTTCTCGGCCGTGAGCTGGCCGGTCGCGGCCAGAAGCTGGTAGGCGCCGACATATTCATCGATCCGGGCCGAGATCAGGTCGACCCGCGCCTGCAGCAGGTCCTGCTGCGCGTTCAGCACGTCGAGCGTGGTCCGCGCCCCGAGCGAGGTCTCTTCCCGCACGCCGTCGAAGGCGACCTGGGCCGCCCGCACCTGCTGGGTGCCCGCATCGCGGCTGGCGCGCGCGACCAGCACGTTGGAATAGGCGTTGCCCGCGTCCGAGCGCACGTTGTCGACCACCACATGCAGGTTCGACCGCGTCGCATCGCGCCGCTGCATCGCCTGCCGCTGCAGGGAGGACAGCCGCCCCCCGGCGTAGATCGTCTGGGAGGCGCCGACACCGATGGTCAGGCCGCGGGAATTGCCGGAATCGTTCAGGTCCTCGGTCACCCCGTAGGAGGTGCTGAGATTGATCGAGGGCCGCAGCGCGAGATCCGCGGCGACGACGTTCAGCTCCGAGACCTTCACGTCCTTCTGCGCGGCCAGCACGCTGGGATGGTTCACCGCGGCCGCCGCCATCGCGGCCTGCACCGTGGGGGGCAGCGCGGGCAGGCTGGCCGGCGTCTGCAGGTTCGAGGGCTCACGCCCGACCGCCGCGACGTATTCGATCCGCGCCTGGTTCAGGCCGCCCTGTGCGGCGGACAGCGCGCTCTGGGCCGCCGCGAGACGGGCCTCGGCCAGCGAGACGTCGGTACGGGTCACCTCGCCGACCTCGAAGCGGTCCTGCGCGGCGCGCAGCTCCTGCCGGATCAGCCGGAGGTTGCTTTCGCGCACGGACACGAATTCCGAGGCGCGCTGCACCTGGAAGAAGGCCGCCGCCGCGCGCAGCAGCACCTGCTGTTCGACGCCGATCAGCGAATACCGGGTGCTGAGCACGCTTTCCTTGGCGATGTCGATACCGACCTGGCTGGCGCCGAAATCATAGAGCAGAAGGCTGGCCGACAGTTCGAGCGAGACGCTCGCGGGCTCGGCCGAGACCGAGGCGAAGCCGGTCGCCGCGCTGGCGGATTCCGTGAAGCGCTGGTTGGCGCTGGCGCTCCACTGCACCACCGGCCTGAGCGCCGAGAGCGCCTGCGCGACACTTTCGTCGGCCGCCCTGAGAAGCGCCCGGTTCTGCTCAAGCAGGCCCGATGTGTTGTAGGCCGAGGTGAGCGCCGCGCCCAGCGTCTCCGCGCCGGATGCGGTGGCCGAGAGAGCGAGCCCCAATGTGAGCGCCGCGCTGGCCAGTCCCGATTTGATCCTGTTCATTCGTCCCTGCCCTAGCTGCTCTGCTCTGTTGTTCTAGAAGGTGAAGGCCCGTTTCTTTTCGAACCCCGGCATCACCGGGGCCGAGGCGTTGAAGGCGAAGCGCCAGCTCATCCTGCCGTCGATCTTGTAGCCGATGCGTACGGTGCCGAGCTGGCCTTCCATGAAGAGACAGGCGATCCGCCCGCCGTCCTTGAGCTGGTCGAGGATCGCGGCGGGAAGCTCTTCCACCCCGCCCTCGACGACGATCGCGTCGTAGGGGCCGTGTTCGGCCGCACCCTCCGCCGGGTTGCCCTCGTGCAGGATGACGTTGTCCGCGTTGATCTGGCCTAGGCTCTCCTGCGCGCCGTTCAGCCTGTCGGCCTCGTCCACGGCGACCACGGCCTCGGCCATCTCGGCGATCACCGCCGAGGAATAGCCCTGTGCGCAGGCGACATCCATCACCAGCTCGTCGCCGCGGATGTCGAGCCCGTCGAGCATCTTGGCCAGCGTCCGCGGCTCCAGGAGGACGCGCCCGCCGCCGAGATCGATGTTCTCGCCGAGATAGGCGGCCTCGCGCCGGTCCGCCGGCACGAAAATCTCGCGCGGGACGCTCATCATGGCGTCGATGATCGGGAACTTGGTGACGTCCGACGGACGGACCTGCGTGTCGACCATCGTCGACCGGCGTGCTGCGTAATCTGCCATCGCCAAACTCATCTGTTCAGTTTCGCCACGCTTGTGCCATAGAAGGCCCGGGGCGGCAACGGTGGCCGGGTTCAAATGTTCGGGGTGCTGCCGGCATGCCGCAGCCCGCGGGCACCGGTCGGGCGCAGGTGAACGAAATCTCAATCGAATCGCCGGATTCTGCCCGCGTGGGAGCCGAATTCGGGGGACCTTCATGGAGGCGCATAAACCCGTGTGCCTGATCGTGGACGACGCGGCGGTGGACCGCGAGATGATGATGCGCACGCTTGCGCGCCAGCATCCGGTGCCGCATGTGCTGACCGCCAGCAGCCTGGCCGAGGCGCGGCAGCATCTGGCGCGATCCGGGATCTCGCTGCTGTTTCTCGACAACATGCTGCCCGACGGCGTGGGCGCGGACTTCCTCTCCGAACTCGCCGCCCGCTCCGACTGGCGGCGGGTGCCGGTGGTGATGGTCAGCGACTGGCCGTCGCCCTTCATGTTCGACAAGGCCCGCGCGGCCAACGTCCTCGCGGTCTGGTCGAAGGGAGACTTCACGCCCGAGCGCGTCCGCCGCCTCGTCAGGAGTCACGCCAGGCTCCACTGACCCGCCCGCCCGCGCGCCCTGACCCGACGCCCCGGTGATACCCCCTTGCGAAGCGCCCGCGGGACGTCTAAGGAAACCACGGCTTCGGCGAGTTGGCGGAGTGGTTACGCAGCGGATTGCAAATCCGTGCACACCGGTTCGATTCCGGTACTCGCCTCCAATACCTTCAATGACTTCATCTTCAAGACGCTGCCCTATGGGTGAGCGACTCGACGCGCGCGCTCGTCAGATAGCTGGCGCGGGTCGAGGCGCTCCAAGGACAATCTCGAGCCCGGTGACCGTAGCCTCTCGTGTATTCGGGTGCGCGCACGCCTGCCCGACTCCCGTCACGCATGGCGCCCGTTGGAACATCAGAGCGAAACAGGTTGTTGTGGCCGAAAGGAGCAAACGTTTTGATCCTGCTGGACGGTCGAGCCCGAGAAAGTATCCGCTCGAACAGGTTTCGAGGACGTCACGCATGCGGGTCATGGGGGACCCGGCCTTCTCCGCCTCGATGACGAGGGGGTGACAGCCCGAAGCCGTATCTCGGCGATCTGAGCTGCTGCCGGTTTCGTGTCCGCTTCTTCGGGGCCCGCCCTCAGACTTGCATAGCCTTGGCCTCAACTCACCACGCCCGCCCGTTTCAGCCGGTCGATCTCGGAGGAGACCGCATCGGCGAAGGCCAGCCCCATGGCGCTGAGGGGCCGATCGCGCGGCACGAACTGCGCAATGTCCCAGGCGATCTCGGGCAACAGCCTGTGCGAGGTGACGCTTTCAGGATCGAGCAGCTGGCTCGCCACGGGATCGACGATCGCGACACCGACGCCACGTTCGACCAGGCGCACCACGCCGTGCAGCGTCCGGAGTTCGGCAGCGATGGTGCGGTCGACATTGATCGCCTTCATCATGTGGTCGACCCGCTGGCGCAGCGGGCTGCCCTCGGCAAGGTCGATGAACCATTCCTTGCGCAGCCTCGGCAGCGGGATTTCCTCCACATCGCCGAATGGATGCCCTCTCGGCAGGATGCAGCGCGCGGCACAATGCGCGAGCGCACGGACGTTGCCGCCGAAAGCCTCGGCGTTGAGGGTGATCCCGAAGGCCAGATCGCAGCGCTGTTCGCTGATCATGCGTAGCAGCTCGGCCATGCCGACATCGACGATCTGCACCGTCGCGCGGGGATGGCTCTCGCGGAAGCGCTGTAGCGCATCCAGCAGGAACGTGTCGCAGAAGATGGGCTGGGCGGCGATCACCAGATGTCCGAGCTGCCCGTTGGAGATCGCCACCGCCTCCTGCTCGAGGCTGCGCAAGCCCCCGAGATGGCGCACCACCGACTGGTGAAACCGGAACGCCTCGGGCGTCGGGGTGAGGCGATTGCGCTTGCGCAGAAACAGCTCGAAGCCGGTCTTTTCCTCCAGGGCCGAGAGCAGTCGGCTCACCATCGGCTGGCTCGTGTCGAGGTCTTCGGCAGCCATCTTGACGCCGCCGAGCCGCATGTAGGCGTCAAAAGCTTCCAATTCCCGTGTCTTGAACATTGCCGCTCCCCAGTATGCACTTAATGCAAGATATGGCCTCCTATTGTCAATCTTCGCATACTGTGAATGCTCGCCGCATCCAACAGACCGGCGCTGCCGGAGCAAATGTGAGGCAAACATGAAGAAACTTCTCGGAACGATCGCCCTGTCTGTGGTCGCGGCCACCGGCCCCGCCGTGGCCCAGACCTATCCCGACCAGGCAGTGACCCTCGTCGTCCCCTACGGCCCGGGCGGCGCCTCCGATTTGGCCGGCCGCGCGCTGGCGGAAACCGCACAGCCCTTCCTCGGCCAGCCGGTCACCGTGATGAACAAGCCCGGCGCCGGTGGCATGAACGGTGCGCGCTCGGTCTCGGATGCCGAGCCCGACGGCTACACCCTGCTTCTGGCCCGCGTCGGCATGGCGCTGTCGCCCGCCGTGACCCCGGGCAACGCCGTCGCATGGGACGCCTACACCTTCCTCGGCGCGCTGGAAGCCACGCCGATGATCCTCGCGGTGCGCGCCGATGCGCCCTATGACAGCGTCGAAGAGCTGGTGACGGCCATCGGGGAGAGCGAAGGTCGGATGACCTACGCCGCCTCGGGCGCCACTGCGATCGACGGCTTCACCACGCAGGCGCTGCTGGCCGACAACGACCTCGACCCGCTCACCGCCGCGACGCTGGTGCCCTACAAGGGCGGCGGCGCCCTGGCCACTGCGCTGCTCGGCGGGCACGTCGATTTCGTCGCGATGGCGGCGGGCTCGCTGATGCCGCATATCGAAAGCGGTGACCTGAAGGCGCTGATGGTCTTCGCGCCCAAGCGCATGGACACCCTGCCCGATGTCGCGACGGCCGCCGAGCTCGGCTATGAGAAGGCCGGCCAGATCGCCGGCTGGAGCGCGCTCTACGGCCCCAAGGGCCTTTCCGAAGAGGTGACAGCCAAGTGGCAGGACGTGCTGGCCAAGGTCGCCACCGACGAGAAATGGCTGGAGCTTGCAGCGAAGCGTGGCTCCATCTCGACCATCGGTGACGTCGACATGAGCGACTACGCCCAGAGCCAATACACGCTGTTCCACGGTCTGGCGAAAGATTTCGGCTACCTGCCCAACTGATTGCCCCGGGCCGCGCCGCGGCCCGGACGACCTGACAGCGGATCGGCGCGGCCCCAGAGGGCCGCGCCACCGACCCGCCCCGCGCCCACCGTGCCCCCTGTCCCGGAGTGTCGAATGCCCAAACCCGTCCTGCGGGGGCTGATCATTGTCGGCTTCTTCGCACTGACCGCCTTCATCCTTGTCCCGGCCTTCGTGCCGCGCCCGGCCTTCATCCCCGGCTTCGCCCCGCCGCCGGACATGTGGCCGCGCACAGTCTCGCTGGCGGGCATCGCCCTTGGTGTGCTGGCGCTGCTCTTCGCGGTCTTCCGGCCCCGGGCCGATGAGGCGCCGCTCGAGACCGATGGCAGCAGCCGCGCCCGCATGGCCGGCCGCTTCGCCGGGCTGATGCTGGCCTTCGTGCTGTTTCTGGCGGCCATCCCGGTGCTTGGCTTCCTCGTCTCCACGATGCTGCTCACGCTCTGCATCGTTCTGATGACCGGCGAGCGCGGCCACCGCATCTGGATCGCCCTGCTCGCCTTCGGCGCGCCGATCCTGCTGCAGCTCTTTTTCAGTTCCGCGCTCGGCACGCAGTTTCCCAAGGGCGTGCTGACGAAGCCCTTCGGCTTCTGATCGGAGAGTCCCATGCTCAATGAAATCCTCTCCGCGCTGGTCGCCGTGGCGACCCTGCAGAACCTGCTGATCATGATCGCGGGCATCTGGGGCGGTGTCATCGTCGGGGCCATCCCCGGCATGACCGGCACCATGGCCGTCACCCTCGCGCTGCCCTTCACCTTCTACATGGATCCGGTGCCCTCGATCCTACTGCTTGTCGCGCTCTACAAGGGCTCGACCTATGGCGGCTCGGTCTCCGCGATCCTGATCAAGACGCCGGGCACCGCCTCGGCCGCCTGCACCGCGCTCGACGGCTACCCGCTGGCGCAGCAGGGCAAGGCCGGCAAGGCGCTGAACATGGCGCTCTATTCCTCGGTCACGGGCGATTTCATCTCGAACCTGTCGCTGATCTTCTTCGCCGCCCCGCTCGCGGTGCTGGCGCTGCACATCGGCCCGCCCGAATTCTTCATGCTGATGCTCTTCGCGCTGACCACCGTGGCCGGCGTCTCCGGCAGCTCGCTGCTGATGGGGCTGGTCTCGGCGGCCCTCGGCCTGCTGCTGGCGACCGTGGGCGAGGACATGTACGGCTCGTTCCGCTTCGCCTTCACCCCCGACATGCAGGCCGGCCTGTCGATCGCGCCGGTGCTGATCGGCCTTTTCGCCCTGCCCGAGCTGATCAAGCTGGTGGTGATGCGCGCCGCCAAGAAGGAAGAAGCTGCCAAGCTGGGCGCGCAGCACGTGACGCGCGCGGAATTCATGGGATCGCTGAAGACCATCCTCAAGGGGTCGGTGATCGGGTCGGTGCTGGGCGCCATTCCCGGCATCGGCCCGTCCTCGGCGGCGTTCTTCTCCTACGGCGAGGCGCAGCGCAGTTCGAAGAACGGCGCCAATTTCGGCAAGGGCGAGCTCGAGGGCATCGCCGCGTCGGAATCGGCCAACAACGGGGCCTGCGGCGCGACGATGATCCCGCTTCTGGCGCTTGGCGTGCCCGGCGACGTGATCACCGGGGTGATGCTCGGTGCTTTCATGATCCAGGGCCTCACGCCCGGACCGCTGCTGTTCCAGACCAACATCCACGAGGTCTACATGCTGCTGATCGGCATGCTGGTCTCGTCGGTGCTGCTGTTCTTCGCCGGCAAGATCACCATGCGCATGTTCGCCAAGGTCTCGCTCATCCCGCAAACCCTGCTGACGCCGCTGGTGCTGCTGCTGTGCATCTTCGGGATCTATTCGATCGCCTCGAGCCCCTTCGACGTGGCGGTCCTGCTGGTCATGGGCGTCGTGGGCTTCGCCATGTTCCTGCTGAACATCCCGGCCGCGCCCTTCCTCATCGCCTTCATCCTCGGCCCGATGCTCGAAGAGAACCTGCGCCGCGCGCTGGCCATCTCGCGCGGGGAGCCGGCGGTCCTTCTGTCCTCGCCGATCACATGGGTGTTTGCCGCGCTCATCGCGTTCGTCCTGTTCATCACGATGCGCCGCGAAATCCAGAAATTCATAGCAGAAAGACGAGTGAACCAATGACCCTGCAGAGCGAGATCCAGCCCGCCGCCTCCGACCGGCGGGTCAGCGCCGTGCAGCATCTCTCGGACCTGATCGGCTTCGACACGGTGTCGCGCAACGGCAACCGCGCCCTGATCGACCACATGGCCGCCTATTTCCAGGGTCTCGGCGCGCGGATCACGATCCTGCCCGACAGGGCCGGCGCAAAGGCCAACCTCGTCGCCGCCTTCGGACCGGAGGGGGTCGCGGGCATCGTCTGGTCGGGCCATACCGACGTGGTCCCGGCGGACGAGCCGGAATGGCTGAGCGATCCCTTCACCGCCGAGATCCGCGACGGCAAGCTTTTCGGGCGCGGCGCCTGCGACATGAAGGGCTTTGCCGCCTGCGTCATGGCGGTCGCCCCGCAACTGGCGCGGACCACCCTCGCCCGGCCCGTCTACCTGTGCTTCTCCTACGACGAAGAGGTCGGCTGCCTCGGCGCGCCGGCGATCGCCCGGCACCTGGCCGCGCTGCCGGTGCCGCCCGAATTCGCCATCATCGGCGAGCCGTCGATGATGCAGCTGGTGACGGGGCAGAAGGGCAAGATCGCCATGCGCGCGCATGTCACCGGCACCTCGGGGCATTCCTCCTTCGCGCCGGACCATGTCAACGCCGTCGAATACGCCTCCCGCGCCATCACCATGATCTCGGAGCGTGGCAAGCGCTACGAGAGCGAGGGCCCATTCGACCACGATTTCACCGTGCCGCACGCGACGATGCTGGCCACGATGATCGAGGGCGGGGTCGCGACCAACGTCACGCCCGACAGCTGCAGCTTCACCTTCGAGCTGCGCTCGATCGCCGGCATGGACGCGGAAGCCGACATGGCCGAGCTGCTGGCGCGGATCGAGACCGAAGTCGGCGCCGAGATGGCCGCCAGGACCGCCGGGACAGGCATCGCCTTCGAACGGATCTTCTCGTACCCGCCCATGGGAGAGGCGCGCAACACCGCCGGCTTCACCCGCTACGCCCGGCAGCTGCCCGATGCCTGGGGCGGCAAGGTCTCCTACGGCTCCGAGGGGGGCATCTTCGAGCTGACGGGCGGCATTCCCTCGGTCATCGTCGGGCCGGGCTCGATCGAGCAGGCGCACAAGCCGAACGAATTCGTGGCGCTCGATCAGCTCGACGCCTGCGTCGCGTTCCTCGAAGGTATTGCGGCAGAGCTTGCCGCCACCCCGGCCGGGACGGCCGGCTGAGCGCAGGCAGCTGGCCGGATCGCGCGTTTCACTGGTCCGCTTCCGAACCGGTCGGACATCCGGACTGCATCACCCTTTCCGGTCCACTCATCCGCAGGTCGGACAATACAGCCATCGGCGGTGATTGCCGCCGATGGCTGCGCTGCTTGCCATAGCAGGACCGTCAGTCCTCCAGGCGCTTTTCCACGATGCGGGCGTAGATGGACGCCCCCACCGGCAGGATGGCGTCATCGAGGACGAAGCCCGGGTTGTGAAGCGGCACGTTTCCGGCGTGGCCCACGCGGCAATAGGCGCCTGGCACGACCTTGAGCATGTCGGCGAAATCCTCGGATCCGGTGGCAGGATCGGCGTCGAGCGTGGTGTTTTCGGCACCGACGATATCGCCTGCCGCTTCGATATAGGCTTCCGACAGGTCCTGGTCGTTCTGCAGCACGTCGAAAACGTTGCGCAGGTCGACGTCGATCTCGACTCCGAAGCCCGCCGCGACGCCTGCGCAGAGCGCGCGCATGCGGGCCTCGGCCATCGTTATGACGTCGTCGTGGAAATAGCGGATGGTGCCGGTGATCACCGTTCGGTCCGGCACCACGTTGTAGGCCGAGCCCGCGTTGAACGTCGTGATCGAGAGCACCACCGGCTTCAGCGGCGGCGTGTTGCGGCTGACAACTGTCTGGAGCTGCTGGACCAGCTGGGCGCCGATCACGATCGGATCGCGCGACTGGTGCGGCATCGCCGCGTGGCTGCCGGTGCCCTTGATGGTGATGTCGAAGAAGCTCGCCCCGGCCATCGCCGGACCGGGGGCGATGCTGACGACGCCGGGATCCGCGTTCGGATCGTTGTGCATGCCGTAAAGCTCGTCACAGGGGAACCGCTCGAACAGCCCCTCGGAGATCATCCGGCGCGCACCACCCAGACCTTCCTCGGCCGGCTGGAAGATGAAGATCACGGTGCCGTCGAAATTGCGCGTCTCGGCCAGATAGCGGGCCGCGCCGAGCAACATGGTGGTGTGCCCGTCATGGCCGCAGGCGTGCATCTTGCCCTCGTTGGTCGAGGCGTAGGCCACGCCCGACGCCTCGGTGATCGGCAGCGCGTCCATGTCGGCGCGCAGTCCGATGCAGCGGTTGCCGCCGCCATTGCCCCTCAGCACCCCGACGACGCCGGTGCCGCCGATGCCCTCGTGCACCTCGTCCAGGCCGTAGGCGCGCAGCTTCTCCGCCACGATGCCTGCGGTGCGGGTTTCCTCGAAGCCCAGCTCCGGGTGCGCGTGCAGGTCGTGACGGATCTCGGTGAGCTCGTCGGCGAAAGTCTCGATCCGGGGAATGACACTCATTTGGTCGGGTCCTTCTGTTCCGGGCGGCGGGACTGCCGCCTATCCTGTCGTGTCGAGCGCCGAGGCGCCCGTGATTTCGCGTTCCCTGACGTGACAGGCCAGCCGGTGACCGGGCGCCACCTCGACCGGCGCGGGGCGGATCACGTCACAGCCTGCCTCGCGCAGCGGGCAGCGGGCGACGAAGGGGCATCCGGGCGGCATCTCCATCGGGTTCGGCACATCGCCCTGCAGCGGCCGCGCGGTCTTGGCCCGTTCGGCGCGCGGATCGGGGATCGGCACCGCGCTCAGCAGCGCCTCGGTATAGGGGTGCAGCGGGCGGGCGAAAAGCGCGTCGGTCGGCGCCTCTTCAACCACCGTGCCGAGGTACATCACCGCGATCCGGTCGGCGATGTGGCGGACCACGCTCAGGTCGTGGCTGATGAAGAGGTACGACAGTCCGAGGTCCCGTTGCAGCCGCAGCAGCAGGTTGAGCACCTGGCTCTGGATGGACACGTCGAGCGCCGAGACCGCCTCGTCGCAGATCACCACACGCGGTTCCAGCGCCAGCGCGCGGGCGATCACCACGCGCTGACGCTGGCCTCCCGACAACTCGTTCGGGTAACGGTCGCGCTGGCCGGCGCGTAGCCCGACGAGCTCCATCAACTCGTCGACCCGCGCGCGCCGATCCGCCTTGCCGACGCCGTGGATCGCCAGCGGCTCGGCGATGGACTGGCCGATGGTGCGCTTGGGGTCGAGGGCCGAGACCGGGTCCTGGAACACGACCTGCAGGTCGCGCCAGAGCGCCTGGCGTTCCCGCCCCGTCAGCGCGGCGACGTTGCGGCCGTCGAAATGGATCGCGCCCTCGGTCACTGGCGCGAGCCCGAGGATCGCATTGCCGGTGGTGGACTTGCCGCAGCCGGATTCGCCGACGATGCCCAGCGTCTCGCCCTTGTTGAGGGTGAAATCGACCCCGTCGACCGCGCGGACGACCGGCTTCTCGCCGAAGAGCTTTCCGGTGGCGACCGGGAAATGGACCTTGAGGCCCTTCACCGAAAGAAGCGGTTCACTCATGCCAGACCCTCCACCTTGTCGGAATGCCAGCAGGCGGTGACGTGATCGTTGCCCTCGCCGACCGGTTCCAGAGGGGGTCGGCTGGCGCAGTGATCCGTGGCCAGCGGGCAGCGGGTGCGGAAGCGGCACCCTTCGGGCCAGGCCGAAACGTCCGGGACCATGCCGCTGATCGAGAAGAGCTCGGTCTTCCGCGCCCCGTCCATGCGCGGGATCGTCGCCAGCAGGAGCTTCGTGTAGGGATGCCGGGGCGCCGCGAAAAGCTCGTGCACCTCGGCCTGTTCGACGATCCGGCCGCCGTACATCACGCAGACCCGGTCCGCGACCGAGGCGACGACACCCATGTCGTGGGTGATGATGAGGACGGAGGTGTCCGTCTCGTCCCGCAGTCGCCGCATCAGGTGCAGGATCTGCGCCTGGATCGTCACGTCGAGCGCGGTGGTGGGTTCGTCCGCGATCAGCAGCCGCGGTTCCGCGATCAGGGCCGAGGCGATCATCACGCGCTGGCACATGCCGCCCGACAACTCCGAGGGCAATTGCCGGGCCCGCTGTTCGGGCGCGGGAATGCCGACGTCGCGCAGCATCCCGACCGCGCGGTCCCAGGCATCGGCCTTCGTCGCCCGGCCATGCACGATCAGGCTCTCGGCCACCTGTGCCCCCACGCTCAGCAGCGGGTTGAGCGAGGCGACGGGCTCCTGAAAGATCATCGACAACGACGTGCCGCGCAGCTTCTGCATCGCGGTGTCGTTCCCGAGGTCCAGCTGCTCCCCCTCGAGCGTCGCGGTCCCGTCGGTCTGGCGGACCGAGCCCGAGAGCAGGCCCATGATCGACAGCGCGGTCAGGCTCTTGCCCGATCCGCTTTCACCGACGAGGGCCACGATCTCGCGCTGCCCGATAGAGAAGTCGACGCCGTCCACCACGGAATGTTCGCCGACCCCGATGCTGAGGTTCCGGATGTCGAGCGTCTTTGCCTCAGCCATGGCGTCCCCCTTCCGCGGCGCAGGCGGTCCAAGGGTTCACCGGGTGCGCCATGCCGGAATTCAGCCCGTCCCGACGCGCGACGGCGGACGGGATGGCGAAGAGGACCGGGTGCAGGGAATTCGCGCGGATCTCGACCGGGTAGCTCCGGCTGACCGCCGCCGCCACGTCCGGCGCGGCGGCCTGGTCGACCACGATCGTGGGGCCCGAACCGTCGATGCGCGGGGCATGGAACGCCTCCTCCAGCGACATGCCGCGGTCCAGCACGTAGCTGATGAGCTGGGCAATGCACGGAAAGATCTGCCGTCCGCCCGCCGCACCGATGGCCATGGCAGGGCGGCCTTCGCGGCTGAGGATCGCCGGGCTCATGTTGGCCAGCGGCCGGGCGGCCGGCGCGATCCCGTTGGGCACGCCCTCCCGCGGATCAAACCACATCATACCGTTGTTCATGAGGATACCGCTGCCGGGCAGCGTGACCTTCGACCCGAAGCGCGACAGCAGCGTGTTGGTCAGCGCCACCATGTTACCCTGCGCATCCACGACCGAGATATGGCTGGTGCAGTCTCCATGCGCGCCGGCGTGCCCCATGGTCTTCAGCCGGCCCTCGTAGGTGTTTCGGATGGCATTGGCATAAACCGCCGCAGCCTCGGCTTCGGACGCATCGGGGGTCAGCTCCGCCTCGATCCGCGACAGGGTCTCGAGCAGGCTGGGCCCGCCGCATAGGCCCGGAACCACGGACACCTCGGTGTCGCGGTATTGCCCGGTGCGGGCCTCGGCCCAGCGGGGCTGGAAGCCGGCAAGATCCTGGGCGTCGATGACCGAGCCGCCATCCTGCAGGTCCTCGACCAGGCGACGCGCCACCTCGCCCTCGTAGAAATCCCGCGCGCCCGCGGACGCCAGCCGCCGCAGCGTCGCGGCCTTGGCCGCCATCGGAAGGTAGTCGACCTGCTTGCCATTCGGCACCCGGCGCGGGCGGCCGTTGTCGAGGAAGAGCTTCGCCGATTCCGGGAACCGCGCCAGCCCCTGCGCATCCACGGCGAGGCAGAGCGACGTGAACCAGTCGATCCGCATGCCCCGTTCGGCGATCTCGATGGCGGGGGCCAGCGCCTCCTCCCACGAGATGGTGCCGTGTTTCTCGAGCGCCGCGGCGAAGCCAGCGATGGCGCCGGGCACGCAGATCGAGGGATAGCCGATCAGGTTGCGGTCGCCCTCGACCGAGGGCCAGTCGAACCAGTCTCCGTCTCGCCCTCCCGCCAAGGGGTATTGCGACCGGTCCATGTTGCGGCTGGCCCGCACGTTGAAGTCGAGCGTGTCGATGCCGCCGCCATCGCCCGGCGCCCAGAGAAGCAGCCCGCCGCCGCCGATCCCGCTGAGCCAGGGTTCCACGACAGACAGCACGAGTGCCGCGACGACGGCGGCATCCATCGCGTTGCCGCCGTTTTCGAGCACCTTCGCGCCCGCCTCGGCGGCCTCGAAATGCTGCGCCGCGATCACGCCACGCCGGCTGTCGAGCTGCTTCTTGCTGACCGTCCAGGTCTCCTCGACGCGGTCGGTCACGTCCTGGTCCATGCCGGATGCTCCAACAGGGTTTCGGGGATGTGAGAGGTGATCTGGTCCCGTTCCATGGCGTGGGCCGCGTGATGCGCGGCGACCTCGGCCACGGTGGCGACCCAGACGTCCCCCTTGGCGAGGACCTTCTCCAGCAGGCTTTCCAGCATCACCGGGCGGGCGCCGCGGCCCGAGATCCAGTCATGCACGGTCAGCATGAAGAGCGAACCGAAACGATGGCTCGCCTCGAATTCCTCGGACCACATGCCGAGGATCTCGGCGGGGCTGCGGGGGGCCGGGTCGCCGCCGCCGAGGAACTTGAAGAAGATCGCGTCATCCGTGCCCCAGTTCACCGGCACCTCGACCACGCCGTCGACGGTATGCGGCGTATCCAGGCCCATCAGGGAGCTGTCGTAGAAGCCGTGGCGCTTCACCTCGGCCAGCATGTGCGGCGTCATCTCCCACGCGGGAGAGCGGAAGCCCTTGGGCGTCTCGCCGGTCTGCCTCCGGAAGATCTCCAGCGAGGAGTCCAGCACGCGCGAGAATTCCTCGTCCGAGACCTGCGCCACCAGCTCGTGGAAATACCCATGCAGCCCGACTTCGTGCCCGGCCTCGATCAGCGCGGGGAGCATCCACGGATGCGCCTCGGCCACGGCGCCGGGGACGTAGAAACTGCCCTTCACGCCAAGGTCCTTGAGGATCGCCGCGATCCGCCGGATGCCCACCCGCGGGCCGAAGTTGCGCTGTTCGAGGTGGCTCAGAAGCTGCGGCACCTCGTGGCGGTTGTTCCACATCCACGGCGAATGCGCGTCCACGTCCATCGTGAAGCAGAAGGCCGAGGTCTTGCCCTCGGGCCAGGGATAGGGCGCGGGGAGGTCGAGAGTGCTCATAGCGGGGCCTTCTTGTCCTGGTAGACGTCGGTCGAACCGATCGAGTTGCCGCCGTCGACGGTCAGCGTCGCGCCGGTGACGTAACATGCCGCTTCGCTCGCGAGGTACATCGCGGCGGGAACCACGTCGGACGGAGACGACGCGCGGCCGAGCGGCACGGAGGAGCTGACGCGTTTCACGTGTTCCTCGGGCAGCGGGCTTGCGGTGGAGCCCGCGGCAAAGCCCGGTTCGAGCGCGTTGACCCGGATGCCGTAGCGCGACAATTCCAGCCCGTAGCCCTTGGTCAGCCGGTCCAGCGCGGTCTTCGACAGGCTGTAGGGCGCGGCTGTCAGGCGCATCTTGCGCGCGGCGCCCGAGGAGACGTTGATCACGCTGCCCTTGCGCTCGGCCCGGATCATCTGGGTGGCGATGCCGCGGGTCATGAGGTGGACGGCCCGGAGGTTGATGTCGAGAATGCGGTCCCATTCGTCCGCGTCTGTGTCGAGCAGGAAGCCCGAGGGGTAGACGCCCGCGTTGTTGATCAGAACGTCGGCCGCGCCCCAGCGTTCGCCGACCTCGGCCACGAGGGCGTCGATGGCCTTGGCCTCCTGCAGATCGCAGGCGAAGCCGAAGCTGCCCTCGGCCCCGACCTCGGCCGCCAGGGCATCCAGCGCGCCCTGGTCCATGTCGGTCAGGCACAGCTGGGCGCCAGCTTTGCCGAAACCTTCCGCCAGCCAACGTCCGACCACGCCGAGCGCGCCGGTGATGATGACATGCTTGCCTTCAAATTCTGTTCCGAAATCCATGACTTACCGTGACTTTGGGTTGAGGTATGCGCTGAGCCGGTCACCGATCAGGTTCACCGACAGCACGAGAAGGAAGAGGCAGAGCCCCGGGAAGGTCGCGATCCACCAGGCGGTCGACACGTAGTTCCGCCCGACGCTGAGCATCGCGCCCCAACTGGCCGTGGGGGGCTGCACGCCGAGGCCGAGGAACGACAGGCCCGCCTCGAAGAGGACCATCAGGCCGAACTCCAGCGTCGCCACCACCGCGAGGGGCGCGAGTATGTTGGGCAGGATGTGCAGGAAGAGCACCCGGAACGGCCCCGCGCCCATGGCCTTGGCCAGCCGCACGTAGGGCTGGTTCGACACCGCCAGGGTCTGACCATAGGCGACGCGCGCATAGCGCGGCCAGCGCGTCAGGGCGAGGACGAGGACGACATTCACGAAGCCGGGGCCGAGCACCGCCACCATGATGATCGCCAGCAGGATCGCCGGGATCGAAAGGAAGATGTCGACGAGGCGCATCACCACCACCTCGACCCAGCCGCCGCGATAGCCCGCGAGCATGCCGAGCGTGATGCCGACGGCGCCCGAGAGGATCACCGACAGGACGGCGACCGAGAGCGAGACGCGCGCGCCGTAGATCACCCGGCTCAGCAGGTCGCGGCCCAGTTCGTCCGAGCCCAGCAGGTAATAGGTGCCCCTTGCCTCGGTTCCCGGCGGCTTGAGCCGGCCCAGCAGGTTCTGCGTGTTGGGATCGTAGGGCGCGATCAGCGGTGCGAGGATCGCGACGATAACCATCATCGCGAGGATGGTGACGAAGACGCCCACGGGCACCCCGCCGCCCGCCTGCGGCCGGAACATGCGGCGCCATGTGGCGGTGAGCGCGATCATGCCTTGCCTCCCTTGCGGATGCGCGGATCGACCACGCCGTAGAGGATGTCGGCCAGCAGGTTGACGCTGATCGTGACGAAGGCGCCCAGCAGGACGATCCCCTGCACCACGACGAAGTCACGCGACTGCACGGATTGCACGGTGAGCTGGCCAAGCCCGGGCCAGGCGAAGACCGTCTCGACGATCACCGCACCGGCGAGGAGCTGCGAGATCTCGAGCGCGCTGATCGAGATCACCGGGATCAGCGAGTTGCGGATCAGGTGCTTGCCGACCAGGCGCCCCGTGCCAACGCCGCGGGCGCGGGCGGAACGGACGTAATCCTTCGACATCTCGTCCAGGATCGAGCTTCGGGCGATCCGTGCGTAGGTGGCCATCGACAGGAGGCCGAGCGCGATCGACGGCATGACGAGGTGGGCGAAACTGCCCGAACCCGAGGGCGGCAGCCAGCCGAGCCAGACGCCGAAGACCATGATCATGAGGATGCCGCTCCAGAAGGTCGGCATGCTCTGCGCCCCCAGCACGATCCCCATCAGAACGTTGGTGAAGCGATGCTTGCGCCAGATCGCCATGGCGAGGCCCACGGGCAGGCCGATGACGAAGGCGACGAAGAGCGCGCCGGCGGCCAGTTGCAGCGTGTAGGGCAGCCGCGAGGCGATGATCTGGGTCACGGGGACGTTCTGGACGTAGGAGGTTCCGAAGTCGAACCGGAGCATGTCCCACAGGTAATTCAGGTATTGCACCACGAGCGGCTGATCGAGGCCGAGCGACCGGCGCATGGCCTCGATATCCGCCTGCGTGGCCGTTTCGGGGACCAGCAGGTAGGTGGGATCCCCGGTCAGGCGCTGGATGAAGAACACCAGCGTCATCACGCCGAAGATCGCCACCAGCGCCTGACCCAGTCTTTGCAGCAGGAAGACCGACATGGGCCGCTTATTCGCTCCAGCTCATGCGGTTGAGGAACAGGCTCTCGTTCGCCGTCGGCGTCCATTCGAGCTTGTCGGACGCACCGTAGAGCGCCACCGCCTGGTAGAGCGGCAGGATGTAGGCGTTGTCCTGAACGGTCTTCTGGACCTCGGTATAGGCCGCCATGCGTGCATCTTCGTCCAGCGAGGTCCGTCCCTGCTCCAGCAGGCCGTCCAGCTCGGCATCGTTCACCCGGCTCCAGCTCGAGGAGGAATGCAGCAGCGGGAACTGGACCCCGTCGACATCCTGGCAGGCGCAGGACCAGCGGCCGAAGCTGAGGTACGGACGTTCCGTCTGCTCGGGCGCGCGGGCGGCCTGAAGGTAGGTGCTCATGTCGGTCATCGAGATCTCGACGTTGAAGCCGGCTTCGGTGAGCATCTGCTGGATCGCCTGCACGATGCGCTGGTCGAAGACCGGCGAGGTGGCGAACTGCATGGGCGTCTCGCCCGCGCCGGTCTCCTCGACGATGCGCGCGGCCTCCTCGGGATCGTAGGCAATCGCCTCGACGCCCTCGACGTAGCCGAAGTGGGACGGCGTCGCCATCTGGTCGACCACGGTCTCGCCGCCGGCCAGGATGCCCTGCACGATCCCTTCACGGTCGATCGCCATCATGGCGGCCTTGCGCACCTGCGGATCGTCGAGCGGCGGGCGCGTGGTGTTCATGCCCATGAAGGCCACCCGCTCGGTCGGGGCCGTGAGGACCTGCACGCCGGGCTGCCCTTCGAGCTGCCGTGCGATGTCGCTGTCGATCGATACGATCAGATCCGCCGTGCCCGCCCGCAGGTTGGCGACACGGGTGGAGGCGTCGGGCACTGCGACGAACGAAGCGGTCTCGAACGGGCCGGCGTCGCCCCAGTAATCGTCGTTCCGGGTCAGCGTCACGTCGACGCCACGGTTCCAGGCCTCGAAGGCATAGGGGCCCGAGCCGACCGGCGCGTTGTTGAACGCCTCGTCGCCGACGTCTTCCACCACGTGCTTGGGCACGACCGACAGCTTCACGAGCTGGGCCAGCAGCACCGGATAGGCGCCGTCGGTGGTCAGCGTGACCTCGTAATCGCCGGTCACTTCGGCGCCGGTGATCTGGTTGAACTGCCCCAGCTGCGGCGAGCCGAAGTCGGGGTTCGTGATGCGCTGGACGGAGAACGCCACGTCCTCGGCGGTCAGGGGCTCACCGTCGTGAAAGGTCACATCGTCGCGAATGGTCAGGACCATCTCGGTGTCCGAGACCTGGTTCCACTCGGTCGCGATCTGCGGAACGATCTCGCCCGCGTCGTCACGGGTGACGACGTTGTCGAAGATGTTCCGATAGACGTAGTAGCTGTCGGGGTTCCACTGCTGGTGCGGGTCCAGCGTAGAGGGTTCGTTCACCAGGTTGACGGTGAAGTCCTGCGCCATCAGGGCAGGTGCCGACAGCAGGCTTGTCGCAATGACGATGCCACGGATGCTTGTACGGATCATGGTCCGGTCCTTCCTTGAAATGTATGGAATGCGGGGCCGCGCCACGCGCGGCCCCGCGGATGGTCACTCGGTCCAGCTCATGCGGTTGAGGAACAGGCTCTCGTTGGATGTAGGCTGCCAATCGAGGTTTTCCGCAGCACCGTAGATGATCGCGGCCTGGTAGAGCGGCAGGATGTCCGCGTCTTCCAGCGCCATGCGGTTGATCTGCGCGTAGAGATCGGCGCGCCTGGTCTCGTCCAGTTCGCTGCGGGCTTCGTCGAGCAGGGCGTCGATCTCGGGGTCGCTCACCCGGCTCCAGTTCGACGAGGAATGCAGCAGCGGATACATGATCCCGTCCGGGTCCTGGCAGGCGCAGGACCAGCGCGAAAAGGTCAGCATCGGCGCCTGTTCGGGCGTGGTCTGCTGGTCCTTCAGCCAGGTGGCCATGTCTGTCGTGTCGATCGCGACATTCAGGCCCACATCGGTCAGCATCTGCTGGATCGCCTGAACGACGCGCTGGTCGAAGACCGGCGAAGTGGCGAGGCCCAGCTCCATGTCTGGCGCCGTCTCGAGCCCGGCAATCAGCTCCTGCGCCTTCTCCGGATCGTAGTCGTACCCCTCGATCCCGTCGGCCCAACCGAAATGCGCGGGCGAAAGCATCTGGTCGACGATCTGCGGGTAGCCCCCGAGCAGACCATCCACGATGGCTTCGCGATCGATGGCGTGACTGATTGCCTTGCGAAGGTCCGGCTGGTCGAGCGGCGCCAGCGCGCTGTTCATCGCGAAATAGGCCACCCGCTCGGTGTTCACGGTCAGGACCTTGCCCTGCCCGCCGTTCTCCACCTGCTGCGCGAGATCGGTGTTCAGGGTGACGACGAGGTCGGCGGCACCGGCCTGAAGATCCGCCACGCGCGTTGCCGCATCCGGCACGCCGCGGAAGACCACGGTCTCGAACGGCCCAATGTCGCCCCAGTAGTCCTCGTTCTTCGTGACCGTGACCGAGACGCCGCGATCCCAGCTGTCGAAGATGTATGGGCCGGAGCCCACCGGAGCCTCGTTGAACTCGGCCGAGGTCATGGTCGAGGCGATGTGCCTGGGCACGATCGACAGCTTCACGAGCTGCGCCAGCAACGCCGGGTAGGCGCCGTCGGTGGTCAGCGTGACCTGGTTCTCGCCGGTCACCTCGGCCTTGATGATCTTGTTGAACTGACCCAGCTGCGGAGAGCCGAAGTCCGGATCGGTGATCCGTTCGACGGTGTAGACGACGTCTTCGGGCGTGAGCGGGGTGCCGTCGTGGAAGGTCACGTCGTCACGGATGGTGAAGACGGTCTCGGTGTCGCTGGTCCGTTGCCATGCCGTCGCGATCTGCGGCACGATCTCGCCGGCGTCGTCGCGGGTGACCATGTTGTCGAAGATGTTGCGGTAGACGTAGTAGCTGTCCGGGTTCCACTGCTGGTGCGGGTCGAGCGAAGACGGCTCGTTCACCAGGTCGACGGTCAGCAGGTCCTTCGCGATCGCCGGGGTGAGCGCGGTCATCGCGACCCCCAGGGACAGGGCAATCGGCAGCGCGAAGCGTGCCGCCCTCTTGGTGCCTTTCATGAGGAGACTCCTTTGTTGGACTTTGTCCCGGACTCGTCTGTGATCTTCCTCCCGGGTGATGCGCCTGTATCCGGCCTTGACTGACCGTTGTTGGACGAGGCGTCCTGGGCGTCGGGTGTGACGCCAAGCTCGGTGCGGTCCCGCATCAGGCCCGCAACGGCGTAGTTCTGGAAGGCGGTGATATCGGCCATTCGAAGCGCGACGATCCGCTCCCCGTCGCCGGCTGCGGCGGCCTGCGCCAGCTCCCGAGCCTGGCAAGCCGCGAACGGCTGCGACGCGGGCATCTCGAGGAACCGCAGGATGCGTTCGGAATGGTCCCAGAGGCCGACGAGGAAATGGGCCATCAGGCGGTTGTCGACCGCATCGGAAAGGGTGTCGAGCAGCTCACGCTCGTAGCTTCGCCGTGTCGTGAGGCTGGCGGCATCCCCCTGCCCCTCCAGCACCTCGATTATCTCGGCCAGCTCTTCCATCCGGGCCAGCGCGGCCGCGTCGGGGCGCACATCGGCAAGGCAGGATTCGACCTGCCGGCGGGCGGAGATGACGTCGCCGATCAGCGCGCCGGTGACCGGCAGCACCTTCCAGCCCGCCCGCCGGATCGGATGCACGAGCCCGATGGCGGAAAGTCTGGCCAGCGCGACCCGCACGGCCGCGCGACCAAGTCCGAACCGCTCCGAAATCTGTGCTTCCGTGGCGATGGACCCGGGCGCGAGTTCGCAGGACTGGACGGCCACCTTCAGCCGATCCTCGGCGAAACTGGTCTTCTGCGCGGGCTGAAGCGGGTCTGACTGGCCCATGAAAGGCGATTTCGGATCGAACAAGCAACTCTCCTCCGTTCACTTGAAGAGCTTAACCGCAGTCTTAAAAAATCTTCAAACTTTATTCCTAACATCTTCATGTGTGAGAATGATTGCAGTCATGGCTGATGAAGATGCCCAAAACTTCATCGGCATTCGTTGGCATAATTCGTTGGTGGTTGGCCGGAGGCACGATCACCGCCTTCCGGCGGCCGCCATGAGGCTTGCGAGGTTGCCGGAAAAAACGTGAACCGTCCGGCTCGATTCTTCCTGAGCCGCGAGGATCACGGCCCTGCCGACATGACCGCGCCACGGCCCGAAGCCCGCAGCCGGGTCCCCGCTGCTTCAGGGCTGACGATAGACAAGCAGACGGTTGTCGGCCGGCATTTCCCGACCGGGCTCGACGATCAATCCGCGCGCCGAGGCCGTCGCATCCACCGCCTCGCGATCGCGCAGGCCCCAGTCCGGATTGCGCATGCGCAGATCGGCATCGAAAGCGGCATTCCCGGGTCCGGTGAAACCGCCTGCCTCGTTGAAGGGGCCGTAGATCACCAGGACCCCGCCAGCCTTGAGGCGCGCGGCAGCGCCTTCGACAAGTCCGAGCGACGCCGTCCATGGCGAAATATGGGTGAGGTTGGCGACGAAGACGGCATCCACCTGCACCCCGGGCCATGGCGGCCGGGCTGCGTCGATGAGCACCGGCGACGGGACACGGTCGCAGAGATCCGGGCAGAGTTCCCGCCACCGTTCGATGGCGGAGAGACCCTCGGCCGTCGCCTCGCTCGGCATCCACGTCAGCTGCGGCAGGGATCGCGCCATCCACAGGGCGTGCTCGCCCGACCCCGAGGCGATTTCCAGCACGGTGCAAGACCGGACAGGGAGGAGGTCCTCGAGCGCCCGGCGGATCGGTTCCCGGTTGCGCGCGGTCGAAGGTGCGTGCCCAAGCCCGGGACATGCTTTCGCGGTCGCCGCGGGATCAGAGAGAGGGTCCTGGGGAACGGAAAGGGACATCGTGACGCTCTCTTTGTCTGTTTGTCCGTGTCTTGCAACCTTCGCCGCATCGGGCGCGGCAAACTCCGCGACCGGCCGGTCGCCACGGCCCGCATCACCATAGGCTGCATTCCGGCTGCGGTTTCGTCCACATTATCGAACCACGTGCGTGGTGAGTGCTGCAAGAAACGTCATTGACCGGTTTCGTGACGCTCCTGGTCGTCTCCCTGCCGCGCCCCGGCCGACACGCGTTCCCGTCAGCCCGCCCCATGCATCACGTGCCGCGGGCGCCCTGTTCCTCCAGGTCGCGCAGCTTGCGGGTCACCATGGTCTGGGCGACGACGATGTGGAAGCGGAGCGCCTCGACCGCGGCGGCCTCGTCCCCGGCGCGCAGGGCGTCGAGGATGGGGATGTGCGTCTCGGCGATGCGGTGCGGGTCGTCGTAGAGCTGGCCGATGATCATGATGGAGAACTCGGTCTCGGTGGCGATCTGGTCGAAGACGGCAAGCAGCTTCGGGTTGCCCGAGGCGGCGACGAGCAGCCGGTGGAACTGCATGTCGGCCTGGACCTGGGTCAGCGTGTCCGAGCTCGGCCCCGCCTCGGCGATGCGGTAGAGCTCGTCGATCTGGGCGGCCAGCTGGTCGACGGCGGTGCCGGGGCCGTTGCGGATCAGCCGGCGCATGGCGGCGGATTCGATCACCAGCCGCAATTCGTAGAGATCGTCCAGCGTATCCGCCGAGAGCTGGCGGACGAAGAAGCCCCGGTTCGGCGCATAGGTGAGCAGGCCCGAGCTTTCGAGCAGGCGGGCGGCCTCGCGCACCGGGGCGCGGCTGGTGCCGAGCTGCCGGGCGACCACCGATTCGGACACCCTTTCGCCCGGGGCGAGCTGCCCGGTGATGATCGCCCGGCTGATCAGATCCGCCACGCGGTCGACCAGCCCCTCGCGGGCGAGCGGAGAAAAGCCCGATTTCCGGGTGTCCTGGTTCATGCGGCCTGCCATGAGTGAGTGTTCAGGAGGCAGGATAATCGTCGATTGATTTATTGTCGACAATATCCTTGACCCGACCAGCACCGATGTTCTTAGCTGAATGCAGACCGGAAAAAGGACCTTCCCATGCACGACGGCACGACGGCTCCCGGGATCTCAGAGCTGCGGCGCGACCTTGCGGCCGCCTATCGCCTGATCGCCCTGGAAGGGATGGACGACAGCATCTACACCCATATCTCCGCGCGTCTGCCGGACGGGCCGGGCGGTCAGAAGCAGTTCCTGCTCAACCCCTACGGCCTGCGGTTCGACGAGGTCACGGCCAGTAACCTCGTCACCGTGGACGAGACCGGCGCCGTGCTCGACGACCCCTACGGCGCGGGCGTGAACGCGGCCGGGTTCACCATCCATTCGGCCGTCCACATGGCGCGGCACGACGCGGTCTGCGTGCTGCACACGCACACGGTCGCCGGGGTGGCGGTCTCGTCGGTGCAGGAGGGTGTGCTGCCGCTCAACCAGTGGTCCGCACAATTCTTCGGCCGGGTGGCGTTCCACGATTACGAGGGGATCGCGCTCGACCTCGACGAACGCGCGCGGATCGTGGCGGACCTCGGCGATCGCTTCGTGATGATGCTGCGCAATCACGGCACGCTTCTGCTGGGCCGCTCGGTGGCCGAGGCGATGAAGCTCGCGCTCAACCTCGAACGCTCGTGCAAGGCACAGATCGCGGCGCTCGGCATGGGGCTGACGCCCGTCGTGCTGTCGGACGAGGTCGCCGAGCACACGGCGCGCCAGTACCAGTCCGCCTATGACGGCGTGGAGAATGGCAACAAGCCCGATCCGGAATGGGCGGCGATGCTGCGCCGGCTGGACCGGGCCGCGCCCGACTACAAGGATTAAGACCGAAGAACCGCTCGAACGTCCCCGGACAAACCGGGGCAACCAGCCAAACAAGAACCAACAGGGAAAACATGAGACATCTCAAAGCGACAACGTTCCTGATCGCCGCCGCTCTGGCCGCGCCCGCACTGGCGCAGCAGGAGGGCGGCCGGCTCGACATCGTGGTGCAGCCCGAACCGCCGGGGCTGATGCTGGGTCTGGTCCAGAACGGGCCGACGCAGCTCGTCTCGGGCGACATCTACGAGGGGCTGCTGCGCTACAACACCGACCTTGAACCGCAGCCCGGCCTCGCCGAAAGCTGGGAGATCAGCGAAGACGGCCTGACCTACACCTTCAAGCTGCACGACGGCGTGACCTGGCATGACGGAGAGCCGTTCACCTCGGCCGACGTGGTCTTCTCGGCCGATGTCTTCCTGCGCGAGACCCATGCGCGCCTGCGCTCCTCGCTTGCCTATGTGGACAGCATCGAGGCGCCGGACGACAGGACGGTGGTCTTCAACCTGAAAGAGCCCTTCGGCCCCTTCATCAACGCCTTCGAGGTCGGCACCATGCCGATCGTGCCCAAGCACATCTATGAAGGCACCGATTACGCCACCAACGAGATGAACGCGACGCCGATCGGCACCGGGCCCTTCAAGTTCGACGAATGGGTCAAGGGCAGCCACATCCACCTCGTGAAGAACGAGGATTACTACATCGACGGCCTGCCCCATCTCGACGAGATCTTCTATCGCGTCATCCCCGACGCCGCCGCCCGCGCGGTGGCCTTCGAGACGGGCGAGGTCGACGTCCTGCCCGGCGGCTCGGTCGAGAACTGGGACGTGCCGCGGCTGACCGAGATGGACGGCGTCTGCTCGACCGGCAAGGGCTGGGAGTTCTTCGCCCCGCACGCCTGGATGTGGCTGAACAACCGCGAAGGTCCGACCGCGGATCAGAAGTTCCGGCAGGCGATCATGTACGCGCTCGACCGGGAGTTCGTGAAGGACGTGGTCTGGAACGGCTTCGGCACGGTCGCGACCGGCCCGATCTCGTCCAAGACGAACTTCTACTCGGACGACGTGACGATCTACGACCACAACCCGGAGAAGGCCAAGGCGCTGCTCGAGGAGATGGGCTATGACGGAGAACCCGTCCGCGTCCTTCCCCTGCCCTACGGCGAGACGTGGCAACGCTGGGCCGAGGCCGTGCGCCAGAACCTCTCCGAGGTCGGCATCAACGTCGAGATCGACTCCACCGACGTCGCCGGCTGGAACGAGAAGACGTCCCAGTGGGATTACGACATGGCCTTCACGTATCTCTACCAATACGGCGACCCGGCGCTTGGCGTGTCGCGTAACTACGTGGCGAGCCAGATCAGCAAGGGCAGCCCCTGGAACAACGTCGAGGGCTACGAGAACCCGGAGCTCGACGAGAAATGGGAAGCCGCGGCCACCATGGTGAAACCCGAGGATCGTGAAGCGGCCTATGCCGAGATCCAGAAGGAGATCGTGGACGACGTGCCGGTGGCCTGGCTGCTGGAGCTGGAATTCCCGACGATCTACCGCTGCGAGGTCAAGAACCTCGTCACCACGGCGATCGGGGTGAACGACGGTCCGCGCGACGCCTGGATCGAAGAGTAAGCCCGCCCGGGCCGGCCGTGCCTCGCGCCGCCGGCCCGGCGCTTTCCCCTTTCCGCACCCACAGCTCCCCGGAGGCGCATGCAGGTTCTCACCGCCATTGTCGGCCGTCTGGTGAAGGCGTTCCTGACGCTTCTGGCCATCGCAATCCTGAACTTCTTCCTCCTGCACGCCGCGCCGGGTGACCCGGCCGTGGTGCTGGCAGGCGAGGCGGGCGCCGCCGACGAGCAGATGATCGAGCAGCTGCGCGAACGCTTCGGGCTCGACCAGCCGCTCTATGTCCAGCTCGGCAAGTATGTCTGGGGCATTCTCCAGTTCGACCTCGGCTATTCCTTCCGGCAGGGCGCGCCGGTCTCGGAACTGATCGCCGACCGTCTGCCCGCGACGCTTCTGCTGACGATGACCGCCTTCGGCATCTCGCTGGTCTGCGGCATCGCGGTCGGCGTCGCCGCGGCGGCGCGGGTCGGCAAGCCCTCGGACACGATCCTGACGACGCTGGCGCTGCTCTTCTATGCCACGCCGCTCTACTGGCTGGCGCTGATGGCGGTGCTGGTGTTCTCGGTCTGGCTCGGCTGGCTGCCCGGCTTCGGCTACGAGACGGTGGGCGCCAATTACACCGGGCTCGAACGGATGCTCGACATCCTGAAGCACCTGATCCTGCCTGCCCTGACCCTCGGGCTCTTCTTCATGTCGGTCTACATGCGGATGACCCGCGCCTCGATGCTCGAGGTCAGCCAGCTCGACTTCGTGAAGACCGCCAAGGCCAAGGGCCTTTCGGGTCCCGCGATCCGCCGCCGCCACATCCTGCGCAACGCGATCCTGCCGGTGGTGACGCTGGCGGGGCTCCAGGCGGGGCAGCTCGTCGGCGGCGCGGTGCTGACCGAGACCGTCTTTGCCTGGCCCGGCATCGGGCGGCTGATGTTCGAAAGCCTTGCGGCGCGGGATTACAACACCATCCTCGGCGTCTTCATCGTCTCTGCGGCCATGGTGATCTTCTTCAACATCGTGACAGACCTCGTCTACCGGATCGTCGATCCCCGTATCGGAGCGACAGCCTGACCATGTGGAAACGCTTCTTCTCGAACATCGGGGCCCTGATCGGCGTCGCGATCCTCGTCACCGTGATCGCCGTCGCGCTGCTTGCGCCCGTGATCTATCCGCAGGGGCCGTGGCAGATGGTGCAGCGCCCGTTCCTGCCGCCCTTCACCGTCGACGGCCTGCCGCTCGGCACCGACACGCTGGGCCGCGACGTGGCCGCGCAGCTGGCCTACGGCGCGCGGGTCTCGCTCCTCGTCGGGCTCGTCTCGACCATCGTGGCGCTCTTGATCGGCGTGCCGCTCGGCGCGGCGGCCGGGTTCTACGGCAACATGGTCGACGAGGGGGCGATGCGCTTCACCGAGTTCTTCCAGACCATCCCGAACTTCGCCCTGGCCATCGTGCTGGTGGCGATCTTCCAGCCGTCACTTGCCTCGATCACGCTGGCCATCGCCATCGTCTCCTGGCCCCCGGTCGCGCGCCTTGTCCGGGCCGAGGTCATGTCGGTCCGCAAGCGCGAATTCGTCGACGCGGCCCGGGTCGCAGGCCTCACCCCGCGCCGCATCCTCATCGCGCAGGTGCTGCCCAACACCGTCTCGCCGATCATCGTCATGGCCTCGCTGATGGTGGCGACCGCGATCCTGCTGGAAAGCTCGCTCTCGTTCCTTGGCCTGGGCGACCCGAACGCGATGTCCTGGGGCTACATGATCGGCGCGGCGCGGACCGTCATCCGCTCGGCCTGGTGGCTGAGCTTCATTCCGGGGGTGGCCATCGTCGTGACGGTGCTGGCACTCAACCTCATCGGCGAAGGGCTGAACGATGCGCTGAACCCGCATCTGGCCAGGAAGGCCCGGGCATGAGCGATCCCGTCCTCTCCGTCGAAGACCTCACCATCGGCCTGCCCGAGGGCGCCGACCGCGCCCATGCGGTCGAGGATGTCAGCCTCGCCCTCGCGAAGGGAGAGATCCTCTGCGTCGTGGGCGAATCCGGGTCGGGCAAGTCGATGACCGCCAACGCGCTCATGGGGCTGCTGCCGCCGGGCGTCACCGTCCGGACAGGCCGCGCCATGTTCGAGGGGCGGGACATCCTCTCGCTGCCGGAGCCGCAGAAACAGGCGATGCGCGGCGAGCGGATCGCGATGATCTTCCAGGAGCCGATGACGGCCCTGAACCCCCTGATGCGGATCGGCGAGCAGATCGCCGAGGTCTATGCCGCCCACGACCGCTATTCGACGTCGGAACGGAAGAAGCGCGCGCTCGACCTGATCCGCGAGGTCGGCCTGCCCGACCCCGAAAAGATCGTCCGCGCCTATCCGTTCCAGCTGTCCGGCGGCCAGCGGCAGCGCGCGATGATCGCGATGGCGCTGGCGCTGGAGCCGACGATCCTGATCGCGGACGAGCCGACGACGGCGCTCGACGTGACCACGCAGGCCCAGATCCTGCGGCTGATCCTCGACCTGCGCGACCGGCACGGGATGGCGGTGATGTTCATCACCCATGATTTCGGCGTCGTGGCCGAGATCGCCGACCAGGTCATCGTGATGCGCGAGGGCCAGATCGTCGAACGCGGGGCGGCCGCCACCGTGCTGGGCGCGCCGGAACATCCGTATACCCGACGCCTGCTCGACGCGATCCCGACCGGCAGGCTGCCCGAGGCGCGCCAGCTCGGCACGGTCCCCGCGCTCGAGATCAAGGACCTGCGCAAGGTCTACCGGACCGGCGGCGGCTTCTTCAAACCGGTGCGCGAGGTGCGCGCGGTCGATGACGTCTCGCTGACCGTCGCACGCGGCGAGGTGCTGGGGCTCGTCGGCGAATCCGGCTCCGGCAAGTCCACCCTCGGGCGGGCCGCGGTGCGGCTGATCACGCCCGACGCCGGGCAGGTCCTCGTCGGCGGCACCGACATCGCCGCGCTGTCCGAAGAGGAACTCCGCAAGGAGCGCCACAAGGTCCAGATGGTCTTCCAGGACCCCTATGCCTCGCTCAACCCGCGCCAGCGGATCATCGGCGCGATCACCGACGGGCCGATCACCCGCGGCGTCCCGCGGAAAGAGGCCGAAGCCCGCGCCCGCGAGCTGCTCGAGATCGTCGGCCTCGGCGCCGATGCCGCGACCCGGTTCCCGCACGAATTCTCGGGCGGGCAGCGCCAGCGGATCGGCATCGCCCGCGCATTGGCGATGGACCCCGAGCTGATCGTCGCGGACGAGGCGGTCTCGGCGCTCGACGTCTCGATCCAGGCGCAGGTGCTGGACCTGCTGCGCGACCTGCGGCAACGGATGGAGCTCTCGATCCTCTTCATCACCCACGACCTGCGCGTCGCGGCCCAGCTCTGCGACCGGATCGCCGTCATGCAGAAGGGCAAGCTGGTCGAGATCGGCACGGTCCACGAGATCTTCCAGTCGCCGCAGAAGGAGTACACCCGCCAGCTTCTGGCCGCGGTGCCCGGCGCCGAATGGAACCGCGAGGGGTCGCTCACCGCATGATCGGCGTGGCGACCTGTTCGCGGCTCGACATCATGGAGCTGTTCGGTCCGGTCTTCGCCCGGATCGCGCCCGGCATCGAGCTGCGGCCGCCGGGCGGGGTGACCCGGCCGGAGGAGGTGGATTTCGTCCTGACCTTCCTGCCCGACGCCGAGGCGTTCCGGCCCTATCCCGCGCTGCGGGCGATCTTCTCGGTCGGCGCCGGAACCGACGCGATCCTCGCCTGCCCCTCCCGGCCCGACGGCGTGCCGGTCTTCCGGGTCGAGGAGCCGGACCAGGCACAGCAGATGGCAGGCTTCGCGGCCTTCCACGTGCTCTGGCATCATCGCGGCATGGCGCATTACGTCGCCTGCCAGCGCAAGGCGCATTGGCAGCGCAACTTGGGCGGTTTCACGCCCCGCGCCCGGCGCATCGGCATCCTCGGGATGGGGCACATGGGACAGGGCATCGCCCGCGGGCTGCTGGCGCTCGGCTATCCGGTGGCGGGCTACGCCCGGCGCCCGCCCGCGGCGCCGATCGAGGGGGTGGCCTATTTCGCGGAAGCCGCGCGCGACGACTTCCTCGCCCGGACGGATATCCTGATCAACGTCCTGCCGTTGACGCCCGAGACGGAGGGGCTGATCGACGCGGCTTTCCTGGCGAAACTGCCCGCCGGCGCCGCGCTGATCCACCTCGGGCGCGGGGGCCATCTGGACGAGGACGCGCTCCTGTCGGCGCTCGAGAGCGGGCATCTGTCGGGTGCCTCGCTCGACGTCTTCCGGACCGAACCGCTGCCGCGCGACCATCCGTTCTGGTCGCACCCCCGCATCCTCGTCACGCCCCATGTGGCGAGCGTGCCCGAGTTCGAGGACGTGGCCCGCTCCGTGCGCGACCGTCTGGAGACCTTGCCGGAGCGCTGATCCCGGCCGGCCGCCGCCCCGTCACTCCGCGCCGTCGTGAACCTCGCCCGGTGCGAAGGCCACGAAGCGATGCGCAGGGATCCCGGCCGCCTCCCGCGCGGCCGCCAGCAGCTCGCGCGGTTCCTCCCGCGGCTCGTCGGTCAGTTGGAAGGTCCCCCAGTGGAAGCCGAGCGCCTGCCGCGCGCCGATGTCGTGGAAGATCTGCACCGCCTCCTCCGGGGCCGCGTGCTGGGCCGACATGAACCAGCGCGGCTCGTAGGCGCCGATCGGGATCAGCGCGATGTCGGGTGCGCCGTGCCGCGCGCGGATGTCCCGGAAGACCGCGCCGTCGCCATAGCCCGTGTCGCCCGCGAACCAGATGGCCCCCTGCGGCGCCTCGATCCAGTGCCCGCACCAGAGCGCCATGCGCCGGTCCCGAACCCCGCGCGAGGACCAGTGGTTGGCGGGCGTCAGCGTGACCGAGACCCGTTCGGACAGGGCGATGCGCTGATGCCAGTCCCCGGTCTCGATCGCTGCATCGCGCAGGTGCCGGCGGACAGTGGCGTCCGTTCCGAGCGGCATCACCATACGGGGCCGGTGAGCCGCCTGCAGACGGCGCAGCGTCGCGATGTCGAGGTGGTCGTAGTGGTTGTGGCTCAGCAGCACCGCGTCGATCCGCGGCAGGTCGTCGAAGGCGATGCCGGGCGCGGTCACCCGTTTCGGCCCGGCGAAGGACAGCGGGCTTGCCCGGTCGGACCAGACGGGATCGGTCAGCAGGTTCAGCCCGTCGACCTGGATCAGGACGCTGGCATGGCCGACCATGGTCAGGCGCGGGTTTGCGCTCTGCGCAGGGGGGACGGCGGGGGTGATCGGGACCGTCTTCGGCCAGGCGGCACGCTGTCCCGACCGCTGCCAGCGCAGGAGGTCCGAGAACGACCTGTCCGTCCCCGGCTGGCCCGGGGAATGGAAGCGCGTGCCGTCGAAATGGTCGCTGACCGGACCGGAATAGTAGCGGTTCCGTGGCATGGTCCGATGCACCCCTGCCATGGCGTCAGGCCGGTCCGCCGGTCTCGCCGAGGTCCCAGAAGAGCCCCGCCATGATCCGCAGCGCGTCGCGGCAGACCGGCTTCAGCACGTGCTCGTTCGGGGCATGCTGCGAACAGCCGCGATAGGAATGGGGCACCCAGATCGTCGGCAGGCCCAGGATGTCGGTGAAACTGTCGTTGGGCAGCGAGCCCGCGAGGTTCGGCACGACGTGGAGCGGCCCGCCGCTCGTCCGCCGGATCGAATTTCCGACGAACGTGACCCAGGGATGGTCCGGATCGAGCCGGGTCGCCGGGAAGAAGCCCCGGTCATGCGGCCTGATCTGGACCCTCTCGAACCCCGCGGCATCGAGGTGGCGGCGCAGCGCCGGCACGATCTCCTGCGGATCGGTGCCCACCACGTAGCGCAGCTGGCAGGTCGCCCGCGCCCAGCCCGAGATCGCGTTGACCGGCGCATCCGGCACGCCCGAGACCATGGCGAGCACGGCGAAGCTGTTCCAGCCGAAGACGCGCTCGGCGGGCGTCAGGCTTTCCTCGCCCCAGTCGGGGTCCACCTCGGGCCCTTCGCCGCCCGCGACGGGCAGGTCCTTCAGCGCCTCGCGGATCGAGTTCGTGAGGCTCGTCGGGCGCCATTCCGGCACCTTGATCTGGCCGCGGCGGTCGGTGATCTCGGCCAGCGCATGGGCCAGGATTATCGCCGGGTCGGCCAGCAGCCCGCCCCAGTTGCCGGAATGATGCGCGCCCTCGTGGGTCTCGACGACAAGGTCGAACGTGGTCCCGCCCCGTGTCCCCATGAAGATCGTCGGCACCTCGGGCTGCAGCCGCGGCCCGTCCGAGGCGATCAGAACGTCGGCCCCGAGCCGGTCCTTCTGCGCATGGAAGAGCGCGTTGAGGCCGGAGGAGCCGACCTCCTCGCTCATCTCCAGCACGATCTTCACGTTGAACCCGAGGGTGCCGCGCGCGTCCAGCACCGCCTCGAGCGCGGCAAGGTTGATGAGGTGCTGGCCCTTGTTGTCGGCCGCGCCACGGCCGTAGAGCCGCTCGCCCTCCTCGATCAGCCGCCAGGGCTCCAGCCCCTCGCGCCACATGCCTTCCTGCCCGCGCACTGTGTCGCCGTGGCCGTAGGTGAGGATGGTGGGCAGCCCCTCCGCCTCGATCCGTTCGCCCAGCAGGAACGGACCGCCGCGGGGGTCGGTGTTCTCGATGATCTCGCAGGTGAAGCCCAGCCGTTCCAGACGCGGGCGCATGGCCTCTTCGAGATACCGCCGCATCTCGGCGGCGGCTTCCGGGGCGGGGTTCTGGCTCTCGGTGCGGTAGGTCACGAGATCGCCGAGGTCCGCCTGGAAGCGGCCCCCGTCGAAATAGTCACTCACGCGGGAAATGGCGGCGTCGCGGGTCATGGTACCTCCTGTCGTCGGAGGCACCTTTCCGGCCCGCGCGCGGCTTGTCCAGCCTCAGGCCGCCGCGTGTTCCGGCTTCTTGCCGAGGATGATCATCGAGAGCAGATCGTCATCGCTCACATCCTCGATATTCACCGTTCCGACCAGCTCGCCGTTCTTCATGACCGAGGCCCGGTCGCAGAGCTCCATCACCGCGTGGACATCGTGGTCGATCAGGAAGATGCCGATCCCCTGCGCCTTGAGCTGCTGGATCAGCTCGGCCACCATCTGCGTCTCGTGCGGGCCGAGCGCGGCGGTCGGCTCGTCCATGATCAGGATGCGGGCGTTGAAATAGACCGCGCGGGCGATGGCGACGGATTGCCGCTGACCGCCGGACAGGGCCGAGACCGGCTCGTTGAACTTCCGGAAGTTCGGGTTCAGCTTGCCCATGATCTTGCGGCACTCGGCCTCCATCGCGGCGTCGTTCACCAGTCCGAAGGGCGTCACCATCTCGCGCCCGAGGAAGAGGTTCGCGGTGGCGTCGAGGTTGTCGGCCAGCGCGAGCGTCTGGTAGATCGTCTCGATGTTCAGCGCGCGCGCGTCGCGGGGGCTGGTGATCTCGACCTTTTCGCCGTCCACCCGGATCTCGCCGCTGTCCATCTTGTAGGCGCCCGAGAGCACCTTGATCAGCGTCGATTTCCCGGCGCCGTTGTGGCCCAGCAGGCCCACGACCTCGCCGGGGTAGAGATCGACCGAGACGTGGTCGACCGCCTTCACGCCGCCGAAGGCGATGGAGATGTCCTTCATCTCGACCAGCGGGGTCGCGCCCTCGGCGCGCAGTTCCTTCGCGCTCTTCATCACTTCGCTCCCAGCCGTTTGCGGTAGACGATGTCGATCCAGACCGCGAGCACGAGCACCGAGCCCACGACGATGTTCTGCAGCGGCGCATCGACGCCCACCATCGCCATCCCCGATTGCAGCGACTGCATGATGAGCGCGCCGAGGATCGCCCCGTAGATCGTCCCGAACCCGCCCGAAAGCGCGGTACCCCCGATGACCGCCGCCGCGATGACCCGCAACTCGTCCAGCGTGCCGATGTCGTTCGAATGGTTCGCCAGCCGGGCCGAGGCGACGACCGCCGAGAGGGCGCAGAGGAAGCCCATGATCGCGAAGACCTTCACGGTCAGCCAGCGGGTGTTGATGCCCGACAATTCGGCGGCGTCCGGATTGCCGCCGGTGGCGAAGATGTAGCGCCCCAGCCGGGTGCGGCGGGCGATGATCGTCATGACCACCGCGACCGCGATCAGGATCAGGACCGAGATCGGCAGCCCGTAGCCCGAAGTGTAACCCTCGGGCATCGTCTCGCCGCGCAGCTCGAACATGCGCTCGAGGCGGCGGGAGGGAATCTCGTAGGCGTTCAGCACCGCGATGAAGCCCAGGATCGCGACGCAGATCAGCACCGCCATCACCGCCTCGGCCCAGGCCGGTTTCACCGGGAAGCCGTGCTGCACCTTCGACCGGCGCGCCGAGAGCAGCGCCATCACGCCGAGCACCGCGGCGACGATGCCGAAGACCCAGCTCCAGAAGGTGCCGAGCGTGCCGTTGGTGCCACCGAACATCATGAAGGTGCTGTCGAGCGGGCCGATCGTCTGGCCGCTGGTCAGATACCACGCCACGTTCCGCCAGACGAGGAAGCCGCCGAGCGTCACGATGAAGGCGGGGATCGTCAGATAGCCCACCATCCAGCCCTGGAAGGCGCCGATCAGCGTGCCGGTCGCGAGCCCCACGACGAGGGTGATCGCCCAGGTCGCCGGGTGGTTCAGCCCCAGCCCCAGCATGTTCGGCAGGATCTCGGTCTGGGTCATCGCCATCACCGCCGAACAGGTCGCGAGCAGCGCGCCGACGCTCAGGTCGATGTGCCGCGTGACGATCACGAAGACCATCCCCGTCGCCATGATCGCGACCGACACGGTCTGGATCGTCAGGTTGAAGATGTTGCGCGAAGTCAGGAATCGGCCATCGGTGACGATGTTGAAGCCGATGCAGAGGATGGCGAAGGCGCCGATCATGCCCAACAGCCGCATGTCCAGCTCGAGCTGCTGGAACAGGTTACGCTTCGGCTGTTCGGGGATCGGCTGAGACGCGGTTTCGGTCATGTCCGAACTCCAGGTTCAGCGGGTCTTTGCTCGTCCGGTGCCCCCAGTCTAGCAGGGGACACCGGAATTTCAAAATACGCTCAGTTGCAGGGGGCCGGGCCGTCGGTGACGCCCTGGCAGAGATCCTCTTTCGAGATCCAGCCGGCGTCGACGACGATGGCGAGGTTGTCCTTGGTCACGGGCACCGGCTCGAGGAACTTCGACCACATCGTGGTGCCACCCGGAGAGGTCCATTCCTGCGCGCCCTCGATGGCCGACATCTCGGTCCCGCCGGCCAGCTCGACGGCGATCTCGCCCGCGGCCTTGCCGAGGTCCCGCGCGTCCTTCCAGACCGAAACCGTCTGCGTGCCCTTGGCCACCCGGTTCAGCGCGGCGTGGTCGCCGTCCTGGCCCGAGACCGGGATCCCGTCCATGCCCTGCGCGGTCAGCGCCGCCACGGCGCCGCCGGCGGTGCCGTCGTTCGAGGCGACGACCGCGTCGACCTGGTTGTCCTCCGCGGTCAGGATCTGCTCCATGTTCCGTTGCGCGTTGGCAGGCAGCCAGCCGTCGGTGTAGGCCTCGCCCACGATGGTGATCTTGCCGCTGTCGATCGCCTCCTGCAGGACCTCCTGCTGGCCACCGCGCAGGAAGTCCGCGTTCGGATCGGTCGGCGAGCCCTTGATCATCACGTAATTGCCCTCGGGCGCAGCCTCAAGCACGGCGCGGGCCTGCATCCGGCCGACCTCGACGTTGTCGAAGGTGAGGTAGAAGGCGCGCTCGTCCTCGATCAGGCGGTCATAGGCGACGACCGGGATGCCCTCGTCGGCGGCGGCCTGCACGGCCGGGCCGATCGCCTGCGCGTCCTGCGCGAGGATGATCAGCGCGTCGACGCCCTGGGCGATCAGGCTCTCGATGTCCGACAGCTGCTTGGCCGAGGACGATTGCGCATCGGCCGAGACATAGGCCGCGCCGCCTGCGTCCAGGGCGCTCTTGATGGCGGCCTCGTCCGTCTTCCAGCGCTCTTCCTGGAAGTTCGACCAGCTCACGCCGACGGTCAGGTCCTGTGCCAGCGCCGCGCCCGCCGTGATGGCCATGGCGGCAATGACAGAGATTCCACCTAGAATTTTCATGACACTCCTCCCTTGGATTCAGGGCGCGTGTTTCCTCCCGGCCCCGGTCACCCTTTCTCTAACAAGATTTTTTTTGAGTTTCAAATTAAATCGCGTATTGTGACGCGAGGACGCGCCCGGCCCGGCTCCACCGGACCGGATACGGGGGCGAAGGGAGGACGAGTCTTGGCGAAATCGCGCAGGGTGTCCAGTTCCGCAGACCAGCGGGAGGGGGGCCGGAGGCAGGTGCTCGAAACGATCCGCGCCGCCGGCCGGATCGCGCGGATCGACATCGCCAAGGCCGCCGGGGCAAGCCCCGCGACCGTCACCGCCATCACCTCGGAACTGATCGCCGCCGGGCTGATCGAGGAATGCGCCGACCCGCCCCTTCAGGACGCAAAGCGTGGGCGTCCGAGGGTGGCGCTCAAGATACGCGGCGGGGCGCATCTGGTGGCGGGGGTCAAGGTCTCTCACCATGCGGCTTCGGTCGTCATCACGGATTTCGAAGGCACCGAGATTACCGCGCGCGAGATGCGGCTGGCCGAGAACCGGATGACCCCGGCGAAGCTCTGCGACGAGATCCTGCGCAGCCTGGACGAGGCCTGTGCCGCGGGCGGGCTGGCCCTCGGTGACCTCTCCGGCATCGGGATCGGCATCGCCGGGCTCGTCGATGCGCGGCGCAATTTCGTCTACTGGTCCTCCTCGCTCAGGGAACGCAATGTCGATCTGGGCCGGATGCTCGAGGCGCGGGTACATTGCCCCGTCTTTCTCGACAACGACGCGAACCTCGTCGCCAAGGCCGAACACATCTTCGGCGAGGGCCGCAACGTCGACAATTTCATCGTCATCACCGTCGAGCACGGCGTCGGCATGGGAATCGTCCTCGACGGCCGGATCTATCGCGGCGTCCGCGGCTGCGGGGCGGAGTTCGGCCACACCAAGGTCCAGCTCGAGGGCGCGCTCTGCCAATGCGGCCAGCGCGGGTGCCTGGAGGCCTATGTCGGCGATTACGCCCTTCTGCGCGAAGCCAACCTGAACAGCGAAACGGACCACAAGGACATCGACAGCCTCTTCGCGGCCGCCGGCGCGGGAGAGGAGATCGCAGGCTCCATACTCGACCGTGCGGGCCGGATGTTCGCCATGGGACTGGCGAATGTGGTCAACATCTTCGATCCGTCGCTCATCATCCTTTCGGGCGCGCAGTTGAACTACGACTTCCTCTACTCCGACAAGGTGATCGACCAGATGAAGCGCTGGATCGTGCAGGTCGACGCCCCGATCCCCGAGGTCAAGGTGCACGGCTGGGGCGACCTGATGTGGGCCAAGGGTGCGACGGCCTACGCAATCGAGGAGGTGTCGAACCTGACCGTCAGGGAACTGGCCGCCAATGCGGGTTAGGGCCTCGCTTGTCCTGGCCACGCTGGCGGCCGGTTCGGTGGCGGCGGAGCCGGTCGTGCCCGTGTTCGAGCCGCGGCCGATACCGCCGCATGTCTACGCCGGCGGATGGGAACATTTCGTCGGCGGCGGGCTCGCGAGCTTCGACTGCAACGGCGATGGACGTCCGGAGCTCTACGCCGCAGGCGGCACGGAGCCGGCCGCGCTGATGCGGAACGTCACGCGGGACGGTACGCTTGCGTATGCCGAGGACACGCCCGACGCGCTCGCTCTGACCGGCGTCACCGGCGCCTACCCTCTCGACATCGACGGCGACGGGCTGATCGACCTCGCCATCCTGCGTGCCGGACCGGACAGGCTGATGCGCGGCACCGGCGATTGCGGTTTCGTTCCGTTCGAGGGGCTCGGGTTCGAAAGCGGCGACCACTGGACCACCGCCTTCTCCGCGACGTGGGAGAGCGGCCAGACCCTGCCGACGCTCGCCTTCGGAACCTATGTCGACCGGACGGACCCGGATGGTCCCTTCGAAGCCTGCGACGACACGCTGCTCTATCGCCCCGACGGGGGCCGCTACCCGCCCCCGCAGCGCCTGAGCCCCGGCTTCTGCGCCCTCTCCGCCCTCTTCACCGACTGGCACCGCACCGGACGGGCGGACCTGCGGCTGTCCAACGACCGACACTACTACGTCCGCGGCGGCGAGGAGCAGCTCTGGGCGATGGAGGCCGTCCCGCGGCTCTATACGAAGGCGGATGGTTGGCGGAGCTACCACCTCTGGGGGATGGGCATCGCCTCGCGCGACATCAACGGGGACGGCTACGCGGATGTCTACCTGACCTCGATGGGCGATCAGAAATTCCAGATGTTCGACCCCGAGGATGGCGGCCCCGCCTATCGCGACGCCTCCTACGACTTCGGGACCACCGCGCACCGGCCCTTCACAGGCGGGGACGGGCGGCCGTCGACGGGCTGGCACGCGGCCTTCGGAGACGTGAACAACGACGGGCGCGACGACATCTTCGTCGCCAAGGGCAACGTGGAGCAGATGCCCGACGCGGCGATGCTCGACCCGAACAACCTGCTGCTGCAGGGTGCGGACGGGCGGTTTTCGGAGGCCGCCGACGCGGCCGGGATCGCGACGCTCGAGCGCGCGCGCGGCGCGGTGCTGGCGGATCTGGACGGGGACGGGTTCCTTGATCTTGCCGTGGTCAACCGACGGGCGGAGATGGAGCTTTACCAGAACGCAGGGACGACAGGCCACTGGCTGGCGGTCGAGCTGCGCGGCCCCGCCGCCAACTCCCGGGGCATCGGCGCCTTCGTCGAGGTCGAGGCGGGCGGACGGCGCCACGTGCAGGAGGTCACCGTGGGCGGCGGACACGCCGGCGGCAGCGCCGGACCGCTGCACTTCGGGCTGGGGGATGCAGAGACCGCGCGCGTCCGCGTCATCTGGCCCGGACAGGCGCCGGGCGCGTGGCGGGAGGTTGCGACCGACAAGCGCGTGACGTTTCCGTAGGTGCGGCCAGCGCGGCGGCCGCCGGGTGCCCCCGACCGCATCTCTGCCGCGTCCATGCCACGCGCCGCGCGCCCGGCCACCGAGGTCTCAGCGGTCGACCGGCAACCCGCTCGGCACCGTATCCGGCACGCCGAGCCTTCCCTCCGCGGCCTCCCGATCCGTCAGCGCCGCGAGGAACGCGAGGATGTCGTCCACCTGACCGTCGCTCAGCGCCAGCGGCTCCAGTTCATTGGCGTCCGCAATGCGCGCGACCTCGTCGGGCGCGTCCATGATCGTCCAGTCCTCCGCTCCGGGCAGCTCGTGCAGCACGACCTGGCTCCGGTCATAGGCGCGCAGGGAGGCCACCGGGTCGAGGTGATGACGCACCACCCCCTCCAGCGTCGCGTAGGCGCCGTCGTGACCATACGGCGCCGTCAGTGTCACGTTCCGAAGCGACGGGGTGCGGAAGCGGTAGGCATCCGCCGGGTCGCCGGTGACCCGGATGCGGCCCTCGTCTCGGGAATGCGCCTCGAACCGGGCGGCCTTTCCGGGACCGAGCTGCGGCATCGCGATGGCGTGGAAACCGTGGTCGGTCTGGAACCATCCCGCATGGCAGGCCGAGCATCCGGCCTCTCCGTAAAAGAGCATACGGCCCCGTTCGGCGCCCTCGGACAGCGGCGGCCCGCCGGCCATCGCGGTGTCGAACGGGCTCTCGTCCGCGCGCCATTCGAAGGTGATGAAATCCGCGATCACGTTGGCGATGTCGGTGAAGCGGATCGGCGCGCCCGCGCCCAGCACCGCGTCGAACATCTCGCGGTATTCGGGGATCTCCGCCACCCGGTCGGCGATCCGCACCCAGGCGCCGGTGTCTCCGGTGAGGTTCGACAGCCGCACGGATTGGGAGACGTCGTTTTCGGAATAATGCCCGGCCATCTCGTCGCCCGAGAGGACCGGGAACATCGCCTGGGCCGAAAGGACCGTATCGAAGCCGCGGATCATGTCGGCGCCGAGCGGCGTCCGGATCCCGTCAGGCTGATCCGCCGCCTCTTCCAGCCGGCCGTCGTGGAACATCACGGTGAATTCCGTCGCCCCGAGGTTCCAGAGGCCCGGCGCATTGCGCGGCAGGCGCTCCTCCGGCAGATCGCGGGGGTCGAGCACCCGGTCCGGCCCGAGCCCCACACCGCCCTCGCCGACGGAAAGCGACATCCCGTCGGAGGTTCCGAGCGTCGGATGATGGCAGGTCCCGCAGGAGATGTTGCGGTTGCCCGAGATCACCGGGTCGTAAAACAGGAGCCGGCCGAGTTCGACCTCGGCCATGCCCACCTCGGGGAAGACGGGCCGGGGTCCGAGGTCACCGGCCGCAGCCGCCCCGGCCCCCAGCAGAAAGAGCAAAGTCCATCTCATGGCGTCCCTCCCCTGACGACCACCCCCGGACCGCGAGCGGCAGGCCCGGAGCGACGCCCGGGCCCTGCGCCTCAGACGAAGCGGTTCACGAGGTTCTCGAGGTATTCCTGCCGGCCCGAGCGGGGCTTCGGATTGATCCCCTGTGCCTCGACCCGCGCCGCGATGTCGTCGAGCGAGACCTCGCCCTTCAGCATCGCCTGTGCCTCGGGCGCGTCCCAGCCCTTGTAGCGATCCTCGACGAACCCGGCGAGGCTGCCTTCCTCAAGCATCCGGGCCGCCGCCTTCAGGCCGCGCGCGCAGATGTCCATGCCGCCGACATGGGCCATCAGCAGGTCCTCCGCGTCGAGCGACTGGCGCCGGAGCTTGGCGTCGAAGTTGGTGCCGCCGGTGGTGAAGCCGCCGTTCTTCAGGATGTGGTAATAGGCCAGCGCCACCTCGGGCACGTTGTTCGGGAACTGGTCGGTGTCCCAGCCGGACTGGTAGTCGTTCCGGTTCATGTCGATCGAGCCGAAGATGCCGAGCGCGCCGGCCAGCGCGATCTCGTGTTCGAAGCTGTGGCCGGCGAGGATCGCGTGGCCCTGCTCGATGTTCATCTTCACCTCGTTCTCGAGGCCATGCCGCTTGAGGAAGCCGTAGACCGTCGCGACGTCGTAATCGTACTGGTGCTTGGTCGGCTCCTGCGGCTTCGGCTCCACGAGGATCGTGCCCTTGAAGCCGATCTTGTGCTTGTATTCCACGACGAGGTTCAGCATCCGGCCAAGCTGCTGGTCCTCCCGCGCGAGGTCGGTGTTCAAGAGCGTCTCATAGCCTTCGCGGCCGCCCCAGAGGACGTAGTTCTCGCCACCCAGTTCGTGGGTCGCGTCCATGCAGGTCTTGATGGTCGCGGCACCGAAGGCAAAGACCTCCGGGTCCGGGTTGGTTGCCGCGCCCGCCATGTAGCGCGCATGGCCGAAAAGGTTCGCGGTGCCCCAGAGGAGCTTCATGCCGGTCTCTTCCTGCTTCCGCGCGAAGACCTCGACGATCTCCTGCAGGTTGCGGGTGTTCTCGGCGAAATCCGCGCCTTCCGGCCGCACGTCGGCGTCGTGGAAGCAGTAATAGGGCGCCTTCAGAAGCTGGAACATCTCGAAGGCCACGTCCGCCTTGGCCTTGGCGCTCGCCATGTCGTCGCCGAACCACGGCCGCTCGAAGGTCTGCCCGCCGAACGGGTCGAGCCCGGGCCAGCAGAAGCTGTGCCAATAGGCCACGGCGAAGCGCAGGTGGTCCTTCATCGCCTTGCCCATCACGACCTCGTCCGGGTCGTAGTGGCGGAAGGCCAGCGGGTTGGCGCTGTCGGGCCCCTCGAAGGGGATCTCGGTGATGTCGCGGAAGAAGCCGGTGCTCATGTCAGGATTGCCTTCATCTGGGGATAGAGCGCGCGGTACTTCGCATGGGCCTCGTCATAGGCTGCGGTGAGATCCGCGCGCGGCTCGATGGTTTCGGATATTTCGGGCGGCGCCATGATCACGTCGAGCGGCCCGCCGGTGACCGCCGCGATGGCAAGCCGGGCAGCGCCGAGCGCCGCGCCGAATTCGCCCTTCGCCGGCAGGTCGAGCGGCACGCCCAGCACGGTCGCCAGCGTCTCGACCCAGCCGCGGGACCGGGTGCCGCCGCCGACCGCCAGGAGGCGCGTCAGTTGCGTGCCGGTGCCCTTCAGCGCCTCGTGGCAGTCGCGGAGCGCGAAGGAGACGCCCTCCATCACCGCCTGCGTCAGCTGCTCCGGGCCGTCGCCGATGTCGACATTGGCGAAGGTCGCGCGGATCGCGCTGTCGTTGTGCGGCGTCCGTTCGCCCGAGAGATAGGGCAGGAACAGGATGTGTGACGGCCCCGCGATGCGGTCGGGCACATGCTCGGCCAGCCGGGCGGGCTCCTGTCCCAGAGTGCGCGACAGCCAGTTCAGGCAGTCGGTCGCGGCCAGGATCACGCCCATCTGGTACCAGGTGCCCGGCACCGCGTGGCAGAAGGTGTGCACGGCCGAGGCCGGATCGGGCGCATAGCTGTCCTTGGCCGCCAAAAGCACGCCCGAGGTGCCGAGCGACACGAAGCCCTGCCCGTCCCGGAAGCAGCCGGCGCCGCAGGCCGCCGCGGCATTGTCGCCGCCGCCGCCCGCCACGGTCACCGGCCCGGGCAGCCCCCAGGCCTTGAGAAGCTCGGTCCGGAGCGTCCCGCCCGGCGCCGAGCCCTCGACCAGCGCGGGCATCTGGTCCCGCCGCATGCCACCCGCAGAGAGCAGCGCGTCCGACCAGTCCCGCGCCCCGGTGTCGAGCCACGAGGTCCCGGCGCTGTCCGACATGTCGCCGATATGTTCGCCGGTCAGCCAGTAGCGCAGGTAATCCTTGGGCAGCAGGACCTTCGCGACTGCCGCGAAGACCTCAGGCTCGTGCTTCGCGACCCATGCGAGCTTGGGGGCGGTGAAGCCCGGGAAGACGATATTGCCCGACAGGTCGCGCACCCCGGGGGCCGCGTCGAGCGCCCGCGCCTCGACATGCGAGCGCGTGTCGTTCCAGAGGATGCAGGGCCTGAGCACCGCGCCGGAGGCGTCGAGCAGGGTCGCCCCGTGCATCTGCCCGCTCAGCCCGATGCCCTTCAGCGCCGAGAACTCCGCCGGATGGGTCTCGCGCAGCGCGGCGACCGCCCTCTCGCAGGCCGAGACCCAGTCCGCCGGGTCCTGCTCGCTCCAGCCCGGCGCGGGATGCGCGACCGGATAGCCCGCCTCCGCGGCGCCGACCACGGTGCCCGCATCATCGACCAGCAGCGCCCGAAGGCCCGAGGTCCCCACGTCCAACCCGAGATACAAGATTGCGCCTCCCTGCGACCCTCCTCCCGGGTCGCATCGCATTTATTTCAGAACGTAAAATAATCGCGTTTCAGAGCGGATGTCAACGTGGTGCCGCGCGGACAACGCAGCACGCGGACGGGCCCCGGCGCGGAAGCGGAGGGCCCGTGGCGGGAGATCGTTTCTCGGAAGAAGGAGGGTAGTGGCGGAGACGAAGGGATTCGAACCCTCGATACCGTTTCCGGTATGCACCCTTAGCAGGGGTGTGCCTTCGACCACTCGGCCACGTCTCCGCCGACGGGTATAGCCGTGCGAAGCTGCGGGTTACAAGGCGAAATTGCGTTGCTTCCGAAGCTGTGACCGGGCGGTGCCAACTTGTTGAAATCGCGCGGCAAGTGACCTCGGGGGCGGCCGGGGCGCCGGGTGGCTCGCCGCGATGGTTCGATGCGCGGCAACGAAAAAGCCCCCGGGCGATGCCGGGGGCTTCGTGTTCGACCGGAGGCGCCGCGGGGAGCGGCGCGCCGTTCGTTACTCGCGGTTGCCGAAGATCGACAGCAGGAACATGAACATGTTGATGAAGTCGAGGTAGAGGCTCAGCGCGCCCATGATGGCGGCCTTGCCCAGCCACTCGCTGTCACCGGAATGCGCGTGTTGCAGGTAGGTGTTCTTGATGTTCTGCGTGTCGTAGGCGGTCAGGCCGGCGAAGATCAGCACACCCAGGATCGAGATCGCGAAGTAGAGCGCGGGCGAGCCGAGGAAGATGTTGACGATCGAGGCGACCAGAATGCCGATGACACCCATGATCAGGAACGCGCCCCAGCCCGAGATGTCCTTCTTCGTGGTGTAGCCCCAGAGCGACAGGCCCGCGAAGGCGATCGAGGTCACCAGGAACACCTGTGCGATCGACATGCCGGTGAAGGCCACGAAGATCCACGACAGCGACAGGCCCATCACCGCCGCGAAGGCGTAGAAGAACAGCTGCGCGCCGGCGGCGGACAGGCGGTTGATCGCCGCGCCGAAGGCGAAGACCATGATCAGCGGAGCGAACATGACAATCCAGCCGAGGATATTCGGCTGAAGCGTCTGGGGATCGCGGAAGACCGCGAGGAGGTCGGGGCTGGTGCCGACAGCCCATGCGACGAGGAACGTCAGCAGCATGCCGACGGACATCGTCCCGTAGACCTTGTTCATGTGGGCGCGCAGGCCCTCGTCGACGACCGCGGCACCACGCACGCCTGTGGTCTGTCGGATCGTTCTCGGTTCAGCCATCCATTCCTCCGAAAGTTAGCAATTGCCCCTCACCAGGGTTCCTGTCGAATATCGGGAATGGTGCCAGCAATTTCAAGATATTCAAAAGCGAAACCGCGCCCCGGCGGGACGCGGCCATCACTTTCCTGTCAGCATGTCGGGATCCCGGTCAGCGACGCCAGTTCTGCGGCACGTCCCAGCGTCTGGATTCCTTCAGCGCCTGCTCACGGGTGACGCCGATATCCTTCAGCATCGCGTCGTCCAGCCGGGAGAGGGACTGGCGGCTGGCGCAGAGGCCGAAGTAGGCGAACGCCCGGCCGATGAGCGAGGAGGGGCGGCCACCGGGAACATAGGCGGGGCGGCGGGAGGTGATCGAAGCCATGGCCTTCATCCTTTCCTGAACTTGATGTCAAATGGTGCTTCAATGATTTCTGTTGATGTATATGGCGCGCTGTGATCAATGTTGAAAATGAATACTTTTGGACATCTTCATCAAGGATGGTGATGATATGAGAAACCTCGACATGACCGCGCTCCGCTCCTTCGTGGCGGTGACCGAGCATGGCGGTGTCACGCGCGCTGCCGGTATGCTGAACTTCACGCAATCTGCCGTCTCGATGCAGCTCAAGCGGCTCGAGGAGACGCTGGGCGTGTCGCTCTTCGACCGGTCCAACCGGCGGATCGAGCTCACGGCGTCGGGCGAGCAGCTGCTCGGTTACGCCCGGCGCATCGTGGAGCTGAACGACGAGGCGATGACGCGCCTCACCTGCCCCACCTTCGAGGGCGAGGTGGTGCTGGGCGTGCCCCATGACATCGTCTACCCGGTGCTGCCCCGGGTGCTGCAGCGGTTCAACGCGGAGTTTCCGCGGATGAAGGTGCAGCTCATCTCGGCCTATACCTCGATGCTGAAGCCCGCCTTCGCGAAGGGCGAGATCGACGTGATCATGACGACCGAATCCGCGCCCGATCCGAATGCCGAGGTGCTGGACGAACGCCCGCTCTGCTGGATCGGCGCGCCGGGCGGCAGCGCGTGGCGGCAGCGCCCGATCCGCTATGCCTCGGCCCGGACCTGCATCTTCCGCGGCTCGGCCATCCGGGCGATGGAGAGCGCCGGCATAGACTGGGAGAACGCGGTCGAGACCGCCTCGGACCGCACCGTCGAGGCGACGATCAGCGCGGACCTCGCCATCGGCGCGATGCTGGAAGGCACCGAGCCGCCGATGCTGGTGCGGGTGGAGCATGGCGGCGACCTGCCGGCGCTCGGCACCCAGAAGATCTGCCTCTACCGCAAACCGCGCGGAGAGAACGACGTCGCCTCGCGGCTTGCGGACATGCTCTGCTCCGGTTTCACCGGGACGGACACCCATGTCCGCCCCCTGCACGAGATCAAGAAGCGCGCCTGAGCGCGCTCAGGGCTCGATGATCACCTTGCCGGTGGACTTCCTCTGCCGGAGAAGCTCGAGCCCTTCGCCCGCGCGGTCGAGCGGCAGGCGGTGGCTGATGTGCGGCCGGATGCGGCCCTCCTCCAGCCAGCGGAAGATCTGCGCGAGGCTGTCGGTCACCACGGCGGGGCGGAACTTCATGTAGCCGCCCCAGTAGAAGCCGAGCAGGTCGATGTTCTTCACCAGCATGTGGTTCGGCTTCACCTCGGGCACCTTGCCGCTGGCGAAGCCGATCACCAGGATGCGCCCCTCGGGCCGGGTCGCGCGGAAGGCGGCCTCGAACTGTTCGCCGCCCACGGGATCGTAGACCACGTCGGCCCCGCCGAGCGCACGCACGGCCTCGCGGATGTCCTTGGACTTCGCGTCGATCAGGTGGTCGGCGCCTGCCGCCCGGGCGACGTCGAGCTTCTCGGCACCGCGGGCGCAGGCGATGACCCGCGCCCCCATGAGCTTGCCGATCTCGACCGCCGTCAGCCCGACGCCCCCGGCGGCGCCCAGCACCAGCAATGTCTCGCCCGGTTGCAGCCGCGCCTTGTGCTCCAGCGCCACGTGACTGGTGCCATAGGCGACCGGCACCGCCGCCGCCTCGGCATATCCGACCGAGTCGGGCAGCGTCACGAGTCGTTCGGTTGGAAACAATCCGTAGTCGGATAGGCCACCATTTCCGCCGAAGACGGCGACCCGCGTGCCCGCTTTCGGACCATCGCCCGAGGGATCCTCGGCCACCACGTCGCCCGCCACTTCCATGCCCAAGGTGAAGGGCGGCTCGGGGGTTTCCTGGTACTTTCCCTCGGTCATCAGAAGGTCCGCGAAATTCAACCCGCAGGCGTGCACGCGCACCACCGTACACCCCTTTTGCGGCAAGGGCTTATCAACCTCCACGAGTGAGGCCCCCTGCCCCGCTTCAACCACCCTGTACGCGCGCATCTGCACCTCCTCCGCATCGACCTGTGCGCGAGTTAGGGCGACAGGGCCCCGGCTGTCAAACCGCCGGCCGGTGCGCGCGGACGCCCCCGGGCGCGCGCGGGCCGCGTCAGGTTTACGCAGCGTAAGGAATTGACGTGAAATGACGTTGACGTAAGGAACAGTTACCAAACGTAAACCGCATCTTCCTTGATCGGTTTGCAAATACTGGTATTCTTTTTTGGCGCTATTGGGATGCGTGGCGCAAGGAAACAATAGGTAACTCAACCGACTGGCCCGATGACCGGCGCCAGTGCGGGTGTGAATGACTGAAATCTGAGGGAGCCGCGCTAATGACCCACCCAGTAGACGTGCATGTCGGCAAGAGAATTCGCCACCGTAGGTGGCTTGTCGGCATGACCCAGCAGCAGCTGGCGGAACGCGTCGGGATCAAGTTCCAGCAAATCCAGAAGTACGAGACTGGCGCGAACCGCGTCAGCGCCTCTCGGCTGTGGGACATTGCGGACGCGCTGGACGTCGCGGTGAGCTTCTTCTTCGAAGGCCTCGACTCCGAGTCGGCGGGAAAGGAATCGACAAACGATATCCCCGCAGACCTGATGGGCGACAAGGAAGCGCTGGACCTCATTCGTTCGTACTACGCGATTCCCGAGAACCAGCGCCGCCGGCTCTTCGAACTGGCGCGGGTCCTGTCCGACGTCGCTTGAGCACGCAGCCCGCCTGCGTTAGCCGTCGGATCACACGGCGCGGGCACAGGCGGGCAGGCACATGAGCGAGGCGGCACACATCACAGAGACGGCCCACGCGATGGCGGATGCCGCGCGGCGGGCCATCCTCCCCCATTTTCGGGCGGAGGGCGGACTTGCGGCCGACAACAAGGCCGCGGACCATTTCGACCCCGTCACCGTCGCGGACCGCGCCGCCGAAGAGGCGATGCGCGTGATCCTGGCCGAACGGCGGCCTGACGACGGCATCCTCGGCGAGGAATTCGGCCATTCCGAAGGCACCAGCGGCCTGACCTGGGTGCTCGACCCGATCGACGGCACCCGCGGCTTCATGTCCGGCACCCCGACCTGGGGCGTGCTGATCGCCGTGGGCGGACCCGAGGGCCCCAGCTTCGGCATGATCGACCAGCCCTATACCGGCGAACGCTTCTGGGGCGGCTTCGGAGCGGCGCAATGGACCGGGCCGCTCGGCGCGCGGCGCCTTGCCACCCGGCGCACCGCGACGCTGGACGAGGCGATCCTCTTCACCACCTTCCCCGAAGTCGGCACGCCGCAGGACCGCGACGGCTTCCGCGCCGTGGCCGACCGCGTCCGGCTGGTGCGCTACGGGATGGATTGCTACGCCTACGCTCTGCTCGCCGCCGGTCAGATCGACCTGGTGATCGAAGCGGGCCTGCACGCCTACGACATCCAGGCGCCGATCGCGGTGATCGAGGCCGCAGGCGGCATCGTCACCGACTGGCAGGGCGGAAAGACCCACATGGGCGGCCGCGCGATCGCCGCCGCCAACCCCGAGATCCACCGCGCCGCGCTGGAGATCGTCGCGCCCTTCGCGGCGGGCTGACCGATGGCCGAGACGCTGATCCGCCGCGCGGGCACCATCCTGACGATGGACGACGCCCGACAGGAGCTGTCCCGCGCCGACATCCTGATCCGCGACGGCGTGATCGCGGAGATCGGCGAAGGCCTGACGACGACCGGAGAGACCGTGGATGCCCGTGGCTGCGTCGTGACGCCCGGGCTCGTGAACACGCATCACCACCTCTACCAGACGTTGACCCGTGCGGTGCCGGGCGGTCAGGACGCGCTGCTCTTCGGCTGGCTCAGGACGCTCTATCCGATCTGGGCGCGCTTCGGCCCCGAGGAGATGCGCGTGTCGGCCCTGACCGGGCTCGCCGAACTGGCGCTCTCGGGCTGCACGATGAGCAGCGACCATCTCTATCTCTATCCGAACGGCGCCCGGCTCGACGACACGATCGACGCGGCGCGCGAGATCGGCCTGCGCTTCCACCCGACCCGCGGCGCGATGAGCATCGGCGAAAGCGACGGCGGCCTGCCCCCCGACGTGCTGGTCGAGGCCGAGGCGGCGATCCTCGAGGATTGCGTCCGGGTGATCGACGCCCATCACGACGCCTCCGAAGGCGCGATGGTCCGCGTCGGCATCGCCCCCTGCTCGCCCTTCTCGGTGTCGCGCGACCTGATGCGCGAGGCGGCCTTGCTGGCCCGCGACAAGGGCGTGATGCTGCACACGCACCTGGCCGAGAACGACGAGGACATCGCCTATTCGCAGGCCAGGTTCGGCTGCCGTCCCGGCCAGTACGCGGAAGACCTCGGCTGGACCGGGCAGGACGTCTGGCACGCCCATTGCGTGAAGCTCGACGGGGCCGAGATCGACCTCTTCGCGCGCTCGCGCACCGGCATCGCCCATTGCCCCTGCTCGAACTGCCGCCTCGGCTCGGGCATCGCGCCGGTGCGTGCGATGCGGGACGCGGGGGTGAAGGTGGCGCTCGGGGTTGACGGCTCGGCCTCCAACGACAGCGGCAACCTCGTGGCCGAGGCACGGCAGGCGATGCTCCTCCAGCGCGTCGCGCGCGGCGCCGACGCCATGTCCGCGCGCGAGGCGCTCGAGATCGCGACCCGCGGCGGCGCGGATGTGCTGGGCCGGCCCGATACAGGCCGCCTGGCCCCGGGCAAGCGGGCGGACATCGCGATCTGGGACGTCAGCGGCGTGGAAAGCGCCGGCAGCTGGGACCCGGCCGCGCTCCTGCTCGCGGGGCCGACGCAGGTGCGCCACCTCTTCGTCGAGGGACGACAGGTGGTGCGGGATTTCCATGTGACGACCATCGACCTGCCGCGCGTCCTCGAGGATCAGCGCCGGCTGGCAAGGAGATTGATGACATGAGGCTCGCTCTCGCCCTCGCCCTGCTGATGGCCACCGCTGCCCCGGCCCAGCAGCTCACCGTCGCGCCGGACGCCGTGGCGCGGATCATCCCGACGCTGGTGCAGGCGATCAACGCCGCCCGCGCCGGGCACGGATTGCCGCCACTGGCCCGCGACACCGCGCTCGACAACGCGGCCGGCTACCACGCGCAGGACATGGCGCGGCACGGCTACCTCGACCACCGCTCCCGCGATGGCCGGACCTCGGGCGAGCGGATGCGGGCCGCGGGCTACGCGTGGTGCATGGCGGCCGAGAACATCGCCTTCGGGCAGGAAGACGTGACCGAGACCGTCGCCGCATGGCTGCGGAGCCGAGCGCATCGCGAGAACATCCTGAATCCGGATGCGACCCATTCCGGCGCAGCCTTTGCGGTCGCCGACGGGCGGCCCTACTGGGTCGCGGTCTTCGCCGCGCCCTGCTGAGCGCCAAGCGCCAGCGTGTGCGCCCTGAGCCATTCCATGAAGCCGCGCGGATCATCCTTGAGCCGCGCCATGTCGTCCGGACCGATGGGCGCCCCGATCACCGGCGCCTGCGGCTTGCCGGAAGAATGCACGATCTCGTGCAGCAGCAGACCCTGCCGGAGCGTGGCCGAGACGCGGTTGGCCGCCTGATACCAGCGTGAATTGGCGCCCGGGAAGTAGACCGGCACCACCGTCGCGCCGCTCCGGCGGATCAGCTGGGCGGTGAAGACGTTCCATTCGGCCTCGACCGCCGGTCCGAAGACCGTCTGCGAGGCGGCGACGACGCCCGAGGGGAACAGCGTGACCAGCCCGCCCGCCTTCAGGTGATCCATCGCCGTCGCCCGCATCGCGACCGACTTGCGCTGCGCCTCGGGATCATGCGGAAAGGGCACCGGGATCAGGAAACGCGAGGCGACCTCGTCGATGCCGGTCAGCAGGTTGCGCGTCAGGATGCGGTAATCGTCGCGCACCCGCGCGATCACGTGGCCCAGCACCATGCCGTCGACCATGCCGTGCGGGTGGTTCGCGACCACCACCACCGGCCCGGTCGCGGGGATGTTGCGCAGCTGCGCCTCGGGGGTCGTCACGTCGATCCGCATCACGTCGAGACAGGCCGCCCAGAAGGTCGAATCCTCCGGCGGGCCGCGCCGCTCGAACTCACGTATCATGCGCAGGATGGCCAGCTTGCCGGTCATCCATTCCATGGTGCGGATGACATTCCGCTTCCACGGATTCTCGAAACTGGTCGAATAGGTCAGGCTGCGGCGGTCATAGCGGACGGGCGGGCCGGTCTCGGCACCCGCCGCGCGCATCCCCGGATTTTGCGCCCCGTCCACCAAACGCCACCCACTGCCCCGCAGGGCTACATCTCTTCCCCGAACCGGTCCGCGACGAGTGCCTCGAGTGCATCGGCAAGCGCTTCGGCGTCCGGGCCGGAGGTTTCGACCTCAATAGTTGTTCCCCGGGAGGCTGCCAACATCAAAAGCCCCATGATGCTGTCCCCCGGCGCGGATTGCCCGTCGCAGGATACTTCCGCACGGGCGTCAAATCCCTCGACGACCTCCACAAGCTTCGCCGAGGCGCGGGCGTGAAGCCCCTTCTCGTTCACGATCTCGAGCTTGCGGATGATCTTGTTGCTCATGGAACCTCTGCTTCGTCGTTCAGTCGACCCGGCCGACGTTCTGGCTGTCGATGTATTTCCGTCCCGCCTCGGTCGCAGCCCGGACCGCATCCGGCAAGGCCATGTGGCGCGATTTCGCCAGCTTGATCAGCGCGGGCAGGTTGGCGCCGTAGAGGATCCGGCGGTTTTCGGGCTGGCAGGCCATCAGGCTCAGGTTCGAGGGCGAGCCCCCGAACATGTCCGTGACGAGCACGACCCCGTCCCCGCTGTCCACGCTGTCGGCCGCGGCGCAGATCTCGCGCTGCTTGCCCGCCCTGTCGTGGTTGGCTTCGATGGAGATCGCGCGGACCCCGTTCTGGGTGCCCACGACATGTTCCATCGCCGCCTGATATTCCCGGGCGAGCCCTCCATGAGCGACGATCACGATACCGATCAAGACCGGATAACCTCTCTTCCCGGGAACTGGTCAGACATGGGCTGCCGCCTGGCGTCGCTCGAGCTCCCGGTGCCTAATTGACACCTGCCAGCCACGCTGCGCAAGGGACTTCGCCAGCCGCTCCGCAAGGGTGACCGAACGGTGTTGCCCGCCGGTACACCCGAACCCGATGGCGAGGTGCGCCTTGCCCTCGGCCACGTAGGCCGGAAGGAGCATGTCGCACAGATCGACCACCTTGTCGAAGAAGGCCGGGAAGCGCGGATCGCCCGCAACATACTCCTGGACCGCGGTCCCGGTCCCGTCCAGGTCGCGCAGGGTTTTCTGCCAGTAGGGATTTTGCAGAAACCGGGTGTCGAACATCATGTCCAGCCCCCGGGGCGCCCCGCGCTTGTAGGAAAACGAATGCACCGACACCGCCATGGACTGCCCCCGGGTCACGGTGAACCAGCGTTCCATCTCGGCGCGCAGGTCGTGGGGGCTCAGGTCGGAGGTGTCGATCAGGAAGTCTGCCCGCGCCCGGATCGGGATGAGCAGGTCGATCTCGCGCTCGACGCCCACCTCGGGGCTTTCGGCGGGCGCGAGCGGATGGCGGCGGCGCGTCTCGGAATAGCGCCGCACCAGAACGTCGGGGCGGCAGTCGAGGTAGAGCACCTCGATCCTGTCCTCGCGGCCGGCCCCGAATCCGTCGATCGTCTCGATCAGCGCGCCGGTCGAAAAGTCGCGGTTGCGCACGTCGATCCCGAGCGCGAGCGGCCGCCCCGGCTGTCCGCCGTCGATGAGCCGCGGCAGCAGGCTGATCGGCATGTTGTCGATCGCCTCGTAGCCGAGGTCCTCCAGCACCCGGATCGCGGTCGAGCGGCCGGCGCCGGACGGGCCGGTGACGAGGACGAGGCGGGGGATGATGGCGAGCTCTGGCGTATCAGGCATCTGCTTGCTGCGGCATGGCCGCGGGGGCGTGCTGCGGCCGTGCCGCGAGGGAGCGGCGCGCGCCGCGGGTTGGCTTGGTCTCGGTGACTCAGTCGCTTCGACCGGCCTTGAGATACTGAAGAATCGCCGCGGGGAAAGACGGGATGGCGGCATTGTGAAGTAACGGGAAGGTAACGCCCAGCAGTTTCTTGCTGCGCCGCGGCGGGAGACGGTCCGTTTCCGCGCGGTCAAGATCGACGGCCAGCGCGACCTCTGCCCCGGGGATCGTTTCCGCGTTCAGGATGCCGACGAAGCGCGCCTCGATCCGGCCGCGGATCGCGGCGGGCGCGCGTGCGATCAGCCGCCCCCCCTCGACCGAGAGCGCAACCTGGTCGTCGGACACGAGCCGGGCGCCCCGGGCCATCAGCTCAAGCGCCAGCGCCGACTTGCCGCTGCCCGCCGCGCCGAGGATCAGAAGGCCGCTCCCGTCGAGCGCCACGGCCGAGGCATGGATGGTCGCCGCTCCGCCCTCGGAGATGGGGTCAGGCCCGTCGCCCTCCGCGGCGGCGGGCAAGGCTCAGACCGGGAGGCCGACGACGAACCGCGCGCCCAGCGGGTCCGAGGTGATGTCGGCGTCGGTCGGACGGATGTTCTCGGCCCAGATCACGCCGCCATGGGCTTCGACGATCTGCTTCGAGATCGCGAGGCCCAGGCCCGAGTTGTTGCCGAAATCGGTGTCGGGCCGGTGCGAGTAGAAGCGCTTGAACACCTTGGTCAGCGCCTGGTCGGGGATGCCCGGTCCGGTGTCCTCCACGACGATCAGCACGCGGTTCTCGCGGCGCCGGGCCCAGACGCGGATCGCGTCGCCCTCTTCGCAGAACGAGATCGCGTTGGTGATGAGGTTGACGAAGACCTGCGCCAGCCGCGCCTCGAGCCCGCGCATGATGATCTGGTTCTTCGGCAGGTCCGAGATGAAGTCGATGCCCTTCTCGCCCGCCTGCTGGCCGAGGTATTCGTTCAGGTTGCCCAGCATGACGAGCAGGTCGAATTCCTCTTCTTCCTCCTTCACCAGCTCGCTGTCGAGCCGCGAGGCGTTGGAGATGTCCGAGACCAGCCGGTCGAGCCGCCGCACGTCGTGTTCGATCACGTCGAGGAGCTTCGCCCGGTGCTCTTCCTTCTTCACCATCCGCAGGGACCCGACGGCCGAGCGGAGCGAGGCCAGCGGGTTCTTGATCTCGTGCGCCACGTCCGCGGCGAATTGTTCGTTCGCGTCGATCCGGTCGTAAAGCGCCGAGACCATGCCGCGCAGCGCGCCGGAGAGCCGCCCGATCTCGTCGGGCCGCGCGGTGAGGTCGGGGATCCGCACGCGCGAGGGCGACATCCGCTTGTGGTCCCGGTCGCGCCCCACCTCGGCGGCGGCGGCCAGGTCGGCCAGCGGGTTGGCGATGGTCGAGGCGAGCACGAGGCTCAGCCCGATCGACACCAGCGTGGCGATCACGAACATCTGCAGCACGCGCTCCCGCTCGCTGCGGACCATGGCGTCGATCTCGCCCGCGCCCGACACGAGGGCCACGGTGCCGATCGGCGTGCCGTCGCGCAGGATCGGCGCGGTCACGGCGAAGAAGGCGCCATCCTCGGCGCGGCCCATCTTCACCTCGCTCGGACGGTCGGGGTTCTGCGCGACCATGTCCCGGACCTGATCGGCGAGCGGCGCCGGCGTGACCTCGCGCCGGCCGGACGAGAAGACGGCCGTCGCCCCGTCCCAGACGGAGGTCAGCAGGTCGGTCAGGATCGTGCGCCGGTCATCGGCCGCCGGGACGCCCTGCGCACCCTCGAAGCCGGAGCCGGTCGCCTTGCCCACCATCGCGCCGCCGGTGTCGAAGACGTACAGCTCCACCCCGTCGCGCAGGTCCAGCCCGGCGAGGGTCTGCGCCACGTCGGCGAGCGCGCCCGCCTCGACCCCGGAGGTCGCCGCGACGCTGACCTCGAAGACATCGGCGACCAGCTCGACCTCGTTCGCCAGCGCGTTGCCGCGCTGCAGGGCGAGGCTGTCGCGGGAGGCGTTGAGATAGAGAATGCCCGCCACGAGGACGTTCAGCGCGATCAGGTTGAAGACGATGATCTTGCGGGTGAGCGGCGAGCGCTTGAGTGAGAAGAAGCCGCGCCGCTCACGATGTTCGCGGAGTTCCTCGTCGACGACGGAGTTCGGCGCGACGAAGTCGTCGCCAAGAACGACGTCGCCGCTCTTGTCAGGCGCCGTGTCGCGCAAGCTGATCCCTTCGACGAGAGCCATTTACTCTTCGTTGTATCTGTAGCCGATGCCGTAAAGCGTCTCAATCGCGGAGAAATCCGGATCGACCGTGCGCATCTTCTTGCGCAGGCGCTTGATGTGGCTGTCGATGGTGCGGTCGTCCACGTAGACCTGATCGTCATAGGCCACGTCCATCAGCTGGTCGCGGCTCTTCACGAAGCCGGGACGCTGCGCGAGGGCCTGGAGCAGCAGGAACTCGGTCACCGTGAGCGAGACATCCTGCCCCTTCCACGCCACCGAATGGCGCAGCGGGTCCATCCGCAGCTCGCCGCGTTCCATCACCTTGGTCTCTTCCGTGTCGCCCACGATCTCGCCGGCGACCGCATCCTGCCGGCGCAGAAGCGCGCGGATCCGTTCGACCAGCAGCCGCTGGCTGAAGGGTTTCTTGACGTAGTCGTCCGCCCCCATGCGCAGACCCAGAACCTCGTCGATCTCGTCATCCTTGGAGGTCAGGAAGATAACCGGCATCGAGGTCTTCTGACGGAGCCGCTGCAGCAGGTCCATCCCGTCCATTCGTGGCATCTTTATGTCAAGGACGGCCATGTCGGGCAGCTTCTTGTTGAAGGCGTCCAGTGCGGCCTGCCCGTCATTGTAGGTCTCGACGTCGAAGCCTTCGGCCTCGAGCGTCATCGCGACCGATGTCAGGATGTTCCTGTCATCGTCCACAAGGGCGATCTTCGACATGTCCGTTGTCCTTCGTTCTGCTCAGGTTTTTTATGTTTTTTTGGATTTTCTCCAGACTATCCGCATATTTAGATCGCCCGATCAATCCCCAAACGCGAATCGCCAAATGGAAGTCGCCGGAAATGTGGCGAAAATGTCTTAGGACGGCCTTAATTTCCACGCCGCACTGCAGCACGATCGACCCCGCTCGGCGGGTGTTTGCGATAAACCCGACGTGGTTGCGCTAACTGCGCCAAAGCGTCCTGTTCCATCCCGCTGACCTCGTGTTAAGAGCCGCCCTGTCGGGGCTGCATGCACAGACATAGCACTGCCTTCCGGCACGTCACGAAGACTGCCGCAGCGACGCGGCCAGAGGAGCATTGCAATATGGCATTTGGACGGGTGAACCCGAAATTCCGCCTCGAGGACCAGGGGATCGACGGGCTCGGAGATGTCTATTACAACCTCAGGGAGCCTGCGCTGGTCGAAGCCGCCCTCGGCAACGGTGAGGGCACCCTGGGCAAGGGCGGTGCGCTGCTGGTGACCACCGGCAAGTACACGGGCCGGTCCCCCAAGGACAAGCACGTGGTCAAGACGCCCGCCGTCGCCGACAAGATCTGGTGGGAGAACAACGCCGAGATGTCGCCCGAGGGCTTCGATGCCCTCTACGCCGACATGGTCGCCCACATGAAGGGCAAGAAATACTACGTGCAGGACCTGATCGGCGGTGCCGACCCGGCGCATGCGATCAACGTCCGCGTCGTGTCGGAACTGGCCTGGCACAACCTGTTCATCCGCCACCTGCTGCGCCGGCCCGAACTGGCCGAGCTCGAAGGCTACGAGGCGGATTTCACCATCATCAACTGCCCGAGCTTCAAGGCCGACCCCGCGAAGCACGACTGCCGCACCGACACCGTCATCGCGCTCAACTTCGACAAGAAGCTGATCCTGATCGGCGGCACGGAATACGCGGGCGAGAACAAGAAGTCGGTCTTCACCCTGCTGAACTACCTGCTGCCCGAGAAGGGCATCATGCCGATGCACTGCTCGGCCAACCACGCGCAGGGCAACCCGGTCGACACCGCCGTCTTCTTCGGCCTGTCGGGCACCGGCAAGACGACCCTCTCGGCCGATCCGAACCGCACGCTCATCGGTGACGACGAGCACGGCTGGTCCGACCGCGGCACCTTCAACTTCGAGGGCGGCTGCTACGCCAAGACGATCAACCTGAGCGCCGAGGCCGAGCCCGAGATCTACGCGACCACCGAGAAGTTCGGCACCGTGATCGAGAACATGGTCTTCGATCCCGAGACCTTCGAGCTCGATTTCGACGACGACTCGCTCACCGCCAACATGCGGGCGGCCTATCCGCTCGACTACATCTCGAACGCCTCGGAAACCGCGCTCGGCGGGCATCCGAAGAACGTCATCATGCTGACCTGCGACGCCTTCGGGGTCCTGCCCCCGATCGCCCGGCTGACGCCTGCGCAGGCGATGTACCACTTCCTGTCGGGCTTCACCTCGAAGGTCGCCGGGACCGAGCGCGGCGTGACCGAGCCCGAGCCCACCTTCTCGACCTGCTTCGGCGCCCCCTTCATGCCGATGCGCCCCGAGGTCTACGGCAACCTGCTGCGCGCCAAGATCGCCAAGCACGGCGCCACCTGCTGGCTGGTGAACACCGGCTGGACCGGCGGCGCCTACGGCACCGGCTCCCGGATGCCGATCAAGGCCACCCGCGCGCTGCTGACCGCGGCGCTCGACGGCTCGCTGAACGAGGTCGAGTTCCGCAAGGACCCGAACTTCGGTTTCGACGTGCCCGTCGCCGTGCCGGGCGTCGCCGAGGTCCTGCTGGATCCGCGCCGCACCTGGGACGACCCGGCGGCCTACGACGCGCAGGCACAGAAGCTGGTCGCCATGTTCGCGAACAACTTCGAGCAATACGTGCCCTATATCGACGACGACGTGAAAGCGGCCGCCATCGGGTGATGCGCCCGCTCGCGATCATCGCTCTCTTGATTGCCGGTCCTGCCCTCGGGCAGACCGGCAATTTCGTTTCGCCCCGGGTCGAACTGCTGGAATTCGGTATCTTCTGCCCCGACGAACCCTCAGGCCAGGTCGAGGCGCCCGACACCGAGCGCGGCTTCATCGACCTCATCGACGGCGACCCGCCGGTCGACTTCCGCACCGATGTCGTGCCGGGCGAACTGGGGCTCGGCTTCGGGATGCGCTTCCGCCTCGCCGGGGACGAAGGCCTCCGCATGGGCCGGGTGATCATCACCCATCCGCCCTTCGGCAGCCCCCCGATCGCACGCGAAAGCTACGCGATCACGCTGGACGGCAGCGCCACCAGCATGACCCAGTTCGATTTCGACGATCCCTACGAGGTTCAGCCGGGCACCTGGAGCATGGCGGTCGAGATCGACGGAGAGATCGTACTGCGGCAGGATTTCACGGTCGTTCCCAAGGAGATGTCGCCGATATCGAAGAAGATGTGCGACGGCCCCGACCTGCTGAGCTGACGCCCCGGCCCCCGCGCAAATGGGGCGTGTACCGCCGGCGTCAACCCTATCTTGTCATAAGTTAATCGTGAAAACCTCCCGGGAACATCACGGGAGGGGAACCCCTTGAGTCCCCGCAACCAACAAGGGGATTTCTCCATGAACAGCAAGCGCAGCACCATTCTTCTCGGCACCGCGATGAGCCTCGCCGTGGCCGGTGGCGCATCCGCAGCCACCAACATCAACCTGGACCGCAACGTGATCCCGAACCTGAACGAGGCCTGCCAGTCGCTCGCCCAGGAAATTCGTGATCGCAACAACTCCGTGCCCGACGATCACAGCGAGATGATCCTCGAGGCGCTCAACAACGACGATCCGGACGCCTGCATGCAGGCCGAAGAGACGCTCGCCTCGGCGGACCAGGTGGAGGACCGCGACACGGCCCAGACCGAGACCTCCGACGAAGTGACCGAACGCGTCGAGCTCGAGGAACAGGCGACGATCGAAGGCCAGGCCGCCGTCATGGTGCCCGAGCCGGAAGTCGACGTGCAAGTCGACGCACCGCAGGTGACGGTCCGCAAGGCGCAGCCCGAGGTGTCGGTCCAGGAACAGGCTGCCCGCATCCAGGTCGAACAGCCGCAGCCCACCGTGGACGTCCAGATCCCCGAGATCGTCGTCCGGGTCGAAGTGCCGGCACCGCGCATCTTCGTGCAGACCGACGAGCCGATGGTCGAGGTCGCCAGCGCCAACCCGCAGATCGAGGTCACGCAGGGCGAGCCCCGCGTCACCGTACGCCAGGCGGACCCCGAGCTTCGGGTCGATCTCGGCGTGACCAGCGAAGGCGAAGAGGCGCAGCCGGGTGAGCCGCAGATGGCCGAGGACATGGAAGCCGGCGACCAGGACGAGATGAACCGCGGCGGCGATGTCGACGTGGCCTCGAACGAACCGCAGATCGAGTTCGTGGAGCCGGAAGGCGAACCGCGGGTGTCGATCGCATCGGCAGAGCCGCAGGTCGAGTTCCGTGGCAGCGAGCCGAACGTCTCGGTCAGCTTCACGCAGGAGCCCACCGTCGAGATCGCCCAGATCGGCGAAGCGACCGTGACCTTCGAGACCGCGGAAGAGCGCGAAGCACGCCAGAACCAGCAGGCGCAGGCCGGTGGCGATGCCGAGCAGCAGCAGGCGCAGGCCGAAGGCGAGCAGCAGATGCCGGAAACCGAGGGTCAGATGATCCTCGTCGGTGACCTGCTCGACATGGAAGTCATCGGTGCCGATGGTGAAGACCTCGGCGAGCCGGAAGCGCTGATCGAACGTGACGGCCAGCTCCTGCTGGTGATCGAGGAAGGTGGCTTCCTCGGGCTCGGTCAGAACGCCGTCGCCGTTCCCTTCGATCGGATCGCGATGAACCTCGACGAAGAGAAACTGCAGCTGCAGAACCTCACCGAAGAGGAAATCGAAGCCGCGAGCGACTTCCGTTACGACTCTTCGGAAGAAGTGGCGATGGACCGTGAGCTCCGCGTGAAATAAGCGCGACTCGCGTCCCGAGACTTGAGACCTGAGACCGGGCGGCCCTGCCGCCCGGTTTTCTTGCGACCGGGATCCGATCTGGCTACATCACCGCGCGCCGCACCAGGTTGAGCCCGGCGATGAACAGGACCGCCAGCGTCGCCTTGCGGAAGGTCGCCTGATCCACCCGATCCTGCACCTTCAGCCCGATGAACATCCCGATCCCGGCCGGGATCAGCAGCGCGGCCGAGAATTGCGCCGTCTCGCGGTTGAAGACCCCCGAGGCGACATGCGCCGCAACCAGCGCCACCGCGCCGAGGCCATAGATCACGCCCTGAACCCGCATCTGTTCGGCCTTGGGCGTGTTGAGCGCGGTCAGATAGGCCACCGTCGGCGGCCCCCAGACCCCGGAAAACCCGCCGACGAACCCGGCGAAGGCGCCGATCCCCGCCTCGACCTTCAGCGAGGCCGAGGGCAGCACCAGCGCCTTGCCCATCAACTGGGTCAGCGCGAAGATCGTGATCGGCACGCCGATCAGCAGCAGCATCAGCTCTTCCGGCATCACCCGCACCAGCTGGGCCGAGGTCATCAGCATGACGAAGCCGATCAGCAGGAACACCCGGAAGCGCTTCACGCTCTCCCAGGCGGCCGCCGGCCCCTGCCGGAGCGCCTGCCATCCGTTGGTCATCACCGTTGGCAGGATCAGCCCGGCCAGCGCCAGTTCGGGCCCGACGATGGAGCCCAGGCCCGAGACGAGGATCATCGGCATGGCGAAACCGACCATCCCCTTGATGACGCCCGCGAAGGCGGCGACGGCGAGGCAGAGGAGAAACACCTCCGGCGACATGAGGCTGGTGATCGTGTCCATGGCATCGGCTCTAGCCAAAGCGCCCCGCCTCCGCCACAGCAAAAATCGCTGCGCAATATCTGGCATGCGACACCCTGCGGCAGGGTCTTTTTGTTGCGCTGCACCTGCGAAATGGCTATCCGGGGGCGAACAGAGAAAGGTGTGATTCAATGGCGCATGACGGACAGGATCTGACGGGCGCGGGAGAGGTCCTCCTCCCCGATCTTCTGGCACTCACCGCGGCCGCGCTGAGCCCGGCCGAGGCGATCCTCGAGCGCGCCATCGCGCTCCAGAAGGAGACGCTCGGCGACGGCACCCGGGTCTCGGCCAAGGCGGTCGAGGCGAACCAGGCCGCCACCCACGGGCTGGCCTGGCTGGCCACCTACGTCGAATCCCTGCGCCAGATGCAGAAATGGGCCGAGCGTATGTCCGGCGAGGGCCGGTTCGGCGAGCTCGAGCAGCTGCTGCACCAGATCGCCTTCGGCGAATACCTCGCCCAGATCGCCGGCGGCATCCAGATGTCCCAGAACGAGATCGTCCGCCTGCCCGACCTCGGCCTCGCGCCCGCCGATGCGGAGCCGCTTGCCTCCGATGCCGTGACGACGCTGATCCGGAAGGCCAACACGCAGGCCGCGCGCGCGCGCCTGGCCGAGCTGATGGTCGAACAGCAGGGCGCGACGATGTTCGGCGCCTCGGGTCTCGACGAAGAGCTCGAGATGATCCGCGACCAGTTCCGCCGCTACGCGGTCGACAAGGTCGAACCCCGCGCCCACGAATGGCACCTGAAGGACGAGCTGATCCCGATGGAGGTCATCGAGGACCTGTCCGAGATGGGCGTCTTCGGCCTGACGATCCCCGAGAACCTCGGCGGGTTCGGGCTGTCGAAAGCGTCGATGGTCGTGGTCTCCGAAGAGCTGTCGCGCGGCTACATCGGTGTCGGCTCCCTGGCCACCCGGTCCGAGATCGCGGCCGAGCTGATCCTCTGCGGCGGCACGGACGAGCAGAAATCGCACTGGCTGCCCAAGATCGCGAGCGGAGAGATCCTGCCCACGGCCGTCTTCACCGAACCCAACACCGGCTCCGACCTCGCGGCGCTGCGCACCCGCGCGGTCAAGGGCGAGGACGGGGATTACCGGATCACCGGCAACAAGACCTGGATCACCCATGCCGCGCGGACCCACGTGATGACCGTGCTGGCCCGGACCAATCCCGAGACGACCGATCACACCGGCCTGTCGATGTTCCTGGCCGAAAAGACGCCGGGCACCGACGCCGATCCCTTCCCCTCCGAAGGCATGACCGGCGGCGAGATCGAGGTGCTGGGCTACCGCGGCATGAAGGAATACGAGCTCGGCTTCGACAATTTCCACGTGAAGGGCGAGAACCTTCTGGGCGGCGTCGAGGGCCAGGGCTTCCGCCAGCTCATGCAGACCTTCGAAAGCGCCCGGATCCAGACCGCGGCCCGCGCCATCGGGGTCGCGCAGGCGGCGCTCGACACCGGCATGCAATACGCGCTCGACCGGAAGGCCTTCGGGCAGGCGATCGTGAACTTCCCGCGGGTGTCGGGCAAGCTTGCGATGATGGCGGTCGAGATCATGGTGGCGCGCCAGCTCACCTATTTCGCGGCCTACGAGAAGGACCACGACCGCCGCTGCGACCTCGAGGCCGGGATGGCGAAACTGCTGGGCGCCCGGGTGGCCTGGGCGGCGGCCGACAACGCGCTGCAGATCCACGGCGGCAACGGCTTCGCGCTGGAATACGCGATCAGCCGGATCCTCTGCGACGCGCGGATCCTCAACATCTTTGAAGGTGCGGCGGAGATCCAGGCGCAGGTGATTGCAAGGCGCCTGCTGTCCTGAACGGAAGGGGCGTGCAGAGCACGCCCCACCCCCACCGATATTGCCCGCGCCGCCGCATCCCCTAGGGTGAGGGCCGAAACATCCCCGACCCGGAGGCCCGGCCCGTGACTGACCCCGTCCGCATCATCCCGCCCGCACTGCAGGCCACCTACGACAATTGGCACTTCGCGCCGGCCGTGATCTCGAACGGCCATGTCTTCGTCTCCGGCATCATCGGCACCAGCCCGGACGGGGAACTGCCCTCCGGCGCCCTGGCCGGGGCGGAGGCCTCTGCCGCGACCTACGAAACCATCGCCCTTCAGGCCGTGCGCGATCCGGAGGCGCAGTTCGACACCGCCTTCGAGGCGCTGAGCGCCATCCTCCACCACGCGGGCGCGACGCTCGCCGACCTTGTCGAGATCACCACCTACCACGTGGACATGGCCACCCACATGGCGGCCTTCACCCGGTCCAAGGACCGCTACATCAGGCCGCCCTACCCGGCATGGACCGCCATAGGCGTGGCCGAGCTTCTGGTGCCGGGCGGGCTGATGGAGATCCGCGCGATCGCCCGGGTGCAGGGACGCGCGGGGGCGGACCCCGCCGCGCACCACTGACCGCAGGCGGCGGGGAGGGCGCCCGCGCGCCCCGTCCCCTCAGGCCACCTTGTCGAGCCCGCGCCCCTTCAGCAGCGCCTCCACCCCCGGCAGCCGGCCGCGGAACTTCTCGTAGAGCACGTCGGCTTCCTCGGACCCGCCCTTCGAGAGGATGAATTCCTCGAGCCGCGCCGCGACCTCCGGATCAAAGGCGCTGCCGGCTTCCTCGAAGGCCTCGAAGGCGTCGGCGTCCATCACCTCGGACCACATGTAGCTGTAATACCCCGAGGAATAGCCGTCCCCGCTGAAGACATGGGCGAAATGCGGCGTCGCGTGGCGCATGATGATGGCCTTCGGCATCCCGAGCGTCTCAAGCACCTCGCGCTGCTTCGCCATCGGATCCGCGGGCGGCGCGCCGTCGTGGAACTCGAGGTCCACCAGCGCCGAGGCCACGTATTCCACCGTCTGGAAGCCCTGGTCGAAATTCGCGGCCTCAAGCACCTTCTCCAGCATCGCCTGCGGCATCGGCTCGCCGGTTTCCACGTGGGTCGCGTATTTCTGAAGCACCTCCGGCACCTCCAGCCAGTGCTCGTAGAGCTGGCTCGGAAGTTCCACGAAGTCCCGCGCCACCGAGGTGCCCGAGACGCGTTCATAGGTCACGTCCGAGAGCATCTGGTGCAGCGCATGGCCGAACTCGTGGAACAGCGTCCGCGCGTCGTCGTAGGACAGCAGAGCGGGCTGGCCCTTGGGCGGTTTCGCGAAGTTGCAGACGTTGAAGACGATGGGGATCTGCGTCTCGGGCAGTTTCGCCTGCTGCCGCATGGCCGAGCACCAGGCGCCCGACCGCTTCGAGCCGCGCGCGAAGTAATCGCCGATGAAGACCGCGATGACCTCGCCCCGGCGGGAGACCTCCCAGGCCCGGCAGTCCGGGTGGTAGAGGGGCACGTCCAGCGGCGTGAACTCCAGCCCGAACAGCCGGTTCGCGCAGTCGAACGCGGCCTCGATCATCCGGTCGAGCTGGAGGTAGGGCTTCAGCGCCGCCTCGTCGAGGTCATGCTCGGCCTTGCGCCGCTTCTCCGCGTAATAGCGCCAGTCCCAGGCCTCGAGATCGCCGTTCACGCCGTCCTCGTGCATCATCTCCTCGAGCAGGGCCTGGTCCTTGAGCGCCTGCGCCTTCGCCGGCTCCCAGACCGCCATCAGCAGCTCGCGCACCCGCTCCGGCGATCCCGCCATCTCGGTCTCGAGCTTGTATTCGGCGAAATTCCCGTAGCCCAGCAGCTGGGCCCGCTCCTGCCGCAACTCTAGGATCTCGCGCGCGATGTCGCGGTTGTCGGTCTTCCCGCCGTTGGCGCCCCGCGCGGCCCATGCGGCAAAGGCCTTCTCGCGCAGGTCGCGACGCGGCGAGAACTGCAGGAACGGCGTGATCAGCGACCGCGACAGGGTCACCGCCGGGCCGTCCACGCCCTTCTCCTCGCCCGCCGCGCGGGCGGCGTCCACGACGAAGCCCGGCAGCCCTTCGAGGTCGGCCTCGCTCAGCTCCATGAACCACGCGCGTTCGTCGGCCAGCAGGTTCTGCGTGAAGGCCGTGCCGAGCGTGGCAAGGCGGCCCTTGATCTCCTTCATCCGCTCGGCCTGTTCGCCGACGAGCGCCGCGCCGGACCGCACGAACCCCCGGTGCGAGAGATAGAGCAGGCGATCCTGATCGGCGTTCAGCTCGAGATCCTCGCGGCGGTTCCAGAGCTCCGAGATCCGCGCGAAGAGATCCACGTTGGACGAGATCTCGGCCGCATGCGCCGCGAGCTTGGGCGAGAACTCACGCTGAAGTTCCTCCCGCCGCGGGGTGCTGTCGGCGCCCGCCACCGCGAAGAAGGCCGAGACCACCTTGTCGAGCGCCTTGCCCGAGGTTTCCAGCGCCTCGACGGTGTTCTCGAAGGTGGGCGCGTCGGGGTTCGCGGCGATCGCCGCCACCTCGGCCTTGTGCAGGGTCAGCGCGGTTTCGAGGGCGGGCGCGAAATCCTCGTCCGAGATCGCGTCGAAGGGGGCGAGGCCGTGCGGGCCCGTCCAGTCGTCCAGCAGGGGATTGGTCATGGAATGTCTCCTTTGGACCCGGAGACTAGGGCCGCGCCTCGGCCTGCGCCACCCCGCAGACGGGGCAATCCGCCCGCCGCTTCAGTGCAATTTTGCGTGTCTCGCCCCAGAGCGCATCATAGATCAGCATCTCGCCCCTGAGCGGCGCACCGGCGCCGGTGATGACCTTCACCGCCTCCACCGCCATCATCGCGCCCACGACCCCCGGCAGCGGCCCCAGCACCCCCGCCTCGGCGCAGGTCGGGGCCAGCCCCGGCGCGGGCGCCTCGGGGAAGATGCACTGGTAGCAGGGCGCGCCGCGGGCCGGGTCGAAGACGCTCACCTGCCCCTCCCATTGCGACAGCGCGCCCGAGACCAGCGGCTTGCCCTGCGCGACCGCCACCCGGTTCGCAAGGTAGCGGGTCGCGAAATCGTCCGTGCCGTCGAGGATGACGTCGTATTCCGCGAAGAGCCCGGCGGCGATGTCCTCGGTCAGACGCCGGTTGTAGGGCTTCACGGTGACATGCGGGTTCTGGGCCTTCACCGTCGCCTCGGCCGAGAAGACCTTGGGCCGGCCGAGCGCCGCGTCCATGTGGATCACCTGCCGCTGCAGGTTGGTGTTCTCGACCACGTCATCGTCGATCACCCCGACCGTGCCCACCCCGGCGGCGCCGAGGTAGAGCAGCGCCGGGGAGCCGAGGCCGCCGGCCCCGATCACCAGCACCCGCGCGTCCCTGAGCCGCTTCTGTCCGGGCCCGCCGAGTTCGCGCAGCACGATGTGGCGGGCGTAGCGCTCAAGCTCCACGTCACGGAACCCGCCCGCCCGCGGCGCGGTGCCGGGATCCTCTGCCGCCCCCCCTCCCTGCGCCCGGCGGCGGAGCTTCCCGAGGCCGGCCCGGTAGAGCAGCACGATGGCAACGAAGCCGAAGAACATCAGCCAGCGGGCCAGCGTGCCGCCGGTCATCTGGCGGATCGCATGGCCGTCCGGCAGGACCACCTGCGCCAGCACCGCGAAGCCGAAGAGCACCGCGAGCACCGCATACCGCGGTCCGCGCGCCACACCGAGCCACGCGCCGCCGAACCAGAAGACCGCCGCGAGGAAGAGGACCGTCAGCATCAGCCGCGCCCGGTGGAGCCGAAGCCGCCGTGGCCGCGCACCGTCTCGTCCAGTGTCTCGGCCAGCACGTAGCTGCCCTTCGTCACCGGCGCCACGACCAGCTGCGCGATCCGCTCGCCATGGGTCACGCGGAACGGCTCGGCCCCGAGGTTCACGAGCAGGATGCCGATGGGGCCGCGGTAATCGCTGTCGATGGTGCCGGGCGTGTTCACCAGCGTGATCCCGTGTTTCAGCGCCAGGCCGGAGCGGGGCCGGACCTGCACCTCGAATCCGTCGGGAATGGCCATCGCCAGCCCGGTCGGCACCAGCGCCCGCGCGCCCGGTTCCAGCACGAGGCCCTCGCGCGCGCCGTCAGGGAAATTCGCGCGGATGTCGGCACCCGCCGCGCCGGCCGTCGCATGAAACGGCAGCGCGATCCTGTCGTCGTGCCCTTCGAGCCTCAGAATGGCAATCTCGACCACGCCCGCCCCTTCACCTTGTTCACGTCTCATCGTCCCTGCCGGAGCGCCTCGGCAACGCGCGCCGCCAGCTTCTCGGCGACGGCCTCCTTGCCCATCCGGGGCCAGTCCTCGGCCCCCTGTTCCGAGATCAGCACCACGGCATTCTCGGCCCCGCCCATGATCCCCGTCTCGGGGCGCACGTCGTTGGCGAGGATCCAGTCGCAGCCCTTCCGCGCGCGCTTGGCCGTCGCATGGGCCACCACGTCGTCCGTTTCGGCGGCAAAGCCCACGACAAGCGCCGGGCGCCCGGTCTCCATCTGGCTGACCGTGGCCAGGATGTCCGGGTTCTCGTCGAATTCGAGCGTGGGCAGGGTGCCCTTCACCTTCTTGATCTTCGAGCCGGAAGCCGAGCGCACGCGCCAGTCCGCCACCGCCGCCGCGAAGATCGCCGCATCCGCGGGCAGTGCGGCCTCGACCGCCTCCTTCATCTCGCGCGCGGTCTCGACCTTCACCACCTGCACACCCTCGGGCGGCGGCACGCTCGCGGGGCCGGTAACGAAGACGACCTCGGCCCCGAGAGCGGCGAGCGCCCGCGCGATCGCGGTCCCCTGCGCGCCGGAGGAGCGGTTGGCGATGTAGCGCACCGGGTCGATCGGCTCATGGGTCGGGCCGGAGGTCACCACCACGCGCTTGCCGCTCAGCGGACCCTCCGCGAAGAACCGCTCCGCCGCCGCGACGATCTCGAGCGGTTCCGACATGCGCCCCGGCCCGTATTCGCCGCAGGCCATGTCGCCCTCGTTCGGCCCGGTGAAGAGGATCCCGTCCGCCTTCAGCGTCGCAAGGTTGCGCTGCGTGGCAGGGTGGTCCCACATCCGGACGTTCATCGCGGGGGCCAGGAGCACCGGCGTGTCGGTCGCCAGGAGCAGCGTGGAGGCCAGGTCGTCCGCCGCGCCCCCCGCCATCTTCGACATCAGGTCCGCCGTCGCCGGGGCCACCACGATCAGGTCGGCCGAGCGGGAGAGCTGGATATGCCCCATCTCGGCTTCCGTCGTCAGGTCGAAAAGCTGGTCATGCACCCGCTCTCCCGCCACCGCGGCCACGGTCAGGGGCGTCACGAATTCCGAGCCCGCGCGGGTCAGCACCGGGGTTACCCGGGCGCCGCGTTCCCGCAGGCGCCGGATCAGGTCGGGGGTCTTGTAGGCGGCGATGCCGCCGCCGATGATCAGCAAGATCCGCTTGTTCGCCAGCATAGAGAAATCCCCGCTCTTTCAAGCGGGGACACTAGGCGAGCCACCTTCCGGGAGCAAGCGCGGGGCCGGGAGCAAGCGCAGGGGGGTCAGTGCAACAGCGCCTCGGCCTCGCCGCCCGTGGCCTCGAGCCGCCGGCGCATCTTCTTGAACGCCGCCGCCTCGAGCTGGCGCACCCGTTCCTTGGAAAGCCCCAGCTGCTGGCCGAGCGACTCGAGCGTCCGCGGATCGTCGCGCAGCTTGCGCTCCCGCACGATCAGGCGCTCGCGATCGTTGAGCCCGGCCATCGCCTCGACCAGCCATTCGCGCAGGGCGCGGCGGTCGTGATCCTCGCCGACCAGCTCCTCGGCCTGGGCGCTGTCGTCCTCCAGCGCCTCGATCCATTCGCGGCCTTCCTCGTCGACCGATTGCGTCGCGTTGAGCGAGAAATCGGTGCCCGAAAGCCGGCCTTCCATCATCTCGACGTCGCGCAGGGGCACGCCGACCTCGGTCGCGATCATCTGGCGCAGCTGGTGCCCGTCCAGCGCCTCCCCGCGCGAGATCGCCTCGCGCTCGAGCCGCGCCTGCACCCGGCGCATGTTGAAGAACAGCGATTTCTGGGAAGAGGTGGAGCCGGTCCGGACCATCGACCAGTTCCGCATGACGTAATCCTGGATCGAGGCCTTGATCCACCACACCGCGTAGGTCGAGAAGCGGACCCCCCGATCCGGGTCGAACTTGTCGGCAGCCTTCATCAGGCCCAGCCCCGCTTCCTGGATCAGGTCGTTCATCGAGGCGCCGTAGCGCCGGTATTTCGAGGCCATCGAGATCGCCAGCCGCATGTAGGCTGTGACCAGGCGATGCAGCGCGGCCTCGTCCCGTTGATCCCGCCAGGCGAAGGCGAGCGTCAGCTCGGTCTCGGCGTCCAGAAGTTCCGCCTTCATCGCCTTGCGCGACAGTGAGGATTCAATGGTTCGATCCAGCGGCATGAGGCCTCCCCGGTCGTTGTCCGCCTCGCAGCTCCGGTGCCTTGAGGTATGAACGGCGCATTGCTTGCGCCTCGCTATGACTTTCTTACAAGGTCTATACGTTTGAGATCCCGATTGGGTTCACGTCTGGGTAAAAGAAAAATGAATGGATCCTTGACTTTGGTGCTGGGCGGCGCAGCTTCTGGCAAGTCTGCCTGGGCTGAAGGGCACGTGAAAACCCTCGGCCTGCCAATGATTTACGTGGCGACGGCGCAGGCGCTCGACGACGAGATGAGCACCAAGATCGCGGCCCACCGAAAAGGTCGCGGGGCCGGGTGGGAAACCGTCGAAACCCCGCTCGATCCGGCCGCCGCGCTTCGCGGACTGCCTGCGGATCGGGCAGTGCTCGTCGATTGCGCGACCATGTGGCTCAGCAACCTGATGCTGAACGAGATGGAGACCGAGCCGGCCGTCGACGGCTTCCTCGCGGCGCTCGCGGCCAGCCCGGCGCAGGTCACCGTGGTCAGCAACGAGGTCGGGCAGGGCATCGTGCCCGACAACGCGCTGGCCCGGCGCTTCCGCGACGCGCAGGGCCGGCTCAACATCCGCCTCGCGGCGCAGGCGGACCGGGTGGTTCACGTGGTCGCCGGGCTGCCGAACGTGCTGAAGGGAGAGATCTGATGCGGTTTCACTGGGTGCGACACGGCCCGACCCATGCCAGGGGCATGGTCGGCTGGTCCGATCTGCCCGCCGACCTCGGCGACACGGCGCAGGTGGCCCGGCTCTCGGCGCATCTTCCGGCCGGGGCGCTGGTGATCTCGTCGGACCTCGTCCGTTCGGTCGCCACCGCCGATGCGATCTGCGGGGACAGGCAGCGCCTGCCGCACGACCGCGACCTGCGCGAGATGTCCTTCGGCGACTGGGAGCTGAAGACCTCGGCCGAGATCACCGAGACCCACCCGGAGCTCTCCCGCGCCTTCTGGACCGACCCCGGGGAGACCCGCCCGCCGGCCGGCGAAAGCTGGACGGAGCTGACCGCACGCACCTCGGCCGCGGTCGCGCGCCTGATGCGGGCGCATCCGGGGCGGGACATCGTGGCGGTGGCGCATATCGGCGTGATCCTGGCGCAGGTCGCGGTCGCCACCGGCCAGCCCGCGCGGGAAGTGATCGGGCAGAAGATCGACAACCTCTCGGTGACCGAGCTCAGCTGGGACGGCACGGGCTGGACGCTGGGCCGGATCAATCACCTGCCGTGATGGGCTCCGGCAGCATTATTCGTTTCGCCCGACGCCGCGCCGACGCGTAATCTGCGCCGAGACAGCGGAGACGACGCGATGACCTATGACCTCTACATCGGCGACCGGACCTTCTCGAGCTGGTCGCTCCGCGGCTGGCTGATGTTCGAGAAGTTCGGCCTGACGCACCGGGTTCACCTCACGGGGCTCTACAGCGGCCGCCTGGCCGAGGACCTCGCGCCGCTCGCCCCCGCGCGGCTGGTGCCCGTGATGCGCACGCCCGACGGGATCGTGGTGGGCGACACGATGGCGATGGCCGAGACGCTCGCGGAGCGCCATCCGGAAGCGGGGCTCTGGCCCGAGGTGCCCGAGGCGCGGGCGCTGGCGCGCTGGATCGCGGCCGAGATGCATGCGGGCTTCGGCGCCCTGCGCGGCGATTGCCCGATGCAGCTCTTCGGCCGCTACGAGGGCTTCGAGCCCTCCGCGGACGTGAAGGCCGACCTCGCCCGGATCGAGACGCTCTGGACCCTCGCGCTGGAGCGCCACGGCGGCGACTGGCTCTTCGGGGCATACTCGCTGGCGGATGTCTTCTACGCCCCGGTCGCGGCGCGGATCGCGGGCTACGGCCTGCCGGTCGGCAGCGTCGCGCAGGAGTATGTCGCGCGGGCTCTGTCGGATCCGGCCTTCCGCCGCTGGCGGGCCATGGGGCTCACCGTCTCCTACGCGCCCGAGCCCTACCGCCTCGACCTGCCGCGCGGAGACTGGCCCGGCCCCGCACCGATCCCCGCCCGGGCGGTGGAGACGGGTCCCTCCGAAAACGACGCCTGCCCCTATTCCGGCAAGCCGGTGACGGATTTCATGGAGATGCAGGGCCGTGTCTTCGGCTTCTGCAACCCGTTCTGCCGCGACAAGACCGTGCAGGATCCCGGCGCCTGGCCGAAGTTCATGGCGATCCTCCGCTGACCCGGCCCCGTTCCAGCGGAGCGGCCCGCAAACGGGCCGCACGCGATATCTTGCGATTTGGCGCGGCCAAATCGCGTCTGCCTCCGGCGGGGATATTTCCGGCAAGAGGAAGACAGGACCGGTCGCCTGCTTCCTCTTGCCGGAAATATCCCGGGGGGAGTCGGCCGCAGGCCGACGGGGGGCTGGCCCCCCGTCCCCCTCTCCGTCAGCCCTGCGCCGCCTGCAGCGCTTCCCAGACCCGGCCCGGCGTCGCGGGCATGTCGAACGTCTCGACCCCGGCCTGCGCCAGCGCGTCGAGCACGGCCGACATGCCCGCGGCCAGCCCGCCGACGGATCCGGCCTCGCCCACGCCCTTCACGCCGAGCGGGTTCTTTTCGGTCGGCACGTTGGCGAAATCCGTCATCAGCCACGGCAGGTCGGCCGCGCGCGGCATGGCGTAGTCCATGAAGCTCCCGGTGAGGAGCTGGCCGTCGCGGGGGGTGTAGCGCATCTCTTCGAGGAAGATCTGGCCCAGGGCCTGGGCCACCCCGCCCTGGACCTGGCCCTCGGCCATCTGGGGCTGCATCACCCGGCCGATATCCTCGACCCCGGTGTAGCGGTCGATCTTCACATGGCCGGTCTCGGGGTCGATCTCGACCTCGCAGACGTGGCAGCCGTTCGGGAAGGTGGGGCCGTCGGTGTGGAACTCGCCGCGTCCGAGCAGCGGCGTGCCGCGCTCGGCGGCGGTGCGGGCGATCTCGGTCAGCTCGACCTCCACGTCGGTGCCCGCCACGCGGAACCGGCCCGCCGCGTATTCGATGTCAGCCGCGTCCGCCTCGAGCCGGTCGGAGGCCAGCTCCTTCGCCTGCGCCAGCACCTTGGCCACCGCGTCGCGCACCGCCGAGCCGACCTTGATCGTCGCGCCCGAGCCGCCCATGCCGCCGCCGCGTTCCATCCGCGCGGTGTCGCCCTGGTGATAGCTGACGCGGTCCACCGGCAGCTCGAGCCCCTCGGCCGCGAGATCGGAGAGCAGCGTCTCCAGCCCCTGCCCGGCCGAGAAGCCGCCGCCGCCCAGGGTCACCGTGCCGTCCGCATTGATCGAGACATCGGCGAAGTCGCGCCCGGGCTGGCCCCAGAGCCCGCCCGCCGTCTCGATGCAGAGCGCGAGCCCGAAGCCGCGGATCCGGCCCCGCGCCTCGGAGGCGGCCTTGCGCGCGGCGTAGCCCGCGTGATCGGCGCGCGCGAGGCCGGTGTCGAGCACCTGCGCGAAATCGCCCGAATCGTAGTCGAACATGAAGGGCGATTTCCACGGCATCGCCGCCGCGGGGATCAGGTTCTTCCGGCGCAGCTCGACGCGGTCCATGCCGATCTCGCGCGCGGCCTGGTCGAGCGCCATCTCGATCGCATAGGTCGCCTCGGGCCGGCCCGCGCCGCGATAGGCGGCGACCGGCACGAGATGCGTCAGCCAGGCCTCGACCCGGCCGGCGATGAGCGGCGTGCGGTAGACCCCCGCAACGCCGCCGAAATTGATGATCGGCGAGAGCGAGCGTCCGGTGGCATAGGCCCCGATGTTCAGCTTCATCGTGACGCCCTGGGCGAGGATCGTGCCATCGGTGTCGAGCCCCAGCTCGACCTCGATCTCCATCCCTCGGCCGGCCTCGTCGGAGAGGAAATCCTCGCCCCGGTCGGCGCGCCAGCGGACAGCCTGGCCGAGGCGGCGGGCGGCCCAGAAGACCAGCATCTCCTCGCGGAGCGGTCCCGATTTCATGCCGAAGGCGCCGCCGACATCGCCCGCGACGCAGCGCACGGACTCGGGCTCCATCGTCAGGAAATGGGCGAGCGCCGCGCGCATGGCGACCGGGTTCTGGTGGCTTGCGTAGAGCGCGAGGCGCTCGCCCTCGGGGCGCGCCAGCGCGGTGCGCGGCTCCATCGCGACGGCGGTGACGCGGGTCACGGGGACCGAGGCGTGCACCCGGTGCGGCGCGGCCTCCAATGCGGCGCGGACAGCGGCCCAGTCGCCGCGTTCCCATTCCGCGCCGAGGTTGCCCGGCCGGTCGTCATGCACCAGCGGCGCGCCCTCGTCGCTGGCCTCGTCGACGCTGGTCACGGCGCCCAGCTCCTCGAGCTCGGCCTCGATCGCCTCGGCGGCGTCCATCGCCTGGGCCCGGGTCCCGGCGATCACCATGGCGAGCGGTTCACCGATATGGCGCACACGGTCGGTGACCAGCAGATGGCGGGGCGTCGCGCTCCAGTCGGTGCCGTCCGGGCCCTTGAGCTTGATCGGCGCCTGCACCGGGCCGATTCCGTCGGCCTCGAGCTCGGCGGCGGTGAGGACCGCGGCGACGCCCGGCATCTCCTTCGCGGCCGAGGTGTCGAGCGAGATGAGCCGCGCGGAGGCCAGGGTCGCACGCAGGAACACCGCCACCAGCGCGCCCGGCTCGGCCATGTCGTCGGCATAGCGGCCCTGCCCGGTGATCAGTCGCCGATCCTCGATCCGGCCTTTCCGTGTCGCTGTCGTCATGGGTGTGTCCTCGTCTCCGCCGGGTGTCCGCGGCGAAGGTTATCCGCGCCTGCCCGAAGGTCAAACCCAACCTCGCCGGCAACAGATGGGGATACGGCACTTACTTGCCGGGCGGCAAATAGAAACTTGACTCACCGGTAAGCGAGGTTCTTAATTCCTACATGCGGTATCGAATTCCGCAAATCGAGGCGCGGACGCCCGGGAGCGACACGCGCAGTCCCAGCGATGAAGGAGGAGCATCGTGACCTATACCAGCGCACACCCCGGCGCCGGTGGCACACCCGTAGAGCCACCGTCCTACAGAACAGAGATTCCTGACTCCGTGGTCAAATCCGCGGCCCGGACCATCCAGATCCTCGAATTCATCGACCATGTCCGCCGCGACGTCAGCGGCTCGGAAGTGGCCGCGGCCCTGAACTATCCCGCTTCCAGCACCTCGGCGCTGCTGCGGTCGATGGTGGCCATGGGCTACCTCCAGCACGACCGCGAGACCCGCGCCTACCGCCTGACCCGCCGCACGGGCCTGCTGGGCTCCTGGGTGGATCCCTCGCTGATCCGCCGCGGCACGCTGGTGAGCCTTGCCGAATCGCTGGCGAACGTCGTGGGAGAGACGGTGCTGCTGGCCCGCCGGAACGAGCTGAGCGTGCAGGTCATCTATGTCGCCGACGGCGGCCGGAACCCCGCGGTGCCGATGCCGGGCGAACAGCATTGCGTCTCGCGCTCGGCGCCGGGCATGGCGCTGCTGGCGATGTCGGACGAGAAGGAGCTGAAGCGCCTGATCGGCCGGATCAACGCCGAGCGGCCGCGCAACACCACCGCGATCGACCCTTCCGACTATGCCGCGCGGCTGGCCGAGGGCCGGCGCCAGGGCCGGTTCACCGGGCCGGGGATCGGGCCGGGCACGGCCTCGGTGGCGCAGCAGGTGCGTCACCAGGCGGCCGGCGACATGCTCGTCCTGTCGGTCGAGGGGCCGACGGCCCGGATGTCGGAGCGTCTGAACGAGACCGCGGGCCTGATGCGTGCGGCGTTGACTCAGCTCGCCTCCTGACGGCGCACGCGCATCTCCATCAGGACCTTCGGTCCGCGTGACAGGCAAAGGGCGCTCCGGGCGCCCTTTTCGCCCTCCGCCCGGACCTCGAACGCGTCATCCCAGAAGATCGGGCGCCGGAACCGGATGTCGAGCTCGACCCGCCCGGGCGCCCCTTCCCGCCAGAGGGCGGCGGTCATGTAGCGCACGCCCTGTGATCCGCCGACGATGGGCGCGCGGTAGCCCGCACGGGCGGCCGCCTCCGGATCGACATGCAACAGGTTGGCGGTGCCGGCCGAATAGGTCTTCACGTCCTCCGGGGTCAGCGCCACCGCGCCCAGAGGGTCCAGCGCCTCCGGATCGTCGATCAGCGGCGCCGGACGCGCTCCCGCGCCGCGCAGGGCCGGGTCGGCGGCGCGCGCGGGGTCGGTCTTCAGCGCGACCCTGCGCAGCGCCATCCCGAGCCGCCCGTCCGCGCCGTGGTAGAAGGTCTCGGCCGTGGTGATCATGCCGCGCGGGGCCTCGGTGACCGAGGTGATGCCGCCCGAGACCGTGATCTCCTCGTCCAGCGCCAGCGGGCTCTCCATCCGCACCACCTGCAGCATGTTGACCCCGCCGTTCTCGCGCACCCCGTTCAGCGCGCTTTCGCGGATCGCGTGCGGGATGAAGGCGGCGGGATCGACCATGCCGCCGAACAGCGCCGCGTCAGACCCGCAGACCCGCATCATCCGGTCCTCCGCCGCAGGGTCGAAACGGAACCGGCGCGGCGTGTAGGCAAGGCCCGCGTAGGGCGTGACGGGCGCGGGGGTGGAGAGGTCGGTCATCTGCGGGCTCCTCGGGCGTCTGCGCCGATCTGGGACCGGGCCGGTCCGCCCGGCAATCCCGCTGCGGCAAGGATCAGGGATGTGTCGCCGCCCGCCCCTTTCGTCCTGCCGCCGCAACGCCTAGATTGCGGAGGTATCCCGAGGAGACCCGCCATGCCCCAGATCGACGACCAGACCCGGATCGAGCTTGAAGCCGCCGCCTTCCGCACCCTGCGCGCGCATCTCATGGAAAAGCGCCCGGACGTGCAGAACATCGACCTGATGAACCTGGCCGGCTTCTGCCGCAACTGCCTGTCGCGCTGGTATCAGGAGGCCGCCAACGCGCGCGGCATCGAGATGACCAAGGACGAGGGGCGCGAGGCGTTCTACGGCATGCCCTACGACGCCTGGCGCGACGCCCACCAGACCGAGGCGGATGCGGCGAAGACGGCGCAGTTCGATCAGGCCTTCGCGGAGAACGTCGGCAAGAAGTGACGCCACGCGCGGGGCGGCGCCCCCTTGCCACCGGGCGCCCGGCGCGGCATTGAACGAAGCATGAACACCCATTCCTTCACCTTCGCGGGCGCCCGGCTGCAGGCGCTCGGGTCCGGCGCGCTCCACTGGCCCGAGGCCGGCCTGCTCGTGGTCTCGGACCTGCACCTCGGCAAGTCCGAGCGGATCGCCCGGCGCTCCGGCCTCCAGCTGCCGCCCTACGAGACGCGCGAGACGCTGTCGCGGCTCGAGGCGGATATCGAGGCGACGGGCGCGGCGCAGGTGCTCTGCCTCGGGGACAGTTTCGACGATCCCGCCGCCGCGATGTCGCTGTCCGAGGAAGAGGTGCTCTGGATCACGCGGCTGCAGGCCGGCCGGCGCTGGATCTGGGTCGAGGGCAACCACGACCCGGGGCCGCTGGCGCTCGGCGGCGAACACCGGGCCGAGCTGACGCTGGGCCCCTTGACCTTCCGCCACATCGCGGCGGAGGGCGCGTCGGGCGAGGTCTCGGGCCATTACCATCCGAAGGCCAGCCTCTCGGCCCGGGGGCGCAGCATCACGCGGCCCTGCTTCCTGCTGGACGCGACGCGCCTGATCCTGCCGGCCTACGGCGCCTACACGGGCGGGCTCCGCTCCCGCGACCCGGCGCTCTGCAGCCTGATGGAGCCGGGCGCGCTGGCGATCCTCACCGGCCCGATCCCGCGCGCGATCCCCATGCCGCGGTAGCGTGGCCTCTCCGGTCCTTGCAGCGCCCGCCGGCGCCCGTGGGCCGGGCTCAAGCCTGGCGTGCCCCTCGGAGGCGCTCGGCGCCCGGGACGACGCCGCGCCGGCGCGCCCCCCCCCGCAGGCTGCGCCTCCTGCACGCCCCTCCGCCATCACCGCCCTGCGCGTCAGCGACGGGACGGCGGGGCACACATCCCCTTGCCGCGCGCCCCGCACCCCGTAAGATCGCCGGATGACCGACCCCCTCTTCACCCGCATCCGCACCAGCTTCGACGCCTCGCCCATGCTGGCCACGCTCGGCGCCCGCCTGACCGAGGTTGCGGAGGGCCGGGTCGAGATCCGGGCCCCGATCCTGCCCGGCAGCCGCCAGCAGCAGGGCTTCGGCCACGCGGGCCTGTCCTTCACCATCGGCGACACGGCGGCGGGCTACGCGGCCCTCACCCGCGCGCCCGCGGGGCACGAGGTCGTCACCGTCGAGATCAAGATCAACCTGCTCGCCCCGGCCATGGGCGACGAGCTGGTCGCGACCGGCCACCTGATCCGCGCGGGCCGGTCGCTTTCGGTTGTCACCGCCGAGGTCGTGGCGATGACCGGCGACAGGGCGAAGACCGTGGCCCTTCTGCAGGGCACCATGATGCCGGTGCCGCTCTAGCCACGCGCCTCAGACGGAAAGGCCCTCGGGCTCCGGCAGGCCATGCGCCCGGCAGGCCGCCGTCACGGTATTGGCCAGCAGGCAGGCGATGGTCAGCGGCCCGACCCCGCCCGGAACCGGGGTGATCGCGCCGGCCACCTGCGACGCCGAATCGAAGGCCACGTCGCCGACGATCCGGGTCTTGCCCTCGCCCTTCTCGGGCGCGGGGATACGGTTGATGCCCACGTCGATCACCGTCGCCCCCGGCTTGATCCAGTCGCCCGGCACCATCTCGGGGCGCCCCACGGCGGCCACCACGATGTCCGCCCGGCGCACCACCCCGGCCAGGTCCTTCGTCCGGGAATGCGCGATCGTCACCGTGCAGCTTTCGCCCAGCAGAAGCTGCGCCATCGGCTTGCCGACGATGTTCGACCGCCCGATCACCACCGCTTCCAGACCAGAGAGCGACCCGAGGTGATCCCGCAGCAGCAGCAGGCATCCGAGCGGCGTGCAGGAGACCATCGCCGCCTGCCCCGTCGCCAGCCGCCCGACGTTGAGGATATGGAACCCGTCCACGTCCTTCTCGGGCCGGATCGCGTTGATGACCTTGGTGTCGTCGATGTGCTTCGGCAAAGGCAGCTGCACCAGGATGCCGTGCACCGCCGGATCCGCGTTCAGCTCTTCGACCTTGGCCAGCAGATCGGCCTCCGAGGTTTCGGCGGGCATCTTGTGCTCGTAGGAGTTCATCCCCGCCGCCTTCGTCGCGATGCCCTTGTTGCGGACGTAGATCTCGCTCGCCGGGTCCTCGCCCACGAGCACCACCGCGAGGCCAGGGACCACGCCCTGCGTCTTCAGCCCGGCGACATGCTCCGCCACCCGTTCCTGCAGCCGTCCTGCAAATGCCTTGCCGTTCAGTATCGTCGCGCTCATGCGTCCGTCCCGTCCTTGCCCAAAACTCGTTCCTCGCGGGCGATGAAGCCCTCGATCATCACGCGCCACATCGCCTGGGCGATGTCCGCGTCCATCCCTGCCGCCGCGGCCCTCTCACGGACCCGCGCCAGCACCTCGGCCACCCGTCCCGGGGCCGCCGCGCTGATCCCCTCGGCCCGCTTCAGCTCGGCCGCGCGGTCGACATGGCCCTGGCGTTCTGCCAGCAGGGCCAGCAGCGCGCGGTCGATCGCGTCGATCTGCGCGCGCAGCTCTGCCATGGTCTCGACGTCCCGCGGGGCCTTGCGCGTCATCTCAGAACAGCCCCTCGATCTGTCCGGCGTCGTTTAGCATGATCGCCTCGGCCGACGGAACACGGGGCAGGCCCGGCATGGTCATGATCTCACCGCAGATCACCACCACGAAGCCCGCCCCCGCCGAGAGCCGCACCTCGCGGATCGGCACGTCATGGCCCGTCGGCGCACCGCGCAGGGTCGGATCGGTCGAGAAGGAATACTGCGTCTTCGCCATGCAGATCGGCAGCCGGCCATAGCCCGCCTCTTCCCATTCGTGCAGCTGGCTGCGGATCTTCTGGTCGGCGATCACCTGGTCGGCGCGGTAGATGCGCTTCGCGATGCGCTCGATCTTCTCGAAGAGCGGCATGTCGTCGGGATAGAGCGGGGCGAACTGCGACTGGCCCGCATCAGCGATCTCGGCCACGCGACGGGCGAGGTCCTCGATCCCGGCCGAACCTTCGGCCCAGTGCCTGCAGAGGATCGCCTCGGAGCCCTGTTCGGCCACGTAGTCCTGCACCGCCGCGATCTCGGCTTCGGTGTCGCCGGTGAAGTGGTTCACCGCCACCACGACGGGCACGCCGAACTGCTTCACGTTGGCGATGTGGCGCCCGAGGTTGGGGCAGCCGCGGCGCACCGCCTCCACATCCTCGGCGGCAAGGTCGCCCTTGGCCACGCCGCCGTTCATCTTCATCGCCCGGACGGTCGCCACCAGCACCACGCAATCGGGCGCCAGCCCCGCCTTGCGGCACTTGATGTTCATGAACTTCTCGGCCCCGAGGTCGGCGCCGAACCCGGCCTCGGTCACCACGTAATCCGCGCATTTCAGCGCCGTCGTCGTGGCGATCACCGAATTGCAGCCATGTGCGATATTGGCGAAGGGCCCGCCGTGCACGAAGGCCGGGTTGTTCTCGAGCGTCTGGACGAGGTTCGGCTGCATCGCGTCCTTCAGGAGCACCGTCATCGCCCCGTCCGCCTTGAGGTCGCTGGCATAGACGGGCGTCCTGTCGCGCCGGTAGGCCACGATGATCCGGCCCAGACGGTTCTGCAGATCCGACAGCGAGGTGGCGAGACAGAGGATCGCCATCACCTCGGAGGCCACCGTGATGTCGAAGCCCGTCTGCCGCGGAAACCCGTTCGCCACCCCGCCGAGCGAGCTGACCACGTCCCGGAGCGCCCGGTCGTTCATGTCCATCACCCGGCGCCAGACCACGCGGCGGGCGTCGATCTCGAGCGCGTTGCCCCAGTAGATGTGGTTGTCGATCATCGCCGCGAGCAGGTTGTGCGCGCTCGTGATCGCGTGGAAATCGCCGGTGAAGTGGAGGTTCATGTCCTCCATCGGCACCACCTGCGCATGGCCGCCCCCGGCCGCGCCGCCCTTCATCCCGAAGCAGGGCCCGAGGCTCGCCTCGCGGATGCAGATCGCCGCCTTCCGGCCGATCCGGTTCAGCCCGTCGCCCAGACCCACGGTCGTCGTGGTCTTGCCCTCGCCCGCGGGGGTGGGGTTGATCGCGGTGACGAGGATCAGCTTTCCGTCCGGGCGGTCCTGCACGCCGTCGATGAAATGCTGCCCGACCTTGGCCTTGTCGTGACCGTAGGGCACGAGGTCCGCCGCACCGATTCCAAGCCGCGCCCCGATCTCCTGGATCGGCAGCTTCTGCGCCGCGCGGGCGATCTCGATATCGGATTTGACGGTCATGGCTTGCGCCCCCCTGGCTGCGTCGCTTCCTTGGTTCCAGATAGCCGCGCGACGCGACGGAAAGCGCGGCAATTCCGACCTATCCGACCTCGATATCGGCAGAAAGGGTTTCCCTTCGGAAACCGGCGCCGCGTGCCCGAAAGGCAGTCTGACGGAACCGAATGGCCGTTCCCGATGTTGTTCCGGCAATCCCATATGCCGGGGACACCAAGGAGTTAGACGATGAAAGCTGCCGCAATCACCATCCACGCATCCTTCTTCACGAGCCTGCTGCTGTTCGCCGCCGTGCTCGCCTGATCCGGATCAGGAGGCCGCCCGCGCGGCCTCGAGTTCCGACCACGGCCGCTGGTCGGGGATGAAGAGCTTCAGCCTCTCCCCGACCCGCAGCCGCCCTTCCCTCTCGACCCAGGCCGTCACCCCGCGCCGCCCCTCGGCCGCGCGCTTGAACGCCTTGCCGAACCCCGGACGCTGATCCTCGATCACGCGGGCGGGCAGGTTGCAGGGGCGGTTGTTCATGTCCACCGTGATGGTGCAGCCATCCGGCCCCTGAAGCCGCGCGCCCGGGGGAACGTGGCTGAAATCCGGCAGCCCCCTCAGAACGATCGTCGAGCCCAGCCAGGCGGGATCAAGCGCGTCGAGCCCCATCTCCTCCGCAATGGCCTGAAGCTCCTCCTCGGACACCACCGCCAGCTGCCGCGTGTTGCGGATCGGCGTGTTGCGCGGATAGAGCCCCAGCACCCGCGAGCAGGAGGGCCGCGTCTCGCCGCCGTGGTCCTCGCCCTTTGGGCCGGCGAAGCTCAGCTCCAGCGCCTCGGCCGCATCCGAGGCAAGCGCCGCCTCGCGGTCGCCGACGATGCCGAGCCAGGTGATCTCGGCCTCGTAACGGGTCTTCTTCAGTGCGGCCATCATCGCCCTCCTGTCGGTTGCGCCGCAGTCGAGCGCAGGGCTCAGCCGATGTCCAGCGTGAAGAACATCCGCCGGAACGGGAACAGCACCGTCCCGTCCGCCGCGGGCGGATAGGCCGCGGTCATCGCCTCGTCGTAGAGCTTCTCGATCATCACGCGCTCGCCCTCGTCCAGCCGGTCGAGGATCGGGCGCGCGAAGGTGGACGAGGTGAAATGGCGCACCGGGTGGCCGGTCTCGGCGGCCGGCAGGATCTGGAAATACTCCGTCTCCCACAGGTCGAGCCGGCCGAGCGGGGCGAGGATCCGGTGATACTCGATGGGATCGACGGTCTCGGGGCGGGCCACCTGCGCGGCGCGGCCGGGGAAGTGGTCCTGGACAAGGTCGTTCCAGATCCGGTGCGAGGGCGCGCGGTTCTGGCGGGGCATCTGCACGGCGAGGATACCGCCGGGCGCAAGCCGCCGTGCCAGCGCGGGCATCAGGCTCTCGTGCCCGCCCAGCCATTGCAGCGCCGCGTTGGAATAGAGCAGCGCGACCGGGCGCTCGGGCTCCCACGTCGCGATGTCGGCCTCGACCACGACGTCATAGGCGCCGGTCGCCTCGGCCTTGGCGAGCATGGCGCGGGAGCTGTCCACGCCGATCCGCCGCCGGTCCGGGAAGCGCCGCGCCAGCGCCGCGCCGACCGAGCCCGAGCCGCAGCCGAGGTCGACCACGTCGCCCTCGGGCAGGCCGCCGATCCGGGCCAGCAGGTCCAGCGCGGGCCGCAGGCGCACGTCGCCGAAACGTCCGTAGTGATCGGGGTCCCAGTCCGTCGATGTCACGATGCGTGCCTCTCCATCTGTCCACCTGCCAGAGGTCTCAAAGGTGGTGGAAAATGTCCATCCGGATATGCGAAGGGCCGGACGTTCGTCCGGCCCTTCTGCCATGGAATAACGGCTGGCGTCAGGCCGTCGGTTCGGGCTCCAGCCCGCCGTCCGATTTCGGACGCGGCTTGGTCTTGGGGATCGCCGTGACCGAGGGGGCGGATCCGGTGTCGGACTTGTCCTCCTCGTCGTCATTCGAGTGCGGCGGCTCGCCCTTGATGACGCGCTTGATCTCTTCGCCGGTCAGCGTCTCGTATTCGAGCAGACCCTCCGCGAGACGCTCCCACGCCTCCTTCTTCTCGGTGAGGATGCGGAAGGCCCATTGGTAGGCCTCGTCGATCATCCGCTTCACCTCTTCCTCGATCATCTCCTTGGTGTGGGCCGAGACCGAGAAGCCGCCCGCGCCGTTGCCCATGTAGCCTTCGTGGGCCTGTTCGTAGTCCACGTTGCCGACCTTGTCGGACATGCCCCAGCGAAGCACCATGGCGCGCGCCAGCGCCGACGCCTGCTGGATGTCGCCCGCCGGCCCGTTCGAGACGTCGCCTTCACCGTATTTCAGGATCTCGGCGGCCTTGCCGGCCATCGTCATGGCGAGCTTCTGCTCGCATTCCGACTTGTGCCAGTTCAGGCGGTCGATCTCGGGCAGCGAAACCACCATCCCGAGCGCACCGCCACGGGGGATGATCGTCGCCTTGTAGACCGGGTCGCATTTCGGCAGTTCGAGCCCGACGACGGCGTGTCCGGCCTCGTGATAGGCGGTCTTCTCCTTCTGGTCGGGCGTCAGCACCATCGAGCGGCGCTCGGCCCCCATCATCACCTTGTCCTTGGCGTTCTCGAAATCGACCATCGTCACGAAACGCCGGCCGACACGGGCGGCCATGAGCGCCGCCTCGTTCACGAGGTTGGCAAGGTCCGCACCCGAGAAGCCGGGCGTGCCGCGGGCGATGATGCGCAGATCGACATCGGGGCCCAGCGGGGTCTTCCGCGCGTGGACCGAGAGGATCTTCTCGCGGCCCTTGATGTCGGGGTTCGGCACGGTGACCTGGCGGTCGAAACGGCCGGGACGCAGCAGCGCGGGGTCGAGCACGTCGCGACGGTTGGTCGCGGCGAGGATGATGACACCCTCGTTCGATTCGAAGCCGTCCATCTCGACCAGCAGCTGGTTGAGCGTCTGTTCGCGTTCGTCGTTGCCCCCGCCGTAGCCTGCGCCACGGTGGCGGCCGACGGCGTCGATCTCGTCGATGAAGACGATGCAGGGCGCGTTCTTCTTGGCCTGCTCGAACATGTCGCGGACGCGGGAGGCGCCGACACCGACGAACATCTCGACGAAGTCGGAGCCCGAGATGGTGAAGAACGGCACGCCCGCCTCGCCGGCAATCGCGCGGGCCAGCAGCGTCTTACCGGTGCCCGGAGGGCCAACGAGCAGCGCGCCCTTGGGGATCTTGCCGCCGAGGCGCGAGAATTTCTGCGGGTTGCGCAGGAATTCGACGATCTCTTCCAGCTCTTCCTTGGCCTCGTCGATGCCCGCGACGTCGTCGAAGGTCACCCGGCCGTGCTTTTCGGTCAGCAGCTTGGCGCGGGACTTGCCGAAGCCCATGGCCCCGCCCTTCCCGCCGCCCTGCATGCGGTTCATGAAATAGATCCACACGCCGATCAGCAGCAGGATCGGCAGCAGCGACACGAGGAAGGCCTGGAAGCCCGATTCCTCCTGGCTCTTGGCGCTGACCGGGATGCCCTCTTCGATGAGCTTGTTGGTCAGTTCCGCGTCTTCCGGCTTGATGGTGACGTAGTCGTTGCCGTCATTGCCGCGGAAGCGCACCTGTTCCCCGTCGACGGTCACCGACGAGACGTTTCCGTCCTCGACCGACTGCATGAACTGGGAATAGGGGACCTCTCGGCTCTGCAGCGTGTTGCCGGTGCCGCTGAACAGATTGAACAGCGCGACGATCAGCAGCAGCAGCACAACCCAGAAGGCGATGTTTCTTGCGGTGCCCAAGGGAGCTTCTCCTCACATTCGGTCAGCCTGCGCCGTAGCACAGGGGCGGTGAACATTAAATAAGTTTCACCGGCCCGGGTTCAATGCGACAGGAAGAACCCGAAGAAGGCCTCTTCGTCGCGGATCAGCTCTGCCGTCCAGCCCTCCGGACGGCCCGCGGCGGGCGCGGCGACCAGCAGGTCGCCCTGCCACACGGCCGGGGAGGCGAGCAGCGACAGCCGGGGGATCCCAGTGTCGCGCCAGAGCGGGCATTCGGCAAGGCCCGCCGCGCCGAGGGCGCGAATCTCGGCGCCTTCCGGCGCGTCGGTGCCTTCGGGCGGGGTCAGCCGCCAGCGTCCGTCCCATGGCCTTCCCGGGGCGGCGATCACCGCCGCGACGGCGCGCGCCTCGCGCATGAGGCGCAGTTCACCGCGGGACACCTTTGCGTGACAGCCGTGCAGCGTCATGTCCGTGCCGTGCCGCACCGCCTCGGCCAGCAGCGCCATGGCGCGGCGGCGGGGCGGGTATTCGGTGCCGGTCAGCCAGTGCAGCGCGGCGATCAGCACGCGGCGGAGGATCTCGGGCCTGAGCCGCCGCAGGTCGCGCAGCGGGATGACGACGTCGCCGCCCTCGATCCGGACGCAGGCGCGCGCCTCGGTGAAGGCGTACCAGTCGAGCGTGTCGCGGATCGCCGCGGAATTCGCCGCGACCGAGGCAAGTGCCGGCACCGTCAGCCCGAGCGGCGCCAGGAGGTCCATCGCGCGGCGCATCCGCACCCGGTCGAAGCTCTCGTCCTCGTTGCTGGGGTCGTCGATCCAGGTGCGGCCCTTGCACCTCAGAAGGGCGCGCAGGTCGCCGCGCCTGAGCGTGAGCATCGGCCGCACGAAGAGGACGCCGTGGTGATACCGCCGGGCCCGCATGCCCGAGAGCCCGTCGGCCCCCGCCGCGCGCGCCAGCCGCATCAGCACCGTCTCGGCCTGATCGTCGGCGGTATGGCCAAGCGCGACGGCGCCGATCCCCTCGGCCCGGGCCCACTCGGCGATCAGCGCATACCGGGCGCGGCGGGCGGCGTCCTGGAGGTTGCCCTCTCCGTCCCAGCCGGTCCAGCGCAGGGTGTCGTGGCCATGCCCGAGCTCCGCCGCCAGCGCGGCGACGGCACGCGCCTCTCCGGCGGCCTCGGGCCGCAGCCCGTGATCGACCGTGACCACATGGAGGGAGGGTCCGCCCGTCTCGGCGACGAAATCGGACAACAGGGTCAGGAGCGCTGTGGAATCGCTCCCGCCCGAGACGGCGACGCCGATCCTGTCGGGCGGGGTGGGAAGGAAGTGACCGCCGACGACCTCGCGCAAGAGCCGTTCGGCCCCGGTGAGGTCGTCATGCTTCACTGGCAGTTCCGGGACTGCATCTCGCTTTGCGCCTGGGCCACGAAGGGGGACCCGGGGAACCGCACGGGCACCTCGGACAGCGTCACGCAGGCCTCCTGCTGCTGGTTCAGCGCCCCGAGCATACGGCCGAGGTTATAGAGTGCCTCGGGCGCTTCCGGCCCGTCCGGCGCGGCCGAGAAGGCGTTCAGGAAGGCGCGGGCGGCCTGGCTCGTCTCGCCCATCTTCTCGAGCGCCTTGCCCCGGCCAAGCTGGGCCCGGATCTCGAGCGGAGAGCCCGGATAGCTTTGCAGGAACTGGGTGTATTGCTCGGACGCATCTGCGTAATTGCCGGCGGACAACGCCTCTTCGGCGCGTTTGAAATCGGCTTCCTCGCTGATCGCGAGCTCTGTCGCCGGGGCCTCCTCGGTCGGCTCGGACGGCGGGGCGGCCACGGGGGTCTGGGGCATCTCGCCCCCCCCGAGGGTGGAGGTCTCGCCCAGTTTCGACACGTCGCCGCCCTCGAGCTCCACGAGGCGGAATTCGAGGTCGCCGATCCGGTTCGTCCCGTCCCGGACCACCTGGTCGATGCGGTATTCCATCTCCTCGGATTTCGAGGTCAGGCGCTGCACCTCGGCCTCGATCGCGTCGAGCCGCTGCAGCGCCGAGCCGCCGGCCTCGAGCGCGCCGGCATTGCCGGTCGTCGACAGCTCGCGCTTGAGCTTCTGGATCTCGACATAGAGGATCGACAGCTCCTGCCGGATATCGGCGAGGGTCTCGTCGTTGGACTGCGCGCGGGCCCCGCCGGTGAAGGCGAGGGCCATGGCGAGGCTCAGGATCAGGACAATCGGGCGCATCGGGACCTTTCCCTCCGGACCGGGGTCAGCTTGTCAGGCCGCCGGCGGCGATCACCGTCACGGCGCGGCGGTTCTTGGCGTAGCAGGCTTCCTCGGAGCAGATCTCGATCGGACGCTCCTTGCCGTAGCTGATCGTCTTCAGCCGGGCCGAGGAGATGCCCTTGGACACGAGATATTCGCGCACCGTGTTGGCGCGGCGTGCGCCCAGGGCGAGGTTGTATTCCCGGGTGCCCTGTTCGTCCGCATGGCCTTCGATCGTGGCCATGTAATCGGTGTTGGTCATCAGCCACTGGGCCTGGCCGTCCAGCGTGCGGCGCCCCTCGTCGGTCAGCGACGACTGGTCGACCAGGAACAGCACCCGGTCGCCCACGCTCTGCTGGAAGTAGGCGGGGGAGCGGGGATCGTTCGCGCTGCCCGGCACCACCGCGCCGGCACCCGCGCCGGCGCCTGCGCCCGCCCCGGTCCCGGACCCGTTCTTGAAACGGTCGTTGGTGGAGCAGGCCGAAAGGGCCAGGGCTGCGATCAGAAGGGCCGCGCGGGGAAGAATGCTCATTGTCTCGTGCCTCGTTCTCGTTCGTTGAGGGTATGCTAGCACATGGCTTACGCCAAAGGAATGCAGGGGAATTTGCTTATCGCTGAAGCGGCGACCACGCCGGGTCGGACGCCCCTCCGTCGGTGCGCACCGGCTTCAGGTTCCGCCCCGAGATGTCCACCGAATAGAGCGAGGACTGACCCTGCGCGCCCTGCGTCTCGCGGGTGAACATGATCACCCGGCCGTTCGGGCTCCAGGTCGGGCCCTCGTCGAGGAAGCTCGCCGTCAGCAGGCGTTCCTCGGACCCGTCGGTGCGCATCACGCCGATGTGGAACCGGCCCTTGTTCTGCTTGGTGAAGGCGATCAGGTCGCCGCGCGGCGACCAGACGGGCGTGCCGTACCGGCCCTGCCCGAACGAGATCCGCCGCGCCTCGCCGCCGCTGGCGGGCATGATGTAGAGCTGCGGAGAGCCCGAGCGGTCGCTCTCGAACACGATCTGGGACCCGTCGGGCGAGAAGCTGGGCGCGGTCTCGATCGAAGGCGCCTGCGTCAGCCGCGTGGACTGGCCCGAGTTCACGTCCATCGAGTAGAGGTCGGTGTTGCCGCCCTGCTCCATCGAATAGACCACCTGCTGCCCGTTCGGCCCGAACCGCGGCGAGAAGGCCATGTTGCCCCCCGCGGTCGGCAGCTCGCGCCGGCCCACGCTGGCCACGTCGAGCACGAAGATCCGCGGGCTGCCGGTCTCGTAGCTGGTGTAGAGCACCCGGTCGCCCGTGGGCGAGAAGCGCGGCGCCAGCACGATCGAGGCGCTGTCGGTCAGGTACTGGGTGTTCGCCCCGTCGTAATCCATGATGGCGAGCCGCTTGCGGCGGTCGTCCTTCGGCCCGGTCTCGGCCACGTAGACCACGCGGCTGTCGAAATAGCCGCCCTCGCCGGTGATCCGGGAATAGACCGCGTCGGCCACCTTGTGCGCCATGCGCCGCCAGCCGGCCTCGGTGCCCGAGAACTGGAGCCCGTCGCCCATCTCCTGCCCGGCGAAGACGTCGTAGAGGCGGAACTTCACGTTGATCCGGCCGTTCGCGTCCTTCGAGACCGCCCCGGTGACCAGCGCCTGCGCGTTGATCGCCTTCCAGTCGGCATATTGCACCGGCGCCGAGAAGCTCGTCACCGGAGAGATGTAGGCGCTCGCGGGGACTTCGCGGAAGAGCCCGGTGCCGACGAGATCCTCGGTCACCACGCGGGCGATCTGGGAGGCCATCTCGGTCGCCGCCGGCGTCTCGGGCACGAAGTTCGGCACCGCGACCGGCAGGGGTTCGATGACGCCCTCGGTGATCTCGATGCGGAGCGGACCGTCCTGCGCCGTGGCGCCGAGCGGAAGAAGCATGGCCAGCGCGGTCAGCGCGGCCGTGGCAAGCTGTGTCACGTGTCTCATTTGATCCGCATGTTCTCCGGGTTGAATGTCATTTCGATGTCACGCCACTGGCCGTATTTCTCCCGTGGCAGGTCGTAGCCGCTGGCGCCGCAGCGGATGATCGCCCGGCGCGCGGCCTCGAAGGCCTGCCGCGCGGCGGCGTCGCTGCCGCCCGAGGACGAGACCATCCGGATGGAATTGCCATTGGGCCGGCCGTCCTCCTGCATCGACACCGATACCACCACGGTAACGCGAAGCGCGTCCGAGGAAAGGGAACCGGTGTTCCAGCAGCTTGAAACGGCGACGCGCAGCGCGTCCTTCTCGCCCGAGGTCAGCGGCGGGCCGGAGGGCGCGGGGGTCTCGCTCTCGCTCTCGCCACCCCCGAGCGCCTTCTCGAGCGCCGCGGCGACCGCGTCGGGTTCGTCCTGCTTCGGCGCCTCGGGTTTCGGGTCCGGCTGGGCCTCGGGTTCAGGCTTCGGCTCCGGTTCGGGCTCGGGCTCCGGCTCGACCGCCGCCTGCCGGACCTCCGGGCGCGCCTGCGGCCGCTTCGAGACCGAGGGCGCGAGGGATTTCTCCTCCTCCGCCTCGGTGACGATCTCGGTCGTCGCCTCCTCGGGCGCGGTGGCTTCCTGCTCTTCCTGCTCGACCTCGGCGTCCTCGGATTGCTCCGCGGGCTGCTGGACCTGCTCGTCCACCTTCACGTCGGGCTCGGGCCGGGCCACGGGCTGCGGCGCAACGCGCGGCACGTCCTGCGGCGCGGCGTCGGGCTCGGGCCGGGGCTCCGGCGGCAGGGCCGCGATATCCTCGGAGGGCGGCGCGATCTCGGGCGCGGTGTCGGTCACCTCCTGCGGCTCGGGCACCGCCACCGGCGCCTCGGGCGCGGCGTCCTGCTCGGTGGTCTCGGTGACCTCCGGCTCGGCCTGTTCCGGCTGGGCGTCCTGCATGTCGCTGACCTCGGGGGTGCCGGCCTGGTCGGCCTCGGGCGCTTCGGGCGCCTCGACCTCCGTGGCGGCGCCCGGCGGCTCCTGCGCGGCGAGCATCGCGGCGTATTCCTCGTTCGAGACGAGCGCGACGTTGGTCACCTCGACCGCCGGCTCGGGCGGAATCGAGAACGAGCCGAACAGCAGCCAGCCGATCAGCAGCGCATGGCCGGACCCGGATATGACATGTCCCGCGTGCAAGATGCGCGCCTCAGTTCCCCGCCGGGGCGGTGTCGGTGCCGTCCATCGCCGGACCGCCGTTGTCGGTCACCAGACCGATGTTGCTGAAGCCGCCCCGGTTGAGCGCCCCCATCACCACCGCCACCTGCGCGTAGGGCACCGCCCCGTCGGCCCGCAGGAAAATCCGGTCCGAGCTGCGCTCCGCCGCGATGGCGCGGAGCTTGCCGATCAGCTCGTCGCCGACGACCTCGGTCGTCTGCAGCATGATCCGCCCATCCTCGGTCAGCGTGACCGTCAGCGGCTCCTCCTGCTCGGAGGGCAGCGAGGTGGCCGCCGTCTTGGGCAGCTTGACCGGAACGCCCACGACCATCAGAGGCGCGGCGACCATGAAGATGATGAGCAGCACGAGCATGACGTCCACGAAGGGCGTCACGTTGATCTCGGCCATCGGACGGGCGCGTCCGCCGTGGCGGCGCCCGCGGCGGTGTCCGCCCCCGCCGCCCTTCTGTACGACCCCTGCCCCCATGTCAGGCCGCGTCCAGCTGGCGGCTGAGGATGGTCGAGAACTCGTCGGCGAAGGCTTCGTAATTGCCCACGATGCGGTCCGCGTCGGTCGAGAGCTTGTTGTAGAAGATCACCGCCGGGATGGCCGCGAGCAGCCCGAGCCCGGTGGCCAGCAGCGCCTCGGCGATCCCCGGCGCCACGACGGCGAGGTTGGTGTTCTGCTGCTCGGCAATGCCGATGAAGGCGTGCATGATGCCCCAGACCGTGCCGAAGAGCCCCACGAAGGGCGCGGTCGAGCCGACCGTCGCCAGCACCGGAAGGCCAGCCTGGAGGTTCTCGGCCTCCTTCGCGATCGCCACGTCCATCGAGCGGTCGATCCGCGCCTGCGCGCCGGCGATCAGGTTGCCGTCATCGCGGTGCGAGCGCCGCCATTCCGTCATCCCGGAGGCGAAGATCCGCTGGGAGCGGCCGCGCGGATCGGGCCCGATCTGTTCGTAGAGCTCGTCGAGCGGCTCCCCCGACCAGAATTCCCGGTCGAAATGGCGCGCCTCGCGGCGGGCGGCCCGGTAGGCGATGAATTTCTGGATGATGATCGACCACGACCAGAAGCTCGCGATGATCAGCATGATCATCACCAGCTTCACGGTGAAGGTGGCGCGGGCGAAAAGCGCCCACATGGAGAAGTCCATCTCCTGCGCGAGGGCGAGAGTCTCTGTTTCCATTATGCCTGCTCGTTACTGCGTCGGCCCGCCTTGGCGGCTTTATCCGGGCCTGATTGCGCAGCAAAATACCGCAAAGCAAGGTGAAACGCCAACACATTGCCGCGAGGGCGCATCACGCGATGTTTCAGTGGCTGAGACGGCGGATGTTCGCCGGAAGCCGCACCGGATGCCCGGTGTCGGACAGCGCCACCAGCGTCACCCGCGCCTCGAAGAGCACCTCGCCGGCGCGCTTCACCACCTGGCTCAGCACGATCCGGGCGGCGGTCACGGCCTCGGGCGCGGTCTCGACCTCGAGCACGTCGTCGAAGCGCGCCGGGCTCAGGTAATCCGCCTCCACCCGGCGGACCGCGAAGACGAGGCCCTCGGCCTTCATCCGCACCTGGTCGATGCCGAGGCCGCGGACCCATTCGCTCCGCGCCCGCTCGATGAACTTCAGGTAATTGGCGTAATAGACGATCCCGGCAAGGTCGGTGTCCTCGTAATAGACGCGCAGCTCGAACCTGTGGACCATCGGCCTTCCCCTTCTTCCGGCCGCACAAGAGCACCGAAGTCGCGAAGGCTCAACCCGCCTGCTTCCTCTTGCCGGAAATATCCCGGGGCTCGACAGTGGTGCGCCATCGGTCCGGGCACCGATGGCGACGGGCATAGCCCCGGGGGCCGCCACGGGCGCGCGGGTCACCGCATCCGCGCCGCCAGCCGCAGGGCGTGGCTCGGATCCTCCGCCGCCTCGGGCATGACCGGGTCGTAGGCCGCCCTGAGCAGCGCCGCGACATCGGCCCTCAGCACCGCCTCCCCGCCCTCGGCGCGGGCCAGCGGCGAGCGGTCGGCGAAGGCGCCCGGCCCCCAGAGGAGCATCGACTTCACGGCCTGTTCGAGCCCCAGCTCGGCCGCCGGCTGCGCGGCCAGCGCGCCGGCCATGCGAAGGAAGACGAAGGAGGCCTGGATCGCCCCCGAGGCCTCGAACCGGAAGGCGCGGTATTGCAGGGCCCGCTCCGCCTCGAGCCGCGGCAGGAGACGATCGAGATCGGGGATCATCTGCCCGAGGTTGTCGAGCGCGGCGAGCTCCTGCCAGTCGCGCAGGAAGAAGATCATCAGGTTCGCGCCGAGCTCGGGGTCGGTCTCGGCCATGCGGTGACCGGCCGCGAAGACCGTCGCCTCGATCGCCTGCTTGAGCACGTCGAGGCTCGGCCCCTCGACCCCGAAGACCACCGGCACGACCGGCCGGGCCCAGCGGGCGAAGCGGTAGCCCCGGGGCGTGGTGAAACAGGCCTCGACATCCTCCGGATTCATGGCATTTCCCCTTATTCGAACAGGTCCGTCTGGCTGCGCGGCGGCGTCAGCCCGAGGTGGCGCCAGCCCTTCTGCGCCAGCATCCGGCCTCGCGGCGTGCGCTGGATCAGCGCCTGTTGCAGCAGGTAGGGCTCGATCACGTCCTCGAGCCCGTCGCGGCTTTCCGACAGCGCGGCCGAGAGCGTCTCGATCCCGACGGGGCCGCCGCCGTATTCCTCGCCGATCATCTTGAGATACCGCCGGTCGCCCGCATCGAGCCCGAGGTGATCGACCCCGAGCCGCGTCAGCGCGCCGTCGGCGAGCTCCCGGGTGATCCGTCCGTCCCCCTCGACCATGGCGAAATCCGCGACCCGGCGCAGCAGCCGGCCGGCGATCCGTGGCGTGCCCCGCGCGCGACGCGCGATCTCGAGCGCGCCGTCGGGCTCCGCCGGGGCGCCCATCAGGCGGGCGTTGCGGGTGACGATGTCGTGCAGCTCGTCCACGGTGTAGAACTGCAGCCGGACGGGGATGCCGAAGCGGTCGCGGAGCGGCGTGGTCAGAAGGCCGAGCCGCGTCGTGGCGCCGACCAGCGTGAAGGGCTGCAGCTCGATCCGCACGGTGCGGGCGGCCGGGCCCTCTCCGATCACGAGGTCGAGCTCGAAATCCTCGAGCGCGGGATAGAGGACCTCCTCCACCACCGGGTTCAGACGGTGGATCTCGTCGATGAAGAGGACGTCGCGCGCCTCGAGATTGGTCAGGATCGCGGCGAGGTCGCCCGCCTTGGCCAGCACCGGCCCGGAGGTCATCCGGAAGTTCACCCCGAGCTCGCGCGCCATGATCTGCGCCAGCGTGGTCTTGCCCAGCCCCGGCGGGCCGTGGAAGAGCGTGTGGTCCATCGCCTCGCCCCGCCGCCGCGCGGCCTCGAGGAAGATGCGCAGGTTCGCCCGCGCCTCGGCCTGGCCGATGAAATCGCCGAGCTGCTGCGGCCGCAGCGCGCGGGTGTCGGCGGCCTCGTCCTCGGGCAGGCGGTCGGGGCGGAGGGTGGGATCGGAGCTCATGGGCGGATCCCGTTGTCAGGGGGCGCTGCCCCCGCCGCGGCAAAGCCGCGACTCCCCCGGAGTATTTCCGAAAAGATGAAGATGGGAGTGGCGTGCATCGGGTCAGCCCTTCGGCGCGAGCAGCCGCAGGGCGGCGCGGATCAGGGCGGGCGTTTCGGCCTGCGCGTCGGCGCCCGCCGCCTCGGCCACCGCGCCCGCGGCTTCGCCCGGGGCATAGCCGAGGTTGGTGAGGGCCGACAAGGCCTCGGCCTGCGCGGCGCCGCGGGAGGGGGGCGGCGCGGCGGGGGTCGGCCGGGGGGCGGTGGCGGGGAGGTCCTCGAGCACCGCGTCGGGGTCGGAGGCGGCGGGGGCGCGGCCGGCCATCGCCATGACGGTGGGCGCCTTGTCCTTCAGCTCGTTCACCACCCGCTGCGCGGTCTTGGGGCCGATGCCCCTGGCGGCCTTCACCGCGTTCCAGTCGCCGAGCGCGATCGCCCGGCTGACGCCCTCCGGCCCGAGGGCGCCGAGGATGGCGAGGGAGGCCTTGGCGCCGACGCCCTGGACCGACATGAGAAGGCGGTGCCATTCCTTCTCGACCAGCGTCGGGAAGCCGAAGAGCTGGAGGATGTCCTCGCGCACCAGAAGGTCGGTGTAGAGCGCCACCGCCTCGCCCGGGCCGGGCAGCGCGGCGAGCACCCGGTCCGAGCAATAGACGAGGTAGCCCACGCCCCTCACGTCGACGAGGACGTGATCCTCGCCGCGGTAATCCACCCGTCCGGAGATTTTGCCGATCACGCCCGCACCTTCACCTTCGCCCGGTTCGCCGCGCTGCCGAGGTGCAGCGAATGGCAGATCGCGATGGCCAGCGCATCCGCCGCGTCGGGGCCCGCGATCTCGGCCCCCGGAAGCTGGAGCTTCACCATGTGCAGGATCTGCTGCTTCTGCGCGTGGCCGACGCCGACCACCGCCTTCTTGACCGCGTTTGGGGCGTATTCCCCGACCGGGATCCCGGCCGCCGCGGGCACCAGCAGCGCGATCCCCCGCGCCTGTCCGAGCTTCAGCGTGCCGACCCCGTCGCGGTTGACGAAGACCTGCTCCACCGCGGCGGCATCGGGCTGGAACGCCTCGACCACCCGGGTCAGCTGGCGGTGCAGCGACAGCAGACGCTGGGCCAGATCGGTCCCCTCGGAATGGCAGACCCCGTTGCCGAGGTGGGTGATCCGGCTGCCCTCGACGCGAATCGCGCCCCAGCCGAGGTTCCGCAACCCCGGGTCGATCCCCAAAACGCGCATCGAGCGCTCCCTTCTGACCTGCCTCTGTCGCTTTTGTGAGACGCTAGCACGAAACGAGAACATCCGCCAAGAGCCGAGCGCGGGTCGCGCAACGATGTCGTTTCGCGACATCACCGCGCCTGAACGCGACATCCGCGGCCGGAAAACGACGTTCCCTGCCCCTGGGTCGACTTTTTTTGTTGACAGATTTGTGTCAGAAAAACAGATATTTATGAAACATTCTGCCTATGCAGCCACTGCATGCGACCCATGCGTTTTCTGCTGCTTGTTTCTTGTGCGCCTTGAGAATAGCTGCGGCTCGTAACGAGACTGCAAGCGCGAATACAAGGAACATTCTCATGGCCGCTCTCTTCATGCAGGGGTCCCGCAACGGCTCCATCCTCTTCGGCCACCTCGGCCGTTTCATCGTCGCGATGATCGACGGCGTTTCCGCATGGAACGACAACCGCGTCACCCGCAACGCCCTCTCCAAGCTCACCGACCGCGAGCTGGAAGACATCGGCCTCTGCCGGGGCGATATCGACAGCGTCGGACGCCTTTGAGCGCCGTCGAGGTCGGGACCGCCTCACAGTGGGTCCAAGGTTAAAAGCCGCGCCCGGCACGGGACGCGGCTTTTTCTTTGTCCGGGGTCCGGGCGGGACGGCCGGGCCTCAGCCCAGGTAGGGCGCGACGAGACCGGCCAGGGCACGCGTGACCGGGTCGACCTGCATCAGGGCGGAGCCGACGCGGGCCGCGGTCGAGCCGTCCTCCAGCGCGGCGAGGCGCGCTTCATAGGCGCTCTCTCCGAGGCTGCCGAGCAGGAAGACCTTGTAGCCCAGGCCGAGCACCACGAGCAGGAGGATCAGCTTCACCGGCACGAAGCGGCGGAGCGGCTTGCGGGCGGGCCGTATCTCGATCAGCCCGTCCTTGCGCAGACGCGCCTCGCTGCCGTGCTCCATCGCCCGGGCCTTGCGCTCGATCCGGCCCACGCGGGCGCTGAATTCCTTTTGCTGCGCGTTCATCTCTCGCCTCGTTTCCCTTCCGGTCCTGCCGCGCCGGATACAGGCGGAACCGGGCGTTTTCGTGACGAAATCGCGGAAAGCCCTGTCTTTACGGGCGCTTCAGCGTGAGCGTGGTCCAGTCGCCGATCTGCTCCGCATGGCCGAGGGTCAGGCCCTCGGCCTCGTAGGCGGCGGTGACCTCGGCGGCCTGGTCGTTCAGCAGACCCGAGAGGATCACATGCCCGCCCGGGGCGAGATGCCGCGCCGTGTCGGGCGCGAGATCCACGAGCGGCCCCTTCAGGATGTTGGCGAGGATCAGGTCATAGGGCGCGGCCGCGGCGAGCGCCGGATGGTCGTAGCCCGTCGCCTCCACACATTGCACCCGGCCGGCCATGTCGTTCGCGGCGAGGTTCGCCTCGGCCACCTCGACCGCGACCGGGTCGATGTCGCCCGCCACCGGCGTCACCGGCCAGATCCGGGCGGCCGCCATGGCGAGCACCGCGGTGCCGCAGCCGATGTCCGCGACCGACCCCGGCGCGACCCCCTCGCCCGCGAGCCGGTCGATGGCGCGCAGGCAGCCCTGCGTCGTGCCATGGTGCCCGGTGCCGAAGGCCATCGCCGCCTCGATCAGCAGCGGCACCTTGTCGGCGGGCACCTTGTCGGCGTCGTGCGAGCCGTAGACGAAGAACCGCCCCGCCACCACGGGCGCGAGTTCGCGCTTCACATGGGCGACCCAGTCGGTCTCGGGCAGTTCGGAGACGGTGAAGTCCTTTGCCCCGTGGATCGTCGCGAGCAGCGCGAGGCCGGCCTCGTCGGGGGCTTCGGTGAAATAGGCGCCGACCTCCCAGAGGCCCGAATCGTCCTCGATCTCGAAGACGCCGACGCCGGTCGGTTCCGGGCTCAGGCTCTCGAGCGCCTCTCCGAGCGCCTCGGCCGGGGCCTTGCCCGGCAGGGTGGTGAGGGCGGTGTAGGTGGGCATGGGGCTTCTCCTGAAGGATCGCCCCGCGCTTAGGGGGCCGGAGGTGCCGCGTCAAGCGGGCGGGCCCGGTCCCGCAGCCCGCAGACGTAGCGCCATCCGAGCCAGGCGCCGACGCTGCCTGCCAGCACCGCCGCCGCCGCATATCCCAGCATCACCCCGGTCGCGCCCCAGATCGTGCCGAAGGCCAAGGCCAGCGGATAGGTGAACAGCCCGTCGCGGACCCAGTTCGCGAGCGTGGCATAGATCGGACGGCCGAGGTTGTTGAAGGCCGCATTCGCCACGTAGAGCGCGCCGGTGAAGACGAGGCAGGGCGTGACGTAGAGGCTGAAGGCCCGCATGACCTCGACCCCTTCGCCGGACAGGCCGAAGCCGCGCGAAAGCGCGTCCGACCCCAGCATCAGGCAGACCCAGGCGATGACGGTGTAGGCGATGCAGTAGATCACCGCGTCGCGATAGGCCATCGCCACCCGGTCGAGCCGTCCGCCGCCGAAGTTCTGCCCGAGGATGCCGCCGATCGCCCCCGAAAGCGCGAAGATGCCCGCGAAGACCAGCACGATCAGCCGCAGCACGACCGAAAGGCCGGCTGTCGCCTCGTCGCCATATTGGGCCATGGCGCGCATCAGCACCCAGTTTCCGAAGGGGGTGGAGCATTGCGTCAGAACCGAGGGGATCGCGATCAGCACCCACGGTCCCAGGTGCGTCGCGAGGTCCTCGAGCCGCGGCCGCGCCGCCATCCTGTGGGTGACAAGCAGGAAGTAGCAGCCGAGCAGCACCATCACGCTGCGGGTGATGACCACCGACAGCCCGGCCCCGGTCACGCCAAGCCCGAGATAGAGGATGTTGAACGGATCGACCACCAGCGCCACCGCCGCCGCGAGGCCGGTCACCAGGGTCGAACGCACGGCGTCTCCGGTCGCCCGCACCACCGCGGCCATCGTCATCCCCGCCACCATCAGCGGCATGCCGCAGAGCGAGACCGCAAGGAAATCCGACGCCATCCCGAGCGTGGCCCCGGAGGCGCCCGAGACGGCGAGAAGCTCTTCGCGGAAGACCCATAGAAGCCCCGAGAAGGCGATCTGCACCAGTGTTCCGGCCAGGATCCCGAGCGTCGCGATCCGGCGCGCCCGGTCGAGGTGCCCGCCGCCCAGGGCGCGGGCGAAGAGCGCGACGGTCGCGATCATCATGCCGACGTTCATGGAGGCCGGGAAGAACTGGATCGAGAAGGCGAAACCGACCGCGGCGACCATGCTCGCGTCGTCGTATTGCCCGACCCAGAACATCGCGAGGAAGTCGATCAGGAAGAGGAAGGACAGGCCCAGCGACCCGGCGATCGACATGACCACGACGTGCCGCAGCGTCGATCCCGTCAGGAACCGCGCCTGGGGCACGGGCCCGGGGGTGTCACTCGGCGGGGGCCGCTGCATTCAGCTTCGCGAAGATCGTTTCATGGCCGGGCTCCGGGTGGCGCGGGATCAGCAGCGCCAGCAGGAACGAACCCGAGGCCATGCCCGCCGCCAGGACGAAGACCATCGCCGGCGAGACCAGCCAGAGATAGCCGAGCGCCGCAGGCAGGAAGACCGCCGCGATGTGGTTGATCGTGAAGGCCACCGCCGCGGTCGGCGCGATGTCGCCCGGATCGGCGATCTTCTGGAAATAGGTCTTCAGCGCCAGCGCCATGGCGAAGAGCAGGTTGTCGATCACGTAGAGCGTGGCGGCCACCACGACGCCCCACGAGAAGAAGTAGATCCCGCCGTAGAGCGTGAAGACGGTCACCAGCCCGGCATATTCGAACAGGAGCGCCCGCCGCTCGCCGAAGACCTGCACGGCCCGCCCGATCAGCGGCGCGAAGATCATGTTGCAGAGCAGCGTGACGAGGAACAGGCCCGTCACCTGGTGCACATCGTAGCCGAAGCGCTCGACCATCATGAAGCCGGCGAAGACGACGAAGATCTGCCGCCGCGCCCCGGCCATGAACTGGAGCAGGTAATAGAGCCAGTAGCGCCGCCGCAGGACGAAGCTCTTGAGCTGCGGGTTCGGCGCCTCGAAGCGCGGATAGGCGAAGAAGGCGAAGATCGCGACCAGCGCCGTGAAACCGCCGGCAGCGAGGTAGACCGCGTTGTAGGTCAGGCTCAGCGGCTCCCACAGCAGGACGATCAGCCCGTAGGAGGCCAGCGTCGCGGCCGAGCCCACCGACAGCAGCAGCCCCAGCTTGCGCGGCGCCTCCTCGCGGGTGAACCACTGGAGCTGGAGCGACTGGTTGACCGTCTCGTAGTAATGGAAGCCGATCGAGCTGAGGAGCGTGATGACCATGATGCCGCCCAGCGTCGGGAACCACGCCGTCACCGCCGTCGCCACCCCCAGAAGGGCCAGCGACAACAGCGCGAGCACCTGTTCGTGCATGTAGCGGATGACGATGATCACACCGATGGCGAGGAAGCCCGGGATCTCGCGCACCGTGTGCAGCCAGCCGATGTCGTGGCCGTCGAAGTTCGCCACCTCGATGACGAAGTTGTTCAGCAGCGCCGACCAGGTCGCGAAGGCCACCGGCATGGCCGCGGCCATCAGGAACAGAAGCGCCTGCGGCCGCCGCCAGAATGGCAGGGCCCCGGCGTCGGCGAGGCGAGTCGTGGTCGTCATCCTGCCGCATTAGCGCCGCTCCCTCACATTGGCGAGAGGAACCGTATCAGCACCGCATATGCATTTGCGCACAGAGCCTCCTGCAGGCGGCGTCACCGGGCCTTTCTCCTGTCCCACGCTGCTCCATGCCGCGCTCGGCGCCGCCGCCGCCTTCGGGGTGGTGCCCGACGCGGTCTCGCGGATCGGTGCGGGGGGATGCGCCGTGGCCCCGTGCCCCCCGTGCCCGAGCCGCGCGGACACGCGCCGGGGGAATGATTCGTTCCCTTGTATCCCGGACCAAAATGCCTAGTATCTGCCCTTCACCGAGGCCCGGGCTGACCGTCAGCCCGCGCCGGACCGATCCAAGCCGGAAGAATGCTCATGTCGTGGACCGATGAACGCGTCGAACTGCTGAAGAAGATGTGGAGCGAGGGCCAGTCCGCCTCGCAGATCGCCAAGGAGCTTGGCGGTGTCACCCGGAATGCGGTGATCGGCAAGGTGCACAGGCTGGGTCTTTCGAACCGGTCGGGCGGCGCGGCCCCCGCGGCCCCGGCACCGAAGCCCGAGCCGAAACCGGCGGCGAAACCGGCGCCCAAGCCCGCGGCCAAGCGCGACCCCGCGCCCGCGGCCAAGCCCGCCGAAGAGGAAGAGCCCGCGCCGGCGACCGTCGCGGCCACCCCGGCACGCAAGCAGATCATCCCGGCGGGCCAGCCGCTGCCCCCGCAGCCTTCGGCCAACGAGATCAGCCCCGAGGCGCTCGCCAAGGTCAGCGAGATCGAGAAGAAGGCGAAGAAGCTGACCCTGATGGAGCTGACCGAGCGGACCTGCAAATGGCCCGTCGGCGACCCGGCGACCGAGGATTTCTGGTTCTGCGGCCTGCCCGTGCAAGCGGGCAAACCCTATTGCGAGGCGCATGTCGGCGTGGCCTTCCAGCCGATGTACTCGCGCCGCGACCGCCGGCGCTGACACGTCCCGACCGATGCGAACGGCGCCCCCGGCGGGCGCCGTTTCCGTGTCTGCCCCTCAGTTCCCGCCGAGCAGCCTGCCCAGCCCCTTGAGCGCCTCTTCCTCGAGCCGCCGGCGCACCGCGTCCTCGGCGCGTTCGCCCTCCTGCTTCTCGACACCCAGCTTCTCGAGCACCTTGTCCTCGGCCCGCTGTTCCAGCGCCTGTCGCTCCTCGTCGAGGTTCAGCTTCACCGCCGCCTCGAGGTCCGGCAGGATCGCGGGATCGGACCAGGGCCCCCGGATCCGGACCGGGATCGCGATGCCGCGCCCGTCGCGGGCCTTGAGCGAGATCGGCGTGAAGAGATAGTCGATGTCGCGCGGGCCAAGCCCGATCCGGCCCTTGCCCTCGGCCCGGAGCGAGGCGAGCTGAAGCGCCAGATCATCGTTGAAGAGGCTCCCCTTCTCCATCCGGAAGCTGGCGTCGATGCTGTCGAAGATCGTCGTGCCGCCGGTCGCGTCGCCCGCCCGAAACAGCCGGTCGAGGTCGATGCCCTCGAAGGTCCCCCGCCCGGTCGAGATGCGCCCCTCGCCCGAGAGCGCGTTCATCAGCGCGTGCATCGAGCTGCCCGAGGTGAGGAACGTCACCCGCGCCTCGCCGGTGCCGGTGATCCGCTGCACGTCGGCGAGCTCGCCCAGCATCCGCTTGAGGTCGACACCGGTGGCCGAGAGGTCTCCGCCCATCGACAGGCCGCTGCGGTTGTTGATGATGAACTGGCCGCCGAGGCTGCCGCCGAAGGCGCCGACCTGGGCCAGATCGGTCACCGCGCGGGCATTGTCGATCCGGGTGGTGGTGCGGACCGGGCCGAGCTCGATGTCGCCGAGATCGACGGTGTTGGCGGCAAAGGCGATCTCGCCGTCGAGGACGGACAGCGCCGAGACGTCGATCGGGGCCTGCGACCAGCCGGTCGCCCCGCCTCCGCCACCGCCCGCGCCGGTCCCCTGGCCGACCAGCATCGGCGCGAGGTCGAGCCGGTCCATCGTCACCTCCGCGCTGACCCGGGGCTTGGCCGCGTAATCCACGTCCGCGCGGACCTGTGCCCGCGCCTCACCCATCCGCAGGTTGCCGTCGCGCAGCGCGAGCCTGCTGTCCCCCGCGAGCGCCATTTGCCCGGTGAAGGCGGCCGAGGGGCCGAAGCCCGCCGGCATCTCGACCGCGCCGAGGCCGAGCGCCTGCGTGAAGCTGGCGAGGTTGGCGACCTCGGCCTCGATCCTGCCGTCCGCCGTGGGCGCCGAGCTTGCCTTGCCCGAGAAGGTCATCGTCCCGCCCGGGCCCGTCGCGGTGAACTCGAGCGGCACGGTCTCGCCCGCCAGCAGCGGCTCCAGCGCCGCGAGGCGGGTGGTCAGCGTGATCGGCTCGCCCGCGGGGCGAAGCGTCATCGCCACGTCCACAGGCCCCGCCGAGGCGGGCCAGTCGATGGTGAGATCGACATCGCGATAGGCGGTCTCCTCGCCCGGGGCGATCATCCGCAGGGTGGCGTTGGTGACCTCGAGCCGGTCGAGGTGCAGGCCGGGGCCGCTGGTGTCGGCCGGCGCTGTGGTGGCGGACCCGCCGGAGCCCCCTGCCCCGCCGAAATCCCAGTTCGCCGCGCCCTCGGCGTTGCGCTCCAGCAGGATCTCCGGCCGGATCGCGCGCAGTTCGGTCACCCGGATCTCGTCGCTGAAGACGGTCTTCGCGTCGACCCCGATCCGCAGCCCCTCGGCCCGGAACATCGGGCCCTTGTCGGACCACGGGGCATTGGCCATCTCGATCGGCCCGGTCGTGACGCCCAGCACCGGATACCAGGTCACCTCCGCCTCGCCGGTGAGCGTCACCGCCCGCCCGGTCTGCGCCTCGATCTGGTCCGCCGCGATGCGGGCGATCCGCTCGCCCGGCAGGAACAGGAGTGCCCCCACGAAGACCGCGGCCACAGCCACGACGACAAGGACCAGCCAGCCAAGGATCCGCATGCCCACCTCCGTTCACGTTCCCGCGCGGAGGATACCGCACCGCGTGCCGGCCACAAGCGGGGCGTTCCCAAGCCGGCCCGATGGGGGTATAGGCGCGCCATGAGCCAGAACCCCCCGAATCTCCGTCCGGACATCGCCCCCGCGCCGCGCATTGGCGACACCCGCCGCCCCGGTCAGCCCGCGATCGGCATGGTCTCGCTCGGCTGCCCGAAGGCGCTGGTCGACAGCGAACGCATCCTCACGCGCCTGCGGGCCGAGGGCTACGCGATCTCGCCCGATTATTCGGGCGCCGACGCGGTGATCGTGAACACCTGCGGCTTCCTGGACAGCGCCAAGGCGGAAAGCCTCGACGCCATCGGCGAGGCGCTTTCGGCGAACGGCAAGGTGATCGTCACCGGCTGCCTCGGCGCCGAGCCCGAATTCATCACAGGCGCGCATCCCAAGGTGCTCGCCGTGACCGGCCCGCATCAATACGAGCAGGTTCTGGATGCCGTGCACGGCGCGGTGCCGCCCGATCCCGATCCCTTCGTGGACCTGCTGCCCGCGACCGGCGTCACGCTCACCCCGCGGCACTACAGCTATCTGAAGATCTCCGAGGGCTGTAACCACAAGTGCAAGTTCTGCATCATCCCCGACATGCGCGGCCGGCTGCAATCGCGTCCGCACCGGGCGGTGCTGCGCGAGGCCGAGAAGCTGGTCGAGGCGGGGGTGAAGGAACTTCTCGTCATCAGCCAGGACACCTCGGCCTATGGCACCGACTGGAAGGACCGGGACGAGAAGGCGCCGATCCTGTCGCTGGCCCGTGATCTCGGCCAACTCGGCGCCTGGGTGCGGATGCACTACGTCTATCCCTACCCGCATGTGCGCGAGATGATCCCTATGATGGCCGAGGGGCTGATCCTGCCCTACCTCGACATCCCCTTCCAGCACGCCCACCCGGAGGTGCTGAAGCGCATGGCCCGCCCCGCCGCCGCCGCCCGCACCCTGGACGAGATCGCCGCATGGCGCCGGGACTGCCCCGAGATCGTCCTGCGTTCGACCTTCATCGTCGGCTATCCCGGCGAAACCGAGGCCGAGTTCCAGACCCTGCTCGACTGGCTCGACGAGGCGCAGCTCGACCGGGTCGGCTGCTTCCGCTACGAGAACGTCGACGGCGCCCGCTCGAACGCCCTGCCGGACCACGTCCCGGACGAGGTGAAGGACGAGCGCTGGCATCGCTTCATGGAGAAGGCGCAGGCGATCTCCGAGGCGAAGCTTGCGGCCAAGGTCGGCCAGAGGATCGAGGTCATCGTGGACGAGGTCGACGACGAGGCCGCCACCTGCCGCACCAGGGCCGACGCGCCCGAGATCGACGGCAACCTCTTCATCGACGAGGGGTTCGAGGCGCTGAGCCCCGGCCAGATCGTCACCATCGAGGTGGACGAGGCCGGCGAATACGACCTCTGGGGCCGGCTGGCCTGAAGACATCGGCGCCGGCGCGGTCTCCTCACCGCACCGGCGCGCTCTGACCCGGACGGGTCCCGCCGACCCTCTCGGCGCGGCGGCTCCCCGGCACCGCGCCCCGCGGGATCACCGTCCGGGAAACCTCACTCCACCCGCAGCGCCGCGAGGGCGCCACGGTTGCGGCAATAGCCCGGGGCGGCGTCGGCGCGCGCATGTTCCATCTGCCAGCCCGCACAGGCCTCGGCCTCGGCGCAGGCCGAGCAGCGCAGCAGGGCGGAGCGGTAGGCCGCCGCGCCTGCGGGCTGGTCGATCCGCTGCGTCTCGCCGACGCCCAGCCTGTCGGCCATCCCGTTGTAGAGCACCGACGCGCGGTCGAGTCTGGTGAAAAGTCCCATCACATGTCTCCTGGCAGGATCATGGCCGCAGCGATCTGAGCAGGTCGCGGTTCTCGCAGAAACCGGGGGCCTCGCTCATGCCGTCCCCGGTGCGTTCCGCGGTTTCGAGCTTCGCCTCGCAGAGGCCGGGGCAGGCGCAGCTCCGGCAGCGCGTGACCGCCGCGCTCCAGGCCGCCTCCTCCATCGGGGAGAGATCGGCGCCGGTCGCCCGCGCCATGCGCTTGAGCAGGAAGACATGGGTGTTCGTGTCGCCGAGCGTCCGCATCCGCACCTCCACAGGTTCGAGGAGGAGTCTAGCCGCGCGGACGGCCCCGTGCCTTGATTTCGATCAACTGCAGAGGCGGGGTCAGAACCCGATCGCGACCGAGCGGCGGACGACATCCATCCGGCTGGCATTCGGCGGATGCGTCCCGAGGAAGCGGTCTCCGGGATCGGGGATGCGGGTGAAATAGAGCGCGCCGCGGAGCGCGTCGAACCCGGCCCGCTGCGCAATCTGCGCGCCAAGCGCGTCGGCCTCGAGCTCGTAATCCTTTGAATAGTTCCGCGCCCCCACGGTGGCACCGATCCGGGTCGCAAGCTCCACGCTCGTGATGTCGGCGCCCGAGGCGCGTGCGAGGCTGCCGAGGATCACCGCCCCCGCCTCGGCATTGACCTGCTGGCGGCTCAGGTGGTCGAGAATGTGATGCGCGGCCTCGTGGCTCATGATGAAGGCCAGCTCGTCCTCGTTCGCCACGTCGGCGATCAGCGACAGCGTGAAGACGATCACCGGGCGGCCGCTTGCGTCGATCGACTGGAAGGCGTTCACGGGTTGTTCGGGCCGGTCGTCCACGGCGATGATGAAGTTGCAGTTCCGCCGGTTGCCGTGCTGGCGGCATTCGCGCTCGGCCACCGGTTTCACGACCTTCACCACGTTGACGAAACGCTGGGCCGCGACCTCGGCCTGCGGGCGGGGTCCCGAGGGCAGGCCCATGTCCGGACCCTGCGCGACCGGCACGGAACAGGCGCCGAGCGCCATCGCCAATAGAAGTGCCGCAAGTCCTCTGACGCGCATCGGGAAGTTCCTTCGTGCCTGCCTTTCCCTCATATCACCCGGTCACGGGCTTGCCACCCCGACCGGCGCAAATGTGATTGCGCCGGCCCGCCGATATGATCGCTTGCTTTGCGCGGCCGGGTCTCTATCAAGGACCCATGTTCACGATAGAGCACGAATTCGACTGCACCGTGGTGACCCTCGTCGATGACGGGCAGGCACCGCTTCAGGAAGACGTGGCGATCAACGCCTTCGCGGAATGCGTCACGGTCGAACAATACGACGCCCGGACGGACACCGTGCAGAAGGTCACCCTCTCGACCGCCCAGATCCGCGACCTCGCCGCCGCGCTGAACCTGCCGGAGGGGAGCTATTTCATCCCCAAGAACCCGGACGGGACGCCGCGGCCGGTGCGCTAGGCGGACGCACGGGGCGGGCGCTAGGCAGGGTCGATCCGGAAGGTCTTGTCCCGCGCCGTCCGGCCGCGGATCAGCACCAGCCGCGTCGGCGGCACGCCGAGCGCCTTGGCCAGCAGCTTGCGCACCACCGCGTTCGCCTTGCCGTCCTCGGGCGGGGCGGTGACCCGGACCTGTATCGCATCGCCCTCGCGCCGGACCTCTTCCCGGGAGGCGCGCGGCGTGACCCGGACCGGGATCTCGGCCCCGTCGCGGGCGAGATCGGACAGGTCGGGTGGCTTGGCCATGAGCCTCTCTCCTCGGCATTCGTGCGGGAGCGCTCCGGCCCGGGGGCGCGCCGCGTCGCGCGCCGTCGGGCCGCGATCCGGGGGCGAGCCTAGCCCAACGGCCGCCGAAGGGGAATCGCCGAAGGACCGCCCCCCCGAGCCCGGCCCGCGTGGCGGCCGCGACCGGGAGAGGCCACAGGGCGGAGGCGACAGGGCGGAGGCGACAGCCCGGCCCCAGAGCAGCGCCCCTTGGGTCACGACCCGCACGCCTTCGAACCGCCGATCTCTCCGCCAGCCACAGATGCCCCTCACCGTTGGCGCTCCTTCTGTTGAAGAGAGCCTTCGCCAGCCGCACGGGCCCGTCCTTGAGAGCACGCCTCCAGACCTCCGGACTGCCCGCCGGCCGCTCGGGCCCGTCCCGGGTCGCGTCCCTTCAGATCACCTCCGTTTCCGCCAACCGCTCGCGCACCAGACCCGCGATCCGCGCCTCGTCCGGGCGGGTGGTCCGCCCCTCGCGCCGGGAGCGGGCGAGGGCATGGGCCGCTTCCTCCAGCGGGCGGTCGCCCGCGCTGCGCGCGATCCCGCGCAGGAATTGCGCCACGTAGTCGAGATCCCGCCCCTCTGCCGGGCCCCGCATCACCGCATCGAGATGCGCCATATCCTCGCGGAAGGCGAGCCGGTCGGGGTGGACCACCTCTCCGCTGACGGGATGCGGGCCACGCACGCGGCGTTCCGGCGGCAGGTGACGGCTGATCGCCGACTGGAAGGCCCCGAGCCGGTCCACCGGCTTGGCGAGAAAGTCGTCCGCCCCCGCCGCGATCGCCGCCTCCGCCCCGGCATCGTCGCCGCTGATGCCGATGATCACGCCGATCCGCGGCACGCCCTGCGCCAGGTCCGAGATCAGTTCCAGCCCCGATCCGTCCGGCAGGCCGAGGTCCACCAGCGCGACCGAGGGCCGGTAGACCTGCAGATGGCGCCGTGCGGAGCGGATGCAATCCGCCCGCCTGATCCGCGCGCCGGAGCGCAGGCAGAGCAGGCGCATCGCCTCGCATGCGAAGCGGCTGTCCTCGACCACCAGGACGGTGAGGCCCAGGAGCGGGCGTCCCGGGGTCGGTGCGGGTAGTTTGGGGTCCTCCATGTTCCGTCTCTCCTTGCAGCGAATCCCGTTTCGACTCCGAGGCTAGACCCGCATGGCTAACGGCACGTTAATCCACGCGCCCCGCCGTCCGGTTGCATCCCCGGCCGCGGCCCCCCACTCTGTCTCCGAGCCGCAGGCGGCGCGCGAAGTGTCGCGCCGCAGCATGCGCGCCCGCGCCCGCCACCGCTCTATGGGCGCAGTTCCAAGGAGGCCGCCCCACGTGTTCCTGTCCGTATTCGACGTCTTCAAGATCGGCGTCGGCCCCTCGTCCTCGCATACGATGGGCCCGATGGTCGCCGCCGCCCGCTTCCTCGACGGTCTGCGCGAGGCGCCGTTCCGCGCCCACGGCCTGCGGGCCACGCTGCACGGCTCGCTCGCCTTCACCGGGGTGGGCCATGCCACCGACCGGGCGGTGATCCTCGGCTTCGCGGGCTTCCGTCCCGCCGATTACGACGCCGAGGAGGCCGAGGCGGCGCTGGCGGCCATCCACGCGGAGAAGCGCGTGACGCCCGAGGGCCTCGCCCCGCTCGCCTTCGACCCCGAGCGCGATCTGGTCTTCGACCGCAGCGCCCCGCTGCCGGGCCATGCGAACGGGCTCGTCCTGGCTGCGCGGGATGCACAGGGCGACACGATCCGGCAGGAGACCTATTACTCGATCGGCGGCGGCTTCGTCGTCACCGCCGCCGAGCTGGCCGCCGGCAAGGCCACCGACGAGGGCCCGGCGATCCCCTACCCGTTCAAGACCGCCGCCGAGATGCTCGAGATGGCCGCCGCTTCGGGGCTGACGATCGCGCAGATGAAGGCCCGGAACGAGGCCGCGCGCGGCACCGCGGACGTGAAGCCCGGCATCATGCGGATATGGCAGGTGATGTCCGACTGCATCGACCGGGGGCTCACCGGCCATGGCGAGCTGCCGGGCGGGCTGAGGGTGAAGCGCCGCGCGGGCGCGATCCATGAGGCGTTGCAGGCCGAGCGGGGCAAGAACCTTGCCCCGCCGCACGTCGTCAACGACTGGATCTCGGCCTATGCCATGGCCGTGAACGAGGAGAACGCGGCCGGCGGGCAGGTCGTCACGGCCCCCACCAACGGCGCGGCCGGCGTCGTGCCCGCGGTGATCCGCTACTGGCTGGGCCACGTGCCCGGCGCCTCCGAGGCGCGGCTGACGGACTTCTTCCTGACCGCGGCGGCGATCGGCGGGCTGGTGAAGTTCAACGCCTCGATCTCGGGCGCCGAGGCGGGCTGCCAAGCCGAGGTGGGCTCGGCCTCCGCCATGGCCGCCGCGGGGCTCTGCGCGGTCATGGGCGGCACGCCCGAGCAGATCGAGAACGCGGCGGAGATCGCGCTGGAGCATCACCTCGGGATGACCTGCGACCCGATCCGCGGGCTCGTGCAGGTCCCCTGCATCGAGCGCAACGGCCTAGGCGCGGTCAAGGCGGTCTCGGCGGCCTCGCTCGCGCTCCGGGGGGACGGGACGCATTTCGTGCCGCTCGATTCGGCGATCGAGACGATGCGGCAGGTCGGTGTCGACATGCACGAGAAATACAAGGAGACGGCGCTCGGCGGGCTGGCGGTGAACGTGCCGAACTGCTGACGGGAAGGCGCCGGGGGTGGGCGCCGTCCGGGGCGGGAGGATGAACCCCGCCCTACGCGAGCCCCGGCGTCCCGCGCGCCCGCCCCCGGGGGGGGGATCTCGCAGATTGCCATGCAATGTGCCGCCGACAGGCGATTGGCTTGCAGACGCCCGGAGGCGCGCGCGATCCGATCCGGCTTTGCCGGATCGGGCCAAGGGCGGATAGCTTGCGCTTCGGATCAGACCGGGACGGGCCGGCCTCAGACGGCCGTGTCGCAGCTCACCCGGATCGCCCGGATGTTCTCGCCATAGGGCGCCGGATCCTGCACCGAGCCGCCCTTGAACACTGCCGAGCCCGCGACCAGCACGTCGGCCCCGGCCTCGCGCACCAGGGGCGCGGTCCGGGGCGTGACGCCGCCGTCGATCTCGATATGCACCGGGCGGTCGCCGATCATTCCGCGCAGCTTCCGGACCTTCGCGGTCATGTCGATGAAGCTCTGCCCGCCGAAGCCGGGGTTCACCGTCATCACGCAGACCAGGTCGCAGATGTCCAGCACATGCTCGACCGCCTCGGCGGGCGTGCCGGGGTTCAGCGCCACCCCCGCCTTCATCCCCGCCCCCCGGATCGCCTGCAGCGTCCGGTGGATATGCGGTCCGGCCTCGACATGCGCGGTCAGCAGGTCGGCCCCGGCATCGGCATAGGCGTCGATATAGGCATCCACCGGCGAGATCATCAGGTGCACGTCCATGAAGGTCGTCACGTGGCGCCGGAAGGCCTTCACGGCGGGCGGGCCGAAGGTCAGGTTCGGCACGAAATGCCCGTCCATCACGTCGACATGGATCCAGTCGGCGCCCTGGTCCTCCACCGCCCGGATCTCGCGCCCGAAATCGGCGAAATCGGCGGAAAGGATCGACGGGGCGATCTTGAGCGAGCGGTCGAAGGTCATGGGCAGGGTCCTCTGGGCTGTCGGCCTGCATATGGCAAGCCCGGCCGGCCCTGCCAAGCCCGTATCACTCAGCCGTGCAGTTCGGCGACCCGTTCGACCTCGTCCCGGCAGCCGAAGACGAAGGGCTGCTTGCCGTGCAGCTTCTCCGCCGTCAGCGACAGGATCGGCCGCTTGCCGTCGGTGGCCATGCCGCCCGCCTGCTCGATCAGCATCGCCATCGGCGCCACCTCGTAGACCATCCGGAGCCGCCCTTCGGCATAGGCGGGCCGCGCGTCGCCCGTGTAGAGGAAGGTGCCGCCCCGGGTCAGGATGCGGTGCGTCTCGGCCACCAGCGAGGCGACCCAGCGGAAGGAGTAATCCTTGCCGCGCGGGCCCTCCTTGCCGGCCTCGCATTCCTCGACGAAGCTCTTCACCCAGTCGGGCCAGTGCCGCCGGTAGCCCGCGTTGATCGAATATTCCTTCGCCGCCGCCGGAATCGCCATCCGCGCCTCGGCCAGTTCGAAGACCCTGGTCTCCGGGTCCATGACGAACATCAGCGTGCCGTCCCCGAAGCTCACCGCCATGCCGGTCTGCGGCCCGTAGATGATATAGCCCGCGGCGATCTGCTCGGAGGCGGGGCGCAGGAAGCTCTCTTCCGCCCCGTCCTCCGCCTCGAAGATCGAGAAGATCGTCCCGATCGAGACGTTCACGTCGATGTTCGACGACCCGTCGAGCGGGTCGATCGCCAGCGCGAAGGCGCCGTCGCCGAGCGTCAGGACCCCCTCCTGCTCCTCCGAGGCGTAGAACTTCACCCCGGCCGGCCCGAGCGCCTTCTCGAAGGCCTCGTCGGCCATCACGTCGAGCGCCTTCTGCTGGTCGCCCCCGGTGTTCTCGCCCACGCCCTCGGCGAGCGATTGCCCGAGCGGTCCCCGCGCGATGGTCCGCGCCACGTCGACGCCGGTGGCGCAGAGCGCCTCGATCACCGGGTAGAGCCGTTCGGGAATGTGGTCGGGGGCAATCGCGGGCATGGCCGTTCTCCAAGGTCGTATGCCGCGGTTATTTCACAAACTGCGCGACGGGACCAACGGCTTTCCCGGCCCCCGCTTCATCTTTCCCGAAATACTCCGGGGGGAGTCGCGGCCTGCCGCGACGGGGGGCAGCGCCCCCCTGCCGGGCCCTCAGCCGCCGCGCGCCGCGATCAGCCGCGCCAGCAGACCGAACTCCGCATCCGCCCCCACGGGCCCCTTCGCCCGCCAGCAGATGGAAAGCGCGCATTTCGCGGCCGCCCAGTCGAGAAGCCGCGTGCGCTCGACACCGAACCCCTCCGACCAGAGGTCCGCAAGGGCAGCGATCCGCGCCGGGTCCGCCACCAGCGCCGCTGCCCCCTTCGGGTTGCGGAAGGCGTTGGCCAGCTCATAGGCGCGTTCGCCCCGCACGCCCTTTGCGTCGAAGGCGAGCCAGCCCCGCGCGCCGTCCCGGATGTTGTCGTGGTGCAGATCGCCGTGCAGGCCCCGGACCTCACGCGGCGCGGCGAGCAGCCGTTCGGCGATGTCGCGCGCCGCCAGCATGTCGCGGGCGGCCTCCGGCGGGCAAGCGGCGGCCAGGGTCACGTCGCGAAGCGCGCCGAACCACGCATCGAGCGGCGGCAGCGACAGGCCGGCGCCCGTGTCCGCGCCTTGATGCAGACGCTGCGCGACCGAAAGAAGCTCCCTCGCCGCGCGCGCATCCTCCCCGCGCCGGACGAGATCGCCGAGGGAGGGGCCCTCCTGCCATTCCATCAACACCGCGCGGCCCTGCTGGTCGAGCAGCCTGACCACGCCCGCACCGTCCCGGGCGCGCATCCAGGCGAGCCCCGGCCCCTCGTTCGCGAGCCCCTCTTCATGGAAAACCTTGAGCCCCGCGACACCGCCTCCCGCCAGTTCCACCCGCCAGACCACGGCAATCGCGGTGCGCTCGACAAGCCCGGCCGCGGCAATCCCGAACCGGCGGGCCAGAGCCTCCGGGAGCTCGCCTGCGCTGCTCATCGCCAGTCGAAGAAACCGTTGCCCGCGCGTTCGAGCAGCCGCAGGGCCATCTCCTCGCCGAGCGCCGCGCCATCCTCGACCGGCGCGCTGGCGTCATCCTCCAGCGCCTCCGAGCCGTCGGGCCGCAGGATCTGGCCGCGCAGCCGCAGGGTGCCGTCCGACACCTGCGCGAGCCCCGCGATCGGCGTCTCGCAGGAACCGTCCAGCGTGGCGAGGAAGGCGCGTTCGGCGGCCAGCAGCTCGGCCGTGGGCGCGTCGTGGATCGCCTCGAGCATGGTGGCCGCCCGCATGTCGTCGGCCCGCCGCTCGACCCCGATGGCGCCCTGCGCGATGGCGGGCAGCATCTCCTCGGGCTCCAGCACGCGGGCGGGCACGTCCTTGCGCCCCAGCCGGTTCAACCCGGCCTGGGCGAGGAAGGTGCAATGCGCGACCCCCTCGGTCAGTTTCCTGAGCCGGGTCTGCACGTTGCCGCGGAACCCCACGATCTCGACATCCGGACGCCTGAGGCGCATCTGCGCACCGCGCCGGAGCGAGGAGGTCCCGACCCTGGCCCCCGCGGGGATCCCGTCGATCCCGCCGTCGTGGAAAGACACGAAGGCGTCCCGCACATCCTCGCGCGGGAGGTAGCAATCCAGCACCAGCCCGCCCGGCTGCAGCACCGGCATGTCCTTCATCGAGTGGACCGCGATGTCGATCCCCTCCTGGATCATCGCCAGCTCGATCTCGCGCGTGAAGAGCCCCTTGCCGCCCAGCTCCTTCAGCTCGCGGTCCTGCACCCGGTCGCCGGTGGTCTGGATCACCTGCACCTCGAAGGCCTCGCGCGGCAGGTCGAAGGCGGTCATCAGCCGGTTGCGGGTCTCGTGGGCCTGCGCCAGCGCCAGCGGAGAGCCGCGGGTGCCGATGCGCAGGGGCGCGGAGGGGGTGGGCAGGTCTAGGGTCATGCCCTCCTGTTAAGCGCGGCACGAATGGCTTGCAAGCGGGCCCGAATGCCGCGCCTGACAGGTGGCGCGGGTCGGGCGGCCCGCAGCCGCAGCGGCGGGGGCGGACGCCGCGGCCCGCGCTGGTCCCACCGGTCGAGCCCGAGTGTGATGGTGACGATGTAATCGTAGAACGGCATGTCCGGGGTCTCCTTTCGGACCCGACAAAACAGAACGCTCCTGCCATGCTGCTGTCAGGAGAAGGTGCTAGGATGTCAGGAGACGCCGCCTGCCGCTGCCACCCGAAGCTCCGAGAGAAAGCCCCATGTCCCGCCCCGACCGCCTTTTCGAACTGATCCAGACCCTGCGCGCCGCAAGGGCCCCGATGACCGCAGAGGCGCTCGGCGAGGCGCTCGAGGTCTCGGTCCGCACGATCTACCGCGACATGGCGGCGCTGCAGGCGATGCGGGTCCCGGTCGAGGGCGCGGCGGGGCTGGGCTATGTCCTGCGCAGCGGCTACGACCTGCCGCCGCTCAACTTCGACACCGAGGAATCCGAGGCGCTGCGCGTCGCCCTGTCGCTCCTCGCCCGCACCGGGGACGGGGCGCTGATGCGGGCGGGCCAGCGCATCAGCGCGAAGATCGAGGCGCTGCACGGGCCGTCGACCTGGCTGCACGTTGCGCCCTGGGGCTCCGCGCTCGACGATCCGGCGAAAGGCTGCGTGCCGAAATCGCTCCTCCGGCAGGCGATCCGCGAGGAGCGGAAGCTCCGCATCGACTACCGCACCCCGGACGGGGAGCGGACCCTCCGCACCATCCGGCCCCTGGTGGTGATCTATCACGTCGAGGTCACCATGCTCGCCGCCTGGTGCGAGCTGCGCCACGACCTGCGGCACTTCCGGACCGACCGGATCTACGGCTGGACCCTGCTGGACGAGAGCTTCGCGGCCCAGGGCGAGACCCTCCGCGCGCTCTGGGCCGAGCGCGAGGCCGCTGCGGCGGAACCGCCCGAGGCGGGCGGCGCGGCTTGACATCCCGTCCCGCGGCGGCGAGCAGTGACGCCGATGAAGGAGCATGACATGAGCGAGAAGACCATCCTCCGGGCCCTGGCCGGGGAGCGCCTGCCGACGCCGCCGATCTGGATGATGCGCCAGGCCGGCCGCTACCTGCCGGAATACCGCGCCACGCGCGAGAAGGCCGGGGACTTCCTGTCGCTCTGCTACAACCCGGAACTGGCCGCCGAGGTGACGCTCCAGCCGATCCGCCGCTTCGGCTTCGACGGGGCGATCCTGTTCGCCGACATCCTGCTGGTGCCGCAGGCGCTCGGCGCCGACCTCTGGTTCGTGACCGGCGAAGGGCCGCGGCTCTCGACCGTGACCCGGCAGGAGGATTTCGACAAGCTCGGCCCGGCCGCGGATGTGCACGAGACGCTCTCGCCGATCTACGAGACGGTGCGGATCCTGTCGCGCGCGCTGCCCTCCGAGACCACGCTCATCGGCTTCGCCGGCGCGCCCTGGACGGTCGCCACCTACATGATCGCCGGGCGCGGCACCCCCGACCAGGGCCCGGCCCATGCGCTGAAGGCCGAGAACCGTCCGCTCTTCGAGGCGCTGCTCGACCGGATCACCGCGGCGACGATCGAATACCTCTCGGCCCAGGTCGAGGCCGGGGCGGAATGCGTGAAGCTCTTCGACAGCTGGGCCGGCTCGCTGCACGGCGCGGATTTCGATGCCTACGCGCTCGAGCCCGCCCGCAGGATCATCGCCGAGCTGAAGGCCCGCCACCCGGGCCTGCCCGTCATCGCCTTCCCGCGCGAGGCGCGCGAGCATTACATCGGCTTCGCCCAGGCCACAGGCGCGGATTGCGTCGCGATCGACGACAGCGTCGAGGCGGCCTGGGCGGCCGAGCACGTCCAGCCCCACGCCTGCGTGCAGGGCAACCTCGCCTCGCGCCACATGGTGACCGGCGGCGCGGATCTGGTCGCGGACACGAAGCGCATCGTGAAGGCCCTGTCGGGCGGGCCGCATATCTTCAACCTTGGCCACGGGATCACCCCGGACGCCGATCCGGCGAACGTGCAGCTGATGATCGACACGGTGCGCGGCGACTGATCCCCCGGCGCTGGCGCCCGGACCGACGCTGGGCGGGGGGCCAGCCCCCCGTCGGCGCAAGGCGCCGACTCCCCCCGGGATATTTCCGGCAAGAGGAAGATGGGAGCCGTCAAAAGGTTGGGCCCCCTGCGCAGTGGCAGAGGGCCTTCCCCTTGCGCGGCCATCGGCGTCCCCGCCTGTACCGTGACATCACTCTCCGGCAGAAGGGTTAAGATTCGGTTCTTCCTCTTGCCGAAAATATCCCCGCCGGAGGCCACGACCGGGGCGGGCTCGATGCCCGCCCCGGTCGTTCCCCGCGCGACGCCGGCAGGCGGCGCCACCATTTCACATGCGTGAACCGCTCCGACGTTCACCCCGTCCCGCCCGCGCGCTAGTCTCGCCGGGGGAGGACCAGACCATGCCAGACACCGCCACCGACGTCCGCGCGCCGCAGGCCACCTACCGCGGCCGCGCCGATGGCGCGGCCCGCGCCTTCCTGGGCATCCCCTATGCCGCGCCCCCGCTCGGGCCGCTGCGCTTCCGCCCGCCGCAACCGGCCCCGCGGGGGGGCGTGGTCGACGCGACCCGCTTCGGCCACGCACCCGTCCAGACACCGCCGCCCGAAACCTCCTTCTCGATCCTCCGGGAAGAGCAGAGCTACGGCGAGGACTGCCTCAACCTGAATCTCTGGACCCCGGCCGCCGACACGGCCCGGCGCCCGGTCGTCGTCCATCTCTTCGGCGGCGGCTTCGGCTACGGGTCGGCCAATGTCGGCCACCTCGACGGTGCGGCCTTCGCGGCGGCCAACGACGTCGTCCTGATCCGCCCGAACGTCCGCACCGGGGCGCTCGGCTTCCTGCACCTCGCCGATCACTTCCCCGAACTGGACCAGACCAACCGCTCGATGCTCGACCTGGCCGCGGCGCTGCGCTGGACGCGCGAGAACGTGGCGGCCTTCGGCGGCGATCCGGACAACATCACCCTCGCCGGCCTCTCCTCCGGCGCCTTCACGGCGGCCGCGCTCTTCGGGACCCGGGACGGCCCCGCGCTCTTCGACAAATGCTGGCTGATGAGCGGCTATGCCACGCGCATCCTGCCGCCCGAACAGGCGCGCCGGATCACCGAGGATTTCCTGGGCCGCGCCGGGATCGCGCCCGGAGACATGACCGCGCTCGAGGCGCTTTCCGTGGAGGACATCCTCCGCCTCCAGGCCGAGGTCGTCGCGGTGAACCTCGCCGAGCGCTCCTCGCCCGGCGGGCGGACCCTCGGCATCGTGCTCGACGGCACCTCGCTCGACCGCCATCCCGAGCTGGCGATGCGGCAGGGCGCCACGCGGCACATTCCGCTGGTCATCGGCCGCACCCGTCACGAGGCGCGGCTCTGGTATGCCACCGGCCGCATGGGCGAGGTCGACGAGGCGCGTTTCCGGGCCACGCTCGCCCGGTTCGAGGGCGACGCGGCGGTGGACCCCCTGCTCGCGCAATGGAACGAGGCGATGCCCGGGGCGAGCTGGGCCGCGAAGGAGGAGGCGTACCTCACCGACCGGATCTACCGCCAGGCCACCGCCTCGAACGCCGAGGCGCAGCGGCAGGGCGGCGGGCGGGCCTGGACCTACGAATTCGCCTGGGAGCCGAAGGGCCCGCACGCCTGGCTGGGCGCGGCCCACGGGTTCGACGAGGCCTTCGTCTACGGCCTGCACCGGCCCGAGCGGGTGCCGGTGGCGCAGACCGATCCCGACGGCGCGGCCCGTGTCGCGGCCGAAATGGAGCGCGCGCTCGTCAACCTGATGCGCGAGGGCGATCCGGGCTGGGAGGCGGACCCGAAGGTCTTCGCCTAGCCGACACGCGCCGCCAGCGCCCGGGCGGCCTGCCGGTCCGCCTCGGAGAGCGGGCCGCGGGCCCAGGGCCGGAAACGCATCCGGAAGGCCGCGAGGAGCAGCCCGGCCTCGGCCCCCTCGGGCAGGCGGTAGCCGATGGCGGCGAGGTCCTCGTCGAAGGCGCCGGGCCCGGCGACGCCCGGCCAGAGCGCCAGCCCCCGCAGCGCCAGCCGCCGCCAGTCGAAGCGCGGGCCGGGGTCGACCTTGCGCCCCGGGGCCATGTCGGAATGGCCGATCACCCCTTCGGGGCCGATGTCCCAGCGGTGGAGGACCGGGGGCAGGAGCCGCTCCAGCGCTGCCATCTGCGGTTCGGGAAAGGGCGTCGTGCCGTCATTGGCAAGCTCGATCCCGATGGAATGGGAATTCACGTCCTCGCAGCCGCGCCAGTTGCCCGCGCCCGCGTGCCAGGCCCGGTCTTCCTCGCGCACCATCTGCCAGACGCGCCCGCGTTCCGAGATGAGGTAATGCGCCGAGACCGGGCCCAGCCCGGCGGGCGGCTCGGGATCGCAGAGCCGCGCCAGCGCGGCCTCGGCGCTCGCCATCGCGGTGTAGTGCAGCACGACGAGAGAGGGCGCGCCGCCATGGCGACGCGCCCCGAAGTTCGGCGAGGGATGCCAGATCGCCCCCCCGGACCCGGCGCCGCCGTCAGCCGCCACGGGCAGCCCGGAAGGGGCGCGGATCCCAGGAGCAGGCGAAGCCGTCACCATCGGGATCGAGCCCGTTGCGGTCCCGCTCCGGGCCACCGCTGCGCAGGAAGTCGGCCTGCGCGAGGTCCGGAGAGGCGTATTTGGCGCAGTTCCGCGCGGCGCGGTTTTCCGAGGAGAACATGCCGCGCGAATAGAGCGGCTGTCCCGGCTGGTTGGTCGATTCCAGCGCGTAGGCGACGATGTTCGGCCCCGAGCCGGTGCGAGAGGGCAGCGCGGTCGGCTGGACCTGCTGGTATTGCGAGCGGACCTGCGCGAGCCGCGCCTTGTCGTCCTGGATCGTGCGCTGCTGGTCCACGGCGGAGAAGTCGTTCTCGTTCGAGATCCCGAAGGTGTTGACCGCCTCGGGCGCCGGGTTGCCGGGGCTGGCCTGCAGCGGCGGCGTGGCGGAGGCCGGCTCGAGCGGCGGGGCACCGGTCTGCGACGATGCCCGCAGCGCGGCCTCGGCTTCGGCCGCGATGTCGGAGGGCGAGTCGGTGCCGCCCGAGACGCGGGTGCCCGACATCGGCTGCCCGGGTCCGCCGAGCGGCTGGCTCGAGACCGCCTCGGCGGGCGGCAGGGTCATCGACTGGCCCGTCTGGCCCGCGAGCGCGGCGTCGCGCTCAGCCGCGTAGCTGTCGTAATCGCCGAAGCCCACGCCGGCACCGCTGTCGGGGATCTGACGGGACGCGCAGGCGGTCAGCGCGGCGGTGGCGGCCAGGGCCAGAACGGTCTTGCGCATGAATGTCACCTGTGCGGTCATGGTCCTGCCCTCTCGGCTGCTTACCACCATCTTGCCGGTTTCGCCACAAAGCCCGCGGCCTGTTCCAGCGCGTAGGCGGTGTTCAGCAGCTCGTCCTCGGCCCAGGGTTTCCCGATCAGCTGGAGACCCAACGGCAGGCCCTGCCGGTCGGTTCCGGCGGGCACCGCGATGCCCGGCAGCCCGGCGAGGTTCACCGTCACCGTGAAGACGTCGTTGAGATACATCTGGACCGGATCGGCCTCGGCCATCTCGCCCAGGCCGAAGGCGGCCGACGGGGTGGCGGGGGTGAGGATCGCATCGACGCCGTCGGCGAAGGCGTCCTCGAAGTCCTTCTTGATCAGGGTCCGGACCTTGCGGGCGCGGTTGTAGTAGGCGTCGTAGAAGCCGGCGGAGAGCACGTAGGTCCCCACCATCACCCGGCGCTGCACCTCGGCGCCGAAGCCCTCGGCGCGGGTCTTCTCGTACATCTCGGTGATGCCGTCGCCCTGCGCCAGCTTGGCGCGGTGGCCGTAGCGCACCCCGTCATAGCGGGCGAGGTTCGAGGACGCCTCGGCCGGGGCGATCACGTAATAGGCGGGCAGCGCGTATTTCGTGTGCGGCAGCGAGATGTCGACGATCTTCGCGCCTGCGTCCTGCAGCATCTCCTTGCCGCGGGTCCAGAGCTGGTCGATCTCGTCCGGCATCCCGTCCATGCGGTATTCCCGGGGAATGCCGATGGTCTTGCCGCGGATGTCGCCGGTCAGGGCGGCCTCGAAATCCGGGACCGGGGTCGCGGTCGAGGTCGAATCCTTCGGATCGTGCGAGCACATCGCCTGCAGCATGATCGCCGCGTCGCGCACGTCCTTGGTCATCGGGCCCGCCTGGTCGAGGGACGAGGCGAAGGCGATGATGCCCCAGCGGGAGCAGCGGCCGTAGGTCGGCTTGATGCCGGTGATGCCGACGAAGGCCGCCGGCTGGCGGATCGAGCCGCCGGTGTCGGTGCCGGTGGCACCGAGGCAGAGATCGGCGGAAACTGCCGAGGCGGAGCCGCCGGAGGAGCCGCCGGGGGTCAGCGCGGTCTCGTCATTGCCGCGCCGCCAGGGGTTCACCGCGTTGCCGTAGGTCGAGGTCTCGTTCGACGAGCCCATAGCGAATTCGTCCATGTTGAGCTTGCCCAGCATGACCGCGCCCGCGTCGAAGAGGTTCTGCGTGACGGTCGACTCGTATTCGGGGCGGAAGCCTTCGAGGATCTTCGAGGCGGCCTGGCTCGGCACGCCCTTTGTGCAGAAGAGGTCCTTGATCCCCAGCGGGATGCCGTTCAGCGAGGGGGCGTCGGCACCGCGGCGGGCGTCGGCGGCCTTGGCCTGCTCCAGCGCGATCTCGGGCGTGTCGTGGACGAAGGCGTTCAGGGCCTTCGCTCCCTCGATCTGCTTCAGGCAGGCCTCGGTGATCTCGACCGAGGTCAGCTCGCCCTTGCGCAGCGCGTCGCGCGCCTCGTGGATCTTCAGGGTGTTCAGCTCGGTCATTATTCCACCACCTTCGGCACGGCGAAGAAGCCCTCGCGGGCATCGGGCGCGTTCTTCAGCACCTTCTCGGGCTGGTTGCCGTCGGTCACCACGTCCTCGCGGCGCTTCAGGCGCATCGGCTCGACCGAAACCATGGGTTCGACGCCCTCCACATCCACCTCGTTCAGCTGCTCGATGAAGCCGAGGATGGTGTTGAACTCGGAGGCGAGCGCGGGCAGCGCGTCGTCTTCGACCTTGATGCGGGCGAGCTTCGCCACGCGGGCGGCGGTTTCTGTGTCGATGGACATGCGGCCTCTCGCGGGATTCCGGGTTTGCGGTGGTTTATCGCCGCGGGGGAATGGCCGCAAGTCGGGGCTGGGTCAAGGATGCGTGGGTGTGGCGCGGCGCGCGGGTTGAACCCTCGCCCAGCACGGAAGAAGCCCGAAGGGCGCCGTGCAAGGCTGCGCCGCGTGGGCGCTGCCACGGCCGGGATGAAACAAGAGGTTCGGAGGTTGCGGGCGCCATCCCGAGGGGCCGGCGCTTGCACGGCTTGCGCGGGAGGGTGAGCGGCAGGGTGGGCTGCAACCCGACCCTGCCGGTCCGCGCCCCGGGCGTGCCCCGGGGCGCGGAAGGGCCTTACCCGTAGAACAGCGTCGGCAGGTAGAGCGCGATCCCCGGGAACAGGATGATCAGCAGCACCCCGATCAGCGTGACGATCACGTAGGGGACGACCGAGGTGTAGATGTCGCCCATCGTCACCCCCGGAGGCGCCACGCCCTTGAGGTAGAACAGGTTGAACCCGAAGGGTGGCGTCATGTAGCCGACCTCCATCATGATGATGAAGAGGATGCCGAACCAGATCGGATCGAACCCGGCCGCCGTCACCACCGGCAGGAACACCGGCAGCGTGATCAGCATGATCCCGACCGGGTCCAGCACCATCCCGAAGATGAACAGCACCAGCAGCATGAAGGTCAGCGCCCCCCATTTCCCGCCGGGGATGTAGGTCATCAGGTTCTGGATCAGGCTCTGCGCCCCGAGCGCCGTGTAGGCCGTCGAGAAGGCATGCGCCGCGAAGAGGATCCACATGATCAGCGCGGTCAGCTTCAGCGTCGCGATGGAGGCGTCATGGATCACGCGCCAGTTGAGCTGGCGGTTGATCGTCGTGGCGACGAGCGCACCGAAGACGCCGATGGCCGCGGCCTCGGTGGGCGTTGCGAAGCCGCCGAAGATCGCACCCAGCACGATCGTCACGATCATGATCGGCAGGATCACCGCCTTGAGCGAGCGCAGCTTCGGCCCCCAGCCCGCGCGTTCCTCCTTCGGCAGCGCCGGGCCCATGTGGGGCTGGAGCCAGCAGCGCCCGCCGATGTAGATCGACACCAGCACGAAGAGCGTCAGCCCCGGCCCGATGCCGGCTGCGAAGAGACGGCCGACCGAGACCTCGGTCAGGAGCGAATAGAGCACCATCAGGATCGACGGCGGGATCAGGATGCCCCAGCCGCCGCCCGCGTTGATGGCCCCGAGCGCCATCTTCTTGTCGTACCCCCTCTCGAGCATCTTCGGCAGCGCGATCGTGCCCATGGTAACCACCGCGGCGCCCGAGATGCCGGACATCGCCGCGAAGATCACGCAGATCAGCACCGTGCCGATGGCGAGGCCGCCGCGCAGGCCGCCGAACCAGACGTGCATCATCTCGTAGAGGTCGTTCGCGACGCCTGACTTCTCCAGCAGGATCGCCATGAAGACGAAGAGAGGTATCGCCATCAATGTCGGGTTCGACATTGACTCCCACATCTTGGAGGCGAGCAGATAGAACCCGATGGGCCCCATCTCGAAATAGAGGAACACGACCGAGATCCCGCCCAGCACGAAGGCCAGCGGCGTCCCGAGCATGACGAAGACGAGAAGCGACCCGAAGAACAGGAGGGTCAGGAGTTCAACGCTCATTCCTGGATCTCCCCGGATTGGCCTGCGGCGGCGTGCGCCTCGGATTCGGTGGCCGCGGGCGCACCGAAGATGTCGTCGGGGATCGGCAGGCCGCGCACCACGCGGATGTCCGACCAGAGCCGCACCAGCCCCTGCAGGAACAGCAGGATGGCGGCCACCGGGATGAAGGCCTTGGTCGGCCAGAGGTAGGGTTTCCAGATCGAGTTCGACCGCTCGTTGTCCGCGATCGCCTCGGAGGCGAGGTCCCAGCCCTGCCAGAGCAGCACCAGCACGAAGAGCGCGAAGAGCGGCCATGTGATGATGTCCACGATCGCCTTCTTCCGCCGGCTGAAGGTGCCGTAGATGATGTCGACGTTGACGTGGCCGCGTTCGGCCATGAGGAAACCGCCGCCGATGATCGCGTAGACGCCGAAGATCAGCGTCGCCATTTCGGCCGTCCAGACCGCCGGGCTACCGACGAGGTAGCGCATCACCACGTCCGCCAGCAGCAGGGCGAAGATGATGAGGACGGCGAGGCAGGCCCACCTGCCGATCCAGCGGTTGAGGTGCGTGATCGCACGGGCAACCTGCAACATGTCCCTAACCTTGTGATTGCGGGCAGATCCGGCTGGCGCGGCCTCGGGGGTCGCGCCGGGATGTCTCCGGTCTGCCTTCGTTTTGCGTTGAGGCCGGGGCGCGCGGTTCACGCACGCCCCGGCGGGAAGGCTCAGACGTAGCCGAGGTCCTTCATGAGGCCGGTGTAGGCTTCATGCGCGCGTGCCGCGATCTCGCCCTTCGCCTTCTCGGTCTCGAGGATATCGGCCGAGGCCTTCGCGAAGAGTTCGAGCACGTCGTCCGGCAGTTGCACCACTTCGACGCCCTGGTTGTTCACGCCGTCGGAGAGCGCGATGGCCTCCTTGTGCATGTACTCGGCCGAGCGCTGGAAGAAGCGGATCTCCATCAGGTCCATGATCGCCAGGCGCAGGTCGTCCGGCAGGTCCTGAAGCTGCTGCTCGTTCATGATGAACGCGTCGATGGTGAAGCCGAGGGCCGGCTTGTAGTGGTACTTGCAGACCTCCCAGAGCGACATCGACTGCGCGCCGATGGCCGCGCCCCAATGCGCGCCGTCGACCACGCCGGACGACAGCGACTGGTAGAGCTCCGCACCCGGGATGTACTGCGGCGCGGCGCCCGCGGCCGCGAGGTAGTCGAGCATCGTGCCCGAGGAGCGGATCTTGAGGCCGTTGAAGTCCGCGGCGCTCTCGATCTTCTTCGAGCAGACCATCTCGGTCGGGTAGGACTTCTCGGACATCAGGCGGACGCCGTCGGGGATCAGCTCCTCGTTGACCATGTCCTCGATGCCGAGGTTCTTGGCGGCCTGCTGCGGCTCCCAGTTCTCGCGAAGCGTGCCGGGGATGCCGTAGAGGAAGCCCGCGGCCTGCGCGTTGTCGAGGATGTAGGACGGGCTGATCGTGCCCATCGGGACCACGCCCTTGCGCACGAGGTTGTAGATGTCCGGGCCCTTGGCGAATTCGCCGTCGCCGAAGAGCTCGAGCTTGAACGCGCCCTCGGTGCGCTCTTCCAGCATCGTCGCCAGCACGCCGAGGCTGTCGTCGAACGAGCTCGAGGCTTTCGGCCAGTGCGACTGCACCCGCCAGGTGACCTGGCCCTGCGCAATACCCTTGCCGATCAGCGCCGGGGTGGCGACGGTGGCGACGGCAGCTCCGCGCAGCATGGCGCGGCGGTTCATGTTCGGTGATTTGGTCATGTTTTCCTCCCTGATATGACCTCGGGATCGAGTGTTTCCTGTCAGACACCCAGCTGGCAAGATCTATTGCCGGACAGAGTGGTCACGTCGCCGACAGCCCGGACCGGGCAGACGGCCATCCTTCATCGAGGCGGGGGCGCTGAGCCATCGACAGGGCGCGGCTTTCCCGGGTCCGGGTGAAGCGCCGCAGCCAAATCGACATTTCAAGCAAATGTTTGGACCGCGGGCGCAATCTCCCCTGCTCCGGACCCAATCGACCGCCGTTCCCCTCCCTCTTGCGGACCGGTGCCGCGGCGGCGGCAAGGGTCCGAATTCACCGTCCGGGCAGCGCCTCGTCCGCGCGTGCCCGACCGTTCTCGCGGGCGTCGGCACGGGGGCCGTCACACCATTGCGGAATTTTATTCCGCAATTTGCGGGGGAATGCCAGCGATTCTTGCGACGCCACGTCATCGAGCGCGGCGATTTCGCCAGCGATCCGGGCAAAACCACCCGGATGACGTCAGGGAATTCACAATCCGTTCCGGATTGTGCTATGCAGCGCGAATTCCGCGTGCCTAAAGGTTTTTTGACCAGACCGATTGGAATAAGATGTTACCGTGGCGTCAGGTATCGCCGGCCGATTGTCGCTCCGGACAGTCCAGCGCCGCGCCGGACCGCGCCGCCGTCAGGAATGGAAGTCGCATGGCAAACTGGAATGGCGCGGTCGCGTCGCGTGAGGAAATCCGGGAACTGAAGCGCCGGGCCGCCCTGCGGGTCGCCGCGCGGATCTTCAACGAGAAGGGCTATCACGCCACCTCTCTCGACGAGATCGCCGACGAGATCGGCGTCACCAAGACCGCTCTCTATTATTACTTCAAGAACAAGGAGCAGCTGCTCTACGATTGCCTTCGGCTGACCTACAATTGCGGTCAGAACGCCCGGCTCGAGGCCGAGAAGACCGACGGCACCGCCTTCGAGAAGCTGCAGCTGCTCTACCGCCGGTTCATGGAGAACCTGATGGTCGAGCGTGGCGCCTACACGACGATGGCCAATATCCGCGCCCTGCCCGAGGCCCAGCAGGAAGAGCTCCTGGAACGGCGGCGGCAGCTGGATCGCTATTCGCGGATGCTGATCGAGAAGGCCATCGAGGAAGGCGCGCTGCGGCCGGTCAATGTGCGGGTGACCTCGAACTTCTTCCTCGGCGCGGTGAACTGGATCCTGCGCTGGCACACCGAGGACGACGCGATGAGCCCCGAGGTGGTCGCGGACCATTTCCTCGACCTCTTCATGAACGGCATCGTCAACCCGAAGCGCTGAGGCGGCGCCGCATCCCTAGTCGCCCGGCACCGTCTCGATCTCGTATTGCAGGAAGACCGGCACCGGCTCGGGCGTCCTGGCCCGGCTGGACAGGGTGATCCCGCCGCGGGTGGTCTGCCCGAAGCCCGCCATGTCGAGCAGGCCGCGCACGCCCCCGGTCATCGCCTTGCGCGCCATGTTCAGCGGATCCTGCTCGAGAAACGACAGATCCTCGGTCGCGGTCTGCCCCGAGACGGGCGAGAGGATCACGATCAGCCGGTCGCGGCCGAAGTTTTCGTCGGTGATCAGCACGAAATCGTCGTCGAGCGTGGCGCCCGGCTGCATCCGCCCGTTGCCCATGAAGGTGATCCCGTAATCCACCCCGACGTAGAGCAGGTTGTAATCGACCGGCGTCTCGCCGCTGTTGGTGAGCCGCAGCCCGATCGTGTCGTCGGGCACCATGCGGGGCACGACCGCCTCTTCCAGCATGGCCCGGCTGCCCTCGACCACCGTGCCGGTCTGCGGGTCGAACCGGCCGGTGATCAGCCGTGCCTCGACCGGCAGCGGCGCGCTGGCGGTGGCCGCGCCCACCTTCATCAGGTTCAGCGCCTTGGCGACGGTCGCGAAACTGTCGGCGAGCACCGCCGAAAGCTGGGCCGGGGTCTTGTCCGCGGTCGAGATCGACGGGGTGCGGGGCAGGTCCTCTTCGGCGACCAGCCCGGTGGCCGGCAGCAACCAGAGCGCGTCGGGGCGCGGGCTCTCGGGCAGCACGGCCAGCCGCAGCTCCGCCCCCTCGGTGCCCGCGGGCACGAACCGCACCCGCGCCGCGAGGGCGGGTTCGGCCATCATCTCCTCGACCGCCGCGGCCATCGCCCCGGCCGGGGCGGAGCCCTCGGGCGGCAGGGCGACGGTCAGGGTGAAGTCCAGCTCCTGCGCCACCTTGCGCAGCACCGCGCCCGGCGGCACCTCGTTCGGGGCGGCGCCCTCGGGCCGGGCCGAGGCCGAGAAGGTCGAGGCGTCTGCGATCGTGTAGCGCGCCAGCGCGGCCTCGTCCGGGTCGGCCGGAGAGGCCAGCATCAGAAGTCCGGTGCCCGGCACCAGCCCGTGCAGCGTGCCCGCGGGCACCTTCAGCGCCGCACCGTCCTGCGTGGCCGTCCATTGCTGGATCAGGCCCGCCCCGCCTTCGCCGAAGACCGGCTGGTCGAGATCGCCCTCGAACAGCGGCGTGGACCGGGCGAGGTTCAGCACCGAATACTTCCGCAGCACTTCCTGCGCGAGCTGGCGATAGGTGATCCCCGGCCGCTCGGCCATCGTCTCGAACAGCGTGTAGGTGAAGACCCCCTGCGGCTTCCGCCCGGGCTGGCCGCGCGGCATGTTCTTCTCGGGCGTCGTCTCGGTCGTCTGGGCGGCGAAGAAGGCGACGAGCCGCCCCTGCCCTTCGGCCTCCGCTCCGGCCGCTGCCTCGACCGAGGCCTCGGGACGCGCGCGCGGATCGTCCGATGGTACGCCGCGGCTCCGTCCCTCGGCGGCGGCGAGCGCGGCCGCGGGGATGCCCAGATCCTCGGGCCTGAGCTGGCGCTGCCGCACCTCGTCCGCCTCGGCGGGCGCGGCGCGGGTGGCGGTGCCGGAATGGCAGCTGTCGAAGACCACCCAGACATCCGCGCCCTTCGCGCGGATCGCGTCGATCATCGCGCCGATCTCGTCATCGACCAGCGCGTTCTCGACCGTGCCGACGGTATCGTTCCACGGGCCGATGTCGACCGGCAGGAACAGCTCGTCCAGACCGTCGAGCTCGGTCGCCGGATCGGCCGCCGGGGCCTGCGTGCCGTGGCCGGAGAAATGCAGATAGACGAAATCGCCCGGCGCCGAGGCCTCGGCCAGCGCCGCCATCTCTGCCCGGATCGCGGCCAGCGTGGCGGGCGCGGCCCCCTCCACCCCGTCGGCCAGAACGGTCACGTTGGCGGGCGCGAAGCGCATCACGGGGTTCGAGGTCAGATACCCCTTCACCAGTTCCACGTCGTTCGTCGGACCGTAGAGCCAGGCGGATTCGTCGAGGTTGTCGTATTTCGAGGCCCCGATCAGCAGCGCGCGGGAGTCGGCGAGCGCCGGGAGGGCCGCGGCGAGGGCAAGGGCCGAGACGAGGCCGGCACGGATCAGGTGTCGCATGGGATCAATCCAATGATCAGTTGGTGATAAGGGTGTAGGAGGTCTCCTCACCGCCGTTCATGACGACGACGGCGAAGGTGTCGTTGACGATCGGGCGCCAGCCGCAATAGGCGATGGAGCTGATGTCGGTGTCCGAACAGACCAGTTTCCCGGCGCTGTCGAAGACCTCCACGTTGATGTCGGCGGGCCCGCGGCCCTCGACATAGACCTCGGCATAGGCGTTGCCCTCGTATTCCAGCGGGCGATAGGTGTCCTCTCCGCCCGCCCCGATCTGGCTGATCGAATAGACCTTGCCCGACACGACCCCCTTGGTCCGCGCCATCCGCATGTCGTCGGCCAGCCCCTCGATCGTCGGATCGCCCGGCGCCAGCGCCACCGCGGTATCGAGCATGTCCTCCCAGCCGACCGGAGGCTCCGCCGCGCCCGCGGGCACGGGTCCGTCGCGTTCCGGCTCGCGCGCGACCTCGGTGCCGAAGACCGTCCGGCGCAGGCTGGCCGCCGCCAGCGCCAGGAGCGGATCGCGTTCGGCCAGCGCCTGCTCGAAGAGCTCGGCCGAGACCGCGGCGCGGCGGAGCGGGCTCATCGCGGCATGGTCCCCGTCGGTCGACACGGGCTCGGCGACGGCGGCCAGCGGCCCGAGGCCGAGTGCGGCGGCAAGGAGGGGCGTGGCGAATTTGCGCATGGGATCAGGCCTTTCCAGTCCGGTCGCCCGGATAATGAGACGGAGTCCCTCCCCGTTCAAAAGGTTTTTCCGCCGATCCGGCCGATGAACGAACTTGTCATGTGCGCCGTCACCGGCCCGCGCCTACCTTGGCCGCATCAACAGGCCGGGAGGCACGCCATGCCCCAGATGAAGACACGGAGCCTGCGCCGTCTGCGCCGGACACCGCTGCTGCTGATCGTTCCGCTGCTCGCTCTGCTGGCCGTGATGACACTGGGCGGCGGCGGTCCCGGCCGGGCGGGGAATACCGCCGCCTCGGGCTTCGACCACGCGCTCGACGCGACGCTGGTGCTGCGCGAGGACGACGAGGGGCGCGGGTTCCTCGGCTCGGCCACGCTCTGGGGCGACGGCGACCGCGTGGTCACCGCCGCGCATGTCGTGAAGGACCGCCGGAGCGTGATCGTCGAGGACCGGCATGGCCGGAGCGCCCCGGCGCAGGTGATCGCCAGCGATCCCCGCCGGGACATCTCGGTCCTTGCGCTCGCCACGACGATGTTCGGACCGGGGCTCGTGCCCGGTTCCGGCGGCGCGCTGACCGGGGACGAGGTCTTTGCGCTCGGCGCCCCGCTGCAGGCGGCGGGCACGGTGACCCGCGGCATCGTCTCGGTCCCGGCCCGGCAGGTGGAGCCCAACGTCCCCCTGCGGCTGATCCAGCACGATGCCGCGATCAATCCCGGGTCGTCCGGCGGGCCGCTGATCGGCGCGGACGGGCGGCTCGTGGGGATCAACACGCGGATCGCCGACGGCACCCGGCTCTTCGCCGGGATCGGCTATGCGATCCCCGTGGCTGCGCTGTCCGGGATGGTGGCGGGCAAGCTCTCCCCGGTGCCCGACCTCGGGCTCGCGCTGCGCCCCGTGACCGGGCGGATCGCCCGGCTGATCGGGCTGGAGACGCCCCGCGGCGTGCTGGTCGACCACGTCGAAAGCCGTGGCCGGGGCTGGCGCGCCGGGGTGGCCGCGGGCGACGTGCTGCTGTCGCTCGCCGGGCGGCCGATCATGACGCCGGGCGATCTGGGCATGATCCTGGGCGAGGTGACCGGCGGCACGGCCCGGCTGGTGATCTGGCGCGCGGGCAGCGAGATCGCGGTGCCGCTCGACCTCGACCCCCGTCCGGCGGAGACAGGCGCGCTCGGCGCGGCGCCCGCGGGACTTCAGCGGGTGCAGAGCTACGGCTGGGCCGGGCTCGGCGTGACGCTGGCGCCGGGCACGCGGCGGGTTGCGGCCCTGACGCAGACCAGCCCGGCCTGGGCCGCGGGCCTTGCCGAGGGCGACGAGATCGAGGCGGTGAACGGCACCGAGGTCACCGCCCTGTCGCTTGCCGCGGAACGGATCGACGGGCCCCGCCTGCTGCGGGTCCTGCGGCACGGGCGCCGCCTGCACGTGATGGTCGACCCCTGGGCCACGCGCCGGCCCGATGTGCCCCGGAGCGGCGCGAATGCGCTTGACCCTGCGGTGGTGGTGTTCTGATCTGGACCCGAGGAGCCGCCATGACGACCCAGACCGCCCGCATTCTCATCGTCGAGGACGATGCCGAGGCCGCCGCCGCCCTGTCCGCCGCCGTGCGTGACCTGGGCTGCGAGCCGGTGGTCATGCAGAGCTACGAGGACGGGCTCAGGGCCGCCGGGCTGGCCGAGTTCCGGGTGATCGTCTTCGACCGGATGTTGCCGGGCGGCGACGGGATCGACGCGATCGCGAAGATCCGCGCGGCCGGTTCGACCGCGCTGGTGCTCGTGGTCTCGGCGCTCGGGCGGGCGGCGAACAAGATCGAGGGGCTCGAGAAGGGCGCGGACGATTACCTTGCCAAGCCCTTCGACGCCGACGAGCTCCGGGCGCGGCTGCGGGCACTCCTCAGGCGGCAGGAGATGGTCGTGATGGACAACGACCTCGTGACCTTCGGCGATCTGCAGATCCGCATGAAGGCGCGGACGGTGCATGTGAAGAACGCCCATGTCCCGGTCAGCCCGAAGGAGTTCGAGCTGATCGCCTATTTCGCCCGCAACGCCGGCGAGGTGGTGACGCGGATGCAATTGCTCGAGAACGTCTGGAACCTGCATTTCGACCCGCAGACCAATGTCGTGGACGTGCATGTCGGCCGACTGCGGCGGAAGCTGGAACAGGCCGCCGGGCACCCGGTGATCCACACCGACCGCGGCGTGGGCTATGTCTTCGACCCGCAGAAGGACCCGGTCGGGTGATGTCTTCGGGCGGAGGGCGTCTCCGTTCGGGCGGCGCGGCGCCGCGCACCCCGGGCCCGCGGCCCCATCCCGGGTGTCCCGCTTGAGCCCACCCCGACGGTCCCTCGCCAGTTCCGCCTCGCTCCGCGTCACGCTCATCGTGGCGGCGGGGATCATCGTGCTGTCGCTCTCGGCCATGGCGCTGCAGTACCGGATCACGGCCACGGCGCTCGAAACCCGCCAGGCCGAGCTTCTCTCGGCCGAGCTGTCGGGCTTCGCCCAGTTCTACGAACAGCGCCGCATCCCCGGCCTGCGCGAGGCGATCGCGGCGCGGGCCGCGCTCACCACGCCGGACGAAGGGCTCTATCTCTTGCAGGACCGCAATGGCACGACGCTGGCCGGCAATATCGACCGCTGGCCCGGCGCCCTCGCGCCCGAGGGCGCGCTCTTCGCCCCCGCCCCCCTGAGCGAGATCGCCATCGACGGCACCGAATACCTTGGCGTCGCGCGCGAGCTGCCCGGCGGCTTTCCCTTCCTCGCCGCCCGCGCCTGGACCCCGGTGACCGGGACGCTGGACGAGCTGCGCGGCACGATCCTCTGGGTGGCCGCGGGCCTCTCGACGCTGGCGCTTCTGGCGGGCTGGCTGGTCGCGCGGGCGGTGGTGGGCCGGATCGGACGGATCAACGCGCTGGCCGACCGCGTGGCGGGGGGCGACCTCTCGGCGCGCCTGCCAGGGCCGCAATCCGCCGACGAATTCGGCGCGCTCGAGCGGCACGTCAACCAGATGCTCGACCGGATCGAGGCCCTGAACCGCGCGACGCACCGGCTGTCGGACGCCATCGCGCACGAGCTGCGGACGCCGCTGAACCGCATCCGCCAGCGGCTCGACCGGCTGGAGGGCCAGGACGAGGACGTCGCCGCGATCCGCGAGGACATGGCCGGCACCGTGCGCATCTTCGACAGCCTGCTCGACATCTCGAGCGCCGAGGCCGCCTCGGGCCAGCGCCCGGGGCTGGTGCCGGTGGACCTGTCGGCCATCGCGGCCGAGGTCTACGAGCTGTACGAACCGCTGGCCGAGGACCGCGGCCTCATCCCCGAAGCACGGATCGAGCCCGGCGCCTGGGTCCTGGGCGAGCGCAACCTGATCGCGCAGCTGGTGTCGAACCTGCTCGACAACGCGATCAAGTTCACCGGCCCGGGCGACGGCGTGACGCTCAGTGTCACGGCCGGCGAACGCCACATGCTGACCGTCGCCGACACCGGCCCCGGCGTGCCCGACGACATCCGCGCCACCGTCTTCGACCGCTTCACCCGTGGCGAGAGGGACCGCGCGGTCGCGGGGCACGGGCTGGGCCTTGCGCTGGTGCAGGCCATCGCCGCGCGGCACGGGGCGAAGCTTTCCCTGCCAGCCGCGCCCAGGGGCTTCCGGATCGAGATCGCCTGGCCGTCCCTGCCCCGCCCCTGAAACGGCCTTGAGATCGGCGGCACGCCTCCGCAGCTGCGCCGCGCAATCCGAGGGGGAGCCGCGCCAGAGCCGTGTCGCGCACAGGTGGTGCGTGCAGACGCGTCCATGCGACGGCCCGCACCGGGCGCGCGCTTTGGAGCGCCTTCATGACAATTCAAGTCACATTCTCGTTTTTCTTGATCGACCGTCCAATCCCCTGCAACTCTTGCCGCAAGAAGGAGCCCTGGAGCCCCGATGTCATTGCTGCTGCCCATTCTGGCCCGGCGTCTGTCCGCGGCCGCATGCCTTTGCCTCACCGCCCTCGCCGCCCCGGCCGAGGTGCGCGGCCTGGTGATCGGCGTCTCGGATTACGAATACCTCGACGCGGATCTGCGCGGGCCCGCCAATGACGTCGGACTGGTCTCTTCCATGCTGCTGGCCCGCGGCGCGACGCCTGCCTCCCTGACGATCCTCGCCGCGCCGGACGTGCGCCTGGCCGAAGGCCTGACGGTTGCCGAGGCGCCGCGCCGGGCCGCGATCCTGGCCGCGCTCGACCGGCTGGCGGCAGAAGTGACGGCCGAAGACACCGTGGTGTTCTACTTCTCGGGCCACGGGTCCCAGATGCCCGATGCCAGCGGCGACGAGGCGGGCGGCTATGACGAGATCCTCCTGCCGTCTGACGCGAAGAACTGGAAAGGCGCGATCGGCGGGGTCGAGAATGCGCTGATCGACGACGAGCTGGCCCTGAAGATGCAGGCGATCCTCGACACCGGGGCCGAGCTGGTCGCGATCCTCGACGCCTGCCATTCGGCGACCGGATTCCGGGCGCTGAACGATCCCGCGGTCTCGGCCGCGCGCTACATCGACCCGGCGGCGCTCGGCGTGCCGGGGGCGGTCGCGGGCGACAGCGAGCCGGGCCGGATCGCCCCGCCGCTCGAGGGGCGCTTCGTCTTTCTCTATTCGTCCCAGAGCGACCAGCGCAGCTTCGAATACCCCCTGGGCGACCCGGCCGATCCGCACAGCTGGTACGGCGATTTCACCCGGGCGCTGATGCCGGTGCTCGGCGGCGCCCCGGGGCTGAGCTGGTCGCAGGCGCTGATGGCCGCGGTGGACGGCATGGCAAAGGACGGACCCGCGGCACAGACACCCGACGCCGAGGGCCCGCTGCTGGAAGAGGCGGTCTTCGGCGCGGCCGCGCCCCCGGCCCCCGTCTGGCCGACCGAGGGCGCGACGCTGCGGGCGGGCCTGCTGAACGGGATCGCGGCGGGCGCGGAGGTCGCGGTCCATGCCGATGCCGCGGCCAAGGGCGACCCCGTGCTGGCCGAGGTGACCGAGGCGAAGGCGGCCAGCGCCACGCTCGCCCGCACGCCCGGCCTGCCCGCCAGCGGCTACGCGAAGCTCCACCGCCCGGCGCTGCCCGCGCCCCTGCGCCTTGGCGCGCCGGCGATGGCGGAGGGCGCACGGCCGGGCGACCTGCCCGCGCTCCTGGAAGAGCTGACCGCCGGGCTTGACGGCATCACCCCCGCGGGCGACGGCGCGCCGGACCTCGTGCCGGTCTTCACCGGAACCACCCTGGCGCTTGCCGGGCGGGACGGCGTGCTCGACGGGCTGGGCGCGGGCAGTTCCCCGCGGCTCGCACCCGACGCCGGACGGCCCGAGATGGCGGCCTTCCTCGACCGCGCGGTCCGCACGCACCGCCTGCGCCGGGCGCTGGCCGCGGCCGAGGGCGGCGGACAGGCCGCCTTCGCCCTGCCCGGCACCGCGCTGAAGGTCGGGCTGACCCATGTCGACGTGCCGGGCGGCGACGCGGCCTGCGGCACCCCGGGCGCCGAAACGACGGTCGCCGGAGAGGCCCGGGCCAGCGCCTGCGATCAGCTCTGGCTGAGCGTCGCCAACAATTCGAAGACAGCCCGCGACATCACCGTGCTCTATATCGACCGGGATTTCGGGGTGACGGCGATCTACCCGGATGCCGCGCTCTCCAACCGGCTGACCTTCGGCGAGACCGAGGAGATCGGCGTGCTCATCACCAACCGTGCCGAGGTGCCGGGTCAGGAGGAGCTCGTCGTCCTCTCGGCCCCCGCCGCGCAGGGCGCGCCCCGGACCGTGCTGACCGCGCTCGCCGATCCGGTGCAGATGCGCGACCTGCGCGAGGGCGCACCGGACATGCCCGCACTGGAGCAATGGCTCTTCGCCGCGGCCGATCCGGAAATCCGCATGCGCAACTTCAGTTTCCGCGGCGCGCTGCCCGCTCTCGAGGTCACGCGCTTCCGCATCACGCTGGTCCCGACCGGCACCCGATAACCACCCACCACCTCACCAGCGAAGCGCGAGAGAGAGATAGACCCAAATGACTTTTCTGAAGAGACTGGCCTTGCCCACCGTCGCCGCCATGGCGATGGCCACCGCCGCATTGTCCCAAAACCTTGACGTGAAGCCCGAGACGGACCCGCAGGTCTCCTCTCCCTTCGCCTTCGCCGAAAGCGGCAGGATGGCCGAGCAGGCCGAGACCGCGCGCAAGGAGGCCGAGGCCTCGGGCTCCAAGGTGATCGGCGGCCAGGTCGCGCGGAACGGCGCATGGCCCTGGCAGGTCGGCCTGATGATCGCCGGGCGTCCGGTCAGCCCCGACAACCATTTCTGCGGCGGCTCTCTGATCCTCGACCAATGGGTCCTGACCGCGGCGCATTGCGTCTACATGCAGGACCAGCAGGGCTATTTCGACCTGCAGCCCGAGCAGATCAACATCCTCGTCGGCACCAACAGGATCGCGCCCGGCATGGGCGACATGGTTCCGGTCGCAGGGATCTTCCGCAACCAGAACTACAATCCCGACGGCTTCGACAGCGACATCGCCCTGATCAAGCTCGCCCGGAAACCGAACGTCCCCTACAGGACGATCACCGTGCCCGACCGGACCTTCGGCGAACAGATCGACGTGACCGGCGTGCCGACCGTGGTGACCGGCTGGGGCCTGATCAACGGCGGCCGGCACCCCGCGGACATGTACCAGGCCGAGATCCAGATCCTCGGCCGCGACCAGTGCAACGGCGCCATCATGGACGCCCGCGCCCAGGCCGCGGCCGATCCGTTCATCGCGGCGCTCGAGATCCTCGACGTGAAGGGCGATGACGCGCAGGCCGCATGGACCGCGCTGATCTCGCGCGCCAAGGCGCCGCTGACCGACAACATGCTGTGTTCGGGCACCTACGAGGGCGGCAAGACCTCGTGCCAGGGCGACTCGGGCGGCCCGCTGGTCGTGCCGCTGGCGGACGGCTCCTACATCCAGGCGGGCGTCGTGTCCTGGGGCTTCGCGGACAGCCAGACGATGACCTGCGTCGAGACGGCGCTGTTCTCGGCCTACACGAAAGTCTCGAACTTCGTGCCGTGGATGGAGCAGGTGATCGCCCGGAACTGACGGGCCTCCGTCACCCGGCGGGGCCCTCCGGCCCCGTCGCACCCTTGCCGCGCGGTGCCTGAGCGCGGCGCTCCTGTCCGGGCGGCGGCCCCAGGCAGGAGACCGCCCCCGGGGTCCGCGCGCCGGAGCTGACGGCCGACGGCATGGTCCAGCGGCTTCGGGACAACCTCGCCCTCGCCCGCCCCGGGCGCCATCGACCTTCGCAATCGCGCCGGATGGGCATCGACCATCGGCCGGGAAGACGCGCAGGCGCGTCCCTCCGAGGCGGAATAGGTCAACGAAATCAGAATGCAATGAGCCAGCCCTTGCCGACGGCGGCGGATTCGCGCGGCCTGCCGCCGATCGGCGCCAGCCGGCCGGAACTGCCGCCCCCCGGCGCCGTTGCCCTCCCGTCAACATCACCGGAACGGGCCGCCCCCGGCTCGTTGAAAAGGAGAAAATGTCATGCGTAATCTGCTCGCAAGTACCACCATCATCTGCTCTCTCGCCGCAGGCGGCGTCCTCGCACAGGATGCGCCGCAGACCGACACGAGCGCTGATCCGACCCTGCAGCAAACCGCTCCGGCGGCCAGCGAAGACGCCACCTCCACCGACCAGATGGAGAGCACCGACACCGCAGCGTCGGACGAGTCCTCGGACGATCTGAACCCGGATGCCGACACCGAGACGGCAGCCACGGACGACGCGGCGACGGGCGACATGACCGCGACCGACACCGCCGAGAGCGACACGGCAACGGAGGAGATGACCACCGACACCGCCGCCGCGGGCGAAGCCATGGACGAAGAAGGCACCGAGGAGGTCGCCTCTGCCGAAGGTGTGGTCCGGGAACAGTCGCAGAACGAACTGCGGCTTGACTGGATCAACGGCGCGACGGTCGTGTCGCCGGACGGTGAGACCATCGGCGACGTGAACGACGTGATCTTCGACGGCGAGACGGGCGAGTTGACGGCCGCCATCCTGTCCGTCGGCGGGTTCCTCGGCATCGGCTCCAAGCAGATCGCCGTGGACTGGGATCAGATCACGATCGACAACGACGCCAATACCCTGACCTCGAACCTGACGCGGGAAGAAGCCGAGGCGGCGCCGGAATACGCCTTCCGTGACCAGGAGCAGCCGCCCGCACCCGCGATGGACACCGGGACCGGCATGGGCACCTCCACGGGCACCGGCATGGGCTCGGGTACGACCCAGCTCAACTGACCCGACCTCCCCGGGTTCAGTCGGACGGCGCCGCTTCCGAGCGGCGCCGTTTGCCGATCCGGCGCCGGTTCAGCGGGCCAGCGCCGCGGCGAGAAGCTGCTGCGTATAGGGCTCGCGCGGGGCGTCGAAGATCGCCTCGGCCGAGCCGCTTTCCACGATATCCCCCTGCTTCATCACCATCACCCGGTGCGACATCGCGCGCACCACCTTCAGGTCATGCGAGATGAAGAGGTAGGCCAGCCCGTATTTCTGCTGCAGGTTTCGCAGCAGTTCCACGATCTGCACCTGCACCGTCATGTCGAGCGCCGAGGTCGGCTCGTCCAGCACCACGAGCTTCGGCCGCAGGATCATCGCCCGCGCGATGGCGATCCGCTGGCGCTGCCCGCCCGAGAATTCATGCGGGTAGCGGTCCATGGTGGCCGGGTCGAGCCCGACTTCGACCATGACCTCGGCCACCAGTTCGCGGCGCGGCCTGTCGCTGGCGATCTTGTGGACGGTCAGCCCCTCCGCGATGATCTGCTCGGCGGTCATCCGGGGCGAAAGGCTGCCGAACGGATCCTGGAAGACGATCTGCATGTCGGCCCGCGCCCGGCGCAGGTCCTGCGTGGACCAGCCGCGCACGTCCTGTCCGTCGAAGGTGATGCGCCCCTCGGAGGAGATCAGGCGCATGACGGCCAGCGCCAGCGTCGTCTTTCCCGAACCGCTTTCGCCCACGATGCCCAGCGTCTCGCCCGCGCGGACGTGGATCGAGGCCTCGTTCACCGCCTTCACATGCCCGACCGTCTTGCGGAAGAGCCCGCGCTGGATCGGGAACCAGACGCGCAGATTGTCGGTCGCGACCAGCTCCTCGGTGCCCTCCGGCACCGGAAGCGGCGAACCGGTGGCCTCGGCCGCCAGCAGCATCCGGGTGTAGGGGTGCTGCGGGTCCGCAAACAGCGCCTCGGTCGGCCCGCTCTCGACCACTTCGCCGTTCTTCATGACGAAGACCCGGTCCGCGATCCGCCGCACGATCGACAGGTCGTGGGTGATGAACAGCAGGCCCATCCCCTCGTCCGCCTTCAGCTCGGCCAGGAGTTCGAGGATCTGCGCCTGGATCGTCACGTCGAGCGCGGTGGTCGGTTCGTCCGCCACCAGCAGCAGCGGCTTGTTGGCCAGCGCCATAGCGATCATCACCCGCTGCCGCTGCCCGCCGGAGAGCTGGTGCGGATAGGCGCCCAGACGGCTTTCGGCGTCCCGGATCCCGACGCGGTCCAGAAGGTAGAGGATCCGCTCGCGTGCCTTGTCGCCGGACAGCCCCTGGTGGAGCGCCAGCGATTCCGCCATCTGCTTCTCGATCGTGTGCAGCGGGTTGAGCGAGGTCATCGGCTCCTGGAAGATGAAGGAGATGTCGTTGCCGCGCACCTCTCTCAGCAGGTCGTCCGAGGCGCCGACCATCTGCTTGCCCTCGAAGGTGACCGACCCGCTCGTCACCGCGTTGTCGCCCAGAAGCGACACGGTGGAGAGCGCCGAGACGGACTTGCCCGAGCCCGATTCCCCCACGATGGCCACCGTCTCGCCCTTGTTCACGTCGAACGAGACGCCACGGACCGCCTCGATCAGCTGCCCGTCCTGCCGGAAGGCGACGCGCAGGTCCTTGACCTCGAGCAGGCTCATTGGAAGGTCTTTCTCGGGTCGAAGGCGTCACGCACACCCTCGAAGATGAAGACGAGGAGGGACAGCATGATCGCGAAGGTGAAGAAGGCGGTGAAGCCCAGCCACGGCGCCTGCAGGTTCTGCTTGGCCTGAAGGGTCATCTCGCCCAGCGACGGGGCCGAGGACGGCAGCCCGTAGCCGAGGAAGTCGAGCGTGGCGAGCGAGCCGATGGTGCCGGTCACGATGAAGGGCAGCATGGTCAGCGTCGCGACCATGGCGTTCGGGAGCATGTGGCGGAACATGATCGTCCAGTTCGACACGCCGAGCGCCCGGGCCGCGCGCACGTATTCGAGGTTCCGCGCCCGCAGGAACTCGGCCCGGACCACGCCGACAAGGGCGGGCCAGCCGAACAGGATCATCAGGAAGACCAGCAGCCAGAAACTTCGGCCGAGGATCGCGAAGAGGATGATGATGATGTAGAGCATCGGGATGCCCTGCCATATCTCGATGACCCTCTGGAACGTCAGGTCGAGCCAGCCGCCGAAGAAGCCCTGCACAGCCCCTGCGACAATGCCGACGATCGAGGCGAAGAGCGTCACGATGATGGTGAACATGATCGACAGGCGGAAGCCGTAGATCACCCGCGCCAGCACGTCGCGCTTGCGGTCGTCGGTGCCCAGCCAGTTCTGCCGGTTGGGCGGCAGCGGCGCCGCCCCGGCGCGGTCGACGGGCGTGTTGAAGGAATAGGGGATGATCGGCCAGATCGACCACCCGGTCTCGAGCTCTTCACCGTCCACGATCCCGTCGGCCGCGGCGTCGACGATGACCCCCTCGGGATCGTCGAAACAGGTGTCGAGCCCGCCGGTGGCGATCAGGCACTGGACCTCGGGGTCGGTATAGATCGCCTCGGTCTGGAAATCGCCGCCGAAGGCCGTCTCGGGGTAGAACCGGAAGATCGGCATGTAGAAGTCGCCGCGGTAATTCACCAGGATCGGCTTGTCGTTCGCGATGAACTCGGCGAACAGCGACAGGCCGAACAGGATCGAGAAGACGATCAGCGACCAGAACGCCCGCCCGTTGCGGCGGAAGTTGCGCCAGCGGCGCTGGTTCAGCGGCGACAGGCGCTGCCGCTTGGGCTTGGGCGCCTCGGGCGGCGGCGCGTCATAGCCCATCGGCTGGGGCTGGAGCTTCTCGTCGGTGAGCGGGGTGTGCGGCTGCGCCATCGGATCAGCCCTCCCGCTTCTCGAAGTCGATACGGGGATCGACGAAGACGTACATCAGGTCCGACAGGATCCCCACGACGAGGCCCAGCAGCGAGAAGACGAAGAGCGTCCCGAAGATCACCGGGTAGTCGCGCGCGACCGTGGCCTCGAAGCCGAGCCGGCCGAGACCGTCGAGCGAGAACAGCGTCTCGATGATGATGGAGGCGCCGAAGAAGACAGAGACGAACACCGCCGGGAAGCCCGCGATCACGATCAGCATCGCGTTGCGGAAGACGTGGCCGTAGAGCACCCGGCTCTCCGACAGGCCCTTGGCGCGGGCGGTGATGACGTAGTGCTTCTTGATCTCGTCGAGGAAGGAGTTCTTCGTCAGCAGCGTCAGCGTCGCGAAACTGGCGATGGTGGTGGCGATCACCGGCAGGGTGATGTGCCAGAAGTAGTCGAGGATCTTGCCGTACCACGGCAGCTCGGCCCAATTGTCCGAGGTCAGGCCGCGCAGCGGGAAGATCTGCCAGTAGCTGCCGCCCGCGAAGAGGACGAGCAGCAGGATCGCGAACAGGAAGCCCGGGATCGCGTAGGCCGCGATGATGATCCCGCTCGTCCAGGTGTCGAAGCGGGTGCCGTCGCGCACCGCCTTGCGGATCCCGAGGGGAATCGAGACGAGATAGGCGATCAGCGTCGACCAGAGGCCGAGCGAGATCGAGACCGGAAGCTTGTCGATCACCAGCTCCATCACGCCCTGTTTCGAGAAGTAGCTCTCGCCGAAGTCGAGCCGCATGTAGTTCCACATCATGTTGAGGAAGCGTTCGAGCGGCGGCTTGTCGAAGCCGAATTCCTTCTCGAGCTGTTCGATGAACTCGGGCGGCAGACCCCGCGCGCCCTCGTATTTGCTGTCCGACCCGAGCGCGCCGATGCCCTCGCCCGGGCCGATGGCCCCGGCGTCGTTGCCCGAGCCCGAGATGCCCTGGAACACGTCGCCCTCGCCCTGGACCTGCGCGATGATCTGCTCGATCGGGCCGCCGGGGACGAACTGCGTGAGGGTGAAGTTGATGACCATGATCCCGAACAGGGTCGGGATCACCAGCAGCAACCTGCGGAGAATGTATGCTCCCATGGTCCGGGCTTACCTCAGCGCGCCCGACGCCCGCATCTGCTCGCCCTTCTCGGCGTCGTACCACCAGAAATCGAGGTAGCCGAGGTCGTAGGGCGGGATCGTCTCGGGGTGGCCGTAGACATCCCAGTAGGCGACCCAGTGATCGGCCTTGTAATACGCCGGCACGATGAAGAATTCGTAGCGCAACGCCCGGTCGAGCACCCGCAGCGCGGTGTCCTGCTCGGCCTGGGAGCCGGTCTGCAGCGCCGCCTCGATGATCGCGTCGACCAGCGGCGAGGCGAGGCCCGCGGGGTTGAAGAGGCTGAATTCGGCCTCGGACGAGCCGAAGACCTGGTTCAGCCCCGTGCCGACGCCAAGGAAGACCCGGTAGGCATCGAAGATGATGTCGTAGTCACGGTCGCGACGGCGGTTGGTGTATTGCGAGGGATCGACCTTCTCCATCTTCGCGTCGACCCCCATGAGCTGGAGGTTCTGCACGAAGGAGCCGATCACCGCCTCGAGCACGGCCGCGCCGGCCGAGTTCACGGGGATCTCGATCTTCAGCACCTCGCCGGCCGCGTTGCGGCGCAGACCGTCGCTGCCGACCGTCCAGCCGGCCTCGTCCAGCAGCTTCATCGCGGTGCGCAGGTTGCGCCGGTCGTTCAGCTTGTCCGAGTTCGAGCTGTGCGCCATCCGCACCTCGCCCGACATCACCTCTTCGGGCACCTCGACCGGCAGCGCTTCCATGAAGGCGACCTCCTCGGGCGACGGCGTTCCCTTGGCCTCCAGCGGGGTGTCCTGGATGAAGGAGTTGCGCTGGCTGAAGAGGCCGTATTGCAGGCTCTCGTTGGTCCATTCGAAATTGTAGGCCAGCGCCAGCGCCTCGCGCACCTTGCGGTCCTTCAGCGGTTCGCGGGCCAGGTTGAAGACGAAGCCCGAGTTCGACGGCGGCGCGCCATCGGGGATCTCTTCCTTGACCACCTGCCCGCGCTGCGCGGCGGGGAAGTCGTAGGAGGTGGCCCAGAGCTTGGAGTTCCCTTCCTCGCGGAAGGTGTATTCGCCCGCCTTGAACGCCTCGAAGGCGGCGGTCTCGTCCGCGAAATACTCGATCCGGATGCGGTCGAAGTTGTGCCGCCCGACGTTCACAGGCAGCTCTTCGCCCCAATAGTCCGGGTTCCGCTTGTAGACGATGCGGCGATTGACCTCGAAATCCTCGATCATGTAGGGGCCCGAGCCCGGCGAGGTTTCCAGCCGCGGCTCGTCGAGCCGCGCGCCCGTCTCCTCGAACCATTTCTTCGAGAAGGCGGGGACGGACCCCACCTGGTCGATCAGCGAGCGGCGCGAGATCTCGTCGGCGAAGTCGAAGCGCACGGTGTAATCGTCCAGCGCCTCGGCCCCGGTGATCCGCTTCTTCACCGCGATGGCGTAGGAGGGCAGCCCCTGTTCGAGGAAGAGGTTGTGCGTGAAGACGATGTCATGCGCCGTGACGGGCGTGCCGTCCGAGAATTTGGCGTCCTTGCGCATGTGGAAGATGACGTAGGTCTTGCCCTCGTCGTATTCGAGGCTCTCGCACAGCAGGCAATATTGCGAGCCGTATTCGTCCGCCGGCGCGCTCTCGTCCATCAGGCTTTCGTACATCACCGAGGAGAGCGCCGCCGCCCGGCCCTTGCGGGTGTAGGGGTTGAGGCTGTCGAAGGTGCCCTGCGCGGCGATGGCGATCTCGCCGCCCTTCGGCGCGTCCGGGTTCACGTAGTCGAAATGGCTGTAATCGGCCGGATACTTCAGCTCGCCGAAGTAGTTGTAGCCGTGGGACTTGATGATGTCCCCCTCCCCCTCCTGCGCGCGGACCTGGCTGCCCAGGATCAGGGCCCCGGCGACACCCACGGCCAGCGCGAGATCGCGCCAGGGCAGGGGGCGGGCTTTGGTGGCGCTGCGGGCGCGGGACGGCTTCGGCTGCATATGGTCCTCCGGTTGGGGGGGCACGGGCGTGAGCCGCCCTGTCCCTTGGCAGATAAGCTAAAGGAGCCCCTCTGCCACGTTCAAGTTGAGATTGCGTGAGAGGGGCGTGATTGGCGGGGCGACGCAGGGGGAACCGCGGCGCCGCACAGCCACTGTGCCCCGGGGCACCGCCCGCCCGCTTGCCGCGCGGGGGCCGCGATCCCTAGATACCGCGGAAAGGCGCATGACGCGCGCAAAGAACTGGAGTCCCCGATGAAGTCTCTCGGCTTTCTGTCCTTCGGCCACTGGTCGCCCGAACGCGGTTCGCAGGTCAGGAGCGCCTCGGACGTGCTGCTGCAATCCATAGACCTGGCCGTGGCGGCCGAGGAGCTCGGCCTCGACGGGGCCTATTACCGTGTCCACCATTACGCGCGGCAGCTCGCCTCGCCCTTCCCGCTGCTGGCCGCCGTCGGCGCGCGGACCTCGAAGATCGAGATCGGGACCGGCGTGATCGACATGCGCTACGAGAACCCGATGTACATGGTCGAGGACGCGGGCGCCGCCGACCTGATCGCAGGGGGGCGCCTGCAACTCGGCATCAGCCGCGGCTCGCCCGAGCAGGTCGTCGATGGCTGGAAGCATTTCGGCTACGCGCCCGCCGAAGGCGAAAGCCCCGCCGACATGGCCCGCCGTCACGCCGCGATCTTCCTGCAGCAGCTCGAGGGCAAGGGTTTCGCCGCGCCGAATCCGAACCCGATGTTCCCGAACCCGCCGGGCCTTTTGCGGCTGGAGCCGCACGCGCCGGGGCTGAAGGACCGCATCTGGTGGGGCGCCGGGTCGAACGCGACGGCGGAATGGGCCGCCGAAATGGGGATGAACCTGCAGAGCTCGACGCTCAAGGACGACGAGACGGGCGAGCCGTTCCACATCCAGCAGGCCAAGCAGATCCGCGCCTACCGGGCCAGGTGGGCCGAGATGGGGCACGAGCGGACGCCGCGCGTCTCGGTCAGCCGGTCGATCTTTGCGCTGATGAACGACACGGACCGGATGTATTTCGGCCGCGGCAAGGAACGGGACCAGGTCGGCTTCATCGAACAGCAGCGTTCGATCTTCGGGCGCGGCTACGCGGACGAGCCGGACCGGCTGATCGAGGAGCTGAAGAAGGACGAGGGGATCGCCGAGGCGGACACGCTGCTTCTGACGGTGCCGAACATGCTGGGCGTGGACTACAACGCCCATGTCATCGAGAGCATCCTGACCCACGTGGCCCCGGCCCTCGGCTGGCGCTGACGCTGAAGCAGCGCGCCAAACGGAAGGGCCGCCGACCCGGCAAGGTCGGCGGCCCTTTTTCTGTCCGGATGCGCAGCGCTCAGTTGAGCGTGGCGAGGTAGGCGATCAGGTCCGCGCGGTCCTGCGCCTTCTTGATGCCGGCGAAGGTCATCTTGGTGCCCGGCGCAGCGCCCTTCGGGTCCTCGATGAAGACGTTCAGGTTCGCGGGGGTCCAGACGTCGAAATGCTCTTCGAGCGCGCCGGAGTAGGAATAGCCGTCCACCGCATCGACCGCACGATCGACCACACCGTCGAGATGCGGGCCGGTCGCGTTCGAGCCGTCGATCTTGTGGCAGGCCTTGCACTTGCCGAAGACCTTGGCGCCGGCATCCGCGTCGGCCGAGGCGTAGAGCTCCTCGAAGGCCGGGCCTTCCTCTTCCGCGCCGCCGTCGTCGGTTTCCTCGACCTCGATGATGTAGGCCTGGGCCGTTTCCTCGCCGTGGCCTTCGCCGCCGACGTGATAGAGCATTTCGCCTGCCCAGCCGGCGAGCAGGAAGACCAGAAGCGCACCGCAGAAGCCGCCCACAATCTTGGTCAAAGTCATCGTATCGAACATGGAAGTCGCGCGCCTCTTGCTGGAGTCCCGGATATTTTGGCCGGTATGTATCCGCTTCACCTTCACATGCGCAAGGTGTAGTTACCGCGACCAATCGACCGCCCCCCGGTGGCAGAAGGGTTTGAAGACAATGAAACAACGCATCGCCTTCCAGGGAGACCTGGGCGCCTATTCCCACCAGGCGGTCGTCGCGGCGCGTCCCGACGCCGAGGCGGTGCCCTGCCGGACCTTCGAGGATTGCATCGAGGCGGTGCGCTCGGGCGAGGCGGATCTGACGATGCTGCCGGTGGAAAACTCCACCTACGGCCGCGTCGCGGACATCCATTCGCTGCTGCCGAAGTCCGGCCTTCACATCATCGAGGAAGCCTTCGTCCGCGTGCGGATCAGCCTGATGGCCCTGCCCGGCGTGGCGCTCGACGAGATCGAGAAGGTGCGTGCGCATCTGGTGCTGCTGCCGCAGGCGAAGACCTTCCTGAAAAAGCACGGCATCCGCGCCGAGAGCGCTGCCGACAGCGCGGGCGCCGCGGCGGAGCTGGCCAATGGCGGGCCGCGCAGCACCGGGGTGCTGGCCTCGAGCCTCGCGGCGCAGATCTACGGGCTGGACATCCTCGCCTCGGATATCGAGGACCATGGCCACAACACGACGCGCTTCCTGCTGATGTCGCCCGAGCTCGACGAGAGCCGGCGCGGCGAGCACGGCATGATCACCACCTTCGTGTTCGAGGTCCGCAACATCCCGGCGGCGCTCTACAAGGCCATGGGCGGTTTCGCGACCAACGGCGTGAACATGACGAAGCTGGAAAGCTACATGACGAACGGGTCCTTCACGGCGACCCAGTTCTACGCCGATATCGAGGGCCACCCCGAGGATCCGCCCGTGGCCCGCGCGCTGGAAGAGCTGCGCTACTTCACGTCCTACCTGGAAATTCTCGGCGTCTATCCGGCCGACGCCCGGCGGCGCTGAGTCAGGCCCGCCGCCGCGCCTTCTGCGCGACGCCCGCGCCCCAGTCGGCCACCTTCAGGTTCATCCGCTTGGTCATGTTGCCCTTGGCCAGCTTCAGCGACTGCACCAAGAGGCGCGCCGAAAGGGTCTGCGGCTTCAGTTCGAGGTGCAGCTTCAGCCGGGTGCGCTGCGGCGAGAGCGCGATCAGCTCGACCCGGCAGTCGCTGTGGAGCCCGGCGCTCTCCGCCTCGAGCCGCATGCCGTTCGGCGGGTCGTATTCGGCCAGCGTGATCTTCACCTCGCGCCGGCGGCCGCGCAGCTCGAAATCGCCCGACCAGCACATGCCGGGGCCCGGAGCGGCCAGGTCATCCTCGCGGCGCACGCGCGCGCCGCGCCTTGTCGCCGCGCGCTCGAAGGCGTCGAAATCCGACACCTCCGCGAAGACGAAGTCGATCGGTGCCTCGATGTCGTCCTTGGCCACGAATTTCATGAATGTGCCTGCCCGTTCCGTTTCTTGTGCGCTTTGGCGGTCACTGTCCCGTCAATCGAGCCGGTCCGCAAGCCAGTTGCGCAGCAGGAACTCCGCAATCGCCCCGCGGCGCGGCGCCCGGATCACAGGGTGCTGCCCGGCGAAGATCTCGGCCATCTCCTCGCGCGGGATCCAGATCGCGTGCTCCAGCTCGACCGGGTCGACCTCGATCTCGCGGCCCGTCGCCTCGCCCCGGCAGCCGATCATCAGCGAGGTCGGGAAGGCCCAGGGCTGCGACGAGAGGTAGGTGACGCGGCCCACCGGAACGCGGGTCTCCTCCATCACCTCGCGGCGCACCGCGGCCTCGATCGGCTCGCCCGGTTCGACGAAGCCCGCGAGCAGCGAATACATCCCCCCCGGCCAGCCCGGGGACCGGCCCATGAGCACGTCGTTGCCATGGGTGATCAGCATGATCACCACCGGGTCGGTGCGCGGGAAGTGCTGACCGCCGCAGGCGTCGCAGCAGCGCTGCCAGCCCGCCATGATCACCCGGCTGGGCTGGCCGCAGCGGGCGCAGAACCGGTGGCTGTCATGCCAGTTGTAGATCGCCTTGGCGGTGCCGGCGAGCTCGGCGTCGCGCGGGGTGAGCCGGGCCATGACCTGACGCAGTTCGACGAAGACATGCGTCTCGTCCTGTTCGGGGTGGACGGGCATCGGCGCATCGTGCCGCCGTCCCGGCCCCGCATCGTGGATCGGCGCCCCCTCGGGACGCCAGCCCGAGATGTCCTGCGCGAAGACCAGCCCCTCGCCGTCGCGGCCCAGGAGCATCGGCGCCTCCTCCCCGATGGCGAGCAGCGGATGATCCATCGGCAGCCGCGCCAGCGCCGGGGACTCGGCCCCGTCGAGCAGCGGATTGCCGCGCCAGAGCGCGATGCAGCGCGAGGTTCCGGCACCGCGCGCGAAGCGCAGGACATCCTCGTTGCCGCGCAGCTCCGCCGCCCGGTCGAGCCCGGATCCCCCGAAGGTCACCTCTTCCGCTATCCGCATGCCCTGCCTCCTTTTCATGCGGCGCCAAGGTGACGTGAAGGCAGTGGAATGGCAATCACATTGACCGCGGGCGGGCGACGGCGAAACCTGCGGCTGCGTCTCGATTTACATATACAGCCCGGCCGATATTTGCGAATATTCGCGTCAACGACAAAAAGCTTCACCGGCCTGTCACGATCGAGCGCACCATTCCACGAGACGGAATCAGGAGGTCGCGATGACACGCACGATGAAGAACGCCATGACACGCCGGACGTTTCTTTCCGGTACAATAGCCGGTGCCGGATTGATCACGCTGCACCCATTCTCGGCCCGGGCGGCGTCCCGACAGGCCCATCTCCGGATCATGGAGACGACAGACCTGCACGTGCATGTCTTCCCCTACAATTACTACGCCGACAAGCCGGACGACACGGTGGGCCTTGCCCGCACCGCCGCCCATATCGACGCGATCCGGGCCGAGGCGACCAACGCGCTGCTGATCGACAACGGCGATTTCCTGCAGGGCAACCCGATGGGCGATTACATGGCCTATGAACGGGGCCTGAAGGACGGCGACGTCCACCCGGTCATCAAGGCGATGAACACGCTGGGCTTCGATGCCTCCACGCTCGGGAACCACGAATTCAACTACGGGCTCGACTTCCTCGGCAAGGCCGTCGCCGGTGCGGATTTCCCGATCGTCTCGGCCAACGTGGTCAAGGAAATGGGCGCCAGCCCGACGCAGGACACGACCTTCGTGAAACCCTACGTCATCCTCGATCACACGGTGACCGACGGCGCGGGCGAAGAGCACCGGATCAAGGTCGGGCTGATCGGCTTCGTGCCGCCGCAGATCATGAACTGGGACCGCAAGCACCTCGAGGGCAAGGTAAACGCCCGCGACATCGTGGAGACCGCCAGGGCCTACCTGCCGCAGATGAAGGAAGAGGGCGCCGACATCGTCATCGCGCTCAGCCATTCGGGCATCGGCCCGGCGGAGCACACCGAGGGGATGGAGAACGCCTCCGTGCCGCTCGCGGCGGTGGACGGCATCGACGCGGTGCTGACCGGGCACTCGCACCTCGTCTTCCCCTCGCCGACCTATGAGGGCTATGCCGCGGTGGATGCCGCCAAGGGCACGATCCACGACAAGCCGGCCACCATGGGCGGGTTCTGGGGCTCGCACATGGGGCTCATCGACCTGATGCTCGAGAAGGACGGCAACGAGTGGCGCGTCGTCACCCACGAGGTCACCACCCGGCCGATCTATGAACGCGGCGAGGACCGGTCGATCACCGCGCTGGTCGAGAGCAAGCCCGAGGTCGAGGCCGCGGTGCAGGAAGAGCACGAGGCGACGCTGGCCTATGTCCGGACGCCCGTCGGCAAGACCGACGCGCCGCTCTATTCCTACTTCGCGCTGGTGGCGGACGATCCGTCGGTCCAGATCGTCTCGATCGCGCAGCTCTGGTACATCACCGAGATGATGAAGGGGACGGAGAACGAGGGGCTGCCGATCCTCTCGGCCGCCGCGCCCTTCAAGGCCGGGGGGCGGGGCGGGCCGGATTACTACACGGACGTTCCCGCGGGCGACGTGGCGATCAAGAACGTCGCCGACCTCTATCTCTACCCGAACACGATCCGGGCGGTGAAGGTGACCGGCGCGCAGCTCAAGGGCTGGCTGGAACGCTCGGCGGGCGCCTTCAACCAGGTGGCGCCGGGGGCGACCGATGCGCCGCTCCTGAACCCCGATTTCCCGAGCTACAATTTCGACGTGATCGACGGGGTGACCTACCAGATCGACCTGAGCCAGCCCTCGCGGTTCGACGCGAAGGGCGAGGTGATCAATCCCGATGCCAGCCGGATCGTGAACCTGTCCCATGACGGCGCGCCGGTGACGGACGAGCAGGAATTCATCGTCGCCACCAACAACTACCGCGCCTCGGGCGGCGGCGGTTTCCCGGGCGCCATGGGCGACACGATCGTCTTCGAAGGGCCGGACACCAACCGGGACGTGATCGTGCGCTACATCGTGGACCAGGGCACGATCAGCCCCTCGGCCGATGCCAACTGGAGCTTCGCGCCGATGGAGGGGACCACGGTGCTCTTCGACACCGGGCCGAAGGCGGCGGACTACACCGACGCGGTGCAGGGCGTGACGATCGAGCCCGCGGGCGACGGGCCGGACGGCTTCGCGCGGTTCCGCATCACGCTTTGAGCATCGCGTCTGGCGGCCGTCGGAGGAACCTCCGGCGGCCGTTTCTCGTGGCGGGGGCGGGACCTGACGGCGCGCGGGCAAGCCCGCGCACGCGATGCTTTGCGATTTGCGGGGCAAATCGCGGTCTTGCCTCCGGCGGGAGTATTTCCGGAAAGATGAAGAGCGGGGCGCGCGCGGCGGGGCCGTCAGGCCTCGGGTTTCGCGTGCCGTTCGAGCACGTCGGACCAGTCCGGATGCTTGCGGAACATGGCGGCGGCGAAGGGACAGAGGGGCACGATGGTCTTTCCTTCCGCCCTTGCATCGGCCACGGCGCGTTCGACCAGCGCGAGGCCCACGCCCTGCCCCTTGTAGGCGTCGGGCACGCCGGTGTGGTCGATGATGATCATCTTCGCCCCGGCCTTCGAGAAGGTCATCTCGGCCTCGGGCCCGGTGCTGTCGGCGCCGCGGTGGACATAGCGGCCGCCGGTCTCCGACTCCTCGAGGGTGATGTCGATGCTGTCGGTCATTCCCGGCCCTCCTGTCGTTGCCGGCCAAGGATAGCCCCGCGCGCGGCGGCGGCAATCCTCAGATGCCGCGCATCAGGTCGTCCTCGTCGTCGGAGAGTTCAATGTCGAGCGCGGCCGCCCCGGCCTCGATGTGATCGGCGAAATGGGGCGAGCCCAGCAGGTAATCCGCCGTCGGCGTCTTCCGCTCCTGCTGCGCGGTGCGGATCGCCTCGGCCAGCTCCTCGGGTTCGAAGGTGCCGCGCCCGATCCAGTAGACCGCGACGAGGCTCGCCGCCTCGTCTTCGTTCAAGGTCTCGATGAAAGCCCTGAGCTCCGCTTCCGCGCGGCCGATCTCGTGCGCCATGAGCACGATGATCGCAAGCTTGCGTTCCGAGATGTCCAGCATGTCATGCCTCCTGATTCCCCCGAGGGGATACAGGATCAGGATGCCCCCGGATTTGACCTCACGCAAACAGGCGGAAGTAGAGCGACGGCGGCAGGAAGCGGCCCAGCCGGAAGACGAGGCCGAACCAGAACGGGAAGGGCTTCGAGAAGGCCTCCGAGTTCATGTGCTCGAAGATCTCCTGCGCGGCCTCTTCCGGCTCCATCATCGCGGGCATCCGGAAATCGTTCTTGTCGGTCAGCCGGGTGCGGATGAAGCCCGGGTTGACGAGCTGCACATGCACGCCGGTCTTGCGCAGGTCGGCGTGGAGGCTTTCGGCCAGCGCCATGATCCCGGCCTTGGAGGCGGTGTAGGGTGCCGAGCGCGGCAGCCCGCCATAGGCGGTGAGCGAGCCGGTGAAGACGATGTGCCCGCGATCGCGCGAGATCATCGTCGGCAGGACCACGCCGGCAAGCCGCATCGCGCCGGTGAAATTCGTGTCGGCCATGATCTCGGCCTGTTCGGCGTTCCAGCCATGCGCCCCGAAGGGCCAGTAGGCGCCGGCCAGCCAGACCACGCCGTCGACGTCGCCCGCCTGCGCGGCGGCCCGCTCGAGGCTCTCGCGGGAGGTGACATCGGCCGGCACGACGAGGGTCCGGCCGGGAAGGTCGGCGGCGACGGCGTTGAGCTTCTCCTCGCTGCGCGAGGTCAGGATGACCTCCGCCCCGACGCCGGACAGCTTGGCCGCCAGTGCGGCGCCCAATCCCTCGCTTGCCCCGATCAGCCAGTATCGCTTGCCTTGCCAGTCCCGCATTCCGTGCCTCCGTCAGATGTCCCCGGACCAACCGGTGCGGTCCGGGCGGGTTCCTTCAGCGCGACACTTCGGCGTCCGGCGGCTCGGGCCGCCGGCGGAAGCGCGCGCCCTTCCACCAGAGCTTCAGTGCCTGCCAGTGGATCAGCGCCAGCACCCGCCGCGAGCCGAAGGGGCGGCGCAGGCAGGCGGCGAGCAGCCGCGCGTCGGTCAGCGGGCGTCGCGGCCCCGCCAGCGTGGCGGTGACCCCGCCGTTGCCGCCGGTGAAGTCGATGCGGATGCCGATGTGCTCCGGCCGGATGTCGAAGCGGAAGGCGTAGAGGCCTTCCTGCGGCTGGAACGGCGACACGTGCAGGATCTTGCGCGCATGGAGCGTATCCCCGGCCTCGATCGGTTCGCAATCCTCGCGATGGCAGAGATAGGAATGCCGGTCGCCGTAGGTGTTGGTCACTTCGGCCACCACCACCCGCAGCCGCAGGGCGGCGTCGTGGCAGAGCCAGAAGGAGACCGGGTTGAACACGTGCCCCAACACCTTCGGCTGGGCGAGCAGCAGGATCCTGTGCCCGCCCGGCAGGCCATGCGCGGCCAGCTGGTCGCGCACCCAGGGCGCGCCCCGCCCCTCGCCCGGCGGACCGCCATGATCGCTGTCGTTCAGCGAGGTCAGCCAGCCCCGGTTGCGCCGGAACAGGCGCAGCCGGGGGGCGGGCGCCTCGGGGTCGAGGAGGAGATAATCGACCCCGTAGCGGAAGGCATTGCGCATGCCCCCCTTGCGCCCGTGCCAGGTGTGGCCGGATATGATCTCGGCCCCGGTCATTCCGCGGCGATCAGGGGGGCGGGATCGGCGCGGCGGGCCAGCCCCTCGGCCACGGCGACGGCCGAGGCGAGCCCGTCCTCGTGGAAGCCGTTGCGCATCCAGGCGCCGCAGAACCACGTCGCATTGGTGCCGTTGCCGCGCGCGATGTCACGCTGCGCGGCCAGCGCGGCGCGGGTGTAGACCGGGTGGCGGAATGTGGTCTCGTCGTGGATCAGCTCTTCCCGGATCGGCCGGGTGGAGTTGAGCGTGACGAAATAGGGGTTTTCCTTCGGGATCGGCTGCAGCGAGTTCATCCAGTAGGTCAGGTCGATCGCCTCGCCGGGGCCCGCGGCGCTCTCGGCGTAGTTCCAGGACGACCAGCAGGCCCGGCGGCGCGGCATCAGTCCGGGGTCGGAATGCAGCACCGCGCGATTCGGCTGGTAGCGCACGGCATCGAGGCTCGCGCGTTCCTCGGGCGTCGGGTCCGAGAGCAGGGCGAGGCTGTCGTCGGCATGGGTGGCCAGCACCACCTCGTCGAAATGCTCCCATTCGCCGCCCTGCATGCGGACCTCGGCCCCCGTGGGCGTGCGGCGGATGCCTGCGACGGGCGTGCCGAGTCGCAGCTCGACGCCCGCGCCGCGCATCGCGGCCTCGAGCCGGCGGACATAGGCGACCGAGCCGCCCGCGACCGTCCACCACTGGTGCGAGCTGCCACGGCTGAGAAGGGCGTGGTTCTCGAAGAAGCGGATCATCGACTGGGCCGGGAAGTCGAGGATCTGGCGCTTCGGGGCGGACCAGATCGCACCCGAGAAGGGCAGCAGGTAGTACTCCCGGAACCAGCGGCCCATCTTGAGCGCGTCGAGCAGCCCTTCGATGGTCATGTCGTCGTCGCGCGCGGTCTTGAGGGCCCGCTTGTTGAACCGCATGATGTCGCGCAGCATGCCGAGGAAGCTGGGATTGAAGGCGTTCGCGCGCTGCGTGAAGATCGCGCCGAGGTTCGGCAGGCCGTATTCCAGCCGGCCGCCCGCGAAGGAGGCACCGAAGCTCATGTCGCTTTCGACCACCGGCACGTCGAGCTCTTCGAACAGGCGCACGAGGTGGGGATAGTTCACCCGGTTGAAGACGATGAAGCCGGTGTCGACGGGTTGCGCGCCGTCCGGTCCGCAATGGATCGTCCGGGCATGGCCGCCAAGGCGCGGCTCGGCCTCGATCAGGGTGACCCTGTGATCGCGGGCAAGCAGATGCGCGGCCCCCATGCCGGAAATCCCGCCGCCGATGACGGCGATGGTCCGCTGCGGGCTTGCTGCTTCGAAGGGCATTCGTGTCTCCGTATACTCGTTGTCTTCTGGGCAGATACGGGCGCGGGGGTGAAAAGGATGCATATGGCCCGGATTTTATTTTTCTCCAGCGCGCGGATCCGGGTGATCCATCCCGGCTCCAGGGGCGTAGACGGGTCATGTTGCAGCACACGCACCAGGCCGCTGCTCACGCCGCCCTCTCGCCTGCCCCGCACCGCCATGGTAGGCAGGGCGGAGCAGCCAGGGGGGTGACACCGAGAGTGGTGGCCGGAACCGAAAAGACCACGGACGCGCCCTGGGTGGCCGAGATGCGGCGGATACGCGACGACCGCGACCGCGCCGCCTTTGCCGCCCTGTTCGGGCATTTCGCACCGCGGGTGAAGGCCTTCCTCGTGAAGTCCGGTGCCGAGCCTTCGGTGGCGGAGGATTGCGCGCAGGACGTGATGGTGACGGTCTGGCGCAAGGCGCACCTGTTCGACCCGTCGCGGGCGAGCGTCGCCACCTGGGTCTTCACCATCGCCCGGAACCGGCGCATCGACCTGCTGCGCCGCGACCGACGCCCCGAACCCGAGGACCTCACCTGGGGGCCGAGCCACGAGCCGGACCAGTCCGAGGTCGTCGAGATGAACCAGGAAACCGAACGGCTGGGGGCGGCGATCGCCTCCCTGCCCGAGAAACAGAGAGTCCTGATCGAAAAGGCCTTCTACGGCGACCTTTCGCATCGAGAGATCGCCGATATCACCGGGCTTCCGCTCGGCACGATCAAGTCCCGGATCAGGCTGGCGCTGGATCGACTGCGCCATGCGATGAGGTAGAGATGAACAGCGAAGTACGGCATCACCTGAGCGAGGAACTCCTGACCGCCTATGCCGCGGGCGCGCTGCCCGAAGCCTTTGCGCTGGTCGTGGCGACGCATCTGTCGATGTGCGACGAATGCCGCGCCATGGCCGAGAGCCTGGACGGCATCGGCGGGACCCTGATCGAAGGGCTGGACGGCGCCGCGATGGATGCCGGCGCGCTCGAGGCCGTGATGGCGCGGCTCGACGATGCGCCGGCGGCCCCGATCCGGGTCGACCGCGGCGTGCTGCCGGCGCCCGTGCGCGCCTATATCGGCGGCGATCTGGACGCGGTGAAGTGGAAACCCGTCGGCATGGGCGTGAAGCAGGCGGTGCTGAAGACCTCGGACAGCGCCTCGGCCCGGTTGCTCTACATCCCGGCGGGCGCGGCCATGCCCGAGCACAGCCACCGCGGGATGGAGCTGACGCTTGTGCTGCAGGGCGCCTTCGAGGACGACAGCGACCGATTCGGTCCGGGCGACGTCGAGATCGCCGATGACGAGGTCGATCACACGCCCGTCGCGGACGTGGGCGCGGATTGCATCTGCCTGGCCGCGACCGAGGGCAGGCTGCGGTTCAAGTCGTGGATCCCGCGGCTGGCGCAGCCATTCATCGGGATCTGAGACCGGGGTTGCGCCGGGCAGGCCCGTCGCCCGGGGGGCGCCCGCAGCGGGCATCGAGCCCGCTGCGGGCGCGGCCTCCGGCGGGAGTATTTCCGGAAAGATGAAGCTGGGGGGACGTCCCGGGACGTCCCGCCCCTGCCCGGACCGCGCGCCGCGGGGCGCGCGGTGTCGTCAGGCGAAGCTCTGTCCGCCGTCGGCGATGATGAGCTGGCCGGTGACATAGCCCGAGGCCTCGGTCGCGAGCCAGAGCGCGGTGCCGGCGATTTCCTCGGGCTTGCCCATGCGGCGCAGCGGATTGGCGCTGTTGATCCGCTCGATCCGCTCCGGGTCCTCCCAGAGGGCCTTGGCGAAATCGGTCTTCACGAGGCCCGGGCCGATGGCGTTCACGCGGATGTTCTTCGGGCCCCATTCCAGCGCGAGGCTGCGCACCAGCGCCGCATCCGCGGCCTTGGTCACGCCATAGGCGCCCAGCGTGGTCGAGCCCTTGATCGCCGCCACCGACGAGATCACCACGACCGCGCCGCCGCCCTTCTCGGCCATGCCGGGCAGGACCATCTTGCAGAGCGTATTGATCACCCGGACGTTGGTGATGAGCATCTTGTCGAAGACCTCGTCACCCAGGTCCTGCAGCGGCCCGTAGACCGGGTTGATCGCCGCGTTCGGGACCAGCACGTCGATCTGCCCCCATTCCGCGATCGTCTTGTCGACGAGGTTCTGCAGCTGCTCCGTGTCGCCGATGTGGCAGGGGATGACCATCGCCTCCCCGCCCTTGGCGCGGATCGCCTCGGCCACCTCCTCGCAGGCCTCGGCCTTGCGCGAGGAGACCACCACCTTCGCGCCCGCCTCGGCGAACATCTCGGCGATGGCGCGGCCGATGCCGCGGGACGAGCCCGTGACCACGGCCACCTTGCCCTTCAGATCGAACATGGTTTCCTCCCTCTGTTCGCAAACGGCGCGGGCCCGAACGGCTGCGGGCCGGGGAGGTCCCCGGCCCGTGCGTGGGCAAAGGCGCCCTCAGTTCCGGTACTGCTTCAGTTCCAGCTTCGCGATGGTCTCGCGGTGGACCTCGTCGGGGCCGTCCACGAGGCGCATGGTCCGGGCGTTGGCATAGGACGAGGCGAGGATCGAATCCTGGCTCACGCCCATGGCGCCGTGCACCTGGATCGCGCGGTCGACGACCTTGTGCAGCATGTTCGCGGCCACGACCTTGATCATCGCGATCTCGCGGCGGGCGGCCTTGTTGCCGACGGTGTCCATCATGTAGGCGGCGTGCATCACCAGCAGGCGGGCCTGTTCGATCTCCATCCGGCTCTCGGCGATCCAGTGCTTGTTGACGCCCATCTCGGCGATCTTCTTGCCGAAGGCCTCGCGCTGCATGCCGCGCTCGCACATCATCTGGAGCGCCCGTTCCGCCCCGCCGATGCAGCGCATCGCGTGGTGGATACGGCCGGGCCCGAGGCGGGCCTGCGCGATCTCGAAGCCGCGGCCTTCGCCGAGCAGGAGGTTCTTCGCGGGCACCCGGACGTTGTCGTAATGGATCTCGGCGTGGCCGTGCGGCGCGTGGTCGTAGCCGATCACCGAGAGGGCGCGTTCGACCTTCACGCCGGGCGTGTCGAGCGGCACGAGGATCATCGACTGCTGCTTGTGCTTCTCGGCATTGGGGTCGGTCTTGCCCATGACGATGGCGATCTTGCAGCGCTTGTCCATCGCGCCCGAGGACCACCACTTGCGGCCGTTGACGACGTATTCGTCACCCTCGCGCCTGATCGAGGTCTCGATATTGGTCGCGTCGGAGGAGGCCACCGCCGGTTCGGTCATCGAGAAGCACGACCGGATCTCGCCGTCGAGCAGCGGCTTCAGCCAGGTGGCCTTCGCCTCGTCGTCGCCGAAGAGGAAGATCGTCTCCATGTTGCCGGTGTCGGGGGCGGAGCAGTTGAAGGGCTCCGACCCGATCGAGGACCGGCCCATGATCTCGCAGAGCGTGCCGTATTCGAGGTTGGTCAGGCCCGCGCCCTTGTACTCGCCCGCATCATGGGGGAGGAACATGTTCCAGAGGCCCGATTCCTTGCCCTTGGCCTTGAGCTCTTCCATGATCTGGGGCTCTTCCCAGCGGTCGCCTTCCTCTACCTGTTCCTTGTAGATTTTCTCGGCGGGATAGATGTGGTCTTCCATGAAGCGCATGAGCTGTTCACGCATCTTCTTGGCTTTGTCAGATATCGGAAAATAATCGTACATCGCTGTCCTCCTCCTCGGGTTGCCGCTAAGTGACACGCTGTCGGCGCGGCTGTCAATGTCGTGGAACTTTATTCCGTAAAGCGGAATATTGACGCGACCGCGTGGCAGGCATAATGTGCTTGCTAACTATTTCGCGATGGATGGGAGGTCCAGCAAATGAATACGATCCGCACGCACCGCGGCAAGATCGAACCGAAGACGCCGGAGCAGGACGAGTTCTTCAACTACGGCGCCGAGGTTCAGAAGGTGGCGGCGGAGAAGCCCGACGCGATCGCGGTCATCAGCGACGAGACCGGGATCCAGTGGACCTGGCGGGACTACGCGGATCGGGTGGCGCGGATCGCCGGGCGGCTGAATGCCGATGGCGTGGGGCCGGACGTGCTGGTGGCCGGGCTGTCGGAGAATTCTCCCGATTACTTCGCGCTCTATACCGCCGTGCTGCACGCGGGCGGCTGCATGGCCCCGCTGCCCTTCTCGGCCAGCGACGAGGCGCTGGCGAAGATGGTCGAGAACTCGGCCCCGGTCCTTCTGTTCGCCTCGGAAAAATACATGGATGTGGCGAACCGCCTGGGCGCCGCCCGGGTCGTGCCGCTGGCCGAGCTCGACGCCTATATCGGCGACGCGGAGCCGGTGCCCCCGACCGAGGTCGCGCCCGAGACGATGTTCGACATGATCTTCTCGTCCGGCACCACCGGCACGCCGAAGGGCATCGTGCACGATCACCGGTTCCGGGCCCGCCAGAACACGCGGGCGGCACGGAACAAGATGGACGGCACCTCCGTCCAGATCATGTCGACGCCGCTCTATTCGAACACGACGCTTGTCGTTTCGCTCGCCGCCCAGACCAAGGGCGCGACCTCCGTCATCATGTCGAAGTTCAACACCAAGGAGTTCCTGCGGCTCTGCGAGAAGTACCGCGTGACGCATTCCATGCTGGTGCCCGTGCAATACATGCGCCTGATGGACGAGCCCGATTTCGACAAGTACGACCTGTCGTCCTTCGTCTGCAAGATGTCGACCTCGGCCCCGCTGCCCGGCGTCGTGATCGCCAAGGTCCAGAAACGCTGGCCGGGCAACCTGATGGAAACCTACGGCATGACCGAGGGCGGCGCGTCCTTCACGCTCGACTGCGACGCCCATCCGGACAAGTGGGACACCGTCGGCCAGCTGAACCCCGGCTGCGAGATGCGGATGATCGACGAGCAGGGCAACGAGATCCCGATCACCGAGTTCGGAGAGATCGTCGGCCGCGGCGTGTCGATGATGCCGGGCTATCACAACGCCCCCGACAAGACCGAGGAGGCCACCTGGATCTCGCCCGAGGGCGAGGTCTTCATCCGCACCGGCGACATGGGCCGGGTCGACGAGGACGGCTTCCTGCACCTGCTCGACCGCAAGAAGGACATGATCATCTCGGGCGGCTTCAACATCTACGCCACCGACCTCGAACAGGTGCTCCGCAAGCATCCGCAGGTGACCGACGTGGCCGTCATCGCGATCCCTTCCCGCGACTGGGGCGAGACGCCGCTGGCGCTGGTGGTGCCCGCCTCGAAGGATGCGGACCCCGAGGAGATCCGCGAATGGGCCAATGGCCAGCTTGGAAAGATCCAGCGGGTCAGCAAGGTGGAGTTCCGCGAGGACCTGCCGCGCTCCGAGATCGGCAAGATCCTCAAGCGCGAGCTGCGGGAGCCCTACTGGCAGAATACACCAGCGTGAAATCCGCATCGCGGAACGCATTTCCATAGATTGAACGGTGTAGGCTTCTGTGCAAACCTGAGGCCAGGGAGGACATTGTCATGAGATTTGAGGGCAAGGTGGCGATCGTCACCGGGGCGGCGTCGGGTATCGGCCGGGCCACTGCGGCGCGGCTGGCGGCCGAGGGTGCGAAGGTCTGCATCGTCGACCGCGAACAGGCGGCGCTGGACGCGGCCACGCCCGAGGGCGAGGTGATGACCCATGCCTGCGACGTCTCGGACGAGGCGCAGGTCGAGGCCTGCGTGAAGGCGGTGGTCGAGAAATGGGGCCGCATCGACGCGGTCGCCAACAACGCCGGCGTCTCGCGCGGCTACCAGCCGATCATGGAAAACGACATGGAGGACTGGCGCACCGTCATCGGCGTCAACCTCTTCGGCGTGGCGCATTTCCTGAAACACGCGGGCAAGGTGATGCAGGAGCAGGGCTCCGGCGCCTTCGTGAACACGGCCTCGGTCGCGGGGATCCGTTCTGGCGCGGGCGGCAACGCCTACTCGGCCTCCAAGGCGGGGGTGATCTCGCTGACCCAGACCGCGGCCTGCGACCTCGGCGGCTACAACGTGCGCGTCAATGCGGTCTGCCCGGGGCTGATCGAGACCGGCATGACCAAGCGCGTCTTCGACTACGCCCGCGACAACGACAAGGAGCACAAGCTCGGCTCGCGCTGCGAGCTCCGGCGCTACGGCAAGCCCGAGGAGATTGCGGCGGCGATCTGCTTCCTCGCCTCGGACGACGCCTCCTACATCACCGGGCAGGCGCTGCCGGTGGACGGCGGCAACACCGCGTCGCTGAACCTGCCCGGCATGAAGGTCTGAATGCCTGAGCTGCACATGAAGCACTGGCCGCCGGGCGTCCCGACGCGCATCGACATTCCCGACCGCTCGGTCGCGCGGAATCTCGAGGCGACGGCGGCCCGGCTGCCGGACAAGACCGCCGTGATCTACTACGGCAACCACATCCCCTACGGCGCGCTCTGGCAGGACGTGGAGCGGATCGCGGGCTGGCTGGTCTCGATGGGCGTGAAGCGCGGCGACCGCGTCGTGATCGACATGCAGAACAGCCCGCAGTGGATCATCGCCTATTACGCCATCCTGCGGGCCGACGCGGCCGTCGTGCCCGCCAACCCGATGTACCGGCAGGGCGAGCTCGAACACATCCTGTCGGATTCCGGCGCCCGCATCGTGATCGCCGGGACCGAGCTGGTCGAGACGCTGCGCCCGCTGCTCGCCTCGGGCCATCTCGATCACATCCTTGCCGCCGCGCCCGCCGACATGGCCGCGCCCGAGGGTCGCGCCGACATGCCCGAGGCCCTGCGCGATCTCTCCGACAGCGATGTCGGAGGACCGGGCCTGACCCGCTGGCGCGAGGCCCTCGCCGTCGAACGGGCGCCCGGCCCGCACGAGGCCGGCCCCGAGGATCTGGCCCTCATCCTCTACACCTCGGGCACCACCGGCCAGCCCAAGGGCTGCGTGCACCGGCACCGGACCCTGCAGCCGGTGATCCACGGCTATATCCCGCTCTCGCCCTATACCGAAGCGACGGTGCTTCTGTCGGTGATGCCCTTCTTCCACGTGACGGGCATGCAGAACGGCATGAACGCCCCGCTCTGCGCCGGCTCGACGCTGGTGCAGCTGACCCGGTGGGACGTGGACCTCGCGCTCGACCTGATCGAGAGGCACCGGATCACCATGTGGCGCTCGATCACCACGATGGTGATCGACGCGATGCGGGCGCTCGACACGCGGCCGCGGGACGTCTCCTCGCTGACGCTGATCGGCGCGGGCGGTGCGGCGGTCCCCGAGGCGGTGGCGCGCCGGCTGCGCGACCTGACCGGGCTCGAGATCATCGAAGGCTACGGCATGTCCGAGACGATGGGCGTGACGCATATCAACCCGTTCCACCGCCCCCGTCCGCAATGCCTCGGGATCCCGATCTTCGACGTGGACGCGCGGGTGATCGACCTGGAGGACGGGCACGAGCTGGGACCCGACCAGACCGGCGAGATCGTCATCAGCGCGCCGCAGGTCTTCGACGGCTACTGGCGCAACCCCGAGGCCACCGCGGCCGCGCTGACCGAGCTGGACGGCAAGCGGTTCCTGCGCACCGGGGACATCGGCCATTACGACGCGGACGGCTATTTCTACATGACCGACCGGCTCAAGCGGATGATCAACGCCAGCGGTTTCAAGGTCTGGCCGGCCGAGGTCGAGGCGCTGATGCACCGCCATCCCGACGTGGCCGAGGCCTGTGTCGTCGGCATGACCGACCCGCGCAAGGGCGAGAGCGTGGCGGCCCATGTCGTGCGCCGCCCGGGCGCCGAGCTGACCGAGGCGGAGCTGATCGCATGGTGCCGCGGAGAGATGGCCGCCTACAAGGTCCCCCGCGCCGTGCATTTCACCGACGCCCTGCCCCGCAGCGGCACCGGAAAGGTGCAGTGGCGCCTGCTGTCCGACCGCGGCGCCGGCGGCGGTGTCGCCGAAACGGAACGGGAGCCGGGATAGCCGCATGTTCCTGTTGACCGCAAAGACCCCGGGCAGCTACGCAATCATGAACCGCTCTGCGGAATTTGGAGACGCGACTTGCGCAAGAGAATGACCGACGCGGCCCGCGAGGCCGACAAGGGCGACAACGACAGGCAGTTCGTGACCGCGCTCTACCGCGGGCTCGAGATCCTGCGCGCCTTCAGCCCGAACGACCGGGCGGGGCTGGGAAACTCGGATCTGGCCGAACGGACCGGCCTGCCCAACTCGACCGTCTCGCGGCTGACCTTCACGCTGCTGAAGGCGGGCTACCTCGTCTATGACGACGACACCGGACGCTACCGCATGGGGGTCCCGGTCCTGTCGCTGGGCTATGCCTGCCTTGCCGGTCTGCACGTGCGCGAGACGGCGCAGGTCTACATGCAGAAGCTTGCCGACGATTGCGGCGACGGGGTGCTGGTGGCGCTCGGCGGGCGCGACGACATGTCGATGACCTATATCTCCTGCGCCCGGTCGGTGGGCGTGATCTCGCTCCAGCTCGACGTCGGCTCGCGGATCTCGCTGGCGCGTTCGGCCATCGGGCGGGCCTATATCGCGGGCACTCACGATGCGGAGCGGCGCGACATCATCGAACGGATCCGGCAGCGCACCGAGCCCGACAAGCTGAACCAGATCCTCGAAGGCATCGACGACGCGCGCGAGCAGATCGCAACCCGCGGCTTCTATACCTCGATCAAGGAATGGCAGAAGGACGTGCACGCCGTCTCCGTCCCCTATCGCTCGCCGCAGCCCGACACGCCGATGCTGGCCTTCAACCTCGGCGGCTATTCCTTCTCGCTGCCGAAGGAACGGCTGGAGCAGGAGCTGGGGCCGAAGCTGGTCGAGCTGGTGAACACGGTCAGCCGCGTCGGGTATTGAGGGGATCGCCGGGCGCGCGCCCGGCGCTTCTGCCGGTGCCGGGCCGACGCCCGGCCTGCATCCGACCCCGTCCGTCGCGCGTGGGATTTTCCCGCCGCGCATTGCCGCACCGGGTCCCCCGCCCTAACCTCCGACCGGACACCGCAACACATGGGGAGGTTCATTCCATGAAGATCATCTGGCTCGGCCACGGCTCGTTCCGCATCGAAATCGAGGACAAGGTCCTGCTCGTCGACCCGTTCCTGTCCGGCCCCACCTTCCCGGACGACCGGCGCGACGAGGCGATCGGCGGGGCGACCCACATCTTCCTCACCCATGGCCACGGCGACCACGTCTCGGACGCGGCGGGCATCGCGAAGGAGCTGGGCATCCCGGTCTACGGCATGGTCGAACTGATGGGCTGGCTGGAGAAACAGGACGACAGCCTGTCCTGCACCGGCTTCAACAAGGGCGGCACGATCCGGCTGGGCGGCGTCTCGGTCACGATGGTGCACGCGACGCATTCGTCCTCCACCCCCGATGGCGCCTATGCGGGCTCCGAGGCCGGGTTCATCATCGAGGGCGAGGGCCATTCGATCTACTTCTCGGGCGACACCGACGTGATGGCCGACATGAAGATCTTCAACGACCTGCACAAGCCCGACATCGGCATCCTCGCCGCGGGCGGCCATTTCACGATGGACATGAAGCGGGCGGCCTACGCGGCCAGGACCTTCTTCGATTTCAAGACGGTCTTCCCGATGCACTACAAGACCTTCCCCCTGCTCGAACAGAGCGCCGACGCGCTGGTCGAGGCCCTGCCGGGCGTCGACGTGAAGACCCCCGAGGTGCTGGAAACGGTCGAGATCTGATCGCCGCGCGGCGCCCGGCGACGGGCGCCGCCGCCCGGGCGTCAGCCGAAGATCGCGACCATCTGACGGGCGGTCAGCACCCGCCGCCCCTCGGCGTCCCACATATCGGATCCCTGCAGCGAATAGCCGTCGTCCGCCTGGTCGGAATAGGTGTGCAGCAGGTGCCATCCCCGCGAGGTGACCGGGTGGTGGAAATCCACACCCCACGTCATCGTCGAGACCGGGCCCCATTCCGGCATTTCGGCCATCGCCCCCGGCGGCAGCACGTCGGCCAGCGCGAGCAGCGCGGTGACCGGATCGACGCCCTCCTCCTCCTTCAGACGGGTCCAGACGAGGATCTCCGGCTCATCGCCCGACAGCGGACGGCCGCCCCGGACGAAGCGGATGTCGAAGTTCTGCGGGAAGGCGAGCGCCCTGGGCGGCTTGCGGTGGAAATCCTCCACCCCGTCGGGACCGGGCGCCTCCGGCGCGGGGCTGAGATCGTGCGAGACGCTGCTCTGCCGCGCATTCGCGCAGGTGAAGAGCGCCATGGCGGCATAGCCCTCGGCCGTCCGGCAGGCGACCTCGACCACCGCCGAGTTCCGCCCGCGGCGCAAGAGCTCGGTTGAGAAGTCGAGCGTCCCGGAGGCGGGCCCGACGAAGGACACCTGCGCCGCCCGCAGCGGCGGCAGGTCCGGCACCGCGAGCGTCGCGGCATGCCAGCAGAGCGCGGTGGTCATGCCGCCGTAGATCGTCCGCCCCTGCGTCCAGTTCTCCGGCGTCTCGACGCGGCTGCCGCCGTCATGGGCGGTGAACCCCGCGAGCACGTCATGCAGGTTCGGCATCTGTCTGTCTCCTTCTCCGGGCGCGGGCCATAACGGCGGCGGCGGGCGGGTTTGTCAATCGGATGACAGGTCCCTGCGGGCCGCGAAGAAGCCCTTCAGCAGCGCCTCGGAGGCGGCGGCACCGATCCCGTCGATCACCTCGGGCACGTGGTGCGCCTGCGGGTGCGAGAAGACCCGCGCGCCATGGGCCACCCCGCCGGATTTCGGATCGGCCGCGCCGTAGACCACCCGCGCGATGCGGGCGGCGGCGATGGCGGCGGCGCACATCGCGCAGGGCTCCAGCGTGACATAGAGCACATGACCCGGCAGGCGTTCGCTTGCCGCGGCGGCGCAGGCGGCGCGGATCACCAGCATCTCGGCATGGGCCGAGGGGTCGGAGAGCTCACGCGTGCGGTTCCCGGCCCGGGCCACGACCTGCCCCGAGGGCGCGACCAGCACCGCGCCGACCGGCACCTCGCCGCGGGCGGCGGCGGCCTGCGCCTCTTCCAGCGCGGTGTCCATGTGGGGCGCGAACCTCATGGGGGTCTTCCTGCCCGGCGGAAGGCTGCATCGCAAGCCCGCTTCCGCCCCGCCGCGAAACCGGGTAAGCGGGGCGCATGGCCCGCAAACCGCCCTCCCCGCCCTCCGACAGCCGCCCGAGCGGCCGCAGACCCGCCGCCGCGACGGACCGGAAGGGACCGCCGCGCCCCGCGAAGGGGCCCGGCAAACCCGGCGGAAAACCCGGCGGAAAACCTGGGGGAAAACCCGGCGGCAGACCGGCCCGCACCCCCGCGCCGACGCCCGCCGAGGGCGCCTCGCCCGATGGGGACCGGATCGCCAAGGTGATGGCCCGCGCCGGTGTCGCCTCGCGCCGGGACGCCGAGAAGATGATCGCCGAGGGGCGGGTGCGGGTGAACGGCAAGCCGATCGCCTCGCCCGCGCTGAACGTCACGGCGCGCGACAAGGTCGAGGTCGACGGCAAGGCCATCTCGGCGCCCGAACCGGCGCGGCTCTGGCTCTACCACAAGCCGTCGGGGCTAGTGACGACGACGCGGGACGAACAGGGGCGCCGGACGATCTTCGACGCGCTGCCCGAGGATCTGCCACGGGTGATGACGGTGGGGCGGCTCGACCTCAATTCCGAGGGGCTGCTGCTGCTCACCAATGACGGCGGGATCAAGCGGCGGCTCGAGCTGCCCTCGACCGGCTGGCTGCGGCGCTACCGCGTGCGGGTGAAGGGCGCGCCGAAGGACGAGGATTTCGCCGCGCTGCGCGAGGGCATCACGCTGGACGGCGAAACCTTCCAGCCGATGCAGGTCACGCTCGACCGCCAGCAGGGCGCGAACGCCTGGGCGACGGTGGGCCTGCGCGAAGGCAAGAACCGCGAGATCCGGCGCGCGATGGAGGCGGTCGGGCTGAGCGTGAACCGCCTGATCCGGATCTCCTACGGGCCGTTCCAGCTGGGTCAGCTGAAGGCAGGCGAGGTCGAGGAGGTCCGCCCCAAGATCATGCGCGACCAGCTCGGGCTGGAGGCGGAGACACCGCCGCCCGCGAAACCGGTGCGCCGGGTGCGCAAGCCGCGCAATTCCTGACCGCAGGGCGGGCCGGGCCGAAGCCCGGCCACCGGCATTTGGCCCGGAACGATGAAGGCAGGGCGCGGTCTGCGGGGAACCGCTGAACGCGAGGGTTGTTAAGCCCTTGGCGTCCCGTCACATTGGAGGCGCATTTCATGGACCTTCAGGGACGGGATTTATGGCGGACCTTCTGACGATCGAGAACCTTCTGAACCTGCTCATGCTCTGCTTCCTGCAGGCGGTACTCGGGTTCGACAACCTTCTCTACATCTCGATCGAGAGCCAGCGCGCCCCGGTCCCGCAGCAGAAGGCGGTGCGCTTCTGGGGCATCATCATCGCCGTGGCGCTGCGGGTGGTGCTGCTCTTCGTGATGATCGGCCTGCTCGGCGCGCTGACCGATCCGTTCTTCGTCTTCGGCTGGGACGGCGTGCTGACCGGCGGCGTCAACTTCGCCACGCTGGTCTTCGTCTTCGGCGGCGCCTTCATCATGTACACCGCGGTGAAGGAGATCGGCCACATGCTGAGCGTCGAGGACCTGCATTCCGACGTCGAGGCGAAGGACGGCAAGTCCGCGACGCAGGTGATCCTGCTGATCGTGCTGATGAACCTGATCTTCAGCTTCGATTCGGTCCTCTCGGCCATCGCGATCACCGACGTCTTCCCGGTCCTCGCCGCGGCGATCATCCTGTCGGGCCTCGCCATGCTGCTGCTCGCCGACGCGGTGACGGCCTTCCTGGAAAAGAACCGCATGTTCGAGGTTCTGGGCCTCTTCATCCTGCTGATCGTGGGCGTCGTCCTGCTGGGCGAAGCCGGCCAGGCCGCGGCCCATGCGACCCATGACGAGGCCATGGCGCTGCGCGTCTTCGGCTACGAGATCGTGCCGATGTCGAAATCCACCTTCTACTTCTCGGTGGTGGTGCTTTTCGTCGTGGAGTTCATCCAGTCGGGCTATGCCCGCAAGCTCGCGGCGGCGCGCAAGGCCGGCAGCTCGCGCTGATCGCCACCACGGCAAGGGTGGCGGATCGCTCCGGCGCCCCCTATGTTCATGACGAAACCTGACCCGTGGAGGGCGCGATGTCACGGCTGTTCCTCATAGTGGTTCTCCTGGCTGCACTTGTCGCCGCGGCCTCGCTGGTGGCCTCGGCCTTCGAGCGCCGGCCCGAGACCGGCACGACGCGGCGGAGCGGCGCGATCCAGAAGATCTCCTATGCCCTGCTCATCACCGTGATGTGCGGTGTGGCGACCGGCTGGCTGGGGGCCGAGTGATGGCCGAACGCTACGGCGGACAGTATTCCCCGGCCCCCCGCGGCGGGACCGGCGAGACCCCGCCGCCCCGTCCGCCGCGGCGGCTGGAGCGGCCGAACACCGCGGGCGCGCGGTCGAACGTGCTGTTCGTGCCGCCGGTGCTGCTGGCGTTCTCCGCGCTCGGTGCCGGCGCCGTCGGGCTTGCGACCGGGCTGCTCGGTGCCGGGGCCTGGGTGCTCGGTGCCTGGCTGACGCGCGAGGGGCTCCGGGCCGAGGCCGCCTATCACGAGCGCAAGATCGCCCGCCGCCCGGCCATTCCGCGCAAGATGCTGGGCTCGCTCTCGATCGCCGTCGGCACCGCGCTTGGCGCGAGCGTGCACGGGATCGACCTGGTCTCGGCGGTGATATACGCGGTGATCGCGGGCGGGCTGCACCTTGCCTCCTTCGGGCCGGACCCGCTGCGCAACAAGGGCGCCGAGGGGATCGACACCTTCCAGCGCGACCGGGTCGCGCGCGTGGTCGACGAGGCCGAGGCCTACCTGAAGACCATGCAGACCACCATCGACACCCTGCGGGACCGCGGCCTGTCGGGACGGGTCGCGGGCTTCCGCGCCACCGCCGAGGACATGATCCGCACGATCGAGAACGATCCGCGCGACCTGACCTCGGCCCGGAAATTCCTGGGCGTCTACCTGATGGGGGCCCGTGACGCGACGGTGAAGTTCACCGAGATCTACGCCCGCAACCACAGCCAGGGCGCACGGGCGAGCTACGAGGCGCTGCTCACCGACCTGGAGCAGAATTTCGCCGCCCGGACGGAAAAGCTCTTGCTTGACGACAGGAGCGACCTGACCGTCGAGATCGACGTGCTGCGCGAGCGGCTGCAACGCGAGGGCGTGGGCGCCCCCGGCAAGATGGAGTGAAGACGATGTCCGATACCGTCCGCAGGAAGGCCGCCGAATCCGTAACCATGGTCGAAGAGGTCACCGCCACCGTGCTGCCCGAACCCAAACAGGAGATCGTTCCGCTGGAACAGGCCGAGCCCGCCGCGGCCGAGGCGATCCGCAAGCGCATCGCCGAGATCGACATGGGGGACACCAACTCCATCGTCAGCTTCGGCTCCGCCGCCCAGGCCGAGCTGCAGCAGATCAGCCAGGCGATGCTGGCGGACGTCAAGAACAAGGACGTCGGCCCCGCCGGCGACAGCCTGCGCGACATCGTCTCGGCGATCCGCGGCTTCTCGGTCAGCGAGCTGGACGTCGGCCGCAAGCGCAGCCTTTGGGACCGGATCCTCGGCCGGGCGACGCCGATGGCCAAGTTCACCGCCCGGTTCGAGGAGGTGCAGGGCCAGATCGACCGCATCACCGATGACCTGCTCAAGCACGAGCACGCGCTGATGAAGGACATCAAGTCGCTCGACATGCTCTACGACAAGACGCTGAACTTCTACGACGAGCTCGCGCTCTACATCGCGGCCGGAGAGGAGAAGCTGAAATCGCTCGACGGCGGCGAGATTCCCGCCTTGGAGGCCGATGTGCAGGCCGCGGCGGAGAACGCGCAGGTGATGAAGGCGCAGGAGCTGCGCGACCTCCGCGCCGCCCGCGACGACCTCGAGCGCCGGGTGCATGACCTGAAGCTGACGCGGCAGGTGACGATGCAGTCGCTGCCCTCGATCCGGCTGGTGCAGGAGAACGACAAGTCGCTGGTCACGAAGATCAACTCGACCCTCGTCAACACCGTGCCGCTGTGGGAGACGCAGCTGGCCCAGGCGGTCACCATCCAGCGCTCTGCCGAGGCGGCGACCGCCGTGCGCGACGCCAACGACCTGACCAACGAGCTGCTGACCGCCAACGCCAAGAACCTGCGCGACAGCAACAAGGCCATCCGGCAGGAGATGGAGCGCGGGGTCTTCGACATCGAGGCCGTGAAGCAGGCCAACGCCGATCTGATCGGCACGATCCAGGAAAGCCTGCAGATCGCCGACGAAGGCAAGAAGAAGCGCGCGGCCGCCGAGGCCGACCTGCAGAAGATGGAGGCCGAGCTGCGCGACACGCTCGCCTCGGCCAAGGCGAAGGCGACGGGGCTCGGCGACACGACCTCGACCGCCGTTCCGCCGCAGCAGGGCTGAGGTCACACAGGGGTGGGCGGCTTCAGGACATTCCTCACGGGACTCGCCGTGACCGCCCTGCTCGCGGGCTGCGAGCAGGGCTTGCAGACATCGCTGACACCGAAGGCCAGACCCGTGGTGCTGCCGAAGCCCGTCGAGGAGCGGCCCAAGCCCTCGGCCCGCTCGGAAGAGCTCACGCGGTATTACGCGGGCGTGCAGGCCGACCTTCTGGCGCAGGGGCTCCTGCGGCAGGACGGCGGCGGGATCGACACGCCGTTCAACACCCGCCAGCTGGCCGAGAATTTCGAGCGCATCGCGCTGTATGACGAATACGCGCGCGGGGCGGGGTTGCGGACGGCCTCGGACGCGCCCTCGCACCTGCGCCGCTGGGTCCTTCCGGTGCGCGTCAACGTGGAGTTCGGGGACACGGTGCCCGAGGAGATCAGGGCCACGGACAGCGCCTACATCGCCGATTACGCCGCCCGGCTGGGGCGGCTGACCGGGCATCCGGTGACCATGGCCCGCGGAGCGTCGGCCAATTTCCACGTGCTGGTGATGGGCGAGGACGACCGCGGCCCCGCGATCCGCCGGATCCGGCAGCTGGTGCCGAACATCTCGGACAGCTCGGTCGACATCTTCCGGACGCTGCCCCGGTCGATCCACTGCCTCGTGGTCGCCTTCTCGGGCGGCAGCAGCGATTACGAATACCGCAAGGCCATCGCCTTCGTCCGGGCCGAACATCCCGACCTGATGCGCCGCTCCTGCTATCACGAGGAGATGGCGCAGGGCCTCGGCCTCGCCAACGACAGCCCGAACGCGCGGCCGTCGATCTTCAACGACGACGACGAATTCGCATTGCTGACCACCCACGACGAGCTGCTGCTGCGGATGCTCTACGACACGCGCCTGTCCACGGGGATGACCCCGGCGCAGGCCCGCCCGATCGTGCAGGAGATCGCGGAAGGGCTGTCGGGGGGGCCGTCGTGATGCACCCTCCGCGGCTTTCCACGAACCCGGCGAATAGGCTGCGGACCGTCGCCGCCCGACCCCGCCACCAGGCCGGGCGCGATCCGGGCGCAGCTTGCACGCAGCGTCGCGCGGTTTCCGGCCATCCGATCCACACGGGGTTCGGGGCCGCCGAAACCCGTCACCCCTAACCACCACGTCATTCCGAGGTCACCATGGGCATCTTCGATTTCCTCTCCGGCGAGTTCATCGACGTCATCCACTGGACCGACGACACCCGCGACACGCTCGTCTGGCGGTTCGAGCGGCATGGCCACGCGATCAAGTACGGCGCCAAGCTCACGGTGCGCGAGGGGCAGGCGGCGGTCTTCGTGCATGAAGGCCAGTTGGCCGATGTCTTCACGCCCGGGCTCTACATGCTCGAGACCAACAACATGCCGGTGCTGACCACGCTTCAGCACTGGGACCACGGCTTCAAGTCGCCGTTCAAGTCCGAGATCTACTTCGTCAACACGACCCGGTTCACCGACCTGAAATGGGGCACGAAGAACCCGATCATCTGCCGCGACCCCGAGTTCGGGCCGGTCCGGCTGCGCGCCTTCGGGACTTACGCGATCCGCGTCACCGACCCGGCGAAGTTCCTGCAGGAGATCGTAGGGACGGATGGCGAGTTCACGATGGACGAGATCGCCTTCCAGATCCGCAACATCATCGTGCAGGAATTCTCGCGCGTCGTCGCCTCCTCCGGCATTCCGGTGCTCGACATGGCGGCGAACACCCGCGACCTCGGCACGCTCGTGGCGAAGGAGATCACCGGCACGCTGGCGCAATACGGCATGGAGATGCCCGAGCTCTACGTCGAGAACATCTCGCTGCCGCCCGCGGTCGAGGAGGTGCTCGACAAGCGGACTTCGATGGGAATCGTCGGCGATCTCGGCAAATACACCCAGTTCGCCGCCGCGCAGGCGATGGAGAGGGCGGCGAGCACGCCGAATTCGGGCATGGGCGCGGGGATCGGGGCCGGGATGGGCATGGCCATGGGTGCGGCGCTCGGCCAGCGCGGCCCCTGGGGCACCGCGCCTGCCGCCGCCGCTCCGGCGCAGGCGGCGCCGGCCGCCGCGGCCCCGCCCCCGCCCCCGCCGGTCGAACACGTCTGGCACCTGGCCGAGAACGGCCAGACCTCGGGTCCCTTCTCCAGGGCCCGGCTGGGGCGGATGGTGACGGAAGGGTCCTTCAGCCGCGACACCCACGTCTGGACCGCCGGGCAGGACGGCTGGAAACGGGCCGAGGACGTGCCGGAGCTGGCGCAGCTCTTCACCGTGATGCCGCCGCCCCCGCCGGGGGCCTGAACCGCGGAACGCGGCGGAGCCGGCCCTTGACCCTCCGGGGCGGGGGCCACACTCTCCGCCCCGGATGCCGGAGACGAGGGGCAGCACGACCATGACCAGCGACGCGGCTGCGGCCGTCCCGACGGACCACCGCTTCCCCTGCCCCAATTGCGGCGCGGATTACCGCTTCAACCCCGCCACCGGGGAGCTGGTCTGCGATTTCTGCGGCAACACCGAACAGGTCGAGGGGCTGACCCAATCCCATGTTCCCGCGATCCGCGAGCTCGACTTCAACGCGGCGCTCGAGGCGCGCCTGCCCGAGGCCGAGACCGAGGAGAGCCGCGTCTCCAAATGTCCGAACTGCGGCGCGGAGGTCGAGTTCGACCCGGATATCCACGCCACCGAATGCCCCTTCTGCGCCACGCCCGTCGTCACCGACACCGGGGTGAACCGACACATCAAGCCGCGGGGGGTCCTGCCCTTCGCGCTGGACGAAGCGGCGGCGCGGCAGGCGATGACCGCGTGGCTGGGCGCCTTGTGGTTCGCGCCGAACGGGCTGACCGATTACGCGCGCAAGGGGCGCCGGATGCAGGGCATCTACGTGCCCTACTGGACCTTCGACGCCGACACGGCGTCGCGCTATACCGGCGCACGGGGGCATATCTACTACGAGACGCATACCGTGATGCGCGATGGCAAGCCGCAGCGGGTGCAGGTCCAGAAGATCCGCTGGAGTCCCGCCTCGGGCCGTGTCCGGCGCTTCTTCGACGACGTGCTGGTGCTGGCCTCCACCTCGCTGCCCAAGCGCTACACCGACGCGCTGGAGCCGTGGGACCTGTCCGCGCTGGAGCCCTACCGGCCCGACTTCCTCGCCGGGTTCCGGGCCGAGGCCTATCAGGTGGAGCTGCGCGCCGGCTTCGACGAGGCACGGCAGAAGATGGACCGGGTGATCGAGCGCGACGTGAAATTCGACATCGGCGGGGACGCCCAGCAGGTCCACGCGATCGACACCACGGTCGCGGACGTGACCTTCAAGCACGTGCTGCTGCCGGTCTGGCTGGCCGCCTACCGGTTCCGCGGCAAGACCTATCGCTTCGTGGTCAACGGCCGCACCGGGCGGGTTCAGGGCGAACGGCCATGGTCCGCGTGGAAGATCGCCTTCGCGGTGCTCCTCGGCCTGATCGTCGCCGGGATCGTCGCCTTCGTGACCTCGCAATCGGGATGAGACAGATGACAGACACGACCGACCTTGCCGCCCTCGACGGGCTTCTGAAATCGCGCCATTCCTGCCGCGCCTTCACCGACACGCCGGTGCCGGACGACATCATAGAGACACTCGTCGCCACCGCGGGGCGTGCCCCGTCCTGGTGCAACTCCCAGCCCTGGCAGGTGATCGTGACCCGCCCGGCCGAGACCGAGGCGCTGCGCGCGAAGCTGCTTGCCAACCCCACCTCGACCGAGGGCGGGCACCCGGACATGACCTTCCCCACAGGCTACACCGGCCAGCACCGCGACCGCCGCCGCACCTGCGGCTGGCAGCTCTATGACGCGGTCGGGGTGACCAAGGGCGACCGGGAGGGCTCGGCCCGGCAGGCGATGGAGAACTTCCGCTTCTTCGGCGCGCCGCACACCGCGATCCTGACCTCCGGGACCGAGCTTGGCCCCTACGGCGCGATGGATTGCGGCGGCTTCATCCTCGCCTTCTGCCTCGCGGCCGAGGCGCTCGGGCTGGGCTGCGTGCCGCAGGCGGCCATCGCGGCCCATGCCCCGCTGCTGCGCGACCATTTCGGCGTGCCCGAGGACCGCATGATCCTCTGTGCGCTCAGCTTCGGATACGAGGACCGCGACCACCCCGCCAACGCCTTCCGGACCGAGCGCGCGCCGCTCTCCGAAATCCTCGACATGCGGGGCTGACGGATGCGGGCCCTGATCCAGCGTGTGTCCGAGGCCGCGGTGCGGGTGGACGGAGAGGTGATCGGCCAGTGCGGCCCGGGCCTTCTGATCCTGGTCTGCGCCATGCCCGGCGATGACACGGCGACCGGAGAGAAACTGGCCGCGAAGATCTCGAAGATGCGGATCTTCGAGGACGAGGCAGGCAAGATGAACCGCGCGCTCGTCGATACCGGCGGCAGCGCGCTTGTCGTCAGCCAGTTCACCCTCGCCGCCGATACCAGCCGCGGCAATCGCCCCGGCTTCTCCGGCGCCGCCGCCCCGGCCGAGGCCGAACGGCTCTACACCGCCTTCGCCGCCAGCCTCGCGGCGCTCGGCCCCGCGGTCGAGACGGGGCGCTTCGGCGCGGACATGAAGGTATCGCTGATCAACGACGGCCCGGTGACGATCTGGATCGACACCGACGGCTGAGGCCGGGTCAGGTCCGTTCGTGGGCGATGGTCGCCACGACGCCCCAGACGATACTGAGCGGCCAGGTCAGCAGGACTCCCCAGCTCATGGTGACCAGCGCGATGATGATGGCGATCGTCACCATGAAAATGCCGCCGACGATGGAAGAATAGAACAGACCGACCGGGCCGAAGACGAGCGTCAGTAAGAATGCCAGCCCCAGGCTCTTGCCGTTCCTTGCCCTGATCAGATGCCGGTCGTGCGGGTCGTCATTCGCCTTCAACGCGAAACTCCTTCAGAATTCAGACATGGCCTCAATTTCAGCGCGACCCCGCATCGCCTGAAATAGAATAGTGCATCGCCGCGGAACGAAGTTCTCTTGCGTGCAGGCGCCGACCCAACACACGTTTAGCGTGCCGCATTGGACACGATGTCTGCCCAGACTTAGACCCATAGTGCTAGGGCGCTGCAAAAAACGGCACCACCTTCGCCCTTTGCAATTGCCGAGGGATGAGTCGTCCCAGGGTTGCCGGGAATCGGATCGTTACGTCACGGGTTGTGGTTAACGATATTTTCTGCTGCCATTGCATGATCGCAGGAACGGCGAAACGTCATGCACGAAACCGATGACCTCTTCAGGGAATTGCATTCGCTTTGCGGCGGCGGATACAATTTCGGCTTCCATTTGCGTTATTCCAGGCCCGTTCTGGTCCGCTCGACCTATGAGGACGTCTGGTCGCTCCATTACTCCAAACGCAAGTTCATCCTTGCCGATCCGACGATGATCTGGTCGCTGCTCCACACCGGCGCGACCCGCTGGTCCGAGATCGACATTCCCGATCCGCTTGGCGTCCTTTGCGAGGCGGCCGGATATGGATACCGCTTCGGCGTCACCTGCAGCACCGGCCCGATCGAATCGCGCAGCCTGGGCAGTTGCGCCCGGCGGGACCGGGAATTCACCGATGCCGAGATCGCCGCGATCCTCGACGTGGTGACCCGCATCCACGCCCGGGTGGAGCGGCTGCCCGGCCTCAAGAGCCACCAGCAGGAGGTGCTGCAGCTGCTCGAGGCAGGCCTCACCTACGAGCAGATCTGCGCAGAGCTGGACCTCTCCCGCACCGCGGTGGTCAACCGGCTGAAGGGCGCCCGCAAGGTGCTCGGCGCCGCCACCAATGCCGAGGCGATCCGCATCGCGATCGAGCGCGGACACCTGACCTCGACCAGCCTGACGGGGGTCGCCAAGGGGCTGCCCTTCGGCTGAGTCCGGCCGCACGCGCTTTTTCGGCGGATAGCGGTTGACTCATCCCCGGGCTTGGGTAAAAGGCGCAGTTCAAGAGATTTCGCGGAACCACGACCCGTTCCGCCGCAGGAGACACGAAAATGGCGAAGCCGACCACCATCAAGATCCGCCTGAACTCGAGCGCGGGCACGGGCCACTTCTACGTGACCAAGAAGAACGCACGCACGATGACCGAGAAGATGACCGTACGTAAGTACGATCCCGTCGCGCGGAAGCACGTCGAGTACAAGGAAGGCAAGATCAAGTAAGATCGCCCCCAACTCGAAGAAGATGCAGAGCCGCGCCGCCAGAGCGCGGCTCTTGTCGTTTCAGGGTTGCGCTCCCCTCCCCCACGGGACCCAGGAGCCATCCCGATGTGCCAGACGATAACGATAAGACCCGCCGTGCCCGGAGACCTCGAGAGGGTCTCCACCATGCTCGCACGGTCCTACCGCGCCCTCCTCGCCGCCGATTACGAGCCCGACGTGCTGCGCGACGCCCTGCCCCACCTGGCACGGGCCAACCCGCGGCTGATGCGCTGCGGGACCTATTTCGTCGCGATCGATCAGGACGGGCGTCCGCTGGCCGCGGGCGGCTGGACCGACACCTCGCCCCATGGGTCCGTCGGGCGGCGGAGCGAGGGCCACGTGCGCCACGTCGCCACCGATCCGGACTGCGTCCGGAGGGGGCTGGGACGCCGCCTGATGGCCGAGGTGCTCGCCTCTGCCGAGGCGGCCGGAATCCGGCGCCTGCATTGTCAGAGCACGCTCACGGCGCAGCCCTTCTACAGCTCGCTCGGGTTCGAGATCGGGGGGAGGATCGATATCCGCATCGCGCCCGGGGTCTGGTTCCCGGCGGTGCAGATGAGGCGTCAGGCGGGCTGACGGCTCCGGGGCGCAGGTGTCAGTCCTGCGTCCCGGAAGCGGGGGTCGTGCCGGTCGCGGCATCTGCCGTGTCCGGGTTCACGCTGTGCCCGTCGTCGATGGGTGACGGCATGGGATTGCGCGGCTGGCTCAGCTCGCTCAGGCCCCAGCCATAGGGCGGCGAGACCTCGTCCGGGCCGATATAGGCTCCGGCAGCGCCGGCGGAGAGGCTGAGCCCCACCGCCAGCACCAGGGGCACCCGGGGAAGGGTACCGGTCAGGTCACGAAGCCACGGCATCCGATCAGCGGTAGCGGTTGCCGAAGGCGGTGTCGTCGTTGTCGCGGTTGTCCGAGGTGAACACGTATTCGTTCACGGTTTCCTCGCCGATCAGCGCGGCATCGCGGGAATCGTACACGTCCGAGGTCTTGACGGTGGTCTTCTGACCATCGGTCGGCTGTGCGGTCACGTAGCCCAGTTCGTAGTCACGGGTCGGGACGTTGGCGCGTTCGTCGGAGGGGCTGTAGGCGAATGCGGAGCCCGCGACGAGGACGGTTGCGAGAGCGCTGGTCGCGAAGGTTGCGAGTTTCATTTCTGTCTTCCTTTTGCTGTGCGGGGGCGGTGTATCGCCTCCGATGACGGTGATCTGTGCCTTTTTGTCGGAAGCTTCAAGATCGGGCATGCACAGCAAGGTAACAGCAGTATGACAAGGTTACTCGCGTGAAACTTGACAGAATAATTGCTATTTATCAAATGCTTGGCGTGTTTTTCGCACTTTGACGAAGTTTTGGGCGAAAATCACGCCGCCGTGACATCGCCCGCCAAAATCGTCGCTTTCGACTCGTAAAGCGTCGTTTTTGTAACTAAACAGGTCAGTTCAGTTATTTTTTCAAGGCTTCTGCGCATCTGCGCACAGGTCGTCTGTTTACGGAATCCGGATAGCAGGATTGCAGCCGCTGCAGGGCTCCGTTGCGGCAATCGCGGGTGTCACTCTCCCAGACGTCCCACGTCACGCATGAGATCGGCCATCGAGACGCCCTCCATCGCCGTCGCGACCTCGTCCTGCGCCTGTTTCCAGGCCTCGGCGGCCGCCACCATGCGGCGCCGGCCCTCGTCCGTGAGTCGCAGGATCCGCTTGCGCCTGTCCTCCGGATCGACGTCGGAGGTGACGAACCCGTCCCGCTCCAAGAGCGCGAGCCCGCGCGACAGCGTCGACTGGTCCATCTGCGCCTTCTCGGCGAGCCGCTGCACCGTCGGCCGCTTCATCGCATGGATCCACGGCAGGAGAGAGAACTGCGCAATCGTCAGCCCGTGTTCCTCCAGCACCTTGTCGTAGAGCCGGATCATCCGCCGGGACGCCCGTCGCAGCGCGAGACAATAGCACGCGCCCGACATCAGCTCCTCGAAGGCGGGCGTGACCGCGATGTCGTCCTTCAATCCCTCGGCCATGACGGCCTCCTCCCGTTTTGCCCTTGACTCGATGCATATGCATGGACATTACTTGCATAGACATGCAATTTGAGGGTATCCCATGAAGGACGCGCCGTCCACAGACGCGGTCAGCTACGGCCTCGCCCGTCCCGACCAGATCGCAACGCTCACGGGACTGGAGCAGCTGCAGGCGATGCTGCGCGGCGAGCTCCCGGCTCCGACGATCTGCCGGGCGCTTGATTTCATCCTGACAGAGGCCGGAGATGGCTGGGCCGAGTTCCGCGGCACCCCGTCCGGCGACATGCTGAACCCGATGGGCCTCGTGCACGGGGGCTGGGTGATGACCCTGCTCGACAGCGCCCTGGGCTGCGCCGTGCATACGACGCTGGCACCGGGCGAGACCTACGTGTCGCTGGATACGGACGTGAAGTTCGTGAAGCCCATCACGCCCGCGACGGGCGAAGTCACGGTGACCGCCCGCATCCAGACCCGCGGACGGCAGGTCGGCACGTCAGAGGGGCGCGCGGTGGACGCGCAGGGCCGGATCCTCGCCCTCGGCACGTCGTCCTGCCTCGTCCGGCAGGCGCCCGAAGCCTGAAGGGGAAAGCCCACCGGGCGCCGGACCTGACCGGCCCCGGACCGGGCGCAGGGGCGACGGATCCGGGTCTCCCGCCCGCTGGACCGTCGCGCCCAAGGCGCCGCCGGACCGCCGCGCGTCATCCGGCGGCGTCGTCAACCTCACAGCCGGCAGGCTTACCGATAGTCGCGCGGATCGGCCTTGCGGGCCGCGGCCTCGGCGTCGTTCTCGAACACGTACTGGTTCACGTATCGCTGTCCGATCAGCGCCGCCTCGAACGGGTCATAGACCTGAAGCGTGGGAACCCGCTCCCGCCGGTCCGCGCCGATCACCTTGCCGACGATACCCAGCTCGGCCTCGCGCTCGGGCACCTGCGGCGCTTCGGCATTCTCGCTTCCGGCGGCCGCGGGGGCGGCCAGAAGGCACATAAGGATCGCCATGCGATGCATCCGGGATCTCCTCCATCGGCGCTGTGCGCCCTGCACTCCATCTAGGGCCCGGCCTCATCCCTGCCCACCCCTGCCGGACATGAAAACGCCCTCTCCCCGGCCGGGGAGAGGGCGCAAGGCCTGCCAGGATCCGGGATTACCGGTAGCGGGCATCTTCCATCTTGTAGTTGCCGCCAGCCTCGACGCGCTGGCCGTCGTCATTGAAGATGTACTGGTTGACGTTTTCCTGATCGATCACGGCCGCTGCCTTCGGGTCGAAGACACGGTCGGTCTTCACCACTGTGCGGGCATCGGGCTCGATCGTCTGGCCGACGACGTCCTGCTGGTATTCACGCGGCGGGACGACGCCGTTGTTGGTGTATTCCGTCGCGGCGAGGGCCGGCCCGGCGAGTGCGAGGGCAAGGGCGGACGTGGTGATGATGCGTTTCATGATGTAACTCCTGTTCCGGTGTTGCCGACACTGCCGGCGTTCGGGAAGACAATGCCTGTGCGGATGCGCAGGTTCCGCAATCGGGCCGCATGCCGCGCCGCGGCGCGGGAATTGCGATTCATCAAATAAAATCAGCCGCTTGTAGGATTTACGCCGCGCGCACGGCAAATGCCCCGCTCACATTCGGGTGATAAAACTCAACCCGAAAACGCAATATGTAGCATCCGACCCCGAGGCCGGACCCCACATATGCGCATCACGGCCCGCAAAACAGGACCTGTGCACAACCGCACAAATCCAGTCGTGTCAGATGGCCGTCTTCCGGCTCTCGTCGAGGTAAATCTCCCGCAGCCGCGCCGCCACCGGCCCCGGCTTGCCGGTGCCGACCTCGGCGCCGTCGATCTTCACCACCGGCATGACGAAGGCCGAAGCCGAGGTGAAGAAGGCCTCGTCCGCCCCCTGCGCCTCCTCGATGGAGAAGGATCGCTCTTCGACCTCCATCTGCGCCTCCCGCGCGAAACGCAGCACCGCCGCCCGGGTGATCCCGTGCAGGATGTCGTTCGACAGCGCGCGGGTGATGATCTTGCCACCCTTCACGATATAGGCGTTGTTCGAGGTGCCCTCGGTGACCTTCCCGTCCTCGACCAGCCAGGCGTCATCCGCACCGGCCTTCTTGGCCATCATCTTGCCCATCGAGGGGTAGAGCAGCTGCACCGTCTTGATGTCGCGCCGGCCCCAGCGGATGTCCTCGATCGAGATCACGCTGATGCCCTGCTTCGCCACCGGGTTGTCCGCCAGACCTGGCTTGTTCTGGGTGAAGAGCACGATGGTCGGCGCCGTCGTCTCCGGATCCGGGAAGACGAAATCCCGGTCGCCGGGCGACCCGCGGGTGATCTGGAGATAGATCATCCCCTCCTCGATCCCGTTCCTCGCGACGAGCTCCCGGTGGATCTCCAGAAGCTCCCCGGTGGTGCAGGGCGCCTTCATCTCGAGCTCGCCCAGCGAGCGCTCCAGCCGCTTCGCGTGGCCTTCGAAATCCACCAGCTTGCCGTCCAGCACCGAGGTCACCTCGTAGACCCCGTCGGCCATCAGGAAGCCGCGGTCGAAGATCGAGACCTTCGCCTCCTCCTCGGGAAGATACTCCCCGTTCACATATACGGTCCGGCTCATCTGTCTCTCCTGATGTCCTGTCAGCCCCAGAGCGAGGCTTCGGGCGGGTACACGCCCTGTTCGTCGTAGCGCAGCGGCGCGTCGCGGTCTTCCGCCAGAAGCAGCGGACCGTCAAGATCGGTCACCATCGCCCCCTGCGCCACCAGGACGGCCGGCGCCATGGCGAGCGAGGTGCCCACCATGCAGCCGACCATGACCCTGTAGCCTTCGGCCAGCGCCGCGTCGCGCAGCGCCAGCGCCTCGGTCAGCCCGCCGGTCTTGTCGAGCTTGATGTTCACCACGTCGTACTTGCCCTTCAGCTTCGGCAGCGAGGCGCGGTCATGGCAGCTCTCGTCGGCGCAGACGGGCACCGGGCGGTCCATGCCGATCAGCGCCGCGTCATCGCCCGCGGGCAGCGGCTGCTCCACCAGCGCGACGCCGAGGCGCACGAGATGCGGCGCGAGCTCGGCATAGACCTCCGCCGACCAGCCCTCGTTCGCATCGACGATGATCTTCGACGCGGGCGCCCCCCGCCGCACGGCCTCCAGCCGCGCCATGTCGTCGGGCGTCCCGAGCTTGATCTTCAGCAGCGGCCGGTGCGCATGCTTGCGCGCCTGCGCCTCCATCTTCTCCGCCGTGTCGAGCGAGAGCGTGAACGCCGTGATCTCCGGCCCCGGCACCTTCAGCCCGGCCAGCTCCCACGCCCGCTTGCCCGCGCGTTTCGCCTCGAGGTCCCAGAGCGCGCAATCCACCGCGTTCCGCGCCGCCCCGCCGGGCAGCAGTCCCTGCAGCTCCTCCCGCGTGAAGCGCTCCGGCAGCCCCTCGATCTCCTCGGTCACGCTCTCCAGCGTCTCGTCATAGCGGGCATAGGGCACGCATTCCCCCCACCCCACGACACCATCGTCCGAGACCTTCACGGTCAGAACCTTCGCCTCGGTCCGCGACCCGCGCGAGATGGTGAACACCTCCGCCAGCCGGAACGTCTCTGCCTTGACCGATATCTCCAATGGTCCGCCTCTTCCTCTTGCCAAAAATATCCTGGGGGAGCTCGAGGGGGCAAAGCCCCCTCGTCCGCAAAAATGGATCGCATGCGCGGGCCGCAAGGCCCGCGCTCCGCCGGATCAGACCGCCTCGAGCGCGTCGACCAGCCGTTCGGCGCCGTGCCGGTAGGGATCGACCGTCGGCAGCCCCATCCGCCCCTCGACCTCGTCGAGATAGGCGCGCGCCTCGTCGTCCGAAAGGTGCTGCGTGTTGACCGAGATCCCCACCACCTCGCAGGCCGGGTTCGCCACCCGCGCCATGGCGAGCGCGGTGTCCCGCAGGTCCTCGAGCGTGGGCAGCTTGTAGCCCGGCAGCCCGCGCATGTGTTCGCGGGTCGGCTCGTGGCAGAGGATCAGCGCATCCGGCTGGCCGCCATGCACGAGCGCCATGGTGACGCCGGAATAGGAGACATGGAACAGGCTGCCCTGCCCTTCGATCATGTCCCAGTGATCGTCATCGTTGTCGGGCGTCAGCCATTCGATGGAACCGGCCATGAAATCCGCGATCACCGCATCCAGGGGCACGCCCTCGCCGGTGATCAGGATCCCGGTCTGTCCGGTCGCGCGGAACGAGGACTTGAGCCCCCGCTTCTTCATCTCGCGGTCCATCGCCAGCGCGGTGTACATCTTGCCGACCGAGCAATCCGTGCCCACGGCCAGGCAGCGCTTGCCGGTCCGCTTCTCGCCATTCGCGATCGGATATTTCACCGACGGCACCCGCACGTCGTGCAGCTTGCGGCCCGTGGCCTCCGCGACGGCCTTCAGGTCGGGCTCGTCGCGCAGCAGGTTGTGCAGGCCCGAGGCGAGGTCGAAGCCCTCTTCCAGAGCCGCGATCAGCACCTTCTTCCAGGCCTGCGAGATCACGCCGCCCCGGTTCGCCACGCCGATCACCAGCGTCTTGGCGCCGGCGGCCTTCGCCTCGGCCAGCGTCATGTCCGGCAGCTTCATGTCCGCCTTGCAGCCTTCCATCCGGAACTGCCCGACCGCGTTGTCGGGGCGCCAGTCGCGGATGCCCTGCGCCACCTTGGCGGCCAGCGGATCGGGCGCGTCGCCCAGGAAGAGAAGATACGGCGTTTCGATCATGTCAGCCCTCGTCAGGAGAATTCGTTGCGCCGGAGGAAACAGGATTCGCCCCGGGATTGCTTTGCATTTAGTGCCGTTCTGCCGCGCGGCGCGCAAGATTGTCCGAAATCCCGGCACATCTGCCGAAGAAGTTCCCACACCGCGAAGCCACGGCGCTCAGGATGCAGCGCCGCCGCTCCGAAAGGCCGCCACGCCCCGTAGGCACGACATCCGCCCCGGCCCCGAGCCCATTGCTGCAAGCGCGAAATCCCCTTGCAGCACAGAGCGCAATTTCATAACCCGGACTCCGACCGAAACGTAATTTCCTTGCCGCGAGGTTCCACCCATGTCCTTCCGCATCCAGCCCCAGCCCGTCGCCCGGCCGAACCGCTGCCAGCTCTTCGGCCCGGCCTCGAACACCAAGCTGCCGCCGAAGATGGCCGCCTCGGCCGCCGACGTGATCAACCTCGACCTCGAGGATGCCGTTGCGCCCGACGACAAGGAGAGCGCCCGCAAGCTCGCCGTCGAGGCCATCGGCGACATCGACTGGGGCAGGAAGACCCTCTCGGTCCGGATCAACGGGCTCGACACCCCCTACTGGTACCGCGACGTGGTCGATCTGCTGGAGCAGAGCTCCGACCGGCTCGACATGATCATGATCCCCAAGGTGGGCTGCGCCGAGGACATCTACGCCGTCGACGCCCTCGTGACCGCCATCGAACGCGCCAAGGGCCGCAAGAAGCCGATCAAGTTCGAGGTCATCATCGAAAGCGCGGCGGGCATCGCCCATGTCGAACAGATCGCCGCCGCCTCCCCCCGCCTCGTCGCGATGAGCCTGGGCGCGGCCGATTTCGCGGCCTCCATGGGGATGCAGACCACCGGCATCGGCGGCACGCAGGAGGATTACTACATGCTGCAGGCGGGCCAGAAATACTGGTCCGACCCCTGGCACTGGGCGCAGGCCGCCATCGTCGCCGCCTGCCGGACCCATGGCGTCCTGCCGGTCGACGGCCCCTTCGGCGATTTCTCGGACGACGAGGGCTTCCGGGCGCAGGCGCTGCGCTCCGCGACGCTCGGCATGGTCGGGAAATGGGCGATCCACCCCAAGCAGGTCGCGCTCGCCAACGAGGTGTTCACCCCCCCCGAGCACAAGGTGACCGAGGCGAAAGAGATCCTCGCCGCGATGGAAGAGGCGCAGAAATCCGGCGCCGGCGCGGTGGTCTACAAGGGCCGCCTCGTCGACATCGCCTCGATCAAGCAGGCCGAGGTGATCGTGAAACAGGCCGAGCTCATCGCCGCCAACGGCTGACCCGGCCGCAAGACCGACGCGGCCCCGCCTGCCGGCAGGGGCCGCCGTCCCGGCGCAATCGCGCCCCTTGAACTGCCCGCGAAATCGGTGCGTTATGCTCCGACGACGCGGGACAGGACGGCTCCGCCCCCTTCCTGCCGCCGCCCGCAGCCACGCCCGCCACAAGGGCGCGGCGCGCGCCAGCCAGGATCCGGAGCAGACCGATAGAACCCAAGAGCAACACCTTCGCTCCGTTCGCCAATCAGACGTTCCGCCGGCTCTGGATCGCCTCGCAGACCTCGAACCTCGGCGGGCTGGTGCAGATGGTGGGCGCGGGCTGGCTGATGACCTCGCTCGCCGGCAGCTCCGAGATGGTGGCGCTGGTGCAGGCCTCCAACACGCTGCCGATCATGGCCTTCTCGCTGATCGCGGGGGCGCTCGCGGACAGTTTCGACCGCCGGCGCATCCTGCTCAGCGCGCAGCTCTTCATGTTGGCGGCCTCCCTCGGCCTCGCGATCTGCGCCTGGCTCGACGTGCTGGGGCCCTGGGGCCTGCTCGGTTTCACCTTCGCCATCGGCTCGGGCATGGCGCTTTACAACCCGTCCTGGCAGGCCTCGATGGGTGACATCGTGAGCCGGACGAACCTGTCCTCGGCGGTGACGCTGAACGCCATGGGCTTCAACCTCATGCGCTCGGTCGGTCCGGCCTTCGGCGGCGCGCTGGTGGCCTTCGCGGGGGCGGCGGCGGCCTTCGCCTTCAACGCGCTGAGCTACATCCCGATCATCGCCGCGCTCTTCCTCTGGAAACCGGCCGAGAAGACCGAACGTCTCCCGCGCGAGCCGCTGGCGCAGGCGCTCGGGGCGGGGCTGCGCTACATGTCGATGTCGCCGCACCTGCTGAAGGTGCTGGTGCGCAGCTGCCTGTTCGGTTTCGCCGCCTCCTCCGCACTGGCGCTGATGCCGCTGGTCGCGCGCGACATGCTGAACGGCACCGCGCTCACCTACGGCCTGCTTCTGGGCTTCTTCGGACTGGGCGCGATCGGCGGCGTGCTGCTCAACGGCCGGGTCCGCGAACGCTACCCGAACGAGCGCATCATCGCGGCCTCGTTCCTGGGCTTCGCCATCGGGCTCTTCATCCTCGCGCTCGGGCGCCACATCGCGGTCAGCGCAGTCGGGCTGATGATCGCCGGGGCCTGCTGGGTGCTGGCGCTGTCGCTCTTCAACGTGTCGGTGCAGATGTCCACGCCCCGCTGGGTGGTCGGCCGCGCGCTGTCGTTCTACCAGACCGCCACCTTCGGGGGCATGGCGCTCGGGTCGTGGATCTGGGGCCTCGTGGCCGAGAGCCATTCGGTTTCGGTCGCGCTGCTGATCTCCTGCGCGCTGCTGACGCTGGGGGTCTTCATCGGGCGCTGGTTCGGCGTCGGCGAATTCGGGGCGCTCGACCTCGATCCGCTGAACACCTTCACCGAACCCGAGCTGCGGCTTGATCTGAGGGCGCGGTCCGGCCCGATCGTGATCATGATCGACTACGTCATCGACGAGAAGGACACCGACGCCTTCCTGGCCGCCATCCACCGCCGCCGGAGGGTGCGGATCCGGGACGGCGCGCGGAACTGGTGCCTGTTGCGCGATCTCGAGAACCCCGACCTCTGGAGCGAGCGGTTCCACGTCGCCACCTGGAACGATTATCTCCGCCACAATGCCCGGCGCACGAAATCCGACCTCGAGGGGTTCGAGACGCTGCAGGCCCTGCACCGTGGCCCGGGGCGGCCCCGGGTCCACCGGCTGATCGAGCGTCAGACCGTGCCGCTGCACGAGGACCTCGCGGTGAAGCCCCTTCCGCCCGAGATCACGCAGCACTGAAAAGGGCCGGGCGGTGTCCCGCCCGGCCCTTGCCCGGTTCAAGAAAGCGGCGGTCGCTCAGGCGATCTCGACCAGCTCGATGTCGAAGGTCAGGTCGCGGCCGGCCAGCGGGTGGTTCGCGTCGAGCGTCACTTCGCTCTCGTTCACCTCGGCGACGGTCACCGGCATCACCTGACCCTGCGGGGTCTGCACCTGCAGCTGAAGGCCCGGCTTGACCTCGATCTCCTCGGGGATCTGGTCGCGCGGCACGGTCTGCATGGCGCCGGGTTCGCGCTCGCCGTAGGCTTCGGCGCAGGGCACCTCCACGGTCTTCTTCTCACCGACGTTCATGCCCGGAATGGCCTTTTCGAGGCCCGGGATGATCTGGCCGGTGCCCACGGTGAATTCCAGCGGATCGCGGCCTTCGGAGCTGTCGAAGGTGGTCCCGTCGTTGAGGGTTCCGGTGTAATGGATACGGACGGTATCGCCCTGCTTGGCTTCGCTCATGGCGTTTCCTTTTCGATGTAGGGGGATGGGTTTGCCGGGGCCGATCTCTACGGGTTGCCCGGTCTTGCCACCCAATTTAGGGGCTCCGGCCGCGCAATGCAAACAAGCCTTCCGCCGGCCCGCGCGTCGTGGCAGGGTCGCCGCGACCTCGCGACGGAGTATCCGCCATGCCCGTGACGACCTGTATCTTCGACGCCTACGGCACGCTCTTCGACGTGGCCGCCGCCGCGCGTGCCGCGGCGCGCGAACCGGACCGCGCCCGGCTGGCCGCGTGCTGGCAGGCGCTGGCCGAGGACTGGCGGATCAAGCAGCTCTCCTATTCCTGGCTTCGCGCGGTGTCGGGCGATCACGCGGATTTCTGGACCGTCACGCAGGACGCGCTCGACTGGGCGCTCGAGCGGCACGGGCTGGACGGCGACGCCGCGCTGCGCGACCGGCTGCTGGCGCTCTACCGCGAACTCGAGGCCTACCCCGAGGTTCCCGCCATGCTGCGGGCCCTGAAGGACCGTGGGCTCACCACCGCGATCCTGTCGAACGGCGCGCCCGGGATGCTGGCCGATGCGGTCGCCTCGGCGGGGATCGGCGACGTGCTGGACGATTGCCTCTCGGTCGAAAGCGTCGGCATCTTCAAGCCTGCCCGCGCCGTCTATGACCTTGTCGGGCACCGCTTCGGAACCGCGCCGGATCAGGTGCTCTTCGTCTCGTCGAACGGCTGGGACGCGGCGGCGGCCGCCGCCTACGGCTTCACCGCGCTCTGGGTGAACCGCAAGGGCGAACCGCTCGATCGCCTGCCCGGCCGGCCCGCCCACATCCTGCCGGACCTCTCCGGCGTCCCCGCGCTGGAGCTTTTCTGATGCCGCATTTCACCGCCCCCGACGGTCTCTCGCTCTGGTACGAGGACACGGGCGAGGGCCTGCCGCTTCTGTGCCTGTCGGGACTGACCCGCACGACCCGGGATTTCGACCACGTCGCCCCGCACCTGAGCGGCGTCCGCATGATCCGCATGGATTACCGCGGGCGCGGGAAATCGGACTGGGCGGAGTGGAAGACCTACGACCCCGCGGTCGAGATGGCGGATGCGCTGAAGCTGCTCGACGATCTGGGCGTGGAGAAGGCCGCCGTGCTGGGCACCTCGCGCGGCGGGCTCATCGGCATGATGATGGCCGCGACCCGGAAGGACCGTCTGCTCGGCCTGGCGATGAACGACGTGGGCGCGGTGGTCTCCGGCGCCGGGCTGCAGGCGATCCGCGGCTATCTCGGCAAGCACCCGGAACAGGCGACAGTCGAAGAGGCCGCCCGCGCGAAGATGGCGCAGAACGCCGCCGCCTTCCCCGGCGTGCCGCTCGAGCGCTGGATCACCGAGGTCGAGAACGCCACCGACATGACGCCCGAGGGGCTGCGGCTGAACTACGATCCCGGCCTCGTCACCGCCACCGAGGCGGGCGGCCCGGTGGAGGGGGACATCGCGCTCTGGCCGCTGTTCGAGGCCATCGCGCCCCTGCCCTGTGCCGTCATCCACGGCGAGAACTCGGACCTCCTGACGCGCGAGACGGTCGAGGAGATGGCCCGCCGCAATCCCGACCTGATCGTGGCCCATGTGCCCGACCGGGCCCACATCCCCTTTCTTGACGAACCCGAGGCGCTCGCCGCGCTGACGGCATGGCTGGAGCAGCTGAAATGAACGACTTCGCAATCACCGTGGCAGACATCGAGGCCGCCGCCTCCCGGCTGAAGGGCCATATCCGGCGCACCCCGCTGCTGACCTCGCCCTTCCTCGACGAGATCGCGGGCCGGAAGGTCTTCGTGAAGCCGGAATGCCTCCAGCACACCGGATCGTTCAAGGCGCGCGGCGCGTGGTCGGCCGTCTCGGCGCTCGCCCCCGATCTGCGCCGGAAAGGCGTGATCGCCTTCTCCTCGGGCAACCACGCGCAGGGCGTCGCGTGGGCGGCGAAGATGCACGGGGCGCCGGCGGTCATCATCATGCCCTCGGACGCGCCCGCGCTGAAGATCGCGAACACTCGTGCCTATGGCGCCGAGGTGGTCCTCTACGACCGGCTGACCGAGGACCGCGACCAGATCGGCACCGAGATGGCCGAGGCGCGCGGGCTCACGCTGGTGAAGCCCTTCGACGAGCCGATGGTGATCGCGGGACAGGGAACGACCGGCCTCGAGATCGCCGAGCAGGCCGCCGAGGCGGGCATCGCGAAGGCCGACGTGCTGGTCTGCTGCGGCGGCGGCGGGCTGACCTCGGGCATCGCGCTGGCACTGGCCGACAAGGCACCCGGCCTGCGCGCCCGGCCGGTCGAGCCCGAGGGGTTCGACGACGTGACCCGCTCGCTCGCGGCAGGCTCGATCCAGCGCAACGAGTCGATGGGCGGCTCGATCTGCGACGCCATCGTGACCCCGCAGCCGGGCAACCTGACCTTCCCGATCATGTCCGCGCTCTGCGGCCCCGGCCTCACCGTCACGGATGACGAGGCGCTCTCGGGGGTGGCCGAGGCCTTCCTGCGGCTAAAGATCGTGGCCGAGCCGGGCGGCGCCGTCGCGCTCGCCGCGGCGCTGACCAGAAAGCACGAGATCGAGGGCGATTCCGTCGTCGCCGTCGTCTCGGGCGGCAACGTCGATCCGGCCATGTTCGCCAAGGCCTTGCAGACCATCGGGAAATGAGCCCGGCCCCGGGCGGGGCCAAAATTGATTGACAGTGACAACCAAATCCATACCCTGTTCCCCGCGAACAGGGAGGATTTGCTTTGCGTTGCCAGGTAGCCATCATCGGTGGCGGGCCGTCGGGCCTGCTGCTGTCGCAACTGCTGCACCGCGCCGGGATCGACACGGTCGTTCTGGAACGCCAGAGCCGGGACTACGTGCTGAGCCGGATCCGCGCGGGCGTGCTGGAATGGGGCTCGGTCGAGATGCTCCGCGAGGCGGGCGTCGGGGCCCGCATGGACGCTGAGGGCTATCCCCACGACGGCGTCTACCTCGCCTGCCGGAACGAAGGCTTCCGGATCGACTTCAAGGATCTCGTGGGCAAGCAGGTGATGGTCTACGGCCAGACCGAGGCCACCCGTGACCTCTACGAGGCGCGCGACCGGATGGACGGCAAGGTCATCCACAATGTCGAGGCTGTGCAGATCCACGGCGCCGACAGCGATGCCCCCTACGTGACCTACACCAGGGACGGCACCGAACACCGGCTCGACTGCGACTGGGTCGCGGGCTGCGACGGCTTCCACGGGGTGTCCCGCCAGACCATCCCGGCGTCCGTCCTGAAGGAATTCGAGCGGGTCTATCCCTTCGGCTGGCTCGGCATCCTCTCCGAGACGCCCCCGGTCGACGACGAGCTGATCTATGCCCAGCACGAACGCGGCTTCGCGCTCTGCTCGATGCGGAACGCCAGGCTCTCGCGCTACTACGTGCAGGTCGCGCAGGACGACAAGGTCGAGAACTGGTCCGACGACGCCTTCTGGGACGAGCTGAGGCGCCGCATCCCCGAGGACGCCGCCGAGCGCCTCGTCACCGGCCCCTCGATCGAGAAATCCATCGCCCCGCTGCGCTCCTACGTCGCCGAGCCGATGAGATGGGGCCGCCTGTTCCTCGTGGGCGACGCCGCCCACATCGTGCCGCCGACGGGGGCCAAGGGTCTGAACCTCGCGGTGTCGGACGTGCACTACCTCTACCACGCCCTCGTGCAGGCCTATGAGGGCGACGCGCACGGGGTCACGCATTACTCGGAACAGGCCCTCGCGCGGGTCTGGAAATCCGAGCGCTTCTCGTGGAGCATGACGGGGCTCCTCCACCGCTTTCCCGACCGCGGCGCCTTCGAGGCCCGGATGCAGGAGGCGGAGCTGGACTATCTGCAACACTCCCGGGCGGCCCAGACCTCGCTCGCGGAGAATTACGTGGGGCTCCCGTACTGATGAAGATCGCAGACCTCGGCGACATCCGCCTGCATTACTCCGACGAGGGCGACCCGGATGGCGCGCCCATCGTCTTCGCCAATTCCCTCGGCACCGATTTCCGGCTCTGGGACAAGATCGTGCCCAACCTTCCCGCCGGGCTGCGGATCATCCGCTACGACAAGCGCGGCCACGGGCTGAGCGACGTTCCGGCGGGGCCCTATTCGATGGGCACCCTCGTCTCGGACGCCGAGAAGCTGATGGACCGCCTCGGGGTGAAGGACGCGCTCTTCGTCGGCCTCTCCATCGGGGGCATGATCGCCCAGGGGCTCTCGGTGAAGCGCCCCGACCTCGTCCGCGCGGTGGTGATCTCTAACTCCGGCGCCAAGATCGGCACCAAGGAGATGTGGGACGACCGCATCAAGGCGGTCCGCGAGGGCGGCGTGGCGGCGCTGGCCGACGCGATCATGGACCGCTGGTTCGCCAAGCCCTTCCACGCAACCGATGAATTCCACGCCTGGCGCAACATGCTGCTGGCGACGCCCACTGAGGGCTATGCCGGCTGCTCCGCCGCGATCTCCGGCACCGATTTCTACACCCCCACCTCGGGCCTGCGCATCCCCGCGCTCGGCATCGCGGGGGCCGACGACGGCTCCACGCCCCCCGACCTCGTGCGCGAGACCATCGACCTGATCCCCGGCTCCAGGTTCGAGCTGATCCGCAAGGCGGGCCACCTTCCTCCCGTCGAGCAGCCCGAGGCCTATTCCCGCATCCTGAACGATTTCATCAGGGGGACCGGCCATGTCTGAGAAATACGACCGCGGCATGCAGGTCCGCCGCTCGGTCCTGGGCGACGCCCATGTCGACCGCGCCGAAGCGAACAAGACCGCGTTCGACCAGCCCTTCCAGGAGCTCATAACCGAAGGCGCCTGGGGCACCGTCTGGGCCTCGGACGGGCTGACGCCGCGCGAACGCTCGCTCGTCACCCTCGCCCTGCTCGCCGGGCTGGGGAATTTCGACGAGGTCGCGATGCATGTCCGCGCGACGCAGAACACCGGGGCCACGAAGAAGGACATCCAGGAAGTCATGCAGCACGTGGCGATCTACGCGGGGGTGCCCAGGGCCAACCACGCGATCAAGATCGCCAAGGCCACGTTCGCCGAGATGGAGGAGACGACGAATGAATGAAGACCTCGGACCGCTGGTCCCGCGCAACCGGGACATCCACCCGCCCGCCTACGCGGTGGATTACAAGACGAGCGTGCCGCGCTCCCCGAACCAGGCGCTGCTGTCGATGGAATCGACGCCCTCCGAGGAAACCGGCCCCCGCTTCGGCCACAACATCCTGGGAAAACTCGACAACAACCTGATCCTGAACTGGACCAGGGGCGAAAGCCCCGCTGTCGGCGAGCGCATCCTCGTCCACGGCCGGGTGCTCGACGAATTCGGCAGGCCCGTGCCGCAGACGCTGGTCGAGATCTGGCAGGCCAACGCGGGCGGTCGCTACCGCCACGTGAAGGACACCTATTTCGCCCCGATCGATCCGAACTTCGGCGGCTGCGGCAGGACCATCACCGACGACAACGGCTATTACGAGTTCCTCACCATCCGCCCCGGGGCCTATCCCTGGCCCAACCGGGCGAATGACTGGCGGCCGATGCACATCCACTTCTCGATCTTCGGCCACAGCTTCGGCCAGCGCCTGATCTCCCAGATGTATTTCCAGGGCGACCCGCTGATCGACCTCTGCCCGATCGCCAACACGATCCGCGACCGCAGCCACCTCGACCGGCTGGTCGCGCCGCTCGACATGGCGAAGTCGCGGCCGCTCGACTTCCTCGCCTACAAGTTCGACATCGTCCTGCGCGGCCGCCGCCAGACCATGTTCGAGAACAAGCCGGAGGGCATGTGATGGTCCAGAAACTCGACACCCTGCAGGAAAGCCCCTCCCAGACGGCGGGCCCCTACGTCCATATCGGCTGCATGCCGACCCACGCGGGCAACGCCGGCGCCTACGAGATCGAGCTCGGCACCTCGCCCATCGAGGACGGGGCCCGGGGCGAGGTCATCACCATCCGCGGGCAGGTCTTCGACGGCACCGGCTGGGCGCTCCGCGACGCGATGATCGAAAGCTGGCAGCCCGATGCGGCGGGGAAATTCCCCGGCCAGGACGGCGCCGACCCCAGGGTCTCGGGCTTCGCCCGCTTCGCCGCCCATGGCGAGAGCGGGGAATACGAACTGCGCACCGTCAAGCCCGGCAGGGTCCCGGCGCGCGGCGGCGGCTTCCAGGCCCCGCATATCTCGCTCTGGATCGTGGCGCGGGGGATCAACACGGGCCTGCAGACCCGCATCTACTTCGAGGACGAGGAAAACGGCGACGATCCCCTCCTGAAGCGGATCGAGCAGCGCCCCCGGGTCGAGACCCTGATGGCGAAAAAGACCGCCGACGGGGAATATCGCTTCGACATCGTCTTGCAGGGAGACAAGGAAACCGTTTTCCTCGACCTGTGAAACGGATTCTCCTCATCCACGGCGCGTGCCATGACCATTGGTGCTGGCACGCGACCGTCCCCCTCCTCGAGGCGCAGGGCCATGACGTCCTTGCCCTCGACATGCCGGGCCGCGGGAACGACACCCGCGATCCGGCGGCCCTCACCCTCGCCGACCACGCCGAGACGATCCTCGGAGCGGCGGGCGACGGCGCGGTCCTCGTCGGCCATTCCGCCGGCGGCTTCTCGATCTCCGCCGCCGCGCAGGCCGCGCCGGAAAAGGCGCTGCACCTGATCTACGTCGCGGCCCTGCTTCCGCAGGACGGCGACACCCTCGTCGGCAAGATGCGCAGCTTCGAAGCCAAGGAGCGCCCCCGCTTCCGCCGCGCCGGCACCGACGCCTACATCTTCGATCCCGAGGGCGCCGCCCCCTTCCTCTACAACGGCGCGACAGAGGCCGAGGCCGCCGCCGCGCTCGACCATATCGTCCCCGAGCCGAACGCCCCGCATCAGGAGGAAATCCGCCTCGAGCCCGGTTTCGACGCGGTGCCGAAAAGCTACATCCGCTGCACCGAGGACCGGATGATCCCCGCCGCAGACCAGGAGCGGATGGCGGCGCAAGGCAAGGCCGCGCGCTACGACCTGGCCACGGGCCATTCCCCCTTCCTCTCCGATCCGCGCGGCCTTGCCGCCCTGATCCACCGCATCGCCGAAAGCTCCTGATGGCCGCCTCCCCGCACGACAGCCAGCTCTACGCCAAGCTCTTCAACCCCGGCGAGATCGGCCGCCTCTTCACCGACAGCGCCGAGATCCGCGCCATGCTGCTGGTCGAGGGGACGCTGGCCAAGGTCCAGGGTGCGGCCGGCGTGATCCCCGAGATCTCCGCCGCCTTCATCCACCGCGCCGCGCTCGAGATCCCGCTCGACCCCGGCGGCATGGCCGAGGCGACGGGCCGGAACGGCGTCCCCGTCCCGGCGCTGGTCGCGGCCTTCCGCAAGGCGATGGAGGCCCCCGAACACGCGCAGTACCTCCACTGGGGCGCCACCTCGCAGGACATCATGGACACCGCCCTGATGCTCCGCCTCCGGCAGGCACTCGCGCTCTTCCACGACGGGCTCTCCGCGCTGCTCTCCGACCTCGCGACGCTGGCCGAGACCCATGCCGAGCTTCCGATGCCCGGCCGCACCTACGGACAGCACGCCACCCCCGTCAGCTTCGGCGCGCAGGTCGCGCACTGGGGCTTCCCGCTGATCGACCTGCGCACCGAGCTCGCCACGATCCGCGAAAGCCTCCCCGTCTCCCTCTCCGGCGCCGCTGGCACCGGCTCCGAGCTCGGCCCCGACCCGGCGGCCCTCCGCGCCGATCTCGCCAGGGCCCTCGGCCTGACGGATCCCGAACGCTCCTGGCACGCCGACCGCAGCCCGCTCCTCCGCATCACCGCCTGGCTCGCCCGCCTCGCCACGGCGCTCGCGAAGATGGGCGAGGACCTGATCCTCGCCACGCAATCCGGCATCGGAGAGATCCGTCTCGGCACCTCCGGCGGCTCCTCGACCATGCCGCAGAAGCAGAACCCCGTCGGCCCCTCCGCCCTCGTGGCGCTGGCCGCCCACGTCAACGCCCTGAACGGCGCGATGCTCGCCGCCGGTCACCCCCGGCAGGAACGGGACGGCGCGGCCTGGTTCACCGAATGGCTGACCCTGCCGCAGCTCACCCTCTCCGCCGCCTCCGCGCTCGAGACCGCCCGCACCCTGGCTCCGGCCCTCACGCCGGACGCCGAGGCCATGCGCGCCGCCCTGAACGACAGCCGCGGCCTCCTCCACGCCGAGGCGCTCTCCTTCCGGCTGGCCGCCCACATGCCCCGCCCCGAGGCGCAGGCGGCGGTCAAACAGGCCTGCCTCCGGGCCCGCGACGAGAACCGCCACCTCGCCGAAATCGCCACCGAGACCTGGCCCGAGACCGACACGCGCGACATCTTCGACCCGGTGGCAGCCCTCGGCACTGCCCCGCAGGAAGCCCGGCTTTTCGCGAAGAAGGCCCGCCAGACCGCCTGAGCAAAGAGAGCACCCCGATCCCGGGGCTCCGCCCGTTCGCGGCTGCCAACGTCCACTGGACGTTGGCCGGGACGCCGCTCACCCCCGCCGGAGGCATCGCGATCCGGCCCCCGGCCGGATCGCAAACATCGTGTGCGCGGCCCGCAGGGCCGCGCTCCGTTCGATCCCGCCCGGCCCTGTGACGCAACGGAATTTCCGGCGAACGGAATTCAATTTCGCACTTGCATGCTACACCACCCCCGGACAAGGTCACCGCAACACCGGAGGAGCCCCATCATGCAAACCGTCAAGGCCGCCGTCTGCGTCGAGCACGGCAAACCGCTCGTCATTCAGGACATCCAGCTCGCCGACCCGAAAATGGGCGAGGTCGAGGTCGAGATCGACGCCGTCGCCATCTGCCATTCCGACATCTCGTTCCAGGAGGGCGGCTTCGGCGGTCCCGTGCCGGCCGTCTTCGGCCACGAGGCCGCGGGCCGGATCACGAAGCTCGGCGAGGGCGTGCAGGGTCTGGAGGTGGGCGATCATGTCTGCGTCACGCTGATCCGCGCCTGCGGGCATTGCACCTCCTGCGGGTCGGGCCAGCCGACGATCTGCGAAACCCCCTATGACGGCACCAGGGGCCCGCTCAGCCAGGACGGCCAGCCGGTCTTCCAGGCGATGGCCTCGGGCGCCTTCGCCGAGAAGGTCGTGGTCGACCAGTCGCAGCTCTGCAGGATCCCCGCGGACCTGCCGAAGGACGTGGCCTCGCTGATCTCCTGCGGCGTGATCACCGGCGTGGGCGCCGCGGCGCTCGCGGCCGACATCCGCGTCGGCCAGGACGTCGTGGTGATCGGCGCGGGCGGCGTCGGGCTCAACGCGATCCAGGGCGCGGTGATCGCCGGCGCCCGGCGGGTCGTCGCCGTCGACATGCTGGACGAGAAGCTCGAGGTCGCGAAGGAATTCGGCGCGACCGACGTGGTCTCGGCCAGGGAGCAGAAGCCCTGGAAGCTGGTGAAGGAGATCCTCGGCCGCGGCGCCGATGCCGTCCTCGTCACCGTGGGCGTCGATGCCGTCTACAACCAGGCGCCGCTCTACCTCGCCGCCGGCGGCAACGTCGTGATGGTCGGCATGCCGCATGGCGACAAGACCTCGTCCTACTCGCCGCTGATCATGGCCAACCAGGGCCAGGGCTTCGTCGGCTCCAAGATGGGCGACGTGGTCATCAAGCGCGACATCCCCTGGATCATCGACCTCTACAAGCAGGGCCGCCTGAAGCTCGACGAGCTGATCTCGGGCCGCTACCGGTTCGACCAGATCAACGACGCGATCGAGAACACCAAGACGGGGGCCGCGCGGCGCAACGTCATCGTGATGCGGTGATCGGGTGAGGCTCGACGGCCTCGACATCATCGTGACCGCCCCGCCCGCGCCGGGCTGGGGCGGTCGCTACTGGATCCTCGTGAAGGTCACCACCGACACCGGGATCACCGGCTGGGGCGAGGTATACGCCGCCGCCGTCGGCGCCGGGGCGCAGACCGCCGTCATCCGCGACGTCTTCGACCGCCACATGGCGGGCGAAAACCCCGAGAACATCGAGCTGATGTTCCGCCGCGCCTATTCCTCTGGCTTCACGCAGCGTCCCGACCCGACCGTGATGGGCGCCTTCTCGGGGCTCGAGATCGCCTGCTGGGACATCCTGGGCAAGCACCGCGACCGCCCCGTGCACGCGTTGATCGGCGGACGGATGAACGACCGCCTGCGGGCCTATTCCTACCTCTATCCGCTGCCGCACCACGATCCGGGTGATTTCTGGATCCGCTCGGACCTCGCCGCCGAAAGCGCGCGCGACCTCGTCGACCGCGGCTACACGGCGGTCAAGTTCGACCCGGCCGGCCCCTACACGATCCGGGGCGGCCACATGCCCGCGATGCGCGACATCTCGCGCTCCGCCGAATTCTGCCGCGACGTGCGCGCGGCCGTCGGCGACCGCGCCGACCTGCTCTTCGGCACCCACGGGCAATTCTCGACCGGCGGCGCGATCCGGCTCGCCAAGGCGATCGAGCCCTGGTCCCCGCTCTGGTACGAGGAGCCGGTGCCGCCCGACAATCCCGACAGCATGGCCGAGGTCGCGCGCGCCACCTCGATCCCCGTCGCGGCGGGCGAGCGGCTGACCACCAAGGCCGAGTTCGCGGCGCTTTTGCGCACCGGCGCCGCGACGATCCTGCAACCGGCCCTCGGGCGCGTCGGCGGCATCTGGGAGGCGAAGAAGATCGCCGCCATGGCGGAAGGCTGGAACGTGCAGATGGCGCCGCATCTCTACTGCGGGCCCGTCGAATGGGCGGCCAACATCCAGTTCGCGGCCTCGATCCCCAACCTGTTGATGATCGAGACCATCGAGACCCCGTTCCACGCCGCCCTCATCAAGGGGGCGATCTCGGTCGAGGGCGGGTACGTCACGCCCCCCTCCGGGCCCGGCCTGGGCATAGAGGTGGACGAAGAGCTCGCGCGTACCCATCTGTGGAGTGGCAAAAGCCTGCACCTGCAGATGCAGGACGCTCCCTGCGACTACACGGACGAGAACGTCTTCGAAGGGGGGGCTCCGAGCGTGAAATCCTGATCTCGCTTTTGCCGTAGCGAAATGGTAAGAAACTTTCGTTCTGACAAAAACGAATTGGAAAGCGTGTGAGCCCAATGGATGCCGCTCCCCCCGCACCCGCGGAAGAAATGGCGGAAAACGCCGGAAAGGCAGCCGCCTTCCTCAAGACTCTGGCCCATGAGGGGCGGCTGATGATTCTCTGCCACCTCGGAAATGGCGAGAAATCCGTCGGCGAACTCGAGTCGCTGCTCGAGATGCGGCAGGCGGCCGTCAGCCAGATGCTGGCCCGCCTGCGGGACGAGGGTCTGGTGGACACGCGGCGCGACGGCAAGACGGTCTACTACCGTCTCGCGGGCGACAGCACCTCGCAGGTGATCGCGCTGCTCTACCGTCTGTTCTGCGAACCGGTCAGCTGACCGGACACCCCGCGAACCGGCCCGCCGCGACCATTGCAGCGACGGGCCGCCCGCTCAGGGCAGCATCTTGCCCGGGTTCATGATCCCCTTCGGATCGAGCGCGGCCTTGATGGCGCGCATCGCGCCGAGCGCGGCCGGGTTCTTCCGCCGCGCCATCGAGTTCAGCTTGTAGATCCCGATCCCGTGCTCGGCAGAGAAACTGCCGCGCATGTCCACGACGATATCCTCGATCGCCTCGACCATCCGGTCGTGCTCCAGGGGATCGTCGCTGCCGGGCCAGACGGTGTAGTGGATGTTGCCGTCGCCGAGATGGGCGACGATCGACCGCCCGGCGCCCGGATCGACCCGGGCCAGCACCGCGTCCGCCCGCGTGATGAATTCGTCCATCCGGTCGACCTCGACCGCGACGTCGTTCGTCACCCGCGGCGACCGCGTGCCCGCGACCTCGGCCGCGGCCTCGCGCCGGGCCCACATCACGCGGCGCTGCGCCTCGCTCTGCGCCACCACGGCATCGAGCAGCAGGCCCTCCTCGAAGAACCGGCCCAGGATCGCCTCGAAGCGGGCGACGAGCGGCACCTCTCCGTCCGGGCCGGGCGTGCTGTCCCGCGGCACGGTGGAGCCGAGCTCCATCAGCACGTTGACGGGCTGCGGCGTGTCGAAGGGCATCCCGTGTTCGGGATGCATCTGCGCATAGTTCTCGACGTAATCGCCCGGCATGTATTCGCAGGCCTCGACCGCGCCGCCGCTGTCCTCCTGCACCGCGTTCAGGATCTTCAGCGCCGCGCCGAGGTCGCGGGGGGCAAGCATGGCGGTCGCATGGGCGCGCGGCTTCGGCACCAGCTTCAGGACGGCGGCGGTGATGATGCCCAGCGTTCCCTCGGCCCCGATCATCAGGTGCCGCAGGTCGTAGCCGGAATTGTTCTTGTGCAGGCCCGTCATCAGGTCCAGCACCTCGCCCGAGGGCAGCACCGCCTCGATCCCGAGCACGAGGTCGCGGGTGTTGCCGTAGCGCAGCACGTTCGAACCGCCGGCATTGGTCGAGAGGAAGCCACCCACCATGCAGGAGCCGCGCGCACCGAAGGTCAGCGGAAAGCTCAGGCCCCTGTCCTCGACCGCCTCGTGCAGCCGGGTCAGGACCACCCCCGCCTCGACCACCGCCGACCGCGCGTCCTGCCGGATCTCGCGGATCGCGTTCATCCGGTCGAGCGAGATCACCAGCGCGCCCTCGGCCGCCGTGGCGCCGGTGAGCCCGGTCAGCCCGCCTGCCGGGACGATGGCCTGCCCGGCGGCGTTCGCGGCCGTCACCAGCGCGGCCACCTCGGCCGTGTCCGCGGGCCGGGCCACGGCCAGCGGCGTCGCCTTGATCTTGCCGGTGGCGTCCGTCGTCCAGCGGGCGGCGCCCTCTCCGGTCAGCAGGTATTTCTCGCCCACGATGGCGCGGTAGTCGTCCAGCACATGCCCCTCCCTCGGCTTCGTCGGGCCTTGATGCAGCGAAGCGGCGCGACGGGCAAGGGCTGCCGCGTCAGCAACTCCCCCCGGCCGGGTCGAGGTAGCAGCTCGCCGGGCGGGCGCTGCTGGTGAACGCGGGCTGCCGCGGGTGCAGGAAGAACAGGTGGACGGGCGGCGTGCTGCGGACGCTGCCGTCGGCGAAGCTCGCCTCGACCTGCAAGTTGTGCCATGCGCTCTTGCGCGACCAGAGCGCGAGCCCCGCGATCAGCCGGTCGATGTTCGGATTGCCGCGGACCGGGATGTTCACCCGGTATCCGCCCGCGTCCGGGTTCAGCTCGACGTGCTGGAACTGCGGCGCCTCGGGCGCATAGGCCCCGGCATCGCCGCACTCGGCCAGCGGCGCGGGCGTTTCGATCTTGAGCAGCGGAATGTCGACCGAGAACCACTGCTCCGAGGTCTGCGGCTTGCCGAAAGCGTCGGTCCAGCCGTAGCTCATCTTCGCCTGCATCCGCGTACTCAGCCCGTCCCAGCCGTTCACGTAGGGTCCGAGCTGGCCGAAGTTCACCGATTGCTTCGCGGTGGCCCGGCACTGGTCCAGCAGGTCCGCAGAGGGGCAGGTGAAGCGCTCGGTCTCCAGCCGGTTCACGTCCACCCCCGCCGCGGCGAGGACATCGCGCACGTAGATGTCAACGCCCTGCTCGATCCGGGGGATCGGCAGCTCGAACCAGCCCGAGCCATGCTCCTGCCCGCGCGGGACGTTTGGATCGTAGCCCTTCGGGTCGATGAAGCGGACCTGCGCGGTGCCGCTCTCGACCGGTCCCCAGCCGTAATTCAGGATCGAGAAGCTGGGCCGGAAGCCGACACAGCCCAGGTGCGGATCGGCCGTCAGCATCGGCTGGAGATGCGGCGCGGCCTGACGCACGACGAGGTCGAGCGACTTCAGCCGCTCCCGCCCGCCGTTTCTGGTCCCCATCTCGAGGGCGAGGAAGGCGCGCGTCTCGTCCCATTCCGCATCGGTGCCGCGCCTGAGGGTATAGCCGAATTCCGACAGCCAGCCCCGCCCGTTCCAGAGGTTCTGGTCGCCCTCGTCGCGCGGGAAGATGTAGACCGAACCGTCGGCGGCCTCGCTGGCATATTGCACCGCGGCATTCTCGGTGGTCCGCAGGTCGACCCCGAGCGCCAACCTGACGTTGGAGGCGGAATCCCCGCCCTGTGCCGGAAGCAGCCCGCCGACCAGCGCGTCGGGCACGTCGGGCCGGGCGGTTTCGACCAGTTGCCCCATGTCATGGGTGACCGCGTAGCTCAGGCCGCCCGGCTCGGTGATGCGGCCGGGGCCGTGCCGTTCTCCGGCCACGAACCCGCCCGCGTAGACCGTGCCGTCGCGCCCGCGCCAGGTGCCCGTGCCGTCCGGGCGGTTCGCGGCGAAACCGCCCTCGTAGACATTGCCCCCGGCATCGCGGCTGTAGCCCTCGCCCTCGAGCCTGCCGGCGATCCATTGGCCGCGGCGCTCGGCCCCGTCGCGGTAGGTCAGCTGGCCCGGCCCTTCGAAGCGCCCGGCCTTCAGACTGCCCTCGTAGCGGTGATCGACGCCGCGCGGATCGTAATCGGCCAGCCCCTCGATCCGCCACGTCACCACGCCCGGCCCCTCGGCAAAGCCCGCCGCATCGACGCCGGGCCAGTTCCCGGGCGCAGGATCCCAGCGGAAGGTCAGGCTGAGCTCGGGATGCGGGGCAACGACACGCACCATGCGGCGCACGACCTCGCCCGCGGCCCGGTCATAGAGCACGTGCAGGCGCTCCTGGGGGGCGGTCTGCGGATCGGCGATCGCGGGGGCGGCGGACAGGAAATGGGCCGAGAGGACGGCGATAAGAAAACGTCGGGTCATGCAAACCTCATCCGTAAATAACGCGAATGTTACCGGCGCCGCTCCGGATCTGGCAAGACTTCAGCGCCCGCGCGCGATCTCGTAGAGCGGTGGCAGCGGAATCTGCCGCAGGAACAGCGTGCCTTGCGGAAAGGTCCGGACCTCGACAAGCGCGCCGCTCGCCGCGGGCGGGCGCTGGTCGAACAGGAAGTTGCCCAGCGAATGGACCACGCCGGTGTCGCCGCCGTTCACCACCGAGACGCCGGCGCCGGCGGCGTGGGGATGGGCGCCCACCACGGCCGCCACCCCGCGCCGCGACATGGCCAGCGCGAGGTCGCGCTCGCGGTCCGAGGGCGCGGTCACCCATTCCTCGCCCCAGTGCACGAAGGCCAGCACCGGGACGCCCGGGTCCGAGACCAGCGCGTCGAGCGCCGCATCGGTGAGTTGTCCGCCCTGCCCGTCGAGATCGCTCAGCGCCACGATCCGCAGCCCCGGCAGGTCGAGCGCCTCGCCCGGCCCGGCAAAGGCGATCCCCGCCTCCGCCAGCGCCGCCCGGGTCGCCGCCCGGCCCGAGACGCCGAGGTCGTTCGCATGGTTGTTGGCCAGGCCGAAGCCCGCGACGCCCAGGCTCTCCGCCATGGCCACGGCCAGCGCCGCGGGCATCCCGAGCGTCAGGTGCTCCAGCCCGGCGGGCACCTCCTCCAGCAGCACGCCCTCGAGGTTCAGCACCAGCGGCAGACCGCGGGTGGCCTGCCGTGCCGCCGCGGCGACCCGGTCCGCCACATGCGCGTCGGCGAGCAGCGGCGTCAGGGCCCGGCCGGTGAAGAAGTCGCCGCCCAGCATGTAGACCGGCGTGTCACCCGGCGCCGGGCCGGGGTCGGCGCCCGGCGGCTGGTAGAGCGCGACGACGTAGCTCGTCGTCTCGGCGATGAAGTCGCGGTGCCCTTCCTGCAGGTTGCGGTTCGCGATCACCACCGGCGCCATCCCCTGCGCCGCCATCAGCCGGGAGGTCACCCAGAGCGCGCCGAGGCTGTCCACGTGGTCGGGCTGCCGCAGCGCCGCGATCGCGTCGAGATCGCCCGCGGCCATCAGGTTCAGCACCTGCTGGTCGCGCTGCCGGGCAAGGTGATGCGGCAGGTAATGCGAGAAATCGGTGGCCTGCACCAGCAGCGTCCCGGCGTCCACGAGCGGCGCGAGCGCGTCCGCCGCCGCCTCCCATTCCGCGGGGCCCGAGCCGATGCCGATGGCCAGCGGCAGAACCGGCACCCCGGGATGCAGGCGGGCGAGGAAGGGCAGCACGGCTCGGACCCCGTGATCGCGGTCGAAGATGCAGGCATCCTCGGCCAGCCCGCTGTCGATGAGCGCCTGCGCCGCCGGATCGGCGGGAACGGGGCCCAGCAGGGTCTCGAACCCGCGGGTCGTGGTGCCCAGATGCCGGCGCAGCCCGCGGAAATGGTCCGGGAACAGCACGACGATCCGGCGCGGCGCCCCGCCCGCGCGGCGCAGGCCGAGCGCGATCAGCTCCGGGACCTCCAGATGATGCGGCACCGTCACCGCGCGCACCGGGTCGGGCGCCGGGGCTTCGTGCCCGGTCGCCGCCAGCGCGCCCTCGAAGAGCGCCGCATCGGTGTAGAAGGGCGGGAAGGGCGCCCTGCCCTCCGGGCAGGCGCCGAACCCGGCAGAGGCCGACGCGGCCCAGAGCAGCAGCGCCCGGATCACGGCTGCGCCAGCAGGAAGTTGGAGGTCTCGAGCAGCGAATAGAACGGCTCCTGCCGGGCGTCGGACAGCCGCAGCACCTCGCGATGGACGTAATCCGCAAGCCCCAGCAGCCGCACCCCGTCGCCCGAGGCCGCCTTGCCGCGCAGCCCCTCGAGCAGGGCGTAGGTGAAGATCCCGTGCCCGAGGTCGCGGCGCTCGGCGGCGGTGTTGTTGGCGGCGGTGGCCGAGAAGACCACGATCCGCGCATCGGCCGCGTCCTTCTCGAGCCGCGCGTTGAAGGCGCCCGCGGCGTGGCAGGTGTCGATCAGCAGGATCCGGCGCCCCAGGGCATAGCCCAGCTCCTCCTGCAGGATCTGCCAGTCGAAGAGCGAGCGGGTCCGCCATTCCCCGCCGCGCTGTTCGGCATCCTCGGGCAGCAGGTAGTAATCCTCGTCGAGGTTCAGCCCGTGCCCGGCGACGAAGACGATGGTGGTGTCCTCGGGCCCGGGCCTGGCGAGGAAATCGGTCAGCGCATCCTCCACCAGCCGGCCCTCGGGCGGCAGGACGGCATCGGCGGGCGTGACCGCGCTCAGCGCCTGCATCAGCCGGTCCGACCCGGCCAGGCGCGAGGGCGAGACCATCACCAGCGTCTCCATCTCCGTGTGCAGCCGGCCGGTCGTCTCGGCCAGGGTCGCCAGCATCTCGACCGCGTCCTGCACCGGGTAGGCAAGATCGCAGGGCCCGCCGTTGCAGCCCTCGGGCAGGTTCGGGTAATCCGCCACGCCGATCACCGCGACATAGAGCTTGCCCACCTTTTCGGGCGCGCGCGCGACCGTCTCGCCAAGGGCCATCGCCGCGCGTTCGGCGACATAGCCGAAATCGTCCTCTCCCGTGACGCTGATCGCGTTTTCGCCCGGGCCGAGCGGCACCTGGTAGAGCTTGCGCCCCTGCCCGGTCGGGTCCGGGTAGGGCAGCGGCGGCACGCGGCGGTCGTTGACGAGGATGGAATAGCCCCAGGCCTCGATCTCCTCGACCCCGGCGCCCGTGATCTCGAGCACCGCGGCCCCCTCGGGCGCGTCGATCTCGGACGCGAGGCGCAGGTCGAAGGCGGGCGGGGCACGGGTCAGCAGCGCCGCAAGCTCGCCATCGGTCCCGCGCAGGTCCCGCGCCGCCTGTGCCGGATCGCCGGCGAGGATCGCGCGCCGGACGATCTCGGGCGAATGGAGATGACGCTTCAGCTCGCTCGCCCGGATGTAGCGGGCCGCCGCGTCGCGGCCGCGGTTCACCCGCCAGCCGACCATGCGGTCGCCATCGGGCGAGGCGTGGAAATAGCCCTGCGGCGTCCAGGTGATCCACTGATCCCCGGCCACGAAAAAGCGCGCGATCTCGGCCCGGGTGGCGAGGTTCCATAGGATCATCGTCCGGTCCGCCGCCGCCGAAAGCAGCCGCCCGGCCGAGGGCGCGGCCGCCAGCGCCAGGATGTCGCCGGTGTGGCCCCGGAACTCGCCCGCGAAGGCGCCGTCGGGGCCATAGGCGAGCAGCAGGCCGCTGGCGCCGCCGGAAATCGCCTCCTCCCCCGCGAGGGTGGCCGCGCTGTGGTAATACCCGTCGGTCGCCGAGCGGCGCAGGCGGACGGGCTTTGCCGCGCCCGAGATCGCCATCGTATCGCCGACGAACCCCGCGCCCGGCGCCGTCTCGAAGCTGAGCGTGCGGCCGTCGCCCTCGAGCCGCGCGCGGAGCGCGGCCGCGGTGTCGCCGGGGCCCGGCGGTCCGAAGCCGCGGTCGCCCTGCGGCAGGTCCATCCGCATGGCGAGCGGGGCCAGCACCTCGGGGCAGACGGGGCGGTCCGGGCAGGGATCCGCCCGGCCCCAGGCGATCCAGGAGGCGTCGGGCGCGATCCCCGCCGCCGTCACCGGGGTGCCCGCGCCCGAGAGCACCCGGCGCGCCGCGTTTGCGCCCGGCTGCCAGACATGCAGCGCGGTGCCCCGCCCGCCCGCCGTGACCACCGCGCCCGAGGGCAGCGCCAGCGCCGCGCTCACCGCGCCGTCGTGGTCGCGGTAGACCGTGTCCGGCGCCGTCGCGCCGGGCGTCCAGACCTCGGCCTCGTGCGCCCCGGCGCAGCGATAGCTGCAGCCGACCGCCAGCCGCCCGTCCGGCGTGAAGGCCAGCGCATCCGCGCGGAAGGGCCGTTCCGGCAGGCGCGCGATCACGGCACCGTCGGCGCTGGCCCGGATCTCCACCCGCCCGTCCGAACCCGAGACCGCGAAGCGCGCGCCGTCGGGGCTGACCGCCAGCCCGCTCACCACGATGTCCCAGAGCGGTTCCGCCTCGGGCGGCGCGATCTCGGCGCCCTCCGGCAGGGACCACATCCGCAGCCCGTAATCCGTCGTCGCCGCCAGCACCCGCGTGCCGCCCGCCGCATAGGCCACCCGCAGCACCCGGCTTGCCTGGCTGTCGAGCGGGGGCAGGGCCTCGGGCGCCGCGCCGAAGGGGTCCTTCCAGCGCATCACGATCCCGCCCTGCCCGGTCACCGCCAGTTCGTCCCGCTCGGCCGAATAGGCGATGCTGTCGACCACGTAGCGGTGGCCTTCGAGCACCCGCACCACCTCGCGCGTGCGGGTGTCGAAGATGCGCACGTCGCCGAATGTCGCGTCCACCGCGTGATGCGGGCCGAAATAGCCGCCGACCGCGGCGAAGCGCCCGTCCGGGGACAGCGCCACCGCGTTCACCATCCCGTCGTTGCCGGGCCCCGCGTAGCCCCGCAGCACCACCGGAGGCGCGGCGCCCGCCAGGTCCCAGACCCGGACGGTCTTGTCCTCGGAGGCCGAGGCGACATGGCGCCCCGAGGCATCCGCCGAAAGCGCCCGGATCACCGCGAGATGCCCGCCGGTGTCGAGCTCCAGCCGCAGCTCGGGCGCCTCCTGCGCGCAGGCCTGCGTGGCGAGGGCAAGCGCGACCATGGCGCGGGCAAGGACGGGAACGAGGGACAAGCGGGCCTCCTGTGACGCTGCGCCGAGGATGGAAAAAACCGCGCGCCCTGTAAATGCCGTAGGGGCAGGCACGCGAACAGGCCCGGCGCCCGGGTGTCGGAAACCCGCGCCCGGCGGCTCCGGGGCCGCTCTTTCCTTGACTCCGCGCCCGCGCGGGCCTAAACGCCGCTGCAATACCCGGAAGCCAAGGCACTTCCGGTCCCTTTGCCATTCGAGCAGGGATCGCCACCAGTCAGCGCGTTGCGCCCACTGGTGCCATCGTCGTTTGGGCGCGCGCCTTCGGTTCGCGCTTGTGTAACTCACCGTCCCCGCCCACATCGGGGGCATGTCGCATTTCAGGGGCCGCAGGAGGGCCGGGCATGTTTGAAAATCTTTCCGAACGCCTCTCCGGCGTCTTCGACCGGCTGACCAAGCAGGGGGCGCTCTCCGAGGACGACGTGAAGACCGCGCTCCGCGAGGTCCGCGTGGCGCTGCTGGAGGCCGACGTCTCCCTCCCCGTCGCGCGGGAATTCGTGAAGGCGGTGCAGGACAAGGCCACCGGCCAGGCGGTCACCAAGTCGATCACCCCCGGCCAGCAGGTCGTCAAGATCGTGCATGACGAGCTGGTCCACGTGCTGCAGGGCGAAGGCGACCCCGGCAAGCTGAAGATCGACAACGCCCCCGCGCCGATCCTGATGGTCGGCCTCCAGGGGTCGGGCAAGACGACGACCACCGCGAAACTCGCCAAACGGCTGAAGGATCGCGAGGGCAAGCGGGTCCTGATGGCCTCGCTCGACGTCAACCGCCCGGCCGCGATGGAGCAGCTGCAGATCCTCGGCGTGCAGATCGGCGTCGACACGCTGCCGATCGTGAAGGGCGAGACCCCGGTGCAGATCGCCAGGCGCGCCAAGACGCAGGCGTCCCTGGGCGGCTACGATGTCTACATGCTCGACACCGCCGGTCGGCTGCATATCGACCAGGAGCTGATCCAGCAGGCCGCCGACGTGCGCGACGTGGTGAACCCGCGCGAGACGCTGCTCGTGGTCGACGGCCTGACGGGCCAGGTCGCCGTCGAGGTGGCCGAGGAGTTCGACGACAAGATCGGCGTTTCCGGCGTGGTCCTGACCCGGATGGACGGCGACGGCCGTGGCGGCGCCGCGCTGTCGATGCGCGCGGTGACCGGCAAGCCGATCCGCTTCGTGGGTCTCGGCGAGAAGATGGACGCCATCGAGACCTTCGAGCCCGAGCGGATCGCCGGCCGGATCCTCGGCATGGGCGACATCGTGGCCCTCGTCGAGAAGGCGCAGGCGACGATCGAGGCCGAGCAGGCCGAGCGCATGATGAAGCGCTTCGCCAAGGGCCAGTTCAACATGAACGACATGCGCGAGCAGCTTGACCAGATGCTCAGGATGGGCGGCATGGAAGGCGTGATGGGCATGCTTCCCGGCATGGGCAAGATGGCCAAGCAGGTGCAGGAGGCGGGCTTCGACGACAGCGCCATCCGGCACCAGATCGCGATGATCCAGTCGATGACCAAGCGCGAGCGGGCGAACCCGCAGATCCTGCAGGCGAGCCGCAAGAAGCGGATCGCGGCGGGTTCGGGCATGGAGGTCTCCGACCTGAACAAGCTTCTCAAGATGCACCGCCAGATGGCGGACATGATGAAGAAGATGGGCAAGATGGGCAAAGGCGGCATGCTCAAGCAGGCGATGAAGTCGATGGGCAAGGGCGGCATGGACCCCTCCCAGATGGACCCGCAGGCGCTGGAGGCGGCGGCCAAGCAGATGGGCCGCACCATGCCCGGCGGCAAGATGCCCGGCGGTTTCGGCGGCATGGGCAGCGGCGCGGCCCTGCCCCCGGGCCTCAGCGGCTTCGGGAAGAAGAAGTAATGACCAGGGCGGCCCGCCTCAGCGACCTCGCGGTCGCGCCGACGCTCACCACCGCCCGGCTGCGCCTGCGCATGCCGGTGCTGGCGGATTTCGAGCATCGGGCGGGATTCTACGCCTCGGACCGTTCGGTCTGGGAAGGCGGCCCCGTGTCGCGTGAGACCGCGTGGCGGATCTGGGCCTCCGAGGTGGCGCAATGGCCGCTCATGGGCGCGGGCCCGTTCTCGGTCGAGGACACGGACGGCACCTATCTGGGCGAGGTCGGCATCTACCAGCCCGAGGGCTACCCCAAGCCCGAGCTCGGCTGGTTCGTCGTCCCCGAGGCCGAGGGCCGCGGCATCGCGCGGGAGGCCGCGACGGCCGTGCTGCACTGGGCGCGGGACACGCTGGGCCTCGATCACCTCGTCAATTACATCGACCCGGGCAACGCCCGGTCCATCGCGCTTGGCGAGCGGATCGGCGGCACCCGCCGCAGCGACCTGCCGGGGACCGAGCCGGGCGACGTGGTCATCTACCACGACCTGACGGCACTGACCGCGGAGGCCGCCCGATGATGCGCCCCGCCCCCATGGCCTATCCCGAGATCCTGACCGAGCGGCTGCGCCTCGTCTGCCCCGCCGCGCCGGATTTCGACGCCACCGCCGCCTACCTGATGGCCGGTGCCCGCCCCTTCGTCGATCAGTACCCCGACGAGGAGGCCGTCTGGTGGTCCATCGCCACCATCATCGGCCACTGGCACCTGCGCGGCTATGGCCATTTTGCGGTCAGCGAGAAGGCGACCGGCCTGCATGTCGGCCTCGTCGGCCCGTGGTTCCCGAAGGGCTGGCCCGAGCCCGAGCTGTCCTGGCAGCTGCTCGAGGGCGCCGAGGGCAAGGGCTATGCCACCGAGGCGGCGCGCGGCGTGCTCGACTGGCTCTTCCGCGAGAGAGGCTGGGCCTCCTGCATCTCCCTCGTGGACGAGGAGAACCCCCGCTCGACCGCGCTGGTGACCCGGCTGGGCGCCCGCTCCGAGGGCATCTTCGATCACAAGATGACCGGCGAGATGCGGATCTGGCGCCACCTGCCCAAGACGCAGGCGGGCCGCAAGCTGCTGGAGGGCCTCGCATGAGCACGCCCCTGATCGCGGCCGAAACGCTTACCACCGGGCGGCTGGTCCTGCGCCGGCCCGAGCTGTCGGATTTCGACGCCTTTGCCGCCTACTCGATGAGCGAACGGACGCTCTATATCGGCGGGCCGAAGTCCCGTCGCCTCGCCTTCGACAAGCTCGCGAACTTCGCGGGCCACTGGCTGCTGCGCGGCTACGGGCGCTACACGATCACCGAAAAGGCGACCGGTCGCGCGATCGGCCACGTGGGCGCGTTCTGCCACGACGACACCCTGCCGCCGGAACTGTCCTGGACGCTCTGGGACGGCGCCGACGAAGGCAAGGGCTATGCCCGGGAGGCCGCCGCAGAAACGCTCCGCCACTACCGCGACGACCTCGGCTGGACGGAGCTCGTGGCTTACGTGCACGAGGACAACGACGGCTCCATCGCCATCGCGCGGGCCCTCGGCGGCGTGCTCAGCCCCGAGCCGGGGCGGGAGCCGCTCTCGCTCCGCTTCGATTTCGACCTCAGGGAGAAGGCGGCATGAAGATCCCGACCCTGCACACCGAACGCCTGACGCTGCGCGGTCCCGACGCCCGCGACATCGAACCGATGCGCGCCTTCTACGCCTCGGACCGCTCGCGCTTCGTCGGCGGCCCGCTGACGGCGGAGCTGGCCTGGCGCCACCTCGGGACCGAGATCGGCCACTGGACTCTGCGCGGCTACGGCCGCTGGATGGTCGAGGTCACCGAGACCGGCGAGATCGTCGGCAACGTGGGCCTCTGGAACCCCGAGGGCTGGCCCGAGCCGGAAATCGGCTGGGACCTCTTCGAGGGCGCCGAGGGCAAGGGCTATGCCACCGAGGCGGCGCTCGCCGCGCGCGCCTATGCCTACGACGTGCTGGGCTGGACGACCGTCATCTCGCTGGTGAAGCCCGCCAACGAAGCCTCGGCCAGGGTCGCGGCCCGGATGGGCGCCTTCCTCGACAGCGAATTCACCCACGAACGCTGGGGCCACATGCAGGTCTGGCGCCACCCCGCGCCCGCCGACATCGCAGACGGCGGGATGGAGGCCTATTCATGAGCCTCCGGACCCCCATCCCGGTGATCGAGACCGAGCGCCTCGTCCTCCGCGGCCCCCGCGACGCGGACCTGCCCGGCTATGCGCAGTATTTCACCACGCCCCGCGCCGATTTCACCGGCGGCCAGCGCGGCGAGGTGGAGACCTACTCCATGCTCATGATCCTGGCCGGGCATTGGCACATGCGCGGCTACGGGCTCTGGGTGATCGAGCACCGCGAGACCGGGAAGACCGCGGGCTGGACCGGCATCCTGCACCACCTCGACTGGCCCGAGCCGGAGCTCGGCTGGGCCGTCTTCGACGGGTTCGAGGGTCAGGGCCTCGCCCACGAGGCCGCGCTGGCCGCCCGGGCCTACGCGGCCGGCGACCTGGGCATCCGCGCGCCGATCAGCTTCATCGACCCGCGCAACGACCGATCCGCCGCACTGGCGACCCGCCTGGGCGCGACGATCGAAAAGCGGTCCGAGCTGCGCGGCACGCCGATCGACATCTGGCGCCACCCGGACGTGACGGAGGCCGCGGCATGACGAGGCTCGCCTGCGAAACCGCTCCGTCGGGTGCCTCCGCCCGGCTCGCCCGCCGCGTCGCCTCCGGCGTGCCCGTGCTGGTGACCGAACGGCTGCGCCTGCGCGCGCCGCTGTCCGAGGATTTCGCCACCTATGCCGAGATCGTGCTCGGCCCGCGCGGCAAGCACCTCGACATCGCGACGCGCGAAGAGGCCTGGCTCGACTTCTCCCAGATGGCCGCCGGCTGGCTGCTGCGCGGGCACGGGCTCTGGACCGTCGAACCCCGCGATGGCGGCGCGCCGCTCGGCTTCGTCCTCCTGGGCTTCGACCAGGAGGACCCGGAGCCGGAGCTGGGCTACCTCTTCACCGGCCGGGCCGAGGGCCGGGGCATCGCCTCCGAAGCCGCCCGCGCGGCCCGCGACTATGCCTTCGCGGAACTCGGCTGGACAACGCTCACAAGCTGCGTCGCCAGGGGCAACACCCGCTCCGCCGCGCTGGCCGAACGGCTGGGCGCGAAGGTGGACGCGGCGCTGTCCGCCGCCCACGAGGACACCGTGATCTACCGCTACAAGGCCGGGGAGGCCCGGACATGACCCGCGTCTTCCGCATCATCGGCGACACCATCCGCAGCCTCGGGCTGGCGGACCAGCCGCGCGCGCGGCGGGGAGGGCGGGCATGAGCCTCGAGATCCCCACCGTGAAGACCGACCGCCTGATCCTCCGCGCCCCGCGCGAGGAGGATTTCGAGACCGTGGCCGAATTCGCCGAATCCCCCCGCACCGAATACATCGGCGGGCCGCAGGACCGGTTCGGCGCCTGGCGCGGGCTGCTCGCGCAGCTCGGACACTGGGCCCTGCGCGGTTACGGCATGTGGATGATCGAGTCGAAGGAGACCGGCGAAGCCATCGGCCGCACCGGCGTCATCCGCCACGACGGCTGGCCCGAGCCCGAGCTCGGCTGGGTCATCTTCGAGGGTCAGGAGGGCAAGGGCTATGCCCGCGAGGCCGCCGAGGCCGCCCGGCTCTACGCCGCCGAGGAATGGGGCTTCACCCGGCTGATCTCGCAGATCCACCCGGAGAACGGCCGCTCGATCTCGCTCGCCCTGCGCCTCGGCGCCGTGCAGGAGGAAGAGGCCGAGCTTCTGGGCGAACCCTGCCTGATCTTCCGCCATCCCGATCCGAGGGGGGCCGAAGATGCCGCATAGCGAGATCCCCGTGATCGAGACCAACCGCCTTGTCCTGCGCGGGCCGGAGCCGGAGGATTATCCCGACTTCCGCGCGACCTTCTCGTCCTACCGCTCCCGCTTCATGGGCGGGCCGCTGAACCCGTATGAAAGCTGGATGCTCTACGCCGCCGAGATCGGCCATTGGCGCATCCGCGGCTTCGGCATGTGGATGTTCCACGACAAGGCATCCGGCCGCCCCCTCGGCATGGCCGGCGGCTGGCAGCCCGCAAGCTGGCCCGAGGCCGAGATCGCCTGGATCATCTGGCCCGAGACCGCCGGCAAGGGCTATGCGCTCGAGGCGACCCATGCCGCGCGCCGCTACTTCTACGAGACCCTTGGATGGGACGGCGCGGTCAGTTACCTCGACCCGAAGAACCTCGATTCGATCCGCCTCGCCGAACGGCTGGGCGCAACGAGGGATGTCGAGGCGCGGACCGTGGACGGCAACGACGTCTGCTACCGCCACCCGTCGCCCGCCGCGCTGAGACACAGCCAGATCGCCGACGCGATCGCGCTGGAGATCGCGCATTACGCCAACCCGCAGTTCCAGCCGCAGGGCTACGCGCTCGACTGAGCGCGGGAACCGTTTCGAAACGACCCCAGGGACGAGACCATGAACGACATGAATGACACCGATCCTGTCGCCCGCGCCGCGGAGCTTCTGAAGGAGCACCGCGAGAGCATCGACCGCCTCGACGCCATCCTCGTCTACACCCTGGGCGAGCGCTTCAAGCACACCCAGGCCGTGGGGAAACTCAAGGCCGAACACGACCTTCCGCCGTCCGATCCCACGCGTGAAGCCACGCAGATCGCCCGGCTCGAAGATCTGGCGATCCGGGCCGACCTCGACCCGGACTTCGCCAAGAAGTTCCTGAACTTCATCATCGCCGAAGTCATTCGGCACCACCAGCAACACCAATCGTAAGGCGGGCCCGTCCCGTCGAACCCCAAGCCATTCCAAGGAGATACCACAATGGCCATGAAAATTCGCCTCGCCCGCGGCGGCTCCAAGAAACGCCCCTTCTACCGCATCGTCGCGGCTGACTCGCGCATGCCGCGCGACGGCCGCTTCATCGAGAAGCTGGGCACCTACAACCCGCTCCTGCCGAAAGACAGCGAAGACCGGGTGAAGATGGACGTCGAGCGCGTGCAGTACTGGCTGGCCCAGGGCGCGCAGACCACCGACCGCGTGTCCCGCATGCTCGAGGCCGCCGGCGTCGTCGACAAGAAAGAGCGCAACAACCCCAAGAAGGGCACCCCGGGCAAGGCCGCCCAGGAACGCGCCGAAGCCAAGGCCGCGAAATCCGCCGCCCCGGCAGAAGAAGCCGCCGCCGAGGAGTGATCCTCGCGGTGCGGGGGTGGGACCATACCCACCCCACGCCGCTCGGGCATCCTGCGCCCCGCAGGGCGGGTTTCACCCCGCGCCCCGTGCGGGGCGCCGGATCCACGCTCCGATGTCCGCGCTCGAGGCCGAAGGTCGCCGGACAGGCCCCGGCCCGATGAGGCGGATCAGGAAGAGGTCCGGCGGACCTTTTCCCCGACGAAGCCGGTCCGGCACCTGCCCCGCGCGCGTCCCGCTCGTGGCAGGGTGGCCGGCCCCCGGCGTCGAGATCTAGCTCCCCCCAACCCCGAACCGAAATCCCACACCATGCGCACCCTGATCCTCATCGCAATCGCCTTCGTCGCGGGCATGGTGTATGAACGCAATCGCGCCGCGGAGCGCTGCGCGGACCGCGCCGGCGTCCTGTCGGACCTGCTCTGCAAGGGGACCCCATGAGCGACAAGGCCATGAACGACAAAGTCTGCGTCGGCGCGATCGGCGGGTCCTTCGGCGTGAAGGGCGAGGTCCGCCTGAAGAGCTTCTGCGCCGATCCCGAAGCCATCGCCGATTACGCCCCCCTCACCACCGAGGACGGCGCCACGGCCTATACCGTCACCCTTACCGGGCAGATCAAGAACGGGCTGTCCGCCCGGCTCGGCGGGGTGAAGACGAAGGAGGAGGCCGATGCCCTGAAGGGCGTCCGCCTCTACGCCCCGCGCGACCGGCTGCCGGCGCTGCCGGACGACGAATTCTACCATGCGGATCTCATCGGGCTGACCATCCTCGACACCGGCGGGACCGAGCTCGGCCGCGTCAAGGCGGTGCTGAACCACGGCGCCGACGACCTGCTCGAGGTCCACATGCCCGGCAGCCCGAAGACCTTCCTGCTGCCCTTCACGCGCGCCTGCGTGCCGACCGTCGACCTCGCCGGCGGCCGGATCATCGCCGACCCGCCCGAGGGTCTGATCTGATGCACGTGCTGGTGCACGCGGGCTTTCACAAGACCGGCACCTCCAGCATCCAGCAGGGCCTCGCGGCCAACCGCGCGGCCCTTTCGCCCGCGCTCCGCATCCTGCTGAAAGAGGACATGGAGCCCCTGACGGAGGCCGCCCGCGCCTGGTCGCGGCGCCCCGAAGAGCTCGAATGGGCGCTCGTCCTGCACGAGGCGCGCGGCACCTTCTCCGCGCTCGATCCTGACGACACGCGCCCGGTGCTGATCTCGTCCGAGGATCTCTGCGGCCACATGCCCTTCCGCCACGGCCTCACCGACTACGCGGCCGCCGCGCCGCTGATGGCGGGGCTGCGCGAGGCGCTGGCCGCGACCCGGCCGGACGCCACGATCGCCTTCCTCTTCACCACCCGCGCCGCGGCGCCCTGGGTGAAGAGCTGCTACGCCCAGCACCTGCGTGCGACCCGGATGACCGAGACGGCCGAGGATTACGCCGCCCGTGCCCTGCCCCATGCCGACCTCGGCGCCATGGTCGACCGCGTGGCGGCGGCCGTGGCCCCCGCGCCGGTCCACCGCGCCGCACTCGAGGACATCGCCGCAGGTCCGCTCGGCCCGCTCGACGCGCTGCTCGACCTGCTGCCCCTCGACCCCGCGCGCCGCGCCACGCTGACCCCGCCCGCGCGGGCCAACCGTGCGCTGCCGGCGGAGGTGCAGGACCGGCTCCTCGCCCTCAACCGGTCCGACCGGCCCTGGTCCGAGGTCCGGGACGAGAAGAAGCGCCTCGTCCGCCGCGCCCGGAGGCTGGAGGCATGAGCCGCATCGTCATCCACGCGAGCTTCCACAAGACCGGCACCTCGACGCCGCAGGAGTGGCTCGGCGTCGCCCGGGGGCCCCTCCGGCCGCATACGAAGATCGTGCCGGCGCGCGGGATACAGGCCCTCCTGCACGCCTGCCGCGCCTGTTCCACCCTGCCCGAGCCAAAGTCGCCGGCAAAGCTCGCCGCGCGCGCCGAGGCCTTCGCGCGGGGCATCGCCCGGCTGAAGGGCCGCGCCCTGATCCTCTCGGCCGACGCGCTCTCGGGCCACCCGCCCGGCCGGCCCGGGATCGACAGCTGCGCCGCCGGCTTCGCCCTTCCGGCCGAGCTGACCGCCGCCCTCGCCCGCCGCTTCCCGCGCGCCGCGATCCATGTCGCGCTCACCACCCGCGCGCCTGGGCCCTGGCTCCGCTCCGCCCATCGGGAGCACGTCAGGAGCGCCGCGATGACCGAGGACGCCGCCGGCTTCGCCGCCCGCCTGCGGCCCGGCGCCGACCTTTCCGCCGCGGAGGCCGCGGTCGCGGCGGGCCTGCCCCATCCGGTTCACCGGCCGCCGCTCGAAACCACGCCCGACCCGCGCGCGGCCCTCCTGCGGCTGGCGGGCGCCCCGGACACCGCCCGCGCCGCCCTGCCGCCGCTCCGGCACCGCAACGCGGCGCGCCCCGCGGCGCTGGACGACCTCCTCCACATCAACCGGACGATCTCCGACCGCGCCGCGCGGCGGGACGCCAAGACAGCGCGGCTGCGACAGGCCGCCGGGACCCGATGACCGAACCGAAGAGCCACGGGCGCAAGTCCATCCGCCCGACCCTGAAACCCCGCGACCTGATGGCCGAGCCGGTGCACCTGGCCGGTGTCTGGACCGCGCGGATCATCACCCTCTTTCCGCAGGCCTTCCCCGGCGTGCTCGGCGAAAGCCTGACCGGCAAGGCGCTGAAGGACGGGCTCTGGCAGCTCGACACGATCGACCTGCGCACCCATGGCATCGGGCGGCACCGCAACGTCGACGACACCCCCGCGGGGGGCGGCGCCGGCATGGTGCTGCGCCCCGACGTGCTGGGCGCCGCCATCGACGAGGCGCAGGCCACCGCCCGCGGCGCCTGGCCCCTCGTCTACCTCTCCCCGCGCGGCGCGCGGTTCGATCAGCAGATGGCCCGCCGCCTCGCCCGCGCCGACGGGATCACGATGATCTGCGGCCGGTTCGAGGGCGTCGACCAGCGCGTGCTCGACCATTACGGCGTCGAGGAGGTCTCGCTGGGCGATTTCGTCCTCACCGGCGGCGAGATCGCGGCCCAGGCGATGATCGACGCCACCGTCCGCCTGCTCCCCGGCGTGCTCGGCAACGCCGCCTCGACCGAGGAGGAGAGCTTCTCCGACGGCCTCCTCGAACACCCGCAATACACCCGCCCCGCCGAATGGCAGGGCCGCACGATCCCCGACGTGCTGATGTCCGGCCACCACGGCGAGATCGCGAAATGGCGCCGCGCCATGTCCGAGGAGATCACGCGGGAGCGCCGCCCCGACCTCTGGTCCGCGCGCGGCTCCCGCAGCCCCGGGGACTGACCTCCCCCTTCCTCTGGTCCATGTATCCTGGGGGGTGAATTGCACCGCAGGTGCAAGAGGGGGGCAAAGCCCCCCTCCGTGTCGACCGGGGGCGCATGCGCGCCCGGGCGACACCGCTCTTGATCGCCCTTTCCTTCCGCTATATACGCCCCCTGTCCGGCGCTCCCCGCGAGTCGCCGGGCCTGTTTTTCGTGGCGGAGCCCTTCTTCGGCCTCCCCGGACCGCGGCAGACGGGCGACAGCAAGAAACACGGCGTGATCTCCGGCGGGCGCTCAGATCCAGATCTGACCGGACCCGGCAGAAGACCAGGAGCTCTCTCGATCCGACCACATCCGCGGGAAAAACCGCGCGCATATAGGAGTTGATCAGATGGACCTGATCGCACAGCTCGAGGCGGAACAGATCGCCTCGCTGGGGAAAGAGATCCCCGATTTCAAGGCCGGCGACACCGTGCGCGTCGGCTTCAAGGTGACCGAAGGCACCCGGTCGCGCGTCCAGAACTACGAGGGCGTCGTGATCAGCCGGAAGCATGGCGACGGCATCGCCGCCTCGTTCACCGTCCGCAAGATCTCCTTCGGTGAAGGCGTGGAACGGGTCTTCCCGCTCTACTCGACCAACATCGACAGCATCGAGGTCGTGCGCCGTGGCCGCGTCCGCCGCGCCAAGCTCTACTACCTGCGCGCCCGCCGCGGCAAATCCGCCCGTATCGCGGAAGTCACCAACTACAAGCCCAAAGCTGCCAAAGCCGAAGCCTGAGGAGCCGCGAGATGAAAAAAGACATCCACCCCGAATACCACCTCATCGACGTCAAGATGACCGACGGCACCATCCTGCAGATGCGCTCCACCTGGGGCAAGGAAGGCGACACCCTCTCGCTCGACGTCGACCCGACCGTGCACCCGGCCTGGACCGGTGGCGGCGCCCGCCTGACCGACGTCGGCGGCCGCGTGTCGAAGTTCAAGAACAAGTACGCGGGCCTCGGCTTCTGAGCCACGCCGCAGCGGAGCAGACAAAACGCCACCCCCCGGGGTGGCGTTTCCCGTTTCGGGGTCCGGGCGGCCTCAGCCCGGGCCGGGCCGCAGCAGCCGGACGATCAGGATCAGGATGATCGCCCCGATCAGCGCCATGAAGAACGCCCCCCAGAACCCGCCCCAGGAGATGCCGATCATCGGCAGGAGCCACCCGCCGACCAGCGCCCCGAGGATCCCGAGGACCACGTTCATGACGAGGCCCGAGCCGCCGCCCTTCACGATCACCCCGGCCAGCCAGCCGACGATCGCACCGATCACGATGGTGATGAGCAACCCGTACCAGAAGCCGCCCGATGCCATTTCCTCTTCCATTCTCGCCTCCTTGTCCCTGCCCCGCGCGGGGCCTCAGGTGAAATCAGCCGCGACCGCAAAACGAGAACGGGCGGCGTGGGCAGTCTAGCGCACAATCTGGAATTGCAGCACAGAACTTTTGTCCCGCCGCGGTGTTGCCGCGGCCCCGTGCTGCCCCGCCGCCTCCCCTTGACCCTGCCGCTCCGCGCGGTAGCCCTGGCGGACAACGGACCTGGGCAGATGTGGCGCGACAGCGGATGAACGCACAAGCTCTCGATATCCTGCTGCTCGTCGCGGCCCTGGGCGTCGGCGCCCTGCTCTGGCTGCCGCGGCTGCGCGGGATCCCGACGTGGCGGGCCATGGTCACGCCGCTGGCCTCGATCATCGGTTCGGGCTTCCTGATCGTGGGCCCGGTTCTGGAACATGCCTTCGGCTGGCTCGCGCCCCTCGCCATGGCTGTCCTCTCCCTGATCGCGTGGCTTTACGGCGCGGCCGTGCGGGCCAATATCGCCCGGATCGGCGAGGGCGCGGACCCTCGGCCCGCCGCAGACAGGCGGCTCGAGACGCTGGCCTCGGCGGTGCTGGCCTTCGCCTACATGATCTCGGTCGCCTATTACCTGAACCTCTTCGGCGCCTTCGCGGTCAACCTCACGCCATGGGACGGCCCGCTCGCCGCCCGCTGCGTCACCACGGCGGTCTTCGCGCTGATCCTGCTGACCGGCTGGACCCGCGGGTTCGCGGCGCTGGAGGGGATGGAATACGTCACCGTTTCGGTCAAGCTGGCGATCATCGCGGCGCTGCTGACGGGGCTCGCCGTGTTCTTCGCGGCGCGCGCGGGCGAGGGCGCGCTGGTCCTGACGCCGCCGCGGGTGACCGGGATCGGCGCGCTCACGCTGGTCATGGGTCTGCTGGTCACCGTGCAGGGGTTCGAGACCGCGCGCTACCTCGGGCAGAGCTACGACGTCCCCACCCGAATCCGCTCGATGAAATGGTCGCAATGGCTCTCGGCCGCGATCTACATGGTCTACATCCTGCTCCTGGCCTATGTCTTCCGGCCCGACCAGCTGGCCTTCTCCGAGACCGCCATCGTCGACATGATGGCCATCGTCGCGCCGGCCCTGCCCTTGCTGCTGGTGGCCGCCGCGCTGGCCGCGCAGTTCAGCGCGGCGGTGGCGGACACCAGCGGATCGGGCGGCCTGCTGTCCGAGCTTTCGCGCGGGCGCCTGACGCCCCGGACCGCCTACGCGCTGCTGACGCTCGTGGGCCTCGCGCTCACCTGGGCAGCGGACGTGTTCGAGATCATCTCCTACGCCTCGCGCGCCTTCGCGGGCTACTACGCCCTGCAGGCGGCCCTCGCCGCGATCGGCGCCCGGCGGGACGGGGACGGGGCCCGCGCCACAGGCTTCGCCCTGCTCGCGACCTTCGGTCTGGGGATCGTCCTCTTCGGCCAGGCCGTCGAGGGCTGAGACCCGGAAAAAGGGCTGCATTAGAGCCACATTTCCCGCATTCCCTGCGCCGAACGCCTTTATCGGGCCACACCCGCAACATATAGTGGCTGCAACAACAATACCCGCATTCAGAGCGGTATCCAGGGGACCGGCATGGCACATATCATCGTCGTGGGGAACGAAAAGGGCGGCGCGGGGAAATCCACCGTGTCGATGCACGTGGCCACGGCGCTCGCGCGGATGGGACACCGGGTCGCCGTGCTGGACCTCGACATGCGCCAGCGCACGCTGGGCCGCTACATGGACAACCGCCGCCGCTACCTGACGGCCGAGGCGCTCGACCTTCCCTCGCCCGAATTCCACGAACTGCCCGATGCGGATCCCTCCCGCCTCCAGCCCGGCGAGAACCCCTATGACCACCGTATCTCGATGGCCATCGCGACGCTCGAACCGCAGGCCGATTTCATCCTGATCGACTGCCCCGGCTCGCACACGCGCCTCAGCCAGGTCGCGCATTCGCTGGCCGACACGCTGGTCACGCCGATGAACGACAGCTTCGTCGATTTCGACCTGCTGGCCCATGTCGACAACGACGGCGAGAAGATCCTCGGCCCCTCGGTCTATGCCGAGATGGTCTGGTCCGCCCGCCAGCTCCGCGCCCAGGCCGGGCTGAAGCCGCTGGACTGGATCGTGCTGCGCAACCGGCTGGGCGCGCAGGCGATGATCAACAAGATGAAGATGGAGGCCGCGATCACGCGCCTGTCGAAGCGGATCGGCTTCCGCATCGCGCCCGGCTTCTCGGAGCGGGTGATCTTCCGCGAACTCTTCCCCCGCGGCCTGACGCTGCTCGATCTGCCCGACGTCGGGGTCAAGCAGCTCAACATCTCGAACGTCGCCGCCCGGCAGGAACTGCGCGACCTGATCTCTGCCCTGAAACTGCCGGGGGTCGAGGTCACCTTCTGATCTCGACGGCCCGGCGCGCCCGCTCTAGGCTGCCCGGGGCATCGCGACCGGAGGACAGCGGATGGACCTTTTCCTGCGCATGGCGCTGAACAACGCCTGGGCCAACCGGACGCTCTACGACGCCTTCCGCGATCTGCCGCCCGGCGCCTTCAGCGCGCCGCGGCCGGGGTTCTTCCCCTCGCTCGCCGAGACGATGAACCATATCTACGAGGTCGATCTCTACTACATCGACGCGCTGGAAGAGGGCGGGCTGGGCCGGTCGGTCTATGACCGCGCGCCGGTGTCGGACCATGCGGTGCTGGGCCAGATGCAGGCCGAGGCCGACCTGCGCTTCGCCCGATTCTGCCAGGCCCTGACGGAAGGGGACCTGCCGCGCCGCGTCCGCACGGAGCGCGAGGATCCCGAGACGGTCGAGCGGATCGACGCCCTCATCCTGCATCTCGTGCAGCACCAGGTGCATCACCGGGGCCAGGCCCATGTCCAGTTGCAGGAGGCGGGCGTCGCCCCGCCGCAGCTCGATGAATTTCACATCGAATATGACCGCGCCCCGACGGCCGAGGCCTATTGGGCCTGAGCCGCCGGGACCGGCCGAGGGATCACTTGGTCAGGATCAGCTTGCCGGCGCGGGTGATCCGCAACTGGTAGACCTGGTCGTTCAGAACGATCCGCGCCAGCCCGTCGGGGCCGGTCAGCGCCTCGGCGTCATGCGTGGGCATGGCGGGGCGTGCGGGTTGCACGATCGAAAGGGTGGTCGGGCTCGGCATAGCGAAACTCCTGTCTTGAGCGGTGACCGTGCTGCCCTGCGGTGCAAGGTGGCTGTTCGAGTCAATTCCTGACAAAAATACTTTGCCTTGTCAATCCAGCCGCGCAGGCCGCCCCGGTGACACGGACGTGCGGGCTGCCGACCGCCGATTGACCGGTGGAACCTGTCATGACAGCATCACCGCAGCCGGCCCTCGAGGCCATTTCGCAAAGGTCCTCCATGTCCGGTGCCCTTTACCAGCAGGTTTCCCGCGACCTTCTCGACCGGATCGCCGGCGAGGGGCTCGAGAAGGGCGCGATGCTGCCCTCCGAGGCCGAGCTCTGCCAGCAATACGGCGTCAGCCGGATCACCATCCGCGCGGCCATCGGTCAGCTTGTCGAGCGCGGCCTCCTCGTCCGGCGGCCGGGCGTCGGCACCTTCGTCACCGGGCGCAGCAACACGGCGCGCGAGTTCAACCTCGTGGGCTTTCTCGAAGAGGGCCGCCTCTTCACCTCGGAGCCGGTGTCGAACGAGGTGCTGGAGGCCGACGCGCGGCTGGCGGAGCTTCTCGACCTCGCGCCCGGCGCGCCCGTGCGCCACATCCGCACCGCCGTTCACCGCGAAGGCGAGCCGCTGACCGTGGCCGACGGCTATTCCGCCGACACGCCCGAAGAGCGCCTGTCCGAAGAGGATTACCGCCGCCCCGTCGCCTCGGCCATCGCCATTGGCATCCGCACGCGGCGCCGGATCCTGCGGGCCGAGCAGACGCTGGAGGCCGTCGCCGCCTCGGGCGAGGTCGCCCGCCTGCTGGACCTTCCGGACGGCACGCCCGTGATCCGGGCCAGGCGGATCTACTTCACGGCCAAGGACCGCCCGGTCTATTATCTCGACGTCCGGTACCACCCGTCGCATTACGACTTCAACGTCGACCTCGTCCTCCGGGAGGGCGGCGCCGACATCGGCTTCATCCCCGGTCCGGGGGGCTGACCCCGGACCTGACGGTTCCCGAGGAGGAGCGATGACCGACCCGACCCCCACCGAAGACCCGCTGAGCCGCGCCATCGACGTGCTGGTCCGGTTCTTCCGGCACCTCGACGACGGCGATTACGAAAGCCTCGCGGGGCTGCTTGACGGCGAATGGCACCGGCAGGGCCGCGTCCTGACCACCCGCGAAGGCGTGATGGAGGCGCTGGCCACCCGATCTCAGACCCGGCGCATCCATCACCTGCTGACCAACGTCTGCGGGCAGGAGGTGGCCGACGGCACCATCGCGCTGACCGCCTACATGCTGGTCGTGCAGCACGACAGCGGCACGTATCTCGACGGGCCTGCGCCGCTCGAGGGGATCACGAGCATCCGCACGCTGCGCGCCCGCGCCGTGGCGACGGAGGACGGCTGGCGCATCCGCTGGCTGAAGAGCGACCCGCCCAGCTTCGCCGCCGGGCTCTGAAGGAGACATCCATGCGCTGGTGCAGGTTCGAGGAGGACGGCCGCGCCGTCCATGGCATCGTCGAGGGCGACCGCGTCGTCGCGGTGGAGGGCGATCCGTTCAACGGCCACGCCCCCACGGGCCGGGTCCACCGGCTGTCCGGGATCCGTCTGCTGCCGCCCGTCGTCCCGCCGACCTTCTACGCCGTCGGGCTCAACTACGCGCGCCACATCCGCGAAGCCGCCGACCGCAAGGGCGTGCCCGCCGACCTGCCCACGCAGCCCGACGTCGGCTACCGGGCCAACAACGCGCTGATCGGCCACGGCGCCGACATCGTGATCCCGGAGGGCGCCACCAGGGTGCATTACGAGGGCGAGGTCGTCGCGGTGATCGGCCGGACCGCGCGGAACGTCTCGGAGGCCGAGGCGCTCGACCATGTGCTGGGCTATACCATCGGCAACGACGTCTCGGAACGGAACTGGCAGCGCAGCGACCGCACCTTCTGGCGCGCGAAGAACGCGGACACGTTCAAGCCGATGGGTCCGTGGATCGACACCGAGGCGCGGCTCGACCGGATGGAGACCATCGTGCGCCGCAACGGCGAGGAGACGATCCGCTTCCGCACCGACGACATGATCTTCGGCGTCGCGACCTTCATCTCGACGATGAGCCGCTACCTGACCCTGCACCCGGGCGACGTGATCTGGATGGGCACCGACGGCTCCTCGCCCGACCTGCAGGCGGGCGACGAGGTCGAGATCGAGATCACCGGCATCGGCACCCTGCGAAACCGCCTCGTGGGAGCCTCGTGATGGGCGCGGACCTGCAGACCCACCAGAGGCAGATCGCCGACATCCTTTCGGCCTGGGGCATGCCTGCGCGGAACGCCGCGCGCACGGCCGAGGTGATGGCCTGGACCGACCTGCACGGCGTCGACAGCCACGGGATCTCGATGCTGACGGTCTATGACCGGCACGTGAAGGCCGGGCGCCTGCGGATGGCGGCGGAGCCGCGGGTGATCGCCGAAGGGCCGGTCCACGCGCTGGTCGACGGCGACGGGGGCCTGGGGCATCCCGCCGCGCGGCTCGGGATGGAGCAGGCCATCGCCAAGGCGGCGGCGGCCGGGATCGGCATGGCCGCGGTCCGGAACTCCGCCCATTTCGGCGCCTGCGGGTATTACGCGAACATGGCCGCCGAGGCGGGGATGATCGGGCTCGTCACCACCTCGGCCTCGCTGGTGCAGGTCGCGCCCGCGGGCGGCGCCGAGGCGCGGCTCGGGACCGATCCGCTCGCCTTTGCCGCCCCGGGCGAGCCCGGCCGCCCCTTCCTGCTCGACATGGCGACAACGACCGTCGCGGCGGGCCGGATCCGCAACAAGGAGAACGAGGGCCTGCCCTGCCCGCCCGGCTGGCTGCTGACGAAGGACGGCCAGCCCTCGACCGATCCGGCAGAGGCGCGCGCGCGCGGCGGATACCTCACCTCGCTCGGCGGCTCGCTCGAGGGGTCGAGCTACAAGGGCTACGGGCTCTCGGCGATGGTGAACATCCTTTCCGCCTGCCTCGCGGGCTCTACACTCATCACCGACCCGCAGCATCTGAAGAAACCCCAGGGCATGGACATCGGCCACTTCTTCCTCGCCATCAACCCGGCCGTGTTCCGCCCGGCCGACGATTTCCGCGCCGACGTCGCGGCCTTCTGCGACGCGCTCCGCGGCACCCGACCCGCCACGCCGGGCCAGCCGGTGATGGTCGCGGGCGATCCCGAACGCGCCCATGCCGAACGCCGCCGGCGCGAGGGCATCCCCGTCGCGCCCGGCCTGCTCGAGAAGCTCAGGACCCTCGCCGCCGAAAGCGGCGCGCCCTGGCACCTGGGGGCACCTGCTTGAGCGGTCTGCGCCTTCTGGCGCCGATCGCCGTGCAGGCCCTGTGCGAAGAGCTCGTCGCGCAGTTCGAGGAGGTGAACGGCGTGCCGGTCTCGATGTCCTGCCTGCTGAACCCCGAGGTGCCCGAGCGGCTGCGCGAGGGGGACACGCCGGACCTCGTGCTCACCAGCCCCGCCGACATGGAGGCGCTGATCGCGGCCGATCTCGTGTCGCGCGACATGCACCGCCCGTTCGGGCGCCTCTCCCTCGCGCTCGGGCGGTCCTGCGAGATGACCGATCCGCTGCGCACCGTCCCCGAGCTGCGGGACTTCCTGCGTGACGCCCGTGAGATCGCCTATACCGAGGGCGGCGTCAGCGGGCCGGAGTTCCTGGCCGCGCTCGAAGAGCTGGGGCTGACCGAAGAGCTCGGCGACCGGCTGCACCCGATGGGCGCCGGTGAGCCCGCCCGCGCCGCCGCCGCGGGCAAGGTCGACCTCGCCGCGGCGCCGCTGCCCGTGATCCTGTCGACGGTGGGGCTGAATCCGGTCGCGATCCTGCCGAGAACCCTCGGCACCGATGCCGACATCTCCATGTCGCTGACCCTGCCCGGCCAGGACCGCGACGCGGCGCATGACCTGCTGAACCACTTCTCGAACGAGGAAAGCGACCCCCTGCTCAAGGAGCACGGGGTCGCGCGGTTCAGTTTCGACTGACGCTCAGGCCGCGCCGGCGTGGCTGAGTGCGTCCTGCACGAAGGCAGGCTCGAAGATCCGGTCGGCATAGACCTGGCAGCGCAGCATCTTGCGGTGCTCCTCGGGCCGGTAATCGGCCTTCGCCGTGTGCAGGGTGCCGATGTGGTCCCAGATCAGCACATCGCCCTTCGCCCAGTCGTGGGTGTACTGGTACTTGTCCTGCAGCTGGTGCTCGAAGAGGAAGGTCAGGATCTCGTCGCTCTCGGCCCGGTCCATGCCCTCGATGTATTCGGCATAGCCGGGGTTGGCATAGAGGATCTCCTCCCCCGTGATCGGATGGGTCAGGAACAGCGGATGCCGCACCGGCGGGCGCTTGGCCCGTGCCTCGGGACTGAGCGGCGGCCGTTCCGAGCCGGGCCGGGCGCGCATGTTCTCCCAGAACTTGTTGAAGTCGTGCACGCAGATCGCGTCCTTGAGCCTTGTCTTCATCTCGTCCGGCAGATCGACATAGGCCGCCCGCATGTTCGCGAAGACCGTGGCGCCCAATGGCTTGCCGTCGCGATGCGGCACCTCCTCGGCAAAGAGCACGTTCACGAAGCCCACCACGTCCATGTAGCTCATGTCGGTGTGCCAGTCCTGCCCCGCATCGGCGAGCCCGATGGGCTTCCCGTCCTCCTTGATGTTGGACAGGATCATGACCTCGGGCTGGTCCGGGTGGGTGAACTGCCCGCTGACCGAGACCTGAAGCCCGCCGAATTTCTCCGAGAACGCCTTCAGGCTGCGGGCGTCGAGGCTCTGCTGCGGAAAGCAGATCACCCCGTGGCGTCCGAGGGCCGCGACGATGTCGCCGAAATCCGCATCGCTCAGCGGCTGCGACAGGTCCACGTCGCTGCCAATGGCGCCCATCACGGCGCCGGTCGGTTCGATCCTCATGGTCTCCTCCCCAGGTTCGAGTGCCTTGAAAGGTTATGACATCATGCCCGCGGCACGAAGCCCGGCGCATCATCCATCACAAGCGTGACAGGGCCCGCGCTCGGCGGCTTCCCGATCACCATCGCCCGCGCGGGCGGCTTCGCCCTTCCCCGCCCCGCGGCGCAGCATTATGAAGGGTGTCCAACAGGCAGAAGAGGGCTTCCATGGATCGCGCCACCCGCATCAACCAGACAATCGGGACCGAGATCGGCGCCGGGGCCGCGCAGGTCGCCGCCGCTGTCCGCCTTCTCGACGAGGGCGCGACCGTGCCCTTCGTGGCGCGCTACCGGAAAGAGGCGACCGGCGGGCTCGACGACACGCAGCTCCGGACGCTGGCCGACCGTCTGGGCTATCTGCGCGAACTGGACGACCGGCGCGATTCGATCCTGAAGTCGATCACCGAACAGGGGAAGCTGACGGACGAGCTCTCGCGCGCCATCGCCCGGGCCGAGACCAAGGCGCAGCTCGAGGACATCTACCTTCCCTACAAGCCCAAGCGCCGCACCAAGGCGATGATCGCGCGCGAGAACGGGCTCGAGCCGCTCCGCGACGCGATCATGGCGGACCGGAGCGCGGAGCCGGAAGCGCTGGCGGCGGGGTATCTCTCGGAGGCCGTGCCGACGGTGAAGGACGCGCTGAACGGCGCGCGCGACATCCTGACCGAGGAGCTGGCCGAGAACGCGGGGCTGATCGGAGACCTGCGCGCCTACCTCCAGAAGGAGGCGCTGCTGACCGCCAAGGTCGTTCCCGGGCAGGAGGAGAAGGGAGCCAAGTTCTCGGATTATTTCGACCATTCCGAGAAATGGGCGGGCGTCCCCTCGCACCGGGCGCTCGCGATGATGCGGGCCTGGAAGGAAGGCGTCGTGCAGCTCGACATCGGGCCGGATCCGGAGGTGGGCCAACCGCGCTGCGAGGACATGGTGGCCTCACGGCTTGAACTCACCGGCACCGGGCCGGGCGACCGCTGGCTGCGCGGCGTCGCGGGCTGGACGTGGCGGGTGAAGCTCGCGTCCTCGATGATGCTCGACCTGATGGGCGATCTCCGCGCGCGGGCCCAGGACGAGGCGATCGCCGTCTTCGCCCGCAACCTCAAGGACCTGCTGCTGGCTGCCCCCGCGGGCTCGCGCCCGACGCTGGGCCTCGATCCCGGCATCCGCACCGGCGTGAAGGCCGCCGTCGTGGACGCGACCGGCAAGGTGGTGGCGACCGAAACGCTCTATCCGTTCCAGCCCAAGAACGACCTGCGCGGCGCGCAATCGGCGATCATGGCGCTCATCGCGAAACACGGGATCGAGCTGATCGCCATCGGCAACGGCACCGCCTCGCGCGAGACCGAGAAGATGGTGGCCGACACGCTGGCCATGCTGCCCTCGGGCGTGCAGAAACCCACCAAGGTGATCGTCAGCGAAGCCGGCGCCTCGGTCTATTCCGCCTCCGAACTGGCGGCGCGGGAGTTTCCCGATCTCGACGTCTCGCTGCGCGGCGCCGTCTCGATCGCGCGGCGGCTGCAGGATCCGCTGGCCGAGCTGGTGAAGATCGAACCGAAGAGCATCGGGGTCGGCCAGTACCAGCACGACGTGGACCAGCACCGGCTGGCAAAGTCGCTCGAGGCCGTGGTCGAGGACGCGGTGAACGCGGTCGGCGTGGATCTGAACACCGCTTCGGCGCCGCTGCTGGCGCATGTCTCGGGGCTGAGCGCGGGGCTTGCCGAATCCATCGTGCTGCACCGGGATCTCAACGGCGCCTTCGGTTCGCGGAAGGACCTGCTGAAGGTCTCGCGCCTCGGGCCCCGCGCCTTCGAGCAATGCGCGGGCTTCCTGCGCATCCGCGACGGGCAGGAACCGCTCGACGCCTCCTCGGTCCACCCCGAGGCCTATGACCTCGCGCGGCGGATCGTGAAGGCCTGCGGGCGCGACCTGCGCGCGATCCAGGGCGACCCGAAGGTGCTGAAGGGCCTCTCGCCGCAGCAGTTCGTGGACGATCAGTTCGGCGAGCCCACGGTGAAGGACATCCTCGCGGAGCTGGAGAAGCCCGGACGCGACCCCCGGCCGACCTTCAAGACGGCGACCTTTGCCGAGGGCGTGGACGACATCAAGGATCTGAAGCCCGGGATGCGGCTTGAGGGCACCGTGACCAACGTCGCGGCCTTCGGCGCCTTCGTGGACATCGGCGTGCACCAGGACGGGCTGGTCCATGTGAGCCAGCTGGCGGATCGCTTCGTGAAGGACCCGCACGAGGTGGTGAAGGCCGGCGACGTGGTGCAGGTCCGCGTGACCGAGGTGGACGTGCCGCGCAAGCGGATCGGGCTGAGCATGAAGAAGGACGGCGGCGCCTCGGCGAAGGAGGCGCGCGACGCCCGCGACACCCCCCGCGACCGGCCCAGGGGCAAGGGCGCGGGCAAGGCGCAGCACCAGGCCGGGCCGAAGGGCGGCGGCGCGCAGCACGGCGCCTTCGGGGCCGCCCTGCTCGACGCGATGAAGAAGAGCTGAAGGCCCCCCGCCGCGCGGCGGCTCCCGTCAGGTGAGCCGGGCCTTCAGGTCGGACCAGGCGAGGACCGCGGCGACGCCCGCGGGCCAGAACGGCTGGAAGGGGATCGTGCGGATCGGGCTGGCCGGAAGTGGCAGCGCCTCGGCCCGTCCCCCGGTCAGCCGGGCCGCCAGCCGCGGGCCGAGCGCGGTGGTCAGCGCCACGCCGCGCCCGTTGAAGCCGAGGCAGGCGAGGCCGGTCTCGCCGATCTCGTGGACATGCGGGTAGTGATCGCCGGTGATCGCCACCCGCCCGTTCCAGCCGTATTCCCAGCCGACCGCCCGCAGCTCGGGCCAGAGGCTCTCGGCCAGGGCGATGAGGGTGGCGCCGGCCCGCGTCCCCTCGGCCGGCGATTGCGGCCCGCGCCCGCCGAACAGGAAACGGCCCCCCGCATCCACCCGGTAATAGACGGTCTTGAGGCCGGTCTCGTAAAGCACCTCCCGCCCGGCGAGGATCCTCCGGCGGAGGTCCTCCGGCAGGGGCCGCGACGCGGCTATGGTGCTGAAGACCGGCATAAGGGAGCGCTTCAGCCGGGGCACCAGCCCGTCGGAATAGCCGTTGGTGGCAAAAAGGACCTTCTCGGCCCGCACCGTCCCGCGCAGGGTCTTCAGGACCCAGCCGCCCTTTTCCTCGGCCGAGATCACCGGGCTGTCGGAATAGACCCGCGCCCCCGCCGCGACCGCCGCCGCGGCCAGCCCCCGGACGTATTTCAGCGGGTTCACCTGTCCCGCCACCGGATCGTAGAGGCCGCCGGTGTAGCGCTCCGTTCCCGCCGCCTCGGCCATTCCGACCGCGTCCATCGGGCGAACGGGGATGTTGCGGCGCTCCATCTCCGCGACGAGCGTGTCGATGTCGCGCGCGCCCTCGGCATCCGTCGCCGCCCGGTAGCCGCCGCCGTTCGCGTAATCGCAGTCGAGGCCCAGCCGGGCGACCAGCGCCTTCAGCCGCGAGGGGGCGTCATAGGAGAAGGTGACGGCCTCGGAGCCGATATCCCGCTCGACCTGCGAGGGCGACCATTTCAGCCCCGAGTTCACCTGCCCGCCGTTGCGCCCCGAGGCGCCCCAGCCGGGCTCGTTCGCCTCGAGCACCACGCAGGCGGTCCCGCCCTCGGCCAGTGCCAGCGCGGTCGAGAGGCCGAGGATCCCCGCCCCGACGATCGCCACGTCCGCCCGGGCCTCGCCCTCCAGCGCCACGCGGTCGGAGGCGGGGACACCGGCGGCATAAAGGCTCCCCGGCAGCGCGGTGCCGGGGGTGGTGCGGATGCTGTCGCGGAGTTTCAAGCGGGGCTCCTCAGGCCATCTCCTCGCGGAAGGCATCGCCCCAGGGGGTCATGATCTCGGTGCAGCCCGCGTTCTTGCCGTCCCGCCGCATCACCCCGCTCGTGCAGGCCCAGTTCAGCGGGTAGACGTGGCGCGGGCGGCTTTCGAGCTTGTGCTGCGCCGAGAGCGCCGACAGGGCGGCCTCGGGGATCGTGTCGTCGGCGACGATGGTCGAGGTCGAATAGTCGATGCGGGGATGGTGGAAGGCCTCCTCCATCGAGAGCCCCCGGTCGGTCATCAGATGCGCGAGCTGCGCCACCGCCCCGACGATCTTCCGCCCGCCCGAGGCGCCGATGGCATAGCCGCCCTCGGGGGTGATGGCGATCGCCGGGCAGATGTTCATCAGGCAGGGCTGGCCGGGGGCGAGGGAGTTGGGCTTCCCCGGCTCGGGATCGAACCACATGATGCCGTTGTTCATCATCATGCCGGTCGCGGGCGAGAGCGTGCAGGCGCCGAAGATCGACAGCAGCGTCTGGGTCCAGGCGACCATGTTGCCGTCCCGGTCGATCACCGAGAAATGCGTCGTGCAGGCGGGCTGCTTCGGGCTTTCGCCGTCGTGGCCCATGGTGGCGATCCGATGCGCGTAGGCGCCGTGGAGCGCCTCGGCCAGCGCCTCCCATCCCGGTGTGTCCATGGCGGCCCGGGCGGCGGGTTCGGGCAGACGCTCGAAGATGCCGCCGAAGGTCGGACCCGCGGTCAGGCCGGGCAGCACGTTGAATCGCGCGCCGCCGCGGTCGAAGGCGTAGGGGGCCTGCCACTCGGCCGCATAGGCGGCGAGGTCCTCGCGCGACAGGCTGCCGCCCTTGGCCTGCACGTCGGTCACGATGGCGGCGCCGATCTCGCCCTCGTAGAAGGCCTTGGCCCCGCCCTTCGCCAGCGCCGCCAGCGTGTCGGCCATGCCGTCCATCGCGATCCGCGGCAGGCCGCTGGCGGTCCAGCCGGCGACCGGGGCGTAGACGCCGTCCTGCAGGAACATCGCGGCGAGGTCCGCGTCGGTGCCGATGTTGCGCGCGGAGGAGGCGATCAGCAGCGAGGCGTACCAGTCGACGAGCAGCCCCTCGCGGGCGAGCGCCTCGGCCGGGGCCAGCAGGTCGGCCCAGGGCATCGTGCCGAACCGTTCGTGCGCGGCGGCGGCGCCCGCGACCATGCCGGGGACCGCGACGGCGGTGCCGCCGCGCAGGTTGCGATCCTCGACCACGTTGGGCCAGGGGAAGAGGTCGGAGGCGGTGCCGGTGCCGGAGAGCGGGTAATCCGCCGGATCGAGCCCGGCCGGAGAGCGCATGCCGAAGTTCAGCGCATGGGTCTCGCCGGTCGCGGCGTCGTGATAGACCATCCCGCCGCCGCCGCCCGGCCCGCTCATCCACGGCTCGACCACGCCCATGGCGAAGGCGGTGGCGACGGCCGCGTCGATCGCGTTGCCGCCGGCCTTGAGCACCTCCGCCCCGGCGCGCGCGCCCTTGCTGTGCTGGGTGGCGACCACGCCGCCCTCGGTTTCGACGACGGGTTTGCGGGTGACCTGCGAGGTCGAGAAATTCGGGATCATGTGGGCCTCCTTGTCGGCGCGGATGTTCGGCGGGAAGCGGCGAAGGTGCAAGCGGATGCGCACCTCCTGCGCCCACCTGTCGGACCCCGGGGATCCGGAGCGCACCGGAGCGCTTCGTGCGGTGCAAACGGCCACCATTTCATCTGGTCCCGCCCCGCCCCTTCCCCTAAGCTCCGCGCCGGGGAACATCAGGAGGCATACATGGCGAAGGTTCTGGTCACCGGCGGCGCGGGCTACATCGGTTCGCATGCCTGCAAGGCGCTGCGGGCCGCGGGGCATACACCCGTCACCTTCGACAATTTCTCGACCGGCTGGCGCGACGCGGTGAAGTTCGGGCCCGCGGAAGAGGGCGACCTGCTGGACCGCGCGCGGCTGGACGAGGTCTTCGCCACGCACCGCCCCGACGCGGTGATGCATTTCGCCGCCTTCAGCCAGGTCGGCGAGGCGATGGCGAAGCCCGGCCTCTACTGGCGCAACAACGTCATGGGCTCGCTGAACCTGATCGAGGCCGCGGTGGCGGCGGGCTGCATGGACTTCGTCTTCTCCTCGACCTGCGCCACCTATGGCGAGCACGACAACGTGGTGCTCGACGAGGAGACCCCGCAGCAGCCGCTCAACGCCTACGGCGCCTCGAAGCGCGCGATCGAGGAGATCCTGCGCGATTTCGAGGCCGCCCACGGGCTGCGCCACGTGATCTTCCGCTATTTCAACGTCGCGGGTGCCGATCCCGACGGCGAGGTCGGAGAGCACCACCGCCCCGAGACCCACCTGATCCCCGTGATGCTCGAGGCCGTCGACGGAACCCGCCCCGGGCTGACCATCCACGGCACGGATTACGACACGCCCGACGGCACCTGCATCCGCGATTACGTCCATGTCTGCGACCTGGTCGATGCGCATGTGCTGGGGCTGGACTGGCTGCGGGCGGGCAAGCCCAGCCGGGTCTTCAACCTCGGGACCGGCACCGGCTTCTCGGTCCGGCAGGTCATCGACGCCAGCCGCGCGGTGACCAATCGCGAGGTGCCCCATACCGAGGGTCCGCGCCGCGCCGGCGACGCGACCAAGCTCGTCTCGGGCTCGACCCGGGCCGAGTCGGAGCTGGGATGGCACCCGACCCGCTCCACGATGCCCCAGATGATCGCCGATGCGTGGCTCTGGCACCGGACCGGCCGCTACGAAAGCTGAGCGGAAAGCTGCCGGAACCCTGACACCCTGCTGACTCCCGCTCAACCCTACGATGCGGAATCGGGCGGGGATGAGCGTGGAATCGTCATGCAGGGGCAATCCGCGGCGGAAGCCTGCTTATGTTTCGCGATCCGGAACAATCAATTTGTACACGTTACAGGCGATTGCTATCGCGGTTTCCAGAAGACGGGGTAATCGCTGAACGTGTGGATGATTTTGGTGCGGTCAGGGGCATGCCTCAAGACCGCCACAAACTTGCACCGAATTTACCGATCTCCGACCGCAATGCCGCCCTCTGTGCCTCTAGAGATCAGGCTCAGAGACAAGTTCTGTTTCCATGGTGACATGTTTTTCCTCCGAGGAGACACGTAAACCACTGCCGGCGCCGTGATCGCGCCGCGAGCCACAGAGGCTTCTGATGACCATATTGCACCTTTCACCCGACATGCGGGTCGACGGCAACCTGACGCAGAATGATCTGGGCACCACGCTCCAGCCGGGGGACGAGACCATCGCCGCCCTCGCAGATCAGGACGGTCAGGACGCCCCCCAGATCGAGCCGACCCCCACGACGGCCGAGACCGACACGCTCGGTCCCGAGTTGACCGAACCCGACGCAATCACGCTGTCCACGATCGAGACCGAACCGCTCGCATCGCCAGAGGTCGACACCAGCGGGCAGACCATCGCGCCCGCGCCGTCCGACACGGACGCGCCCGTCATGGCGGCCTTCGCGGCACCGGTCACGGAGACCGCCTCGGCCAGCCTCGCCGCGCCGGCGGGGATCACCGTCAGATCCGCGGACGAGCTGATGAAGGCGCTGGCCTCGGCCAGGGGCGGCGAGACGATCGTGCTGGCCGACGGCGATTACGGCAGCCTCTCGATCAGCGGCAAGGCCTTCTCGAGCTACGTGACCATCACCTCGGCCACCCCGCTCGGCGCGACGTTCGACGACATCACCATCAGCAATTCCAGCTTCGTCCGGATCGACGGCGTCCACGTCGACAGCCCCAGCAACGGCAGCGGCGCGGCGAGCCTTGTCCACGTGACCGGCGGCAGCCATGACGTCGAGATCCTGAACAACGAGGTCAATGGCCGCGTCGACGGGGATTACAGCGGCTATTACGGCCTGTCCTCGTCCGAAGGCGCGCGCAACGTGACCTTCGCGAACAATTACGTGCACGACGTGAAGAACGGCGGGGCCTTCTTCAACACCGACCAGCTCGACGTCGTGGGCAACACGATCGACTACATCGGCAACGACAGCTTCAAGTTCCTCGGCGTGAAGAACACCCTGGTCGAGAACAACACCGGCGCCCGCAACATCTTCCCGTCCGACGGCGCCCACCTCGACTTCATCCAGTTCCAGGGCTCGGATTCGAGCGATGTCGTCATCCGGGGCAACGTGTTCCTGCCGGGCACGCGGTCGGACGTTCAGGGCATCTTCATGGATGATGCCAGATACACCAACATCCTGATCGAACAGAACATCATCGTCACCTCGATGATCCGCGGCATCTCGGTCAGCAGCGGCAGCAATGTGGTTGCACGCAACAACACCGTGCTCGACGTGCAGGGCACCGGCAGCAAGGCGACCTTCGTCATCGTCGACGGCGAGAGCTACGGCAACATCCAGGGCGGGTACGAGAACTTCTCGGGCCTCGGCGAAAAGGGCGGCAACCTGACGCTCCAGCAGACCGACACGGACAGCCCGTGGCATTACGACAAGTTCTTCGCGAACGCGGACCGGGGCGTCGGCATCACCCTCGCCGACCTCGCGCCGGTGGACGGCAGCCTGGTCGAGAAATACGGGGCCTATGACCGCCTGCAGGAACTGCTGGGTGCAGGGCCGACGGACCCGACCGATCCCACGGATCCGACCGATCCGACCGACCCCACGGATCCGACCGATCCGACCGATCCTACCGATCCCACCGATCCCACCGATCCCACGGATCCGACCGATCCGACGGACCCCACGGATCCGACGGATCCCACCGATCCCACCGATCCAACGGATCCCACCGATCCCACCGATCCCGCCAAAGGCAAGCTTCTCTTCGGCCTGCCCGGGGCCGTCGCGATCAACTCGAGCACGGATGTGGTCGAGGTGGCCCCCGATCCAACGCTCGAGATCGCGGCAGGGACCATTTCGTTCACCTTCGAAGCCGACCGGATCGGCGGCAAGCAGGGCCTTCTGACCCGGGATGCCAGCTATTACGAGGGCGGCGGCAATCACCTCAGCGCCTATCTCGACGGCGACCGGCTGAACGTGCGCTTCCAGGACGGCAAGGGCGACCAGGTCATCTCGGTCGGCGGCATCAAGGCCGGCACGGAATACGACCTCCAGATCACCTTCGACGGCAAGCAGGTGGAGGTCTTCGTCGACGGCGCCTCCATCGGGTCGGCCGACTTCTCCATGACCTGGACCAACAACGCCGAGTACATGCAGATCGGCGGCCTCGGCTGGGCCAGCAAGACGGGACAGCCCGGTTTCGCCTACCCGCTCGACGGGACCATCTCGAACGTGGCGGTCGCAGATGCGCGGCTGACCCCGACCGAGATGACCGACCTGATCGGCACGGCTGGCTGGCCGGATCCCGATCCGACACCGGACCCCGATCCGACACCCGACCCGGACCCGGAACCGGCGCTCGATGTCGTCTACAGCCAGACCGGGGACATCGTGATCTCCTCCGCCGCCGACGTGGTGGAAGAGGCGCCAACGGCCGCCCTCGCCCTTCAGGAGGCGACCATCGCCCTGACCTTCGCGGCCGACCGCCTGGGCGGCACGCAGGGCCTGCTCGCCCGGGACGCCAGCTATTACGCGGGCGGCGGCAACCATCTGAGCGCCTATCTCGAGGGCGACACGCTGAACGTCCGCTTCCAGGACGGCAGCGGCGATCGGGTGTTCCGCTTCGACGGCATCGACGCGCAGACGGAGTACGATCTCCAGATCACCTTCGACGGCGCCCGGGTGGAGGTGTTCCTCGACGGCACATCCCTCGGAGAGGCCGCCTTCGGAACGACCTGGGCCAAGAACGGGGAGTACATGCAGATCGGCGCCCTCGGCTGGGCCAGCGATACGGGCAAGGCCGGGTTCGGCTACGTGTTCGACGGGACGATCTCGGATGTCTACGTGGTCGAAGGCGTGCATGGCACCGACGAGATCGCCGGGCTCATCGCCTCTACCTCCGCCGGGGACGAGATGGTCTTCGCATCGCGCACCGCCGACAGCCCGCAGGATGTCCTGCTGCTGACCGACCCGGTGGAGCCCGGCCTCACCGCCCCGCTGAGCGATCCGGCGCTGGTCGAGCCGACGCCGGAGCAGCAGACCGAGACCTTCGGCGCGGACGACTTCCTGTTCGCCTGACCGCCTGGTCCTGAACGACACCCGGAAAGCCGCCGGACCCCCGGCGGCTTTCCTGCATCAGCCCCTCAGGCGTAGGGATCGGCCGGCGCCCGGCTGTCCGACAGCGTCTGCTGAGAGCGCCGCACGATCAGCTCTATCGCGTCGGCGAGGTGCTTTTCGGCGATGTTGTAATCCCCCGCCGCGACGCGGATGCGATGCGCCTCGATCATCACCTCGGCATGGGAGGACCCGCGCGGCGGCTCGAACCGGTAGGAGGCGAGCTCGATCAGCAGGCCCAGCGGGTCCTTGAAGTAGATCGAGTCCATGAACCCGCGGTCCTTGACCCCGGAATGCCTGATGCCGCGTTCGTCCAGCCGCTCGACCGCCTGCGCGAAGGTGGCGTGGCTGACGTTGAAGGCGAGGTGGTGCACGCAGCCCGGATCGGTCGGCGTGCGGTCATGCACGGGGGTGCGCTTCTCGTTGGTGAAGATCGTGATCAGCCGCCCGTCGCCGGGGTCGAAATAGAGATGCCCCTCGTCGGGGTTGTCGAGGTTCGGCTGGTCGAAGATGAAGGGCATGCCGAGCACCCCTTCCCAGAAATCGATCGAGCTCTGCCGGTCGGCACCGGTGATCGTGATGTGGTGCACGCCCTGGACCTGAAGCTTGCGCATGGTTCCTCCCCTTCTTGGCTCATTGTCCGAGGATATAGAGGCAGGCTCCTTCGGTCCAATCCGGCGTCAGCGCACAGGGGTCGCGCGCAGATGCCCCCTCAGCAGGATCATCGCCACGGTGAAGGGAACGAGGACGGCAACGAAGGAGCCGGGCACCGCCCAGCCGGTCCCGAAGCGGTCGATCGCCGCCGCGCCCGCCAGCGGGAAGACGGCGGAGGCCGCGAAGACCGGCAGCGCGAGCATCCCGACGGTGCGGGCATAGGTGTCGGGGCCGAAGATCGACAGCGGCAGCGCGCCGCGGGCGATGGACCACAGCCCGTTGCCGGCCCCGTAGGCGATGAAGGCAAGGGTGGCGGGCAGGCCGGCCCAGAGCATCCCGAAACCCGTCACCGCGAAGACGGCATAGGCCACGAAGGTCCAGACCGGGTGGTGACGGCCGCGCCCCAGCATCTCGACCACCCGCGCGCCGACCTGGCTTGGTCCGATGACGGCGCCTAGGGCGACGGCCGCGGCCAGCGTCGCGCCCTCCGAGGTGAGGATGGTGATCAGGTGCACGGACCAGAAGGCCGCGACGCCTGCGGTGACGGTCATCGCCAGCGCGATCATCCAGAACCGCGGGTCGGCCAGCACCGAAGGATCCCGCCCCGGCCCGTCCTTGCCCGTGGCCGGTTTCGGCAGCGGGTTCGCGCGCGGCAGGCCGAAGAGGCAGACCGGCGCGGTGACGAGGAGGTGGATCCCGGCATAGGTGAGGCAGGTGCCCCGCCAGCCGATCCATTCCACGAGGAAGGCCGAGAGCGGCCAGCACACCGTCGAGGCGAAGCCGCCCCAGAGCGTCAGCGCCGTGATCGGCGCCCGCGCCTGCACCCCGAAGATCCGCCCCAGCGTGGCGAAGGCCGCGTCATAGAGCCCCGCCGCCATCCCCATGCCCATGAGCACCCATGCCCCGAGGTAGGCGGCCGGATGCTGCGCCAGCGCGATGGTCACCAGCCCCGCGGCCAGCAGTCCCATGCCCGAGGCCATCACCTTGCGGCCGCCGAAGGCCTCGATCAGCCGTCCGACGACGACGGCGGAGAGGCCCGACACCAGCAGCCCCATCGAGATCCCGCCGGTGACGAGGCCGGTGGACCAGCCGGTCTCGGCCCGGAGCGGGTCCGAGATCACCGCGAGCAGGTAGAACGAACTGCCCCACGAGAAGATCTGCACCAGCCCGAGGGCCGAAACGACGCGGGTCTGTTCCGAAACCCGCATGTCAGGCCGCGCAATCCATGCAGCGCGCCGCGGCCGGGTCGAGGTCGAGCCGCTTCAGCCCGATGAACCCGCCGCAATCACCGCAATAGCCGAATTCGCCCTCCCCGATCCGCGCCAGCGCGGCCTCCAGCGCCCGGATGCGCGCCAGCCGCCGCGCCTCGGTGCGTGCCGCCATCGCCTGGTTCCGGAGCGCGTCCATCCGGCTCAGCCGTCCGACACTCTGCTGGTCGAGCGTGACCGGCCGGCGCGCCTCCGCCCCGGCCTCCGAGGCGGCCCGCAGCTCGGCGATCTCGGCGGCGAGGCGCGGGCGGTATCGGGCGGCGAGCGCGGTGTCGCCGGGACTCTCGGGGCTTGGCATGGTGTTTCCGACCTTGGACCGAGGGCGATGCTAGGCCCCGCCGGAAGGGGCTGCAAGGTGGGTCCGGCTCATTCCGCCCTGAGGTGATCCGCGATGAAGGCCTCCAGCGCCGCGACCTGGTGCTTTTCCAGCTCCAGCCCCAGCTTGCTGCGGCGCCAGAGCACGTCTTCGGCCGTCTGGGCGAATTCCTTCTCGATCATCCAGACCACCTCGCGTTCCGTCAGCGTGGCGCCGAAGTCGCGGCCCAGGTCCTCGGCCGACCGGGCGTCGCCCAGCATGTGACGCGCCTCGGTCCCGTAGGCCTGCACCAGCCGCTGCGCCCACTCCCGCCCGAGGAAGCCGTAATCCGTCGCCAGCCGCACCGCGAGCGGGCCGAGACCCCCGGCCGCCATGTCGCCGCCCGGCAGCGGCACGGTCCCGGTCCAGGCGGGCAGGATGGTCTCGAAATGCGGGGCCAGCAGGTCCATCGCCTCCTCGGCCTGCTTGCGGTACATGGTCAGCCGCCCGGAATAGAGGCTCAGCATCGGCGGGCCGTCGATGTCGTCCATGTCGAGCACGCAGTTCCGGTCGGCGCGGGTCGCGCTGTCTGCATCGTCGAGCGGCGCGCTGCGGACGCCGGTGAAGCTCCAGACGACATCCTCGGCGCGGACGGGCCGACGGAAATAGCGGCTGACGAATTCCAGCATGTAGCCCTGTTCGTTCTTCGTCCCGACCGCCGGCGCATCCGCATCGGGATGCGCGACATAGGTGGTGCCGATCAGGGTGTGGTTCCTGCCGAAGGGCAGCGCGAAGATGTAGCGCCCGTCCTTGGCCTGCAGGTAATACCCCTTGTCGTGCCCGAAGAGCGCCGGGACCACCGCATGGGAGCCGCGGACCAGACCCGGCGCCACGGTCTCGACCACGCCCTCGGCGCTCGCCTGCACCTTCCCGGCCCAGGGACCGGCCGCGTTGACCAGGGCGCGGGCGATGTATTCGCTCTGCTTGCCCTGCAGGTCCTCGACCACGACGGCCCAGTGATCGCCGTCGCGCCGGGCCGAGGTCACCAGCCGCCGCGTCAGGATCCGCGCGCCGCGCTGCGCCGCGTCGCGGGCGTTCAGCATCACCAGCCGGGCATCGTCGACCACGGCGTCGGAAACCTCCCAGCCCTGCGCGAAACGCTCCTGCAGCGGCAGCCCCTCGGCCGTGCCGCGCAGGTCCAGATCGGCCTTCGGCGGCAGCAGCTTCGGCCCCCGGGGCCCGTAGAGCGCCAGCGCGAGAGAGATCGCCCAGGCCGGTCGCCGCCCGCCGCTCCATGGCAGCAGGACGCTCAGCAGCCGCGCGGCCGGGGTGTCGGCCTCGAGCCGGAGATCGGGATCGTAGGGCAGCACCACCCTCAGCGGCCGGACGGCATGCGGGGCCATGCGCAGCAGGATGTCGCGTTCGGCCATCGCCTCGCGCAGGCGCCGGAACTGGAGCCGCTCGATATAGCGCAGCCCGCCGTGCACCAGCTTCGTCGTGTTGCCCGAGGCCCCCGAGCCGAGGTCCCCCATCTCGGCCAGCGCGACGCTCAGCCCGCGGCCCGCGGCGTCCCGGGCGATGCCGCATCCGTTGATGCCGCCGCCAATGATAAAAAGATCGACCGACTCGCCCATTCACCGTCCTTCACGGCCACCGCCCCCCGGGATGACCGCGGATCAGGATAAGACCATGTCGAGCCCGAGTGTAGCGCCGCGTTGAACTTGCGCGGCGAGTATGGCGCGAATGCCGCGCCGCCGGCTCACACCCCCTGCACCGCCGCCACCGCCCGTTTCCACGCGCCGTAGCGCGCGTCGCGGGCGTCGGCCGGCATGGCGGGCGTGAAGGTCCGCTCGAGCTTCCATCCCTCGGCGAAGGCCTCCATCCCCGGGTAGAGCCCCGCCCGCTGCCCGGCCAGCCATGCCGCGCCCAGGGCCGTCGTCTCGAGCACCTCGGGCCGGTCGACCGGGGCGCCGATGATGTCCGACAGGAATTGCATCGCCCAGTCCGAGGCGCTCATCCCGCCGTCGACCCGCAGCGCCGTCTCGCCGGCGCCGCCCCAGTCGGCGCGCATCGCCTCGAGCAGGTCGCGGGTCTGGTAGCCGACGCTCTCGAGCGCGGCGCGGGCCAGCTCCTCGGGGCCCGAGCTGCGCGTGAGCCCGAAGATCCCGCCGCGGCATTCGGCGTTCCAGTAGGGCGCGCCCAGCCCGGTGAAGGCGGGAACCAGGATCACCTGCTGGCCGTCATCGGCCTTTTCCGCCAGCGGCTGCGTCTCCTTCGCGTCCCGGATGATCCGCAGCCCGTCGCGCAGCCATTGCACCACCGCGCCCGCGATGAAGATCGACCCTTCCAGCGCATAGGTGGTCCGGCCGTCCATCCGGTAGGCGATGGTGGTCAGCAGCCGGTTCTTCGAGGTCACCGCCTCGTCCCCGGTGTTCAGCAGCGCGAAGCAGCCGGTGCCATAGGTGGATTTCATCATTCCCGGCGTGAAGCAGGCCTGCCCGATGGTGGCCGCCTGCTGGTCGCCCGCAACGCCGAGGATCGGGATCGCCTCGCCGAAGACGTCCGCACGGGCCATGCCGAAATCGGCCGCGCAATCCTTCACCTCGGGCAGCATCGCCATCGGCACCTGAAGCAGCTCGCACATCTCCTCGGACCAGCGCCCCTCGCGGATGTCGTAGAGCATGGTGCGCGAGGCGTTGGTGGCGTCGGTGACATGTTCGGCCCCGCCGGTCAGGTTCCAGATCAGCCAGCTGTCCACCGTGCCGAAGGCCAGCTCACCGGCCTCGGCCCGGGCGCGCGCGCCCTCGACATTGTCGAGGATCCACGCCGCCTTCGTGCCCGAGAAATAGGGATCGAGCAGCAGCCCCGTCGCCCGCGTCACCGCGGCTTCATGCCCTGCCTCGGCCAGGTCGCGGCAGCGCGCGGCCGTGCGCCGGTCCTGCCAGACAATGGCGCGGTGGATCGGCTTGCCGGTCGCCCTGTCCCAGACGACCGTCGTCTCGCGCTGGCTGGTGATGCCGATGCCGGCGATGTCGCGGGCGCGCACGCCGGCCTTCTCCATCGCCGCCCGGCAGGTCGCCGCGGTCGAGGTCCAGAGGTCCGCCGCCTCGTGCTCCACCCACCCGCTCCTGGGGAAATGCTGGGTGAATTCCTCCTGCGCCTGCGCCACCACGGACATCTCCGCGTCGAACAGGATCGCCCGGCTCGACGTGGTGCCCTGGTCGATCGCCAGAATATGGGTCATCTCCGCTCCTCCTCTTTCCCGTATTCGGGCGGGTCGGAGGCCGGAAGTCAAACCCCGCGTCGCGTGACGGTTCAGCCAAGCTCCATCGTGGCGATGCCGAAGAGCCGCCCCGAGGCCGCGGGCGGCGTGCCCCGGTACATCCGCGCGGTCCCGAAGGTCTCGGCGAAGCCCCGGCGCTTCAGGATGCCCACGAACCCGGGTTGGGCATCCGGCACGTCGATCACCACGTCGGAGGCGCGCAGCGCCCCGGCGGCGGCGGCGGCGAGCGCGAGCGCCGCGGCGGCGTCGGGCGCGACGACCGGGCCGATCTTGCAGCCCGCGCGACAGAGCCGCGCGGTGGCGAAGCCCGCCACCCCGCGGCCGTCGTCCAGCACCAGCGTGCGGCGGCTGCCGGTGTCCTTCACCCATTCGCGCAGGAAGCGCGGCCGCGCCACGCCGTTCGCCTGCGTATCCAGAGCGGCCACCGCGTCCAAGTCCCGCGCCGTGAACGCCCGGATCCCGTCGGCCTCCGCCTCGGGCCGCGGGCCTTCCAGCCGCAGCGTCGCGCCGCTGCGCACGAAGCCCGAGCGGGCGTAGTTCTCCTGCTGATCCGCCACCCCGTCGAGGCCGACGGTCCGGTCGCCCGCGTGTTTCATCGCCTCGCGCCAGAGCTCGAAGGCGATCCCCTGTCCCCGGAACGCCGCCTGCGCGATGTAGAAGCCGAGGAAGGCGTGGCTGTCCGAATGGTTCACCACCGAGATGCAGGCGGCGACCTCGCCCCCCGCTTCGGCGACGAAGAAGCCCTGCGGATCGGCGGCGAGGAAGGCCTGCGCGTCGCCCAGCCCGGGGTTCCAGCCCTCCTGTGCGGCCCAGTCGAGCATCCGCTCGACATCGGCGAGAGAGGCGTTGCGGATCACGGCCGCAGCGCCTCTTCCAGCGAGCGCGGCTGCGACGACTGGTCCCTGAGATCGAGCGAGGTGAGGATGTCCAGCAGGTGGCTCTTCATCAGGTCCTCGGCCAGCGCCCCGTCCCGCGCGGCCAGCGCCCGGAGCAGCTGGTCATGCGCGTGGCTCTCGCAGAGCGCCGTGCGCCGCTGCCAGTAGAGCGCGATGATCAGCGACGAGCGCGCGACCAGCTGCGCCACGATCTCCGCGATGGTGAGCTGGTCGGCGATGCGTGCGATCTCGATATGGAACTGGCCGGAAAGCTGGAGCGCACGGCCGGTCGCGCCCGCGTCGAGCGCGGCATGCTCGGCCACGATATGCGCGCGCAGCGCGGCGATGTCCGCCTCGGTCGTCCGTGCGGCCGCCGACCGCGCGGTGCGTGGCTCCAGAAGGGCGCGCGCCTCGAAGACCTCGCGCGCCTCCTTCACCGAAGGCTGCGCCACGAAGGCCCCCCGGTTGCGCCGCAGCTCGACGAGGTGGTTGTGCGCCAGTTCCTGCAGGGCGGCCCGGACCACCGTGCGGGAGACGCCGTAGATCACGCCGACCTCGTCCTCGTTCAGCTTCATTCCCGGGATCAGCCGGTGATCGTGGATCGCCTCGGCCAGCCGTGCGGCCACCGTGGCACTGCTGCGATCCTGGCTGTCGGGGTCCGAGGACATCGGGGGGGTTCCGTCTCTCATGTCCCGTGTGTCGCCGGTCCGGGTCCGATTCTCAAGCGGTCGCGGAGCGGCCGGGGATCGGACGCAGGATTGTATACACCGATGGATTACGTTCTGCGCACACGCCGGATCCAGCTGCACAAAAAGCGGGCGATCGCGGACCCGGGCCGCGCCGGGCGCCGATTCTCCTCTCTTCCCGCGCCGTCTCCGGCGCAGCCTTGGACAACAGCGGAAGGGACATCCGATGCGGACCGGCAACGACCTCGAACTCGTGCACCTGACCAAGCGCTACGGCGCCACCACCGCCGTGGACGACATCAGCCACGTCTTCCCGAACGCGAGCTACGTCTGCCTGCTCGGCCCCTCGGGCTGCGGCAAATCCACCACCCTGCGCATGGTCGCGGGCCACGAGGATGTCACCGAGGGCTCCATCCTGCTCGACGGTCAGGACATCTCGGGCCTGCCGCCGGCCAAGCGCGGGACGGCGATGATGTTCCAGAACTACGCCCTGTTCCCGCATCTCAACGTGCGCGACAACGTCTCGTTCTCGCTGCGGATGAAGGGCGAGGACAAGGCCACGCGCCATCGCGCGGCCGAGGAGATGCTCGCGCTCGTCGACATGGGACACCTGGCCGACCGGCTTCCGGCCCAGCTTTCGGGCGGGCAGCAGCAGCGCGTGGCGCTCGCCCGCGCGCTGGTGACGAAGCCGCGGGTGCTGCTGCTGGACGAACCGCTCTCGGCGCTCGATCCCTTCCTGCGGATCCGGGTCCGGGGCGAGCTGAAACGGCTGCAGCGCGAGCTCGGCATCACCTTCCTGCACGTGACCCACGGCCAGGACGAGGCCCTCGCGCTCGCCGACGAGGTCGTGGTGATGAACAACGCGGTCATCGAACAGGCCGGCCCCGCGCGCGAGGTCTTCAACCAGCCGCGCACCGAGTTCGTCGCCCGCTTCATGGGCGGGCACAACGTGCTCACCCTGCAGGGCGCCCGGGTGGCGCTGCGCGCGGACGACGTGCGGCTGGCGCGCGAAGGCCTGCCCGCGACCGTCCGGGCGGTGGAGTTTCAGGGCAACCACGTCTCGGTCACCGCGGCCCACGGCGAGGAGGAGATCCTCGCCTATGTCCCCGAGGCGCAGTTCTACGACGATCCGAAAAATCCGGGCGATGCGGTGCATCTGGCCTGGGACGAGGGGCGGCTGCACCGCCTCCTGGCCTGACGGCCGAAACCACGCGAACCAAACAGCCAATTCGACAGAGAGGATGACATGGCCAAAGCCAGAACAGGATACAGCCGCCGCGCGCTGCTGAAGACCGGCGGCGCCGCGCTTGCCGCCACCGCCTTCCCCGCGCCGATGATCTGGGCGCAGGACATCAAGGACATCACGCTGCGCCAGTTCGGCACCGGCGTGTCGAACCTGAACGACGTCGCGCAGAAGGTGAAGGAAGACCTGGGCTTCACGCTCGAGATGACCGCGCTCGATTCCGACAGCGTGACGCAGCGCGCGGCGACCCAGCCCGACAGCTTCGACATCGCCGACATCGAGTACTGGATCTGCAAGAAGGTCTGGCCGACCGGCAACCTCCAGGCGATGGATGTCTCGAAGATCAAGAACTACGACAAGATCGTCGGCATCTTCAAAAGCGGCAAGCTGACCCCGGAGAGCGAGATCGCCCAGGGCACCGCGCCGCACAGCGTGGGCTTCATCCCCGAACCGGGCGCCACCGGGTTCGCGGACGAGGAAACCAACTGGATGACGCTCATCCCGACGATCTACAACGCCGACACGCTGGGCATCCGCCCCGACCTGATCGGCCGCCCGATCGAGAGCTGGGCGGAGCTCCTGAACCCCGAGTTCAAGGGCAAGGCCTCGATCCTCGACATCTCCTCGATCGGCATCATGGACATGGCCATGGTCTGCGAGGCCATGGGCGAGGTCCAGTACGGCGACAAGGGCAACATGACCAAGGAGGAGATCGACAAGACCATCGCGATCTTCACCGAGGCCAAGCGGAACGGCCAGTTCCGCGCCTTCTGGAAGACCTTCGACGAGAGCGTCAACCTGATGGCGAGCGGAGAGGTGGTGATCCAGTCGATGTGGTCGCCCGCGATCACCGCCGTGAAGTCGCGCGGCATCGACTGCGTCTACCAGCCGCTGAAGGAAGGCTACCGGAGCTGGGGCGGCGGGATCGGCCTGTCGAAATCGCTCTCGGGCATGGAGCTCGACGCGGCCTACGAATACATCAACTGGTATCTCTCCGGCTGGGTCGGCGGCTACCTGATGCGGCAGGGCTATTACTCGGCCGTTCCGGAGACCTCGAAGGAATACATGTCCGAGAACGAGTGGGGCTACTGGTTCGAGGGCAAGCCCGCGACCGACGTCATCACCTCGCCCACCGGGGACAAGCTGGCCGCGGCCGGCGAGGTCCGCGATGGCGGCGATTTCTATTCGCGCATGGGCGCGGTCGCCTGCTGGAACGCCGTCATGGACGAGAACCAGTACATGGTCCGCAAATGGAACGAGTTCATCGCGGCCTGACCCGCGCGCCGCGGGGGGCTGTCTGCCCCCCGCACCCCCCGAGAGTATTTTCGGAAAGATGAAGAGGGGACGGAGCGCCGTCGGTGCCCGTGCCCGGTGACCCGGACCTTCGAGCTTCAGGGAATTCCGCATGACCGAGACCATGGCCACGGCCACCCCGGAACCCCAGGCGTCCGCCGCCCGGAAACGCGGCTGGCTGGGCAGCCGCCACGTGGTCGGCTGGCTGGAGGCGCTGCCGCTGACGATCGTGCTGCTGACCTTCCTCGTGCTGCCGATCGTCACCATCGTCATCGTGAGCTTCTGGCGGGCGACCGAATTCTCGATCATCCCCGCCTTCTCGACCGAGAACTACGAGTTCCTCTTCGGCTCCTCGGTGGCCTGGCGCGTCTTCGGCGCGACCTTCCGCTATGCCTTCATCTCGTGGCTGTTCTGCCTGACCATCGGCTTCACGGTCGCCTATTACCTGGCCTTCCACATCCGCAGCCAGACGACGCAGATCGCGCTCTTCCTGCTCTGCACGATCCCCTTCTGGACCTCGAACATCATCCGCATGATCTCGTGGATCCCGTTCCTCGGGCGCAACGGGATCGCCAACCAGACGCTGATCGACCTCGGGCTGATCGACCAGCCGCTCGAATGGCTGCTCTATTCCGATTTCTCGGTGATCCTGGCCTTCGTGCATCTCTACACGCTCTTCATGGTGGTGCCGATCTTCAACACGATGATGCGGATCGACAAATCGCTGATCGAGGCGGCGCGGGACAACGGCGCGAGCGGTTTCCAGACCCTCGTGCATGTCATCATCCCGCTCACCAAGCCCGGGATCATGATCGGCACGATCTTCGTCGTGACGCTGGTGATGGGCGATTTCATCACCGTGCGCTTCATGTCGGGCAGCCAGCGCGCCAACGTCGGGCGGCTGATCTCGAACGACATCGGGCTGCTGCAATATCCCTCGGCCGCGGCGACCGCGGTGGTGCTGCTCTGCACGGTGCTGATCACCATCGCCATCCTGCTGCGCTTCGTCGACATTCGGAAGGAGCTCTGAAATGGAGAAGAGATCGCCCGGCTTCTACCTGCTGACCGCCTTCTTCGCGCTCTTCATCCTGTTCCTCTACGGCCCGACGCTGACCATCGGGATCCTGTCGTTCCAGGGCCCCGAGGGCGGGCTGACCTTCCCGATGCGCGGCGTCTCGACCTACTGGTTCCACGACCTCTTCCGGGAGCAGGCGGTCGGCGACATCTGGGGCGCCTTCGCCCGGTCGCTGATCCTGGGGCTCATGGTCATGGTGACGACCGTCGTCGTCTCGGTGATGGGCGGGCTGGCGTTCCGCAAGCGCTTCCACGGCTCGGGCGCGCTCTTCTACCTGATCATCGCGAGCCTCGTGATCCCCTCGATCCTCGTCTCGCTGGGCGTGGGCCTGATCTTCAGCCAGGCGGGATGGAAGATCCACTGGGCCACCTCCGGCTTCGGCGCGCAGCTGACATGGACCCTGCCCTTCGGCCTGCTGATCATGTTCGCCGTCTTCAACCGCTTCGACAAATCCTTCGAGGAGGCCGCCCGCGACCAGGGCGCCTCGAACTGGCAGACCTTCCGGCACGTCGTCCTGCCGATCATCGCGCCCTCGCTGATCGGGGTCGCGCTCTTCGGCTTCACGCTCTCCTACGACGAATTCGCACGCACCCTGCTGACGGCCGGCAGCTACAACACCCTGCCGCTGGAGATCTTCGGCATGACCACCAACGTCACCACCCCGGTGATCTACGCCCTCGGGACGCTGACCACCGCGTTCTCCTTCCTGATCATCGCGGTCTTCATGGTCTCGGTCATCGTGGTGAACCGCCGCCGGGCGCGGCACGGGTCGGATGCGGGCAAGGGGATCTGACGGTGCGACTGCTTTTCATCAATCCCAACAGCTCGGCGCATATGACCGAGAGCATCGTCATGGCCGCGCGCGAGGTGCTGCCCGGGGCCGAGATCCTCGGCTGGACCAATGCCGAGGGGCCGCCCGCCATCCAGGGCGCGGCCGACGGCGACGCCGCGGTGCCGGGGCTGCTGGCGCTCTTGCCCGCGGCCAGGGCCGAGGGCGCGGATGTCATCGTCATCGCCTGCTTCGACGACACCGGGCTGGCCGAGGCGCGGGCGCGCGCGCATTGCCCGGTGATCGGCATCGGACAGGCGGGCTATCACGTGGCGGCGCTGCTCGGCGCCCGCTTCGCGGTGCTGACGACGCTGCCCGTCTCGGTGCCGGTGATCGAGGGCAACATCCGCGCGCAGGGCTTCGGCGCGGCCTGCGAGGTGGTCCGCCCCTCGGGCCTCGCCGTGCTGGAGGTGGAGGACGGCAGCCCCGAAACCATGGCGCATCTCGCCGCGGAGCTGACCGCGATGGAGGCGGGCGAGGCCACGGCCGTGGTGCTGGGCTGCGCGGGCATGTCGGCGCATCTCGCCACGCTTCAGGCCGGAACGCGGCTCACGCTGGTCGATGGCGTCCGGGCGGCGGCGGGGCTGGCCACCGCGCTGATGCTGACCGCGCCGCGGGCGGCCTGAGCGGGTCTTGCCCTCCCTGCGCCCGCGTGGAACTGTCCGCGCGGGAGACGGAGGAGGACCCAGATGCCAGACGACAGACAGATCCTGTGGGAACCGAGCGCGGAGCGGGCCGAGGCCTCGTCCATGGCCGGCTTCATGCGCTGGCTCGAGGCCGAGCGCGGGCTGCGTTTCGACGATTACCACGTGCTCTGGGAATGGTCGGTCACGGACCTCGAGGGCTTCTGGACCGCCATCATCGCCTATTTCGACCTGCCCGTCTCGGGCTGGAGCGATGTGCTGCCGGAGCGCAAGATGCCCGGCGCCGACTGGTTCCCGGGGGCAGAGACCAACTGGGCCGCCCAGATCCTGCGCCATGCCGAGGACAAGCCCGGGGAAGAGGCGATCGTCTGCCGGTCCGAGACCTTCGGGCGGACCTCGCTCACCTGGGGAGAGTTCCGCGACCGGGTGGGCTCGCTCCAGGCCACGCTCCGCGACATGGGCGTGGTGAAGGGCGACCGGGTGGTGGCGATCCTGCCGAACGCGCAGGAGTCGCTCATCGCCTGCCTCGCAGTGATCGGCATGGGCGCGATCTGGTCGCTCTGCGCGCCGGACATGGGCGAGACGGCGATCCTCGACCGCTTCCGCCAGATCGAACCCAAGGTGCTGATCGCGCAGGACGGCTACGTCCACGCCGGCAAGCGGATCGACCGGAGCGCGGTGATCCTCGACATCGCCGGCAAGCTGCCGACGGTCGCGCACCGGATCATGCTTCCGGTGCTGAACGACCTGCCCGCGGGCTGGACCGCATGGGAGGCCACCCAGGCCGCGCCGCAGGCGCCGCGGATCGAGATGGTCCCGTTCTCGCATCCGATCTGGATCGTCTATTCCTCGGGCACCACCGGCAACCCGAAGCCCATCGTGCATGGCCACGGGGGCGTGATGGTCGAGGCGGCGAAGCAGTCGCTGCACCAGGACGTCGGGCCCGACGACCGGTTCTCGTGGATGACCTCCTCGGGCTGGATCATGTGGAACACGCAGCTCGGCGCGCTTTCGGGCGGCGCCACGGTGGTGATCTTCGACGGGGCCCCGAACCATCCCGACATGATGGTCGTCTGGCGCATGGTGGCGGAGGAGCGGCTGAGCTATTTCGGCGCGGGCGCGGCCTTCTACATGGGCTGCCAGAAGGCCGGGGTCCGGCCCGGGGCCGAGCTCGACCTCTCGGCGCTCCGGTCGCTGGGCTCGACCGGCTCGCCGCTCAGCCAGGAAGGCTACGACTGGATCTATGCGCAGGTGAAGCGCGACGTCTGGCTCGCCCCGATCTCGGGCGGGACCGACCTTGCGGGGGCCTTCGTGCTGGGCCATCCGATGATGCCGGTGCGCGCGGGCGAGATGCAGTGCCGGGCGCTCGGCAACGCGGTCAGGGCCTATGACGAGGAGGGCCGCGAGCTCACGGGCGAGGTGGGCGAACTGGTCTGCACCGAACCGCTGCCCTCCATGCCGCTCTTCTTCTGGGGCGACGAGGACGGCACCCGCCTGCACGAGAGCTATTTCGACACCTATCCAGGCATCTGGCGCCACGGCGACTGGATCGAGATCACGCCCGAGGGCGGGTCGATCATCTATGGCCGCTCGGACGCCACGATCAACCGGCGCGGGCTGCGGCTCGGCTCGTCCGAGATCTACCGCGCGGTGGAGGGGCTGGACGAGGTGATGGACAGCCTTGTCGTGGACCTCGAATTCCTGGGGCGCGAGAGCTTCATGGTGCTTTTCGTCGTGCCCAAGGACGGGGTGACGCTGGACGAGGCGCTGCGCGAGCGCATCCGGCTGGCGATCCGCACCTCGGTCTCGGCGCGCTTCCTGCCGGACGAGATCGTCGGCATGGCCGAGGTGCCGCGCACCCTGTCGGGCAAGAAGCTCGAGGTGCCGGTGAAGAAGCTCCTCCTCGGGGGTGATCCCGAGAAGGTGGTGAACCGGGATTCGATGGCCAACCCCGGCAGCTTCGACGCCTACCTCGCCTATGCCGAAACCCGGAAGGCCAGCGCGTAGGGCCGGGGCCCGAGGGGGCCGGCTCTGCACGCACCGCCCCCCTCACTTCGTCAGGAACAGCCGCCCGTTCGCGGTGAGCCGCAGCAGGTAGGCCTGCCCGTCGAGCGTGATGCGCACCCGCTCGCGCCCGCGCAGCAGGTCGGCGGCCGCGTAGCAGGGCACCGCGGCGCCCAGTCCGACGTCCTCCGCGATCCTCGGCGGCACCTCGTCGGCCATTGGGCTCACGCCGGCTCCGCGGCGATGTGCTGTATCGCGCGGAACCCCTCGAACCGGGGCGCGCCGGTGAAGAGCTTCGCGCCCCCGCCCCCGGCCCGGGCATGGGACGCGCGGAACTGCTCGCTCCGGGTCCAGGCGCGGAAACTGTCCTCGTCCTGCCAGACCGTGTGCGAGGCGTAGAGGATCGTACCCTCCTCTTCCGGCCCCTTGAGCATGTGGAAGGACACGAAGCCCGGCAGTTCGTTCAGCCGGCTCTCGCGCGACAGCCACATCTCCTCGAACTCCGCCGCGTGTTCGAGCGGCACGGTGAACCGGTTCATGGCAAGATACATGTCGTTTCCTTTCGGGATTTATTCCGCCGCCTCGGCGGCCAGATGGGGAAGGACGAAGGGCACCCCCGGCGGCGGGGCGCGCCCGACCCGCAGATGGCAGCCGTAGGCGCGGGACAGCACGGCATCCGTCATCACCTCCACCGGCCCGCCATGGGCCAGCGCGGCGCCGGCGGAGAGCACGCAGACCGCATCCGCGAACATCGCCGTCAGGTTCAGGTCGTGCATCACGGCGACCACGCCGCCGCCCTGATCCGCGAAGTCCCGGGCGATCCGCATCACCTGTATCTGGTGCGCGATGTCGAGCGCCGAGACCGGTTCGTCGAGAAACAGCCAGCGCGGTCCATCGGGCCCGGCAGGCTCCCGGACCTGCGCCAGCACGCGGGCGAGCTGCACGCGCTGCTTCTCGCCGCCCGACAGCTCCTGGTAGAAACGTGCCTCGTAGCCGCGCAGACCCACGCGGGCCAGCGCGGAGCGGGCCAGCCCGGCGTCGTCCGGATCGGGCAGCCCGAGGCGGACGACCTCCAGCACGTTGAAGGGGAAGGCCAGCGCCGTCGCCTGCGGCAGGACCCCGCGACGCTCGGCCAGCGCCCAGGGCGCGGCGCGCGCGATGTCGAGCCCGCCGAGGCGGACGGTGCCGCCATACCCGACCTCTCCGGTCAGGGCGCGCAGCAGCGTCGTCTTGCCGGACCCGTTGGGACCGACGATGCAGGTCACCGCCCCGGACCGGGCGTCGAAATCGACGCCGTGCAGGATGCGGGCCGTTCCGAGATGGACGGTCAGGGCACGGGCGGAAAGCGTCACAGGTCGAGCACTCCCCGCTGGCGGAACAGGATCCACAGGAACACCGGCGCGCCGAGCACCGCGGTCACGATCCCGATCGGCAGCTCCGACGGCGCGATGATCGAGCGCGAGATCACGTCGGCAAACAGCAGGAGCGCCGCGCCGAGGAGCGCCGAATTGACCAGCAGGTGCCGGTGGTCGGTCCCCGAGGCAAGCCGCAGGAGATGCGGCACCACGATGCCGACGAAGCCGATGCCGCCCGACATCGCCACCGCCGCGCCGGTGGCCGCCGCGACCGACAGGATCGCCGCGTTCTTCACCCGCTGGACATGGATGCCGAGGTGGAAGGCCGGCGCCTCGCCAAGCGCCAGCCCGTTCAGCCCGCGCGCGAGGAAGGGCGCGGCGATCAGGGCGGGCAGCATGATCGGCAACCCGGTGGCCACCTTCGACCACGTCGCGCCGGCCAGCGACCCGAGGCCCCAGAAGGTCAGGTCGCGCAGTTGCGCGTCGGTCGCGATGTAGACGAGGATCCCCGACACCGCGCCCGCCAGCGCACCGAGCGCGATCCCGGCGAGCAGCATCATCGCGACCGAGGTCCGCCCCCGCCGCGTCGCCACGCGGTAGAGCAGCAGGGTCGAGGCCCAGCCACCGAGGAAGGCCGCCATCGGCACCACGTAATAGCCGAGCGCGTCATGCAGGGCGACCGGAAGGAAGCTGCCCAGTACGATCGCGGTGATCGCGCCCAGCCCCGCCCCCGCGCCGACGCCCACGATGCCCGGATCGGCCAGCGGGTTGCGGAAAAGCCCCTGCATCAGCGCGCCCGAGACGGCGAGAGAGGCCCCGACCGCAACGCCCATTACCGTCCGGGGCGCGCGGATGTGCCAGAGCACCACCTGGTCGGTCGTGGACAGCGCCTCGCCCCGCAAGAGCGCCCCGAGCGCGCCCCAGAGCGAGGTTCCGGCCGCGCCGACCGCGAGGCTCACCGCCATCGCGACCAGCAGGAACCCCGCCAGGACGACGGTCAGCGCCCGCGCCCGGGCCGAGCGGTCGCCGGGCAGCATCGCCTCGGCCGTGTAGCCGACCGCCACCATCACTGCGCCGCCGGCGCGTGCAGCGCCCTGGCCAGGGCGCGGACCGCCTCGGGGGTGCGGACCGAGAAGCCCAGCAGGAACATCCCGTCCATCCGCACGATCGCCCGGTCGCGGGCGGCGGGCGTGGTCGAGATCGCCGGATGCGCCAGCAGCTGCGCGTCGGCGGCCGCGTGATCGCCCTCGCGGTCCATCATCAGGATCACGTCGGGCGCGGCCTGCGTCACCGCCTCGTCCGTCATCGGCTTGTAGCCGGAGAACGCCGTCACCGCGTTCTCGGCGCCCGCGAGGCGGATGATCCCGTCCGCCGCCGTGTCCCTGCCCGAGGCCATGACGCGCCCGCCCTGCATCGAGAGGATGAAGAGCACGCGCTTGCCCCCGGCCTCCACGCCGTCGAGCGCCGCGTCCAGGTCGGCCGCGACCTGCGCGGCCAGCGCCTCGGCCTTGTCCGGCACCCCGAGCGCGTCGCCGACCGCGCGGATCTTGGCACCGATGGCCGCGCGGGTGAAACCGCCGGGGACCTCGGCGAAGGGGATGGCGGCGGATCTCAGAAGCTCCACCGCTTCGGGCGGGCCCGCGCCCTCTTCCGACAGGATGAGGTCCGGCGCCACCGACAGCACCCCCTCGGGCGACAGGGCGCGGATGTAGCCGACATCGGGCAGCGCCTCGGCCTCGGGCGGGTAGTTGGAGGTCGTGTCGCGGGCGACCAGCCGGTCCGCCTCGCCCAGGGCATAGACGATCTCGGTCACCGCGCCACCGATGGAGACGACGCGCTCGGCCTCTCCGGCCCGGAGCGGCAGCGCCGAGGCGATCATGCCGAGCGCCGCGATCATCGCGAGAGACAGCCGGGTCATCACGCCACCTCCGCCGGCAGGGCCTCGAGCAGGTCGATCCAGGCGGCGTTGTGGTCCACCTCGGCCGTGCGGTGCCCGAAGAGCTGGGTGATCAGCGCACCGCGCCCGTCGAACGCCTCGACCGAGACGGCGGGGCCACGGCGGGAGGGTTTCGTCACGGCCCAGACCTCGGCCACGTGGTCGCCGCGCAGGTGCATGTCGAAGCCGGGGTCGAGCACGTTCAGCCAGGGCCCCATCGGCCTGATCGGACCGATGGGCCCGGACTTGATCTGGATGCAGCCGCGGTTGCCGGCGAAGATCATCGTCGGCACCCGGGTCTCCGCCAGCCGGTGCAGCAGCGTGCCGAGCGCCTCCGGCGCAAGGCGGCGGGCATGGGGCGCTCCGGCCATCCGGTAGGCGCCGAGGCGGTTCACCCTGAGCTTGCGGCACAGCATCAGGAACTGGTGGCTGTCGGTCAGCCTGTCCCATTCCTCGCGCAGCCGCGCGGCCTTTTCCGGCGCCTCGATCGCGGCCTCCACGGGGCTCCGCGGCCCGGTCTCGATCCGGTCCGAGGTCTCGCCCGTGGCCAGCCGGTCGCGCAGGGCCGTCCAGGCGGCAGGGTCGGCGCCGAGCGGCAGGTAGACCTTGTGGATCGCGTCGCCCGCCGCGTCGAACACCTGGAACGAGCGGCGAAGACCCTGCTTCGTCTCGGCCTCGACCGCGAAGCCGTGCACCCAGTGCGACGCGAAGATCCGCAGGTCGATCTCGGGACCGAGCACCATCGAGGCATGCGCGCCGGGGCGGTAATCGAGGTAGGTGCCCTCGACCTCGGAGACGATGCTGTCGTTCCGGGTCAGCGCCATCAGCCGGCCGAGCGCGGCAAGCCCGCCGACCAGACCGTCGGGATGCGCCGCGATCCGGGTCACGCCCTGCCCGGTCCGGGCGGCGAGCAGATGCGCCTCGGACACGCCCAGGCTTTCGGCCAGGTCGCGGGGGCGGAGCGTCGCTTCGGCCTGCGCCCGGCGCAGCGCCTCGGGCGAATCGGCAACAGGGGAATCGGTGATCGCGGCCATGACGCGGTCCTTTGCTGTCTTCTTCATGTCGGGGGGACAGCTGGCCTGCGGATGCGGCTGGCAGGGGGCCGCGACATCGCCGCACCCATTCTTGACAAAATTACTCGACCAAAATAGGGAATGCAACCACCGCCAGTGACCACCGGCGGGTTTTCCGAAAAATGCCAGCCCCTTGGCCAGCGACGACCCGATACCATTCCAGGGGGATGACCAATGACGACACGCCTTCATACGCGTGCGCTGCTGATGTGCGGCGCCGCGACCTTCCTGTGCCACGCGGCCGCGGCGCAGGAGGTGATTCAGCTCGACGCCATCTCGGTGGACAGCAAACGCGCCGTGCAGACCGGCGAAGCGACCTCGGAAACGGTGGTCGACGCCGAGGAGATCGCCGACCGCCAGGCCGGCACCATCGCCGAGCTCGTCGACAGCGCGCCGGGCGTGAACCTGGTGAACGGCGGCTCGCCCGTCGGCTCGGGCATCAACATCCGCGGCTTCGGCGCCACGGGCACCTACGGCACCGATCAGAAGGTGGGGATCATGGTCGGTGGGGCGACCAAGGGCTCGGAGGAGCTCTACCGGATCGGCACCCAGCTCTTCACCGATCCGCTGCTCTACCGCGAGGCGGTGGTGAAGCGTGGCATGGGCGGGACGTTCGAATACGGCTCGGGCTATTTCGGCGGGCTGCTGCTCCTGGAACCGATCCACGCCTCTGACCTGACGATGGGCGAGGACGCGTTCAAGCTGCGCGAGACGCTGCAATTCTCGACCAACGGCGACGGGATCGCCTCGTCCACCACGGCGGCCTTCCAGCGCGGCAACCTCGAGGTGCTGGGCAATTACACCTACCGCACCGAGGACCCGCAGGACGACGGCGCGGGCAACCCGCGGTCCGAGAACGGCTACGAGCTGCCGTCCTGGCTGGTGAACGGTCGCCTGACCTTCGGCGAAAGCGACGAGCACGCGGTGAGCCTGCTGCTCTCGCACACGCAGACCGATGACAGGGATGTGCCCTACGACACCTTCGGGACCAGCGGCGGCATCTTCGGCAACGTGGACCGCGCGACCGACGACAAGACCGCGGTGCTGCGCTACGATTACGACAGCCCGGAGAACGACTTCGTCAACCTCCGGCTCGAGCTGTCCTATTCCGACCAGCGGATCGAGCAGGACTACGTCCCCGGCTCATCGCCGGTGGCGCCTCCGGGCGGCTTCCCGACCGTCAATGCCGATCACCGCTACCAGACCACCAAGCTGACCGCGAAGAACACCGGCCACCTGACCACCGGCGCGGTGGATCACGCGATGCGCTTCGGGGTGGAATACCTGCAGCGCGAGCGGCTGGACGCGGATTCCGCACCGGGCGGGACGGACGAGCGCGTGGCGCTCTTCTTCGCGGACACGCTCGATTTCCGCAACGGCCTGACCGTCACGCCCGAGCTGCGGTTCGAAACCCAGGAGATCGGCGGCAGCGGCTACGGGACCTATGACAACACGGCCCTGATGGGCGGCGTCTCGGCGCGGTACGAATTCGGCGCGAGCGGCTTCGCGGTGCTGGGCGGGGTCTGGTACAACGAGAACCTGCCGATCATCGACGATCTCGGCACCCCGGCCTACATGACCCGGCCCGAAACCGCGATGAACTACGAGGCGGGCTTTGCCTATGACGGGGCCGACCTGATGGCCGAGGGCGACGCGCTGGCGCTGAAGTTCGTGGGCTACGTGACCGAGGTGCGGGACGTGACCTCCTATTCCGGGCGCGACGCGGTGGACCTGAAGGGGCTCGAACTCGAGGCGGCCTATTCGCTGGCCTCGGGCTATTACGTGGACCTCAACGCGAACGTGGCGCGGGGCACGGGCTATGCCGCCGGGGTCGCCAGCGACTGGGAAGGCGTGCCCGCCGACCAGCTGCGCCTGACGCTCGGGCGGAAATGGGGCGAAGAGCTGGACCTGAGCTGGGAGGTCGTGGCGGATGCCGAGATGACCCGCTCGGCCAGCCCCAGCGACAGCGCCATCGTGCACAACCTGCGCGCCACCTACCGCCCCGAGGCGGGCGTCCTGCGCGGGACGGAGCTGCGGCTCGGCGTCGAGAACCTGCTGGACCTCGATTACACGCCGCACCTCGCCACCCGGCCTGCGCCGGGGCGCAACGTGAAGGTCACGTTGACCACGGTGTTCTGAGCATGCCCGGGGCGGGATCGTCCCCGCCCCGGCGCCCCGCACCTCGGCCGATCCGGCAGATCCGGGCCGGGCCCGAGCCCGGGCCCGGCCGCCCCCGGTCAATGCGAATGCGCATGGCCGTGCCCGAAGAGCTCCGCATCGCATTGCGCGCCCGCGCGTTCGAATTCCAGCGTGGAATGTTCGATGCCGAAGCGCTCGGCGATCACGCGCTTGATCTCGGCCTTCACCTCTTCCAGCCGGGTCCAGCCCGCCGCGTCCAGCACCACGTGCGTGTCCAGCCCGGCCTCGTGCTCCTGCATCTGCCAGAGGTGGACATGGTGCAGCTCGGCGACGCCCTCGACCCCGAGCACGGTGGCGATCAGCGCGTCGGCATCGACGTCCGGCGGACTGCCCAGCATCAGCGTGCGGATCGGGCCGCCGATCTCGGACGCCGCCATCCAGAGGATGTAGAGCGCGATGCCGATGGTCACGAGCGGGTCCACCAGCCGCCAGTCGTAGAGCAGGATCAGCGCGCCGCCGACGACCACCGCGACCGAGGCAAGCGCGTCCGACAGGTTGTGCAGGAAGAGCGCCCGGATGTTCGCGCTCCCCTTCTGCATCGACCACGTGAGCGCGGCGGTCAGCGCGTCCACCGCCAGCGCGATGCCGCCCACGATCACCACGGTCCAGCCGCCGACCTCGGGCGGGTCGATCAGGCGCATGCCCCCCTCGTAGACGAGGTAGAGGCCCACGACGATCAGCGTGGTGTAGTTGATCAGCGCCGCGACGATCTCGATCCGCCCGTAGCCGAAGGTCATCCGCCGGTCCGCCGGCCGCCGCGCGATCTTGCGCGCCGCGAAGGCGATCACCAGCGAGGCCATGTCGGACAGGTTGTGCAGCGCGTCCGCGATCAGCGCGAGGCTGCCCGAAAGCAGCCCGCCCACCACCTGCGCGACGGTCAGCAGCGCGTTGGCCCAGATGGCGACGGCCACGCGGCGGTCACCGCTCGCGGGGTCGAGATGGGCGTGACCGTGATGGTCATGGGGCATGGGTTCGTCCTCGAATCGTTTCGAGAGCCTGTGTAATTGCTACAGCGGCTGTAGCTTCAAGCCCTTTCCGCCACCCCCTCCGCCTGGGCGTGCTCGGTCAGGCATTCGGAATGGTCCTTCAGGACCTCCAGCACCCGGCAGCGCGACGCCGCGCCGCCATGACATTCCGCGACCATGCGGGAGAGTTCGGATTGCAGCGCCTGCAGGCGGGCGATCTTGCGCTCGACCGCCTTCAGCTGGCGGGCGGCGATGGCGTCGGCCTCGAAGCAGGGGCGCGCCGGATGTTCGGAAAGGTCCAGAAGCTCGCGGATCGCCTCGAGCGGGAAGCCCAGCTGCCGGGAATGGCGGATGAAGGCCAGCCGATCGAGCTCCTCTTCCGCATAGCGCCTCTGCCCGCCCTCGCTGCGGCCGGGTTCGGGCATCAGCCCGATCTGCTCGTAGTAGCGGATGGTCTGGACCTTGGTGCCGGTCCGGCGGGCGAGCGTGCCGATCGTGAGCATGTGGGCGTCTCCGGGAAAGCTGTGGCGAATGTAGCCCGCCGGGCCGGGGCCGCAATGCGATCAGATGCCCAGCCAGAGCCCCGCGCCGATCCAGAGCGCGAGGAACAGCGTCTCGCCCACCATCATCACCAGCGGCGCGGCGCCCACCTCGGTCAGGGCCTTGAGCGAGGTCTTGATCCCGAGCGCCGCGATGGCGGTGACGAGGCACCAGCCCGAGACCGCCGATAGTCCCGCGGCCACCGCCCCGGGCACCAGCCCGGCGGAATTCACCACCACGAGCGCCGCGAAGCCCAGCACGAAAAGCGGCAGCGGCGCCGCCCCCGCCCCGCCACCGCCGCGGAAGACGAGACCGATGCACAGCACCACGGGCATCAGCATCGCGACCCGGAACAGCTTGGCGATGGTGGCAGTGTCGCCGGCCTCGGGCGAGACGGAATAGCCCGCGCCCACCACCTGCGCGACATCGTGGATCGTGGCGCCGAGGAAGATCCCCGTCTCGTGGTCGGTCAGCCCGAACACGGCCACCACCATCGGGTAGAGCACCATCGCGAGGGTCGAGAGCGCCGTGACCGAGACGACCACGAGGATCGTGTCCCGCTCCGACGTGCGGTCGCGGGGCAGCACCGCGGCCAGCGCCATCGCCGCGGAGGCGCCGCAGATCGCGACCGCCCCGCCGGACAGCACCCCGAAGCGCGCGCCCATCGGGCCGGTGCGTCCCGCGAGCAGACCGACCAGGATCGTCAGCACCACGCCCGCCGCGATCCAGGCCACCGCGCCAAGGCCAAGTCCCCAGACCTCGTCGAAGGTGATCCGCGCGCCGAGCAGCCCCACGCCGAGCCGCAGCGCGGTGCGCGCGGCGAAGTCGATGCCGGGCTGGCAGCGCGGGTCCTCCACGAGGAAATGCAGCGCCATGCCAAGCAGCAGGGCAAACAGCATCTGCGGCGCGCCGTAATGTTCCGACAGGAACCGCGCCGCGGCCGCGACGATCAGGCAGATCGCCAGCCCCGGCAGAAGCGCCGCGCCGGCGTCCCGCAGCCGCGCGGCGCGCGCCGTGGCGCCGGGCTGCCGGTCTTCGTCGTGCTCCGCTATGGTCCCGTCCCCGTTCCAGGCTGTCCCCCAAGGGCTACCCCGCGCGGCGCGGATTGTCAGCCCGTCTCAGCCGAGGCCGAAGAAGCCGCGGATCTCGGCCTCGCGCGCCATCGTGTCGGCATGGCCGAGGTCGATCAGCCGCGCGATATAGGCGGGCTCGAACATCATGTAGCTTTCGATCTGGCCGTCCCCCTCGGCCCCGCCCAATCCGCGCACCATGACCCGCAGAACGCGCGGCAGATCGGCCGAGAGCGCTTTCGCGATGGTCCGGACATCCTTGGACGGGCGCAGCATCAACGCCTCGACCTCCTTCAGCGGCGTCTGCCCGCGCGCCTCGGGCGACAGCAGCGACACCGTCTGGTTGATCCGGGTGAGCCGTTCGTAATCCGCCTCGAGGTTGTCGTTGAACAGGATGTCCAGCGCATGGCCCGCCATCGCGCCGAGGCTGGGGCTCGCCTTGGGCGTGTCGGGGCGGTCCGGGATGCCGTCGCGCGTGGTGATGACGAGGATCCGGTCCGCCCCCGTATGGATCGCGGGCGAGAGCGGAGAGCTCAGCCGCAGCGCCCCGTCGCCGAAGAAACCGCCGTCCAGGCGCACCGGATCGAAGGCGAAGGGCAGCGCGGCCGAGGCCAGCAGGTGCTGCGGACCAAGCGCGACGCGTGCGCCCCGGCGGCGGGCGCGTTCCCAGTCGGCGATCTCGTCGATGCCCTGGAAGAAGGTGACCGAGATGCCCTCGGTGTAGCTGGTCGCCGTGATGCAGATCGCGTGCAGCGCGCCCGAGGTGATGGCATGCCGCAGCCGCGCCTGGCTGAACTCGCGCTGCAGCAGCCGGTCGAGCGGCGCGTAATCGAGGATCCCGCCGGTGGTGCGGACGCCGAAGGGCCCAAGCACCGGGGTCATCGCCCAGCGGGCGCCGGTGGCGATCAGCGGCAGCGCGCGGGTGTCGAAGATCGCGCTCGAGTCGAGGCCGCGCCAGAGCTCCTCGAGGTGCTCGGCCCCGGCGCGGAAATCGGTCGAGGCGACGGCGACGGCCGAGGCATTGATCGCGCCGACCGAGGCGCCGCAGATGATCTGGAAGGGCGAGCGGCCGGGCCCGGCGATCTCGGCCAGCGCCTTGATCGCGCCGACGTGGTAGGCGCCGCGCGCACCGCCGCCCTGAAGCACCAGCGCGATGCGACCTGTGGCATTCTGCGAAGACGACATGCGACCCAACCCGGGCTTGGTGACACGGAACCGTTGCGCCGATTTACGCAGGTTCGCGGCCCTTGCAAAAGCCCCTGCCGGTCACATCCGGGTGCGCATGGTCCTCTGTGGCCCGGTTACAGCGCGCCGACCTTCTCGAGCACCTTGCGGACGGCCGCGACCTGCTCTGCCGTCAGCGCGGGCTGGGGCGGCGCGGGATCGCCGCAGTCGAACCCCTGAAGCCGCAGACCTGCCTTCACCGCCCCGGCAAGGTTGAACCGCGCGAACACCTGGTTCACGGCCCAGAGCTCCCGTTGCAGGGTCATCGCCTCGTCCCATTTCCCGGCCTCGCAGAGCTCGAACAGCCGCACGCTCTGGCGCGGGATGATGCAGGACGGCCCGGCCAGCCAGCCGCGCCCGCCGATCAGCATCACCGCGGTGGTGATATGCGAGGAGGCGGCAAAGACGCCGATCCGCCCCTCGGTCCGGTTCAGGATCGACAGGAGACGCCCGGTGTTGGTCGAGGCGTCCTTCACGAACAGGATGTTGGGGTGGTGCGACAGCGCGTCGATCGCGTCGAGCGTGAGGTCGGAGCGCTGGAAATTCGGGTTGGTGTAAAGCGTCACGGGCCGGTCCGTCGCATCCGCGATGGCGGTGAAATACGCGATGACGCCCGCGTCCGGCACGGGGAAATAGGCCTCCATCACCGCGAGGATGCCGTCCGCCCCGAGCTCGGCCCAGCGGTTCGCCTGCGCCACGCCGTCCCGGATCGTCGTCGCCGCGACCCCGGCGATCACCGGCACGCGGCCGGCCGCGGCCTCGACCGTGGCGGCGACGACCCGTTCCTTCGCGGCGAAATCGAGATAGGCGAATTCACCGGTCGATCCGAGCGGGGTCAGCCCGTGCACGCCCGCCGCGATCAGGTGATCGCAGAGCCGTTTCAGCGCCTCCGCATCGACCTCGCCCCCGGGCGTGAGCGGCGTGGGAAGATAGGGGACGACGCCCCTCAGGTCGCGGATGTCGGTCACGGGCTCTCCTCCCCTGTCTGTATCGCCGGGGCCGGACCGCGGCCCCGTCGGCACTATCGGGGGGACACCCGCGGGCCGCAACCCCGGGAGACGGCGGGAGGGGCGCCGCCCGCAGGAGCGCCCGCGGGTTCAGGCCATCTCGGCGACCGGCGGCACGGCGTTTTCGGGCAGCGGGCTGACATAGCCCTCCGGGCCCACGCGGCGCGCGAGGTCCGCCTTGGCGCGCTCCCGCAGGTCCGGGTCGAGCATGGCGTCGGCGCCGGTCGCGGCCATCACTCGGGCCGCGTGGAACATGCCGGTGATCGCCGGCTGGCTCTTGCCCTGCGCGGTGGCCTGCCAGCTGTGCAGCTGCGTGCCGATCGCGTGGTTCGCCCCCCAGAACTGCACCGTGGGCACCACCCAGCTCACGTCGGCCACGTCGGTCGAGCCGCCCATCGGCATCACCGGCGCGTCCGCGGGCACGAGGAAATCGGCCAGCGGCCGGCGGCCGTCTTCCTCCAGCCCGATCGCGCGGTAGGCGGCGCGGATGTCCTCTTCGGACAGCGTGGCCTGGAAGCGGGCGGCATAGGCGCGGTCGGTGTCCGAGAACGGCGGCGGGCCGAGCTGTTCGAGATTGCGCCGCATCGCCTCGCCCAGCGGGGCGTTGTAGACGAGGTTCGACACGGCGGCGAGCACCTTGTCGGTGACCTGCGTCTCGGTCATCAGCGCGGCGCCGGCGGCGACCTTGCGGACCCGCTCCAGCAGGGTCAGCATCTCGGGCGCCGTGGCGGCGCGCACGACGTAGCGGACCTTGGCATGGGCCTGCACCACGTTCGGAGAGATCCCGCCCCCGTCGATGATCGCATAATGGATCCGGGCCTCGTCGGGCATGTGCTCGCGCATGTAGTTGATGCCGACGCTCATCAGCTCGACCGCGTCCAGCGCGCTGCGCCCCAGATGCGGCGCACCCGCCGCATGGGCCGCGCGGCCCGCGAATGTGAAATCGACACGTGCATTGGCGAGCGAGCTGCCCCGCACCACGTTGGGCATGTCGCCCGGATGCCAGGTGATCGCGATGTCGACATCGTCGAAGGCGCCCTCGCGCACCATGAAGGCCTTGGCGGCGCCGCCCTCCTCCGCCGGGCAGCCGTAATAGCGGACGCGGCCCGGGGTGCCGGTCTGCTCGAGCCAGTTCTTCACCGCCGTTGCGGCCAGCATCGCGGCCGAGCCCAGCAGGTTGTGCCCGCAGCCATGGCCGTTCGCCCCCTCTTCAAGCGGGCTCTGCTCGGGCACGTCGGCCTTCTGGCTCAGCCCCGCCAGCGCGTCGAATTCGCCCAGGAAGGCGATGACCGGCCCGCCCTCGCCCGCCTCGCCCATCACCGCGGTCGCGATCCCGGCGAGGTTCTCCTGCACGCGGAACCCTTGGTGGGTCAGTTCCTCCACATGCGCGGCGACCGAGGCCGTCTCGGCATAGCAGGTTTCCGGCGTGGCCCAGACCCGGTCGCTCAGGGCGCGGAACCGGTCCTGCGAGTCCTCGACAAATTTCCAAAGCGGGTGCTCGTTCATGGCGCCGGGTCCTGTGTATCTGGGAATGGGGGCCGGCCCGGGGCGGGCCGCCGTGACGCGGCGAGCGTAGAAGCGACGCCCGGCGGTTTCAATGCGGTCGGGACGCGAAACCGCCCCGCAGGCGCGCGCCTGCCCGGAAAGCCGCCACCGGGGCCGAGTTGACGCAGCGTCGGACAAGATGCTTGATCGGTCACGGACGGCGCGGTCCTCACCCGGCGTCCGCCCCCGCAACGAAAGGAAGACGAGATGGACAAGGCCACCTACGACAAGGGCATGGAGATCCGCCGCGCCACATTGGGCGACGCCTATGTCGACAAGGCGATCGACGGGATGAGTGATTTCACCCGCGAGCTGCAGGAGCTGGTGACGACCTATTGCTGGGGCGAGGTCTGGGGCCGCGAGGGGCTCGACCGCAAGACCCGTTCGACGATCAACATCGCGATGATCGCCTCGCTCAACCGGCAGCACGAACTGGCCGCCCATGTCCGCGGCGCGATCAACAACGGGCTGACCCCGGACGAGATCAAGGAGATCCTGCTTCAGGTCGGCATCTATTGCGGCGTGCCCGCGATGGTCGACAGCTTCCGCACCGCCCGCGCCGTGCTGGAAGAGATGGAGGCGATCTGACCTTGGCCGCGCTCGGATTTGTCGGCACCGGCACCATGGGCGCCCCCATGGTGCATTGCCTCGCCGCCGCCGGCCACGCGCCGCTGGTCCACGATGCCGCGCCCGATGCCGCCCGCCGGGTGGCGGAGCGCGACGGGCTTGCCGCGGCCGCGACGCTCAAGGACCTCGCCGGCTGCGGGACGGTGATCCTGATGCTGCCCAACTCGGCCATCGTGCGCTCGGTCTGCCTTGGCGACGGCGGGCTCGCGGCGCATCTCGCCCCCGGGTCGGTCGTGGTCGACATGAGCTCCTCGGACCCGGTCGAGACGCGCGCCATCGGAGAGGCGCTCGCCGCGGCGGGCATCGTGCTGCTCGACGCGCCGGTCTCGGGCGGGGTGCGCAAGGCGGTGGACGGCACGCTCGCGATCATGCTGGGCGGCGACGACGCGGCGGCCATGGATGCGGTCGAGCCGGTGCTGGCCTCGATGGGCCGGGTGTTCCGCGCGGGGCCGCTGGCGGCCGGACACGCCACCAAGGCGCTGAACAACTATGTCTCGGCCGCGGGCCTCGTGGCGGCCTGCGAGGCGGTCATCATGGCGCGGGCCTTCGGGCTCGATCCCGCGCGGATGACCGAGATCATCAACGCCTCGACCGGCCGCAACAATTCGACCGAGAACAAGGTCGCGCAGTTCATCCTGTCGGAAAACTACCGCGAGGCGGGATTCGCGCTGAGCCTGATGGCGAAGGACGTGGGCCTTGCCGCGGCCCTGGCGGGGGCGACCGGAAAGCCCCTGCCGGGTGTCGCGGCCGTCGCGGACATCTGGGCGCGCGCCGAGGCCGGGCTGGGCGCCGGAGCCGATCACACCGAGATCCACCGCTACCTCGAGGCGCTCGAATAGCCCCCTGAAACGACAGAAGCTCCGCCGGAAACGGCGGAGCTTCTGGAGCCGGCGCGATCGGTGATCGCGGGCAGGTCAGGCGTGCGCGGCACCGGCGGCCGGGGCGGCTGCGGCGGCGTCGGAGCGGCCGAACAGGCGGCGGAAGAAGCCGGCGATGACCAGGGCGCGCTGGCGCTCGGCCTGACGCAGGATCGCCTGCACGTCGGCGTGGGAAAGGGGTTCGAAGGTCTGGGCCTCGGTTTGCATCGTGTCATCCTCGGTCATGCATTCTCTGTCACGGCACCATATCGCTGCGTTGCAGCGAAAATGCCAGTCAAGGCCGCTATGCACTTTCCGCAGGGCAGTGCCGGGGGGGCGGTCGCGTCAGGCCGCGCAGGAATATCCGCCATCCACCGGCAGGGCGATCCCGGTCACGAAATCCGACGCCGGAGCGCAGAGGAACAGCGCCGCCCCGCCAAGGTCCGCCGGCCGCCCCCAGCGCCCCGCGGGCGTGCGCGCGAGCACGCGGTCGTTCAGCCCCGGCACCTGTTCGCGCGCGGTCACCGTCATGTCGGTGTCGATCCAGCCCGGCAGGATCGCGTTGACCTGGATGTTGTCGCCCGCCCAGGCGGTCGCCAGCGCCTTGGTCATCTGCACGAGTCCGCCCTTGGCCGCGGCATAGGGCGCCGACATGGGCGAGCCGAAGATCGACATGATGGACCCGATGTTGACGATCTTCCCGCCGCCCCGCGCCGCCATCAGCGGATAGGCCGCCTTCGACACGAGGAAGGCCGAGGTCAGGTTGCCCGCGATCAGCGCGTTCCATTCCGGCAGGGTATAGTCCTGCGGCAGCTTCCGGTCGTTCACCCCGGCGTTGTTGACGAGGATGTCGAGCCCGCCGAACTGCGCGGCGACCCGCGCCACGGCTGCGGCCACGCCCTGCTCCTCGGTCATGTCGCCGGTGAGGGCCAGCGGCGCAGGCGCCCCTTCACGCGCCAGAGAAGCGGCCGCGGCCTCGGTCTTGTCCGCATTGCGCCCGACAAGCGCGAGGGTCGCGCCCGCATCCGCCAGCGCTCCCGCCATGGCGAGGCCGATGCCGCCGTTGCCGCCGGTGACCAGCGCCACCTTTCCACCAAGGTCCATCATCCGTCTGTTCCTTCCGTCGAATGGGGTGCGCCCGGGTCGGGACGGACGCAATCAGAGCGTGCATGCTCCGGGATTCGCTCGTCGTGACACCTTATTTGTCATACCAGATGCTCGAAGCGCGCCCGCGAACGCAGAAATTCTAGAACGAAAAACCCCTGTTTCACAATGCCATCCGCGGCAAACAGGCGGTTTTCGCTCATGCAGCCATCGCGAAGCGTTGATCTCGACTTCCGGCTGTGCCTTATTTGTCCAACCACAGGAATGCGCGCATTCCTCCGGTCCGTTGGAGGATACGGTCCGGCATCGACCACAGGGAGGACGACATGAACTTTTTGAACAGGCTCGCCGGCATGGCGGTCGTGACGGTCTCGGCGCTGAGCCTGACCGGCCCGGCGCTGGCCGCGGACTACAACTGGACGTTCCAGACATCCGAGACGGCGGGGGAGCCGGGCTTCGTCAACAAGCAGAAATGGGCCGAGGAAGTCGGCAAGCTCTCCGGCGGCCGGATCGAGATCGAGATCCTGCCGATCGGCTCGGTCGTGCCGCATACCGACACGCTCGACGCGGTCGGCGCGGGCATCCTGCAGGGACATCTGACCGACCCCAGCTATTTCTCGGGCAAGGACCCGGCCTTCGCGATGATGGGCAACCTCGTCGGCGCATGGAGCGATCCGTTCGAGCTTCTGGGCTTCATGGAAAGCGGCGGCGGCAACGAGCTCTATGCCGAGCTGGTCGAGCCCTACGGCGTCCAGTTCATCGGCGCCGCGGCGACCGAGCCCGAGGCCTTCGTCTCGCGCGTGCCGATCCGCACGGTCGAGGACCTGAAGGGCGTGAAGATGCGCGCGCCCGAAGGCATGGTCTACGAGATCTTCTCGAAGGCGGGGGCCGCGCCGGTGTCGCTGCCGGGCTCCGAGATCTTCTCGGCGCTCGACAAGGGCGTGGTGGATGCGGCGGACAACACCGTCTTCGCGACCAACCAGTCGCTCGGGATGAACGACATCGCGAACTACCCGCTCTACCCCGGGTTCCACTCGCTGCCGATGATCGATGTCTCGATGACGAAATCGGTCTGGGACGAGCTGCCCGAGGATCTGCAGGAGATCCTGACCGCCTCGGTCAAGCAGTTCAGCTTCAACCACATCTTCTCGGTCCGGCAGCTCGACGCCGCGGCGGTCGAGAAGGCCAGGGAAAACCCGGAGATCGAGATCATCAACTGGTCGGGCGACGAGCGCGCCAAGTTCCGGCGCATCGCGCAGGAGGAATGGCAGAACTGGGCGCCCAAGACCGAGATGACGCAGCGCTACTACGACGCGGTCACGACGTACCTGCAGGGCCGCAACCTGCTCTGATCCGACACGACGCGACAAGGCTGCGCCCGGCCGGGAAACCGCCGGGCGCAGGGCAGCAGGCAGGCAGGAGAGCCGGAAATGGCCGACGAGAGCGACATCATCACCCGGATGGAGGACGGCGACGCCGAGATCCGCACCGGGCTCGACCGGGCCATCGCCGGGTCGTCCAAGGTCTTCGCATGGGCGATCTTCGTCGCCTTCCTCATCACCGTGGTCGAGGTCTTCGCCCGCTACGTCTTCGACAGCCCGACCTTCTGGGCGCACGAGACGACGACCTTCCTGATCGCCGCGATCTTCCTGATCGGGGGCCCCGTGGCGCTGGCCCGGGACAAGCATATCCGGGTGCGGATGTTCTATGACGCGGCCGGACCGCAGCGGCGGCGGACGCTGGACATCTTCAACTCCGTGATCGCGCTCCTCTTCTTCGCGGGCCTCGCCTATGCGGCCTGGGTGATGGTGGGCAAGTCGTGGTTCACACCGACCGGCGCGCTGCATCTCGAGGGCACGGGCACCTCGTGGAACCCGCCGACGCCGGCGCTCCTGAAGCTCCTGGTGCTGATCTGCGTGGCCGCGATGTTCGTCCAGACGCTCCTCCACCTGATCGAGGCGATCCGGCGCGACACCTCGGCCGGAGGCGAATGATGGGGCTCGACGCGCTCGGGATCGAATACGGGTCCTACCTCCTCGTTGCCGCGATCTTCGTCCTTCTGCTGACCGGCCAGCCGTTGGCCTGGGTCACGGGGCTGGTCGCGCTCATCTTCACCTTCGGCTGGTTCGGCCCCATGGCCCTGCCGCTGGTGACGTCGCGGATCTTCGGCTTCATCACCGAATATTCGCTCGTCGCGATCCCGATGTTCATCCTGATGGCGGCGCTCCTCGACCGTTCGGGCATCGCGCGGTCGCTGTTCAACGGGATGCGCATCCTCGCCGGACGCCTGCCCGGCGGCGTCGCGGTCCAGACCCTGATCGTCGCGATCCTGATGGCCGCCATGTCGGGCGTGATCGGGGGCGAGATCGTCCTTCTCGGCATCCTCGCCCTGCCCCAGATGCTGCGGCTCGGCTATGACCGGAGCCTGTCGATCGGGGTCGTCTGCGCCGGGGGCTCGCTCGGCACGATGATGCCGCCCTCGATCGTGCTCATCATCTACGGGCTGGTCGCGAACGCCTCCATCGCCGACCTCTTCATCGCGGCGATCACCCCCGCCCTGCTGCTTCTGGGCTTCTACGTGGCCTACGTGCTCTTCCTCTGCTGGCGGAACCCGAACCTCGGCCCGCCGATGTCGCGCGAGGAGGCGGCGCAGGAATCCGTTCTCTCGGCCCTGCGCTCCCTCGCCGCGCCGCTCTTCATCGTCTTCGTCGTGCTGGGGTCGATCTACGGCGGCATCGCCTCGATCACCGAGGCCGCGGCCATGGGCGTCTCGGCCGTGCTGATCATCGCGCTGATGCGGCGCGAGCTGAACCTGAAGATGATCCAGGACAGCCTCGTGCACACGCTCGAGACCTGCGGCATGATCATCTGGATCGGGATCGCCGCGGCCGTGCTCGTGGGCGTCTACAACCTGATGGGCGGCAACCGCTTCGTCGCGCAGGCGATCCTCGGGATCGAGGCGCCGCCGGTGGTCATCATCATGGTGATGATGCTGATCCTTCTGGTGCTGGGCATGTTCCTCGACTGGATCGGGATCGCGCTGCTGACGCTGCCGATCTTCGTGCCCATCGTCGTGCAACTGGGCTACGATCCGATCTGGTTCGGCATCCTCTTCGCGGTGAACATGCAGGTGTCGTATCTGACACCGCCCTTCGGCCCCGCCGCCTTCTACCTCAAGAGCGTGGCGCCGAAGGAGATCACGCTGAAGCACATCTACACGGCACTCCTGCCCTTCATCGCCTTGCAACTCATCGTCCTGGCGACGATTCTCTTTTTCCCGCCAATCGCAACCTGGCCAATATGAGGGGCAGCTTGACCAAACACGAGGCGACCGCATTGGACGACACCTACGACGACACCGGCGAAGGATCGGCCGTGGATCAGGTCGTGGCCCAGATCCGCGACCTGATCGACACCGACGGGCTGACCGTGGGCGACAAGCTTCCCACCGAACGCGAGCTCTGCGAACGCTTCGCGATCAGCCGCAACACGGTGCGCGAGGCGATGCGGATGCTGAAGGCCTACGGCATCGTCGACGTGCGCCCCAAGGTCGGCGCCACCATCGTCGACCAGAGGATGAACCGCGCGCTCGACATCTTCTCGTTCAACGTGGCCGAGATCTCGCGCCAGACCTTCGACGACATCCAGGGGTTCCGCGAGCTGATCGAGACCGGCACCGCGCTGGCGATCTTCGACGCCGTCACGCCCGAGGACCTCGCCGAGCTGCACGGGCTCAACCGCCAGATGGTGCAGGCGCGCAGCGTGGTGGAGGCGTCGGAGTTCGATTTCCAGTTCCACACCAAGCTGATCTCGCTGACCGGCAACCGTTCGATCCTCGACGTCTACGGCATCATGAAACCCGTAATCCTGCGCATCATGCAGCGCGGCAAGACCCGGCGGATCATCGAGGGCGAAACCTATCTGGAGCACGAGGGCGTGCTGCGGGCGCTGGAGGCGTCGGATCACCTCGCCTACCGCTACCTGATGCGCACGCACCTGCGGAAGGGCCTCGCGACCTTCCCCGAGCCAGCCGCACCGCCGGAGGACCGGACGTGACAGGCAGGGGATTTCACGGGGTCGAAACAGGAGGTCGCGATGACCGGAGATGAACCAGTCACACTGAGCGCGCGGGACATCCTGCCCGAGACGCCCGGCGCGCTGCTGCTCGGCCGTGTCTGGTCGAAGGCCGCGAGCGGCCCCTGCCCCGTGCTGGTCCGCGACGGAGAGCTCTTCGACCTGACCCGGATCGCCCCCACGATGTCGGACCTGCTCGAGATCGACGACCTCTCCGCAGACCTGGCCGGGGCCGGGCCGTCGCTCGGCCCGCTCGACGGTTTTCTCGATGCGGGCAACGGGTGCGGCGGCCTCGGCCACCTCCTGCCGCCCTGCGACCTGCAGGCGATCAAGGCGGCCGGCGTCACCTTCGCGGGCTCCATGATCGAACGGGTGATCGAGGAACGCGCCAAGGGCGATCCCGCGCGGGCCGAGGCGATCCGGGCCGAGCTCTCCGACATCCTTGGCGGAAACCTCCGCGGGCTGGTCCCGGGATCCGGCAAGGCGGCCGAGGTGAAGGCGCATCTGCAGAAGGCGGGGCTCTGGTCGCAATATCTCGAGGTCGGGATCGGTCCCGATGCCGAGATCTTCACCAAGGCGCAGCCGATGTCCGCCGTGGGCTGCGGTGCCGAGATCGGCGTGCATCCCGGGTCGCACTGGAACAACCCCGAGCCCGAGGTGGTGCTGGCCATCAACTCCCGCGGGGAGATCCGCGGCGCGACGCTCGGCAACGACGTGAACCTGCGGGATTTCGAGGGGCGCTCGGCCCTGCTTCTGGGCAAGGCCAAGGACAACAACGCCGCCGCCGCCATCGGCCCCTTCCTCCGGCTCTTCGACGAAAGCTTCACGCTCGAGGACGTGGGCCGCCTGCGCGTCGGGCTCGAGATCGCCGGAACCGACGGCTTCACGCTGTCCGACCATTCCGACATGGCTCAGATCTCGCGCCGGCCCGACGAGCTGGCCGCGCAGCTGCTGAACCCGACCCACCAGTATCCGGACGGCGCCATGCTCTACCTCGGCACGATGTTCGCCCCCACCAAGGACCGCGACGGCGCGGGCATGGGCTTCACGCACAAGACCGGGGACCTCGTCACCATCTCGTCGCCGGAGCTCGGCCGCCTCGTCAACCGGGTCCGGCCCTGCGACGCGGTCGCGCCCTGGACCTTCGGGACGCGCGCCCTGATGGGCAATCTCGCCGCGCGGGGAGTGCTGGAATGACGAAACGCCGTCTCAGAAGCCAGGACTGGTTCGACAATCCCGACCATGCCGACATGACCGCGCTCTACCTCGAACGCTTCATGAATTACGGCCTGACCCCGGAAGAGCTGACCGAGGGCCGCCCGATCATCGGCATCGCCCAGTCGGGCAGCGACCTCGCGCCCTGCAACCGCCATCACATCGACCTGGCCAAGCGGGTGCGCGACGGCATCCGCGACGCGGGCGGGATCCCGATCGAGTTTCCCACCCATCCGGTGTTCGAGAACTGCCGCCGTCCGACCGCCGCGCTGGACCGGAACCTCGCCTATCTCGGGCTGGTGGAGGTGCTGCACGGCTATCCCATCGACGGCGTGGTGCTGACCACCGGCTGCGACAAGACCACCCCCGCCGCGATCATGGCCGCCGCCACCGTCGACATCCCGGCGATCGTCCTGTCGGGCGGCGCGATGCTCGATTCGGTGCACGAGGGGCGGCTCGCCGGGTCCGGCACGGTGATCTGGCAATCCCGCCGCCGCTACGCCGCCGGTGAGATCGACCGCGCCGAGTTCCTGGAAGCCGCGCTCGAGTCCGCGCCCTCCATCGGGCATTGCAACACGATGGGCACCGCCTCGACCATGAATGCGCTGGCCGAGGCCATGGGCCTGTCGCTCACCGGTTGCGCCGCGATCCCCGCCGCCTATCGCGAGCGCGGGCAGATGGCCTATCGCACCGGCCGCCGCGCGGTCGAACTGGTGACGGAGGACCTGCGGCCGTCGCAGATCCTGACACGCGATGCGCTGCTGAACGCGGTGCGGGTCAACGCGGCGATCGGCGGATCGACCAACGCGCAGCCGCACCTCGCCGCCATCGCCGAGGCCGCGGGCGTCGAGCTGACCCGGGACGACTGGCAGATCCACGGCTACGACATCCCGCTGCTGGCCGATGTCCAGCCGGCGGGCCGGTTCCTGTCGGAGCGCTTCCACCGCGCGGGCGGGGTCCCGGCGATCATGTGGGAACTGGCCGAGGCCGGGGTGCTGGCCACCGGCTGCGCGACCGTCACCGGGCGCAGCATCGGCGAGAACCTGGCCGGGCGCGAGGCGACGGACCGCGAGGTGATCCGCCCCTGGGACGCGCCGCTGATGAAACGGGCGGGCTTCCGCGTCCTGACCGGCAACCTCTTCGACTTCGCCATCATGAAGACCTGCGTGATCTCCGAGGACTTCCGTCGCCGCTTCCTGTCGGAACCCGGGCACGAAAACCGGTTCGAGGGCCGCGCGGTGGTCTTCGACGGGTCCGAGGATTACCACGCCCGGATCAACGATCCGGAGCTCGGGGTCGATGACCGCTCGATCCTCGTGATCCGCGGCTCCGGCCCGCTCGGCTGGCCCGGCGCGGCCGAGGTGGTGAACATGCAGCCCCCCGACCGCCTGATCCGGGCCGGCATCACCAGCCTGCCCACCATCGGCGACGGGCGGCAATCGGGCACCGCGGACAGCCCGTCGATCGTGCATGCCTCGCCGGAAAGCGCCGAAGGCGGCGGGCTCGCCTGGCTGCGCAGCGGCGACCGGATCCGGATCGACCTCGACACCGGGCGCTGCGACATGCTGGTGGACGAGGCCGAGATCGCGCGGCGGCGGCAGGAGGCCGCGCCGCCCGTGCCCGAGGCGCAGACGCCGTGGCAGAAGATCTACCGGCAGGAGGCGACGCAGCTGAGCGACGGCGCCACCCTGCGCTCGGCCAAGGGGTTCCACCGCATCTCGCGCAGGCCGCCGCGCCACAACCACTGACCGCCGGCGGGGCCGTCACGCCGCGATGATGTCGAGCTCCAGCCGGTCCGCCGCGTCACGGAGCGTTCCCGCCAGCCGGTGCGCGAAGGACTCCGAGCGGTCCATCGGCAGCAGCAGGCTGATCCTTCGGTCCGCGTCGGGCATTTCCAGCGGCATCACCCGCACCTCGCTGCGGTGCACGCCCTGCCGCCGCGCGAAGAGGTCCGGCAGGATCCCGATCCCGGCCCCGGTCGCCGCCATCAGCACGATGGAATCGAGGCTCGTGCCCTCGTAATCGTCCGACACCATCGCCCCGCTCGCACCGGCGATGCCGTAGACGATCCGCGCCAGCCTGTGCCCGGTGTCCAGCGTCAGCAGCCGCTGCCCCGCCAGCTCCGCCGCGCCCAGCCGGTCGCGGTCGGCGAGCGGGTGATCATGGGCCACCGCGACCCAGAGCGGCTCCGTGAACAGCGGATGCTGAATGGTGTTCGGATGGTCCTCCGGCGTCGAGATGATCGCGTCGAAGCGCCCGTTCCGGATGCCTTCGTCCAGGCTGAGCGTGTTCTCCTCGCGCACGATGACGCGCAGGTCGGGCTCTTCCGCGTGCAGCGCCCGCACCGCCTGCGGCAGAAGGTAGGGGCCGATCGACGGCAGCACGCCAAGGCGCAGCCGTCCGCCGAAGGGCAGGTCCGAGCGCATCGTGGCGCGCAGCGCCTCGACCTCCGAGAGGATGCGGCGGGCGCGGGTCACGAACTCGAGCCCCCGCGCCGTGGTGCGCGCCCCGGCCCGTCCGCGCTCGAACAGGCGCACGCCGAGCTCCGCCTCGACGGCGGCGATCTGGTTCGAAAGGCTCGGCTGGCTGACGTTCAGAACCTCCGCCGCCAGCCCGAAACTGCGGAGCTGGTGAACGGCGACGACGTATTCCATCTGACGGAGCGTGGGCCGCATCCATATTCCCAGACTATCCTATATCTCTGATCTTTGTATTTAAGCTATGCGATGAAACCCGGCAACAGGCGCGTGACCTGACACGGAGTTCACGCGATGCCCATTTTCGACAGCCTCGTCGGCAACCTGATGGTTCCGACAATCCTCTTCTTCGTCCTCGGCCTGCTGGCCGCCGTCGCCCGCAGCGACCTGTCCATCCCCGAGGGGGCGGCGAAGATCATGTCGCTCTACCTGCTGCTCTCGATCGGCTTCAAGGGCGGCCACAGCCTGGCCGAGAACGGGCTTGGCGGCGATGTCTTCGCCGCGATCGGTGCCGGGCTGGCGCTGTCCTTCCTGATCCCCTTCGTGGCCTACGGCCTGCTGCGCCGGATGACGCGGCTCGATGCGCTGAACGCGGCGGCCGTCGCGGGCCATTACGGCTCGATCTCCATCGTGACCTTCGTCGCGGCATCGAGCCTGCTGGACCTGACCGGGATCGCGTCCGACGGCTACATGGTGGCGGTCGCCGCGGCGATGGAGGTGCCGGCGATCCTCTCCGCACTCTGGATCGCCCACCGGTTCGGACGCGGCGGCGCGGCGGGCCACGTCCCGGTGCGGGAGCTCTTCGCCAACGGCTCCATCGTCCTGCTGGTCGGCGCCTTCGCGATCGGCGCCGTGACGCAGGACCGGGGGATGGAGATGATCGCCCCCTTCGTGGTGACGCCCTTCACCGGGATCCTCTGCCTCTTCCTGCTCGACATGGGGCTGTCGGCGGGCCGCAGCCTGCTGCGCAACCGGCACCTGCTCAGCGCCGGGCTCTTCGCCTTCGGGCTGCTGATGCCCGTGGTCGGCGCCACGCTCGCCCTGGGGCTGGGCGCGCTGATCGGCCTGCAGACCGGCAGCCTGTTCCTGCTGATGGTGCTGGCGGCCTCGGCCTCCTACATCGCGGTGCCGGCGGCGATGAAGATCGCGCTGCCGCAGGCCGAGGCGGGGATCTACCTCACCCTCTCGCTGGGCGTGACGTTCCCGTTCAACGTGACGATCGGCCTGCCGCTCTATCTCTGGCTCGCCGGCCTGGTCTGAACCGCCCGCGGTCGGGGCCGGTCAGGCGAGGTTCTGCAGCACCCTGTCCCGGATCTCGTCCATCCAGGTCCGCAGGGAGGCCGCGGCCTCGGGCACCTGACCGGCGCGGACCAGCTCGACGGTGGCGTTCACCTGTGCGTATCGCGCCTGCCGCTCCTCGTGGGTCAGGCCGTCCTGCGGGGTCCGCCAGATCGCGGTCCAGAAGGTGTGCTCGTTCAGCTCCGTCCAGATCTCGCCGAGCAGGCGGTTCCCGCTGCCCGAGATCAGCGTGTAGACGATTCGCGTCAGCTGGAAGCTGAAGTCGAGCGGGCTGCACGCCGGGTCCTCGGCCATCCGCGCCAGCTGCGCGCGCCGGCGCTCGAGCTTGAGCAGAGTCGGGTCCTTCTCCTGCCGGGCGGCCCGGCGCGTCACCGTCTCGACCGCCATGGCGGCCAGCGCGTTCCGGACGTTGAAGAGGTCGGCGATCGAATCGAGCGTGATCGCCCGCACGAAGGCGCCGCGGCGGGGAATGATGTCGACGAGCCGCCGCTTCTCGAGGATGCGGATCGCCTCGCGCACGGGGCCGCGGCTGACCCGGTACATTTCGGCCAGCTTCTCCTCGCCCACGCGGTCGCCGGGGGCCAGCCGACCCTCGACGATCATCACGCCGCAGGTGTCGGCGATCTGCTCGGCGATGGTGCGCGGCCGCAGCCCGTGGCGGAAGCGGATCGCGCCGCCCGCCTCCTCGCCGGAGCTGCGTCCGCGCGGCCGGGAAATGGAGATGGCGAGGTTCCGTTTCACCTTTGAGCCCCTTTCTGCCCGACCCCGCGGCCGGGGTCGGCGGATGTGTTGCGCGATCCTACCACGTGTCGACGAAACCGCGGACGCCCCGCTCGGGACGCCGCGCGGCATTGGCCGCGCGCGCGATGTAGCCGCGGGTGTCCATCGGGTCTATCACGGCATCGATTTCGGTCGCAGTCGCAAAGTTCAGCGCCTTGCCGCGATCGTAGAGGTCGTCGAGCAGCTTCTGGTACAGCGCCTGCCGCTCCTCCGGGTCCTCGACCGCCTCGAGCTCGCGGCGGAAGCCCAGGTGCACGGCCCCTTCCAGACCCATCCCGCCGAATTCCCCGGTCGGCCAGGCGGCTGTCAGCACCGCCTCCTTGAAGCCGCCGGCGACCATCGCCATCGCGCCCAGCCCGTAGCCCTTGCGCAGGACGATGGCGTAGATCGGCACCTGCACCGCGGCGCCGGTGACGAACATGCGGCAGACCTTGCGCACGAGCCCCGTCTTCTCGGCCTCGGGGCCGACCATGAAGCCCGGCGTGTCGCAGAGCGAGATCACCGGCAGGCCATGCGCGTCGCAGAGCTGCAGGAAGCGCGAGGCCTTGCTGGCCGCGTCCCCGTCGATGGCCCCGCCCAGATGCTTGGGGTTGTTCGCGATCAGCCCGTAGGGCTTGCCCTCGATCCGGATCAGGGCGGTGACCATGCCGTCGCCCCAGTCGCGGCGCAGTTCCAGCACCGAGCCTTCGTCCGCCAGCGTGCCGATGACGTCGCGCACCTCGTAGACCCGCAGCCGGTTCTCGGGGATGGCGCGGCGCAGAAGCCGCTGGTCGGGGGCCGTCCAGTCCGTCACGGGGCCCTGGAAGTACGAGACGTATTGCCTGGCCACGGCGCAGGCCTCGGCCTCGTCCCTGACGCGGATGTCCACGTTGCCGTTCGCGGTCTGCACGTCGATCGGGCCGACCTCCTCGGGGCGGTAGGACCCGAGGCCGCCGCCCTCGATCATCGCCGGGCCCGCCATGCCGATATTGGCGTTCTCGGTCGCGATGATCACGTCGCAGCAGCCCAGAAGCGCCGCGTTCCCGGCGAAGCAGCGCCCGGCGGCCACACCCACCACGGGCACCTTGCCCGAGAGGCCCGCGAAGGCCGCGAAGCTGTGCCCGTCGAGCCCCGAGACGGTGACCCGGTCGGTGTCGCCCGGGCGCCCGCCGCCGCCTTCCGCGAAGAAGATCATCGGCAGCTTCTCGGAGGCCGCGAGCATGAAGATCCGGTCGAGCTTTCGGTGGTGCCGCTGGCCCTGCGTGCCCGCGAGCACGGTGTAATCGCCAAGCGCGAAGGCGCAGCGCGCGTCGGCCTCGCCCACGAGGTCGGTGTTCACCCGGCCCGTGCCGGTGAGGATGCCGTCGCCCGAGGTGTTGCGGATCAGGTCCTCGCGCGCGCGCCGCCCGCTCTGCGCGGCGATCGCAAGCTCGCCGTATTCGTTGAAGCTGCCGTCGTCGCAGAGATCGGCGAGGTTCTCGCGCGCCGTCCGCATCCCCAGCTTGTGGCGCTTGGCGACCGCCTCGGGGCGGCCCTCGTCGCGGCCGATCTTCACGCGGTCGAAGAGCTCCTGCAGATCGGGGCGCACGGCGTCGAGGTCGATCGCCTCTTCCGCCTGCGCCACGCTGTCGGGCCCGTCGCCGGGCGCGATCGACAGGATCGGCGCGCCGGACATCAGCGCGCCTCCCGGCGTTGCGAAGATGTTGCCGACCCGGCCCGAGACCGGCGCCTCGATCACGTGCTCCATCTTCATCGCCTCGAGCACCGCCAGAGGCTGGCCCTTGGCCACGACGTCGCCTTCGGCCACTCGGATGTCCACCAGGGTGGCCTGCATCGGGGCGGGGACCGAGGCCTCGCCGTCCGGCACATCCGCCACCGCCTCGCCTGCCTCGTCAGCCTCCGACGCCCCGAACCCGGGCTGCGCCAGCCCGGCCGCGGCCTCGGCCAGCGGGGCGTAGAGCGTCTCGATCAGGCGGGTCGAGACCTCGTAGCCGTCCAGCTCGGGCCGCGAGAGCAGCGCGCGCAGCCAGCCGATGTTGGTCTCGCACCCGGCGATGCGGAATTCCGACAGCGCCCGCAGCGTCCGCGCCCGCGCCGACGGCCAGTCGGCCCCGCGGGCGATGACCTTGGCCAGCAGCGAATCGTAGGCCGCCGAGGTGCGGTAGCCGGCATAGCCGAAACCGTCCACGCGGATGCCCGGCCCCGCGGGCGGGTCATAGGCGGTGAGCGTGCCGCCGGCGGGCCGGATGCCGCCCTCGCCGTCGATCCGCTCCATGTTCACGCGCGCCTGCACGGCCATGCCGCGCGGGGTCTCGGGCAGGGCCAGATCGGCCAGCGTGGCGCCCCGTGCGATGGCGATCTGCTGCGCCACGAGGTCGATGTCGAAGATCGCCTCGGTGATCGTGTGTTCGACCTGGATGCGGGGGTTGGCCTCGATGAAGAAGACCTCGCCGGTTCCGGTGTCCATCAGGAATTCGAAGGTGCCGAGGCTGCGGTAGCTGCCCGCGGCGGCCAGCGCCGCGGCGTGATCGGTGAGCGTCCGGCGCGTCGCACCGTCGAGATCCGGCGCGGGGGCGATCTCGATCACCTTCTGGTGGCGCCGCTGGAGCGTGCAGTCCCGCTCTCCCAGCGTCGCGACCGCACCCGTGCCGTCGCCGATCACCTGCACCTCGATATGCCGCGCGCTTTCGATGAAGCGTTCCGCATAGACGTTGCCGTCCCCGAAGGCGGCCTGCGCCTCGCGCTGCGCGGCCTCCAGCGCCTCCGCGACTCCATCGGCGCTGCGCACCACGCGCATGCCCCGGCCCCCGCCGCCCGCGACCGCCTTGAGGATCATCGCGGCGCCTTCGGGCAGGTCGGCGAAGAAGGCCTCGGCCGCCGCCCGGTCCACCGGGTCGCCGGTGCCGGGCACCGTCGGCACGCCATGTTCGGTCGCCAGTTTCCGCGCCGCCACCTTGTCGCCGTAGAGCCCGAGCGCGCGGGGCGTCGGCCCGACGAAGAGCATTCCCGCCGCCTCGACCGCCTCGGCGAAACCGGCGTTCTCGCTCAGGAACCCGTAGCCGGGATGCACGGCGTCGGCGCCCGCGGCCTTCGCCGCCGCCACCACCGCATCGACGTCGAGATAGGCGCGCGCCCCGCGGCCCGGCAGAACCTCCGCCCGGTCGGCGCGCAGCACGTGGAGCGAGGCCGCGTCGTCCTCGGGATGGATGGCCACGGTCTCGATCCCGGCGTCGGCGGCGGTGCGGATGATGCGGAGCGCGATCTCGCCCCGGTTGGCGATGAGCAGTCGGTTCAAAGTCTTCACGCAGTCGGTTCCTTGGTTTCGACCCACTTGGCCAGCTCGGCCTTGCGGACCTTGTTCGTTGCGGTCATCGGCAGCGCCTCGACCAGCCGGATTTCGGGGAGCTTGTACTTCGACACCCGGTCCGAGAGCCATTCCGTCAGCGCCTCGGCCGTCAGCCCCGGGTCCGAGGGCATCACGAAGGCCACCGGGATCTGCCCGGCATGGGCATCGCTGCGCCCGACGACGCCCGAGCCGCCGACGCCGGGATGCTTGCCCAGCACCGCCTCGAGCTCGGCCGGGAAGACGGACATGCCGCGGACCTTCAGCATCTCCTTGCGGCGCCCGAGGTAGTGCAGGAACCCCATCTCGTCGATCACGCCGATGTCGCCGGAATGCAGGAAGCCGTTGCGGATCGCCTCGGCGGTGGCATCGGGGCGCTGCCAGTAGCCCTTGAGCATCGCCGGCGAGCGGATGGTGATCTCGCCCTCCTCGCCCAGGGGAACGGGCCGGCCGCTGTCGAAATCGCGGATGACGATCTCGTTGCCCGGCAGCGGAAGGCCGACGAAGACGGGGCGCTGCCTGAGGTCGAAATCGTCCTCCTGCATCGCGGTGGTGAAGGTGTTGGAGGTGTGCGTCTCGGTCATCCCCCACGAGGATTCCGCCAGCACGGTGCCGGTCAGACCCTTCCAGCGCGCGCGGATGTCGGCGTCGAGCTTCTTGATGAAGCTGACCACCCGGACCCGGCGCAGCGACGAGAGGTCGTAATCGCCGAAATCCGAGCGGTTCATCAGCTCGACCGCGCCGTCCACCACGAAGGCGGTCGTGGTGACGCGGTAGCGCTGGATCGCCTGCAGCACGCCCAGCGGGTCCCAGCGGGTGAGCAGCACCAGCGGCTCGCCGGTCATCACCGGGAAGATCAGCGCCGCGTTCTCGCCCGCGATCCAGAACTCCGGCATGAAGGACAGCGTCACGCCCTCCATCCGGCCGGTGGTGACGGACCAGTTGGCCGCGCCGGTGAAGACCATGTCGCGCTGCGTGTGGATGCAGCCCTTGGGCATCCCGGTCGTGCCGCCGGTGAAGTTTAGCGCGGCGATGGCGTCGAGGGTGGAATGGTCCACCGGATCGGCCGGCATCCGCTCGAGCGCGGGCAGCAGCGCCGTCGTGCCCGGGCAGTCGCGCGGCGCCGTGGCGACGGAGGCCGGCAGGTGGAAGGCCGGCTGCTCGGGCAGAACCTCGGCCAGCGCGGTCGAGAAGACCGTCAGCCCGTCCTCCGTCGCGCCCGTCTCCTCGACCACCGGCACCAGCGTGTCGAGCGTCACGAGCGCGCGGGCCCCGGTGTCCTTCAGCACGAAATCCAGCTCGTCCGGGGTCGAGAGCGGCGAGACCGGCACATGCACCATCCCGGCCCGCAGGATGCCGTAGAAGGCGATGTGGAACTGCGGGCAGTTGGGCAGGAAGACCGCCACGCGATCGCCGGGCACAAGGCCGCTCTCGGCCAGAAGGTGCGCGCAGCGGTTGGCCCGGTCGTCGAGCGCTTCCCAGCTGGTTTCGGCCCCGTAGTAGACGATGGCGGTGTCCGCCGGCCGCGTGGCCGCCCAGTGGGCGACGTGGCGCGTCAGGGTGATCTCGCCCAGCGGATATTCGATCTCGCGCGGGACGGCCGCGGGCCAGTGCCGGGCCTGCACCGCGGCGAGGTCCTCAAGGTAGCCGGTGTCGTCGGTCATGCGCGCTCCTCCCTTTCCCCAAGCTCGGCCATCAGCGCGGCGCGGAGCTTGTACTTTTCTATCTTCGAGGTCGGTGTCACCGGAAGGGCGGCGACGAACCGGATGTACTGCGGCTGCATGTAGCGGGGCATGGCCGCCTGCGCATGCGCGCGCACCGCCGCCTCGTCCAGCGTCCTGCCCGCCTCCAGCTCCAGGAAGACGGCGATGTCGTCCTCCTCTCCGGCGCGGGCGGGCACCGGGATCGCCGCGGCGGCGCGCACCTCCGGCAGGCGCAGCATCGCGCTTTCCACCTCGAACGAGCTCACGTTCTCGCCGCGGACGCGGAAGAAGCCGCCCATCCGGTCGACGAAGGCATGGAGGTCGCTTTCGGCGTCGATCCGGCGGATCGCGTCGCCGGTGTGGAACCAGCAGTTCCGCAGCACCTTCGCGGTGGCCTCGGGCTTGTTGATGTATTCCTGCAGGATCAGGCCGGGAAAGCGCGGGCGCAGGCAGAACTGGCCCGGCTGCCCCTCGGCGACGGGGCTGTCCTCGTCATCCAGCACCGCGACCTCGAACAGCGGGGACGGCGCGCCCATCAGGCCCTTGGGCAGGTCGGTTGCGCCGTCGAAGAGGGGGCGGCCGAGCGCGCGGGCGGTGGCCCGGTAGTCGTCCTTGGACAGGCCCTTCCACAGCGCCGCGGGCGTGGCCTGCCGGTCCGGAAACTCGTCGATGATGGCCGAGAAGCTCGACCCGCTCTCGGTCTGGCCGAAGCCCACGGTCATGAAGTCGATGCCGAAGCGTTCGGCGAAGGCGTGGTGGCGCGGCGTATACGGCTGGATGTGGATCTTGTTCAGCGTGTTGGCGGAATCGTCGGGCCGCTCGGGCTGCGACATGACATGCGGGACCATGACGTCGAGCAGCGTGGTGACCGAGGCGCCGAGGCTGGCGATCCGGTCCCAGTAGGTGGTGGCCGAGAACCGGTCCCAGAGCCCGCAGCTCGCCCCCAGCCACGCGGCCCGGGCGAGCAGGCTGAAGGCGCCGCCGACGTGGTAGAGCGGCAGGTCGCAATGCATGACGTCCTCGGCCGTGTTCAGGACGCGGGGGTTGAAGCAATACTGGTTGATCCAGCGGTGGCCCAGCTTCACGCCCTTGGCCGGCCCGGTGGTGCCGGAGGTGTAGATCAGCGCGGCCGGGCTGAACGGGCCGAGCGCGACGCGCGGCACGGTATCGCCTTCCGGCGCCTCGACGTCGCCGCCCGGCCCGACGAGCACGAAGTCCGGCATCCCGGCCCGCTGCGCGGCGATCGCGGCCACCCCCGCCGCATCGGCGATCAGCACCTTCGGCGCGGTGTCGGCAAGCTGGTAGGTCAGGAAATCGCCCGTCAGGTTGTAGTTGACCGGCGCGAAGACCCCGCCCGCGCGCCAGATGGCGAACATCGCGACCGCCGTGGTCAGCGCGTCGCGGGAATGGACCGCCACATGGTCGCCCGGCGCCACGCCGAGCGCGGCAAGTCCGGCCGCCATCGCGTCGGCCCGGTCGCGGAACGCGGCGTAGCTCAGACCCGTGTCGCTGTCGCCGTGATGGACGAAGAGCTTGTCGGGCCGGTCCTCGGCGTGGCGGTCGAGGCGGTCGAGCACCACGTCGCCGTCTTGGATCATCCGGTCGAAGATCGCCTGCGGGGTCATGCGCCGACCTCCACCACCGCGACCACGGCGTCTTCCGCCACCTCGTCCTCTTCCGCCACGAGCAGGCGGAGCAGCCTGCCCGCGGCCTCGGCCGCAACCGGGATCTCCATCTTCATCGCCTCGACGATCAGGATCGTCTCGCCCTCGGCCACGGCCTCGCCCGGGGTCCTGAGGATTTTCCAGACGCGCCCGGTGACATCGGTTCTGATCTGCTGTTCGGCCATGCTCACCTCCGCGCCGTGGGATCGAGCGCCTCGCGCAGGGATTCCCCCACCGTGTTGAAGGCCAGCGCGGTCACCAGGATGGCAAGCCCGGGGGCGTAGATCTGCGCGGGCGCGATCTGCGCGTAGATATAGGCCCGGGCGATCATCGACCCCCAGGACGGATCGGGCGGCTGCATCCCGAGCCCGAGGAAGCTGAGCGAGGCCTCGGCCAGCAGCGCCACGGCCATCAGCAGCGTCATCTGCACCAGCACCGGCTGGATCGCGTTCGGCAGGATATGCCGCCCGAGGATCGTCGCCGTCGAGGCCCCGAAGCAGCGCGCGGCGTCGACGTAGAGCTCCTGCTTCAGCACCAGCGTCCGCGCGCGGGCCAGCCGGGCGAGCTGCGGCGCGAAGACGATCCCGACCGAGAGCATGGCATTGGTCAGCCCGATGCCCAGCACGCCGGTCACCGCGATGGCCAGCACGATGGCCGGGAACGACAGGAAGGTGTCGAGGATCCGGCTGATCACCTCGTCGGTCCAGCCGCCGGCATAGCCCGCGATCAGCCCCACCGGGATCCCGATGACCGAGGCGACCCCGACCGCGAGGAAGGCCGCGTAGACCGAAGCCGAGGCGCCGTGGATCAGCCGGGAGAAGACGTCGCGGCCCAGGTCGTCGGTGCCCAGCCAATGGGCGGCCGAGGGCGCCTCGAGCATGGCGCCGTAATCCTGCAGCGTGGGGTCGTAGGGGGCGATCCAGTCGGCGAAGATGGCGCAGAGCACGATGCCGATCAGGACCGCGAGCCCGATGGCCGCGACCGGATCGTCCATCATCCAGTAGCGGAACCGGGTCGGAAAGCCGTCGCGGTCGATCTTGGCCGCGGGCGTGCTGGTCGTCGCGTCGGTCATTGCTGGCTGATCCTGGGATCGAGGACGGAATAGAGCATGTCGGTCACGAGGTTCACGGTGATGACGGTCAGCACCATGGCCAGCACCGCGCCCTGCACGACGGGGAAATCGCGTTGCAGCGTCGCGTTGACGATGGTGTTGCCCATGCCGGGGATGGCGAAGACCACCTCGACCACGACGGTCGCGGCGAGGGTCCGGTTCACGAGCAGCGAGATCACGGTGAGCAGGTTGACCGACACGTTGCGCAGCCCGTGCTTCCAGAGGATCGAGCGGAAGGGCAGGCCCTTGGCGTGCAGGGTGCGGAAATGCTGGGACTGGAGGATCTCGACCAGCGAGGAGCGGAGCTGGCGCGAGACCTCGGCGACGCCCGACGCCGCCAGCGCGACGGCCGGGAGCGTGGCATACCAGATCGCGCGGAGCGGGTCCTCGAAGGGCGAGACGAAGCCCGTGGCGGGGAACCATGTCCGGTTCAGCGCGAAGGCGACCACGAAGATCATCGCGATCCAGAAGTTCGGCAGCGCGACCCCGATGGAGGACAGGAGCATCACCATCCGGTCGGCGAGCCCTCCGGCCCGGGCGGCGGCGAGGATGCCGAGCGGCACGCCGAGGACGATCGAGATCAGGATCGCGTAGCAGACGATGAAGAGCGTGTTCGGAAAGACCCGGGCCAGCGTGGTCGTCACCTCTTCGCCGGACAGCAGGGAGGACGAGAGATCGCCCTGCAGCGCGTTCCAGGCCCAGGTCGCGTATTGGATCAGCAGCGGCTTATCGAGCCCGTAGTTCTGGCGGATCTCCGCGATCCGCTCGGCGCTCGCATTCTCGCCCGCCAGCGTGATCGCCACGTCGCCCGGCAGCAGCTTGAGCAGCATGAAGACCGAGAAGGTCGCGAGGATCAGCACCGGGACCGTCTGAAGCAGGCGGCGCGTCAGCATCCGGCGTTGAAGGGGGTTCAGCATCACGTCGTCCTATGGGTCGGGGACGGCCCGGGCGCCGTGGCGCCCGGGACCGGAAGCGGGGCTGCGGGAGCTCAGCCCAGCTTCACATCGCGGAACTTGGGCTTGCCCAGCAGGTTCGCGACGAAGTCGGTGACGGCCTCGCCGGTCGCGTCCACCTCGTAGCGGATCGACAGCGGGATCGAGAGATGCGCCTCCATCGCGATGTCCTGCACCCGGGCCAGCGCAGCGGCGCGGTCGGCCTGGTCGGTGGATTCGCGGCTGGCCTGCAGCGCCTCCATGTAGCCTTCGGGCGGCGTGACGCGCCCGGGGTTGTAGTAGGACTCCTCGCTGTAGAGCAGCGCGTAGGTCAGGCTGGGATCCGGCCGCCCGGTCCAGGCCGAGAGCAGCAGGTCGCCCGCCTTCTCCTCGCCGAAGAAGGCACCCGCGACTTCCGCAATCGGGGCATTGCGGAAGCGGCCGGTGACGCCGATCTTCTTCCACTGGGCCATCAGCACTTCCTGCCGCTGCACCGACGCCTGGTCGGGATAGCCGCGGAAATCGAGCTCCAGCCCGTCGCCGTAACCCGCTTCCTCCAAGAGGCGCCTGGCTTCCTCGGGGTCGTGGTAGACGTGCTTCGACGCCGCCTCGGACCAGGCCCAGTGGGCCTGCGGCAGGTTCATCGTCGCGACCTCGCCGACACCCGCCTGGGTGGCGGCGACATAGGCCTCGCGGTCGATGGCCAGCGACAGGGCCCGGCGGACGCGGACGTCCTGCAGCGCGCCGCGGGCGGAGTTCACGTAGAGCTGGTAGATGTAGAGCGTGGGCCCCGAGACCAGTGTCAGGTTCGGCATCTTGTCGATGAGCTGCTGCTGCCGCTCGTCGAGCTGGTAGGCGATGTTCACCTGGCCGGACTGGATGGCGCGCAGGCCGGTCGCCGTCTCGGGGATGATGACGAATTCGACATTGTCCACGCCCGGCACGCCCTCGCGCCAGTGATCCTCGAAGCGCGAGCCGGTGATCTTCTCGCCGTCGGTCCAGCTGCCGAAGGTCCAGGGCCCGGTGCCGACCGGTTCGCGTTCGACCGTCGCCTCGGGATCGTTGCCGAGCGCGTCGGGCGAGATCATCATCCCCGCCCGGTCCGACAGGATCAGCGGCAGCGCGGTGTCGGGCGCGGAAAGGGTCAGCGTCACGGTCAGCTCGTCCGTCGCCTCGACCTCGGCGATGTTGGCGACGTCGCTCTTGATGTTCGAGACGCCCGCGGTGCGGGCCCGGTCGAGGTTGAACTTCACCGCCTCGGCGTTGAAGGGCGAGCCGTCGTGGAAGGTCACGCCCTCCTGCAGCTTCAACACGAGCGTCTTCGGCTCGGGGAACTCCCAGCTTGCCGCCAGACCCGGTTTCGGCGCCAGCGTCTCGGGCTCCCAGTCCACGAGCGTGTCGTAGAAATTGTAGAGATAGACGTGGTCCGACCCGGCACCGCCGGTGGCGGGATCGAGGCTCGACGGATTGGCGTTGCCGCGGATCTTCAGCACGTTGCCGTCCTGCGCGAAGGCACCGCGCGGCAGCAGGCCCGCGGCCGCCACACCGGCCATTCCGGCCAGCACCTGGCGGCGGCGCAGCGGCGGCAGCGCGTTGATCGTCTGGGTTCGGGTCTTCCTCATGACTTTTCTCCTCCCTGGATATCGTCAGTCAGTTGGGGGCCGCCGGTCCGCGGGCTGCGGCGGCAGCCCCTCCGGCGTCGTATGGTGGCAGGCGACGTGGTGCCCGGGCCGCAGCTCGCGCCACTCCGGGTCCTTTTCGGCACAAAGCGCCGTCGCCCAGGGGCAGCGGGTGTGGAACCGGCAGCCCGAGGGCGGGTTGGCGGGCGAGGGAATGTCGCCCTCGAGCACCATGCGCTTGCGGTGCCGCAGCTCGGGCGGCAGCGGCTGAGGCTCCGCCGAGAGGAGCGCGACCGTGTAGGGATGCAGCGAGCGGTCGATGATGTCGTCCGTCCCGCCGAGTTCGACGAAGCGGCCGAGATAGGTGACGGCGATCCGGTCGCTGATCTGCGCCACGACCGAGATGTCATGCGCGATGAAGGCATAGGCGAGGCCGAGCTCCTTCTGCACCTCGCGGAAGAGGTTCAGCACCTCGCCCCGGATCGACACGTCGAGCGCCGCGACCACCTCGTCGCAGACCACGAGCTTCGGATCGAGCGGCAGGATCCGGGCGATGTTCACCCGCTGCTTCTGCCCGCCCGACAGCTCGTGCCGGTAGCGCTGCGCCATGTCGCGGCGCAGGCCGACCTTCTCGAGACTCTCGAGCGCGATGTCCCGCATCTCGGCGGCCGAGCGTCCGCCGGCGATCTTCATCGGCTCGACGAGGCTCTGGAGGATGGTCATCCGCGGGTTCAGCGCCGCGTCCGGATCCTGGAAGATCATCTGGAAGGCGCGCCGTCGCGCCCGCCATTCGCGCCGCGACATCGACGCGCTGCTGCGGCCGTCGAAGACCAGCTCTCCGTCGCTGGGCTCCAGCAGGCCGACGAGGGTCCGGCCGATGGTGGATTTGCCCGAGCCGCTCTCGCCGATGATCCCGAGGGTCTCGCCCTGGGAAATGGAGAAGCTGACGCCGTCGACGGCCCGGACCTCGGACCCGCTGTCGAGGCTCGGGAAGCGGACGGAGAGGTCCGAGACCTCGATCACGGGGGTGCGGGCTGCCTGTGGCGTGGTCATGCCGGGCTCCTCTCGACCGCGCCGTCGAGGTCGAGCGCCTCGGCCCGGATGCACCGGACCCGCCGCCCCGGCTCGATCTCGCGCAGCACCTGCGGCTCGGCGCAGGCCGAGGCGGCATGCGGGCAGCGCGCGGCAAACCGGCAGCCGCGGGGCATGGCGTTCGGCGCCGGCACCCGGCCGGGAATATAGGCGAACTGCCCGCGCTCCCGGTTGAAATGCGGCAGCGAGCGCAGCAGGCCCGAGGTATAGGGATGCTTCGGCGCGCGCAGGGCGTCGTCCACCGGCGCGTCCTCGACGATCTCGCCCGCGTACATCGTGATCATGCGCTGGCAGGTCTCGGCCACCACGCCCAGGTCATGGGTGATGAAGAGAAGCGCCGTGCCGGTGCGCTCCGAGAGGTCGCGCAGCAGGTCCATGATCTGCGCCTGGATCGTGACGTCGAGCGCCGTGGTCGGTTCGTCCGCGATGATGAGGTCGGGCTTGTTGATCAGCGCCATCGCGATCATCACCCGCTGCCGCATCCCGCCCGAGAGCTGATGCGGATATTCGCCGTAGCGCCGCTCCGGCGCGGGGATGCCCACGTCCGCCAGGGCCTGCACCACGCGGGCCTTCTCCTCGGCCCGCGGCAGGGTCTCGTGCAGGCGCAGGGCCTCTCCGAGCTGTTCGCCGACGGGGAAGACGGGGTCGAGCGCGCTCATCGGTTCCTGGAAGATCATCGCGATCTTCTTGCCGCGCATCCGCCGGACCTGCGCGGCGGAGGCCCGCGCCATGTCCGCGCCGTCGAGCGTGACGGTCCCGCCGATCTGCGCCGTGGCGGGCAGCAGGCGCATCAGGGCAAGGCCCGTCACCGACTTGCCGCAGCCGGATTCGCCGACCAGGCCCACCCGCTCGCCGCGCGCGATCGAGAAATTCACGTCGCGCAGGATCCGGAGCGGCGGCTGGCCGCGCCGGCCGGTGAAGCCGAGCGTCAGGTCGCGGACCTCGAGCAGGGGCGCGCTCATGGCCGATACCTCGCCGCGGGCGCGTCGCGCAGGTTCCGCCGGTAGGCGAGATGCGCGAACTCGACGAGATGCGCGCGGGTCTCGGCCGGGTCGATGATCTCCTCCACGCCGAAGGCCTCGGCGGTGCGGAAGGGCGAGCGCAGCGCCTCCAGCCGGGCGACGATCTCGGCCATCGCCGCCTCGCGGTCCTCGGCGGCGTCCAGTTCGGAGCGGTAAGCCGCCTCGATCCCGCCTTCTAGGGGGATCGAGCCCCAGTCGCCCGAGGGCCAGGCGATCCGATGGCGGTAGCCGTCGGGGTTCATGTGCCCCGCCCCGGCCACCCCGAAGCACTTGCGGATGATGATGCCCATCACCGGCACGGTGGCGCGGTAGATGGCGGCAAGCGTCCGGGCCCCGCGCCGGATGGTGCCCGCGGATTCGGCATCGGGCCCGATCATGAAGCCGGGGATGTCGACGAAGTGCAGCACCGGCAGACGGAACGTCTCGGCGAAGTCGAGGAAGCGGGTGACCTTGTCGCAGGTGTCCGCCGACCAGCCGCCGCCGTAGATGTTGGGGTCGGAGGCCAGCACGGCGACCGGCTTGCCGTCCACCCGGGCCAGCGCGGTGATCGTCGCACGCCCGAACTTCGGCGCCATTTCCAAGCGGCTGCCCGGATCGAGCACCCGGTCCAGCAGGTGACGCATCCGGTAGGTGTGCCGCCGCTCGGCCGGGACCATGTCGCGCAGCGCCGAGTCCGGGGCGACCGTGACCGGAGCGGTTTCGGGCAGCGCCTCGCCCGCCGCGCTCGGCAGAAAGGAGAGGAACCGCCGCGCCGCGTCGAAGGCGGCATCCTCGGTGTCGACGACCAGGTCGGCGGCGCCGGAGCGTTCGTGCACATCCGCCCCGCCCAGCCGGTCCTTGTCGGTGTCGATCCCGATGCGCTTCACCACCGGCGGGCCCGCGATGAACATGTGCGAGGTCCCCCGCACCATCACCGTGAGGTGCGACGAGACCGCCCGCGCCGCGGCGATCCCGGCGACCGAGCCCAGCACCAGCGAGACGACCGGCACCGTTTCGAGATTGCGGATGACCGAGCCCCAGGCCGGATTCGCGGGAACATAGGTGCGGCCCATGGCCTCGACCGTGCGGACCGAGCCGCCGGTGCCGTCGATCAGGCGGACAAGCGGCAGGCGGAGCGAATGGGCCATCGCCTCGGCCTGCACGACCTTCTCGCGGATCGAGGCATCGGCCGCCCCGCCGCGCACCGTGAAATCGTCGGCGGTGACCACCACGTCGCGGCCGTCGATCCGGGCCCGGCCGAAGATGAAGTTCGCGGGGGAGAAGTCTGTCAAAGCGCCATCGGCAGCGTAAACCGCGACGCCACTGATGCTGCCGACTTCGCGAAAGCTGGACTCGTCGCATAGACGGGCAATGCGGGCACGTGCGTCCAGCTTGCCGCGGGCGTGATGCCGGGCGACCTTCTCGGCACCGCCCATCTCTCGCGCCAAACCCGCACGCCGACGCAGTTCAGCCAGATGGCTGCTGTCGCTCATTGTCTCCTCCCAAACAACCTACCGGCCGTTAAGGGAACCTGCATCGTAACGTCGTAAATTGTCAACAAAGAACAATCCGGAGGAAGCGGGAAAGGATGGGTGTCGTTTCGCCCCGGCAAGGTCCGCTCATGCTGGCCCGATACGGCTGGCTGTATTGGGGCCAGAGCGCGGGGGAAGAGGCTCCCGTGCGCTCCGAAAGAGGTTCGGGATGCCGACGGAGGGTCGGAATTGCGTGCCGCTTCGCAGGGGTGTCGCCGCTTCCGGTCCCGAGCCGACCTCCGCGAGATGTCGGATCGGCAGTCGCGCTTCGCCGAACCGGACTTTCATGACATCGCGCATCCCTATACCATCCAGGGTGACACACCGTCCCGAACGCGATCGCGGCGGCCCTTTCACGCCAAGCTCGGGACTGCCATGAGCGATACACCCCTTCTGGAACCCGGCGAAACCTGCTGGCGCATCGAGCGCGCCGACAGCTTGCGGGTCATCTTCGATGGCGCCGACTTCTTCCGGACGGCGAAGCGCGCCATGCTCGATGCCCGGCAGACCATCCTGATGATCGGATGGGATTTCGACACACGCATCGAGTTCGAGCCCGATGGCGCGACGATGGAGGGACCGAACGTTCTGGGGCCCTTCATAAGCTGGATGGTCGAGACCCGCGGGGACGTGGATTTCTACATGCTCAAATGGGACCTGGGAATGTTCCAGGCCCTGGGGCGCGGCATGGTGCCGATGGCGCTCAGGCCGATCAGGGCGGCGGGCAACTTCCATTTCAAGTTCGATACCCAGCACCCGGCCGGCGCCGCGCATCATTCGAAGATCATCGTGATCGACGACCAGGTGGTCTTCTGCGGCGGCATCGACATGACCGCCGGTCGTTGGGACACCTCCGAGCATCTCGATGACCAGCCGCATCGCCACATGCCCGGCAAGAGCATCCCGTCCAAGCCCTGGCACGACGTGACGACCGTCGCCTCGGGTCCGATCGCCGCCGCGCTCGGTGATCTGGCGAGGGAGCGATGGCATCGGGCCACGGGCGCCCGGCTTCCCGTCCCCGAGCCCGGTGACACCATTTGGCCGGGCGAGGAGCCCACATTCACCGACATTCCTGTCGCCGTGGCGCGGACCTACCCGGAGTACAAGGACAATCCCGAAGTCCGCGAGATCGAATCCCTCTACATCCGGGCCATCGCGGCGGCGCGCCACACGCTTTACATCGAGACCCAATATCTCGCCTCTGCCACCATCGCGCGCGCGATGGCGCAGCGCCTGTCGGACCCCGAAGGGCCGGAGATCGTGGTGATCCTTCCCGAGACGTCCGAAGGCTGGCTCGGGCAGAAAGCGATGGACGGCGCACGCGAGAAGGTGTTGCGCCATCTCTGGGCGAAAGACCGGCATGGCCGCTTCCATGCCTACTACCCGGTCACGAAAGGCGGCGCGTCGATCTATGTCCATGCCAAGGTCATGGTGGTGGACGACCAGCTGCTACGGATCGGGTCGTCTAACCTCAACAACCGGTCCATGGGGTTTGACACCGAATCCGACGTCGCGATCGAGGCGGCCGCCTGTCCGGATCCGGCAGCCGTGGCGGAGCGCTTCCGCAACCTGCGGAACGATCTGGTGGCCGAGCATCTGGACGTTGATCGAGACACGCTTGATGCCGAAATCGAGGACGTCGGTCTTGCTGGCGCGATCGAGAGGTTGCGAGGAGAGGGCAAGAGCCTGCGACCCTTCACCCGCGGCGAAATCTCGGACGACGACAGCGTCATCGCCGAGAACGACCTGCTCGATCCCGAAGGGATTGAAGGAGGATTCGGCACGCGCCTGGTCACCGGCATCCAGGACTTCATCCGCGAATGGAGAAGGTGAGAGGAAGGGGAGGCGTCCCGCCGGATCTGCCCTCGATTCCCCGCCGGTCGGGATGCGGTGAACTGCGGATACCCACGCCGCCCCGCGTCGGGTCGCTGTGCGTGGTGCGACCAGACAATGAGTCAGGCCCCCCGGAATGCGAACAGCGGCCAGGCAACCCCCCTGCCATCGCCGCTGTCCGTGTCTTTCAGGACCCCCGATCGCTCCCGCCGCCGATCTATCCGGCGGAGGGGCTGAAGAAGAAGCGGACCATCTCGGCGCTCGCGTCGGGACCCTTCGGATCGGTATAGCTGCCTGCGGACTGCCCGCCGCTCCAGGCGTGGCCCAGACCCTCGATCACCCAGTGTTCGACCGCTTCCGCGCCGGCGTCGTCGTAGGTCGTGTGACGTCGGTAGCTGCGTCCGCCCGTGGTGCCGGTGGTCTCGGTCTGAAGGCTCTGCGACGGACCTCCCTCCAGCGCCTGCCGGACGATCCGCTCGCCGTTCGACGGGTGAACCGTGCCATCTGCGTCGCCGTGGAAGACGATCGCCCGCATCGCCTTGGTGCGCGGGGCGCTTTCGCCCCCGCGTCCGGCCATCGCCCCGAAGGCCGAGGCCACGTCCTTCGCCGCCCCGGCCGGCAGGCCGGAATGGGCGCCGACGGCCCGGAACAGGTCCGGATAGGTGCCGCCGAGGATGACGGCCATCGCCGCCCCCGCCGAGAGGCCGGCCACGAAGACCCTGTCCTCGGGAATCGCATGGCGCGCGACGACCTCGCGCGTCAGGCCGGCGATGATCGCGGGCTCGCCGCGGTCGCGCTTCTGGTCGCCGCGGCTGAACCAGTTCCAGCAGGACTGGGCGTTGTCGCCGCGCGATTGCCGCGGATAGACCACGACGAAGCGATGTTCCTCGGCGAGGGCGTTCATGCCGGTCCCGGCGGCGAAATCCTCGGGCGTCTGGGTGCAGCCGTGGAGCATCACGACGAGGCCGGTGAGCCCGTCCCGTGCCGAGGCGGGCACATAGGTGCGATAGCGGCGCGTCCCCGCTTGGCAGGTGAAGCTCTCGTCCTCGAAGAGCGCGCCGTCGGGAAGGTTGACGCGCTCCGCCGTCTGCCCCTGGGGCTGGAGGCGGGCCATCAGACCGGAGAGCGTTCCGGACAGGGTGTCGCTTGCCGCCCCTGCGGGCAGGCCCGAGACCGGCGCGGCGGTCAGTCCGTGCTGGGCGAGGGTGCGGGTCACGAGGTCGTTGGCGGAGGCAAGCTGCGCGGCGCGCGACTGGCCCTTCACCGGGCGCCATGCGCCGGCGTTGAAGGTGTTCATCTGTTCCGTTCCTTGTGAGAGCCGCCGCTAGAGAATGCGGTCGGCGAGAGCCTCCCTGATGTCCGCGGACGCCTGGAGGCTGCCGAGAACGGTGATCGAGCCGATGGTCGCCCGCGCGAGATCGGGCGTGACGTCCGGGGCGATGCGCGCGAGGCCCACCACCTTGATATGCAGGACCTCGCCCGCCGCACGAAGCTGCTCGAGCTCCGCCCGGTGGAAATCCCTGAGGCCGAGCTCCATGGTATGGCGCTCGATGGAGCGGTCGACGGCCTCTCCATGCGTGTCGAGTTGCCTGCGGATCGCCGTGCGGATGAAATCGCTGCGGTTCGAATAGAACCCCTCCCTCACGAGCAGGTCGATGCGACCGAGGTCGACGAAGCCGAGGTTTATCGTGATCTTCTCGTTCTCGGGCTGCTTGTCCCTGAGCTGTCTTACCTCGGCCATCTTCCAATCTCCATCCGCATGGATGGTATATGGATGTTAAAGAGATGGATGCAAGGGGCGACGACCGTTTCTCGCCCTCCAATGGCAAGAAGGTCCGGGCGTGTCGGTGATGAAGGTGAAGAGACTATGCCGCCGTCAAACAGCGCTGCGCGAGGCGCAGGCCCCCGCGAAGACCTGACGCAGTTCCTCGGGGAACAGAGGTTTCGAGAGCATCGCCAGCGGCCGGATCGCCGCCATGTCCGCTTCGGTCACCTGGTGCAGGCTTCCGCTCACGATGATGGAGGGGATCTGCATCTCCTCCCGCAGCACGAGAGCCACGTCCTGTCCCCGGCTGCCGTCTGCAAGCTGGAGGTCGACGATCGCGACATCGGGGCGGGTCCTGCGGGAGGTCTCGATCGCGGCCTTCGCGGTTGCGGCCAGACCGACGACCGCGTGCCCCATGTCCATGATCTGCGCCTCGAGATCGAGCGCGATGAAGACGTTGTCCTCGACGATGAGCACCCTCAGCGAGGGCGCTCCGTCATTCGGGGAAGACGATGCAGGTTCGCCAGCCATTTGCCGTGCCTTCCTCGATCGTGCCGCCCAATTGCGACGCCATACCCGAAATCAGGCGCTTTCCGAGACCCGACGACGAGTCGGTTACCGGTGAACGAACAGCATCCGCGCCTGTTCCATTATCCGAGACGACAAGGGCGATCATGCCGGGACCGTGATGCCCGAGGCTGACGCGCACCATGCCCTCGCCCTCCCAGTTCGCGTGCTTGAAGGAGTTGGTGACCAGCTCGTTCACGGCGAGCGACAGCGTGACGGCCTTGTCCGTCCGCAGGCGGAGCGGCTCCGCTTCGAGTTCTATCCGGACGTTCCGCCCCTCGCTCGAGAGGGAATTCCGCAGATGCGCGCAGAGCCGCGTCAGATAGCGGTCGAACTGGACCGAGCTGACGTCCGCGTCCTCGTAGAGCGAGGCATGGATCGCCGAGACCGCGTGGACCCTGGCCGTCGCCGCGAGGAGAGACTGGCGGGCTTCCGGGTTCGCCGATCTCGAAGCCTCGAGGTTCAGGATGCTCGTCACCATCTGGAGCGAGTTCTTCACCCGGTGGTTCACCTCGGCGATCAGCAGATCCCGCGCCTCGACCGCTTCGCGCAGGTTCGCCTCGTTCTCGCGTATCTCGGTGACGTCGATCACGATGCCGACGATCCGGACGTCCCGCGTATCGGGATCGCGCACCGACTCGCCGCGACCGATCAGCCAACGGACGGATCCATCCGGCAGCACGATGCGGAAATCGAGCTGGAGGTCGGAGCCGATGGTGCGCGCCACCCGCTCCAGCTCCGTCATCACCATCTGGAAATCGTCGGGATGGAGGCGGTCGTAGAAAGGCTGAACCTCCGCGCTGATCTCGTTCAGGTCGAACCCGAACAGGGCATCGACCTGCGAGGAGCGGACCAGGGTCCGCGCCCCGGGATCGAGCTCGAAATAGCTCAGGTCAGCCCCGCGCATCGCCGCCCGCCGTTTCGCGGCCTCGGCCCTGTCGCCGAGCACGGCCCGCGTGACGTCCTCCGCGGTGTGGATCACGTGCGTCACCCGCCCCGGCGCGTCAGGGTCGGCGAAGATCGGAGAGTTCAGGATGCGCCAGTACCGCGTATCGTAGCGGCCGTCGGCCTCAAGCACGTCATGGTGGCGCAGCGGCATTTCCTGCGCCTCGCCCGTGGCGACCACGGCATCCGCCGAGGCCTGCAACTCGGCCTCCGCATTCGCATCCGGGTCGTCGGGATTGGCGGGGAAAGCCTCGAAAACGCGCAGGCCGATCAGATCCTCGGGCCGGCGGTTCAGCAGGGTGCAGTAGCGCCGGTTCGCCGCCACGATCCGCAGGTCCGGCGTGAAGACCAGCTGCGCTGTCGGTGCGGCATCGAAAATCACGCCGGGATCGATCCGGCTGGCGTCAAACATGGCACATTCCCTGATGTGACAACCGTGTCGCGGGACGCGGCCTGATGGGGCGGATTTGCAGACACGGTTGCCGTTTCGACCCGGGTCGCCGGCGCGTATCGCAGATGCGGCGATCCCATCACGAACCGCGCGTCCCTGCAAACCCGTATCGAACCTTCCCCGGTTTGTGTAGGCTGCCTGTAGTCAGGGCGCCACCATGGGATTCGCCTGCGCCGGAGAGCTTCGCCATCAACATCGACATGTTGCGCCTGATCGACCCTGCCGAAATCGTCGCCAGCCTGCGCGAGAGCCTTCTGGTCCTCACCGAGGACCTCGTCGTCGAATATGCGAACGACCGCTTCCTGCGCAGCTTCGACGTGACGGCGGAAGACACGCTCGGCACAAGGCTCGCCGCGCTCGGCAACGGTCAGTGGAACATCCCCTCCCTGCTGGCCGAGCTCGACCGGATCGTCTCCGACGGCGACGAGGTCGAGGATTTCGAGGTCGACCACGTCTTCGAGAAGATCGGCCGCCGCGTGATGCGGCTGAACGCGCGCAAGACCGTGCGGCCCGGCAACGGCTCCCGCCGCATCCTCCTGGTCATCGAGGACGTGACCGCCGAAAGCGACGCCGCGACCGCGCTCGAACGCGAGCGCCTCCTTTCCGGCAGCATCGTCGACACGCTCCGCGAACCGCTTCTCGTGCTGGATCAAAGCCTCACCGTCATTTCGGCAAGCCGCTCCTTCTACGCGACCTTCGAGGTCGATCCCGCCGCGACGATCGGCCATCGGCTTGGCGACCTCGGCAACGGGCAATGGGCGATACCCCAGCTCCTCGAGCTTCTGACGGAGGTGGTGCCGCGGAACACGATCGTCGAGGATTTCGAGGTCCGCCACAGCTTCCCCGGGATCGGCGAGAGGATCATCCTGCTCAACGCGCGCAAGGTCTTCCGGGAGGGCAACCACACCCACACGCTGCTGCTCGCGATGCAGGACGTGACCCGGCAATGGCACCTGGAACGTGAGCGGGAGGCGGCACTGAAACATGCCGCCCAGCTTCTGGAAGAGCTGAACCACCGCGTCATGAACAGCCTCTCGATGATCGGCAGCATCATCTCGCTGGAAGCGCGCGACCTGACCGACGCGGCCTGCAAGGCCGCCTTCGCGCGGATGCGGGCACGGATCGACGCCATCGCCAACCTCTACCGCGGCCTGACGCGGACCCGTTCCGTCGACACGGTGACGGCCCATTCCTACCTGACGGCGCTGGTGCAAAACGTCATCGCGTCCTCCAACTCCGGTGACAGGCTCGACATCGAATTCGACATCCCCGACACCCCGCTCTCGACACGGATCGCCGTTCCGCTCGGCCTGATCGTGAACGAGTGGGTCACGAACAGCCTGAAATACGCCTACAAGGGGCGATCGGACGGTCGCCTCGGCGTCACCCTGACGGTGGAGGGCGGGACCATGTCCGTCTCCGTCTGGGACGACGGGCCGGGGATCGACCCGAACGCGCGGGTGGATTCCGGCCTGGGGCAGAAGCTGACCGACGCCTTCGCCGCCGAGCTCGACGGTCGGATGGAGGTCAGCAGCAGCGCGACCGGCACGCGGCACACGCTTGTTCTGCCCCTGGAGGTCAGCTGAGATTTCTCAGCTGGACGAATGGAACGTGGGGCCCCGGGGAACGGACTGCGGCAGCGCGGGCAGTCCCCGGGCCCGTTCAGTCGCGTTTGCGATCCAACCGGGACCAGGGTTTCCGGCGCTCGGACCCGATCGGGCCGAAGGCTTCGTCGAAGATGGATCCTCGCTGGACCGGGCTCTTCGTGCCGGCCGCGGAACCGGTCTTCGCGACAGCTTTCTTCGCGGGGCTTTTCCGCACAGCCGTGTCATCGACAGAGGGGCGGCCTTCAATCTGCTTCTTGGTCATTTCTACTTCCGTTCATTTGATCTTGGCTCCCCATCGTCATCCGCAGATGCGCGGGGGAGGCGGTTTCCGGGCGCGTTCACCCAAGCGTCGGAGGATCCTTCGTGGCGGCCACGAATGGATTTTCCTGTCGTCCATGGGCTGGACCACGGCGCCCTTTTCCTGTGTCAGCGTTCGATGTCGATCCGACGTCTCCTACCGCGAAGTCGCGCCGGAGATGGCCTCGGTCCAGACCTTGAAGTCCGTGAGCGTGTTCGGCCCGAACGTCTGGGTCAACGGCACATCCGCCGCGTCGCGCCCCCGGGCGATGAGTATCCTCGCGTAGCGCCGTGCGTTGTTGCGCGGATCGAAGGCCCACCACTGGTTGTCCAGGTAGACCTCCATCCAGGCGGCGAAGTCGCCCGGCGGATGTGGAAGGGGCTCACCTATGTCGCTCAGGTAGCCGGTGCAGTAGCGCGCCGGAATGTTCATGCAGCGGCAGAAGGCGATCCCGAGATGGGTGAAGTCGCGGCAGACGCCGGTTCCCCCCGCCAGCGTCTGGGACGCCGTCCGGGTCGCGTCGGCCTGCATGTAGTCGAAACGGACAGCGCCGTGGACGTAATCGCAGATCGCCTGGACCCGTTCCCAACCCTGCGGAGTGGTCTCGAAGAGACTCCAGGCTTGCTCGGACAGCAGGTCCGTGTCGCAGTACCGGCTTCCCAGGAGGTAGACGAGCGTGTCATGCGGCAGGCGCTCGACCGCGTGCTGCATGGCGCCCGGCGAGATCGGGTCCGGCAGACCCTGGTCCCGGAAGATGCCGTCCGTGGACAGGGTGAAATCGCCCGGAGGCGCGATCATGCGCGTGCACCAGTTGCCGAACCCGTCGCGGTAGCTGTCGAGCGTCACGCTGGGCGATGTCACGAGGTAATCCGCCCGCTCGAGGTCTCCGAAGCGCGAGTAATGGACATTGAGCGTCGCGATCAGCGGCGTCGGCTGGGTCAGCTTGTACCGGAGGCGGCACCCGATGCTCACGCGCATCGGCTTCTCCACGAAGGGCTGGTTCATCTGGTCATCTCCCGAGCACACATTGCCCATTGGCGAGCTGGAAGCTCTGGTCGCAGCGCCACGCGTTGCCCGAGCGGTCGAGATGGGCGTTCTCCGGCAGTTCGATGACGACGCATCTGTCGTTCCTGGGCTCGAAGCCGCGTTCGCAACGCCAGCCCGTTTCCGAGGGCTCCTCGGTCAGGAAGGCATGTTCCGGCACCTCGATCAGGACACAGGCCGAGTGGACCTGCCGGTAGCCGCGTTCGCATTCCCAGCCGTAGCCGGAGGCGTGCAGGAAGGCATTCTCGGGGACCGGTATCGCCTGGCAGGCGCCGCCGACCTCCCGGTATCCGTGGCGGCAGGCCCAGCCAGACCCGTAGGACTTGCCTGTGGCAAAGGCGTTCTCCGGGATTTCGGTATGGATGCAGTCGTCCCCCTGCACCTGGTAGCCGACGTCACAATCCCAGCCTGAACCATAGCGCCGCTCGGTGGCGTTTTCAGGCAAGGCTCCCGAGCCATCCTGGGCCAGGACCGGACCGCAGACGCCGGCAATGAGGCCGGCGACCGCCAGCAACCCTGCCGCCGGCCGCGCGCGGGGGCCGGTCGAAGCCGTGTCGTCGCGTCCCCACGCGGAAGGCTGTCTCATCCATGGCATGACGCGGCAGGGCTCAGAGGTTCAGTTCCGCAAGGCAGGCCTGCGCGATGTCGCGATCCGGAGCCTCGGCGCCCGGCACGGTGGCCCAGCCGGCATCCATCACGGCGTCGCGTCGCTTGTAGCTCGACGCGTCGCGGATGGTGGTCATCTTCGCGTCCCGGTTCGGATCGGACCGGGCGTTGTCGAGGCAGACCGGGACCAGCGCAGCCACGACGTCGTCACGCGACATGTTCATCGCACGGTCATGGGCGGTGCCGCCGGTGACCCAGCCGCCCCAGGTGAAGCCGATGATGCCGACGGCAACGGCGCCGATGAGAGCACCATAGATGCCCGGCTTGAGCCATTCGGGAGAAGTCATCTGATATCTTTCTGCGGAAGGTCGTCCGCCAGTTCCTGCAATTGCGCGACTTCGGTTGAGGTGTGAGCCTCGATCGGTCGGGATACCCCGTGTCTATCGCTCGGGCCGCCGTCCTGTGCTGACCTATGTTAGTCATCCCGCACGCCACGGCGGAAATGGCGCGACGGCAGCGGTCCCGGTCGAGGGGACTGATCTCGGTTAGCCCGCCCGCCGAGGGGCGATGCTAAGCCGGATCGCGTCCAACAGGTTTTCGAGACGCATCATTTCAGAAAGTACGAAGCGCAGGTGGAGTGCAGATCGTCAGAACCCTGCTTTCCTCTTGCGCTTCGCATTTGTCCCCGCACCCTGCTGCGGGCCTCATTTCAGCAGAGGGCCGCTCTGATCGAGATAGGCCGGATCGAACTCCGCGAAATCGACGAGCCCCTGATGGTCATGAAAGGTCACACGGCCATTGCGGAAGGTGACCAGCCCGCGCTCGCGCAACAACCGCAGGACGCGGTTGACGTGGATCGCGCTCAGCCCGAGTGCGTCGGCCAGGTGGTACTGGGTCAGCGGACAGTCGTAACCTTCCTTGCTGCCGATCCCGACGAGGGCAAGCCGGGCGCCCATCTCCAGAAGAAAATGCGCCATGCGTGCGTCCGCGTCGCGCCGACCGACCCCGACCAGGTGCTCCACCACCAGGGCCTCGTCGCGGGACGCCGCCCAGAGCACGGCCGTCGCGAGCCGGGGCGTGCTCGTGAAGGCCTCGAGCAGGTCGCTGGCGAGAACCTCGGCGGCCTGGATCTCGTTGACCGGTTCGAAGCTGTGATCGGACGTCCGAAGCAACAGGCCCCGCAGGCCGAGGAAATCCCCGGGGATCTGGAAATCGACGATCTGACGCGTGCCGTCACGCTGGATCTTGTACGAGCAGACCCAGCCCGAGGCGAGGATGTAGGCCGCCTGCTTCGACTGGCCCTGCTGCACCAGATCGCGGCCCGGGACGAACCTCCTCCGGCGCTGGTGCAACCTGTCCAGCACCGCCAGTTCCTCGGCGGACAGGGCGACAAAGGCCGATAACTTCCGGGTCAGCGGGCTGAGGTCGATGGCGGTCACGAAGCCGGCCGCAGCAACGCGGCACCTTCAGGGCGAGGACAATCGGCGCGGACACTGCTTTGCATCAGTTCACCCTACAACAATCCCGGCCAGTGTCCTGCAATGAAACACGTCGGTCCTCATTAATCGACACCGGTCAGCTTTTGGGAGAGCCCGATGTCCATGCAATCCGACAATGCCGGGAAGGCCGCTCTCTCGATCTGCGAAGCGCTGCTGCTGGCCCTCGGCGACAGGGGCGTGCTTTCGGCAAGCGAGATCGCGGGCCTGCTCGATGACGCCGCGGCGAGCCACGAAAGCGCGTCCGAAACAGAAACGGCGGCGCATCGCGACGTGGCGGTGCTGATCCGGGGCATGATCCCGGCTGAACCGCGCGGCGGAGGCGGGCAAGACGCCGGCGGGGCGTGACCTCTCCCGCGCGCGTCTGCGAGACCGGACCCTGCCCGCCGGCAGGGCCGCACGACCCACCCCGAAAGGAACGGACCATGTCCAAAGGCGACAAACGGCGCGGCAACCGCGAGACCAAGAAGCCCAAGCAGAAGAAGGAAAAGGTCCTCGCGACCGCCGATTACGCGAAAGGGAAACCCGAGCTGAACATCGGCACTCAGAAGAAGCGGTAGAGGCCCCGATCCGGGGCGATCCGCACCGAAGCGGGCCCGTCAGGGCAGCACGGTCAGCAGAAATGCCGATCCTGCTGTCCTGATCATGCCGGCAGCTTCCGGGCCTCCCGGAAGGATACGAGGCGGCGACCGGTCTCGTCCCAGAGCGCGAGCCTCGCGCAGCCGAGACTTTCGCGGATCGTGATGCGCCCGACCTCCCTGAACTCGCCGTGGTCCCGAAGAACCTCGGGCAGCCGATAGAACGGTATCCGGCTTGCGAGATGATGGATGTGGTGGGCCCCGATGTTTGCCGTGATCCAGGTCAGGACCGGTGGCAGCACGTAGTAGGACGAGCCGTGAAACGCCGCGTCCTGCACAGTCCATTCCCTGTCCTGCTCCCAGGACGTCTCCTCGAACTGGTGCTGGACGTAGAAGAGCCAGGTGCCGGCGATGGACGCGAGCACCATCATCGGCAGGTAGACGAAGACCAGGACCGGGATGCCCCCCAGAAGATAGAGCGACCCGAGCAGAGCGAGGATCGCCGCGTCGGTGCCGAGCGCGCTCTTCCACTCGCCGCGGCGGGCGTTGAGCGGATTCGGCGGGACACGATTCCAGATCAGGAAATTGAACGGCGCGATGACACCGAACAGGATCAGCGGGCTCCGCAGAAGCCTGTATCCGGCCCGCGCCGCAAGGGATCTCGCGCGATATTCCGCGATTGTCAGCGTGGGGATATCCCCGGTCCCGCGATGATCGAGGTTGCCGGTGGTCGCGTGATGCAGCGCGTGGTTCTGTTTCCACATGTCGAAGGGCGTCAGCGTCAGAACACCGAGAAGGCGCCCGCACCAGCCGTTCCAGAACCGGGACTCGAAGAAGGCGCCGTGCCCGCAGTCATGCTGAATCACGAAGAGCCGGATGACAAAGGCCGCGTTGATCAGCGACAAGCCAACCGCAAGCCAGGGGCTGATCGCAACGGACCACCACGAGACGGCAAAGATGACGAAGAAGGGGAGTGCCGTGACCACCAACTCGAAACGGCTGCGCGACGGGAACGGGGTCCGGTAGGCTGCGAGGCGTCGCGTCCACGACTGCGCCGCATCGGACGCTGCGGCCCGATCGGCCTCCGTCGGCCGAGGGTCAGACTGTCGGGGAGGTTGGTGCGCCGGGCGCCCGTCAGGGCACCCGGCAAAGCTCGGCTCAGGCGAGCGCGAGATTGGTCGCGCTCTCGCGGTTGTCGCGGCCCGATTCGATGTCGAAGGTGACTTTCTGAGCATCGGCAAGGCCGGTCAGACCAGCGCGCTCGACGGCCGAGATGTGGACGAAGATGTCACGTCCGCCGCTCTCGGGCTCGATGAAGCCAAAACCTTTGGATGCGTTGAACCATTTCACGGTGCCATTGGCCATATCCGTGTTCTCCTGTTCTAGTGCTGCCCGCAATATGCGGCAGCCCGGCAATGTCAGACTGAGTGATCGACTGAAGCCGGGTGAACGGAGGCAGAGGGTCGCAGAAAAACGGTCGCATCCCTCATGTGGGGCATTCCGGGTCGGGAATCAAGTGGTAGCTTTCGGAATGTGGTCCCCCCACGAGGAAAAGGCTGCGCCGAGACAGGACGCGGTCCGGAACAGCCGAAACCTTCGCATCGTGAGCGGCCCTGTCGCACGGATCGGCGGACCGCCGAGGTTCCCCTTCCCCCGGACGGCCGACGGGCGCGATCTACCATCCGGCGTCGGAACGCAACTGTTTCGCATACGCGCGGAAATCGACTTCCAGAGTGTATCTCGCCGAGTCGAGGTAGGTGCGCTTCTGATCCTCGAGGTGTTCCAGGATCTCCTTTTCCATGTCCTGCGGTGCCGGCAGCTCGAACGCGCCCGACAGAAGGGCTGCAATCCATTTGCCCTGCAGCTCGACGAGCGGGATGGTGGGCCCGACGGGCTGGACCAGGCCGGCAAAAATCAGGCCCGGATGAGCTGGTGGCACCATGCGGCGATAGAGCCTGCCTGCATCCCTGTCCGGGTCGAAAACGTCAGGCGAGAGAAACGGAAAGCTGATGCTGTATCCGGTCGCGTAGATGATCGCGTCATAATCGGCCTCGGTCCCATCGGTGAATGCGACGGCATGCCTGCGCAGTTCGGAGACGTCCGGCTTGATGTCGATGTAGCCGTGGCCGATGTAGGGCAGGAGTTCCTGGCTCAAGGTCGCATGTTCGCGCCACATCGGGTGCTCGGGCCGCGGCAGGCCGAAGCGGCGCTGGTCTCCCACGCCAAGGCGGATGAGCCGAGACATGATCCAACGCGACCAGACGACCGGCAACCCGAGGCGGCGCACCAGGAAACCCGACCATTGGTCTATCGGGATCCCCATCAGGTACTTCGGCATGATCCACGCGCTTCGGCGGGTCGAGACGGTGACGTGCTCCGCGCGCCGCGCGATGTCGACGGCAATGTCGACCGCAGAGTTCCCCAACCCCACCACGAGCACCCGCTTGCCCTCGTAGGGCGCGGCGGTCCGGTAGTGATGAGAGTGAATGACATGGCCATCGAAATGTCCCGGGAAGTCGGGCATCCGCGGGTCCCACAGGTGGCCGTTGGCGCAGACGACACTGGCATAGTCGCGGCTTTCGCCATTCGCCAGCGTGACGCGCCAGCGCTGGCCGTCGGGCTCCACCCTGTCCACCCGCGTCCCGAATGTGACCAGCTCCCGGAGTCCGTTGGCGTCCGCATAGGCCTCGAGGTGGCGCAGGAACTGGGCGTGGCTCAGGAAATCCGGCAGGGACGGATCGATCGGGAAGTCCGAGTAGCCGAGGTTCGGTCGAGAGGTGTCGATGTGCAGCGAGGCGTAACACGAACTCTGGCCGTTGTCGTTCTCGTATCGCCACATGCCGCCGATGTCGCTGCCCTTCTCGAACATGTCGAAGGCCAGCCCCTTGTCGCGCAGCGCCTTGGCGACGGTCACGCCGGAGGAGCCGGCGCCGATGATGCAGATGTCGGCCATGTCAGTCCCTGTTCGCGAGGTAATCGGCAATGATCGCGTCGAAATCGGCGTCGGGCCCGATCCCGAGCTGCGGTGCGACGGACGAGACGAAGCGCCGGGGCCATCCTGCGACAATCGCGGACAGGGCCGGCTCCGGGGCGAAGGTGATCTGCCCGCGCCCGCCCATCCGATCGACCGACGCCTGCATGTCCGCCCCCGTCACGGTGAGGGCCGGCAGGTTGAAGGCCCGCTTCGCGGGCAGGCGATCTGCGGGCACGTCATGCAAGAGGACGAGCCCCTCGATGACCTTGCCCACCGAAACCACCGGCACGGGCATGTCGGAAGGCAGCGGCGCGACAATGTCGTGGCCGTTCATCGGCTCACGCGCGATGGCGGCCACCCGATCCGAAACGGCGGATTGCGGCGCGCCGGAGCGGATGAGGACAATCGGCAGGCGCAGGGAGCGCCCGTCTATCCTGCCGTGACGCGAATAATCCGCGATCAGCAGTTCGTTGATCGCCTTGTGGATGCCGTAGGTCGTGGTTGGCACGGGATTCAGATCGTCCCCCACCTCGTCCGGCAGGCTGCCACCGAAGATCGCGATCGACGAGGTGAAGACCACCTTCGGCCGGTTGCGTGCCCCATCGATCAGTCGGCGCAGGGAGTCGACGTTGACCGCATAGGCCTGGGCCGGGTCCTGTTCGGCCTGCAGTGTCAGGAAGGACGCGAGATGGAAGATGGTGTCGAAACCCTCTGCCGCGAGGCTTGCGACGAAGTCCGGTGACGAGAGATCGCCCTGGCGGCGCTCCATCCCGAGGCCATGGGCGGGCGGCAGGACCGCGGGCGCAATATCGGCAAGGCAGATGCGCTCGATGGGACGCCGTCGCCCGTCACTCCCGGTCAACTGGCCCGCGGCAACCAGTGCGCGGGCGAGCCGCTGGCCCAGGAACCCCGCCCCGCCCGTGATCAGAACCCGGCTCACGCCCGGACTCCTGGCAAATTGAGTTTCATCACGCCTCTCCTCTCCCTCGAAAAACATACTCATGAGTAGGTTTTTTCGTCAAGCAGAAGAAAACCCGGCCGATCGGACCGGGTTTCCAGAATGCGCGAAGTCGGTCGCCCGATGTATCAGAGCGGTTTTTTCAGGATCCGCGACAGGACGCCGATGATGCCTTCGCGGAAGAGCAGAACGCCCACCACGAAGATGCAGCCCTGGATCACCGTGACCCAGGCCCCGAGATAGGCGAGGTAGTTCTGCATCGTGACCACGACGGCCGCGCCCACGATCGGTCCCAGCACCGTGCCCATGCCGCCGAGCAGGGTCATCAGCACCACCTCGCCCGACATGGTCCAGTGGACGTCGGTCAGCGAGGCGAGGTGGAAGACCTGGCTCTTGGTCGCGCCCGCAAGTCCCGCGAAGGTGGCCGACAGCACGAAGACCATCAGCTTGTAACGGTTCACCCTGTAGCCGAGCGACACGGCGCGCGGCTCGTTCTCGCGGATCGACTTCAGCACCTGGCCGAAGGGCGAATGGGTGATGCGGTAGATGAACAGGATCCCGCCGTAGGTGATCGCGAGGACGAAGAAGTAGAAGGTCAGGTCGTCGCTCATCGGGAACATGCCCAGAAGGTCGTTCCGCGGCACCGACTGGATCCCGTCCTCGCCGCCGGTGAACTCGGCCTGCAGGGCGAAGAAATAGACCATCTGCGCGAAGGCGAGAGTGACCATCGCGAAGTAGATGCCCTGCCGACGGATGGCGAGAGAGCCGATCACGAGCCCGAGGAGGGCCGCGGTGGCGGTGCCGGCAAGGATCGCCAGCTCGGGCGTGAGGCCCCAGACCTTCGCGGCATGGGCGCAGACATAGCTCGCCATCCCGAAATAGGCCGCGTGACCGAAGCTCAGCAGGCCGCCGAACCCCAGCAGCAGGTTGAAGGCGCAGGCAAAGAGCGCGAAGCACAACACCTTCATGGCGAAGACGGGATAGACCATGAACGGCAGGGCAAGCAGGACGCCCAGCAGAAGGACGAAGATGATCTTCTGATGCCGCGGCATGCCGACCGTGTGCGTCATGGCGGGAAGCGCGACCTTGGTGTTCTCGGATGTGGACATCAGGCGGTATTCCCAAACAGGCCTTCGGGCTTGATCATCAGCACGATGGCCATGATCACGAAGATGACGACGGCGGAGCCTTCGGGGTAGAAGACGCGGGTCAGACCCTCGATGATGCCCAGGCCGAAGCCGGTGAGGATCGCCCCCATGATCGAGCCCATGCCGCCGATCACCACCACGGCGAAGACGACGATGATCAGGTCCGCCCCCATGTTCGGGTTGACCGAGTAGATCGGCGCCGCGAGCACGCCCGCGAAGGCCGCGAGGCCGACGCCGAAGCCGTAGGTCAGCGTGATCATCCGCGGCACGTTGATGCCGAAGGCGCCGACCAGTTCGGGGTTCTCGGTCGCGGCGCGCAGGTAGGACCCGAGGCGGGTCTTCTCGATCATGAACCAGGTGCCGAAGCAGACGATGACCGAGGCGACGATGACCCAGCCCCGGTAATTCGGCAGGAACATGAAGCCGAGGTTCTGACCGCCCTGCAGCGCCGGTGGAATGGCATAAGGCAGGCCGCTCACCCCGTAGTAGTTGCGGAACAGACCCTGGATGATCAGCGCCAGACCGAAGGTCAGCAACAGGCCGTAGAGGTGATCCAGCTTGTAGAGCCTCGAGATCATCGTCCGCTCGAGCACGATCCCGATGGCGCCCACGACGAGGGGTGCGAGGATCAGGGCGGGCCAGTACCCGATGCCGAGATAGTTCAGCAGCATCCAGGATACGAAGGCCCCCATCATGTATTGCGCCCCATGGGCGAAGTTGATGATGTTCAGCAGGCCGAAGATCACCGCCAGTCCCAGTGACAGCACGGCGTAGAACGACCCGTTGATCAGCCCGATCAGCAGCTGTCCCATGAGAACCTGAGGCGGAATGCCCAGAAGTTCGAACATGCGTCTCCCCCTAACGTCGATGGTCCAGGGCGCGGCAGCCGCACTGCCGCGCCCCCGGTTCGATTACTCTGCCAGCGCGAAGGCGCAGCCGCCGTCTTCCATCGGCAGGAAGGCATCCTCGCCCGAGATCGTGGAAACCTGTTTCAGCAGGTCCCATTCGCCGGTCGATTCATCCGGCGCCTTCACTTCCATGAGGTACATGTCGTGGATCACCCGGCCGTCCTTGCGGATGTAGCCCTTGCCGAACAGCGCGTCGTCGGTCTCCATCTCCTTCATCTTGGCGACGATGGCCTCGGAATCGTTGCTGCCGACGGCTTCGACCGCCTTGAGGTAGTGCAGCGTGCCGGCATAGACGCCCGCCTGGACCATCGACGGCGGTGCGCCGACCTCGGCCTGGAAGCGCTCGCTGAACTCACGCGTGCCGTCGTTCTGGTCCCAGTAGAAGGCGGTGGTCATCTGCAGGCCCTGCGCGGTCTCGGCGCCCAGCGAATGCACGTTGTTGATGAACAGCAGCAGCCCGGCCAGCTTCTGGCCCGCCTGCACGATGCCGAATTCCGCCGCCTGCTTGATCGAGTTCACGGTATCCGCGCCGGCGTTGGCCAGCCCGATCACCTTCGCGCCCGAGGCCTGGGCCTGGAGCAGGAAGGACGAGAAGTCGGTGCCCGGGAACGGGTGCGCGACGGAGCCCAGCACCTCGCCGCCATTGGCCTCGACGACCGCGGTCGTGTCGCGCTCGAGCGCATGGCCGAAGGCGTAGTCGGCGGTCAGGAAGAACCAGGTGTCGCCGCCGGCCTCGGTCACCGCCTTGCCCGTGCCATTGGCCAGCGCGGCGGTGTCATAGGTCCAGTGGATCGTCGTCGGCTGGCAGTTGGCCCGCGTCAGGTCGGACGTCGCCGCGCCCGAGTTGATGAAGATCTTGTTGAACTCGGCCGTCACGTCCGCCACGGCCAGCGCGGTGGACGAGGTCGGCACGTCGAGGATCACGTCGACATTGTCCTGGTCGTACCACTGCCGCGCGATGTTCGAGGCGATGTCGGGCTTGTTCTGGTGGTCGGCCGAGATGATCTCGACGTTGATCCCCTTGGCCTCGGCGTCGAAATCCTCGACCGCCATGCGGGCCGCGACGACCGAGCCCTGCCCGGACAGGTCCGCGTAGACGCCGGACTGGTCGTTCAGCACGCCCAGCTTCACGTCCGTGGCCAGGGCCGGGGTCGCCGCTGCGAGTGCCGTGGCGGCCACGGTCGTCCATGCCAATCTTTTCATCATTCTTATCTCCTCCCAAAGTGGCGCGGCCCATCCGCGCCGGTTCGATCCGTCACACGCCCAGATAGGCGTGGAGCTTGTCGATATTCGCGTCCAGCGCGTGGTTCGGGATCATGTCCACCACCCTGCCCTGTTCGACGACGTAATGCCGGTCCGCGACCGAGGCCGCGAAACGGAAGTTCTGCTCCACCAGCACGATCGTGAACCCCGCCTCCTTGAGGGCCTGGATCGTGCGGCCGATCTGCTGCACGATGACCGGGGCAAGGCCCTCGGTCGGCTCGTCGAGCAGCAGGAATTTCGACCCGGTGCGCAGGATGCGGGCGATGGCCAGCATCTGCTGCTCTCCGCCCGAAAGCTTGGTGCCTTGGCTGCGGCGACGTTCCTTCAGGTTCGGAAACAGCTCGAAGATGCGCTCGGTCGACAGCCCGCCCTCGGCCAGCTTCGGCGGCAGGTGCAGGTTCTCCTCGACCGAGAGCGACGAGAAGATGCCGCGCTCCTCGGGGCAGATCGCGATCCCCATCCGGGCGATGTGGCGCGCCTGCAGGGCAATCGTCTCCTTCCCGGCCAGCTTCACCGAACCGCGACGCTTGTCGAGCAGCCCCATGATCGCCTTGATCGTCGTGGTCTTGCCTGCGCCGTTGCGCCCCAGGAGCGTCACGACCTCGCCTTCCCGGACGTGGAATTCGATCCCGTGCAGGACATGGCTTTCGCCGTACCAGCCCTCGAGCCCCTGCACCTCGAGCAGCGCATCGGTCGAGGTGCGTTCGGACTGCGGTTGCATGGTTGTCGCGTCAGTCATGCCCGGCTCCGATATAGGCGTCGATCACATCGGGCGATTTCGACACGGTGTCATAATCCCCCTCTGCCAGGACCTCGCCCCGGGCCAGCACCGTGATCCGGTCCGAGAGGTCGGCAACGACCGAGAGGTTGTGTTCGACCATCAGGATCGTCCGCCCCTCGCTGATCCGCTTGATCAGGGCCGAGATGCGGTCCACGTCGGCCTGCGCCATCCCGGCCATGGGCTCGTCGAGCAGCAGCATCTCGGGCTCGAGCGCCAGCGTCGTCGCGATCTCGAGAGCGCGTTTGCGGCCGTAGGACAGCTCTGCGGCGCGGTGGTTCAGGAAGTCGCCGAGCCCGACGCTTTCGACATAGCCGCGCGCCTCTTCGTCGTATTGCGCGAGCACGACCTCGGAGCGCCAGAAATCATAGGAGTCGCCGCGTCGCCGCTGCATCGCGATGCGGACGTTCTCGAGCACCGTGAGGTCATCGAAGACCGCCGAGATCTGGAACGACCGCACAAGGCCAAGCCGCGCGATGTCGGCGGCGGACATCGAAGTGATGTCACGTCCGTCGTAGGTGATCGTGCCGCGCGTCGGCTGAAGGAACTTGGTCAGCAGGTTGAAACAGGTTGTCTTGCCCGCGCCATTCGGGCCGATCAGGGCGTGGATGGTACCGCGTTCGACCGTAAGGTCGACATTGTTCACGGCAACGAACCCCTTGAACTCCTTCGTCAGGCCGGATGCCTGCAGCATCGCGCTCATGCCGACGACCTGGGCATGGCTCGTCCGTGCAATTCAGATGTCACTCGCCGACCTCCTCCCAAGGGTCAAAAGCATACTTGAAAGTATGTTTCCCCCACGGTATGCACCGTTCTTTTGCTTGTCAATTCGCGTGCTGCCAAAGATCAGCCAACGCGAATGAATCGTCTGTCCACCGCCAGTGGATCAATCACGTGGACGCAGGCCCTCGATCAGCGGATCGACGAGTTTTTGCGCCAGTCCGGCGCGGGTTCGCGCGGTGTCGCCCTTGGCCGGCCGGTACCAGTAGAGCGTCCACTGCAGCGCCCCGAGGATGACCTTCGCCGTCACGGCCACGTCGACGTCGCGCAGGGAGCCGTCGTCGATCGCACGACGGATCGCCTGCTTGAAATGCCACTCGAAGGTGTCCCGGCTGTCGATCAGGTCCTGCACTGCAACCTTGTGCTCGGGCGTGGCCCCGTCGAACCTGTGCATGTGCACGCCCTGGGCCACGACGTTTTCGAAAGTGTGGTGCTCCAGCATGGCCTGGGCATGGGCCAGGCACATCGCCTCGAGCACCGTCAGCCCGTCGCCGGGGACGGCCATGGCCGGCGCCAGCGCCGTGAAGAGCCGGTCCATGCCTTCGCGATGGACGTCGAAGAAGAGGTCCGTCTTGGACGCGTAGTAGTGGTAGATTCGGCCTTTCGTGCACCCCAGCCGCGCGGCCACGTCATCGACCGTGGTAGACTGGTAGCCGTGGCGCATGAAGCACTCCGCCGCCGCCGCGATGATCTCGTCCTTGCGCCAGCCCTTCTTCCTGCGCGCCAGGGACTTGCCGGGACCCTCCGTCATGGATCACCTCAACCCGCGCCGCGCAGGACCGCCGCATGGTCCACCGTGTCCGGCGTGATGCCCTCTGACCGCATGACGTGCTTCTGCACCTTGCCCGAGGCAGTCTTTGGCAGGTCAGCCATGACGCGCAGATAGCGTGGAACCATGAACTTCGGCAGCCGTCCGGCAAGATCGGCGATCACCTCCCCGGGGTCGATGGTCCGGCCCTCGATCGGGGTCACGCAGATCAGCACCTCGTCCTCGCCATGTTCGCTGGGCACCGCCACGGCGGCACATTCCCGGACATCCGGGTGGAGGAGCACCTCGCCTTCGAGCGCGAAGGACGAAATGTTCTCACCTCGGCGCCGGATGACATCCTTCAGGCGATCGACGAAATAGAACCGTCCGTCCTGATCCCGGCGGAAGCTGTCGCCCGTGTGGAACCACCCGTTGCGCATCGCCTCGGCCGTGGCCGCGGGGTTGTTGTGGTACCCCTTCATCATTGCCCAGGGACGTGAGGAGCGCACCACCAGCTCACCCACCTCGCCGCGCGGCAGCTCGATGTCGTTCTCGTCCACCACCCGGCATTCCCACCACTCCCGCGGTGTCCCTGCCAGCCCCTTCTCGGTGATCCCGGGCCCCGCATGCAGCGGGCTGGCGATCTCGGTCATGTTGTAGATCGTCCAGACCTCCGTGCCGAAACGGTCCGCGAACGCGGGACCATCTTCCCCGAACGGCACGATGAACACCTTGCGCAGCATGTGATCGCGATCTGCCGGGGTCGCCGGTGCCTTCAGAAGGAAACTCGCCATCACGCCGAGCAGGAGGCAGTAGGTGCTGCCGGTTTCCCGGACAGCGTCCCAGAACTGGTCCGTCTTGAACTCCGCCATCATCCCGATGGACAGCCCCCGCGCCAGCATGGCGTAGACATAGAGTGTCGATCCGCAGTGGAAGATCGGCCCGCAGATCATGCACCGGTCATCGTCGCGGACATCGTCGAAGGCATCCGGCCCCATGGTATAGAGCTGGGTGTACGACGACAGGACCCCCTTCGCGTTCCCCGTCGTCCCCGATGTATACATGATCGCTTGCGTGTCCCACGGCTGGATCGGCTGACCCAGCTCCGGCAGGTCCCCGTCGTCCGGCGGGTCGACCAGCGTGCGGCACGAGAGGCCCGGCAGGCTCGGCTGCAGCCCTTCTCCACGCAGCAGGACCGTCTCGACCGATCCCGCGGGGACGTCGGCGAGACGCGCAGCGAGATCGGGCCGCGCCACGATCACCCGGGCACCGGCATCCGCGAGCACATGCGCCAATGGCCGCCCGAGCAGCGCGGTGTTGAGCGGGACATAGATCCCGCCGAGGTAGTTGATCGCGAACCATGTCACCAGCAGGTCCGGTCCATTGCCCAGGAAGGTGAGAACGGGGTCGCCCCGCCCCACTCCGGCGACCGCCAACGCTGCAGCCCTCCGCCGCACACGATCGCGCAATTGGGCATAGGTCCAGGTTTCGCCGCCGTGAAACGCCACGAAAGGGGCATCCGGCTGCGCCTTCGCGTGCTTGTCGACAAGGTTCCGCAGAACCGCCCGGTCGCGGTCGAGAGCCGCGCACGTAGTCTCGATCATGGGTCACTCCTCCCCGAAACATACTGACGAGAATGTTGCCCCTCGTCCAGCGGTCGTCATGGAAACGGGTTCCCGAGCGCACAGCGAGGCCGCACCTTCGACGCGGGCCATTCCGAGCATTGCCTGGAATTCGACTTCCGGCAGATGCTGCCGTTCGCAGACGACGCAGCGGATGACCGGGATCCGTCCACCCTATCGGGACGTCGCGGTCGGCCCATTCCGGACCTTGATCGATGCCCTTGATGCTACGTTGCGGCCCATCGAAGCCGCCGCTCGTTGCGGGAATAGTGTCAGCACCCAGACTGAGGCCGCTAGAGGATGCATTGGCAAATAGCGATAATTGGTCACACTCACTGACCAAACTCGGAAAGCAGGTGCAGACTGGGTTGTGTTGGGTACCGCTTTGCACATCCGCGGTTTATTCGCGTCGCTTGCCGCCGTAAGATGCACACAAAGAATTTTGAGATGAGCCAGTATGATCCCTGACTACCAGTCGCTTATGCGCCCAGTATTGGAGTGCGCTCGAAACGAGCCACGCAAAATTTCCGACGTGGTCGAAGAGATTTCGGACCGCCTCGAATTGACCGAACAAGAGCGCCAGCAGATGCTGCCAAGCGGAAAGCAGACGACGATTGCAAACCGCGTTCATTGGGCACGCTCGTATATGAAACAGGCGGGATTGCTGCGAAACATCCGGCGCGGCTGGTATGAGTTAACAGATCGCGGGGAGTCGATATTGGACGACCCAACTATTTCGCTAGACGCTAAATATCTGGAGAAATTCGAAGAGTTTCAAGAGTTCAAATTACGCGGCAAAGGGAATGACGAAGAAACAGTCGTCCAGGTGGAAACCGAAATCCCCGCCAATACACCCGACGAAAATTTGCAGTCGGCGCATAAGAAATTGGATGCGGCCCTTGCCGCAAACCTGCTCGATTATGTGCGTTCGGCGTCGCCTATTTTCTTCGAGAATTTGATTGTGGACCTACTTATTGCAATGGGATACGGCGGCACGTCGGAGGATGCAGGGCGCGCGCTCGGCCAATCGGGCGACAACGGTGTGGACGGTGTCATTGACCAAGACCCACTTGGAGTTGACCAAATCTATCTTCAAGCGAAGCGTTACGGTCCCGCGAACAGCGTTGGTCCCGGAGATATTCGCGACTTCTACGGCGCTTTGAGCATCAAGAAGGCAACGAAGGGCATCTTCGTGACCACGTCGCACTTCACGGGCTCGGCGGAACAGACAGCCAAGGATTTGGGATCGCGTATCGTGCTTATCGACGGCCCGCAACTCGCTAAGCTGATGATCAAGTACAATATCGGGTGCCGCGACAAAGATGTGCTGCATATCAAGCAGATTGACGAGGGTTACTTCGACGAGGCGGCTGACTGACATATGAACGAGAGAAAAGAGACACTGCCTGATGTCGTTGAGGAGCAGGTGCCACAGCAGGCATCGTTGCCTGCAGATCAGCCGATCCGTGTGCCGCTGTATCGACGCATCGCGCAGGCTTGTGGGGACCGCGCACGATCGTGCGCGGTCCCCACAAGCCTCAGATGTCGAGGTTTTCCACGTTCAGCGCGTTCTGCTGGATGAACTCGCGCCGGGGTTCCACGACATCGCCCATGAGCTTGGTGAACAGGTCGTCGGCCTCGGCCATGTCGTCGACCTCGACCTGCAGCAGGGTCCGCGCCTCGGGGTCGAGCGTCGTTTCCCAGAGCTGTTCCGGGTTCATCTCGCCCAGACCCTTGTAGCGCTGGAGCGACAGCCCGCGTTCGCCCTCCTCGAGGATAGCCTTCAGAAGGTCGAGCGGCCCGTGGATCGACTGCAGCCGGTCGCGCCGCACGAGGGTCGCCTCGTCGGTGTAGACGTCGCGCAGGCTCTGGGTCATCTGGCCCAGCCGGCGCGCCTCGCCCGAGCGCAGGACGGCGCCGTCGAGCGTGCGCAGCTCCTCGACCCCGCGCAGCACGCGGCTCAGGCGGATGCCGTGGTCCTGGGTGATCCGGCCGTCCCAGCCCCGCTCGTATTCCAGCGCGATCTGGTTCAGCCGGTCGGCCACGCGGTCCGCGGCCCCCTGCAGGTCGCCATCGACCTGCCCGGCCGCGAAGGCGCCCGCGATGGCCGCCTGTTCGAGGATGTGGCGCGGGTAATGCGTCGGGAAGGCCTCGAGGATGCGCTTCACCTGGCGCGCGCCCTCGACCACCCGGACGAGGTCCTGCCCGGTCAGCTCCTCGCCGGACTTCAGCCGCAGCACCGCGCCTTCGGAGCCCTGCGCGATCAGGTAATCCTCCATCGCGGTCTGGTCCTTGAGGTAGACCTCGGACTTGCCGCGGCTCACCTTGTAGAGCGGTGGCTGGGCGATGTAGAGATACCCGCCCTCGATCAGCTCGGGCATCTGCCGGTAGAAGAACGTCAGCAGCAGCGTCCGGATGTGCGCGCCGTCCACGTCGGCGTCGGTCATGATGACGATCTTGTGGTAGCGCAGCTTCGAGATGTCGAACTCGTCCCGCCCGATGCCGGTGCCGAGCGCCATCACCAGGTTGCCGATCTCCTGGCTTCCCAGCATCCGGTCGAACCGCGCCCGCTCCACGTTCAGGATCTTGCCCTTGAGCGGCAGGATCGCCTGCGTCCCCCGGTCCCGGCCCGTCTGGGCGGAGCCGCCGGCCGAGTCACCCTCGACCAGGAACAGTTCGGTCTTGGAGGGGTCCTTCTCGGAGCAGTCCTTCAGCTTGCCCGCCAGGAAGTTCACGTCGAGCGCGGTCTTGCGCCGCGTCAGCTCGCGCGCCTTGCGCGCCGCCTCGCGGGCCATCGCGGCCTCGACGATCTTCGACACGATCATCTTGCCCTCGCCCGGGTGTTCCTCGAACCATTCGGAGAGCTTCTCGTTCACCAGGTTCTCGACGGCCGGCCGGACCTCGGAGGACACCAGCTTGTCCTTGGTCTGCGAGGAGAACTTCGGATCCGGCACCTTCACCGAAAGCACGCAGGTCAGCCCCTCGCGCGCGTCGTCGCCGGTGAAGCTGACCTTCTCCTTCTTGGCGATCCCACTCTCGCCCGCATAGCGCGTCAGCGTCCGGGTCAGCGCGCCGCGGAAGCCCGCGAGGTGGGTGCCCCCGTCGCGCTGCGGGATGTTGTTGGTGAAGGGCAGCACCGTCTCGTGGTAGCTGTCGTTCCACCACATCGCGATCTCGACGCCGATGCCGTCCTTCTCGCCCTCGATGTAGATCGGCTGTTCGAGCATCGGGTGCTTGGACCGGTCGAGGTATTTCACGAATTCCTTGACGCCGCCGTCGTAGTAGAGCTCGGTCTTCAGCGCCTCGGCGGGGCGCTCGTCCTCGAGCACGATGCGGACGCCGGAGTTCAGGAAGGCGAGCTCGCGCAGGCGCTTCTCGAGCGTGGCGTAATCGTAGTTCAGGTTCGAGAAGGTCTTGTCCGAGGACAGGAACCGCACTTCGGTCCCCTTCTCTCCGTTTGCATCGCCCACGACTTCCAGCGGCGCGACGGTCTGGGAATTCTCGAAGCGGACGTAATGCTCCTTGCCCTGCCGCCAGATCCGCAGCTCCAGCCAGTCCGACAGCGCGTTCACGACCGAGATCCCGACGCCGTGCAGACCGCCCGAGACCTTGTAGGAGTTCTGGTCGAACTTCCCGCCGGCGTGGAGCTGGGTCATGATGACCTCGGCCGCCGAAACGCCTTCTTCCGAGTGCATGTCGACCGGGATCCCGCGCCCGTTGTCGCGGACCGAGACGGAATTGTCGGCGTGGATCTTCACCTTCACGAAGTCGGCGTGACCGGCCAGGGCCTCGTCGATGCCGTTGTCCACGGCCTCGTAGATCATGTGGTGCAGGCCCGAACCGTCGTCGGTGTCGCCGATATACATCCCGGGACGCTTGCGGACAGCATCCAAGCCCTTGAGAACCTTAATGGAATCCGCGCCGTATTGCGGTTCCTGCTGCTGCGGCTCAGACATGCGTGATGGACCCCTCTTCAGTTGACGATTTTATAGCGGCCCGGGGGGGGATTGTCACGTCGCGGACACAAGATTTAGGGGTTTTCCGCGGGCTCCGGCCCGTCCTTCAGAGCCGCCATCCGCGCCTCGGTCATCTCGATCAGCGGCAGGTCGGCCTCGGCGAGGAGGCCGGCTGCGCGCATGGTCAGCAGCTCGGACAGCGCACGGGCGTAATTGACCATCGGATCGACCCCCGCTTCGGCGAGCTGGAAGCGGCTCGCGAAGAGTCCGCGGCGGACCTCGTGATCGTCCGGATACTCGCCGGCAAGCGCCTCGCGCAGAACCACCGAGGCGCGGAACGCTGCCGCGGCCTCGTCGGTCCGACCGAGCTCCAACAGGGCATTGCCCGTGAATTCGTGGCTCGCCGAGAGCAGCCAGCGCCAATGCGCATCCTCCGGCCGCTGGCCGATCAGCATCTCGCGCAGGCCGAGACCGCGCCGGTGGTGATCCAGAGCCGCTTCGAGGTTGCCGCGCCCGGCTTCGAAAAACGCCAGGCCGCTCTCGGCGTAGGCCGCCCAGTAGACCGCGTCGACCCGCCCCGTCTCGGCCATGAGACGGCGCAGGATCTCGAGCGAGGCGGCGAAATCCTCCGCAACGCCGTCGGTTTCGCCAAGGGCCGCGCCCGCTTCGCCGCGGCGCATGAGGGCCAGCGCGAGGTCACGCCGTCGCTCGACCGCCGCCGGCTCTTCAGCTTCGACCTCCTCAAGCAAGCCGACGAGCCTATCGAATTGCTCGAACGCCACCGCCGGGTGCGCGGTGCGTGCCGCCGCGAGCCCTGCGCGCTCGACGGCAAGGAGCGTCCGTTCACGCCAATGCAGGTTCGTGGGATGCAGGGTGTGCAGCAGCGAGGCATGGTCTGCAGCCAAACCGAGGGCGGCGACCGCCAGCCCGGGCTGACCGAGACGCTCGTGCGCCTCGCCCAACCGGGTGTTGAGGCGAATGCCGTCGAGAAGGTCCGCCACCCCCAGCCCCTGCCGCGCCCGTATCATCTCGAAATCGGCCTCGGCCCGCGCAAGCATGTCGAGCGCGCTCTCGGACGCGCCTTCCGCAAGCGCGGCCTCCGCGTGCCCCAGCAAGACATCGGCCCGGATGCGGCGATGGCGGATATCGTCCTGCGCCCGCCGGACGAGAGGCTCGATCACCCCGAGCGCTTCGTCGAAATGCGCCTTGGCAGCCTCCACATCGCCCTGTTTCAACCTGGCCTCGCCCAACCCGGTCTGCGACTCGGCCAGCGTGGTTTTCAGGCTGGCCCGATGAGCGTCACTGCCCCGGACGATCTTCAGCGCCTTGACCGCCAGCGTGTAGAGCTCGACGGCGAGCGGCAGATCGTCCTTCGCCATGTAGACGTCACCCCCCTTCATCGCGGACCTGCCGACGTTTTCGATCTGCGCAAGCCCGTCGTCCGCTACTTCGCGAAGATCGAGAAAGACGTCGCGCGCCGCCTCGTAGGCCTCGAGCGCGTCGTCAATCTCCCCCATCACCATGAGCGCATCGCCCGCGCCCTCGTGGCTGAGACCGAGGTTCTCTCTCAGATCGGTCCGGCCGGGCGCGCGTTCGAGCGCCTCCCGCATCTTTCCTGCGGCATCCCGGTGGTTCTGCAGGGCGCTGTCCATCAGCCCCATTTCATGCGCCACCCAGGCGATGTTGGTCTGCGCCGTCCACAGATCGAGTGCGCGTCCGACCTTGTCGTCCGACGGGGCATTCCCAAGGGCCGTCAACCCCGCGTCGAACGAGTCCAGCGCGTCTTCCAACAGGCCGAGCCCGCGCTGTATCCCGCCGATCCGCATCCGCGCCAGGAACACGCCCCGCGCCGCGTCGGGATCGTCCGGCGCCCCCGCGAGCCGGTCGATCGCCGCGCCGAACATGTCCACATAGGCCGCGAGAGCCGCCTTCGTGTTGCCGAGATCGCGCTCGAGATCGCCCAGATCGGAGAGGACGGAGCCGCGGACGGCGAGCGCCGCGACCCCCGCCTCGAGCCCGGCCAGGCCGTCGAGGACGGCCGCTGCCTCTTTCAACGCCTCGCGCGCGGTATCGTAGTCCAACGCGGACCGTGCGACGCCCGCCTTGAGCTGCAGGGTCTCGGCCACCGAGACCCGGCGCGCGACGAGGTTCGCCTCGAGCGCCGAGGCGGAGTCGCGGTCCAGGTCCGCCGCCTGGTCGAGCGCCGCCATGGCGCCGCCGAAATCACCGAGCCGGAGACGGTCCGCCGCCAGGTCCCGCTGGTCCGCCACCGCTCCGTCCGCCGCCGAAAGACGGCGCAATCTGTCGCGGGTGGCGGTGAAGGCCCGCGCCGCCTCCGCCAGCTTCTCCGCCCTCACCTCCGCTTCGAGAGCGCCGAGATCGGCCCCTATCACCGCCCCGTAGAGCGGCGCCAGCGGCACGCCCGCCTCTGCCGCCACCGCCTCGACCTCGGCCCGCAGGCCGGGCTTCAACCCGGCCATCGCCAGCAGCAGCCGCTCGCGCTCGGGCAGCTCCTCCTTCGCCTCGGCCGCGAAGAACAGCCGCGGCAGGGCGCTTTCGACATAGGGCAGCTGGTCACCCGCCGTGCGGTCATAGACCTCCTGCTGCACCAGCGTCAGGACCGAGCGCACCTCGAGCCCCGGCGTCCCGAGGTGGCGCACCAGCGCCGCGGCGAAGGGCGAATGACCGTCCGTCCCGTCCGATGCGGTGTCGCCCGGCGCGGTCGCGAAGCCGACGAGCGTGCCCGCCTCCCGGTCCACCGGGGCGAAGCCGGCCGACAGGGCGCCCCCCTTCAGGCTCGCCCCGCCGCGTCCCTCGCCGGAGGCGGCGAAGGGATCCTCGCGGCAGGCGTCCACCAGCACGATGCCGATCTGGGCAATCCGGGCCACGGTCTCGCGGATCGCGGTCAGCGACAGGCTCGTGCCCATCAGCGCCGCGGCCGAACTGCTGTCGCCGTCGATCGCCAGCAGCCGGTTGTCGCCCGCCACCTCGAACCCGTGCCCGGCGAAATAGACCAGCGCGACATCCGCGCCCGCGCCGTCGTATTCGAGGTCCTCCAGCGCGCGCCGCATCCGGCGCAGGTCGCGGTCGCGCTCGCGGAAGACCTCGAAGCCGAGCGCGTCCAGCGCATCGGCCACCGCATCCGCGTCGGCACCTGCATTGGCGAGCGGGCGGAGCGACTCGTAGCGGTCGTTCCCGATCACCAGCGCGACCCGTCGCTCGGCCAGGGCGGCGGCGGGAAGCAGCAGGATCAGCATGAAGGCCACGAACTTCATGCCCCTGCCTAGCAAGCCCGCGCCACGCGCTCCAATGACAAATGCGGACAGGCCGGCACGCGCGCCGCGCCATGGCCCGGCGGCCTCACAGGAAGGGGATCATCAGCCCCACGCCGATCATCAGCGCTCCGGCGATCCGGTTGGTCCGGCGCAGCGCCGTGCCCGAGGTCATCAGCCGCCGCATCCGGTCGATGAAGAGCGCGAAGCAGAGGTTGCCGACGAGCGGCACGATCATCGAGATCAGCATGATCACCGCCATGTCCTGCGCGGTCGCCCGGGCGATGTCGAAGAAGCCGGGCAGCACGCCCATGTAGAACAGGATCGCCTTCGGGTTCCCGAGGATCACCGCCACCCCCGCCGCGAAGCCCGCCCACATCCCGGGCCGGGTCAGTCGCGAATCCGCGGCGATCGACCGGTCCGCGTTGCGGATCAGCAGGACTCCCATGACCAGGAACATGCCCGCCCCCACGAGGCGCAGCACCGTCATGAACCCGTCGAAGACCGAGACGATCCACGACACGCCGAGGATCGCCAGCAGCGGCCAGAGCGCATCGCCCACCACGACGCCGAGCGCCAGCGGCCAGGCCGCGTTGAACCCGCCCGAGAGTGCGCGGGCGGTGAGCGCCAGCCAGACGGGGCCGGGCGTGAAGAACAGGATGACGAGCGCGCCCGCGTAGAGGGCGATCTCCGAGGGCGTGATGGTCATTCGGGGTCGGGGATCGTCAGGCGGCCCGCGTCGTCGAGCTCCCAGAAGGGGTTCATCGCCAGTTCCCAGACATGCCCGTCCGGATCCGCGTAATACCCCGAATAGCCGCCCCAGAAGACCTTCTGCGGGCGCTTCAGCGCCTCCGCCCCGGCCTCCAGGGCCGCCTCGAAGGCGGCATCGACCTCGGCTTCCGTGGCGAAGTTCTGCGCCAGCGTCATCGCACCGGTCCCGAGCTGCGCGCCCGGCCGCCCCTGGTCGTCGGCCAGCGCGTTCACTCCGAAGAGCCCGAGCGCCATGCCGTCCATCCGGTAGAAGATCACCTGCGGCGGGCCCGGCACCGGCTCCCACCCGAGCGCGGCGTAGAATTTCCGGGACCGTTCCAGGTCGCTCACCCCGAGGGTGATGAGGGTCACGCGTTGCGGGGTCATGGCGCCTCTCTTTCCGCGACAGCGCTCTCGCCGCCGCTTTCCGTCACTTCCAGGTATTGCGCCCGGGGGCCGAGGTCCGAGAACAGCTCCGGCCCCGTCCCTGTCATCCAGGCCTGCGCGCCGAGCGCACAGATCTCGTCATAGAGCGCGGCCCGCCGCCCGGCGTCAAGGTGGGCGGCCACCTCGTCCAGCAGCAGGATCGGCGGCGCCCCGAAATCCCGCGCCAGCCCGCGGGCGTTCGCAAGGATCAGAGAGATCAGGAGCGCCTTCTGCTCCCCGGTCGAGGCGTCCCGCGCCGCGATCCCCTTGGCCGCCCAATGCGCCTCCATGTCGACCCGATGCGCCCCGATCAGCGTCCGCCCCGCCGCGAGGTCCCGCGTCCGTCCTTCGGAGAGCGCCACCCGCAGGTCCTCCGCCCCCTCGGGCAGGTCGCCCTCCGGATGGACCATGGCGAGGTCCGGCGCCGGAAAGGCCGTCTCCGCCGCGCGCGTCGCCTCGGCGATCATCGCAAGCGCCCGGGTCCGGTTCCACGTGATCTCCGCGCCTGCCTCGGCCATCTGCCGTTCGAGCGCGACGTACCAGTGGCCGTCGCGGACCATGTCCTTCAACAGCCGGTTCCGCTCCCGCATCGCCTTGTCATAGGCCAGCGAGACATCCGCGTGGCCGGGAAAGAACGACAGCGTCATCCGGTCGAGGAACCGCCGCCGTCCCTCGGCCCCCTCGATCCAGAGCCGGTCCATCGAGGGCACCAGCCAGAGCACGCGGGCGATCCGGCCCAGAGCCACCTGCGCCGCCGCCTTCCCGTCGATCTTCACCTGCCGGGATGCGCCGCCCTCTGCCCGGATCTCGACCTCGTGGAGCTGGTACAGCGACCGCAAGACCCCCGACAGCCTCCACCCGAGGCTCTCCGGCCGCCGCGCCATCTCCTCCGCCGCCGCGCGCCGCAGCCCGCGCCCCGGAGAGAACAGCGACACCGCCTCGATCAGGTTGGTCTTGCCCGCCCCGTTCGGCCCCCAGATCGCCACCGGCCGCCCGTCGAGCGCCACCGCCGCCCGACGGTGCGAGCGGAAATGCGAAAGGGCCAGTTCGGTGAGATACAACTCCGCCAACCCGGCCCCCTGTCTCGTTCAGCTATCGGGCTCCGCCCGTTCACGCCTGAGACGCTCCGACGGAGCGTTTCAGGGACGGCGCTCACACTCCCGCCGGAGGCACGCCGCGCAGCGGCCTCCTCCGACCGAGGTCACACGCGCATCGGCATGACCACGTAGACCGCCGAGGTGTCGTTCCCCTCGCGCATCAGGGTCGGGTCCCCGGAGGAGTTGAACAGGAAGACCGCGTTCTCGCGATCCACCTGGCTCGCGATCTCGAGCAGGTATTTCGCGTTGAACCCGATCTCCAGCCGCTCGTCGCCATAGGCCACGGCGAGCTCTTCCTCGGCCGCCCCGCTGTCGGGTGCATTCACCGACAGGATCAGCCGGTCCTCGTCGAGCGCCAGCTTGACCGCGCGCGAGCGTTCGGAGGACACCGTGGCGACCCGGTCGACCGCCTTGGCGAACTCGGCCGCGTCGACTTCCAGCCGCTTCGGGTTGTTCTGCGGGATCACGCGCGAGTAATCCGGGAAGGTCCCGTCGATCACCTTCGAGGTCAGCGTGATGTCGGGCGTGGCGAACCGCACCTTGGTCTCCGAGACCGAGACCGCGATCTCGGTGTCGTCGTCCTCGAGCAGCTTGCGCATCTCGCCCACGGTCTTGCGGGGCACGATCACGCCGGGCATGTCCTCGGCACCGGCGGGCAGATCCGCGTCGATCCGGGCCAGCCGGTGGCCGTCGGTCGCGACGCAGCGCAGGACGCGGCCGCCTTCGCCTTCCGCGACATGCATGTAGACGCCGTTCAGGTAATACCGCGTCTCCTCGGTCGAGATCGCGAATTTCGACTTGTCGAAGAGCCGCCGCAGCACCGGCGCCTTGGCCGAGAAATTCGCCGTGTATTCCGACGAGGCCATCTGCGGGAAGTCTTCCTTCGGCAGGGTCGCGAGCGAGAAGTTCGACCGCCCCGCCTCGACCACCAGCCGGCCCGAGGCGCCATCATCCGAGAGCGTCACCAGCGCGCCGTCCGGCAGCTTGCGGACGATCTCGTGCAGCGTCACCGCGCTCACCGTCGTGGCGCCCGCGCGTTCGACCATGGCGGCGGCCTTGTCGACCACCTCGATGTCGAGGTCGGTGGCGCGGAACTGGACGTTGCCGCCCTCGGCCTCGATCAGGACGTTGGCGAGGATCGGGATGGTGTTGCGGCGCTCGACCACGGATTGCGCCTGAGCCACGGCCTTGAGCAGCGTGCCGCGTTCGATGCTGAGTTTCATCCCTCGCTCCTGTCGGTTGCCGGACCCGTGCGGTTCCGGGACGGCCACGCTATCGCTTTCGATCCGCGGCTCAAGTGGTTTCTTGCGTTTAGGACGGCAGTTGGCGCCGATCAAGTGGCCCGTGGGACACAAGCTTGGGCTGTGGCAATCGCGGCCGGGTTCGGGGAGGATACCCGGAGGAGGTAGCGCCATGCGGGTGATCGCGACGAAAGGCTGGCAGGCGAGCTATGCGGACCCGATCCGGCTGCGCGCGGGCGAGGCGCCGAGGCTCTCGGGCCGCGAGGATATCTGGGACGGCCACCGCTGGCTCTGGGCCGTCGCGGAGGACGGGCGGGAGGGCTGGGTACCCGATACGCTGGTCTCTCCGGAGGGGCGCGCGGTGCGGGAGTATTCGGCGCTGGAACTGGGCTGCGCGGTCGGAGAGGAGATGGAGGCGGTGACCGAAACCCACGGCTGGACGCTCTGCCGGAACGCCGAGGGGGCGGAGGGCTGGGTGCCGTCGCGGCACCTGCGCGCGCTTTAGGCGGCCGCGGCCGCGCAGGCCCTGCCCGCAAGCGCGCCTCTTGCCATGGGCGGGCCTTGAGCCAGACCGCATCCACCCTGCGCCACCGGATCGCGCCCGGCCCCGAGGGCGGCATCGAGCCGTCGCGGCGCCCCCGCCAAGGCACCTGCGTTCGGAACGGGGAGAGGCCGCCGCCAGATCGCGCCCGCCCGGGGGCGAAGTCGGATGCCGTCAGGCGAGGCCATCACCACGCCCCGGAGGCCGGGTGCCAACCCGATCTCCCGACCGCAAACGAAAAGGGCGACCCCAAGGCCGCCCCGGAACCGCTCCTGCGCGAGGCTCCTACGCCTCCAGCGCGCGCCGCAGCATCTCAAGATCCTCCGCGATCTGTCCGTCCTGCTGGCGCAGTTCCTCGATCCGCTTCACCCCGTGCAGGACCGTCGTATGGTCCCGGCCGCCGAACCTCCGGCCGATCTCCGGCAGCGACCGCGAGGTCATCTGCTTGGCGAGGTACATCGCCACCTGCCGCGGCCGCGCGAAGCTGCGGACCCGTTTCGGCCCCAGCATGTCCGAGAGGCGGATGTTGTAATGGTCGCTGACCCTGCGCTGGATCTCCTCGACCGTGATCTTGCGCTCGGAGGCCCGGAGGATGTCCGACAGGCAATCCTGCGCCAGCTCCAGCGTGATCTCGCGCCCGACCAGCGAGGCGAAGGCGAAGAGCCGCGTCAAGGCCCCTTCCAGCACCCGCACGTTGGTCGAGATCCGGTGCGCGAGGAATTCGAGCACGCCGTCCTTGATGACGAGGTCCGGCTGCTGCGCGCGGAAGCTGTCGGTCTTGGACTGAAGGATCCCGAGCCGCAGCTCGTAATCCGTGGGGTGCAGGTCGACGACCAGACCGCATTGCAGGCGCGACTTGATGCGCTCTTCCATGTCCTTCATCTCGCCGGGGGGGCAATCGCCCGAGATGATGATCTGCCGGTTCTGGTCGATCAGGGCGTTGAAGGTGTGGAAGAACTCCTCCTGCGTGGAATCCTTGCCCGCGATGAACTGCACGTCATCCACCATCAGCACGTCGACCGACCGGAAGAGCGACTTGAAGTCCATGATCTTCTTGTCCCTGAGCGCCTGCACGAAGCGATACATGAACTGCTCGGCGCTCAGGTAGACCACGTTCAGCTCGGGATGCGAGGTCTTCAGCTCCCAGGCGATGGCATGCATCAGGTGCGTCTTGCCGAGGCCCACGCCACCATAGAGGAACAGCGGGTTGAAGGTCACCGGCCCGCCCTCGGCCACCCGGCGGGCGGCGGCATGGGCCAGCTCGTTCGGCTTGCCGACGACGAAGGTGTCGAAGGTGAAGCGCGAATCCAGCGGCGCGGGCGGCAGCATGGAATCGCGGGCGCTCACGGGCCGCCTGGCAGGTGCGGCCGCGGGCGCCGGTGCCGCGGCGGCACCGGCGGCGGCAGCAGCCTCGGTGCGGCGCGCGGCCGGTATCGCCTGGGTGTTCGCGGGCGCCGTCGAGAACTCGATGCGCCTGACCCCGGAATCGAAGGACGAGATCCGATGCAGGATCAGGTCGCCGTAATTGCGCGAGACATAGGTCCCTGCGAAATTCGTCGGAGCCGCGATCCGCGCCACGCCTCCGGTACTGTCCACGAATTGAAGTGGCTCGATCCAGTTGCGGTAATTGCTTTCACCCACTGTCTCGAGCAGTTGTTTCTTCAACTCGCCCCATTGCTCTGTCGTCATGTGTTTGGTCTCGCCCCAATCCAGTCCAATACAACAACGGCCATGCGCGAACCCTGGCCAGAGGGCACCCAACACTTCGTCTCGGGGTCATACGCACAGAACATGGCGCCGCGGATTCCCGCGGTTCTGTTCTGGATCCGGCGTCGACAGGGCCCGACTCGTGGCAACACGTCATCGTTGACAGCGATGCAGCTCGCTGCCCGATTCTTTTCAACGTGTGCCCGAAGGCATCCCTGCAGACATGTATTCGTGTGGCGGCCGCAGCTGGCCTGACCGGGTTTCCCCAGCCTGTCGAATACGGAACCGGAACCGGTTCACCATGTCCCCCCAAGGCGAGTGACTCGCACCTGTGAAGCTAGCAACCCGGTCAGGACAGCGGCAAGCACACAACGCGCTTGACTCAGATTTCTCCGAAAAGAATCTCCCTCCCGTTGCAAGCCGTCCCGGGAACGCAAAAAGGCACCGCGAACCGGTGCCTTTTCCATTGCATTTCCGTCCTTGCAGCGAAGGCGATCAGGCGATCGCGTTCACCCGCGAGGAGAGACGCGACATTTTCCGCGAAGCGGTGTTCTTGTGGTAGACGCCCTTCGTCACGCCACGCATCAGCTCGGGCTGTGCGGTGCGCAGAGCGGTCTCTGCTGCGGATTTGTCGCCCGACGCGATCGCCTCTTCGACCTTCTTGAGGAAGGTGCGAATCCGCGACCGGCGCGCTTTGTTCACTGCCAGCCGGCGATCGGCCTGGCGGGCGCGTTTCTTGGATTGCGGCGAATTGGCCATGTAATCTACGTCCCGTGTCTGCGGTTCGGTGGAATCTGAAGTCGCGTCTTTAGGCCCGACTCGGAAGCAAGTCAACAGGGTCGGGCCGGGAATCTCCCCATCCCCGCGAAACTTCCGTTTCCCCGCGCTTTCGCGCGCGTTTTGCCGGTGTTACGCTGAGGTCCAACAGGAGGACCGTCATGGCAGAACCGGAGACCCGTCGCATCGTCTCGTCCCGTCACCTCGCCGAGGGCGCGGGCTGGGAAGCTTCGGAATTCGAATACGGACTCATCATCGCCTACAACGCGTTTTCGCGCTGGATGGTCAAGTGCATGACCGCGGCGGGAGGCGGAGAGCTGAGCGCGCTCGAGATCCTCGTCCTGCACAACGTGAACTCGCGCGGGCGGGACAAGCGGCTGACGGACATCTGCTTCCTGCTCAACATCGAGGACACGCATACGGTGAACTACGCGCTTCGCAAGCTGCTGAAGGCGGGGCTGCTGGAAGGCGAGAAACGCGGCAAGGAGGTCTTCTATTCCGCCTCCGAAACGGGCGCCGCGCTCTGCGAGAGCTATCGCAAGGTGCGCGCACAATGCCTGCTCGAGGGGATCGGCCACATGGACCTGACGGGCGAGGAGCTGCGCGCCATGGCCACACGACTGCGCGCGCTGTCCGGGCAATACGACCAGGCCAGCCGCGCCGCCGCGTCGCTGTAGGCGACCGCCCCCGTAGGGGCGGCGGGCCGGGGATGCCTCGGCGCGGCGATCGGCGCTTCATTCGCGCGGGGCACGCCCGGCCGGCGCCGGGGCTCAGGTCGAGGGGTCGAGCTTGGGATAGAGCTTGACCAGCGTGTCCATCGGCACCTGGTCGTAGAGCATCACGATCTGATCGTTCGTCAGACCCGCGCAGCCGTTCGACACCGCACGCCCGATCGTGGCCGGATCGTCGGTGCCGTGGATGCGCAGGAACGTGTCACCCCGCCCCTCCTGGAACAGGTAGAGCGCGCGGGCGCCAAGCGGGTTGCCCGGGCCGCCCGGCATGCCTTCCTCGGCGTATTGCTCGTATTTCTCGGGCTCGCGCTCCACCATCTCGGGCGTCGGCGTCCAGGACGGCCATTCCTTCTTGGCGCCGACGTAGAACTCGCCGGATTCGTAGAGCCCGGCGCGGCCGACCCGGATCGGATATTCCCACGCGGTCCGGTCGGGCAGCGTCCAGTAGAGGCGGAACTGGTCGGGGAAGACATGCACCTCGTAGGGCGTGATCTGGTAGGGCAGCTGCACCAGCCGCGGCTCGGGCACCATGACCGGCTGCGCTTCGGGTGCGGGCGGCGGCGAGGTGTTGTCGGAATGGGCCGAGGCCACGCCGGAGAGAAGGCCGGTCGCGGCAAGACCGAGACCGCCTGTCAGGACGTTTCTGCGTTTCATGGATGACCCCCTTGGACGTACTTCATTCTGATGCTGCCATTCAAACCGGCGGGGGGCCGGGGCGGTTCCCTCGACGTCGCGTTCGTGAACGCGCGTGGCCTCAGCGCCCCATGAGGGAGGGCAGCCAGGTGACGATGCCGGGGAACAAAGTGATGAGCACCACGCCCAGCACCAGAAGGAAGAAGAACGGCAGCGCTGCCTTGGCCACCCGCAGGATGTCGATCCCCGTCAGCCCCTGGATCACGAAGAGGTTGAAGCCCACGGGCGGGGTGATCTGGGACATCTCCACCACGATAACGAGGTAGATGCCGAACCAGAGCGGATCGATCCCGGCGGCCTGCACCATCGGCATGATGATCGAGGTGGTCAGCACCACGACCGAGATCCCGTCGAGGAAGCAGCCCAGCACCACGAAGAAGAGCGTGAGCGCGGCGAGGAGCGCGCCCTGGGAAAGCTCCAGCGACCCGATCCAGGCCGCGAGGTTCCGCGGCAGGCCGGTGAAGCCCATCGAGATCGACAGGAAGGCCGCGGCCACGAGGATGAAGGCGATCATGCAGGAGGTCTTCGTGGCGGCCATCAGCGCCTCCATGAAGTCCTTCCAGCCGAAGGAGCCGGAGGCGAAGGCGAGGATCGTCGCCAGCACCACGCCGAGGGCCGCGGCGTCGGTCGGGCTCGCGATGCCGGTGTAGATCGAACCGATCACGCCCGCGATCAGCAGACCCACCGGGATGAGGCGCCGGGCGGCATAGAACTTCTCGCCCCAGGAATGCGCGGGCTCTTCGGGGATGCGCTCGGGCCGGGTCCAGGCGTAGCCCGCCACGTAGAGCCCGAAGAGCAGGACCAGCATCGCGCCCGGCAGGATGCCCGCGACGAAGAGCCGGGCGATGCTCTGCTCTGTCGCGACGCCGTAGACGATCAGGATGATGGAGGGCGGGATCAGCAGGCCGAGGGTGGCAGAGCCCGCGAGGGTGCCGAGGATCATGCTCTCCGGATAGCCGCGCTCCTTCAGCTCGGGCACCGACATCCGCCCGATCGTGGCCGCGGTGGCGGCGGAGGAGCCGGACACGGCGGCGAAGATCGCGCAGCCGAGGATGTTCACGTGCAGCAGCCGCCCCGGGAAGCGCCCGATCCAGGGCGCGATGCCCGAGAACATGTCCTGGCTCAGGCGGGAGCGCAGCAGGATCTCCCCCATCAGGATGAAGAGCGGCAGGGCGGCCAGCGCCCAGGAATGCGAATGCCCCCAGAGCGTGGTCGCCATGACCAGCCCCGCGGGCGCGTTCGAGAAGAAGACGATGGCGACCAGCGCCACCACGATCAGCGCGATGGCCACCCAGACGCCGAGGGCCAGAAGCCCGATCAGCACGGCGAGGAGGACGAGGGCGACGATTGGGTCGGACATTTATTCCTCCGCGCTGTCGGGCAGGACCGGACCGCCGGTCCGGATGGTCTCGACCAGCGTGTCGAGCAGGGCGAGGATCAGGAGGCCCATGCCGATGGCCACCCCGGTCTGCGGGATCCAGAGCGGGATCGGCACGATTCCCGAGGAGGTGTCGCCGTAATGGACGCTCTCCTGCACCAGGCTCACGAGGAACCAGCCCGCGGTGCCGGTGACGCCGAGCGCGATCAGCAGGCAGAGCACTTCGGCGGTCAGCGCCGCGCGCCCGGTCAGCTTCTGCGTCAGCAGCGAGACCCGGATGTGCCCGCCCATCCGAAGCGTGTAGGCCAGCGCGAGGAACGAGGCCCCCGCCAGCATGAAGCCCGCGAAATCGGCATAGGAGGGGATCGTCCCGCCCCAGCCCGGCCCGAGGATCCGCGCTCCGAGGTTCAGCAGGATCTGCGCCGAGATCAGCAGGCAGATCCCGAGGATCAGCGCCGCGGCGATCCCGCCGGAGACGCGATAGATGGCGTCCAGAAACCGTCGCATGGAAATTCTCCCTAGGGTGCATGCCCGGGATGCACCGTGCCCCCGACCGGCCGCAACGGGTGCATGCAGAGCATGCACCCGACGGCAATGGGGCGAGGTTTCCCCCGCCCCGTCCGTCTCACTGCTGGAAGGCGTCGAGCGCGCCCTTGGCGTCGTCGCTCGCGGTGGATTTCCAGTTCTCGAGCATCTTGTCGCCGATCTCCTTCAGCCCGGCGACCAGTTCCTCGCTCGGCTCGTAGACGGTGATGCCGTTCTCCTCGAGCTCGGCGACCTTCGCCTCGGTCTCGGCCTTCGACATCTCCAGCCCGCGCGCTTCGGCCTTCGCGGCGGCATCCAGCACGGCCTGCTGCACGCTTTCGTCCAGCCCGTCGAACACGCGGCTGTTCACCACCACGATGTTCTTCGGCACCCAGGCGTTGATCGGGGTGTAATGGCTCAGGAAGTCCCAGGCCTTGGAGTTCGCGCCGGTCGAGGGCGAGGTGATCATCGCCTCGACCTGCCCGGTTGAGAAGGCCTGCGGGATGTCCGGCGCCTCGACCTGCACCGGGGCCGCGCCCGCGAGCGTCGCGAATTCCTCGAGCGCCGCGTTATAGGCCCGGAAGCGGAGACCGTTCAGGTCCTCGACCGTCTTGATCTCCTTCTTCGTGTAGAGCCCCTGCGCCGGCCACGGCACGGTGTAGAGCGGCTTCAGCCCCTGCTCGCCCAGCAGTTTCTCGATGGCGGGCTTCTGCGCCTCCCAGAGCTTCGCCGCGTCCTCGTAGGAGGTCGCGAGGAACGGCTGGCTGTCCATCCCGAAGGCGAGGTCCTCGTTGGCGAGCGTCGACAGGAAGAATTCCCCGATCGGCACCTGGCGCGAGCGGACGGCATTCTTGATCTCGGCGTGCGGGAAGAGCGAGCCGGCGGAATGGACGGTGATCTCGAGCGCGCCGCCGGTCGCCTCTTTCACGTCATCGGCGAAGTCGCGGATGTTCTGGGTGTGGAAGGTCGTGTCGCCATAGGGCGTCGGCATGTCCCAGGTCTCGGCCAGGGCCGGTGCGGCGACGAGCGTCGCGGCGAGGGGAAGGGCAAAGCGTAGCATGGTGGTCTCCCTGAAGTGTGTGTGGTCACATCGTTTGCGTTATGTTGACAAATTGCCAACGTTCTGGAACTCATGCAACAGGTTTTTGACGGAAGGGCAGGTAGAATGACCGAGCGCACGGAAAAGTGGCAGTTCTGGGTGGACCGTGGCGGCACCTTCACCGACCTCGTCGGGCGGGCGCCGGACGGGACCCTGCACACGACGAAGCTTTTGTCAGAGAATCCAGAGATTTACGCGGATGCGGCCATAGAGGGGATCCGCCGCCTGATGGGTGTGAGGGACTTTCCCAGGCACGGCATCGACGCGGTGAAGATGGGGACCACCGTCGCCACCAACGCGCTGCTCGAGCGGAAGGGGACGCCGACCCTCCTTCTCATCACCGACGGCTTCACCGACCTGCTGCGAATCGGCACGCAGGCCCGGCCCCGTCTCTTCGACCTCGAGATTCGCCTGCCGGAGGCGATCTACGCCCGCGTCGCCCCCCTTCCCGAACGTCTTGCTGCCGACGGCTCGGTCCTGACCCCGCTCGACGAGGAGACCACACGCGCCACCCTGCAGGACGCCTACGAAGACGGCCTCCGCTCCGTCGCCATCGCCTCGATGCACGGCTACCTGAACCCTGCGCACGAGAAGCGCGCGGCCGAGATCGCCCGCGAGGTCGGCTTCACCCAGGTCACGCCGTCCCACGAGGCCTCCGCCCTCATCAAGCTTGTCTCGCGCGGCGACACCGCCGTGGTCGACGCCTACCTCTCCCCGGTCCTGCGCCGCTACGTCGACCAGGTCGCGACCGCCCTCGATCTGGGCGAGGACGGGGCCTGCGAGCGCCTCTTCTTCATGCAATCCTCGGGCGGGCTCACCGACGCGAGCCTCTTCCAGGGCCGCGACGCGATCCTCTCGGGGCCCGCGGGCGGCGTCGTGGGCATGGTCCGCACCGCCGAGGCCGCGGGCTTCGACCGGCTGATCGGCTTCGACATGGGCGGCACCTCGACCGACGTCTGTCACTACGCGGGCGCCTATGAGCGCAGCTTCGAGACCGAGGTCGCGGGCACCCGGATGCGCGCGCCGATGATGCATATCCACACGGTCGCGGCCGGGGGCGGCTCGATCCTCAACTTCCGCGAAGGCCGCTATCAGGTCGGCCCCGAAAGCGCCGGGGCGGACCCGGGGCCGGCGTGCTACCGCCGCGGCGGGCCGCTGACGGTGACCGATTGCAACGTGATGCTCGGGAAACTGTCGCCGACGCACTTCCCGAACGTCTTCGGGCCCGAGGGCGACCAGCCGCTCGACGCCGAGGTGGTGCGCGAGAAGTTCGAGGCGCTGGCCGCCGAGATCGCCGAGGCGACGGGCAAGCCGAAGCTCTCGCCAGAGGAGACCGCCGAGGGCTTCCTGAAGATCGCCGTCCAGAACATGGCGCAGGCGATCAAGAAGATCTCGGTCGAGCGCGGCTACGACGTCACCCGCTACACGCTGAACTGCTTCGGCGGCGCGGGCGGGCAGCATGCCTGCCTCGTGGCGGATGCGCTCGGGATGGCCTCCGTCTTCGTGCATCCCTACGCCGGCGTGCTCTCGGCCTTCGGCATGGGGCTGGCCGACATCCGCGCTTCCCGCGAGGCGCAGTTCGGCCAGCCGCTGGAGGAGACGGACAAGGCGAAATCCCAGGTCGCGGAGATGGCCGAGACCGCCCGCGCCGAGGTCGCAAAGCAGGGCATCGACGAGGCGGATATCCGCACCGAAGCCCGCGCCCACCTCCGCTACAAGGGCTCGCACCAGACGCTGGAGGTGCCCTTCGACACCGCCGAGGCGATGAAGGACAGCTTCAACGACCTGCACAACCTGCGCTTCGGCTTCTCCTCCCCGGATCGCGACCTGCTGATCGAGATGTTGGCCGTCGAGGCCATCGGCGCCACCGACGACGCCCAGGCCCCTGCCCCGCAAGGCACCAAGGACCCCGCGCCGCTCGACACCCTTCAAATCGTGATGAACGGCGAAACCCGGGACGTGCCCCTCTACGACCGCGACAGCCTCGCGGCGGACGCGCGGATCACCGGCCCCGCGATCATCACCGAATCCACCGGCACCAACGTGATCGAGCCCGGCTGGTCCGCCCGGATCGACGCCGCCGGGAACCTGATCCTCGACCGCACCGAGGCGCGGCAGGGTGAACACGCGCTCGGGACCGAGGCCGACCCGATCCTGCTCGAGGTCTTCAACAACCTCTTCATGTCGATCGCCGAACAGATGGGCGCGACGCTGAAGAACACCGCCTATTCGGTGAACATCAAGGAGCGGCTCGATTTCTCCTGCGCGCTCTTCGACGGCGAGGGCAACCTCGTCGCCAACGCGCCGCACGTGCCCGTGCACCTCGGCTCCATGTCCGATTCGGTCCGCACCGTGGCGCGGCTGAACGCGGGGAGCATCCGCCCGGGCGACGCCTACATGCTGAACAACCCGTTCAACGGCGGCACGCACCTGCCCGACGTCACCGTCATCACCCCGGTCTTCGACCGCGCGGGCGAGGAGATCCTCTTCTGGGTCGGCTCCCGCGGCCACCACGCCGACATCGGCGGCCGCACCCCCGGGTCGGCGCCGCCCGACTCGCGGCACATCGACGAGGAAGGCGTCGTGATCGACAACTTCCTCCTCGTCCGGGACGGCAAGCTTCTGGAACAGGAGACGCGCGCCCTGCTGGGGTCAGGCAGATACCCCTGCCGCAACCCCGACGACAACCTCGCCGACCTCGAGGCACAGGTGGCCGCGAACGCGACCGGCATCGCCGAGGTCAACCGGATGATCGACACCTTCGGCCGCGACACGGTGCTCGCCTACATGGGCCACGTGCAGGCCAATGCGGAGGCGAGCGTGCGGCAGGTGATCGGGTCCCTGAAGGACGGCGAATGCACCTATCCGCTGGATGACGGCTCGCAGATCAAGGTGAAGATCACCGTCGACCGCGAGGCGGGCGAGGCGACGCTCGACTTCACCGGGACGAGCGACCAGCACCCGATGAACTACAACGCGCCGCGTTCGATCACGATGGCGGTGACGCTCTACGTCTTCCGCACGCTGGTCGGCCGCGACATCCCGATGAACGAGGGCTGCCTGAAACCGCTGCACCTGGTCCTCCCCGAGGGGACGATGATCAACCCGGTCCACCCGGCCGCGGTGATCTCGGGCAATACCGAGGTCAGCCAGGCGATCGCCGACTGCCTCTTCGGCGCGCTCGGCGTGATCGCCGGCAGCCAGGGCACGATGAACAACTTCGTCTGGGGCAACGACCGCTTCCAGAACTACGAGACCATCGCCGGCGGCACCGGCGCCGGGCCCGGCTTCCATGGCGCCTCCGGCGTGCATTCGCACATGACCAACACGCTGATGACGGACCCCGAGGTGCTCGAGACGCGCTTCCCGGTCCGGGTGGAGCTCTTCGGGCTCCGCGAGGGCTCCGGCGGCGACGGCGAATGGCAGGGCGGCAACGGCGTGCACCGGGTCGTGCGCTTCCTCGAGGACGTGACGGTGACGACACTCTCCTCGCACCGCGAGGTCCCGCCCCCCGGCGGGCACGGCGGCGCACCGGGCGCGACCGGCGAGAACGCGGTGCTGCGCGGGGACGGAACCCGCGAGGTCGTGCCCGGCAATTCCGAGAGCGCCCTCTCCGCGGGCGACGCCTTCGAGATGCTCACACCGGGCGGCGGGGGATGGGGCAAGGCATAGCCGGGCGTGCCGGGCTGTTCCGTCAGGCACCCCCCGGAAACATGAAGGCCAGGCCGAGCCCCTTACCCCCCCGGCAGGGCGCGTGCCCGCGGGCACCATCCACGCTTGCCACAAGGCACAGGCCGGACATTGGTCATCGCTCTACCGGGGCAACCCTACTCGCCCGGAAGCCGCACCACCTGCGCATCTTCCGGCGCCAGTTCCTCGAAATCGAAATTGTCGAGCTTCGCCGCCCGCTTCCCGGCCCGCTCGGACGCGATGCCGATCCCGTCGACATCCTCCCGCGCCTGCCGGAAATGCGTCTGCAACTTCCCGACCCGCTCGCCGATGAGCTCCACGTCCCGGTGCAGCAGTTTCAGCATGTTGCGGATCGCCCCGGCCTGCTCCCGCATCCGCGCGTCCTTCAGGATCGCCCGCATCGTGTTCAGCGTCGCCATGCAGGTCGTCGGCGACACGATCCAGACCCGGGCCGCGAAGCCTTCCCGCACGAGCTCTCCGAAATTCGCGTGCAGCTCGGCATAGACCGCCTCCGACGGCAGGAACATCAGCGCCCCGTCCGCCGTCTCGCCCTCGATGATGTAGCGCTCCGAGATCGCCTTGATATGCGCCTTGACCGAGGTCCGGAACGCCTGCGGCGCGCCCGGCTCGCCGGCGCGCAGCTTCTCGTAGGCCTCGAGCGGGAACTTCGCGTCGATCACGATCGGCCCCGGGGGGTTCGGCAGGTGGATCAGGCAATCCGCCCGCTTCCCGTTCGACAGCGTCGCCTGGAGGGTGAACGAATCCGAGGGCAGCGCCTTCCCGACGATGTCGTTCAGCTGGATCTCCCCGAAGGCCCCGCGGGTCTGCTTGTTCGACAGGATGTCCTGCAGGCTCAGCACGTCGCCCGAGAGCCGGGTGATGTTCTCCTGCGCGCGGTCGATGACCTTCAGCCGTTCCTGCAGCTCCGTCAGCGACTTGGTCGTCTTCTCGGACCCGCCCTGCAGCTGCTCGTTCATCTTCTCCTGCATCTCCGAGAGCGCCCGCGCCGAGCGCATCGCGTTCTCGTGCAGCCGGTCGTTCATGTGGCTCTGGACGGCCGCGAGCCGCGTCTCCATCGCCTGCAGCACCTGCGTGTGCCCGTTGGCCTGCGCGTTCGACACGGTCGTCAGCCCGCCCGCGAGCTGCTCCTGCCCGCGGCTCAGCCCCTCGATCGTGCGGCCCATCCGGTCGAGCTGGTAGATCAGCGGATCGGTCGCGCTGCGCGAGGCGCGGATCGCCATGACGAGCAGGACGAGGATCAGCAGGACCACCCCCGCGCCCGCGAGGGACGCGATCACCAGCGGATCGCTGAAACTGTAGGTCTGGCCGCCGATCTCGATCATGTCCGCCCGAAAAGCCTTTCGATATCCTTGAGATGCAGCTCCACATAGGTGGGCCGCCCGTGGTTGCACTGGCCGGAATGGGGCGTCGCCTCCATCTCGCGCAGGAGCGCGTTCATCTCCTCCGCGCGCATCCGGCGGCCCGAGCGGATCGAGCCGTGGCAGGCCATCCGGCTGAGGATCGCGTCCACCTGCGCCTTCACGAGGTCGCTGTCGCCCGCATCGTCGAGCTCGTCGAGGATGTCGCGCAGCATCGCCTCGGCGTTGACCTCGCCGAGGATCGCCGGCGTCTCGCGCACCGCCACCGCGTTGCCGCCGAAGGGTTCGAGCGTCAGGCCGAAGCGGGCGAGGTCCTCGGCGTGCTCCAGCAGAAGGCCCCTGTCCGTTGAGGATAGTTCAACGATTTCCGGGATAAGAAGCGCCTGTGCCGCGACTCCGGTCGCCTCGGCCTGCCGCTTGAGCTTCTCGTAGACCAGCCTCTCGTGGGCCGCGTGCTGGTCGACGATCACCATGCCGCGCTCGGTCTGGGCGATGATATAGTTCTCGTGGACCTGCGCCCGCGCGGCACCCAGCGGGTGCGACTCGGGCTTGGGGCCGGTATCCTGCGGCAGGTGTTCGACGCGGCCGCTCGGGGCGGCGTCGAAACCGTCGAAATGCGCAGGGGCCTCGCGGAAGGCAGGGGCCTCGGCGTGGGTGCTGCCGGGCTCGGTGCCGTGGAGCGTCGCATCCGCGTGGGCCGGCGCCTGCCCGAAGGCGGTCTGGCCATAGGCCGGGGCGGGGGTCACCCCGCCCGGGGCCTGGGCGGCATAGCTGGAATGGATCGCCCCGCGCGAGGGCCGGTCCATCTGGTAGATGCGCGGCTGGCCCGCCGGTTCGGGCCGGAAGGCCCCGAGCGTCGCGCCCGCCACGGTGGTCGAGGCGCGGTGCCCGTTCTCGGCCAGCGCGTGCCGCAGGCCCGAGACGATGAGCCCCCGCGCGGCGCCGGGATCGCGGAAGCGGACCTCGGATTTCGCGGGGTGGACGTTCACGTCCACGAGGTGCGGGTCGCAATTGAGGAAGAGCGCCGCCGCCGGGTAGCGGCTGCGGCTCAGAAGGTCGGTATAGGCGGCACGCAGCGCGCCGGTGAGCATCCGGTCGTTCACCGGACGGCCGTTGACGAAGAGGTGCTGCGCCACGGCGGCGCCCCGGGAATAGGTCGGCAGGCCCGCGAAGCCGGTCATGTGGAGGTTCTCGCGCTCGGCCTCCACGGGGATCGCGTTCTGGATGAACTCGCGCCCGAGGACCGAGGCGAGGCGGGCCGAGAGCGCCTCGAACAGCTCGCCCTGCTCGGCATCGGCGCGGAAGGTCTCGCGCTCGTCGCCGTCGCGCTGGATCTTCAGCACGAAGGTGATGAAGGGCTCGGTCATCGCGAGGCGGCGGATCGTGTCGGTCACCGCCTGGGTCTCGGCCCGGTCGGTGCGCAGGAACTTGAGCCGGGCGGGCGTGGCGAAGAAGAGGTCGCGCAGCTCCACCGTGGTGCCGGGGCCGAGGGCCGCCGGTCTCACCTCGGACATGCGGCCGCCGGTGACGGTGATCTCGGCGGCCTCCGCGCCGGCGACGCGGGAGGTGATCTTCAGCCGCCCGACGGCGCCGAGCGAGGGCAGCGCCTCGCCCCGGAAGCCGAAGGTGTGGATGTCGAGGAGGTCGGAGCCGTCGATCTTCGACGTCGCATGGCGGGCGAGCGCGAGCGGAAGGTCCCGGGCCGCGATGCCGCAGCCGTCGTCGGCCACGCGGATCAGGGTCTTGCCGCCGTCCGCGATCGTGACCGTGATCCGGCGCGCGCCGGCGTCGATCGCGTTCTCCACCAGCTCCTTGACGGCGGAGGCCGGGCGCTCGACCACCTCGCCGGCGGCGATACGGTTGATGGCGGCCTCGTCCAGCTGCCGGATCTGGGGGCGGTCAGGGCTCATGTTGCGGGTCGGGCTGTTCATCCTACCAGACCTAGCATGGGTGGTTTGATTCTGAAACGCGGAGTTTCAGGATGGAGGAACGTGCTGCGGGGCGCAATGTTCTTTTTATGTTCCCCGCGAGGAAGGCTGAAAAGGGGTGCGGGGCGCGGGACGTCTCCGCCCTACGACGCCCCCTCGTACCACGCCACGATCTTCGCCCGCTCATCCGGCTCGATGAACGACAGGTTCGCCGGCGGCATCCCGTGGCTCACCCCGGCCTGGAGGTAGATCTCGCGCGCTGCGCGGGCAATCTGGCCCTCGGTCTCCAGCCTCACCCCCTTCGGCGCCCAGAGCAGCCCCTCCCACGCAGGCTCGGCCGCGTGGCACATGGAGCAGCGGCCGAGCACGATGTCATGGACCTCGTCGAACCCCTCGGCCTCGGCGAAGCGCAGGGCGGCGCCTGTGGCCTCCTCCGGCTCCTCCGCGCGGAACATCGGCGCGGTCGAGAGCCACATCACCAGGATGAACAGCACCGCCGTCACCGCCCAGGTCCAGGTCGGGTTGCCTTTCCGCGCATGGACCGAGTTGAAGTAATGCCGGATCGTCACCCCCATCAGGAAGACGAGGCTGGCGATGACCCAGTTCCACTCGGTCGCGAAGGCGAGCGGGTAGTGGTTCGACAGCATCATGAAGATCACCGGCAGCGTCAGGTAGTTGTTGTGGGTCGAGCGCTGCTTGGCGATCTTGCCGTATTTGGCATCGGGCACCCGGCCGGCCTTGAGGTCCGCCACCACGATCCGCTGGTTCGGCATGATGGTGAAGAAGACGTTCGCGGACATGATCGTCGCGGTGAAGGCGCCGAGATGCAGCAGCGCCGCGCGGCCCGAGAAGACATGGGTGTAGAAATACGCGATGCCGACGAGGATCACGTAGAGCGCCAGCATCAGGCGGGTGTTGTCATTGCCGAAGCGCGACTTGCAGAGCCAGTCATAGGCAAGCCAGCCGAGGACCAGCGAACCGGCCGAGATCGCCACCGCCTGCCAGACCGCAAGGTCCATGACCGCGGGGTCGATCAGGTAGAATTCGGCCCCGAGGTAGTAGACGAGGATCAGCAGGGCGAAGCCGGTCAGCCAGGTGGAATAGGCCTCCCACTTGAACCAGACGAGGTCGTCCGGCATCTTGTCGGGGGCGATCAGGTACTTCTGGATATGGTAGAACCCGCCGCCGTGGACCTGCCATTCCTCGCCATCCGCACCCGAGGCGAGGTTGCGGTCCCGGTGCAGCCCGAGGTCCAGCGCGATGAAGTAGAAGGAGGAGCCGATCCAGGCGATCGCGGTGATGACATGGGTCCAGCGCACCGCGAATTCCAGCCACGCGCCCATGGCGGCGAAATCGTACATGTCCCGGACCTCCTGTCGCTTTTCGCTCAGGCTAGACGCGCGCGGGGCGGGCGGCAATCGCCAGGTGACGTGCACCCTGCGTAAAGCGGGTGGCAGATGCCGGAAGGACCGCGGCCCTTGCATCGCATTAACATTCTACTAAGTGAATATAAGCAACGAACGAGGCAGAAGATGTTCCACCGCAAAAGCCCATCGACCGGCCCCGGCTCCCCGACGGTGCATGGTTTCCACGACAAGGCGACCGGCTCGGTCCAGTACGTGGCCGTGGACGAGGCGACCCGGACCTGCGCGCTGATCGACGTCGTGCAGGATTTCGATCCGAAGAACGCGGCCACCGGTTTCGAGAGCGCGGGCGAGATCCTCGCCTTCGTCGAACGCGAGGGGCTCGAGGTTGCCTGGGTGCTCGACACCCATCCCCACGCCGACCACCTCATGGCCTCCGCATGGCTCGCCGGGCGGACCGGTGCGCCGAATGCGATCGGGGCGAAGGTGGCCGATATCGCGGCGCTCTGGCGCGATTACTACAACCTGCCCGAGGCCTTCGACGTGAAGCGCGACTTCACCCGTCTCTTCGCGGATGGCGAGACCTTCAGGCTCGGCGAGATGGACGTGCGGGTGATGCTCTCGCCCGGCCACACGCTGGGCTCGATCACCTACGTGATGGGCGACGCGGCCTTCGTGCACGACACGTTCATGCATGTCGACGTCGGCACCTCGCGCGCCGATTTCCCCGGCGGGACGGCGGCCGACCTGTGGGACTCGCTGCAGGCGATCCTGGCGCTGCCGGACGAGACGCGGCTCTTCATCGGCCATGATTATCCGCCCGTGGACGACCGTGAGGACCCCGCCTGGGAGGCGACGGTCGCCGCGCACCGGGCCGGCAACCCGCATCTCGCCGGCAAGAGCCGGGAGGAATACATCGCGCTCAGGCAGGAGCGGGACGCGACGCTGCCCCTGCCCGAACGCATGCTGCACGCCCTGCAGGTGAACCTGCGCGGCGGGCGCCTGCCGGAACCCGAGGCCGACGGGCACAGCTATTTCAAGATCCCCGCCAACCGCTTCTGAAGGAGAGACAGGATGAAGACCGAAAAGATCGACGGCGCCACGCTGGACACCTGGACACCGGAAGAGGTGAAGGCCGCGCTTGACGCCCGAGAGATCGTGCTGATCGACGTGCGGACGCCGCAGGAATACATGTTCGAGCATATCGAGGGGGCGCTGCTCTTCCCGATGGCCTTCTTCGACGCCAGGGCCCTGCCGGGGCAGGAGGGGAAGCGGATCGTGCTGCATTGCGGTTCGGGCGTGCGCTCGGAGAAGATGGCGAAGGTGGCGCTCGAGGCCGGGGCCGACCGGATCGCCCACATGGAGGGCGGCTTCGGCGGCTGGAAGCAGGCGAAGCTGCCCTACGTGGGGACGGAAATGTCCACCGGGGCGCCGAAGCGCATGGGGTGAGCCGCCCTGGCGGCCGCCCCCCTGCACCCCGACGAAAAAGCCCGGGCGCGAACGCCCGGGCCAGGTCTCAGGACTGACAGGAAGGAATATCAGCCCTTCGCAAACTCGGGGTAGGCCTCCATGCCCAGCTCGGCCATGTCGAGCCCGGTCATCTCGTCCTCGGCACTGACGCGCAGGCCCATGATGGCCTTGAGGATGAACCACACCACGGCCGAGACGACGACCACGAAGATGCCGACCACGACGATCGAGTAGAGCTGCGTCCCCAGCGATGCGTCCGCATTGGTGAAGACGACCGCGATGGTGCCCCAGATGCCGCAGACGAGGTGCACCGGGATGGCGCCGACGACGTCGTCGATCTTCAGCTTGTCGAGCATCGGGACCGCGAGGACCACGAGGATGCCGCCGATGGCGCCGATGATCGTGGCAGAGCCCAGACCCGGGGTCAGCGGCTCGGCGGTGATCGAGACGAGGCCCGCCAGCGCGCCGTTCAGCACCATGGTGAGGTCCGGCTTCTTGTAGAGGATCTGCGTCAGGATCAGCGCCGCGATGGCACCGCCGGCAGCGGCCGTGTTGGTGTTCGCGAAGATGCGGCTGATGTCGGCCACGTTGCCCGCGGTATCCATGTAGAGCTGCGAGCCGCCGTTGAAGCCGAACCAGCCGAGCCACAGGATGAACGTGCCGAGCGTGGCGAGGGTCAGGTTCGAGCCCGGGAAGGGCACGACGCGACCGTCGACGTAGCGGCCCAGTCGCGGCCCGAGGATGATGGCGCCGGTCAGAGCGGCCCAGCCACCCACCGAGTGCACCACGGTCGAGCCCGCGAAGTCGAGGAAGCCGGCCTGGTCAAGGAAGCCGCCGCCCCATTTCCAGGACGCCTGGATCGGGTAGATGAAGCCGGTCAGGATGATGATGAAGACCAGGAACGGCCACAGCTTGATCCGCTCGGCCAGCGTGCCCGAGACGATCGAGGCGGTGGTCGCGCAGAACATCAGCTGGAAGAAGAAGTCCGAGCCGACCGAGGCATAGGTCAGGTCAGTTTCGGTCTCGGCGAGGCCCACGGGCTCGAGCGAGGCGAACGAGAAGGCGCCCAGCATGCCGTCCATGGTCCAGCCGTCACCCGGATACATCAGGTTGTAGCCGACGAGATAGTACATCACCGCCGCGAAGGCGAAGAGCGACACGTTCTTCATCAGCTGCATGGTCACGTTCTTCTGCCGCACGAGGCCCGCCTCGAGCATCGAGAAGCCCGCCGCCATGAACATCACGAGGAAGCCCGTGACGAGGAACATGAAGGTGGTGAAGATATAGCCGATATCCGCCATGGGCGGGGTGGTCTCGGCTTCGGCCTCGGCGGCCGCGGCCGCGGCCTCCTGCGCCATGCCCAGGCTCGGCGCCGCGAGAAGCGCGGCGGCCAGGCCCAGTTTCATCCACGTTTTGGTCTGCATTTTCTCTCTTTCCCCTCTCCGTGCGATCACAGTGCGTCTTCGTTCGTCTCGCCGGTCCGGACGCGGACCGCCTGCGAGATGTCGAGGACGAAGATCTTGCCGTCGCCGATCTTGCCGGTCTTGGCGGTGTTGGTGATGGTCTCGACCACCTGGTCGGCCATTGCGGCGCTGACCGCGATCTCGAGCTTGATCTTGGGCACGAAGTTCACGGCGTATTCGGCGCCGCGATAGATCTCCGTATGCCCGGACTGAGAGCCGAAGCCCTTGATTTCTGTCACCATCATGCCGCGCACGCCGATCTCGGTCAGCGCTTCGCGGACCTCCTCCAGCTTGAACGGTTTGATCGTTGCAATGATGAGTTTCACTGTGATCCCCTTCCTGGTCGCGGGCGCACCCCGCCGTTCGCAGAGGCAGATAAGCCGCCGGGGAGGTGGAGTCGGAAGGTTGACGGGCCCAAACCGCAGGCAATTCGCGGTTCTTTGCCCATATTTTGGGCGATACGGATAATCTGCACAAAAAATGGTCGAATGAAAAACCCGTGACACCGGCCTTGGGCCTCTACAACCCGGACGGGCGGCTGTAGTATGCCCGGCAAAGACAAAGGCTCCGGGCAGGCAGCATGAGTGGAACGAAGAAACGCAAACCTCTGGTTGCGGAACGACGGCACACGTCGAAATCAGGCAGGACCACCGGGCAGAGCGGGCGCACGCGCAGCGGCGGCCCGGGTTCCGGCGGCGGGCGCAAGCCGCCGCGGAAGCCGCAGGCGCGCCGCACCCCGCGGCGCAAGCGCAACCCGCTGGTCGCGGCCATCACCGGGCTCTTCTACTGGATCTGGCGGATCGTCTGGGGCGTGTTCTGGCGGCTCGGGGCGATTGCCGCGATCCTCATCATCGGCATCTCGGCCTATGTCTCGCTGACCCTGCCGCCGGTCGACGACATCCTCGACGGCCGCGCCCGCGGTTCGGTCACGATGATGGACCGCGACGGATCGGTCTACGCCTGGCGCGGCGACCAGTTCGGCGGCGTGGTCACGGCCGAGTCCGTCTCGCCCAACCTCAAGAACGCGATCATCGCGACCGAGGACAAGCGCTTCTACCGCCATTTCGGCGTCTCGCCGCGGGGCATCGCCTCGGCCATCCGGATCAACATGCGCGAGGGCCGCGGCCCGCTCGAGGGGCACGGCGGCTCGACCCTGACGCAGCAGACGGCCAAGCTGCTCTGCCTCGGCGTGCCCTATGACCCGACGGTCTGGAAGAACGAGACGGAATACGAGGCCGACTGCCGCCGCACCACGCTGTGGCGCAAGGCGAAGGAGGCCGTCTATTCCGTCGCGATGGAGATGAAGTACTCCAAGGACGAGATCCTGACGATCTACATGAACCGCGCCTACCTCGGCGAGGGGACGCGCGGCTTCGAGGCGGCCAGCCAGCTCTATTTCGGCAAGTCCGCGGCCGAGGTCAGCCCGGCCGAGGGCGCCATGCTCGCCGGCCTGCTGGTCGCGCCGACCCGCTACGCGCCGACGAACAACCTGCAACGCTCGCAGGACCGCGCCGCCACCATCGTCACCCTGATGGAAGAGCAGGGCTACCTGACGAGCGCCGAGGCGAAGGACGCGCTCGCCCATCCCGCGTCGCTGAGCCAGGCGGCGCAGCAGAAGGCGGGCGGCTACTTCGCCGACTGGGTGATGGCCTCGGGGCCGGAGTTCCTGACCCGCAAGACGACCGAGGACGTCATCATCCGCACCACGCTGGACCAGCGGATCCAGAGGGCGGCCGAGGACGCGATGAAGACGGTCTTCGAGGAGAAGCTCAAGGACGGCTCCAAGGTGCAGGCCGCCATCGTGGTGATGAGCGCCGACGGCGCCGTGCGCGGCATGGTCGGCGGGCGGCAGACCAAGGTCTCGGGCGCCTTCAACCGCGCCACCCAGGCGATGCGCCAGACCGGGTCGAGCTTCAAGCCCTTCGTCTATGCCGCCGCGCTCGACCTCGGCAATTCGCCCCTCGCGACGGTCGAGGACACGCCGCTGACGATCAACATCCCGGGCTCGGGCCCGTGGAGCCCGGACAATTACGATCACAAGTTCCGTGGCACGGTGACGCTTGCCGACGCGCTGAAGGATTCGCTGAACATCCCGGCGGTGAAGGTCGCGCAGGCCGTGGGGCTCGACAACGTGCGCCGGATCGCCAGCGACTTCGGGATCGAGAGCGATCTGGCCCAGGGGCCCGCGCTGGCGCTCGGCGCCTCGGAAAGCACGCTGATCGAGATGGTCGGCGCCTATGCCGGCATCCTGAACGGCGGCTCATCGGTGACGCCCTACGGGCTGACCTCGCTGACGCTGCAGGGCGAGACGGAACCGCTGATGGAGATCGAGACGGGCATCGGCGAGCGGGTGATCCGCGAGCCCGCCGCGCGGGAGCTGACGTGGATGATGCGCCGCGTCGTGACCGGCGGCACCGGCGGCCGCGCCGCGATCGAGGGTCTGGAGGTGGCGGGCAAGACCGGCACCACGCAGGCCGCGCGCGACGCGTGGTTCGTGGGCTTCTCGGCGGATTACGTCGCCGGCGTCTGGATGGGCTACGACGACAACACGCCGCTCACCGGCGTCACCGGCGCGGGCCTTCCGGCCGAGATCTGGCGCGAGGTCATGGTCCGCGTGCACGAGGGGCTCGAACCGCACCCGCTGCCGATGCTGGCGCCCGCCGCGCCGGAGCCGGTCCAGCAGCAGCCGCAGCCCTCCTATCCCGGCGCGGCCCCGGCGCCTGCGCCCCGGCAGGAGAACCCGGTCGAGCGGCTCCTGAAGGACATCCTCGGGCTGAACTGAGGGAGGGCCGGGCGGACGCCCGGCCTGCATGCCATTCGGAACTGTCGTGAAAGTGCCCGGCGCCGGGCTCAGCCCGCGCGCTGGAGCGCGGCGGTCAGCCGTCCGATGTCGCCGCCGTTCTGGTCGAGCAGCGCGCCGATCTCGGTCCGTTCGGTCAGCCGCATGGAGACGCCTTCGATCAGCATGTCGAAGAAGAGCGGCCGGCCCGACTTGTCCGACACGAGGAAGCGCACCTCGAAGGGCGCCTCGTTGCGCAGGATCACGGTGCCCGAGACCTCGTGCCACGTCTTGACCGGCCGGACCGCGTTCACCGCGACCCGCCCGCCGACGAATTCGCGGAAGCGCTTGCCGTATTTCCGGCCGATATAGCCGCGGAACGCCTGGGTGTAGGCCGCGATCTCGGCCGTGCTGAACCGGCGCGCATCCGCCCCGAGGCAGGAGCGCGCGATGATCGGCACGTCGGCGTAGCGATCGAAGATCCGGGTGAAATCCTGGATCATCGCAGCTTCCGACCGGCCCGAGGCGATCACCGCGTTGATGTCGGCGACCAGCTTCTCGACCAGCCCGCGCGCGGCGGCATCGGTCAGCGCGAGCGCCCGGCCCGGCAGAACGGCGGCGAGCGCCAGCGCCCCCAGCCCGAAGCCGAAGGCGCGGCGGGTGATCTCATTCCGCATAGGGGTCGAGGTAGGGATCGGTGTAGGGGTCCGCATCGGTGGCGTTCGCTCCTGTGGTATCGGCATAGGGATCGAGGGCCGCGCCCGTGCCGCTCAGCTCGTAGCGGCGGTTCTGGAGATAGGTGTTCCGGGTCTGGGCGTAGCTGTCGGCGCTGTCGTAGAGCAGGCTGTCCACGGTCCCGGCGTAGCGGCCCCGCTTGCCGAGCCGGTCGAGCACGCCCGCCCCGGTCACGACATAGCGTTCGGGCGTCGGCACGGCGTAGGCCAGCGGGTTGAGGAACCCGTCCGCGATGCGCCCGGCCAGGTCACGCTCGGTGCTCGGCCCGATGATCGGCACCGACAGATAGGCCCCCTCCGGCACGCGCCAGAAGTGCAGCGTGCCGCCGAAGTCGCTTTTCCGTGCCGGCAGGCCGAGCTGCGCCGCCGGGTCGAACAGCCCGCCCAGCCCGAAGGTCGTGTTGACGAGGAAGCGGTAGGCGTTCACCAGCGCGTCCTCGCCCTGCATCTGGAGCATGTCGTTCACGACATAGGCGGGCGTGGCGAAGTTGGTGCGGAAGTTGCTGATGCTGTCCTGCACGCCGCGGGGCACCGTCTGGGCATAGCCCACGGAGGCGGGCCGCAGCACGGCGCGGTCGGTGCGCTTGAGCCCCTCGTGCAGCCGGCGGTTCAGCGGCTCGTAGGGATCGTTGATCTCGCCCGGGGCCGGGTCGACCGAACCGGAGCACGCCGCCAGGACGAGCGGCAGCGCCGCCACGGCCAGCTTTGCGCGATGACGGGTGAAGAGAATTCGCAGGAAGCCGGGGCGTGACAATTAATTGGACCTTTCAGGTTCATCCGCTAATGCTGGCATCGCCCGGATTGATGCGGGCGTAAAGACGGGAGCGTGCGCCAAGTGGACGCGGCCGGCGCGTCCGTCGACCGAAGTCATACTTATTAATCTTGTCGCCTGCGGTGACAATTCAAGAGATTGAGAAAGCGGGACCATGGCGTCGCCCAGAAACAACACCGAAGCGGGACAGGCCGAACTGCGCGCCGTGCGCCGCGAAAGCCGCCCGCTGTTCTGGGCCGCCGCGCTGTTCAGCATGTTCGCCAATCTGCTGATGCTGACCGGCCCGCTCTACATGCTGCAGGTCTATGACCGCGTGCTCAGCTCCCGTTCGGTCGCGACCCTGGTCGCGCTCAGCACGATCGTCGCCTTCCTGTTCCTCGTCATGGGGATCCTCGATTATGCGCGGGCCCGCATCCTCGCGCGGATCGGCGCCAATTTCCAGGCGCGGCTCGACCGGCGGGTCTTCGACGCCGTGGTGCGCCGGTCGGCGACCCAGCCCGACGAACTGGCGGCGACCGGGCTGCGGGATCTCGAATCGATCCAGCGGCTGCTCGGCTCCTCGGTGCTGATCGCGCTCTTCGATCTGCCGTGGACGCCGATCTTCCTTGCCGGGATCTCGCTCTTCCACCCCTGGCTCGGCATCCTCGCCATGTCCGGTGGCGGGCTTCTGGTCATCATCACCCTGCTCAACCAGCTCAGCTCCAAGCGCCCGCAGCTCGAGGCATCGCGCGCCAACGTCCGGTCCGAGCTGATGTCGGAGCAGCTCAGGACCGAGGCCGAGATGCTGCAGGCCATGGGCATGCGCGAGGCGGCCTTCACCCGCTGGCAATCCGCCCGGCAGCTGTCGCTCAGATCGCAGCTCAGGAGCGCGGACCTGACCGGCACCTTCTCGTCGATCACCAAGACGTTCCGGCTGTTCCTGCAATCGGCCATGCTGGGCCTCGGCGCCTTCCTCGTCCTGCGCGGAGAGCTTTCGGCCGGCGCGATGATCGCGGGCTCGATCCTGCTGGGCCGGGCGCTGGCACCGATCGAGCTGGCGATCGGCCAGTGGCCGCTGGTGCAGCGCGCCTCCACCGGCTGGAAGAGCCTCGCCCGGCTGCTGTCCGAAGTGCCGCCCGAGACCGCCCGCACCGCGCTGCCACGGCCGCGCGCCCGGCTCGACGTCCTTCAGGCGACGGTGATCCCGCCCGGCGATTCCACCGCCGCGCTGCGGCTGATCTCGTTCACGGTCGAGCCCGGGCAGGCGGTCGGGGTCATCGGCTCCTCGGGTGCGGGCAAGTCCACGCTGGCGCGGGCGCTGACCGGCGCTTGGCGCGTGGCCGGCGGCAAGATCCGCCTCGACGGGGCGGCGCTCGACCAGTACGACCCGACCGAGCTGGGGCGCTACATCGGCTACCTGCCGCAGCGCGTGCAGCTCTTCGACGGCACCATCGCCGAGAACATCGCCCGGCTGCGCCCCGACCGGGACGACGCCAAGATCATCGCCGCCGCCCGGCTGGCGGATGCGCACGACATGATCGTGAAACTGCCCGAAGGCTATGACACGCGGGTCACGGCCAACGGCGGGCGGCTGTCGGGCGGGCAGATCCAGCGCATCGGGCTGGCGCGGGCGATGTACGACGATCCGGTGATCCTCGTCCTGGACGAGCCGAACTCGAACCTCGACAACGAGGGCAGCAAGGCGCTGAACGCGGCGATCCGCGCCCTGAAGGAGCGCGGCAGCTCGGTCCTCGTCATGGCGCACCGTCCCGCGGCGATCCAGGAATGCGACATCCTGCTGATGCTCGACGGCGGCACCCGCGTCGCCTTCGGCCCGAAGGAGGAGGTGCTGCGCAAGATGGTCACCAACCACCAGCAGATCCAGCAGGCCACCGGCCCCGGAGGCGTGAGATGAGCGGCGGCGACCAGACCCCGGCGCGGTATTCCGCGGCCTCTCCGCTGACGATCGGCCTGCTCGCCCTTCTGGTCCTCGTCGGCGGCTTCGGCACCTGGGCGGCGACCTCGGAACTGGCGGGCGCGGTCATCGCGCCCGGGCGCGTGGAGGTCGAACGCAACCGGCAGGTCATCCAGCACCCGGACGGCGGCGTGGTGCAGGACATCGAGGTGAGCGAGGGCGATTTCGTCGAGGCGGGCGAGGTGCTGCTGCGGCTGGAATCGAACGAGCTCCTCTCCCAGCTCGCCATCGTCGAGGGCCAGCTGTTCGAGATCATGGCCCGCCGTGGCCGGCTCGAGGCCGAGCGGGACGGCGCCGACGAGATCACCTTCGACCCGGTGCTGGTCGAGGCCGCGGCCGGCAACGCGGACGCGAGATCGCTGATGGACGGGCAGCGCAACCTGTTCGAGGCGCGCAATTTCTCGATGGAGCGCGAGGCCGAGCAGCTGAGGAAGCAGCGCGACCAGATCGGCAACCAGATCGACGGGATGGACGCGCAGACCGCCGCGCTCGCCATCCAGCTCGAGCTGATCGAGGAAGAGCTCACCTCGCAGCAATCCCTGCTCGACCGGGGTCTGGCGCAGGCGGCGCGGGTGCTGGCGCTCCAGCGCGAGAAGGCGAAGCTCGAGGGGTCGGTGGGCGAACTGGCCTCGCGCCGGGCGCAGGGCGAGGGGCGGATCGCCGAGATCGACCTCGAGGTGCTGAAGCTCGACTCCACCCGCCGGGAACAGGCGATCACCACGCTGCGCGACCTCCAGTACCGCGAGCTCGAACTGGCGGAACAGCGGCGCGCGCTGCTGGCGCAGATCGACCGGCTCGAGATCCGGGCCCCGGTCTCGGGCGTGGTCTACGGGCTGCAGGTCTTCGCGCCGCAATCGGTGCTCAGGCCCGCGGACCCGGTGATGTTCCTGATCCCGCAGGACCGGCCGCTCGTCATCATGGCGAACGTGGAGCCGACCTCGATCGACCAGGTCCATGTGGACCAGCATGTCGTGCTGCGGTTCTCGGCCTTCAACCAGCGCGAGACGCCCGAGTTCTTCGGCAAGGTGAAGCAGGTCTCGGCCGATGCCTTCACGGAGGATTCGAACCGGTCCAGCTATTACCGGGTCGAGATCGCACTGAACGACGGCGAGATCGACAAGCTGGGCGACAACCAGCGCCTTGTCCCGGGCATGCCGGTCGAGGCCTTCATCGCGACGGCCGAGCAGACGCCGCTCGATTACCTCATTAAGCCCTTCACCGATTATTTCCGCCGCGCCTTCCGCGAGAGCTGAGAGTTTTCCGGTTGCATTCCGCCCCGGCGCGTCTAGCGTCCGGGGCGAAATCCAGACACCGGAGGCCCCCATGTCCAACATCGAATCCCGCCTTGCCGAAATGGGCATCACCCTGCCCGAAGCGACCGCCCCGGCGGCGAATTACATCCCCTTCGTGCAGGTCGGCGACACGCTCTACGTCTCGGGCCAGATCTCGATGAAGGACGGCGAGATGATCAAGGGCAAGGTCGGCGACGCGCTGACCGTGGACGAGGGTGCGGCCGCGGCGAAGACCTGCGCCATCTCGCTGCTCGCACAGGTCAAGGCGGCCTGCGGCGGCGACCTGTCCCGGCTGAAGCGCGTGGTCAAGCTGACCGGCTTCGTCAACTCCACCCCCGACTTCGGCGACCAGCCCAAGGTCGTGAACGGCGCGTCGGACTTCCTGGTCGAGGTTCTGGGCGACGCCGGGCGCCATTCCCGTTCGGCCGTGTCCGCCGGATCGCTGCCCTTCGGCGTGGCGGTCGAGATCGAAGGCATCTTCCAGATCGCCTGACGACAGACGCCGGAGGACGCGCCGATGACCCGCACCCCGCCCCTGCCCGCGGCCTTCCTTGAGGCGCCGATCGCGCACCGGGCCCTGCATGACGTCACGCAGGGCCGCCCCGAGAACTCGCGCGAGGCGATCGAGGCCGCGGTGGCGGCGGGCTACGGGATCGAGATCGACCTCCAGCTCTCCGCCGACCGGCAGGCGATGGTGTTCCACGATTACGACCTCGACCGCCTGACCGGGGAAACCGGCCCGCTGCGCGCCCGCAGCGCCGCGGCGCTCGGGCAGATCAGGCTGAAGGGCGGCGCCACCGGCATCCCCACCTTCGCCGAGGTGCTCGAGCTTGTGGCGGGCCGCGTGCCGCTGCTGGTCGAGATCAAGGACCAGGACGGCCAGCTGGGCGCCGCGGTCGGCATCCTCGAAGAGGCGGCGGCCGAGGCCGTCCGCGGCTACGACGGCCCGCTCGCCTTCATGTCGTTCAACCCGAACTCGGTCCGCGTGCTCTCGGGGCTCGCACCCGACGTGCCGCGCGGTATCGTCACCTGTTCCTACCGGCCCGACGACTGGAAGCCGATCCCGGCGGGCACGCTCGACCGCCTGCGCGAGATCCCGGACATCGCGGCCTCGCGCGCCAGCTTCATCAGCCACGAGGCGCGCGACCTCGACCGGCCCCGCGTCGCCGCGCTGCTGGACCAGGGGCTGCCGGTGCTCTGCTGGACCATCCGCTCGCCCGATCAGGAGACCCTGGCCCGCCAGGTCGCGCAGAACATCACCTTCGAGGGTTACCCTGCCGCCCTTCCGGCCTGATCCGCCTTGAACGACAGGCCGCCCGCGCCAGATTGAGGGCCGATGCCAATGGACACGGACAGTCTGATCGAGATCGCCGTCCTCCCCGGCCTGGACGAGATCCCGGCCGAGGAGTGGGATGCCTGCGCCTGTCCCGAAGCTGCGGACGGCGGGCGCCCGGTCGATCCCTTCACCACGCACCGGTTCCTGAAGGCGCTGGAAGACAGCCGCTCGGTCGGTCGCGGCACCGGATGGGAGCCGCGCCACCTCGCCGCCCGGCAGAACGGTGAGCTGATCGCCGTCGCCCCGCTCTACGCGAAGTCGAACAGCCAGGGCGAATACATCTTCGATTTCTCCTGGGCCCACGCCTATGAGAACGCGGGCGGACAGTATTACCCCAAGCTGCAGATCGCCGTCCCCTTCACCCCCGCCACGGGCCGCCGTTTCCTCACCAGACCCGGGCACGAGGCCGCGGGCATGTCCGCGCTGGTGCAGGGCGCCGTGAAGCTGGCGGCCGACAACGGGCTCTCCTCGCTGCACGTCACCTTCTGCACCGAGGCAGAGGCCATCGCGGGCGACGAGATCGGCCTGATGCGCCGGACCACCCAGCAATACCACTGGGAAAACCGCGATTACCCGGATTTCGACGCCTTCCTCGCCGACCTGTCGTCGCGCAAGCGCAAGACGATCCGCAAGGAGCGCCAGCGCGCCAACGCCTTCGGCGGCGAGATCCGCCTGCTCACCGGGGACGAGATCGAACCGCAGCACTGGGACAGCTTCTGGCGCTTCTACCAGGACACCGGCGCGCGGAAATGGGGCTCTCCCTACCTCACCCGGGCGTTCTTCGAGATCGCGCACGAGGTGCTGCGCGACGACATCCTCCTGGTGATGTGCGAACGCGAGGGCCGCGACGTGGCCGGCGCGCTGAACATGATCGGGCGCGACGTGCTCTTCGGCCGCTACTGGGGCTGCATCGAGCATCACGACTTCCTGCATTTCGAGACGTGCTATTATCGCGCCATCGACTACGCGATCGAGAACGGCCTGGCCCGGGTCGAGGCGGGGGCGCAGGGCGAACACAAGCTGGCGCGCGGCTACCTTCCGTCGGAATGCCATTCGCTGCACTGGATCGGCGACCGCGGATTCGCCCGCGCCGTCGAGCAGTTCCTGACCCAGGAACGGCGCGCGGTGGAAGAGGACATCGAGGTCCTCACCGCCTACGGCCCGTTCCGCAAGGAACAGAGGGAGGAGCAGGATTGACCGAGAAACTGTCGGACACCGCCCGCAAGTCGCTGATCGACCCGCTGGTCGCGAACGGCTGGACCGTCGATGCCGAGGCGGATCGCATCGCCAAGACCTATGAATTCGCGGATTTCACCGAGGCTTTCGCCTTCATGACCCGCGCCGCGCTCTGGGCCGAGAAGTGGAACCACCACCCGGACTGGTCCAACAGCTACAATCGTGTGACAATTTCGCTGACCACGCATGACGTGGGCGGCCTCTCGTCGCTGGACGCGAAACTCGCCCGCAAGATGGACCAGATACGGGAAGACTGATGGAAGACCTGCTGAAGACCGACCTCTACAACGGCAATACCCTGGGGGATCTGCTGACCCTCGATTTCCTGGCCGGGCTCGTCGGCAACGTGCTGACCGCCGTGCTGATCCTGATCGTCGGGCTCTTCATCGCGGGCTGGGCCAACCGGCGGATCACCGGCCTTGCCACGAAGCACGCCAAGCTCGACGACACGCTGTTCAACTTCCTCGGCTCCATCGTCAAATACGCGATCATCGGCTTCACGGCGCTCTTCATCCTGAACACCTTCGGGATCCGCACGACCAGCCTCGTCGCCGTCATCGGTGCGGCCGGCCTCGCCATCGGCCTCGCGCTGCAGGGCACGCTGTCGAACATCGCGGCGGGGGTGATGATCATCTTCTTCCGCCCGATCAAGATCGGCGATTTCGTCGAGATCGCGGGCCAGATGGGCACGGTGAAGGACATCACGCTGAACTTCACCGAACTCGCGAACCTGTCGAACGTGCAGATCATCATCCCCAATTCCGAGGTCTGGGGGAACACGATCGTCAATTACTCGATCTACCCGACCCGGCGCGCGGAATGGACCTTCGGCGTCACCTACGACGCCGACCTGAAGAAGGCCGAGCGGATCATCATCGACACGATCATGGCCGACGAACGCTCCCACAAGGAGCCCGAGCCCTTCATCCAGGTGACGAACCTCGGCGATTTCTCGGTCGATTTCCTCGTCCGCGTCTGGTGCGATTCCGCGGTCTATTTCGCCTACAAGGCCGACATGACCCGCAAGGTGAAGGAGGCGCTCGACGCCGGCGGGGTCGACATCCCCTTCCCGACCCAGACGCTCCAGCTCGAACGCGACACGCCCGATCCCGAGCCGCAGCGCGCCACCGCGAGCTGATCCCGAGCGGCGAAAGGCGCCCCCGCCGGACGCATGTGCCGCCGACACCTCCGACGCGGATGTGTGTCTCGATGACGGGCCAGCCTTGAGCGCCGGGGACCGGCCGGCCCTGGCGCATCGTCAGGGCAAGGTCGCCACAGGGTGTCCGAGCTCGGAGGTCCCGGAGGCGGCGTGAGCACGCCCCTCGGCCCGCCCTACGGCTCCACCACCGGCACCGGGCGCACCGGCTGCATCCGCCGCACCTGCGGCGCGAAGGAGCGCGAGACGGGCAAGGTGCGGCCATCGGCGAGATGCGCCATGAGCTTCCCGTTCTCGCGGCTGGTCCCGGTGAAGGCATGGCCGGATATCCAGTGCGACCGGTGGATCTGGTGGCCGGGATAGTCGCCCAGCTCCTCGATCGCATCCGACAGGCGCATGTGGATCAGCTCCCGCCCCCTGGCGGTGGTGACCTCGACATAATGATCCTGCGCCGTGAGCGAGATCAGCGCCGTGCCCAGCTTCGGCGGCAGGCGATCGAGGAAGGCGTTGCGCGCGGGCAGCGGCGCGGGCGGCTCCAGCCGCGCGCGGAGGCGGGAGAACAGGATCGCGGTCACCAGCACGAAGATCGTGCCGACGTTCACCAGCATGACCCAGATCGGCGCGTCGCCGCTTTCGGGCCGGAACAGGCGGTCGGTCTGGATGGCGATGAAGACGATCGGCGGGAAGGCCAGCGCGAAGGCCGTCAGCGGGGGCAGGACCGGCGCGCGTCCTTCGAAGACGCGCAGACCCCGCATCAGCAGGGCCAGTCCGACGACCAGCATCCATCCCGGCCCGATACTGAGCGCCCAGTAGGCCGCGCGGGTCGCGGCAGGCAGCTCGGAGGTCGAAAAGGGACCCAGCACAGTCAGCACCGCGACGGTCAGCGCACAGCCCGCCAGCTGCTCCGGCAGATGCAGCACCGGGCGTTGGCGCGGTTTCCCAAGTCGGTCGATGTCACTCACGAAGCCTGGCCTGTCGTTCACGCAAATCGCGTTGTTCGGAAGGGTCTTGCCGCGTCACCTCCTAGCCCAGTTGGACACGAGCCGAAAGGAGAACGCGAGATGACAACGACCATTGAAACGCTTCAGGACCGCATCGACCGCCTGGCACAGGCGGTCATGGGCAGGGACGCCGGGCCGAAGGCGCTGCGCAAGTTCCGCCTCTTCCTCGGGGTGGTGGGGATCATCGCCGCCAATGTCTGGCTCGGCGCGGTGATCGGCCACGGCATCGCCGCCATACTGGGCGCCGGCTTCTTCTTCGTCGTGGGCCTCGGCGGGCGCGACACGGGGACGGAGGACCGCTCATGCTGAGGGGGATCGCGACCGGCGCACCGCTCTGGGTCTGGCCGCTTCTGGCCGTGCTCGTGCTCCTCGGCCTGCGGTCGACACGCAGCAGGGTGAGCCCGGTCCTGCCGTTCTACCTGATACCGCTCCTCGCGATCCTGGCGGTGAGAGCCGTGGCAGCGCTGCACGCCACGCCCGAACTCTGGGGCCTCTTCGCGGCGAGCTACGCCACGGGCGCCGTCCTGGGGTGGCGGGTACAGCCGCGCTGGATCATGGGGCGGGATGACAGGCGCGTGGCGCTCCGGGGCGAGGCGCTGACCCTGGTGACGATCCTGACCGTCTTCCTCGCGAACTTCGCCCTCGGCACGATGCAGGCCGTGGCCCCCCAGGTCGCCGCCGGAACGGGGTTCCGGGCCGGGTTCGTGCTGATCGTCGGGCTGGTCGCCGGCCTCTTCCTCGGACGGACGCTGGCCATCTTGCGCGCCCCCCGAGCGGGGCTTCCCGTCCAGCCGTGAGCGGCGTGTCCGGAGCGCGCCGGGGGGCGCGCTCCGGCAACGGGTCACATCGTGTCGAGCAGGGTCTCCGCCGCCGAGATCGTGCAGGTGCCCGGCGTCTCCTCGATGTTGAGCTCGGTCACGACGCCGTCCTCGACCAGCATCGTGTAGCGCTTGGAGCGGTCGACGAAGCCCACGGGCGGGGCCGAGAATTCCATCCCGATCGCCTTGGTGAACTCGGCCATCCCGTCGGCGATCATGGTGATCCCTCCGGCCGAGGCGCCCATTTCCTTGTCCCAGGCCTTCATCGCGAAATAGTCGTTGACCGAGACGCAGATCACCTCGTCCACGCCCCTGGCCGAGAGCGCCTCCCGGTTCTTCAGGAAGCTCGGCACATGCGCCGTCGTGCAGGTCCCGCTGAAGGCCGCCGGCAGCCCGAAGATCACGACCTTCCGGCCCTTCACCTTGTCGGCCATCTGCACCTGCGCCGGGCTGTCGCCCGCGGTCTCGATCACCGTCGCATCGGGCAGCGTATCGCCCTTGGAAATCGTCATGTCCTCACCTTCTGTCATGTCGCGCGGCTTATGGCACCCGCGCCCCGCACGTTATAGGCTCCGTCCGTGAAACGACCAGTGCATTCGGAGGAGAGCCCATGGCGCATACCATCGTGATCGGAGCCGGTCAGGCCGGGGCGGCTCTGGTGGCCCGCCTGAGGGCGAAGGGCGAGGAGGGCGAGATCACCCTCATCGGCGAGGAGCCGGTGCCGCCCTACCAGCGCCCGCCGCTCTCGAAGGCCTATCTCATGGGCGAGATGGAGATGCCGCGCCTCTTCCTCCGCCCCGAGGCATTCTACGCCGATCACGACATCGCCCTGCGCACCGGAATGCGGGTCGAACGGATCGACCCCGCGGCGAAGACCGTCACGCTCGCGGATGGCGAGGTCCTGACCTACGACCGCCTCGCGCTCACCACCGGCTCGCACCCCCGCCGCCTGCCCGAGGCGATCGGGGGCGACCTGCCCGGCGTGCTCACCATGCGCAGCCTCGCGGATGCCGACGAGATGCGCCCCTACCTCACGCCCGGCAACGCGCTGCTCGTGATCGGCGGCGGCTACATCGGGCTCGAGGCCGCGGCGGTGGCCGCGAAGTCCGGCCTGAAGGTCACGCTGTTGGAGGCCGCCGCCCGCATCCTCGGCCGCGTCGCCGCGCCCGAGACCGCCGCATGGTTCCGCGACCTGCACCGCTCGCATGGCGTCGAGATCCTCGAGGACACCGCGCTCAGGACCCTGCTGGGCGAGGACCACGTCACCGGCGCCCTGCTGGCGGACGGCCGCGAGATCCCCTGCGACGTGGCGATCGCCGGCATCGGCATCGCCCCCGCGACGGAACTGGCCGAGGCCGCCGGCCTCACTATCGACAACGGCATCGCCACCGACGCCCGCGGCCGCACCTCCGACCCCGCGATCTGGGCCGCCGGCGATTGCGCCTCGCTGCCCTATCGGGGTCAGCGCATCCGGCTCGAGTCGGTCCAGAACGCCATCGACCAGGCCGAGGCGGTGGCCGACAGCATGATGGGCGCCGATCAGGACTACATCCCGAAGCCCTGGTTCTGGTCCGACCAGTACGACGTGAAGCTCCAGATTGCCGGGCTCAACACCGGCTACGACCGTGTCGTCACCCGCAAGGGCGAGGGCGAGGCGATCTCCTTCTGGTATTATTGCGGCGACCGGCTCCTCGCGGTGGACGCGATGAACGACCCCCGCGCCTACATGACCGGCAAGCGCCTGATCGAGGCCGGGCGCAGCCCCGACCCCGCCCTCGTCGCCGACCCGGAAACCGCGCTGAAGGCGCTGCTGGCCGCGTGAGGATCATCGCCGGAGAATGGCGCGGCCGCCCCCTCGCGGCGCTCGGCAAGGGCGACGCGGGCGCGCATCTGCGCCCCACCACCGACCGCGTCCGCGAAAGCCTCTTCTCGGCGCTGGCGGGCGGCCGCTACGGAGACCCGCTCTCCGGCGCCCGCGTCCTCGACCTCTTCGCCGGCACCGGGGCCCTCGGGCTCGAGGCGCTCTCCCGCGGGGCCGACTTCGTCACCTTCGTCGACGACGGCCGGGTCGCCACCCGGCTCATCAAGCAGAACGTCGCGGCCCTCGGCGCGGCCCCCCGCGCCCGGCTGATGCACCGCGACGCCCGCCGCCTGCCCGAGAACACCGAGCCGCCGGCCACCCTCGTCTTCCTCGATCCGCCCTACGGCCGCGCCCTCGGCGCACCCGTCCTCACCGCCTGCCGCGCGGGGGGCTGGATCGCCCCCGAGGCGCTCATAGTCTGGGAGGAAAGCACCGGGCAGACCGCGCCCGAGGGCTTCTCCCTCATCGACAGCCGCCGCTACGGCGACACCCATGTCACCTTCCTGACCGCCGGTTGAAGACGCCCGCCTCCTTCATCTTTCCATAAATACTCCCGCCGGAGGCATCGCGCCCCCGCCACGCGCGCCAGGTTGCCGGGAAGCGCCCTGCATCCCCAGACAGAAACGCCGCGCCCGGATGGGCGCGGCAAGCTTCATGTGCGTGCGCATCGCGCACGCTCCGTTCGGCCAGGCTCAGACGAAGGCCTGCAGCCCGGTCTGCGCGCGGCCCAGGATCAGGGCGTGCACGTCATGCGTCCCCTCGTAGGTGTTCACCGTCTCGAGGTTCGCCGCGTGGCGCATCACCTTGTAGCCGATCTGGATCCCGTTGCCGCCGTGCATGTCCCGGGCGAGCCGGGCGATATCCAGCGCCTTGCCGCAATTGTTGCGCTTGATGATCGAGACCATCTCGGGCGAGGCCTTGGCCTGGTCGAACAGCCGCCCGACCCGCAGCGCCGCCTGAAGGCCCAGCGCGATCTCGGTCTGCATGTCCGCCAGCTTCTTCTGGTAGAGCTGCGTGCCGGCCAGCGGCTTGCCGAACTGCTGCCGGTCGAGCCCGTAGGACCGTGCCTGGAACCAGCAATCCTCGGCCGCGCCCATCACGCCCCAGCCGATGCCGTAGCGCGCGCGGTTGAGGCAGCCGAAGGGCCCCTTCAGGCCCGAGACATGCGGCAGCAGGGCCTCTTCGCCCACTTCCACGTTGTCGAGGACGATCTCGCCGGTGATCGAGGCGCGCAGGCTCAGCTTGCCGCCGACCTTCGGCGCCGTGAGCCCCTTCATCCCCTTCTCGAGAACGAAGCCCCGGATCGCGCCGTCATGGGCGTCGGACTTCGCCCAGACCACGAAGACATCCGCGATCGGCGCGTTCGAGATCCACATCTTGGAGCCGGACAGCACGTAGCCGCCGTCGGTCTTCTTCGCCCGGGTCTTCATCCCGCCCGGGTCCGAGCCCGCCTCGGGTTCGGTCAGGCCGAAGCAGCCGATCCACTCGCCGGAGGCCAGTTTCGGCAGGTATTTCTTCCGCTGCTCCTCCGAGCCGTAGGCATAGATCGGGTACATGACGAGCGACGACTGCACCGAGCACATCGAACGGAAGCCCGAATCCACCCGCTCGACCTCGCGGGCGACGAGCCCGTAGGAGACGTAGTTCGCGCCGATCCCGCCATATTCCTCGGGCACGGTCACGCCGAGGATGCCCTGTTCGCCCATCTCGGCGAAGATCGAGGGGTCGACGCCCTCTTCCATGTACATCTTCTCGACCCGCGGCATCAGCTTCTCCTGGCAGAAGCTGTGGGCGGAATCGCGGATCATCCGCTCGTCCTCGTCGAGCTGGTCCTCGAGGAGGAACGGGTCCTCCCAGTTGAAGGACGCCATGTTCGGGCGGTCCTTGTCCTTGATGATCGGTCGGTCCTGGATGTTCATCGGCTCCTCCTTCCGGGCCGGAGCGGCCCTGTTGCCTTTGCGGCGCATCATAAAAGGTGGCGCCCCGCGTTGCCAACACGAATGCCGTGATACATGATGCGAAAAACGCATCACTGGCCCGCAGCATGCCCGAAAGTTTCATACCGACGATCCGCGAACTTGAAGCCTTTTGCGAATTGGCTCGCGCAGGCACCACGCATCTGGCCGCCCGCCGCGTGCATCTGAGCCAGACCGCGGTCAGCCGCTCCGTCCGCGCGCTCGAGGACCGGCTGGGCGTCGCGCTCTTCGTGCGCCAGCGTCAGCGGATGACCCTGTCGGACGCGGGCCGCGCCTTCCTGCCCAAGGCGCGCAGGCTGCTGGACGACCTGAACGCGGCCGCCGTCGGCGTCATGGCCTTCGGCGGCCAGTCCACCGTCCTGCGCATCGCGGTGCTGCCCTCGTTCGGGCGGTCCTGGTTGATCCCGCGGCTCGGAGGCTTCCTTGCCGCCGCGCCCGGCACCACGGTCGATGTCGCCGCCCGGCTCGACCCGGTGGATTTCGCCGAGGAGCCCTTCGACCTCGCCATCCAGCGGTCGCGGCACCGGAGCGGGGCGGCGCATCACCTCCACCTGCTCGACGAATCCCTCGTCGCCGTCTGCTCGCCCGCCCTGACGGGTGGCCTTGCCCTGTCGGACGAGGACCTGCTCGCCCTGCCGCTTCTCCAGCAGACCACCCGGCCCACGCTCTGGCTCGACTGGTTCCGGCACGCGAACCTCGACAGCCGCCGCATCCTGCGCGGCGCGCGGTTCGACCATTTCGACATGGTGATCGACGCGGCCATCGCCGGCCTCGGCGCGGGCCTCGTGCCCGAGGTGCTGGCCCGCGGGCCGCTGCGCGAGGGCCGCCTGATCCGCGCCTCTGCGCGCGAGATGGACAGCGGGCAGGCCTATACGCTGATCTACCCGGACCGGGCCGAGGAGATGCCGCAGTTCACCCGGTTCCGCGCCTGGATCCGGGCCGAGCTCGAGGGGATCTGGGGCTAGGCCGCATCACGTTCCGGTGAGAGGCGCGGCTTCTCGGTCACACTCCGTCAACGCTCCGCTCCCATGCGGCGGGAGTCCGCCGTGACATTCGCGTAGAGTGGCCGTCAGCATTGAAAAGCGAATCCATTGGAGCTGCCATCCATGACCACCCGCCGTACGTTCCTGACGCAGGCCGCCGCAGGCACCGCCGCGCTTGCCCTGCCGCTTCCCGCCTTCGCCCAGCAGGCCGCCCCCTCGGTCCTCGCGAAGCAGGAGGTGAACGTCACCTCGCGCTATCAACCGGGCGAAATCGTCATCGTGCCGGGCGCCTATTTCCTCTACTACGTCACCGCCCCCGGCCGTGCGCTGCGCTACGGCATCGCGGTCGCGAAACCCGGCTGGGGCTGGAAGGGCACCGCCACGATCCGGCGCAAGGTCGAATGGCCGACATGGCGCCCGACCGACGAGATGATCGACGGCAACCCCTCGACCTACGGCAAGTACAAGGGCAACGATGAGCGGATGCCCGGCGGCCCCGGCAACCCGCTCGGCGCGCGCGCCATGTATCTCTACCAGGGCGGCAAGGACACCTACATCCGGATCCACGGCACGACCGAACCGCGGAGCATCGGCCGCGCGGCGTCGTCGGGCTGCTTCCGGATGCTGAACGAGAACGTGATCGACCTCTACAACCAGGTGCCGATCGGCACCAGGGTCACGGTGCTTTAAGCTACGCAGCGCAGAGGCGCAGACAGGAACGGGCGGCGGTCACCGGACCGGCCGCCCGTTCGCGTTTCCGGCGCTCCCGCCTTCAGACCGCTCAGGCCTTCTGCGCGGTCTGCTGGCGCACCCATTCCACGATCTGCGACGAGGACCGCGCCCCCGAGACGCGCGCCACCTCGCGCCCGCCGCGATAGATCACCATGGTCGGGATCCCGCGGATGCCCTGGCGGGCGCCGGGTTCGGGGTGATCCTCGGTGTTGAGCTTGGCGAAGCGGGCGCGCCCCTGCATCGCCTGCGCCGCGGCGGCATATTGCGGGGCCATCGCCCTGCAGGGTCCGCACCAGGGCGCCCAGAAATCGACGACCAGCGTGACCTCGTCCGTCCTGCTGGCCTTGGCGAAGGTGGCCGCGTCGATCTCGATGGGTTTGGCCGGCATCAGCCCGGCGCCGCAGGTGCCGCATTTGGGCGCCGCGCCAAGCTTCTCCTCGGGCAGCCGGTTGGTCTGACCGCACGCGAGGCACACCACTTTTTTCGCCGTCATTCCGCTTCTCCCGACGTATTCAATTCCCGTTATAGACCGCCGGACGCGCGCCGCAACACCACGTGGTGATGACGCCTTGACCCGGCCCGCGGCCGCCTCATTATCTGACCGCGATGATCCTCCGAACCTGCCGTCTTGTCCCCGTTTTCCTGCTGGCCCTGCTGGCCGCCTGTTCCGGCCTTCCGACCGCGCAGGACGCCGATGTCATGCCGATCGTGCACGACGGCAACGCGCACCGCGGGATGAAACGCGCGGTGGTGGTGATCCCGGGCGCGATGGCCTCGGTCGGCATGTTCGAACCGGTGCTCGACTGGGATCTCGGCGACGGCGCCGTGCTTGCCTATCGCTTCCCCGGGCTCGACGGGACGAAGCTGAACCACCGGCTCGACATCGCCGCGGCGGGAGAGCTGATCGCCGAGACGATGGACAAGCTGGAGGTCGAGGAGGTCTACCTGATCGGTTTCTCCACCGGCGGCCCCGTCGCGCTCGAGGCCGCCCGGCGGCTGCCCCGCAAGGAGGTGAGCGTCGCGCTGATCTCCTCCGCCGGGCCCTTCCCCGCCGGCATCGAGGCCTCGGTCGAGGGGTTCTTCGACGTGGTCGGCGCGCTGGTCCGTTCGCACGGCACCTCGATGGAGGATGCCTGGCTCGAGAATTACCGCACTCTGCTTTACGGGCGGAAGCACTACGTGAACGGAGACACGGCGAAACAGAGCAAGGTGCTGGCCGAGGAACAGCGCGGCCAGCTTCTGACCCCGGGGCCGCGGATGACGATGGCCCACACCGCCGACCTGATGACATGGACGCTGCCGCAGGACCCGAACCTCGCCAAGGCGAAGATCGGCGTCTTCCATGGCCGCGAGGACACCGTCTTTCCGATCGGCCCCACGTCGCGCTTCGCGGTTTCGATCCCCGCCGACGGGATGAAGATCTACGACGGGCAGGGCCACATCCTCTTCGTCACCGCGCCGACGCTCTGGGACGACGTGCGGACATTCTTCGGGCTGAAGGCCGGGCCGCCGCCGGGGGAGTGAAACCTCACTCCACCCGGTCGACAAGCGCCTGCACGCGCGGGCCGATCTGCGCCACGATGCGCCGGACGCCCTCGGCATTCGGGTGGATGCCGTCCGCCTGCATGAAGGCGCGATAGGCCGCCGGGTCCGTGCCGTCGCCCCCGAGACCCGCGAAGAAGTTCGGCTCGTAGAGCGCGCCATGCGCCTCGGCCACCTCGGGATGGATCCGGTCGAAGGCCGCCTTGAAATCAGCCCCGAAATTGCGCGACGCCTGCAGCCCGATCACCAGCACCGGCAGGTCGCGCGCCTCGGCCACGGCGAGGATGCCCTCGAGGTTCTTCCGGGTGGAGGCCGGGTCGACGCCGCGCAGCACGTCGTTGCCGCCAAGCGCGACGATCATCGCGTCGATCTCGGGCGTCAGCGACCATTCCACCCGCGACAGCCCGCCCGCCGTCGTGTCGCCCGAGACGCCGGCGTTGACGATCACGACATCCTCGCCGTGGTCGTTCAGCCAGCCCTGGAGCTGCGGAACAAATCCACTTTCCTCCGGCAGACCGTATCCCGCTGTGAGGGAATCGCCCAATGCGAGGATCCGCACCTCTTCGGCCATGGCCTGGAGCGGCAGGATGAGCAGCATTGCCGCAATCGCCTTGCGGCTCAGGACCGCGCGCCCATATGACACCAGACGTCCAACCGCAAAGGCCAAGCCCATGACAGACCCCGTCCTTTCCCTCACCGACGCGCGTCTGGCGCTGGATGGCAATGCCGGGCGGGTCGAGATCCTGCACGGCATCTCGCTCGACGTGGCGCGGGGGGAAACGCTGGGGCTGGTCGGACCTTCGGGTTCTGGCAAGTCGTCGCTCCTTATGCTCATGGGCGGCCTCGAACGCGCCACCGGCGGCCGGATCGCGGCGCTCGGCCAGGATCTGACTGCGATGGACGAGGACGCGCTCGCGCGGTTCCGCAGGGATCATATGGGGGTGGTCTTCCAGTCCTTCCACCTCATTCCCACGATGACGGCGCTTGAAAATGTCGCGACCCCGCTGGAACTGGCCGGGGTGAAGGACGCCTTCGAGCGGGCGGAGGCAGAGCTCGAGGCCGTGGGCCTCGGCCACCGCGCGGGCCATTACCCCAGCCAGATGTCGGGCGGCGAACAGCAGCGCGTGGCCCTCGCCCGCGCCTCGGTCACCCGGCCCGAGATCCTCCTGGCGGACGAACCGACCGGCAACCTCGACGAGACCAACGGCGCGGCGATCGTCGACATGCTCTTCGGGTTGCGCGACCGCCACGGCGCGACGCTGATCCTCGTGACCCACGCGCCCGAACTGGCCAGCCGCTGCGACCGGGTGATCCGGCTGCGCGACGGGCGGCTCGAAGATTCCGCCGTCGACCGGACCGAGGCCGCGGAATGAGCCTCTCGGTCGCGGCCCGGCTCGCCGGGCGGGAATTGCGCGGCGGCCTGCGCGGCTTCCGCATCCTGATCGCCTGCCTCGCCCTCGGGGTCGCAGCCATCGCGGGCGTCGGCTCGGTCCGTTCCGCCATCGAGGCGGGGCTGGCGCAGGAAGGCTCCGCCCTCCTCGGCGGCGATGCGCAGATGTCCTTCACCTACCGCTTCGCCGACCCCGAGGAGCTGGCGTGGATGGAGGAGACCGCGACCGCCGTCTCGGAGGTCGCCGATTTCCGCTCCATGGCCGTGGCCGGGACCGGCGACACCGCCGAGCGCGGGCTGACGCAGGTGAAGGCCGTGGACGACGCCTACCCGCTCGTCGGCAATGTGCGCCTGTCGCCCGAGATGCCGATCTCCGAGGCCTTCGCCGGTCGTGACGGCCTCCCCGGCGCGGTCATGGCGCCGCTGCTCGTGGACCGGCTCGGCCTCGCGCCCGGGGACCGCTTCCGCCTCGGCACCGCCGATTTCGTCCTGATGGCCCGGCTCGAGACCGAACCCGACGCGGGCGCGGCGGGCTTTTCCCTCGGCCCCCGCACGATCGTGCTGCGCGACGCCCTCGCGGGCTCGGGCCTGCTCGAGCCCGGCTCGCTCTTCGACACCGACTACCGGCTGCTCCTGCCCGAGGGCGCAGACCTCGCCGCCCTGAAGGCCGAGGCGGAGGCGCAATTCCGGGACTCCGGCCTGCGCTGGCGGGACGCGCGCAACGGCGCCCCCGGCATCCGGCAGTTCGTCGACCGCCTCGGCGCCTTCCTGATCCTCGTGGGCCTGTCGGGCCTCGCCGTCGGCGGCGTCGGCGTCGCGGCCTCGGTCCGCGGCTACCTCGCAGGCAAGACCTCGGTCATCGCCACGCTCCGCACCCTCGGGGCCGAGCGTTCCACCATCTTCGCGACCTACTTCCTCCAGATCGGCGCGCTCGCGCTCGTCGGCATCCTGATCGGCCTCGCCCTCGGCGCCCTGACCCCGGTCCTGCTCTCGCCGCTCATCACCTCGGCCCTGCCGATCCCGGCGGTCTTCGGCCTCTACCCCGAGCCGCTGGCCGAGGCCGCGGTCTACGGCGTGCTGACCGCCCTCGTCTTCACCCTCTGGCCGCTCTCCCGCGCAGGCGAGATCCGCGCCGCCTCCCTCTTCCGCGACGCGATGGAGGGCGGCAGCCTCCTGCCCCCCGCCCGTTACCTGGTCGCCACGCTGGCCCTCACCGCGGCCCTCATCGGCACCGCCGCCGCCTTCTCCGGCAACCTCCAGCTCACCCTCTGGACCTCCGGCGGCATCGCCTTCGCGCTCCTGCTCCTCGCGCTCGCCGCCCTCGGCATCCGCGCCCTCGCGCGCCGCTTCCGCCAGGCCGCGCGCGGCCGGCCGCCCCTCCGCTGGGCGCTGGCCGCCATCGGCGGACCGCGCACCGATGCGATCTCGGTGGTCCTCTCCCTCGGCCTCGGCCTCTCGGTCCTCGCCGCCGTCGGCCAGATCGACGGCAACCTGCGCGCCGCGATCTCCCGCGACCTGCCCGACCGGGCGCCGTCGTTCTTCTTCGTGGACATCCAGAAGGACCAGATGGCGGGCTTCCTCGACCGCATCGAGAGCGACCCGCAGGTGAACCGCGTGGAAAGCGCCCCGATGCTCCGCGGCGTGATCTCCCGGATCAACGGCCGCCCGGCGCGCGAGGTGGCGGGCGATCACTGGGTCGTCCGCGGCGACCGCGGCATCACCTATTCCGCGACCCTGCCCGAAACCACCCGCCTCACCGAGGGCGCCTGGTGGCCCGAGGATTACGACGGCCCGCCCCTGATGAGCTTCGCCGCCGAGGAGGCCGCCGAGGTGGGCCTGGAGCTCGGCGACGAGATCACCGTCAACATCCTCGGCCGCGACATCACCGCGACCCTGACGAGCTTCCGCGAGGTCGATTTCTCCTCCGCCGGGATGGGCTTCGTCACCGCCCTGAACCCGGCCTCGGTCGAGGGCGCGCCGCACACCTTCATCGCCACGGTCTACGCCGACGCAGACGCCGAGGCCGCCATCCTGCGCGACATCTCCAACACCTTCCCGAACGTGACCGCGATCTCGGTCCGGGATGCCATCGACCGGGTGTCCGACCTGCTCGCCGGGCTCGCCACCGCCACCTCCTACGGCGCGGCGGCAACGCTGCTCACCGGCTTCCTCGTCCTGATCGGCGCGGCGGTCTCGGGCGAGGGCGCGCGCGTCCAGGAGGCCGCGATCCTGAAGACGCTCGGCGCCACGCGGGCCCGCATCCTCGCCAGCCTCGCCCTCCGCTCTGCCCTCCTCGGCGCCGCGGCAGGCATCGTCGCGCTCGGGGCGGGCATCGCCGGAGGCTGGGCGATCTGCCATTTCGTGATGGAGACGGGCTACGCCGTGATCTGGCCCTCGGCGCTCGCCATCGTCGCGGGCGGGCTGCTGGCGAACCTCGCCGCCGGCCTCGCCTTCGCCTGGGCTCCGCTGCGCGCCCGCCCGGCGCGGGTCCTGCGGGCAAGGGAGTGACGCCTTCGGCGCCTGCTTCCTCTTGCCGAAAATATCCCGGGGTTTGGGGCAGAGCCCCAATCAAGGAAATAGATAGTGTGCGGCCCCCGGAAGGGGGCCGCTCCATTGGATCGGTCCCCGCCTATTCGGCCGCTTCGGCGTAATCGCTCATCGGCGGACAGGTGCAGGTCAGGTTCCGGTCGCCCCAGACATTGTCGACGCGGTTGACCGGCGGCCAGTACTTGTCCACCCGGAAGGCGCCCGGCGGGAAGCAGCCCTGCTCGCGTCCATAGGCCCGGTCCCAATCGCCCACGAGGTCCTCCACCGTATGGGGCGCGAACTTCAGCGGCGAAGCCTCGGCCGCGATCTTCCCCTCCTCGATCTCCCGGATTTCGGCCCGGATCGCCAGCATCGCGTCGCAGAACCGGTCGAGCTCGGCCTTGGTCTCGCTCTCCGTCGGCTCGACCATCAGCGTCCCCGCCACCGGGAAGCTCATCGTCGGCGCGTGGAAGCCGCAGTCGATCAGCCGCTTGGCGATGTCGTCGACGGTCACGCCCGCGCTCTTTTCGAAGGGCCGCGTGTCGAGGATGCACTCATGTGCCACCCGACCCGAGGGCCCGCGGTAGAGCACGTCATAGGCCCCCTCCAGCCGCTTCACGATGTAATTCGCGTTCAGGATCGCCACCCGCGTCGCCTGCGTCAGCCCCGCGCCGCCCATCATCAGGCAATAGGCCCAGGAGATCGGCAGGATCGAGGGCGAGCCGTAGGGCGCGGCCGAGACCGCCCCCTCCGTCCCGAAATGCGGATGCCCCGGCAGGTGCTCTGCCAGGTGCGCCTTCACCCCGATCGGCCCCATGCCGGGGCCGCCGCCGCCATGCGGAATGCAGAAGGTCTTGTGCAGGTTCAGGTGGCTGACATCGCCCCCCACGTCGCCCGGCCGCGCCAGCCCCACCATCGCGTTCATGTTGGCGCCGTCGATATAGACCTGCCCGCCGTGCTCATGGGTGATGGCGCAGACCTCGCGCACGGTCTCCTCGAAGACGCCGTGGGTCGAGGGGTAGGTGATCATGCAGCCCGCGAGGGTCTCGGCATGTTTCTCCGCCTGCGCGCGGAAATCCTCCAGGTCGATGTCGCCGTTTCCGCGGCTCTTCACCGGCACGACCTTCCAGCCGACCATCTGGGCCGAGGCCGGGTTGGTGCCATGCGCCGACATCGGGATCAGGCAGACGTTGCGGTGCCCTTCGCCGTTGGCCGCGTGATAGCCCGCGATGGTCAGGAGCCCTGCATATTCCCCCTGCGCGCCGGAATTCGGCTGCATCGAGAAGGCGGCATAGCCCGTCACGTCGCAGAGCTTGGCCGAGAGGTCGTCGATCAGCTCCCTGTAGCCCGCCGCCTGGTCCTCCGGCACGAAGGGGTGGAGCGAGGCGAATTCGTCCCACGACACCGGCATCATCTCGGCCGCCGCGTTCAGCTTCATCGTGCAGGAGCCCAGCGGGATCATCGCCCGGTCGAGCGCGAGGTCCCGGTCCGCGAGGCGGCGCATGTAGCGCATCATCTCGGTCTCGGCCCGGTTCATGTGGAAGATCTCGTGCGTCAGGTAGGGCGTCTCGCGCACCAGCTTCTCGGGCAGGTCATAGGCGGGTTCGGTCGCCGCCTTCCGGTCGGTGACCCCGAAGGCGCGCCAGACGGATTCGATCACCGCCGGCGTGGTGCATTCGTCGAGCGCGATGCCGATCCTTGTCTCGCCGACGGGCCGGAGGTTGATCCCCTCCTCCCGCGCCGATTTCAGGATCGCGCCCTGGAACGGACCGACCTCGACCGTCACCGTGTCGAAGACCTTCCTCGGGAAGACGTCGAACCCCGCCGCGCGCAGCCCTTCGGCCATGTCGACGGTCCGCGCATGGACCCTCTGGGCGATCCCCTTCAGCCCCTTCGGCCCGTGGAAGACCGCGTACATCGACGCCATGACGGCCAGCAGAGCCTGCGCGGTACAGACGTTGGAGGTCGCCTTCTCGCGCCGGATATGCTGCTCGCGGGTCTGGAGCGCCAGACGGTAGGCCCGGTTGCCGCGCGCGTCGATCGAGACCCCGACGAGGCGGCCAGGCATCGCGCGCTTCAGCTCGTCCCGGCAGGCCATGTAGGCGGCATGCGGGCCGCCGTAGCCCACGGGCACGCCGAACCGCTGGGTGGAGCCGACGGCGATGTCGGCGCCCATGGCCCCGGGCTCCTTCAGCAGGCACAGGGCCAGCGGGTCGGCGATGACGATCCCGAGCGCCTTCGCGGCATGCAGCGCCTGCATCTGCTCGGTGAAGTCCCGCAGCACGCCGTTGGTGCCGGGATACTGGAAGATCGCTCCGAAGACGGTCGAGGCGTCGAGGTCCGAGGGCCGCCCGGTGATGATCTCGATCCCCAGGGGCTTCGCCCGGGTCCGGATCACGGCGATGTTCTGCGGATGCAGCGCCTCGTCCACGAAGAAGGCGGTGGCCTTCGACTTGGACGACCGCTGCGCCATGGTCATCGCCTCGGCCGCCGCCGTGGCCTCGTCCAGGAGCGAGGCATTGGCGATCGGCAGGCCCGTCAGATCGGCGATCATCGTCTGGTAGTTCAGCAGCGCCTCCAGCCGACCCTGGCTGATCTCGGGCTGGTAGGGGGTGTAGGCGGTGTACCAGGCCGGGTTCTCGAAGATGTTCCGCTTGATCGCCGGCGGGGTGATCGTGGCGTGGTAGCCCTGCCCGATCAGCGAGGTCAGCACCCGGTTGCGCTTGGACACCGCGCGCATCTTCACCAGAAGTTCCTGCTCCGACAGCGGCCCGCCGAAATCGAGCGGATCGTCCTGCCGGATGCCCTGCGGCACCGTGTCGTCGATCAGCGCGTCGAGGCTCTCGGCCCCCACCACCTTCAGCATCTCGGCCATCTCGTCGGGCGAGGGGCCGATGTGGCGCCGGTTGGCGAAGTCGTAGGGGTCGTAATCGGTGGGCGAGAAGGTCGTCACGGGTGAAACCTCACTTGTGGGTCAGAACGTTCACGAGATGCCCTGCGGGGTCGCGCAGGTAGATGCGGCGGACGCCCCAGGGCTCCTCCACCGGGCCGTAGTCGATGGCGATCCCGCGCAGCCGGCAGCGGGTGATCACCCGGTCGAGGTCGTCGACCTCGATCGAGAGCGCCGGCACCGGGGTGCCCGAGCCCCCCTCGGACAGCACCGAGACCTGCGGCGGCTGGCGCGTGGCGGTCCCGGGCTCCATCGTCACGATGAACTCCATGTTCATCGCGATATCGAGGTCGAAGAGATGGCGGTAGAACGCCGCCATCCCGGTCGGATCCTCGCAGGCGAGGTTGGGTGTGATGCGCAGGACCGCCATCGCTTCAGGAAATCATGTCCTTGTATTCGGCCTCGGACATGTAATCGTCGAGCTGGGAGGCATCCGCCGGCTTGATCTTGAAGAACCAGGCGTCGCCCATCGGGTCGTCGTTGACCTTGGCCGGGTTGTCGATCAGCACCTCGTTCACCTCGACGATCTCGCCGTCGATGGGGGCGAGGATGTCGGACGCCGCCTTGACCGATTCGATCACGACGCATTCGTCATCCTTGGACACCTCTGTGCCCACCTCGGGCAGTTCCACGAAGACGATGTCGCCGAGCTGCTCGGCGGCATGTTCGGTGATGCCCACGACGATCACGTCGTCCTCGGGGCGGAGCCATTCGTGTTCTTCGGTGAATTTCATGGGACCTCTCTCAGAGCTCTCTGGCTGTTCAGCGTTTGAAACGTGCAGGGACGAAGGGCAGGTCCGCCACCGTGGCGGGCAGCCGCTTTCCCCGGACCTCGCCCCAGACCTTGGTGCCGGAAGCGGCGAGTTCGGATGGCAGGTAGCCCATCGACATGGGTGCGCCAAGGGTCGGACCGAAGGCGCCGGACGTGACTTCGCCCACGGGATCGCCGCCGGTCTCGCCGGCATAGAGCGGCGTGCCCTCGCGCATCGGCGCCCGGCCCTCGGGACGCAGGCCCACGCGGCGCCGTTCCGCGCCGTTGTGGATCTCGGACAGGATGCGCTCGGCGCCCGGGAACCCGCCCGCGCGGGCGCCGTCCGAGCGGCGGACCTTCTGGATCGCCCAGGTCAGCGCGGCCTCGACCGGGCTGGTGGCGGTGTCGATGTCGTGGCCATAGAGGCAGAGCCCGGCCTCCAGCCGCAGGCTGTCGCGCGCGCCGAGGCCGACCGGCAGGACGCGGTCGTCCTCCAGCAGGGCACGGGCCAGCGCCTCGGCCCCGGCCTCGGGGACCGAGATCTCGAACCCGTCCTCGCCGGTGTAGCCCGAGCGCGAGACCCAGGCCTCCGCGCCAAGGATCGTCGTGGTGATCACGTCCATGAATTTCATCGCCGCCACCTCGGGCGCGAGGGCGGAGAGCACCGCCTCCGCCTCGGGCCCCTGCAGGGCCAGGAGCGCGCGGTCGGTCACCGGCTCGATCGTGACGTCCTTCAGATGCGCGACGAGATGGGCGAGGTCATCCTGCTTGCAGGCGGCGTTGACCACCAGGAACAGGTGATCGCCGCGGTTCGCGAGCATCAGGTCGTCGCGCAGACCGCCCGCGTCATTGGTGAAGAAGCCGTAGCGCTGCCGCCCGGGCTTCAGCCCCGCGACATCCACCGGCACCAGGGCCTCGAGCGCCAGCGCGACGGCCTCGTAGCTCTCGCCGCGCAGGATCACCTGCCCCATGTGGCTGACATCGAAGAGGCCGGCGGCCTCACGGGTGTGCAGGTGTTCCTTCATGACGCCCGCGGGATATTGCACGGGCATCTCGTAGCCCGCGAATGCGACCATCCGCGCCCCGAGTTCGAGGTGCAGGGCGTGAAGCGGCGTCTGGAGCAAGGCTGTCATCGTCTCTCCGGGTCCCCTTTTCCGGTCCGAGGCGATTGCGCTCGGGCATCACATGGGCGCCGGGCCGATCCCGGTCGCTGCAATGCCCCCTCTGTCCTTGGCGCCTGAGATCGTTATCCCTTCGGCGGGCCCGCCTGCGCGTGCCTCTCTCCAGAGTTTCTTGTCGGACCGGTCCCGTTGGCCTGAGAGTTTCCGGGGCGGTTGCTCCTTCGGCACCGGCAAAGCCGGTTCTCCCGATCCTGTGAGGGGATGTTTACCAAGCGCCGCGCGCGATGCAAGTCAAACCGCGGCCGCGCGGCCGCAGGCGACCTGGGGTGCCATGATCTGCAGCAGACGGCCGTTCCCGCAGACAAGTTCGGCCAGCGTCACGCGGTCCATCCGGGCATAGAACGCCTCGATCGCCTCGGCGATCGCCGGGCGCAGCAGGCAGGCTTCGACCAGCGGACAGGTGTTGTCCTCGGCGTCGAAGCACTCGGTCACCGGCACCCCGGTCTCCATCGCGCGGAAGACGGCGCCCACGCTGATCTCGTCCATCGCGCGGCCCAGGGTGAGCCCGCCGTGCCGGCCCCGCTGGGTGTGCAGGAACCCGAGCTGCCCCAGCCGATTGATCACCTGCGCCAGGTGGTTCTCGGACGCGTTGCAGCATTCGGCGATCTCGGACTTGGTCACCAGCCGGCCCTCGTGCGCCGCGCAGTACATCAGCACCCGCATCGAGATGTTCGTCCGCTTGGTCAGCCGCACCGGACCCCTCCTTTGCCTTTGGGCCGGAAAGGTGTCAGGAAAATGCACCAGGAAACATGATCTGGATCAAGGCCACGCGATGACCCCCTATTTCTTCGGCTATGGCTCCCTCGTGAACCGGGCGACCCACGCCTATCCCGACGCGCGGCTGGCCCGCGCCCGCGGCTGGCGGCGGGTCTGGCGCCATATCGAGGGGCGCGACCACGCGGTCCTGACCGCCGTGCCGGACGAGGCGAGCGAGATCGAGGGGCTGGTGGCGGCGGTCCCGGGCGCGGACTGGCGCGCGCTGGACGCCCGCGAGGCGGCCTATGACCGGGTCGATGCGGCGGCGCACGTGGTGCACGACATCGGCGAGGTGCCGATGGCCATCTACTGGATCCCCGAGGCCAAGCACATCCTGGCGTCCGAACCCCGGCCGGTGCTGCTGAGCTACCTCGACGTCTGCGTGCAGGGCTACCTGCGGGAATTCGGCGCGGAGGCGGTCGAGCGCTTCTTCGACACGACCGACGGCTGGGGCTCCGTGCGGGACGACCGCGCGGCCCCGGTCTATCCAAGGGCGCAGCAGCTGGAGCCGGTCGAGACGGAGCTCGTGGACCAGGCGCTCGCGCGGCGGGGGATCCTCCGGGTCTGAGGGCGCGTCGGCCGGGCGGGCCAACCGTGCGGCTAGCCGAGTGCCTTCTTGTAGCCCAGATGCGAGGGCTCGTAGCCGAGGCGGTCATAGAACCGGTGCGCATCGCTCCGTGCGCGGTTGGTGGTGAGCTGGATCAGGCCACAGCCCGCCTCCCGCGCACGGGCTTCCGCGTCGGCCATCAGCAGCGCCCCGATCCCCGCACTCCGCAACGGCGCCGCGACGCGGACGCTTTCCACCTGCGCGCGGCGCGTGGCCTTCAGGGAGAGCCCGGTGATGAAGGTGAGCTGGTAGCTCGCCACGACCGCCCCGTCCCCGACGCCCACGACCAGGTGGTTCGCGCCCTCGGCCTGCATCGCATCGAAGGCGGCGAAATAGCTCTCCAGCGCATCCGCGCCTTCCCGGGTTGCGCCCAGCGTGTCGTCGGAAAGCAGCGCCACCACGGCGGGCACATCGGCCCGCACGGCCAAGCGGAAGCTGACGCTCACGCCCTGGCCGCCGCGCCGAAGGCCCGGATCAGCGCGGCATCCTTCACGCCCCGGGCGCTTTCGACGCCGCTCGAGACGTCGAGCTGCCGGGCACCGGTGCGGCGGAGCGCCTCGGCCGCGTTCTCCGCCGTCAGCCCCCCGGCCAGCATCCAGGGCACCGGCCAGCGCCGCCCGGCGATCAGCCGCCAGTCGAAGGGCAGCCCGTTGCCGCCCGGCAGATCCGCCCCCTGCGGCGGCTTGGCGTCGACCAGCAGCTGGTCCGCCACCTTGCCGTAGGTCTCGAGCGCCGGAAGGTCCTCCGGCCCCGAGATGCCCACGGCCTTCATCACCGGAAGGCCATAGCGCGCGCGGACCTCGCTCACCCGCTCGGGGCTTTCGGAGCCGTGAAGCTGGAGCATGTCGAGCGGCACGGCGCCGGTGATCTCGTCCAGCAGCGCGTCATCGGCATCGACCGTCAGGGCGACCTTGGCGATGCCCACGGGCACCTCGAGCGCCAGGGCCCGCGCCGTCTCGACGTCGATGCAGCGGGGGGATTTGGGGAAGAACACGAAGCCCACGTAGCCGGCGCCTGCCGCGACCGCGGCCGCGACGTCTTCGGGGCGGGACAGCCCGCAATACTTTACCCGGATGGTCATGTCCGCTGCTTAGGCCAAAGGCGCCCGCTTGGAAAGCTCACTCCAGCAGGGCGAGAACCTCGTCCTTGCCCTGATGCTTCTCACCCTTGAGGCGCGTGACCTCGCGTTCCAGCTTCTTCGCTTCCCTGGCCCGGTTGCGGGCCTCGGCGCGGTGCTTGTGTTCGCGGAACCATTCCCAGACGAAACCGATCAGCAGCCCGGCCACGATCCCCAGCAGGATCACGATGAAGAGCGGCAGGTCGACCGAGGGGTTGTGCCCCCAGAGGTCGGCAAGCGCGGTCGGCAGCAGGGTCAGCGTGACCATGCCCCTGTTCGCAAGAGCGATCGAGACCAGCACGAGGGCGAGCACAAGAAGGAAGATGAGGCGGAGGAACCGCATGGGGTCAGGCCTTTCCGTTCAGTCTGTCCCGCAGCAGCTTGCCGGTCTTGAAGAATGGGACGTGTTTCTCTTCCACATCAACCGCTTCGCCCGTGCGGGGGTTCCGCCCGGTTCTGGCATCCCGCTGCTTGACCGAGAATGCGCCGAAACCGCGCAGTTCGACGCGATCCCCGCCGGCCATCGCCTCGATGATCTCTTCGAAGATCGTGTTCACGATCCGCTCCACGTCGCGCTGGTAGAGGTGGGGGTTCTCTTCGGCAATCTTCTGGATCAGTTCCGAACGGATCATGTGCAGCAGTCTCCCGGGCGGTGAAGGATTCTTGCGTCCTCAACGGTCACGACTATAGGTATTTTGTTTCGGCGCGGAAACACTAGTTCCGCGGCGGGAAGCGGAAAATCCTGTTGATTACTTAGGTTTGCGCGGATCTTCGCGGGAAATGCGCTCAAAGGTGACTGCAAGGCGTGATCCGGCGCCCATGCCGCGCCGCAGCGGTCCCGCGCTTGATTCGGGAGAGGGAAATGTTTCCCCCGCGGAGCGCGGCGCTGAATCCGGCGGCCTTCCGGCAGGGGCCGGTTCCGCCGCCACGCGCCCGGCGGCCCGCCGTGGCGGGCGCGGACGCGGCACCGCCGTCAGCCAGAGCTCGGGGATCCAGGCGCCGGGTGCCATGGAACGCAACGAAAAAGGCCCCGGCGTTTCCGCCGGGGCCTTCCGATTGTCAGGTCGCAGAAGCCGCGATCACTCGTCGCCCTTGAGGGCCGCGCCGAGGATGTCGCCCAGCGAGGCGCCCGAAGCGGAGGAACCGTATTGTTCGACGGCCTCTTTCTCTTCGGCGATCTCGCGTGCCTTGATCGACAGACCCAGGCGGTGCGACTTGCTGTCGACGTTGGTGACGCGCACGTCCACGTGGTCGCCGACGGAGAAGCGCTCGGGGCGCTGTTCGGAGCGGTCACGCGACAGGTCGGAGCGGCGGATGAAGGATTTCATGCCTTCGTATTCCACCTCGATGCCGCCGTCCTCGATCGCCGTCACGGTGACGGTGATGATCGAACCGCGCTTCACGCCGCCGACCGCGTCGGCGAACTTGTCGCCTTCGACGTTCTTGATCGAGAGCGAGATGCGCTCCTTCTCGGTGTCGACTTCGGAGACCACGGCCTTGACGACATCGCCCTTGCGGTAGTTCTGGATCGCGTCTTCACCGCGCTCGTCCCAGGACAGGTCCGAAAGGTGGACCATGCCGTCGATCTCGCCCGGGAGACCCACGAACAGACCGAACTCGGTGATGTTCTTGACCTCGCCCTCGACCACGGTGCCTTCCGGGTGGGTCTCTGCGAAGACTTCCCACGGGTTGCGCATGGTCTGCTTGAGGCCCAGCGAGACGCGGCGCTTCGCAGCGTCGATCTCGAGCACCATGACGTCCACTTCCTGCGAGGTGGACACGATCTTGCCGGGGTGCACGTTCTTCTTGGTCCAGGACATTTCGGACACGTGAACGAGGCCCTCGACGCCCGGCTCCAGCTCGACGAACGCACCGTAATCGGTGATGTTCGTGACGCGGCCCGGATGGACCGACCCCAGCGGGAACTTGGCAGCGACCAGGTTCCACGGATCTTCCTGCAGCTGCTTCATGCCGAGGGAGATACGGTGGGTCTCCTTGTTGATCTTGATGACCTGGACCTTCACGGTCTCGCCGATCGACAGGATCTCGGAGGGGTGGTTGACCCGGCGCCATGCCATGTCGGTCACGTGCAGCAGGCCGTCGACGCCGCCGAGGTCGACGAAGGCGCCGTACTCGGTGATGTTCTTGACCACGCCCTCGACCGTCTGACCTTCGGTCAGGTTGGCGATGACTTCGGCACGCTGTTCGGCACGCGATTCTTCAAGGATTGCACGGCGCGAGACAACGATGTTGCCGCGGCGACGGTCCATCTTGAGGATCTGGAACGGCTGCTTGAGACCCATGAGGGGGCCTGCGTCGCGCACGGGGCGCACATCGACCTGCGAACCGGGCAGGAAGGCCACGGCGCCGCCGAGGTCGACGGTGAAGCCACCCTTGACGCGGCCGAAGATCGCGCCTTCGACACGGGCGTCGTCGGCATAGGCCTTCTCGAGGCGGTCCCAGGCTTCTTCACGGCGGGCCATCTCGCGCGAGATGACGGCTTCGCCGCGGGCGTTCTCGGCCGCGCGCAGGAAGACTTCGACTTCATCGCCGATGGAGATGTCGGGGGTTTCGCCGGGGTTCGCGAATTCTTTCAGATCGACACGGCCTTCCATCTTGTAGCCGACGTCGATGATGGCCTGGCCCGCTTCGACAGCGATCACCTTGCCTTTGACGACAGAGCCCTCTTCGGGGGTGTCCATTTCGAAGCTTTCGTTCAGGAGGGCTTCGAATTCCTCCATGGATGCGTTTTGAGCCATGTGCTCTATCGGTTCCTTTTCTCGGTTTGGCTGGCCGTGCGGTTGTCTCCGCCGGTCTTGGGGTTGGTCACTCTAGCTTCCGCAAACGAAAGAGGGCCGGTGGCACCCGACCCCTGCTCAATCTTCCATCGCGGCGTTTACGCCTTGTCGACGCGCGCTCTATATGCGCTCCGGGCCAATCAGGCAAGGCCCTTGCGCCCGGATGGGCCGCTAGACGCTTACGCAGGGGAAAGGCCGGGGCGCGCTGCGGCGGAGGTCACGCCCGCGCCCGGGTCCCGCCGGACACGCGCGCGCGCCTCTCGGTCGTCCCGCGGGCAGGGCACCGGCACGAGGCAATCCATCGCGCAATCGACCCCGCGGCAGTCCGGGCGTTCCGGCGAGCCCATGGGGACAGGGACGTCGGGATCCGGGACCGCACGCGGGGGTGTGGCAAAGGCAGAGGTCATTGAAATATGGACTGTTTGAAAGGGCACTCGGTACTGCACCCACCCTGCACGCCCGCGACCGGTCGAACCAGTCCGGTATTCCTTACCCTGCGTCAGACAGCCGCCGTCAGCCCCGGTCCATCCGGTCCGAGATCGCCGCCACGGCCGCCGCCACCGCCTCTTCGATGCTCATCCGGCTGGTGTCCAATTGCAGCGCATCATCGGCCGCCCGCATCGGCGCCGCGGCACGGGCGGCATCCCGCGCATCCCGCGCCTGCAATTCGGCCAGGACATCGGCCTCGGAGGTGCCCAGCCCCGCCGCCTGCTCTTCCAGCCAGCGCCGGTGCGCCCGCACCGCGTCCGAGGCGGTCACGAAGAGCTTCACCTCGGCCTCGGGACAGATCACCGTGCCGATGTCGCGCCCGTCGAGCACCGCGCCGCCCTCGCGCCGGGCAAAGCGGCGCTGGAAGGCCACCAGCGCCTCGCGCACCTCGGGAATCGCCGCGACCCGGCTCGCCGCCTGCGCCACCTCGGGCGTCCGGAGCCCGCCCGCGGCAAGATCGCCCGGCTCCAGCGCCCGCGCGGCCTCGAGCGGCGCCTCGCCGGCCAGCACCCGCCGCCCGGTCGCGCGGTAGATCAGTCCGGTGTCGAGATGCGCAAAGCCGAACCGCGCCGCCACCTCGCGCGAGATCGTGCCCTTGCCCGCCGCCGCGGGCCCGTCGATCGCCACCGTGAAGATCATCGCCTCCTCCCGTTCATCGCCAGGGCCGGCCTCCCGCGGATCACCCCTCCGCCCGCGTCAGCGAGGCGCCGAGATCCCGCATCAGCGGCTCGAAGATCGGGAACGAGGTCACGATCGGCCCCGCGTCGTCCACCGTCACCGGCGCCTCGGTCGCCAGCCCGAGGCACAGGAACGCCATCGCGATCCGGTGGTCGAGCCGGCTCTCCACCGTCGCCCCGCCCGCGACGCCGGCGGGGCCGCGCCCCTCCACGGCCCACCAATCCTCGCCCTCGTCGACCTCGACCCCGCAGGCGCGCAGCCCCACGGCCATCGCGTCGATCCGGTCGCTCTCCTTGACGCGCAGCTCCTTCACGCCGGGCATCTCCGTCCGCCCCTCGGCGAAGGCCGCCACGACGGAAAGCACCGGGTATTCGTCGATCATCGAGGCCGCCCTCTCCGCCGGCACCTCGATCCCCTTCATGTTCGGAGAGAAGCGCGCGCGCAGATCCGCGACCGGCTCGCCCCCCTCCTCGCGGGGGTTCTCATAGGTCAGGTCCGCGCCCATCTCGCGCAGGGTCTCGTAGAGCCCCGCCCGCGTCGGGTTCAGCCCGATGTTCGGGACCAGCACCTCCGAGCCCTCGACGATCAGCGCCGCGCAGACCGGGAAGGCCGCGCTCGACGGATCCCGCGGCACGTCGACCACCTGCCCCCTGAGCTCCGGCTGCCCCTTCAGCACGATCACCCGGCCCTCCGAGGTCACCTCGGTCGTCACCTCCGCCCCGAACCCCCTGAGCATCCGCTCCGAATGGTCCCGCGTCGCCTCGCGCTCGATCACCACCGTCTCGCCCGGGGCGTTCAGCCCGGCCAGCAGCACGGCGGATTTCACCTGCGCCGAGGGCATCGGCGTCGCGTAGCGCACCGGCACCGGGTCCTCGGCCCCGAGGATCGTCATCGGCAGCCGCCCGCCCGCGCGGCCGAAGGCGCGCGCCCCGAAGAGCGCCAGCGGATCTGTCACCCGCGCCATCGGCCGCCCGTTGAGGCTCGCATCCCCGGTGAAGGTCGCCGCGATCGGCGAGGTCGCCATCGCTCCCATGATCAGCCGCACCCCGGTCCCGGAATTGCCGCAGTCGATCACCTGCTCCGGCTCGGCGAACCCGCCGACGCCGACGCCATGAACCCGCCAGGCGCCCTCGCCCGTCCGCTCGACCTCGGCGCCGAAGGCGCGCATGGCCTTCGCGGTGTCCAGCACGTCCTGCCCTTCGAGCAGCCCTGTCACCCGCGTCTCGCCCACCGAAAGGGCGCCCAGGATCAGCGCGCGGTGCGAGATCGACTTGTCCCCCGGGATCGCCGCCACGCCGGCAAGCCGCCCGCCCTTGCGTGCCACCATCGGCACCGGTTCGCCATGTCCGCTCATGCTGCTGTCCTTCGCAATCTGCTCGATGGATAGCGCAGCGCCCGCCCCTCGTCCATCGCGCCGCCCGTCCCTTCATCTCGCCGGAGAGGCGCCCCCCGGGGAAGGGCCGCTCACCGCCAGGGCCCCGCCCCCGGCTTCATCTTTCCGACAAATACTCCCCCCGGAGGGTCGCTATCCGATGCGCCGGAACGTCAGGTAATGCGGCACCCGCCCCTCGCGCAGCGCCTTCTGCTCGTACCGCGTCGAGATCCAGTCGTCCCAGGGCGCGCGCCAGTCCGACGGCCCCTCTGCCAGCCATTCGAACCCGGCCCGCGGCACTTCCTCCAGCGTCTGCCGTACGTAATCGGGAATGTCCGTCGCCACCCGGAACTCCGCCCCGGGCTTCATCACCCGTGCCAGCGGCTCCAGATGCTCCGGCGTCACGAAGCGCCGCCGGTGATGCCGCTTCTTCGGCCAGGGATCGGGATAGAGCAGGAACGCCTTCGCCACCGAGGCCTCCGGCAGCACGTCGAAGAGATCCCGCGCGTCGCCCGGATGCACGCGCAGGTTCTCCACCCCCGACGACCGGATCTTGCCCAGCAGCATCGCGACCCCGTTGATGTAGGGCTCGCAGCCGATGATCCCGACGCCCGGGTTCCCCTCGGCCTGGTGGACGAGGTGCTCGCCGCCGCCGAAGCCCACCTCCAGCCAGAGATCCTTCCCCGGGAAGAGCGCCGCCACGTCCAGCGTCTCGCGCTCCGGGTTCACGTCCCAGCCGACGGGCCCGGGCGAGAGGGCCGCGAGGTCCTCGTCCAGGTAGGCCTCCTGCGACTTGCGCAGGTGCTTGCCCTTGAAACGGCCGTAGAAGTTGCGCCACGGGGCGCCGGAGGGATGCTGGGTGCTCATGTCGCGCCTTTACCGCCGGGCGCGACGGGGATCAACCGCGCCGCCGCAGCCACGGGCGCCGGCCGCGCGCCCCCGGCGCGCGCGGGGATCGCGTGGCCCCGCCAGGGGCCTCCGCTGGATCGGACCCTGCCACCTGCGCGCTCCCGCACAGGATCTGTTGTGTTTTCCCGGATGGCGCGGTGCGGCCTCTGCCGCCATTTTCCCCGCCGAGGGGCATTGCCCCATTTCATGCAAACCGAAAGCGTTCACGAATGACCGACACCCTCCGCTACGCCGCCCCGCTCGGCCGCGTGCTTCTCGCCCTCATCTTCATCACCTCCGGCTTCGGCAAGATCACCGGCTATGCCGGCACCCAGGGCTACATGGAGGCCATGGGCGTGCCCGGCGCGCTCCTGCCCCTCGTGATCCTCGTCGAACTCGGCGGCGGCATCGCCCTGCTGGTCGGCTGGCAGGCCCGCCTCTCCGCCTTCCTGCTGGCCGGCTTCTCGCTGCTCTCGGGCTTCCTCTTCCATTACCTGCCCTCGCTCGGCATGGAGGGGATGGAGGCCCAGGCCAACATGATCTCCTTCATGAAGAACGTCTCGATCGCGGGCGGCATGCTGATGGTCGTGGCCTTCGGCGCCGGCGCCCTGTCCATCGACGGGCGGAAGACCGACACCACGCTCTGAGCGCCCCCGAAAACGCGAAAGGCCCCGCTCCGGCGGGGCCTTTTGCTTGCCGGGCAGAAGCCTTCAGCCCTTCTTCAGCGCCTCGACGAGGTCCGTCTTCTCCCAGGAGAAGCCGCCGTCCTCTTCCGGCGCCCGGCCGAAATGGCCGTAGGCCGCGGTGCGCTGGTAGATCGGCTTGTTGAGCTCGAGGTGCTCGCGGATGCCCCGCGGGCTCAGGTCCATGACCCGGGCGATCGCGCGCTCGATCTCCTCCTCGTCGACATGGCCGGTCCCGTAGGTGTCGGCATAGATCGACAGCGGCTTCGAGATCCCGATCGCGTAGCTCAGCTGGATCGAGCACTTGTCGGCCATCCCCGCCGCCACGACGTTCTTGGCGAGGTAGCGCGCGGCATAGGCCGCCGAACGGTCCACCTTGGTCGGATCCTTGCCCGAGAACGCCCCGCCGCCATGCGGCGCCGCGCCACCGTAGGTGTCCACGATGATCTTCCGCCCCGTGAGGCCCGCATCCCCGTCGGGTCCGCCGATGACGAACTTGCCCGTCGGGTTCACCCACCATTCCGTCTTGTCGGTCAGCCAGCCGTCCGGCAGGACCTCGCGGATGTAGGGCTCGACGATGGCGCGGATGTCCTCGCTCGACTGGCTCTCGTCGGCGTGCTGGGTCGAGAGCACGAGCTGCGTCACCTCGACCGGCTGCCCGTTCTCGTAGCGCAGCGAGATCTGGCTTTTGGCGTCGGGCCGCAGCGTCGGCTCCGCGCCGCTCTTGCGGGCTTCGGCCAGCCGCTTGAGGATCGCGTGCGAGAACAGGATCGGCGCCGGCATCAGCGCGTCGGTCTCGTTCGTGGCGTAGCCGAACATGATGCCCTGGTCGCCCGCGCCCTCGTCCTTGCTGTCGCTGGCGTTCACGCCCTGGGCGATATGCGCGGACTGCTTGTGCAGCAGGTTGGTGATCTCGCAGGTTTCCCAGTGGAACTTGTCCTGCTCGTAGCCGATGTCGCGGATGCAGTCGCGGGCGATCCCCTCGACCCGGCTCATCATGGTCTTCAGGTTGTCCTCGTCGGCGAGGCCGATTTCTCCGCCGATGACGACACGATTGGTGGTTGCAAATGTCTCGCAGGCGACGCGCGCGTGGGGCTCTTCAGCGATGAGCGCGTCCAGAACCGCGTCTGAAATACGATCGCAGACCTTGTCCGGGTGCCCCTCGGAAACGGATTCCGAGGTGAAAATGTAGTTCTGCCTTGTCATGAAAATGCTCCATTGGAAGTTGCCTGTCACGCCAGGAAGCCGTTGTGACAGGAGTGCTCTTCTCGTTACGCCCGGGGCCCCGGGGCGTCAATGGCCGGTTGTATGCATTTGTCCTCTTCGCGCCGCAAATGCCGATACAAGCACGAGAATCACCAATCCGAGGAGCGGCCAGCTCCCGATCCGGGCATAGAGCGTGGGCGCCGCCGCCGCGGGCCGCGGCACGTCGAGATAGCCGGTCTCGCCCAGGGGGAGGGCGGCGATCGTGGTCCCGTCCGCGGCGATCACCGCCGAGATGCCGGTATTGGCGACCCGGACCATCGGCAGCCCCTGTTCGACCGCCCGCAGCCGGGCCTGCGCGAAATGCTGGTAGGGGCCCGAGAAGGTGCCGAACCATGCGTCGTTGGTGATCTGGAGCAGGACATCGGGCCGCTCCGCGACGCTGCGGATCTCGGCCGGGAAGACGGCCTCGTAGCAGATCAGCGGAATCGCGCGGCCGGCGGGGCCGAGGTCGATCGCCCTGGGCCCCTCGCCGGGGGTGAAACCGCCGAAGCGGTCCACTATCGGCGCGAGCCCGAGGCGCGACAGCAGCGCGCCCTGCGGCAGGTATTCCCCGAACGGGACGAGGTGGTGCTTGTCGTAGACCTCGCTGACCGCGCCGTCGGGCTGCAGGACCGCGAGGGAGTTGAAATAATCCCAGTCCTCGCGCCGTTCGATGCCGATCACGCTGACAGCGCCCTGCGCCCGTTCGGCGATGACCGAAAGGATCTGATCCGCATCGTCGAGGAAGGCGGGCACCGAGGTCTCCGGCCAGATCGCCACGTCCACCGCGGGCGCCTGCGCCGAATAATCGAGCATCCGGTTGAAGTAGAACCCGATCTTCTCGGGATCCCATTTCTCGCGCTGCGGGGCGTTCGGTTGCATCAGACGCAGCACCGGCGCATCGCCGGGCGTCTCGGGGGGCTTCGGTGCCAGCGCCGGCGCGGTGAGGATCAGGCCGCCGGTGACGATCACGAGCGGCACCCCGGCCCGCAGCGGCTGCGCTGGCACGCGGGACAGGGCGGCCGCGAGCGCCAGCGCCAGCAATGTCAGCCCGCCCGGCCCCGTCCACGCAGCCACCTGGATCAGCGGAGAGCCGATCAGCACATGTCCGATCTGCGCCCAGGGGAAGCCGGTGAAGATCACGCCGCGGACCAGCTCGGCCAGCGTGAGCGCGGCGACGAAGGCCGGCAGGCGCATCCGGCCCCGGGGCGCGATCCACTGCGCCAGCGCGGAACCCGCGGCCCAGAAGAGCGCGAGCCCGCCCGCCATGAAGATGAGCGCGAAGGGCGCCATCCAGCCGTGGCGCGCGATGTCGATGAGGAACGGCTCGACGATCCAGTTCAGCGCGACGAGGAAGTATCCGGTGCCGGCCGCCCATCCGGCCCAGGCCGCCCGGCGGACCGAGGGGGCGCGGTCGAATCGCCACACCACGCCCGCCAGCGCGAAAAGCGCCAGCGGCCAGAGGTTGAAGGGGGCGAGCCCCAGAGCCGCCACCGCGCCGAACCCGGCGGCGAGACCGAGGTCTCGCCAGAGCGGGCGGCGCACCGCCGAAGCGGTGTCAGGCATCCGCGAGTTCGTTCTGGGCGAGCCGCACCCGCAGCCGCTTGATGCGGCGGGGATCGGCGTCGATCACCTCGAACTCGTGGCCGGCGGGGTGTTCGACCACCTCGCCGCGCGCCGGCACCCGGCCCGAGAGCATGAACACCAGGCCGCCGAGCGTGTCGATCTCTTCCTCGTCGACGCTGTCGTCCTCGGTCAGGTTGACCCCGGTCTCGGCCTCGAATTCATCGAGCGGCGCCTTGGCGAGGACCAGCCACGAGCCGGTCTTCTCCTTGGTCCAGAGCGCGTCTTCCTCGACGTCGTGCTCGTCCTCGATCTCGCCGATGACCTGTTCGATCAGGTCCTCGATGGTCACGAGCCCGTCCACCCCGCCGTATTCGTCGATCACCAGCGCCATGTGGCGGCGTTCCTGCTGCATCTTCTGCAGCAGCACCCCGATCGGCATCGACGGCGGCACGAACAGCAGCGGCCGGAGCAGCGCCTTGATCGAGAACCGCCCGCCCGCGCCGTTGAACCCGTGCTTGAGCGCGAAGTCCTTCAGGTGGATCAGCCCGATGGGCGTGTCCAGCGTGCCCTGGAAGACCGGCACCCGGGTCATGCCCGTCTCGCGGAAGACCTTGACCAGGTCGTCCCGGGTGATGGTGGAGGGCACGGCCACGATGTCGGCCTTGGGGACCGAGACATCCTCGACCCGCATGCGGCGCAGGTTGACCATGCCGTGGGCCGGGCGTGGCGTCTCGGTGGCGGAGTGTGTCCGGGATGGCTCCGGCGCTGCGGCGGGGCCGCGCGCGAAGAGCCGGGATAAGAGTCCGCGGCGCGGGGCGGGCTGAACCGCCGGAGCCGCTTGTGTCGGTGTGCCCTTCGGCAGCGCGCCCTGCGCTGCACTCAAAGAACCGTCAGTGGAGTCGCCCATCTGTCCTTTCCGGTGCGGTCGGCCCGAAATGGCCGACGATCAGTCATATGGGTCTGCAATACCCAGTTTGCCAAGTATGTCAGTCTCTAAATGTTCCATCAAAGTGGCATCTTCGTCACGAACGTGATCATAACCCAGCAAATGCAACACTGCATGAACGATCAGGTGCGTGGCATGGTCGGTGAGCGGTTTTCCCCCCTCGCGGGCCTCGCGCGCGCAGGTTTCCCAGGCGATGGCGATGTCTCCGAGCTCGGGATCGCGGGGCTCGGGCGGCTCGGGCCGCGCGCCGGGGATCTCGGCGCCGCGCTCCTCGGAGGGCCATGAGAGGACGTTCGTGGGGGTCGGCTTGTCGCGGAAATCGGCGTTCAGCCCGGCGATCCGGGCGTCATCGCAGGCGAGGATGGAGATCTCCCAGTCCTCGGGGTCGAGATCGAGATGGGTGAGCGTCGCCCGCGCCGCGGTCTCGGCCAGGGCTTCGAGGCCGGCCTGTTCCCAGCGGGGATCTTCGATCAGGAGGTCAGTGAGTGTGGACATGTCGGAGCGGGGGCTGTCTGCCCCCGCGCCCCCGAGGATACATTGACCAGAGGAAAGCAGGGGCAGGTTTTCGTTACTGATCCGCGTCGTAGGCTTCGATGATCGCGGCGACAAGGGGGTGGCGCACCACGTCCTTGGCGGTGAAGTAGTTGAAGCTGATGCCCTTGATGTCGTTCAGGATCCGCTCTGCGTCCGACAGGCCCGAGGTCACGCCGCGCGGCAGGTCGACCTGGGTGCGGTCGCCGGTGATGACCATGCGCGATCCCTCGCCCAGGCGGGTCAGGAACATCTTCATCTGCATCGTGGTCGCGTTCTGCGCCTCGTCCAGAACGACATAGGCGTTCGCCAGCGTCCGGCCGCGCATGAACGCGAGCGGCGCGATCTCGACGCGCTTCTCCTCGAACATCTTCTGCAGCTGCTTCGCGGGCAGGAAGTCGTTCAGCGCGTCATAGAGCGGCTGCATGTAGGGATCGACCTTCTCCTTCATGTCGCCGGGCAGGTAGCCCAGCTTCTCGCCCGCCTCGACGGCCGGACGGGACAGGATGATCCGGTCCACCAGCCCCTCGATATACATCGAGACGCCGACGGCCACCGCGAGATAGGTCTTGCCGGTCCCCGCGGGGCCGATGCCGAAGGCGAGCTCGTTGTTGAAGAGGTTCGAGACATAGGCCTTCTGCGCGTCGGTCCGCGGCTCGACCAGCTTCTTGCGGGTCTTGATCTCGACCGGGCCGCCCTTGAACATCTCGAGCTGGTTGCCGTCGCGCGTCGGCCGCGCCGGGCCCGGCTCGCTCATCCTGAGTTCGCGGTCGATGTCGGCCGGGCCGACCTCGCGACCGGCCTCGAGCCGGGCGTAGAGCGCCTTCAGAAGCGCCACGGACAGATCCGCGGCGGCCTTCTCGCCGATCACCACGAGGTGGTTGCCGCGCCGCAGGATCTGGACCGAAAGCTTCTGTTCGATCTCGGCCAGATTGCGGTCGTATTCGCCGCAGAGCGCGATCAGCAGGTAATTGTCGGGGAAGTCGATCTGGACTTCGGCGAGCGGGGCGTCGTCAGTCGGCGGGGGCAGCACGGTGGTGGCCAATCAGGACTCCTGCGGAATGGTTCTGGGGTGAGCGTGCCAAGCACGGGGACAGGGCGCAAGTCTCAATGCCGCGAGCACTGCGCCGGAACGAAAACGTGCCGCGAAGCAGGGCGCTGGCGGCACGGCGGGGCGGGATATGTCGGGGCGGACCGGCACCGGGTCAGACGACCCAGGTTCCGGGCCAGGGCGCGCCTCGAGGCGCGGGCGTCCCGGCTTTGATTGCGATGAGGTCGGGGACCTGGCCCGTCACGTCGCTCTTTCCCGTCAGACCGGCGGTTCCCGCAGCCATCGGCGGCCTCCGCCCGTATCATCAATGTAGGCGCTCGCGATGCGAAGAAAAGCCCGATGCGCAGATATGGGGTGCGGGGGCGTGGCGGCTACGACATATTCGCCACATGCCGCGGCAGGCCCTGCGAAAAAAGGGCCGCCCCGCGGGGCGACCCTTTCCACTCGTTATGTCTGTCCGGCCCTGCCTCGCGAAGCGCAGGACCGATCCCCACTCGGTAATCCGGAATGTCTCAGCGCTTACGGAATTCGGGCGACTCGCGGTAGATGCGAATCATCTCCTGCTTCATGCCGTCCTCGTTGCCGACCAGCCAGTCGTCGCGGCAGACCCGCTCGGCGATGGCGTGCGATGTCGGGTAGTCGTAGCCGATCTTGATCAGGCTATCGATGAAGTTCGAGTTCGGACGGTCCCAGATGACGTCCTTCCACGGGCCGCGGAAGCAGCTCACGATGATGACGTCGTTGCTGAACTGGTAGATCGTCTTGGAATAGCTGCCGGCAGAGGCCGGCACGGCGAGAGCGGCCGCCATGGCGGCGCCGAGAATGAACTTTTTCATATCGTTCCCCTTGGGATCTGACTTCGCAAAACCGTGTCGGCCGGCCCCAAACCATCCGGCCCCGCGTGACACGATGAAGGCGCCCCCCGGCGCGTCTGAGCTGGATAATGGGGCTTGCGCGACCGGTGGCAAAGGAAATCTGCCTATTGTCGCGCCTACTGAAACAAAGCCCGGAAACGGCCGCAATTCAGGTCTAAACCCGTCACATTTGCGGCGGAAATGTGGCGCCGGTGTCGCGGCGGCCGTCAGGCCAGCACGCCCTGCAGCGAGTTCGGCCCGCTCGAAACGATTCGGACGCGGCGCAGATCGCCGGCGTCCAGCTCCTGCGCATCGACGAAGACCGAATGCAGGTAATCCGACTTGCCGACCATCTGGCCCGGCCGCCGGCCCGGCTTCTCGAAAAGCACCCCGACCGTGCGGCCGACCATCGAATCCTGGGCCGCCTGCTGCTGGCGCAGGATCAGCGCCTGAAGCCGGTGGAGCCTCTCGTCGGCCTCGGCCGGATCGACCTGCGGGCGCTCGGCGGCGGGGGTTCCGGGGCGCGGCGAATACTTGAAGGTGAAGGCCGAGCCGTAGTTAACCGCCTCGATCAGCTCCATCGTGGCGCGGAAGTCCGCCTCGGTCTCTTCCGGGAAACCGACGATGAAATCGCCCGACAGCAGGATGTCCGGCCGGGCCGCCCGGATACGCTCGACCACGCGCATGTAGCTTTCGGCCGTGTGCCGCCGGTTCATCCGCTTGAGGATCCGGTCGCTGCCCGATTGCACCGGAAGATGGAGATAGGGCATCAGCTTGCCGCACTCGGCATGGGCCGCGATCAGGTCGTCGCCCATGTCGTTCGGATGCGAGGTGGTGAAGCGGATGCGCTCCAGCCCGTCGATCCGGTCGAGCGCCCGGATCAGCCGCGCGAGGGTCCAGTCGCCGCCCTCCGGCCCGGCCCCGTGGTAGGCGTTGACGTTCTGGCCCAGCAGGGTGATCTCGCGCACGCCGCGGTCCACCAGATCCCGCGCCTCGTGTAGGATGCGGGCCGCGGGGCGCGACACCTCGGCCCCGCGGGTATAGGGCACGACGCAGAAGGCGCAGAACTTGTCGCAGCCCTCCTGCACCGTCAGGAACGCGGTCGGACCGCGCTTCGCCTTGGGCCGCTCCCTGAGACGGGCGAACTTGTCCTCCTCGGGGAAATCGGTGTCGATGACCTTTTCCGTCCCGGCCCTGGCCTCCATTTCGGGCAGGCGGTGATAGCTCTGCGGCCCGACGACAAGGTCGACCATCGGCTGCCGCGCCATGATCTCGGCCCCTTCGGCCTGGGCCACGCAGCCCGCCACGCCGATCTTCAGCCCCGGCTTGTCGGCCTTCAGGCCCCGGAAGCGGCCCAGTTCGGAATAGACCTTCTCGGCCGCCTTCTCCCGGATGTGGCAGGTGTTCAGCAGGATCATGTCCGCCTCTTCCGGCGAACCGACCTCGACATAGCCGTTGCCGCCCAGGGCCTCGGCCATGCGCTCGCTGTCGTAGACGTTCATCTGACAGCCGTAGGTCTTGATGTAGAGCTTCTTCGCCTCGCCCATCTCGCGGCCTCCGGGATGCGGGTTCAGGGCGCGTGCCTACACCATCCGGACCGCCGCTTGCAATGCGCACGGCTTGCGGCAAGTCTGGCGGCACGATGCGGGAAAGGCAGGCGATGCGCTACGATGGGGTGGACCACTTCCTGAAAGACGGACGGACGGCACTGACCAGAGGCCCCGTGGCGATGATCTTCGACGAGGACGGGGTCGAGCTGGCTTCGACCATCCGGCACCATCGGCAGGCCGGTTTCGCCGAGGTCCTGGTCTTCATGGCCGCGGACGCGCCGGCGCCGGAGGGGATCGAACCCATGATCCGGATCGGATGGGACCGGGGCGAGGACGGCGCGCTCTGCCGCAATGTCAACGCGGTGATCGCGGCCGCACCCGGCACCTGGCTCTATTATTGCTACAATGCGGAATACCTCTTCCACCCGTTCTGCGAGACGCGCTCGGTATCCGAGATGCTGGCCTTCCACGCCGAGGAACGGCGGGAGGCGATGCTGACCTACGTGATCGACCTCTACGCCGACGATCTCACCGCCGTGCCGGGCGCCGTCTCGCTCGAGGCGGCGCATCTGGACCGGACGGGGTATTACGCGGTCGACCGGCCGGACCCCGCGCACCCCGGGCGGTCCGCCGAGCGGCAGTTCGACTTCCACGGCGGATTGCGCTGGCGCTTCGAGGAACACGTTCCCGAGGACCGCCGCCGGATCGACCGGATCGCGCTGTTCCTGGCCAAGCCCGGGCTGGAGCTGCTCGAGGGGCATGTCTTCAACGAGGCGGAATACAACACCTACGCCTGCCCCTGGCATCACAACCTGACGGCGGCGATCTGTTCCTTCCGGACGGCAAAGGCGCTGCGGCGCAATCCGGGATCCCGCTACGACATCCACAGCTTCCGGTGGCACAACTCGGCGCCATTCGAATGGCATTCCCGCCAGCTTCTCGACCTCGGCCTGATGGAGCCCGGCCAGTGGTTCTGAGCCCACGGCCCGGCCCGGATCAGGCCCCGATGTCGAGGCGGATCAGGATGCCTGCAAGCGCGACCCCGCCCAGCACGAGCCGCAGCGCCGTTTTCGACGCACGGCCACGGGCGAAGGATTTACGCTTGGTGGTTTTGAAGTTCAGCTCTGCCATACCCCATGTTTAACAGGTGATTGCGGCGGTGCTTAGGCCGAATTGGGATCAATCCGGATCGTCGGTGAGTATCCGCTCATTTTCCACGCCGGGCGACGAAACTGCGCCGATGACGACGTCGAACACGGGCTCGGGCCCGCAGACGCACCAGGGGCCACGCGCCGAATCGACATGCGCCGCCCGGACGTCGCCTGCCGATCTGCCCCGTCGCCCCCCCATGGTCGGGGCAGGAGCCGATGGCGAACTCCAGCGTACAAGCCTCCGGCAGCGGGACGAAGGCGAAGCGCCCCTTCCCGTCCCGCCGTCCGTTCGCGGACACAGGCGCCCCGGCCCCGGCCCCGGCAAGGTTCGTCTCAGACGGTGACCGGCACCAGCGCCCCCGGCTGGCGGACCACCTGGGCGGCCACGGCATGGCCCGCACGCACCGCCGCTTCCAGCCCCGCGCCGCCGATCAGCGCGGCCAGCAGCCCGGCGTTGAAACTGTCCCCGGCACCTGTCGTGTCCACCGGCGCGACGGCTTCGCACCCCACGGTGCCGCGCCCGCCCCGGTCCAGCGTGACGACCGGCCCGCCGCCGGTCTTGACCACCACGACCTCCGCCCCCGCGGCGGCATAGCGCGCGGCCGTCGCCCCCGGGTCGGCATCGCCGAAGGCGGCCGCCTCGTCGTCGAAGCTCGGCAGGACGAGCGCCGCCAGCCCCGCTGTCTCCGTCACCACCCGGCGCAGGGTCCCGGCATCCTCCCAGAGACGGGGCCGCAGGTTCGGATCGAAGGCGATGCACGCGCCCGCGGCCCGCGCGGCCCCGAGCGCCGCCAGCAGGCGCGCGCGGGCCTCCGGAGACAGGATCGCCATGGTGATGCCCGAGACATAGACCCAGCCCGCCCCTTCCAGCGCCGCCGCCAGCGCGGCGGGATCATCGGCCAGGCACCGGGCGGCCGAGGTCTCGCGCCAGTAGGTGAAGCTGCGCTCGCCCCGCTCCGTATGGATCATGTAGAGCCCCGGCACCCGGCCCGGGATCCGGCGGACATGCCCCGTGCCGATCCCCGCCGCCCGCATCGCGCCAAGCATCTCTTCCGACACCGGATCGTCGCCGAGGGCGGTCAGGTAATCGACGGCATCCCCGTCGGGAAGGCACCGCCGCAGGTACCAGGCGGTGTTGTAGGTGTCCCCGGCAAAGCCCAGCCGCGGCGGCGCGCCCTCGGGGCGGGCGATCTCGACCATGCATTCACCGATTGCAACGACACGGACCATGCGCCTCTCCCTGCTGTGCCCGGCCTCCTCCGGACGCCCGACACATTCACCGCGAGGACCCCCGCGATCAACCGCGCCGCAGGCCCGCCTCTTCACTTTTCCGGAAATACTCCCGCCGGAGGCATCCGCGATTTGGCCTCGGGCCAAATCGCAAGACATCGTGTGCGGCCCGCAGGGCCGCGCCTTTCGGACGGACCCGCTCTTACAGGTTCTCGGGCTGGGGCATGCCGAGGACGTGGTAGCCGCCGTCGACGCGGATGATCTCTCCGGTCGTGCAGGCGCCCGCGTCCGAGGCGAGGTAGACCGCCGTGCCGCCGACCGCCTCGAGCGTCGCATTGGCGCGCAGCGGGGCGTTGGCCTCGGTCTGGCGGAAGGTCTTCCGCGCGCCGCCGATCGCCGCGCCGGCAAGGGTCTTCATCGGCCCCGGCGACACCGCGTTCACCCGGATCCCGTCGGGCCCGAGGTCGTTCGCCAGGTATCGCACCGCGGCCTCGAGCGCCGCCTTGGCCACGCCCATCACGTTGTAGAAGGGCGTCACCCGGTTCGACCCCTGGTAGGTCAGCGTCAGGATCGTGCCGCCCTCGGTCATCAGCTTCGACGCCCGCCGCGACACGTCGATCAGCGAGTAGCACGAGATGTCGAGCGACTGCTTGAAGTTCGCGCGGCTGGTGTTGATGAACCGGCCCGCCAGCTCGTCCTTGTTGGAATAGGCGATGGCGTGCACGAGGAAGTCGAGCCGTCCCCATTCCGCCTCGAGCCGGTCGAAGGCCGCATCGAGCGAGGCGTCGTCGGTCACGTCGGCATCCAGCAGCAGCGTGGAGCCCAGCGAGGCGGCCAGCGGCTCGACCCGCTTGCCGAAGGCCTCGCCCTGGTAGGTGAAGGCCAGCTCCGCCCCCTCGGCCGCCATGGCCTTCGCGATGCCCCACGCGATGGAGCGGTCGTTGGCCACCCCCATGATGAGCCCGCGCTTGCCCTTGAGATGATCGCCCATGTCCCTACCCTCCGCCTCTTCGTCACTCAGCCGCGATAGCGGGACAGCAGCATGGAGCCGTTGGTGCCGCCGAAGCCGAAGGAATTGGTCATCACCGTGTCGAGCTCGGCCGCCTCGCGGAGCTCGGTCGCGATCTCCTCGGGCTTCAGCGCCGGATCGAGCGTCGCGACGTTGATCGAGGGCGCGATGAAGTCCTGGTCGAGCATCAGCAGGCAGAAGATCGCCTCGAGCGCGCCGGCCGCGCCCTGCGCATGCCCGGTCATCGACTTGGTCGACGAGATCGGCGGGGTGGAGCCGTCGCCGAAGACACGGCGCACCGCCTCGACCTCGCCCACGTCGCCGACCGGGGTCGAGGTGCCATGCGCGTTGATGTAGCTGACCTTGCGCCCGTCGGGCAGCGTGGACAGCGCCAGACGCATCGCCCGCTCGCCGCCCTCGCCCGAGGGCGCGACCATGTCATGCCCGTCCGAGGTGGCCGCGTAGCCTGTGACTTCGGCATAGATCTTCGCGCCGCGCGCCAGCGCGTGCTCGAGGTCTTCCAGCACCACGATGCCGCCGCCGCCCGAGATCACGAAGCCGTCCCGGTCCGCGTCGAAGGCGCGGGACGCCTTCGTCGGATCGTCGTTGTACTTCGAGGACATCGCGCCCATGGCATCGAACAGGCACGACAGCGTCCAGTCGAGCTCTTCGCCGCCGCCCGCGAACATCACGTCCTGCTTGCCCATCATGATCTGCTCGGCCGCGTTGCCGATGCAGTGCAGCGAGGTCGAGCAGGCGGAGGTGATCGAATAGTTGATCCCCTTGATCCTGAACGCCGTCGCGAGGTTCGCGGAGATCGTCGAGGACATGCATTTCGGCACCGCGAAGGGCCCGATCCGCTTGGTCCCGCCGGATTTCAGCACCGTCTGGTGCGCGGCGAACATCGCGGAGGTCGAGGGACCGCCCGAGCCCGCCACCAGCCCGGTGCGCGGGTTCACGATCGTGCCCTCGTCCAGCCCCGCATCCGCGATCGCCTGCTGCATCGCGATATGGGCATAGGCGGCGCCCGGGCCCATGAAGCGCAGGGTGCGCTTGTCCACGTGCTCGGACGGGTCGATCTTCAGCGTGCCCGCAATCTGGCTGCGGAAGCCGTTCTCGGCCATCTCGGCGACCGGCTCGATGCCGGAGCGTCCGGCTTTCAGGGAGGCGGTGACCTCCTCGGCGTTGTTGCCGATCGAGGAGACGACTCCCAGACCTGTGACGACGACGCGGCGCATGGCGCTCTCCTTCCCGGGAATAGTGGCGGTGTCAGCTTTCCGACAGGGCGACCTTCATGTCGGTCACCTCGTAGATAACCTCTCCGTCCGCTTCCACAATGCCGTTCGCGACCCCCATGGTCAGGCGACGGGTCTGCACGGCCTTGGTGAAATCCACGTAGTAGGTCAGCATCTTGCGGTCGGGGCGGACCATGCCCTTCAGCTTCACCTCGCCGACGCCCAGAGCATAGCCCCGCCCCTGCCAGCCGCGCCAGCCGAGATTGAAGCCGGTGAGCTGCCAGAGCCCGTCGAGCCCGAGGCAGCCCGGCATGATCGGGTTGCCGGGGAAGTGGCACTCGAAGAACCACAGGTCCGGGGTGATGTCGAATTCGGCGACGACGTGGCCCTTGCCGTGCTTGCCGCCGTCCCCGCTGATGTCCGTGATCCGGTCCATCATCAGCATCGGCGGCGCCGGTAGCTGCGCATTGCCCTCGCCGAACAATTCGCCCCGGGCGCATTTCAGCAGATCGTCTTTGTCGAAACTGGTCGGATACCCGGCCATACAGGCTCGCCCCCTCAATCGCCATGCCCTTACCGGGCGTCGCTTCCCTCTACCATCCGGCGAAAGCCCCATGCAAGGGCATGACATTCTGACGCAACGGCGCGGCCCGGTCCGCCAAATCCGTGAAACCGATTGAAATCCCGGACCTTCCGCCCCTATATTGCCTGCCGAGGAGACGGATATCGTGCAGCCCATTACGCAACACGCAACCCAGACCGGAACCGACTGGCTCAGCGAGGGCGGATTGCGTCCGACGCGGCAGCGCATTGCGCTGGCGGCGCTTCTCGTGGGGGACGGCCGCAACCGGCACGTCACCGCAGAGAGCCTCTACGAGGCGGCGATGAGCTGCGGCGAAAGCGTTTCCCTCGCCACCGTCTACAACACCCTGAGGGCCTTCTGCGATGCGGGGCTGATGCAGGAGATCACGGTGGACGGGTCGAAGAGCTATTTCGACACGAACATGCACGATCACCCGCATTTCTACTGGGAAGACGAGGGGCGCCTGTCGGACGCCCCCGCGGAAGAGCTCGAGATCGCGCGCCTTCCGAAGGCGCCCGACGGCGCCGAGATCAGCAAGATCGACGTGGTCATCCGCCTGCGGAAGCGCTGAGGGTCCGACCCTCGCCGGCGCGGCCCGCGCTGGTAGCCTGAACTCTCGACCCTCTGATCCATGCCTGCCATGGCCGCCCCCTGCGGCCACCGCACCAGCGCCTCCGCTCCGGGGACGGCGCCGGGGGCATCCTTCCCTCCGCTCTGGCAAGCCTGGCCGGCGCCGGCCGGGCGCCCTGCGGCCTTGCGCCGGGCGGGGGGATCTGTTCGGGGGGTCGGCGGGGCCGGGCCTGCCTCTTCGTGCCATGGTCGTGCCCGGGCGGCCCCGCTGCCTGCCGCCGCAGACCGGCCTTCAGCCCCTGAAACGCGAAAAGGCCCCGCCGAAGCGGGGCCCCTCCATCACGTCACGCGGCTCAGTGAACCGTGGCATCCCGCGGCGCGTCGCGGTTGGTGTTGCCCACCCGGTCGCCGAGGATCAGCCCCTCGGCCCCGGCCGAGACATGCACCGTGTCGCCGTCCTTCACGTCGCCCGCCAGCAGCATCTCGGCCAGCGGATCCTGCAGCGCCTTCTGGATCACCCGCTTCAGCGGGCGCGCCCCGAAGACCGGGTCGTAGCCCTCGTCCGCGAGCCACTTCCGCGCGCCGTCGTCGAGGTCGAGCGTGATCTTCCGCTGCGCCAGACGCTTCAGGAGCCGGGACATCTGGATGTCCACGATCCCCGACATGTCGCCGCGCGCCAGCCGGTCGAAGACGACGATCTCGTCCAGACGGTTCAGGAACTCGGGCCGGAAATGCGCCCGCACCGCCTCCATCACCTCGCGCTTGGCCTCGCCGGTGTCGCTGCCTTCCGGCAGCCGCGACAGGGCCTGGGACCCGAGGTTCGACGTCAGGATGATCAGCGTCTGCTTGAAGTCGACCCGGTGGCCCTGACCATCGGTCAGCACCCCGTCGTCGAGCACCTGCAGCAGCACGTTGAACACGTCCGGATGCGCCTTCTCGACCTCGTCGAACAGCACGACCTGGTAGGGCCGCCGCCGCACGGCTTCGGTCAGAACGCCGCCCTCGTCATAGCCGACATAGCCCGGAGGCGCGCCGATCAGCCGGGCCACGGAGTGCTTCTCCATGAATTCCGACATGTCGATCCGCACCATGGCGTTGTCGTCGTCGAACAGGAACTCCGCGACGGCCTTGGTCAGCTCGGTCTTGCCGACGCCCGTCGGCCCGAGGAAGAGGAACGAGCCCAGCGGCCGGTTCTCGTCGTTGAGACCCGCACGCGCCCGCCGGACGGAATTCGCCACCGCGGTGACGGCCGCGTTCTGGCCGACGACCCGCTTGTGCAGGCCCTCTTCCATCCGCAGCAGCTTCTCGCGTTCGCCTTCCAGCATCTTCGACGTGGGAATCCCCGTCCAGCGCTCGACGACCTGCGCGATCTGCTCGGGACGCACGGCCTCTTCGACCATGACGCCTTCGGCTTCCTGCTGTTCGGCGGCACCCAGCTCCTTCTCGAGCTGCGGGATCACGCCGTAGGAGAGCTCCCCGGCCTTCGCCAGGTCACCCTGCCGCTTGGCGATCTCCAGATCGGCCCGCGCCCGGTCGAGCTGTTCCTTCAGGTCGCGCGCCGAGGCGAGCTTGTCGCGTTCGGCCTGCCACTTGGCGGTCATCTCGTTCGAGCGGTCCTGCAGGTCCGCCAGCTCCTTCTCGAGCCGTTCCAGCCGGTCCTTGGAGGCCGCGTCGTCCTCCTTCTTCAGGGCCTCGGCCTCGATCTGCATCTGCAGGATCTGGCGGTCGAGCTGGTCGAGCTCCTCGGGCTTGGAATCCACCTCCATCCGGAGCCGGCTTGCGGCCTCGTCCACGAGGTCGATCGCCTTGTCCGGCAGGAACCGGTCGGTGATGTAGCGGTGCGAGAGCGTCGCGGCCGCCACCAGCGCGGAGTCGCTGATCCGCACGCCGTGGTGCAGTTCGTACTTCTCCTTGATGCCGCGCAGGATCGAGATCGTGTCCTCGACCGTCGGCTCGGCCACCGTCACCGGCTGGAACCGCCGCGCCAGCGCCGCGTCCTTCTCGACGTACTTGCGGTATTCGTCGAGCGTGGTCGCGCCGATGCAGTGCAGCTCACCCCGGGCCAGCGCCGGCTTGATGAGGTTCGCGGCATCCATCGCGCCGTCGGTCTTGCCGGCGCCGACGAGCGTGTGCATCTCGTCGATGAAGAGGATGATCTCGCCCGCGGCGCCCTCGATCTCCTTCAGGATGGCCTTCAGCCGTTCCTCGAACTCGCCGCGATACTTCGCACCCGCGATCAGCGCGCCCATGTCGAGCGCGAGCAGCCGCTTGTTGCGCAGGCTCTCCGGCACGTCGCCGTCGATGATCCGCAGGGCAAGGCCCTCCGCGATCGCCGTCTTGCCGACGCCGGGTTCGCCGATCAGCACCGGGTTGTTCTTGGTCCGCCGCGACAGAACCTGCATCGAGCGCCGGATCTCGTCGTCGCGCCCGATGATCGGGTCGATCTTGCCCTCCTCGGCGGCCTTGGTCAGGTCGCGGGCGTATTTCTCGAGCGCCTCGAACGTGTCCTCGGCCGAGGCGGTGTCCGCCGTCCGCCCCTTGCGGATGTCGTTGATCGCCTCGTTCAGGGTCTGCGCATGCACGCCGCCCGCCTCCAGCGCGTCACGCGCCGGGCTCTTGACCAGCGCAAGCGCGGTCAGCAGCCGTTCGACGGGCACGAAACTGTCCTTGGCCTTCTGCGCGACCTTCTCGGCCTCGGTCAGGACCTTCACGGTCTGCTGTCCGAGATAGGTCTGCCCGGCGTCGCCCGAGACCTTGGGGAGTTTCTTCAGCGCGATGTCCGTGGCCTGCACCACCCGCGCGGGATCGCCGCCCGCCTTGCGGATCAGGTTGCTGGCCAGCCCTTCGCTGTCATCCATGAGTGCCTTCAGCACATGTTCCGGGGCCAGCTGCTGATGCCCTTCCCGGATCGCGATCGTCTGCGCCGCCTGGATGAAACCGCGCGACCGCTCCGTGAACTTCGACAAGTCCATCGTTCTCTCCTTCAGTAAAGCGTCCCCTGACGGCCACCCTTCGAAAGGCATGTGCCGCGCCGGAACCTCAGGACTAGAGATGGGGATCGCACCGCGCGGTTCAAGTTCGCTTCAGGTCGAAAATGGAACCGCGCGGGGGTTTCGGGGGTTCACAGCGAAACAGACCGAATCGCAAGAATTCGCAGGCAGGGACACAGGCAGGGACATCGTAGGAGGCACCCATGGCCCGTCAGAAGAACAGGATTTCGCAGATCACCTACAACCCGGCGACACAATGCTTCGAAGCAGCCGTGACGCTGATCATGGAAGAGGAGGCCTTCACCTATCCGGTCTCCATTCCCGCACCGCTCGACAGCTCGTACGAGGACGTCACCAAGGCCGTCCTCGCCCGCGCCAAGCGGATGCATGAAGGTGCAAACCCCGGCTTCCGCAGCCGGAAACCGTCCGAGGACGCGCTGGCGATGCCCATCATCGTTCCGCCCTCGGTGCGCGAGGCCACAGTCGGTCTCTGGGACCGGCTGCTGAGCGGCGGCCGGGCGGCCTGACCCGGGGGCGTGGCGGGCATCGTCCCGCCCACCCCGCCGACCGCAGCCCGGCGCGCAGCGACGCATCACCCCTCCGCCCTTGACGCATCCCGACCGTTCCCCCAATAGACCCGCATATCCCACAGGAGGCGGACATGGCGGATGAACGGCTGATCGTGGCCCTCGACGTCCCGAACGCGCTGGACGGCCTGCAGATGGCCGAGCGCATCGGCGACGCGGCGGATTTCTACAAGATCGGGCTCGGGATGCTCACCGGCGGCGGCATGGCGCTCGCCAACGAGCTCAAGCAGGAACACGGCAAGCGCATCTTCCTCGACATGAAGCTCTTCGACATCCCGGCGACGGTCGAAAACGCCGTCCGCGGCATCGCCGCCTACGGGCTCGACTTCCTGACCGTGCATGGCGACCCCTACGTGGTCAGCGCCGCCAAGCAGGGTGCGGCGGGCTCGGACACCAAGATCCTCGCCGTCACCATCCTGACCTCGCTGGAGCGCGAAGACCTCGACGCCGCGCTCATCACCCAGGGCGACCTGCGCGAGATCGTCTGCACCCGCGCCGCCCGCGCCTTCGAGGCCGGGGCCGACGGGGTGATCTGCTCGGCCCGCGAGGCCGCCGCGATCCGCGCCCTTCCGCAAGCCGAGGGCCGGCTGATCGTCACCCCCGGCATCCGCCCTCTGGCCGCCGCGGACGACGACCAGAAGCGCGTCGCGACGCCCCGGTCCGCCATCCGCGACGGCGCCGATCACATCGTGGTGGGCCGCCCGGTCTGGCGCGCCGACGACCCGCGCGGCGCGGCGCAGGCAATCCAGCAGGAAATCGCCACCGCCTGGCAGTCGAACACCAGTTTCGCCTGAGCCGCCCCCGGGGCCGCGTCAGCGCGCTGCGGCGTGGTCCAGCAGGATCTGCAGCCGGTCGCGGAAATGCGGGATCGCCATGGCATCCCGCATGTAGCTCTCGGGCGGCATCATCGCCCAGCCCTGCCCCTCGTCGCCGAAGCGGACCTCGTCCCGGCGGCGCTCGGCCAGGCGGGCGCCGAAGAACCACATCCGGCGGGGGGCCCGATACCACGCCCGCCAGAAGAGGTCCGCCGGGGCCAGTATCAACCCGGTCTCCTCCCGCGTTTCGCGCAGGGCGCAGGCCACGGGGCTTTCGCCCGCCTCGCGCCCGCCGCCCGGGAAATCGAGGTAGCCCGGCCAGGGAATCGGCTTGCCCTCGTCCCGCCGGATCACCAGCAGGTCGTCCCCGAGGAAGAGCGCCACTTTCGCGCCGTCGAACGGCCTGTCATACTCCATGGCCCCAATGTAGGATGGGCGGGAGCCACCCGCCAGCGATGTCACGATGCCCGCCCTCTGCCGCGACTGCCTCACCGAATTCGACCACGGCCCGCGCTGCCCCTCCTGCCGGTCGCGCCGGGTGGTCGCGCATGCCGAACTGAACACGCTCAGCATCGCCCACATGGATTGCGACGCCTTCTACGCGAGCGTCGAGAAACGCGACAATCCCGAGCTGCGCGACAAGCCCGTCATCGTCGGCGGCGGCCGGCGGGGCGTGGTCTCGACCGCGTGCTACGTGGCCCGGATCCGCGGCGTGCGGTCCGCCATGCCGATGTTCCAGGCGCTCAAGCTCTGCCCCGAGGCGGTGGTCATCAAGCCGCGGATGGCCGCCTATGTCGAAGCCTCCCGCGCGATCCGCGCCATGATGGAGGAGATGACGCCCGCGATCGAGCCGCTCTCGCTCGACGAGGCCTTTCTCGACCTGACCGGCACCGCGCGGCTGCACGGCCATGCGCCCGCCTTCATGCTGGCGCGGCTGGTGAAGCGGATGCGGGACGAGCTGGGGCTGACCGGCTCCGTCGGGCTGTCGCACAACAAGTTCCTCGCCAAGGTCGCCTCCGACCTCGACAAGCCGCACGGGTTCTCGGTGATCGGCGCCGCCGAGACGGCGGACTTCCTGCGCGACAAGCCGGTGCGCCTGATCTGGGGCGTGGGCGCCGCGGCGCAGGATTCGCTCGACAAGGCCGGGATCCGGACCTTCTCGGACCTCCTGAGGTGGGAGAGGACGGATCTGCACGCCCGCTTCGGCGCCATGGGCGACCGGCTCTGGCACCTCGCGCGGGGGCAGGACCATCGCCGCATCTCGGCCAATGCGCCGGTGAAGTCGATCTCGAACGAGACGACGTTCCACGAGGACACCGGCGATGCGGACCTGCTGGACGGCCACCTCTGGCGGCTGTCCGAGAAGGTCTCGGACCGGGCCAAGGCGCGGGCACTCGCCGGGCGGGTCGTGGTGCTGAAGCTGAAACGCGCCGATTTCCGGACGATCACGCGCCGCGTCTCGCTGCGGGAGCCCACCCAGATGGCCGACACGATCTACCGCCGGGCCCGGGCGCTCTACGACCCCGTCGCGGGCGAGGCGCCGTTCCGGCTGATCGGCGTCGGGATCTCGGAGCTGGCGCCCGAGGCCGACGCGGACCGCTCCGGCGACCTCCTCGACCCGGAGGCCGCGAAACGCAGCAAGGCCGAGAGGGCGGCGGACCTGATCCGGGAACGCTACGGCAGTGAGGCGATCATCAAGGGGCGGGCGCTGCGCTGAGGGCGCGCCCTGCCCGCGCAAGCCGGACCGTCAATCCCGGCGCGCAGGGCGAAACGGGCCGGCAATGACCTGCACTCGGCGTCACTCCGCCGCCAGGGGCACATCCTTCCGCCGTCCGATCTCGGTCAGGTCGCACACCACGGACCGGATCAGGCGCTTGAACGGCTCGAAATTCGCGTTCGGCCTGATCATCTGCTCGTTCATGTAGATCGAGCGGTCGATCTCGATCTGGATCGCGTGCTGCCGCCGCGAGGGGCGCCCGTAATGCTGGGTCACATAGGCCCCCGCGAAGGGCGCGTTGCGGATCACGTGCAGACCGGCGGCGGCAAAGGCCTCCTCCACCCGGTCCACGATCGCCGCATCGGCGGAGGCGCCGAACCGGTCGCCGATCACCACGTCGGGCCGCTTCGCCCCGGCGCGGGCGATGCAGTCCACCGCCTCGTGCGGCATCGAGTGGCAATCGATCAGCACCACCTCCCCGAAGCTCCGGTTGGTCACGTCGAGAAGCGCCTGCAGCGCCGCGTGATAGGGCCGCCAGCAGGCGTCGATCCGGCGCCGCGCCTCGGTCAGCGGCATCTTCCCGCGATAGATCGCCCGCCCGTTCGACACGACCCGCGGGATCACGCCAAGACCCGAGGTGATCCGCGGGTTGTGCGACGACCGCCGCACCCCCTCCACCAGCGCGGGGTCGAGCTCGTCCGCCGAGCGGTTGAGGTCCACGTAGGCCCGCGGCGTGCGGGCCGCGAGCAGCGGTGCGCCGAATTCCGTCGCGGCAGCGAAGAGCTCGTCGACGAAGGCGTCCTCCGAGGACCGGATCGACGAATCGTCCAGCACGCTCGCCCTGAGAAACTCGCGCGGGTAGTCCCGTCCGCTGTGCGGCGAGGAAAAGACCACGCTGGTGGTCTGTTGCGCAGGCGAATCAAGGCGATATGGGCGATCTTGCATGGCGAGCCTCCGCTTTCATGATACAGTGAAAAACACGCGCCAAAAGCCCTTGATCCCGGTTTCGACTCCTTTTATAGACCTGCGAACCGGCGCGGAACTCACCCGCGCCCCTTTTGTTGGGGCGCATGCCAGAATGACCTGGAGGGAAGCGAAGCGAAGGCCATATGGGTGATTAGCTCAGCGGTAGAGCACTTCGTTGACATCGAAGGGGTCACTGGTTCGATCCCAGTATCGCCCACCATTCACCGGTCCCCTCCAGGGGGGATCACGACGGAAACCCGGGCGCTCGCCGCGCCGCGACAAGAGGAGATGGTCCATGAAGGTCCGCAACTCGCTCCGCTCGCTCAAGAGCCGTCACCGCGATTGCCGCGTCGTGCGCCGCAAGGGCCGCGTCTACGTGATCAACAAGACGCAGCGCCGTTTCAAAGCCCGCCAGGGCTGAACCGGCCGCGGCTTGCCGCGTGACCGAAGGGCCGCCCCCCGGGGCGGCCTTTTCGCATTCCGGGAGACCGAAGAGACCGTCCGCCAGGGCGCAGCCCCCTCCGATCCCCCCGCCTGCTTCCTCTTGCCGAAAATATCCCCGCCGGAGGCACCCGCGATTTGGCCCACGGCCAAATCGCAAGGCATCGCGTGCGCGGCCCCCGCGGGGCCGCGCTCCGCAAGGTCCGGCCGCCTCACCGCATGGCGAGCAGGCGCACCATGGTCTCGCGGGTGACGTAGCCGGTGATCGGCACGCCCTGGTCGCGCTGGAACCGGCGGATCGCCCGACGCGCGGCCTCGTCGAAGGCGCCGTCCACCGCGCCCGGATCGAAGCCGATCTGCTGAAGCCGGCGTTCCACCAGCAGCCGCGTGACCGTGTTGCCGGCCACGCCGGTCTCCTCCTGCCGCGCCTGTTCGACCTCGGCGGAGTTCCGGTTCTGGTCCTCCAGCTCGGCGATCCGGGCGCGGGCGGCATCCTCGAAGGGCGTGTCCGGGTAGCGTTCGAGGAAGGACTGGTAGGCGGCGATGTTGTCCGCCTCCTGCGCCCCGCGCCAGGCCTGGCGCACCTCGCGGCGCACCTGCCCGGCCCGGTCGTCCTCGATCTGGGCCAGACGGTCGCGCGCCACGTCCGAGAAGATCCCGTCGGGATAGCGCTTCAGGTAGGCCCGCAGCGCCGCCTCGTCGCGCCCCTCGCCCAGGTCGCGCCAATAGGCCCGGTCCTGCCGCTCCTCGGCCGCGCGGCGTTCTGCGGCCTCGCGTTCGAGCTCTGCGGCGCGGGCGTTGGCCGCGGTCTGGATGTCCTGGATCTGGCGCGCGGTCAGGAAGGTGGTGGCGTCGAACCCCTTGGCCTTCTGCCATGCGCCGATCGCGGTGCGGGTGGCCGGGCCGAAGATCCCGTCGATCCCGCGCGGATCGAAGCCGATCAGCGACAGGTTCCGCTGGATCTGGCGCCGCTGGTCGCGCGAGAGCTCCAGCGCGGCCTCGGCCGCCTCGGCCCGCCGCTGCGGCGCCGTCACCGCGTCGTCGATCAGCCGGCGCGCATCCGCGGCGAACTTGCCGTCCGGATAGCGCTCGAGATAGGAGCGCAGCGCCTCCACCGTGCCGATGTCGCGTACGGCGCTCCAATAGGCGATCTCGCCGGTGTCGGTGCTCTCCTCGCGCGGCGGCTGCGGGCGCGGCGCGGGGGCGGCGCCCTCGGCGGGCAGCAGGCCGCTCGCGGCCGAGACATAGCCCGAGACGGTGACGTCGCGGCCCGCCTCGTCGATCGCCTCGGCATAGCTCATCCCCGGCTGCAGGAGCCCGTCGCGCAGGAAATCGAGCAGGCCCTCGATCTCGCCCTGCGCCACGGTCACGCCCTGCGGCGCGGGCAGCGGGGCCGTGCCGCCCTGCAGGCCGGCGCCCACCTCGATCTCGCGCTCGGGATCGGCGACCATGAGGACCGCCTGCCCGGGCGCGCGCGCGGCGATCTCGGCCAGCGGCGAGAAGGGCAGTGCCGCGGCCCCCACGCCGAAGGCATTGGGCACCTGCACCTCGCGCCCCAGAAGCCAGCCGTCCGCGGCGCTGCCCGCCAGATGACCGGAGAGGACCACGACGATCCGGTCGTCCTCGTCCGAGTCTCCGGCGGCCGCCGCGAACTCGCCCGCGAGCCGCTGCATCTGCGGCCCGGTCAGGTCGGCGCCGGCGAAGACGCGGAAGCCCGCGTCCTCGAGCGCATCCTCGAAGGTCTGGTCCAGCCCGTTGCCGTCCAGATCGCGGACGCGGTCGTATTCCGCGTTCACGATCACCAGCGCGAGGTCCTCGGCCGCCAGCGGGCTCGCCGCCGCGGCGGCCAGCGCCACCGTCATCACACGTGTGAGTTTCATCGCTCCTCCTTCCGCCTGCCGGCGGAAGCGCCGGGGCTCAGTCGTACCGGCGCAGATCCTCGATCACCTTGCCGTCGTTCGGAAGCGACCCCGGCGGCACGATCTCGATCCGGCCCTTCAGTTTCAGCGCATCAACCACGGACGACAGGTAACGTTCCCCGCCCCCGCCGTCCGGTGATTCGATCCGGACGATCATGACATCCATTTCGCCGTCGCGCTCCGCGATCACACGGGCCTTTGATATCTCGTCATGTTTCGCCACCAGCGCGGCCACCTGCTCGGGCCGGACGAACATGCCCTTGATCTTCGTGGTCTGATCCGCGCGTCCCATCCAGCCCTTGATCCGCATGTTGGTGCGCCCGCAGGGCGAGCTGCCCTCCATCACCGCCGAGAGGTCCCCGGTGGCGAAGCGGATCAGCGGGTAGTCGGGGTTCAGCGTCGTCACCACCACCTCGCCGACCTCGCCCGGCGGCACCGGATCGCCGGTGCCGGGGGTCACGATCTCGACGATGACGCCCTCGTCGACGATCATCCCCTCCATCGCCGGGCTCTCGTAGGCGATGTTGCCGAGGTCCGCGGTGGCATAGCTCTGCAGGCAGGTGATCCCGCGATCCGCGTATTCCTGCCGGAGCGAGGGGAACAGCGCCCCGCCCCCGACCGCCGCGCGGCTGATCCCGAGCGGCAGGCCCATCTCCTCGGCCTTGTCGAGGATCACCTTCAGGTAATCCGGCGTGCCGGCATAGGCCGTGGTGCCGATGTCATGCGCGGCCTGCGCCTGAAGCTCGGTCTGGCCGGTTCCGGCCGGCAGCACCGTCGCCCCGACCGCCCGCGCGCCGTTCTCGAAGATCATGCCCGCGGGCGTCAGGTGGTAGCCGAAGCAGTTCTGCACGATGTCGCCGCGCCCGATGCCGCAGGCATGCAGGAAGCGGCCCATCCGCCACCAGTCGTGGCCCGCCCCGCCCGGTTCGTAGATCGGACCCGGCGACTGGAAGACATGCGCGAAACCCGCCACCGGCAGCGCTGTCAGCCCGCCGAAGGGCGCGCGCGCCTTCTGCGCCGCCACGAGGTCGGATTTCCTGAGCACGGGCAGGCGCGCCAGCGCCTCGGCCGAGGTGACGGCGGCAGGATCGACCTCCGCGAGGGCCGCGTTTCCGGGCAGGCCCTTCGCCGCCTCCACCTGCATCGGCAGGTCCCGGGCGATGGCCGCGGCGCGTTCGTCCGCGCTGCGGGTTTCGGCCGTGTCGAAATAGGTGCTCATCGCCGTCGCTCCGTCCTGACTTTCATCGCGCCCTCATTGCCCCGCCGCCGCGCGCACCCGCTCGGACGGCCCGTCCAGCTTCGCCCGGGCCAGCGCCGCGAGCAGGTGCACAAAACTCTCGCGATCGCCGGCGAGACGGGACAGCGCACCGGCCTCGTCCGGCAACCCCAGCTCCGCCGCCATGTCGAGGCACAGCCGGTCCGCCGTCGGCGCCAGCTCGTCCCAGACGAGCTGCGCCTCGCGGCAGAAGATGTCGGCCCCCGCGGGCCCGATCCCCTTCACCTCCTGCAGGAGGCGCCGGATCTCCCCGGCATCACCCCCGGCCGCCTCGCGCAGCCGCCTCAGGTCGCCGCCATAGCTCCGGTCGACCAGTTCGGCCGCGGCGCGTATCTGATCGGCGCCCAGGTTGTCGAACCGGGCATATCCGTTGCGGTTCAGCACCCGGATCCGCCTCTGCCGGTCGCTTTCGAGCAGCGTCTTCACCTTGTGGAGCCCTTCGTCCTTCAGTGCCTTCGCCGCCTGCAGCGCCTGCGCGCCCGAGATCCGGGCGGAACAGAGCTGCACGGTGAGCAGCCAGTGAAACCATTGCTGCGGCACGTCCCGGGCGATGTTCGCCCCGACCTGCACGCTGAACAACTCGCCCTGCTCGTCGATCAGGGCCTCGGCGATTTTCCTGCGCGACATCTCGATCCTCCGTCCGGTCCTGACCCAACGGCCGCCGAGCCGCGGCGTTCCGGGCGGAGGGGCTGTCGCCTCAGCTCAGCCAGCGTTTGCGGCGGCGGTAGGAGCGGACGTCGCGGAAGGATTTGCGCCCCTCCTCCGACATGCCGAGGTAGAATTCCTTCACGTCCGGGTTCTCGCGCAGGTCGGCGGCAGGGCCGTCCATCACCACCCGCCCGCTTTCCAGGATGTAGCCGTAATGGGCGAAGCGCAGCGCCACATTGGTGTTCTGCTCGGCCAGCAGGAAGGTCGCGCCCTGCTCCTCGTTGAGGCTTTTGACGATGTTGAAGATCTCCTCCACGAGCTGCGGCGCGAGGCCCATGGAGGGCTCGTCCAGCAGGATCGTCTCGGGCCGCGACATCAGCGCGCGGCCGATCGCCAGCATCTGCTGCTCGCCGCCCGAGGTATAGCCCGCCTGGCTGCGGCGCCGTTCCTTCAGGCGCGGGAAATAGGTGTAGACCATCTCGAGGTCGGCATCGATGTCGCCCCGGCTGGCCTTGCGGGTGTAGGAGCCCGTCATCAGGTTCTCCTCCACCGTCAGGTGCTCGAAGCAGTGGCGCCCCTCCATCACCTGGATCACGCCGCGCGACACGAGGTCCGAGGGGTTCAGCCCGTAAATCTGCTCGCCCCGATAGGTGATGCGGCCCTTGGTCACCTCGCCCCGCTCGCTGCGGAGCAGGTTCGAGATCGACTTGAGCGTCGTCGACTTGCCCGCCCCGTTGCCGCCGAGCAGCGCGGTGATGCCCCCCTTCGGCACGGCGAGCGAGACGCCCTTCAGCACGAGGATCACGGAATTGTAGATCACCTCGACATTGCTCACCTGCAGCAGCGGGGTGCCCGTCCCGGGGGCGTCCACGGGGGCGGTCGGCTCTAGCGTCTGGGCCTCGGTCATCCTGTCCTCGATCACTCTGGTCGGGCGCGCGGGCCCGGGAAAATCGTCCGGGCGTCGTGCCCGGGTGGGTCCGGGGGCCCGACCGGGCCCCCGGGATGCTTCAACCAAGCGTCACTCGCACGTACGCGGTTCGATGCCGGCCTCCTGGGCGTAGGCCATCGAATCCTCCTCGATCAGCGGATCGACCACTTCGAAGTCGGGCTCCATGTAGTCGGTCAGCACGGTCCAGGTCTTGTCCGCCGCGTTCCACTGCTGCACCGCCGCGAGACGGGGCGAGGAATGGACCGCGCAGGAGGTCTGGATCGCCGGGGCGAAGCCGCCGAGGCCCAGTTCCTCGAACCGCGCATCGCTGATCTCGAGGTTCTCGAGCGCGTCGCGCATGTCGGCCGCGGTGATCTCGGCGTTGCCGGTGGCCTCCTGCGCCGTCTTGATCGCCTCGGCGACGACGGCAGCCGTGAAGACGCCGCGGTTGTAGCCGACTTCGCCGAACTTGGACCCGTCGCCCGCGTTCTTGCCGGCGTCGATGACCTGCGACTTGATCTCCTGCAGGGCCGGGAAGTCCGTGCCCACGCCGTGGAAGGTCAGCGCCTTGTAGCCGTCGGCGCCCTCACCGGCGGGAACGACGTCCGCCTCGGAGCCCGACCACCACACGCCGATGAAGTGATCCATCGGGTAGCGGATGTTCGCGGCTTCCTGGATGGCGACCGAGTTCATCACCCCCCAGCCCCACATGAAGACGTAATCCGGCTTCTCGCGGCGGATCTGCAGCCATTGCGACTTCTGTTCCTGCCCGGGGTGGTCGACCGGCAGCAGCGTCAGTTCGAAATTGTGCTTCTCGGCCAGCGCCTCGAGCGTGCGGATCGGTTCCTTGCCGTAGGCGGAGTTGTGGTAGACCAGCGCGATCTTCTTGCCGTCCAGCGAACCGCCCTCCTGCTCCATCGCGTATTTCACCGCGACCGAGGCGCCGTCCCAGTAGGTGACCGGCATGTTGAAGACCCATTCGAAGACCTCGCCGTTCACGGCGCTGGTGCGGCCGTAGGCCACCGACCAGATCGGGATCTGGTCCGCACTGGCCTTGGGGATCAGCTGGTAGGTGATCCCGGTGGATTGCGGGATGTAGAGCAGCGCGCCCTGGCCCTTGGTCTGCTCGTAGCATTCCACACCCTTCTCGGTGTTGTAGCCGGTCTCGCATTCCACGACGTTGATCTTCTCGCCACCGACGCCGCCGTCACGCTCGTTGAGCAGCGTCATGTAGTCCGAGAAACCGTCGGCATAGGGAATGCCCGAGGGCGCGTAGGGCCCGGTCCGGTAGTTCAGCGCGGGGACGGTCAGGTCGGCCAGTGCCGGCCCCGCCGCCATCATCGCTGCGGCCGCGGCCGCAAGGATCTTGAATTTCATCGGTTTTTTTCCTCCCAATTGGTTCTCTACCGATCTCTTGTCTGTCGTCCTCAACCGCCGCGGGTTCCTCCTCCCCGCGGTCCATGTCGGGCCCCGCCTCAATGCGGGAAGGGCCAGAGCCTCAGTTTCTCCTTCGTCGTCCGCCAGTACTGGGCCAGCCCGTGCGGTTCGAGGATCAGGAACATCATGATGAGCCCGCCGAGGGTCATGATCTCGAGATGCGCGGCGAGGTCGGTGGCCCAGCCGAAGCTGCCGACGAGCACGTTCTTCAGGAACACCGGCAGCAGCACGATGAAGGCCGCGCCCGCGAAGCTTCCCAGGATCGAGCCCAGCCCGCCGATGATGATCATGAAGAGCACGAGGAAGGACTTCTGGATGCCGAAGACCTCGCCCACCTCGACCGCGCCGAGATAGACGCTGAAGAACAGCGCGCCCGAGACCCCGACGAAGAAGGACGACACGGCAAAGGCCGAGAGCTTGGCGGCGAGCGGGTTCACCCCGATGATCTCGGCCGCGATGTCCATGTCGCGGATCGCCATCCACTTCCGGCCGTAGGAGCCGCGGGTGAGGTTGCGGGCGAGCCACGCCATGACGACCACGAAGCTCAGGCAGATGAGGTACTTGGCCGCCGCCGAGGCGGTCGGGCCCGTGACCTCGAAGCCCAGCACGGACCGCGGGGCCGAGGAGATCTGGCCCGAGGCGGAGTAATTGTAGAACCAGCCCACCTTGTTGAAGAGCCAGACGAGGAAGAACTGCGCGGCCAGCGTCGCCACGGCGAGGTAGAAGCCCTTGATCCTGAGCGACGGCAGCCCGAAGAGAAGGCCCACGCCCGCGGTGATGCCGCCCGCGAGCAGGACGTGGATCACGATGCTGACCTCCGGGAAGGCGGTCATCAGCTTGTAGCAGGAATAGGCCCCCACGGCCATGAACCCGCCGGTGCCGAGGCTGACCTGCCCGCAATAGCCCGTGAGGATGTTCAGCCCGAGCGCCGCGATCGAATAGATCAGGAAGGGCAGAAGCACGGCGCTGGCCCAGTAATCGTTGATCACGAAGGGCACGACCAGGAAGGCCACGGCCAGCAGCGCGAAATAGCCCCAGCGGTCGAACCTGATCGGGAAGGTCTGGTTGTCCTTCGCGTAGGATGTCTTGAAGTCCCCGGCCTCGCGGTACAGCATCAGACCCTCTCCCCTTCACTTTCCACCGGCGCCGGCCGCAGCGGCCGTGCCTGTCCCCGTTCCCCGCCAAGCCGGATGAGCGTGATCCACGCCCAGAGCCCCAGCCCGCCGCCAAGCGCCGCGAGCAGCGCCGCCGTCACGATCCGGCCGTCTCCGGCCGCCGCGTCGCCCGAGAGCGCGAGGTAGCCGAAGGCCCAGAACCCGGCCCATGCCATCACGTTCAGCACCGCGATAAGCTTGCGCATCGTCCGTACATTCATCCGCGGATGTCCCATCCCGCTACACCCTCTCGATGATCTTCTCGCCGAACAGCCCCTGCGGCCGGAAGACGAGGAAGACGAGCGCCAGCACGAAGGCGAACCAGTTCTCGGTCGCACCGCCGATCAGCGGGCCGACGGCGAATTCGAAGAGCTTCTCGCCCACCCCGATGATCAGACCGCCGACGATGGCGCCCGGGATCGAGGTGAAGCCGCCCAGCATCAGGACCGGCAGCGCCTTCAGCGCGATCAGCGACAGCGAGAACTGCACCCCGGACTTGGAGCCCCACATGATCCCGGCGACCAGCGCGACGAAGCCCGCGACCGACCAGACCATGACCCAGATGAAGTTCAGCGAGATGCCGACCGAGAGCGCCGCCTGGTGGTCGTCCGCCACGGCGCGCATCGCCCGGCCCTGCTTGGTGTATTGCGCGAAGGCGATCAGCACGATGACCAGCGCCACCGCGACGATGGTCGCGACGATGTCGAGGTTGTCGATGAAGAAGCCGTAACCGAAGAGGTTGAAGGTCGTCTCGTCGATCCAGCCGTTGATCCCCTGCGGCAGACCCACGTTCAGGTTCTTGATGTCCGACCCCCACATCAGGTCGCCGAGACCTTCCAGGAAATAGGCCAGCCCGATGGTCGCCATGAACAGGATGATCGGCTCCTGGTTCACGAGGTGGCGCATGACGAAATGGTTCACGCACCAGGCCAGGGCGACCATCACCACCATGGTCATCAGGATCGCCACCAGCGCGTTCACGTGCCAGCCGAAATGGTGGATGTCGGTGCCGAAGATCGCGTTGATGAGATGCGCGAAGGGGATCTGGCCCTCCATGAACCCCACGAGCGTCAGCGCCGCGAAGAGCGCCATCACCCCCTGGGCGAAGTTGAACACCCCGGAGGCCTTGAAGATCAGCACGAAGCCCAGGGCCACGAGCGCGTAGAGCACGCCCGCCATGAGGCCGTTCAGCGTGACCTCCATCGCGAATAGAAGCTGTTCAGGCATTGGCCGCCTCCCCCATGGTCAGGGGACGCGGCCGGGGCGCCCCTCTCAGCTTTCGGCCGGCGCCGCCGGCACGCAGGCGCAATCCGCCAGCAGCCGGATCGCGCGGTTCGACCTCTCGTCCTGAGGCACGGCTTCCAGCGCCGCACGCGCGGCCCTGAGCCCTGCCATCACGTCCTCGGACGTCAGCGCGCCACCGTGGTCCTGCCGCGCCCGAAGCGCCGCATCCCGGAAGGCGTCCAGCACGGCGTCGCGTTCGCCCTCCGTCATCCGTTCCAGGTCCATCTTGGTGAAGGGTGCGGCGACGCGAAGCACCTCCTCGCTCGGGGTCTTCTCGTCCAGCAGGCTGGCAAGCGTACGGCGGGTCCAGGTCTGAGCAGGCATCACGGGTCTCCAATCCTGACGATCGGAGTCCAACCGGAATCACTCCCCCTCCGGTTCCCGCGAAGGTCGCGAAAACGGCCATTCCCTGCCACCCGGCCTGCCCGGTGATCGCCCGCTCAGTCATGGGCCACCCCCAGATAGGCGTCGATCACCTCCTGGTTCGCGCGCACCTCGTCCGGCGTGCCATCGCCGATCTTCTTGCCGTAATCCATCACGACCACGCGGTCCGAGAGGTCCATGACCACGCCCATGTCATGCTCGATCAGCGCGATGGTGGTGCCGAACTCGTCGTTCACGTCGAGGATGAAGCGGCACATGTCCTCCTTCTCCTCGACGTTCATGCCCGCCATCGGCTCGTCCAAGAGCAGGATCTTCGGCTCGGCCGCCAGCGCGCGCGCCAGCTCCACCCGCTTCTTCAGCCCGTAGGGCAGGCGCGAGACGGGCGTCTTCCGGATGTTCTGGATCTCGAGGAAGTCGATGACCTTCTCGGCCACCTCGCGGTTCGCGACCTCCTCCTTCTGCGCGCCGGCCCACCAGAAGGCCTGCCCGAGAAGCCCGCTCCTCATGTGGTTCAGCCGGCCCGTCATGACGTTGTCGAGCACCGTCATCCCCTCGAAGAGCGCGATGTTCTGGAAGGTCCGCGCGATCCCGTCGCGGGCCACCTGGTAGGGCTTCATCGGCGGGCGCCGCGCGCCCTTGTAGATGACCTCGCCCTCCTGCGGCTTGTAGAAGCCCGAGATGACATTGAGCATCGAGGACTTCCCCGCCCCGTTCGGCCCGATGATCGCCCGGATCTCGCCCTCGCGGATGTCGAAGGAGATGTCCTTGATCGCCACCACGCCGCCGAAGCGCAGGGTGATGTTCCGCATCTCCATCACCACCGGGCCGATCCTGCGGCCGTCGGCGGTCATGTAGCCGTCCTGTTGGGTGTCCGGCATCACGTTTCCTCCCTCGTCCGGCGGGATGGCGGGCGGGGCGTCGACGCAGTCGCGCGCCGCACCGTCATTCCGCCGCCACCGGCTTGGGCGCCGCCACCGGCACCGTTTTCGCGTCGCGGATCTCGAGCGTGGCCGAGATGTAGCCCTTGCGCCCGTCCTCGTAGGTCACCTCGGTCCGGGTCGAGACCTTGTCCGACCCGTCGTAGAGCGCGGCGATGATGTCGTGGTACTTCTCCTCGACCGTCCTGCGCCGGACCTTGCGGGTCCGGGTGATCTCGCCGTCGTCCGCATCGAGCTCCTTGTGCAGGATGACGAAGCGATGGACCTGGCAGCCCGAGAGCATCTCGTCCTCGGCAAGGCTCGCGTTCACCTCCTCGACGTGGGACTGCACCGTCTCCATCACCTTCGGATGGCCGGCAAGCTCCTGGTAGGACGAATAGGCGATGTTGTTCCGCTCGGCCCAGTTGCCGACCGCGTTCAGGTCGATGTTGATGAAGGCCGTGCATTCGCTCCGCCCGTTGCCGAAGACGACCGCTTCCAGGATGTTCGGATAGAACTTCAGCTTGTTCTCGACGTATTTCGGCGCGAAGAGCGTCCCGTCGGCCATCTTGCCGACGTCCTTCGCCCGGTCGATGATCCTGAGGTGGCCCGTCTCTTCCTCGATGAAGCCCGCGTCGCCCGTCGCGACCCAGCCCTCGGGATCCTTGGTCGAGGCCGTGCTCTCCTCGTTCTTGTAGTAATACTCGAAGACGCCCGGCGAGCGGTAATAGACCTCCCCGGTCTCGCCGATCTTCAGCTCCACCCCCGGCGAGGCGACGCCCACCGTGTCGGACCGCACCTCGCCATCCGGCTGCTGGGTGATGAAGACCGACGCCTCGGTCTGGCCGTAGAGCTGCTTCAGGTTGATCCGGAGCGAGCGGTAGAAGTCGAAGATCTCGGGCCCGATCGCCTCGCCGGCGGTGTAGCCCACGCGCACCCGGCTCAGCCCCAGCGTGTTCTTCAGCGGCGCATAGACCAGCAGGTCGCCCAGCCAGTACTGGAACCGGTCCCACGCGCCCACGGGTTTCCCGTCGAGGATCCGCCCCCCCACCTTGCGCGCATGGGCCATGTAGCGGTGGAACAGCCACTTCTTCAGCCGCCCCGCATCCTCCATCCGGATCATCACCTGCGTGAGCTGGCTCTCGAACACCCGCGGCGGGCCGAAGAAATACGTCGGCCCGATCTCGCGCAGGTCGGTGAGCAGGGTCTCCTCGCTCTCCGGGCAGTTCACGCAGAAGCCCGACCAGGCCGCCTGCCCGATCGAGAAGATGAAATCCCCCACCCAGGCCATCGGCAGGTAGGCCACCACGTCCTCGCCCGGCCCCAGCTTGTCGAAATCGCAGGAATTCCTCGAGGTCTCGATCACGTTCCGGTTCGACAGCACCACCCCCTTGGGCTTGCCCGTCGTGCCGGAGGTGTAGAGCATCACGCAGACGTCCTCCCACCGGATCGCGGCCTTGCGCGCGTCGAGCTCCGCCTGCCGCCCGGCCCTCGCGGCGCGGCCCTCCTCCTGCACCTTCGCGTATTCGTGCAGCTTGCCGTGGTCGTATTTCCGCATCCCCCGCGGATCGAGATAGACCATGTGCTCGAACTGGTGCAGCCGGTCCTGCACCTCGATCACCTTGTCGACCTGCTCCTGGTCCTCGGCCACCACGAAGCGCGCGCCGCAATGGTCGAGCACATAGGCCATCTCCTCGGCCGCGCTGTCCTGGTAGACCGGCACCGGGATCGCCCCGATCATCTGCGCCGCCGGGAACACCCAGTAGAGATGCGGCCGGTTCGAGCCGATGATCGCGATGAAATCACCCTTCTCGACCCCCAGCCCGAGCAGCCCGAGCGCGAAGGCCTCGATCTCCTCCTTCGCCTCGGCCCAGGACCAGGTCTGCCAGATCCCGAATTCCTTCTCGCGATAGGCGGGGCGCGACCCGAACCGGGTCGCGTTGCGGTCGAGCAGGGCCGGAATGGACGCGCAAGCGCCCCCGTCGCCAGACGTAGGTGCCAAGTTCTCTCCTCCCTTGCCCCTCTCCCCAGGGGCGCTCGCCTGTACCGGCGATTCCTCGCGAGCCTACCCGGCCCGCAGATCACTTGTCCCGGGGAAGTTTTGCGCGATCGTGTCGGGAATCTAACGAATTGTTGCGAGGGGGTGGGCGGGCGACAGGCTTACGGCCGACAGTCCCGCGGTGGTTTAGGGCGGGGGCTGCAGTTCGCTGCGGCTGCGAACGCACCCTTGCCTCGACACGCTAGCAGACATGTGACTATGTCGGCACGGCCGTAATTCAGAAGACAGTTTTGAGAACTTTTTCAGTTCCCGAAAGTAAATCTTCAATCTCATCCTTTGTGGGCTCTTTGCCTTTCGCATGGTCGCATAAATTTCGAATATCGGCCAAGTGTTGAATGAACCTCCACTGAGGAACTGAGACCGCATCTTTGTCCTTCAAGGCTTGATTGAAATCAGAAATCCCTGGGTTCTTCTTTCTGATAGAGACGCCGTGTGCATCGCAAACTTGCTGCAAGTGCTTCTCGATCACGACTCCACAAATGGCACCAGCGGCCCTGAGATAGCCAGCCTTTGCCAATGCGCGGGCGCTAGAAACCTCTGAGTCGAATAGGTCCGCCTGCATTATAGCAGTTAGGTCGATCAAGGCGCTTTCCAGCTTGTCCCGAGCAGCCTTCAAGATATTCAACTGCTGAACAAATTCAGGAATTGCGTGGCGAGCTTCCGCAATTACTTTCTGCTCGTAGCCTCGCGTGATACGGAGCCCCTGCAAGTAATCTCGAATCATATAATTTTGGAACGTAATTTCCTTTCTGACCCTTGGATACTCATAGTAGGACTGAAAGTCTGAAAGCCGATCAGGAAGGACTTGCTTAACAACGGACTGCGCCTCGGAGTACCAAGCCTGATATGTATCCTTAAATTCGGGAAGTTTCTCCAGGTAGGCTTCGACTTTGTCGTCGCCAAGTTGCTCTCTCACGCGCTCGACGAAGGCCTCTCCAAAACAGTCAAGCTGCATTGCCATATGCAGCATATCTCCGTCCTTAATTAATTTATCTAGCGCCTTGGAGAACTTTTCGAACTTTTCTGACATTTCAGAATCACTCCAGAGTTAACTTGGCTAAGCCTAAGGCGTTTCGCTCTTCAGTTGAAGCTTAGTAGGTTGATAGCGCGATCCTTGCTCTAGATTGGAAGTAAGCATTGCCGTCGCAAGCTTGCACCAAGGCTCATCTCCACTAACCCTTATTGTTCCGGGACGGTGGAGTACCTTTTTGTGGCGCTGTGTCTCGTCGGCCTCGTCACCGCATCGGTTTCACTGTTCGTGCTCTTTTGGCGGGTCTTTCGCTCACTGCGCTGACTCCTCTTGGCTCTTCAGTCCACGCGAGGCCGTAGGTCCCGTGTCTGGCGCTTGAGATGAGATGAGTGACTGCAATGGGCGACGCGTGCCCATCCGAGGCGCATGATGTGAAGGTCCGCTCCCGTCCCCCCCCCCCCCAAACCCTTCCCACCTCCCCCTCCCGGATGCTAGCCAGTCTCAACCAGCCTCCCGGAGCCCCCGTGACCCGATCCGCGCCATCCTCCCTCACCCTCGCCGGGCTGAACCTGATCCAGCAGGCGCTGTCGATCTATGACGACGACCTGCGGCTGGTGCTCTGCAACGCGCGGTTCCGCGAGATGTTCGGGCTGCCGGCGCATCTCACCACCCCCGGGGCCACCTTCGAGGACACGATCCGCCACCAGGTCGAGCGCGGGGAATACGGCCAGCTGACCGACAAGGAGGCCGCGGTGCGCGAGCGGGTGGAGCAGGCGCTGACCTTCCAGCCGCATTACATCGAGCGGCGGCGGTCGAACGGGCGGACGATCTCGGTCGAGGGGGCGCCGCTGCCCGAGGGCGGCTGGGTCACGGTCTATACCGACATCACCGACATCAAGGCGCAGGAGCACCTGCTGCGCGCCCGCTCCGAGGAGCTGCATGCCGAGCTGCTGACCCGGGCCGAGGAGCTCGCTGCCGCGAACCGCGAGCTGCAGGCGACCAACGCCGCGCTGGCCGAGGCGAAGCGCGAGCTGACCGAGATGGAGGCGCGGACCCGGCTGACCACCGAGATGATGCCCGCCCATATCGCGCATCTCGGCCCCGACCGGCGCTACACCTATTCGAACCGGCGGCTGAACACGATCATGCCGGGGCGGCCGTCGAACATCGTCGGGCTGCACATCGCCGACGTGCTGGGCGCGCAGGCGCACCAGGCCGTGCTGCCCTACCTCGAGGCGGCGCTGCAGGGCCGGGCCTCGACCTTCTCCTTCACCGACGAATCCTCGTCCCGCCGGATCCGGGTGGCGCTGACGCCCGATCGCAAGGACGGGACCTACATCCTGTCGATGGACGTCACCGAAGAGACCCAGACCCGCGTCGCGCTCGCCCAGACCCGGCGGCGGGCGATCGCGGCGCAGGTGACCTCGGGCATGGCGCATGATTTCTCGAACCTGCTGACGATCATCCTCGGGATGCAGGCACGGCTCGAGAAGATGGACCTGCCCGGAGAGGCGGCCGAGCTGGTCTCGGCCACGCAGGGGGCGGCGCGGCGCGGCGGCGACCTGCTGAACCGGATCGCCGACATGACCTCGGGGCCGGAGCACGATCCCGTGCCGACCGACCTGGGCGCCTTCCTGTCGGATTTCACCACGCTGGCGCAGGCCGCCATGCCCGAGGGCACCCGGCTGCACGTCCGCGACGACACCGGGGGGGCACGGCTGATGATCGACCGCGGGATGCTGCAGGATTCGCTCCTGAACCTCGTGCTGAACGCGCGCGATTCCTGCGGGCCGGGCGGACGGATCGACCTGATCGCCCGCGCGGTGAAGGAGACCTGGCTCGAGCTCGCCGTGCAGGACACCGGGCCCGGCTTTTCCGAGGCCGCGCTGGCGAAGGCCTTCGATCCCTTCTTCACCACCAAGGGCGGCGAAGGCTCCGGGCTGGGGCTCGCCATGGTCTACAACGCCACCAAGCTGGCCGGCGGACAGGTCCGTGCCGGGAACCTGCCGGGCGGCGGCGCGCGCGTGTCGCTGCGCCTGCCGTGGCGGGAGGCGCCGCGGCCGGTGGATCCGGGCCTTGTCCTGCTGGTCGAGGACAGCGTCGACCTGCGCCGCTCGATCCGCGACATGCTGCGCGACACCGGCCATTCGGTGATCGAGGCGACGACGGCGGAAGAGGCCGCCACGCTCGCCGCCGCCGTGCCCGGGATCTGCCTGATCCTGTCGGACATCACGCTGGAGGGCGCCGACACCGGGCTCGACCTGCTGGACCGGCTGCCGCAGGGCGCGCCGCCCTGCTACCTGATGACCTCGCTGAGACCCGACCACCCGCTCCATGCCGCCGCCCGCGCCCGGGTGCCGGTGCTGCGCAAACCCTTCGGCGCAAAGGCCCTCGCCGCCTTCCTGCGCGGGGAGGAGGCCGCATGAGCCGCGCCCCCCTTGTCACGATCCTCGACGACGAGCCCGAGATCCGGCAGATGCTCTCCGCCGCGCTGGAGGAGGCCGGGTTCCGCACCATGGGTTTCGGCCGCGCGACCGAATTCGAGGCGGCGCTGAAGTCGCACACGCCGGACCTGTGCCTGGTGGATCTGTCGCTGCCGGACCGGGACGGGCTGACGCTTGTCCACCGGCTGGCGCTGGAGCAGGGGGCGACGGTGATCATCGTCTCGGGCCGTGCGCAGGTGCAGGACCGGGTGACGGGGCTGGAACTCGGGGCGGACGATTACATCATCAAGCCCTTCGACCCGGCCGAGGTGGTGGCCCGCGTGCGCGCCCGCCTGCGCGACCGCCCCGCCGCCGCGGCGGGCACGACGGCCCGCTTCGCCGGCTGGACCGCCCATTTCGACCGCTTCGCGCTGGAGGACGAAACCGGGGCCGAGACCCCCTTCTCCCATGCCGAGGGCGAGGTGCTGCGGCTGTTCCTCGAGCGGCCCAAACGCCTGATCTCCCGCGCCGCCATGCAGGAGAGCCTCGGCGGCGCCGCGGGCGAGAGCTTTGACCGTGCGATGGACGTCCGGATCTCGCGCCTGCGCCAGAAGCTGCGCGAGGATCCGAAGAACCCCCGCCTGATCAAGACGATCTACGGGGCGGGGTACATCTTCCTGGGGGATGTCGAGTGGGGGTAGCGGCCGCAGCCGCAATGCCCCCCTCACGCCGCCAGCGCGACCGACATCCGTTCCACGGCCTGGGCCATCACCTGCAGTCCGGTGACGAGGTCCTCTTCGCGGGTGTCCTCGGCGAAGGCGTGGCTGATCCCGTTGATCGACGGCACGAAGAGCATCGCGACCGGCATCAGGCGGGCGACGCTGGCCGCGTCGTGCAGGGCTCCCGACTGCATCCGGCGCCAGCGGCCCGGGGCGACGTCCTCGGCCGCGTCGCCGAGGGCGGCCTGCATCCGCGCGTCCATGGGAACCGGTTCAATCCCGACCAGGTCCGAGGTCGAGACGCTGAAGCCGCCGTCCTCGGCCACTTCGCCGGCGGTGTCGCGGATGATCTCCTCCATCTTCTTCAGCCGCTCGGTCTCTCCGTCGCGCCATTGCATCGAGAAGGTGCAGCGGCCCGGGACGATGGAATGGGCGCCGGGGTGGACGTCGACATGGCCCGTGGTCCAGACCGTCTGCGGCGTCACGACATTGCGGAAGCGTTCGGCGATCAGGACCTGGAACCGGGCCATCGCCTGCAGCGGATCGCGGCGGCGGTGCATCGGGGTGGTGCCCGCGTGGTTCTGTTCGCCCTCGAAGGTGATGCGCATGTCGCGGATCCCGACGATGTCGGTGACCACGCCGACAGCCTCGCCGGCTTCGTAGAGCCACGGGCCCTGCTCGATATGCGCCTCGAGGAACCCGGTGAACCGCTTGTAATCGACGAAATCCCCGGCGAGGTGCCGCATCCGCGCGCGGGCGTCCGCGAAGCTCAGGCCCTGGGTGTCGGTCAGCCGGTCCGCCGATTTCAGGTCGGTCGCGCCCGACCAGACGCGGCTGCCGGTGGTGACGCCGAAGCGCCCTTCCTCGTCCTGGAAGGACACGGCCGAGACCGCGGGGCCGCCCGCCTCCATCGCGGCGCGGGCGATCTCGAGACCGCAGACGACGCCGAGCGCACCGTCCAGCCAGCCGCCCTCGGGCTGGCTGTCCGAATGCGACCCGATCAGAAGGGACTGGCCCTTGGCCAGACCCCAGACAGAGCCCACGGGGTCGAACCGGGTCTTGAGGCCGGCGTCCGCGTAACGCTCGGCCAGCCATTCACGGGCGGCGATATCGGGGTCGGAATAGGCCGGACGCACCACGCCCTTTCCGACGCCGGCGGCACCGAACTGGCGCAGGGTGTGCAGGTCCTGAAGGAATCTGTCGGGCCGTATTTGAATCATCATAGGAGCCTCCTCGCCCCCCCGCGGCGAGTAGACGTCAACGGCGCTGGCGGGTCAAATCCACAGACCCCCCAGCCGCCCCGCTGAGCGGGTTCTTACTCATCCCACGGTTGAAGATTCTGCAGCTGCTCCTCGGTCATCTTCGAGACGTAGTTCTTCCCATCGTAGGTCAGCGCCTCGAGCGGCACCGCGACGTCGTCGTCGCCCAGATCGAACCAGCCGCCGAACTCGATCAGGAAGGCGGCGGGATTGCCGTCGGCATCGACGAGGATCTCCTCGACTTCGCCGATCTTGTCGCCGTCGGCCGAGACCACGTCGATGTCCTCGATGCTCTTGAGGTAGGTCGCGTCGCGGCTGGTCACCGGCCCGGCGTCGCCGGTTTCCGCATTCTGTGCCGCCAGCGGCGTGGCGAGCAGGAGGGCGAGGGCGGTGGTGCAAAGCGTTGTCTTCATCTTGGTCTCCATGGTTGGGCCTGTCCAACGCGCCGACCGGGCCGCCCGTTCCTCTCCCCGATTGCGCACGGCGGCGCTATGCCATAGGCGTTCGGGCCGAAAGGAACCGCCGATGACGCATATCTGGCTGCGCGCCGAACAGCGCCCCAACGAAGACCGCGCCGGGCTGACGCCCGAGGGCGCGAAAGCCCTGATCGACAAGGGATTCACGCTGACGGTCGAAGAGAGCCGCAGCCGGATCATCCCGCTCGACGGCTACCGCGCCGCCGGCGCCCGGATCGCGCCCGAGGGCAGCTGGCCCGACGCCCCCCGCGACGCCATCATCTTCGGCCTGAAGGAGCTGCCCGAGGACGGCACGCCGCTGGTCCATCGGCACATCATGTTCGGCCATGCCTTCAAGGGCCAGCCGGCCGGACGGATCCTGCTCGATCGCTTCGCGGCGGGGGGCGGCACGCTCTACGACCTGGAATACCTGCTGGACGAGTCCGGCCGCCGCGTCGCCGCCTTCGGCTACTGGGCGGGCTTCGCCGGTGCCGCCGTCTCGCTGAAATGCTGGCTGGCGCAGCAGGCGGGCGGAATCTGCGGGCCCGTCTCGTCCTACCCGGACAAGGACGCCCTCCTGGCCGAGCTGCGCGGCGCGCTGGACGGTGCCGGGCGCAGCCCTTCGGCCATCGTGATCGGCGCCAGGGGCCGCGTCGGGACCGGCGCCTCGGACCTGTGCGAGGCCATGGGGATGCCCGTCACCAGGTGGGACATGGCCGAGACCGCGCATGGCGGCCCCTTCCCCGAGATCGCCCGGCACGACATCTTCCTGAACGCGATCCTTGCCATGCCCGGCACCCCGGTCTTCGTCCCCCGCTCGACGCTCACCGAGCCGCGCGCGCTGTCCGTCATCGGCGACGTCGCCTGCGATCCGACCTCGGACTTCTCGCCGATCAAGGTCTACGACCGCACGACCAGCTGGGAGGCCCCGGCGCTGCGCGTCCACGAGGACCCGGTGCTCGACGTCACCGCGATCGACAACCTGCCCTCGCTCCTGCCGCTGGAAAGCTCGCAGGATTACGCGGCCCAGCTCCTGCCGTCGCTGCTCACGCTCGACGATCTCGACGCGGGCGTCTGGGGCCGGGCGAAAGCCATCTACGACCAACACATGGGAGAGCACGCATGACCATCCACTGGTGCGGCACCGGCCTGTCGGCCATCCCCGGCCTGCGCCGGCTGATCCGGAACGGCCACGACGTCACCGTCTGGAACCGGACGCCCGAGAAGGCCAGGGCCGAGGTCGGCGACCTGACCGACGACATCCGCGCCTTCACCCCCGAGGCGCTGGCCGAGGCCGTGCAGAAGGGCGATGTCGTGGTCTCCATGCTGCCCGCCGACTGGCACGTGGCGCTGGCCGAGATCTGCCTCGCCAGGGAGGCGCATTTCGTCTCGTCCAGCTACATCGCGCCCGAGATGCGGGCGCTGGACGACGCGGCCAGGGCGAAGGGGCTCAGCTTCGTGAACGAGGTCGGGCTCGATCCCGGCATCGACCACCTGATGGCGCACCACCTCGTCGCCGCCTACCGCGCCTCGGAGGCCTTCGATCCGGCGAACGAGCTCTCCTTCACCTCCTATTGCGGCGGCTTCCCGAAGGTGCCGAACGACTTCCGCTACAAGTTCAGCTGGTCGCCCCTCGGCGTGCTGAAGGCCCTGCGGTCGCCCTCCCGGTCCCTGAAGGATTTCGAGGAGCTGAACGTCGACCGGCCGTGGAACGCGATCACCCGCTTCACCACCCCGCTCGCCGGCGCCGAGGAGTTCGAGGCCTATCCGAACCGCGACTCCCTGCCCTTCATCGCGGATTACCGTTTGGACCCCGACTGGAAGGTGAAGACCTTCGTGCGCGGCACCCTGCGGCTCGACGGCTGGTCCGAGGCCTGGGCGCCGGTCTTCCGCGAGGTCGAGACCCTGAACGGCCCCGAGGGCGACGCAAGGCTGAAGGAGATGTCGGACCAGTTCTGGGCCGATCACGCCTATGACGAGGGCGAGGCCGACCGCGTGGTCCTCTTCGTCTCGCTGAAGGCCGAGAAGGACGGCGCGACCGTCTGGCACCGGACCTACGCGATGGACGCCTGGGGCGACGCGGAGAGCTCGGCCATGGGGCGGCTCGTCTCGGTGCCGGTCTCTCTGGCGATCGAGGCGGTGCTCGCCGGGCGGCTGCCCGCGGGCGTGACCCCCGCCCCGCACGATCCGGCAGTGATCGAGGACTGGCTGGCCGAGGTCGGCAAGCTGGCGCAGAAGCTCGAGGTGGTCGACCACCTCGCCTGAGGCGCCGCCAGGGCATGAAAGCGGCCTCCCCGGTATCCCGGCGGAGGCCGTTTCACGTCTCGACGCCGGTCAGGGGCAGTCGTAGAGCACGAGCTGCCCGTCCATGACCGAAAGCTTGCCGTCCTTCATCATGCGGTCGACGGCCGCGTCGGCCTTCTCCTCCAGCGTCGTGCGCAGCGACTCGATCTCTTCGGGCGTGGCGCCACGGTCCTCGGCCGCCTGTGTCACGATGTCGGTGACGGCGGCCGCGGCCGACAGCTTGCAATCCGCCGCCACCAGCGTCTCGCGCACCATCTCCTGCCACTGGCCGTCCGACAGCGCGGTCAGCTCCTCCGCTCCGTCGCTGCCGGAGGCGGGCCGACAATCCGACAGAAGGACGGCGTCGGTCTTCACCACGAGCGCACAGTCGAAGGAGGCCTCGGCATTCGCCACCAGCAGGCGTCCGCCCTCCAGCACGGCGACCGCCTCCACCCCGAGGCTCGGGTCGAACGTCTGCGCGCACAGCGGCGCTGCCACGAGAAGGGCAGCGGCGGCCAGCGTGATCTGTCTGGGGACCATGACGAAACTCCGGTTCTGGGCGGCGCAGGCTGCATTCCGCCACGTCACCCGGAGTATGGAGCGCCGATGCGTGCAAGACAACATGCCAGCACCCGGAAAGCGTGTCCGGGAACCGGTGAAGGGACGACGCGGACCGGCGCTCGGCGGATCACAAAAAAAAAAGATGCGGACAGGAAAAAGCTCTGCACAGGCGGGGGTGGGATGCTGTAATGTCACATTCGGCTCTTCGCAGCCGACACCCTCACCATACCGCCCGAGCCCTGGAGCGCCGTTCCCGATGAAACTGAAACCGACCCCGATGTGCGTGGCGAGAGGCTTCTGCCTCTTCGTGGCGACCGCCATGCTGGTCGTCTCCTCGCTCGTGCTCACGCATGGCTGGATGCTGGGCCACGAGGCGACGATCCGTCTGGTTCCTGAGTTCCGCGCGATGGTGCCGTCGACCGCGTTGTGCTTCGCCTTGCTCGGCATCGCGTTCCTTCAGCTGTTCCTGCCGCGGGGACGCGTCGTGACGTCCTCCGTGGCCTGGATCACCGGGGTGGTGGTGATGATCTGCGTCGCGAACCTGGCGACGGTCTACGTGGTCGGTGGCAGCGGCATCGACTGGGTGTTCCGCGCCTCGCGGTTCGGGACGGACCGGATGGCGATCATGACCTCGGTCGGCCTGATCGTCTGCTCCGCCTGCATCCTGGCGATCCTGACCTTCCGCGACCGGGCCTCGGACACGATGACCTTTGTCGCGCTGCTCGGCTTCTCGACGAGCCTTTCGGTCGTCGCGGGCCATGCCTTCGACGCCCGGTCGCTGTACAAGATGCGGCTGTTCGACGGCGTCTCGCTGCCCTCGGCGCTCCTGTTCGCTCTGTTCTTCGCCGCGGTCGCCCTGCTCCAGATCCAGCACGACGAATAGCCCTGCGCTAGGGCCGGCGTCAGGCGGTCTGACGGCAAGAGACCCCACGGGGCCGGGCGCTTCGGGCGGTCGGTCAGGTCATCGGCGCCGGCGTCGCGTGGCGGATGCGGGGGCTGCCGGCCTACCGCCGTCCCGCCATCATCGCGAGGCGGATCAGCGTCCGCTCCACCAGCGCCATGTCGGGGGCGGTGCGCCCCGCCGAGCGGAGCTGGAGGTCGGTGTCGGTCAGCAGCGTCAGCGCGTCCTGCAGCTTTGCCGCGCCCCAGCCCTGCGCCTGCCGCAGGATGCGATCACGGCGCGGACCGAAGACCGGCGGCCGCAGGCGGCCGATCCCCTCGCCCGGGCCGCCGGGATGGGAGGCGACGGCGTAGAGCGTCCGGAAGTGCCGCATCGCGCCGATGCAGAGCGCCACGCCCTGCACGCCCTGCGCCTGCAGCCGCGCCATGACCGGCCCGATCTCGGAGGGCTGCGCCTCGGCCACCACGTTCAGCACGTCGTCGATCGCCGCCTCGGTGGAGGCGGGCGCGCAGGCCTCTATATCGGCGCCGGTGACGGGCACGGGATCGCCCAGCTTGTAGAGGGCGAGCTTCTCGACGGTCTGGCGGAAGTCGCCCGGATCGAGGGTCTGCGCCAGCGCCACCAAGTCGCGCATCGCCTCGTCCGACAGGTTCTGCAGCCCGCCGTCCTTCAGCATGCCCTCGATCTCGCCCCGGCTCGGCGGGTCGTCGTAGATGCCGACGGCATAGGCGTTCCGGTGGGATTCGAAGAACTTCCGCAGCTTCGACGTGGCCTTCAGAGACCCGGCCGTGACGATCACCTGCGCGTCGCCCGGCGCCCAATCCTCGACCGCCGGGATGATCTTGTCGGCGAGCGTCTCGTTCACCTCCTCGACCAGCACGACGCGCGGACCGGGGAAGAAGCCCACGGCCTTCACTGCGTCGGCCAGCATGGCGGGGTCCTTGCGAAGATCGGCACCGGCGATGCGGGTGAAGCGCATCTCCTCCTCGCCCTGCGGACCGACCAGCGCCTTGACGACCTGCTGGCGCCGCAGCGCGACCCGCATGGCATCGCCGCCGTAGATCAGCAGCCCGGTCTTGTCCGCATCGGGCCGGGCGAAATATCCGGGCGCGTCGCGGGCGGTGAGCTTCATGCCGGCAGGTCCGCCGCCTCGGCATAGAGGCGCGTGGTCAGCAGGTCCGCGAGGATCACCATCAGCCGCTCGCGCGCGTCGCGGCGCGCCGCCTGCGTGGCGACGGTCGAGCCGGTGGCCGAATAGGAGGTGAAGCTGCGCACCCGGCCTTCATGCAGCGTGAGGCCGGTCCTGGCGTCCGTCAGCTGGTAGGCGACGCTGCCGATCACGTTGAACCGGGTCGTGACGTTGGAGGTGGTCACGGCCATCCCCTCCTCGACCACCGAGGTCTGGTAGTCGAGCGCCAGGGGCGCCCCCTCGCCCGCCCGGCCGAGACGGGTCTCGATCTCGCGGACGAGGATGTAATCGTCCGTGGTGTCGGGCGCGGCGGGCCGCACCCGGCCCGTCAGCGCCGCGCCACCGCCCCCGGGGCCATAGACCGGGGTGAACCCGCAGGCGCCGAGGGCGGCAAGGCCCGCGAGGGCCAGGAAGCTGCGTCGGTCAGACGACCACATTCACGATCCTGCCGGGGACGACGATCACCTTGCGGGGCTGTGCCCCATCCAGCGCCCTCTGGACATTGTCGACCGCCAGCGCGGCCTTTTCAACCTCCGCCTGATCCATGTCCTTGGGCACCGTGATCTCGCCCCGCCGCTTGCCGTTCACCTGGATCGGCAACGTGACCGAATCCTCCACCATCATCGCCTCGTCGGCCTCGGGCCAGCGGGCTTCGGTGATGAGCCCCTCGCCGCCGAGCATCGCCCAGACGTCTTCCGCGAGGTGCGGGGTCATCGGCGACATGAGCTGCGCGAGGACCATGGCAGCCTCGCGCTTCGCCCTGGCGCCCGCCTGGGATTTCGAGAGCGTGTTGGTGAAGGCGTAGAGCTTCGCGATCGCGGCGTTGAAGCCGAAGCTCTCGACCCCGAGCGTCACGTCGCGGATCGCCTTGTGCATCTCGCGCAGGAGCTGTTCGTCGGCGCCCTGCACGGTCGCCTCGCCACTGGCCTCGGCCACCTCGGCCGCGATCCGCCAGACCCGGGCGAGGTGCTTGTGCGCGGCCTCGGCCCCGGCGGCCGTCCATTCGACGTCCCGCTCCGGCGGGCTGTCCGAGAGGACGAACCAGCGGGCGGTGTCGGCGCCGTATTGCCCGATGATCGCGACCGGGTCGACGACGTTGTTCTTCGACTTGGACATCTTGGCGGAGGGGACGATCTCCACCTCCGTGCCGTCCTTGAGGAAGCCGCGGCCGTCGCGCAGATCGACGTCCTCGGGGTAGTGATAGACCGGGCGGCCGTTCGCATCCTTCGTCTGGAAGATCGCGTGCGTCACCATGCCCTGCGTGAAGAGCGCATCGAAGGGTTCCTTCGACTTCGCGGGCAGGTGGCCGCAGAGATGCATCGCCCGGGCGAAGAAGCGCGAATAGAGCAGGTGCAGGATCGCGTGCTCGATGCCGCCGATATACTGGTCGACGTTCATCCAGTAATCGACATCCTCGGCCACGGTCGGCGTGTCGGCCTCGGGCGCCGTGAAGCGCGCGAAGTACCACGACGAATCCACGAAGGTGTCCATCGTGTCCGTCTCGCGCAGGGCCGGCCCGCCGCAGGCGGGGCAGGAGACGTTGCGCCAGGTCGGGTGACGGTCGAGCGGGTTGCCCGGCTGGTCGAAGCTCACGTCGTAGGGCAGCTCGACCGGCAGGTTCTCTTTCTTCTCGGGGACCACGCCGCAGCTGTCGCAATGGACCACCGGGATCGGCGCGCCCCAGAAGCGCTGGCGCGAGAGGCCCCAGTCGCGGAGGCGGAACTTCGTCACCCCCTGCCCGACGCCGTTCGCCTCGCAGAACGCGATTGCGGCATTCACGGCGTCCTGACCACTGGCCTCCTCGTCCCAGCCGAAGCCGCGGATCCAGCGGACCTTCTCGGACTTCATCGGCACGAAGGCCTCGCCCTCGGGGCAGGCGCCCTCGAGCGGTTCGAAGGTCGGGATGATCGGCAGGTCGTATTTCGTCGCGAATTCGAAGTCGCGCTGGTCGTGGGCCGGGCAGCCGAAGATGGCGCCGGTGCCGTAATCCATCAGGATGAAATTGGCGATGTAGACCGGCAGCTCCCACGACGTGTCGAAGGGATGACGGACCCTGATCCCGGTGTCGTAACCCAGCTTCTCGGCGGTCTCGATCGCCTCCTCGGTGGTGCCGCCCTGGCGCGCCTTCTCGCAGAAGGCCGCGACCTCGGGGTCGTGGCGCTCAAGCTCCTTGGCAAGCGGGTGGTCCGGCGAGATGCCGACGAAGCTCGCGCCCATGAGAGTATCGGGGCGGGTGGTGTAGACCTCGATCCGGTCGTGGCCGTGCGCGGCATCGACCACGCCGAAGGAGAACTGGAGCCCGCGCGACTTGCCGATCCAGTTGGCCTGCATCGTCTTGACCTTGGCCGGCCAGTCGTCGAGCCCGTCTAGCGCCTCGAGCAGCTCGTCGGCCATGTCGGAGATGCGGAAGAACCATTGCGTCAGCTCGCGCCGCTCGACCACCGCGCCCGAGCGCCAGCCGCGGCCGTTCTCGACCTGCTCGTTGGCGAGCACGGTCATGTCGACCGGGTCCCAGTTCACCACGGCGTTCTTGCGGTAGACGAGGCCCTTGTCGAGGAAATCGAGGAAGAGCGCCTGCTGCTGGCCGTAATATTCCGGGTCGCAGGTCGCGAACATCCGCGACCAGTCGAGCGACAGGCCGAGGGGCTTCATCTGCCCGACCATCGTGTCGATGTTCTGGTAGGTCCAGTCCTTGGGATGCCCGCCATTCGCCATCGCGGCGTTCTCGGCCGGCATGCCGAAGGCGTCGAAGCCCATCGGGTGCAGCACGTTATGGCCCGTGGACCGCTTGTAGCGCGCCACCACGTCGCCCATCGTGTAGTTCCGGACGTGGCCGATGTGGATCCGGCCGGACGGGTAGGGGAACATCTCGAGCACGTAGTACTTGGGCCGCGACGGATCGCGTTCGGCGCGGAAGAGCCCCGCGTCGTCCCATGCCTTCTGCCATTTCGCCTCGATCGTCGCGGGGTCGTAGCGCGTCATCCCCTGCGCTCCCTGGTCAATTTCCGTTCCCGGGCGTGATATGCGGCAATTCCGCAAGGGTCCAGTGGCATTCCCGCGACAGGGGGCGGCCTGCCCTGTTCTCGCCGGGCGCGCCGGGTATATATGCGGGACCGCTCAAGACGAGGCGCCATGAAGGTCCTGTTCATCCACCAGAACTTTCCCGGGCAGTTCAAACACCTCTCCGTCGCGCTCGCGCGGCAGGGTCACGAGGTCGTTTCGCTGACTCTGCGCGTGAAGCAGGCGACCACCTGGAACGGCGTGCGCCTGGTGCCCTACGCGCTCCGGCGGAAGACGCCGCAGAACTGCCACCCCTGGGTGACGGACCTCGACAGCAAGGTCACGCGGGGCGAGGCCTGTTTCCATGCCGCGACGAAGCTGAAGGCCGAGGGGTTCACCCCGGACATCATCATCGCGCATCCCGGCTGGGGGGAATCGCTCTTCCTGCGCGATGTCTGGCCCGAGGTGCCGATCGGGCTCTACTGCGAGCTCTACCATCTGGCCGGCTATCCCCACGCGGGCTTCGATCCCGAGTTCGACCGCGGCACCGCGCAGATCGAGCCGATGCGGATCCGGATGAAGAACATCAACAACCAGCTGCATTTCGACGCGGCGCAGGCGGGCCTCAGCCCGACCCGCTTCCAGGCCGACACCTTCCCCGAGCCGTTCCGCAGCCGGATCAGCGTGATCCACGACGGGATCGACACCGACGCGCTGGTCGCGGACCCGGGCGCCTCGGTCACCGTCCCGGGGGCGGGCACCTTCACGCGGGACGACGAGGTGGTGACCTTCGTGAACCGCAACCTCGAACCTTACCGCGGCTACCACGTCTTCATGCGCGCCCTGCCCCGCCTGCTGGCGACCCGGCCCGAGGCGCAGGTGCTGATCGTGGGCGGCGACGGTGTCAGCTACGGCGCCGCGCCGCCCGACGGGCGCAGCTGGAAGCAGACCTTCATCGACGAGGTGCGGGGAGACATCCCGGATGCGGACTGGGCGCGGGTGCATTTCCTCGGCCGCATGCCCTATGGCCAGTTCACCGCGCTGCTGCAGGTCGCGCGGGTGCATGTCTACCTGACCTATCCCTTCGTCCTGTCCTGGTCGCTGTTCGAGGCGATGAGCTGCGAGGGCGCCATCGTCGCCTCCGACACCGCCCCGGTGCGCGAGGCGATCACCCATGACGTCACCGGTCGGCTGGTCGATTTCTTCGACGGCGACGCGCTGGTGGAGGAGGTGGGCCGCCTGCTCGACGATCCCGAAGCCCGCCGGAGGCTCGGCCGCGCGGCACGCGCCCATGTGCGCGAGACCTACGACCTGCGGTCGATCTGCCTGCCCCGGCAACTCGACTGGGTCTCGGACCTGGCCGACATGACGGTCTGAAACGAAAACGGCGCCCCGCGGGCGCCGTGTCCGGACAATCCGGGGCGGGCTCAGAACCGCGAGTCGCCGACCCGAAGCTGACGGGCCCGGGTCAGGATCGCATCCTCGACCGCCCGCTGGGTGGAGGCGCTGACCGGCTGGCCGCCCTGCGTCTGCAGCGAGACGTTGAGCGAGCGCGCCTCGAGCGCGGGGTCGCGGATGTAGACCGTGGCGCGATAGGCCCGGCCGCCGCCCGGGGGCACGCCGTAGCCGGTCGTGATCACGCCGGTATAGGGATCGACCGATTGCACGGGCAGGAAATCGAGCACGTCGAGCGAGGCATTCCAGAGGTAGCGGTTCACGCCGACCTTCGAGCCGTCGTCCCGCTGCCGGAACAGGTCGAAGATCGAAGTGCCGTCGCCCTCTTCGATCTGGTTGCCGCTATTGGGGAACCGTTCACGCCGGTATTCGGTCTCGGTCACGCCCGAGTTGTTGTCGAACCCGCCGAGAAACCCGCCGCCGCCTCCGCCACAGGCCGCCACCGTCGCCACAAGGACGACCGCCGCCGCGAACCTGAAAACACGCGAAAAAATCATCGGAATATCCGCTCCCATCGTGTGCAATCCCTCCTAACCAAGCCCCTTGCAGGGGGCAAGTCAATTAACGAGGGGCACGCGGGCTTCGGCCCGCGCCGGCGGCGCGCGGGGGGCAACCATGGCATCACTGTGGCATTGCTGCACCAATTCAGGCGCCAAACCTTCACCGCCGTTACACGCGCTTGCCATCGAGGGCCGAAAAGAGCGAAAGACCCTTCATACCCAAATCGGATTCCCCGTTTTGGGCGACTGAGAAACCGAGGGAAAACGATGAAAAAAGTTCTCTTCGCAACGACTGCGCTGATCGCCACCGCCGGCATGGCAGCTGCAGACGTCAAGCTGAGCGGCTACGGCCGGTTCGGCATCATCTACAATGAAGCGCCTGGCACGACCGTCATCAGCCGTGCCCCGGGCGCTGACGGCATTCCCGGCACCGCCGATGACGTGGTCACCACGGCGCCCAACGACGAGACCTCCATCACGTCGCGCTTCCGCCTGAACATCGACGGCACCACCACTGCCGACAACGGCGTCACCTTCGGTGCTCGCGTCCGTATGCAGGGCAACAGCAACGCGGCCGGCTTCACCGCTTCGCCGACCCTCAGCGCTGCCCGCTTCTACGCGATGTCCAGCGGCCTGACCGTTGCCGCCGGTAACATCCTGGGCGCCATCGACTCGATGCCCTACCTGTACCACGGCTCCGTCGGCCTGACCGGCCTCGGCTACGTCAACGTCGTGTCCGACTTCGGCGCAGACGACTTCAACTCCGAAGGTGCAGACCGCACCGGCATGGAAGTCATCTACGAAGCCGACATGTACAGCGTGCACGCGTCGTACTCCGACCCGATCAGCGGTGCAGTCGGCTCGCAGTCGCGCGCTGCAATCGCGGCATCGGCCAACTTCAGCGGCTACACCATCGCCCTGGGTTACCAGGACTCCGAGTACGGCCCGGACGTCGAGTTCGTCGCAATCGCCGCTGGCGAAGTCGGCCCGGCAACCGTGTCGGTCGCCTACGCCAAGGACCACGCAGATTTCGACCAGTACAACCTGGCCGTTTCCGCTGACGTTGCAGCCGCAACCGAAATCCAGGCGTACTACAACTACGACGAAGCTTCGGTCACCGAAGAATCCTACGGTGTCGGCTTCACCCACGACATCGGCGGCGGCGCTTCGCTCCGCGGCGGTGTGGCGTCCCTGAACGGCACCACCCGCGCCGACCTCGGCGTTCTGTTCAACTTCTGAGTTGACCAGACCGGGTTTTCCCGGAAGGGCAGGCCTCACGGCCTGCCCTTTTTCTTTTGCGCGTCCCTCTTGCGTGGTGTCCGCCGGGGCGCGATGCTGACCGTATGACCCGCCTGACCGCCCCCCTTCTCGCCCTTTGCATCGCCGCGCCCCTCGGGGCAGAGCCCGTCATCGCGCTGAACGGCGAGGCCGAATTCGGCGTGACCTACGGCGCGGCCGGCAGCGACGTGCACACGCGCTACACGCTCGACCTCTCGCCGCGCATCCGGACCGACGGCGGCCTGACCATCGGGGCCCAGACCCGGCTCCGGGCCGATCCGGGCCGCCCGGCGCAGATCGCCGCCCCCCGCTACTACATCACGACCGGCCGGCCGCAGGCGCTGCCCCGCCGCTGATCGCGCCACACCGCTCCGGCCGCGACGGTCTTTCCTTCCCGCCCGATCTGGTGTTCTCTCCGCCCCGCCGCCACGAGGAGTTTCGCCATGTCGCTTACCGAGATCCGGGACCAGATCGCAAAGGCCGAGGCCGACGCGGGCCGCGCGGCCGGCTCCGTCAGCCTGATCGCCGTGTCGAAGATGCAGCCCGACGCGCGGGTCGAGGCGGTGCTGAAGGAAGGCCACCGGGTCTTCGGCGAAAACCGGGTGCAGGAAGCTGCGGGGAAGTGGCCGCGCTTCCGCGAGAGCTACGACGGGATCGAGCTGCATATCATCGGCCCGCTCCAGACCAACAAGGCGCGGCAGGCGATGGAGCTGGCGCAGGCGATCCATTCGGTGGACCGCCCGAAGCTCGCGAACACGCTCGCGCGGCTGGCCCAGGAGATCGGCCATTGCCCCGACCTCTTCATCCAGGTGAACACCGGGGAGGAGCCCCAGAAGGCGGGCGTCCTGCCGGCCGAGACCGACCAGTTCGTCGCCGAATGTCGCAAGCTCGACCTGCCGGTCAGGGGTCTGATGTGCATCCCGCCGGTGGAGGAGGAGCCGACGCTCCATTTCGCCCTGCTCGCCAGGATCGCCGCGCGCAACGGGCTCGAGGGGTTGTCGATGGGCATGTCGGGCGATTACGTAGAGGCAATCCGCCAGGGCGCGACCCACGTGAGGGTCGGCTCCGCCATCTTCGGCGCGCGCGATTCGGATATGTGAAGCACGAAGACAGGCAGGAACCTCACCTTTCCGGGTCCGTTGGTGGATCGGGCGACGCGAACGGCGCGCCCGGAACATCGAAATACTCAAGACCCAAGGAGGTTCGTGATGAATTTCACCACCCCCGAAAGGCAGTTCACCCAGGTGGACGCCTATCCCACGCGGCTGCACGACGGCGAGAGGCTGAGCGAGCGGCTTGACCCGGTTCTCTGGTCCGAGTGGCACGAGGATGCGCCGATCACCCGCGCCGAGGCCGACCATTACCGCGACAAGGGCTACCTCGTCCGCAAGGACGTCTTCTCGCCCGAGGAGCTGAAGCTGCTGGTCGAGACCTCGGCCCATCTGCGCGAGGACCCGTCCGGCATCGCGCGCGACGATCTGATCTCCGAACCGGAGAGCGACGCCGTGCGCACCGTCTTCCGCCTCGATGCGCACTCGCCGCTCTTCGACCGGCTGGCACGGGATTCCCGTGTGGCCGGGGTCGCCGAGTTCCTGCTGGGGGACCAGGTGTATCTCCACCAATCCCGGCTGAACTACAAACCCGGCTTCACCGGCAAGGAATTCTACTGGCACTCCGACTTCGAGACCTGGCATGCCGAGGACGGGATGCCCCGGATGCGGGCGGTGTCGGCCTCGATCCTGCTGACCGACAACTCGGCGCTGAACGGGCCGCTGATGCTGGTGCCCGGGTCGCACAAGACCTTCATCGCCTGCCAGGGCGAGACGCCCGAGAACAACCACGAGACCTCGCTGAAGGCGCAGAAGATCGGCGTGCCGCAGCCCGAGACGATCTCGCGCATGGCCTCGGAACTGGGGCTCGATGCGGCGACCGGGCCCGCGGGGACGATCGTCTTCTTCGAGTGCAACACGCTGCACGGCTCGAACGGGAACATCACCCCCGATCCGCGGTCGAACGCGTTCTTCGTCTACAACGCGATGTCGAACCTGGTGGGAGAGCCCTATGCGGCGGACCGGAAGCGCCCCGACTTCCTCGCGAACCAGGGCCGTCCGGTGCCGGACCCGATCGCGCCCGTGACGGGCGAGATCCGCAAGGGGTGAGGCACAGCGCCCCGACCCACGCGGTAGGCCGGGCTCAGGCCCGGCCTACCTCTCATTCAAGGGCGCCGCACCTGATCCCCGCACGGGGCTCTCCACCGCCGCAGGGTGCGCGTTCGCACGCACCATCCACAAGCACAAGCCAGACAGGCGCCGGCCCCTGGGATGGCGCGGCGCAACCCATGAGCCTCGCACTTTATGACAGCCGTGGTAGCCCCCATGTCGAAACGGGGCACCGGCTTCACCAAAGCGCCAGCCCGCGTTGGTCGGGGAAAAGGTCCACTGGACCTTTTCCTGACCCTCCTCACCGGGCCGGCGCTTGTCCGGCGGCCTGCGGCCTTGATTCCGGACATCGGGAATAGCTCAGGCGTGAAAAAGTCCGCGTGAAGAACACCACCGACTTTTCGCAAGGCGGGCTTCACCCGTCACGCCCCTACCCCGGCACCACCACCCGCGTCCCCGGGACCACCCGTTCCGCGATCCACCGCAGGTGATCCCGCCGGAACGCGATGCAGCCCGCCGTGGGATACCCGGGCCTCCGCCATTGATGCAGGAAGATCGCCGAGCCCCTGCCCGGCACCGCCTCGGGCCAGTTCCAGTCCGTGGCGAGGATGATGTCGTAGAGCGGATCGGCCCGCATCAGCCGCTCGTCGGTGCCCTCCACCGGCCCCCGCACGAGCTGGTTGTAGTCGCGATGCCCGTCCACGTCGCACCAGACGTCCCTCGGCCCGATGGCCCGCGCCCATGGTGCGGGCGGCGCGATCCGGTCCGGGCGGTAGAGCATCTCGACGATCTCGTGGACACCGACGGGCGTGCCGCCGTCACCCTCCCGCTTGTCGGCCACGACGCCGCCGCGCCCGACGGTGCAGGGAAACACCCGCCCCATGAACCGCACGCCGCGCGGGGTCAGAACCAGATCCTCGACCCTCACAGCAGGTGCCCCGATTTCTTCGCCTTGGTGGCGAGATAGGCGCGGTTGTGCAGGGTCTCGCCCACCTTCAGCGGCACCCGTTCGGCGACCGTGATCCCCGTCTTCTCCATCATCGCGATCTTCGCCGGGTTGTTGGTCAGCAGCCGCACCGAACGGAACCCCATCCGTTTCAGAAGGTCCGCGCCGATCCGGAAATCCCGCTCGTCATCCTCGAAGCCCAGCCGGTGGTTCGCCTCGACCGTGTCGAAACCCTGATCCTGCAGCGAATAGGCCCGCATCTTGTTGGCCAGCCCGATCCCCCGCCCCTCCTGGTTGAGGTAGAGCAGGACGCCCGCGCCCTCCGCGCCCATCTGTGCCAGCGCCCCGCGCAGCTGCGGACCGCAATCGCATTTCAGCGAGCCCAGAACGTCCCCGGTGAAACAGGCCGAATGCAGGCGGGCCAGAACCGGCGCGTCGCGGGGCGGCTTGCCGATCTCGATGGCGTAATGCTCCTCGCCGCCGTCCTCGGGGCGGAAGACATGGACGCGCCCGGCCTCCGAGGCCTCGATCGGCACCCGCGCCGCGACCACGGGGTGCAGCGGGCTCGCCTCCACCAGCACCGGGGCGGCAAGGGCGGCATCCACCCAGGTCAGCCTGTGTTCGTCGGCGAAGGCGCGGGCGTCGGGCAGGTCCAGCACAACCACCGCCGGCAGGATCCGCGCCGATTTGGCGAGCTTCAGGCCCAGCCGGTGCAGCCCCGCCTGGCCGCCGCGCGCCGCCACCAGCGGACCCTTCATCGGCGAACGGAGATCGTCGGCCGGGTCGGCGATCGCCGCCACCCAGGCGACGGTGGCGTCCTTCGGCAGCACGATCCGCGCGAGGTCACCGTCATAGGGCCGCGCCTTGAGCGTCTCGGCCCGCCGGGCCGTGATCGCCAGCACCGGCGCGCCGCCAAGCGCCAGCACGTCGGCCAGCCGCTGCGGCGACAGCGCCTCGGCCCCGAGCACCAGCGCCCCCGCCTGACCCTCGGCGATCACCACGCCCAGACCCATCCTCAGGTCGGCACGTGCCCGCGCCAGAACTTCCACGATGTCGGGAGACAGACTCACCGGTCCCTCCGCTTGCTTGTTGTCTCCAAGCACTTAGCCTTTCCGTTTCGGATTTGAAACATTCGCCGGACAGCGGACACGAGCGCGTGAGAGAGATGCAGCAATCCTTGCCGCACGCCCCGGTGAAGCCGATGTGATCGGCACAAGCAAAGGAGAGCCCCGAATGGGACAACTCAGAAAGATCCTTCTGGTCGACGACGAGGACGACCTGCGCGAGGCCCTGAGCGAGCAGCTCGTGATGACCGAAGATTTCGACGTCTTCGAAGCCGCCAGCGGCGCGGACGCGATGCACAAGGTGAAGGAAGGGCATTTCGACCTCCTGATCCTCGACGTGGGCCTGCCCGACACCGACGGGCGCGAGCTCTGCCGCCTGATGCGCAAGCAGGGCGTCAAGGCGCCGGTCATCATGCTGACCGGCCATGACAGCGACGCGGACACGATCCTCGGGCTGGACGCGGGCGCGAACGACTACGTGACCAAGCCCTTCAAGTTCCCGGTCCTGCTGGCCCGCATCCGCGCACAGCTCCGCCAGCACGAACAGAGCGAGGACGCGGTCTTCCAGCTCGGGCCCTACACGTTCAAGCCGGCGATGAAGATGCTCATCACCGAGGACGACAAGAAGATCCGGCTGACCGAGAAAGAGACGAACATCCTCAAGTTCCTCTACCGCGCGACGGAAGGCGTGGTCGCCCGCGACATCCTCCTGCACGAGGTCTGGGGCTACAATGCCGGCGTCACGACCCACACGCTCGAGACGCACATCTACCGGCTGCGCCAGAAGATCGAGCCCGATCCGTCGAACGCGCGACTCCTTGTCACGGAGTCCGGCGGCTACAGGCTGGTAGCGTAAGGTATTCCCGACCTTACGTCAGAGGCCGGAGCTGGTATGGTTCCCGCACGGCCTTTGACAGATCAGGCCCACCGAATCCCGCCGCATGACCGGGTCATGTCATGCATACCTCCCTGTTGGACTGGGCCCGGGTTTCCCGGGCCCTTTTTTTTGCCGCCGAGCCCCCTGCCACGTGGCCGCGATGGCGCGCCGCGGCCTTTTCCCGCGCGGCACCTGTTGCTAAGACCCGCCGGACGAGACGAACGCCGGAGGAGCCCGCATGTCCGACCCACGTGTCCTGATCGCCGGAGGCGGCATCGGTGGGCTCGCCGCCGCGCTGACGCTGCACCAGATCGGTGTCTCCTGCCGGGTCATCGAGTCGGTGGCCGAGCTGAAGCCGCTCGGCGTGGGGATCAACCTGCAGCCGAACGCGGTGCGGGAGCTCATCGACCTCGGGATCGGGACCGACCGCCTGGACGAGATCGGCGTGCCCGCGCGGGAATGGGCGCTGGTCGGGCGCAACGGCAACGACATCTACAGCGAACCGCGCGGCACGCTGGCGGGCTATGACTGGCCGCAATACGCCGTCCACCGCGGCCGCCTGCACATGCTGCTGGCCGAAACCTTCCGCGCCCGGGCCGGGCAGGACGCGCTGGTGCTGGGCCGGAAGATCACCGGCTACCGGCAGGACGCGGCAGGCGTCACGGCTGTGATCGAGGGGCCGGAAGGTCCGCGCGAGGAAAGAGCCGAGATCCTGATCGGCGCCGACGGCATTCATTCCGCGATCCGCGCGGCGATGCATCCCGACCAGCCGCCGATCAACTGGGGCGGCGCGCTGATGTGGCGCGGCACCACCCGGACGAAGCCGATCCGCACCGGCTCGTCCTTCGTCGGCCTCGGCACGCACGAGCACCGGCTGGTGATCTACCCGATCTCCGCCCCCGATCCCGACACCGGTCTGGCCGAGGTCAACTGGATCGCCGAGGTCACCGTCGACCCCTCGGGCGGCTGGCAGAAGACCGGCTGGTTCCGCGAGACGGGCATCGAGGAGTTCATCCATCATTTCGAGGGCTGGAACTACGACTGGCTCGACGTGCCGGAGCTGCTGCGCGGCGCCGAGGTGGCCTTCGAGAACCCGATGATCGACCGCGACCCGATCCCCACCTGGCGCGACGGCCGGGTCGTGCTGATCGGCGACGCGGCGCATGCGATGTATCCCACGGGTTCCAACGGGGCGAGCCAGGCGATCGTGGACGGCCGCGTCCTCGGGGCAGAGATGCTGAGCCACGGCGTCACCGAGGCTGCGCTGGCGGCCTTCGACGCCCGGCTCTGCGGCCCGATCTCCGAGGTCGTCCTGCGCAATCGCGGCGCCGGTCCCTTCGGGCTGCTGAACCTCGTGAACGAGCGCTGCGGCGGCGCCTTCGACAGCATCGACGAGGTCATCCCCTCCGAGGAACGCGCCGCATTCATGGCCGGATACAAGGCGGCGGCGGGCTTCGCCATGGACCAGCTGAACAGCGCCCCCCCGACGATTGCCCCGGGCGCCCGCGTCAGCGGCTGAGGAGCGCGGCCCCCGGAGTTCGGCCCTGGTCGAGTAAAGCGCTTTTCCGCGAGGGGGTTCCGGCGCTCGGCCCGTCAGAAGGCGGGCCGGCCGTTTCGGTGGGTAACGGCAACGCGGTCCCCGCAGCCGCGCCGGACCGGCACCAGACGGACGCGCCACGCCCGGCTGCCGTCGGAGCCGCCCGATTCCCTCCGGACGATCGGCGTCCTTCCCGCCCCTCGATCATCGCCTCGCAGGGTCGGCGTCTTTCCACCGCGTCGCGCCCGGCGTTGACGTTCTCGTGAATTGCCTCCCCCCGAGCCATCACACATTCTGCCGCTCATGGTGAAGCGATACCTCCTCGCGCTGCTGCTGGTCTGGACCGGCGTCATGGTCGCGGCTGCCCCGGTGGCCGCCAAGGCCATGTCCGGCAGCGTCTATTGCGCGCAGGTGAGTCCGTCCCATGCGGCCGAGACGCATCCGGCCGACCATGTTGAGCACGCGTCGCACGGCATGTCGGCGGCTGAGGCACAACCGACCTCCAGCCAGGACCTGACGCAGCCGATCTGCTGCGACCATGCCTGCATCTCCGACGCGGGGGTCACTGCCAGGTGGCAGGGCCACCCGATGCACGAATGGCGGGCGATCGTGGCCTGGACCTCGACCGACCGCACCGCCCTGACCGGACCGACCGGGCTCAGACGACCTCCGAAAGGCTGATCGACCTGCCGTCGGGCGCGTGACGCGCCCTGCCTGCCGATCCCTTCCGGAGACCCTACCATGAGAACCCTCTTCGCGGCCGCCGTGCCGCTGGCGCTTGCGGGCTGCGCGCAGCCCGATGCGCTGCCATTGGCGACGCCGCTCCTGCGCGCCGCCGATCCGGGGCTGGCCCATCCGGCGCCCGCCGGACCCGCCGTGACCCACACGCGACGCAGCATCGAGGAGCCGGGGGACTGGCGCCGCCTCAACGATGCGCAGGCACCGGGAGGAACGTCATGACGCTCTCCTGGAAACCGGCCGTTCTGGCCCTGCCGGCGCTGCTGGCGGCCTGCGCCGACACCGGGACCGTGCGCATGGCGTCGGACCCGAAGGCAGGGTTCTCGCTGGTGTCGCAATCAACGCGGCAGGCCACCGGCGCCGGCGGGGTCTGGGCGCAGTCGGCCGCCGAGGTGGCGGCGAACGAGGCGCGCGCAAGGTCGCTGGTCCACCGCAAGACGATCGGCCCCGACACGGCCGTGCAGGTGGCACTGATGAACAACCGCGGACTTCAGGCGGCCTATGCCGAGCTGGGGCTCTCCGCGGCCGATCTCTGGGAGACCGCCCTCGGGCCGGTTCCGACGCTTGGCGTCACCATCTCGGGCATCGGCGAGGCCGGGCTCGCCCGGTCGCTGGAGGCGACGGTGACCGGCGCGATCCTCGAGGCGGTGACCCGGAAGCCGCGGCAGGCGGTCGCCGAAACCCGCTTCCGGCAGGCCCAATACGCGGCGCTCGGGCAGACGGTGGCGCTGGCGACCGAGACGCGACTCGCGTGGATCGACGCGGTTTCGGCCTTCGAGAGGGCCGGGCTCGTGGGTCGGGCGCAGGGGACCGCCGATGCGGCCTCGGAGCTGGCATCGGAATTGGGCCGCACCGGGGCGATGAACCGGGCCGACCAGGCGCGGGAGCATGTCTTCACCGCGGAGCTTGCCGCCGAGCGGGCGGACGCCCGCCTGGAGGCGCAGCTGGCGAAGGAGAAGCTGACCCGCCTGATGGGGCTCTGGGGCAGCGACATCGACTTCTACGTGCCCGACCGTCTGCCCGGCCTGCCGGGGCGGCGTCCGGGACGGGCGGAGGCGGAGAAACTGGCGCTGACGCATCGCACCGACCTCGCGATAGGGCGGCTGGAACTGGAGGTCATCGCCCGGGACTACCGGCTGGCGGGACAGACGCGGATGATCTCCGACCTCGCCATCGTCGCCGGGGCGGAAGCCGAGCGCTCCGGGTCCCCGACCGAGACGGAGGTTTCCCCGGTCCTCGAGGTGGAATTCGAGATCCCCGTCTACGACACCGGCAAGCTCGCCTCGCGCCGGGGCGAGCTGGCCTACATGCGCGCCGCGAACCAGCTCGCGCAGGCGGCGGTCAATGCCCGCTCGGAGGCGCGCTCGGCCCATGCCGCGGTGACGGGCAAATACAACATCGCAAGACACTGGCGGGACGAGGTCCTGCCGCTGCGCCGCGTGATCGACGAGGAGGCGCTGCGGTCCTACAACGGCATGCTCACCTCGACCTTCGACCTGATCGCCGAGGCCCGCGAGGGCCTCGAGGCCGAGCTCAGCTATGCCGGCGCCAAGGCCGATTACTGGCGCGCCGAGGCAGGCATGACCGCCGCGATCTGGGGCGGCTCCACCGGAGGAACTGACTGATGAACCGCAGACAATTGCTGACAGCCGGGGCGGGTGCCGTCCTCGCCTCTGCCGCCACCGCGCAGACCCGTTTCCGCGACCTGCCCGAGGCGGCCTCCACCGACGATCCATCCACCCAGGTGCCGCCGCCCCCGGGGTCGGGGCCCGATTACAACCCGGTCGTCACGCTCAACGGCTGGTCGCTGCCGTGGCGGATGAACGGCAACGTGAAGGAATTCCACCTCGTCGCCGAACCGGTCGAGCGGATCATGGCCAGCGGCATGATCGCGCGGCTCTGGGGTTACAACGGCCAGTCCACCGGCCCGACCATCGAAGCGGTGGAGGGCGAACGGGTGCGGATCTACGTGACCAACCGCCTGCCCGAGCACACCTCCGTCCACTGGCACGGGCTGATCCTGCCCTCCGGGATGGACGGCGTCGGCGGGCTCAGCCACCCGGCGATCCCGCCCGGCAAGACGTTTGTCTACGAGTTCGACCTGATCAAGTCGGGCACCTTCATGTATCACCCGCATGCCGACGAGATGGTGCAGATGGCCATGGGGATGATGGGCCTCTTCATCGTGCACCCGCGCGATCCGGCCTTCATGCCGGTGGACCGCGATTTCGCCTTCCTGCTGGCGGCCTACGACATCGACCCGGGCACCTACATCCCGCGGGTGGCCGAGATGACCGATTTCAACATGTGGACCTGGAACAGCCGGATCTTCCCGGACATCGACCCGCTGGTCGTCTCGAAGGGCGACCGGGTGCGGGTCCGGGTCGGCAACCTGACGATGACGAACCATCCGATCCACATGCACGGCTACGATTTCGAGGTCACCTGCACCGACGGCGGCTGGGTCCGGCCCGAGGCGCGCTGGCCCGAGGTGTCGATCGACATCCCCGTCGGCGCGATGCGCGCCTACGAATTCGATGCCGTGCATGAAGGCGACTGGGCGATACACTGCCACAAGTCGCACCACACGATGAACGCCATGGGCCACGACCTGCCCACCTTCATCGGGGCCGACAAGCGCAAGCTCACGGGCATGATCCGCCGCGAGACCCGGGGATACATGCCGATGGGCACGGCGGGCATGGCGGACATGGGCGAGATGTCGATGGAGCTGCCGGACAACACCGTGCCGATGATGACCGGCTGGGGCCCCTACGGCCCGCTGGAGATGGGCGGCATGTTCTCGGTCGTGAAGGTCCGCGAGGGCATCGCCGCGGGCGATTACACCGATCCCGGCTGGTACGAGAACCCGCCCGGCACGCAGGCCTGGGAATGGACCGGCGCGCTGCCGGACCATGCCAGCAACGACAGCCCCGACACCATCCTCACCCCGCGCTCGCACCTCTCGCGCGGCTGATGACCCACCGGCAACCCGGCGCACCGGGTGCCATACCCTGACCTGAAAGGACAATGACATGAAAACCCTGTTGGCCCTGGCCCTCACCCTCGCCACCTCCGGCGCCGCGCTGGCGCAGATGACCCACGGCGACATGCCGATGAGCCAGGGCACGATCACCAAGATCGACGAGAAGTGGAACCGGCTCACCATCGACCACGGCCCGCTCGAGAACCTCGAGATGGAGGCGATGACCATGGTGTTCGAGGTCGTCGACCCGGCAATGATGGAGGGCCTGAGCGAGGGCCAGGAGATCACCTTCATGGCCGACCGCGTGAAGGGCAAGCTGACGGTCACCGAGATCGAAACCGAGTGATCCTCGGGCGGCCGCCCCGTTGCGGGCGGTCGCTCCCCCGGGGGGATCACGGTCGCGCGATCCCCGTCAGGTTTGCGGCAGATCAATGCCCCCGTATCCGGGACAGGCCAAGCTGCCCGGAGCCATTATGAGAAGGATAGGCATCATGATTCGTCTCTCGATCCCTGCGGCGCTGCTGGCAGGTCCTGCCTATGCCGATGCCGGGGACTACGGTCACATGATGGATTGGGGATACGGTATGGGCATGATGTTCGGGCCCATCCTGTGGATCATCGTGATCGGCCTCGTCGTGGCCGGGGTGGTCTGGTTCGTCCGCAGCTCGGAGGGCGGTTCGGGCCCGGGCACCGGGTCGGGCGCCCGGGCCGAGCTCGACATGCGTCTCGCAAAGGGCGAGATCGACGCCGAGGACTACACGGCCCGCAAGAAGCTGCTGAACGGGTGACAATCTGCCCGGAACCGCCTTCCGCGATCCCGGGCGCCATTCAGTCCGAGGCGTGCGTCCGCGCGCTTTGCGCCGCCTGCACCCGCTCGGGCCAGGTCGAGCGGATGAAGGCGAGGATGTCGAGCACCTGATCCTCGCTCAACGTCTCCTCGAAGGCAGGCATGCCGCTCTTGAACCCGGTGACGCCCCGCGCCTCCAGAGCCGCCTGCCCGCCCTTCAGCGTGTATTCCAGCAGCAGCGGCGTGTCGTGGTGCCAGGTGTGGCCGCTCGCGTCATGCGGCGGGGCGGGCAGCACGCCGTCCTCCCCGGGGCTGCGCCAGTCGGGCTGACCCTCGAGCTCGGCCCCGTGGCAGGACGCGCAGGTCTCGGCGTAGAGCGCCGCCCCCGCCGCGGTGTCGCGGCCGGTCAGCCGGTGATCCGCCTGGGCCGCGGAGCCCGCGACGAGGGCGGCCAGCAGCAGCGCCTTCATTGGCGGAAGCTCGAGTGGCAGGCGCCGCAGGCCTGACCGACCTGCCTCATCGCCGGGGCGAGGTCGGCCCGGGTCTCGATCGTGCCGGCCAGCGCGCCGGTGACCCGCTCGAGCTCCTGCGCATGCGCGGTGAACCGGTCGTACTTTTCCCAGATCACCGGCAGCGCCTCGGACTTCGGGTCCGTCGCCTCGGGTTCGAAGAGGGTCGGGATGTAGGACGCCTCCTCGGAGAGCTTCGCGAGCGCCTTGTTGCCCGCCTCGGCGTCAAAGGCGGTTTCGCCCTTGGCCATGGCGCCGAGGATCTGCACCTGCCTGGCCATCTCGGACATGCCCATCATCCGGTTCATCACGTCCGGGTCCTTGACCCCGCCATGGGCCAGAACCGCGGTGCCCGCCAGAAGGAGGGCCATGGTGATCGCTTGTTTCTTCATCCTGTTGTCCTTGCTCGTTTGGTGTTTCGGTGCCGTCGCCCGGCACCCGCCGTAAATGCTTTCCGTGGAGATGCGACGCGGCCACCCCGCGGCACCCGCAGGCCCGCGCCCGGGAGGTGGCCGTCACGGACCCGGGCCCCGGCGGCCCGGTGGGTCGGCGGGGCGCCCTGTTTCGTCGCGTCGCGCGCGGTGCGCAGGTCCTGCGCGCCTGCGCAGACCGGCACGGCGGCGCGGGCGGCGCGTCGTGTCGGGAGGGCTCCCATCTCACTCGATCCCGTTGGCGCGCTGAAGCTCGCGGACATAGGCGACGATGTTCGCGACATCCGAGGGCGTCAGGCCGGTCTGGGGCGGCATGTCGCCGAACTTCCAGTGATGCGCCCGGACGCCGTTCTGGACGGCCATCTGGAACGCCATGTCGGCGTGGTGCGAGGGCTCGTAGATCTTGTGCACGAGTGGCGGACCGAACCCCATCTTGCCGGTCGCGTTCTCTCCGTGGCAGTCGGCGCAGGTCGCCTCGAACGCGCGCTGGCCCATCGTTGCCTCGGGAGAGAGCGAGTCAGGCATGGTGATCGCGACGAGGGCGTCCCCCTCCTGGGGCGCCGCCTGGCGGGCCTCGGGGGGCGTCGGCTCCGGAGCGCGGGTCAGGGTGTAGGTGTAGGCGCCGGCAGCCAGCACGAGGGCCGCGGCAATGGCCGGGATAAACTTGTTCATCTTCATGATCCTGAAGGGCGCGGCACGAAGCCGCGCGGTCTTGCTCGCGGCGTGTCAGGCCGCGGTTATCGCGTGGGGTGCGATCAGGATCGTGGAGGCGGCAGGTCCCGGGCCACCATGGCAGAGCGCGGTGCGGCGTGAGCCGCGGGTCGCGGACCGCCGGTCAGGCCCGGAGAGGGCGCGACGGTGGGCGTGATCGCCAGAAGGCCATGGACGGCGCATCCGGCACCGTGGTGGCACCTGTGGCCCTCGGACTGCTCCGCGGCCTGTGCGTCCGCCATCTCGGTGCAATCCGGGCAAGCGCCCAGAACCGGCATCTCGTGCGGCGTCCCATGCGCCTGCGCCGCCGAGGGCAGGATTGCCCAGGCGGTGAAGACCAGCATCAGGATGGCAAGGAAATGCCGCATCGAACCTCCGGAAACGCCCCCGGACTATGCCTGCGCCATCACCTTGCGGTCAACAGGGGGTTCCGGCCGTCGGGGATCACGTAACCGGGAGCCGAAGGAGGCCGGCTCACCGGCCTCCTCCCGTTTTCAGAGCTTCTTAGCGCGAAGCCTGAGCGCGTTGCCGATGACCGAGACCGACGACAGGCTCATCGCCGCCGCCGCCACGATGGGCGAGAGCAGGAGGCCGAAGACCGGATAGAGGATGCCCGCCGCCAGCGGCACGCCGGCCGTGTTGTAGACGAAAGCGAAGAACAGGTTCTGTCGGATGTTGGACATCGTCGCCTCGGCCAGCTTCCGGGCCCTCACGATGCCGGTCAGGTCGCCCTTGACCAGCGTGATGCCCGCGCTCTCCACGGCCACGTCCGCGCCGGTGCCCATGGCGATGCCCACGTCCGCCTCGGCGAGCGCCGGGGCGTCGTTGACCCCGTCCCCGGCCATGGCGACGGAGAGGCCCTCCGCCCTGAGCTTGCGGACGAGGGCGCCCTTGTCCTCGGGGCTGACCCCGGCATGGACCTCGTCGATCCCGAGATCCTTCGCCACAGCCTTTGCGGTCGCCTCCGCGTCGCCCGTCGCCATGACGATGCGCAGGCCGAGGTGGTGGAGGGCACGGATCGCCGCCGGCGTCGTTTCCTTCACCCGGTCGGCGACGGCGATCAGCCCGGCGGGCCTGCCGTCCACCGCGACAAACATCGCCGTCTTGCCCTCGGCCTGAAGCGCTTTCGCCCGGTCGGCGAGCGGGCCGGGCGTGACGGCGAGGTCCGCCATCAGTGCGGCATTGCCAAGCGCCACCTTTCGGCCGTCGACTTCGCCCGTCACCCCCTTGCCGGTGACCGAATCGAAGGCGGAGCTCTGCCGTACCGGTGCGCCGCGCTCTTCCGCTCCGGCGACGATGGCCTCGGCCAGCGGATGCTCGGAGCCCCGCTCCAGCGCGGCGGCGAGGGAGAGCATGTCGGCCGCCTCGACCCCGTCCGCCGGTTCGGCGTCGGTCAGCGTCGGCCTGCCCTCGGTCAGCGTGCCGGTCTTGTCGACGATCAGCACGTCGACCTTCGCGAACCGTTCAAGCGCCTCGGCGTCGCGGATCAGCACCCCGGCATTGGCGCCGCGCCCGGTCGCCACCATGATCGACATCGGCGTCGCAAGGCCGAGCGCACAGGGGCAGGCGATGATCAGCACGGAGACCGCCGCGACGAAGGCATAGGAGAGCGCCGGTTCCGGCCCGAGGACCCACCACGCGAGGAAGGCCAGCAGGGCCACGACCACCACGGCGGGCACGAAGTATTCCGCCACCCGGTCGGCCATCGCCTGGATCGGCGCACGCGACCGCTGGGCCGAGGCGACCATCTGCACGATCCGTGCAAGCGTGGTGTCGTCGCCGACGTTGCGCGCCTCCATCAGGAAGCTCCCGGTCTTGTTCAGCGTCCCGCCGGTGACGTCCTCGCCCGCGACCTTCTCGACCGGGACCGGCTCGCCGGTGATCATGCTCTCGTCGACCGAGGAATGGCCCTCGATCACCACGCCGTCCACCGGGACGCTCTCGCCGGGGCGGACCCGCAGGATGTCACCCGTCCGCAAGGCGTCGAGTTCGACATCCTCCTCCCTGCCGTCCTTCACCCGCCGCGCCGTCTTGGGGGCGAGGTCCATCAGCGCCCGGATCGCGTCGCCGGTGCGCTCCCGCGCCGCCAGCTCCATGACCTGCCCGGTCAGCACGAGGACGAGGATCACCGCCGTCGCCTCGAAATAGACCGGCGTCATGCCCATGCCGTCCGCCAGCTGCGCGGGCAGCAGCCCGGGCGCCAGCAGCGAGACGATGGAGAAGAGGTAGGCCGCCCCGGTGCCGAGCGCGATCAGCGTCCACATGTTCGGCGAGCGGTTCACGATCGAGGCCCAGCCCCGCTTGAAGAACGGCCGGCAGATCCAGACCACCGGCGTCGCCAGCGCGAACTGGACCCACCCGAAGGCCGAATGCCCGATCCAGTCGGCGAAGGGCAGGCCGAGATGCGCCCCCATCTCGAGCAGGAAGATCGTCAGCGCCAGCGGCGCGGTGATCCAGAGCCGGCGCTTGAAATCGACGTATTCCGGATTCGGCCCGCTGTCGGCGGAGGGCATCATCGGTTCCAGCGCCATGCCGCAGATCGGGCAGTCTCCGGGGCCGTCGCGGACGATCTCGGGATGCATCGGGCAGGTGTATTGCGTGCCCTTCGGCATCGCCTCGGGCGCGGGGCGGTCGCCCATATACGCGGCGGGGTCGGCCTCGAACTTTTCCTGGCAGCCGGGAGAGCAGAAGTAGATCCGCTGCCCTTCGTGCTTCGACATCCAGGCGGCGGTGGCGCGGTCGACGGTCATGCCGCAGACCGGGTCCTTCGCGGTGCGGTAGGCCTCGGGGTCGGCGACGAACTTCGACCGGCAGCCCTCGGAGCAGAAGTGGAAGCTGTGCCCGTCGTGCTCGGCCCTGGGTTTCCCGGCGTCGGGATCAACCGTCATGCCGCATACGGGATCGCGGGTGACGGTGTCGGAGGTGTGGTGGTGATCGGCATGTGCGTGGGCCATGGCCTGTCCTTTCGCTCGGAGAGCCTGATGCACAGCACATGTAATCCTTCCAGTCACTGGAGGGTCAAGAGGTCATCCCGCGCCCCGGACCGGCCAGAGCCCGGAAGGACGCTTCCGGCGGTGCGCCGATCTCTGCCGCGCTGTCCGGCAAGGCCACCCGGATCACGGCGTCCACCTCTGCGCGGTTCGGCCCGGACCACCGCCGTCGTGCCGCCGATGTGCCGGACTTCGGGCGGCGCTCAGGTCCAACGAACCCAGGCGCACCCCCGGCAAGCAAAAAGGCGCCCGAAGGCGCCTTGTTTACTTGGTCGGAGTGAGAGGATTCGAACCTCCGACCCCTGCCTCCCGAAGACAGTGCTCTACCAGGCTGAGCTACACTCCGACCGTGGCGGGCGGATTACCCCGGATGCCGGGGTTTGACAAGGGGGCGCGAGGGCGACGCCGGGGAATTTCCTGTCAGAGCGGCGGCGGGCTGCGGTCCGGCCAGCCCGTGGCGCCATGATAGGCCTCGCCCAGTTGCAGAACGCCCAGATCGCCGCCGTAGGGGCCGATGATCTGCAGGCCCATGGGCAGCCCCTCGGACGAGAAGCCCGCCGGGGCGCCGAGCGCGGGCAGGCCGGCGAGGCTGGCGGGGATCATGACCTCCATCCAGCGGTGATAGGTGTCCATCTCGCGCCCGGCGATTCGGGTCGGGTGGCTCTGCTCCACCGGGAAGGGGAAACACTGGGCGGTCGGCAGGACGAGGGCATCGTAGCTCTCGAAGAACCTGGCCAGGGCGGCGTGCCAGCGCGACCGGATTGCGCTGGCGCGGAGGATTTTCTGCGGCGTGAGGGCGAGGCCCTGCTCGACCTCCCAGATCGCCACGTCGCGCAGCTGCGCGCGGGTCTTCGGGTTCTCGTACAGCGGTCCGACCCGGCCCAGCACCGAGAAGGCGCGGAGCACGGTCCAGCTCTCCCACAGGTCCTCCGCCGGGAAGGGGGGCGCGATCGTCTCGACCTCGCAGCCGAGGTCGGAGAAGGTCGCGACGGCCGTCTCACAGAGCTCCATGACGCCGGGCTCCATCGGCCAGGCGCCGCCCCAGTCGCCGCCCCAGGCGATCCGGCGGCCCTTGACCGGCGCCGCGATCCGGCCCGAGAACCGCTCGGGCGCCGGCCCGTAGGGCGCATGGGGCGCGGGCCCGGCCATCACGTCGAGCAGGTAGGCCAGGTCGCCCACGTCGCGCGCCATGGGCCCCATGGTCGAGAGCGGGTGCATCACCGCGTCCCCCGCCGCGTCGGGCGGAATGCGGCCCCAGGACGGGCGGAAACCGTAGACGTTGTTCCAGCCCGCCGGGTTGCGCAGGGATCCCATGGCGTCGGACCCGTCGCAGAGCCATTGCATCCGCGCCGCCAGCGCCGCGCCCGACCCGCCCGAGGAGCCTCCGGCCGAGCGGTCGGGGGCGTAGGGGTTGAGCGTCGCGCCGAAGACCGGGTTGAACGTGTGGCTGCCCAGTCCGAATTCCGGCGCGTTGGCCTTGCCGATGAAGATCGCCCCCGCGTCGCGCATCCGCGCGGCGAACAGGTCGTCGGTCTGCGCGACGGTCCCTTCGGTGATCGGCGAGCCCATCGAGGTTCGCAGCCCCGCGACATTGGCGAGATCCTTCACCGCGATCGGCAGGCCGTGCAGCGGACCGGCCCGTTCCCCCGCCTCGAGCGCGCGGTCGGCGGCGGCGGCCTCGGCCATCAGGTCGTCGCGCGGGCGCAGGCTGACCAGCGCGTTGACCTTGCCGTTCACGGCGTCGATCCGGTCGAGGGCGGCGGTCATGACCTCCGTGGCTGAGGTTTCGCGGGCGGCGATCCGGCGCGCGATCTCGCGGCCGGAGAGGTCGAGAAGGGTCATGGGGGGCTTTCTTGGTCCGATTGTGCGCCGCCAGAGAAGCAGGATGCGGAGCGGGGTGCAACGGCGGGCCGGCGCGGGACAGGTGGGAAGCGGGGGGTGGGGCCCATCGGGCGCGGGCGGTGCGCGCAAAGTGCGCACCCGTTCCGGTCGGCCGCCACGGGGACCGGCTGCCGGGCCGAAGCCCGGCCTGCATCGCCATGGCGCCTGCGCCTCGGGGCATTCCGCAGGTCGGCCACAGCCCTGCCCTGTCCTCATCCTGAAACGGGACTCGCCCGCCCCCCTGCCCCGCACTACCTTTGCCCGAGAAACGTAGTCCGGAGACCGACAGTGATCACCCGCATCTGCCACACCCTCGCCGCCCTGGCCCTGACCGCCTCCACGGCCGCCGCCGCGCAATGCGGCAATACCTCGGCCGGGTTCAACGCCTGGAAATCCGCCTTCGCGCAGGAGGCCGCAGCCGCCGGGGTGGGCCCCCGGGGCCAGCAGGCCCTGGCCGCGGCGCAGTATTCCCAGGGCACGATCAACGCCGACCGGAAACAGACCGGCGTGCGCTATTCGCTGTCCGAGTTCATGCGCATCCGCGGCACCGACGCGATCGCCCGGATCGGCAAGCAGAAGAAGAACGCCAACCCGAACTTCTACGCCGGGCTCGAGCGGAATTACGGCGTGCCCGCCGGCATCCTGCTGGCGATCCACGGGATGGAATCGGGCTTCGGCAACACCTTCGGCAAGTACCGCGTGATCTCCTCCATCGCCACGGTGGCCTACGATTGCCGCCGCTCGGCCTTCTTCACCGACCACCTCCTTGCCGCACTGCGGATGGTGGACAACGGCTGGCTCGACCCGAACGCCATCGGCGCCGCCCATGGCGAGGTCGGGCACACCCAGTTCCTGCCGGGCAACGTCATCCGCTACGGACAGGACGGCAACGGCGACGGCCGGGTCGATCTTTACAACGTGACGGACGCCATGGCATCCACGGCCAACTTCCTGCGGCAGAAGGGCTGGCAGCCCGGGCAGCCCTACCAGGAGGGCACCCCCAACTTCAGGGTCCTCAACGAGTGGAACGCGGCGACCGTCTATCAACAGGCCATCGCGCTGACGGCGGCGCAGATCGACGGCTGAACCCCGCCCCCGGGCGCTGGCGGGCGCTGGCGCTCATCTGCATCGGCGTGATCGGGGTGATGACGACGTGGTTCTCGGCCACCGCCATCGTCCCCGAGCTTGTCCTGGCCTGGAGCCTGTCGCCCGCGCAGGCGGCCTGGCTGACCAACGCGGTGCAGATCGGCTTCGTGATCGGGGCGGTCGGGTCGAGCCTGATCAACCTGCCGGACATCGTGCGGATGCATGTGCTCATGGCCGTGGCGGCCCTCGTCGCGGCGCTGGCGAATGGCTGGCTCCTGACCGGGCCCGGCTTCGCCGGGGCGCTTGCCGCGCGGCTCGTGACCGGCATGGCGCTGGCCGCGGTCTATCCGCCCGCGCTGAAGCTGATGGCGACGTGGTTCGTCGCGGGGCGCGGGCTGGCGCTCGGGTTCCTGATCGGGGCGCTGACGCTGGGCTCCTCGGTGCCGCACCTGTTCCGGGCGCTCACGGCGGGCGTGGCATGGGAGGCGGTGGTGATCGCCTCTTCCGGCGCCGCGCTCCTCGGCGCCGGGCTCATCGCCCTGACCGTCCGCGAAGGCCCCCACGCCTTCGGCCGCGCCACCTTCGACCCGCGACAGAGCCTCGCGGTGCTTCGCAATCGCCCCGTGGCCCTCGCGAACCTCGGCTATTTCGGCCACATGTGGGAGCTCTATGCCATGTGGGCCTGGTTCCTCGCCTTCGCCACCGCGGCGTCCGAGGGGCTGGCGCGGGTGCCCTTCGGGTCGGCCTCGATGATGACCTTCGTCGTCGTGGCGGGCGGCGTCGTGGGCTGCATCGCCGGAGGGGTCCTGTCGGACCGTTTCGGGCGCTGCCGGACAACCGCGGGGATGATGATCTGCTCCGGCCTCGCGGCGCTCTGCATAGGCTTCGCCTTCGACGGGCCGCCCTGGGTGCTGGCCCTCGTGGCGCTGGTCTGGGGGATCACGGTGATCGGCGACAGCGCGCAGTTCTCGGCGGCGGTGACGGAGCTCGCCGATCCGCGCTTCGTCGGCACGGCACTGGCGCTGCAACTGGGGATCGGTTTCGCGCTGACGGTGGTGGCGATCTGGGCGCTGCCGCTCTTCGCCGCCTGGATCGGCGGCTGGCAATGGGCGTTCCTGATGCTGGTGCCCGGGCCGGTGGTGGGGGCGGCAGCGATGCTGACGCTCCGCGCCCGGCCCGAGGCGGCGCGGATGGCGGGCGGGCGGCGCTAGGCGAAACAGCCGATCAGGGAAACAAGGGCAGCGCCGCCCCAGGGGGGCGGGTCGGCGCTGCCCGGCGTGCCGCCGGGCGGGTGCTCTGATCCGAGCGCTGCAGAGAACGGCGCCAGAGCACCGGCGTCGAAATTAGAGCTCCGCGTTCGCCTCGGCCCGGCTCTTCCCGGTGAGGTCCATCGCCAGCGTCGCCGCCATGAAATCGTCGAGGTCGCCGTCCAGCACGCCCTGCGTGTCGGAGGTCTCGTGGTTCGTCCGCAGGTCCTTCACCATCTGGTAGGGCTGCAGGACGTAGGAGCGGATCTGGTTGCCCCAGCCGGCCGAGCCCTTGTTCTCGTGCGCCTCGTTGATCGCCGCGTTCCGCTTGTCGAGCTCGAGCTGGTAGAGCCGCGATTTCAGCGCCTTCATGGCGATGTCCCGGTTCTGGTGCTGCGACTTCTCGGACGAGGTCACGACGATCCCGGTGGGATGGTGGGTGATCCGCACCGCCGAGTCGGTGGTGTTCACGTGCTGCCCGCCCGCGCCCGAGGAGCGATAGGTGTCGATCCGGATGTCCGAGGGGTTCACCTCGATCTCGATATTGTCGTCCACCACCGGATAGACCCAGACGGAGGCGAAGGAGGTCTCCCGCGTGCCCTTCCCGAAGGGCGAGATCCGCACCAGCCGGTGCACGCCGCTTTCCGATTTCAGCCAGCCATAGGCGTTGTGCCCCGAGATCTTGTAGGCGATCGACTTGATCCCCGCCTCGGAGCCCGCTTCCTCGGATTGCAGTTCCACCTTGAAGCCGCGCTTCTCGGCCCAGCGGACATACATCCGCTGCAGCATGTTGGCCCAGTCGCAGGCCTCGGTGCCGCCGGCGCCCGCGTTGATCTCGAGGAAGGTGTCGTTGCCGTCGGCCTCGCCGTTCAGCAGCGCCTCGAGCTCCTTCTCGGCGGCCTTCGCGCGCAGCGCCTTCAGCGCCGCCTCGGCCTCCGAGACCACGTCGGCGTCGCCTTCCTCCTCGCCCATCTCGATCAGCTCGACATTGTCGTCCAGCTCCTGCCGGATGGCGTTGTAGCCCTCGAGGCTGTCGACCAGCGCCTGCCGGTCGCGCATCAGCGCCTGCGCCTTGGCCGGGTCGTCCCAGAGGTTGGGATCCTCGACCCGGGCGTTGAATTCCTCAAGCCGGTGCTGGGCGGTCGAGAGGTCCATCCGCTGGCCGAGCAGTTCGAGGCTCTTCTCGATCTCGGCGACGATGTTCTGGGCTTCGGCACGCATGGGAATGTTCCTTTGGATCTGGCCAGCCTGATACCGCGAAGACCGCTGACGGACAAGACGGGCACCGTTTCCGGCCCCGCCGCCGTGCCGTCATCCCCGGACCCGCGTCGAGGACCTCTCGTCACGGGGTCCCCCGGTCAGGCCGGTGATGTCGCCTCTCGTCCCGGCCTCAATAGAGCCCGCCCGAGCTGAGCGTCCCGAAATCGGCCTTCGGCCCGACCACCGCCTTGCGCCCGGTGGAGGTCGTGACCTCGCGTCCGCCCTGCGGGACCTCGTCGAAGAGCGGCAGGTTGGCCCCCATGGCGAAGCCGCCGTCGAAGGAGATGCCGAAGACGGGCTCTTCGCCGTCGCGGAAGTACTCGGCCACCACGTTCTCGCCCTGTGCGTCGTCGGCCAGCCGCGCGCCGGTGAAGCGGTCGATCTTGATGAAGTGGCCGCCCGGCGGGATGCGGAACTTGCCGCCGCCGTATTTCTTCACCGCCTTCTCCATGAAGCGCTGGAACACCGGCCCGCAATAGCCGCCGCCCGACGCGCCGCGGCCCAGCGACCGGGGATCGTCATAGCCGATGTAGCAGCCCGCCACGATGTTCGAGGTGAAGCCGATGAACCAGACGTCCTTCGCATCGTTCGTCGTGCCGGTCTTGCCCGCGGTCGGCACCGGCAGGTTCACCGCGCCCGCGGCGGTGCCCCGCTGGACCACGCCCTGCATCATCGAGGTGAGCTGGTAGGCGGTGATCGCGTTCATCACCCGCTCGCGGCGCGAGTCGATATGCGGCGGCTGGCTGGAGGGCAGGGCCGGGTTGTCGCAATCGGTGCAGACGCGCTGGTCGTGGCGGTAGATCGTCTTGCCGTAGCGGTCCTGCACCCGGTCGACGAGGGTCGGTTCGACCCGCTCGCCGCCGTTGGCGAACATCGCGTAGGCCGCGACCATCTTGAACAGCGTCGTCTCTTCCGAGCCGAGCGCGTTGGCGAGGTAGGGGCCCATGTTGTCATAGACCCCGAAACGTTCAGCATAGGCCGCGACGACATCCATGCCGACCTCCTGCGCGAGGCGCACGGTCATCAGGTTCCGCGACTTCTCGATCCCGGTCCGGAGCGGGGTCGGCCCGTAGAACTGGTTGCTCGCGTTGGTCGGCCGCCAGATGCCCTGGCCGGTATCGATCTCGATCGGCGCGTCGATCACGATGGTCGCGGGCGTGTAGCCGCTGTCGAGCGCCGAGGCATAGACGAAGGGCTTGAAGCTCGACCCGGGCTGGCGCCGCGCCTGCGTCGCGCGGTTGAAGACCGAATGCTCGTAGGAGAACCCGCCCTGCATCGCGATCACCCGTCCGGTGTTCACGTCCATCGCCATGAACCCGCCCTCGACCTCGGGCACCTGGCGGAGCGACCAGCGGATGAAGGCGCCCGAGTCGTCCTCGGTCATCCGGCGGACGAAGACGACGTCGCCGCGCTTGAAATTGTCCTGGAACGAGCCGCGAAGCCAGCCGATGTCCTTGCGCGGCACCACGAAGGGCTCCGCCTCGGTCTCCTCGACGCCCTCGATCCCGAGGCGCATCTGCTCGTCGCCGACCTCGAGCACGACCGCCGGGTACCACTTGCCGTCGAGGTCGATGTCGCGCGCCACGTCGGTCGACGCCAGCGCCGCGCGCCAGGCGTCCTCGGAGGCGAGGTTCGCCTCCTCGATGGTCTTGCCGGTGCCGCGCCAGCGGCCGAGGCTGCGGTCGAACTGTTCGAGCTGGGTGCGCAGCGCCTTCGCCGCCTCGATCTGCATCTCGGGGTCGATGGTGGCGCGGACGGCGAAGCCGCCGGTCAGGAATTCGCCCTCGCCGAAGTCGCGGCTGAGCTGGCGGCGTATTTCATCGGTGAAATAATCACGCGGCGGCAGGGCGGCCTTGAAGCTCTCGAAATCGCCGTTCTGCACGGTGCGGAGGGGTTTCTTGATCTCCGACTCATAGACCGCCTGGGTGATGTAGCCGTTTTCCTTCATCTCGCGCAGCACGTAGTTCCGGCGCTGCGTCACGCGCTCCTTGGCATGGACGGGATGATACTTGCTGGGCGCCTGGGGCATGGCCGCCAGCATCGCGGCCTCGTGCGGCTCGAGCTCGCCCAGCGTCTTGTTGAAATAGGTCTGCGCCGCGGCGGCCACGCCATAGGAGTTCTGGCCGAGGAAGATCTCGTTCAGGTAGAGCTCGAGGATCTTCTCCTTCGACAGCGTCTCTTCCAGGCGGGTGGCGAGGATGATCTCCTTGATCTTGCGTTCGACCCGGCGCGAGCCGTCGAGCAGGAAGTTCTTCATCACCTGCTGGGTGATGGTCGAGGCGCCGCGCACGTCGCGGCCGCGGGATTTCACCGCGTCGACGGCCGCCGCCACCATGCCGCGGGTGTCATAGCCCGCGTGGTTGTAGAAGTTCTTGTCCTCGGCCGAGATGAAGGCCTGCTTGATCAGGTCCGGGATCTCTTCGGCCGGGGCGAAGAGCCGGCGTTCGACCGCGAATTCGTCGATGATCCGCCCCTCGCCGGAATAGATGCGGCTGATCGTCTTCGGCTGGTACTGCGCCAGGCTTTCATGGGACGGCAGGTCGCGGCCGTAGACCCAGAAGATCGCGCCGATCGACAGGGCACCCACGGCGAGGCCGAGCGTCAGCATCGTGAAGATGCCGCCGAAGAAGGACAGGATGAATCGGATCACGTCGGGCCCCTTGCAAATGCAGTGCTCTATATAGGCCCGTCGCGGTCCCTGTGCAAAACACAAGAACCGGAAAAGGCGGCGCGCTGCCGGTCATGACGGCAATTGTCACGACGGCGTGTCGCGGCCCGCCCGGCGCCCGCGCCTCACGGCGCGTTGCGGTCCCCCGCGGGGTCGTCGCGCCGGGGCCGTTTCAGCCGCAGAAGCGCGCCGACCCGCGGCGCCGTCCCGGTCTCGAACCGCGACCGGGTCTGCAGCACCGGGCGGTTGGCCGAGCTTCGGGCGCGGCCCTCGCGCAGCACGATGTAGAGCCCGCTTGCCACCACGATCCCGGCGCCCGCCAGCGTCGTCGTGTCCGGGATCTCGGAGAAGAAGAGCATGCCGTAGACCGTGGCCCAGATGATCTGGCTGTATTGCATCGGCGCGACGATCACCGCCTCGCCGTGGCGATAGGCCTCGATCATCAGCGCGGCGGCGAGGAAGGCCATCGCCGCCATGCCCGCCGAGAGCCCCAGGTGGCCGACCGGCATCGGCTTGTAGACGAAGGGCAGCGCCGCCCCCATGATCACGAATTGCGCCAGCATCGGGTAGAGCAGGAGCACCACGCTGCGTTCCTCGCGCCCGATCTTGCGGACGATGACCGAGGCGAGCGAGGACGAGACCGCCGCCAGCAGCGCCGCGGCATGTCCCAGACCCAGCTCCGTCCCGCCGGGCCGCAGCACGACGAGCACGCCACAGAGGCCGACGATCACGGCGGACCAGCGGCGCAGGCGGACCGTCTCGCCCAGGATCGGGATCGAGAAGACGGTCACCAGCAGCGGGGCCGAGAAGAGGATCGCGTAGGTCTGCGCCAGCGGCAGCACCGAGAAGGCGTAGAAGGCGCTGACCCCGGTGGTGACCGCCGCTGCCGTGCGGCCGAGCGTCCACCACGGGTGGACCGGCCGCAGGGTGCCCGGGGTCACGTCCCGGATCAGCATCAGCATCGCCAACGGGAAGCCGAAGAGCACGCTGAAGAAGACGATCTGGAAGGCGCTGTACTGCGTCCCCAGGGTCTTCACCACCACGTCATGGGTGGCGAAGATGGCAAAAGCCAGAAGGGCGGTCAGCGCGCCCCGCGCATTCGGTGCCATCGGCGGTCCTCTGTCCGGATCAGTGCCAGACTAGGACCGCCGGAGCGTCATGCGAGGCTGGCATCGAGCGCCGCGACGATCGCATCGCCCATTTCCGACGTGCTGACCGGAGATTTGCCCTCTTCGCCCAGAAGATCGGCAGTCCTGAGACCGTCGGCGAGCACCTTCTCGACCGCCGTCTCGACCCGTGCGGCCTCGTCGCCCATGTCGAACGAATACCGCAGCGCCATGGCGAAGCTGAGGATGCAGGCGATCGGGTTCGCCTTGCCCTGACCCGCGATGTCGGGGGCCGAGCCGTGCACCGGCTCGTAAAGCGCCTTCGGACGGCCATTGGCCATCGGGGCACCCAGCGAGGCCGAGGGCAGCATCCCGAGCGAACCCGTGAGCATCGCGGCGAGGTCGGACAGCAGGTCGCCGAAGAGGTTGTCGGTCACGATCACGTCGAACTGCTTGGGCCAGCGGGTCAGCTGCATGGCGCCGGCGTCGGCGTACATGTGCGACAGCTCGACATCCGGATACTCGGCGTCGTGGATCTCCTGCACGACGTCGCGCCACAGGATGCCCGATTCCATCACGTTGGCCTTCTCCATCGAGCAGACCTTGTTCGACCGCTTGCGCGCCATCTCGAAGGCCGAGCGTGCCACGCGGGCGATCTCGCTCTCGGTGTAGCGCTGCGTGTTGATGCCGACGCGCTCGTTGCCTTCCTTGATGATGCCGCGCGGCTCGCCGAAATAGACGCCCGAGGTGAGCTCGCGGATGATCATGATGTCGAGGCCCGCGACCACGTCCTTCTTCAGGGACGAGAAATCGGCCAGCGCGTCAAAGCACTGGGCCGGGCGCAGGTTGGCGTAGAGGTCCATCTCCTTGCGCAGCCGCAGCAGCCCGCGTTCCGGCTTCACGCTGAAGTCGAGCTTGTCGTATTTCGGCCCGCCGACGGCACCCAGCAGGACGGCGTCGACCTCCTGCGCCCTGGCCATCGTGTCGTCATGCAGCGGCGTGCCGTGCTTGTCGTAGGCGCAGCCGCCGACGAGGTCCTCGCTCACGTCGAAGCTGACGCCGCGCTTGTCGCCGAACCAGTCGATGATCTTGCGCACTTCGGCCATCACCTCGGGCCCGATGCCGTCGCCCGGCAGGATGAGAAGCGAGGGGTTGCTCATTCGATCGTTCCTTTTCCCGTGTCCCGGCTCGGGTATCCCTTTGGCCGGGGGCGGTCAAGAAACCCTGCGTCAGGCGGGCGTCAGAAACGGCTTCAACCCGCGCTCCAGCAGGCGCCAGACGAGGTCCACGCGGGGGATGCGCCGGACCTTTTCATGCGCCGCGATCCAGACCGGCAGGCCCGGGACCGTCAGTTCCGGCAGCAGCTCCTCGATGCAATCGGTCGCGCGCGCGACATGGGCCTGGAAGAAGCCGATCCCGCAGCCGGCGCGCAGGTATTCCCAATAGGCGACCTGGTCGTCGGTCCTGAGCCGGAAATCCTCCCGCGTCAGCGGCCAGCCCAGGCCGCGCATCGCGCGCAGCATCAGTTCGGACCGGTCGAAGCCGATGAGGTCGTGCCCGGCAAGATCCGCGCCCGTCCGGGGCCGCCCGCGCCGGTCGAGATAGGCGGTGGCCGCGAAGCAGCCGATCTCGATCTCGCCCAAGCGCCGGGTCACGAGGTCGAGCTGCTCGGGCCGGAACATCCTGACCGCGATGTCGGCCTCGCGGAACAAGAGGTTGCCGCTGGCGTTGCTGGCGTCGATCTCGACCGAGATGCCGGGCGCTTCCGCAAGGAGCTCCGCCACGATCCGCGGCAGGATGTGATGCGCCACGACCTCGCTCGCGGTGATCCGGACGGTGCCGGTCAGCGCCTCGTCCCGCCCGGCGGCGGCCAGCGCCATCTCGGCCATCGCGGCCGCCATCCGCTCGGCTGGCGGGCGCAGCGCCCGCCCCGCTTCGGTCAGGTCGAGCCCGCGCGGCTGCCGCGCGAAGAGCGACAGCCCGGTCTCTGCCTCCAGCCGCGCAATGTGCCGCCCCAGCGTCGGCTGGCTGATCCCGAGCGCCCGCGCCCCGCCCGACAGCGAGCCTTCGCGTGCCACGGCGAGGAAGGCCTGAACGAGCGACCAGTCGAGCTGTGCGAACGCGTTATCCATTCATTCATGAATACACGACCGTCATTTTCTCGCAATTCCGATATGCCCGTGAATGCCTCATCTTCCTCGCATCATCTGAAAGGAGACCAGGCCATGACCCGCAAGACCGCTCTCATCACCGGCGCCAACGGCAGGTTCGGACGCCATGCCGCCCGCGCCTTCGCCGCGGCCGGCTGGCACGTCCATCGCTTCGACCGCAGGACCGGGGACCTGACCCGCGCGGCCGCGGATGCCGATGTCGTCGTCATGGGGATGCACCCGCCGACCTACGATCTTTGGGACACGCAGCTTCTGCCGCTGCACCGGATGACGATCGACGCGGCGCGCACCCATGACATTCCGGTCATCGTGCCGGGCAGCGTCTACGGCTTCGGCCCCGGCGCCGGGCCGGTCTTCGGCCCCGGGGCCCCGATGCGGGCCACGAACCCCCTCGGACGGCTCCGCCGCGAGATGGAGGCGCTGTATCGCGACAGCGGCGTCCGGACGATCATGCTCTACATGGGCGACTTCATCGACGACCGCGCCTCGGGCAACTGGTTCGACCGCTTCATCGCCAGGGACGTCTGGAAGGGCCGGATCGCCTATCCCGGACCCGTCGACACCGAGCACGCCTGGTGCTGGCTGCCCGACGCCGCCCGGATCGCGGTGGCGCTGGCCGAACGCGACGACCTTGCGCGATTCGAACAGGTGCCGGTCCCCGGCCACACCCTCACCGGGCGGGATCTGGCGGGCGCCCTCTCCCGCGTCACCGGGCACACGGTCCGCGCCGGGCGGTTTCCCTGGTGGCAGCTGCAGCTCGCCCGGCCCTTCCTGCCGGTTCTGCGCGGCGTGTTCGAGATGCGCTACCTCTGGTCGCTGCCGCACCGGCTCGACCCCGCGCCGCTCGGGCGGCTGCTGCCGGGCTTCGTGCCCACCCCGCTCGACGCCGCGCTGGCCGAGGCGATCCACCCCCTCCGCCCCGAAACACGCGCGGCGGGCCGGAGCGCGGCGGCCTGACGGTCCCGGCGCTCTCGAGCGGACGGCAACGCAGTTCCGCCGATCTACCCCCCGGGGCGCCGTCCCGGGGCGCGCATGGGACGGGGCAGGTCGGGGGAAGCTCGGCCCGCGCCAGCACCGCCTCCGGCCCTCAGCGCAGGATGTCGATCCAGACCAGGCGGTGCCGGCTTGCCACCGCGACGCTCTCGGCCAGCTCCGCGCCCTTCTCGGGCCAGAGCACCCCGGGCCGGTCCAGCCGCAGATCGGCGGAGGGCAGCACGTAATCCACCCGGAGGTTCCCGGGCGCGGGCTCGGGCCAGTCGACGGTATCCAGCGCGGGATCGCCGGTCTGACCGCCGGCCTCGGCCGCCGCGCCGCCCGGAGAAGCGGGGCGCGGATCGATCAGCCGCGGATCGGCCAGCAGGTCGCCAATCGCCTCCAGCCGCCCCTCTCCGTCCGCCGGGTCGATATTGGCGGTGCCCGCGATCACGAAAGAGCCGGAGGGGGCGGGGCTGTCCAGCGCGCCGTCGAGCAGCCTCTGCCACAGCGCGATCTCGTCCGCGTTGCGCCGGCCGTTGCGGTCCTCCGGCCCGTCGAAGACGGGGGGCGTGGCGTGGAAGACCATCAGGGTCAGCGCCGGGCCGTTCACAGGCGCCAGCGGCACGATCCAGTGCCCGCCGGAGGACAGCCGCTGGACATCGCCCGCGGTGTCGCGCTCCTCGGCGGACATCAGGCTGCCGGGGACGTCCTGCCACAGGAGCGCGTTCAGCGAGACCGGCGCCCCGATCGGCAGGCGCGACAGGATGCCCAGGCCCGACTGTCCCGCGAACCGCCCGTAGGCCTGCATGTCGCGCGGCCGCCCCAGCCTGCCATCGCCGTCGAGGTCCAGCCCGGTGTCGATCCCGGCATTGCCCTGCAGGGCCTGCGCGTGGGGATAGGGAGTCGCCAGCCCCGCGTTCAACGCATCAAGAGCGGCCCCCTGCGCATCGTAATCCATGTCGCCCAGCACCAGCACGTCCGCCTCCGCGGCGCCGATCACCGCGCGGAGGGCCGCGACCTGCGGCGCGTCCGAGACGATGTCCCGCAGCATCAGCCCGGGCCCCTCGCGCGACAATTCGGTGTGAAGATAGCCGACCCGCAAAGTCTCGGCCGCGGCGATGCCGGCGGTGAGGCAGAAGGCAAGCGCGAGGATCAGGCGGCCTGGAACTGCTCCTCGGCCTTCGATTCCTCGTAGGTGCGGCGGCGCTTTTCCTCGATCATCACCGCGATGCGGTGCAGCGCGATGCCGCGCATCACGAGGTTCGCCGGTACGATCGCCCATGCCGTCATCACCCAGATCAGTGTCTGCGGAGAGGTGATCGACACGGGGCCGATCACCAGCACGACCAGCTTGAAGGCCGCCGGGGTCAAGAATGGCAGGAGAAACCCTAATACGATGTTAATGCTCGAATCGCGCTTCAGCCGGGCCAGAACGTCGCCACCGCCGGTCGGATCGAAGAGCGGCAGGTTCAGCCAGACGTTGAAGGCGCCCTGCCGTCCCGGCCAGCCCTTGATCTTGACCAGCCACGCGAAGCACAGGAGCAGCCCGAGGGCCACGAGGTAGGCGATGCTCGCCGCATCCCGCACCTCGGCCATCATGGCGGGCGGCGTGCCCTCCGGCAGGGCCAGCAGGACGAGGCGCACGGGCGAATAGGGGAAGTCCAGCAACCCGCTGAGCAACCTGCCGAAGGCGCTGAAGAGATCGGCCACCGGCGTGTCGAGCGCCTCTCCGGCGCGGTGCACGGTCAGCAGCAGCACGGTCAGGAAGACGGCGTAGAAGCGCAGCCGGTTGAACGGCGGCGCGAAGCGGAACTCGATGATCGAGGGGTAGCGGCTGTAGTATTCGATGAAGACGAAGGCGCCCGCGATCAGCGCCAGCAGCACCACGACCTGCGCGGTGTCCGCGGCCGTGTCGGGCAGCAGAAGGGCCGGCGTCACGATGGTCAAAGCCACCAGGAGGGCGCGCAGGAACGCACCTGTCAATCTCACGATCACAGTTCGATGTCCTTCAAACTGGCCCGGGCCGATGCGTCGCCGACCCGATGTTCCAACTTGATACCGCGCATGGCGGATGCCTCAATATTGCCCAAATGTTGCCGCTTTTGCCGCAAGGCCTCAAGCGTCCAGGGTATTCGACATCACCAATGGGGCGAAATGACGGGTATACTGGTGCTTTCCTGCATCAATTTCCGCGCAAAAAAGGGGCGAAACCGCCCCTTTTTCAACATATTGTAGCGATCAGGGGGTCAGACCCAAGGCCGCCACTGCGATGCCTGCGCCTCGAAGGTCTCGATCGCGCCGGCCTTCTCGAGCGTCAGTCCGATGTCGTCCAGCCCCTCGAGCAGGCAGTGCTTGCGGAAGGGATCGACCTCGAAATGATAGGCGGCGCCGGTGGAATCGGTGATCGTCTGGCTTTCCAGGTCGACCTCCATCCGGGCGTTGGCGCCCTTCTCGGCGTCCTTCATCAGCGCCTCGACCTGCTCTTCCGGCAGGACGATCGGCAGCATGCCGTTCTTGAAGCAGTTGTTGTAGAAGATGTCGGCGTAGCTGGTCGAGACGATCACCTTGATGCCGAAATCCGCCAGCGCCCAGGGCGCGTGTTCGCGCGAGGAGCCGCAGCCGAAATTGTCACCCGCAACGAGGATCTTCGCCTCGCGGTAGGCCGGCTTGTTCAGCACGAAATCGGGGATCTCGTTGCCGTTGTCGTCATAGCGCATCTCGTCGAAGAGGTTCACGCCCAGCCCCGAGCGCTTGATCGTCTTCAGGAACTGCTTGGGGATGATCATGTCGGTGTCGATGTTCACCAGCGGCATCGGCGCCGCGATCCCGGTCACTTTCTCGAACTTTTCCATAAGGTCCTCCTGACCGGCCCCACGGACCGGCTGGGTTGTCGTGGTGTGGCGGAGGAAGGTCCCTCCGCCCGTGTCAGTACATGGCCGGGGACGTCAGACGCCGCCCCGCCGGCCGAGGTATCCGAGCGCCGCCAGCGCGATGCCCTCGGCCAGAAGCTGGAAGCCCAGCAGGTAGCCGAGGAGCGTCGACTGCAGCTCTGCGAAGCCGAAGAGGACAAGGAGACCGATGATGACCGACGCCCCGCCCGAGATCAGCAGCGGCAAGAAGCCGGGCGTGCCCCGCAGGGCGGGCAGCATCAGCAGGCGGATCAGGCCGATCACGAAGAACAGCGCGCCGAGGATGATGGTGAGCGACACCGTCCCCTCGAGCGGATTGGTCAGCATCCAGAAGCCCGCGATCACCGAGAGCCCGGCGATCACGATGTTCCACATCCGGCTGCGGTAGCTGCCGTCCGCCAGGAGCGAGATCAGCGACACCCCGCCCGCCACCAGCAGCACGAGGCCGACGATGGTGGTGACCGCGACCGAGGCCGCGAGCGGGTTGATGATCGCGAATATCCCCGCGATCATCATCGCGACCCCGATGCCGAGCATCGTGCTGGAAGCCCTCATGTCCTTGTCCTTTCGACGGAAATAACTGCCCCGAGGTTACATGATCTCGCGCACGTCTGTCAGCCGTCCCGTGACCGCCGCCGCCGCCGCCATCGCGGGGCTCATCAGGTGGGTGCGTCCGCCCCGGCCCTGACGGCCCTCGAAGTTGCGGTTGGAGGTCGCGGCACAGCGTTCGCCGGGCGACAGCTGGTCGGGGTTCATCGCCAGGCACATGGAGCAGCCCGCGAGGCGCCATTCGAAGCCCGCGTCCTGGAAGATCTGGGCAAGCCCCTCTTCCTCGGCCTGCGCCCGGACGAGGCCCGAGCCCGGCACGACCATGGCGCGCATCCCGTCCTTGATCTTCTTGCCCTTCAGGATGGCCGCGGCCGCCCGCAGGTCCTCGATCCGCCCGTTGGTGCAGGAGCCGATGAAGACGGTGTCGATCTCGATGTCCGAGAGCTTCTGGCCCGGCTTCAGCCCCATGTAGTCGAGCGAGCGCTGCGCCGCGCCGACCTTGCCGCCGGAGAAGGAGGCCGGATCCGGCACCTCCGCGGTGATCGGCAGCACGTCCTCGGGCGAGGTGCCCCAGGTGACGACCGGGGCGATGTCCTCGCCCCTGATGGTGATGACCTTGTCCCAATGCGCGTCGTCATCGGAATAGAGCGTCTTCCACCAGTCCATCGCCGCTTCCCACTGGGCGCCCTTCGGCGCATGCGGGCGGCCCTTGACGTACTCGAAGGTCTTCTCGTCCGGCGCGATCAGGCCGGCGCGGGCGCCGCCCTCGATCGCCATGTTGCAGACCGTCATCCGGCCTTCCATGGACAGGTCGCGGATCGCCTCGCCGCAATATTCGATCACGTAGCCGGTGCCGCCGGCGGTGCCGGTGCGGCCGATCACCGAAAGGGTGATGTCCTTCGCGGTGACCCCCGGCGCGAGCTTGCCGGTGATCTCGACCTTCATGTTCTTCGATTTCGACTGGATCAGCGTCTGGGTGGCGAGCACGTGCTCGACCTCGGACGTGCCGATCCCGTGCGCGAGCGCGCCGAAGGCGCCGTGCGTGGCCGTGTGGCTGTCGCCGCAGACCACGGTCATGCCGGGCAGCGTCCAGCCCTGCTCGGGGCCGACGATGTGCACGATGCCCTGGCGGACATCCGACACCGGGTAGTAATGCAACCCGAAGTCCTTGGCGTTCTTGTCGAGCGCCTCCACCTGGATGCGGCTCTCCTCGGTCATCGTCGCGGCGTTGGCGCGGTCGAGCGTGGTCGGCACGTTGTGGTCCGGCACGGCGATGGTCTTGTCCGGCGCATGCACCTTGCGGCCCGCCATGCGCAGGCCCTCGAAGGCCTGGGGCGAGGTCACCTCGTGGACGAGATGGCGGTCGATATATAGAAGGCAGGTGCCGTCCTCGGCCTCGTGAACGAGGTGGGCATCCCAGATCTTGTCATAGAGCGTCTTGGGGGACATGGGTCCTCTCCTGGAGTGTTCGTGAAATGTCGGGAATCGCGAAGGGCCCGGCCTTATAGGCGGGCGAGAACGGTCAGGGACGCGCCAAAGAAGCGCCAGGGCAGGCGCGCGCGATCATCCATGTCGAAAATCCGTGTCATGCTGCGTTCAATACGCCCGCGCCGCGCGCCCCGCAAGGGCGGGCCACGCGGCGGTGCAGCATCTGGGGCGTGGGCTCAGCGCTCGGGCTGCGGGCCGAAGACCGCGCGCAGCGCACGGTCGCGGGCCGGATCCTTGTGCGGAACCGCAAGGATGCCCTTCGGCGTTTCATGATTGGCCAGCAGGGCGCGGCGGTAGCGGTGCAGCGCATAGTCGCTGCGGGCCGCCTCGGCCGGGCGGGCGAACAGGTTCAGCGGAGTGTCATCGGTCATGTCGTTGTCCTCCTTCGGGCGGCCATGATGACACGGTCAGGCGATTCGGGTCACGCGGCGGCGCGGCACGGCCCCCGGGCCGGCCAGGACTTGCCGGGAGCGCCCGCCGCGGTGCAGGATCGTGCGAAGGAGTTTGAATGGATCAGGACCGCGACATCGCCCTCGAGATCGTGCTCGACGTCTGGCAGCGTGCGGAACTGTTCCTCGCGGGGCTGATGCGGCCGTGGAACCTCTACCAGATCGGCATCGCGCTTGCGCTTCTCGCCCTCGCCTGGCTGCTCGCCCGGCTGGTCCGGCCGCGCTACCACAACTGGCTGCGCGCGCGCGAGGGCTGGCCGAAATGGCGCCTGCGCTTCGGGCTCCAGCTGCACCGCCGCATGGTGCTGATCATGTTCGTGCTGCTGGTCTGGCCGGTGGTCTGGCTGATGCAGGGGGTCACATGGCCCTCGCGCTCGCATCTCCTGGCGATCATCGGCACGCTGGCCTTCGCGTGGCTGGCGATTGCGCTGCTCACCCGGTTCATCGCGAACGACATCGTCCGCAAGGTCGTGCGCATCGCGGCCTGGGTCTGGGTGACGCTGATCATCGTGGACCTGACGGACGAGACGCGCCAGCTGCTCGACAGCTTCGCCTTCTCGCTGGGCGAGACCCGGTTCTCGCTCTGGCTGCTGCTGCAGGCGGCGGTCGTCCTGACGGCGCTCTTCACCATCGCCCGCTTCGCCAGCCATGCCGGCGCCGCCAACATCAGCCGGAGCGAGGATCTCAGCCCCTCCATGCAGGTGCTGGCGGTGAAGTTCCTGCAGGTGGTGCTCTACGGGGTCGCCTTCTTCGTCGCCCTCCGCATCGTCGGGCTGGACCTGACCGGTCTGACGCTGTTCTCGGGCGCGGTCGGCGTGGGCCTGGGCTTCGGCCTGCAGAAGGTGGTCTCGAACCTCGTCAGCGGGATCATCATCCTGCTCGACAAGAGCGTGAAGCCGGGCGACGTGATCTCGATCGGCGACACCTTCGGCTGGATCAACACGCTGGGCGCGCGCTACGTCTCGATCACGACGCGGGACGGCAAGGAATACCTGATCCCGAACGAGGACCTGATCACCGGGCAGGTGGTGAACTGGTCCCATTCCAACAAGTTCGTGCGCGTCGACATCGAATTCGGCACCGCCTATGGCGACGATCCCCACCTGGTGCGGCGGGTGGCGATCGAGGCGTCCCAGACGGTCAACCGCGTCCTCAGCGCGCGGCCGCCCGTCTGCCATATCACCGGCTTCGGCGACAGCTCGGTCGACTACATCCTGCGGTTCTGGATCGTGGACCCGAGCCAGGGCCTGACCAACGTCCGGGGCGAGGTCTTCCTGGCCCTCTGGGACGCGTTCAAGGCCGAGGGCATCTCGATCCCCTTCCCGCAGCGCGAGGTCCGGCACCTCAACGGTCCGGGCACCGCTCAGGCCGAGATCACCTGACCCTCCCGCCGCAGCGCCTCGATCCGGGCCTCGTGGCCGCCGAACCCGGCGGTCGCGATCTCGTCGATCCGGAAGATGTCGACCAGCGAGGCATAGGACAGGAAGACGCGCGCCATGGCGTAGCCGAAGGAATCCACCTGCGCGAGAAAGCGCACCTCGACCGAGCCGCCGTTGCGGCGGACCTGGCGGCCGATCTCGCTCACCAGCCACTTCATGTCGACCGAGGACAGCTCGGTCGACATCATGTCCCGGACGTCGATCACCAGGTGATACAGATCGCGGAAGGCGCGGTCCTCGACCATCGCCCGCAGCGCACGTGCGTTCTCGGCACGCGAAACATGTCCCTCGAGTCGCACGAGGAGTTCGCCCGTGCCGCCCGAGTTCAGGTAAGCTATCGTCACACGCCTAACCCCAGCCGCGTATGGACTCTCGTCGCGACCGACTGTCCGGTGTGGATTCCGGATTTACAAGCGGCAATCCGCCTTCCCTGCGGGAACCGCGACGGCGGCGGGCAGTTTCATTGAAACCGAGGGCAACAATTGCTAAGTTTGGCGCATGCCCGGCACCGGGGCCTTTGGCGGTGCGCAACCCAGGAGGACAATGACCTGTCTTTCGACCTCGACGCGGTGCAGACCGCTCAACCGGGGGTCACGCTGATGCAGCCCCCGCAAGACGCGACGAGCGAAGCGCTCCTCGCGCATATCCTGAAATCCCTCGATGACGACAAGGCCGAAGACATCGTGCAGGTGGACCTGCGCGGCAAGTCGGCCATCGGCGATCACATGGTGATCTGCTCCGGCCGCTCCTCGCGGCAGGTGGCGGCCATCTCGGAGAAGCTGGTGGAGCGGATCAAGTCCGCCTTCGGCATCACCGCGAAGATCGAGGGCAAGGATGCAGGCGATTGGGTGCTGATCGACACGGGCGACGTGATCGTCCACGTCTTCCGGCCCGAAGTGCGCGAGTTCTACCAGCTCGAGAAGATGTGGCTGCCCGCCGAGGCCGCCGCGTCCCGCGCCTGACCCCGGCCCGCGCCTGAATGCGCGTGCATATCTGCGCTGTCGGCCGCCTCCGGGCGGGGCCTGAACTTGCGCTGATCGACGATTACCTCAGCCGGTTCGACCGCACCGGCCGTGCCCTCGGGCTCGGCCCGGTGGAGGTGCGCGAGGTCGAGGACAAGCGGGGCGGCGGCATGGCCGCCGAGGCCGCGCTGCTGGAGAAGGCGATCCCCGACCGCGCGGTGGTGATGGCGCTCGACGAACGCGGCACGGTGATGTCCTCGCCCGATTTCGCCGCGGCGCTGGCCCGGCACCGGGACGACGGGGCGCAGGACCTCGCGCTGCTGATCGGCGGCGCGGACGGGCTGGCGAAGGAGCTTCGCGCCCGCGCGGCGTTGAAGCTGAGCTTCGGCAAGATGGTCTGGCCGCACATGCTGGTACGGGTGATGCTCTCGGAACAGCTCTACCGTGCGGCGACGATCCTCGCCGGGTCGCCCTACCACCGGGTCTGATGGCTCCGTCCGGTTGCGATGCGCACCAGCGCGGACGCAGGGCCGCGCCTGCCCGTCCCGGGGTCAGGCGCCTTGTCACCCGCGCGCTGACCTCGGGGGGAAGATGCCGCTGGCGCCGTAAAGCATCCCGGAACACCGTTGCGCGCGCCTGCCCACGGGCAGTCGCGCCGCGTCGCGCGTCGTGTCAGCCGATCCGGCCGCCCGCGTCTCCGACCTGCCCCCGGTGCAGGAGCAGATGGTCGAGGATCACGCAGGCCATCATCGCCTCGCCGACGGGCACCGCGCGGATCCCGACGCAGGGATCGTGCCGGCCCTTGGTGACGATCTCGGTCGCCTCGCCGGTCTTGGTGATGGTCTGCCGCGGCTTCAGGATCGACGAGGTCGGCTTCACCGCGAAGCGCACCACCACCTCCTGCCCGGTCGAGATACCGCCGAGGATCCCGCCCGCGTGGTTCGAGGAATAGACCGGCCGGCCGTCGTTCCCCATGAAGATCTCGTCCGCGTTGGCCTCGCCGGTCAGCTCCGCCGCCGCCATGCCCTCGCCGATCTCGACCCCCTTCACCGCGTTGATCGACATCATCGCCGCTGCCAGATCGGTGTCGAGCTTGCCGTAGATCGGCGCGCCCAGACCGGCCGGAACCCCCTTCGCGACGACCTCGATCACCGCGCCGACCGAGTTGCCGGATTTGCGCAGACCGTCCAGATACTCGGCCCAGTCCGCCGCCGCGCCCGCATCGGGGACCCAGAAGGGATTGCGCTCGATCTCGGCCATGTCGAAGGCCTCGCGGTCGATCTTCCGCGGCCCCATCTGGACCATGTAGCCGGTGATCTGGACCTCGGGGGCCAGCGCCTTCAGCGCGGCGCGCGCCAGCCCTCCGGCCGCCACCCGCGCTGCCGTCTCGCGGGCCGAGGAGCGCCCGCCGCCGCGGTAGTCGCGGATCCCGTATTTCTGCCAATAGGTGATGTCGGCGTGACCGGGGCGGAACTTCTCGGCGATCTCGCCGTAATCCTTCGACCGCTGGTCGGTGTTGCGGATCATCAGCTGCACCGGCGTGCCGGTGGTCCTGCCCTCGAAGACGCCCGAGAGGATCTCCACCTCGTCCGCCTCGCGCCGCTGCGTGGTGTATTTCGAGGTGCCGGGCTTGCGGCGGTCCAGCCAGTGCTGGATCAGCGCGGCGTCGACCTCGATCCCCGGGGGGCAGCCGTCCACCACGGCGCCCAGTGCCGGCCCGTGGCTCTCGCCCCAGGTGGTGACACGGAACAGGTGGCCGAAGCTGTTGATCGACATGGGAACTCCTCGCGCGGTCGCTGCCTGTTACCGCAAGGCCCGGGTTCGCGCAATCGGCGCGGGCGCAACCGGATCTCAACCCTCCGGTTCTTTCCATCCCCCGGCGCGGCGCTTAGAGTCGCGCCAACGCAGTCGCATCACACACCGGGCCCGCGATCCCGGCGAAAGGAGCCCCACATGCAGCGCCTTCACCTCGTCTTCGGCGGCGAGCTTGTCGATCCCACCAAGAACGTCTTCAAGGATGTGGAAGACATCCACATCGTGGGCATGTACCCGAATTACGCCGCCGCCTACGACGCCTGGAAGGCCGAGGCGCAGCGCACGGTGGACAATGCCCACATGCGCTATTTCATCGCTCACATCCACCGGCTGCGGGACGAGGAAGCGCCCGCCTCGCCGACCGAGGAACTGGGCTGAGGCGCTGAATGGCGCGATCGGTCAGCCTGTCGGCCTATCTCGCGCTGGCGCGCCGGCCGGCGCCCTCGGACTGGGCGCCCCCGCGCGAACCGCGGCCCGCGGGCAGCATCGTCTGGGTGCATGCCGCCTCGCAGGGGGCGATGGCCGGCCTGCTCCAGCTTGCCATCCGGCTGGAGCGTGACCACCCCGGCGCCCATGTCCTGCTGACCCGCGGCGGCGATGCCGAACGGCCCGCACGGGTGCCGGACAACGTGGTGCAGGCCGACCTCCCGCCCGAAAACATCCCCGCGGCCGAGGCGTTCCTCGACCACTGGCGGCCGAACCTCGCGCTCTGGTCGAACGGTCACCTGCGGCCCGCCCTGCTGACCTGCGCCGGCAAGCGCGATTTCCACCTGATCCTCGTGGATGCCGAGGAGACCGCGCTCGAGGAAGCCCGCTGGCGCTGGCTGCCGGACATGTCGCGCGGGGTGATCGACCAGTTCCACCTCGCCTTCGCGCGCACCGCCAACGCGGCGCGGCGGCTCACCCGGCTGGGGATGGCGCCCGAGCGGATCGACATCACCGGTCCGCTCCAGCAGGCCGGGCAGGCGCTGAACTGCAACGAGGAGGAGCGCGCCGAGGTCGCGGCCACCATCGCCGGCCGGCCGGTCTGGCTGGCGGCCATGGTGAAGCCCGGAGAGCTCGATCTCGTGCTCAGGGCGCACCGGCTGGCCTCGCGCTCGACCCACCGTCTGTTCCTCGTGCTGGTGCCCGACGACGAGGCGCAGGGCCCGGATTATGCGCGCGCCGCGCGCGAGGCGGGCTTCCGCGTCGCGATCTGGTCCGAGGGCGAGGTGCCCGGCGAGGCGACGCAGATCCTGCTGGCCGACACCCGCGGCGACATGGGGCTGTGGTATCGGCTGTCGCCGATCGCCTTCATGGCCTCCTCGCTCTTTCCGGAACACGGCGGCAGCGATCCCTACGAACCCGCCGCGCTCGGCTCCGCGGTGCTGTCGGGGCCCGAGACGGGCCGCTACGCCGCCGCCTACACCCGCCTGGCCGAGGGCGGCGCCGCGCGGATCGTCCGCGATGCCGAGACGCTCGCCGCCGCCGTCTCGCGGCTGACCGCGCCGGACCAGGCGGCGGCGATGGCCCATGCGGCGTGGATGCTGGCCACCGAGGGGGCGGAGGCGACGGACCGCCTGCTGACCCTCATGGGCCGCGCGCTGGACGGAGAGGTCATCTGATGCGGGCCCCGGGCTTCTGGCACCGCCCCCCGGGGCTGGCCGCGCGCCTGCTCTCTCCGCTGGGCGCGCTCTATGCCGGGGCGACCCGCAGGCGGCTGGCGCGGGGCAATCCGGTCGACCCGGGCGTGCCGGTGATCTGCGTCGGCAACATCAACGCGGGCGGCACCGGCAAGACACCCACGGTGATCGCGCTGATGCAGCGCCTGGCCGACCGCGGGATCGCGGCGCATGTCCTGTCGCGCGGGCACGGCGGTTCGGCCGAGGGCCCGCTGCGGGTGGACGAACGCGCCCATGCCGCCGCCGAGGTCGGGGACGAGCCGCTGCTGATGGCGGCCTTCGGCCCGGTCTGGGTCGGCCGCGACCGTGTGGCGACCGCGCAGGACGCCGTGGCGGCCGGGGCGCGGGCGCTGATCCTCGACGACGGGTTCCAGAACCCCGCGCTCGTCAAGACGCTCTCGATCGTGGTGGTCGATGCGGTGCTGGGCTTCGGCAACGGCCGCTGCATCCCCGCGGGCCCCCTGCGGGAGCCGGTCGCGGCCGGCATGGCCCGCGCGGACCTGCTGCTCTCGGTGGGGCACGAGAGGGCGCAGACGGCCTTCCGCGAAAGCTGGGGCGGGGCGATCACCGTGCCGCATGTGACAGGCGTGCTCGAGCCCCTGCCGACCGGCATGGAGTGGCGCGGCACGCCGTTCCTCGCCTTCGCGGGGATCGGCCACCCGGACAAGTTCTTCGCCACGTTGCGCAGCCTCGGCGCGACGCTGGTCGAGACGGTGGCCCTGTCGGATCACCAGCCGCTGACGCCCGCGATCCTCGCGCGGCTGGAACGGGACGCGGCGCTGCACGGCGCCCAGATCGTCACGACCGAGAAGGACGCGGTCCGCCTGCCGCAGGAGTGGCGCCGCCGGGTCCTGACCCTGCCGGTGCGGATGACGTTCGCGGACCCCGCGGCGCTCGACGCCGCGCTCGACCGCGCGCTCAGCTGATCCGGCGGAGGCCGAGCGCCTGCGCCACCATGCTCAGCGCCACCATGGCAAGGCCCGCCGTCAGGAAGAGGCAGGCGAGCAGCGCGAACCAGACCGCGACGCCGCCCCAGCCGATCTGAAGCGGGTCGATGAACGGATAGGGATAGGCCCCCGTCAGCGCCCCGCGGCCGAGCGCGTAGCCGAGGTAGAGCAGCGGCCAGAGCAACCAGACCACCGCGTCATGCCAGCTGAGGCGCTTCTCGGCATAGGCGATCCACCACAGGGTTACCGCAAGCGGCGCGATGGCGTGGATGGTGAGGTCGGCATACCAGCTCAGCCCCTCGAGCGGCTGGAACAGCACGCCGTAATAGACCCCGCCGACGATGCAGACCCAGAGCGTCAGCGCCCCCATCCAGAACGGTTCGAGGAAGCGGCCCCTGAGCGCCATCGCGGCGAAGCACCAGGCGACGATGCCGTTGGTCAGGTTGGTGAAGAAGCCGAGCAGGCGCCAGAGCACCTCTCCGGGCGACTTGTCGGGATAGACCTCGAGCGCGGAGACGTAGTTCAGGAACAATCCGACGAGGATCAGGGCCGAGATGGCGGCTGCGTGACGACGTGCCCAGGGGCCCATGTTCGATCCTCCGGTCCGGTGGCGTTCTCCTCGCTCTTCCGCGTGGCTGTCAGGAACTACCGCGCGGGGCCGCCCCGGGTTCCGGGGCGGATCGCAGGAATTTTCACAAAACCGTCATGGAGGCCCTGTCAGTGACAGGAACAGGCCCACCGCGGGCCTTCGCACCGGGTGCGGATCAGTCCAGGTCCTCCGGCAGCAGCAGGTTCAGCGCGATCGACAGACCCGCCGCGGGCAGCAGGCCCGAGGTCAGCAGGATCTGCAGCCATCCCGGCAGGTGCTGCAGCGCCGAAGGTTCCAGCTGGAGCCCCAGCCCGACCGAGAGCGAGACCGCGAAGATCACCATGTTGCGGCGGTTCCAGACCACCTCGGACAGCATGTTGACGCCCGCCGCCGCCACCATGCCGAACATGACGATCACGCCGCCGCCCAGCACGTTGATCGGCACGGTCGAGACGACGGCCCCCACCTTGGGAATGAGCCCGCAGAGGATCAGGAATATCCCGCCGATGGTGACGACGTGACGGCTCATCACCCCGGTCATCGAGATCAGCCCCACGTTCTGGCTGAACGAGGTGTTCGGCAGCCCGCCGAAGATCCCCGCCACGGCCGTTCCCAGACCGTCCGCATAGGTCGCGCCCGCGATCTCGCGGTCGGTGGCCTCGCGCCCGGCGCCGCCCTTGCAGATGCCGCTGACGTCGCCCACCGTCTCGATGGCCGAGATCACCGCCATGAAGATCATGCCCACGATGATCGCCACGTTGAACTCGAGCCCCCAGCGGAACGGCAGCGGCGGCGCGAAGACGGCGGCATTGCCGACATTGCCGAAGCTCACCTGCCCCATGAGCAGCGCCACGACATAGCCCGCCACCAGCCCGATCAGCACGGCCGAGACCGACACCAGCCCGCGGGTGAAGAACTTCACCGCCAGCGTCACCACGACGACCACCAGCGCGGGCGTCCACATGGCCAGCGTCCCGAAGCCCTCGGTCCCCATCTTCGGCACGCCGCCCGCGGCGTACTGGATGCCGACCCGGATCAGCGAGAGCCCGATCATCAGCACGATCAGCCCGGTCACCAGCGGCGGCAGGGCGAAGCGCAGCCGGCCGATGAAGGTGCCCAGGAAGAAGTGGAAGATGCCGCCGATGAAGACGCCGGTCATCAGACCCGCCATCCCGGCGACGCCCTGCCCCGCGACGGCGGGGATCATGATCGGCAGGAAGGCGAAGCTCGTGCCCTGCACGATGGGCAGACGCGCACCGACGGGGCCCAGCCCGATCGACTGGAACAGCGTCGCGATGCCGGCAAAGAGCATCGACATCTGGATCATGTAGATCATGCTGGGGAAATCGGCCGAGTTCGAGCCGAAGCCGAAGCCCGCCGCCCCGGCGACGATGATCGCCGGCGTGACGTTCGAGGCGAACATCGCCAGCACGTGCTGGATCCCCAGCGGGATCGCATTGGCGAGCGGTGGCGTGTAGTCCGGATCGCGCAATTGCTCGGGCGTGCCGAGCGCGCTGCCGTGTGTGGCGATATCTGCCATGTGTGTTGTCCCGTTCCGTTGGTTGTCCGTCCCGCCTCTGCCGGACGGGTCCGTCACGAGATTACGACAAACGGCGCATCCAGGAAGTGTTCTTGAAGGTTGGGGGTCGCCCCGATGCGGTCGACCACCGCGAAAAGCCCCGGTTCTGCCAACGGCGTGAGCACTCCGTGCCAGGTTCCGCGGGCTAGGTTGATCCCCTGCCCCGGTGCGGGCAGGAAGGCGCGCGGCGCGCCCGGGCGGCCATCCTCGTCCGGCGCGACGATCACCAGCCACGCCATGTCCGCCATCGGCAGGAAGGCCTGCGAGCCCTCCGGGTGCCGCTCGAGCATCCCGCATTCATAGGGCAGGCTCCGCGGCCGCGCCCGGAAGAGGCTGATCCCCGCCCGCCCCTCCGGCCCGAAATCGAGCGCGGCGCGGTCGTGGAAACGGTCGCACCAGCCCGCGTTGATGACCTTGTCGGGGGCGCCCGCCGCCTCCAGCACCTCGCCGAAGGGGGCGAACGCCTCCGCCGTCAGGGGCTCCGCCCGGATCTCCCTCACAGCTCCAGCCTCGGGTGCCGGTTCACGTCCTTGTAGAGGAGATACCGGAACGGCTCGGACCCCGAGGCATGGCACCCCTGCGGGCAGAAGGCGCGCAGCCACATGAAATCCCCGGCCTCGACCTCCACCCAGTCGGCGTTCAGCCGGTAGACGCCCATCCCCTGCAACACCAGAAGCCCGTGCTCCATCACGTGGGTCTCGGTGAAGGGCACCTCGGCGCCCGGATGCAGGGTGACGATGGTCACATGCATGTCGTGGCGGATGTCGTTCGGGTCCACGAAGCGGGTCGTCGACCAGCGCCCCTCCGTGTCGGGCATCGGCGCAGGCGTCACCTCGGCATCGTTCGTCACCAGCACCTCCGGCGCCTCCAGCCCCGGCACCGGCTCGTAGCGCTTCCGGATCCAGACGCAGACCGCCTTCGCGTCACCGGCGCGCACCGACCACCCCGAGCCCGGCGGCAGGTAGGCGAAGCCCCCCGGCGCCATCTCGTGCGTCGCGCCGCCGACCTCCAGCGTCAGCGCGCCCTCCAGCAGGAAGAGCACGCCCTCGGCCTTCGGATCGGGTTCGCCCGCATCGGTCCCGCCGCCCGGCGCGATGTCGAGGATCAACTCCGCGAAGGTCTCCGCGAACCCGGTCAGGGGCCGGGCGAGGATCCACGCCCGCGTGTCCTCCCACCCCGGCAGCAGGCTCGCGGTGATGTCGGACTGCACCTGGCGGGGCATGAAGGCGTAGGCCTCGGTGAAGACCGCGCGGCCCGCGATGATGTTGCGCTGCGCGGGCAGCCCGCCCCAGTCGGAGAAATAGGTCCGGTTCACGGCAGGAGGTCCTTCAGTCGGTGATAGGCGATGCGCTCCACCTGGGCGCAGGCCGTCTTGAACTCGGTCTCGCGGTCATTGGCAAGCCGGGTCTCGAAGGCCGCCATGATCGAGGTCTTGTCGTTGTCCTTCACCGCGATGATGAAGGGAAAGCCGAACCTGTCCGTATAGGCCGCGTTGTGCCGCTCGAAGGCCGCCCGTTCCTCGTCCGTCAGCGCGTCGAGCCCGGCCGAGGCCTGCTCGGCACTGCTCTCCGCCGTCAGCCGCTTCGCCGCCGCGAGCTTGCCCGCGAGATCCGGATGCGCCCTCAGCACCTCCAGCCGTTCCGCCTCCGAGGCCGAGCGGAACACCCGCGCCAGCGCATTCCAGAGCCCGACGGCCCGGTCATGCACCGGCCCCAGCTCCAGCTCCCACGCCCGCTCCGCGATCCACGGAGAATGCTCGTAGATGCCCCCGAAGGCCGCGACGAACTCCGCGCGCTCCATCTCCGACGGCACGAGGTCCGGCACCACCGGCGGATGCACCTCGGCCCAGTGCCGCCAGATGTCGATGCGGCGGGGGAACCAGACCCCCGCGTGCCCCTGGGCATATTCGATGAATCGCCGCAGAGCCTGCACCCGCCCCGGCCGACCGAGCAGCCGGCAATGCATCCCGACGCTCATCATCTTGGCGCTGCCGGCCTCCCCCTCGGCGTAGAGCGCGTCGAAGGAATCCTTCAGGTGCTGGAAGAACTCCTCCGGCCCGCCGAAGCCCGCGGCCACGGCGAAACGCATGTCGTTCGCGTCCATCGTGTAGGGGATCACCAGCGTCTCGCCGTTCGCGTGCCAGTAGGGCAGGTCGTCGTCGATCGTGTCCGAGACCCACTTCATCCCCATCTCCGCGGCCAGCTCCACCGTGTTCATCGAACACCGCCCCGTGTACCAGCCCTCCGGCGGCGCGCCGGTCACCTCGGCATGAAGCCTGACCGCCGCCTCCATGTGCCGCCGCTCCTCCTCCGGCGCCATGTCCTTGTGCTCGATCCACTTCAGCCCGTGCGAGGCGACCTCCCAGCCCGCCTCCTGCATCGCCCAGACCTGCTCCGGCCCGCGGGCGAGGGCCGTCGTCACCCCGTAGACCGTCAGCGGGATGCCCGCCCCGGTGAACAGCCGGTGCAGCCGCCAGAACCCGGCCCGCGCGCCGTAATCGTAGTTCGATTCCATGTTCCAGTGGCGCTTCCCCTCCCAGGGCGCCGCGCCCACGATCTCGGACAGAAAGGCCTCCGACCCCGCATCGCCGTGCAGGATGTTGTTCTCGCCCCCCTCCTCGTAGTTCAGCACGAAGCTCACCGCGATCTTCGCCCCGCCCGGCCAGGCCGCGTCCGGAGGGTTCGGCCCGTAGCCGATCAGGTTGCGGGGATAGCGCTGCATGTGGTTCTCTCCTGTCCGAGGCGGGGCCATCAAAGACCGCGCCTGCCCCACTTGCAAGCGGAAGGCTCCCATGGCGCAAGGCTACCTGACCACCCACGTCCTCGACACCGCGCGCGGCGCGCCCGCCGCGGGCATCCGCATCGCGCTCCACCGCCTCGAGGGCGCGCAGCGCAGGCTGCTGGCCGAAAGCGTCACCAATGCCGATGGCCGCACCGACGCCCCGATCCTGCCCGCCGAAGACTTCGCCCCCGGCACCTACGAGCTCGTCTTCCACGCCGGAGACTATCTCCGCGCCACCGGCCAGTCCGGGGCCGACCCGCTCTTCCTCGACGAGATCCCGATCCGCTTCGGCATGGCCGAGGCGGACGCCCATTACCACGTCCCCCTCCTCCTCTCCCCCCATGGCTACACCACCTACCGGGGCAGCTGAGACCATGGGCCTCCTCCTCTGGATCCTGATCGGCGCCGCCGCGGGCTGGGCCGCGACCCGCCTCCTGGACATCGAGGCCGCGCCACTGACGACCGTGCTGATCGGCATGGCGGGCGCGCTTGTCGGCGGCCTCGTCCTCCGCGCCGTGCTCGCCGTCCTCGGCCTGGTCGCGGGCCTCATCGGCGCGGCACTGGGCGCCGTCCTCCTGCTCTGGCTCTGGGACCGGTACGCGCGGAAATAGCCGCCGCCCCGCCGTCTTCCTCTTGCCGGAAATATCCCGGGGGGTGAATTGCGCCGCAGGCGCAAGAGGGGGGCAGCGCCCCCCTCGCGTCGCGACGGGCAAGGCCCGGCGCAAACCCTACTTGTAGGGCGCCATCCCGGCCCGGGCCAGTTCATCCGCCCGCTCGTTCTCGGGATGGCCCGCATGCCCCTTCACCCATTCCCAGGTGACGTCATGGCGCTGCGCCGCCGCGTCCAGCCGCTGCCAGAGCTCGGCATTCTTCACCGGCTTCTTCGCCGCCGTCTTCCAGCCGTTGCGCTTCCAGCCGTGGATCCAGCCGGTCACGCCGTTCTTCACGTACTGGCTGTCCGTCACCACCGTGATCGCCGTCCCGCGCCCGAGCGTTTCCAGCGCGTTGATCGCCGCCAGCAGCTCCATCCGGTTGTTGGTGGTCTGCGCCTCGCCGCCCTTCAGCTCGCGCTCCTTCACGACGGTCGCGCCGTCCTTCGCCTGCAGGAGGGCGCCCCATCCGCCCGGTCCCGGATTCCCCGAGCAGGCGCCGTCGGTATATGCGTAATACGTCGTCATGGGGCCGAGGCTTAGGTCCGCCACGCCCCCCGCGCAAGCGCTATTCGGCCAGCCGCCCCGTCACCAGGCACCAGCCGAAGGGCGCGCCGTCGAGCCCCTTTCCCCTGCCGCGCCGGACCTCCGCCATCGACCGCGAAACCGGCCGCCTCCAGCGCCGCCTGCAGCTCCTCCACCCGCCAGTAGGTGTAGAACCGGTTCAGGCCGTCGCGCCCCTCGCCCTCCCCCACCTTCATCCCGAGATGGATCAGCCCGCCGGGCCTGAGCGCCCGGGCCAGCCGCTCCAGGTGCCCCGGCATCTCGGCCCTTGGCGCGTGCAGCAGCGAGAAGTTCGCCCAGACCGCGTCATAGACCGCGCCCCCGTCGATCTCGTCGAACGTGGCCTGCCGGGCGGGCAGCCCGTATGTCTCCCGCGCCAGCGCCACCATCCCCGCGGAGGCATCAACCGGGTCGGGCGCCATGCCCCGCTCGGCCATCACCGCCGACAGGTGCTCCGGGCCGCAGCCCAGATCGAGGATCCGCGCGCCCGCGGGCAGACGGGCGAGGAAGGCGTCGAGCGCCGCGTAGTCCCAATCCGCCCCGCCCCGCCCCGCTTCGCGTAGCGGTCGCTCGCGCCGTCGTAGACCGCCAGCGTCTCGCGGTCGGCGCTCATGCCGCGCGTTCCATCGCCAGCCGCAGCCCGAGCGCCGCGAAGCTCGCCGCGAAGGCGCGGCGGAGCCATGTCATCGCGCGCTCGTTCTCGACCACCGCGCGACGCATCAGCCCCGCGGCCAGCGCGTAGAGCAGCATCACCGCCAGCGTCATGCCGATGAAGCCCGCGCCCAGCACCACGAGGTCGCGGGTCGGCGTCAGGCTATCCGGCGCCATGAACTGCGGCAGGAAGGCGAGGAAGAACATCGGCAGCTTCGGGTTCAGGATGTTGAGCGCAACGCCCCGCCAGACGAGCCGCCCCGGCCGCAGCTCCTGCGCCCGTCCCTCGGGCGAGACCGCCAGCGCCCCGGTCCCCCGCAGCGTCGTCCAGGCCATCCAGAGCAGATAGGCGACGCCCGCGAATTTCAGCGTCTGGAACAGCAGGGCCGAGGTGTGCAGGATCGCCGCCAGCCCCGCCAGCGCCACCGCGAGGTGCAGGCAGGTGGCCAGCGTGCAGCCGACCGAGGCCCAGACCCCCGCGCGCAGCCCGCCGCCGAGGGCGGCCGAGAGCGTGTAGATCACCCCGATCCCCGGGGCGAGGCAGACGATCAGGACGGTGAGCAGGTATTCGGGCGACATCGGGACCTCCGGCAAAGCGCCGGGCCACCCTGCCCCGGCGTCAGCCCGGGGGCAATGGCGCTCAGGCCGGTTCGCGCAGGACGCGGGGGACCTTGAACTCGACGTTCTCGCGCGCGGTCTCGACCATCTCGACGGTCACGTCGTAGCGGGCCTTCAGCGCATCGACGACCTCGTTCACCAGCACCTCGGGCGCGCTGGCGCCCGCCGTGATGCCGATGGAGCGGATACCCTCGAGCGCGCGCCAGTCGATGTCCGTCGCCCGCTGCACGAGCTGGGCATAGGAGCAGCCCGCCCGCTCCGCGACCTCGACCAGACGGCGCGAGTTCGAGGAATTGGGCGCGCCCACCACCAACATCGCGTCGATCCTGCCGGCCATGGCCTTCACGGATTCCTGCCGGTTGGTCGTCGCGTAGCAGATGTCTTCCTTGTGCGGGCCGACGATCTTCGGGAAACGCGCGGTCAGCGCCCGGACGATCCCCGCCGTGTCGTCCACCGAAAGCGTCGTCTGGGTCACGAAGGCCAGCCGCTCGGGATCACGCACCTCGAGCCCCGCCACATCCGCCTCGGTCTCGACCAGCAGGACCTCGCCCTCGGGCAATTGCCCCATGGTGCCGATCGTCTCGGGGTGGCCGGTATGGCCGATCATCACGATCTGGAGCCCGTTCTCGTGGTGCCGCTCCGCCTCGATATGCACCTTGGAGACCAGCGGGCAGGTGGCGTCCACGAAGACCATCTCGCGCCGCGCCGCTTCGGCCGGGACCGCCTTGGGCACACCATGGGCCGAGAAGATCACCGGCCGGTCCGGCGGACATTCGTCGAGCTCCTCGACGAAGACGGCACCCAGTTCGCGCAGCCCGTCCACGACATACTTGTTGTGCACGATCTCGTGGCGCACGTAGACCGGGGCGCCCCATTTCTTCAGCGCCATCTCGACGATCTTGATCGCACGGTCCACGCCCGCGCAGAATCCGCGCGGCGCGGCAAGGTATAGGGTCAGCGGCGGCTTGGTCATCGCGGTGTCTCCTGTCGTTTCACACCTATGTGGCCGGGGAGGTCTGGTAAAGGGGCGTGCGGGCGGCGCTCAGCCGAAGAGGCCCTCGGTCACGGCGGCGAGCACGATGTACCGGCCCGTCTTCGCCACGGCGACCAGCGGCAGGAAGATGCGCAGCGGCGTGTGCATCACGCCCGCCGCCACCGTCAGCGCATCGCCGAGCGGCGCCCATGACAGGAGCAGCGTCCAGACGCCCCGCCGGGCGTACCAGTCCTGCGCCTTCGCAAGCTGCGCCTCCTTCACCGGGAACCAGGGGCGGTCCCGTGCGGTCTCGATCCAGCGGCCCAGCCCGTAATTGACCACCGCGCCCAGCGTGTTGCCGATGCTGGCCACCACGACCAGCGACCACAGCGGCGCCGCCTCGCGCAGCTGCATGGCGGCGAAGACGACTTCCGACTGGAACGGCAGAACGGTCGCCGCCCCGAAGGCGGCGGCGAAGAGAATCAGAAGCGCGGGCCAATCCATGTCGCGGAGAATTCCGCGCGGGTCAGCTTCCGGTGGCGACGGCGCGGACGCGCTCGTCGTTGCTCTGTTCACGCGGCGGGCGACCGATGACTTCCTTCAGCTCGTCGAGCTCGATGAAGTTGTCGGCCTGGCGGCGCAGCTCGTCGGCGATCATCGGCGGCTGGCTGCGGATGGTCGAGACCACCGACACCCGGACACCCTGGCGCTGCAGGCTCTCGACCAGCGGACGGAAATCGCCGTCGCCCGAGAACAGCACGATGTGATCCACCCGCGGCGCAAGCTCCATGGCATCGACGGTCAGTTCGATGTCCATGTTCCCCTTGACCTTACGCCGTCCCTGGCTGTCGGTGTATTCCTTCGCAGCCTTGGTCACCATGGTGAAGCCGTTGTAGTGGAGCCAATCCACCAGCGGACGGATCGGCGAGTACTCGTCGTTCTCCAGCAGGGCGGTGTAGTAGAAGGCCCTCAGGAGTTTCCCACGACGCATGAACTCCTGACGCAGCAATTTGTAATCAATATCAAACCCAAGTGCTTTGGCCGCCGCGTACAGATTCGAGCCATCGATGAACAGCGCAAGCCGTTCGTCCTTGTAAAACATCAAAAACCCTTCCGAATTTCGTGGTCGCGTGCCATCCGTGAGTGTGAGTACTAAAAAAAGCGGCCACGGGTGCGTGTAATTAGGCGCTCAACAATTCTGCATCAAGTCTGAGGCTTTGTCCAAAAGTATAGGCGAAATCTCGAGAGAGGGACAGGTGAGCGAGCTTTATCTGGGCGCAATCGGCGGAAATCGTCCCACCAAGGGACGTGCGCCGGCGGACAACCTGCTAGAAGCACTGGCAGAATTGCGCGCTCACCGGGTGACGCCGATCCGCGTCAGCGCCATCTACCGGACCCCCGCCTTCCCCCCCGGCTCCGGCCCTGATTTCGCCAATGCGGCCTTTGTCGCACAGAGCGGGCTGACGCCGCATGGCGTCCTGTCCGCATTTCACGCCGTCGAGGCCCGGTTCGGACGGGAGCGGATGGAGAGATGGGGGGCCCGGACCCTCGACATCGACCTCATCGCGGCGGACAGCAGGATCCTGCCGGATGCGGCGGGCTGGCGGCGGTGGCATGACCTCGCGGCAGAGGCGCAGAGGGTCGAAAGCCCCGACCAACTGATTCTCCCCCACCCCCGGATGCAGGACCGCGCTTTCGTGCTGGTGCCTCTCCTGGATGTCGCGCCGGACTGGCGTCATCCGGTGCTTGGGCGTACAATCGCGGAAATGTGCGCCGAAATCCCCGCTGCGGACCGTGATTCCGTGGTGAAACTGGCTGATGCGCCCCTGCTTTGACCTTGTGTTCAGCCGTTCCGTTGCATATGACACCTGTTCTACCGATTTTCCTGATGGGAGTGCCCCATGGCCCGAGTGACCGTTGAAGACTGCGTCGACAAGGTACCGAACCGTTTCGAACTGGTGATGCTTGCCGCACACCGTGCGCGCGAAGTCTCGTCGGGGGCTGCCATCACCGTGGACCGCGACAACGACAAGAACCCGGTCGTCGCCCTGCGCGAGATCGCAGAGGAAACGCAGAGCGCCGACGAGCTGCGCGAGCGTCTGATCGAGGCGAACCAGAGCCAGATCGAGGTTGACGAGCCGGAAGACGACAACATGTCCCTGCTCATGGGCGCCGAGGTGGACAAGCCCGCCGAGGACGACATGAGCGAGGAGCGCCTGCTGCGCCAGCTGATGGAAGCACAGGGGCAAGGCTGAACGGGGTCGAAGGACCCCAGGGAAGAGGCGCGGAACGAAGATGCTGGCGGCCGACGACCTGATCGCTCTCGTCCGCGCCTACAATCCGAAGACCGACGAGACTCTGCTCCGAGTGGCCTATGACTACGGTCTCGCGGCGCATGAAGGGCAGTTCCGCCACTCGGGCGAGCCCTATTTCAGCCATCCGGTGGCGGTGGCCGCGATCCTCACCCAGCAGAAGCTGGACGACGCCACCATCATCACCGCGCTGCTGCACGACACGATCGAGGACACCAAGGCCTCCTACGGCGAGGTCTCGGACATCTTCGGGCGCGACATCGCCGACCTCGTGGACGGCGTCACCAAGCTGACCAAGCTCCAGCTGTCGTCGACCGAGACCCAGCAGGCCGAGAACTTCCGCAAGCTCCTGATGGCAATGTCCAAGGACCTGCGGGTGATCCTCGTCAAGCTCGCCGACCGGCTCCACAACATGCGCACGATCCGGGCGATGCGGCCGGAGAAGCAGGTCCAGAAGGCGCGCGAGACGATGGACATCTTCGCGCCGCTGGCGGGCCGGATGGGCATGCAGTGGATGCGCGAGGAGCTGGAAGACCTCGCCTTCAAGGTGCTGAACCCCGAGGCGCGGCAGTCGATCCTGCGCCGCTTCATCACCCTTCAGAGCGACGCGGGCGACGTGATCGACCGGATCACCGCCGACATGCGGCAGGAGCTGAAGCGCGCCGATGTCGAGGCCGAGGTGCTGGGCCGCGCCAAGAAGCCCTATTCGATCTGGCGCAAGATGCAGGAGAAGGGGCAGGGCTTCTCGCGCCTGTCCGACATCTACGGTTTCCGGATCATCACCGACAGCGAGGATGCCTGCTACCGCGCGCTCGGCGCGATCCACCGCCGCTGGCGGGCGGTGCCGGGGCGCTTCAAGGATTACATCTCCCAGCCGAAGTCGAACGGCTACCGCTCGATCCACACCACCGTGTCCGGGCGCGACGGCAAGCGGGTCGAGGTGCAGATCCGCACCCGCGCCATGCACGAGGTGGCCGAGGCGGGCGTTGCCGCGCACTGGTCCTATCGCGACGGCGTGCGGTCCGAGAACCCCTTCGCCGTCGATCCGGTGAAATGGCTCTCGGGGCTGACCGAGCAGTTCAACTCGGAAGAGGATCACGAGGATTTCCTCGAGGCCGTGAAGCTCGAGATGTATTCGGACAAGGTCTTCTGCTTCACCCCCAAGGGCGAGGTCGTGAAGCTGCCGCGCGGCGCGACGCCCATCGACTTCGCCTATTCGATCCACACCCGCATCGGCAACGCCTGTGTCGGCGCCAAGATCGACGGGATGCGGGTGCCGCTCTGGACCCGTATCAAGAACGGCCAGTCGGTCGAGATCACCACCGCCGAGGGTCAGACACCGCAGGCGACCTGGCTGGAAATCGCGACCACCGGCAAGGCCAAGACCGCCATCCGCCGGGCGCTGCGCGAGGTCGACAAGGAACGCTTCATCCGGCTGGGCCGGGAACTGGCGCGGTCCGCCTTCGAACATGTCGGCAAGAAGGCCACCGACAAGGCGCTGGACGCCGCGGCGAAGCAGCTCCGCCTGCCCGATCGCGACGAGGTTCTCGCGCGCCTCGGTTCGGCCGAGATGACCGCGCGCGAGGTGGTGAAGGCGGTCTATCCCGACCTCGCGCCCGCCGAGGGCAACGGCGTGACATGGGACCGCGCGGTGATCGGCGTGGAGGAGGGCTCCTCGTTCCAGCGCGCCACCTGCTGCCAGCCGCTGCCGGGCGAGCGCATCGTCGGGATCACCTGGCGCGGGCGCGGCGTGGTGGTCCACGCGATCGATTGCGAGACGCTGGCGGAATACGAGAACCAGCCGGAACGCTGGGTCGACCTGCACTGGCATTCGGGCCGGCACGAACCGATCTACCCGGTGACGCTCGACGTGACGATGGGCAACGACGCGGGCGTGCTGGGCCGGATCTGCACATTGATCGGCGAGCAGAAGGCCAATATCTCGGACCTGCGGTTCGTGGATCGTAAGCCGGACTTTTACAGAGTCTCGATAGACCTCGAACTCAGCGACGCCGAGCACCTGCACACGGTGGTCTCCGCGCTCGAGGCGGAAAGTGACGTGGCGGCTGTGGAACGCCGGCGGAACGGAGCAGTTGAAGCAAGGGCGGACAACGCCATGCAGGGAGAAGCGGTTGGTCTTTAAGCGCCGGGACAGACGTCCGATCTGGAAGGTCGCGGCGGATTTCTTCTGGCCGAAAGGAGGCTGGGGCCGTGCGGCGCAATACGTCAAGCACCGCGTCCAGCGCCTGCCCGACAAGCCCGAGCGCATCGCGCGCGGCATCGCCGCCGGGGTCTTCACCGTCTTCACGCCATTCTACGGTTTCCACTTCCTGACCGCCGCGCTCTGCGCGAAGCTGATCCGCGGGAACATCATCGCGGCCCTGCTCGCCACCTTCGTCGGCAACCCGCTGACCTATGTCCCGATCGCGGCCATCTCATTGGAAACAGGTCATTTCCTGCTGGGCGACCGTCGGAAGATGACGCCGGACATGCACGAATCCATCGGCGGCCGCTTTGCCGATGCCTATGACGCGCTGCACCACAATTTCATCGCCATCTTCACCGATGACACGATGAACTGGACCTGGCTCGCCACGTTCTACCACGAGGTCTTCTTCCCCTACATGATCGGCGGGATCATCCCCGGGATCCTGGGCGGCGCGGTCGGCTTCTACCTCTCGCTGCCCGTCATCCGGGCCTACCAGCAGCGCCGCAAAGGGGCCTTGCAAGAGCGCCTGAAAGGCATCAAGGCTGCCAAGGCGACAAAGGCCGAGAGCAAGTAAGCCCCGGCCCGAAGACCGGAGGCAAGCCCATGACCCACCTGCGCCTTGGCGTGAACATCGACCACGTCGCCACCGTCCGCAACGCCCGCGGCGGCGCCTATCCCGACCCGCTGCGCGCCGCGCAACTGGCCGAGGAAGCCGGCGCCGACGGGATCACCGCGCATCTGCGCGAGGACCGCCGGCATATTTCGGACGCGGATATCGAGGGGCTGATGGAGGTGCTTACGGTGCCGCTCAACTTCGAGATGGCGGCCACCGACGAGATGCAGGCGATCGCCCTGCGCCACCGGCCGCACGCGGTCTGCATCGTGCCCGAGAAGCGCGAGGAGCGGACCACCGAGGGCGGGCTGGAAGTCGCCCGCGAAGAGAACAGGCTCGCGCATTTCATCGCCCCCCTGCGCGACGCGGGCTGCCGGGTGTCGATCTTCATCGCCGCCGACCGCAAACAGATCGAGGCCGCGCACCGGATCGGCGCCGAGGTGATCGAGCTGCACACCGGCGCCTATTGCGACGCCCATGCCGAAGGCCGTCTCGACGCCCGGGATGCCGAGCTCGAGCGCCTGCGCGAAATGTCGGCCTTCGCCCATTCGCTGGGGCTCGAGGTGCATGCGGGCCACGGGCTGACCTACGACACGGTCCGCCCCGTCGCCGCCTTCCCCGAGGTACGCGAGCTCAACATCGGGCATTTCCTGGTCGGCGAGGCGATCTTCCTCGGGCTCAAGCCCGCCATCGCGGAGATGCGCCGCCTGATGGACGAGGCCCGCGCGGGCAGCTAGAGCCCGGAGGCACGGATGACCGAAGACCTGACCCTCGGCGTGGTCGGCGCCACCGGGCGCCTCGGCGCACGGCTCGCCCGGCGGCTGCGGGACGAAACCGGCGCCCGGCTGGTCCTGACCGCGCGCGATCCGATGCGGATCGACATCGACCCGGACGACCCGCGGATCGCGTTGCGCGCGCTCGACCTCGACGCGCCGGAGGCGGCGGCGCGGAGCCTCGCCGAGTGCGACGCGGTGGTCTTCTGCCCGATCCTGACGCAGAGCGTCGCCACGGCCGAGGCGCTCCGCCGCATCGCGCCCGGGGTCCGGATCGTCGCGGTCTCGTCCAACAACGTCGGCCTCGACCGCGCCTCCGAGCTCTACCAGGCGCTCGACCGGGCCGAGGATCGCATCCGCGCCCTGCCCGACCCCTGGGCGATCGTGCGTCCGACGATGATCTACGGCCTGCCGGAGGACGGCAACCTCGGCCGCCTGCTCGCCGTCGCGATGAAATCGCCGGTCCTGCCGCTGCCCGGCGACGGGCGTGCCCTGCAGCAGCCGGTGCATGTCCATGACCTCGCCGGGCTGGCGATGATGCTGGCGCTCGGCGCCGGCGGCGACCGGGCCGAGGTGACGGCGGCGGGCGCCGAGGTGCTCAGCCTGCGCGCGCTCTACCGCAAGGTCTGCCGCGCCGCGGGACGCGGGCGCTTCGTGCTGCCGGTGCCGATGGCGATGGTCGCCCGCGCCGTGGCGCGCGCCGAACGCGACGGCCGGCCGGTGCCCATGACGACCGTGCAGCTGCGCCGGGCCGGGATCGACAAGCTGCCGACATGGCCGCTGCTGCCCGGCTGGACACCCGAGGTCACGCTCGACGCGGGCCTCGCCGCAATCGCGCAGGAGCTGCGGCGCCGCCGGGGCTGAGCCCGGCCCCTCACGCGCCACCAAGCCCGCCTTCGGCCAGCACCTCGAGCAGCCAGGTCCGGAACAGCCGCTGCGGCCCCGAGAGCGAGCGGTCCCGCGCCGAGACCAGCCAGTAGCTGAGGCCCGAGAGGTGGAACCGCGGCACGGGCGCCAGGATCTGCCCCCGGTCCAGCGCGTCCCGGCAGAGCGCCTCGAAGGCGAGGAACAGCCCCTCGCCCGCCATCGCCGCATCAAGGCAGAGCGACGCCTCGTTGAACGTGGGTCCGTCGCCGAGGATCGCGGGCGAGAGCCCCTCGGGCTCCAGCCAGTCCTCCCAGCCGAACATGGCGCCGGGCTCGCGGATGATCGGCACCCGGGCGATGTCGGCGGGCGCCTTGATCCGGGCGGCCCAATAGGCGTTGCAGACCGGCACGATCCGCTGCGGGAACAGCCGTTCCGCCGTCACGCCGCGATAGCCGCCGGGGCCGATGCGGATGGCGAAGTCGATGTCCCCGGCATTCGGATCGACAAGCGCCGTCTCGGAATCGATCCGCACGCGGATGTCGGGATGCGCGCGGGTGAAGCCCGACAGCCGCCAGATCAGCCAGCGCGCCGCGAAGATCGGCGCGACCGAGATCGTCAGCACATGGGCCCGGTCGCGGCGCGTCATCTCGACTGCCGAGCCGAGCGCCGCGAATCCCTCGCCCAGGCGGCGGAAGATATCCTCGCTCCCCGCCACCGGCACCATCCCGCCGGGGCGGCGGTCGAAGAGCCGGCGGTCCAGCGCCGCCTCGCACCGGGCGATCTGCTGGCTGACAGCGCCGGGGGACACGCCCAGCTCGCGCCCGGCGGCCGAGAGGGAGCCGAGGCGGGCCACCGCCTCCATCGCGCGGAGGCCGTTGAGGGGGACGAGGTTCAGGCCATCCATTCAGATAATCTAAATACCCATGCAGGTCTTGTGCAGTTTTTCGCGCATCGTGCCCCCATTATATTCACGAAGACTGAAAGGAGAAAACCATGTTCAACTGGTTCACCAAACCGAAACCCCCTGCGGAGCGGCCCGCCCCCGGCGACCCCTTCGCCCATCCCGAGGTCGCCGCGATGCGCCATCGCGAGCTATCCGGCCTGCCGCTCACCCCGCCGCCTGCCCCCGCGCAGCGGCGCGACGCGGCCTCCGTGGCGAAACCGATGCGTGCCATCGCGTGTTGATCCTCCAGCCCCAACTGGAGGACACCCATGTTTCGTCACGCCCTCATCCCCCTCGTCTGCCTCGCCGCTGCGCCGCTCTCGGCCGCCAGCGTCAGTGACTGCGGCGACCGCGCGAGCGCGCGGTTCCTGGCCGAGCCCTGGGAAGAGAACACGGCCACCTTCGCGGAAGGCGAGGTGCGCCTCGCCGTGCTCGACATGAAGGAACCGGCCGGCGCGCCCTCCTACCTCGTCGTGCTCTCGCCGCCCTACAACGAGGTCGGCGACCGCCAGTGCAAGATGGTCGAGGCGCAGCCGAACTACGGCTTCTACCAGATCGACCTCGCCACGGTGGAGGCCGAGCAGGACGCGGAGACCGGCCTCACCCTGCGCATCCCCGTCACGGATTACGCCGACGGCTGGAAGAACCCGCCGCCTTTCCCCCTGACAGTGACGATCAATCAGTCTACTGGAGAGGTGACGGCCACCACGGACTAGAGGCGCCATGATCCTCGGCATCGGCACCGACCTCGCCAACATCGAGCGGATCCAGGGCACGCTGGACCGGTTCGGCGACCGCTTCCGCAACCGCGTCTTCACCGAGGTGGAACAGCGCAAGGCCGAACGCCGCCGCGATGTCGCCGGCACCTATGCGAAACGCTGGGCGGCGAAGGAGGCCTGCTCAAAGGCGCTCGGCACCGGGCTGAGGATGGGGATCGCCTGGAAGGACATGGCGGTGTCGAACCTGAGGACCGGGCAGCCCGTGATGCACGTCACCGGCTGGGCCGCCGAGCGGCTGGCGGCCATGACCCCGCCGGGGCACGAGGCGATCATCCATGTCACGCTGACCGACGACCACCCCTGGGCACAGGCCTTCGTGGTGATCGAGGCGCGGCCGATCACGGTTTGAGGCGCCCGGCCGGGACGCCCTGCGGACCCTCCGGAAATGCGCTGTTTTGCCGTGGCTTCCGGCGTTGCGGGCCGCCGCGTCGCGCCTTGACACCAAGCGCCCCCGCCCGCATGTAGCGCCGGAGGCTTGGGCAGGGACAACCGACATGGCGAGCGAAGGCGGCTTCTTCAGCGCGGTCTGGGAAACCATCAAGACGATCTTCTGGGCATTGCTGATCGCCGGGATCTTCCGGACGATCTTCTTCCAGCCGTTCTGGATCCCCTCCGGTTCGATGAAGGACACGCTGCTGATCGGCGACTTCCTCTTCGTCAACAAGATGACCTACGGCTATTCCTACGCCTCCTGCCCCTCGGTCCGGTTGCAGCGCTTCGGGATCAACATCGACGCGCAGGACATCTGCGGCTTCCTCGACGGCGACAACACCCGCATCCTGGGCGGCGAGCCCGAGCGCGGCGACGTGGTCGTCTTCCGCCATCCCGCCACCGGGCAGGATTACATCAAGCGCCTCGTCGGCCTGCCCGGCGACACGGTGCAGATGATTGACGGCGTGCTGCAGATCAACGGCGCCCCCGTCGAGCTGGAGGATGACGGCGTCTTCGTCGAGACCTACGAACGGCAGGGCCCCGAGGGTCGTCCGCCGCGCTGCGAGAACGGCGCCGTGGGTCCGGGCGCGGATTGCGAGAAGTCGCGCCAGATCGAGACGCTGCCGGGCGGCACCAGCCATCACATCCTGAACATCGGCACCTATCGCGGCGCCGACGACACCGGGGTCTTCCACGTCCCCGAGGGCCATTACTTCATGATGGGCGACAACCGCGACAACTCGCTCGACTCGCGCTTCCCGGTCACCGCGGGCGGGGTCGGCTTCGTGCCCTACGAAAACCTCATCGGACGCGCCGACCGGATCATGTTCTCCTCGGCGGGCCGGTCCATGCTGTTCTTCTGGACCTGGCGCAGCGACCGGTATTTCAAAGCCATCGAGTGAGCGTGCGGCGATGAAGCTGTCACGCGAACAGACCGCCTTCCAGAAGCGGCTCGGTCATGAATTCGACCGGGTCGAACTGCTGCAGAACGCGCTCACCCATTCCTCGGTCTCCTCCGCCACGCGCGAGGACAACCAGCGGCTCGAGTTCCTGGGCGACCGGGTGCTCGGGCTGGTCATGGCCGAGGCGCTGCTCCGCGCCGACCGGGGCGCCTCGGAGGGGCAGCTCGCCCCGCGGTTCAACGCGCTGGTGCGCAAGGAAACCTGCGCCGACGTCGCGCGCGAGATCGACCTGGGCGCGGTGCTGCGGCTTGGCCGGTCCGAGATGATGACCGGCGGGCGGCGCAAGCAGGCGCTGCTTGGCGACGCGATGGAGGCGGTGATCGCCGCGGTCTATATCGACGGCGGCTTCGATGCCGCGCAGCGCGTGATCCTCTCGCTCTGGGGCAGCCGGATCGAGACGGTCGAGGCCGACGCCCGCGACGCGAAGACCGCGCTGCAGGAATGGGCGCAGGCCCGCGGGATGCAACCGCCACGCTACGTCGAGACGGCGCGGACCGGCCCGGACCATTCGCCGGTCTTCACCATCGCCGCGCGGCTTGCCACCGGCGAGGAGGCCAGCGCCTCGGCCGGGTCCAAGCGCCAGGCCGAGCAGGCGGCCGCCGAGGCGCTGCTGAAAGCGCTCGGCCCCAAGGGTTAATCCCCCTCCATCACCACGAGATTGCCGTCCGGATCGCGCAGCTGCACCCGCAACCGGCCGGCATCCGGCGTCACCCCGGACTCCAGCCGGATCAGCCGTTCCCGCCGTGTGGCGATGTCGGCGACCACCAGGGTCAGCGCGCCCTGTCCCGCGCGATCGCGATCGCGGCGCAGCCGCAGGCCCGCGGTGCCGGGATGGTGCCATTCGGCGAGGTCCGCGGAGTGGCGCGCGTCCGGGTCGCGCCCCAGGAGGTCGGCGAACCATTCCGTGCTGGCGGCGAGGTCGGCGCAGGGCAGGTCGGCGAAGACGGGTCGTGACATGGCGGCTCCATGGTTGGACAAGGGGCGCACCCCGCGGTGCATCTGCTCCTTCTTCCGCCCGTCCGTTAATATTACGTGAAGGTCCGCGGACAGCCCGATGACGGCGCGCGGGTCCGGCGGCGCACCGCCTCAATTCGCTGGCGAGAGGCGCACATTTCCGCTACATCGCCTGTTCATCCCAGACCGGAGCCCCTGCCATGACCACCCGCGCCGGATTCGTCGCCCTGATCGGAGAGCCCAATGCGGGCAAGTCGACCCTGCTGAACCGCATGGTCGGCGCCAAGGTGTCGATCGTGACCCACAAGGTGCAGACCACCCGGGCGCGGATCCGGGGCGTCGCGATGGCGGGCGACAGCCAGATCGTCTTCGTCGACACGCCGGGGCTGTTCCGGCCCAGGCGCAGGCTCGACCGCGCGATGGTCGCCGCCGCCTGGGGCGGGGCCGCGGATGCCGACGTGGTCGTCCTGCTGGTCGAGGCGCATCGCGGCGTGACCGAGGGGGTGGAGACCATCCTCGAAGGACTGGCCGACATGCCGAAGGGCCGGACCGTGGCGCTGGCGATCAACAAGATCGACCGGGTGGAGGGGCCGCGGCTGCTGGCACTGGCCGAGGATCTGAACAACCGGCTGCCCTTCGCGAAGACCTTCATGATCTCGGCCGAGAAAGGCTATGGCGTCGAGGATCTGCGCGACTGGCTGGCGGGCGAGGTGCCGGAAAGCCCCTGGCTCTATCCCGAGGACCAGATCGCCGACCTGCCGCTCCGGATGATCGCGGCCGAGATGACGCGCGAGAAGCTCACCCTGCGGCTGCACCAGGAGCTTCCCTACCAGCTCACCGTCGAGACGGAGAACTGGGAAGAGCGCAAGGACGGCTCCGCCCGCATCGACCAGGTGATCTACGTCAGCCGGGCGGGCCACAAGGGCATCCTGCTGGGCAAGGGCGGCGAGACGATCAAGGCGATCTCGAAAGCCGCGCGCGAGGAGATCGCGGCGTTTCTCGACCGGCCCGTGCATCTTTTCCTGCAGGTGAAGGTGCGCGAGAACTGGCAGGACGAGGCCGCGCGCTATTCCGAGATGGGCCTCGATTTCCGCGACAGCAACTGAGATGCGGCTGACCGCCCGGCTCTGGGTCGATGCCTACCTGACCCGCCTGCGCCTGGCCGACATCCCGGCCTTCGTGACCGCCCATGGTGACGACACCGGCGGCGCGGTGCTGGTGAAGCTCAATACGCTGGATGGCCGGGCCCGCGCCTTCACCCGCAGCTTCGACCTGACGACCGGCGACCGGACCTGGGTGGCCCTGGCCGAGGGCGAGGAGGCCGAGGTCGACGCGGCCGTGGCCCGTCAGCGCGGATTCGATCCCGACCTCTGGGTGATCGAGGTCGAGGACCGGCAGGGCCGTCACCTGCTGGACGAACCGGGGCTCAGGGAGTGACCATTCCGCCCCGGATCGCTGCATTGCAGAATTTTTCACATGCAGAATCACTCCGGCCGGTCTAGCTTTGACGCATGGTCACGCGTCAAAGACTCTCGCCCGATGACTGGCTCAAGGCCGGTGTGGATGCCCTTGCCCGGCTCGGGCCGGAGGGGCTGAAGGCCGAGCCGCTGGCGCGGGTGCTCGAAACCACCAAGGGGTCGTTCTACTGGCACTTCCCCGACGTGCCCACCTACCAGAAGCGCGTGCTGGAATACTGGAGCGAATCGAACGTCGCCCCCGAGGAAGCGCCGAAGAAGAAGAAGGAAGCGGTGGCCGAGCTGAAGAGCCTCATGGAGGACGGCTTCGGCGAGGACGGCGCGGCCGAGGCGGCGATGCGCACCTGGGCCCGGACCGATCAGGACGCCGCCGATGCGCTGGCCAGGATCGACGCCGTCCGGATCGAGCGGATCCGCACGCTGCTCGACAAGCTGGGCGTGACCAATCCCGACATCCCCCGCGCGCTCTACGCCGCGCGGATCGGGGCGGCGCAGATCGCCAAGGGCAAGGACAAGACCACCAAGGCCGCGATCGAGACGCTGGTCGACATGGTCATCGCGCTGCGCTGAGCGCCCGTTCCGAGGGTTCCGCTTGCCCGACTCGGCGCGCAATGGCTGGATGCGGGGCGGAGGTATTGCCATGATCGAACTGTTTCACGCCCCGCGCTCGCGCTCTTCCGCCATCGTCCAGCTTCTCGACGAGATGGACATGATGGAGAAGGTGACGATCCGCGAAGTCTCCATCTCGCGGCAGGACGGCAGCGGCGGCGCGGATCCCGCGAACCCGCATCCGGACGGCAAGGTGCCCTACCTGCTGCACGACGGGGCCGGCATGACCGAGGTGAACGCGATCATGCTGCACCTCACCGACCTCTTCCCCGAGGGCGGCATGGGCGCGCCGCTGGACGATCCGCTGCGGGGCCCCTTCCTGATGTGGATGGCGTGGTATGGCAACGTGCTGGAGCCGGTGGTGCATTTCCACTTCGCCCAGATCGAGTCGCCCGCCCTCAAGCGGACCTTCCGGGACTTCCCGACCGCCGTCGCGCGGCTCGAGGCGCAGCTGGCCAAGGGGCCCTGGCTGCTTGGCGAGCGCTATTCGGCGGCCGATCAGATCGCGGCCCAGATGTTCCACCTCTTCCCGCAGTTCCAGCCCAAGGACGGGCCGATCCCCGACTGGGTGGCCCGCTATGCCGAACGCCCCGCCTCGCGGCGGCAGGCCGAGCGCGACGCCCTGCCCGCCTAGGCCGTCGCCGCGTTCAGGGCCGCGTCGAGCAGCGCCTTGATGCGGTCTTCGCGGGTCTCGGCGACCAGGCGGCCGACCTCGGTATCGCCCTTCAGCACCACCAGCGTCGACCGGCGCGGGATGTTGAGGCGCTGCGCAAAGGACGACCGGCCGTAGGTGTCCCAGTCGATGTTCACGAAGGTGATGTTGGCCTCGTAATCCGGGTTCTCTGCCTTCAGCCTTTTCAGCACCTTCTCCTGGGCCGCGCAGGTCGTGCACCAGCTTGCCTTGAAGTCGAGGAACACGGTCCGCCCCGCGCCGAGCGCGTCGGTGACGACGCCGGGCTTGTACTCGACCGGCTCGGCCGAGAGTGCGGCGGGAAGAAGCAGGGTGGCGCCACCGGCGGCGATGAAATCACGTCTCTTCATGTCATTCTCCTCAGATCGACACCGACAGGTTCAGCAGCCAGTCGGGCATGGTGTCCACCGCCCAGGCTTCGGCGGCATGATGCAGGCGGAACAGGATCGCAAGGCCCGTCGCCACGAAGATCGCGCCCAGGATCGGCCGCGACCTCTCGGCCAGCGCGCGCAGCCAGCGGTCCCGCCCGGTCAGCAGGCGCCGCGCGCCGTAACCTAGCGCGAGGATGACGCTCGCCACCCCGAGCGCGAAGCCCGTCATGATGAACGTCGCGCGCAGGAGGCTCTCGCCCTGGCTGGCGAGCGAGATCGCCCCGCCGAGGGTCGGCCCGACGCAGGGGCTCCAGACCGCGCCGAGCAGCAGCCCGCCCAGGAACTGGCCCCGCGCGCCGGTGCTGTCGATCCGGCCGATCCGCGCATCGGCGCCGGTGGCAAGGCCCGCGGTGGCGGCCGAGAAGGCCATCGAGAAGCGCGGCACCAGCAGGATCACCCCGAAGCCGATCATCAGCACGGCGCCCGCCTGCGCCACGCTCTGCTCGTCGATCCCGAGCGCATAGCCGAAGGCCGTCACGGTGATCCCGAGCACGACGAAGGACAGCGACATTCCCGCCGCAAGGGCGAGCGGGCCGTAACTGCTCGCCTGCAGGGCAGAGCCCAGCACGATCGGCAGCACCGGCAGGACGCAAGGATTGATCAGCGTCAGCAGGCCCGCGAGGTAGGCGAGGATCACTTCCATGCCCCATGGGTAAGCGGCGAAGCGCCGTCCGTCACCAGACAAGCGCGTGAGCAGGGGCGCGTTGCGGCGTCGCGTGGCGCCGTTGCCGCGCCGCTGGCGGCCGGTGGCGTCCGGGGCGACGCGGGGGAGGCCGGCCATGCCCTGGGATGGCCCATGGACACGGCGGCGCACGTCACCCTCGGGGTCCGGTCACGTCCGGCCGCCCATCTCCGCGATGACCCGGCGGAGCAGTTCGACCCGCCGGGGGCGGAAGCTCTCCGCGGTCGCGGCGCAGGCGGTCATGCGGTGGAGGTGGAACCTGCGGAACCCCTCCCGCAGGCAGCACCACGCAAGGAGGGTGGCGTGGCGGTCGGTGTAGACCACCGCCAGAGGTCGCACCCGCCGCTCCGTCGCCCGGCCCTCCGCATCGGCATAGCGGATATCGAGCGCGGTCTCGTGCCAGCATGCGTCGCGGATCGTGTCGATGAACCGGGCGGGCTCGGCCGGGGTGAAGCGGTAGGACATGGTGACGGCATGCATCATCTGGCGCTCCACCCGTTCGGGCACCGTCGCGGCGATCTTGGCGAGCGCGCCCTCGGCGGCGGCGGCCAGCGCGGGATCGGCCACCTGCCGCACCTCGGCCAGCCCGAGCACCAGCGCCTCGATCTCGAGCCGGTCGAACATCTGCGGCGGCAGCGCCGGGTCCTCGGTCAGGGTGAAGCCGAAACCCGCCGCGCCGTCGATCACCGCGCCGGCCGATCTCAGCGCGCCGATGTCGCGGTAGAGCGTGCGTTCGGAGACGCCGGTTTCCTCGGCCAGCCGGGCGGCGGTGACCGGCCCGGGCAGCGTCCGGAGAAGGTGCAGCAGGCGGAACATGCGGTCGGTGCGGGGCATCCACGCCTCCTGACGTAATCTGACAGGAGGGTGCCACGATAAGGGGTCATCACCAACCCCTCATCGGAGTGACCGATATGCTCACCTTCTACCATTCGCCCATGACCCGCTCGACCCGCATCCTCGCGCTTCTGAAAGAGCTCGACGCCCTCGACCGGGTGGAGATCCGCCGCGTCTCGATCGCCCGCGTCGACGGCACCGGGCAGGCCGACCCGGCCAACCCGCATCCGGAGGGCAAGGTGCCGGTCCTCGTCCATGACGGCGTGATGATCCGGGAATCCTCGGCCATCGCGCTCTACCTCACCGATCTCTTCCCGGCCGCCGGGCTCGGGCCCAAGGTCGGCGAAAGCCAGCGCGGCGCCTACCTGTCCTGGCTCGCCTGGTACGGCGACGTGATGGAGCCGGTCTATGTCCTCACCGCCGCCGGCATCGACCACCCGATGGCCCGGGCCACCTTCCGCGGCATGCCCGAGGTGGAGGCGCGGCTGGCCGAGGCCCTCGCGGACGGGCGGCACTTCCTGCTCGGCGACCGCTACTCGGCCGCCGACCTGATCGTGGCCTCGCCCTTCGGCTTCTTCCGCGACTCGATCCCGGCCGACCCCAAGGTGCGGGCCTGGATCGAGCGCTGCCTCGCCCGCCCCGCGACCGCCTGGGCGAATGACGAGGACGCGCGGGCAATGGCCGCATAGACACAGGACCTGACCCAAAGGCAGGCCGTCCGCGCGGGCGGCCTTGCCACCTCGGTCGCTTCCCGCTCATATCCCGACGAAACACGCGGGGGACGGGGCGATGCAGCGGAAGCGTATCTGGGGGTGGTATTTCTTCGACTGGGCCAGCCAGCCCTACAACACCCTGCTCATCACCTTCATCTTCGCCCCCTACGTGAAGGAGCTGATCGGCGACGGCGCGCGGGCGCAGGCGGCCTGGGGGTTCGGCATCGGTGCGGCGGGTGTCATCATCGCCCTCCTGGCCCCGATCCTCGGCGCGATCTCGGACGTCTCGGGCAACCGGCTCAGGTGGATCTGGGTCTTTTCCCTGATGTACGTCATCGGCGCCTTCGCCCTCTGGTGGGCGGCGCCGGGCGATTTCGACCTGATCCGCACGCTGATCTTCTTTGCCATCGGCATGATCGGGATGGAATTCGCGACGATCTTCACCAACTCGATGCTCCCCGACCTCGGCCCGCGGGAAGAGGTCGGCCGGATCTCGGGCTCCGGCTGGGCCTTCGGCTATGTCGGCGGGCTGGTCGCGCTGATCCTGATGCTCGCGCTGTTCCAGGAGAACGCCACCACCGGCAAGACCATGATCGGCATCGACCCGATCCTCGGGCTCGACCCCGCGCTGCGCGAAGGCACCCGCGCCGTGGGGCCACTGACCGCGATCTGGTACGCCGTCTTCATGATCCCCTTCTTCTTCTGGGTCCGCGATCCCAAGGTCGCCAGGGCGGCCCCGGGCGCGGTGAAGGCCGCCCTGAGCGGGCTGGCCGGCACGCTGAAGACGCTGCCGCGGCACCCGTCGCGCTTTGCCTATCTCGGCTCCTCGATGTTCTACCGCGACGGGCTGAACGGGATGTACGTCTTCGGCGGCATCTATGCCTCGGGCGTGCTGGGCTGGTCGATCACCGACATCGGCATCTTCGCCATCATCGCCATCATCTCGGGCGCGGTCTTCGCCTGGCTTGGCGGGCGGATGGACCAGCGGTTCGGGCCGAAGCCGGTCATCACGGTGTCGATCCTCGTGCTGACGGTGACGGCGGTCTCGATCGTGCTGATCTCGCGCGAGAGCATCTATTTCATTCCCGTTTCCGAGGGCTCCAACCTGCCCGACATCCTGTTCTACCTGATCGGCGCGGCCATCGGTGCCGCCGGGGGCACGCTGCAGGCCGCAAGCCGCACGATGATGGTGCGTCAGGCCAACCCCGAGCGCATGGCCGAGGCCTTCGGCCTCTATGCGCTGGCGGGCAAGGCGACCTCCTTCATCGCGCCGCTCTCCATCGGGATCGCCACGGCCGTCACGCAGAGCCAGCAGCTCGGCGTCTCACCGCTCATAGCCCTTTTCCTGATCGGCCTCATTCTGCTACGCTGGGTCAAACCCGAGGGCGAAGAATCCGCCCCGGCACCGGAGGACCGAGCAGCATGGCCCGCCACCTGACACTTGCAGCCCTTCTCGCCCTGACTCTGTCCGGTTGTATCGGATCGGACGACGCGGGCACGAAGGTGCAGACGACGGCGATTTCCACCCAGGCCGAGATCCCGGCCACGATGCAGGGCAAGCCGGCGAAGGCCTTCTTCGGCGCCCAGCCCGTGGCCTCGCGCCAGAGCCCGGCCAGTTTCGGCGGCTATTCGCGCGGCTGCCAGGCCGGCGCCGTGCAGCTGCCGGAGACCGGGCCGACGTGGCAGGCGATGCGCCTGTCGCGGAACCGGAACTGGGCGCAGCCCGTGACGATCGACTACGTTCAGGACCTCAGCCGGAAGGTCGCGCAGATCCCCGGCTGGAAGGGCCTCTATGTCGGCGACATGTCCCAGCCGAGGGGCGGCCCGATGACCTCGGGCCATGCCTCGCACCAGAGCGGGCTCGACGCGGACATCTGGCTGCTCGCGCCGCAGCGGCTGAACCTCTCCCGCGCCGAACGCGAGTCGATCTCCTCGGTCTCGCTGCGCCGGGCGAACGGGGCCTACACGAACGACAAGTGGACCCGGCAGCACATGGAGGTGCTGAAGGCCGCCGCCAGCGACCCCCGCGTGGCGCGGATCTTCCTCTTCCCCGGCGCCAAGGTGAAGATGTGCGACGAAGCCACCGGCGACCGGTCGTGGCTGCGCAAGATCCGCCCCTGGTACGGCCACCACTACCATTTCCATGTCCGCCTCAACTGCCCCCGCGGGGCCAGCGGATGCGTCGATCAGGATGCGCCGCCCCCCGGCGACGGCTGCGCCGAGGCGCGGCAATGGGTGAGCAACATCCTGAACCCGCCGCCACCGGACCCGAACGCGCCCGCCCCGAAACCGCGGCGTGACCTCACCCTCGCTGACCTGCCCGGCCAATGCGTCTCGGTCCTGCAGTCGCCCTGACGGCGATCCTGCTGGGCTGCACGCTGCACGCGGATCCCGCGCGTTTCGTGTCGTCCCGTGACCTGCCGCGGGACGTGGCGGGGCTCGGCGGTCTGTCCGGGCTCGAGGTCTCGGAGGACGGAGCCACCTTCACCGCCCTGTCCGACCGCGGCATGCTGTTCAGCGGCGCCTTCACCCGCGAGGACGGCGCCATCACCGGCATGGCGATCGACCGGGCCACGCGGCTCTTCGGCACCGGCGGCGGCCCGCTGGTCGGCACGCGGAACGATCCCGAGGGGCTGGCGATCGGCAGCGACGGCACGATCCACATCTCGTTCGAGAACCGCCACCGGGTCGATGCCTACGACGCCGCGCTCTCGCAGGTCACGCCCCTGCCCCGCGCGCCGGAGTTCCTGAAGCTGCAGCCCAACTCCGGGCTCGAGGCGCTGGCCATCGACCGGCGCGACCGCCTTTACGCGATCCCCGAGCGGTCGGGCCACGTGAAACGCCCCTTCCCGGTCTGGCGGCTCGAGGGCGACACCTGGCGGGAGGTCTTCGACATCCCCCGCCGCCCGCCCTTCCTGCCGGTCGGCGCGGATTTCGGCCCGGACGGACGGCTCTACCTGCTGGAGCGGCATTTCTCGGGGCTCGGCTTCACCAGCCGGGTGCGCGCCTTCACCCTCGACGGCGACAGGATCACGGCCGAGGAGGAGGTGCTGAAGACCCGGACCTGGGAGTACGGCAACCTCGAGGGCCTCGCCGTCTGGCAGGACGACACGGGCGCGATCCGGCTGACCATGGTCGCGGACGACAATTTCATGGACGTCCTGCCCTCGCAGGTCGTGGAATACGTCCTGCCCCTTGCGGGCGCGCCGCAAACCCACTAAACGGCGCGCTTTCCCCTCCGGGGGATACAAGTCTCCGCTACCTTGTCTAAAAAACGGGCTCACATATGAACCGCACCTATCTACCCGGCATCCTTGCCATGGCCGCGATTGTCGTGGCCTCGAACATCCTCGTCCAGATCCTGCTGGGCGACTGGCTCACCTGGGGGGCCTTCACCTATCCCTTCGCCTTCCTCGTCACCGACGTGATGAACCGGGTCTACGGCCCCGGTCCCGCACGCAAGGTGGTGATCGCGGGCTTCGTCGTCGGCGTGATCTGCTCGCTGATCGGCACCCAGATCCAAGGCGAATTCGGCCCCCTCGTCACCTTCCGCGTCGCGCTCGCCTCGGGCTCGGCCTTCCTCCTGGCGCAGCTCGTGGACGTCTTCGTCTTCAACGCCGTGCGCGGCGGCAGATGGTGGCGCGCGCCGCTGGTCTCGACGCTGGTCGGCTCCTCGCTCGACACCGCGATCTTCTTCTCGGTGGCCTTCGCCGCGGCCTTCACCTTCCTCGAGCCCGGCAACGACGTGTCCTGGGCGAACGAGGCGGTGCCGCTTTTGGGCATGGGCCCGCTGCTGCCGCTCTGGGTGTCGCTGGGCGTCGCCGACTGGCTGGTCAAGCTGACCCTGGCGCTGCTCGCTTTGATACCATTCCGTGTGGTTGTCAGAAAATTGACCGCAAGACCTGCGTGAAAACGTTTTGCGTTTCGGCGAATCTGTGAGACGATTCCCCTATCGGAAACGTTCAGAAAGGAGGTGCTCTAGTGTCTATTGAGACTTTGGGGAAAGGTGTTGGAACAGTCCGGAAGGAGGTCAGCTGAGGCAGCCCTCGGCTGAGTGACAACCGGATTGGTGGGAAACCTAACCGACCCCACCTCCTTATCTCGAGAAGGGCCGTTCCGCGAACCGGGGCGGCCCTTTCCCTTTGCCCGATTGGCAGCGCGGCCCCGGCCCGGTATCACAACGGACATGCCTTGCGGAGACCGCCCTTGCTGAGGATCACCGACCAGATCGCGCTCCAGGACTGGGAGCTGGTGGAGCAGTTCGTCCGCGCCTCCGGCCCCGGCGGGCAGAACGTGAACAAGGTCTCCTCGGCCGTCGAGCTGCGGTTCGAGGCCGAACGCTCCCCCTCGCTCCCCGACCCGGTGAAGCGCCGTCTGCGGCGGCTCGCGGGGCGGCGCTGGACCAAGGACGGCGCGGTGGTGATCCAGGTCTCCGAGGAACGCTCCCAGGCCCGCAACCGCGAGATCGCGCGGGAGCGTCTGGCCGAGCTGGTGCGGAAAGCGACGGTGGTGCCGAAACGCCGGGTGCCGACGAAGGTGTCGAAGAACCAGAAGCGCAAGCGGGTGGAGGAAAAGAAGGCCCGGGCGGAGGTGAAGGACAAACGGGGCTGGGAGAGGTAGGCGCTCCGGTGGAACGCCGCGCCGGGGTGGCGGTTGAGTCTGCGAACCAGAAGGAGACTCCAGATGACCGATCCCAAACCAAAACGCGGAATGCCCCGCGCCCTCATCTACGCGGCGATCCCCCTCGGCTTCGTCGTCTTCGTGCTGTTCCTGGTCCTCGGCGGCGAGGCCGTGCAGGAGGACGTGGTCCCGAGCGTGAGCGATGTGACGGAGGACGAGGGGTGAGCGCGCGCGGGGGCTGACGGCCCCCGGTCGGCGCGGGGGTGGTGCGGGTCGCGGAGGACCGCTCACAGGCCGGCAGCCGGGACTGGCGGGGAGCGGCTGGCAGGGCCGGTGCGGAAGGCTACGATGGTGCCGCGGCGGCGGGTGCGGGCGGAGGTGGCGGTTGGCATGAGCGCGAGCGGGTATAGGGGAATGAGAAGCGAGGGTGAGAGAGGTAGGGGGAGGGAAGAAATATTTGTAAAATTTTCAGATTCGACTAACGTGGCGTGAAGAAAATGAGCGCGACACCAAAACGATAAAAATGCAATACTATGTAGACCTTTTTCGGAATGCCCTTTCACGTATGTTTAGCAAGATCCCGATATATGGCCCGTTAGCAGCCTCTTCTGGTGCGTCAATCCGCGAGGGCATGGCTGAGCTTGCGACGACTACCATATTCTCTATCTTCCCACTCTGGTTCTATCCGATTGCAGCTAAAGTTATCTATGATGATCCCTTGCTAAGTAACATGCTCTCATTCGTAAGCAGCGGTGAACTCTTCCTATATTCCGCCGCAATCGTCGGCCCGCTGATCTTCTTGATAACGAAAAAATATGGGGAGTTTGAGGGTCCCGAAGGGAACAATGACGGCTTCCCAAGACGGCTGACTATACAGTTTCCGTCAGGATATTCATTTCTTGTTTCTTCGATTCTAATTTGCATTTTTTCCGCTTTCCTCTACGGAACAATCAGAACCGATGCGGACGTCTCTGGCACAAGTCTCGACGACCCCAGCACTAAGAATCTGTTCTGGACATCAGCGATTATTTACATTTTTTCACTTTCATGTTTGTTTTGCGCAACGGTGTACCGCATTAACCTTGAAAACACTCCCAACCGTTTCGGAAAGGATACTCGACGCCTCATCGAAGATTGGGAGAACCGAGATGACTGAACAGCTAAGCCTTGTGGATCCCGACCCAATTCATATCACCCTCGATTGCCTTCGGGCAGTTCAGCCTATTGGTGACCTCTTTTTCGCATCGATTCCTCACGACGTTTTGCGAAAGATCACGTACTTTGATGTTCGCCGGGTCCTGCAAGAGGAACGCGATGTCGAGCGGTATCTGGGCATACAACGACCACTTTCGAAGAACAGAGTTGAAAAACTTTACGACTACGTGAACTTCTTCGACGCGACATTCCCTACCGCGGTCATTCTAGCCGTTGACGAAAGCTATGCCGATTATGATATCAATAACAAGACCCTTACAATTTCTAATGTAGCCAGGAACGAAGACAATCCGAGCATACTGATTAGTAACATAGCCAGGGTACTTGACGGGCAGCACCGCATCGCAGGATTGGAGACGTTTCGGGGGGCAGCCTTTGACGTACCCGTGACAATTTTTGTTGGTGCCGATATCGCCGATCAGGCTCAAATTTTTGCTACGGTCAACCTTGAGCAACAAAAGGTCAACAAGAGCTTAGCCTATGACCTATACTCACTGTCGAGCCATAGAAGCCCTCAGAAGACCGCGCACAACGTTGCAGTTGTTTTAGACAGAGACAAAAAAAGTCCATTCTTTGAAAGAATAAAACGCCTTGGGGTGGCCACGCTTGGAAGAGACTTTGAGCCATTGTCGCAAGCTACCTTCGTCGAGGCTGTGATGCGCTACATTACAGACGACCCACGCATTGATCGTGACACGATATTGCGGGGAAAATCACCTAGAAAAGCTTTGGGAGAGGAGAAAATCAGACTACCTTTCAGGAATCTGTTTCTAGAAGATCGGGATATAGAGATTGTGCAAGCGATTTTTGACTACTTTGCGGCGATACGCGATAGATGGCCCGTCGCTTGGGCAACTGAAGATCGCGGAAATATGCTGAATCGCACCAATGGGTTTCGCGCCTTCATGCGGGCATATGAATATGTAAATGAGCTCCAAGGTGATCCTGACAAACCCGTATCAAGTGAATTCGCATCCAGATTCATGGCAAAAGTCCCACTGGAAGATGAAGATTTTAACACGGAAAAATTTCCGCCTGGTAGTACAGGCGAATCGACGCTGAACCGACTTCTTAGAGGAGTTGCGGTCAAGGGTTGACCTAAACCACAACCTCCATCCGCTCCTGCTCCCCAACCCCGAACACCCGCTTGTAGCGCGCCACTTCCGCCTCCGGCCCCATGGCCTTCTCCGGGTTGTCCGAGAGCTTCACCGTCGGCTTCCCGTCCGCCGCCACGGCCTTGCACACCAGCGAAAACGGCGCCAGCGCGTCGTCCGGGACCAGCCCGCGGAAATCGTTCGTCAGCAGCGTCCCCCAGCCGAAGGACACCCGGACGCGGCCGGAGAACTGGCGGTGGAGCTCCTCGATCTTCTCCACGTCCAGACCGTCGGAGAAGATGATCAGCTTGGTCGAGGGGTCCTCCCCGCGGGAGCGCCACCAGTCGATGGCGGTCTCGGCGCCGGTGGCGGGGTCTCCGCTGTCGATGCGGATGCCGGTCCAGCCCGCCAGCCAGTCGGGCGCGCGGTCGAGGAAGCCCCTGGTGCCGTAGGTGTCGGGCAGGATGATGCGCAGGTTGCCGTCATGCTCCTCGTGCCAGTCGGCCAGCACGTCGTAGGGGGCGCGGGCGAGCGCGGCGTCGTCCTCGGCCAGCGCGGAATAGACCATCGGCAGCTCATGGGCGTTGGTGCCCACGGCCTCGAGATCGCGGCGCATGGCGATCAGGCAGTTCGAGGTGCCGGTGAAGCGGGGGCCGAGCCCCTCGACCATCGCCTGCACGCACCAGTCCTGCCAGAGGAAGCTGTGCCGCCGGCGGGTGCCGAAATCGGCGATGCGGAGGTTCTCCAGCGGGCGCAGGCGTTCGATCTTCTCCCAGAGCTTGGTCATGGCGCGGGCGTAGAGGATCTCGAGCTCGAAGCGCTTCATCCGGTCGAGGATGGCGCGGCCGCGCAGCTCCATCAGGATGGCGAGCGCCGGGATCTCCCAGAGCATGACCTCGGGCCAGGCGCCCTCGAAGGTCAGCTCGTACTGGTCGCCCTTCCGCTCCAGGTGGTAGGGCGGCAGGCGCAGGGTCTCGAACCATTCCATGAAGTCCGGGCGGAACATCTGGCGCTTGCCGTAGAAGGTGTTGCCGCGCAGCCAGGTGCTCTCGCCCCGGGTGAGCGAGAGGGAGCGGACATGGTCGAGCTGTTCGCGCAGCTCGCCCTCGTCGATCAGATCGGCCAGCGGGACCGACTTCGTCCGGTTGATCAGCGAGAAGGTGACATGGGTGTCCCGCTTGTTGCGGAAGACCGACTGGCACATCAGCAGCTTGTAGAAATCCGTGTCGATGAGGGAGCGGACGATCGGGTCGATCTTCCAGCGGTGGTTCCAGACACGTGTGGCGATATCGGCCATCGGGCGCTCTCCTCTTTCGCGGGGCCGTTAAAGCAGGGGATTCAGGGTCTTGGCAAGGCACGGGGCGTCGGCGGGGTTCCGCCGAGGGCACGCGCGGGCGAGGAGCGGGCCACCTTCGCGGCCCATCCGCGCCACCTTTCCGTCGCTTTTCGACCCTAGCCGTGACCCCTGTTCACCTGGCTTTGGAGCCCCTTTTGCCCGACGCGATCCGGTACGATTTCGACATGATGCCCGTTGTATCCCGCGAGGAGCTCGACGAATTCCTGTCGCGCGGCGTCTTCGATCCGCGGCTGGACGAGAAGGTCGCCCTTTTCCGCGACCCGCGGGCCGCCGCGGCGCTGCGGGCGGCCGATCCGGACCTGCGCGAGGTCTTCCAGCAGGCCGGATTCAGCCTCGGGGTCAGCCGGATGGACCTGCCGGAGGGCACCTACGCCCGCGATCACGCCGCCGCCCGGCGCGAGGTGATCCGTCGTCTGCACGACCTGATCCCGACCCGGCGCGCGGAAATCCGGACGGCTGCGGGCTCCGCCTTCTCGCTGGCCGACTTCCTCGACCAGACGGAGGCGGCGCGCCCTTTCGCGGCGCGTGAGCGGTGCAAGATACTCGACTGGCCGGCCTGGGCCGGGTCGGCACAGCCGAAGCTCGCCTCCCAGGGCTGACAGCCGGTCAGGCGATGGCGACTCCGGCCTCGCGCAGGCCCGCGAGCGCGGCGTCCAGCGAGCCCTCCATGTCGATGCCGCGGCAGAGGTCCTGCCGGACGGTGACGGAGAACCCCAGCCGGGCCGCATCGGTGGCCGAGAAGTTCACGCAGAAATCGGTGGCGAGGCCGACCATGGTCAGCTCGGTGATCCCCCGGGTGCGGAGATAGCCCTCGAGCCCCGTGGGCGTGGTCTGGTCGTTCTCGAAGAAGGCCGAGTAGCTGTCGATCGCCGGGTTGAACCCCTTGCGGATGATCAGGTCCGCCCGGTCGGTGTCGAGCGCCGCGTGGAAGGCGGCGCCGGGGCTGCCCTGCACGCAGTGATCGGGCCAGAGCACCTGCGTGCCATAGGGCATCTCCGTGGTCGAGAAGGGCGCGGCCCCCGGATGCGCGGAGGCGAAGGAGGAATGCCCCGCCGGATGCCAGTCCTGCGTCAGGATCACCGCGGGATACTCGGCCATGAGCGCGTTCACCCCCGGCACGATCTCGTCCCCGCCGGCCACGGCGAGCGCGCCGCCCGGGCAGAAGTCGTTCTGGATGTCGATGACGATCAGGGCCTTGGTCATGGATGCCTCCGCTTGGACGGCGGCAGGGTAGCAGGCCCGGGGCGCGGAGTTCAATCAGGCGCCGGGGCGGAGGAAGGTCCCCGCCCCGGTCGTTGGCTGTCGCCGGATCAGCGCGCGGTGCGGCCCTTGCGCTGCGGCGGACTGTCGGGCCAGGCGGTCGGATCGGTGTCGAGGTCGGGGAACCTGGCCGGGTCGAAGACCGGCCGGGCGACACCCGCGTTCACCTGGTCGCGGAAATCCCGGATCAGCCGCATCGCGATCGGGAACATCATTGCGATGGCCAGCAGGTTCACCAGTGCCAGCACGCCCATCAGCGGGTCCGAGAAGGAGAAGACCGCCGTGGCTCCGGGCGCCGTGGCCCCCAGAAGCACGATCCCCATGATCGCGATCCGCAGCACATGCAGGGCGACGCTTCGCGATGTCATGAAGGTCAGCGCGTTCTCCCCGAGGTAGTAATTGTACATGATCGAGGAGAAGGCGAAGAGGAACACGGCCGCCGTCAGGAAGTACTGCGCCCATTCCCCGACATGGCTCACGAGGCTCTGCTGCGTCAGGGCCACGCCGTCGATCCCTTCGGCGCCGGGCTGGTAGACATCGCCCAGCAGGATCACGAAGGCGGTGCAGGAGCAGATCACCATCGTGTCGATGAAGACCGAGAAGCTCTGGGTGATGCCCTGGCTCACCGGGTGCCGGACATAGGCGGTCGCCGCCACGTTGGGCGCGGAGCCGAGCCCCGCCTCGTTCGAGAAGAGCCCGCGCCTCAGACCGTTCGAGATCGCGGCGCCGACCCCACCGGCCACCGCCTCGCGGAAGCCGAAGGCATTGGCGAAGATGTCGGTGATCACAGCCGGAAGCTCCGCGATGTTCAGCACGATGACGAGGAGCGCCATGGCGAGGTAACCGAACGCCATGATCGGAATGATGATATCCGCGACCCGCGCGATCCGCTTGATCCCGCCGTAGACGATGAAGCCCGTGGCCACCGCGAGGAAGATGCCGGTCCAGAGCCGGTCGATGCCGAAGCTGTCCTCCACCGCGCCGGCCACCGTGTTGCCCTGGAAGGCGTTGAAGCCGATGGCGAAGGAGGCGATCAGGCAGATCGAATAGACCACGGCCAGCCAGCGGTAGTTCTCGCCCAGCCCGTGGATGATCGCCCGCGCCGGTCCGCCGCGATAGGAGCCGTCGGCCTCGGTCCGCTTGTAGGCCTGCGCCAGCGTGGATTCGACCAGCGCCGAACACATGCCGATCAGCGCGATGGCCCACATCCAGAACACGGCCCCCGGCCCGCCCGCCGTGATCGCGACCGCGACGCCCGCGATGTTGCCGCCGCCGACCCGCCCGCCGACCGAGACCAGCAGCGCCTCGCGGGCCGAGATCTTGGTCGGGTCGCCGCTGCCCTCCCGGAAGAGGACGCGGAACATCCGGCCGAAGAAGCGGAACTGGACGAAGCCCGAGGCGAGGGTGAAGAAGACCCCCAGAACGACGAGGAACGGCACGAGGGCGAAGCCCCATGTCAGGTCGTTGATGACGGTGAAGATGGTGTCGAGAAACTGCATGGGCTTGCCTTCTGATGCTCTGCGCCGCGGTCCCGTGCCGGCAGGCGGGTAACGTAACGGCAGACGCCCCACCCTTCTCCCGAACCGGCGGGTATTGCAAAGCCTTTGTGACGCATTTGCTCAACCCCCGGGCGGGTGCTCGGCCACTGTGCTCGCGCGGACGCGATCGGGCCGGCGCGCCGCGACATTCGGGATGCTTGCCTGCCGGATCGGTCGGGATTATCTCGCGCGCATGTTCATCGTGGCCGCGCTCTATCATTTCACCCGCTTCCCCGACCCGGACGCCCTGCGCCCGGCGCTCAGGCAGATCTGCGACGCGCAGGGCGTCCGCGGCTCCCTGCTGATCGCCGGCGAGGGGATCAACGGCACCATCGCGGGCCGCCGCGCGGGCATCGATGCCGTGCTCGCCCATGTCCGGTCCCTGCCGGGCTGCGAGACCCTCGAGTGGAAGGAAAGCACCGCGGAACGGATGCCCTTCGGCCGGATGAAGGTGCGGCTCAAGAAGGAGATCGTCACCATGGGCCAGCCGGACGTCGATCCGCTGGCCCGCGTCGGGCATTACGTCGAGCCCGCCGAGTGGAACGCGCTGATCTCGGCGCCCGACGTTGCGGTGATCGACACGCGCAACGATTACGAGGTCGCCATCGGCACCTTCGAGGGCGCGGTCGATCCGCAGACGGCAAGCTTCCGCGATTTCCCGAAATGGTGGGAAGAGAACCGCGACCGCTTCCACAACAAGCGGATCGCGATGTTCTGCACCGGCGGCATCCGCTGCGAGAAATCCACCAACTGGCTGATCGGCCAGGGCGTGGACGAGGTCTATCACCTGAAGGGCGGCATCCTGAAATACCTCGAGGAGGTGCCCGAGGACGAGAGCCTCTGGCGGGGCGAATGCTTCGTCTTCGACGGCCGGGTCAGCGTCGGGCACGGGCTGAAGGAAGGCCCGCACGACCTCTGCCATGCCTGCCGCCGGCCGATCCTGCCCGAAGACCGCGCCCGGCCCGAGTTCGAGCAGGGCGTCTCCTGCCACCAGTGCATCGAAGAGACCACCGACGCCGACAAGGCCCGGTTCCGCGAGCGCCAGAAGCAGATCGCCCTGGCCGCCGCCCGCGGCGAGACGCATCTCGGCGGCTGACGCGCCGGGCAGTTCACCTTGCGTCACCCGCGTGCTACGTCTTGCACGGGGCTGGCGCGGCGACCGCAGGACCGGGAACCGCCCGTTGGTGAAGGACCGCGCGGGATGTCGATCCTGTCCAGGCTGAAGGCCGACCCGAGGACGCTGGTCCCCGACCTCGTCGCCGGCGCGACCTTCGCCGTCGTGAACGTGCCGCAGGGCATGGCGAACGCGGTGCTGGCCGCCGTCAACCCGGTGGCCGGTCTCTACGCGCTGATGGTGGCGATGCCTGTCGGCGCGATCTTCACCGGCTCCGTCTACATGAACGTCTCGACCACCGGCGCCCTGTCGGTCGCCGCCGGCGAGGCGCTGGCGCGGTTCGAGGGCGAGCAGAAGGTGAAGGCCCTCATCGCGCTGGTGCTGATGGTGGGGGCGATCCAGCTGGCCTTCGGGCTGCTGAGGATGGGCCAACTCGTGCGCTTCATCTCGCATGCGGTGATGACGGGCTTCATCTCGGGCATCGCCGTGCTGATCATGCTGGGCGCGGTCCCGGATCTCACCGGCTACGAGAGCGACCAGAGCATCAAGCTGCTGGTCGTCGCGGACACGCTGCTCCACTGGACCGAGATCGACCCCGAGACGCTGATCCTCGGGCTCTCGACCATTGCCGCGATATTCGCGTTCCAGATGACGAAATACCGGCCCTTCGCGCTGATCCTCGCGCTTGCGGGCGTCACGCTGCTGGGTCAGCTCTTCGCGCTGTTTCCGCACGGCGACGATGCCCGGCTCGTGCGGGACATCGCGGACATTCCGCGCAGCCTGCCGCGGCCGATGCTGCCGGACCTGCTGATGCTGCCGCTGCTCCTGGTGCCCGCCTTCGGGATCGCGCTGATCGGGCTGATCCAGGGCGCGGGCGTCGGGCAGAGCTATCCCAACCCCGATGGGCAGTTTCCCGACACCTCGCGCGATTTCGTCGGCCAGGGGCTGGCGAACCTCGCCGCCGCGCCCTTCGGTGCGATCCCCTCGGGCGGGTCGATGTCCGGCACGGCGGTGACTGTGCAGGCGGGCGCCCGGACCCGCTGGGCCAACATCTTCGGCGGGCTCTTCGTGATCGTCATCGTATTCCTGCTCGTGGACCTCGTCGAGCTCGTTCCGATGGCCGCGCTCGGCGGGCTGCTCTTCGTCGTGGGGCTGCAGACGATCCCGGTCGAGACCGCGCGCTCGATCTGGAAGACCGGCCACGCGGCGGCGGCCGCGATGATCGCCACCTTCCTCGCCGCCCTGCTGCTGCCGTTGCAATACGCGATCCTGTTCGGCGTCGCGCTCTCGTTCCTGCTGCAGATCCTCCAGATGTCCAACCGGATCGAGCTGCGCGAGATCGAGCTGGTCGAGGGCGGCTTCCCTGTCGAAGGCCCGGCCCGGCGCAGCCTCGATCCTTCCGCCATCGTGCTGCTGCGGGTGCGGGGGCCGCTGTTCTTCGCCTCGGCGCAGATGCTCGAGGATCAGCTGCCGCGGATCGGAGAGGCGGAGGGCGCCTGCGTGATCCTCACGATGCACGATGTCGACGACCTCGGGAGCACGGTGATCCGGGTGCTCAAGCGCTATGCCGACGGACTCCAGCGCAACGGCGGGCGGCTGATGCTGGCGGGCGTGGACCCGCGGCTCTTCCGCCAGCTCGAACGCACCGGGATGGTCGAGCTGCTCGGCACCGACAACATATTCTGGCAGCGTCCCCAGCTGGGCGCCTCGATGAACGAGGCGGTCGGAGCGGCGCGGAACCGGCTGGAACGTGCAACGGCGCGGGCGCCGGCCCCTGCAGGAGGGACCGCATCGTGATCGAGACCATCGCCAACCTCATGACCCTCGTCTTCGTCACCGGCAGCATGGTGAGCATGGGGCTGAGCCTTACGCCCGCCGAGATCACCGCCCCGCTGGCCAACCTGCGGACTGTCGTGCTGGCGCTGGCCGCCAGCTTCGTCGTGGCCCCGCTGGCGGGCTGGGGCATCGTGCTTCTGACCGGGCTGGACGGCGCGCTTGCCACCGGGCTGATCGTGATCGCGGCGGCAGCCGGCGCGCCCTTCCTGCCGAAGCTCGTGCAGGCGGCGAAGGACGATGTCGCCACCGGCGTCGGCCTGATGGTGCTCCTGATGGCCGCCACGGTGGTGATCCTGCCGCTGCTTCTGCCATGGCTGCTGACCGGCGTGGTCGTGGACAGCTGGGCCATTGCCCGGTCGCTGATCCTGATGATGCTGCTGCCGCTGGCCCTCGCACTCGCCGCCCGCGCCCGCTATGGCGCGGCGGTGGAGCCGGTGCAGGCGGTCTGCGCCCAGGCGGCCAACGTCGCGCTCATCGTCCTGGTCGGGCTGCTGATCGTGATGAACTTCCGCGACATGATCGGGCTCGTGGGCTCGCACGGGCTGATCGCGGCGCTGCTGTTCTACGTTGTCGTGGCGGCGGTCGGATACCTGCTGGGCGGACCCGTCATGGCGCTGGCAACGGCGCAGCGGAACATCTCGGCGGCGGTGGTCGTCGCGGGCCAGAACTTCGGGATCGACGTCCTGACCTTTATCGTGACGGCCTCGCTGATCGGGATGCTCGTGCTGTTCCCCCTGGCCGGCGAATTCGGGCGGCGCCGGGTCAGGCCGAACGCCTGACCGGTTCGACGTAGAGCGCGGGCGCGGCGGCGATCCGGTCGACGGCATCGAGGATCGCCTCGGCCTTCGCCTCGGTCAGCAGGGCCGAGAAGTTGAGCCGCGTGAACCCGGGCTTGGCGCTCTCGTCGCCCTGAAGGATCGCGCGGCGCATCTCGGCCGAGCGCGTCTCGCCGATCTCCATCAGGATGTGGCCGTAGGGCCCGGCGCAGGCGCAGCCCGACCGGGTCTGGACCCCGAAATGATCGCTCAGCAGGCGGGTGAACTGCTGCGCGGGCACCCCGTCGAGGCCGAGCGCGAAGATCGGCAGCTGGTCCGGCGTCTCGGGCCCGAAGAGGCGCAGCGCGGGGTGCCGGTCCCAGCGGGCCCGCGCGGCGGCGCGGAAGGCGGCATGACGGCGCGCCATGTAGCCGGTGCCGATCGCCTCCTTCACCAGCACGGCCAGCGCGGCGCGGATGTCGGCCAGCACGTTCGGCGTGCCGGCCTCCTCGCGCGCCACGACATCGGCGACGTAATCGTGGTGCCACGGCGAGACGAAGCGCACCGTGCCGCCGCCCGGCAGGCTGGGCGTGGTCGCGGCGACGGCCTTGCGGTTCAGGACCAGCACGCCGGATGCGCCCGGACCGCCCGCGAACTTGTGCGCCGAGAAGACCACCGCGTCGATCTCGTGATCCGTGCCGGGCGCCATGTCGATGTCGAGGTAGGGGCCGCCGCAGGCGTAATCCCAGACCGAGCGCGCGCCATGCGACTTCAGCAGCCGCGTCACGGCGCGCACGTCGGTCAGCACGCCCGTCAGGTTCGAGGCGGCCGAGAAGGCGCCCACCACGGGGCGGCCTTCGGCGGCCCGAAGCGTCGCGGCAAGAACCTCCATGTCCGGCCCGCCCCCGGGCGCCTCCGGGATCATCCGCACCTCGGCGCCGGACTCGCGCCAGGGCAGGATGTTGGAATGGTGCTCGTAGGGGCCGATCAGGACCAGCGCCTCCGCCGCGCCGCGAATCCCGAAGAGATGCGGCAGCCGGTTGATCCCCGCCGTGGCCCCGCCCCCGCCGAAGATCACCGCGTGATCCGGGCCGGCGTTCACGTGGCGCGCGACCACGCGGCGCGCGGCCTCGCGCAGTCCCGTGGTCGTCGCGCCGCAATGCGACGCGGTGGTGTGGGTGTTGCCGTAGGTCGGCAGGACCTGCTCCATCATGAACATCTCGACCTGCCGCAGCGCCCGCCCCGAGGCGGTGTAATCCGCATAGATCAGCTGGCGCGGCCCGAGCGGACCCTCGAAGGTCATCCCGTCGCCGATTAGCCCCTGCGCGATCTCGGCGGGGGTGCCGAGGCTACTGCGGAACTCTGCGAAACGGGTGTCGGGCGTGGTCATCTGAGCGGGTCCTTTGCTGGCGAGGGTGGCGCCAATCTAGCCCGGCCCCGGCGAGAGGTGTTCACCTGATTTACCCCTCGCAGCCTTTCGAATTGTGTCATATGATCGCTCGAATGGAAAAACTCGATGAGATTGATCGGCGCATCCTGCGTCAGCTGCAGTCGGACGCCTCGCTCTCGCAGCGCGAGCTGGCCGATCGGGTCGGCCTGTCGCAGAACGCATGCTGGCGCCGGCTCACCCGCCTGAAGGAGGCCGGGCTGACGGAACAGACGCTCCGGCTCGACCCGCGCGACGTGGGGTTCAGCCTGACGGTGATCGTCATGGTCCGGACCCGGCACCACAGCACCGACTGGCTGAGGCAGTTCCGCAGCCACGTGACCTCGATCCCCAACGTGATCGACTTCTACCGGATCGCCGGCGATTACGATTACCTGCTGAAGATCGTGGCCCAGGACATGAACGATTTCGACCGCATCTATCGTCGCCTGATCGACAGCGTGGAGCTCGACAGCGTCACCTCGAGCATCACGATGGAGGCGATCGCCGAGAACCGGGACCTGCCGGTCTAGCCGGACCGACCCTGTCGCTGCAGTGGACGGGTCAGGCGGGCACGGCCCGGGGGCGGCCGCGCAGCAGCACCGTCACCATGATCGCGATGTTGAGCACGTTCCAGGCGATGCCGTTCAGGAAGGCCCAGTGGTAGCTGCCGGTCACGTCGTAGATCCAGCCCGACATCCAGCCGCCGAGCGCCATGCCGAGGATCGTGCCCATGATGACGAAGCCGGTCCGGCTCCCTGCCTCGCGCGCGGGCATGTATTCCCGCACGATGACCGCGTAGGAGGGCACGATGCCGCCCTGGCTCAGCCCGAAGACCAGCGAGACGACGTAGAGCGAGGTCAGCGCGTCCGACGGCAGATAGAGCAGCAGCGCGAGCCCCTGCAGGACCGAGCCGATCAGCAGCGTCCGGACGCCGCCCAGCCGGTCCGCGATGAAGCCCGAGGCGATGCGCGAGGCGACGCCGCCGACGAGCATGAGCGACAGCATCTGCCCGCCCGCCGCCGGCCCGTAGCCGAGATCGATGCAGAGCGAGACGATATGCACTTGCGGCATCGACATCGCCACGCAGCAGGCGACCCCCGCAAGGCCGAGCATCAGCATCAGCGTCAGCGGCGGGATGCCCGTCGCACGTGCCCGCGCGGCCGAGGCGGCGTCCGAGATCGCCACCGCCTCGAGCGGCAGGCGGCGGCGCAGAAAGAGCGCCAGCGGGATCATCCCCGCGAGCGATATGGCCGCGAGGGCGAGATAGGCCGCGCGCCAGCCGCCCTCGGCCAGCACGCCCGCCAGAAGCACCGGCCAGATCGCGCCGGAGAGGTAATTCCCCGACGCCGCGATCCCGACCGCGATCCCCCGCCGCTTCAGGAACCAGAGCGACACGTCCGCCACCAGCGGCCCGAAGCTGGCCGCGGTGCCCAGGCCGATGACCAGCTGCAGCAGGCAGACCAGCCAGAAGCTGCCCGTCGAGGCGGCGAGGCTGAAACCCGCAGCGATGGTCAGCGCCGCGGCCGAGAGCGCGACGGTCACGCCGAACCGGTCCACGATCCGGCCGATCAGCAGGTTTCCGAAGGCATAGCCGAACATCGTGAACGTGTAGGGCAGCGAGGCGTCGGAACGGGCCAGCCCGAACTCTTCCTGCATGTCGGGCAACACGAGGATCGACGCCCACATCCCGGCGTTCCCGATCACCGCGATGGCGAGCGAGAGGGCGAGGCGGCGCCAGGAATAGGCGCTGTCGAGAACGGCATCGGGACCCATGCGCCGGACGCTACGGTGGCGTCGGGTGAACGGCAAGCGTTGCCGACGCGCATCTGCTGCGCCTAGTGTGCGCGCAACAGGAGGAGACATTCATGAAACTGATCGACCTGGCGCGGCCGCTCGAGAACACGCCCTACGCCGACCCGCCGGGGCTGCATCCGACGATCACCTATCTCGGCCACCGGGAAACGGCCGCGCAGATCCTCGGCTTCTTCCCCGGCGTGGCGCCGGAGGACCTGCCCGGCGGCGAGGGCTGGGCGGTCGAGCAGGTGCAGCTCTCGACCCACAACGGCACGCATCTGGATGCGCCCTACCATTACCATTCCACGATGGACGGCGGGGAACGCGCGATCACCATCGACGAGGTGCCGCTGGAATGGTGCATCGGGCGGGGCGTGAAGCTCGACTTCCGCGAGGTCCCCGACGGCCACGTCGTCGGCGCCGGAGAGGTCGAGGCGGAATTCGCCCGCATCGGGCACCAGCTCGCACCCGGCGACATCGTGCTGGTGAACACCGCCGCGGGCGCCGCCTATGGCACGCCCGAATACGTGGCCACGGGCTGCGGGATCGGGCGGGAGGCCACCCTCTGGATGACCGAGCGCGGCATGCGCGTCTGCGGCACCGACGCCTGGAGCTGGGACGCGCCCTTCGTGCACACCGCGAAGAAGGTGGCCGAGACCGGCGATGCCGGGCTGATCTGGGAAGGCCACCGCGCCGGCATGGTGAAGGGCTATTGCCACATGGAGAAGCTCGCCAATCTCGAAAGCCTGCCGGCCACCGGGTTCGAGGTCCAGTGCTTCCCGGTCAAGATCAAGGGCGCGAGCGCGGGCTGGTGCCGACCCGTGGCGATCCTGCGGTGAGCGGGCCTCGCCCGCCGGTGCGCGGGCAGGGCTTGCTCCGGGGGCGGGGTCGACCGGGCTGGTTGAGCAACAGGCTGCCGCCTTCTCCGTCGTATTCCGGCCTGTCCGGATGACCTCGGGCCCCGGGGCGTTTTCGGGTCAAGCGCGGGGATGACGGCACGATATGGAAGAGCCCCGGGCCCGGATTGCACGGCGATCCCCGACCTTCGCAGGGCGGGGTTCACCCCTCCCCGCCGCCTCAATCCACCACGCGCAGGGTCAGGTTGATCCGCCCGCCGTCGCTCAGCAGCGTCGACGACCCGAAGCGCACCTTGTCGATGCCGTGATGCACCAGCCGGGCCTCGCCGCCCATCACGCAGACATCCCCCGACTCGAGCCAGACCGACTCGGTGCTCCCGCCGCGGTCCACCGCGCCGATCCGGAACCGGGCCGTGTCGCCCAGCGAGATCGACAGCACCGGCCACGAGAAATCGGCCTCGTCCCGGTCCTGGTGCAGGCCCATCTTCGCGCCCTCGCGGTAGAAGTTCACGAGGCAGCAATCCGGCATCCGCTCGGCGCTCACCAGATCGCGCCAGACCGACAGCACCGTTTCCGGGATCGGCGGCCATGCGACGCCCGAGGGATGGCGCGGTTCGTACCGATAGCCGCGCCGGTCCGTGTACCAGCCGTATTTCCCGGCCGAGGTCATCGCCACCGACATCTTCTTTCCGAACCGCGTCTCGGGCGAAAAGAGCGGCGCCGCCGCGGCCACGCCGCGGATGTCGGCCACCATCGCCGCCTGCGCCTCGGGCCCCAGATAGCCCTTCAGCACCTCCACGCCCCGGATCGCCAGTCTCGTCTGCATCGCCTGCCCTTCCGACACCGCGCCCCCGCCGTCGCGGAAAATCACCAATTCGCGGCTTTTGCCCGGCCTGTCCCGCTTGCAGGCCCTCAGACCCCTACTTATATACGCCCGGAAGCGTGGCGGACAGGGCATGAAGGCCCGCACAAGGCCCAAGGCTCTGGCTGCCGCATCACTTCGGGTGCGGATGCCGTTACGGGTCCGTCCCCGTCCATCGCCTGAATTGAAAAGGGATTGAAAACATGTCGAAAGTGATCGGTATCGACCTCGGGACAACCAACTCCTGCGTCGCCATCATGGATGGCTCGCAACCCAAGGTCATCGAGAACTCCGAAGGGGCACGCACCACGCCCTCCATCGTCGCCTTCACGGAAGAAGAGCGGCTCGTCGGCCAGTCCGCCAAGCGGCAGGCCGTCACCAACGCCTCCAACACCATCTTCGGCGTCAAGCGCCTGATCGGCCGTCGGTTCGACGACGAGCATCTGGCCAAGGACAAGAAGAACCTGCCGTACAACGTCATCAACGGCGGCAACGGCGACGCCTGGGTGGAATCCCGCGGCGAGAAATACTCGCCGTCGCAGATCTCCGCCTTCATCCTCGGCAAGATGAAGGAAACCGCCGAGAGCTACCTCGGCGAGGAAGTCACGCAGGCCGTCATCACCGTGCCCGCCTACTTCAACGACGCCCAGCGTCAGGCCACCAAGGACGCCGGCAAGATCGCCGGCCTCGAAGTGCTGCGGATCATCAACGAGCCGACCGCCGCGGCGCTGGCCTATGGCCTCGACAAGCAGGAAAGCCACACGATCGCGGTCTACGACCTCGGCGGCGGCACCTTCGACGTCACGATCCTGGAAATCGACGACGGCCTGTTCGAAGTGAAATCCACCAACGGGGACACGTTCCTCGGCGGTGAGGACTTCGACATGCGGATCGTCAACTACCTCGCGGACGAGTTCAAGAAAGAGCATGACGTCGACCTGACCAAGGACAAGATGGCCCTCCAGCGCCTGAAAGAGGCGGCGGAAAAGGCGAAGATCGAGCTGTCCTCCTCCCAGTCGACCGAGATCAACCAGCCCTTCATCTCGATGGGCGCCGGCGGCCAGCCGCTGCACATGGTCATGAAGCTGACCCGCGCCAAGCTGGAAAGCCTGGTCGGTGACCTGATCAAGGCCTCGCTGAAGCCCTGCCAGGCCGCGCTCAAGGATGCCGGCCTCTCGACTTCGGACGTGGACGAGGTTGTCCTCGTCGGCGGCATGACCCGCATGCCCAAGGTCGTCGAGGAAGTGACCAAGTTCTTCGGGAAGGAGCCCCACAAGGGCGTGAACCCGGACGAGGTCGTGGCACTCGGCGCGGCGATCCAGGCCGGCGTGCTGCAGGGTGACGTGAAGGACGTGGTCCTGCTCGACGTGACGCCCCTGTCGCTCGGCATCGAGACGCTGGGTGGCGTGTTCACCCGCCTGATCGACCGGAACACGACGATCCCGACCAAGAAGTCCCAGGTCTTCTCGACCGCCGAGGACAACCAGAACGCCGTGACCATCCGGGTCTTCCAGGGTGAACGCGAGATGGCGGCCGACAACAAGATGCTCGGCCAGTTCAACCTCGAGGACATCCCCCCGGCGCCGCGCGGCATGCCGCAGATCGAAGTGACCTTCGACATCGATGCCAACGGCATCGTGTCCGTGGGTGCCAAGGACAAGGGCACCAACAAGGAACAGAAGATCACGATCCAGGCTTCGGGCGGTCTCTCCGACGAGGACATCGAGCGGATGGTCAAGGACGCCGAGGAGAACGCGGATGCCGACAAGGCCCGCCGCGGCCTCGTCGAGGCGAAGAACCAGGCGGAGAGCCTGATCCATTCGACCGAGAAGGCGCTCGAAGAGCATGCCGACAAGGTCGACCCCTCGACCGTCGAAGCCATCGAACTGGCGATCGCGGCGCTGAAGGACGAGCTGGAAAGCGACAATGCCGACAAGATCAAGTCCGGCATCCAGAACGTCACCGAAGCCTCGATGAAGCTGGGCGAGGCGATCTACAAGGCCCAGACCGAGGAAACCTCGGACGAGGAGCCGCAGGCCGCCGATTCGGGCCAGTCCGACGATGACGACATCGTCGACGCCGACTTCGAGGATCTGGACGACAACAAGCGTGCGTAATCCGCACGCGGGAACCTCTGAAGCCGGCCCGTCCCACGGCGGGCCGGCTTCCACGTTCCCGGAGAGGGGGACTCTCTGAATGGCAAAACGCGATTACTACGAGACGCTCGGCGTCGCGAAGGGTGCATCGGCGGACGAGATCAAGAAGGCCTATCGCAAGAAGGCCAAGGAGCTCCATCCCGACCGCAACAGCGACAACCCGGACGCCGAGGCCCAGTTCAAGGAAGTGAACGAGGCCTATGACGTCCTGAAGGACGGCGACAAGAAGGCCGCCTACGACCGCTTTGGCCACGCCGCCTTCGACGGCGGCATGGGCGGGGCGCGCGGCGGTCCGCGGGGCGGCCAGCAGGGCGATTTCGCCAGCGCGTTCTCGGACGTGTTCGACGATCTCTTCGGCGATTTCATGGGCGGCGGCCGCAGTGGCGGCGCCCGCAGCCGTGCCGCCCGCGGCTCGGATCTGCGCTACAACCTTCGTCTCACGCTGGAAGAGGCCTATGCCGGCCTGCAGAAGACGATCAACGTGCCGACCTCGGTGCAGTGCACGGCCTGTGACGGCACCGGCGCCGAAGGCGGCGCCGAGCCCGTCACCTGCCCGACCTGTTCCGGGATGGGCAAGGTCCGCGCGCAGCAGGGCTTCTTCACGGTGGAGCGCACCTGCCCGACCTGTTCGGGCCTGGGCCAGATCGTCCAGAACCCGTGCAAGCAGTGCCACGGCCAGGGCCGCGTCGAACGCGACCGCTCGCTGTCGGTCAACATCCCCGCGGGGGTCGAGACGGGCACCCGCATCCGCCTCGGCGGAGAGGGCGAGGCCGGGATGCGCGGCGGACCTCCGGGCGATCTCTACATCTTCATCGAGGTCGCCAAGCACAAGATCTTCGAACGGGAGGCCACGAACCTCTATTGCCGCGTGCCCGTCTCGATGACCAAGGCGTCGCTCGGCGGCGACATCGAGGTGCCGACGATCGACGGCGGCCGGAGCCGCGTGAAGATCCCGGAAGGGTCCCAGAGCGGCCGTCAGATGCGGCTGCGCGGCAAGGGGATGCCGGCGCTCAGGGGCGGGACGCATGGCGACATGTTCATCGAACTCGCCGTGGAAACGCCGGTGAACCTCACCGCGCGCCAGAAGGATCTGCTGCGCGAATTCGAGGACCTGAGCGAGGACAACAACCCCGAGAGCAAGAGCTTCTTCTCGAGCGTGAAGGGCTTCTGGGACTCGATGAAGGGGTGATTTGACGAACCCGGGCCCACGGGCCCGGGCGGAACGTCCGGTGGACGTTCCGGTCAAATCGCGCGCGGAGCGCCGGGGATGCGAAACGCAGCCACAAGGATGTGCGGCGCAGGCGAAGCGTCCTGTGGACGGTTCGGGGGTTTCACGGGCGGAGCCCCGGGACGAACTCGGGCCCGAGCGCCCGGGTCTGCCCCTCCTGCGGGGGTCCTGGCCAACCGGAAACCGCGCGCCCGGATGGCCAAACCTCGACCGGCGGACAACATCGAAGCGCCTCTCCCACGGGAGGCGCTTTTCTCATGCCCGCCGCCCCACCGTTAACCACCCGCTAACCATTTCGCGCGACCTTCTACGTCATGACCGAGCCGCGCGCCTTCACCGAAGCTTCGCTTCCCCTCTTCGTCGCGGGGGTGGCCGCGCCGGTCGCGCCGCCCCGGCCCTCCTACATCGCCGACCACCGCAAGCGCCTGCGGGACCGCTTCATGCAGGGCGGCGCGGCGGCGATGCCGGATTACGAATTGCTCGAGATGGTCCTCTTCCGCGCGAACGCCCGCGCCGACATGAAACCCCTCGGCCGCCGCCTGCTCGAGACCTTCGGCGATTTCAACGGCGTCCTCTCCGCCCCGCCGGAACGCCTGCGCGAGGTGGCGGGCGTGGGCGACGCCGTGATCGCGGAACTCAAGCTGATCGAGGCCGCGGCGCAGCGCCTCTCCCGCGCCCGGATCCTGGACCGCCCCGTCCTCGGCTCCTGGCACGCGCTGATCGATTATTGCCACACCGCGATGGCCCACCGTCAGACGGAACAGTTCCGCGTCCTCTACCTCGACCGCAAGAACGTGCTGATCGCCGACGAGGCGCAGGCGCAGGGCACGGTCGACCATGTCCCGGTCTACCCGCGCGAGGTCGTCAAGCGCGCGCTCGAGCTGAACGCCTCCGCCCTCATCCTCGTGCACAACCACCCGTCCGGAGACCCCACCCCCTCGCGCGCCGACATCTCCATGACCCGCGAGATCGAACAGGCCGCCGCGGCCCTGGGCATCGCCATCCACGACCACATCATCATCGGCCGGTCGACCGAGCTCAGCTTCCGCGCCACCGGCTATCTCTGAACGGTTCCCCCTTCCTCTTGCCATAAATATCCCCGCCGGAGGCCATGTCCGGACCGGGCTCGATGCCCGGTCCGGACATCCCCCCGGGCGACGTCCAGCGGACGGCGCAACCCCTTGTCGCCGCAAGCGGCGATGCCTCCGGCGGGAGTATTTCCGGAAAGATGAAGCGCGGGACCGCGCGCTACCCCGGCGGCTGGAGGCGGCCGAGGCACCGTTCGCGCTCGTAGAAGGCGGCGGCGCTCTTGTCGCGCTCGGGGCGGAAGCGCTCGCCCTCGGCGTGGCCGCGGATCCGGTCGATGCGGAAGGTCCGGAAGTCCTCGCGCAGCTCGCACCACGCCAGCAGCGTCCAGACCTTGCCCCAGAAGAACAGCGCCAGCGGCCGCACCGGACGCTCCGTCGCCCGGTCCTGCTCGTCGACATAGGCCAGCGTCAGCCGGATGTTGGCGTTGCAGGCGCGCTCCAGCCGGTCGAGCCGGTCGCGCAGCTCGGGGCTCATCCGGCCCATGCCGACGGCGTGGACCTGGACCCGGTCGGCGCGGGCGCGGGCCGCCTCGGGCAGGACCTCGCCGATCTTCACCAGCGCCTCCTCCGCCGCGGCGGCCATCGCGGTGCCGCCCCAGGCCCGGAGCAGGCGGGCGCCGGCGACGAGGGCCACGATCTCGTCGCTGGTGAACATCAGCGGCGGCAGCTCGTAGCCCTGCCGCATGACATAGCCGATCCCGGCCTCACCCTCGATCGGCACGCCCGACCCGATCAGGTCGGCCACGTCGCGATAGACCGTCCGGGTCGAGACCTCGAGCCGGCGGGCGAGTTCCGCCGCGGTGATGAGCCGACCGCCGCGCAGATGCTGCACGATCCGGAAGAGGCGGTCGGCCCGGCGCATCAGGCGGCCTTCGGCTCGAACAGGCCGATGGAATTGCCGTCGGGGTCCTCGATATAGGTGAAGCGGCCCGGCGGGATGCCGATCGGACCGTGAAGCACCCTGGCCCCGGCCGCCTGCGCCCGCTCCGTCGCGGCCTCCAGACCGTCCGGCACGCCGAGGTGGATCGTCGGGCCCGCCCCCTTGCCGGGCGCGCCGGGATAGAGATGCCCGCCGACCCCGGCGCCACCGTCCGGGAACACGGCCATCGGGTCGGGGCCCGACTCGTCGAGTGTCAGCGCCCAGCCGAACACCCGGTTGTAGAACTCCATCGCTTTCTGCATGTCCGTCACGGGAATTTCCGTCCAGACGACATGGGATTGATCTGCCATCGCTCATCTCCTTTGTTGGGTCGATGGCGTGGTTCTCTCATACCCCTGCTGACAGCCTTCTGTCAGCATCCGCGCTCAGTCCCGCGGCATCCAGCCCAGCCCCGCCTCGGTGCCGTTCGCGGGATGGTACTCGGCGCTGACGTAGCCGTCGTAGCCGATCGATTCGAGGTGCCGGAAGAAGGCCGGGTAATCGACGACGCCCGCGACCGGTTCGTGCCGGTCCGGCAGGCCCGCGATCTGGATGTGCCGGGCCCGGTGGCCATGCCGGGACCAGACCGCCATCGCGTCGCCGGTGATCTTCTGCGCGTGGTAGACATCGAACTGCAGCGCGACGTTATGGGCGCCGACCTCGTCGAGGATCTCGGCCGCGAGGTCGAAATCCGACAGGAAGTAGCCCGGCATGTCGTCCTGGTTGATCGGTTCGATGGTGAAGGTCCGGTCCGGCGCCTCTGCCGCCGCGTATCGCAGGTTCGAGACGAAGGCGGCGCGGGCGTCGTCGCCCGACCCCGCCCCCGCCATCACGTGCACGAAGCGGGTGTGCAGGCTCCGGGCGTAGCGGAGCGTGCGCCTGAGATCGTAGCGGAAGCGCTCCTCGGCGCCCGGAATCGCGGCAAACCCGCGGGTGCCGCCGGCGTAATTGGGCGGCGGCGCATTGATCAGCACCATCGGCAGACCGGTGGCGGAGAGGGCCTGCTGGATCGGCGGAACCGGGTCGTCATAGGGGAACAGGAGCTCGACCCCGTGAAAGCCGTTCGCGGTCGCGGCGTGGATCCGTTCAGGGATCGTCAGGTCCTTGAACAGAAATGAAATATTGGCAACAAACTTTAGCATGAGACCCCTGCCGTGCGCCGTCACCCTAGGAACGGCAGGGCGTGCCGGCCAGTCCTAACTTGTGTCAGTTGTCATTTTGAAAGTAAGCGCGGAAGGCGCTGTCAGCGCGTCTTCAGCTCGCTGGCCGGAATGACGGGGAAGAAGGCCCCGCCGGACCAGAGGCCGAACCAGCGCGTGCCGTCGCGCTCCTGCTCCGATCCGGTCTCGACCAGCCGGTAGAAGCTCTTGCGGTCGATCAGCGCTTCGAGCTTGTCGCGCACGAGGACATAGGGCGCGGGCTCGCCGGTCCCGGGGTCCCGCTCGACACGGATCGGGTGGTCCGGCCCGGCGGTGGCGCGGTCGCCGACATTGGTCAGGAAGGTCAGGCGCTGGTCCTCGCCCTCGCCCTCGACGTCCAGGTCCACGGCGACGAAGGGCGCATCCTCGACCTCGACCCGGGCCTTCTCGACCGGGGTGATCAGGAAATAGCCGTCGTCGTCCTTCCGCAGGATGGTCGAGAACAGCCGCACCAGCTCGGGCCGGTTGATCGGGGTGCCTTCGTGAAACCACGTGCCGTCGCGGGCGATGCGCATGTTGGCATCGGTCTCGCGCTCGGGGTTCCACTGGTGGATCGGCGGAAGTCCGCGGCCCTTCGAAGCTGCTCTGACCGAGGCAGCGATCGACTCTGCTGTAGGTTTCACGTCTTTTTGTCCATCCTTCGGTTTTGCCATCCGGGCGGAACGGCATACACTCGGTATCAAATAGTCCCGTGCAGGAATTTGCCATGACCGAATCCCCCGAAAGCCTGAACGAAGAGGACCTGGTCGCCGAGATCGAAGCGCTCGAGGCCAAGCTGGCCGAGGCGAAGGCCTCGATCACCAAGCGGTTCATCGGGCAGGAACAGGTCGTGGACCTGACGCTCTCGGCGCTGCTCTGCGGCGGCCACGGGCTGCTGATCGGCCTGCCGGGCCTCGGCAAGACCCGCCTGGTCGAGACGCTGTCGACGGTGATGGGCCTCAGCGGCAACCGGGTGCAGTTCACGCCCGACCTGATGCCCGCCGACATCCTCGGCTCAGAGGTGCTGGAGACGGCGGCGGACGGGACCCGCGCCTTCCGCTTCCTGCAGGGCCCGATCTTCTGCCAGCTCCTGATGGCGGACGAGATCAACCGCGCCTCGCCGCGGACCCAGTCGGCGCTGCTGCAGGCGATGCAGGAACGGGTCGTGACCGTCGCAGGCGAGAACCGGTCGCTCGGCGCGCCGTTCCACGTGCTGGCCACCCAGAACCCGATCGAACAGGAAGGGACCTATCCGCTGCCCGAGGCGCAGCTCGACCGGTTCCTCGTGCAGATCGACGTCGCCTATCCGGATCGCGAGACGGAGCGGAACATCCTCACCGCCACCACCGGCGTCGAGGAAGGAGAGGCGCATGCCGTCTTCACCGCGGACGAGCTGATCCGCGCCCAGAAACTGCTCCGCCGGATGCCCGTGGGCGAAACGGTGGTCGAGACGATCCTCGACCTCGTGCGCGCCTGCCGCCCGGACGAGCCCGACGCGTCGCAGCTGGTGCGGGACACGGTGAACTGGGGCCCCGGACCCCGTGCCGCGCAGGCGCTGATGATGACCGTCCGGGCCCGCGCGATGCTGCAGGGCCGGCTCGCGCCCTCGGTCGAGGACGTGGTGGCCATGGCCCGCCCCGTGCTCCAGCACCGCATGGCGCTGAACTTCGCCGCCCGTGCCCGCGGCGACAGCCTGCCCGCCCTCATCGACCAGACCGCCGCGACCATCACCCGGACCGAGGCCGCGGCGTGAGCGATCCCGTCGCCCTTCGCGGCCGGGCCGAGGGAGAGGCCGCCCGGCTTCCCCCCCTGCTCGCCCGCGCGGAGCACCTCGCCGGGACCGTCCTTCTGGGCGATCACGGTCGCAGGCGCGCCGGCATGGGTGACGATTTCTGGCAGTACCGCCCGGTCCAGCCGGGCGATCCGCGGCGGATGATCGACTGGCGCCGTTCGGCCCGGGGCGACGAACGCTTCGTCCGCGAACGGGAATGGCAGATCGCGCAGAGCGTGATGCTCTGGGTCGACCAGGCGGCCTCGATGCGCTTCACCTCAGGCAAGAGCCTGCCCGAGAAGGGCGAGCGCGCGCGGCTGATTGCGCTGGCGACCGCCATCCTGCTGGTGCGCGGCGGTGAACGCGTCGGGCTGACCGGCACGCTGCTGCCGCCGCGGCGGGGGAACGATCAGATCCTGCGGCTGGCCGAGTTCTTCTCGCGCGAGGACAGCGGGGATTACGGCGTGCCGGAACACCGCGCGATGATCCCGAACGCCCGCGCGGTCTTCGTGTCGGATTTCCTCGGCGACGTGACAGAGGTGAAGACGGCCCTGGCCAAGGCCGCCGACCGCGGCATCCGGGGCGTCCTGCTGCAGGTGCTTGACCCCAGCGAGGAAGCCTTCCCCTTTCACGGCCGCACCATCTTCGAGAGCATGACCGGCGCGCTCCGCCACGAGACGCTCAAGGCCGGTGAGCTGCGCGACCGCTACCGCGACCGGCTGGCCGCCCGGAAGGCCGAGCTGCAACAGCTCTGCCAACGCTCCGGCTGGCAGTTCCAGACCCACCACACGGATGCCTCGGCGCAATCGGCGCTCCTGTGGATCTACCGCGCCCTCGACCGGGGGACCGGCGCATGATCCTGGGTCCCATCGGTTTCACCGCCCCCTGGCTGCTGCTGACGCTGCTCGCGCTGCCGCTGCTGTGGATCCTGCTGCGCGCCGTGCCGCCCGCACCGATCCGCCGCCGCTTCCCGGGCGTCGCGCTCCTGCTGGGGCTGACGGACGACGAGAGCGTGACCGACCGCACGCCGTGGTGGCTGCTCCTGCTGCGGATGCTGGCCGTGGCCGCGCTGATCGTCGGCCTCGCCGGCCCCGTCCTGAACCCCGAGGCCGAGGCGGAGAGTTCGGGCCGTGGTCCGCTCCTGATCCTGACCGACGGAAGCTGGGCCGAGGCGCAGGACTGGCCCACGCGCGAGGACACGATCGACGGCCTGCTGGCCGAGGCCGCGCGCCAGGGCCGCACCGCCGCGATGGTCCGGCTGACCACGCCCGAGCCGCCGGTCTTCCAGTCCGCCGACGCGTGGCGCACGCGCCTGCCCGGGATGGCCCCGCGCGCCTGGGAGCCGGAGCCCGAAACCGTGGGCGCCTTCATCGACGGCCTTCCGGACGAGGAGTTCGAGACCTACTGGTTCTCCGACGGCCTGGCCCGCGACAGCCGCGCGCGCCTGCTGACCGCGCTCCAGAACCGCGGCGCCGTGACGATCTACGAGGGCGGCGCGCCGGTGATGGGCCTGGCCCCCGTGAGCTTTGCCGAGGGCGCCGTCCAGCTCTCTGCCCTGCGCGCGGTCACCGGATCGGAACGCGAGGTCCGCGTGAACGCGCACGGCCGCGACCCTTCCGGCGCGATGCGCATCCTCGACACCACGACGCTGACCTTCCCGGCCGGCGAAGGCACGGCCACCGGAGAGATGGACCTGCCCGCCGAGCTGCGCGCCCGCGTCACCCATTTCGACATCGCGGGAAGCCGCAACGCGGGCGCCGTCAGCCTCACCGACGACAGCCTGCGCCGCCGCGAGATCGCGCTGATCGCCGGCCGCGAGAACCGCGAGGGGCTCGAACTGCTGTCGCCGCTGCATTACCTCGAACGCGCCCTCGCGCCCAATGCCGACCTGCTGGACGGCGCGCTGACCGACATCCTGCCCGCAAACCCCGACGTGATCGTGCTGGCCGACGTGGCCCGCCTTTCGGACGGCGAGACGCAGGGGCTGACCGAATGGGTCGAAAAGGGTGGCATGCTGCTGCGCTTCGCCGGTCCCCGCCTGGCCGCCAGCGACGTCAGCCGCGAGGCCGAGGACCCGCTGATGCCCGTCCGCCTGCGGGCCGGCGGCCGCAACGTCGGCGGCGCGATGTCCTGGGGCGAGCCCAAGACCCTGGCGCCCTTCGACCAGGACAGCCCCTTCGCGGGCCTGCCCGTGCCCCCCGACGTGACGATTTCCTCGCAGGTCATGGCCCAGCCCGACCCGACCCTCGCGGACCGCGTGATCGCCCGGCTCTCGGACGGCACGCCGCTGGTGACGCGCAAGCGGGTCGGCGACGGACAGGTGGTGCTGTTCCACGTCTCGGCCAATGCGGAATGGTCCAGCCTGCCGCTCTCGGGCCTGTTCGTGCAGATGCTCGAGCGCCTCGCGATCTCGTCGGCCCATACCCTGCCGGAGCCTGCCGACCTGAAGGGCACGACCTGGCGCCCGGTCAGCCTGCTGACCGCCAGCGGCACGCTCGAACCCGCGGGCACCCTGCCCGGCGTCGACGGCCAGGCGCTTCTGACCGAGCCGCTCGGCCCCGACATGCAGCCCGGGCTCTACGAAGGAGAGGATCGCCGCATCGCGCGCAACGTGCTGACCCCCGACACCGTGCTGACCCCGGCCAGCTGGCCCGCCTCCGTCCCGGTCGTCGGGCTCGAACGCACCCGGGCGCTGCCGCTCGGCGGCTGGCTGCTCGGCGCGGCGCTGGTGATGCTGGTGGCCGACATCCTCGCGACGCTGGCGCTGTCGGGCCGGCTGACCGGGCGCACCGCCACCGCCTCCGCCGCCCTTCTCGCCGCGGCGCTCGTGCTCCAGCCGGGCCCGTCCCGCGCGCAGGCGCCGGATGACCGCGACGCGGCCCTCGCCCTTGCCGCCACCTCCGAGGTCGTGCTCGCCCACGTGGTCACCGGCGACCGGCAGCTCGACGACATGGCGCAGGCGGGGCTCAAGGGCCTGTCCGAAACGCTCTTCTTCCGCACCTCGGTCGAGCCGGCGGAGCCGATGGCGGTGGACCTCGAGACCGACGAGCTGTCGTTCTTCCCCTTCCTCTACTGGCCCATCACCCCCGACCAGCCGACCCCCTCGGACGCGGCCTATGCCAAGCTGAACGATTACCTGCGGACGGGCGGCATGATCCTGTTCGACACGCGCGACGCGGACATCGCCCGCTTCGGCGCCGCCTCGCCCAACGGTCGCAAGCTGCAGGAGCTGGCCGCGCCGCTGGACGTGCCGGCGCTGGAACCCGTACCCTCGGACCACGTGCTGACCCGCACCTTCTACCTGCTGCAGGACTTCCCCGGCCGCCACACCGGCGGCGAGGTCTGGGTCGAGGCCGCGCCCGCCGATGCCGAGCTGATCGAGGGCATGCCCTTCCGCAACCTCAACGACAACGTCACGCCGGTGGTGATCGGCGGCAACGACTGGGCCTCGGCCTGGGCGGTGGACGACCGCGGCTCTCCGCTGGTCCCCGTCGGCCGCGGCTTCTCGGGTGAGCGCCAGCGCGAGATCGCCTATCGCTTCGGGGTGAACCTGGTGATGCACGTGCTCACCGGCAATTACAAATCCGACCAGGTCCACGTGCCTGCGCTTCTCGACAGGCTCGGGCAATGACCGGCACGATCGTCTTCGATCCCCTCCTTCCGCTGCCGCTTCTGGCGGCCCTCGCGGCGCTCGCCGTTCTGGGCATCCTGCTCGCCCTCTGGCGCGGGCTGGCGGGCTGGGCGCTGCGCGGGCTGGCCGCCCTCGTGGTGCTCGGGGCCCTGGCGGGACCGGTCTTCCGGCAGGAGGACCGCGCGCCGCTCACCGACATCGTGCTGCTGGTCGACGACCGCTCGGCCAGCCAGGCGCTCGCCGACCGCCCCGCCCAGACGGACGCCGCGGTCCAGGCGCTGGAGTCCCGCCTCGCCGCCCGCCCGAACACCGAGGTGCGGCGCGTCACCGTCCCCGACGGCGCCGACAATGCCGGGACCGAGCTGATGACCGCCGTCTCCGAGGCGCTGGCCGAGGAGCCGCAGGCCCGCGTCGCCGGCACGATCATCGTCTCGGACGGGCGGCTGCACGATGTCGACCGCGCGCCCGACCTCTCCGCCCCGATGCATCTGCTGCTGACCGGCGAACCCGAGGATTGGGACCGCCGCCTCGTCATCAGGAACGCCCCGGCCTTCGCCATTCTCGGAGAGCCGGTGACGCTGACCATCCGGGTCGAGGACATGGGCGCGGCGCCCGAGGGCGCGACAGAGGCGCCGCTCGACATCTCGATCGACGGGGGCGAGCCGCAGCGCTTCGACGTGCCGATCGGGCAGGACATCGACCTGCCCGTCACCCTGCCCCACGGCGGGCGCAACGTGATCCAGTTCTCGGTGCCGGGGGCCGAGGGCGAGCTGACCGACCGCAACAATTCCGCGCTCGTCCAGATGAACGGCGTGCGCGACCGGCTGCGGGTGCTGCTGGTTTCGGGCGAGCCCCACGCGGGCGGCCGGACATGGCGCAACCTGCTGAAATCGGACAGCTCCGTCGATCTCGTGCATTTCACCATCCTGCGCCCGCCCTCGAAGCAGGACGGCGTGCCGGTCTCGGAGCTGTCGCTCATCGCCTTCCCGACGCGGGAGCTCTTCCTCGAGAAGATCGACGATTTCGACCTGATCATCTTCGACCGCTACAAGCGCCGCGGGATCCTGCCGTCGCTCTACCTCGACAACGTCCGGAACTACGTCGAGAACGGCGGCGCCGTGCTCGTCGCCGCGGGGCCCGACTTCGCCTCGGCCGATTCCCTCTTCCGCTCTCCGCTCGGAGAGATCATGCCCGCCCGCCCCACGGCCCGGGTGATCGAACAGGGCTACCGCCCCCAGGTGACCGCGCTCGGCCGCCGCCACCCGGTCACCGCCGGGCTGATCAACGAATGGGACGGCGACTGGGGCCGCTGGATGCGGCAGATCGACGTCACGCCGGTGGAGGGCGAGGGCGAGGTCGTCATGTCCGGGGTGGAGGACCGCCCGCTGCTGATCCTCGACCGGGTCGGCGAAGGCCGCGTCGCGCTGCTCGCCTCTGACCATGCCTGGCTCTGGAGCCGCGGCTACGAGGGCGGCGGCCCGCAGCTGGAATTGCTGCGCCGGCTCGCGCACTGGATGATGAAGGAGCCGGAACTCGAGGAAGAGGCGCTCTGGGCCGAACCCTCGGGCCAGACCATGCGCATCATCCGCCGCACCCTCGACGAGACGGTGCCGCCGGTGACGGTCACCACGCCCTCCGGCGAGACCGTGGAGCTCGAGCTGGAGGAGGTCACGCCGGGCCGGTTCGAGACGATCTGGCGCGGCCCCGAGATCGGCCTCTACCGGCTCGAGAACGGCGAGCAGACGGCGGTGATCGGGCTCGGGCCCGCCGCGCCGCGGGAATTCGAGGCGACCATCGCGAGCGGCGAGACGCTGCAGCCGGTGATCGACGGGCTGCGCGGCGGCGTGATGACCCTCTCGGACGGGCTGCCCTCGATCCGCGACACGCGCGCCGGCCGCCCCGCGGCGGGCCGCGGCTGGATCGGCCTCACCCCGCGCGAGGCCTATGTGACGCAGGACGTCACGCTGATGCCGCTGCTGCCGCCCTGGCTGGTGCTGCTGCTCGCCGCGGGCCTGATCCTCGGCGCCTGGCTCCGCGAAGGACGGCGCTGACGGACAGGGCGGCGGGGGGCCAGCCCCCCGTCGGCCTTCGGCCGACTCCCCCCGGGATACAGGGACCAGAGGAAAGCAGGGCGCGGATCTGCCTGCCAAGGGCGCCGCATCCGTTCAAGGCTGCAAGCCAGCGCCGGACATTGTCCGGATCGCCGCTCCCTCCCCGCGCGCGCCGGACCGCGATTTGCCCCGCAAATCGCAAGGCATCGTGTGCGGCCCCCGAGGGGGCCGCTCCGCAAGGCTCAGCCGTGGATCTTGACGACCATCTTGCCGGTGTTGCCGCCCTTCAGCAGCGACATGAAGGCCTTCGGCGCGTTCTCGAGTCCCTCCGCCACGTCCTCGACATAGGCGATCTCGCCCGCCGCGACCTTGGGACCGACCTCCTTGAAGAACTCGGGCATCCGCTTCACGTGATCGGTCTGCAGCAGGCCCTGGATCGTGAGCCGGTTGACGAGGATCATCCGCCAGAGCTTGCCGGTCGGGAAGGCCGAGGTCTCGTCCTCCGCGCCGTTGTACCACGCGATCATGCCGCAGACGATGATCCGGCCGTGGAGGTTCATCAGCGGCAGCACCCCGCCCAGGGTCGGGCCGCCGACGTTTTCGAAATAGACGTCGATCCCGTCCGGGCATTCCGCCTTCAGCGCCTCGCGCATCGCCCTGGCATCCTTGCCGCGGTGATCGATGCAGGCGTCGAAGCCGAAGGTCTCGACCGCCATCCGGCACTTCTCCTCGCCGCCGGCGACGCCGACGACGCGGCACCCCGCCTGCCTGGCCAGCTGGCCCACCATGGAGCCCACGGGGCCCGTGGCGGCGCCGACGACCAGCGTCTCGCCCTCTTTCAGCTTGCCGTAGGCCGTCATCCCGGCCCATGCGGTGAAGCCCGGCATCCCGAGCACGCCGAGCGCCAGCGAGGGCGAGCCCATCGACGGATCCCACTTGTAGCACTGCGTCGCGGGCTGCACCCCGTGATCGGCCCAGCCGAAGCGGCCGACGGCGTAATCACCTTCCTTGAAGTCGGGGCTGTTCGACTTGAGGACGCGGCCGATGGCGCCCGCCTCCATCGTGCCGCCGATGGGCACCGGGGCGGAATAGCTCTTCACGTCGTCCATCCGGCCCCGCATGTAGGGGTCGAGCGACATGTAGGCCGTCTCGACGAGGATCTCGCCCTCGCCGGGTTCCGGCATGTCCACCTCTTCGAGGCGGAAGTTGTCGTCGGTGGGCGCGCCGTCCGGGCGCGAGGCGAGCACGATGCGTTTCATGCTGGTCATGGGGGTCCTCCTGTGTTCGCCGGCCAGAGTAGCCCGGGAAACGCACATGCCAAGCGGAAACCAATTCCGCAGCCTGTGCGCAAGCGCGAGATGGACATGCGGCCGGGAATGCCTATATGGAGCCCGACCATGGCCAAGAAACCCGAGAACCCCAATTACAAGGTCATCGCCGAGAACCGGCGGGCCCGCTACGACTACGCGATCGAGGACGACCTCGAATGCGGGATCGTGCTCATGGGGTCCGAGGTGAAGAGCCTGCGCACCGGCCAGTCCAACATCGCCGAGAGCTACGCCACGGTGGACGACGGCGAGCTCTGGCTGGTGAACGCCTATATCGCCCCCTACCAGCAGGCCATGTTCGGCCACGAGGAGCGGCGGCGGCGGAAGCTGCTCGTGAACCGCAAGGAACTGGCGCGGCTGTGGTCGGACACGCAGCGCAAGGGGATGACCCTCGTGCCGCTGGTGCTCTACTTCAACCACCGGGGCACGGTAAAGCTGAAGATCGGCATCGCCAAGGGCAAGAAGGCCCCCGACAAGCGCGAGACCGAGGCCAAGCGCGACTGGAACCGCCAGAAGCAGCGGCTGCTAAAGGAACACGGCTGAGCGCCTGCGTTGCAAGGCCGCGACGGGCGGGCTATGCCACGGTAATCCTGAACGAGCGGAACCGACCCTTGACCAACCATCTCTACAAGCGCGACCTGCCCGACGGGCTCGACCTCGGCCCGGTCGTGGCCATCGACTGCGAGACCATGGGCCTGAACCCGATGCGCGACCGGCTCTGCGTCGTGCAGATGTCGGGCGGCGACGGACATTCCCACATCGTGCAGGTGGAGAAGGGCCAGACCGAGGCGCCGAACCTCGCCCGGATGCTCGAGGATCCCGACGTCCTGAAGCTCTTCCACTTCGGCCGGTTCGACATCGCAGCGATGTACCACGCCTTCGGCGCGCTCGCGGCGCCGGTCTATTGCACCAAGATCGCCTCCCGGCTGATCCGGACCTACACCGACCGGCACGGGCTGAAGAACCTGACGCAGGAGCTGATCGGCGTCGACCTCTCGAAACAGCAGCAGTCGAGCGACTGGGGCGCCGAGGAGCTGACCGAGGCGCAGCTGGACTATGCGGCGTCGGACGTGCTCTACCTTCACCGCCTGCGCACGGAGCTCGACCGCCGGCTTGCCCGCGAGGGCCGGACCGAGCTGGCGCAGGCCTGTTTCGACTTCCTGCCGACGCGCGCGAAACTCGACCTCGCGGGCTGGCCCGAAACCGACATCTTCGCGCACAGCTGAGGCCGCCATGTCCGACCGCGCCCAGTATCTCGCCACCGCCCGCCGGGTCATCGGGATCGAGGCGGCGGCGCTGAAACGGCTGGAAGAGGCGCTGGACGGCGGCTTCTCGGAGGCGGTCGAGACGATCCTCGCCGTGAAGGGCCGGGTCATCGTCTGCGGCATGGGCAAGTCGGGCCATGTCGCGCGGAAGATCGCGGCGACGCTGGCCTCGACCGGCACGCCCGCGCAATTCGTCCATCCGGCCGAAGCGAGCCATGGCGACCTCGGGATGGTGGCCCCGGGCGACGCCGTGCTCATCCTGTCGAACTCGGGCGAGACGCCGGAGCTGGCCGACATCCTTGCGCATGCGAAGCGCTTCCGGATCCCGGTGATCGGCGTGGCGGGGAACCCGGACTCGACCCTGATGGCGCAATCCGAGGTGAAGATCGTCCTGCCGAAGGCCGAGGAGGCCTGCGGGACCGGCATCGTGCCGACATCTTCCACCACCATGACCCTGGCGCTCGGCGACGCGCTGGCGGTGGCGCTGATGGAACAGCGCCAGTTCACCGCCGAGCATTTCCGCGCCTTCCATCCGGGCGGCAAGCTGGGCGCGCAGCTGCGCCTCGTGCGCGACCTGATGCACGGGCAGGAGCAGGTGCCGCTGGTCGCGGGCGCCGCGCGGATGCCCGAGGTGCTGCTCGAGATCACCCGCAAGGGCTTCGGCGTCGCGGGCGTGACGGACCCGGACGGGCGGCTGGCCGGGATCATCACCGACGGCGACCTCCGCCGGCACATGGAGGGGCTCCTGTCGCACAGCGCCGCCGAGGTGATGACGGCGAACCCGCGCACCATCGGACCGGATGCGCTGGCGCAGGAGGCGGTGGCGGTGATGAACGAGGCGCGGATCACCAGCCTCTTCGTCGTGGACCGGCGGCAGGGTGGCGGCGCGGCGCTCGGGCTGCTGCACATCCACGACTGCCTGCGCGCCGGGCTTGGCTGACATGGCGCGGCGCGACCGGCATACGCGCATCGTCGGCTGGCTCAAGATCGGGCTGCCGCTGGCCGCGCTGGCCATCCTGTCGACGCTCTTCCTGCTGTCGCGCCGGATCGAGCCGGCGGACGACCTGCCCTTCGCGCAGGTCGAGCTCGAGGACCGCGCCCGTCGCCAGCAGATCACCCGGCCGAGCCTCTCGGGCGCGACCGACAAGGGCGATCTGGTCGAGGTGAGCGCGGCCGAGGTGCGCCCCGACACCGCCGATCCCGGGCGGGTGACGGCGATGGATGTCGCGGCGAAGATCGGCTTCGCCGACGGCGGCTCCATGCAGGTGCGGGCCGACAGCGCGCAGTTCGACCAGGGCGCGGGACAGGCGGACCTGTCGGGCGACGTGCTGGTGGCCACCGGCACGGGTCAGGAGATCCGCACGGGACGGCTGACCATCGCGCTGGACACGCTCGAGGTGGTGGCGCCCGGCGAGGTGCGCAGCACAGGCCCGGAAGGCACGCTCACCGCCGGGGGCATGCGGGTCACCGGGGGCGCCGGCGGCGATGACGTGCAATTGGTTTTCACCGACGGGGTGAAGCTGGTATACGAACCGCAACGTTCCGAGGATTGACCATGACGACCGCCTTTTCGACCGCGATCCGCGCCTTCGGCCTTGCGCTGCTGGTCTGCGTTCCGGCCCAGACCCTCGCCCAGGGCCCGAGCCTCGCCTTCGGCAGCTCCGACAATTCCGACAAGCCGGTCGAGGTCGATGCGGACAGCCTGTCGGTCAACCAGAAGGACGGCACGGCCGAATTCTCGGGCAATGTCCGCATCGTCCAGGGCGACATGAAGCTCTCGGCCCCGCGGGTGCTGGTGGAATACACCGAGGACCAGAGCGGCGTCGAAAGGCTCGAGGCCTCGGGCGGCGTGACCATCGTCAGCGGCGAGGACGCGGCGGAATCCGAAACCGCGGATTACCGCGTGCAGGACCGGGTCATCGTGATGAGCGGTGCCGTGACCATCGTGCAGGGCCCGAACACGATCAGCTCGGACAAGGTGACGATCAACCTCGCGACCGGCACCGCGCAGATGGAGGGCCGCGTCCGCACCGTGCTGCAGAGCGGCCAGAGCGAATGACGGACACGCCGGGGCTGACGGCGGTCGAGGGGTCCTCGGGACTGCGGGTCATCAACCTCCGCAAGAGCTATCGCAAACGGGTGGTCATACGCGACGTGACCATCGAGCTCGAGCGCGGCGAGGTCGTGGCCCTGCTGGGACCGAACGGCTGCGGCAAGACGACGACCTTCTATTCCATCGCCGGCCTCGTCGTGCCCGAGGGCGGCCACGTGCTGATCGACGGGCGCGAGGTCACGGGGCTGCCGATGTACCGTCGCGCACGGCTCGGCATCGGCTACCTGCCGCAGGAGATGTCGATCTTCCGCGGCATGAACGTCGAGGACAACATCCTCTCGATTCTCGAGATCGCCCAGAGCGACCCGCTGAAGCGGCGCGAACGGCTGGAGGAGCTGCTCTCGGACTTCTCGATCGAACACCTGCGCCGCGCGCCCGCGCTGGCGCTTTCGGGCGGCGAACGCCGCCGGGTCGAGATCGCGCGCTGCCTTGCCGCGGATCCCAAGTACCTGCTGCTCGACGAACCCTTCGCCGGGGTGGACCCGATCTCGGTCGCCGACATCCGGCACCTCGTCGCGGATCTGAAGAAGCGCGGGATCGGCGTGCTCATCACCGACCACAACGTGCGCGAAACGCTCGAGATCGTGGACCGCGCCTATATCCTGCACGACGGCAAGGTTCTGATGTCCGGCTCGCCCGCCGACGTGGTCGAGAACGAGAACGTGCGTCGCGTCTACCTCGGCGACAGCTTCCGCATCTCCTGACCGGCGGCGGCGCCCGCGATGCGCGGGTAACCGCGCCTGCCGGATTCGATTGACAGGACGGCGGCACCTCGCCTCAAATGGAGGAATGACAGTCGCGTCTCACGCCATTTGCCGCCGACCGGGCGAAAAGCCCGGGCCCGGCAATTGCTTGGCGGACGGACGGTCTTATCTCGGTATGGAGAGCTGATCGGAGCGCTCTCGCGCACCGGCGGCTCTTCATGCTTATCGTGAAGGAGACGACATGCGCTACCAGATCACCGGAAAACAAATCGACATCGGCGATGCCCTTCAGACCCACGTGAAGGACGGTCTTAACGAAGCGATCGCGAAATACGCCGAACGCCCGACCGAGGCGATCGTCATCTTTTCCAAGAGCGCACACGAATACGTCTGTGAAGCGACGGTGCACCTGAGCACCGGGCTGACGGCGCAGGCCAAGGCCCATTCCACGGAAATCTACGCCGCTTTCGAGGGTTGCAGCGAGAAGATGGAGAAGCAGCTGCGGCGCTACAAGCGGCGTCTGAAGGATCACCACAGCAAGCGGACGGACCCGGTTGAACATCTGGAAGCGTCCTCTTATATCCTCGCCGCGGATCAGGAGGAGGGGGAATCGGAAACCGAGGACCTTCAGCCGATCATCGTGGCTGAGATGCAGACCCGGATTCCGTCGCTGTCGGTCGGCGAGGCGGTCATGCAGATGGAACTGGCGGGGGCTCCTGTGTTAGTCTTCCGCCACGAAGGGAAAGACGGGCTGAACGTCGTGTATCGCCGCGAGGATGGCAATATCGGCTGGATTGACCCGCGAACGTAAGGGTATGGGCGCCGTCCCCGGGCGGGATGGCGGCAGGCCGAAGCGAGACAGGACAGTATGAATCTTTCGGCAATTCTCAAGGCCGAGGCGGTCAAGGTCATTGGCGCAGCCTCGAGCAAGAAACGCCTATTGCACGATCTCGGCGACCTGGCACATGCCGCCTATGGTCTGGACTCGGCCCGCGTGGTCGAGGCTCTGCTGGAACGCGAGAGCCTCGGCCCGACCGGCGTCGGTCACGGCGTCGCCCTGCCCCATGCCCGCATGGATGGTCTGGACAACGTGCGCGGGGCGTTCATCCTGCTTGAGAAACCTGTCGATTTCGATTCCGTCGACCGCCAGCCGGTCGACCTCGTCTTCGCCCTCTTCGCCCCGCTGGACGCGGGCGTCGAACACCTCAAGGCATTGGCGCTGGTGTCCCGGAGCTTCCGGGACGACAGCATCTGCAAGAAGCTGCGCGCCAATGCCGATCCGGCCACGATCTATGCGATCCTGACCTCCGATCAGGGCATGCAGGCCGCCTGAGCCGTCAGCGCCGCCAGCGGCGGTATCCGAAGATCATGTAATCGCGCTGATAGACGTCCTGGACGCGCGCCTCGACCTCGTCGTCGTAGAAGGCGGCCAGCGGCACGATGGCGCCGTCCTGCGGCACCGCGGGCTCGGGCGCCTTCTTCACCCCCGCGCTCCTGGCGAGCATCGGCAGCCAGCGGGCCATGTCCTCTTCCCGCACCACCATGTCCGGCAGGGCGAACTGGCCCATCCCCTCGATCAGCGCGGCCTGGGTGGACCACGAGGGGTCGATCCGCAGCGCCGTCTGGCCGGCGAGGTTGGCCTTCACGAAATCGAGGAAGGCGAGGAAGGCGGCGCGGTGCGCTTCCGCCCCCCAGTCGGGGCCCGGCGCCTCGGCGGGGATCGGCAGCTTGTAGCGGTTGCGGAGGATGCGCCGGATCTCTGCAAGGCTGCCCTCTCCGGTTGCGAGGATCCGCTCGCAGAAGGCCGCGTGGGCGCGCGCGACGGGATGGCGGATCACCGTGAAGCTGCGGTGCCCGGCGTGGCGCCGTTTCCACTGGCGCAGCTCCTTCTGGGACAGGCGGGTCAGCAGCGCCTCCTCGTCCCCCCCGTCAAGCGCAGCCAGCCACGCCCGCACCTCCGCCTCGGGGCCCGAGCGCACCGGCAGGTACATCAGCGGCGCCTGCGCGGCGGCAACGTAGGAGGGCACGGCCGGCCCGCGCCGGGGTTCGAAATTCGGGGTCCGGGACAGGTTGAACCGGTCGAGCCGCGCCAGCGCGCCTTCCATCTCGGGGAAGTTCGCGACCTTCTCTTCCAGCCCCGCCGGGTTCTGCCGCTTGAGCTTCTGATCCAGCTCCTCCAGCCGCCCCTCGACCCCCAGCCATGCGGCCAGCCCGTTCATGACGGCAAGGTCCTGCAGGTCCTCGTAGGCGACGTAGAAGGCCGTCTGCCCGCTGCGCTGGAGCGCGTTCATCAGGCGCACCTGGAAGGCCTGAAGCGCCTCCAGATGGGCCGAGAACTCGGCCGCGTCGAATGCCGCCGGCTCGTCCTTGCGCTTGCGCACGTCGGTCAGCTTCCACTGGCCGGTGGCCTGCGCGATCTTCCAGCTGACGTAGCTGTCGACCGGGTTCCGGGTCAGCACGATCTTGGCACAGCGCGGATCGTCCACCACCAGGTCGAAGACCCGCGGGTCGTGGTCGTGGAAGTAGCGGAAGCCGCCCATCCCCTCGGTCCGGTCACGTATGGTCGCGATCAGCGCAGCCGGATCGGCATCGCGCGCCGCCATGCCCATGCCGAGGATCTCCTCGCGGTTGGGATAGCCGATGAAATGGGGATTGAACGCCTCGCCGTGGCAGGTCACGCCGGGGATGGCGTTCAGGTTCGCCTCGAGGAAGTTGGAGCCGGTCCGCATCTCGGCGAACATGACGAAGTGATCGAAAGTGCCGCTCATGATGCCTTATTTCCGCACGAGGTAGGGTTTCGGCGCCTTGCGCGCGCCGCCGGGCTGCGGGTCGGTCGAGACCGGGAAGTCGCCCATCAGATGGGGATGCATCCCCTGGTTCTTGAGGTTCTGGAGGAAGCGGCCGAAGCCCGTGAGGTCGCTCATCGTCGGCGCCTCGGACAGGCGGCGCGTGGTGCGCGTGCCCAGTTCGGAAAGCGTGGTCTGCAGCGCCTCCATCGGGGCCTCGATGAAGTCCGCCATGCTCCAGATATGCACCCGCGCCTTGGTGTCGGTCGCCCGCAGCAGGTCGAGGAAGGACGCCTCGATCTTCTGGAGCCGGGCGGCCTCGGCCCGGATCTCGCTGAAATTGACGTTCGACCGGAAGAGCGGCAGCGCCCATGCGCCCGAGATCACGGCGATCCGCGCATTGCCGTCGCGGGCCAGGTCCCACCGGATGTGCTGGTTGTCGGCGGGCCCGTACTGGAACGCCTGCATCTCGCCCCGCGTCGCCCAGAGCAGGTTCGTCAGGAAGGCGCGCGGGTTGTAGTCGCGGATCGCCGCGCTGTCCGAGATGGCGCCGGCGATGATCTCCTGCCCGCCGGCGAATTCCGCCCGCGCGGGGCCGTAGAGATGACCGTGCACCCGCATCCCCGTCTGCCCGGCGAGCCAGGGCTCGAAATCCTCGAACAGCTCGGCGAAGCCCTGGAACACGGCGAAGGGGGCGCAGGTCGTCCCGTTCTCCCAGCCGTGGTTCGGCCAGCGCGACTGCATGTAGAGCCCCGGCCGCCCCCGCGTCCGCCGTTCGACGGCGCGGCTGAAGATGCGGTCGATCTTGCCGGGGTTCGGTTCGGTCTTCCGGCCCTCGCCCTCCTCGGTCAGGAAGGTGCGGTAGAGCCGGTTGGCATGCGGCCAGATCTTGCGCGCGACGAAGCAGTCCGACCGGCGCAGCAGCTGGAGGTGGTCGTCGTAGAAGATGTGCGGCTTGCCCTGGAAATCGAACTTCGACAGCGTCAGCGACCGGCTCTCGATCTGCCGCGACCAGAGCCGCGAGAGGGTCTGGAAATAGCTCTCGTCGGGGATCCAGACGCGCTGGAAGTAGCGGTCGTAGGTCGGCCGCTCCGGGTCCTCCAGGATCGCCGAGAGGGTCTGCCGCGTCAGGCACCACCATTGCGAGCCCATGTGCGGCACGATCCCGTTCGGCATCCGGCGCTTGTAGCCGAGGCGGCGCTGCAGCTCGACGTAGCGGTCGAAGAGGCGGCGGTGCCGCTTCCACGAGAACGGGAAGCGCAGGGTGAAACGTTCGCTGTCCAGCCCTCCGACGGTCCAGGCGACGTCTGCGGTCGTCGCGCTTTCGATGAAATCGGTGCGCGGGCGGGCGGCGAGGTAATCGCGCAGTTCCTGCACCGGCCTCAGCGGCATGCAGGAGCCCGAGGCAAGGTAGACATGCGTCACCTCCGGGAAGTCGCGCAGCATCAGCTCGCAGGCCTCCTGCGTGGCCGCGACGATGCCCCAGGTGCCCCATTCGCAGCGGTGACGGCCCGAGAAGCGCACGCTCTCCACATCCGCCAGCGACTTGCGGAACGCCCGGTTCACCCGGCGCGGCACGTTCGCGTCGGCGTGGATCACCACCGGGCAGCCGGCGGCGGCCCAGTGCCGCGCCACCTGCTCGGCCCGGTTCAGCGCCGTGTGGACCAGCATGACGATCCCGACCGTCACGCCCAGTTCCCCTTGGACATCAGCCCGAGGATCTCGAGCTGGCGCCAGTTGATGTATTTCTCGGACCAGCGGCACCAGAGCTCGGGATCCTGCTTCAGCGTTTCGGCATAGGCGCGGTATTCGACCGAGGCCGCGTAATGCTGGCCGCGGTCCAGCTCTTCCGCGGCCTTCTCGCCGAAGGTGTGCAGGAACTTCGTGTGCAGCAGGATGCCCGACGCCTTCTCGCCCCCCCATTCGTCGTAGACGAGGTTCAGGCCGCGCGGCAGCAGCGTGTGGGTCGAGGAGACCCAGGCATAGTCCCGGTCCCATTTCACCAGCGGGATCTTGTTCAGCGCCGGCGCGCGCGCGGGCTCGTCCGGGAAGAACATCCGCATCCGCGGGCCACCCTGGATCCAGAGGTTGCCGTAGAGGTGGTTCTTCGAGATCACGTAGTTCCCGGCGTCGAACCAGGCGGCGATCTCGAGCGGGTTCTGCCCGGCGACGTAGGGCTGCGCATCGAGCCGGCCCTTGGGGTACATGTCCAGCAGCATCGCCGGGAAGCTCTTGATCGACGAGGCGTCGAGCCAGTCGGTCAGCGCCGGAAGCGGGCGGGTGTCGCAGAACGGGTAGATGAAGAATTCGTCCGGATCGACCGTCAGCGTCCAGTGCCCGTGGCCGTGTTTCAGCTGGAGCCAGTTCAGCCAGTCCACCCCGAACCGGGCGCGCTTGTAGCTCGCGGCGGTGGTCCAGAGGGAAACGTCCTCCTGCCCGGCCAGGTAGTCGCGGGTGCCGTCGGTGCTGTCGTTGTCCACGATCAGGAAGTGCGACACGCCCATGTCACGGTAATAGCGCAGGAAATAGGGCAGGCGGATCGCCTCGTTCCGGCAGGTCGAGAACACCAGGATGTCGCGCTTGCGGATCTGGCCGGTGCGGTCGGCCACGCGGGTCAGTTCGCGCCGCTTGCGGAACGCCCGGATGCGCCAGCGTTTCCGCTGCACCCTGAGTCTGTATGACTGCGCGAAGCCCAATGGTGTCCTATCCGTCCCGCCGGGACCGGGTCAGGCTTCGGCTATCAGGTCAACGTTAAAACGATGTCGAAATGATCCTGCCACGATGGCGGGACATAGCCGTCCTGAATCCCCGTCCCCGAAACCCTGCCGTCTACTCGTGCCAGTGTCCTGACCTCTTTCGTCCAGGATACGCGATCGGACGGGTTTAGGTAAACGGGAATGTCCCCGAGAACCTCGTGGAAAACACCCAGGTCCGCGCAGACCACCGGGGTGCCGAGCGCCGCCGCCTCGACCGGGGGCAGACCGAAGCCCTCCGCGAAACTGGGCTGGAGCAGACCCGCCGCCCCCGCCACCAGCGCCGCGACCGCGCCATCGGGCAGGTCCGGACATTCCAGGACCGGCCCGTCCGGCGGCAGCGCGTCGAGCCGGGCGAAGACGGCCTCGTTCCGCCAGCCCCGCGCGCCGCAGATCACCAGCCGCGGCACCGGGTCGGGCCCGGCGGCGAGGTCCTCCCAGGTGTCGAGCAGCAGCGCGTGGTTCTTGCGGGGCTCGATCGTGCCGAGGGTGACGAAATAGGGCGCCTCGGGCGGCAGACCGGGCGGCAGCAGCGCCGGATCGGGGCGCGGCGCCGCGACCCCCAGGTGGGCCACCACGCCCTTCACGCTCAGGTTCCAGCGGTTCAGGACGCGCTCCACATCGCCCTTGGTGCGGGCCGAGTTGAAGATCAGCAGGTCGGCATGCCGGCCGGTCCTCTGCAGCGCCGCGCGGAAGCGGGACACAGTGCCCTCGCGCTGGAACTGCGGGTAATCGAGCGGGATCGTGTCGTGGATCATCACGGCGATCCGGGCGCCGCGCACGCCCCTGACCGCCTTCAGCACGCGGGAGGTCAGGTTGGAATGGCCGATGTTGAGATAGGCCAGCCCCTCGGGCATCCGGCGCCGCAGCAGCCAGCGCAACCCGACGCGGCTGGACCGGGCGCAGGCGAGCCGGCGGATGTCCGTATCGGCCCGCCTCTGCATCGGGGTCAGCCGCCGCCCGAGCCGGGCGATCAGGTCCGGCGCGCCCCAGTCACGCCGCCCGTCGATCCGGCGCAGGAGCCCCGTCAGCCCCTCGCGGTCCAGCAGCGCATAGCCCGCCACCGTCCGCGCCAGCCCGTAGAGCGGCGTGTCGAGCGACAGCAGATGCACGAGATAGGCGCGTTCGACCCGGTCGACGCCGGTCAGCCCCCGCCCGGCACGGCTGACGAGTCGCGTGACGTCGAGCAGGCGCGCGGCGGGGGGCTGGGTCATTCAGGGGCTCGGGCGGAGGCGGCTTACTGCGCGGCCTTGCTGAAGTTGACGATCTCGTGGAGGTAATCCGACAGCTCGTCGCGCAGTTCTTCCCGTGCGAGGCCGAAGGCCACGGTCGCCTGCAGGAAGCCGGCCTTGGACCCGCAGTCGAAGCGCTGGCCCTGGAAGCGGTAGCCATAGACCTTGCGGCCCTCGGTGATCTCCTGCGCGATCGCGTCGGTCAGCTGGATTTCCCCGCCCGCGCCGGTGGACTTGCGGTTGAGGTTCTTCAGCACCTGCGGCGTCAGCAGGTAGCGCCCGATCACGGCGAGGTTCGACGGCGGATCCTTCTCGGGCTTCTCGACCATGCCCTTGACCGAGACGAGGTTGCCGTGGTCCTCCGAGACGTCGAGCATCCCGTAGCTCTTGGCCTTGCTGAGCGGCACTTCCATCGCGGCGACCATGTTGCCGGGGGAGTCCTCGAAGGCCTCGACCATCTGCTGCAGGCAGGGCTTCTCGGCCGCGATCACGTCGTCGGGCAGGATCACCGCGAAGGGCTCGTCGCCGATCAGCCGCCGGGCGCACCACACGGCATGGCCCAGGCCGAGCGCCTTGTGCTGGCGGATGTAGGCGATCGCGCCGCTGTCCATGTTGGTGGCCTCGAGCGCCTCGAGCAGCTCGGTCTTGCCCTTCTCCTTCAGCTCGGCCTCGAGCTGCGGGGAATGGTCGAAGTAATCCTCCAGCGCGCTCTTGCCGCGCGAGGTGACGAAGATGAATTCCTTGATCCCCGCCGCCCGTGCCTCGTCGATCGCGTACTGGATCAGCGGCCGGTCGACGAGGGTCATGATTTCTTTCGGAACGGACTTGGTCGCGGGAAGAAACCGCGTCCCCAGCCCTGCCACCGGGAAGACCGCCTTGGTAATCTTCGTGCGCATGTCGCTTCGTCCTTCAATCGGGGGCGCCTCGGACGCCCTTGTCAGTCACGATCCTAGCATCGGGCAGTCAGAGGCTAAACGTCAATCCCGCCCTCTGGTTGCACACGGACCGCTATTTGTGCCTTTCGGATGGTCATACCTGCATATTTCGACGGCAGATCCATCCGGAATTCCGCTTGCTCAAGGCCTACCCGCCGGCGGGGATCGCTGCAATGCAGCACGCTCGCGTTCTTCCCGCGCCCGGGCGGAAAACCGCTTCCAGCGCCGGCGGGGGCCCTCCCGCAGGCTCCGACCCCAGAGCCCGCCGGTCTGTTCCCACACGCCGGACGGATCGAAGCGCACCCGGTGCGCGCGCATCGTTGGCGACATCAGCAGCAGCGTGACCGTCTCGCCCGCTCCGGCCGCGGCGCGGGCCGCGGCCCGGTGGCGGGCGGCGAAGAGGCGGCGCCCGGCGATGAAGCGCTGCGCGCCGGTCGCGCGGGTCTCGAACGGCAGGAACCAGTGCCGGGCGTGGGGCAGCGCCGGCATCGGCCGGACGGGGCGCGCGGCGCCCTCGGCCAGCCCCGCCTCGAGCCGGCGCATCAGGCGACGGACGTCGCGCGGTTCGATCCGGCCGGCGACCATATGCGCCAGCAGCGCCCGGCGCTGGTCCGCGCGGAGCGCGGTCAGCACCGGCCCGTGCTCGTGTTCGGGGCAGTGCTTGCGCAGGAAGACCATGGTGCTGGCGCCCACGTCGAACAGGTCGCGCGGGCCCCGGTTGCGCGCGCGGCGGGGGCTTTCGGCATAGGCGTGGTGCACCTCGGCCAGCGGCACGATGGCGGTGGCGTGACCGGCCTGCGCCAGCCGCAGGTTCAGGTCCGTCTCGTCGAGGTAGAAGCGGAACGCCGGATCGAAGCCGCCCATGCCGGCCAGCAGGTCGCGGCGGACGGCCATGTTGGTGCCCTCGGTCTTGATCGCGCGGCCCGGTGCCGGGGTCAGCAGGACCGGGCGGTCGCTGGCGAGGGGCAGGTCCCGCGCCACGCCGGAGGGCGCGACGCTGCGCGCCCGCCACTGGAACGAGATCCCGTTGCGGCCCCGGACGAAGCCGCCGGCCGCCGCCGCCTCGGGCCACGTGAAGCCCTGCACGAGATGCGCGAGCCAGCCCGGCTCGGGCACCGCGTCGTCGTCGATGAAGGCCACGATCTCGCCCGCCGCCTCGGCGATCCCCGCGTTGCGCGCGGCCGAGATGTTGGCCGCGTCGAAATCGACGACCTTCACCTCGTCCCCGAGCCCCGAGGCCCGGACCGCGCCCGCGCCCTCCGGGTCGGTGACGACGACGATCTCGTAGGCGGGGTAGAGCAGCCGCGACAGCCCCGCGAGGCAGAGCCGGAGCGGCCCGGGACGCCCCCGGCTCACCACCACGACGCTGACCGTCGGGGCCGGGCTCATGTCAGCGCCGCGGCCGCCATCATCGCCTCGACCCGGCTCACGTCCTCGGGGTTGTTGACCTCCCAGAAGGCGCGGCCCCGCGCCTCGACCTCGACGCAGAGCACCCGGTGGCCGTGTTCGAGGAAGCGGAGCTGTTCCAGCCCCTCCAGCCCCTCCAGCGGCCCGGGCGTCCAGCCCGGATAGGCGGCCAGGGCCTGCGGGCGGTAGGCATAGACCCCGACATGGTGAAAGACCGGGGTCGGATCGGACGGCGCGTAGCGGCCCGCGGTGTGGGGGATGACCTCCTTCGAGAAATAGAGCGCCCTGCGGCGATCGTCGAAGACCGCCGTGGTGCCGCCCACGCGGCCCGCCCGGCGATCCTCGAGAAAGCCGTTCAGCGCCGCGCCGTCGCAGCGCAGCACCGGGGTCGCCATTCCGGCGTCGGGATCGGCGTTCAGCCCCGCGACCAGGTCGGGCACGAACCACGGCGGCGTCAGGGGCGCGTCGCCCTGGAAGTTCACCACCACCTCGAACCCGCCGCCGAGCGCCGCGTGCGCCTCGGCCACCCGCTCGGTCCCGTTGCGGCAGCCGGATGAGGTCATCACCACCTCGCCGCCGAACCCCCGCACCGCCGCGGCGATGCGGTCATCGTCGGTCGCCACCACCACGCGGTCCACCCCGGGTGCGCCCGTCGCGGCCTCCCACGAGCGGCACACCAGGCTCTTGGCGATGCCGTCCGGTCCGGTCAGGGTGACGAGCGGCTTGCCGGGGAAGCGCTGCGAGGCATAGCGCGCGGGGATGACGACGAGGACGGACATCAGGCGGGCTTCAGCTCGACCTTGGGCGCATAGGCGATGAAGAAGGGATTGGCGAAGCCCTCCTTGCCGTAGACCAGCGGCTGGTGATCGTCGAACCGCACGACCCGGCCGCCCGCGCCTGCCAGCACGGCGTGGCCCGCGGCGGTGTCCCATTCCATCGTCCGCCCGACGCGGGGATAGAGATCGGCCTCTCCGGTCGCCACGAGGCAGAACTTCAGCGAGGACCCCGCGCTCTTCATGTCCTTCACGGCGTATTTGCCGATGTAATCGTCCGTCGCCTGGTCCCGATGGCTTTTCGAGGCCACCACCATCAGCGCCCCGTTGTCCGGATCGGAGACCCGGATCGGAGAGGTCTGGCCCGGCGCGTCCAGATCGAAAGGCCCCGCCTCCTCGACCGCGCTGCCGTCGGCGAGGGTATAGAACATCCGGCCCCGGGCCGGCGCATAGACGACGCCGCGGATCGGCGCGCCGTTCTCGACATAGGCGATGTTGACGGTGAAATCGCCGCGCCGGTTGACGAATTCCTTCGTCCCGTCCAGCGGATCGACGATCAGGAAGGTCTCGGCCCGCTTCTCGTGCGTCGCCGCCTGCTCCTCGGTGATCAGGATGGTGCCGGGAAAGGCCTCGCGCAGCCCGGCCGAGATCAGCGCGTCCGCGGCCTCGTCCGCCTCGGTCACCGGGCTCGCGTCCGACTTCACCTTCACCTCGAAACTGTCGGATTCGTAGATCTCCATGATCTTCGCCCCGGCCTCGAGAGCCAGCCTGCGCATCACGGTGACAAGTTTGTCATGGTCCAAAAGAAACTCCTTTTCCGGCCAGCCGGGCACGGCGGCCCGTTTGAAACTCCGCGCGGGCCAAGTTATGGTCAAGCCTCAACCAAACGGCAACATTTCGCTGCCATTCGGTCGGATCTGTGCGGAGCCGGCGACATGTTCGAGCAGAATACCCCCAGGACCACCTTCCAGTCGGGCGTGCAGCACCTCGAGCTGATCTATCACTCGATCGTCCGCGACATCCGCAAGAGCCACGGCAACGCCTTCCTGTCGATCCTGCTGAACATGCTCCAGGCGGCGATGTTCGTGATCTCGTTCTACGTGATGTTCACGATCCTCGGCCTGCGCAGCTCGGCCGTGCGGGGGGACTTCCTGCTCTACATCATGTCGGGGATCTTCCTCTTCATGACGCATACCAAGACGCTGGGCGCGGTGGTCGCCTCGGAGGGGCCGGCCTCTCCGATGATGAAGCATGCGCCGATGAACACGCTGGTCGCCATCGCCTCGGCCGCGCTCGGCACGCTCTACATCCAGGTGCTGTCGATGGTGGTGATCCTGTTCATCTACCACACGCTCTTCACCCAGATCACCATCGAGCAGCCGATCGCGGCCTTCGGCTGCCTGCTGATCGCGTGGTTCACCGGCGCGGCGCTCGGGGTGCTGCTGCTGTCGATCAAGCCGTGGTTCCCGCGCTTCGTCGGCATCTTCACCACGGTCTACCAGCGGGCGAACATGATCGCGTCGGGCAAGATGTTCCTGGCCAACTCGCTGCCGGGCTACATGCTGGCGATGTTCGACTGGAACCCGCTGTTCCACTGCATCGACCAGGCGCGGGGCTTCATCTTCATCAACTACTTCCCGCGCTACACGAACCTCGCCTATCCGATGTATGTCGGGATGACGCTTCTGATGGTGGGCATGATGGCCGAATTCTACACGCGCAAGCACGCCTCGGTCAGCTGGGGGGCCCGGCGATGAGGGCGGCGGTCCTCGCCCTCTGCGCCGCGCTCGCCGCCGCGCCCGCGATGGCCACGCAGGACGCCTTCCCGGCGCTCTACAGCGTGCAGGACGTCGCCTCGGACGATGTGCTGAACGTCCGGGCCGAACCCCGTGCGGGGGCCGAGATCATCGGCGCCCTGCCGTGGAACGCCCGCGACATCGAGGTGGTGGAGCTTGCCCCCCGCGCCGACTGGGGCCGGGTGAACGTCGACGGCCGCTCGGGCTGGGTCTCGCTGCGCTTCATGCGGCGCCACCCGGGGCAGTTCATGGGCGCCTTCCCCGAGATCGCGCGCTGCGCCGGGACCGAACCGTTCTGGGGCCTCGACCAGGCGGCCGGCATCTACGACTTCTCGGCACCTGGCGGTCCGCGCCTCGGCTTCACGGAAAGCTGGCGGGGATCGTCGCTCGGCCGCAGGGACCGGCATGCGCTGATGCTGACCGGACGGACGGCGGAGGCGACGGCGGTGATCTCCTACGGCGCGTGTTCCGACGGGATGTCCGACCGGCACTACGGGCTCGGCATCGACCTGATACTCGAAGGCGGGCCCGATGGACCCGCCCTCTATTCCGGCTGCTGCACGCTGCAGCCCTAGCCCGGGCGCCTTCAGTTCGAGGTCTCGACCAGCCCCTCGGGCTTGCCGGCGACGACGAAGGTCAGTTCGTCCGGCTGCATCAGCTCCTTCGCCACCCGGTTCACCTGTTCGAGCGTCACCGCCTCGACCTTGTCGTTGCGGGTCGCGGCATAGTCGATCGGCATCCCCTGGATCTGCATCCCCGCGATGATGTTGGCGATCGGCCCGTTGCCGTCGAAGCGCAGCGGATAGGCGCCGGTCATGTACTTCTTGGCGGCGTCGAGCTGTTCCTCCGTCACGCCCTCTTCGGCGATGCGGGCCCATTCGGCGCGGATCACCTCGATCGCCTCGGCCACCCGGTCGTTCGCGGAGGCGACGGAGCCCATCCAGACATTCGCCCCGTCCTTGTCCATCAGATAGGAATAGGTGCCGTAGGTCAGGCCCCGCTTCTCGCGGACCTCCTTCATGAGGACGCTCTCGAAGCCGCCGCCGCCGATGATCGTGTTCAGCAGATAGGCCGCGAAGAAGTCCGGATCGTCCTGCGCCATCCCCGGCTGGCCGAAGATCGCGACCGACTGCGGCGTGTCGAACTCGACCACATGCGTGCCGCCGTCAAAGGTCAGCTCGGCCAGCTCCGGCAGCTCCGGCCCGCTCTGGGGCATGTCGCCCAGCAGGTCGTCGAGCAGAACCTTCAGCTCCTCCGCCGTGATGTCACCCACCACGCCGATATAGAGCCGGTCCTTCACCAGCGCGTTCTGCCACGCCTCGACGATGTCGTCGCGGGTCAGGGCCGCGACGCTCTCGAGCGTGCCCTCCCCCGCGGTGGCGTAGGGGTGATCGCCGTAGATCGCCTTGGCGAAGGCCTCGCCGGCGATGTCGTCGGGGTCGGACAGGCTCGACCGGATGATCGAGAGCACCTGCGCGCGCACCCGTTCGACCGCCTCGTCGGGGAAGGTCGGCTCGATCAGCGACGAACGCAGCAGATCCACCGCGGCGTCCCGGTTCTCGGACAGGAACTTGGCCGAGACGGTGAAGGTGTCGTCGTAGGCGTCGTAGTCGAACGAGGCGGCAAGCTCCTCGGCGGCTTTCGCGAAGCCGCGGGAATCGAGCTCTCCGGCGCCTTCCTCCAGCAGCCCGGCCATCAGGTAGGTGGCCCCGCGCTTGCCCGGCGCGTCCAGCGAGGTGCCGCCCCGGAAGCGCAGCTCCAGCGCAGTGAAGGGGATCGAATGTTCCTCGACCAGCCAGGCGGTGATGCCGCCGTCCGAGGTCACTTCCTGGATCTCCACCTCGGCCCGCGCGGGCAGCGCGGCGGCAAGGCTCAGCACGATGGCGGCGGCGAAACGGATCATTGGGTCATCTCCTGCGTCATCAGCCAGCCGGTGACGGATTTCCTGGGGTCGAAGACCTCGCGCGCGGCGGCCATGATGTCCTCTTCGGTGACGGCGGCGAGGATGTCGGGCCAGGCCTGCACGTCCTCCACCGTCAGCCCCTGCGTGAGGGCCGAACCGTATTGCCGCGCGATCGCGTCCACGTCGTCGCGCATGTAGATCTGGCCCGCCTTGAGCTGCATCTTGATCCGCTCGAGCTGTTCGGGATCGACGCCCTCTTCCATGAACTCGGCGATCGCCTGATCGAGCGCCGCCTCGCCTTCCTCCAGGCTCACCCCGTCGGCGGGCACGATGTAGATCCCGAAGGTCGTGTCATCGAGCGACTGGCCCGAGTAATAGGCCGAGGCATAGAGCGCCTTCTTGTTGCCGAACTGGAGCTTCTCGCTCAGCACCGAGGTCTGCCCGCCGCCGAGGATCTCGGCCAGCATGGTCAGCGCCGCGGCGGTCTCCTGGTCGCCGCTGTCGCGCTCCGGCGCGAGGTAGGAGCGGCTGACATAGGGCTGGGCCACGCGCGGGTCGGCGAAGGTCAGGCGGCGCGGTGCGGTCTGCGGCGGCTCCTGCGGGCGGGACCGTTCGGGCAGCGACAGGTTCGGCGGGATGGCGCCGTAATACTTCTCGGCCAGCGTCTTCACCTCGTCCGGCGTGACGTCGCCCGCCACAACGAGCACCGCGTTGTTCGGCGTGTAGTAGCGCTGGTAGAATTCGACCGCGTCGCCCCGCGACAGCGTCTCCATCTCGTGCTTCCAGCCGATCACCGGCACGCCGTAGCGGTGGTTGAGGTACTGCGCCGCGCGGGCCTGTTCGTTGTAGAGCGCGCCGGCGTTGTTCTCGGTCCGCTGGTTGCGTTCCTCGATGATCACCTCGCGCTCGGTCGCGATGGCGTCCTCGGTGAGGTTGAGATTGACCATCCGGTCGCTCTCCATCTCCATCATCAGTTCCAGCCGGTCGGCGGCGACGCGCTGGAAATAGCCGGTGTAATCATGCGTGGTGAAGGCGTTGTCGGTGCCCCCGTTGTCCGCCACGGTCTTCGAGAACTCGCCCGGCGCCAGCTTGTCGGTGCCCTTGAACAGCAGGTGTTCCAGGAAATGGGCGACGCCCGAGACGCCCGGCGTCTCGTCGGCGGCCCCGGCGCGATACCACACCATGTGCACGACGACCGGCGCGCGGTGATCCTCGATCACCACGACCTCCATGCCGTTCGACAGGGTGAAGTCGGTGACCATGTCCTTGAGTTCGGCCGCCTTCAGCGGCAGGGCAAGCGAGGCGAGTGTAAACGCGGCAGCGGCGAGCCGTTTCATCGGCGCTCCTTTCCGATCAGGCCAGTACGGGCAGGGCGCCCTGCGCGCCAAGATACGCCGAAGGGGGCGGGCTGCAACCGGCCTGACGCCGATGTGACGCGGTCGTGTGCGGTGCGGCGACCGGAGGGGCGCCCGCTGTCAGCGCGACGCGGGCGGGGCCGTCGGGGTGGGCGCGCCGGCGCGACGCCACCGGGCCGCGGTGGCCTGGGAATCGAGCGTCTGGCCGCGGTAGGCTTGGTAGTAGCGGTCCACCTGGAAGAGCCGGAACTTGGTCAGGAACGACTGGCGGCGGCGGAACGCCTCGTCCTCCTGCGCCAGCGTCTGGCGGATCGCCGGATCGGTCCCGTTGCGTGCGGCATAGGTCACGAGCCCGCCTTCGCTGGCCGGGATGCCCGAGGGCTGCAGCGCGGAGGGCCGACCGCCGAGCGCCGCGACGGCATCGGCATTGGGCGTGAGGTCGGTGCGGTTGCTGCCGCCGGGCGTCGGCGCCGGCAGGGCATTGTAGCTCTGCGGCTGTTCGAGCGGCTTGTTCGGCAGGACCGCGAATTCCTCGGGCCCGCCCGATCCGCTCTGGAAGCTGCGCAGCGTGATGTCCCGGTCCGACCCGCAGGCCGCCAGTGCGGGAAGTGCCAGAAGGATCAATGCCCGAAAGCTTCTCATCGCTCGCTCCGTCCTCATTGGACCCAGTGTCTACCGCATCGTGCCACGCCCGTCACCCGGCCTTTTTGTCGGCCGGGATGAGGACGAGCGCCGCCGCGCCGAGGAATATCGCGATATCCGCGACGTTGAAAGCATAGGGATTCTCGATCCCGCAGCAGGACATGTTCAGGAAGTCCGCCACCGCGCCATAGACCAGACGGTCGATGACATTGCCGATGGCGCCGCCGACCAGCAGGCCCGCCGCGATCATCCCCGCCGTGCGCGGCCGCTCGCGGTGCACCCACCACAGCACCGCGGCGCTGATGGCGAGGGCGATGGCGACGAGGATCCACTTCATCAGGTCGTCCTGGCGCGAGAGGAGACCGAAGTTGATCCCCTCGTTCCACGCCATGCGGAAGTTGAGATAGGGCGGGAAGACGTCGATCTCGCCCCGCGCGCGCAGGTTCAGCCCGTGCACCACGAGCAGTTTGGTCAGCTGGTCCACGACCAGCGTGATCAGGGCCGTGATGAGGGTCAGGCGCACTCCGATGCCCTCAGTGCCGGAAGTGGCGCATGCCGGTGAGGACCATGGCGAGCCCCGCCTCGTCCGCCGCCGCGATGACCTCGTCGTCGCGCATCGAACCGCCGGGCTGGATCACCGCCGTGGCGCCCGCCTCGGCCGCGGCCAGAAGCCCGTCGGCGAAGGGGAAGAAGGCGTCGGAGGCCACGACCGATCCCTTGGCGGGCGTCTCGGAGAGGCCCACCTCCTCGGCCATGCGCCGCGCCTTCAGCGCGGCGATGGTCGAGCTGTCCACGCGCGACATCTGCCCCGCGCCGACGCCCACGGTCGCGCCGTCCTTGACGTAGACGATCGCGTTCGACTTCACGTGCTTGGCGACGGTCCAGGCGAAGAGCAGATCCTTCAGCTCCTGATCGCTCGGCGCCCGCCTGGTAACGACCTTCAGATCCTCCGCCGTGATCCGCCCGCTGTCGCGGTCCTGCACCAGCAGCCCGCCCGACACCTGCCGCCAGGCAACGCCCGGCGCGGCCGGGTCGGCCAGCCCGTCGGTCAGCAGCAGGCGCAGGTTCTTCTTCTTCGCCAGCAGCTCCACCGCCGCGTCATCGGCGCCGGGGGCGATGATGACCTCGGTGAAGATCTTCGAGATCTCCTCGGCCGTCGCCACGTCCAGCGCGCCGTTCAGCGCGATGATGCCCCCGAAGGCCGAGGTGCGGTCGCAGTCGAAGGCGCGCCCGTAGGCCTCCGCCAGGGTCGCACCCCGGGCCACGCCGCAGGGGTTGGCGTGCTTGATGATCGCCACCGCCGGGCCGTCCTCGGGCCGGAACTCCGAGACCAGCTCGAAGGCCGCGTCGGTGTCGTTGATGTTGTTGTAGCTCAGCTCCTTGCCCTGAAGCTGCCGCGCGGTGGCGACACCGGGGCGGGAGGAGCCGTCGCGGTAGAAGGCTGCCGACTGGTGCGGGTTCTCGCCGTAGCGCAGGGTCTGCGCCAGCTCGCCCGCGAAGGCGCGGCGGCGGGGGGCGGCGTCCTCGAGCGCGCCGGCCATCCATCCCGAGACGGCGGCGTCATAGGCGGCGGTGCGGGAATAGGCGGTCAACGCCAGCCGCTGCCGGAAGGCGTAGGTGGTGCGCCCGCCGTTCTCTTCCAGCTCGGCCAGCAGGCCCGCGTAATCCTCGACATCCGTGACCACGTTGACGAAGGCGTGGTTCTTCGCCGCCGCGCGGATCATCGCGGGCCCGCCGATGTCGATGTTCTCGATGCAGGTGTCGTAATCGGCGCCCTTGGCGACCGTCGCCTCGAACGGGTAGAGGTTCACCACCAGAAGGTCGATCGCCGGGATATCGTGCTCCAGCATCGAGGCGACGTGGCCGTCGTCGTTGCGCAGCGCCAGAAGCCCGCCATGCACCTTGGGATGCAGCGTCTTGACCCGGCCGTCCATCATCTCGGGGAACCTGGTGACCTCGGAGACGTCGATGACGTCCAGCCCGGCATCGCGCAGGGCCTTCGCGGTCCCCCCGGTCGAGAGCAGTTCGATCCCGCGTTCGGCGAGGGCTTCCGCCAGCTCGACCAGTCCGCTCTTGTCGGACACGGAAAGAAGGGCGCGGCGCAGGGGCTGCAGGCCGGGGTCTTGGTCAGTCATGGGGCTCGGTCGTTCCGTTACTGTTCGTCTAGGGCGCTCGTCTCCGCGTCGTCCCGGGCCAGATCCCGGATCGAGATCGGCGTCTCCTGCGCCTTGGACAGGGACCAGCGGATGCGGGTCGCATACTCCATTGCGCGCCCGGACAACACGATCTGTTTGGTCGCACGCGGCTTGAGCCGGTTCTTTTCCAGGTAGACCGAGGCGTCAAGCCGCATTTCTGCGCGGCCGTCGTGCCGGAAGATCCAGATCTCGCCGGATCTGAGCGCAATCGAGACCGCGGCGCCGCCCAGGTCGATCTCGGCATCCGCCTCCGGATGCAGGTGGAACCGGATCTGCCACGGGATGCCGGCCAGCCGGACCGCGTCCATCGCCTTGTCGAACCGGCGCTTGTCGCCCTCCTCCAGCGCCAGCAGCATGTCCTCGCCCGCCATGCCGCGCCCGTCGAAGGTCATCTCCAGCAGCCGCGCATGGGTCAGGCCGTAGCCCTTCACATATGCGTCATGGCCGCCCTCGAACCGGATGCCGTCGCTGGCGTGGCTGATCTGGATCGGCACCCGGCGCGGCGCCTCGACCAGCCATTCGAGCGAATCGCCGCCCTTGCCCGGGGCCAGCCGCCCGGTCGAGGTGGCGTCGAGGCACAGCGTCGAATGGCTGGGCGTGGCCCGTCCGGCCCGCCGCCAGTCGCGCCCGAAACTGATGCCCGAGCCGCAATTCACCACCACGGGCCGCCGCCCCGAGGTCAGCTCGAACGCCAGCGTCGAGGCATGGGCATTGCCGCTGGCCTTCCCTTCGGGCGGACGGCTGGCGTCGATGATGACGCTGGTCCGCCCCGCGCTCAGCCGCGCGAAGCCCATGGCGAGCCCGTCGGAATGGCGCCCCTTCACCGCGCTCGCCGCGAGCGCGTGGTCGAGCCGCCCCTCCGCCCCCCGGCCGCCGCCGTGGAACCGGGCCAGCCCGCCGTCCGAATGGCGCAGGGTGCGCAGCGTGGGCGCGATCCGCTCGATCGCATCGAGATGCTCGCGCCCCGGGGTCCGCCCGACGGCGCCAAGCGCCGCGGCGGCCCAGGTGAGCAGGGTGAAGACGTCGAGCAGCTCTTCCGGGTTCCGGGTCGGCAGGCCGCCCTGGCTGTCGATCTGGTCGGCGCATTCGCGCCCCAGGGCCCTGATCGCGGGTTCGGCGAGCGTCTCCATCCCCTCGAGCGCGAGCCCCGCATAGATCAGCCCGGTCAGCGCCTCGAACCGGGCAATGCCGGTCGCCGCGCTTTTCCAGCGCCGCGAGAGGAAGACCGTCTGCTGCCCGAGCGAACGGTGGAAGGCGCGGCTCTGCGGGGTGTCCCGGGACCGCAGCAGGAAGAGCGCGTGGTTGATCCACCGGATCAGCCGCCGTCCGGCGAGGTCGGGCGCCCAGCCCGGCCCGCCGCCGCGCCCGTAGCGGTCGATCCAGCCCCAGGTCCATTGCTGGGCGAGGTCCCGCGCCGCCCGGTCCCCGACCGCGGCGAGGTCGTCGAGCCAGGCGAAGCCGTGCAGCTCGTCCTCGAACCACGGGTCGGGCATCGGCAGGTCCCAGATCGCGTGGCCCGGCGCCTCGACGAGGCTGCCGGCGAAGAGGAAATTGCCGACCATGAGCTGCCGGCCCTTGGCGAAACTGCCGATCGTGCGCGGTTCGGGCTGCGAGACAAAGCCGGTGGCCGGCCGCGACAGCACGCTCAGACGTGCGTGCACACGGTCGAGAAAACGACCGCGCCGTGCCGAACCTTTTTCGGGACGTGACATCCGACCTGCCTCATGCGCCGTGCTGGCGTCTTTCCGCCGAGTCTATCGCCCGAAGGGTCGAAAGTCATGAGGGAATGGCCCGGCGCCCCCGATGGCGCGCCGGGCGCGGCGTCACTGCCGCAGGACGGCGATGTAGAAGCCGTCGATCCCGCCCTGCCCGGCCCAGTGGTCGGGGCGGATCCGCAGGCCGCCCTCTTCGCTGAACCACGCCTCGGGGATGCCCGGCAGGGCGCGCGCCTCGGTGTCGATGCGCAGGCCCGGGTGACGCTCCAGCGCCTCCTCGACCTGCACCTCGCCCTCGTCGGGCAGCAGCGAGCAGGTGCAGAACACCAGCCGGCCGCCCGGCGCCAGCAGGGTCAGCGCGTGGTCGATCATCTGCGCCTGCAGCTCGATCAGCGCACCGAATTCGCTGCCGTCCTTGGCGACCGGCAGATCCGGGTGCCGGCGGATCGTGCCGGTGGCCGAACAGGGCGCGTCCAGCAGGATCGCGTCATAGGGCCCGCCCGCATGGTCCAGCGCGTCGCCGGTGAGGCAGGTGGCGGTCAGGCCCGTCCGTTCGAGGTTCTCCTTCACCCGGGCCATCCGCCGCTGCGAGATGTCGAGCGCCGTCACATCCGCCCCGGCCGCCGCCAGCTGCAGCGTCTTGCCGCCCGGCGCGGCGCAGAGGTCGAGCACTTTCTCGCCCTTCTGCGGCGCGAGCAGCTTCGCGGGCAGCGCCGCGGCGGCGTCCTGCACCCACCAGGCGCCCTGTTCGAACCCCGGAAGGGCCGAGACCTGCACCGACTCGGTCAGCCGGAGCGATCCGGTCGGCAGCAACTCGGCCCCCATCTCGCCCGCCAGCACCTCGGCCTGCGCGGGCTCGCGCGGGGTGAGGTCGAGCGGCGGGGCAAGGAAATGCACCTCTTCCATCGCGGTGACGGCCGGGTTGCCCCAGGCCTCGGCCAGCGGCTCGCGCAGCCATTTCGGCAGGCGCGGCACGCGCAGCGTCTCCCATGCGGCGGGGCCGGTATCGGCGATCTTGCGCAGCACGGCGTTGACGAGGCCCTTCAGCGCCTCGCTGTTGGGCACCTTCGCGGCGAGGTCGACGCAATCGTTCACCACGCCATGCGCCGCGCCGCCGGTGCAGAGCTCCCACGTGCCGAGCCGCAGGATGTTGCGGGTGGTGAGCGGCGGGTATTTCGTCATGTGCCGCTGCAGCAGCCGGTCGACCCGTTCGAGGCCGCGGAGGGTCTCGGTCGCGAGCCGCTGCGCCCGCGCCTTGTCCGAGGGCGAGAGCCGGTCGAGCGGCCCGCCGGGGCCGGTGAGTTCGGACAGGAGCTTCTCGCGCCCGATCACGCCGTCGAGCAGCGCCACCGCGCCGCCCCGCGCCGTCTGCGGCAGAGGCTGCCGGTCCGAGCGCGGCCCGTCCGACCGTCGGGGTCCGTCGCGGTGATCGGAATCCTGACGGTCCGCCGGACGCTTGCCGCCCCGGCCCTGCGGCCTGCCCGCCCCGTCGCCGCGCGGCCCCTTGCCGTGGGGCCTGACGCCCGCCTCGCGCCGCGGGCCCTTGCCCTCGGGCCGGTCGCCATCGCGCCGGGGACCCTTGGCGTAGGGCGGCCGATCCGATCCACCTTCCCGCCGCGGGCCCTTGCCGTAGGGCTTGTCGCCCGCCTCGCGCCGCGGGCCCTTGCCCTCGGGCCGGTCGCCCTCGCGCCGGGGACCCTTGGCGTAGGACGGCCGATCCGACCCGCCTTCCCGCCGCGGGCCCTTGCCGTAGGGCTTGTCGCCCGCCTCGCGCCGCGGGCCCTTGCCCGCGGGCCGGTCGCCGTCGCGCCGGGGACCCTTGGCGTAGGACGGCCGATCCGATCCGCCTTCCCGCCGCGGGCCCTTGCCGTAGGGCTTGTCACCCCCTTCGCGCCGCGGGCCCTTGCCCGCGGGCCGGTCGCCATCGCGCCGGGGGCCCTTGCCTGCGGGGCCTCCACGGCCGCCGGACCGGCGCTCTCCGTCGCCCTCGCGGGGGCCGGAGGTCGGGGATTTCGGGTCTTTGGCCATAGGGCGACTCCTTGCACAGCGCAGGGCGCGGCGTATATCAACCTCGTGACCCGGAAGGAAGCCGAGATGAACGATACCGCGCAAGACCGCCCCGATCTGCCCCCCGCCGCCCAGCGGGCGCTGGCCGAGGCCGAGGAACGTCGTCGCAAGGCCGGCGAGTTCAGGCTGCCGAAGGAGCTCGGCGGCCGCGACGGCCCCGAGCCCGTGCGCTACGGCGATTGGGAGAAGAAGGGGCTCGCGGTCGACTTCTGAGGCGGCCGCCTCCGACCCACCGATGCCGAGGCTCTCCGCACCTGGCCAATGCGCCCGGCCGGTCCCCCGCGCCGGAGCATCGGATCACTGCAGCCGCAGCTTCGCGGTATCGCCCGCCCCCTTGTCCGAGGTGAACCGCAGCGCGGCACCCTCGAGCTGGACCGCCTGGCAATTGTAGCTGTCGATCACCTTGCCGCCCCATTTCAGGACCCGGCAGAAATAGCCGCCGTTCCATTCCCACGTCCCCGAGACATCCCGCCCCATGGCGGAGCCGGTGATCCGGCCGTCGCCGGTCACGTTCAGCGAGATGCCCAGCCGGGTGAGGTTCCGGCCCTGGACGAGCTGCACGAATTCCGACCGGTCCGTGATCGGTCTGGCGCCCTGCGCGAGGACGGGCGTGGCGATGAGCATGGCGAGCGCGGCGAGGATCGGGCGCATGGCTGGTCTCCTGTTCCGGTGTTCCGCATTACGCGGGACGGGCGGAACCGGATCACTCAGAAGCCCAGCACATCCGCCATGGAATATTCCCCCGGCGCCTTGCCCTGCCCCCAGAGCGCCGCCTTCAGCGCGCCGCGGGCAAAGATCGCGCGGTCGGTGGCGACATGGCGCAGGATCACCCGCTCGCCCTCGCCCGCGAAAAGCACGTCGTGCTCGCCCACGATGTCCCCGCCGCGGATCGCCGAGAAGCCGATGTGCCCGCGGTCCCGCGCGCCGGTGATGCCGTCCCGTCCGCGATCCGACACCTCGGCCAGCGACACGCCGCGCCCCTCGGCCGCGGCCTCGCCCAGCATCAGCGCGGTGCCCGAGGGGGCGTCGACCTTGTGCCGGTGATGCGCCTCGATCACCTCGACGTCCCAGTCGGCGTCGAGCGCCTGCGCGACCTTGCGCGTCAGCTCGACCAGCAGGTTCACGCCAAGGCTCATGTTGCCCGCCCGCACGATGACCGCGTGCCGCGCCGCGGGCTCCAGCCTCGCCAGATGCTCGGCCTCCATCCCCGTGGTCCCGATCACGTGCACGAGCCGGGCCTGCGCCGCCAGCGCCGCGAATTCCACCGTCGCTGCGGGGGCGGTGAAGTCCAGCACCGCCTGCGCGGTGGCGAAGGCCTCCAGCGGGTCGTCGGTCACCACCACGCCCTTCGCAACGCCCATGACCTCGCCCAGGTCCTGGCCGACCCAGGCGTGGCCGGACCGCTCCACCGCGGCCGAGACGCGGGCCTTGCCCGAGGCCTCGACGGTGCGGATCAGCATCTGGCCCATCCGGCCGGAGGCGCCGGTCACGACAATGTTCGGCAATTCGCTCATCACAGGTCCCTCATGTTCGGCGGGTCACGGCGGATCAGGCGTTTTTGATCCGGTTTCGCCCCGGAGGCCTGCTTACCGCCTGCGCCGCTCCTTGGCAAAGCCCGCGCGAGCGCGTAGATGCGGAGACATGAGCAATGCATCCGCCACAGGGGGCCGCGGCCCGTCGCAACGCCAGCTTCGCGTCGGCGAACTGATCCGCCGGACCCTGTCCGAAGCCCTGATGCAGGGCGAGATCCACGATCCCGACCTGAACCGCCTGTCGATCACCGTGGGCGAGGTCCGCGTGACCCCCGACATGAAGATCGCCACCGCCTATGTCCTGCCCCTCGGCGGGCAGCATCAGGACGAGGCGATCGCGCTGCTGGCGAAGAACAAGGGCGAACTGCGCCGCCTGCTCGGCCGCAAGACCGAGCTGCGCTTCACCCCCGACCTGCGGTTCCGGATCGACGACACCTTCGACCGGATGGACGAGACCCGGCGCCTGTTCAGCCAGGAGCAGGTCCGCCGCGACGTCGAGGCGCCCGCCACCGACGACGAGGGTGACGACACGTGATCCGCCTGGGTCTGAAACTCGCGCTGGCCCTCGGGTTCGGCGCCGTCGCCGCTCCGGCCTGGGCCACCCAGTGCACCGAGCAGGACTACAAGGGCAACACCTACGTGGTCTGCGAGGTCGCGCCCGCGACCGAGGACATCCGGCTCTTCCTCTATGACGACAAGGGCGAACCCTACGGCCAGTTCGATGCGGTCGACCAGTCGCTGGGCGAGGGCAAGCGCCTCGCCTTCGGGATGAACGCCGGGATGTACCACGAGGACCGCGCGCCGGTCGGCCATTACGTCGAGAACGGCGAAGAGGTCATGCGGGTGGTCCCGAACGCGGGGCCCGGCAATTTCGGGATGCTGCCCAACGGCGTGTTCTGCATCCGCGACGGCCGGGCCGACGTGGTCGAGACGCTGAAGTACCAGAAGACGCTGGAAGGTCAGTGCCGCTTCGCCACCCAGTCGGGCCCGATGCTGGTCATCGACGGAGAGCTGCATCCCCGCTTCCTGCCCGACAGCACCTGGCGCTACCTGCGCAACGGGGTCGGCACCAGTTCCGACGGGCAGCGCGTGGTCTTCGTGATCTCGCGCAACGCGGTCACCTTCCACGAATTCGGATCGTTCTTCCGCGACGCGCTCGGCCTGCCGCAGGCGCTCTATTTCGACGGCAACATCTCGCGCCTGCACGCGCCCTCGATCGGGCGCAGCGACGGCGGCCGCCGGATGGGACCCGTCGTCGGGGTGGTCGCGCCGGCGGAGTGAGGGCCGGGCGCCTCAGCGCCCGATCTGCGCCGCCACGAGGTCCGCGATCCGCTGCGAGCCCTTCACCGACGGATGGGTGCGGTCCGCCGCGAAGAGCGTCAGGTCGTCCGGCCGGAAGACATCGTCCATGTCCACCAGCGTGACCCCCGGATCCGCCGCCGCCATCCGGCGCAGCCGCGTCTCGAGCACGCGGTAGGGACGCTCGCAGGTCGTGCCCGCGAAGCGCGGCGAGGTGTAGTAATCCGCCCAGATCACCCGCGCGCCGCGCCCGCGCAGCTCCGTCACCAGCGCCGGGATGGCCCCGCGCGCCCCGTCGTCCGAGATCAGCCGGTCCAGCACCGCCCCGCAGTCGGAACAGTTGCAGTTCCGGCCGAGGTCGTTCGCGCCGCCGTTGACCACCACCCATTGCGTGGCCACGCCGTCAAGCTGGCGGGGAATGTTCAACGGGCCGCCGCCGCCCGCGACCTGCGCTCCCGGGAAGGAGACGTCGCCGACCGGCTCGCCCAGCCGGGCGCGCAGCCCGTCCGCGACCGAGCCGCCCTGCCCCCGGTTCCAGGCCATCACGGAATCCCCCGCCACGACGACGCGCGCGTCGCCGGGCACGCCGCGGGCGCAGGCCGCCAGCAGTCCGGTGGTCAGGATCAGGCTCAGGACGATCAGGGCTCTCATCCCGGGCGACGTAACGCGCCCTGCCCCGGGATCAATCGCCCCGGGATCAATCGCCCTGGGCCTCGGCGCGGACTCGACTCGCCGCCCACCCTTCCGGTAAAACGGAACAAACAGCGAACTTCCGAATCCCATGCCTGCCCCGTCCCGACGCATCCTCTCCGTCTGGTTCCCCCGCCTCGGCGCGGAGCGGATGCTGCGTGCGCAGGGGGGCGACCATGGCCAGCCCCTCGCCGTGGTGGAAGAGAGCGGCAACCTCCAGACCCTGCATTCGCTCTCCGCCGCGGCCTCGGCGGCGGGGCTCAGCCGCGGCCAGCCGCTCAGGGATGCCCATGCGATGTGCCCCGAGCTGATCACCCGGCTCAGGAATCCGCAGCGCGAGGCCGCCTTCCTGACGGTCCTCCGACGCTGGGCCGGGAAATATTCCCCCTGGGTCGCCGAGGTGGCGCCCGAATCCCTTCTGATCGACATCTCGGGCTGCGCCCATCTCTTCGGCGGCGAGGCGCCGCTGCTGGAACACCTCGCCACCGATTGCGCCCGCCTCGGCCTGACGCACCTGGCGGGGATCGCCGACACGCCCGGCGCCGCATGGGCGCTTGCGCGCTACGCCGGCCGCGCGGCGGAGCACCACCGCACCGGCGACGCGGTGGATGCCGAGGCGCCCTCGACCCGGTCGCGCGCCGCGCGGCGCCACTGGGTCAAGGGCGGCCCCGGTCCCGCCCGCGCCTCCGAACCCGCGCCGACCGCCCGGATCGCCGCGCCGGGCCAGACCCGCAGCGCGATCGCGCCGCTGCCGGTGGCGGCGCTTCGGCTCGATCCCCAGACCCTCGAACAGCTCGCCCGCCTCGGGTTGCGGCGGGTGGAGGACCTGCTGAACCAGCCCCGCGCCCCGCTTGCCCGGCGCTTCGGTCGGCAGCTCCCGCTCCGCATCGATCAGGCCCTCGGCCATGTGCCGGAACCCGTCTCGCCCGCAAAGGCCGACCGGCCCGACGCCGTGCGGATGACCCTGCCCGAGCCGATCGGGCTGGAAAGCGACATCCTCGCCGGGCTCGACCGCCTGCTCGACCGGCTCTGCACCACGCTCGAAGCCAAGGGGATGGGCATCCGCACCGCCCGGCTGCAGGTCTATCGCACCGATGGCTCGATGCAGTGGATCACCGCGGGGCTCGCCCGGCCGAGCCACGACCCCGAGCGGGTGCGCCCCCTGCTCGCCATGAAGGTGCCCGAGATCGACGCCGGTTTCGGCATCGACATGCTGCGGCTCGAGGCGGTGCAGGCGGAGCCGGTGCACAAGGTCCAGACCCGCGGCCACCTGGCCGCCGGAGAGGCGGTGACAGAGCGGCTCAAGGGCGATTACGCGCTCGACGACCTGATCGCCCGGATCGGCGGCCGTGTCGGGATGGAGGCGGTGACGCGGCTGCACCCGGCCTCGTCCCACATCCCCGAGAAGGGCGCCATCACGCTTGCCGCCGCCTGGTCCGAACCCGCGGGAGACTGGCCGCTCCTGCCGCTCCGGCGTCCGCTCCTGCTCTGGCGGCCCGAGCCGGTGCAGGCCCCCGACACGCCGCATCGCCCCGAGACCTTCCGCTGGCGCGGCCGCACCCTCCGCCCGCTTTCGGCAAGGGGACCGGAGCGGATCGCGCCGGAATGGTGGCTCGACGATCCGGAGTGGCGCTCGGGCGTGCGGGATTACTGGCGGGTGACGGTCGAGGGGGGCGAACGGCTCTGGCTCTACTACGCCCACGGGGGGACGATGTCCTCGGGCTGGTTCTGCCAAGGCCGGTTTGCATGAGTGTGTCCGGCGGGGGAATGGGCGTGACAGCCGCCCGCCCGCGGCGTTCACTGCGCGCGACAAGGAGGCCCCGATGGATTTCACCCTGAGCGAAGAACAGCAGATGCTGCGCGACCTCGTCGCCCGCTTCGTGCGCGACAACCTGATCCCGCTGGAGCCCGCCGTGCTGGCCCGCGAAGCCGAGGGCGAGGACAAGGCGATCCCGGCCGCCGACCGCGAACGCATCGACGCGCGGGCCAGGGAGCTCGGGCTCTATGCGCTGGAATCGCCCGAGGAATTCGGCGGCTCGAACCTCGACACGGTGACCATGGTCGGCGTCTTCGAGGAGCTGGGCCGCACCTGCATCGACTATTACTTCCCGCCCGACAGCCCGAACCTGCACATGCTGCTGCAGACCTGCAACGAGGAGCAGAGGGCGAAGTACCTCGAACCCTATGCGCGGGGCGACAAGATCAGCGCCATCGCGATCTCGGAGCCGAACGGCGGCGGCGATCCGGCCGCGATGATCACCCGGGCCGAGCCCGACGGGAACGGCTGGCGCATCAACGGACGCAAGATCTGGATCAGCCGCGCGCCCGAGGCGGATTTCACCATCCTCATGGCGGTGACCGATCCCGGCAAGGGCGCCCGCGGCGGCATCTCGGCCTTCCTCGTCGACCGGGACACGCCCGGCTACGAGGTGGCCCGCAAGATCCCGATGATCGGCGGCCGCGTGACCTACGAGATCGCCATCGACGACCTGAGACTCCCCGGCTCCGCCCTGCTGGGCGAGCTTGGCAACGGCTTCGGCCCGATGCAGCTGCGGCTCTCGCGGCGGCGGGTCGAGATGGCCGCCCGCTGCATCGGCACCACCCGCCGCGCGCTGGACGAGATGAAGGCCTGGGTGAAGGAGCGCAAGACCTTCGGCGACCTCCTGGCGAACCGGCAGGCGATCCAGTGGTGGATCGCCGACGCCGAGATGGAGCTGCACGCGCTCCGGCTGATGGTCTACAACACCGCCGCCAAGATCGACGGCGGCGCGCAGGCCCGGACCGAGTGCTCCATGGTCAAGCTGAAGGGCACCGAACTGGCGTGGGACACGCTCGACAAGGCGATGCAGGCCTACGGCGCCATGGGCATGACCAAGGAATTGCCGCTGCAGATGATGGCGAACCAGATCCGGGTGCAGCGCATCTACGAAGGCCCGAGCGAGGTGCACCGGATGCTGATCGCAAGGCACGCGCTGCAGGACCGGATCGTCGGGCTGTGAGCGGGCGGCCGGGCTGAAGCCCGCGGCCTGAGCCACTCATCCGAACCCCGCCACCCCGCGCAAGCCGGGCAAGCGCCGGCCCGTGGGATGGCGCTTCGCGACCTTTGAACCTCGCGCTTTATGCCAACCGTGGTAGCGCCCATGCCGACACGAGGCGCTTGCGTCACCAAGGCGCCAGCCCGCGTTCGTCGGGCAGAAGGTCCCCCGGACCTTTTGCTGACCCTCCTCACCGCCCGGCACCTGCCCGGCGGCCTCCGGTCTGGGTCCCCGGCCCGGGACCCGGCACCACCAAAGGAAAGAGCCGCCCCGAAGGACGGCTCCCACTTGCGTCGGCCGGGCTTCAGCCCGGCAAGCCCTCCGGCCTCACACCGCTTCGAGCATCAGGGCGATGCCCTGCCCGACGCCGATGCACATGGTGCAGACGGCGCGCTTGGCGCCCATCTTGCCCATCGAGATCCCCGCCGTCAGCGCAAGCCGCGTGCCCGACATGCCCAGCGGATGGCCGAGCGCGATCGCGCCGCCGTTCGGGTTCACCCAGTCCGCGTCATCCGCGATCCCGAGCTGCCGGGTCACGGCAAGACCCTGCGCCGCGAAGGCCTCGTTCAGCTCGATCAGGTCGATGTCACCGATCGAATACCCGGTCTGCGCCAGCAGCTTCTCGGTCGCCGGGGCCGGCCCGATCCCCATGATCCGCGGCGGCACGCCCGCCGTCGCCATCGAGACGATCCGCGCGCGGGGCGTCAGGCCGTATTTCTCGACCGCCGCCTCGGAGGCGACGATCACCGCCGCCGCGCCGTCGTTCACGCCGCTCGCGTTGCCCGCGGTCACCGAACCGCCCTCCGCGCGGAACGGCGTGGGCAGCGCGCCCAGCTTCTCCATCGAGGTCTTGCGGGGGTGTTCGTCGGTGTCCACGACGATCGGATCGCCCTTGCGCTGCCGGATCGAGACCGGCGTGATCTCTTCGGCCATGCGGCCCGACTCGATGGCGGCTGCGGCGCGTTCCTGCGAGCGGTAGGCGAAGGCGTCCTGGTCCTCGCGGCTCACCTGGAACTGCTCGGCCACGTTCTCGGCGGTCTCGGGCATGGAATCCGTGCCGAAATGCTTGTGCATCGCCTTGTTCACGAAGCGCCAGCCGATGGTGGTGTCATAGATCTCGGCCTTGCGCGAGAAGGCGCTGTCGGCCTTCGGCATGACCAGCGGCGCGCGCGACATCGACTCGACGCCGCCCGCGATCAGCACCTCCATCTCGCCCGCCTTCACGGCACGCGCGGCGGTGCCGACGGCATCCAGCCCCGACCCGCAGAGCCGGTTGATCGTCGCGCCCGGCACGTCCTCGCCGAGGCCCGCCAGCAGCGCGGCCATGCGGGCCACGTTGCGGTTGTCCTCGCCCGCCTGGTTGGCGCAGCCGACGTAGACGTCGTCGATCTTGAGCCCCGGGTTGCGGGCCAGCAGGTCCTTCATCACATGCGCCAGCATGTCGTCCGGGCGCACCGAGCTGAGAGAGCCGCCGTATCGCCCGATCGGCGTGCGCAGCCCGTCGCAGAGATATGCTTCGGCCATGGTCGTAATCCTCCAATGTGGCGTGAGCCAGGTCGCGCGCAACCTGCGCAAAACCCCGCCAGCGGTCAAGGCGGCGGGGACGCTTTCCATATGACGGAAGCGGCTTGCCCCTTGATTTCGGACCGCGGCTTCGCAACTCTTTCCACATGAACTTCGTCGCTCCTCCGTCCCAGGGTCGGCCGACGCCGGACCAGGTGACGTTCCACAAGACAGAGCTGCGCGAGATCGTGGGCCTCTACGGTCGCATGGTCGCGGCCGGGGAATGGCGCGACTACGCCATCTCCTTCCTGAGCGAGGTCGCCGTCTTCTCGGTGTTCCGCCGCGCTTCGGAGCAGCCGCTCTACCGGATCGAGAAACGGCCCAAGTTGCGCGACCGGCAGGGAATGTATTCCGTCGTCGGCATGGACGGCCGGATCCTGCGGCGCGGGCACGACCTCAAGATGGTGCTGCGCGTGCTCGAGAAGAAGCTGATCCGGTCGGTCGACCTCGACTGAGCCGCCGCGGGGCCCGCACCCCGGAGCGCGCCTCAGCCCAGCCGGCGCCGCCCCGTTGGCAACCCCTCGCCCTGCGCCTCGATCCGGGCGATCGCAGCCCCGAGCCCCTCGTAGGCCACCGCCATGTCATGTCCGTTCGCATGCAGGATGACGTCCGCATCGACGACCCAGACCACATGGCCCTTCCAGAATACCAGATCCCCGCGCCGCAGCGCCGCATCGGCCGGCAGCGCCGTGCCCAGCTCGCGTTCCTGCATGTCGCTGTCGCCCGGACAGGGGATCCCGCAGGCGACGCAGGCGACCTGCACCAGGCCCGAGCAATCGATCCCCATCCGGGAATTCCCGCCCCAGAGGTAGGGCGTGCCCAGCAACCGTTCCGCCACCGCGACCGGGTCGCGCTCGACCGCATCCACCGGCGCCAGATGCGGCGCCGGGATGAAGCCCTGCGGTGTCTCGGCGAAGCTGTCGTCCATCGCCGTCACCCGCACCCGGGCACCGAGCGTCAGCCAGTGCCGCTCGAACACCTTGATGCTGCGTTCGGGGTAGACATGGGTCGAAGGCGCGCGCACCACGTGGGTCGGTTCGACCGCCCCCGCCAGCACGCTCTCCTCGACATATCCGGTGTAGCCGTCCTTCAGCGCCTCGACGAAGGCGAAACCGTCGCGGACCTCCAGCAGGTCCAGCGCCTCGCCGAAGACCACCTGGCGGTCGCGCCGCCCCCCGGGCCCGGTCAGCAGGTCGGCCAGCGGGACGCCCACGGACCGCCGCTCGGGCGCGACGAAGCGCTCGGCCTCGGCCTGCCCCTCCAGCCGCCGTGCGGCGACGTGCCCGTTGCAGGGCCAGCGGCGCCGGTCGCTCATGCCTTCAGCACCTCGGGCAGCGCCGCGAGGATCGCGCGCCAGCCCTGCCCCACGCCGCCCTGCGGCCGCCCCGGCGCCGCCGAGGGCTGCCATCCGTAGATGTCGAAATGCGCGTAGTTCACGCCCCCCGCGAAGCGGCGCAGGAAGAGCGCCGCGGTGATCGAGCCCGCGAAACCGCCCTTCGGCGCATTGTCCAGATCGGCGATGCCGGGTTCGATCATCGCCTCGTAGGGCGCCCAGAACGGCAGGCGCCACACCGGGTCCGCCACCTCCTGCGCCGCCGCGGCCAGCCCCGCGGCAAAGCCCTCGTCATCGCTGTAGAACGGCGCGAGGTCCGGCCCCACGGCGACCCGCGCAGCCCCGGTCAGCGTCGCCATCGAGATCATCAGATCCGGCGCGCCCTCGGCCCCGTAGGCCAGCGCGTCGGCCAGCACCAGCCGCCCCTCGGCGTCGGTGTTGTTGACCTCGACCGTCAGCCCCTTGCGCGAGGTCAGGATGTCCCCCGGCCGGAAGGCATTGCCCGCGATCGCGTTCTCGACCGCCGGGATCAGCACCCGGAGCCGCACCTTCACGCCGAGCGCCATGATCGTCCGGGCGAGCCCCAGCACGTTCGCCGCGCCGCCCATGTCCTTCTTCATCAGACCCATCCCGGCGGCCGGCTTGATGTCGAGCCCGCCGGTGTCGAAACAGACCCCCTTGCCGACCAGCGTCAGCGCCGGGCCCTCCTCGCCCCAGGTCATCTCGATCAGCCGCGGCGCGTCCTCGGCCGCCCGGCCGACCGCGTGGATCATCGGGAAGTTCTGCGCCAGGAGCTCCTCGCCCGTGACGACCCTGAACGTCGCCCCGAAGCCCTGCGCCACCGCCTCGGCCGCGGCGGCCAGGGCCGAGGGGCCCATGTCCGAGGCCGGGGTGTTGATGAGGTCGCGCACCAGCGCCTCGCCCGCCGCGATCGCCTCGAGCCGCGCGGCATCCACGCCCTCGGGCGCCACCAGCCGCGCCCTGGCGCCGGATTTTTTGCGATACCGGCCGAAGGCATAGCCCGCAAAGAGCCAGCCGAGCGCCGCCTCCTCCAGCTCCGCCCCGGACAGGGTGCCGTCGAGCCGCCAGTCCCCCTCGGGCAGCGCGCCCGCCGCACTGGCCAGCGCGAAACGCTCGCGGCTCCGGTCGGCCCCGTCGCCAAGCCCGATGAGCGCGCCGCCCGGCGCACCATGGGCCCCCGGCAGGAGCAGGACCTTGCCGGAGCCCGCCCGGAAGCCGTTGCCGAGCACCCAGGCCTTGACCGCGTCCTCCTGCCTGTCGATCCAGCCGTCCAGCGTCTCGGGGCTGAGCAGCGTCAGCGGCAGGGCATCGGGCGTGTCAGGGGCGAAGGTCAGCGGCATGGGGCACCTCGGTCTGTTGCTCAGGTCAACCTACGCCCCGCGCCGCCGCCTGCAAGGCCTGCCGCGCCGGAACGCGGGCCGCGCCCGCGCCGGCGGCCCCGGATCCCGCGTCACAGGCGGATGTCCTGCATGTCCCAGATCGCCGACAGCGACCGCTCGCCGACACGCACCAGCCGGGCGACGACCGCCGCGGCGGCGATCTCGTCCCGGCGGTCGGCGCAGCCGATCACGTCCCCCGCCACCCGCGCCAGCGCCGGCATCCCGATCCGGTCCGCGATGGTGGCCAGCGCCCGCGCGCTCTGCCGCATCTCGGACCACTTGCCATGCCGGAACTGCCGCTCCGTGAACGAGAGCCGCACCGCCAGCTCCTCCATCGCGCGGCAGACGAGCTCCTCCGCCTCGGCCTCGCCCATCCGCGCGCAGAGCTCCTCCAGCCGCGCACGGTCGAGCCGCACCGGTTCCTCCCGCGGAAGGACCGCCACATGGTCGCTCATCGCACCCTCATCCACCTGTTCCCATCCGGCGCCCTCCCTAGCGCCGCATCCTTCCCATCCGGTTGAGGTCAAGAGACAAAATTCCGAAGAATCCGATCGAATACGTTTCATCGACGCCCGGCCCGCGCTATGCAGACCGGCAGACCGCCCAGCAGAGAACGAAGGACACGTGATGGACTTTGCCAGCCCGCTTCCCGCCTACCTCGTGAAACGCTACCACGGCTGGAAGGCCACCAGCTTCGCGGAGAACAAGGCCTGGTACCGCCATCTCGCCGAACAGGGCCAGCATCCCCGCGCCATGATCATCTCCTGCTGCGACTCGCGCGTGCATGTCACCGCGATCTTCGGCGCCGACCAGGGCGAATTCTTCATCCACCGCAACATCGCCAACCTCGTGCCGCCCTATGAACCCGACGGCAACCAGCACGGCACCTCGGCGGCGGTCGAATACGCGGTGACGGCGCTCAAGGTCGCCCATGTCGTGGTCGTCGGCCATTCCAATTGCGGCGGCGTGCAGGGCTGCCTCGACATGTGCTCGGGCCACGCCCCCGAGCTCGAGCAGAAGTCGAGCTTCGTGGGCCGCTGGATGGACATCCTCCGCCCCGGCTACGATCGGATCAAGGACCTTCCGGACCACGACAGCCAGCGCCGCGCGCTCGAGAAGGAAGCGATCCTCGTCAGCCTCGAGAACCTGATGACCTTCCCCTTCGTGAAGGAGGCGGTCGCAGCCGGCACGCTCACCCTGCACGGGCTCTGGAACGACATCGGCTCGGGCGGGATCGAGCAATACGACCCGGACACCAACGCCTTCCACCCCGTCTGATCCCGGACGCGGGCCCGGCCTGCTTCCTCTGGTTCCGTATCCTCGGGGGTGAATTGCACGCCCCCGGCGTGCAAGAGGGGGCAGACAGCCCCCTCCTCCCAAACATGACGTGCGCGGGCCCCTGGCCCGCGCTCCGCCGGATCGGTCCCCGGCAAGCCCGGGGCAGGGGCGTCAGACGAAGTAGCCGATGTTGTTGGCCAGGATGATCCGCAGCGCGTAGACCCCGATCAGCACCACCAGCGGCGCGAGGTCGAGCCCCGACATCGGCGGCAGGATCTTCCGCACCGGCCGATAGAGCGGTTCCACCAGCCGGTTCAGCCCGTACCAGATCTGGGCGACCAGCTGCTGGTTCAGGTTCAGAACCTGGAAGTTGATCAGCCACGACATGATGACGTGGACGATGATGATGAACCACACCACGTCGAGGATCAGCATCAGGATCTGGAACAGGCTCAGCACCGGGGCACTCCTTTGGATTGTCCGGGTTTTACCTAAGGATCGCGGAGGCGTCGCGCAAGTCGGACGCGAGGTCGCGGTTGACGGCGCGAGACCAGGCGGCAGGGTCCGGGGTGGAGGTCGCCCCATGTATCCATTCGTCCGCATCTTCGCGCAATGCCTGCGCCACCGGTCCAGGCCGCTGTCGCCCTGGGACACCCATGTCTCGCATCACCGGGTCCTGCCGTGGGACCTCGACATGATGAACGAGCTCAACAACGGGCTCACCCTGACCTTCTACGACATGGGCCGCATCCCCTTCTCGCTCAGGATCGGCATGTGGGACCGCTTCCGGGCCAACGGGCTGAGCTTCACCATCGCGGGCAGCGCGCTGCGCTACCGCAAGCGGATCACGCTCGGCCAGCGGCTGGAACAGCGCACCCGGATCGCCGGCTGGGATGCGCGGTTCCTCTATTTCGACCAGAGCCTCTGGCTCGATCCCGACACCTGCGCCGGCCAGGGGGTCTTCCGCTCGGCGGTGGTGCGGCGCGGCAGGATGGTCGGGATCGAGGATGAGGTCCTTCCGCTGCTGGACACCCCCGCCACCGCCGACGCGCGCCCCGAGCTCCCGGACTGGATCCGGCATTGGGCGGCGGCCGAGAACGCAAGGCCCTGGCCCCCGGAGAGGTGATCCGCCCATGGTCGTGGGCCTGTCCGCCGCGCTCAGGCCGCGGAACGACCCCGTCTCACACCGGCGCCGCCACCTTCCGCGCCTTCGACAATTGCACCATCAGGATCCCCGCCGCGACGATGGCGACGCCGATCATGTCGTTGGGGCCGATCGCCTCTCCCAGCACCACGGCCGCCACCAGCACCCCGAAGAACGGGTTCAGGAAGTGGAAGACCGAGGCGCGGATCGCCCCGATCTCGTTCACCAGCGTGAACCAGATCCAGGTCGCCAGCAGCCCCGGCACCAGTGTCGTGTAGACGAAGGCGACGACGAGCCCGGTGGTGATGTCGACCCACAGCTCCTCGAGCGCAAGCGAGGCGACGGCAAGGCAGACCGCCCCGATCAGCATCTGGAGGCCCACGACCATCAGGACGTTCCCGCCGGATGAGGCCCCGCGCGCCGACAGGGTCGCGACCGCCAGCGCCAGCGTGCCCACGATGCAGAGCATCAGCCCGAAGGGATCGGCCCCGCCCGAGATCCGCGAGGACATGATGATGAGCACCCCGCCGAACCCCAGCCCGAGGCCCACCACCGCCATCGGCGCCAGGCGCTCGCGGAAGATCACCCGGTTCGCCAGCGCCACGATCAGCGGCATCGCCGAGGCCATGATCGACGCCAGCCCCGCCTCCACCGTCTGCATCGCCACGAAGAAGAGCCCGAGGTAGAGCGCGTTCTGGCAGACCCCGAAGATCACCGTCGCCCGCCACTGGCCGCGCGTCAGGTTCCAGCTTTCCCCGAGCGCGCGCGCCAGCGCCACGCCGATCAGGCCCGAGACGAGGAACCGCAGCGAGAGCGAGGCCATCGGCGGCGCATGCGCCACGATCACCCGGGCCGAGGTGAAGGCCGACGACCAGAAAAGGGCGAAGAAGAGCCCAAGTACCACCGCCCTCAAGTTCATGCGCCTGCGCTCCCTGCCTCTACGGGGCGGACAGAAGCACATCGGCGCGGCAGGGGAAACCCCGCCGTCCACAGCGCCGCAGGGCGATTGACGCAAGCGCGGCTTGCACGAATACTGGCCACCGGGCTTCCCCCGCCCGCTCAGGGCAAGGTATTGACGCATGACGGGTTTTCTCGCCTTCTGCTTCGTGGTCGGCTACATCGCGATCCACCTCGCCTTCATTGCCCGCGCGCTGCTGCGCCCGCACCGCGAGCCGTCGTCCCGGATGGCCTGGGTGCTGGTCATGCTGATGGTCCCGATCGGGGGCATCGTCGCCTACATCTTCTTCGGCGAGACGAACATCGGGCGGAAGCGCGCGGCGAAGTACAAGGAGACCTCGGGCACGATCGGGCGCTACACCGACACCCATCCCAGCCCCGACCCCTATTCCAACATTCCCTCGCCGCACGGACAGATCTTCCGCACCGGCCAGTCGATCAGCGGCTTCCTTCCGGTCGGCGGCAACGCGGCCGAGCTGATGCGGGATTCCGTTTCGGCCATCGACCGGATGGTCGCGGACATCGACGCCGCGCAGGACCACGTCCACATCATGTTCTACATCTGGCTCGAGGACGTCACCGGCCTGCGCGTGGTCGAGGCGCTGAAGCGGGCGGCCGGGCGCGGGGTGACGGTGCGCGCCATGGCCGACGATCTCGGCTCCCGCCGGCTCATCAAGTCCGAGCACTGGCGCGCGATGGCGGCGGCGGGTGTGAACCTCGGCCGCGCCCTGCCGATCGGCAATCCGCTCCTCCATCCGATCCGCGGCCGCGTCGATCTGAGGAACCACCGCAAGATCGTCGTCATCGACAACGCGATCACCTATTGCGGCAGCCAGAACTGCGCCGATGCCGAGTTCCTCGTGAAGCCGAAGTTCGCACCCTGGGTCGACCTTCTGATCCGCTTCGAGGGCCCGGTCGCGCGGCAGAACCAGTGGCTCTTCGTGCAGGACTGGATGACCCACGTGGACGAGGACCTTTCCGACCTGCCGACCCGCGCCCCCGCCGAACCCGACCGCGGCCCCGTGGTGGCGCAGGTGAACGGCACCGGCCCGACCGTGCGCGCCTCGGCCATGCCCGAGATGTTCGAGGCGCTGCTGCACGGCGCGCGGCGGCGGCTCACGATCACGACACCCTATTTCGTGCCGACCGAGGCGATGCAATCGGCGATCTGCGCCGCCGCCTACCGCGGCGTGGAGGTGCGTTTCGTCCTGCCGAAGCGCAATGATTCCCGCGTCGTCGACGCGGCCGCCAAGAGCTATTACTACGACCTGCTCAAGGCGGGCGTGCGGATCTTCGAATATCCCAAGGGGCTGCTGCACACGAAGTCGCTCACGCTGGACGGCGACGTGTCGATGATCGGCTCGGCCAACCTCGACCGGCGCAGCTTCGAGTTGAACTACGAGAACAACATCCTGTTCTACGACAAGGCCCTGAGCGCGGCGCTTCTGGCCCGGCAGGAGGAATACATCGCCGACAGCCACGAGATCACGCTGGAGGACGTCCGGAACTGGAGCGTCTGGCGGCGGCTCTGGTACAACAGCATCGCCATGATGGGCCCGGTCCTCTGAACCGCCAAGCCTCTGTCATCGCAAAAGAAAAGAGCCGCCCAACCGGGCGGCCCCCTCGATCGGCATCAGCCGGGATCAGCCGTTCACGCTGTCCTTCAGAGCCTTCGCGATGGTCATCTTGACCACCTTGTCGGCTTCTTTCTTGAACTGGTCGCCGGTGGCGGGGTTGCGGACCATCCGCTCGGGGCGCTCACGGCAGTAGATCTTGCCGACGCCCGGCAGGGTCACCGCGCCGCCCGCGGACACTTCCTTGGTGATCACGTTGGTGATCGCGTCCAGGGCCGCCGATGCGGCTTTCTTGTCCTGGCCCATTTCTTCGGCCAGTGCGGCCACCAATTGGGTCTTGGTCAACGGTTTTGCCATTTCTGGTCTCCTTTACTGCCCGATGTCTTGGGCCACGATTTCCGGAGTTAACCGGATATTGGGGATCAACACAACAATTAGTGCAACAAAACAAGGGAAATCCGCCGAGTCTGGCACAGGTGTCACGGGTGACCCTTGGTCAGAGGAAGGCGGTTTCGTCGAACGCCCGCAATTTCCGGCTGTGGATACGTTCCAGCGGCATGTCGCGCAAGGTTTCCATCGCCCGGATCCCGATCATCAGGTGCCTGGAAACCTGCGTCTTGTAGAAGTCGCTGGCCATGCCGGGCAGCTTCAGCTCTCCGTGCAGCGGTTTGTCGCTGATGCAGAGCAGCGTGCCGTAGGGCACCCGGAAGCGGAAGCCGTTGGCGGCGATCGTCGCGCTCTCCATGTCGAGCGCCACGGCCCGGGACTGGCTGAGCCGCTGGACCGGGCCCTGCTGATCGCGCAACTCCCAGTTGCGATTGTCGAGCGTGGCGACGGTGCCCGTCCGCATGATCCGCTTGAGGTCGTAGCCCTCCAGCTCGGTCACGTCGGCGACCGCCTGTTCCAGCGCCACCTGGATCTCGGCCAGCGCCGGGATCGGGACCCAGACCGGCAGGTCGTCGTCCAGCACCTTGTCCTCGCGCAGGTAGGCGTGGGCCAGCACGAAATCGCCAAGGCTCTGCGTGTTCCGCAGCCCCGCGCAATGGCCGACCATGATCCATGCGTGCGGGCGGAGCACCGCGATGTGGTCCGTCGCCGTCTTCGCGTTCGATGGCCCCACGCCGATGTTGACCAGCGTGACCCCGGCCGAATTGTCGCGCTTGAGGTGATAGGTCGGCATCTGCGGCATCTTCGAAGGCGTCGGGAGATCGCCGAGCGGGCCGGTGATCTCGGCGTTCCCGGTGGTCACGAAGCTGGTGTAGCCGCTGTCCGGGTCGGCGAGCATCCGGCGCGCGAAGCTCTCGAACTCGGAGACGTAGAACTGGTAGTTGGTGAACAGGACGTGGTTCTGGAAGTGCTCGGGATCCGTCGCGGTGTAATGCGCGAGCCGCGCGAGCGAGTAGTCGACCCGCTGCGCGGTGAAGGGCGCCAGCGGCATCGGCTCGCCCGGCGGGGTGACATGGGTGCCGTTGACGATGTCGTCGTTGGTCGTCGTCAGATCCGGCACGTCGAAGACATCGCGCAGCGGGAAATTCGCCGCGCCCTCCTGCGGGATCGAGACCTCGGCATCCGATGCGACGGCGAAATGCAGCGGCATCGGCGTGTTCGAGACGCCGACCGTGACCGGCACCCCGTGGTTGCCGAGCAGAAGGCCCAGCTGCTGGCGCAGGTAATTGGCAAACAGCCGCGGCCGGGTGATCGTCGCGGCATAGGTCCCGGGGTCGGGCACATGGCCGAAGGACAGCCGGCTGTCGATGTGCCCGTAGGAGGTCGTGGTGATCCGGATCTCGGGATAATAGGCGCGGACGCGACGGCCGTCGGGGCCTTTAGAGAGGGTCTTGCGGAATTCGTCCTGCAGGAAGGCGGTGGCTTCCTCGTAGAGCGCGATCAGCCTGTCCACGGCGGCGGCGGGATCGGTGAATTCCTGCGGCGGGGCGATCGGCGGGGTGCGGACGTCCTGCTCCATTTTCTTCTCCTTCTTTTTCCCTGTATCCACGGGATCCGGCGCCGCGGCAAGGCCCGACCCCTTGCGGGAATCCTCTGCGCGTCGCATTGCAGGGGGATGACGACACTGCTTTCCCTCGGCCACGGCTATTCCGCCCGCGCCCTCGCCCGCCGCCTGGTTCCGCAGGGCTGGCGGATCCACGCAACGACCCGCTCGGCCGAAAAGGCCGAGGCCCTGAAGGCCGAAGGCGTGATCCCGCATGTCTTTCCGGGCGAGGACCTGTCCGCCGCGCTCGGCGAGGCGACGCATCTTCTGGTCTCGGCCGGGCCGGACGAGGCGGGCGATCCGATGCTGCGCGAACTGGGCGACGCCATCTCCGCCCGGGCCGGGGCGCTCGACTGGGCGGGCTATCTCTCGACCACCGGCGTCTACGGCGATCACGCCGGCGGCTGGGTCGACGAGGCGACCCCGCTCACCCCCTCCACCCGCCGCGGCAGGTGGCGCGTCGCGGCCGAGGCCGAATGGCAGGCGATCCCCGGCCTGCCGCTGCACATCTTCCGCCTCGCCGGGATCTACGGCCCCGGCCGCGGGCCGTTCTCGAAGGTCCGCTCCGGCAAGGCCCGCCGGATCGTGAAACCCGGACAGGTGTTCTCTCGCATCCACGTCGAGGACATCGCGCAGGTGCTCGAGGCCTCGATCCGCCGCCCGAACCCGGGCGCGGTCTACAATCTCTGCGACGACGACCCGGCCCCGCCGCAGGACGTCATCGCCCATGCCGCGCAGCTCCTGAGCCTCCCCCTCCCGCCCGAGGAGGATTTCGCCGAGGCCGAGATGACGCCCATGGCCCGCAGCTTCTATGCCGAGAGCAAGCGCGTGCGGAACGACCGGATCAAGGACGAGCTGGGGGTGAGGCTGTTCCATCCCACCTATCGCGAGGGGCTCGCCGCGCTGCTGGACGCGGCGGAAGAGGACGCGCCGGATTGATCCGCGCCCCGGCAACCTTTCCGACCCATCGGCGTTAAGGCGAATGAGCCACGCCCTGATCCCCCCGCCGCCCCTCGCCGAGCGCCTGCCGCAGACGATCGGCGGCCGCCCGCTCCGCGGCCTCGTCGACATCCTCGACGCGCTCGACGATGCGGCACGCGGCGGCGACGTGTCGGTCGGGGACGTGCTGCGGGAGATCGGGGTGAGGTCCTTCTCGCCGCTGATCCTGATCCCGGCGATGATCCTCGTCTCGCCGCTGTCGGGGATCCCCGGGGTGCCGACGATCGGCGCGCTCTTCATGCTGCTTGTGGTGACGCAGAAGCTCATGGGCCGTCCCCATGTCTGGCTGCCCCGCTGGCTCAAGGCGCGCTGCATCCGCTCCGAACGGCTCGCCCGCGCGACCGCGTGGCTGCGGCGGCCGGCGGCGTGGATCGACGGGCGCACGCAGCGGCGGATGGCCCTTCTGGTGAGCCGGGGGGCCAATATCCTGACCCTTGTCGTGATCGCGGCGATCTGCGCCTTGCTGCCGTTCCTCGAGATCCTGCCGATGGTGACATCGGTGTTCGCCACCGGCATCACCTTCTTCGCCATCGGCCTGATGGCGCGGGACGGGATGTTCACGCTGATCGGCTATGGCTGGACGGGGCTGGCCGCGGCGATGCTGTGGTGGCTGGTGACCGCGGCGACCTGAGCGTGTGCCGGGCCGCCTGCGGCGCACGAAGCCGGAGCGCGGCCTGCCCCGCGCCCCTGGCCGTCAGGCTTTCCGCTCGGCCAGACGGGTCACGCCGAGAACGTCCAGCACCTTCGCCTCGATATCCTCCGCGCCGAGCTTTGCCACCCGGTACATCGCCTCCGGCGAGGCCTGGTCGATGAACACGTCCGGCAGCACCATGGAGCGGAACTTCAGCCCGTGATCGAAGACCCCCTCGTCGGCCAGCAACTGGGCGACATGGGACCCGAAGCCGCCGACGGCCCCCTCCTCGATGGTGATCAGGGCGTCGTGCCCTGCCGCGAGCTTCAGGATCAGGTCCCGGTCCAGCGGCTTGGCAAAGCGCGCATCCGCCACGCTCGGCGTGATGCCCCGGGCGCCGAGCGCCTCGCAGGCCTTCTCGACCTCCGCCAAGCGGGTGCCGAAGGACAGGATCGCGACGCCCTTGCCCTCCTGGATCATCCGGCCCTTGCCGATCTCGAGCGGCGTGCCGTCCTCGGGCAGCGGCACGCCGACGCCCTCGCCCCGCGGGTAGCGGAAGGCGATCGGCCCGTCGTCATGCGCCGCCGCGGTGGCGACCATGTGCTTCAGCTCCGCCTCGTCCGCCGCCGCCATGACGACGAAGCCGGGCAGGTTGGCCAGGAAGGCGGTGTCGAAACTGCCGGCATGGGTCGCCCCGTCGGCGCCGACGAGTCCCGCCCGGTCGATGGCGAAGCGCACCGGCAGACGCTGGATCGCGACGTCGTGCACCACCTGGTCATAGCCGCGCTGCAGGAAGGTCGAATAGATCGCGCAGAAGGGCCGCATCCCGCCGGCGGCCAGCCCCGCGGCGAAGGTCACCGCGTGCTGCTCGGCGATGCCGACATCGAAGCAGCGCGAGGGGAAGCGCCCGTCGAAGAGCTTCAGCCCCGTCCCGTCCGGCATCGCCGCGGTCACCGCGCAGATCCGGCTGTCGGATTCGGCGAGCTTCACGAGGGTCTCGCCGAAGACGTTGGTGTAGGACGGCGCATTCGATGCCGCCTTCTTCTGCTCGCCGGTCGCGGGGTCGAACTTGCCGGTCGCATGGCCGCCGTCCCGGGCGCGCTCGGCGGGGGCGAAGCCCTTGCCCTTCTTGGTGATCACGTGGATCAGCATCGGCCCGGTCGCCCGCGCCTTCACCGTGCGCAGCACCGGCAGAAGCTGCTCCATGTCGTGCCCGTCCAGCGGCCCGACGTAGGAGAACCCCAGCTCCTCGAACAGCGTGCCGCCGACGGCCACCGATTTCAGCAGCTCCTTGGCGCGCTTGGCGCCCTCCTGGAACGGGCCGGGCAGGAGCGAGACCGCCCCCTTGGCCGCCGCCTTGAACTCCTGGAACGGCGCGCCCGCGTAGAGCCGCGAGAGGTAGGACGAGAACGCCCCCACGGGCGGCGCGATGGACATCTCGTTGTCGTTGAGGATCACGATCAGCCGCTTGCCCAATGCGCCCGCGTTGTTCATCGCCTCGAAGGCCATGCCCGCGCTCATCGCGCCGTCGCCGATCACCGCGATGGCGTCGCCCACCCCTTCGGGCGTGGTGCCGCCGAGGTCCCGTGCCACGGCAAAGCCGAGCGCCGCCGAGATCGAGGTCGAGCTGTGCGCCGCGCCGAACGGGTCATAGGGGCTTTCGCTGCGCTTGGTGAAGCCCGAGAGCCCGCCCTCCTGGCGGAGGGTCTTCATCCGGTCGCGCCGGCCGGTGAGGATCTTGTGCGGATAGGCCTGGTGCGAGACGTCCCAGATCAGCTTGTCCCGCGGCGTGTCGAAGATCGCATGCAGCGCGACCGTCAGCTCGACCACGCCCAGGCCGGCGCCCAGGTGGCCGCCCGTCTCGGACACGGCCGCGATCGTCTCGGCCCGCAATTCGTCGGCAAGGCGGCGCAGCTCCGCGTCGCTCAGCCGCTTCATGTCCTGCGGCGACCGGATGCGGTCCAGCAGCGGGGTCTCGGGTTTCATCGTCATGGCTGCCCCTCCGGGCTGGCGTTCAGCTTCGGCGCGAGATAGCGAAGCGGGCCGCGTCCTGCAAGTTCCCGGCCCCCGCGCCGTAGGGAGAGAGCGCGTCACAAGCCGCCTCGGCCAGCTCCGCCGCCCGCGCCCGGGCCGGTTCCAGCCCGAGCAGCGACACGAAGGTCGCCTTGCCGGCGGCGCCGTCCTTCTTGAGCCGCTTGCCCGCGCGGGCCTCGTCGCCCTCCACGTCCAAGATGTCGTCCGCGATCTGGAAGGCAAGGCCGAAGGCCTGCGCGTAACGCCGGAGCGGGTCCGGATCCGCGCCCGCCATCCGGGGACCGGCCATCGCGGACCATTCGAAGAGCGCGCCGGTCTTGCCCGCCTGCAGGGCGGTGATCTGGTCGATCGTGAGCGGGGTCTCGGCGGTTTCGGCCGCGATGTCCATCGCCTGGCCCAGCACCATGCCCCGGGCGCCCGCGGCCTGGGCCAGCGTCAGGGCAAGGTCGGCCCGCGTCGCCGGGGCGAGCTCCGGATGCGCCGCGCATTCGAAGGCCAGCGACTGGAGCGCGTCGCCCGCAAGGATCGCCGTCGCCTCGTCCCATTTCACATGCACCGTGGGCAGGCCCCGGCGCAGGTCGTCGTCGTCCATCGCGGGCAGGTCGTCATGGACCAGCGAATAGGCGTGCATCGCCTCGATCGCCATGGCGGGCCAGAGCGCCTGCGCCGGATCGACGCCGTGCAGCCGGGCGCTTTCCAGCACCAGGAAGGCGCGCAGGCGCTTGCCGCCGCCCGCGGCATGGCGCATCGCGGCGCCGACCTCTCCGGGCATGTCCGCGAGAAGGCTGTCCAGCCCGCGGCCGACCGCCTCGGCCGCGGCCGCGAGGGCGGCGTCGAAACTCACGGGGCGCAAGTCACTGCGGGTCGACAGGAGTCGTGCCCGTGGGCTGACCCTGCGCGTCGAGCGTGATCGCGGCGACCTTCTCCTCGGCCTCCTTGAGCTTCTGCTCGCACCGGGCCTTCAGCCTGGCGCCGCGTTCATAGAGCGCGATGGACTGGTCGAGCGGCACATCGCCGCGTTCGAGCTGCGAGACGACGCCCTCGAGCTCCTTCATCGCGTCCTCGAAACTCATCTGGTCCACGGGCTGCTGGTCGGACATTCACGCCTCCGCTCTTTCAGGTGGCGGCACCTTATCCGCGGCCACGGGCAGGTGCAAAGGGGAAGCGGGGACCGGCGGGCATCCGGCCTGACCGGAGGACGATCGCGGTGGAGATCCCCGGGTCGAGCCCGAGGATGACGGTGTCGGCGGCGCGACCGGATCGCGCCCGGCCTGGGGGGCGGGTCCAGGCGCGATCCGATCTGCCAGGGGCAGATCGGCGCATGGGCGGTGAGGGAGGCTCGGACGTCCCTACCGCGCCGCCGCGATCAGCGCATCGACATGCGCCTCCCCGCTCTCCGCCAGCGCGTCGAGGTCGTAGCCGCCCTCCAGGCAGGAGACGACGCGGCCCTCGCAGACCTCCGCCGCCATCCGGCAGAGCTCCTCCGTCACGAAGGCGAAATCCGCGGTCTCCAGCGAGAGTCCCGCCAGCGGGTCGTTCGCATGCGCGTCGAACCCGGCCGACAGGATCAGCAGCTCTGGCCGGAACGCCCTCAGCCGCGGCAGGATCGTGTCGGTCAGGATGCGCCGGTAGACCTCTCCGGTGGTCCCCTCGTCCAGCGCAATGTTGAGCACGGTCCCCGCGGGCCCGGTCTCGGACGGCGCGCCCGTTCCGGGATAGAGCGGCATCTGGTGGGTCGAGACGAAGAGGATGCGCCCGTCGGACTGCACGAGGTCCTGCGTCCCGTTGCCGTGATGCACGTCGAAATCCACGATCGCCACCCGCTCCAGCCCGTGCCGCTCCAGCGCGTGTTTCGCCGCGATGGCGACGGTCCCGAACAGGCAGAAGCCCATCGGCGCGCGGGTCTCGGCGTGGTGGCCCGGCGGGCGGCAGGCGACGAAGGCGTTGTCCGCCTCGCCCGAGAGCACCATGTCCACGGCCCGCACCGCGCCACCCGCGGCGCGCAGGGCGGCCTGCAGCGATCCCGGCGACATCCACGTGTCAGGGTCGAGCTGGCGGATCCCCCGCTCGGGCTCCGCCGCCTTGATCGCGTCGAGGTGATCCTGCGGATGCGCCAGCAGCAGGTCGTCATCCGCGGCGAGCGGCGCGCGGACGCGCAGCAGGTCCTTGCCCTCGAGCCGGGGCAGCAGCGCCTCGAGCCGGGCGACCCGCTCGGGATGGCCCTCGGGCGTGAGGTGATTGAGGCAGTCGGGGTGGGTGAGAAGCGCGGTGGTCATGCGGGCGAAGCTATGCCGCGGCCGGGGCGCCGTCCAGCGGCGTCAGGCATTCGTGACCCGCGCCCAGGTGTATTCCGCCCCCAGCCAGAAGCGCCGCGCCGGCCCCAGCGGGAAGCGCATCGGCGGCTTCGCGAAGGCCCGCGGCACGGGCGCCTCGGCCCCGCGGGCCAGGTCGCCGACCATGCGTCCGCAATAGGAGCCCATGGCCACGCCGTTGCCGTGATAGCCGAAGGCGGCGAAGACGCCCGGCAGCTCGGGCACCTCGCCGCAGAAGGGGGTGAGGCTCGCCGTCAGGCAGACCATGCCGGACCAGTAATGCGGCGTCTCGACATGCGTCCATTCGGGGAAGAGACGGTCGAAATCCCGCCGGACCCGGGCCCTTATGCGCTTCTCGTTCGCCGGCGTGCAGATCAGCCCGCCGCGCTGGCCGAAGACCATCCGCTTGTCCGGCGTCAGGTGGAAGTAGTGCAGCAGCCGCCGGTCCTCGTAGGCCATCTGAAGCGCGGTCCAGCCCTGCGCCTCGAGCTCCGCATCGGTCATCGGCCGGGTCGCGATGACGGAACTTTGCGCCGGCAGGAAGCGCGCGCGCATCCAGCCCGGCACCTCCTCCGACCCATAGCCGTTGGTCGCCACGATCACCCGCTTGGCCCGGATCCGCGCGGCGGGGGTGGCAAGCCGGTAGCCGTAGCTCTTGCGCTCGATGCCCGTCACCGGGCTGCCGCCATGGATCCGCGCACCGGCGGCCTGCGCCGCGGCGGCCAGCCCGGCGAGGTATTTCCGCGGATGCAGCGCGAAGCCCACGGGCACGGTGAGCGCGCCGTGGAAAGTGCCGTTCAGCCCATGGGCGCGCAGGTCGGCCTTCTCGACCAGCGTGGAGCTCACGCCGTAGGCGGCGTCGTATTCCGCCCTTTCGCGGCGGAGCGCGGCCATCTTCGCCTCGGAATGGGCGAGGATCGTCTCGCCCTCGGAATGGCGGTCCACGTCGAGCCCGAGGCGGTCGATCAGCCCGGCGACATGTTCGACCGATGCGAGCTCGGCCTGCCGGACCTCCGCGGCCGCGCCGGCGCCGAAGCGGCGCTCCAGCGTCTCGTCCGCGGCCCGCGTGCCTCCGAGGCAGCAGAACCCGCCGTTCCGGCCCGAGGCGCCGAAGCCCGGGAATTCGGCGTCGAAGACCGCCACCTGCTCGCCCGCCTCGGCCAGCGCCAGGGCGGCGTTGAGCCCGGTGTAGCCGCCGCCGATCACCGCGTAATCGGTGTCGATCTCGCCCTGCGCGGCGGAGCGGTGGAGCGCCGCGCGCGGCACGGCATCCGCCCAGAAGCAGCCCTCGATCGGTCCTTGGGAATAGGCGTAGTCGCCGAAGGGTCTTTTCATGTCCGGCCCGCGGCCCGCTCGTCTTCTTCGCGGCGCGTCGCGGCCCGTTTCGAGGCGAACGAGGCGATCAGCACGCCCACGGTCACGATGGCGATCATGATCGTGGAGAGCGCGTTGATCTGCGGATCCACGCCAAGCCGCACCGAGGACCAGATCTTCATCGGCAGCGTCGTCGCCGAGGGCCCGGCGGTGAAGCTCGCGATGACGAGGTCGTCCAGCGACAGGGTGAAGGCCAGCAGCCAGCCCGAGATGACGGCGGGCAGGATGATCGGCAACGTCACCAGCCGGAAGGCCGTGAAGGGCGTGCAGCCGAGATCGAGCGCCGCCTCTTCCAGCGAGCGGTCGAAGGTCACGAGCCGCGAGGAGACCACCACCGACACGTAGCACATCGCGAAGGTCGTATGGGCGAGCACGATGGTGAAGATCCCCCGGTCGAGCCCGATGCCGATGAAGAGCAGCAGGAGCGACAGGCCGGTGATGACCTCGGGCATGACGAGCGGCGCGTAGATCATGCCGGAGAACAGGGTTCTGCCGTGGAACCGCCCGGCCCGCACAAGCACGTAGGCCGCCATGGTGCCGAGGATCGTCGCGATCGAGGACGAGAAGAAGGCCACCTTCAGCGTGACCCATGCCGCGTCGAGGAAGGCCTCGTTCCGGAACAGCTCGCCGTACCACCGGGTCGAGAACCCGGCCCAGACGGTGACCAGCTTCGAGGCGTTGAAGCTGTAGATGATCAGCAGGACCATCGGCAGGTAGAGGAACGCGAAGCCGATCGTCAGCGAGGTGACGTTGAACCAGGAAAGACGTCTCATGCGCGGGCCTCCGTCGCGACCGCATCCGCCCCGCGGCCCCGTTCGGGCGCCACGGCAGCCGGGCACCGCGGGCCGGTCACGGGCGCGAAGGGCCGCGCCCTTCCTCTGGGGGGCGCTCCGACAGTCCCGGTCGCTGCACCCCCGTCACGCGCAAGCCAATGGCGCGGCGCGGGACGGCGACACTGCGCCCTCCCGGCCGGGAGGGAGGGCGCGGCCCGGCGTGCCGCCGGGCCGACGGGCGCGAACGGAGCGCCAACGACCGGCTCATGCCGGGCACCGACAAACGCCACCCCGCGCAAAGGACCCATCTCCGCCATCACGTCCCCTCCGCTTCGCGCTGCTTCTGCTCCTGCCGCTGGAACAGCACGATCGGGATCACGAGGATCAGCAGCAGGATCACCGCCACGGCCGAGGCCACCGGCCAGTCGCGGTTGGAGAAGAACTCCTCCCACAGCACCTTGCCGATCATCAGGGTCTTGGACCCGCCCAAAAGCGAGGGGATCACGAATTCGCCGACCGCCGGGATGAAGACCAGGAAGCAGCCCGCGATCACGCCGTTCTTGGACAGCGGCACCGTCACCAGCCAGAAGGCCGAGATGCGCGAACAGCCGAGGTCCTCGGCCGCTTCCAGAAGCGAGCCATCCAGCCGTTCGAGCGCGGCGTAGATCGGCAGGATCATGAACGGCAGGTAGGTGTAGACGATGCCGATGTAGACCGCCGTCTTGGTGTTCAGGATCTGCAGCGGGCTGTCGATGATCCCGAGCCAGAGCAGCACCTGGTTCAGCACCCCCTCGTTCGCGAGGATCCCCATCCACGAATAGACCCGGATCAGGAACGAGGTCCAGAACGGCAGGATTACCAGCATCATCAGCGTCGGCCGCCATTCGTCCGGTGACTGCGCCATCGCATAGGCGATCGGGAAGCCCACCAGCAGCGTCAGCACGGTCGAGATCGCGGCGATCTGGAGCGAGGAGAGATAGGCCTTCCAGTAGAGGTCGTCCGTGGTCAGGAAGGCGAAGTTCTCGAAATCGAGCTCGGCGAAGAAATCCCGGATGCCCTGCCACCCGGCCGAAAGATCGAGCTGCGGCGTATAGGGCGGGATCGAGAGGGCGACGTCGCTCAGCGAGATCTTCATCACGATCACGAAGGGGATCAGGAAGAGGCAGAGCAGCCACAGATAGGGCACGAGGATCAGGACGAGACGGCGCATCAGAGCCCCCCGTCCCGGTGCGGGACCGGCACGGTCTGTCCGGAAGGATGCAGGTCGGGCGCGCTCATCGGTCCAGCAGAACCCCCGCGGTATCGGTCCAGCTCAGCCAGACCTCGTCCTCCCACGTGAAGCTGCGGCGGGCGATGCGGCGGGTGTTGGCCTCCTGCGCCTTGATGACATGCCCGGTCGGCAGCTCGACATGGTAGGTCGAGATGTTGCCGAGGTAGGCGATGTCGAGGATCCGGCCCCGCAGCGTGTTCGGCGCCTGCGGCCGCTCGGCCGAGATCGCCACCTTCTCGGGGCGGATCGCCAGCCAGCACTGCTGGTCGAGCGAGAAATCCTTCTGCGTCTTGGCCATCAGCGGCGGCTGGCCCTCGGCCCAGATCACCTGCACGTTGTCGCCGGTCTGGTGCGCCCTGCCCTCGATGATGTTCACGTCGCCGATGAAATCGGCCACGTAGACCGAATCCGGGCTCTCGTAGATCCGGTCGGGGGTCGAGACCTGCATCAGCTTGCCCTCGTCCATCACCGCCACGCGGGAGGCGACGGTCATCGCCTCTTCCTGGTCGTGGGTGACGATCACGAAGGTGGTGCCGGTCTTTTCCTGGATGTCCACCAGCTCGAACTGGGTGTCCTGCCGGAGCTTCGCGTCGAGCGCGCCGAGCGGTTCGTCCAGCAGCAGCAGCTTCGGCGCCTTGGCCAGCGAGCGGGCGAGCGCGACGCGCTGCCGCTGGCCGCCCGAGATCTGGTGCGGCTTGCGCGACTTGAACTTCTCCAGCCGGGTCAGCTTGAGCATCTCGTTCACGCGGGCCTCGATCGCGTCCTTGTCCTTGCCCTCGCGCTTCAGGCCGAAGGCGATGTTGTCCCAGACCGTCAGGTGCGGGAACAGTGCGTAGCTCTGGAACATCATGTTCACCGCCCGCTTGTTCGGCGGCACCGGCGCGATGTCCTGCCCGGCGAGGAAGATCTTGCCCTCGGTCGGCGTCTCGAAGCCGGCGAGCATCCGCATCAGCGTGGTCTTGCCGCAGCCGGACGGGCCGAGCAGGGCGAAGAACTCGCGCGAGAAGATGTCGAGGCTGATGTCGTCGATGGCGGTGAAATCACCGAACCGCTTGGTGACGCGCTGGAAGGAGATCAGGGGTTTCTCGTTCGGGTCGTCCCAGGGGGCGAAGACGGTCTGCGGCATGGAGGCTCCGGAAAAGGGCAGGCCCGCGCGATCAGCCGCGCGGGCCAGTCTCATGTGGCGTGGGTCAGGTGCCCGACTTCACGCGGGTCCACATCCGGGTCAGCAGCCGCTGTTCCTTCGGACCGAAGGGCGTCACGGTGTAGAGGTTGTCCAGCGTCTCCTCGTCCGGGTAGATCGCCGGGTCGCCGATCACGTCCTCGGCCAGGAATTCCTGCGAGGCCTTGTTGCCGTTGGCGTAGTAGACGTAGTTCGACGCCGCCGCCATGTTCTGCGCATCCATGATGAAGTTCAGGAACTTGTGCGCGGCTTCCGGGTTCGGCGCGTCGGTCGGGATCGCCATCTGGTCGAACCACATCAGCGCGCCTTCCTTGGGAATGTGGTATTCCACCTCGACGCCGTTGTCGGCCTCGGCCGCGCGGTCGCGGGCCTGCAGGATGTCGCCGGACCAGCCGAAGGCCACGCAGATGTCACCGTTGGCCAGCGCGTTGATGTATTCCGAGGAATGGAACTTCTGCACATGCGGACGGATCGCCGACAGCACCTCTTCGGCCTTGTCGAGCGCTTCCTGCGAATGGTCGTCGGGGTCCTCCCAGCCGGCATAGGTCAGCGCGGCGGGGATCATCTCGGTCGGGGCGTCCAGCACCTGCACGCCGCATTCGCTGAGCTTCTCGATGTTGGCCGGATCGAAGATCAGCGACAGGCTGTCGACGGGCGCATCCTCGCCCAGCACCTCGGCCACCTTGGCGGTGTTCACGCCGAGGCCGGTGGTGCCCCACATGTAGTTGACCGAATATTCCGAGCCGGGATCGTAGACCTCGGTCCGTTCCGAGATCACGTCCCACATGTTCTCGATGTTGGGCAGCTGCGACTTGTCGAGCTTCTGGAACGCGCCGGCCGCGATCTGGCGCTGCAGGAAGGTGCCGGTCGGCACGACCACGTCATAGCCCGAGCCGCCGGCCAGCATCTTGGTCTCGAGCAGTTCGTTGCTGTCGAAGACGTCGTAGACCAGGTCGATGCCGGTCTCTTCCTCGAACTTCGTCAGCAGCTCTTCGTCGATGTAGTCGGACCAGTTGTAGACGTGCACTTCCTCTGCCGCGGCGGCGGTGCCGAGGGCGATGAGGGCCGTCGTCGTGATGAGGGTCTTCTTCATAAGTGTCTCTCCCGTTGGACTCTGTTGCAGATAGCGCCCAGTGAATGCGATCCAATCAAACCTTACGTGGCGACGCAATATGGCGTTTCCGGCTGACCCGGCGTAGCGTCCTGCGAAACTGGCAATTCCGAGGTGAGATCATGAACGTCATCACGAACCACATGCCGACGGCCGAGCTGCAAGCGCTCGATGCCGCGCACCACATGCATCCCTTCTCGACCCAGAACGATCTGGCCGCGCGCGGCGCGCGGGTCATCACCCAGGCGAACGGCTGTTTCCTGCGTGACAGCGAGGGCGCGGAGATCCTCGATGCCATGGCGGGCCTGTGGTGCGTGAACATCGGCTACGGCCGCGAGGAGCTGGCCGAGGCGGCGGCGCGGCAGATGAAGGAACTGCCGTATTACAACACCTTCTTCATGACGACGCACATTCCGGCCATCGCGCTGGCGGCCAAGCTGGCCGAGCTGGCGCCGGGCGATCTGAACCACGTCTTCTACGCCGGATCCGGGTCCGAGGCGAACGACACGAATATCCGGATGGTGCGCACTTATTGGGCAGAAAAGGGCCAGCCCGAGCGCAACGTGCTGCTGGCGCGGTGGAACGGCTACCACGGCAGCTCCATGGGATCGGGCTCTCTCGGCGGGATGGTGGGCATCCATTCGCAGGGCGGCCTGCCGATTCCCGACATCCACCACATCGGCCAGCCGAACTGGTGGGCCGAGGGCGGCTCCATGTCCGAGGAGGAGTTCGGCCTGATGCGCGCCCGGGAGCTGGAGGAGAAGATCCTCGAGATCGGCCCCGAGCGCGTCGGCGCCTTCATCGCCGAGCCGGTGCAGGGGGCGGGCGGCGTGATCGTGGCGCCCGACAGCTACTGGCCCGAGATCCAGCGCATCGTGGACAAGTACGGCATCCTCCTGATCGCGGACGAGGTGATCTGCGGCTTCGGGCGCACCGGCAACTGGTTCGGCTCCCAGACCCTGGGCATCCGGCCGCACATCATGACGATCGCGAAGGGCCTCAGCTCGGGCTACCAGCCGATCGGCGGCTCGATCGTCTGCGACGAGGTGGCCGGGGTGCTGGCGGCCTGCGAGTTCAACCACGGCTACACCTATTCCGGCCACCCGGTCGCCTGCGCCGTCGCGCTCGAGAACCTGCGCATCCTCGAGGAGGAAGGCATCATCGACCGCGTCCGCGAGGAGACCGGCCCCTACCTCAAGGAGAAGTTCGAAAGCCTCGCGGACCATCCGATGGTGGGCGAGGTGAAGATCGTCGGCATGATGGGCTCGCTCGCCCTGACCCCGCACAAGGACAGCCGGGCCACCTTCGCCTCCGAGGCGGGCACGGTGGGCTACATGGTCCGCGAGCGCTGCTTCGCCAACAACCTCATCATGCGCCATGTCGGCGACCGGATGATCATCTCTCCGCCGCTGGTGATCTCGAAGGAAGAGATCGACCTGCTGATCGACCGCGCCCGCCTCTCGCTGGACGAGGGCATGGCCGCGGTGAAGGATGCGGGGCTCTGGGTCGCGGGCTGACACGGCCCTCCGGCAGGCGGCCCCTGCGGGTCAGGACCACGGCCGGGCTCCCTGCGGGGGCCCGGCCTTTTCATGTCCGCGACGCCGGGCGGGTGTTGCAGACAATTCACGGTTGCAATTCCATCGGGCGCCTGGGCGACGCAGGGTCAGGTATTGCTGGCGGAAGTGACGGGATCGGGTAGGGTCAGGGTTGTTTGAACCCCTCAGGCGCAGAACGCGCCGGCAATGAAAGGCAGACCCATGGAAGACGGTTTCGGTTTCTTCGACCTCATCTGGTCTATGTTCTGGTTCTTTCTCCTGATCGCATGGTTCTGGGTGCTGATATCGGTGGTGGCCGATATCTTCCGCTCCAGGGACCTCGGCGGCTTCGCCAAGGCGATCTGGGTGATGTTCGTGATCCTCATCCCCTGGCTCGGCGTGCTGGTCTACCTGATCGCCCGCGGCGGCAAGATGGAGGAACACAACCGCGAAGCCGTCGCCAGCATGGAAAAGGCCCAGCGGGAGTACATCATGTCGGTGGCGGGCACCGGCGGCGGCGCAGGCGCCTCGACGGCGGAACAGCTCGAGAAGCTGGCCACGCTGAAGGACAAGGGCGTCCTCACCGAAGAGGAATTCGCCGCGCAGAAGGCGAAGCTGCTGGCCTGACCTGGCCGGCCACGGGTCCGGCGCGCGGCGCCGGGCCCTTGCGCCCCGTGCGGGACGCCTCTGGCGCGACCCGCAGGAATACATGCCACCGACATTGATTTTCCCCCCGCGCTCGGCCACCTTGCGGGCCGATGCCGCCGCGCCGCCGCGCGGCGGACGACCTGCCGAGGGATCCCCGCACCGATGAAGCTTGCCAGAACCGACCTTGTCTTCATGGGTCTCGCCATCGGCACGGGGACGCTCTGCTACCTGCGCCGCGGGGGCGAGGCGGTGCTGTCCTCGGCGGCGGAGGCGGGCATCCTGTTCCTGCAGATCCTGCCGCAGCTGGCCGCCGGATTGCTGATCGGCGGACTCGTCACCCGGCTGGTCAGCCGCGAGAAGGTGGCGGCGATGCTGGGCGGCAGCTCGGGGATCCGGAGGCTGCTGGTGGCGACACTGGCGGGCGCGCTGACGCCGGGCGGGCCCTTCACCTCGTTTCCGATGGTCTACGCGCTCTGGATCGCCGGGGCCGATGCGGGCGCGCTGATCACCTTCATCGCCTCGTGGTCGCTTCTGGGCTTCAACCGGCTGATCGTCTGGGAGCTGCCCCTGCTGGGCGTCGAGTTCACCGCCATCCGCTTCCTCGCCTGCCTGCCCCTGCCGATCGTCGCCGGGCTGATCGCCCGCTGGATGACCCGCTTCGCGGTGCTCCGGCTGGACCGGCCCGCCGAATGACGGCGGCGGCGATCTTCATCTGGGCCGTCGTCGCGGTGCTGGCCGTCTTCGTCTGGCGCCGCGCGGGCACCGCCGGGCTGACCGGCGCCGGGCGCGACGCGCTCGGCACCGGGCGGATGCTGGCCTTCCGCCTGCCCTTCGCCCTGCTGGCGGCGAGCTTCCTCGTGCAGGTCGTGCCGGTCGCCGCGCTGAGCCACGTGATCGGACCCGCCTCCGGCCTGTTGGGGATCGTGCTGGCGGGGCTGATCGGAGGACTGCTGCCGGGCGGTCCGATGACCTCGTTCCCGATCGCGATCGTCTTCCTGCAGGGCGGGGCGGGCATCCCGCAGATGGTGGCGCTGATCGCCGGATGGTCGGTCTTCGCGCTGCACCGGATGCTGGCCTACGAGGCGCCGATCATGGGCTGGCGCTTCGTCGGGCTGCGGCTGGCGAGCTGCGCCGTGCTCCCCGTGCTGGCCGGGCTGATCGCCGAGGCGATCCTGCTGGCCTTCGGGCTCGGGGATCTGCAGCTTCTCTGAAGCGCGAAGGGCCGCGCCCTCCCTCGGGCGGGCGCCCCCGGTGTCGTGACGCGATGGTCTCTCCCGAGGCCGCAGGGCGCGTCTCCCGCACGCAGGGCGGCCTTCCCCACGGGGAAGGTTTCACGAAGATTATACCGCGCCCAACCAATTGTTCATAATAGGTTAATCGACCGCCCGCCCCGCCGCACCGGCCGCCATCAACCGCCGCACCGACATCGAGATATGCGCCCGCCGCACCAGCGCCGCGGCCATCGCGTCCCCCGCGGACAAGGCCCTTTCGGTCTCCCGCAGCTCGGCGAGGAACACCGCACATTCCTCGGCCAGGTCCAGCGCCGCGATCTGCCGCAGCCAGACCCGCGCCGTCCGGTAATAGAGCCGCTCGGCCACCTCGCGCAGCACCGCGTTCCCGGTCAGCGACAGGCCGAAGGCGAAATAGGCCATGTTGAGCCGGGCGAAGCTGCGCGCCTCGGGCGCCTGCGCCAGCGCCTCGCCCTGCGCGCGGAAACCGGCCATCTCGGCCCGCTGTGCCGCGCCGACCTCCACCGGCGACAGCCGTCCGACCAGCTCCGCCAGCTCCTCGCGCAGGGCATAGGTTTGCGCCAGCTCCTCCGCGCCCGGGTCGGTGACCATGGTCCCGATCCCGTGCAGCGACTGCACCAGCCCCTCGTCCTCGAGCCGGGCGAGCACGCGGCGGATCGGGGTCCGCGAGACGCCGTACTCCGCCGCGATTCCCTCTTCCGAGAGCCGGGTGCCCGGCGCCCAGTCCATCAGGCAGATCCGCTCGCGCATCTCGCCGTGGAGCCGCGCCAGCCGGTCGCGGGCGTCCTCAGCCATGGGCGGTGAACCGGTCGGCCAGCCCGTGCAGCATGTCGAGGCAGGAGGCGAGCTGGCCGATCTCGATGAACTCGTCGGGCTTGTGCGCCTGCTCGATGGAGCCGGGGCCGCAGACGACGACGTCCATCCCGATCTCCTGGAAGAGCCCCGCCTCGGTCCCGAAGGCAACGAGGTCGGCACCGTTCGCGCCTGTCAGCTCGGACACGAGGTAGCGCGCGGCGTTCTGGTCCATCGGCTCCAGCCCCGCGACCTCGCCCAGCACCTCGGTCGAGATCAGCGCCTCGGGAAATCCCGCCTGCATCTCGGGCAGGAGGATGTCGCCCACGTAATCCCGGATCGCGCGCTTCACGAAATCGGCGTCGGTCTGCTGGACGGGGCGCATCTCCCATTCCACCTCGGCATGGCCGCAGATGATGTTGGGCGCGTGACCGCCTGCCATCCGGCCGATGTTGATCGTGGTCCAGGGCGGTTCGAACCGCGATCCCGGCGGCGCGCGGTGCTTGAGCGCCTCGCGCAGCTCCAGCAGCCGCGTCACGTAGCGGGTGGCGTATTCCGAGGCGTTCACGCCGAGGTCCGGGCGCGAGCCGTGCCCCTCGCGCCCGGTGAAGGTCACGCGGTATTCGCAGCAGCCCTTGTGCCCCTCGATGATCCGCATCGAGGTCGGCTCTCCGACGATGGCGAGGCCGGGGCGGACCTCGCGGTCGCGCAGGATGTGGGCCAGGGTCTGCGCGCCGAGGCAGCCGATTTCCTCGTCATGGGTGAAGGCGAAGTGGATCGGCCTTGTCAGCTGGCGCGACGCGAAGGTCGGCGCCATGGCGATGCAGGCGGCGATGAAGCCCTTCATGTCGCAGGTGCCGCGGCCGAAGAGGCGGGCGTCGTCCTCCCACATGGCGAAGGGATCGGCGGACCAGGGCTGGTCCTCCACCGGCACGACGTCGGAATGGCCCGAGAGCATCAGCCCCCCCGGTTCGTCCGGGCCGATGGTGGCGAAGAGGTTCGCCTTGGCGCCGCTCGCGTCCTTCATGACCTCGACCCGTGCGCCCGCCCGGTCCAGCCGGTCGGCCATCACCCACATCAGGTCGAGGTTGCTCTCGGAGGACACCGTGGGATGAGAGATCAGGCTGCCCAGGATCTCGCGGGTGGTCTCCAGATCGCTCATGGTTTCACGAACATCTGCCGGGGGCGGTCGCAGAGGCATTCCGCCGGGCCCTCGTCCTTGATGAGGATGGATTCCGTGATCTCGAGCCCCCAGTCGGCCATCCAGAGGCCGGGCATGAAGTGGAAGGTCATTCCGGGTTCGAGCACGGTCTCGTCCTCGGCCCGGAAGGAGATGGTGCGCTCGCCCCAGTCGGGCGGGTAGCTCAGGCCGATCGGGTAGCCGCAGCGCTCGCCCCGGGTGATGTTGGCGCGTTCCAGGGGCGCGGCGAGGGCGTTGGCCACGTCGCAGGCGCGGTTGCCGGCGCGGGCGGCGTCGATGCCGGCCTCCAGCCCCTCGACCAGGGCGGCCTCGGCGGCCTTCAGGATGTCGGACGGTTCGCCCAGGAAGAGCGTCCGGCAGAATGGCGCGTGGTAGCGGCGGTAGCAGCCGGAGATCTCGAAGAAGGTCGCCTCGCCCTTCCGGAAGGGCTCGCCGTTCCACGTGAGGTGCGGCGCGGCGGCGTCCGAGCCCGACGGCAGGAGCGGCGGGATCGCGGCGTAATCGCCCCAGCCGTCCTCGACCCCGGTGATGGCGTCGCGGTAGATCTCGGCCACGATCTCGTTCTTCGGGATGCCGGGTTCGACGCGTTCGAGCAGCCCGTCGACGATCTTTTCCGAGATCCGGGCGGCGCGGCGCATGAACGCCAGCTCCTCGCCCGATTTCACCGTGCGGCACCAGTTCACCAGGGCGGTGGCGTCGTGGAACGTCGCGTCGGGCAGTTCGTGGGTGAGGACGGCGTGGGCCTTGGCGGAGTAGTAGTAATTCTCCATCTCCACCCCGATATGCGCCGTCGCGACCCCCATGGCGCCGAGGTTGGCGGCGAGGTCCTGCATCGGGTGGCGTTCGGTCGACTGCACGTAATTGTCGACGTAGCCGTGGATCCGGCTGTCCTCCATCCACACCGTCCGCAAAGCGCCGTTCCGGTCCTGCATCCGGCCCCACCACCACGGGTCGCGGTCGAGGAAGACGACGACGCCCTGGTGGACGTAGAAGCTCCAGCCGTCATAGCCCGTCAGCCAGGCCATGTTCGAGGGGTCGGTGACGCAGAGAACCTCGATCCCGCGGGCCTCCATGGCGGTGCGGGTCTTGTGCAGGCGCCGTTGATATTCGGCCTCGGAAAAGGGGATCGATTTGCGGATCATTGGGGTCTCCCGCTGGTGGTGGTCTTTCCTCCGCCTTGGCAGGTTGTGCACAACTCTGCCGCTCTGGAAACGAACACGACGAGTCGTTTTCAGGAAATACAAGGGTCAGGGCGCGTTGCAGTGTTGACGGGGGCGGCTTCGCGGCCTTGTTGTGCACAACTACTATGCAACATGGAGATTTCATGCTGGTTGAGGCGGATGTCGAGAGGGCGGCGGAGGTGCTGCGCGGACGGGCGGACCGGACGCCGCTGGTGCCCTCGCTCTACGCCGGGGCCGACCTCTGGCTGAAGCTCGAGATCTGCCAGCCCATCGGGGCGTTCAAGCTGCGCGGCGCGCTGAACGCGGTGGCGGCGGCAGCGGGCGACGTGGTCTGCTGCTCGACCGGCAACCACGGGCGCGGGGTGGCCTGGGCGGCGCGCGAGGCGGGCAAGCGGGCGGTGATCTGCATGTCCGAACTGGTGCCCGAGGCGAAGGTCGCGGGGATCCGGGCCCTGGGCGCGGAGGTGCGCATCAAGGGGCGCAGCCAGGACGAGGCGCAGGCGGAGGCCGACCGGCTGACGCGCGAGGAAGGGCTGACGGGGATCTCGCCCTTCGACGATTCCCTGGTGATCGCCGGGCAGGCGACCATCGGGGCGGAGATCATGGCCGAGAGGCCGGGGATCGAGACGCTGCTGGTGCCGCTCTCGGGCGGCGGGCTGGCCGCCGGGGTGGCGTTCGCGGCGAAGCGCGCGAAGCCCTCGGTGCGGGTCGTCGGGGTTTCCATGGACCGCGGCGCGGCGATGCACGAGAGCCTTCTGGCCGGGGCGCCGGTGCAGGTCGAGGAGGTCGCCTCGCTGGCCGATTCCCTTGGCGGCGGGATCGGGATGGAGAACCGGATGAGCTTTGCCATGTGCCGGGATCTGCTGGATGATACGGTGCTGGTCACCGAAGAGGAGATCTACCGCGCGATGCAGGAGACCTATTACACCGACCGGCTGGTGGCCGAGGGCGGATCGGTCGTCGGCCTCGCCGCCTTGATGGCGGGCAAGGTCCGTTGTGACGGCCCGGTGGCGACGATCCTCACCGGGCGCAACGTGGACATGACGCAGTTCACCCGGGTGGTGACCGGGCAGGACGTGACGCTCGGAGAGATGACGGTGAAGGGGGTGCCCCATGGCGCATGACGTGCGGATCGTGACGGAAGCCGAATTGCGGCGTGTCATCGGCCTCGACCGCGGGCTGGTGGACGTGATCGAGAAGGCCTTCGCGGCGCTCGCCGGCGAGGGCGTGGTGATGCCGCCGATCCTGTCGATGGCCCTGGAAGAGGCGAATGGCGAGGTGGACGTGAAGACGGCCTACCTGCCGGGATTCGACGGTTTCGCGATCAAGGTGTCGCCGGGGTTCTTCGACAATCCGAAGCTGGGGCTCGCCTCGCTGAACGGGCTGATGATCCTGTTCTCGGCCAGGACCGGGCTGGTGGAGGCGCTGTTTCTCGACAACGGCTACCTGACCGACATCCGCACCGCCGCCGCCGGGGCGGTGGCCGCGCGGCACCTCGCGCCGAAGGAGGTCGAGACGGCGGCGGTCCTCGGCACCGGGGTGCAGGCGCGGCTGCAGATGCAGGCGGCGCATCTCGAACGGCCCTTCGGGCGGGTGCTGGTCTGGGGACGGGATGCCGACAAGGCCGGGACCTGCGCATCGGATCTGCAGGAAGCTCTCGGGGTGGAGGCGGAGGTCGTCGGCGACCCCGCAGAGGCGGTGGCGCGGAGCCAGCTTGTCGTGACGACGACGCCCGCGCGGGAGCCGCTCGTCACCGCCGAGATGCTGCACCCGGGGCTGCACGTGACCGCCATGGGCTCGGACCAGGCGGGCAAGAACGAGGTCGCGGCCGAGGCGCTGGTGGCCGCCGATCTCTATGTCGCGGACCGGGTGGCGCAATGCGAGACCGCCGGAGAGCTGGCCTCGGCCCGGGCGAAGGGGCTGATGACGGGTCTCCTGCCGGAGCTGGGCGAGGTGGTCACCGGGGCGGCGGCGGGCCGGACCTCCGGCGATCAGGTGACGATCTGCGACCTGACCGGGACGGGGGCGCAGGACACGGCCATCGCCTCCCACGTCGCGGCGCTGTTGCAGGGCGGGGCGACGGGCACGGTGATCCGGGCATGAGCAGCTATCGTCTGGATGCGCGGGACGTGGAGATCCTGCGGGTCCTCGAACGCGAGGGGCGGATCACGAAGACCGAGCTGGCGGAGCGGATCAACCTCTCGCCCAGCCCCTGCTGGGACCGGCTGAAACGGCTGGAAGAGGCCGGGATCATCGAGGGCTACGGCGCCCGGATCGCGCTGCGCGCGCTCGCGCCCCACGTGACGGTCTTCGTGGCGGCGGAGCTGGTGAACCACACGACCGATGTCTTCAGGACCTTCGAGACCGCCGTGCAGGACATCGAGGAGGTCACCGCCTGCTGGGCGCTCGGCGGCGGGTTCGACTACCTGTTGCAGGTCGTGGCAAGGGACATCGACGCCTACCAGAGGCTGATCGACCGCATGCTCGCCTCGGAGATCGGGCTCGCGCGCTATTACACCTATATCGTGACGAAGCCGGTGAAGGGCCCCGCCCCCCTGCCCCTGGCCGCTCTGGGACTGCCGCAGAGGGATTGACTGGCGCGGCCGGGGATCGGCAGAGGGATCCTCTGCCAAGTCGCCGCACTATGGTCACCTTCTCTGCGAGGAATATGGCATCACCACGGGGAAACCACTCCTGGCAAACCCTGTGATGGAGGCCCTGTCCATGTCCCTGCACCACGCTCTTCCCAAATCGCCCCTCGCCGAGGTCTCGGATCCCCGGCTGGTGCGCTCCTTCTCCTACATCGGCGGCAAGTGGACCGGCGCGGCGTCCAACGCGACCTTCTCGGTGACGAACCCCGCCGACGGCGCCTGGCTGGGCGACGTGGCGGAGCTGACGGGGGCGGACAGCGCGAAAGCGGTCGATGCGGCGCAGGCGGCGTTCCGGTCCTGGTCGATGACCCTGCCGCAGGAGCGCTCCGCGATGCTCAGGAAGTGGTTCCGGCTGATGCAGGAGAACCGCGAGGACCTCGCCCGGATCATGGTGCTGGAGCAGGGCAAGCCCCTCTCGGAGGCGCGGGGCGAGATCGATTATGCCGGGGACTTCCTCGAATATTACGCGGAGGAGGCCAAGCGGCCGAACATCGAGGGCGTGACCTCGCATCTGGAGGACGCCGAGGTGGAGCTCTGGCGCGAACCCGTGGGGGTCGCGGCGCTGATCACCCCGTGGAACTTCCCGGCGGCGATGCTCACGCGGAAGGCAGGGGCGGCGCTGGCGGCCGGCTGCACGGTGGTCTGCCATCCGTCGAAGGAGACGCCGTTCTCGGCGCTGGCGCTGGCGGAACTGGCGGAACGCGCGGGGATCCCGGCGGGCGTCTTCAACGTGGTGACGGGCCAGCCGGCCGAGATCGTGGAGCCCTGGACGAAGGATGCCCGCGTGCGGGTGCTGTCCTTCACCGGCTCCACCGAGGTCGGGCGTCTGCTCTACCGGCAGAGCGCCGAGACGGTGAAGACGCTGGTGATGGAGCTGGGCGGCCACGCCCCGGTGATCGTCTTCGCGGATGCCGAGATGGACAACGCCGTCGAGGAGACGATGAAGGCGAAATGGGCGACCTCGGGGCAGGACTGCCTCGGCGCGAACCGGATCTACGTGGAGCGGTCGGTCTATGACGACTTCTGCGCGCGGTTCGCCGAGGCGACGGGTCGGCTGACGGTCGGCCACGGGATGGACGATCCGGATATCGGTCCGCTGATGAACGCGGCGGCGGTGGCGAAGCAGAAGGCCCATGTCGAGGACGCCGTGGCGAAGGGGGCGAAGGTGCTCTGCGGCGGGGCCGCGCATGAGCTGGGGCCGCTGTTCTGGCAGCCGACGGTGCTGGCGGATGTGCCGGAGGACGCGCTGATCCTGCGGGAGGAGACGTTCGGCCCGGTCGCGGCCATCGTGCCCTTCGACACCGAGGAGGAGGTCGTCCGGCGCGCCAACGACACCGAATACGGGCTGGTCGCCTATCTGCACGCGATGCACCCGCGGCGGATCTACCGGGTCACCCGGGCGCTGGAATACGGGATGGTCGCGGTGAACCGGACCAAGGTGACCGGCGCGCCGATCCCCTTCGGGGGCTACAAGCAGTCGGGCCTGGGACGCGAGGGCGCGCGGCTCGGGATGGAGGCGTTCACCGAGGTGAAATACGTCTGCCGGGACTGGGCATGAGGCGCCTCCCGCCCGGCCCCTGCGCCCGTGCTGCGTGAGGGAGCCTCCGGCGGGAGTATTTTCGGAAAGATGAAGATGGGGGTCCGGCATCGGCCCCGACGTGGAAAGGAAACGGCATGTTGAGGAACGATCAGCTCGAACAATGGGACCGGGAGAATTTCTTCCATCCCTCGACACATCTGGGCCAATTCGCACGGGGCGAGGCGCCGCAGCCGGTGATCAAGACGGCGAAGGGCTGCCACATCACCGACCGGGACGGCACCCGGCTGCTCGATGCCTTCGCGGGGCTCTATTGCGTGAACGTGGGCTACGGGCGGCCCGAGATCGCCGAGGCGATCGCCGAGCAGGCGAAGGAGCTGGCCTATTACCACGCCTATGTCGGGCATGGGACCGAGGCCTCGATCACGCTGGCGAAGATGGTGCTGGACCGGGCGCCCGCGGGGATGAGCAAGGTGTATTTCGGGCTCGGCGGTTCGGATGCGAACGAAACCAACATCAAGCTCGTCTGGTATTACAACAACATCCTCGGGCGCCCGGAGAAGAAGAAGATCATCTCGCGCTGGCGGGGGTATCACGGCTCGGGGCTGATGACCGGCTCGCTGACCGGGCTCGCGACCTTCCACAACAAGTTCGACCTGCCGCTTTCGCCGATCCTGCACACGGCGGCGCCCTATTACCTGCGGCGCCCCGACCAGTCGATGAGCGAGGCGGCCTTCGTCGCCTATTGCGTGAGCGAGCTGGAGGCGATGATCGAGGCCGAAGGCGCCGACACGATCGCGGCCTTCATCGGCGAGCCGCTGATGGGAACCGGCGGGATCGTCCCGCCGCCCGCGGGCTACTGGCCGGCGATCCAGGAGGTGCTGGACCGGCACGACATCCTGCTGATCGCGGACGAGGTGGTGACGGGCTTCGGGCGGCTCGGTTCGATGTTCGGTAGCGACCATTACGGGATGCGGCCGGACCTGATCACCATCGCGAAGGGGCTGACCTCGGCCTATGCGCCGCTCTCGGGCTCCATCGTGGGCGAGAAGATGTGGAAGGTGCTGGAGCAGGGCACCGACGAGAACGGGCCGATCGGCCACGGCTGGACCTATTCCGCACATCCGATCGGGGCGGCCGCGGGGATCGCGAACCTGAAGCTGATCGACGCGCTGAACCTCGTGCAGGCGGCCGGGACCACCGGCGCCTATCTGAACGCGGCGCTGAAGGACGCGGTCGGCGGCCATGCCCATGTCGGCGAGGTGCGCGGCGAGGGGATGATCGCGGCGGTCGAGTTCATGGAGGACCCCGGCAAGGGCACCTTCTTCGATCCCTCGAAGACCATCGGCGCCAGGGTGTCGGCCGAGCTTCTCAGGGACGGGGTCATCGCGCGGGCGATGCCGCAGGGCGACATCCTGGGCTTCGCGCCGCCCTTCTGCCTGACCGAGGCCGAGGCCGACGAGATCGCCGGAAAAACGGCCAAGGCCGTGGCGGCAGTCCTGGGGTAAGCTGGGAAACACACACGATTCGCCGCCGCCGGGGCGACCGGGCGGCGGCGAGAAAAGGGAGGACATGCCCGCAAACCGGGCTAGCTGACGGCCAAACATAGTGCGGCCGGGTCGCTTTCGGGGGCCGAATCGCCGTGAAACGGTTGAAACCCTCGGGTCGAGCCGTTTTAATGTCAGGAAATAAAAGCGGAAAAATCCGCACGAACGGACAACGGGGAGCCAATATTGGCTGATACAGATTCAAGCGACGCCTTCGTCGCATTCGAACGCGTTCAGAAATCATACGACGGCGAGACGCTCGTCGTGAAAGACCTCAACCTCTCGATGCCCAAGGGCGAGTTCCTGACCATGCTCGGGCCCTCCGGCTCCGGCAAGACCACCTGCCTGATGATGCTGGCGGGCTTCGAGACCGCCACCCACGGCGAGATCAAGCTGGATGGCAAGCCGATCAACAACATCCCGCCGCACAAGCGCGGGATCGGCATGGTCTTCCAGAACTACGCGCTGTTCCCGCACATGACCGTGGCCGAGAACCTCGCCTTCCCGCTGGAGGTCCGCAAGATCCCCAAGTCGGAACGCGAGGAAAAGGTGAAGCGCGCGCTCGACATGGTGCAGATGGGCGCCTTCGGCGGCCGCCGCCCGGCGCAGCTTTCGGGCGGCCAGCAGCAGCGGATCGCCCTGGCCCGCGCGCTGGTCTTCGAACCCGAGCTGGTGCTGATGGACGAACCGCTCGGCGCGCTCGATAAGCAGCTGCGCGAGCACATGCAGTTCGAGATCACCAACCTCGCGCACAGCCTCGGGATCACCACGGTCTACGTGACCCACGACCAGACCGAGGCGCTGACCATGTCGGACCGCGTCGCGGTCTTCGACGATGGCCGGATCCAGCAGCTCGCGCCGCCGGACCAGCTCTACGAGGCGCCCCAGAACAGCTTCGTCGCGCAGTTCATCGGCGAGAACAACACGCTGATCGGCACGGTGAAATCCATCGACGGCGAGTTCTGCAAGGTGCAGCTCGAGGATGGCGAGGTCATCGACGCGAAGGCCGTGAACATCGGCGAGGTCGGGACCAAGACCCAGGTCTCGATCCGGCCCGAGCGGGTGGAATACAACAGGGAGCGGATGGCGGAGGGCGTGCACACGCTCAAGGCCGAAGTGCTCGAGTTCATCTACATGGGCGACATCTTCCGCACGCGGCTGCGCGTCGCGGGCAAGGACGATTTCGTCATCAAGACCCGGAATGCCCCCGACCAGGTGCGCCTGAAGCGCGGCGAGCAGATCGAGATCGGCTGGCTGCCGTCCGATTGCCACGCGCTGGACGCCTGACGGGCCCGATCTTCGCGCCGTTCCCGGCGCGAGAGCCCGACGCCCTGCACGTCCAACCCGTGGCGCGGGGCCGAAAGAACCCAAAAACGGGTGAAAACCTAGGGAGAACAGTATGAAACTGACCACAACCCTTCTGGCCAGCGCAGCGATCGTCGCCGGTGCCGGTGCGGTGACCGCACAGGACATGGCGAACGAGATGACGCTCGTGTCCTGGGGCGGCGCCTACCAGAACAGCCAGCAGAAAGCCTATGTCGAGCCCTACCTCGAGGCCAATCCGGACGTGACGGTCACCTGGGACGAAAGCTCGAACGAAGCCGTGGCCAAGCTGCGCGCGATGAACGAGGCCGGCAACATCACCTGGGATCTCGTGGACGTCGTGGCCGCCGACGCCATCCGTCTCTGCGACGAAGGTCTCGCGATGGAGATCGACTTCAACGAGATGCTGGCCGACGGTGACGACGGTTCCAAGGCCGAGGACGATTTCGGCGAAATGCTGGTGAGCGATTGCTACATCCCGCAGATCGTCTATTCGACCACCTTCGGCTACCGCACCGACATGGTGCCCGAGGGCGTCGATGCGCCGTCGGAAATCTGCGACGTGTTCGACACCGAGACCTACCCGGGCAAGCGCGCGCTCGAGAAGCGTCCGATCAACAACATGGAATGGGCCCTGCTCTGCGACGGCGTCGCGAAGGACGAGGTCTATGACGTGCTCGCCACGCCGGAAGGCCAGGAGCAGGCGCTCGCCAAGCTCGACACGATCAAGGACGACGTGATCTGGTGGTCGGCCGGTGCGGACACCCCGCAGCTGCTGGCTGACGGCGAGGTCTTCATGGGCTCCACCTACAACGGCCGCCTCTACTCGGTGATCGAGGAGCAGGACCAGCCGGTCGCGATGATGTGGGACGCGCAGGTCTTCGACCTCGACGGCTGGATCATCCCCGAAGGTCTGCCGGAAGACCGTCTGGCGCGCGTGAAGGACTTCGTCCGCTTCGCCACCGACACCCAGCGTCTGGCCGACCAGGCGAAGTACATCTCCTACGGCCCGGCACGTGCCTCCTCGGCACCGGCGGTTCCGGAAGAGATGAAGCAGCACATGCCGACCGACCCGGCGAACGCTGGCAACACCTTCCTCTACAACTACGAGTTCTGGGCCGACTATCGCGACGACATCGACGCGAAGTTCCAGTCCTGGCTCGCGCAGTAATCCCGGAAGGGACGGCGGGCCCCGCGGGCCCGCCCATCGGTTTCCCGGAGCGTCACGGCGCTCCGGGGCATCGGACCGGAAGGCGGCGCACGACCGCCACGTATAACCGACAGGGACACACCATGCCCAAGGGCTATATCATCGGCCACATCACGGTGAACGATCCGGAGGCGTACAAGGAGTACATCCGGCTCGACACGCCGATCCTCGAGAAGCTGGGCGGACGGTTCATCGTCCGCGGCGGACAGTCCGAGACCACCGAGGGCACGGCCGAGAACCGCCACGTCGTCATCGAATTCCCCGATTACCAATCGGCGTTGAACGCCTATCACGATCCCGGCTACCAGGAAGTCGCCGAGATCCGTCGCCGTTCCGCCACCAGCACCATCATCGTCGTGGAGGGCGCCTGAATGACCGACCGTACCACCGGACCCGACCAGTTCACCGGCGCCACCCCCGACAATGCGCTGCGCGATGCCGACCGGGCCGAGGCCGCCTCCGGCCCGATGCTCGCCGCCGACGGCACGCCGCTGAAGAAAAGCCTCAACCGGGCGCTGCGGCGGCAGAAGATGCGGGCGCTGATGCTGATCGCCCCGCTGCTGATCTTCATCCTCGTCGCCTTCATCGCCCCGATCGCCGACATGCTGTTCCGCTCGGTCGAGAACCAGATCGTCTCGGAAACGCTGCCGCGGACGGTCGACTCCCTCGAGGACTGGGACCACACCACCGGCGACCTGCCGTCCGAGGGCACGTTCCGGGCGCTTTACGTGGACATGTTCATCGCCGCGGAAAAGAAGGAGCACACGCGACTCGGCACCCGTCTGAACTATGAGCAGACCGGGGTCTCGTCGCTCTTCCGCCGCACCGGGCGGGACGTGGACGATTTCGGCGAGCTCTACGAGGACCAGTTCAACGACCTGGACGCAGCCTGGGAAGACCCGATGACCTGGGCCCGCATCCTGGGCGATCCCGACTGGATCGCCGAAGCCGAGGGCGCCGAGGCGCCGGGCCCCGATTTCGTCCTGCGCGACGGGGTCGAGACCGCGCTGCCCACCACCGCCGAGGTCTACTCCGCCTTCGCCGAATTCACCCAGACCGAGGACGAGGACAACCCGCTGGAGGAGACGCCCTGGACGCTGGTCTACACCGCGCTCTACTGGGACCTCATGCGCGACGGCTTCGCCTATTCCGGACCCGAATCCGCGCTGGTCACCGCCGCGGCCGAGGCGGCGCCGGGCTTCGAGACCGTCTCGATGCAGGAGAACTTCGTCGAGTCGGACAAGGACTGGGGCAGCACCGCGGTCTGGAGCACGATCCAGACCTACGCGCCCGAATACACGCCGGGCTATTTCCTGAACTCGGTCGACGCCCAGCTCACCCCGGACGGGATCGAGGCGCGGCCCGAGAACGAACAGATCTACGGGATCCTCTTCAAGCGCACGATCTTCATGTCGATGACGATCACCATCTCCTGCATCCTGCTGGGCTATCCGGTGGCCTGGATACTCGCCAACCTGCCGATGCGGACGGCGAACCTGCTGATGATCCTCGTCCTGCTTCCGTTCTGGACCTCGCTTCTGGTGCGGACCTCGGCCTGGAAGGTGATGCTGCAGCAGCAGGGGGTGATCAACGACATCCTGGTCTGGATAGGGCTGGTCGACGATGCCAACCGATTGATCATGATCAACAACCAGTTCGGCACCATCGTCGCGATGACCCACATCCTGCTGCCCTTCATGATCCTGCCGCTCTACTCGGTCATGGCGACGATCCCGCCCACCTACCTCCGCGCGGCCAAGTCGCTGGGCGCGAACGACTGGACGGCCTTCTGGCGGGTCTACTTCCCGCAATCGGTGCCGGGGATCGGCGCGGGGTCGATCCTCGTCTTCATCCTCGCCATCGGCTATTACATCACGCCCGAGATCGTCGGCGGCACCACCGGGACGTTCATCTCGAACCGGATCGCCTATCACATCTCGTCCTCGCTCAACTGGGGGCTGGCGGCCGCGCTCGGCTCGATCCTGCTGGCGGCGGTCCTGATCCTCTACTGGGCCTATGACCGGATCGTGGGCATCGACAACGTGAAGCTGGGGTAACGCACATGGCACTTCCAACCTATGCAAGCACGCCGCAGGTGATCTGGTACTATACCTTCCGCGGCATCTGCGCGCTGATCTTCTTCTTCCTGATCGCGCCGATCCTGGTGATCATCCCGCTCAGCTTCAACGCCGAGAACTTCTTCACCTTCACGCCGGAGATGCTGTCGCTCTCGCCCGAGGGCTATTCGACCAAGCATTACGAGGACTTCTTCAACACCTCGGACTGGCAGCAGGCGATGTGGAACTCGCTGAAGATCGCGCCGATGGCGACCCTTCTGGCGGTGAGCTTCGGGACGCTGGCCGCGATCGGGCTGTCGTCCGAGCACGTGCCGTTCCGGCGCGCGATCATGGCGGTCCTGATCTCGCCGATGATCGTGCCGCTGATCATCTCGGCCGCCGGGATGTACTTCTTCTATTCCCGGATCGGGTTGCAGGGGACCTATCTCGGCGTGGTGCTGGCTCATGCCGCCCTGGGGATCCCCTTCGTCATCATCACGGTGACGGCGACGCTCGTGGGGTTCGACCGCTCGCTGACGCGGGCGGCGGCGAACATGGGCGCGAACCCGGTGACGACCTTCTTCCGGGTGCAGATGCCGCTGATCCTTCCGGGCGTCATCTCGGGCGCGCTCTTCGCCTTCATCACCTCCTTCGACGAGGTGGTCGTGGTGCTCTTCGTCGGCTCGGCCGGGCAGAAGACCCTGCCCTGGCAGATGTTCATCGGCCTGCGCGAGCAGATCTCGCCGACGATCCTCGCCGTGGCGACGATGCTGGTCGGGATCTCGATCTGCCTTCTCACGGTGGTGGAGCTGTTGCGGCGGCGGTCCGAGCGGCTCCGGGGCATGTCGCCGGGGTGAGGTGACGGCCACGGGACGGCAGACAAGGGCGGGGGCTTCCCCGCCCTTTCTTTCTGGTCTGTCGGAGACTTTTCCTTGCGCGGAACAGGCCCGAAAGGCCCCGCTGCGAAGATGCAGGCGGGGTCTGGGGGCGGCTCACCGCAGAGCGGCGAACCTCTCGCCCAGGGCCTCGGCCTCGGCCGCCCAGCCCCAGGGCGCGTTCACCACGTAGAGCCCGGAGCCCACCATCCCGTGCCCCTCGCGCGCCGGCGGGAAGCGCACCTCGTGCCGGACCGCACCCTCGATCCCGAGCGCGTCGAGCGCCTGCGCCATCCCCTCCTGCGCGCGGTTCACCAGCACCGGGTACCAGAGCATCAGCACGCCCACGTTCCACTTCCGATGGACCTGCGCGAGAAGCTTCGGCATCGCCTCGTATTCCCCCTTGAGCTCATAGGCCGGATCGATCAGCAGCAGCCCCCGTCGCGGGTCGGGCGGGCAGAGCGAGAGGGCCATCTGCGGCCCGTCCGCCTTGCGGATGTCCGCCCCGGGAAGCGCCGCGCGCAGGGCCTCGGCCTCCTGCGGGTGCATCTCGGCCAGGTGCATCCGGTCGTCCGGTCTGAGCAGTCCCTGCGCGATCAGCGGCGATCCCGGATAGGCGCGCGGCCCGCCCCGCGCCTGCGCCCCGGCCAGCGCCCGGGCATAGGGATGGTCGGCCCCGAACCAGTCGCGGACCCGCCCGATCCCCTGCGCCGCCTCGCCCGTCTTCAGCGCCTCGGCGCCGCCGAGGTCATAGAGCGCACGCCCCGCATGGGTCTCGATGTAGCTCAGGGGCTTGGGTTTGGCGGTCAGGTAGTCCAGCGCCAGCGCCAGAAGCGCGTGCTTGTGGACATCGGCGAGGTTCCCGGCGTGATAGGCGTGCTGGTAGGAAAGCATGACCCCTCCTGCCCTGCCCCACCGCCGTCGTCAACGCTCAGAGATGTTCGGCGATCTCGGTGTTCAGCCGTGCGATCCGGTCGCGCAGGTCCGCAAGCTCCTCGACCGAGAGGCCCGTCGCCTCGAACACGCAGGTGGTGATCCGCTCCGCCTCGGCCTCCAGCGCGCGGCCCTTGTCGGTGAGCCTGACCGTCACCACGCGCTCGTCCGCCGCGCTCCGGCCGCGGGTGACGAGCCCGGCCTCGGCCATGCGCTTCAGCAGCGGCGTCAGCGTATTGGTGTCGAGACCCAGTTCCTCCCCGAGCGCGCCGACGCGACGCTCGTCCTCCGACCAGAGGGCGACGAGCACGAGGTATTGCGGGTAGGTCAGCCCGAGCGGCTGGAGAAGCGGCCGGTAGAGTCGCGTCATCGCGTGGTTCGCGGAATAGAGCGCGAAGCAGAGCATGTCGCCCGTGCCGGGCAGTCGAGAGGGCGTTTGTGTCATCGCCTCGATATAAATCGCGCGCGATATGATCGCAAGCTCTTGTCAGCGCGGGGGAGCGCCCCTATCTCTATCGCACACGATATGATCGCCAACGATATACAGGAGCCCACCATGTCCGTTTCCCCCGTCTACACCGCCCATGCCTTCGCCACCGGGGGCCGCGACGGCGCCGCCTCGATCCCGGACCGCGACCTGACCATCAAGCTCGATCCGCCGAAGGAGATGGGCGGCAAGGGCGACGGCGCGAACCCGGAACAGCTTTTCGCGGCCGGCTATTCCGCCTGCTACATCGGCGCGATGAAATTCGCCACGAGCCAGGACAAGAGCCTCGGGAAACTGCCCGCGGACACCAGGGTCGAGGCCGAGGTCGGCATCGGGCCGCGCGAGGATGGCGGCTTCGGCCTGAAGGTGCACCTCAAGGTCTCGATGCCCGGGCTGGACAAGGCCGAGGTCGAGCGGATCGCCGAGGCCGGGCACAAGATCTGCCCCTATTCCAACGCGGTGAAGGGGAACGTCGAGGTCACGACCGAGGTGGTGTGATCGGAGGACGCTCCCACGGGCCGGCGCCTGTCCGGCTTGTGCGGGGTGGAGAGGGCAGACAACCGACCTTGCCCCGGCTTGCCCGACAGACCCGACCAGAGGCAGGTGCGCACTCAAACGAAAACGGCGCGGTCTTGTCCCGCGCCGTTTCCTGTCCGTGCCGCAGGGTGGGGTTCGCCCCACCCCCCGATCTTACGCCCGAACGAGCTTCTCGTAGCTCTGGACCATGTCCTTCGCGAGCGCGCCGACCTCGAAGTTGTAATCGCCGATCTGGCCGACCGGGGTGACCTCGGCCGCCGTGCCGGTCAGCCAGCACTGCTCGAAGCTCTCCATCTCGCCGGGTTCGATATGGCGCTCGTGCACCTTGATCTGCTTTTCCTCGAGCATCCCGATCACGGTCTGCCGGGTGATGCCGTTCAGGAAGCAGTCGGGCTTCGGCGTGTGCACCTCGCCGTCCTTCACGAAGAAGATGTTGGCGCCGGTCGCCTCGGCCACGTAGCCGCGGTAATCCATGAAGAGCGCATCCGAGCAGCCCTTGTTCTCGGCCGCGTGCTTGGACATCGTGCAGATCATGTAGAGCCCCGCCGCCTTGGCATGGACCGGGATCGTCTCGGGGCTGGGGCGCTTCCACTTCGCGATGTCGAGCTTGGCGCCCTTCATCTTCGCGTCGCCGTAGTAGTTCCCCCATTCCCAGCCGGCGATCGCCAGCCGGACGGGGTTCTTCCGGGCCGAAACGCCCATGTCCTCGCCCGCGCCGCGCCAGGCCACCGCCCGGACATAGGCGTCGGTCCAGCCGTTTGCGGCGAGCATGTCGTACTTGGCCTTCTCGATTTCCTCGACCGTCCAGGGGATCTCGAAATCGAGCCATTCGGCCGACTTCTTCAGCCGCTCCGAATGCTTCACGCCCTCGAAGATCCTGCCGTTGTAGCAGCGCTCGCCCTCGAACACCGAGGAGGCGTAATGCAGCGCGTGGGTCAGCAGGTGTACATTGGCATCGCGCCAGTCCACCATCTTGCCGTCCATCCAGATCTTGCCGTCACGATCGTCGTATGCGCCGTCCATCAGCCTTTTCCTTTTCTCGGTCCTCTCGGGCCTTGCGTTTCCATTTGTTGCGTCGATTATGACCGTATCGGACATAAAGTTGCGCAGATGATGCGACTCGCTAACAAACGCCTCTTGGAATGTCAACAACACTGACTTAAGGTGAGCCCCGGGATGAGCATGACGAAACGTGGCATAGGCATGAGCGAAGTCAGCAGCGGGGACGCCCTGCTGTTCCTGACCGACGAGCAGCTGCGGCAGGGGATCGAGGCGATGTTCTTCGCCTATCGCGGCTTCACCTCGGCGCCGGACGCCATACTCGAGGGTCTGGATTACGGCCGCGCCCATCACCGGGCGCTGCATTTCATCGCCCGGGTGCCGGGCATGAACGTGAAGCGGCTTCTGGAAATCCTGGGCGTGACCAAGCAATCCCTCAACCGCGTGCTGCGCACGCTGATCGAGGACGGGCTGGTCGAAAGCCGGGTCGGCACCGCCGACAAGCGCGAACGGCACCTCTACCTGACCGAGACCGGGGCCGCGCTGGAAAGCCGGCTGTCGGACGCGCAGCGCCGCCAGATGCGGGCGGCCTACCGGCAGGCGGGCCCGGACGCGGTGGCCGGGTTCCGGCAGGTTCTGGAAGCGATGATGGAGCCGCGGATGCGTTCGACCTACGGGTCCCTCCGCGACGGGGGCGCATGACCGACCCGGTGCCGCACCTCCTGATCGTGGACGACGACGAGCGGATCCGGGACCTGCTCGCCAAGTTCCTGAAGCGCAACGGGTTCCTCGTGACCGCGGCCCGTGACGCGGAGCAGGCCCGGCGTCTGCTGGGGGGCCTCGAGTTCGACATGATCGTGCTCGACGTGATGATGCCGGGCGAGGACGGGATCAGCCTGACCCGATCGTTGCGCGAACGGCTCCAGACGCCGATCCTGCTGCTGACCGCCAAGGGCGAGACGCGCGACCGGATCAACGGGCTCGAGGCCGGGGCGGACGATTACCTGTCGAAACCCTTCGAGCCGCGCGAGCTGCTGCTCAGGATCAACGCCATCCTGCGGCGCATGCCCGAGGCGCATCCCGACCATTCGGTGCCGAAGGTCCTGCACCTCGGGTCCATCCGCTACGACATCGACAAGGGCGAGATGTGGCGCGGCGACAGCCCGGTGCGGCTGACCGCCACCGAAAGCCAGCTGATGCGGATCTTCTCGGCGCACCCGGGCGAGGCGCTGTCGCGGATGCGGCTGGTCGAGGACCTCGGCCGGTCCTCGGGGCGCGACGGCGGGCAGGCGCAGGAGCGGGCGGTGGACGTGCAGATCACCCGGCTGCGGCGGAAGATCGAGGAGGACCCGAAGCAGCCGCGCTATCTCCAGACCGTGCGCGGCGCGGGCTACATGCTGGCGCCGGATTGATCCGGCGCCCCGGGTGGGGGCTCTGCCCCCACACCCCCGGAGTATTTTCGGAAAGATGAAGAGGGACGCTCAGCCGAACGGGTTCTTCGCCTGGCGCGCCTTGCCGCGCTGCAGGCCGAGGTAGCGTTCGCGCAGGATGATGACGATCCCGGCCGCGATGACAATGGCCGCCCCGATCAGGGTCTGCACGCCCGGCACCTCGTCGAACCAGAAATACCCGATCAGCACGGCGAAGATCATCGAGGCGTAATCGAAGGGCGCCACCAGCGAGGCATCGGCGAAACGGTAGGACGAGGTCAGGAAGATCTGCCCCAGCCCGCCGAGCAGCCCGCAGGAGATCAGGTAGACCCATTGCATCCCCTGCGGCATGTCCCATCCGAAGGGCAGCGTCAGAAGCGCCAGGACCGAGGCCGTCAGCGAGAAGAAGAAGACGATGGCCGAGGTCTGCTCGACCTGCACCATGTTGCGGATGTGGACCTGCGCAAGCGCGCCACAGGTCGCCCCGAAGAGCGCCAGCGCCACGCCGAGCAGCTGCGCCGTCTCGACCGCGTCCGCCGCGCCCATGGTGATCGAGGGCTCCATCACCACGAGCACGCCGAAAAGGCCGAGCCCCACGGCCCCGAAGCGGAAGAGGCCGACCTTCTCGTGCAGGAACATCGCCGCGAAGACCACGACGAGGAGCGGCATGGCATAGCCGAGCGCCGTGGCCTCGGGCAGCGGGAGGAGCACGATCGCGGCGAAGTTGGTGAGCATCGCCAATGTCCCGAGCGCGCCCCTGAGGGCGTGGGCGGTGACCGAGCGCACCTTCAGCGCCTGGCCGAGGTCCCCGCGGATCATCACCCAGACCAGGATCACCGGGATTGCGAAGAAGGAGCGGAAGAACACCGCCTCGCCCGAGGGGACGTCGGCGGCCTTGATCAGGGAAATCATGACGATGAAGCACATCACCGCCGCGAGCTTCAGGGTAATTCCGCGCAGCGGGTACATCTTCGGTCCGGGTCGTGGGAAAGTCGGCGCGATGCTGACCGCCCGGCAGGGAAAGGTCAATCGGGTGCCGCGCCCCTGCCGTGAAGGGATGCAGTTTCGCACCGTCCGCGGGCCGGGCCGCGGAAACGAATAGGCCGATCCTCAGGAAGGATCGGCCGATGTGATAGAAAGAAACGTTTTGGGTCCACGTCGCGCCGAATTATGTCCGGAGCCATCTTTCTTTTAACACATTTTTAACACTTTGGTCAATCTTGACCGAATGGTCGGCTATCGGAGCCTTGACTACGAAGCAAAACTTTTCGTGATCTGCGGTGATTTCGCACGCATAGGACGCAAGGGAAGGCCACGTCAAACGCAGGGCGCGAACGCCGCCGCGATCCGCCGACTCACCGGAACAGCTTGTCGATGTAGGACAGGGAGAACACGACTCGGGGGTCCTCCTGCGCCGTCATCGCGTTCACCCCGAAGGCGCCGATGGCGTTGGTGGCGTAGAGCCCGGCCTCGAACGGGGCGCGGCCCAGTCGGGCCTTGGCGCCGACGGCCCAGATGCCGTCGCCGCTGTCACGCACCGTGTATTCGCCGAAGACGTTGGTGTAGCGCCCGACCGCGTAGCTGGCCCCCAGGCCGAGGCCGAACTCCTCGTTGCTGCCGTAGAACACGGCCTCGGGCACCACGCGCAGCGCCAGCTTGTCCGTCACCTCGCGCATGACCGGCATCGCGACGTAGAACGCGCCGTTGTCGTCCAGATCGCGCCCGAGCGAGGTGATCGCCGCGAGCGAGACCGGCCAGCCGTCCATCTGGTCGAGGAACTGGAGCTTGAAGCGCCCGGTCCAGCGATCCTCGGCGCTGGTCAGTTTCGACGACGCGCCGGAGCCGTCGTCGGCGATGCTCTCGTAGCTCATCCGCAGTTCGACATTGTGGTCGATCGCCATGGCGAAGAACGCGCCATGGGCGTCCTGCATGCCGTAGAACCCGTTCAGCTCGACCGTGCCGCGGTCGCGGGTGCGGGCGCCGGGCAGCGTGAAGCCGTCCCCGGCGAGGATGCGTTGCCGCGGCGTCCGCATCTGGCCCGGCGCACGCCCGTAGGGCCGCTTCTGCAGCGCGCCGGGGCCGAAGGTGTGCACGAGCCGCGCGCCGAGCAGGACGATGTCGCCATTCGGCATGAAGTTCAGCACGCCCGTCGCCGGCGTCGCGCCGATGCCGTTCGTTGCATAGAGATCGACCGCCGTGTTCGGCGCGACCGCGTAGCGCCCGCCGAGCGTCAGGACGGGACGCCGCGCGTAGCTGCCGTCGGACAGGATGGTGTTGGCCCCGGTCAGCGGCTGGGTCACGGTGCCGTAGACCAGCGTGCGCGGGGTGGGCTTCCAGGACAGGCCCGCGCCGATGCTGGCGACGGTGCCGTAGAAGGGATTGCCCTCGCGGCTGTCGGGATAGACCGAGATGCCGGGCGTCAGATGCGCCTGGAGCCTGGGCGTGATGTTGTAGGACAGCGGCAGATGCGCCGAGCCGATGAACAGGTACTCGGTCGAGGTGCTGCCGTAGATGGTCGAGGCGAAGCGCATCCATTCGGCAGAGACCTGTGCCGCGACCGAGAGCGCGCCGTCGTCGTAGAACCGGTACTTGGCATGGACGCCGGCGCCCGTCATCTCGATCGGCGGGGTCGTGCCCGCGATCGGGAAGGGCGGCGGGTCGACGAAGGTCTGGATGTCGGCCCCGATCTCGAGCCCCTGGAAGGGCGAGAAGGCGACATCGACGAAATAGACCTGGTTCGAGGTGCCGGGCGTTTCGATCGACGGGTTCGTCTGGTGGAAGCCGAGCGCGAAACGCGCCACCCCGGGCCACATCGTGTTCGCGGTGATGAAATTCTCGTACTCGCTCGGCTGCAGCTCGATGGCCGAGGAGGCGTCCTGTGCCAGCGCCGTGCCGCCCGGCACGATCAGCAGCGCCGCCAGCAGCGCGCGCACCCTTCCGGCTGGTCCCGCGTTCTCTCGCGTCATGATGCGCCTCCGTTGCCCGTCACAGGCGCACATTCCCCGAGGGCCCCGGTCACGGCAAGGGGCCGGACGCAGATTCCGGCCCCCGAGGTCGATATTCCGGCGCGATACGTGCCGGCGCGCAACGCCGGCCCGGGTTTTCGGGATCACTCCGCGGCGTTACGACGCGGCAGCACCCAGTCGGGACGCGGGAAGTGGCAGGTATAGCCGTTCGGGATCCGCTCGAGGTAATCCTGGTGCTCCGGCTCTGCCTCCCAGAAATCGCCGACAGGCTCCACCTCGGTCACCACCGGCCCCGGCCAGATGCCGGAGGCGTTCACGTCGGCGATCGTGTCGAGCGCGACCTGCCGCTGGTCCTCGTCCACGTAGTAGATGGCCGAGCGGTAGGACATGCCGATGTCGTTGCCCTGCCGGTTGACCGTGGTCGGGTCGTGGATCTGGAAGAAGAACTCCAGCAGCCTGCGGTACGAGATCGTCTCGGGGTCGTAGATGATCTCGATCCCCTCGGCATGTGTCCCGTGGTTGCGGTATGTGGCGTTCTTCACGTCGCCGCCGGTATAGCCGACGCGCGTGGATTTCACCCCGGGCAGCTTGCGGATCAGGTCCTGCATGCCCCAGAAGCAGCCGCCTGCCAGAACGGCGCGGTTCTCGCTCATCTCACGTCCTCCACCTGGTCGATGTACTCTCCGTAGCCCTCGGCCTCCATGTCGTCGCGATGCACGAAGCGGAGCGAGGCGGAGTTGATGCAATAGCGTAGCCCGCCCCGGTCCCGCGGCCCGTCCGGGAAGACGTGGCCGAGGTGGCTGTCGCCGTGCCTGGAGCGGACCTCGGTCCGGACCATGCCATGCGTCTCGTCGCGGAGCTCGGCGACATGGGCGGGCTCGATCGGCTTGGTGAAGCTCGGCCAGCCGCAGCCGGATTCGTACTTGTCGCCCGAGGCGAAGAGCGGCTCGCCCGAGACGATGTCGACGTAGATCCCCGGCTCCTTGTTGTTGAGGTATTCCCCCGTGCCCGGCCGTTCGGTGCCGCTTTCCTGCGTCACCCAGAACTGCTCCGGCGAAAGCGCGGCAATCGCCGCCTCGTCCTTGCGATACTTGTCCATCGGACCCTCCGTGGCTGTCGTGCTTAATGTGGCCATGCGGGGCGGAAAGAAAAGGGGGGGGTGCGGAGGTCGAGCATGTCGCCCGGTCCGGAACAAGGCCGAAGGCCGCCGGACAGGCGCCGGCCCGTCCCCGCGGGCTGGCGCTTCGCTGACGTGGGCGCATCGTGTCGGCGCGGCAGCTACCAGGGCTGGCATAAAGCGAGAGGCTCGAGCGTTCGGCCGCGCCACCCCACGGGCCGGCGCTCGTCCGGCTTTCGCCTGTTGGTGGGTACGCGCCCCCGCGGCCCCCGGACGCCTGGCGCGGGGCTCACACCCGCTCGACCTCCGCGTCGACCTCGGGCAGCTGCGCGCGGTTCTCGGCACCGGCGCGCGCCGCGGCGACGAGGCCGCGGAAGATGGCCCGCTGGCGACGCGCGTAGAACAGGTGCTCCGGGTGCCACTGGACGCCGATCGCGAAGGGGTCGCGCAGCCGCTCGACCGCCTGGATCATCCCGCCCTCGTCCCGCGCCGCGACGCGGAGGCCGGACCCGAGCCGCCGGACCGCCTGGGAATGCAGGGCGTTGACCTTCATCACCTCGGTCCCGGCGAGCCCTGCCAGACGCGTGCCCTCGACCACGTTGACCGTTTTCCTGGGCAGGATCGTGCGGTACTTCCGGCTGTCGGTGAAGGTGGCATAGGCGTCCTGGTCCAGATCGCCGCCAAGCGCCACGTTCAGCATCTGGCTGCCCCGGCAGATGCCCAGCACCGGCTTGCCCTGCGCCATGCTCTCCTCGACCAGCCGCCGCTCCATCCGGTCGCGGTCGGGATCGAGCCGCGATTCCGCCCTCAGCTGACCGCCGTAGAGGGTGGGAGAGATGTCGTCCCCGCCCCCGATCACGATGCCGTCCACCCCGTCGATGTCCGACCGGCGGCCGGCGCCCCAGCGGACGGCCCGGCCCCCCGCGAGCCAGATGTTCAGCGCGACGAGCGGAAAGATGCGCCAGCCCGACCGGTTCGAGGTGGTCACCCCGATGAGCGGCCGCCTCACGCCGCCTTCCGATCCGCGGTCAGGCCCGCGCTGGCAAGGATCGTCCCGCAGCGTTCCGCCCAGCCCGACCGGCTGAGCGTGATGAGCCCGTGTTCGTCGAGCCACCCGTCCGCCAGCCGGTCGAGCAGCCCGCAGTCGACGGCCACCCGTTCGACGAGGCACCAGCGATCCCATTCCGTGGAGAGGCTCCAGTCGGGTTCGTCGATGCGGCAGTCGGGCAGTCGGAAATGGAAGGCCGGGCGCGCCTTCAGCGCCTTCGCCTGGCCGGTCGCCTTCTCGACCGCCGCCGAGTCGAGGAAGGCAAAGAGCGGCAGCATGTCGAGCCCGTGGTTCCGGTCGGCCATCCGCTTGAGGTAGATCTCCATCACCTCGCGCGGCGCCGCCTCCGGACCGGCCTTGGCCAGCGCCTTGACGCCCGAGGTGGGATAGGGAGCGGTCCACGGCAGGACCCGCCGGCTGCGGTCGATCGGCATCGCCTTGCGCAGCCAGTCCTCGATCAGGGCATAGGCCAGAAGCGGGCGGGTGATCCCGGCCGCGTCCTCGCCCGCGATCTCGACGTTTAGATGCACGCCGAAGCCGTAGAGCATCCCCCGCCCCGATCCCTCGGCCCCCGCATCGCGCAGCACGTCGCAGGCGCTCGCAAGCTGGGTGAGCCCGTCGCGGTCGAGCGGCTCCGTCACCAGTTCCACGGGGATGATGTCGCGTCCGAGCCGCAGCCCGGCCTCGCGCAGGGCGGCGTGTTCGGATTTCCGCCACGCGGCGTCGAGGTAGACCTCGATGTCACCGATCACGCTGCCCTCGACCAGCCAGTCGTGGCTGTCGGTGCGCCGGGCACGGCCCTTGAGCGCCTCGGCCAGCAGATGCGCCGCGTCGCCTTCGCCGAGGCCGGCAAACTCGACCTCGACGCCGGTGCGGCGCGCATCGCCCTCGGCGTTCACGGCCACGGGCAGGTTCTGGAAAGTCACGGCGTTCATGCAGGACGAACGCCGGGCGGGTCGGGCGGTTCCGCGCCTAGCCCGCGACGCCGGTCTCGGCGGCGATCTGGGCGCGCGACTTCCGGGCCCGTTCGGTCGCCGATTTGAGCTGTCCGCAGGCCGCCATGATGTCCTCGCCCCGCGGGGTGCGGATCGGCGAGGCATAGCCCGCCTTGTGCACGATGTCGGCGAAGGCCTGGATCCGGTCCCAGTCCGACCGCTCGTAGGGTGCGCCGGGCCATTCGTTGAAGGGGATCAGGTTGATCTTCGCGGGGATGCCCGAGATCAGCTTCACCAGCCGCCGGGCATCCGCGTCGCTGTCGTTCACGCCCTTCAGCATGACATATTCGAAGGTGATCCGCTCGGAATTCGACAGCCGGGGGTATTCCCGCAGCGCGGTCAGCAGCGTCTCGATGTTCCAGCGCTTGTTGATCGGAACGAGCTTGTTGCGCACCTCGTCCGTCGTGGCGTGGAACGACACCGCCAGCAGGCAGCCGATCTCCTCGGCCGCGCGGGCGATCTCGGGCACCACGCCCGAGGTCGACAGCGTGATCCGGCGGCGCGACAGCGCGATCCCCTCGCCATCCATCGCGATCTTCATCGCGTCGCGGACGCCCTCGAAATTGTAGAGCGGTTCGCCCATGCCCATGAGCACGATATTCGACAGAAGCCGCTCCTCGCGCTTCGGCTCGCCCGGTTTCGGCCATTCGCCCAGATCGTCGCGCGCCAGCATGATCTGGCCGACGATCTCTCCGGGCGTCAGGTTGCGCACCAGCTTCTGGGTGCCGGTATGGCAGAAGGAACAGGTCAGCGTGCAGCCCACCTGGGACGAGATGCAGAGCGTCCCGCGGTCGGCCTCGGGGATATAGACCACCTCGACCTCGTGCCCGCCGGCGATGCGGACGAGGTACTTACGTGTCCCGTCGGCCGAGACCTGTTTCGACACCACCTCGGGCAGCTCGATCACGAAGCGCTCCGAGAGCATCCGGCGGAAATCCTTGCTGAGGTTCGTCATCGCGTCGAAGTCGCGCACACCCCAGTGGTAGACCCATTGCCAGACCTGGTTCAGCCGCATCTTGATCTGCTTTTCGGGCGTCCCCGCCTCGAGCAGCGCGGCCGTCATCCCGTCGCGGGTCATGCCGACGAGGTTCAGGCGGCCGTCACCCTCCGGCAGTTTCCGGGGGATGGTCATCACGTCCTGCGTGATCGGGGCCTGGTGCGACGGCTGGGGCGCGGATTCGGTCATCTGCGAAACTCCTGGGGAAGTCGGGTCCTATATGGGATTTCCCCCGAAAAAGAAACAGGGATCGCGCCGTGGCCGGTGCGATCCCCCTTGAATGTCCCAAGCTCGAAGGGCGCTCAGCCCTTGCAGCGCGACTCGGCCTCTTCCACCGCGGCGGTGAAGCCCAGCAGCGAGAAGGTGTCCTTCGTCGCCGTGCCCCGGCCCGAGACGCCGGTGATGACCGCGCTCGACCCGCGCTTCAGGGCGGTGAGGATCTTCGTGTCCTCGGCGGGCGATGCCGCCCAGGCCCATTCACCTTCGGTGAAGAGTTCGAATTCCGTGCCGTCGATGTTCAGGTTCACGGTCGAGCGGTCCGCGAAGGGATAGCCGCCGGTGAAGGTGACCTGGCCCGCGACGTCGGCCCCGGGGCGGTAGAAGGCCATGAACAGGATCGACGAACGCCGGACCGAGACCACGCGGCCGTCCTTGGTGTTCACCGTTTCCTTCGGCGCCGAGACGGCCCAGCATTCCTTGGGGTCGTCCTCCACGAAAACGCTCCAGTCCGTCTTCGCGGCGACCTGATTCTCGCTCGCGTCCTGCGCTTGGGCAACGCCTGTTCCGGCGTATGCCATGAGCATCGCCGCCACACCGGCCACCAGTGTTCTCATTGTCCAGCCTCCAAGCCGTACCGTGCCTCTTCCGCCGGCCGCCGGCGCCATTTGCAGGGCGCTCATGGTGCGTGCCGACCATTCCAATCTCGATGCGGCTAGACTAGCGTATCTCTGCCCCCCGGCGAAAGGCCGGTCGGCGAAAAGTCGCTAAGATTTGAGGTAATGAAAGAATGACCCAGCCGGTGCCCATGGTGGATGTCATCCGCGGAGACATGGTCGAGAGCCGTCATGCAGGCCACGCGGTGATCTGCGACGCCTCCGGCGGGATCGTGAGAAGCTGGGGCGACCCGGATCTGGCGATCTACCCGCGCTCTTCCTGCAAGATGATCCAGGCCCTGCCCCTGATCGAGAGCGGCGCGGCGGATGCCGCGGGGCTCGGGCCGCGGCAGCTCGCGCTCTCCTGCGCCTCGCACAACGGCGCGGCGATCCACACCCGGCCGGTGACCGAATGGCTGAATGCGCTCGGGCTGGGCGAGGACGACCTGCGCTGCGGCCCGCAGGAGCCCGCCGACATCCCCGCGCGCGACGCGCTGATCCGCGCGGGCGACAGCCCCTGCCAGGTACACAACAACTGCTCGGGCAAGCATTCCGGCTTCCTGACGCTCAACCGCCACCTCGGTGCGGGCAGCGAATACCACGAGCCCGACCATCCGGTGCAGCGCGCGGTGCTCGAGGCCTTCGAGGCGGTCACCGACGAGACGAGCCCCGGCTACGGGATCGACGGCTGCTCGGCCCCCAACTTCGCCTGTTCCGTGCACGGTCTGGCCCGCGCCATGGCCCGCTTCGCGGCTGCGCGCAGTGGCCAGGGCACGCGCGAGGACGCCATGGTCCGGCTGCGCGAGGCGATGGTGGCCCATCCCGAGCTCGTCGCCGGGGAAGGCCGGGCTTGCACCTCGCTGATGCGGGCGATGAACGGGGTCGCGGTCAAGACCGGGGCCGAGGCGGTCTTCGTCGCCATCCTGCCGGACCAGGGGCTGGGCGTCGCGGTGAAGATCGTCGACGGCACCACCCGGGGCGCCGAGACGGCGGTGGCGGCGATCCTGTCGGGGCTGGGCGTGCTCGATCCGCAGCATCCGGCGGCGCGGGCCCTGCTCGAGACCCCGATCGCCAGCCGCCGCGGCATTCCCGCCGGCAGGATCCAGCCCACCGAAGCGCTGCTGACCGGCTGGTCCTAGCCGGTCCGCCCCGGCCCCCTTTGCCTGCCGGCCTCTTCGGGGCTAGCGTCGGAGGTGCCGGGACGGGGGCCATATATTCCCCGAGACAAGGCCGCATACCACCGGCCCGACCCCGTTGCGGCGGTGCGGGCGGAGACCTCCGTCCGCACCCGCTTTCCTCCGGATCATTGCGTGGCGCGGGCGCCGAGCCGGAGCCCGGCCCGCCTCAGACCCGCGCGCCCGTCGCGTGCACCAGGGTTGCGCCCGTCTCGATCCAGGCGCCGCGGATCGCGGTGAACCTGTCGCGATGCGCCTCCACCGGCCGCAGCGGCAGCGCGGCTTCGCCGGCGCCGGTCAGCGCCTCGGCCATCGCCTTGCCGAAGAGCGTGCCCGGCCCGATGCCGCGGCCGGAATAGCCGAAGGCGGCATAGCCCGCAGGCCCGAGCCGCAGGATCCGGGGCAGGTGGTCGCCGGTCATCGCGATCCGGCCGGACCATGCGTGTTCGAACGGCACCTCGCGCAGCGCCGGGAACAGCGCCGCCAGCTTCCGCCGCGCCCATCCGATGTGGATGTCCCGCCCCGCGCCGTCGAGCGCGCCGAAGGCACCCAGGATGACACGCCCTGCCCGGTCGCGCCGGACCGAGGTCATCACGAGGCCGGTGTCCCAGCAGCCCTCGCCGCCCGGCAGGATGCCGGCGGCCTCCGGCCCCAGGGGCGGCGTGGCGGCCTGGAAGAAGTTCACGCCGACGACCGGTGGCACGCCCGGACCGTCGAGCGGCCGGTGGTAGGCGTTGGTGGCCAGGATCAGCGCGCCGGCCCGGATCGTGCCGCCCGGGGTGCGGATGCGCCAGGCGCCGTCCTCGTGGACGACCCCGGAGGCGGGGGTGCGTTCGTGGATCCGCGCGCCCGCCGCGATCGCGGCCCGGGCGAGGCCGCGGACATAGCCGAGCGGCTGGATCGTCCCGGCACGGCCGTCGAGCAGCGCGCCGCGGTAGACGCCGCTGCCCAGCCTTTGGCGCGTCTCCTCCGCGTCCAGCAGGCGCACGGGCGCGCCCTGTGCCGACAGCTGCCGGTGCCGGTCGGCGATATCGCGCAGGCCCGCGGCATTGTGGGCGAGGTGCAGGGTGCCGTTCTGGACCGGCTCGCAGGACATCTGGTGCCGCGCGATCAGGTCGAAGACCAGCGCGGGCGCGGCGGCGAGCTTGCCCGAGAAGGCCTCGGCCTGGTCCTTCAGGATCTCCGCGATGGTCTCGGGCGGGGTCCAGAGCCCGGCATTCACCAGACCTACGTTGCGGCCCGAACCGCCATGGCCCACCGTTTCGGCCTCGATCAGGATCACCCGCGCGCCGGCCTGCGCCGCGTGCAGGGCGGCGGAGCATCCGGTGAAGCCGCCGCCGATCACGCAGAGATCGGCCTGCGTGTCCGCGCCGAGGGGATCGGTCTCGATCCGCTCGGCCGCGCTGTCGGTCCAGAGATTTCCCAACCCTGTCATGCGGCGATCCAATCACGTTTCAAGGATATGCGCGAGCTCCCATATCGCTTTCCCGGGCGCCGTCAATCGCCCTAGGCTGGCCGGGCCCGAAGGAGGACCGGCCCGATGATGAACCCCGACAAGCTGCGGCTGTCGCCGCCCGACCCCGCGCAGTACACGCCCCGCCAGAAAGAGGTGCACGACGTCATCCTCGCCTCGCCCCGCGGCCGGGTGGTGGGCCCGCTGGCGCTGTGGCTGAACCGGCCGGAGCTCGCCAATGCCGCGACGGCGCTCGGCACCTACCTGCGCTACGAGAATTCCCTCGGCCCGCGCCTGTCCGAGCTGGCGATCATCACCACGGCCCGGTGCTGGGATGCCGAGTTCGAGTGGTTCGCGCACAAGCCGCTGGCGATCAAGGCCGGGCTCGACCCCGCGGTGGCCGAAGCCATCCGCGACCGCAGGGATCCCGCCTTCACCGATGCGGAGGAGGAGGCCGTCTACCGCTTCGCCCACGAGGCCTTCACCAGCCCGCGCAAGCAGGTGTCCGATGCGACCTACCGCAGGACGCTCGAGGTGCTCGGGCAGGACCGGCTCGTCGATCTGGTGGCGCTGATCGGGTATTACAGCTTTGTCTCGGTGACCCTGAACAGCTTCAACGTGATGCCGGAGGACGGCGAGCCGCTGGAGCTGCAGGATTGAGTATGCCGCGCTGAGCCCGGATCCGCGAGGGCCGGGGCGAAGCCCGGCCCGCACCTGACCCCGGAGGTCATCGCGTCACTTGCCGCGTGCCCGCAGGCACCGCCTGCGACCCGCGGGTCCCCGTGTCAGCCGACCACGCTCTCGGCGCGGGCGGCGTATTCCTCGACCCACTTGGTGAGCGCGGCATCCGCCATGTTCCGGTCGCGCGACTCGACGGCGCGGCGGATGTCGTTCAGCAGCGCGGCCATCTCGATCTCGGAGAGGTGTTCCTCCTGCGCGCGGAGGATCTTGGGATGCGGCGTCGTCAGCATGTCGGAGCCGATCAGCAGTTCTTCGTGCAGCTTCTCGCCGGGCCGCAGTCCGGTGAACTCGATGGCGATGTCGCCCTTGGGGTTGCCGGCATCCTTCACGGCGTATCCCGCGCCCTCGATCATCTGGCGGGCGACCTGCACGATCGGCACCGGCTCGCCCATGTCGAGCACGAAGACATCGCCGCCGCGGGCAAAGCTGTCGGCCAGAAGGACGAGGCGCACGGCCTCGGAGACGGTCATGAAGTAGCGGGTCACCTTCGGATCGGTCACGGTCACCGGACCGCCGCGGGCGATCTGTTCCTCGAACAGGGGAATGACCGATCCGGACGACCCGATCACGTTGCCGAAGCGGACCATCGAATAGCGCGTCCGCTTCGAGCGGGTGGCGAGGTCCTGCACGATCTGTTCCGCAAGCCGCTTGGTCGAGCCCATGATCGACGAGGGCCGCACGGCCTTGTCGGACGAGATCAGCACGAAGCGCTCCACCCCGGCCTCGCCCGCCGCGTCGGCCACGATCTTGGTGCCCAGCACGTTGTTGCGCAGCCCCTCGATCGCGTTGGTCTGGACCATCGGCAGATGCTTGTAGGCCGCGGCGTGGAGCACGACGTCGATGCGGTGGTCCTGCATGACCGACGTGATCAGGGAGCGTTCGCAGATCGAGCCGAGGATCGGCACGACCTCGATCCCGCTCTCCATCTCTCCGAGTTCGCGTTCGACGTTGTAGAGCGCGAGTTCGCTGTGATCGAGGATGACGAGCCGCGCGGGGCGGCAGTCGATCAGCTGGCGGCAGAGCTCCGACCCGATGGAGCCGCCGGCGCCGGTCACGAGGATGTTCTTGCCGGCATAGGTGTCGCTGACGCCGGGCAGTTCCTCTTCCAGCCGGTTGCGGCCCAGCACGGCCTGGATGTCGACGTTGAGCGGCTTCCGGTCATGGCCCGGGTCGGCGACCATCTCGGCGAAGGAGGGCAGCGATTGCACCTCGCAGCCGATGTCGCGCAGGCGTCGCGTGATCCGCGCCTGCACCGCGCGGCCGGCCGAGGGCATGGCGAGGATGACGCGGTCGACGTCGTTGCGCTGGACGAGGTCCTTGATGTGGACCGGCGAATGCACCCGCAGCCCGGCGACCGTCAGGCTCTGAAGGCGCGGGTTGTCGTCCACGAAGGCCACCGGCACCACGGCGTCATCGGTCGAGAGCGCGGCGGCCAGCTGGCGGCCGGTCTGGCCGGCCCCGTAGATCAGCAGGCGCTTGCGGTCGCGCCGGTGGACGTAGATCCATTTCACCGCGCGCAGCATCAGAAGGCGCGTGCTGACCGACAGGATCAGGAAGAGCATCGTCAGGATGGCGATTTCCAGCAGCGACATCTTCGCGCCGGGCAGCAGGCTGCCGAGCGAACAGGTCGCGCCGATCGCAATGGCCAGGAGGGCGGTGTCGACGATGCCGTTCGCCTCGTAGGCCAGCAGCTTGATCCGGTCGAGCCCGAGGTAGCTGGTCAGGACGAGCGTGGTGGTGACGGAGAGGATCGCGAATTTCGGATCGACGACGAACCCGCTCGATCCGTTGGCCCCGCCCGGCACGAGCAGACCCGCGAGGAACAATGAGGAGAGGACCAGAAAGGTGTCCAGACAAAGCAGAATGGCCCGTTTCTGGGAAGGGCGCAGGTTGACCGCCCAGTCGTAAATCATCTTGTCGTCTCCGACGCCGTCGGCGCTCGTCTTCCGGACCCGGACCGGCACCCGATTTCCCCCGGGGTGCCCGTGTCATCATGCAGCCCCGTCCGACCCTCAGGCCAGACATATCACGTCAGATTTGCTGCATAATGGTAAGCACGACAAGATTTTCTTTCTGCATGCGCGAAGGAATGGGCGATTTCCCGCGATTGTGGTCACAAACCAACGACTTTCGTGTCGTTCACCGCCCCATGACAGTCCGGACCATGAGTTTCAGGTCGTAACACACGGAGCGGTTCCGGCGGTAGATCAGGTCGAGCCGCGCCTTGGCCGGCACGCAGCGGCGGATGTAGACCGCCTCGCTCTGCGCCGCCGTATGGCAGCCGTCGAGCAGCGCGGCCTCGCGCCGGTGATAGACCAGCGTCGCAAGGCCGGTCAGCCCGGGGCGCGCGCGCAGGACCTCGCCGTAGAGGGCGGGAAACATCTCGACATAGCGGCGCAGGGGCGGGCGCGGGCCGACGAAGCTGATGTCGCCGCGCAGGATGTTCCAGAGCTGGGGGATCTCGTCCAGCCGGTAGCGCCGCAGCACCCGGCCCGTGGGCGTGATCCGGGCGGTCTTGTAGCCGCCCGAGGCCGCGCCGTCGTCGGGCTCGTTCGTCATGGTGCGGAACTTGACCAGCATGAAGGCCTCGTCCGGCGATTTCATCCGCTCGGAGAGGAAGAAGATCGGCCGGCCGTCGCGGATCAGGATGACCAGCGCGATCACCATGACCACCGGCCAGAGCAGGCAGGTCAGCAGCAAGACGATCAGCAGGTCGAGGGCACGCTTGCCCGGCGTCATCGGCATGCCCCGGGGGAAACCGCACGGTGGCGGATCGGCTGGTTCCTGCTTTGCGTCATGATGGTCACACAGATTGATCCAAAGTCGGGCTTTCACCCCGGCCATCTTTGTCTATCATCGCGCAGTGCGATTAATAAAGGTCACCGAAAGGTCCTGGGGGACAGTGTCAGTACCATGAAGACGAGACTGGTTCGAACCGCTCTCACCCTCGCCGCGTGCGGGATTCTCGCGGCGTGCTCTATTCCCCGCGGGGCTGCTTTGCAGAGCGAAATCACGATGGCGGCGCATAATGACAAGCCGACCTATTCCGTGGTCGAGGTCAGCCGCGCCTCCATTCCGATGATCTCGCGCTGGCCGACGACGGGGCTCGAGGAAGGATTCCACTGGCCCTCCGGCAGCCGCGGTCCCAAGTCGAGCGTGATTCGCGCAGGCGACGTCGTGAACCTCGCGGTCTGGGATTCGCAGGAAAACTCGCTGCTCACCGCCCCCGGGCAGAAGGTGGTCCAGATGGAGGGCCTCGTCGTCTCCAGCTCGGGCACGATCTTCGTGCCCTATGTCGACGAGGTGCCGATCGCCGGGAACACGCCCGACCAGGCGCGCCGGCTGATCCAGGACCGACTGGTGGCGATCCTTCCCGACGCGCAGGTGCAGCTCGGCTTCGCGGCCGGGTCGGACAATTCCATCGACCTCGTCAGCGGCGTGGCCCGGCCCGGCACCTATCCGCTGCCGAACCGCGACTACCGCATCCTCAGCGCGATCTCCCAGGGCGGCGGCATCTCGCCCGGGCTGCGCAACCCCTCGGTCCGCCTGACCCGCGGCGGGTCCAGCTTCCGGATCCCCGCGAAGGAACTTCTGTCGAACCCGGCCCGGAACGTCGTCATGCGTGGCGGCGACCAGGTGGTCGTGCAGGAGGACGAACGGTACTTCACCGCGCTCGGCGCCTCGGGGAAAGAGCAGATCCTGCCCTTCGAGCGCTCCAGCATCACCGCGCTCGAAGCGGTCTCGATGATGGGCGGGATCGACGACGTGCGGGCGGATCCGAAGGGTATCCTGATCCTGCGCGAATACCCGATGAGCGCCGTGCGCCGCGACGCCTCCGGCCCGGACCTGCCCTACGTGGTCTTCGTGATCGACATGACCACCGCCGACGGGCTCTTCGCCGCGCGGAACTTCCAGATCAATCCCAAGGACACGGTGCTGGCCACCGAAAGCCCGGTGACCGCGGCGCAGACCGTGATCAACCTGATCGGCCGGCTGTTCTACGTCAGCACACAGGTCGGTGCAATCTGACGCGCTTCGCTTCTCTCCGGCGGGAAAGCCCCTAGGCTCCCGCCGGAACAGGAGGAGCACGACATGACCAAACGTGACCGCATCGCGATCGAGCCGCCACGCCCCGACTGGCTGGCCCGGGTGGAGGAGGAGATCCTCGAGCCCGAGCTGCCGATCATCGACCCGCACCATCATCTCTGGGACAGGCTCGGCACCTATCTCACGGACGAGATCGCAGCGGATGTCGGCTCGGGCCACAATGTCGTCGCGACGGTCTTCGTCCAGTGCCGCTACGGCCACGCCGAGGACGGCCCCGAGGTGCTGCGCCCGGTGCGCGAGACCGGGCTGGTCATGGACGTCGTGCGCGAGGGACAGGCGCGCGGGCTGGAGACCGACCTCTGCGCCGGGATCGTCGGCTTCGCCGACCTGATGCAGGGCGCCGCCGTGGCCGAGGCCCTGGTCGCGCACGAGGCGCTGGCCGAGGGACGCTTCCGCGGCATCCGCCACATCACCGCGGACGAGCCCAGCTTCGACACCTTCCTCCCCAAGGTCGCCCCCGACGCGATGCAGACCGAGGCCTTCCGCGCCGGAGTCGCCTGTCTCGCGCCCGCCGGGCTCAGCTACGACGCCTGGCTCTACCATCCGCAGATCCCGCAGTTCACCGACCTCGCCCGCGCCTTCCCGGACACCACGATGATCCTCGACCACGTCGGCGGTCCGCTCGGCCTGGGCGCCTACCGCGGGCGGCGCGACGAGGTCTTCGCGGCGTGGAAGGCGTCGATGGCCGAGCTCGCCACCTGCCCGAACGTGAACGTGAAGCTCGGCGGGATCGGCATGGACATCACCGGCAGCACCTGGTCCGAGCAGGAGATGCCGCCGGGCTCCGAGACGCTGGCCGAGGACTTCCGCCCCTGGGTCGAGACCACGATCGAGCTCTTCGGCCCCGATCGCTGCATGTTCGAGAGCAATTTCCCCGTGGACAAGGCATCCTATTCCTACCCCGTGCTCTGGAACGCCTTCAAACGCCTCGCCTCGGGGGCGAGCGCGGAGGAGAAGCGGATGCTCTTCCACGACACGGCGAAACGGGTCTACCGCCTCTGACGGATCTTCGCGCTCAATTGGAGACGTTAGGCCTCCGCTAACCTCTGCCCGCTAGACCCGCCCCCGGGTGAGAAAAGGGTGGTGAGGATGAGCGGGCAGGCGAATGCCGCGCCAGTCATCATCAAGCGGAAGAAGGTCGTCGCCGGCGGCGGGCACCATGGCGGTGCGTGGAAGGTCGCCATTCATACTTCCTTTGGTCGGAGGACGCTTTGCGCCCGTTTCACATCCCGTCCCCCCATCGGGACGGATCAGACGTCGTTCTGACCAATGCGGTGCGGGGCTCATCGCCCCGCATGCCGCGCCATCGCTCCGGATGCCCGTCCAACATCGCCGCAACTTGCTAACGACTCCCTAAGGCACACAGCTCCGATCTGTCCGATTTGAAACAAACACATCGTCACGCGCGCTTTTCGACCTGGCTTCCGCCTTGGGTCACGATCGTCTGCCGGCGTCCGGCCTGATCGTAGGTCTCCAGCGAACGACGCAGTCGCCGCAACGTGCCGAGACGGGAGGCGACGGACCTGATCCCGCGAAGGGTATTGTCCATAAGCTCCTGGTTTCTCTCGGCCTTTCCGCGCAGCGTGGTCAGTTCATCACCTCCGAGAGGCCTCTCCGTCAGCCGGTCGATCAGCCCTTCCTTTTCGGCGAGGATGTCCGAGAGCAGCTCAAGGCGCCCCTGGAGAAGGGCAAGCCGCTCCCGTTCCAGCAAGGCATCGAGTGCGTCGAATATCCTGGTCGTTTCATCCGTCATGGTCTTTCTCCTTCAATGCTTCGAAAATTGTTTCCGCCAATCCGATTCCGCCCGCGGCAACCATGGCCCGCGCCTGTTCGCGGACGAGGAACGAGGCGAACTGGGTCTCTCCGGCGCCGCCTCCGAATGGCCCGTCGCGCGGCGCGCCGACGCCCGCCGCGACGAGCATTTCGGCCAAGAACGCGGTTTCGAGCTCTTCCGCGGCGCGGCGGAGCGCGGCGCGCGGAGGCGATGCGGCTGACAGGCTTTCGATCGGCATGGTCTCTCCAATTGACCGGATTTTTCAGACCATGCGCCGGGAGCGGTAAAGGTCGGGTAACCGGATTCGGGGAATATCGTCGCAACCACGGAAGAACTCCGGAGAGCTGGATGAACCTCCCTCCCTTTCTCACCGCAGACAGCGCGCCGCCGCGTCCCTTCGTGAGGGCCGCAGACCCGAGGGGCGATTTCTCGGCGACCTACCTTGCCGCCGCAGGAGACAGGCGCGGGGCCAACGGCGATGCCTATGAACGGCCCGCATCCCGGCATTCGCCGGGTGCGGATACGGGAGGGCCATCCGGGCCTGGAAACAGCGACGGGGACGGCGAGATACCTGATGTAGCGGCTGTCGAGACGGAGGGCGCGGAGCGGGTCATGCCAGATGAGTGGGCCGCAGAGCGGGTCGGCATGTCTGACCAGGAGGCTCCTGCCACCGCGCAGGCTTTGGAGGCCTTCGCTCCGGACATCGAAGATGGGGCTTTCGGGCCCCGGTCCAAGTTGCGTACGGCGAGCTCCGGTCTCAGGGGAGGCCAGGGCGATGCGGCCGTGGCTGGCCTTGTCTCCGCGTGGGAGGTTCTGCCTGACGGGACCGCTCGCCGGAACGTCACGCGGACGTTGTCGGTTCCGGGCGAAGGGCCTCAGATCTTCCGCCCCCAGGGAAGCGGTGCCCAGACATCGCGCGCGGAGGAAGAGAAGAGCGCGATGGCGCGCGCAGACGGAAGACCGATGCGAGGGAGTGTCGGACAGCAGAGCCGGGCAGACCTTCTCGGCGCCAGCGGGCAGGAGGCGGTTCGCGCTGCGCCGACCGCCGCGTCTGATCATGGACAAGGCCCTGGCGCGCGTGTCTTCGCGGGGGGGATCGACGTCGGAGGTCATCCAGGCCGGAGGCGATTCGCCGCGCCCCCGGACACGTCCGCGGCGAGGTTGACCCCGCTGGCCCATGGGCCCAACAGCGGGGCCTTGCAGCCAGCGAGACCGGCTGCCGGCACGGAGATGAGTCTCGAGACGGGCAGACATGAGCCGTCAACGGATGGGCCGCGGCACGCTGCATCCGCCAGCTCATCTGCCAGGATCGCCAGCGAGGCGGCATCCACTTCGCCGCACGCCGGGGTCGCAAGGTCTTCGCTTCCGGGCGACGCGCCGGCGGCCACCGCGTCTGGCAATGAGTCAGGCCCTTTGCGAGGGGCCCAGCCTGCAGGGCCTGCGCGCACCATGACCGAGGCGGGGCCATCGCAGGATGTCTCCGGAACCGACACCACGGGCCATCAGCATCGGTCGCAGTCGACCACAGCGCCGGAAACGACGACGCGCGCTCAACATGAGAGCGCGCCCGGTCGCTCGGCGCCGTTATCCCGGGACGAGGCGCGCCTGGAAAGACAGCGCGTCCCCGGGACGCTGCCGGCAGAGTGGCAAGTGGGAGCGGAGGAGAGCCGTCAGAGGGTCAGAGCAGACAGCCGCAATCGGGCGAGCGACGCTCGCGAGGCGGGAGCGGCCGGGCGCGGGGCGCTACCGGTCGGGCATGCCCTCCCCGGACAGGGGCCGGAACGAATCGACCCGGGCCTGCAGAGGGAGCGCCTGGCTGAACCCGGTGCGCCGCGCCCTGCGGACGGGCCCGGCCGGGACGCCTTCGTCCGGCCGGAAGCCCTGCCCCGGCAGAGCGGGACGTCCCGGCCATCGGCCCCGCAGCCGGCATTCGCATCGGCGGGCGGACTGATGACGGAAGCGTTCAAGCCCGACCCCGCCACCACGCGGACGGCGGGCACGGACCTGCCTGACGAGACGATCCTCGCAGCGCGTCTCGACGCCCCCGCGACCCCGTCGTCACGGGCCGAGGTGCCGCCGCCGAACCTTCCGGCGCCGGTCCACGACCAGATCGCGCGGGCGGCCCGGAGCCTCGGCGAAGGGCAGCTGGAGATCAGGCTTTCGCCAGAGGAGCTCGGGCAGGTGCGCATGACACTGCGCCCGCGCGAGGACGGCATCGCACTGCTGCTCACCGCGGACCGGCCCGAGACGCTGGACCTGATGCGGCGCCATGCGGGCGATCTGGTCCGCGCCCTCAATGCCGCCGGTTATGACAGCGTGGACCTGACCTTCACCGGCGGACAGGCGCGCTCCGGCGATCCGCGGGCGGAGACCATGTTCGGCGCGGAAACCAACGACCCGGAGGGGACCGCGCCGGTGGCCCCCGCCGTGCCCGGCTCGCCAAAGGTGGCGGCGGGCGGCCTCGACCTCAGGCTCTAGAACGGAGACGCCATGGACAGCTCACAGATCGGCAGCGCGCTGGCCGGTGGCCCCCCGGCCACCGCGGCAGCAAAGGGACCGGCGGTCTCGTCGGATTTCGAGACCTTCCTCCGGATGCTCGCGACCCAGCTGCAGAACCAGGACCCGCTGAACCCGGTGGAGTCGTCAGATTACGCCGTGCAGCTCGCGACCTTCTCCTCGGTCGAGCAGCAGGTGCTTACCAACGAGCTTCTGCGCGGGCTGGCGGCACGGCAGACCGTCACGGGGATGGGCGGCATGGCCGGCTGGATCGGGCTCGAGGCGCGCAGCGCGGCACCCGTCCGTTTCGACGGTGCGACCCCGGTGGAGCTTGCGCCGAACCCGCTGGTCGCGGCCGACAAGGCCGTGCTCCTCGTCCGGGCGCCCGGGGGCGCGACGCTGGCCGAGATCCCGATCCCGGTCTCGGCAGAGCCCTATTTCTGGGATGGCCGCGATGCGGAGGGCAAGCGCCTGCCGCCGGGCCGCTACGGCTTCGCGCTCGAAAACTACCAGAACGGCGAGCTGCTGGCGACCGACCCGCTCGAGACCTATGCCCGCGTCACCGAGGCCCGCAACGAGAACGGAGAGATCATGGTGGTGCTGGATGGCGAGACGCTGATCCCGAGCGCCGAGGTGACCGCCCTGCGCGATCCCGGCACCCCACTGCAGTGAGCGGTGCCGGCGCTGGCGCCATCGCTTCGTGACCTCGGCCTTGCCAGCGCGGGGGCCATCGCCTACCCCGGCCGTCATCAGGTGAGCACGGCGAGGCGCGGCGTTGCAGGAGACGGGACAGGCCGGAAGGGACGACGCGGCCCCCGCGGGGCTCTGCGAGCAGGTCACCGCGCTTGGTCACGCGGAGCCCGGCACGCAGTGGACCCCGTTCCACGGCGGCCGCAGCAACCGCGCCTGGCGGGTCGCGGCGGCCCAGGGCGACGTGGTCGTGAAGCTCTATGCGACCGGGCGGGAGAACCCCCTGTTTCCGAACGATCCGGCCGCGGAACGCGCCTGTCTCGCGCGGCTCGCCGGGACCGGTATCGCGCCAGAACCATTGGCCTCAGGCACCGTGCCGGAGGGCGCGTGGCTGATCTACCGGCACGTGGCGGGCGGAGAATGGACCTCGGGCGCCGCCTCGGTGGCGCGGCGGCTCTCGCTCCTGCACGAGACGCCCCCGCCCCCGGGTCTGCGGCCGCGCCCGGGCGGATCGCAGGCGCTTGCGGCAGAGACGCTGCGCCTTCTCGCGCAATGCCCGGACACGGCGGAAAAGGCCCGCGTCGCCGCGGCCCGACCGACCGGCGCGGAGGTGCCGCCCGCGGACGGCGCGGCCTTCCTGCATGGCGACCCGGTGCCCGGCAACCTGATCGTCACCGGGGACGGGCTCGTGCTGATCGACTGGCAATGCCCTGCCCTCGGCGACCCGGCCGAGGACCTCGGGATTTTCCTGTCCCCGGCGATGCAGATGCTCTATCGCGGCACCCCGCTGACGGAGGCGGAGGAGGCGGCGTTCCTCGCCGCCGCGGACCCGCCGGCCGCCGCGCGCTACCGCAGCCTGGCGCCGTGGTTTCACTGGCGGATGGCAGCCTATTGCCTCTGGCGCGGGGCGGCCTCCTGCCCGGCCGAGGGCGCGGCGATGGCGGCGGAACTCGCCGCGCTGGCGCGTTACTGAAAGGCCAGGACCGCCAGCGCCCCGAAGGCGCCGCCGACGCCCAGCCCGAGCAGACCCCAGCCCATCCAGGCGCGTGACCGGCGATGGTCGTCCGCCGCATCCTCGTTCATCTGCTGGACCAGCGCGCGTTCCACCAGAACCGGCAGGCGGGGGCCGAAGCGGGCAACCACGAGCGCGGTCTTCTTCAGGTCCCGCGCCAGGGCCCGCGGGCCGAGGTTCTGGCGGATGTAATCCTCGACCACCGGGCGGGCGACGCGCCAGATGTTGATGTTCGGGTCGAGCGAGCGGGCCACGCCCTCGACCACGACCATCGTCCGCTGCAAAAGGATCAGCTCGGTCCGCGTCTCCATCCCGAAGCGTTCGGTCACCTCGAAGAGGTAGGACAGCAGCCGGCCCATGGAGATCCGGGTGGCATCCATGCCGAAGATCGGCTCACCGACGGCGCGCAGGGCGCGGGCGAATTCGTCGACGTCACGGTCGGGCGGGACGTAACCGGCCTCGAAATGCACCTCGGCGACGCGCTGGTAATCGCGCCTGATGAAGCCATAGAGGATCTCGGCATAGACCCGGCGGGTGTATTCGTCGATATGGCCCATGATCCCGAAATCATAGGCGATGATGTCCCCGTCCGCCGCGACCTTCAGGTTCCCCTGATGCATGTCGGCGTGGAAGAACCCGTCGCGCAGCGCATGGCTGAGGAACAGCTGCAGCACGCGCTGACCGAGCTCCACCCGGTCGTGACCCGCCGCGTCGAGCGCGGCGTTGTCGCCCATCGAGACGCCCTCGGCCCAGCCCAGCGTCATGACCCGCCGGGCGCTCTGCTGCCACTTCACCTCGGGCAGGCGGAAGCCCGCGTCGCTTGCGGTGTTCGCGGCGAATTCGCTGGCGCTGGCGGCCTCCAGCCGCAGGTCCAGCTCGCCGCGGACGACGCCGTCGAAATGCTTCACCACCTCGGACGGCCGCAGCCGGCGCGAGAAGGGCGCGAGGGTCTCGATGAAGGCGGCGGCGAAGTAGAAGGCATCGACATCCTTGCGGAAGGCGCGCTCGATCCCGGGCCGGAGGATCTTCACCGCGACCTCCTCGCCGGTCTCGGCGAGGCGCGCCTTGTGGACCTGCGCGATCGAGGCGGCCGCGACCGGTTCGGAGAATTCCGAGAAGAGCGCCGGCAGAGGCAGGCCCAGCTCGCTCTCGACGGCGCGGCGCGCCTCGGCCAGCGGGAAGGGCGGCAGCTTGTCCTGCAGCACGCGGAGCTGGAGCGCCAGTTCGTCGCCGACAAGGTCGGGCCGGGTCGACAGCACCTGGCCGAACTTGATGTAGGCCGGGCCGAGCGCCGTCAGCGCGCGGGGCACCGGCGGCATCGCCGGATCGCCCTTCAGGCCCAGCCATTGCAGCGGCCAGCCGATGACGCGAGCGGCCATGCGCAGGAGCGGCGGCGCCTCGTAGGCGTCGAGAAGCACCTTCATCGCGCCCGAGCGTTCGAAGGTCGCGCCGGTCCGGGCCAGCCGCAGGATGTTGTGGGGTCCGCGCATGTCCTAGAGCTTCCACCCGGAATGCAGGCAGGCGATGCCGAGCGAGAGGTTGCGGTACTTCGCCTGCTCGAAGCCCGCGGCGCGCACCATGCCGAGGAAGGTCTCCTGGTCGGGGAAGCGGCGGATGGATTCGACGAGGTACTGGTAGCTGTCGCGGTCGTTCGCGATCAGCTGGCCCATGGCCGGGATCAGGTTGAAGGAATAGCGGTCATAGGCCCATTGCAGCCCGGGCGTCGGGATCTGCGAGAACTCGAGCACCATGAGGCGGCCGCCGGGTTTCAGCACCCGGTAGGCCTCGGCCAGCGCGTCCTGCGGGCGGGTCACGTTCCTTATGCCGAAGCTGATCGTGTAGACGTCGAAGCTCGCATCCGGGAAGGGCAGCTTCATCGCGTCGCCGGTGATCCAGTCGAGGCTGTCGGCCATCTTCTCGGCCTCGGCGCGCTTGCGGCCCTCGACCAGCATCGGTTCGGTCAGGTCGAGCACGGTCGCGTGGCCATGACCCGCGCGCTTGAGGAACCGGAACGAGATGTCGCCGGTCCCGCCCGCCACGTCCAGCAGGCGCTGGCCGGGCCGCGGCGCCAGCCAGTCCATCATCGCGTCCTTCCAGAGCCGGTGGATCCCGAGGCTCATCACGTCGTTCATCACGTCGTATTTCGACGCGACCGAACCGAAGACGCCCCTGACGCGGGTGGCCTTCTGCTCCTCGGGGATTTCCTGGAATCCGAAATGGGTGGTTTTCTCGTCCATCGCCCTTGCGCTTTCCCTCTGCTCCCCCTTCTTATAGGGCGCTCCCGCCGCGCTGCAATGCGGCGCTCCGGCCCATGCCCTGACGAGAGGACCCATGCCCGAACTTCCCGAGGTCGAAACCGTCCGCCGCGGCCTCGCGCCGGTGATGGAAGGGGCGGTGATCGAGAAGGCGGCCGTGAACCGTCCCGACCTGCGCTGGCCCTTCCCCGAGCGGATGGCCGAGCGGCTGACCGGGCAGCGGGTGGAGCGGCTTCGGCGGCGGTCGAAATACATCCTCGCCGATCTCGCCGGGGGCGAGACCCTGCTCGTTCACCTGGGCATGTCGGGGCGGATGCTGGTCTCGGGCGATCCCCTGGGACATTTTGTCCACGATCACCCGGCGCCCGAGAAACACGACCACGTCGTGTTCGACATGCAGGGCGGCGCGCGGATCACCTTCAACGATCCGCGGCGGTTCGGGGCGATGGACCTGATGCCCACGGGGGCGGAGGCCGAGCACAGGCTGATCGCCCATCTGGGGCCCGAACCGCTCGGAAACGCGTTTTCCGAGACCTACCTCGTGGCCGCGCTCCGGGGGAAGAACACGGCCATAAAGGCCGCGCTGCTCGACCAGCGGATCGTTGCGGGCCTGGGCAACATCTACGTCTGCGAGGCGCTCTACCGCGCCCGGATCGCGCCCACCCGGTCCTGCCGCCGGATCTCCGCGGCCCGGATCGCAAGCCTCGTGCCGATCGTCCGGCAGGTGCTGGACGAGGCGATCGCGGCGGGCGGATCGTCGCTCAGGGATTTCCGGCAGGCGGACGGCGAACTGGGGTATTTCCAGCACAATTTCGACGTCTACGGGCGCGAGGGCCTGCCCTGCCGGACCCCGGAATGCGGCACGCCGATTCGACGGATCGTGCAGTCCGGCCGGTCCTCGTTCTATTGCCCTCAATGTCAAAGATAGCTTGAACGGTCACGTCAACGTGCTACGGACTCCCTCCAACGCAGCGAGGCCAATGCAGCGAAGGAAGTTCACACATGGCTTATGAAACCATCGTCGTCGAGACCGAGGATCACGTCTGCCTGGTCCGTCTGAACCGGCCGGATGCGCTGAACGCGCTGAACGACGTCCTCCTCGGCGAGCTGGTCGACGCGCTGCAGGCGGCGCAGGCCAACGACAAGGTGCGCTGCATCGTCATCACCGGCTCGGAAAAGGCCTTCGCCGCCGGGGCGGACATCAAGATGATGTCGTCGAAGAGCTTCGTCGACGCTTTCGCAGGCGACCTCTTCGGCAGCGAGCACGACGAGATCATGCGCATCCGCAAGCCGATCATCGCCGCCGTCTCGGGCTACGCGCTCGGCGGCGGCTGCGAGCTGGCGATGATGTGCGATTTCATCATCGCCTCCGAGACCGCCAAGTTCGGCCAGCCCGAGATCAACCTGGGCGTCGTCGCCGGGATGGGCGGCACGCAGCGCCTGACCCGCGCGGTCGGCAAGGCCAAGGCGATGGACATGAACCTGACCGGCCGCTTCATGGACGCCACCGAAGCGGAGCGCGCCGGGCTGGTGAGCCGCGTGGTGCCGGCGAAGAAGCTGATGGAAGAGGCGATGAGCGCGGCGGACAAGATCGCCGAGAAATCGATGATCACCGTCGCTGTGGTGAAGGAAGCGGTGAACCGCTCCTTCGAGGTGCCGCTGCGCGAGGGGCTCCTGTTCGAACGCCGGGTGTTCCATTCGCTTTTCGCGACGGAAGACCAGAAGGAGGGCATGGACGCCTTCCAGGAAAAGCGCGCCGCCCAGTTCCGCGACAAGTAACCGGCTCCGACAGAACGGAGCGGCCCCTTCGGGGCCGCACACGATGCCTTGCGATTTGGCCCGAGGCCAAATCGCGCCTTGCCTCCGGCGGGGATACATCGACCAGAGGAAGGGTGGAGCGGGGTCCTGTCTTCCTCTTGCCGGAAATATCCCGGGGGTGCGGGGGCAGCGCCCCCGCGGGTCCTAGGCTCCGAACCGCCGCAACAGGATGTCGTTGACCCTCTCGGCGGCCATGTATTGCACCCAATGTCCGGCGCCCGGGATGACGTGGAACTCCGCATCCGGGCGCAGCGTGGCGATGGTCTCCCGCCGCTCGTCCAGGTGATCGCCGGCGATGGCATCGCGGTCACCGTAGATGACCGTCAGCTCACCCTCGTAACCGGCGAGTTCGGCGGGCACGTCGAGCTTGGAGAACAGGCCGCGGAACATGCCGCGCGCCTTTTCCGCATGGGCCATCTGGATGGCGGTCGCCTCGTCGGTGACGCTGTCGGGACCGGTCAGCATCAGCTCTCCGACGTTATGCGCATGGGCCGCCGCCCGGTGTTCGGGGATCGGCATGCCGCGCCATTTCCGCAGCCGTGCGCCGACCTCGGTCCGGCCTCCGAGGATCGGCGAGCCGAGAAGCGCCCAGCTCTCCACCCCCGCCCGGACCTGTTTCAGCATGAGCGAGCCGATGACGCTGCCGAAGGAGAAACCGGCGCCCCGCACCGGCGCCCCGGGGGCCAGGGTATCGAGGCCCTCTGCCACCAGCCCCGCGTAGTCGTGCAGGTCGTCGGTCTCGTAGCTGTCACTGTCGCCGAAAGCGGGCAGATCCACCGCCATGACGCGGAAATGCTTCGAAAGCGGCTCGATATTGCGGACCCAGTGCTGCCAGGATCCATGCCCGCCGTGCAGCAGGACGAGCGGCCGGCCCTCGCCCCAGATCCGCCATTGCAGCTCGATGCCGCCGGCCCGCGTGACCGGCGTCTCGGCCCGCGCCTCGAGCGCATGGATCCAGTCGGGCAGGACGGGGATATCGGGTTCGTCGAGATCGTCCATCAGCATGGGGCGGTCCTTTCGCGGCTTCGGGCAAACCTACCGGCAGGGTCGCGGTGCGGCAATCGCTGCGGTGCCGCATTTCATGCATCTGAGGGCGCGGCGCTTTCGACTGGCCACCGGCGGGGCAGCGGATAAGCTGCGGCCCGAGACCGGAGGGAGGGCTGTCATGCGGTTCAAGGATCAATCGACCATCGTCACCGGGGGCGCCTCGGGCATCGGGGCCGCGCTGGCCCGGGCGCTGGCGGCCGAGGGTGCCCGCGTCGCCGTGGCCGACGTGAACGGACCGGGCGCCGAGGCGGTGGCAGAGGAGATCGGCGGCCTGGGTCTGCGCTGCGACGTCCGCGACCGGGACCAGATCGCGGCCCTGATCGCGGCGTCCGAGGCGGCGCATGGCCCGGTGGACCTGATGTGTTCCAACGCCGGGATCGCGAACGGGGTGGACACCGGCTTTGCCAATGCCGCAGGCGCCGACCCGGCCGAGTGGCAGGCGGCCTGGGAGGTCAATGTCATGGCCCATGTCCACGCGGCGGCCCTGCTGGTGCCTGCCATGAAGGAGCGCGGCCGCGGGCACTTCCTGCACACGATCAGCGCCGCGGGGCTTCTGAGCCAGATCGGCTCCGCCACCTATTCCACGACGAAACATGCCGCGGTCGGTTTTGCGGAGAACCTCGCGATCTCTCACCATTCCAGCGGGATCCGGGTTTCGATCCTCTGTCCGCAGGGGGTGGACACGCCGATGCTCGACGGGATGGGCGGCGGCGGACGCGAGGGCCCGCAGGCCGGAGACGGGCTGCTCTCGGCCGAGGCGGTGGCGCAGGCGGCGCTCGACGGCGTGGCGGAGGAGCGGTTCCTGATCCTGCCGCATGCGCAGGTGGCCGAATACATGCAGCGCAAGGTGGCCGATTACGGGCGCTGGATCACCGGCATGGCGAAACTGCAGGACCGGCTCTACGGGGTCTGACCGCCGCGCGCGCTCACCCGGTGACGGTCGCGTCGAACCGCCCCGGGGCCAGGTCGCGCAGAAGGCTGCGGTCGGCCAGGTCGCCCTCCGGCGTCCCGCCCCGGATGAGCGCCGCGGCGAGGGCCGCGAGCGCCGGCGCCGTCTGCACGCCGTAGCCGCCCTGCCCCGCCAGCCAGAAGAAATTCCCCTGTTCAGGGTCGAATCCACAGACAGGGGACCCGTCCGGGGCGAAGGTGCGCAGGCCCGCCCAGCTTGACAGGATGCGCCTGACGTCCAGGTCGAAGGCCCGCGTGATCCGGTCGACGCAGACCGCGATGTCGATCTCCTCGGGCCGCGCGTCGCAGGGGGCGGAGGAGGTCGCGTCTGCGGGCGAGGCCATCAACCGTCCGGCCTCGGGCTTGAGGTAGAAATCCTCGTCGCCCCCGACCAGCATCGGCAGGGCGGCGGTGTCGCAGCCCCTGGGCGCCTCGAAGGTGATCGCGCTGCGCCGCCGCGGGTCGAGCCCCTGCCGCGCGACGCCCGCCATCCCCGCCACGGCGTCGGCCCAGGCCCCCGCGGCGTTCACCAAGATTCCGGCCTGGATCGTTCCGGCGCCGGTGCGCAACTCCCATCCGGTCCCTTTGCGCACGAGCCCCCGCACGGGTGCCCCGGTGCGGACCTCTCCGCCCCGCGCCCGGAACTGTCGCAGGTAGCCCGTCAGCAGTGCGTGCACGTCGATGTCCTGCGCCGCGTCGTTCACGAAACCGCCCGCCGCATAGCCCTTGCGCAGCAGCGGCACCCGGGCCTCCAGCGCGGCGGGCTCCAGCCATGTCAGGGACGCGTCTGCCGCGGTGGCCTCGAACTCCGCCCGCACGGCGTCGATGTTTTCGGCCGATGCGAAGCGCACCAGTCCGCGGGGAGAGACCAGCGGCCCGTCCGGGAAGCCCTCCGGCGGCGCCTCGAAGACCTTCGAGGCGGCCTGCGTCAGGCGCCGGATCACCGGCGGCCCGTAGGTCTGCGCGAGGATCGCGGCCGAGCGTCCGGTGGCGTGATAGCCCGGCTGCGTCTCGGCCTCCAGAAGCACCACCCGCAGATCCTGCGCCAGTTCCGCGGCGGCGGACACCCCGGCAATGCCCCCACCGATCACCGCAACGTCGAAGGTTTCCTGCCCGGTCATGGTTCCCCGCATGTGGCCCGGTCCGGACCCTAGCACGCGTTTTTCCGATAGGAAAGACGGCGGCGCGGCGCGGCTTGGCAATGGATTTCGCCCGGCCTTCGGATACACTCGGCCCATGAGCGCCGAGACCACAGACCTGACCGGACGGGCCCGCATGGCCTCGCGCCTGCGGCGGCTGCGCGAAGCGCGCGGGCTGACGATCCAGGCGGTGGCCGATCGCGGCGGCATCGCGATCTCGACCGTCTCGAAGATCGAGCGCAACCTGATGGCCCCGACCTACGACCGGTTCACCCGGCTGGCCCGCGGTCTCGGCGTCGACGTGGCCGAGCTCTTCGCGGACGAAAGCAGCCGCTTCGAAACCGGTGGCGTGGCGGTCGCGCGGCGCGGCGAATTCGGCTACCACGAGACCGAGAATTACAGCTACGAGATGCTGTTCCCGCAGGTCCGCGGCAAGGCGATGGTGCCGATGATGGGCACGCTCAAGCCGCTGGAACAGATGCGCTTCGACCGCATGGTCAGCCACGGCGGAGAGGAATTCCTGCTGGTCCTCGAAGGGCGCGTGATCGTGCAGCTGGCCGACCGCGACGACGTGCTGCTGGACCAGGGCGACTCGCTCTATTTCGACAGCGGCCGCGGGCATCTCTACGCCTCGGCCCTCGACGCACCGGCGCGGATCCTCGTGGTCTGCACGCAGCCCGACGCGGCGCGCGATCAGCCCTGAAGCCGCGCCACCGCCCAGCGGGCGGCATCCGCCACCGTCGCGTCCGCGTCGTCGCAGAGCTCGCCTGCCACCCCGGCCAGCGCCGGATCGCCGGAATTGCCGATGGCGTAGAGCACGTTGCGGACGAAGCGGTCGCGCCCGATCCGCTTGATCGGCGAGCCGCGGAACCGCTCGCGGAAACCGGCATCGTCGAGCCGGGCCAGCGCCTCCAGCGCGGGCAGGTGCATCCCATCGCGCGGGCGATAGCGCATCTCGCGCGCCTCGGCCGCGAACTTGTTCCAGGGGCAGACGGCCAGGCAATCGTCGCAGCCGTAGATCCGGTTGCCCATCAGCGGCCGCAGCGCCTCGTCCACCGGGCCCCGGTGCTCGATGGTCAGGTAGGAGATGCAGCGCCGGGCATCCAGCTGGAAGGGCGCCGGGAAGGCATCGGTCGGGCAGATGTCCAGGCAGCGGCGGCAGGACCCGCAATGCTCCGTCTCGGCCGCGTCAACCGGCAGCTCCAGCGTGGTGAAGACCGCGCCGAGGAAGACCCAATTGCCCAGGTCGCGACCCAGGAGGTTCGTGTGCTTGCCCTGCCAGCCCAGGCCGGCGGCCTGGGCGAGCGCCTTCTCGGGGACCGGCGCCGTGTCGACGAAGACCTTCACCGCCGTTTCGTCGCCCGCCTCGGCGATCAGCCAGCGGGCCAGCCGCTTGAGCCGCTTCTTGACGAGATCGTGGTAATCCGCCCCCTGCGCATAGACCGAGATGACCCCGCGGTCGCGCTCGGAAAGCCCCGCCATAGGGTCGATCCCGGGCGCGTAACTCTCCGCCAGCATGATGACCGAGCGCGCCTCGGGCCAGAGCAGGGAGGGATCGCCGCGCCAGTGCGACCGCTCCGCCAGCCAGTCCATCTGGCCATGCCGCCCCTCGGACAGGAAATGCGCCAGGCGCCCGGGCACCTCCGGCACGTCCCCGGGCCGGCAGATCCGGCACGCCGAGAACCCCTCCTCGAGGGCCTGCGCCACCAGCCGGTCCTTGAGCGAAGGTCCCATGCTTCCTCTTGCCCGAAATATCCCGGGGGGAGTCGGCCAGGGGCCGACGGGGGGCTGGCCCCCCTCCCCCGCCGGGTGTCAGAAATCCAGGTCGGCGTAATGCGACGGCGGCGGGAACCCCGGCACCTGGTCGGCGAGGATCGACCGGAAGGCGGGCCGCGACTTGATCTTCGCATACCAGTCCTTGACCGTGTCGCTCCGGTTCCAGTCCACGTCCGAGATGTAGTCGAGACAGGACAGGTGCGCCGCGGCGGCGAAATCGGCCAGCGTCATCCGGTCGCCCGCCAGCCAGCGCCGCCGTTCCAGCAGCCAGGTCATGTAATCGAGGTGGAACTTGATCGCCTGCGCCCCGGCCTTCACGTTCGAGCTGTCCGGGTAGCCCTTCTTCATGATCTTCTTGTTCACCCGCTCGTAGAGCAGTTTCGAGGTCACCTCGGCATGGAACTTGTCGTCGAACCAGTTGATCAGCCGCCGCACCTCGTAGCGCTCATCGGGCGTCAGGGGCAGCAGCGAGGGCTCGGGATACATGTCCTCCAGCCATTCGCAGATCGGTGCGCTCTCGGCCATGACCTTGCCGTCGATGCGCAGCACCGGCACCTTGCCGGCCGGGTTGCGGCGCAAAAAGTCGGGATCGCGCTCCCAGTATCGCTCCTCCACCAGCTCGCACTCGATCTTCTTCTCGGCAAGCGAGAGCCGGACCTTGCGGCAATAGGGAGAGAGGGGAACGTGGTAGAGCCTGGCCATGTGAAGGGAACCGTCGCTGGGGTGTCGGGCAGTCTTGCCTTGAAACCATGGGGGATTCAACCTCTGCGCCCCCGCCCGGCACGGGATCGCCGCCCCTGCGTCACTCGAAGCAGGCGGCGCGGCCGTCGGCGGCGATCGTCGCGGCCCCGTCCATGATCGAGCTGGTGCGCCGGCGGACGTAATTGGTGGGCTGCGAGGCCGACCAGCTTTGCGGCGCGGGCAGGATGGCGGCCAGCCGCGCCGCCTGCAGGGCCGAGAGCCTGGCCGGAGACACCCCGAAATAATGACGCGCCGCGGCCTCCACGCCGAAGACGCCCTCGTCGAATTCGGCCACGTTCATGTAGACCTCGAGGATGCGGCGCTTGGACCAGAAGGTCTCGACCACCGGGGTCAGCAGCGCCTCGAGCGCCTTGCGCGCGTAGCTCCGCCCGTGCCAGAGGTAGACGTTCTTCACGACCTGCTGCGTCACCGTCGATCCGCCCCGGCCGCCGCCCTCTTCCAGCGCGGCGCGGATCGCATTCATGTCGAACCCCCAGTGGCTGCAGAAATTCGCATCCTCGGCCGCAACGATCGAACGCGCCATGACCGGGGCGACGTCCTCGATGTCGACCCAGTGGCGGTCGATCGACCCGAGCCGCTGCTCCTCGCTCCACATGTAGTAATCGAGCGTCGGGTTCAGCCGGCTGTGCGCCAGCACCACCACGAGGACCAGCACGACCGCGAGTGCCAGCAACCGGACAGCCCAGCCGAAGAGACGGCGGAACGGCCGTGCCCGTTTCGCCTTGCCCCGCTTCTTCGCCCCTGGTTTCGCCCGTTTCGCCACGTCCGTTCCATAGCCGGTAAGCGGGAACCGAGGAAGGGCCAAACCGGCGGCCTGGCCCACCGGGGCCACGAAAAAAGGGCGCGGCCGAAGCCGCGCCCTGACTGAGATACGAGGGTCTTGGGAACCCCGTCGGTTCTTAGGCCTCGGCGGTTTCAATCGCCTTTGCTTCGACCGTATCGCCCCTGGCGATCTCGATCCGGCGCGGCTTAAGGGCCTCCGGAATTTCCTTCACGAGATCGATATGGAGCATGCCGTCGGAATGTGTAGCCCCCGTCACCTTGACGTGATCGGCCAGCTGGAAGCGGCGTTCGAACGCGCGGGTGGCGATGCCGCGGTGCAGGTAGGTCCGCGGGGCTTCATCCTCGGCCTTGCGGCCGGCCACGACCAGCGCGCGGTCCTTGACCTCGACGTTCAGGTCGGCATCCGAGAAACCGGCAACGGCGATCGAGATGCGATAGGCGTTCTCGTCGGTCTTCTCGATGTTGTAGGGGGGATAGGTGGTGTTGGTGGTTTCGCCCGCAAGCACACGGTCCATCATGTCGGCGATCTGGTCGAAACCGACGGTCGCGCGATACAGCGGGGCAAGATCGAAGTTACGCATCTGGGTCATCCTCTTTGAGCGATAACGATGTTGGCGCCTTCCCTTCGGGACAGGCAGCTCTGAATCACCGGACCCCGTTTCGGCGATCCGGTGTCCAAGATGTGGGAAGCCGAAAACCGTGTTTCAAGGGGGTTGCGTGCAGGGCCTCATCGACTGCGCAAGCACTTGAAAGCGCGGCATTATCCCGGTGTCATTCCCCCGCGCGGATGAACTTCGCGCCGGACTGGTCGCGCCCGCCCCCGATGCCGATCCGGTTCGAGAGCGGCGCCGCGCCATAGGCGTAGCCCGCTCCGGTGTCGAGCGCCGCGCGCAGGCCGTCGAGCGTCTCGCCGAGCTGGGTGCCGAGCGCGACCCGCGCGCCGTCCGCCTCGGCCTTGGCCGAGACGACCGAGACGATCCGCGGAACCCCGGCCTCGAACGAGAAGACCGGCGCGCCGGAGGATCCGAAATCGACGTCGCAGGACATCACCAGCACGCCCTCCTGCCGCCCCATGACGCCGCAGATCTCCTGCAGCGACGGCGCCTCGGCCCGGTCGTGCGCATAGGAGACGACGCCGATCCGGTCGCCCTTGTCCGGCCGCGCGTCGGTGTCGAAGGGGATCACCGTCGTGTTGCGGATCGGCATGTCGAGCTCCAGCAGCGCGAGGTCGTGGCGCACCTTGGCGGTCGTGATCTCGGGCGCATAGCGGTAATCCGGCGGCACGACCGCGCGTTTCACCCGGCGATAGGCCGAGGCGCGCCCGTTCCGGAACCCGGCGAGGAATTCCACCTCGGACACCTCGACCCGCGTCCCCCTGTGCTTGTCGTACAGGCAATGCGCCGCGGTCAGCACGATGTCCTCCGCGATCAGCGCCCCGGTGCAGAACCCCTTGCCGCCGATGTCGAGCCGGCCGACCGCCTCCCAGCCCCGGCCCTGGTCGCCGGTGTCGAGCCGGGTCAGCGCCCCGCGCGTCGACATCGCGTCGGACAGGCCCTGTGCCCCGGCGGCGGCCGGCAGAACCAGCGCGGCGAGAAGAAGAAGCGGTCTGATCATCGGCGGGCCTTTCGTCGGGGTCGCGGCAGGCTAGGCGGCCAAGCGGGCGAAAGTTGGGCGGGCGGCGGACCTCATTCGGAAAGCGCCCGCGGCCGCGGCCCGCCGGTCGCCCAGTCCAGCAGTTCGACCGAATGCACCACCGGCACCGCGGCGCCCGAGCCGATCTGCATCATGCAGCCGATGTTGCCCGCCGCGATCACGTCCGGCGCCACCGCCTCGAGCGTTCTGAGCTTGCGGTCCTTCAACCGGCCCGAGATCCCGGGCTGGAGCAGGTTGTACGTGCCCGCCGAACCGCAGCAGAGATGGGCGTCCGCGGGCTCCACCACCTCGAACCCCGCGCGGCGGAGCAGGACCTTCGGCGTGTCCCGCACCTTCTGCCCGTGCTGCAGCGAACAGGCGGCGTGATAGCCCACGCGCAGGCCTTTCGCCGCCCCCTCGGGCAGCTCGAGCCGCGCCACCAGTTCCGTCACGTCGCAGGCAAGCGCCGAGATCGCCGCCGCCTCCTCCGCCAGCGGCCCGGTCCGGAACATGTGGCCGTAATCCTTCACCGTCGTCCCGCAACCCGAGGTGTTGATCACCACCGCGTCGAGCCCCGCGCCCGTCACCTCGGCCATCCAGGCCCGGATGTTGCGCGCGGCCGACGCATGCGCCTGGCTCTCGCGCCCCATGTGGTGGGTGAGCGCGCCGCAGCAGCCCTGCCCCTCGGCCACGACGACCTCGCAGCCCAGCCGGGTCAGCAGCCGGATCGTGGCATCGTTGATGTCGGTGTTCAGCGCCCGCTGCGCGCAGCCGGTCATCAGGGCGACCCGCATCCGGGGCGCGCCGCCCTCTGCCGGGAAGACCTGCGGATCGTCATTGCGCGACACCGGCGGTATCCGCCTGGGCGCCATCTCCAGCATCGCACGCAGCCGTGCGTCGGGGATCAGCCGCCGGAACGGCCGTGCCAGCTTCGCGCCGGCCAGCGCCAGACGGAACCGCATGGGATGCGGCAGCACCCGGGCGAGGACCGATCGCAGCGCCCGGTCATGCCACGGCCGCCGGTAATGCGCTTCGATATAGGCCCGCGCATGGTCCACGAGGTGCATGTAATGCACCCCCGAGGGACAGGTGGTCATGCAGGCCAGGCACGAGAGACAGCGGTCGATATGCTGGACGGTCTTCGCGTCCGGCACCCGCTCGTTCTCGAGCATGTCCTTCATCAGATAGATGCGGCCCCGGGGGGAATCCAGCTCGTCCCCCAGCACCTGGTAGGTCGGGCAGGTCGCGGTGCAGAAGCCGCAGTGCACGCAGGCCCGCAGGATCTGGTTTGCCCTTGCGGTGTCGGGGTCCTGCAACTGGGCCTCGGTGAAATTCGTCTGCATCGTCCCTCACACCGTCCAGAGCGCCACGACCATGCCGGTCACCGGGGCCAGCGTCGCCAGCCCGGCCGACAGGAGCAGCCAATCCGCCGATTGCGGGAATCGCAACCGCAGCGCCTGCGCCACGAAGGCCAGCACGCCGATCCATGCGAGCCACAGAAGCCCCAGCGAAAACACCAGCCGCCCGGCCGCGCCCTCCGCCTCGTTGGGCAGCAGCCGCAGGATGGCGAGCCCCGCGATCCCCAGGAGCACGACCAGCACGCCGATCACCCGGAAGAATGCCGGCTCCGGCTCGTTCCGCACCAGCGCGGCAAAGACGGCGAGCCCGAGCACCGAGGCCCCGGCGACGAAGAGCCCGATCACGCGGCCACCTCCCGGGTCCGGCCGCCCATGAGGCCCGGGTTGAGGATCCCCTTCGGATCGAACCGCGCGCGAAGCCCCGCCGCCAGCCGTTCGATCCCCGCCGCCTGCGGCTGGAACATCGGCACCCGGTCATGGATCGCCTCTGGCGCCCGGACCAGCGTCGCATGCCCTCCGGCCGCCTGCACCGCCGCCCGGATCGCCGCCGCGCCGCCGTCGCCCTCCGCCGGGACGCCCAGCCAGATCAGCCCGCCGCCCCAATCGTAGAGCGCCCGATGGCCCAGCCCCCCGGCCGCCAGCGCCGCGGTCAGGCCCGCCGCCCGGCCCGGCACGGTCGAGATCCGCCAGACCGCCTCGCCGCTGCCGGCCAGGGCCGCGACGTCGCGCACCGCCCGCCAGAGCGCCGCGCTCTCCGCACCCTCGACCAGATCCCAGCCGGCGCAGAGCCCCGCCCGCAGCCGCTCCGCCCGGTAGGCGACCGAGCCCGCCATCCCCTCGACCCGCAGCAGCGTCTCGCCACCGCCGAAACCCGCATGCGCCGCGCCGCTCACGTCGAAAGGGGTGGCCAGGGCGGCGCGCAGGGTCGTCAGCGCCTCCGCCGTGCCAAGCCCGCGGGCGACCAGCGTGGCCTCGGCCTGCGGCACCGCCATCACCTTCAGCGCGACCTCGGTCAGGACACCCAGCGTCCCGAAGGACCCCGCCATCAGCTTCACGAGGTCATAGCCCGTCACGTTCTTCATCACCCGTCCGCCGTTCTTCACCACCTGCCCGGCACCGTCCACGAACCGCACCCCCAGCAGGACATCGCGCGCCGCGCCCGCCTGCACCCGCCGGGGCCCCGAGACATTGGCCGCGATCAACCCGCCGATGGTCGGCACGCCGTCCGTGCCCATCAACTTGCGCGCATCCATCGGCTCGAACGCCAGCCGCTGGCCCTTTTCGGCCAGCACGCGCTCGACCTCGGCGACCGGCGTCCCCGCGCCCACGACCAGCGTCAGCGCGCCCGGTTCATAAAGGTGCACCCCCGACAGCCCCGCCGTGGAAACGACCTCCCCGCGCACGGGCCGCCAGGCCACCCGCGTTCCGCCGCCCCGCAGGTCCAGCGGACCGTTCGCCCCGCGGATCAGCTCCGCCAGTTCGGTCTCGTTCGCAGGTCCCATCTTTCCTCTGGTCCATGTATCCCGGGGGAGTCGCGCCGCAGGCGCGGCGGGGGCAGAGCCCCCTATTGCGCCGCCCTCGAACCTTCCCGCCGCCCGGCACTGGCGCCCAGCGGAAACACCTTCGCCGGGTTCAGAAGCCACTTCGGGTCGAAGACGTCCTTCACCGCCATCTGCGCCTCCAGGTCCACCGGATCATATTGCACATTCATCAGGTCCCGCTTCTCGATCCCCACCCCGTGCTCGCCGGTCAGACAGCCGCCGACCTCGACGCAGAGCTTCAGGATCTCCGCCCCCATGGCCTCGCAGGTCTCCAGGTCTCCGGGCCTGTTCGCGTCGAACAGGATCAGCGGATGCATGTTGCCGTCCCCCGCGTGGAAGACGTTGGCCACCTCCAGCCCGTAGTGCTTCGACATCTCCCCGATCCGGTGCAGCACCTCCGGCAGCGCGGAGACCGGGATCGTCCCGTCGAGGCACATGTAATCGTTGATCTGCCCCATGGCCCCGAAGGCCGATTTCCGGCCCAGCCAGATCCGCGCGCTCTCGTCGGCGCTCCGGCTTTCGCGCAGCGCCACCGGATCGTGCCGCCGCGCGATCGCAAGGATCACCTCCAGCTGTTCGGCGATCTCGTCGTCGGAGCCCTCGACCTCCACGATCAGCAGCGCCTCGCAATCCGGATAGCCCGCGCCCGCGAAGGCCTCCGTCGCGCGGATGCAGGGCCGGTCCATGAACTCGATGGCGACCGGCAGGACGCCGGCCTCGATGATGTCGCGCACGCAGGCGCCCGCCACCTCGTTAGAGGCGAACCCCATCAGCACCGGCCTTGCCCCCTCGGGCTTCGGCAGGATGCGCAGCACGGCCTCCGTCACGACGCCGAGCTGCCCCTCGGACCCGCAGATCACCCCCAGCAGGTCGAGCCCGCCCGGATCCATCCAGGGGCCGCCGATCTCGAGCACCTCGCCCGCCATCGTGACCATGGTCACGCCCATGAGGTTGTTTGTCGTCACCCCGTATTTCAGGCAATGCGCGCCGCCCGAGTTCATCGCGATGTTCCCGGCGATCGCACAGGCGAGCTGCGACGACGGATCGGGCGCGTAGAAGAACCCCTCCGCCTCCACCGCGCCCGTGACGCTCAGGTTCGTCCGCCCGGTCTGCACCCGGATGAAGCGGTTGTCGTAATCGGTCTCGAGCACCGCGTTCATCCGTGCCACGCCCAGGATCACGCAATCCCCGGTCGGCAGCGCCCCGCCGGCCAGCGAGGTGCCCGAGCCGCGCGGCACCACCGGCACGTCCATCGCGTGGCAGATCTCCAGCACCGCCGCGACCTCCGCGGTCGAGGCGGGCAGCACCGCGCAGAGCGGCGGGCAGCGGTAGGCGGTGAGCGCGTCGCACTCGTAGGCGCGGGTTTCCGCCGGGTCGTCGATCACCGCATCGCGCGGCAGCACCGCGCGCAGCCGCGCGACAAGCTCGGGCTTCCGCGCCAGGACATGCGGGTCGGGTGCTGGCATCTGCATGGCGGGCCTCCCTTTTCCGGCGTTTCTGCAACGCCCGGAAACTGCGGTGAGGCTACCCCCCACGCGCGCGGCTGACAAGCGCCGCCCGGCGCGGTTAGATGGGCGGATGGACTGGTTCGACCGCCTCGCCCTCTTCACCCCGCTCGACTATGCCGCGGTCTCGCTGCTCGTCACGGCATGGCTGGTGATCGGCTGGCGGATCGAACACCCGGGCCGGCACCCGTCGGTCTCGCGCCTGATGGGCCAGTACCGGCGCGACTGGATGGTGCAGATGGTCACCCGCCAGCCGCGGATCTTCGACGCGCAGACTCTCTCGACGCTCCGGCAGGGAACCTCGTTCTTCGCCTCGGCCACGATGATCGCCATCGGCGGCGCCTTCGCGATGATCGGCAATTCCGACCGGCTGACCGGGCTTGCCAACCAGCTCACCCTCGAAAGCGACCCCGCCATCGTCTGGGAGATCAAGGTGCTGGTGATCGTCGCCTTCCTCGCCAACGCCTTCCTGAAGTTCGTCTGGTCGCACCGGCTCTTCGGCTATTGCGCCGTGCTGATGGCCGCGACCCCGAACGAACCCGATCACGACGCCGCCTATGACACCGCGGCGCAGGCGGCCGAGATCAACATCTTCGCCGCGCGCAGCTTCAACCGCGGCCTGCGCTCGGTCTATTTCGCGCTCGCCGCCTCGGCCTGGCTTCTGGGGGGCGGCGCACTTCTCTTCGCCGCCCTGCTCACCTTTGGCGTGCTCTGGCGCCGCGAGTTCGCCTCACAGTCGCGAAAGGTGTTGATGCGGCGCAACGCTCGCGATGCCGACACGCCATCGTGACATGCGCGGCGCGGGTCAGGTGCCTATAGATTTGCCATGATCCGCGCATTGCTCCTCTCGCTCGCCCTGTCCACGACCGCCGCCGCCGTGCAGGCCGACCCGCCCCGCATCCTCGATGTGAAGGTCCGCGATTCGGGCATGGGCTGGAAAATCTCGGTGACGATCGAGCACGAGGACACCGGCTGGGACCATTACGTCACCGGCTGGGAGGTGCTGGACGAGGCGGGCAACCGGCTCGCCTACCGCAAGCTCCACCATCCCCACGTGGCCGAGCAGCCCTTCACCCGCAGCCTGCATTCCGTGACCGTGCCCGACGGCACCCGCAAGGTCTATATCGTCGCCCATTGCTCGAACGACGGCGGCACATCCGAACCCTACAAGGTGAAGCTGAAGCGGTAGGCCGGGCGTCCGCCCGGCCCCGGAGCCGACCGCCAGACGACAAGGGCCGGGCGCATGCCCGGCCTCTTCTGTCCTCTCCGCGCGGGTCGCCCCGCCCCCTTCAGGGGTAGATCGAGATCGGCGTGCCGTCCCGGACCATGGCATAGATCTGCTCCATCTCCTTGTTCGTCACCGCGATGCAGCCCGCCGTCCAGTCGCGCCCGCCCTTGCGATACTTGTAGGGCCGCCCGTGGATGAAGATGTCGCCGCCGGGGCTCTTGCCCTGGGAGGAGGCGAACTCCCGGTCGTTGCGGTTGGGATAGTTGATCCCGATGGAGAGGTGGAATTCCGAATTCGGGTTGCGCCGGTCGATGACGTATTCGCCCTCGGGCGTCTTGCCGTCATTGCGGAACTGCTTGTGCCCGACCGGGCTGAAGCCCAGCCCGAAATCGTAGGTTTCCAGCACCTGGTTGTGATGCAGCAGGTACATCTTCCGCTGCTGCTTGTAGACCAGCACGCGGGTCACTTCCGGCCCGTTGTAGGTCTTGAATTTCGAACATGCCGTCGCGCCGAGCGCGATGGCTAGGATGAGAACGATCCTGATGATCCGCATATCTGCCACTGCCCTTTTGAGATCTTGGTCCCTTTAACCCAAGAAAATAACGGGTCCGTGATGATTTGCGAAGGGGGTAATCCCGCCTCACGCGGAAGTGAGTGAAAATCCCGCCACCAGCTCCACGTGGGGCGACCAGCGGAACTGGTCCACCACGGTCACCGGCCCCATGGCATAGCCCGCGCCGATCAGGACCGCCGCGTCCCGCGCGAAGGTCACCGGGTTGCAGGACACATGGGCGATGACCGGAACGCCCGACCGCGCCAGCTCGGCGATCTGGCTGGCGGCGCCGGCGCGCGGCGGGTCGATCACCGCGGCGTCGTAGCGCGACAGCTCCTCGGCCAGCAGCGGGCGGCGGAAAAGATCGCGCGCCTCGGTGCTCACCCGCTTCAACCCGGGCGCATTGCGCCACCCGCGGTCGAGCGCGCGCAGCATCTCGGCCTCGCCCTCGACCGCATGCACCTCGGCGTCTTCGGCCAGCGGCAGGGTGAAGGTCCCGCAGCCCGCGAACAGGTCGACCACCCGCGATTTTCCCTGCGTCAGGGTCGAAACCTCGGCCAGCAGCCGCGCCTCGCCATGCGCCGTCGCCTGCAGGAAGGCGCCCGGGGGCGGCGTCACCTTCGCCCGCCCGAAGACCTGCTCGGGCGCGTGGCGCATCGCCACGACCTCGCCGTCCCATGCCAGCCGGGCCAGCCCCAGCCCCTCGGCCAGCTGCGCAAGCTCCACCTGCAGCGGCCCGTCCATCGGCTTGCCGCCCGTGACCGCGATGTCGAGCCCGCCCGGCGACAGCGTCGCCTGGACCGAGATCTCGCCCTTCCGGCTGCCGCCCGCCACCGCGAGCGCCTCGGCCACCGGCAGCGCCGCCATCAGCCCGGGGGCGAGCAGGTGGCAATCGGGGATCTCCACCACCACGTCGGACCCGCGCGCGTGAAACCCGGCGAGCGCCCCCTTCTTCGTGCGCCGCGCCGAGAGCGTGGCCCGACGCCGCGACCGTTCGGGCGAGGTGTGCACCGCCGCGATCTCGCCCTCGATCCCCTGCGCGGCCAGCGCCTGCCGGACCACCCCGGCCTTCCAGCCCGCGATGAATTCGGGCGCCGCGTGCTGGAGGGCGCAGCCGCCGCAGGTCCGGAAATGCCGGCAGGGCGCCGCGACACGTTCGAGCGCGGGGGTGACGATCTTCACCTCGTGCAGACGGTCGCCATCGAGCCGTCCGGTCACCGTCTCGCCCGGCAGGGTGAGCGGCGCGAAGACGGGGCCGCGGGCGATCCCGTCACCCATGTGGCCTAGGCGTTCGATCAGGTAGCTGTCCATGCCGCTCCGATAGCGCAGCGACGCCCCGGCGGCAAAGGCCTATTCGGCGGCCTCTTCCGACCCATCCGAGCCGAGGAACCCGCCCGACTGCCGCGCCCAGTAGCGGGCATAGAGCCCGTTCTGCGCCAGAAGCTCGGAATGCGTCCCGGTCTCTACCACCCGGCCGGCGTCCAGCACGGCGATCCGGTCCATGTGGCTGATGGTGGAAAGCCGGTGCGCCACGGCGAGGACGGTCTTGCCCTCCATCACCCGTTCCAGCGCGGACTGGATCGCCGCCTCGACCTCTGAATCGAGCGCCGAGGTCGCCTCGTCCAGCACGAGGATCGGCGCGTCCTTCAGGATGGCGCGGGCCAGCGCGATCCGCTGCCGCTGCCCGCCCGACAGCTTCACCCCCCGCTCGCCGAGCCGCGCCTCGTAGCCCGCGCGGCCGGTGTGATCCTCGAGGTCGTTGATGAAATCATGCGCCTCGGCCTTCTCGGCGGCGGCGATCAGGTCGTTCTCGTCGGCGTCGGGGTTGCCGTAGAGGATGTTCTCGCGCGCGGAGCGGTTGAACATCGCGGTTTCCTGCGTGACCATCCCGATGGACCGCCGCAGGCTTTCCTGCGTGACATGCCGGATGTCCTGCCCGTCGATCAGGATGCGACCCTGTTCCGGGTCGTACAGCCGCATCAGCAGCGCCACCATGGTCGATTTCCCGGCCCCCGAGGCGCCGACGATCCCCAGCTTCTCGCCGGGGCGGATGTCCAGCCGGATGCCTTGGATCCCGCCCTTGTCGCTGTCGCGGCCATAGGTGAAGGTCACGTCCTCGAAGGTCACGCGGCCCTCGGGTACCTCCAGCGGCACCGCGCCCGGCTCGTCCTCCAGCCGCACGGCGCGGGCCAGCGTCCGCATCCCGTCCTCGACCTCGCCGATGTTGGCGTAGACCGTCATCAGCGCGAAGCTGACCCAGCCGGTCATCTGCGCCACGCGCATGGCAATGGTCCCGGCCGCCACCGCGTCGCCGATACTGGCCGAGCCCACGGACCAGAGCCAGAGCGTCCCGCCGACGAGGAACAGCGGCAGCGTGCCCGCCAGCGTGTTCAGGCAGATGCGGAACTGGGCCGACATGTAGCCGAACTCCAGCACCCGGCCCCGGAAGCGCCCCATGGCATCCAGCGCCGCGGCGTCCTCGTGCTGGTCATGGGCGAACAGCTTCACCGTCTTGATGTTGGTGATCGTGTCGACGATCTGCCCCGTGACCATCGCCCGCGCCGCCGCGCGGTTCTTGGCCCGCACCCGGATCCGCGGCAGGAAGAAGCGGATCAGCAGGAAGTAGAACCCGAGCCAGACCATGAACCCCGCCGCGATCCGCCAGTCGATCCCGGCCATCAGCGCGACGGCCCCGATCAGCGAGGCGAGCGCGAAGGTGATCATGTTGATCGATTCGACCGTCACGTCGGTCAGCGCCCGGGCCGCCTGCATCTGCTTCTGCGCGATCCGTCCGGCGAAATCGTTGTCGAAGAAATTGACCGACTGGCCCAGCGTCCAGCGGTTGAGCCGCTGCAGCACCAGCGTGTCCACATTCGGCGTCACGATGATCGACGTCGCGGCGGAGGAGGCCGCGATGAAGATCGGGCGCGCGACGAGGAAGAAGATCACCGCGCCCAGGATGATCCCCATGTGCTGCGCGGTGAAGAAGTTTTCGGGCCCCGCGGCGGTGGCGGTGTCGATCACCCGGCCGAGGATCCAGGCCGTCCCCGCCTCCATCGCGCCCGCAAGCGCCGAGAGCCCGCCCGCGAGGAACAGAGCCGGAAAGGCGCCGCGCAGCGCCCAGACCATGAAACGATAGAGGGTTGTCGGCGGAGGTCCTTCTGCGGGGCGGAAGGCGTCGATCATCTGTTCCGGCCGCATGGGGGCTCCTTTCACCCTGCGGATACTGGCCCCTTCCGGGTCCGCGTCAAGATCGCGGGTCGGGCAGCGCCAGCAGCGCGGCGCGGTCGAGCGTGAAGCCCGAGGCGACGAAGGCCGCCTCCAGCTGGTTCAGGCGTCGCCCGATCTCGGCGCCCTGATAGCTGTCGGGCAGGTCGCGGGCAGACACGGGCAGCACCTGTGCCGCGCCGGCTTCGACCTCGGAGAGCTGCTCCGGCACCGGCGCCTGCCCGGCCATCGCCCAGCGCATCAGCAGGGCATCGCGCGCCAGCCCGGCGCCATGCCGGAAGCCCAGCGCGGCAGGCGTGTCGGCAGAGGTCATGACGCTCCGCAGCGCCTCGAGCCGCCGCTGGTCGGCCTTGCTGAGTCGCAGCGCCCCGGGCAGGTCCTCGCCGCCGAGGATGGCGAGCCGCCGCATCGCGTCGGGCGCGGTGCCCGTCTCGCCCTCCAGATGCACGAGCGGGGCGAGGAAGGTGTCCTCCGCCCCCGGCAGCACGACGGCCAGCACCCCGGCCTGCCGCATCGCCGCGATCGAGGGCGCGGGGTCCGGCGCGGCCAGCAGGCGCCGCATCTCGTGCCCGATCCGTTCGCGCGAAAGCGTCTCCAACCCGGGGGAAAGCGCGGCAATCGCGGCCAGCGCCTCGGCATCCATCCCGGCGTCTGCGTCACCGTACCAGGCGTGGAAGCGGAAGAACCGCAGGATCCGCAGGTAATCCTCGCGGATACGCGTCTCGGGGTCCTCGATGAACCGCACCCGGCGCGCGCGGAGGTCCGCCATGCCGCCCAGCGGATCGGTCACCGCGCCGCGCGCATCGGCATAGAGCGCGTTCATGGTGAAGTCGCGCCGCCGCGCGTCCTCGGCCACGTCGTCCGAGAAGGCCACCACCGCCCGCCGCCCGTCGGTTTCCACGTCGCGCCGGAAGGTCGTCACCTCGTGCGGCACGCCGTCCGAGACCAGCGTGACGGTGCCGTGCCCGATCCCGGTCGGCACGGCCTTGACCCCCGCCACTTCGGCCAGCGCCATCACCCGTTCGGGCCGGGCATCCGTCGCGATGTCGATGTCGCCCACCGGGCGGCCCAGCAGCGCGTCCCGCACGCAGCCGCCGACGAAGAGCGCCTTGTGCCCGCCGCCCTCCAGAAGCGCGCAGATCCCCTGCGTCGCGGGCCGGTCCAGCCAGTCGCCCGCGAGCTTCGTCATGACAGCCGGTCCGCCAGCACCCGGCACATCCGCGCCGTCGCGCCCCAGACGTAATAGGGACCGTAGGGGACGATGTAGTAATAGCGTCGCTGGCCGCGCCAGCGCCGGCCCTCGCGCATGTAATTGTCGGGATTGGCCAGGTGATCCAGCGGCACGCGGAACGCCTCTTCCACCTCGCCCGGTTCGGGCCGGACCTCGAAGGGTTCGAGGATGCGCCCCACCACCGGCTGCACCCGGAAGTTCGTCACCGTGTCATGCTCCGGCAGATAGCCCAGCACCTCCACGTTCTGGCGCGGCAGGCCGATCTCTTCCTCGGCCTCGCGCAGGGCGGCGGCGGTGCTGTCGGCATCCACCGGGTCGACCTTCCCGCCCGGGAAGGCGATCTGCCCGGGGTGATGCTTGAGCGCGGAGGAGCGCTTGGTGAGGATGACCCAGAGCCGGCCGTCGATCTCTTCGATCGGGATCAGCACGCCGGCCGCGCGGGTGGCCTCCGTCGGCGCGAAGACCCCCGGGTTCAGCTCGTAATCCGAGGTCGGCCCGCCCGGCGCCAGCAGCGCCGCACGGATCCGCTCGAACTCACTCACCCGTTGCGCCCCCATCCTTCGCCTCGAACCCGACGGTCGCGGGGTCGAGCACGTAATGCGCGCCGCAATACTGGCAATCCGCCGTGACGACGCCCTCGTCCGTCGTCATCTTCCCGATGTCCTTGGCCGAGTAGATCGACAGCGACTGCCGCACCTTGTCCTCGGAACAGGAGCACCCGAAGCGCACCGGCTGGGCGTCGAAGACGCGCGGCGCCTCCTCGTGGAACAGCCGCACCAGCAGGTCGGTCGGCGCGAGGCTCGGCCCGGCCAGTTCCATGTCCTCGGCGGTGTCGAGATGCATGTTGACCCGGTTCCAGTTCTCCTCCTCGTCCCCTTCGACGAGGTCCTGCGCCAGGATCAGCCCGCCCTCGCCCGATCCGCCGCCATGCAGGGGCGAGGCCTTGGGCATGGTCTGCAGCATGATGCCGCCGCCCCGCCAGCTGGCCGGCTGGCCCGGCGCCTGGCTGACGCCGAAGCTCAGCGCGAAACGGGTCGGAATCTGCTCGGACTGGGCGAAATACGCCTCGGCCGAGCGCGACAAGCCCTCGCGGGTGATCGGCGTGATGCCCTGGTAGGGGGTCATGCCCTGCCCCTGGTCGATCATGATGGCGAAGTAGCCCTCGCCCAGCTGATCCATCGGGACATTCCCGCTGACCCGGTCCTTGTCGTAGCTCGCATAGGCGCGGATGCGCGCCGGCTCGCCCTCTTCGGTCGGGCCGTAGTAATCGGTCGCGATCATCCGCACCGGACCGTCGGTCTGCACCTGCAGCTGCAATTTCCAGCGCAGCTTGATGGTCTGTCCGATCAGCGCGGTCAGCAGGGCCATTTCGGCCACCAGCGCCTCGACAACGGGCGGGTAATCGTGTTGCTTCAGGATGCCGTCGAGCACGCCGTCCAGCCGGGCGACGCGACCGCGAATATCCGAGTTGTCCAGCTGGAACGGCAGAACCGAATCGTCCCAGGCCAGTTTGGAGCCAATGTTCATAGGGGTGTCCTTTGCGTTGCCCCCCACATAATGCCGGTGGCCATTTCCGACAAGGCGGGCCCCGGGAAGGAGCGGCAGGCGTTGCGCAGGTTCGGGGAGGCCGTCAGGCCCGACATCAGATACACCCCGCGTCCGGGGGTTTACGCGATGCTGCCGCTGAACGGCTCGCTCCTGCTGACCCACCAGATCGAGCCCGAGCCCGAGTTCCAGCTGCCCGGCGGCGGCGTCGACCCGGGCGAATCGCCGCTGCGGGCGCTGCACCGCGAGGTCTATGAAGAGACCGGCTGGTCGATCGCCGCGCCGCGCCGGATCGGGGCCTTCCGCCGCTTCGTCTACATGCCGGAATACGATCTCTGGGCCGAGAAGATCTGCACGATCTACATGGCCCGCCCCGTACGCCGGCTCGGGCCGCCGACCGAGCCCGGGCACATGGCCGTCTGGATGCCGGCCGAGACCGCGATGGACCTGCTCGCCAATGAAGGCGAGCGGACGCTGCTGGCTAACCTGGCCACCTAGAACTCCAGCACGATGGCAGAGACGTCGTCGGGGAAGTCGCGGCCGCCGTTCGCCTCGCGCAATTGCCAGACCAGTGTCTCGAGCAGGGCCGGTCCCCGCGTCGCCGCCAGTTCCCCGAGCATGCGGGTCAGCCCCGCCTCGCCCAGAAGGCCGCCCGCCCCGTCCGGGATCTCGGTCATGCCGTCCGACATCACCAGCAGCCGGTCCCCGGGGGCAAGGGTCAGCGCGATCTCCTCGTAGGTCGCGTCGGGGATCAGGCCGATCGGCAGGCCCCCGCGCCCGATCACCTCGATCCGGCCATCGCCCCGCTGGAGCAGCGGATGCGGATGGCCCGCCTGCACCGCGCGCATCTCGCCGGTGCGCAGGTCGCAGGCGGCGAGGAACAGGGTGAAGTAATGCTCCACCTCCATCTCTTCCTGCATCAGCCGGTTGAGCCCCGCCGCGACCTCGGCGGGCGGCACCGCTTCGATCCGCCCGCCCGCGCCCCGGGTCAGCGCCACGTTCCGCTCCGGGATGGCCGAGGACAGCAGCCCCGCCAGCCGCGCCGTCATCAGGGCCGAGCTGATGCCATGGCCCGAGACGTCGATGGCGAAGAGCCCCAGCCGGTCTGGCCAGATCGGGAAGAAGCCGACGAGATCGCCGCCCACCCGCCCCGCCGGGCAGAGCGTCAGCGCGAGCCGGGCCGACCCGAAATCGCGGAACCGCTCGCGCACCAGGGATTGCTGCAGCTTGCGCGCCTCCACGAGGTCGCTGTCGATGGAATCATGGACCGCCTGCAATTGCGCCAGCGCCTCGACAAGCAGGAGGTTCTTCTCCCGCAGCTGGCGCTGCATGTCGAGGATGCGCTCCCCGGCCGTCAGCCGCGCGCGCAGCTCGTCGGCGCTGACCGGCTTGGTCAGGAAATCGTCCGCGCCGCTGTCCAGCCCCTCGGCCACGTTCGCCTTTTCGCCCTTCGAGGTGAGCAGGAGGAAATAGCCGTAATCGTCCCGCGCGAGCGCGCGGAAGGCGCGGCAGAAGGCCAGCCCGTCCATGCCCGGCATCATCCAGTCGCTGATCACCAGCTCCGGCGGGTCGCAGCGGCAGATTTCCAGCGCCTCGGCGCCGCCGGCCGCCGTTTCGACAGCGTAGCCCAAGCCGCGCAGGTAGCTGCCCAGCACCCGGCGTTGCAGCGGATTGTCGTCCACCACCAGCACCCGGCGCGCCCGGACCTGCTCCGGCGGCGTGGTCTTGTCGATCGCGTTCCGGGTCACATGTCCTTTCCCCGCGCCGGAATATGGCGCCCCTCACACCTAGCCCCGCCGGAGTTAAGCCCGCGTGAATGACCCCGCGGTCCGCCGGTCGCAGATCCTTAAGCCCTTTCCGCTAGGAGGGGGCACGGAGGTCCGGATGATCGACTGGGACATCGTGGCGGAGCTGATGGCGGCGGTCGGGCCCGCCGAGATGGCAGAGGTCGTCACCCTCTTCCTCGACGACACCGATGCCGCGGTCCGCGCCCTCGCGCCGGACCGGGATCTCGAGGCGCAGCTGCACTACCTGAAGGGCAGCGCCACGACGATGGGGTTCCGGGACTTCCTCGACCTCTGCAGCACGGCGGAGATCGCGGCATCGCACGGGCGCGTCGTGGACATCGACGCGCTGCGCGCCTGTTACGCCCGCTCCCGCGCCGCCTTTGTCGAAGGTCTGCCGGCCCGCCTTCCGGACCTGCCGGCGGCGGCCGTCAGATGAGGAATTCCGCGAGGATCACGTCGTTCGTGGTGTCGCGATACGCGAAACCGGCATCGTCCATCCTCTGGAAAAGCGTGCCGAAATTGGCCGCATCCTTCGTCTCGATCCCGATCAGGACCGACCCGAAGTTGCGTGCGGATTTCTTGAGGTATTCGAACCGGGTGATGTCGTCGTCCGGCCCCAGCATCTCGAGGAAATCGCGCAGCGCACCGGGCCGCTGCGGCAGGCGCAGGATGAAGTACTTCTTCACGCCCGAGAAGCGCTGCGCCCGCTCCTTGACCTCGGGCAGGCGCTCGAAGTCGAAATTCCCGCCCGAGGTGATGCAGACCACGCGCTTGCCGCGGATCTCCTCGGCGATGTCCGCCAGCGCGTCGACCGACAGCGCGCCCGCGGGTTCCAGCACGATGCCCTCGACATTGAGCATCCTGAGGATGGTGGTGCAGATCCGGTCCTCGGGCGCCGTCAGCACATCCCCGGCCCGCGTCTCCTTCAGGACCGCCCAGGGCGCATCGCCGATCCGCGCCACGGCCGCGCCGTCGACGAAGCTGTCGACGCGGGGCAGCGCCACCGGATGGCCGGCCGCCACGGCGGCGGACAGGCTCGCCCCGCCTGCCGGCTCCACGAAGGTCATCGGCATCTCGGGCCCGAAGTACCGCCTGATCCCCGCCGCAAGGCCGCCGCCGCCCACGGGCAGCACGATCCGGTCGGGCCGGCCCATCTGCGCCTCGATCTCGACCCCGACGCTGGCCTGCCCCTCGATCACGTCCGCATCGTCGAACGGGGCGAGGAAATGCCCGCCGATCTCGGCGCAATAGCGTTTGGCCTCGGCCAGCGTGTCGTCGAAATAGTCGCCGACCAGCCGGATCTCGATGAAGGCGCCGCCGAAGATCCGTGTCTTGTCGATCTTCTGCTGCGGCGTCGTGACCGGCATGAAGACCACCCCGGGCACGGCGAAGGACTGGCACATGTAGGCCATGCCCTGCGCATGGTTGCCGGCGCTGGCGCAGACGAAGCGCGATGCGCCCTCGACCTTGCGCATCGCGTTGAAGGCGCCGCGCAGCTTGTAGCTGCGCACCGGGGACAGGTCCTCGCGCTTGAGCCAGATCTCGGCGTCGTAAAGCGCGGAAAGGTGATCGTTGCGCTGGCACGGGGTCTCGGGGAAGACCGTGCGCATCGCCTCGGCGGCGGCATGAGCGGATTTTCGGAACTGGGTCATCGCTGCAAGCAATGAACCGCCGGTCCGGCAGGATCAAGCGCCCGAGGACGGGACATCGGAGAATATCACCCCATATTACAACTTAAAGGTGTGCAAGGGCATCCTGGTGCCGGCGTCCCGCTCTGCACCAGCCCCGGCGGGAGGTCCGGGACGCGGCCCCCTGGACACCATCGGGTCCGGCCTGAACAGGGCCGGCCGTCGTCAGAAGGCCTGCCATATGGCGCGCGTCACACTCACCCTGGCGCTTGCGGCCCCACTCACGGAATGACGGCGAAGCGTGGACAAGGACGCGCCCCCGTTCGGCGCGCCCTTGTCCACAACGCGAAAAAGCGCTACCCGCCTGACCGTCCCAGACGTCAGGAGTCACCATGTCCGCGCCCAAGAAAGTCGTGCTTGCCTATTCCGGCGGCCTCGACACCTCGATCATCCTGAAATGGCTTCAGACCGAATACGGTTGCGAAGTCGTCACCTTCACCGCCGACCTCGGCCAGGGGGAGGAGCTGGACCCGGCCCGCAAGAAGGCGGAGCTGCTCGGCATCAAGCCCGAGAACATCTATATCGAGGACATCCGTGAAGAATTCGTGCGCGACTTCGTCTTCCCGATGTTCCGCGCCAACGCGGTCTACGAGGGGCTCTACCTGCTGGGCACCTCGATCGCCCGCCCGCTGATCTCCAAGCGCCTGATCGAGATCGCCGCCGAGACCGGCGCCGACGCCGTGGCCCATGGCGCCACCGGCAAGGGCAACGACCAGGTGCGGTTCGAACTGGCCGCCTATGCGCTGAACCCCGACATCAAGGTGATCGCGCCCTGGCGTCTTTGGGACCTGACCTCGCGCACGAAGCTGCTGGAATTCGCCGAGGCGAACCAGATCCCGATCGCCAAGGACAAACGCGGCGAGGCGCCCTTCTCGGTCGACGCGAACCTGCTGCACACCTCCTCCGAGGGCAAGGTGCTGGAGAATCCCGCCGAGGAGGCGCCCGATTACGTCTACCAGCGGACCGACGACCCGGTGCACGGGCCCGATACGCCCGAGATGATCGAGATCGCCTTCGAGAAGGGCGATCCGGTCGCGATCAACGGCGAGGCGATGTCGCCCGCCACGATCCTCACCAGGCTGAACGAATACGGCAAGCGCCACGGGATCGGCCGACTGGACTTTGTCGAGAACCGCTTCGTCGGGATGAAGTCGCGCGGGATCTACGAGACGCCGGGCGGGACGATCCTGCTGGAAGCGCACCGCGGGATCGAGCAGATCACGCTGGATTCGGGCGCCGGGCACCTGAAGGATTCGATCATGCCGCGCTATGCGGAGCTGATCTACAACGGCTTCTGGTTCTCGCCGGAGCGCGAGATGCTGCAGGCGCTGATCGACAAGAGCCAGGAGCATGTCACCGGCACCGTCCGCGTCCAGCTCTTCAAGGGCGCCGCCCGGACCGTCGCGCGCTGGTCGGACCATTCGCTCTATTCCGAGGCGCATGTCACCTTCGAGGAGGACGCCGGCGCCTACGACCAGACGGACGCGCAGGGCTTCATCCAGCTCAACGCGCTGCGGCTCAAGCTGCTGGCCGCCCGGAAGCGGCGGCTGGAGACGTAAGCTCTCCGGATCGGACCGAAAAAGGCGCCCCGCCCCGGGCGCCTTTTTTCTTTGCCGTGGTGCCCCGCCCCGCAAGGCGGGATCGCCGGAGGGAGGGAGATGTCCGGCCGTCACGAGATGGAGGCCGGGCGTCGGCCCGGCACCCCCTCACGCCTTGCGCAGCTCCGGCGCCACCTTCGTCCCCAGCACCTCGATCGCCTTCATCATCTCGGCGTGGTCGATGATCCCGATCGCCATCTGGATGCCCACGCGGTCGAAGCCGAGGTCCTCCTTCAGCCCGAGGATCTTGTCCACCAGCTGCGCCGGGGACCCCACGAACATCGCCCCCTCCGGCCCGATCGAGGCGTCGAACTGCGCGCGGGTCTGCGGCGCCCAGCCGCGTTCCCGGCCGATCTGGTCCATCACCGCCTTCTGCGCCGGGAAGAACACGTCGGCGGCGCGCTGGCTGTCCTCGCCCACGAAGCCGTGCACGTTCAGCGACACCCGCGTCTTGTCCGCGGTGCCGGCCTGGGCCGCCGCCTTGCGGTAGAGGTCCGCCAGCGGCGCGAAGCGGCGCGGCTGCCCGCCGATGATCGCCAGCGCCATGGGCAGGCCCAGCGCGCCCGCGCGCACCGCGGATTGCGGCGTCCCGCCGACCGCGATCCAGACCGGCAGATCGCCGACCGGACGCGGATAGACGCCCAGCCCCTCGACCGCGGGCGTGAACTTGGTGCCGGGCCAGACCAGCTCGGTCTTGTCGCGGATCGCCAGCAGCATCGCCAGCTTGTCCTCGAACAGCTCGTCGTAATCGCGCAGATCATGCCCGAACAAGGGGAAACTCTCGATGAACGAGCCGCGGCCCACCATCAGCTCGGCCCGCCCCTGCGAAAGGTTGTCGACCGTCGAATATTGCTGGAAGACGCGGATCGGATCGTCCGAGGACAGGACCGACACGGCCGAGCTCAGGCGGATGCGCTTCGTTTCACGCGCGGCGGCCGCCAGCACGACGGGCGGCGAGGAAATCGCGTAGTTCGGCCGGTGGTGTTCGCCCAGCCCGTAGAAATCGAGGCCCACCTCGTCGGCGAGCCGGATCTCCTCCATGAGGTTCTCGAGCCGCTGCTGCCAGTTGACCTCGGTGCCGGTCGCGGGGTCCCGCCCGACATCGCCGAATGTGTAGAGTCCGAGTTCCATTGCCGTCTCCCTTCGTTTCCGCGCAATCTAGGGCTGCGGCGAGGGCGGGAACAGGCGGGTGCGCGCACATCTCCTGCGCGTCGGAACACGAGAAGGGGACCGGCGGCAATGGCCGGTCCCAGGTGTGTCGGTCCGCCGGATCTTCTGCTCCGCCGGGGCAATGGCAGAGCCCGTCCGGTCGGGGTGGCCGCACGGGCCGCACTGGGTAACAGCCGCGCCGACCCCAAAGACGGCGCGACTGGCAGAGTCACGAAACACGCGTGACGATAGTTTCACCGGTGTCGATGCTTTTCCGGACGTCGCGGAGTCACTCGGCGGTGATCGTCGTCATCACGAGGTTGCCGTCGGGCTTGATCGGCCCGTCTTCCTTGGCGCCCAGCGTGTATTCGAAGGCGCCGGTCTTCATGCCGCCGGCTTCGGAATGGACCATGAGCATGAGCATGTCGCCCGAGGCGACCTCTTCGGTCAGGATCGCCGCCACGTCCATCGTTTCGCCCATCCGGAGCGGCGCATAGCCCACCACGGGGCCGGGCTTCATCTCGGAATCCGTGCGGTGCACGACCAGCCAGCCGTTCTCGGGCGCGACGATCCTGGTTGCGCTGACGACGCCGTTCGACACGTCCTGATCCGAGGCCTCGACCATGGGGGTCATGGAGTGGTTGTCGGCGAAGGCTGCGCCGGCGGTCAGCATGAGGGCGGCGGGGATGGCAAGAAACTTCATGAATTACTCTCCCTTGGGGGTTTCGGCCCGGGCTTGTCCCGGGCGCTGCACCAGACACGGGAGGCGCGGCGGGAGAGTTTCAGACGGTCAGCCGCCGGGCATGCAGCCGTTCATAGTAAGGCAGCGCGGCCTCGGCCAGGGCGGCGGCATCGCCCTCCAGATCCGGCAGAGGCCCCTCGGCCCCCGCGAACCCGGTCGAACGGTGCACCGCGTCGTACCAATGCGCGGCCCAGACACCGTCCACAGCGCGGGGCCCCGCCCTCCACGCCAGCACGGACGGATCCCAGCCCAGCCCGATCGCGTCGCAGAGCGCACGCAGCATCCCCTCGGGATCGCGGCGGATGTCGGCGGCGTCGATCACCACGGCCGTGCCGCCGGTCAGCTCGTACAGCTCGGCCTGCTGGACGAAGCCGATCTCGTCCAGCCCGGGGCGGTCATAGCGGGCCGCGAAGCTGGCCACCACGCGGGCCGGATGGCGGATGAGGAAGACGTTAACCATGTCGCGGATCCAGTCGCGCGGCACGCCCGGGACCATGTGCTGCGCCATGTGCTTCTGCCAGACATGGCGCCCCTCGGGCTCGGGCGCGGCGAGCTTCGCGACCACCTCGGCCGGGTCCTGCGGCTGCGCGGCGAGGATCGCGTCGCCCATCGGGTGCACCCGCCCGGTGCGCGCGAGGTAGGCGGCGTAGAACGGTTCGTCCACGGCAGTGAAATCGGGCCGGTTGTCGAAAGCGTACATCATGGCGGTCGACAGGTTGCGCGGGCCGGACCAGCAGGCGATCTTCATGGCGTCCTTCCTTTTCCGGCCTTTATCGACGCCCGATCACACCGTCTCAAGTCCGTGCGAACGGATCCTCTTTCCATCGGCCGAAAGGATCAAGGCGCTCTGGGGCGGCGCGGCGCCCCCGGTCAACCATGCGCCGGGGGCGCCCAGGTCTCCACCTCCGACAGCGACGGGATGGCGTCCGCGGTGCCGCGCCGAGTGACCTTGAGCGCCGCCGCCTTCGCGGCAAGGGGGATCGCCGCCTCCATGGACAGGCCCCGGTCGAGCCCTGCCAGCAGATAGCCGGTGAAGGTGTCGCCTGCGCCCGTGGTGTCCACCGCCGTGACCGCCACAGCCGGGAAATCGCGCGATTGCCCTGTCTTCGTGTCGATCCAGCGGACCCCGTCGGCGCCCAGCGTGATGACTATGCCGGCCACCGGCAGCGCCTCGGGCGCCAGCCCCGTTGCCTCTTGCAGCTGGCGTGCCTCCACAGCGTTCAGCACGAGCAGGTCCGCGACGTCCAGCATCTTCCGCACCGCTTCGACCTCGAAAGGCGCGGCGGCATAGACCACCCGCAGCCCGCGCGACCGCGCGATGTCGGCGCCGGCGCGCTGGAGGTTGGTCTCGTTCTGGCAGACGAAGATGTCGCCCTCCCGCGCCTCGGCGAAGGCGGTGTCGATGCGGGCGGGCTCGAGCGCGCGGTTCGCGCCGCCGTAGATCGTGATCTGGTTCTCGCCCGCCGCATCGACCGAGATGATCGCGTGGCCCGACGCTTCGGCACTTTCCGCCAGATGGCGCACGGAGACGCCGTAATCCGCCAGCCGCGCCTTCATCCAGAGCCCGTCGGGCCCCACGGCGCCCACCAGTTCGACCGGCGCCCCGCCGCGGGCCGCAGCGACGGCCATGTTGGCGCCCTTGCCGCCCAGACCCCTTGAATAGTCACTGGCGGCGAGCGTTTCCCCCGGTGCCGGCAGGTGCGGCAGCCGGTAGAAATGGTCGGCATTGACCGAGCCGAGGCACCAGATCGTCACCTCAGCCGACCTTGCAGGCGGCAAGCAGCGCCATGTTCATGATGTCCGAGACGGTCGAGTTGGTGGAGCAGATCTGGATCGGGCTTTCGACGCCCGCAAGGATCGGCCCGATGACCGTCGCGCCCGCCATCTCCTGCATGAGCTTGACGCTGATGCTGGCCGAATGCCGCGCCGGAACCACGAGGATGTTCGCCGGTCCGGTCAGCCGCGAGAACGGGAAATGCCGCGCGGCCTCCATGTTCAGCGCGACGTCGACCGTCATCTCGCCCTCGAACTCGAAATCCACCCCGCGCTCTTCGAGCACCCGCGGCGCGATATGCATCTTCTCGGCCCGTTCCGAGACCGGGTAGCCGAAGGTCGAGAAGCTGACGAAGGCGACCCGCGGCTCGAGCCCCAGATCCCGCGCCACCGAGGCCGCCCGCTCGGCGATATTCGCGAGGTCGTTCTCGTCCGGCCATTCATGCACCAGCGTGTCGGCGATCAGCACGATCCGCCCCTTGTGAAGCAGCGCCGTCACCCCCGCCGCGCCCATCTCGGTATTCGCGTCGATGACGTTGTTGATCAGCTCCAGCACATGCGCCGACTTCCGCGTCGCGCCCGTCACCAGCCCGTCGCCGACACCATGCGCCAGCAGCAGCGCGCTGAACACGTGCCGGTCCCGCGCGGCCATGCGATGAATGTCGATCTGGTCGAACCCCTTCCGCTGGAGCCGGTTGTAGAGGAACTGCTTGTAGGTCTCGAGATGCGGGGTCATCGCCGCATTCACGATCTGCAGCTCGCCGACCGCATCCCCCATCCCCGCCGCTTCCAGCTTGGCCTTCACGTCCGCCTCGCGGCCCACGACGATCGCATCGCCATAGCCGTTGCGCTGGTACATGACCGCCGCGCGGAGCACCCGCGGATCGTCGCCCTCCGCAAAGATCATCCGCGCCTGCGCCCGGCGCGCCCGCGTGGCGATCCCGCGCAGGATGCTGGCGGTCGGGTCCATGCGGCTCTTGAGGCTCAGCTCGTAGGCCTCCATGTCGATGATCGGGCGCCGGGCGGCCCCGGTCTCCATCCCGGCACGGGCGACGGCGGGCGGGATCCGGTGGATCAGCCGCGGGTCGAAGGGCGTCGGGATGATGTAATCGCGCCCGAAAGTGAGCGTCTTGCCATAGGCGACGGCAACCTCGTCCGGCACGTCCTCGCGCGCCAGCTCGGCCAGCGCCTCGGCGCAGGCGATCTTCATCTCGTCGTTGATCGCGCGGGCATGGATGTCGAGCGCGCCGCGGAAGAGATAGGGGAAGCCCAGCACGTTGTTCACCTGGTTCGGATAATCGCTGCGCCCCGTCGCGACGATGGCATCCTCGCGGATCTCATGCGCCTCTTCCGGCGTGATCTCGGGATCCGGGTTCGCCATGGCGAAGATCACCGGGTCGGGCCCCATGCTCTCCACCATCTTCGCCGTCACCGCGCCCTTCACCGAGACGCCCAGGAAGACATCCGCCCCCACCATCGCCTCTTCCAGGGTGCGCAGGTCGGTCTTCACCGCATGGGCCGATTTCCACTGGTTCATCCCCTCGGTCCGGCCCTGGTAGATGACGCCCTTGGTGTCGCAGACGATGCAGTTCTCGTTCTTGGCGCCCATCCGTTTCAGAAGCTCGATACAGGCGATCCCCGCCGCGCCGGCGCCGTTCAGCACGATCCGGCACTCCTCAATCGTCTTCCCGTTCAGGTGCAGCGCGTTGATCAGACCCGCCGCGCAGATCACCGCGGTGCCGTGCTGGTCGTCGTGGAAGACCGGGATCTCCATCTCTTCCTTGAGCCGCTGCTCGATGATGAAGCACTCGGGCGCCTTGATGTCCTCCAGGTTGATGCCGCCGAAGGTCGGCTCCATCAGCTTCACCGCGTTGACGAAGGCATCGACATCCTGCGTGTCCAGCTCGATGTCGATGGAGTTCACGTCGGCGAAGCGCTTGAACAGGACCGCCTTCCCTTCCATCACCGGCTTCGAGGCCAGCGCGCCCAGGTTCCCCAGCCCCAGAACCGCCGTCCCGTTCGAGATCACGGCGACGAGGTTGCCCTTCGTCGTGTAGTCATAGGCGGTCTCGGGGTTCTCGTGGATCGCCTCGCAGGGGACGGCGACGCCCGGCGAATAGGCGAGCGACAGGTCCCGCTGGGTGGTCATCGGCACGGTGGCGGCGATTTCCAGCTTGCCGGGGCTCGGCTCAAGATGGAATTGCAGCGCTTCCTCCGGCGTGATCCGGCTGCGGGTGCGGGTCATGGCCTCTCTCCCCTTCGTCCAAGGCCCGGGCGTCTTACACGGGGTCAGCCTGCCACTCAACAGAAAGGCGCTTTCGGCTTTCACCCTGTGGGCCGGGTCATTAGAATCCGACCCAACCATGGGGGACCCAGTGAACCAGCAGACCGCAGCCGTGACGCCGATGATGGCGCAGTACCTTGAGATCAAGGCGCAATATCCGGATGCCCTGCTGTTCTACCGGATGGGCGATTTCTACGAGATGTTCTTCGACGACGCCGTCGCGGCGGCCGAGGCGCTGGACATCGCCCTGACCAAGCGCGGCAAGCACCTGGGCGAGGACATCCCGATGTGCGGCGTGCCCGTGCATTCGGCCGAGAGCTACCTGCTGACGCTGATCCGCAAGGGCTTCCGCGTCGCCGTCGGCGAGCAGATGGAAAGCCCGGAGGAGGCGAAGAAGCGCGGCTCGAAGTCCGTCGTGGCGCGCGACGTGGTGCGGCTGGTCACGCCCGGCACCCTGACCGAGGAGTCCCTGCTCGACGCCCGGCGGCACAATTACCTCTGCGCCTATGCGCTGGTCCGCGACGCGGGCGCGCTGGCCTGGGTCGACATCTCGACCGGCGCCTTCCACGTGATGCCCCTGCCGCCCGTCCGCCTCGGGCCGGAGCTGGCCCGCCTGGCCCCCTCGGAAGTGCTGATCTCCGAAGCGATCGAACGCGATTTCGCCGAAACGGTCTCTGATATCGGGCCCGCCCTGACGCCGCTCTCCCGGGCGAGCTTCGACAGCACGAACGGCGAACAGCGGCTCACCTCGCTCTTCTCCGTCTCCACGCTCGAGGCCTTCGGCACCTTCTCCCGCCCCGAGCTCGCCGCCATGGGCGCCATCGTCGACTACCTCGAGATCACGCAGCGCGGGAAGCTCCCGCTCCTCCGCCCGCCCGTCCGCGAGGCCGAGGAGCGCGTCATGCAGATCGACGCCGCCACCCGCCGGAACCTCGAGCTGACCCATGCACTGGGCGGCGGCCGCGCCGGGTCGCTCCTGGCCACGATCGACCGGACCGTCACCCCCGGCGGCGCGCGGCTGCTGGAGCGGCGGCTCTCCAGCCCCTCCCGCGTGCCCCACGTGATCGAGAACCGTCTCGAAGCCGTGGATTTCGCGCTGGAAAACACCCGGCTGGCCTCGGACCTCCGCGAGGCGCTGCGCAAGGTCCCCGACCTCGACCGCGCCCTCTCCCGCCTCTCGCTCGACCGCGGCGGCCCCCGCGACCTCGCCGCGATCCGCAACGGGCTGGGCCAGGCCGAAGCGATCCGCGACCTGCTCGGCACGGCCGAGCTGCCCGCCCTGCTGGCCGAGGCCGCGCGCGATTTCACCGGCCACGACGACCTCCTCGCCCTGCTCGACGCCGCGCTCGTCGCCGAGCCCCCGCTGCTGGCCCGCGACGGCGGCTTCATCGCACCGGGTTACGACCCCGACCTCGACGCCGCGCGGGAACTGCGCGACGAAGGCCGGGGCGTGATCGCGAAAATGCAGGGGCAATACGCCGAGCAGACCGGCATCTCCTCGATGAAGATCAAGCACAACAACGTGCTGGGCTACTTCATCGAGGTGACCGCCACCCATGCCGAGAAGATGCTCTCCGAGCCCCTCTCCGACACGTTCCGGCACCGCCAGACGACGGCCAACCAGCTCCGCTTCACCACGCCCGAGCTCTCCGAGATCGAGACCCGCATCCACAATGCCGCCGGCGAGGCGCTGGAGATCGAAAAGCGTCTCTATGACAACCTCAAGTCGGCCATTCTCGACGCCGCCGACCGGATCGCCGCCACTGCCCGGGCGCTCTCGGAATTCGACCTCGCCACCGCACTGGCCGAGATCTCCCGCACCGAGAACTGGACCCGCCCGAAGATCTCCGCCACCCGCGCGCTCCGCATCGAGGGCGGCCGCCACCCGGTCGTCGAGGCCGCCCTCACCCGCCAGGGCGCGCCCTTCATCGCCAACGATTGCGACCTCTCGGACGACCCGGCCCGCATCTGGCTCCTGACCGGCCCGAACATGGCCGGCAAATCGACCTTCCTCCGCCAGAACGCGCTGATCGTGCTGCTCGCGCAGATGGGCAGCCACGTTCCGGCGACGGAGGCCGAGATCGGTGTCGTCTCCCAGCTCTTCTCCCGCGTGGGCGCCAGCGACGACCTCGCCCGCGGCCGCTCCACCTTCATGGTCGAGATGGTCGAGACCGCGGCGATCCTGAACCAGGCCGACGCCTCCGCCCTCGTCATCCTCGACGAGATCGGCCGCGGGACGGCAACCTATGACGGCCTCTCCATCGCCTGGGCCACGCTCGAACACCTGCACGAGGTGAACCACTGCCGCGCCCTCTTCGCGACCCATTACCACGAGATGACGGCGCTGGCCGGCAAGCTCCAGGGCGTCGACAACGCCACGGTGGCCGTCCGCGAACACGAGGGCGACGTGATCTTCCTGCACGAGGTTCGCCACGGGGCCGCCGACCGGAGCTACGGCGTCCAGGTCGCCCGCCTCGCCGGCCTCCCCGAGGCGGTCGTCTCCCGCGCCCGCGCGATCCTCGACATGCTGGAACAGGGCGACCGCGAGGGCGGCAAGGCCCATACCCTGATCGACGACCTCCCCCTCTTCGCCGCCGCGCCGCCGCCGCAGCCCAAAGCCGCCGCCCTCGCGCATCTCACCGAAGTGACGAAGCTCCTCGAAGACACCAACCCCGACGACCTCTCCCCGCGGGAAGCGCTCGAGATCCTCTACAAACTGAAAGAGGCGTCCCGCCCATAAGCGAAACGCCCCCACTTCATCTTTCCGGAAATACTCCGGGGGAGTCGGGCCGGAGGCCCGACGGGGGCAGAGCCCCCCTTACCCCGGGTTGGACGAGACGCCGACCTGCGCCGGCCGCAGCAGGCGGTCGTGCAGCATGAAGCCCTCGGCGGCGACCTGGATGATGTCGCCCGCCCTGGTCTCCGGCACCGGCGCCTCGAACATCGCCTGGTGCACCTTCGGATCGAACTTCTCGCCGACTTCCGGCGAAATCGGCTCGATTCCGTGCTTGCGGAAGACGTTCAGAAGCTCCCGCATCGTCAGCTGGATGCCCTCGATCAGCGCCGCGTTCTCCTCGCCGACGTCACCGGCCGCCTCGACCGCGCGCTTCATGTTGTCATAGACCGGCAGCATGTCGCGGGCGAGTTTCGAGCCGCCGTAATTCTCCGCCTCGCGGCGGTCCTTGTCGGCGCGCTTGCGGGAATTCTCGGCATCCGCCAGCGCCCGCATGAAACGATCCTTCAGCTGGTCGCGTTCGGCGCGCAGCGCGTCCAGCTCGTCCTGTTCGATCGCGGCCGCATCCGGTTCCGCGTCTTCGCCATAGATCTCTTCCTCGGCGGCTTCGATATCGTCGAGGAAATCGTTCTCTTTCGGCTCAGCCATTCTTCACCTCTCGCTCCGGTCAGAGATCACGCGCCCGACCAGCTGCGCTGTATAGTCCACGATCGGCACGATCCGTCCGTAGTTCAGACGTGTGGGCCCGATGACCCCGACCGCGCCGATGATTTTTCGATCCGCGTTCATATAAGGAGAAACCACCAGAGAGGAACCCGAAAGTGAGAAAAGTTTGTTCTCCGACCCGATGAAAATCCTCACACCCTCTCCCGCTTCCGTGAGTTCGAGGAATTCGGCGATGTCGCGCTTGCGTTCGAGGTCGTCGAAGAGCTCCCGGATGCGGTCGAGGTCTTCCTGCGGCGTCTCTCCACCGAGGAGATTCGCCCTTCCCCGCACGATCAGCCGCTCGTGCCGGTCGCCGGTGTCGGTCCAGACGGCGAGCCCGTCCTCGACCATCGCGCGGGCCAGGACGTCGATCTCCTGACGTCGCGCGGCGATCTCGCGCTGGATGACGCCGCGCAGGTCCGAGATCGTCTTGCCCTCGATCAGCGCGTTCAGGAAATTCGCGGCCTCCCGCATCGACGAGGGCGTCTGGCCGGGCGGCGGCGTGAAGATCCGGTTCTCGACCCGGCCGTCGGCAAAGACCAGCACGACCAGCGCGCGGTCATGGCCCAGCCCGACGAATTCGATATGCTTGATCGGCGCCTCGTGCTTCGGGGCCAGCACCAGCGAGGCGCCCCGCGTCGCGCCCGACAGCGCCGCGCCGATCCGGTCGAGCATGCCGGTCACGTCGCCCGACCCGGCGACCGTGGCGTCGATCATCTCGCGGTCGTTCGCCTCGAGGTCGCGCACCTCGAGCAGCCCGTCCACGAACATCCGCAGCCCCTGCTGAGTCGGGATCCGCCCGGCCGAGACATGCGGCGAATTCAGCAGGCCGAGAAATTCGAGGTCCTGCATCACGTTGCGGATCGTCGCGGCGCTGACCTTCTCGCTCATCAGGCGGGTGAGCGTGCGCGAGCCCACGGGCTCCCCGCTCTCCAGGTAGCCTTCGACAACCCGCCGGAACACTTCGCGGGAGCGGTCATTGAGATCGTCGAGGATCGAGCTCTGCTCAGTCATCTGCGGTCCGGACCCTTGCCCTAGTCTGGCGGTCCATTAAAGAGCCCCCCTGCCAAAGGTCAATCGGGCTTGCCTTCACTTCTTCGGAGTGTCATCCCGATTGCATATCAGGAGGACCGACATGCGACCGTCAGGACGAGATCTAAGCGAAATGCGCCAGGTTTCAATCGAAACCGGGATCACGAAGCACGCGGAAGGGTCCTGCATGATCCGCATCGGCGACACCCACGTGCTGTGCACCGCGACGATCGAGGAACGGGTGCCGCCCTTCATCAAAGGCTCCGGCCAGGGCTGGGTCACGGCGGAATACGGGATGCTGCCGCGCTCCACCACCTCGCGGATGCGGCGCGAGGCGTCTGCCGGCAAGCAGGGCGGAAGAACCGTGGAAATTCAAAGGCTTATCGGTCGCGCACTGCGCGCCGGCGTGGATCGGAACGCGCTTGGCGAGCGCCAGATCACCGTCGATTGCGATGTGATCCAGGCCGACGGCGGAACGCGCTGCGCCTCGATCACCGGGGGCTGGGTCGCGCTGCGGCTGGCGGTCAACAAGCTGATGAAGACCGGCGACGTGGTGACCGACCCCCTGGTCGATCCGGTGGCGGCTGTCTCCTGCGGCATTTACGCGGGCCAGCCGGTGCTCGACCTCGATTACCCCGAGGACAGCGAGGCGGGTGTCGACGGCAACTTCATCATGACCGGCTCGGGCCGCCTGATCGAAGTGCAGATGTCGGCCGAGGGCGCGACCTATTCCCGCGACGAGATGAACAAGCTGCTCGACCTCGCCGAAAAGGGCGTCTCGGAACTGGTCGCCGCGCAGAAGGCCGCGACCGGTGCGTAGGTTCGACGGGCAGACGCTGGTCCTCGCCAGTCACAACAAGGGCAAGCTGCGGGAGATCGCCGATCTTCTCGCGCCCTTCGGCATCGAGGTCTCGTCTGCCGCCGACCATGGGCTCGACGAGCCCGAGGAGACCGAAAACACCTTCGCGGGCAATGCCCGGATCAAGGCCCATTACGCCGCGAAGGCGACCGGATTGCCGGCGCTGTCGGATGACAGCGGCATCATGGTCGACGCGCTCGACGGCGCGCCCGGCGTCTACACCGCCGACTGGGCCGAGACGCCCCAGGGTCGCGACTTCGTCATGGCGATGGAGAAGCTCTGGACCAGGCTCGAAGAGATCAACGCCCCCGCGCCGCGCCGCGCGTCCTTCAACAGCACGCTCTGTCTGGCCTGGCCCGACGGGCATGACGAGGTCTTCGTCGGCCAGGTTCAGGGTCAGGTCGTCTGGCCGATGCGCGGGGCCAATGGCTTCGGATTCGACCCTGTTTTCCTGCCGGACGGAGAAACCGAAACCTTCGGTGAGATGGACCCCGCGAAGAAGCACGGGATGAGCCACCGGGCCGAGGCGTTCCGCAAGCTGGTCGATGGCTGCTTCGCCTGACATCTCCGAGGACTGGCGCGCCGGCGGGTTCGGCATCTACCTGCACTGGCCCTTCTGCCAGGCGAAATGCCCCTATTGCGACTTCAATTCCCACGTCGTCGCCGCGGTCGACCACGACCGCTGGCAACGCGCCTTTCTGGCCGAGATCGACCGCCACGCGGAGATGGCGCCCGACCGCGTGGTGAGGTCGGTCTTCTTCGGCGGCGGCACCCCGTCGCTGATGCCCCCCGCGCTGGTCGAGGCGATCATCGACCGGCTCCGCGCCCGCTGGCCTTTCGCCAATGATGTCGAGATCACGCTCGAAGCCAACCCGACCTCGTCCGAGGCGCAGAAGTTCCGCGACTTCGCGCGCGCCGGGGTCAATCGGCTCTCGCTCGGCGTCCAGGCGCTGAACGATCGCGACCTCAAACGGCTCGGACGTCTGCACGACCTCGATCAGGCGCTCGCCGCTTTCGACATGGCGCGCGAGACCTTCGACCGGGTCAGTTTCGATCTGATCTACGCCCGGCAGGACCAGTCGCTCGAGGATTGGCGCGCCGAACTGGGTCGCGCGCTGGCGCTGGCCGTCGATCACATCTCGCTCTATCAACTGACCATCGAAGACGGCACCGCCTTTGGCGAACGCTTCCGGCATGGCGGCCTGCGCGGGCTTCCCTCCGACGAGCTCTCCGCCGAGCTTTACGCCCTGACGCAGGAGATGGCCGCAGCGGCGGGATTTTCCGCCTACGAGGTCTCGAACCTCGCCCGGCCCGGCGCGGAATCGCGGCACAACCTCGTCTACTGGCGCTACGGCGATTACCTCGGGATCGGACCCGGCGCGCATGGCCGGGTGACACTGGGCGGCACGCGTGTCGCGACCGAGTCGCCGCGGATGCCGGGGGCGTGGCTTGACGCGGTGGAGAACGGCAGGCCCGATCTGCGCGAAAGCCTCACCCGGGAAGATATGGCCGAGGAATTCCTGCTTTTCGGGCTACGTCTCAGCGAGGGGATCGACCTCAACCGTTTCTCAAGCCTTGCCGGGCATGAGCTGAACCCCAAACGGATCGCGATGATGGAGGAAATCGGGATGATCAGCCGCGCGGCCAACCGTATTTGCGCCACGCCCGAGGGGCGGATGGTGCTGAACTCGGTTCTGGCCGAGCTGATGCGGGACGATTGATGCGCTGGCTCTGGGCCGGTGCGGGCTGCCTCGCCGTCGCCCTTGGCGCGATCGGGATCGTGCTGCCGCTGCTGCCGACCGTGCCATTCCTGCTTCTGGCAGCCTTCTGCTTCGCCAGAAGCTCGGAGAATCTGCATAACTGGTTGATAAATCACGAAAAACTCGGCCCCCCCATCGAGGACTGGAACCGTCACGGCGCGATTTCGCTGCGTGCGAAGCGGCTGGCCACGCTCTCGGTCGCAGGGGTCTACATGATTTCGATCCTCGCGGGGTTGCGCCCCGCCCTGCTGATCATCCAGGGCGCGACGCTGTCCTGCGTGATGCTCTTCATCTGGACCCGGCCTAGCGGCCCCCGTTGAGCAGACGACAGATCGCATCCAGCCCGTCGAAACCGTCGTAGCGGATGGTGACCACCCCGGCCTCGCCACCCGGCTTGTGGTCCACCTGAACCTTCAGCCCGGTCGCGGCGGAAAGGTCGGCTTCCAGCGCCTTGGTGTCGGCGTCCTTCTCGACGACCTGGCGCGGTGCGGGCTTCGGCGCCGCTTCCTCAACGCCCTTCGCCAGCTTCTCGGTCTGGCGCACCGAGAGCCCGTCGCGCACGACCCGCCGCGCGATGGCAACCGGATCCTCGGCGGTGATCAACGCGCGGGCATGGCCCATGCTGAGCTTGCCTTCCTCGAGGAGATCCCGAACTTCGGCCGGAAGGTTCAGCAGCCGCAGCAGATTCGCGATATGCGACCGGCTCTTGCCAAGCGCCTCGGCCATTTTCTCCTGCGTGTGTCCGAACTTCTCCATCAGCTGCCGATAGCCCGCGGCTTCCTCCACCGGGTTCAGGTCCGCCCGCTGGATGTTCTCGATGATCGCGATCTCGAGCACTTCGGTGTCGTCGAAATCCCGCAGGATCACCGGCACCTCGTGCAGCTGCGCCGCCTGCGCCGCACGCCAGCGCCGTTCGCCGGCGACGATCTCGTATTCAGCGGTGCCGTTCACCTTCCGCCGCACGATCAGCGGCTGGATGATGCCCTTCTCGCGGATCGAGGCCGTCAACTCGTCCAGCTGCTCCTGCGTGAAGCGACGGCGCGGCTGCTCCGGGTTCGCGGCAATCACCTCGATCGGGAGCGTCATGTCATAGGCCCGCGGCGCCGCCGGCGTGGTGGCCCCGGCTTCAGGCTGCACATCCGCCATCAGGGCAGAGAGCCCCCGGCCGAGCCCGCGCGGTTTCTTCCTGTCGTTCATCGTCCCCTCCTCACGCATTGGTCGCTGCGTGGCGATCCAGAATTTCCTTGGCCAGCTCCCGGTAGGCGATCGCGCCGCGGGACGTCGTGTCATAATCGAGCACCGGCATCGCATAGGATGGCGCCTCGCTGATGCGCACATTGCGCGGGATCACCGTCCGGAACACCATGTCTCCAAGATTGTCGCGCGCATCCTGTTCAACCTGGTGCGTCAAGTTGTTGCGTGAGTCATGCATGGTCAACACAACACCTTCCACGCGCAACTCGGGATTCGCCGTCTGCCGGACTTCGCGCACGGTCGAGATGAGCTGCGACAACCCTTCAAGGGCGAAGAACTCGCTCTGCAGAGGCACCAGCACGGAATTCGCCGCGACCATCGCGTTGACGGTCAGCAGCGACAGCGAAGGCGGGCAGTCGATCAGGATGTAATCGTAATCGAGCCCCTCGATTGCGGGCTGCCGGAGTGCATCATGCAGCAGGAAGCTGCGTTTTTCGTTCGACATCAGCTCCAGATCGGCCGAGCTCAGATCGACGGTGGCCGGGATGATGTGGAAATTCGGGATCTCGGTCGTCAGGATCATCTCGGGCAGGTCGACATCGCCGAGAAGAAGGTCGTAGGTCGTGTAGGTGCGGTCTTCGACCTCGATCCCCAGGCCGGTCGACGCGTTGCCCTGCGGGTCGAGGTCCACCAGCAGCACCCGCAAGCCAAGTTCCACCAGCGCCGCGCCGAGGTTGATCGTCGTCGTGGTCTTGCCCACCCCGCCCTTCTGGTTAGCGACAGCGATGATTCTGGGTTGTCTGGCGCGAAAGACGTCAGCCACGGCTGAATTCTCCGATCTTGAGGATGACTGAGGCTGCGTTCGTTTTACTCGGCACGGCCTCGTAACGGAAGCGCCAGTTCACCTCGGCGGCTGCGACTTCTTCCGCCCAGGTCTCGCCTTTCGGAAACAGGCAGATGCCGTCGACAGCGCGGTGACGTTCTGCGAATGACAGGAGCATGTCGAGCGGCGCGAGTGCTCGGGCGGTGAGGACATCAGCCGAAAGATGTTGGACCGTTTCGATCCGTCGGCCGATGACGTCGGCAGAAATTCCGGTCTCACGGATGACCGTTCGGAGGAAAGTCGCCTTCCGCTGATCGGATTCGACGAGCGTGGTGGTGCTGGCCGTTCTATCGGCATTAGCAATCGCGATCACCAGACCGGGGAAGCCGCCTCCGCTGCCGAGGTCCACCCAATGGCCTTCCGCTTTGGCCAGAGCGCTGAGTTGGAGGGAATCGGTGATATGCCGCGTCCACAGGTTGACGAGGGTGGCGGGCGATACGAGGTTTATCTTCGGGTTCCAGCGGCGGAGGAGCTCTGCGTAGACCTCCAGCCGCTCGATTGTTTCACGTGGAACATCGGCGCCGAGCACCGCACTGCCGTTCATGCGGACTTCCGCCGGGTATCCTTGCGGATACGCGCGAGAAGCAGAGTGAGGGCCGCCGGGGTCACCCCCTCAATCTTCGCGGCCTGCGCCAGATTTCCGGGACGCGCCCGGCCAAGTTTCGCGCGAATTTCATTTGAGAGACCATCCACGGCCTCGAAGTTGAAATCAGCAGGGATCGCCATGGATTCATCCCGCTTGACGGCCATCACATCCTGTTTCTGCCGCTCGATATAGTTCGCGTAGGTCGCATCGCGCTTCAACTGAAGTGCCACCTCGCTCTCCAGGTCCGCCAGCCGCTCATCCAAGGCACTCAGCTGCTCAAAATTGACGTCCGGCAACGCCAGGACCTGGTACAGGGTGCGGCGGTTGCCGTCCTGCCCCAATGCGACACCGGCTTCGCCAAGCTCGCGAGGCGTGTAGGTCCGGTCTTCAAGGATCGCGCGACCGGCTGCCAGGGCGTCCATCTTCCTTTGGAACGCCTCCGCCCGTGTCGCGCCCACGCATCCGATGTCGCACCCCTTCCCGGTCAAACGCTGATCGGCGTTGTCCGCTCGGAGCGACAGGCGAAACTCGGCGCGCGACGTGAACATGCGGTAGGGCTCGGTGACGCCGCGCGTGGTCAGGTCATCCACCATGACGCCGATGTAGGAGTCCGTCCGGCTGAAGGTGATCTCGTCCAGATCGCGCGAGAAGGCTGCGGCGTTCAACCCAGCCACAACACCTTGGGCCGCGGCCTCTTCGTATCCGGTCGTTCCGTTGATCTGCCCAGCCAGGAACAGCCCGGGGATACCCTTCACTCCGAGGCGCAAGTCCAGCGCTCTTGGATCGACATAGTCGTACTCGATCGCGTAGCCGGGCTGGAGGATTTCAACGGCCTCCAAGCCCTTGATGGACCGGACATAATCTTCCTGCACGTCGACGGGAAGCGAAGTGGAAATGCCATTCGGGTAGATCGTGGGATCGTCCAGCCCCTCGGGTTCGAGGAACACCTGGTGCGATGGTTTATCGGAGAACCGCACGACCTTGTCCTCGATCGACGGGCAATAGCGCGGGCCGACCCCGTCGATATACCCGCCGTACATCGCGGATCGCGCAAGGTTGTCCCGGATGATCTCGTGGGTTCGTTCGTTGGTGTGCGTGATGCCGCAGGAGACCTGACGCGCGCTCGGCCGTTGGGACAGGAAGGAAAACATCACGGGCTCATCGTCACCCGGCTGGTTTTCCAGCTGGGACCAATCGATGGTGCGCCCGTCCAGTCGCGGCGGCGTGCCTGTCTTGAGCCGCCCCAAGGGCAGGCCGAAGCTGTCAATGCGCTCGGCGAGACGAATTGCCGGGGAGTCCCCCATGCGACCGCCTGGCCGCGACACGTCACCGATGTGGATGACGCCACGCAGAAAGGTTCCCGTTGTCAGAATCACGGCGCGAGCAAGAATTTCGGAGCCGTCGGCAAGGCTGACGCCTTTGACCGCGCCACTTTCCATCAGAAGATCGACGACCTCGCCCTCGATGATCTGGATATTCTGGTGCCGCTGCATTTCCGAAAGCATCTCGGACCGATAGATCGCACGATCCGCCTGCGCCCGCGGCCCCTGGACAGCCGGCCCCTTCCGGCGGTTGAGAAGACGGAACTGGATGCCGGCCTTGTCGGCGACGCGCCCCATGACGCCATCCAGCGCGTCGATCTCCCGGACGAGGTGCCCTTTTCCAAGCCCACCGATGGCCGGGTTGCACGACATCACACCAATGCCGCTGATCTTCAGCGTCACGAGCGCCGTCTTCGCACCCATACGAGCAGCGGCATGTGCGGCGTCACAGCCAGCATGGCCGCCGCCGATCACGATGACATCGAACGAATGTTCCACGTGAAACAATCCTCATTTACCGATGCAGAAGGATGAGAAGATCTCGTCGAGGAGATTCTCAACGTCGACGCGTCCTACCAGAGAATCGAGCGCCCGAACAGCACTCCGGATCTCTTCGGCGATAAGATCCGACTCGCCGTCTTTTCCGAGCGCAATCGCCGCGCGCAGATGGCCTTCGGCCAATTCCATCGCTACACGGTGCCGGTCCCGCGTGGCCGTCCCGATCAGCGCAGCGCGGCCGGAGAGCTCCGTGCGAATCCGGTCGACAAGCTCGGAGACCCCTGCCCCGGTCTTCCCGGACACGCCATCGCCGCCCCGCAGATCGGCTTTCGCCTGCACGACAATATCTCCGTCGCAAAGCTCGACGTCGGGCACGAAGTCGCCATCGGCCAGCACCACGCGAATGTCGGCGCCCGCCGCCCGGTCCCGCGCGCGCTGGATGCCGAGGCTTTCCACCAGGTCCTCCGTCTCGCGCAGTCCCGCGGTGTCCAGCACCGTCACTGGCAAACCGCCGAGGTCCATCCGCACCTCGATCACATCCCGCGTCGTTCCGGCGATGTCCGAGGTAATCGCGGCATCCCGTCCCGCCAGGGCGTTGAGCAATGTCGACTTGCCCACGTTCGGCGCGCCCAGGATCGCCACCTCGAACCCCTGACGGACACGTTCGGCCACCACCGCGCCCCGTTGCTCGGATTGAAGACCGGCGAGCACGCGCTCCAGCAGCTCCGTCACTTCCGGCATGACGTCGACCGGGACATCCTCGTCGGCGAAATCGATGGTCGCCTCGACCAGTGCGGCCGCGCGGACGATGTCCAGGCGCCATGTCTCGGCCTTTTCGCCAAGCCGGCCCGAGAGCACACGCATCGCCTGGCGCCGCTGCGCCTCGGTCTCCGCTTCGATGAGGTCCGCAAGCCCCTCGACCTGCGCGAGGTCCAGCCGCCCGTTTTCCAGCGCGCGACGGGTGAACTCGCCGGCTTCTGCCTGCCGGAGGCCGTCGATGTCCGACAGCTCCCGCAGCACCGCCGAGACCACGGCCGTGCTGCCATGCAGTTGCAGTTCCACGACATCCTCACCCGTGAAGCTGGCCCCCTGCCCGAAGACAAGTACCAGCGCCTCGTCGATCATCGCACCATCCGACCCCCGCACGATGCGAAGACCGGCGCGCCGGGCGTCGGGAAGATCACCGACCAGCGATTGAGCAGCCGAAAACGCGCGTGGCCCGGAGATCCGGACCACGGCGACGCCGGCGGCGCCCGGCGCAGAGGCCAGTGCAAAGATCGTGTCCATACCCATCTCTCCGGGCGGCGGCAGGGCCGCCCTGCCTCAGGTGTTCATGGAGTCGAAGAACTCGGAATTCGTCTTGGTCTGCTTCAGCTTCGAGATCAGGAACTCGATTGCGTCCGTCGTCCCCATCGGGTTCAGGATGCGCCGCAGAACGAAGGTCTTCTGAAGATCGACCTTCTCGACCAGCAGGTCTTCCTTCCGGGTGCCCGACTTGAGGATGTCCATCGCCGGGAAGACGCGCTTGTCGGCGACCTTCCGGTCGAGCACGATCTCGGAGTTGCCGGTGCCCTTGAATTCCTCGAAGATCACCTCGTCCATCCGCGAGCCGGTATCGATCAGCGCGGTCGCGATGATCGTCAGCGAGCCGCCCTCTTCGATGTTCCGTGCCGCGCCGAAGAACCGTTTTGGCCGCTGGAGCGCGTTGGCATCGACGCCGCCGGTCAGAACCTTGCCCGAAGACGGCACCACGGTGTTGAAGGCCCTACCAAGTCTTGTGATCGAGTCCAGAAGGATCACAACATCTCGCTTGTGTTCGACCAGGCGTTTCGCCTTCTCGATCACCATCTCGGACACCGCCACGTGCCGCGTCGCCGGTTCGTCGAAGGTGGAGGACACGACCTCTCCCTTCACCGAACGCTGCATGTCGGTCACCTCTTCCGGCCGCTCGTCGATGAGCAGGACGATGAGGTAGCATTCCGGGTGGTTCTTCTCGATCGAGTTGGCGATGTTCTGCAGCAGGACCGTCTTGCCGGTCCGCGGCGGCGCCACGATGAGCGACCGCTGCCCCTTCCCGATCGGCGCGACGAGGTCGATGATCCGGGCCGAGCGGTCCTTGATCGTCGGATCCTCGACTTCCATCTTCAGGCGCTCGTCGGGATAGAGCGGCGTGAGGTTGTCGAAGGCGATCTTGTGGCGGGCCTTCTCGGGGTCCTCGAAGTTGATCAGCTGCACCGTCGTCAGCGCGAAATAGCGCTCGTTGTCGAGCGGGGCCTTCATCAGCCCTTCGATCGTGTCCCCGGTGCGCAGCGAATACTGCCGGATCATGTCGGGCGAGACGTAGATGTCATCGGGGCCCGGCAGGTAGTTGGCTTCCGTCGAGCGGAGGAAGCCGAAACCGTCCTGCAGCACCTCGAGCACGCCGTCGCCGCCGATCTCCCAGCCCTCGTCCGCCATTTCGCGGAGGATCTGGAACATCATGTCGCCCTTCCGCATGGTCGAGGCGTTCTCTATCTCGAGCTCCTCGGCCATGGCCAGAAGGTCCTTCGGGCTCTTCGCCTTGAGGTCGGACAGGTTCAGTCGTTCAGTTTCCATGGGAATATCCGTGATCGCGCCGGGCGGCGTCGGATCTTGTCTTGTTGGGATGAATGTCCACCCGGACGGGCAGCTTGCCGCCGGATATAGGCAACCGGACCGGGTGAGTCAATCGCGACGGCAAAGCGCCTCAGAAGCGCACCACGACCGAGATCACGATGACGATCATCAGCAGCGTCGGCAGCTCGTTCATCATCCTGTAGCGGCGCCCCGTGAGCGTGTTGCGCCCCGCGGCGAAGTCCTTGCGCCGTTTCCCCAGCCAATGGTGGAACCAGGTCATCACCAGCACGGCCGCGGCCTTGGTCCAGGGCCAGACCATGCCCCAGTCGACCATGCCCGGCGTGAAGACCAGCATCAGCCCGAAGAGCCATGTCCCGATCATCGCCGGGTTCATGATCGCGCGCAGCAGCTTGCGCTCCATCTCCTGGTAGACCGCGTCCAGCTCGGTCCCCGGCCGGGTCTTCTCGGTGTGATAGACGAAGAGCCGCGGCAGGTAGAAGATCCCCGCCATCCACGCGATGACCGAAATGATGTGAAGCGCCTTGGTCCAGGGATAGAGCGTGGCGAGGAAGTCGGTCATCTGGGTCTCCTGACGGTCGGGCCTCCACTAAATAAAAGAAAGATAAATAGAAAGATGATGATGATGTAGGGACGCCGCGCCCTGTGGATCCTTGATCCGTCCGCAGGGTTATACCCGATCCCGCATCTTGTGGATAAGTCTGTGGTCGAAAGTGATCGGTCTTGGTAACTATTCCAGATTATCGTTTTGTTTCATAAGCATACGGGGAAACAATCGGCTCAGGCGGACGTGGATGAATTCCGGGACGGAACGCGGGAGCGATGGTGAACTGTGGATGGCTCGCTTATCCTTTCCCGCAGGTTAACCGATGCCTTCGACCGCCGCGAGCCCCCCGGGTTACCCCCACGGCTTGCATCGGAAGGCGCTTTTCCCCAGAACCTTCCATGCCGTTCGACAGGGTTTATCCACGGGGTTGCACACATGAGCCAGCAGATCGTCCTTGCCTCGGGTTCGGCCGCGCGGGCCGCGATGCTGGAAGGCGCCGGGGTGCCGTTCCGCGTGATGAAGGCCGCGGTCGACGAGGATGCGCTGCGCGAGGCGCTGCTGGCCGAGGAGGTATCGCCCCGCGATCTCTCGGACGCGCTGGCCGAGATGAAGGCGATCCGGGTCAGTGCCCGCACCCCGGGCGCGCTGGTGATCGGGTCGGACCAGATCCTCGCGCTCGGCTCCGAGGTCTTCACCAAGCAGCCCGACCGCGAGGCCGCGCGGGCGGCGCTGATGCGGCTTCGCGGTCAGCGTCATTCGCTCTACTCCGCCGCGGTGATCTGCGAGGACGGCAAGCCGGTCTGGCGCCATGTCTCGGAAGTGAAGCTGATGATGCGGATGTTCTCGGAGGAGTATCTGGACGCGTATCTCGACCGGAACTGGCCGGGGGTTTCCGACGCGGTCGGTTGCTATCATTATGAAGGCGAGGGCGTGCGGCTTTTCACGCAGGTCACCGGGGATTATCACTGTATCCTCGGCATGCCCCTTCTGCCGCTGCTGAACTACCTGACGACGAGAGGTGTGATCGCGGGATGACCCAGACGAAGATCCCCCTGGCCGGCGTGATCGGCCATCCGATCGCCCATTCGCGTTCGCCGATCCTGCACCGTCACTGGCTGCGGCGCTTCGGGCTGCCCGGCTTCTACATCCCCATGGATGTCGAGGGCGACGACCTTGAAACCGTGCTGCGCGCCCTGCCCAAGGCGGGGTTCGTGGGGGTCAACATCACCGTGCCGCACAAGGAACGGGTGATGGAGATCGCGGACCTCGTGACCGATCGGGCGATCCTGATCGGCGCGGCGAACACGCTCATCTTCCGGCCCGACGGGAAGATCCACGCTGACAATACGGACGGGTATGGTTTTCTCGAGAACCTGCGCAGCGGCGCGCCCTCGTGGTCTCCGGACGCGGGGCCGGTCGCCCTGCTGGGCGCGGGCGGCGCGGCACGGGCGGTGGTCGCCTCCCTGCTCGACGCCGGGGTGAAGGAGATCATGGTCGCGAACCGCACGAGGCTCAGGGCCGAGCGGCTGCAGGACGATTTCGGCCGGCGGCTGCGGGTCGTCGACTGGGTGCAGGCCGGGAACATGATCGACCAGGCGGCGCTGGTGGTGAACTCCACCTCGCTGGGGATGACGGGCAAGGCGGCGCTGCGGGTGCCGCTCGACGGATTGCACGCCGGGCAGGTGGTGACGGACCTTGTTTATGCGCCGCTCCGCACCGACCTTCTGGCTGCGGCCGAAGCGGCCGGCTGCCACACGGTGGACGGGCTGGGGATGCTGCTGCACCAGGCGGTGCCGGCGTTCGAACGCTGGTTCGGTGTCCGCCCCGTCGTCGACGACCAGACCCGCGAGGCGGCGCTGTCATGACCTATCTTCTCGGGCTGACCGGCTCCATCGGCATGGGCAAGAGCACCACGGCGAAGATGTTCGCCGAGCTGGGCTGCGCGGTCTGGGATGCGGATGCCGCCGTGCACAGATTGTACGCCGCCGGAGGCGCCGCCGTCGCCCCGATGGCCGAGGCCTTTCCCGAGGCGATCGTGGATGGCGCCGTCTCGCGCGAGAAACTGCGCGAGATCATCGCGGCCGACACCACCGCGCTGCGCCGGATCGAAGCGATCGTGCATCCGCTCGTGGGCCTCGACCGGAAGGACTTCATCGGCACCGTCGAAAGCGATATCGTGGTGCTCGACATCCCGCTCCTGTTCGAGGGCGGGAACGAAAGGAATTTCGACGCGGTCGTCGTCGTCTCGGCGCCCGAGGCGGTCCAGCGCGAGCGGGTGCTCGCCCGCGGCACCATGACCGAGGCGCAGTTCGAGGCGATCCGCGCCAAGCAGATGCCCGATGCCGAAAAGCGGGCGCGGGCGGACCACGTTGTGGTGACGGACACGCTGGACCATGCGCGGGCGCAGGTTGAGGCCATCGTGGCCGGGATCAGGGAGACACTGGATGCGTGAGATCGTCCTCGACACCGAGACCACGGGCTTCGAGCCCGAGCAGGGCGACCGCATCGTCGAGATCGGGGGCGTCGAACTTCTGAACCACATGCCGACGGGCCGGACCTATCACCAGTACATCAACCCGCAGCGTGACATGCCGCAATCGGCCTTCGAGGTGCACGGGTTGTCCGAGGAGTTCCTGCGTGACAAGCCGGTCTTCGCGAAGATCGCGCAGGAGTTCCTCGATTTCGTGGGCGATGCGAAGCTGGTGATCCACAACGCCAAGTTCGACATGAAATTCCTGAACGCAGAGCTCGGCTGGCTGAACATGCGCCGCCTGCCCGACGACCAGGCCATCGACACGCTCGAGATCGCGCGCAAGCGGTTCCCCGGTTCGCCCGCCTCGCTGGACGCGCTCTGCCGCCGGTTCGGGATCGACAACTCCGCCCGGACGCTGCACGGCGCGCTGCTCGATTCCGAGATCCTGGCCGAGGTCTATCTTGAGCTGATCGGGGGGCGGCAGCCCGATTTCGGCCTTTCGGACCAGGGCCACCAGGGGGCGCATGCGGCGGGCCAGTCCGACTGGCGCCCGCAGCCGCGGCCGGTGCCGCTCCCGTCCCGGATCACCGAGGCGGAAGCGGAAGCGCATGCGGCCTTCGTCGCGAAGATGGGCGACGCCGCGCTCTGGACGCGGCTGGCCTAGGCCTGCTGCGCGCCGTTGGCGCCATTGGCGCCATTCGCACCGCCGGCGGCCGCGCGGCGCTGCATTTCCTGGCGGAAGATCTGCAGGAAGTCGATGTTTTCCAGGTTCAGCGGCGGGAAGCCCCCGTCGCGGGTCACGTCGCTCACGATGCGGCGCAGGAACGGGAAGATCTGGCGCGGGCATTCGATCAGCAGGAACGGCTGAAGCTGCTCGTCCGGCACGCCCTCGACGTGGAAGAGCCCGACGTAATCGACCTCGAGGATGAAGAGCGTGACGTCCTCGTCCTTGGCCTTCGAGGTCGCCTTGAGCTTGATCGCGACCTCGTACTGGTTCTCGGCCCCGTCGCGCTTCTTGACGTCGAGCCCGACCTGCACCTGCACATCGGGGGTGTAATTGGCCCGGACGGGGTTCCGCGCGAGGATGTTCTCGAACGACATGTCCCGGACGTACTGGTTCAGCACGTTGAACCGGATCTGCGGTTGCTGCGGGGTCGGGGCTTCGGGCGCGTCGGTCATGCTGGGATCTCCAAACGGGTGCTAGGCAAAGTCCCGCAGGTTCCTAGCAGCATCACCGTGTCGCCTCAATGCCTGGTCCATTCCGAGGGCCGGTGCGTCGGGCGCTTCGGCGGGTCGAGCTCGTCGAAGCCCTGGTCGACCTCGGTGTAGTCGCCGTCGATCACGCCGGGATCGTGCGGGCGGCGGGGCCGCTGCGGGCCGGGCCCGGGACGGGACGTGGTGGCGGTGTAGCTCATCGACTGGATCCTGACGTGACGCTTCGCCACACGGAACGCCCAGTGCCGCACCGGGGGCAGCAGGAGCAGAAGGCCGACGGTGTCGGTGAAGAACCCGGGCGTCAGCAGGAGCGCGCCCGAGAAGAGGATCATCGCGCCCTCGGCCAGCGGCTCGGACGGGTCGGACAATTCATTGAAGGACCGGCGGATCTTGTCCAGCACGTGGCGGCCCTGCTGCTTGACCATCCATGTGCCCACGACCGCGGTCACGAGCACGATGGCCAGCGTCCACCACAACCCGATGACGCCCCCGACCTGGATGAACAGGCCGATCTCGATCATGGGGACGATGATAAAAGCCAGTAACAACCACATGGGGCCGCTCTCCTTCGTCTGTGGCGCGGTGGACTCGGCACCGGTGAACTCCTACATAGGAAGGACACGACGATCTTGCCATGCCCTGCCAAAGAGGACCCGCATGAATTCGCCCATCCTTCAGCTACTCGTGCTGGCCGGAATCGCAGTATTCCTGATCCTGCGGCTACGTTCGGTCCTCGGCACCCGGGAAGGATTCGAGAAGCCCCTGCCCCCGCGCGGCGAGGCGCCGGTCGGCCGTCCGCGTAACTTCGACGTGATCGAAGGCGGCCCGGACCTCGACATCACCGACCACGTGGAAGAGGGCTCCGACGCCGCACGCGCTCTGGCGCAGATGAAGCGCGTCGAGCCCTCGTTCAACGTCGGAGAGTTCCTCGGCGGGGCGAAGGGCGCCTACGAAATGATCCTGATGGGCTTCGAAAGCGGCGATCTGGCCGAGATAAAGCCGTTCCTGTCCGATGACGTCTACGCGAGCTTCGCCGAGGTGGTGAACGCCCGCGAAGAGCAGGGCATCCATGTCGAGGCCGAATTCCTCGGCGTGCGCGAGACCGCCCTGAACGACGCCACCTATGACGAGGCGACCTCCGAGGCGGAACTGACCGTGCGCTTCACCGGGCAGCTGACCTCGGTCGTGCGCGACCGCGGCGGCGATGTGATCGAAGGCACGCCGGGCGAGATCAAGACGCAGCGCGACGTCTGGACCTTTGCCCGCAAGATGGGGTCGGACAACCCCAACTGGCAGCTGGTCGCCACCGGCGAATGACCTGGCGGTGGCTTGCGGCCCTGGCGGCAGGCCTGCTGATGACCGGCGCGGCGTCGGGTGACGACATCGGGCCGGACGTGACCCGCACGATCCTCGACTTCTCCCAGCTCGACGGCTGGGAGGGCGACGATCACCAGGCGGCGCTGGACGTCTTCCTTTCCACCTGCGGCGACATGGCGGCCCCCGACTGGCGGGCGCTCTGCAGGGCCGCGGCCGACCAGGGCTCGGCCCGGACCTTCTTCGAGCTCTTCTTCCGCCCGGTGCTGATCGAGGACGGCGCGCCCGGCCTCTTCACCGGGTATTTCGAGCCCGAGCTCGACGGATCCCTCACCCCCGACGACGTGCACCGCTTCCCGGTCTACGCCATGCCCGAGGAGGCGGCGGAGGGCCCGTTCCTGACCCGCCGCGAGATCGTCGAGGAAGGGCTGCTGGCCGAACGCGGTCTCGAGATCGCCTGGGTCGACGACCCGGTCGAGCTGTTCTTCCTGCAGATCCAGGGCTCCGGCCGGATCCGGCTGGCCGAGGGCGGCGCGATCCGGGTGGGCTATGCCGGGGCGAACGGCCATCCCTACCGCTCGATCGGGCAGGAGCTTGTCCGGATGGGGGTCTACGAGCCGCACCAGGTCTCGGCACAGGTGATCCGCAACTGGGTCCGCCGGAATCCCGAGGAAGGGTTCGAGCTCCTGATGCACAACCCCTCCTTCGTGTTCTTCCGCGAGGTGAGCCACGTTCCCGCCGACAAGGGCCCGCTCGGCGCGATGAACCGGTCGGTCACGCCGCTCAGGACCGTTGCGGTCGATCCTGCCTACGTCCCGCTCGGCGCGCCGGTCTGGATCGAGAAGGAAGGCGAGGGCCCGATGCGCCGGCTGATGATCGCGCAGGACACCGGCTCGGCCATCAAGGGCGCGCAGCGGGCCGATGTGTTCTTCGGCACCGGGGACGCCGCCGGCCGCGCGGCCGGGCGGCTGAGGGACGGCGGCCGGATGATCGTGCTGATGCCGATCCAGCGGGCCTATGCCATGCTGGACGAGGTGAGCGGATGAGCCGCAAGGTCCGGCCCGATGAGGCCGAGCTCTGGCGCAAGGTGGCGCGCACGACCGAGCGGATGCATCCCGAGCGCAAGGCCCGGATGCCCGAGATCTCCCAGACCGCCCCGCGCAAGGCCAAGCCCGCCCCGCCCCCGCCCGAGCCGCTGACCGATTTCGCCATCGGCCAGTCCTCGCGCGACCGGGGCGGATCGCATGACCTCTTGCGCCCGATCCAGGATCAGCTGACCGGCGCGCCGGTGCGGATGGACCGCAAGGCGCATGACAAGTTGAAGCGCGGCAAGCTGAAGCCCGAGGCGCGGATCGACCTGCACGGCATGACCCAGGACCGGGCCCATACCGCCCTGACGGGTTTCGTCCTGCGCGCGCACCGCGAGGACAAGCGGCTGGTGCTGGTCATCACCGGCAAGGGCCGCGACAGCGACGAGGGCGACATCATGCCGGTGCGCCGCGGCGTGCTGCGGCACCAGGTGCCGCACTGGCTCTCGATGCCGCCGCTCTCGGGGATCGTCCTGCAGGTGACGCCCGCGCATCTGCGCCATGGCGGCGGCGGGGCCTATTACGTCTATCTACGCCGGCACCGCTAGCAGCGGCCGCGCGCGGGTCAGGCCGATCCGGATCCCGACGCTCGCGGCCAGAAACAGCACCACCAGCACCGCGAACTGCACCCGCAGGCTGATGCCGAGGTCGATCAGCACGCCGCTGATCCCCGGGCCGAGCGCGGTGCCCATCACGATCACCGCCATCGCCACCGACTTGATGCTGCCCAGGTGCCGCGTGCCGTAATATTCCGGCCAGAACGCCGTCCGCAACGTGTCCTGCGCCGCGAAGCTGACCGCCACGCAGAGCATGCCGAAGGCGATGGCGGGAAGGCCGCTCAGGCTGGCGAAGACCCCGAACCCGAGCGCCGCGGGCAGCAGCGAAAAGGGGAAGATCGTGGCCGTGCCCCAGCGGTCCACCGCCCAGCCCCAGAAGAAGGACCAGAGCGACAGCGCCACCGTGAACGGCGGGAAGAGCGCGACCAGCGCGATGTGCTCGACCCCCGCGAGGCCCGCGTAATGGACCTGCTGGAAGAAGAAGGTCGAGATCGCCATCGGCATCACCAGCACCGAGGGCGCGATCAGCCAGAACAGCCAGTGCCTGAGCGCCGCGCCCCGGGTCCAGTGCAGGCCGCCCATCCCCGTCTGTTCGCCCGAGACCTCGTCGCCCGCGGGGATCCGCTCTCCGCGCAGCACGAGCGGCAGGAGGATCGCCCCGGCCAGGATGAGCAGCGCGACGATCTGCCAGAGGCGCCGCCAGTCCGTCATCTCGAGCGCGGCGACGAAGAGCACCGGCAGCACCGCCTCGGAGACCGCGAAGCCCGAGAGCACCACCGCCACCGCCTTGCCGCGGGTCCGGCTGAACCAGCGCCCGGTGGCGACGAGCGCGACATGGGACGCCATGCCGAGGCCGAGGAAGCGGATCACGAAGAGCGATCCGGCCAGCGCGATCAGCCCCTGCGAGAGCGACAGGAAGAGGCACCCCGCCGCCAGCCCCAGAAGCACGGCCGTGCCCAGCCAGCGGGCGCCGAACCGGTCGGCCACCCCGCCGAAGATCAGCATCAGCACCGCCGACAGCGCCGTCGCCAGCGAATAGAGCCCGCCCCATTGGCCGTGGCTCAGCCCGAACTCGGCCCGGATGACGCCGGCGAAGATCGCCACGAAGGAGGTCTGCGCGATCCCCGACATGAAGATCAGCAGGAACCCCGCACCGAGCCATGGCGCGTTGCTGCGGAGGAAGGAGAGATAGGCCCTCATCCCGCCGCCCGCGGCATCAGCGCCTGCGCGCGTTTCATGCCGAGCGCCATCGCCCCGCTCGAGATAAGGAACCACCCCGCGATCCCGAGGTAGAGGGACTGGATCCCGATGCCCGCGTCGATCAGCACGCCCGTCACCCCCGGTCCGAGCGCCGAGCCCATGACCATCGCCGCCGCCGCCGCGGCCTTGATCGAGCCGATGTGGCGGGTGCCGAAATACTCGGCCCAGAAGGCCATCGGCAGGGTCGACTGGGCGCCCACCGTCACCGCCATGAACCCGAGGCCGAGCGCGACGACCCCGAGGCTCTGCGCCGTGCCGAAGATCAGGAAGGCGACCGAGATCGGCAGGTAGGCAAAGGGCAGGAGCCGCCCCGTCCCCGTCCGGTCCAGCGCGGCGCCCCAGCCGAAGACCATCAGCAGCCCGAAGAGCGTGTAGGCCGGGTAGAGCGAGACCTGGCTGAACAGCGGCCATCCCTTCACCTCGGCAAAATAGACCTGGTGGAAGAAGAAGGTCGTGACGAAGGCCGGCGGGCCCGAGATCACCGGCACCACCAGCCAGAAGAGCCAGTGGCGCAGCGCCTCGGCCCGGGTCCAGTGCCGCCCCTCCATCCCGGTGCTCGCATTGGTCTCGGCCACCGATTGCGGCGTCCGCTCGGTCCGGAGCAGAAGCAGCACGACCCCGAGCCCGACCAGCACGATCACCGCCGCCGCCAGCCAGAGCATCCGCCACTCGGCCGTGGCCAGCAGCGCGACGAAGATCAGCGGCAGGAACGCCTCGCCCAGGGCGAAGCCCATGGTGGCGATGGAGAGCGCCCGCCCCCGGGTCGCCACGAACCAGCGCGACATGGCGACGATCGCGATGTGCGAGGTCATGCCCTGCCCGGTGAAGCGCAACAGGAAGATCACGCCCGTCAGCACGACGACGCTGGTGGCCAGGCTCATCGCGACACAGGCGAGCGCGAGCATGCTCAGCACCACCACCGCCAGCGTCCGCGCCCGGAACCTGTCGGTCAGACCGCCCGACCAGACCATCACCACGGCCGAGGCGCCGGTGCCCACGGTGTAGATCAGCCCCCAATCGCCGAGGCCGAGGCCGAACTCCTCGCGGATGCGGCCGGCGAAGACGGAGATGAAGAAGGTCTGGCCGAAACTCGACAGGAAGGTCAGCAGGGCGCCGGCGGACAGCCAGGCGGCATTGGTGCGGAGAAAGGCGAGAAGAGCCATGCCGCCATCTGTTCCGCAGTTCCCGCGGAAAGAAAAGCGCTATCGGTCCTGCCAGTCGCGGTAGCGCGCGACCAGCTCGGTCTCGCAGATCCGGAAGACGAGGAAGGCGGACAGCGCGATGACCCCGAAGCCCGCGACCCGGAACGGCTGCGGCCAGCCCTCCTGCGTCAGCACGGGCCAGCCCTGTTCCTGCACCATGCGCATCAGGGACAGGCCCGAGGTCAGAAGCCGGAGCGATCCGAAGGCCAGCACCGCCGCCGCGATGCCCGCGCAGAGGAAGACGAGCACGGCGGGATAGCCCGCGACCCGGAACAGCCGTTTCATCGCATCGCCCCCCTGCGGTCCTGCGCCCCCTTATGTCGGAGGGCGCAGGCGGCTGGCAAGCCGTGCGTCACAGCACGTAGCGCGAGACGTCCACGCTGGCGGCCAGCTTGCCGACGTTCTCTTCCACGAAGGCCCGGTCGATCGAGATCGTCTCGCCCGCCCGGTCGGGGGCGGTGAAGGAGAGCTCCTCGAACACCCGCTCGATGATCGTGTAGAGCCGCCGCGCGCCGATATTCTCCACCGTGCCGTTCACGTCCGCGGCGATCTTGGCGATGGCGGCGATCCCGTCCTCGGTGAAGCTGACATCGACGTTCTCGGTCCCCATCAGGGCCGAATACTGCAGTGTCAGGGCGTTGTCCGTCTCGGTCAGGATGCGAACGAAATCCGCCTCGGTCAGGGCGCGCAGCTCCACCCGGATCGGCAGACGGCCCTGAAGCTCGGGCAGCAGGTCCGAGGGTTTCGCGATGTGGAAGGCGCCGCTGGCGATGAAGAGGATATGGTCGGTCTTCACCGGCCCGTGCTTGGTGCTGACGGTCGTCCCCTCGATCAGCGGCAGCAGGTCGCGCTGCACGCCCTCGCGCGAGACATCGCCGCCGCGGGTTTCCGCGCGGGCGCAGACCTTGTCGATCTCGTCGAGGAAGACGATGCCGTTCTCCTCGACCGATTTCAGCGCGGCCAGCTTCACCGTCTCGTCGTCGAGCAGCTTGTCGGCCTCTTCCCCGATCAGGATCTCGTAGCTGTCGCGGACCTTGACCTTCTTGCTGACCTTCCGGCCGCCGAAGGCCTTCCCGAAGATGTCGCCGAGGTTCATCATGCCCATCTGCCCGCCGCCGGGCTGGCCGGGGATGTCCATCATGCCGAGCGGGTTCGAGGTGTCGGCGATCTCGATCTCGATCTCCTCCTCGTCCAGTTCGCCGCTGCGCAGCTTCTTGCGGAACATCTCGCGCGTGCCCTCGCGGGCGTCCTTGCCGGCGATCGCCTCGATCACCCGGTCCTCGGCGGCCTGGTGGGCATTCGCCTTCACGTCCTCGCGCATGTACTCGCGGGTCTGCGCCATCGCGCTGTCGACGAGGTCGCGGACGATCTGCTCCACGTCGCGGCCGACATAGCCGACCTCGGTGAACTTGGTTGCCTCGACCTTGATGAAGGGCGCGCGGGCGAGCTTGGCCAGCCGGCGCGAGATCTCGGTCTTGCCGACGCCCGTGGGGCCGATCATCAGGATGTTCTTGGGATAGACTTCGTCGCGCAGGTCGTCCGAGAGCTGCTTGCGCCGCCAGCGGTTCCGCAGGGCCACGGCCACGGCGCGCTTGGCGTCCTTCTGGCCGATGATGAAGCGGTCGAGCTCGGAGACGATCTCGCGCGGGGTCAGGTCGGTCATTTGGTGTCCTCTTCAGGTTCCCGGGACAGATACGCATTCGGGGGGCTGGATTGAAGGGGGTGGGTCGTGTATATACAGGATGTGTATGCGCTGCGGGGTTAGCTCGTCTTTAACCATGCACGTCGAATGTGGTCGCCGAAGGGGCGGCGCATGTTCGAATGGGACGAAGACAAACGGCGGCTGGTGCTTGGGAAGCACGGGTTCGACCTTGCGGATGCGGGCTCGCTCTTCGGGCGTCGGCACATGATCATCGCCGCCCGCAGTGATGTCGAGGTGCGGTTCATAGCGCTGGGTATTCTGGACGATGTAGAAGTCGCCGTCGTCTATACCCACCGGGGCAAGAAGATCCGGCTGATCACGGCCAGGAGGATGAGGCGGAATGAAGAAAGAGCGTATCGGGCGTATATCGCTGGAAGAGGCGATGGAGCTCAAGGGCGAGACTGACTGGGACCGGGTCCGCGCGGCGGGGCCGTTCGAAGGCGAGGACGAGGACGATTTCGAACTCGACTGGGACTCCGCCGTTCTCGTGATCCCGCAACCCAAGCAGGCGATCTCGCTCCGGGTGGATCAGGACGTGCTCGCCTTCTTCAAGGCCGAGGGTCCCGGTTACCAGACCCGGATGAACGCCGTGCTCCGCGCCTACATGGAGGCGAAGAAGCCCGGCTAGGCCGTGATGGTTTCCACCGTCAGGTTGCCGTTTGTGTAGACGCAGATGTCGGAAGCGATCTTCATCGCCGTGCGCGCGATCTCTTCGGCGTCCTTGTCGGTCTCGATCAGCGCCCGCGCCGCGGCGAGCGCGTAATTGCCGCCCGAGCCGATGGCGGTCACGTCATGTTCGGGCTCCAGCACGTCGCCCGCACCGGTGATCACCAGCAGATCCTTGCCATCCGTGACGATCAGCATCGCCTCGAGCTTCTGCAGGTACTTGTCCGTCCGCCAGTCCTTCGCCAGTTCCACGCTTGCCCGGGCCAGCTGCCCCGGCGTCGCCTCGAGCTTCGCCTCGAGCCGTTCCAGCAGCGCGAAGGCATCGGCGGTGGAGCCGGCGAAGCCCGCCACCACCTCGTAGCCCCCCGGAGACAGCCGCCGCACCTTGCGGGCGGTGCCCTTCATCACGGTGTCGCCCATCGAGACCTGCCCGTCGCCAGCGATCACCACCTTGCCGCCCTTGCGGACCCCGATGATCGTCGTGCCGTGCCAGCCCGGGAATGACGCGTCAGCCATGAAGTTCTCCTTTGTCCGTTCCGGGCCTATATGTCCCCTGCCCCCGTGCGGGACAAGGGCGCGCGCTCTTGCCGTTCCCCCGGACCGGGTCTAGCGTCCGCTCATGCAATCCGCCGACGTGCGCTTCCACCTCGATCCCGATCTCCTCGCCAGCACGGCCGAGGGGCGGCACAATTTCCTGAACCGGATCAAGACGGTCTGCGAAGCCGCGGGGCTGCATGTCACGCTGGTACCGAACGACGAGCGCACCCGGCGCGCCGCGGCGGTGGAGGACGGCTATGACCTCTTCCACATGGACCCGCCGACCCATGACCGGGCGCTCACCGTGCGACGGGTCTATCACTACCCGTTCTGGGCCATCGAGCCCTACGCCGAACGCTGGCGCTGGCGGGTCGCAGAGGCCGGGTTTCCCGGCGGCGCGCCCGGCGCCCGGCGGTTTGCGGAGTACTGGCGCGACCGGCTTTTCGGCGCGGCGCAGGCGGTGCGGGCGGGCTATGTCTACGTGCCGCTGCAGGGCCGGATCCGGGACCACCGGTCGTTCCAGTTCTGCGCGCCCATCGACATGGTCCGGTCGGTGCTGCGGCACGATCCGGCGCGCAACGTGATCGCCACCCTGCACCCGTCCGAAGATTACGACGCCGCCGACCTCAAGGCGCTGGAACGCCTCGCCTGGGATGAACCGCGGCTGTCGGTCGAGACCGGAGAGATGCACCGCCACCTGCTCGCCTGCGACTACGTGGTGACCGAGAATTCCTCGGCCGCCTTCAACGGGTTCTTCTTCCACAAGCCCTGCGTGCTGTTCGCCCGGATCGATTTCCACCACATCGCGGCGAATGTCCTCACGCTGGGCGAGGCCGGGGCCTTCGCCCGCGTGCTGGACATGCAGCCGGATTACGATGGCTACATCCACTGGTTCTGGCAGATCATGTCGATCAACGCGGGCCGTCCCGAGGCCGATGCGAAGATCGCCGAGGCGCTCCGGCGCGGCGGCTGGCCGGTCTAGCGCCTAGAGCGGCGCGGAGAAAAGCTTTTCCCCGGCCCGGCAGCAGAAGGTGCAGGTGCGCGCCCGGGGGTCCATCAGCCAGGTCTCGATCCCCGCATCGGCCAGTTGCCGCGCGAAGGTCAGGTAATCCGTCTCGCCCCGCCCGTGCTGGCCGAGCGCCAGCTTCGCGGCTTTCGGATCGACCTGCTCGGCCACCGTCAGGCGGTCGTGGATCGGCGCCGTCGAAAGCTTGTTGCCCGCCGCGTCGTAGAAATCCGAATGACCGTCGCAGATGTGGCTGACGTAATAGGCGACGCCGAGCTGCCGCAGCGCGGAGAGGTAATCGTTCACGCCATCGGGGTCGACGACCGCGTGCGCCTTCTCGATATCGGCCATGGTGAATGCTGTGTTCATGCCATCGAGATAGGCACGCCTGGCCGCATCAGAAGCCCCCCGAACGAAAACGGGCGCCCCGGGGCGCCCGTTTCGAGGAACTTCCGCGTGAGCTCAGATCGACTCGGCGATCCAGCTCTGCAGCGCGGCCTTCGGGGCGGCGCCGGTGCGGTTCGAGATGATCTGGCCGTCCTTGAAGATGAACAGCGCAGGGATCCCGCGCACACCCATCGACATGACCGATTGCGGGTTCGTGTCGGCGTCGACCTTCACGATCTTCACCTGGTCGCCCATCTCTTCGGACAGCTCTTCCAGCGAGGGACCGATCTGCTTGCAGGGTCCGCACCACTCGGCCCAGATGTCCACGACAACGGGCTTGTCGGATTTGATCACTTCGGCCTCGAACGTATCGTCCGTCACGGCTACGGTCGCCATTGGTATGCTCCTGGCTCGGGAATGTGTCGGCCTCAAACGTAGGCATCCCCCCCAGAGGCGTCAAGCAGACCTTGTTGAGGAAAGCGCGGCCGTCACAATATCGTGCGGCAGACGCATGAGCGTGGCCGTCCGGGTCCAGAGGATCGCGACCTCGATGCGCCTTCCCGGGAACACCTGTTCCAGCGCCAGCGCATAGGCGCCCATCTGGCGCAGCAGGCCCTCGGGCACGTCGGAGATACCGTCGGGAACCACCGCGTTGGTCTTGAAATCCACTGCCAGCACGTGGTCGTCGGACAGGATCAGCCGGTCGATCACCCCGTGCAGCCGTTTCTTCAGCCCGACCTCGGCCGAGACCGGAACCTCGGCCAACGCCTCGCCCGAGAAGAGCGGCGCGAGCTCGGGCTTCGACAGCACCCGCCGCGCCTCGTCCAGCAGCAGCGCCACCTCGGCCTCGCCCGCGGCATCGAGCCCGGAGCGCAGCAGGCGGGCCGCCGTTTCGGGCCAGTCGGACGGGTCCCGGCCCGGCAGATGTTCCAGCAGCCGGTGCACCTGACGCCCGCGCCGCTTGGCCTGCGCCTCGTCCAGCCCCGCCTCGCCCGGCAGCGCCTTCGCCCCACCCAGGTCCGAGGGGCTGAGCGTCGCGAAGCGTTCGGGCATCACCGCGGGCGTGCCGTAGAAAGCCGGCAGCGCCTCGGTCGCGGGCGTGTCCCCGGGCGCGACGGCCTCGGCCGGGCCGCCCCAGTCGCCGCTTTCCAGCCGCAGCCCCTGCCCCGTCGGCATCTCCGCGGTTCCGGCGCCGAGGCTCTCCATCCCGACGCGCACCCGGTCGTGCCACGCCGCGCCGTCCTTGCCCAGATCGCCCGCCGCTGCGACGATCAGCCATTTCTCGGCCCGGGTCAGGGCGACGTAGAGCAGCCGGTCGCGTTCGTCCCGCCGCGCCTCCACCAGCGCATTGCGGGCGGCGGCCAGCGCGGCGGGCGTCTCTTCGGCGCGGGTGCCCCAGACCATCCGCCCGTCGAGCGGCAGCAGCCGGTCGGTCGCGCTCTCCCGCCTCTGGGCGCAGTCGGGCAGCACCACGATGGGCGATTCCAGACCCTTGGAGCCATGCACCGTCATCACCCGGATCCGGTCGCCCGCGCTGTCGAGCTGGCGCTTGATCTCCAGGTCGTCGGTCTCCATCCAGACGAGGAACCCCGTCAGGCTCGGCACCGCGCTGCGTTCATAGGCCAGCGCCTGCGAGAGAAGCGCATCGATCCCGTCCTCGGCCTCGTCCCCGAGCCGGGCGAGCAGCTTGCGGCGGCCGTCGTGACGGGTGAGGATCCGTTCGATCAACTCGTAGGGCCGCAGGTAATCGACCTGAAGCCGCAGGTCGTCCAGCACCGCGAGGGTTTCGGGATGCGCGGCGCGCCGGTCCCGCAGCGCTGGCCAGAGCGGCCGGTCGCCGCGCTTGTGGGCGAGGTCGAAGAGCATCTGCTCGTCCCAGCCGAACAGCGGCGACTTCAGCGCGACGGCGAGCGACAGCTCGTCCTCGGGCGTGGCGAGGAAGGACAGGAGCGCCGCGATGTCCCGCACCGCAAGCTCGCCGCCGACCTTCAGCCGGTCGGCCCCCGCGATCGGCAGGCCCTGCTCCTTGCAGGCCAGGATGATCTCGTGGAACAGATCCGACCGCCGCTGCACCAGGATCAGGAAATCCCCGGCCCGGACGGGGCGCATCCCGAAGCTGCCGGAATGGCCGATTTCTGCCGGAACAGGCTCTTTCCGCGCGATCATCGCCCCGATCTCGGCGGCGATCCTCCGGGCCAGCGTCACCCGGTGGTCGTCCTGTCCCAGCTGGTCCACGGGATCGGTCCAGTCCTGATCCTCGGGGCTTTCGGCCTTCTCGACCACGGGCCAGAGATCGACCCGCCCCGGCATCGCGGTCTTGAAGGCGCGGTGCGGCTCCTCCCCGCCGAAGCCCGCCCTCTCGCGCCCGGTGAAGACGGTATCGACAAGCGACAGGATCGCGGGGGCCGAGCGGAAGGAATAGGCCAGCTCAAGGACCTGCAGCGGGCTCGCCGACGGCTCGAGCCGCGTCGCGAAATCGGCGCGCATCCGGTCGAATTCCCGCGGGTCGGCGCCCTGGAAGGAATAGATCGACTGCTTCTTGTCGCCCACGACGAAGATGGTCCGCACCCGGTCCGCCCGCGCGCCCTCGCCCGAGGTGAATTCCCGCGCCAGCCGCTCGATCACCTCCCATTGCTCGGGGCTGGTGTCCTGCGCCTCGTCCACCAGGATGTGGTCGATCCCGCCGTCGAGCCGGAACAGCACCCAGGCCGCCACCGCCGGATCGCTCAGCAGGTCGCGGGCGCGCAGGATCAGGTCGTTGAAGTCGAGCCAGCCGCGCTGCTGCTTGGCGTGTTCATAGCGCCGGACGAAGGCCTGCGCGAAGCCGTGCAGCGCCCGCATCCGTTCGGCGGCGGCAAGCCCGAGGCGAAGGTTGCGCGCCGCCTCGATCGCGCGCATCCAGTCCTCGACGGCGGGCATCAGGTCGGCAAGCTCGGCCTGCGTCTTCTTCGTCGGAAATGAGCCCGACTTGGCGGCAAACGGCTCTTTCGCACCCTTGCCGGACAGGAAGACCCCCTCGAGCACCGGCAGCGCGGCCAGGGACGGCACCTCCAGCCCCGAGAGTTTCTCGCCGTTCTTCGCATCGGTCGAGGACCCCCGCATCAGCCCGGCGACAAGCGGCGGCAGCACATCCTCGCAGCCGGTCGGGAACGCCGCCCGCAGCAGCTGGTCGTGGTCGAAGCCCGAGGGCAGGCCGAAGAGCCGCGCCAGTTCCGCATCCGGCAGGGGATCGCGGAAGGCGGCGGCGTGCGCCGTCACATCGCGGCTGATGTCGTCGAAGCTCTCGTCCGTCAGGTGGCGCGCCATCTCGGCCACCAGCGGCGCCTCGTCGCCCTCGGCCATCGCCTCCACGATCTCGGCCCGCAGGAGCGCGGTCGCCCTGTCCTCGGCCTCGGCGAATTGCGGGCTGACCCCGGCCTCGAGCGGGAAGCGCCGCAGGAGCGCCGCGCAGAAGGAGTGGATGGTCTGGATCTTCAGCCCGCCCGGCGTCTCGATCGCGCGGGCAAAGAGCGTGCGGGCGTTCTCCAGGTCGAACGGACCCTCGGCGCCCAGCCCCCGAAGCTCGGCCCTGAGCGCGTCGTCCTCCTTCATCGCCCATTCGCCGAGCCGCTTGAACAGCCGGTTCTGCATCTCGGAGGCGGCGGCCTTGGTGTAGGTCAGGCAGAGGATGTGCTGCGGCTCCACGTCCGACAGCAGCAGACGCGCCACCCGGTCTGTCAGCACCCGCGTCTTGCCCGAACCCGCATTCGCCGACAGCCAGGTGGAGCGGTCCGGCGCGGCGGCGCGGACCTGCCGCTCGGTGGCGTCGTCGCGGATCATCGCACCTCCCTCCGGTCCGGGCCCGTGGTCACGTCCCATTCGCCGAACCGTGCCAGCTGGTCGTAATCGCCCGTATCGGCCTTCGAGAACATCGCCCGGCGCGCGGTGAACCCCTGCGTTTCCTCGTAATAGGCACTGATCAGGGCGCAGAAATCTTCCCACGCCTTGCCGGGCGGGATCTTGTCCAGCGGCGCCGGAACCTCGCCCGCGCTGGCGCCAAGGCCGATGTAGGCGGCGCCGACCACCAGCCGCGGTTCGACGGTCTCGAACCCGCCGCGCTCGGCAATGGCGGCAGAGAGCAGGAGCTGCCGGTCGAAATGGATCTGCTTCTTCTCGCCCGGCGGCGCGCCGGTCTTGTAATCGTAGAGCAGCGCATTGCCGTTGGCGTCGAGGTCGATCCGGTCGGCCTTGGCGGTCAGGGTGAAGCCCAGCCCGGCGATCTCGGCCCGGCCCTTGACCTCGAAGCCGACGGGATCGCCGCGCTCGCGCCGCTGCAGCTCGTCGGCGAGGAAACCGCCGGCGACGCGGGCCATCCGCGCCCGCCAGAGATGCCGCGCCTCGGCCCAGGGCACCTCGCGCGACAGCACCGCGTCGCAGAGCGCGAGCAGCCTCTCGGCGGTGCGGGCGGCCGGATCGTCGCGCGTCTCCTTCACGAAATGCTCCAGCACCTCGTGCAGCACCGTGCCGCGCAGCAGGGCGTCGGGCAGTTTCATAAGCGGATCAAGGGGTTCCAGCCGCAGAACCCGGCGCGCGTAGACCGCGTAGGGATCGCGGATCAGCCGCTGGATCTCGGTCACCGACAGCCGGTCGGGCCGGGCCGCCCGGGGCGGGCGCGGGGCCGGCCGGGGCGCCGGGTCGATCCGGGCGACGGCCTCGAGCGTGCGGGCCCGCGCCACCCAGGCCGCACCGCGCGCCCGCATCTCGGAGAGCGCCGCCTGCCCTTCGCCGGGCAGCCCGCCCAGCAGGTTCGTCAGCCGCGAGATCCAGCGCGAGGGCACCGTCTCGGCATCCTGGGTGCGGATCGAGCGGGTCAGCCAGACCTCCTTCGCCGCGATCGCCTGCTGGAAATCATGGGCGGAGAGGCCGATCTTGCGTTCGGGCACCAGCATCCCGGCCTTGTGCCGCATCTCGCGGTTCAGCCAGGGATCGGGCGGCGGCAGTTCGGGCCACGCGCCTTCGTTCAGCCCGCCGAGGATCACGAGGTCGGCCCCCTGCACCCGCGCCTCGAGCGTGCCCCAGACCAGCACGCCGGCATGTCCGCTGTCGGGGTCGCGCACCTCGGCCCGGCCCAGAACCGCGTTGAACAGGGTCGCATAATCGCGCGCGTCGATGGATCCGCCGTGCACGGATTCGCGGCGCAGCTCGTCCATCGTCTCGGCCGCCTTGACGCCGCCCCGCTCTTCCCAGAGCTTGCCCGGCCCGGGATCGAGATGCCCGCCCGCGATCCGTTCGGCCAGCGCGAGGTGGTCGGCCACCCGCTCGGCCAGCGGCACCTTCTCGGGGCGTTCCCGGCCGAGGAAGGTGGCGATGATCCACTCGGCCCAAGGGCCGGCCATGTCATCCCTGTGCGCCGCGGCGAAGGCCCGGAGCGAGTCAGCTGTCGGGAAGGGCGGGCCCTTGCGGCGCAGGCGCAGTTCGAGCGCGCGGGACAGCAGGAGGTGCGGTCCGCGCTTCACGGCGGAATGGGTGAGCGGGTGCTTCAGCAGCGTCAGCAGCGATTCCGCCGTCACCCGGGTGGAGAACAGGTCCGCGACATGGCGCAGGAAGCGCCCCGGCGGCGAAAGCTGGAGCGGCTGGCCGCCGGAATCGTCCGGCACGATGTCCCAGCGGTCGAGCGCCGCCGACACCTGCCGTGTCAGCATCCGGTCGGGGGTGATGAGCGCGGCGGTCACGCCGTCCTCGGCGGCCTGCCGCATCCGCATGGCGATGGCCAGCGCCTCGGCCCGGGCCGAGGGCGCCTCGAGCAGGGTCACGTTCTCCATCGCGCCGGTGAGGCCCGTCAGCTGCGGCCCCTCGTTCATCCACTGGTGGGTGACAGGCGCCGGGCGCAGCGCGAGCGACACGGCGCGGTTGCGCGCGACGGAGGGAGAGGTCGCGCCGGGCCATGCCAGCACCTCGGCGGGGGTCATGCCGAGCCCCGCGAGCAGACGGGCGAAGCGGAACTGGGGGTGATCCTCGCCGGTGAGCGCGGAATCGAGCCTGTTCCAGACATCTTCGGGCATTTCGAAATCGAAGCCGGGCAGGACCACCGCGCCCTGCGGCAGCCGGGCGACCCCCTGCATGAGCAGGTTCGTGGAGCCGCGCGATCCCGTGGAGCCGGCCAGGATAATCGGGTCCTGCGGCGGATCCTCGGCCCATGCGGCGAGTGTCATCTGGGTCACCAGCCGTTGCCGTGCCTCGGTGTCGAGCCGGGCTTCGCCGTCGTCCTGAAAGCGGCGGGCGATGGTCAGGAAGCGCAGCGCGCGGGCCCAGTGGCCGGACATGTCGCTGACGTCGAGCGCCTCCAGCACCTCGGGGGCGACGCCTTCGCCGTTCATCTCGTCCAGCACCCGGGCCAGGCTGTCGGCCAGGTCGTAGAGCGCCGCGCGCGGGGCGAGGTCGGGCTCGGCGTCGAGCAGGGCCGAGATCAGTTCCACCAGTTCGAGCCGCCGGCGCAGGGCAGGGACGGCCTCGGGCACCTCGGCGAGGTGATGCGATTGCCCGAGGTCGGTGATCAGCTCGATCCGGGGCAGCAGCAGCGCCGGGCCCTGGTCGAAGAGGTCGCGGATCCGCCGGGCCATCCGGCGCGTGTTCACGATCAGCCGGACGCGGGCCAGATCCTGCGGCGGGCGGTCCGCATGGGCGGCGCGCAGGTGATCGACCAGCGCCGCCGGGAAATCGGCGCCGGGCGGCATGCCGAAGAGGCGCGGATGGGGCAGGGGGTCAAACATCGGCCTGCGCGAGCATCTTCTCGGCCAGCGCGATCCCCTCGGGGTGGCCGATGTCGCACCATGTGCCGGGATAGAGCACGCCGTAGAGCCGCCCGTCGTCGATCATCCGGTCCCAGAGGCGGTTGAGCGAGAAGGCCCTGTCCGGGATGTCGTGCAGCCCGGCGGGGTCGAGCATCTGCGCGCCGCCGTAGATGACGTCGCCCTTCCGCGTGAGGGTGCCGTCGGCGCCGAGGGTGAAATCGCCGCCGCCCTTGCGGCCGATGGCGTGATGCGGCGCGAGACAAAGAAGAAGCGCGTCCATCTTCGCCGGATCCCAGGCGTCCCGCAGCAGCGCCAGCGGGTTCGGCCCGGCCCAGATCACATCGGGGTTCAGCGTCATGACCGGCCCGTCTCCCAGCATCGGCAGCGCCTGGCGCAGCCCGCCGCCGGTGTCGAGGATCTCGGGCCATTCATGCGAGATCGCGACGTTCCGGCCGTGCAGATGATCGGCGATCCGGTCGCCCAGGTAATGCGTGTTCACGACGATGCGGGCGATGCCCGCCTCTTCCGCCCGCGCCAGCGCGCGGTCGATCAGCGGACGGCCCGCGACCTCGATCAGCGGCTTCGGCCGCGTCGCGGTCAGCGCGCCCATCCGGGTTCCGAACCCGGCGGCGAAGATCATCAGGCTGTCGGCTTGCTGCGGCATTGGTCCTTGAGGGATTGAAGGCGCTCGGCCGTGGGTTCGGGAAGCACGCCGGTGACGAGCGGGGCAAGATGCGCCAGCTCGGGCCGGGCGAGGTCCTTGAGGACATGGCCCCAGACGCGCGGGATCAGGTCGGGGTAGTGGCGCTTGCCGTCGCGCAGGCAGAGCCGGGCGAAGACGCCGGTGATGCGCAGGTTCCGTTGCAGCCCGAGCAGGTGGTAGGCACGGGTGAAGGCCTCGGCCTCGGTCCCGGTGGCGGCGCAGTAGCGGGCGATCATCTGCGTCTCTAACCCGGGGGAAACGTCGCGCCTTGCGTCCTGCAGGAGAGACACGAGATCATAGGCCGGGTGCCCCGCCATGGCGTCCTGGAAGTCCAGCAGGCCGATCCGGGCGAGCCCGGTGCGCCCGGGCATCCAGAGCAGGTTCTCGGCGTGATAGTCGCGCAGGATCAGCACCGAGGGCGCGTCGAGCGTATCCAGCTCGGCCCGCATCGCGGCGTGGAAGGCGGCGCGCGCGTCCGGGTCGGTCCCGTCGGTCCCGGCGAGATACCAGTCGAAGGCGAGGGCGGCCATGTCGGTCATCACCGCGGCGTCGTAGGGCGCGACCCCCTCCGGCAGCGGGACCTTGTGGAGGGCGGCCAGAACATCGATCGCCCCGGAATAGAGACGCATTTCCGCCTCTTCCAGCGCTGCGCCGGAGAGCGGCGCCAGCACGCGGGCGAACAGGTCGTCGCCGAGGTCCTCGAGCAGCAGGAACCCTTGCTCCTCGTCGGCCGCGCGGATCTCGGGCGCGGCGAGGCCGGCGGTGCGCAGGTGCGCCGCGATGCGGATGAAGGGACGCACGTCCTCGCCCTTGTCCGGCGGGGCGTCCATCAGGATCACGCTGCCCGCCCCCGTCCCGAGCCGCTCGTAGCGGCGGTTCGAGGCGTCGCCGGACACCGGGTGGCGCGGGGTCTCCGCATGGCCCTGCGCGGCGAGGAACCGCGCGCAGGCCTCGTCTCTATCGGTCAAGTCCGGCCTCTTTCAAAATGTCCCGCCAGGGGGTCTCGTCTGCGCGCATGACTATCTCGCGGGCGGAGTCGCCGACAACCGAAAAGCCCATGTGCAGCGCCCCCGGCGGCGTGAGCTCGCCCAGCCGGTCGGGCCATTCGACAAGGCAGATCGCGCTTTCGAAGGCCTCGGCCAGGCCCAGTTCGATGACGTCGTCCGGATGGCCCAGACGGTAGAGGTCGGAATGCCACATCTCGCCATGCGCGGTGTCGTAGGTCTGCACCAGCGTGAAGGTGGGCGAGGGGACGTCTTCGGGTACGGCGAGCACGGCGCGGATCAGGCAGCGGGCGAAATGTGTCTTGCCGGCCCCGATGCCGCCTTCCAGCAGGATCACATGACCGGGCCGCAGAAGCGGCGCCAGCCGGGCGGCCGCCCGGCAGGTGTCCTCTTCCGAGGTGAAGTCATGCGTGACGGAGAACTGCCCCATTCCGCCAGAGTATGGCGGCAGCGCGGGCCGCCGCAAGGCTCAGTGCAACGGCTGGAAGCCCATCAGGGTGGAGCCGTCCGCGAGCGGCGCGAAGCGGCAGCGCAGGCGGCGTCCGTCGTTCATCTGCACCTCGCCGTCCCATTCGGCGCGTGCGCCGAAATCGGACACGAAATCGCGCACTTCGCCCCAGATCGGCGAGGGCTCGGTCCCTGCCTGCCAGCGGCGGGTCACCTCGACCACGGTGCTGCCGAGCGCGGGCTGGTGCGCCCAGAGCTCGTGACAGGCGGCATTCGCCATGACGAGCTTGGCGGCGGGCGAGAAGACCGCGACGCCTTCCTCGAAACAATCCATCGCGGATTGTGCGCGTTTGACGAATTCGTTCAGGCGGCGGGACATGCCGATCTCGTCGCTGATGTCCTCGATCACGAAGGCGATGGCGCCATTGGGATAGGGCTGGCCGGTCACGCGGTAGGTGATGCCGGTCGACAGGGTCCAGGTTTCCTCGAAGCGGCCCTCGGCGGCGCGGGTGTCGACGTCCCAGATCGCCTCGCGCCAGCGCTTGAAATCCTTCGGTTCGGGCATGATCCGCGCCTCGCGCAGGGTCTCGAAGAAGGCCGAGAGCGAGGGGCGGGAGCTGAGGAAGTCGGCGCCGAGTCCGGTCAGGTCCACGATGGCGGGGTTGAAGAGCGACAGCCGCCGGTCCCGGTCGAAGATCGCGAGCCCGGTGGAGAGCAGGGCGAAGGTCTTGGTGAGCGTCTGGATGAAGTTGCGCTGCGCGATCTCGGCCCGGACCACCGCCGTGACCTCGACCGCGTAATGCAGGAAATTCTCGCCGTCCCGCAGGATCGTGACATCGAACCAGCGGGTTTCCGGCGTCGCCTGCAGCTCGACCCGCGCCGTCACCGGCGCCTCGGCCCGGGGCATGGGCAGCCCGGTGGCCAGGACGTCGCCGTGCCCGGAGCCCAGCTCGGACTCAAGACGTCGGTAGGCTTCGTTCGTCCAGCGCAGGCGCCCTCGACTGTCCGAGCCCCAGACCGGGGAGGGCGCGCGGCGGACAGAGGCTTCCCAGCGACGCATCCGGCTTTCGGAGGTCCGCCGCAGGTGGCGGTCGGCCTGGTTGACCGGCCCGGCATCGACGACGTGGACCCGCACGGCCCCGTCCCGCGCGACGATATGTGCCTCGGCGCGGTCGCCGCTGTCGGCCGCGCGCAGGATGGTGCTGCCCTCGGTGGGCGGGCGTTGCGGGAAATCGTGGAACCGCGGGGCGAGCACATCGCGCATCCGCTGCCAGTCCGACGTCCCGTAATCCACCGTCTCGAGCAGGTCCGCCCCCGAGGAGGAGACATCAAGGATCTCGTCCTTGTGGAAGAGGAACTCGATCGGCGTGTCGTCCGGCTGCGGGTCCTCGCGGGCCACGCCGCCGGTCGCGTATCCACGCCGTCCGGCGATGGCGTGCACAAGATAAAGCGCTGAAAAGGCGGCAAGAAAAGAGGCCACCACGATCAGCGCGATCGAGGAGAGGACCTCCATCCAGACTTCTCCCGTTCAGCATCCCCAGCCCGCAGGATGCCGCGCCAACGGTTAACGAAGTGTTAATGAAGCCCGGGACGGGAGGGCGCGCACCGCGGTCAGATTTCGAGCGGACGGTTCTCGCGCATGCGGATCGCGTTGTCGCCCTTCACCGCGTCGATCTTACGGCGCGGCCATGTCACCTCGACCACGGCGCCGGTGCGGTCGGCAAACTCCCCCGGCGCCTCGTATTTCTCGGCGCCATTGGCAAAGGTCAGCGCGGCCCCGGAGCGTTCCAGCAGGGTCTTGGCGATGAAAAGGCCCAGCCCCATCCCCTCGTAGCCCGGCCGCTGGCTGTCGCCGTTGCCGCGCCGGCGCCGGACGAAGGGATCGCCGATCCGCCCGATGACCTGCGGCGAATAGCCCCGCCCGTCGTCCATGATCCGGACCCAGACCGTGTCGCCGGTCCAGCGCGCCTCGATCCAGATGTTCGCGCGGGCGAAATCGACGGCGTTCTGGATCAGGTTGCGCAGCCCGTGCACCACCTCGGGACGGCGCAGGATCACCGGCTGCGGGCCGTCGTGGCCCGGGGCGGGCCCTTCCTCGAAATGCACCTGCTTGCCGCGGTCGAGATGCGGCTCCGCGGCCTCCATCACCACGGTGGTCAGCGGCGCGGATTGCAGATGCAGGTCCTCTTTCCCCGCGCGCCCCATCGAGCGCAGGATGTCCCGGCAGCGGTCGGCCTGCTGGGCGATGAGCCGGGCGTCCTCCTGCATGTCGGGGCGGTCGTCGAGATCCTCGGCCAGTTCCGCGGCGGTGAGCTTGATGGTGGCCAGCGGCGTGCCCAGCTCATGCGCGGCGGCGGCGACGACGCCGCCGAGGTCGGTGAGCTTCTGCTCGCGCGCCAGCGCCATCTGGGTGGCCTGCAGGGCGTCCGACATGTTGTGCATCTCGGCCGCGATCCAGCGGGAATAGATCCCGAGGAAGATCACCGCGATGACGATGGCCAGCCAGCTGCCGAAGACGAAGACGTCCGCGACCAGGATCTCGTTTCCGTCGGCCGTCAGCAGCGGCAGGTGATAGGGCACCAGCAGGGTCGCGGCGGTGATCGCGATCAGGCCGACGAAGGTCGCCGACCGGGCCGAGAGCGCGGCGGCCGACACGGTCACCGGCCCGACGATCAGGATCGAGAACGGGTTGTGCAACCCGCCGGTGAGATAGAGCAGAAGCGACAGCTGGAGCAGGTCGAAGAGCACCATCATGAGGTTCTCGACCTCGGTCAGGCGCTTGCTTTCGGGGAAGGCGACGGTGGCGATCAGGTTGCCCGCGATCGAGACGCCGACCACGAGATAGCACAGCCCGTATTCCAGTTGCAGGCCATAGATCTGCCCGGCCGCCAGCAGCGCCGAGAGCTGGCCCGCGATGGCGCCCCAGCGGAGCAGGATGATGGTGCGCAGCCGGATCCAGTTGCCGCGCTGGCGGCCCTTCAGGGGCCCGATGTCGGGATGGCTCATGCGGCGGGTCCGCCCTTCTTCTTGCGCCCGAAAGCCTAGCCAGCGGACCCGCGCGGTGCAATGGCGCACGCCGGGCCGCGGGAGCCCGTGTTTGACGGGGGGTGGCGGGCGGGATAAGACTCTTCGACCCACCATCGGGACAAGGGAGCATGTGTGATGCCGGACAAGCCTGATCTTGGCGCGGATCCGTCGCTGCTGCTGGTCGACGATGACGAGCCCTTTCTGAAACGCCTGGCCAAGGCCATGGAAAAGCGCGGCTTTTCCGTGGAGACCGCCGAATCCGTCGCCGCCGGCAAGGCCATCGCCACCGCCCGTCCGCCGGCCTATGCCGTCTGCGACCTGCGGCTGGGGGACGGCAACGGGCTGGACGTGGTCGAGGCGATCCGCGAACGGCGGCCCGATGCGCGGATCGTGGTGCTGACAGGCTATGGCGCGATCGCGACCGCGGTGGCCGCGGTGAAGATCGGCGCGACCGATTACCTGTCGAAGCCCGCCGACGCCACCGACATCACCAACGCGCTGCTGGCCCGAAGCGACACGCTGCCGCCGCCGCCCGAGAACCCGATGAGCGCCGACCGCGTGCGGTGGGAGCACATCCAGCGGGTCTATGAGCTGTGCGACCGCAACGTCTCGGAAACCGCGCGGCGGCTGAACATGCACCGCCGGACCCTGCAGCGCATCCTTGCGAAACGCTCGCCGCGCTAGGCGGCCCCGCTGCCGAGCTCGCGCTTCAGCCAGTCGATGAAGGTCTGCACCCGGGCCCGGCGGGGCCCCGGCGCCGTGGCGATGTAATAACCCACGTCCGGCAGCCCTTCGACCGGCACCTCCACGAGGCGGCCGGCGTCAAGCTCGGGCTGCAGGATGCTCTTGACCCCGAACATCAGGCCGTAGCCCTGCGCGGCGGAGCCGACCTCGAGCACCGGGCTCGCGATCTCGGTGATCCTCAGCGCGTCCCGGTCCAGCCCCAGCTTCGCCAGCAGACCCCCCTCGGCGGTGTTTCTCGGCTCGAGGATCCACGGCAGGTGGCCCAGATCCTCCGCGGAGCGGACCTGCGCGGCGATCCGCGGCGCGGCGGCGACGATATAGCGCGAGCGGATCAGCAGCTCCGCCTCGGTGTCGGGCCAGGAGAAGTTCGGCGCGCCCGAGCGGATGGCGAGGTCGATCCCCCCGGTGCCGAGCTCCGCCAGCGTCGACGTCACGTCGAGCGAGACCGAGATCTCGGGGTGGGTGTCCCAGAAGCGGCTGAGCGCGGGCATCAGCAGCCATTGCGCGAAGCCCTGCGTGGTCGAGACCCGCACCGAACGCCGCGCCTCGTCGTGGCGGAGCGCGTCGATGCCCCCGGCGATGGTCGAGAAGCCTTCGGCCAGCGCCGCGCTGAGCCGGGCGCCCTCGGGGGTGAGGACCAGGCCGCGGCCCTGCCGGATCACCAGCGCGACGCCGAGGTCGGCCTCCAGCCCGCGGACCTGCTGGGCGACGGCGGCGGGCGTGACGTTCAGCGCCCGCGCCGCGGCCGAGAACCCGTCAAGCCGTGCGGTCGCCTCGAAGGCGCGCAGCGCGGAGAGAGAGGGCAGGTGGCGCCAGTCGGGATCGGGCATCTTCAAGCTGAACTAAAGGATCGCGCAGAATTGCTGACTCCGTGTCTGACGCCTGCGGGCCTATATGTCCATAGAAACCGTGTTCATGCGGCGGAGAGAGATGATGCTCAGGCTACCAGACGAGATGTTGAAGGCGATGCAGGTGCGGCCCCAGGAGATCCGCGTGAAACCGGAGCGGAAGCCGTGGCGCTGGCCCGCGTGGGTCAAGGCGAAACCCGCGGGGACCAGGCCGAGGATGGCGTGAGAGGGGCAGGGTCCGCGTCACAGACGGTAGATCTTGACCACCTTGTCCACGACGCTGCCGTCCTCCAGCAGGACGCCCTCGCGCCGACCCGCGTCCTCGAACCCGCGGCTCTGGTAATAGGCCAGGCCGCCCGCGTTGTCGGCCCGGATCTCGGCCTCGATCTCGCGGGCGCCGGCCTCCCGCGCGGCCTCGCGCGTGGCGGCGAACAGGGCCGAGCCGATCCCGAGCCCGGTGCGCCCGACCCGGGCGAAGGTGGCGATGTGCAGCCGCTCGCGCCGCTGCGGGTCGTGCTGGTCGACCCATTGGAAGCCGAGCAGCCCGCCCGCCCCATCTTCGGCGATGTGCCAGATCGAGAGCGGGTCGCGCTCCATCCATTCCAGCATGTCGGTCCGGGTGAGCGCCGTGGTCCCGCCCCGGGCGATGACCTCGTTCAGCAGATCTGCCATGGCCCCGGCGTCCAGCGGGCCTGCGCGGCGGACGTGGATCATCCCATGGCCTCCAGCAGCGCGGCGTGCCGCGCGGTGTAATCGTTGCGCGCCTCGACCGGCGGGCGCAGGCGGATCGACAGCCCCTCGCGCAAGGAGGGGTCGGGGCGGCCGAAGAACCCGTCCGCCTCGGACTCGGAGAAGCCCGCGATCGCGACCGCCTCCATCCAGGCCGAGACCCGGTCGGCGCGCTTGATCTTCTGCTTCACGGTCTTCGGCAGCGCCGCGGGCAGGCCGAAGCGCAGGTGGATGGCGGTGGTCAGCCGGGCGTCCAGCTCTCCGTAGCTCGGCCCCACGGCGGCCTTCACCGGAGAGATCATGTCGCCGATCACGTATTCCGGCGCGTCGTGCAGCAGCGCCGCGAGCCGCCATTTCACCGGCGCCTTCGGGTCGATCCGGGCGAAGATCGTCTCGACCAGCAGGGAATGCTCGGCGACCGAATAGGCGAAATCCCCGAAGGTCTGCCCGTTCCAGCGCGCCACGAAGGCCAGGCCGTGGGCGATGTCCTCGATCTCGATGTCCATCGGCGTGGGATCCAGCAGGTCGAGCCTGCGGCCCGAGAGCATCCGCTGCCATGCGCGCGCCTGTTTCGCCATCACCGCCTCCGTTCCAACGCGGCCCATCTGCGGCGAAGGCGGGGGGGAAATCAACCGGCGGAGGGGCCCGATGCCGCGTAATCGGGCAAAGACGACCGGTGAGCGTGCAACCGCGCAGGGAAAGTCCGGTTGGCACATGACCGCGGTGTCTGTAATTGAAGGCTTAATCTGCGGGTGCTAGTCCGCGCTCCATAATCGTTCGGAAGGAAGCCACATGGCCAAAGATTTTGTCGTCAAGGATATTAAACTCGCTGCCTACGGGCGGAAGGAACTCGATATTGCGGAAACCGAAATGCCGGGCCTCATGGCCCTGCGCGAGGAATACGGCGCCAGCCAGCCGCTGAAGGGCGCGCGCATCGCCGGCTCGCTGCACATGACCATCCAGACCGCCGTCCTGATCGAGACGCTGGTCGCGCTCGGCGCGCAGGTCCGCTGGGCGTCGTGCAACATCTTCTCGACCCAGGACCACGCCGCGGCCGCGATCGCCGAAAGCGGCGTGCCGGTCTTTGCCGTGAAGGGCGAGACGCTGGTGGATTACTGGTCCTACACCGACCAGATCTTCCAGTTCGAGGAGGGCGGCGCGAACATGATCCTCGACGATGGCGGCGACGCGACGCTCTACATCCTCTACGGCGCCCGCGTCGAAGAGGGTGAGGACGAGCTGATCGCCACCCCGACCTCGGAAGAGGAAGAGGCCCTGTTTGCCCAGATCCGGAAGCGGATGAAGGAAACCCCCGGCTGGTTCGTCAAGCAGCGCGCGATGATCCAGGGCGTGTCCGAGGAAACCACGACGGGCGTGCACCGGCTCTACAAGATGATGGAGAAGGGCCACCTGCCGTTCCCCGCCATCAACGTGAACGACTCGGTCACCAAGTCGAAGTTCGACAACAAGTACGGCTGCAAGGAATCGCTGGTCGACGGCATCCGCCGCGCCACCGACACGATGATGGCCGGCAAGGTGGCCGTGGTCTGCGGCTACGGCGACGTGGGCAAGGGCTCGGCCGCATCGCTCAGCGGCGCGGGCGCCCGGGTGAAGGTGACCGAGGTCGATCCGATCTGCGCCCTGCAGGCGGCGATGGACGGCTACGAGGTGATCACGCTCGAGGATGTCGTGTCTTCGGCGGACATCTTCATCACCACGACCGGCAACAAGGACGTCATCCGCATCGAGCACATGCGCGAGATGAAGGACATGGCGATCGTCGGCAACATCGGCCACTTCGACAACGAAATTCAGGTGGCGAACCTGAAGAACCACAAGTGGACCAACATCAAGGACCAGGTCGACATGATCGAGATGCCCTCGGGCAACCGGATCATCCTGCTGTCCGAAGGGCGCCTGCTGAACCTCGGCAACGCGACCGGGCACCCGTCCTTCGTCATGTCGGCCTCCTTCACCAACCAGGTGCTGGCGCAGATCGAGCTCTTCACCAAGGGCGACGAGTACGAGAACAAGGTCTACATTCTGCCCAAGCACCTCGACGAGAAGGTCGCGCGTCTGCACCTCGACCGGATCGGCGTGAAGCTGACAAAGCTGAAGTCGGACCAGGCGGAGTACATCGGCGTGAGCCCCGAGGGCCCGTTCAAGCCCGAGCATTACCGCTACTGATCCCGGCCGGCTTCGGCCGGAGGCCGAGAACCCGACGCCCCCGCAGGTTGCTGCGGGGGCGTTTTCATGTCGTCCCCCATGTGCCGCAAGCGTGTCGCGGAGCCGCCCCGAGGCGCCCGGGATTGCCCCATCCACCCCGGCGCGCCACCGGCTCATCCTCGGGTCCGGAGAGGGTTCCGACGGGTCCGGGCGGTGGCGGTGCCGACAATTCGAAGGACTTACCCTTTGCTCCGGACCGCGCCCGTGCGCTATGAGGAGCCGATGGCCAGGACGGCCCGAGATCCTTTCGATACGCGTGTGTGGGAGCATGCGGGGAGCAGGGGGTTCCGGTCCGGCCGTGCCCCCTGCATTTTCATCCCGGGAAGAAGTCCGGCATCAGGCCGATGGTCCGACAGCCGCAGACGGCGTGGCCGGTGGCGCCCCGGCATGGCGGTGCCGATCCACCTGCGCTGCCGGGACCTGTGCCGTGACCCGATCCGCCTAGAGCTTTCCGACCCCGCCCATGTCGCAGACGATCTTCCACTCCGCTTCGGTCACCGGCTGCACGGAGAGGCGCGAGTTGTTGATCAGCACCATGTCCTTCAGCCGCGGCTCGGCCTTGCAATCCTCGAGCGTCACCGGCTTCGGCAGGGGTTTCACCGCGCGGATGTCGACGCATTCCCAGCGGTCGTCATCGGTGGAGCTGTCGGGATGCGCCGCGGCGCAGACCTCGACGATGCCGACGATCTCCTTCTCCTTCTGGGAATGGTAGAAGAAGCCCAGGTCGCCCACCTCCATCTCGCGCATGAAATTGCGGGCCTGGTAGTTGCGGACGCCGTCCCATTCCTCTCCGGCCTCGCCCTTCGCGACCTGCTGGTCCCAGCTCCAGGTCGAGACCTCGGACTTGAAGAGCCAGTAGCGCATCAGCCGATGACCTTCTTCCAGGCCGACAGCTCGACCGACTGGAAGAGCCCGGCCCTGGCGTAGGGATCGCCATCGGCCCAGGCCTGCGCCGCGGCCATGTCCTCCACCTCGAGGATGACGAGCGAGCCGCACATCTCTCCGGCCTCGTCCAGGAGCGGGCCCGCCTGGAAGACCGCGCCGGTCTCGGCGATGTATTGCAGGTGGTCGTCGCGGTTGTCCTTGCGGGTCTGGAGCGCGCCGGGCTTGTCCCGGGCGATGAGCGCGATCAGCATGTCATTCCTCCTTGAGCGGGCGGGACAGAAGCATCCCGAGCGCGGTTTCCATGTCCACCTTCCCGTCGATCAGCGCAACCACGACCTCGGTGATCGGCATGTCGACACCCCGCTTGCGGGACGCCTCCTGCACCGCGTGGGCCGTCGCGGCGCCCTCGACCGTGACAGAGGGATCGAAGCTCTGTCCCTCGCCGATGGCGCGGCCGAAACGGTAGTTGCGCGATTGCTCGGAGGTGCAGGTGAGCGCGAGATCCCCGAAGCCCGACAGCCCGGCGAGCGTGTTCTCATGCGCCCCGCGGGACACGGCCAGGCGGACCATCTCGGCATAGCCGCGGGTCATCACCGCGGCACGCGCGCTTTCGCCGTAGCCCGCGCCGATGGCGGCACCGCAGGCGATGGCGATGACGTTCTTCATCGCGCCGCCGGTCTCGGCCCCGGTCACGTCCTCGGTCCGGTAGAGCCGCAGGTTCGGCGCCGAGAGGGCCTGCTGCAGCTCTTCGGCGCAGGGCCCGTGCGCGCAGGCGAGGGTCAGCGCGGTCGGAAGCCCGCGGGCGATGTCGGCGGCAAAGCTGGGCCCGGTGAGCAGCGCGGGCGTGGCGGCGGGCAGCTCTTCCGCGATGACCTCGGAGGGGCCGAGGCCGGTGGACAGCTCGATCCCCTTGCAGCAGGCGACCAGCGGGCGATTGTCCAGCACCGCTGCATGGGCGCGGATCGCGTCCCGCAGTTTCTGCATCGGCACGGCCAGCAGAAGGGGGAAATCCCCCGAAAGAGAGCCGATATCATCCGTCACGACCAGGCTTTCGGGCAGGGTCACGCCGGGCAGGCGCGGGTTCTCGCGCGTATCGTTCATCCGGGCGACGGCCTCCGCGTCCCGCGCCCAGAGCACCACCTTCCGTCCGCCGAGGGCCAGCGACACCGCCAGCGCCGTGCCGAATGCCCCTGCGCCGATCACTCCCGTCATGCCTTGGCCCCTTTCTTTCCGCTGCCGATCATCGGCGCCGCGGCGCGGTCCAGCGGCCAGCGGGGCCGGGCGACCAGCGTCATGTCGTCAACCGCCCCCGCCGCCATGCGTTCCAGCCCGGCATAGGCGATCATCGCCGCGTTGTCGGTGCAGAGCCGCAGCGGCGGCGCGAGGAAGGCGAGGCCGTTCTCCTGCGCGACCCGCTCAAGCGCGGCGCGGATCGGCCGGTTCGCGGCGACCCCGCCAGCGACGGCAAGAAGCGGCGTTTCAGGCTCTGACACGAGGTATTCGGCGATGGCGCGGCGGGTCTTCTCGGCCAGAACCTCGGTCACGGCCGCCTGGAACCCGGCGCAGAGATCGACCCGGTCCGAGCGTTTCAGCCTGCCGTCCTGCATCACCGCATCCCGGGTCCGCAGAAGCGCCGTCTTCAGCCCCGAGAAGCTGAGGTCGCAGCCGGGCCGGTCGAGCAGCGGGCGCGGGAAGGGGAAACGCCCCGGATCGCCAAGCGCCGCCTCCGCCTCGACCGACGGCCCGCCCGGCTGGGGCAGGGCCAGCAGGCGCGCGGTCTTGTCGAAGGCCTCGCCCGGTGCGTCGTCGATCGTGCCGCCGAGGCGGCGGAAGTCGTCGGGGCCGGAGACGATCAGGAACTGGCAATGCCCGCCCGAGACCAGGAGCATCAGATAGGGATAATCCGCGCCATCGGTCAGCCGGGGCGTCAGCGCATGGCCCGCAAGGTGGTTCACGCCGATCAGCGGCAGACCGGCGCCCGCGGCGATGCCCTTGGCGCACATCACGCCCGACAGGACGCCGCCGATCAGCCCGGGCCCCGCGGTGACGGCGACCGCGTCGATCCGGTCGAGCGTCAGCCCCGCCTCGGCCAGCGCCTGCGCCACGCATCCATCGAGCTTCTCGGCATGGGCGCGGGCGGCGATCTCCGGCACCACGCCGCCGAAGGGCGCATGCAGATCGGCCTGCCCCGCGACGACGGACGACAGGATCACGGCGGCGCCCGGGGTGCCACGGATCACGGCCGCGGCGGTGTCGTCGCAGCTGCTCTCCAGCCCAAGGATGACCCGCTCGCCCATTGTCCTGTCCGTTGCGCCCAGCCTGCACGGCAGGTAACACCGGAAGGTCACGCAAACAATGGCTTCGCCCTCATGACGCCGACCGTCCTGCTCACCCGCCCGGCCCCGGACAGCGCTGCCTTCGCGGCCGCGCTGACGGAACGCATCGCGGTGCCGGTGGTTGTCTCTCCACTTATGCGGATCGTGACGGACGGGACATTGCCGAACATGGACGACGTGGACGGGGTGATCTTCACCTCGCGCAACGGGGTGCGGGCCTACCGGGAGCTGAACGGCCCGGCACGGCCCTGCTATTGCGTCGGCCCCGGCACCGCCGAAGAGGCCCGGGCGGCCGGCATGCCCGCGCGCTTCGCGGAGGGCGATGCGGTGGCGCTCGAGGCACTGATCCGGAGCGAGGCACCCGAGGGACGTTGGCTGCATCTTCACGGCCGGCACGTGCGGGTCGATGTCTCTGCCCGTCTGCGCGAGGCCGGCATCGCCGCCGAGGGCCGCGTGGTCTATGCGCAGGAGGCGCAGCCGCTGAGCGCCGAGGCGCGCGCGCTGCTGGACGGCGAGGCCCCCGTGGTGGCGCCGGTCTTCTCGCCCCGCAGCGCCAAACTTCTGGCACAGGGTGAAAAGTCCGCGGCACCGGTCTATATCGTTGCGATGAGCGATGCGGTCGCCAGCGCGCTCGGAGACTGGCCCCGGACGAAATGCACCATTGCCGGTCAGATGGATTTCCGCTCCATGCTGGAGGCGACGGTTGAGAGTATCGAGTTGGCCGCGCGGGTTGAGGGCGGCCGGACGCCAAAGTAATGTCCCCCATGCTGCCCCGGCGGCACATACGGAATTGAGAGGGTCGCGACGTGTCTGCAAAGAAAGCTTCTTCGACCGGCAAGGATGCCAAGGACGACAGAGCCGCCGCCCCCGGTGACGCGGCGACCGGCACGCCCGAGGTCCCGGCGACGGAGGGCTCGGACGCGGTGATGAGCGCCCAGGCCGGCGATACGCCGACAGGCGGAGAGGCGGGCGACCCGCGCCCGGACCTGCAGGTCGAGGCGGTCGAACATGATCCGCGGCCCGCAACCGCGGCCGCAGCCGCAACCGCGGCCGTCGCCGCTCGGCCTGACGTCCACCTCGAATCGGTGCGGCATGACCCGCGTCCGGCCTCGATGGCGCGGACCTATGGCGCGGCGGCTGCCACCGGCGCCGCCGCAGCGCCCTCTCCGGCTGCCGAAGCCGCGACCGCGCCCCCCACGCCGGCCGCGGCCCCGATGGCGCGCGACCGCAGCGGCGGCGGTTTCTTCCCGGCGCTTCTGGGCGGGGTCATCGCCGCGGCGCTCGGCTTCGGCCTGGCCTACCTGATGTTCGGCGGCGCCGACCCCTCCGCCAACCGGCTGGACGAACTCGAGACGCGGCAGTCCGATCAGGCCGCCGCGATCGACCAGCTCCGCTCGCAGGTTGAGGCCGGCCCCGATCTCTCGTCCCTGGATGAGCGGTTCGACGGCTTCGGCTCGGATCTCTCCGCGGTGCAGGACCGGCTCGACGTGATGGCCGGCGACATGTCCGAAGCGGCCGAGCGGATCACCGCGCTCGAGAAGCGGCCCGTGACCGAGAGCGTCTCCCAGGAGGCGATCGCGGCCTATGAACAGGAGCTTGACCGCCTGCGGCAGGCGATGGAGGACCAGCGGACCGAGGTCGAGGCGCTGATCGAAGACGCCCGGCAGATGGAGAGCGACGCCAACGCCACCGCCGCGGCCACGATGCAACGCGCCGCGCTGACGCGGATCCTCTCGGCCCTCGACACCGGCGCGCCTTATGCCGCGGCTCTGGCCGATCTGCAGGAGGCCGGGATGGAGGTGCCCGAAGCGCTGGCGGCCAATGCCGAAAGCGGCGTGCCCTCCCTCGCCGACCTGCGCGCGGCCTATCCGGACGCCGCCCGCCGTGCCCTGTCGGCCGCACGGGCGAACGATGCGGGCGGCCGGTCGATCGGTGATTTCCTCAGGGACAACCTGGGGGCCCGTTCGCTGGAACCGCGCGATGGCGATGATGCCGACGCCGTGCTCTCGCGTGCCGAGGGCGCGCTGAAGGCCGGACGGCTGGGCGATGCCCTCGCCGAGCTCGAGACGCTGCCCGACGCATCCCGCGCCGAACTCTCCGGCTGGATCGAACAGGCCGAGACCCGGCGCAACGCCATCGCCGCCGCCGAGGAACTGAACGCCAGCCTCAGCGACAGCTGAGCGGCCCCACCCATTGGCCGGGCCAGGAGGCCCGGCCAGACGCAAAGCAATTCAGGAAGCCCGCCCATGCTCTGGTCGCTCGTGAAAATCGTTCTCTTCGTCCTGATCGTGGCCGCCGCCACGATGTTCGCGAGTTACCTCCTGGAACTGGACGGCTCGGTGCGGATCGCCATCGGGTCGGTCGAATACAACCTGAACACGCTGACGGCCGTGATCTCGCTCCTGGTGCTGATCCTCGCGGTCTGGGTCTTGATCAAGCTGCTCGGCCTGCTGGTCGCGGTGCTGCGCTTCATCAACGGCGACGAGACCGCGATGTCGCGCTATTTCGACCGCAACCGCGAGCGGAAGGGCTATCAGGCGGTGCGGGACGGGATGATCGCGCTGGCGTCGGGCGAATCGCGGCTGGCGATGGCCAAGGCGCAGAAGGCGCAGAAATACCTCGACAGCCCCGAACTGACGACGCTGCTGATCGCGCAGGCGGCCGAACAGGCCGGCGACCGCAAGAAGGCCGAGGATGCCTACAAGGCCCTTCTGGCCGATGACCGGACGCGCTTCGTGGGCGTGCGCGGGATCATGAAGCAGAAACTGTCGGACGGCGACACCGAGACGGCGATGAAGCTGGCCGAGAAGGCCTTCGCCCTGAAGCCCGCGCATCGCGAGGTGCAGGACACGCTGCTGCAATTGCAGGCCCAAAAGGAGGACTGGAAGGGCGCCCGCGCGACCCTGAACGCCAAGCTCCGCCACGGCGCCCTGCCGCGGGACGTGCACAAGCGGCGCGACGCCGTGCTGGCCCTGTCCGAGGCGAAGGGGGTCTTCGACGAGGGCAACACGATCGAGGCCCGCGAGGCCGCGATCGAGGCGAACCGCCTGTCACCCGACCTGATCCCCGCCGCGGTCATGGCCGCGCGCAGCTACATCGCGCAGGACAAGCCGAAATACGCGACCCGGGTGCTGAAGAAGGCCTGGGAGGTGCATCCGCACCCCGACCTCGCCGCCGCCTTCGCGGAGATCGAGCCCGACGAGGATCCGAAGGCGCGACTCAAGCGCTACAAGGCCCTGACGAAATCGCACCCCGAGCATCGCGAGACGCGCCTGCTTCTGGCCGAGCTCTACCTCGCGGACGAGGATTTCCCCGAGGCGCGGCGCGCACTCGGCGACCTGGCGGTGGAAAGCCCGGACGCCCGGACCCTGTCGATCATGGCCGCCGTCGAACGCGGCGAGGGCAAGCCCGACGCGGTGGTGCGCGGCTGGCTGACGCGGGCCGTCTCGGCCTCGCGCGGGCCGCAGTGGACCTGCGAGAAATGCGGCCATATCCACGGCGAATGGGTCCCGGTCTGCACCAATTGCGGCGCCTTCGACACGCTGGCCTGGCGCGAGGCCCCGGCCTCGGAATTCTCGACCCTGATGTCGAGCGCCACCCTGCCGCTGATCGTCGGCAAGCTGGACGAGCCCCGCGCCGAGCCGTCCGGACAGCCGCCCGCGCCGCAGGCCGCACCGCATCCCGCGCCGGCCCCGGAACCCGCCATGCCGGAAGCCGCCGCAGATGTCCCGGATGCCGAGATCCTGCCGCCGGACGAGGCCGCGGCGCGGTCGGAGGGTTCCGCGCGGAAGGGGTAAAATTGCCCTTTTCGAGCCGTCCAGCCGATGCTATAGCCCCGGCTCACGGCGCCTGGGGTGCCGTCAGGCACGGCCTGAGAAGGATGCCGCTGTAGCTCAGCTGGTAGAGCACGTCATTCGTAATGATGGGGTCGGGGGTTCGAGTCCCTTCAGCGGCACCATCCTTCTCACCCTCCCCCCTTCGCGCAGATGTCCGGACAACCGCCCGCGCCGGGCGCGTCAGTTCACCAGAACCTCGGGCTTGAAGCCGCCATTGCGCCATTTTTCCAGCGCGGCGTTGAAGTTGGGGCCGGGCAGGCCGTCGAGCGTGCCGGCGTAGTAGCCTGCCTGCTTCAGCCGCTCCTGCACCGCCTTGAGCGTGTCGCGCGACCATTCGGTGGTCGATCCGGTCAGCTGGCGGATCAGCGTGCCGCGGTCCTCGGCCACCCCGCGCAGCAGCAGAACGGAGGCCTCTGCGGGGTCGCGGTCCACGCCGCGCCCCTCGTCGAGCAGGATCGCCGCGGCGCGATAGCCGTCGCTCTCGCCGTCGCGGGCGGCGCGGCGGAAGTAATCGAGCGCATCGGCCGGGCTGTCCACCGCGCCGTCCTGCGCCAGCACGCCGAGGTTGAAGACGGCCTTGGCCGAGCCGGCCTCGGCCGCGCGGCGCAGAAGGGCGATGGCCCGCTCCGGATCCGGCGCGCCGCGGTCACCCTGGAAGAGCGAGACGGCGAGGTTGATCATCGCGTCCGGGCTGCCGCCCTCGGCCGCCCGTTCATAGAGCGCCTGCGCCCCGGCAAGGTCCTGCGGCACACCCGTGCCGGTCTCGAGCAGCTGCGCGAGGCTGACCATGGCGCGCAGGTCGCCGCGGTCCGCGGCGCTCTTGTAGTGCCGGACGGCCCGGTCGAGATCGCCCGAAGCCGCAGTCGCCCGCGCCAGAAGGGCGGTGTAATGCGGCAGTTCCGGCGATTGCACGGCGGCGGCGGAACAGGCCTGGATCGCGGCGAGCGCGTTCTGGCGCAGCCGTTCGAAGGGCACGCCGGCATTGGCGGCCGTGGCGTCGCGCGGATGGGTCGCCAGCCGTTCGCAGAGCGCGCCGGGACTGCTGTCCTCGACCCGCGGGATCAGGTCGAGCAGGCGCTGCGCCTGTGGCGCGTCGGCGCCGTCGGGGTAGCGGGCGAGGTAATATTCCAGCAGCGGCCGCATCCGCGAGCGCCGGGCGAGGGTCCACAGACGCTCGGCCTCGGCCCGTTCGTCGCGCATCCCGATCGCGCGGGTCCGCGTGCCGGTTTCGAGAAAGGCCACCACGTCCTCGACATGGGCGCCCTGCGGGTAGCGGTCGACGTAGAGCTGCATAAGCCCCGCGTCCTTCTCGCTGGCCGCCACCTGCCAGAGGAGCGTTTCCTCCGAGGCGGTCACGGGGCTCTGGTCGAACTGGAAGAGCCGGGTGAGCGAGGAGTTCTCCCACGGGACCTGACGCCCGCCGGTCGCAGCCAGCACGTCGCGCCGGACCGCGACCATCAGCTCGGACAGGTCCTGGCCGGGGGTGTAGATGTGGTTCAGCATCGCCTCGGTGAAGAACGAGTTCCGGCCGGTGCCGTCATAGGCGACGTTGTCCGGCTGGGTGGCATAGGCGAACATGAAATTGGCGGCGGTCCCGACCCGGGCGAGCCCGGAATCGGCGCCCGGCAGGCCGACGCCGAAGGGATTGTCGCGGCAGGCATCGAGGAAGACGAGCTTCATCCCCTCGGATTGCTCCATCGCGCCGATGATGTCGGTGAGCGGCACCGTCTGGTCGGGCAGATCCTCGATGGAGGAGAGCGCCGCGTCGACCGGGACGAGGTAGTTCTGCCCGCTGACCTGGAAGCCGTGCCCGGCGTAGTAGAACATCACCACGTCCGCGCTCATCGCCCGCGTGGCGAAGCGCGCGATGGCGTCGCGGGTGTGCACCATGTCGAGGTTCGAGCCGAGGATCACCTCGAACCCCAGCCCCTCGAGCGCGACCGAGATGTCGAGCGCGTCGTTCTCGGGGTTCTCCAGCGGGCTGACCGACGTGTAGTCCGAATTGCCCAGCACGAAGGCGACCCGGCCCTCCGCCATGGCGGAAAGCGCCGAGAGATTCCAGAACAGGATGACCGCGATGAGCCGGGACATGCCCCAGTGTGTCACAAGTCGGCCACCCGGCTCAACGTGATGGCGACGGAATCCATCGCGTCTGCCACAGTCGTGATCTGCGCCTGCTGGATGCTGGCAAGCTCGGGGTCCTCGACCCGGACCAGCGCGATGGTCTTGCGGATCTCGGTCGCGGCGCTGGTCATCGCGGTTTCCGCCTCGGTCCAGGCATCGCGGCGGATCGCCTCGCGCTCGGCCTCGGTGGTGGCCCCGGCCAGGCGCTGGACCGCGCGGGTCCGGGCGCGGTCGACCCCGGCCTTCGCGGCGTCGACGATCCGGGCCACGTTCTGCATGGCCGGCGGAAGGTCGGCCGAGATGCTGTCGAGCTCGTTCGAGAAATCGTTCATCGCGTCGGACATGCAGGCGAGGTAGCGGGTCACGTCTCCGCTGCCCTGCCCGCAGGCCTCGGCCTTGAACTCGAGCGCTTCGGCGAAATCGCGGGTCCGCGCGAGCGCCCGTGACGCCTGCGCCACGGCACCGCTCCCGCCGCCCGTCACGCTGCCACCGCCGTCACTGCCGACGCCGAACGAGATGTCGATCGTGTCGTTCGGGTTGGGCAGGCCGCCGGGCCCCGGCGGCGGGGGCGGCGGCAGATCCGCGGCCGTCTCGGTCACGAACAGCTCTCCGTCGACGATGCTGATGTCGTAATTCTCCAGCCCCGATCCGACCGGACCCGAGCCGGTGATCGCGTAGGGGCTGCCCTCGGTCGTGGCCTCGGCCGCGGCCCCCTCGCTCGACAGGTCGAGCGCGGTCACGGTGTCGGTGGGGAATCGCAGTCCGGCGGTGGTGAACTCGGTCCCGTCGAAGCTGAAGGTGTCGCCATAGGTCTTGATCTGGTTGTCGGCGGTGATCGTCAGCGGCGCCCGGGCCACGGTCATCGTGCCGGGCACATAGGTGATCGCGTAATTGCCCGCGCCGGTGCCCGAGGCGTCCGAGGCATTGATGGCGTAGGGCCCGCCCGCCACGGTGGCGGCGTTCACGGCGCCCGCACTCGACAGCCCGACGCTGTCGATGCTGTCCGAGAAGAGCAGTCCGGTGGCGGTGAACTCGGTCCCGTCGAAGCTGAAGGTGTCGCCATAGGTTTTGATCTGGTTGTCGGCGGTGATCGTCAGCGGCGCCCGGGCCACGGTCATCGTGCCGGGCACATAGGTGATCGCGTAATTGCCCGCGCCGGTGCCCGAGGCGTCCGAGGCATTGATGGCGTAGGGCCCGCCCGCCACGGTGGCGGCGTTCACGGCGCCCGCACTCGACAGCCCGACGCTGTCGATGCTGTCCGAGAAGAGCAGGCCGGTGGCGGTGAACTCGGTCCCGTCGAAGCTGAAGGTGTCGCCATAGGTCTTGGTCTGGTTGTCGGCGGTGATCGTCAGCGGCGCCCGCAGCACCGTCATCGCGCCCGAGACATAGGTGATCGTGTAGTTGTCGAGCCCCGAGCCGGAGGCCTCGAACGCCTCGATCTCGTAGGGCGCGCCCGCCACGGGGGCATCGGCCGCCGCACCGTCGCTGGCGAGCCCGAGGGTCTCTATCCTGTCCGCGAAGAGCAGTCCGGTGGCGGTGAATTCGTTCCCGTCGAAGTCGAAGGCGGTGCCGTAGGTCTTCGTCTGGTAGTTGGCGGAGATGGTCAGCGGCGCGGGCGTCACGGTCAGATCGCCGGTCGCGTAGGTGATCGTGTAGTTCTCGAGCCCCGTGCCGGTCGCGTCCGACGCGTTGATGTCATAGGGCGAGCCGACGACCGGGGCGGAGCCCGCCGTTCCGTCGCTTGTCAGGGTGACGTCGTCGACGCTGTCCGAGAAGTAGAGCGTCGAGGTGCTGAAGCCGTCCAGCGTCACGCTCTGGCCGTAGGTCTTCGTGACGTCGTCGGGGGTGATCGTCAGCGGCGCCGGGGTGATCTCGGCCGCGCCGATCCGGTCGATGACGCGGTGCGTGACGCCGCCCGCGCTGGTGACCGAGGTCGTGTCGAGCGTGAAGGTCGTGGTGCCCGCATTCGTCGAGGCGAAGGTCAGGTCGTCGAAGATCGCCGCGAGGTCGGCCGGGTCGATCGAATCCGACGGGGCGTCGAAGACATAGGGATCGGGTCCGCCGAAGGTGGTGCCCGTGGCCGAGGCGTCGCCGGTCAGCCCGTACTGGACGCTCAGCGCGTCGGGCGAGGCAAGGATCACCGGGCTTGTCGAATAGTTCACCGGGTAGAAGCCGGTGTCGCCGGGCGCCCAGACCTGGAGGAAATCGCCCCCGGCCATGGCGGCGAGGCCGAAGAACGCCTCGGTGTCCTGCAGCTGGGCCGTGGACAACCCGGTGCCGACCGCGCTGGTTGCCTGCCCCGAGGACTGGACGTCCCAGAGGTTGTTGGCCGTGCCGCCGGAGGAGAGATCCCGCCCCGCGAAGCCGCCGGTCGAGAAAGTGGCGTTTCCGGACGTCGTGACCGCGCCGGTGGAATAGGAGCGCGTGACCGGCCCGGTCACGGTGCCGATGAAGCCGCCGACGGCGATGGTGGCATCGGGGTCGCTGCCGCCCGAGACGTCGACATCGGCCCAGGAATAGGAATCGGTGATCCCGTCGCCGCGCCCGGCGAAGCCGCCGACATCGAGCGAGATCGCGCCTGCGGAATTGACGACCGTGACGGAGCCGGTGGTGTTCGACCGGGCGATGCTGCCCGAGCTCGACCCGACGAACCCGCCGACCGTGTTGACCTCGCCGTCCGAGACATGGGTCGCGGTCACGTCGACCGAGATCGCGCTGTCCTCGATGGTGCCGTTGTTGATCGCGACGAGCCCGCCGGTGACATAGCCCTCCGAGGTCACGGTGCCCGAGACGCGCGTGTTCTCGATCAGCCCGTTGTTGATATAGGCGAGCGCCGCGGCGCCGCGTCCGACGATCTCGACATCCGAGAGGGTGAGGTCGCGCACCGTCGCGTTGGAGCCGATGTTGTAGAACATCGCCGTGTTGTTCAGCCCCTCGAACCCGGATTCGGAATAGAGACCCGAGATCCTGTGCTGGTCACCGTCGAACACGGCGTCGAAGCTCTGGATCGGGGCGAAGCCCAGACCGTCGAAATTGGACCAGAACAGCGTCCCGCTCGCGTCGATATCGTTGGCCAGCACGAAATTGTCGCCCGGGAGCGTGCCCACGCCCTGCACGCCGTAGATGTCGGTCAGCCGGTAGGGAGACGTGCCGCCGTCGCCGCCGAGCGCGCGCAGGAAGGTCGCCCCGCTCGACAGGGAGAAGCTGTCCACGTCGAAGGCGGGCAGGGTGCCGAGCTGGCTCCAGCTTCCGTTGAAGAGCCTGAAGTCGTCCACATTCACCGCGGCGGCGGGCGTGATGCTGCCGGCGGCGAAGAGGCTGAAGCCGCCGTTCGGTCCGTTGATCGCGCCGTTCAGGAAGATGTCGTTGTCCGCGTCGAGCGTCAGGGTTGTTTCGGCCATCCAGTCGATATTGGCATTGATGGTGATGTCGCCCGCGTCGGGCACGGATGGCTCGAAGGTGTCGAGCGTGACGTTGCCCGACTCGAGGTTGGCCTCGAGCGTATCCTCGCCGCCCGCGCCGGGGTCTATGACGATATCCTGGGGGTCGAGCAGCAGCGTGCCCCAGGCGCCCATCGGGGCGCGGGTGTCGGCCAGGCCGGAATAGCTGAGCGTCCGCGCGCTCGAGACCTCGATGAAGCCGCCGTCGCCGCCGTTGTCCCCGCCCCGGGCGCTCAGCCGCGCGGCGACGTCGCTCCGCAGGTCGGACCAGAGCGCGATCCGGCCACCATCGCCGGTCCCGATCGCATCGGCGCGGATCTCGGTCGTGGCGTCCGCGGTCAGGGTCTCGGCACGGGGCAGGGCGCCGGCACCGGCGAAGTCACCGCCGATGCGGATCAGCCCGCCCCCGCCCGCGCCGCTGGCGTCGATCCGGGCGCCGGCCAAGTCGATATGGGCGCCGGTGATCCGGACCTCGGGCCGCGCGCGCGGCCGGGCCGAGGTGAGCACGGCCCCCGTGGGGGCCGCCGCGGCGGTCGTGGCGCGGCCCGAGACGGTCACCCGCCCGCCCGCGCCGCCGCCCAGCGTGATCACGCCGTTGCGCACCGAGACGGAGCGCGCCTCGGCCACGCCCGAGAGGTTCACCGCGTGGCGCACGGCCTCGCGGGCCGTGGCGGCCCGCATCTCGATCAGGCCGCCCTCGGCGCTGGCGGTGCCGGAGTTCTCGACCAGCGCCTTGCCGTCGTCGTCGCCCCCGGTGGGGATCGCCACCTGCAGGAACTGGTCGCCGGAGAGGTCCAGCGTCACCCGTTCGCCCGAGGCAAAGCCGATGCGGCCCATGGGCACCGTCACGACGCCTTCGTTGCGCACCCGGCCGCCCAGGAAGGCGGCATAGCCACCGGGCACCACCGTGACCCTGCCGGCATTGCGCACCGTGCCCGAAGCCCCGGTGCCGCCGTAGCGCAGCCGGCCGGCCAGGAAATCGTCATCCGAGATGTTCAGCGTCGAGGCGACGAAGCTGCCGGCGTCGACCTTGCCGTTCGCGCCGATGAAGATCCCGTTCGGGTTCACGAGGTGCACCTGCCCGTTCGCCGTCAGGCGGCCGTGGATCGCGCTGGTGGTGTCGCCCGTGACGCGGTTCAGCAGGGCAGACCCGGCGTCGGGCTGGCGGATGTCGACATGCGCGCCGGACCCGATCGAGAAGCTGTCCCAGTTGACCACCGCCCGGTCGCTGCCCTGGGTGATGACCATGCTCTGCGCCCCGGGGGTGGCGATGCCGACCGTGCCGCTTGCCACCGTGCCGCTGGTCGGCAGCGGATCGGCCAGCAGCGCGCCGGGCAGCGCGACCCCGCCCAGAAGGGCGGCGACAAGGGCGCGTCGTCCGCGCGGGCGAGGATCAGAAACGGAAGGTGCCGGAAATGCTGAACCGCTTTTCATCTGGTGTGGCATCGTCTCGTGTCCCTATGCCGTATTCAATGCGCATGCTGCCTGACCGGAAGCTCGAATTCATGGAGGAGGCGACATCCAGGCCGATCCCGTAGGAGGCCGCCTTGGTAATGGATTGTTCCAGCGCCGTCGGGTTCTCGAGCTTCGCCACCCCGTAGCCGGCGAAGACATAGGGGCTGAACGAAACCGGCAGCTCGGAAATCGTGCTGTCGAAACGGGTGGAGAGCTCGGCCCGGACGACCGCGCCGCTGTCGCCGCGCAGGGCGCCGTTGTCGAAGCTCGACAATTCCGAGCCGCCGACCAGGCCGAATTGTTCGGAGTTCACCAGCGGCCGGCCGAAGGAGGTCTGGAACCGGCCGGTGACCGACAGCGCGATCCGCTCGGACAGGTCCCGCTGGTGCGAGGCCGAGCCGACGAGCTTGGTGAAGGTGGCGTCCGCCCCGGCGCGCGACAGCGGCGGGCCGCCCGCCGCCTCGGCCGCCGTCCGGGCGCCGAAGGCGTCGATCCCGCGCGACAGCACCAGCGCCGCCTGGGTGAAGGACCTGTCGGGCAGCAAGAGCGACATGTTCGCCCCAGCCCGCAGGATCGTCAGCTGGTCGCGGAAGATCGTGCCGCCGCCGATGAGCGCCTGCTCCTCCTGCTGGAGGTCGAGCATCGCCTGCCCGGTGACGTTGAGGATCCGCCCGCGTTTCCACGGATAGAAGAACCTGAAGGACTGCCGGTCGAAATCCGACCGCGTCGGGGCGGCGGCGTCGTCCGGCATGGTGTCGCTGAACGTCGCCTCGACGTTCACGCTGGCCCCCGAGATGCCGACGGGCACCGCGGCACCGAGCGCGAAGACCCGGCTGCGCGGATCCTCCGAGAACAGTTTCTCGGGCGCGCCGGAGAGCCGGGCATAGAGCGTCTCGCCCAGCTTGAAGGGGCTGTTGATCTCGATCCCGGTGTTCAGGTTGAACTCGCCCAGCTCGGTGCTCGACGGGTTGCCGAAACCGACGAAGCCGGTGATGAGCCGGTATTCGGGGTCGACCCCGATCACCGTCGCGCCCTGCGCCTCGCCCGCGGCGATGGCCGACCGCAGCGCGGTGCCGGGAATGTCGCCGGCGAGCAGAAGCTGGCGCTCGAGCTCTTCGCGGGTCAGACCGGGGCGGTTCACCAGCGACGCGGTGAGCTGGTCGATGCGGCGGCGGATGTTCGGATCGACGTTGCTGGTGTCGACCGTCTCGACGAAACCGTTCACGACGACGACCCGCAGGCGCCCGCCGTCGCGCAGGCTCTGCTGCGGCAGCACGACCCGGGCAAGGACATAGCCCGCGTCGGCATAGGCGGCCTCGAGCGCGGCGGTGGCCTCGAACAGTTCCGAGACGGGGATCCGGCCGCGGGTCAGACGGCCGACGTAGGCCCGGTTGGCGCCGGCCATCTGCGGCAGGGGATTCTGCAGGTCGACGCCCGACAGCGTGATGCCGATCGCCTCGGATCCCGGGGGCGGCTGGGTGCCGGGCTGGCCGGTGAAGACGACAGACCCCCTGAGGCGCTGCAGCTCCGGCGTGAACTCCCGCGGGGTGATCTGGCTGGCCGTCTGGGCCTGCACCGGGGCGGCGAGAAGCGTGGCGATCGCCAGCAGCGCGGCGCTGCGGAGCCGTGCCGCGGTCGGTTTCCTGCGTCCTGGACCTGTCACCCTCACGTGGAAATTCCCTTTTCCGAAATCAATCTGGCGACCCGCAGACCCCCGGCAGACCATCGCGCATCCTGCGAACCGATCAACCCTGAATTGCGCGCCCTCGGTCAATGATCCCGAAAGCTGTGCGGTCCGCCATGACGCTAGCAGCGCGAATCGCCTGCGTCAGCCTTCGTGTGAGGGCACCGCATCGATTCCCTTCCGATGCGGTGCCGTAACGTCACGCCGAGAGAACCCGCGAGATCGTCGAGAGCGAATTGACCGCCGTGCTGGTGATCGCGACCGGCGCGAAGCCGTTGTTCTTGTCCACGTCCGAGAAGAAGCCCGAGGACAGCGCTGCCTGGTAGCTTTCGATCGCCGCGATCGCCTGCTTCTTCAGGGCCTCGCGCTCCTGCCCGTCCGGAGTCGTCGTGATCCGGTCGAGGATGTCCTCGAGCGCGTCGTCGAAGACCTCCAGGTGTTCGAAGAGGCCCGACGAATCGATCTCGAGATCCGCGTTCTGGCTTGCCACCGCGTCGATCGCGCTCTGCAGCTTGCCCAGTTCGCTGCGCATGGTGGAGCGCGTCTTTGCCCAGAGCACCCGCGATTTCTGGAACGGCACGACGTCCCTTGGCACCTCGGGCGCCGCCGCGGCCGGGGCCGCCTTCACCACGGCGTCGAGCGCGGGTTTCAGGCGTTCGGCGATGGTCAGCGCGGCCTTGTAATCCTGCGCTCCGGCCTTCTCGGTCGCCATCGCCCAGGCGGCCTGAAGCTTCTGGCGGTTCTCGGGATTGCGGGCCATCGCGGCGGTGTAGAGCTTTTCGAGCGCCGGGGCCACGGCCGCCCATTTCGCGGCCAGCGGATCGGGCTGCGGCGCCTCGGGCGCGGGCCGAATGCCCTGCGCGCCGAGCAGCGGCTCGATCTTGGTCACCACGGCCAGCGCGACCTTGTACTGGCCCTTGGCCGCGGCGCCCTCGGCGCCGGCCCATGCCTTGGCGACCGTCGCGGCCTTGGGATCGTCGCCCGCCGCGAAGCTCCGGACGGCGGGGCCGAGCCGGGCAAGGGCCTGCGCCCATTCCCCGGCCAGCGGATCCTCCTGCATGTCCGAATCGCTGCCGGGGGTGCCGTCGGTGCTGTCATTGCCGTTGTCGCTGTCGCCGGCCTGCACGGGCTCGGGCGTGGGGCCGGTGTCCTGCGCCGCGTCCGGCTCCGCCGTGCCGGTGTCGGCGCCGTCCAGCTCGTTGCCGTCTTCGCCGTCCTCGTCGGCCATCTCTCCGCCACCGGGCAGGAGCACTCGCGGCTTCATCGTGATGTCGGATTTCAGCAGGAATTTCTTGAGGTTGTTCTTCAACCCCTTGGGCGGATCGGTCTCGCAGCTGAAGAGGATGATCTTGCCCTCGACGGTCAGCGTGCCCTGGGTGAGCTTGGCGGTCTCGCCCTGCTTCTTCGCCTGCCGCATCATCACGTCGGGGGATTTCACGAGGTCGGTGCAGATCACCGTGTCCTCGGGCTTCTTGCCCATGCAGAGCCCGAAGCTGATCGGCCGCTGGCGGGCCTTCTGCAACATCTGCTGCAGCCCGGCGAGGTCGTCCTTCGTCATCAGTGCCATGTCCGGTTCTCCCTGTTCCTCTGGTCGGCGGCTCAGGAGCCGTCGACGGAAAACTCGATGCGGCGGTTCCTGCCCCGTCCGCTTTCGGTCGAATTGTCGGCGATCGGGCGCGCTTCGCCGTAGCCGGTCGAGCTGATCCGCCCGCCGCCGATGCCCTGCGCGGCGAGGTGGGCCTCGACCGCGGCGGCGCGGCGTTCGGACAGGCGCATGTTCGCGGCCGCGCTGCCGATGTCGTCCGTGTGCCCGGCGATCTGCACCTTCAGGTCCGGACAGCGGGTGATGATGTCCGCCGCCTGCCGGAGCAGCGGTGCGCTGGCGTCGTCGAGCCGCGCGGAGCCCGGCGCGAAATAGATGTTGCCGGTGCGCGAGAGGATCTCGAACCGGCCGACGCAGGCCTCGTGCGAGAAGTTGCCCGTGGTCTCGAGCGCCACAGGTGTCGCCGGCGCCGCGGCCGACACCGGCGCCGCCGGGCCCCCGGCCGTCTTGCGGAAGATCAGGTCGAAGCTGACCGAGCCCGAGGGCACGATCTTCACGTTGGCGGCCTCTTCCAGCTTGGCGAGCCCCTCGGACAGGTTGAAATCGGCCACCGGCAGCACGATCGGTTCCGCGGTGGACACCGCGACGAGGTCATCCCCGATCAGCGTGAGCGACAGAGGCGCCGTGATCTCGCGCGTGACGCCGTGCAGGTCGAGCGTGAAGGGCATCTCGATGGTCTTGCGCCGGACACTGGGCAGATCGGCGATCGTGGCGGGGTCGATGCGCGCGCTCACCCTGGCCTCGGGAAAGGTGAAGGTCTCGAAGAAGAGGAACCGCATCCGCACGTTGCGCAGGTCGATCCTGGTGTCCACGCTGTCGAGCAGGACGGTCAGCGCCACCTCGCCCGACGGAGAGATCGCCCCGGTGAAGGTGGCGAAGCCCGACGTCTCGATCTTCGACTCGTTCTTGATCGACTGGAACTGGAGCGTGGAGGCGCCCGGTTCGAGCGTCCATCCGTCGCCGAAAGGGGACGGCTGCGCATGCACGCCCCCGGAGATGGCGAGGGATATCAGCAACAAGATTGCGGAAAGGCGCAGCATGATCATATGAAACGTCCGGTAAAATACGCCCAATGGATAACATGTTACCCCAGCGTCAAGGCAACTGTTATATGATCTTCCGGTCCGGCGCGCGCGCTGACGTTGTATCGCCGGGGGTTACGAGGGAAATGATGCGTCTCGCTTTCGTCGTCATGATGCTGCTCGCCAGCGCGCTGCCCGCCCGCGCTGTCGAGCGGGTGGCCCTCGTCATCGGGAACGGCAATTACGGCGCGGTCTCGCCGCTGGACAACGCCACGCGCGACGCGGCGCTCCTGGCCGGGACGCTCCGGCCGCTGGGCTTCGACGTGACCCTGGTCGAGAATGCGACGCGGGACGAGCTGATCCGGGCGGTCGCCGAATTCGGGCGCCGGCTGCGGGTGGCGGGGCCCGAGACGGTCGGCCTCTTCTACTACGCCGGGCACGGGGTGCAGTCCTTCGGCGCGAACTACCTGCTGCCGGTGGACACCGAGCTGACGGTGGCCGCGGACCTCGACCTCGTGGGGCTCGAGGCGGCGAGCGTGCTGCGCCAGATGGCCTCGGCGCGGAACCGGATCAACATCGTGATCCTCGACGCCTGCCGGAACAACCCGTTCGAGGACATTCCCGACATGGACGACAACGGGCTGGCCGAGATGAAGGCGCCGACCGGCACCTTCCTGGCCTATGCCACGGCGCCGGGGGCGGTGGCGCTGGACGGGACTGGCGACAACAGCCCCTTCACCGCGGCGCTGGCCGATGCGATGCAGACCGAGGACCTGCCGATCGAGCAGATGTTCAAGGCGGTCCGGGTCGAGGTCATCCGGCAGACCGGCGGCGCGCAGACGCCCTGGGACACGTCATCGCTGACGCAGGATTTCGTCTTCAAGGCCGGCGAAGAGCTCAGCCCCGAAGCCTTCGCCGAGGAGCAGCTGTGGAAATCCGTCGCGCCGACGCGGGATTCCGTGCAGATCATGCTCTTCCTCCGCTCCTACCCCGACGGGCGCAAGGCCGAGGAGGCGCGCGCCCTCCTGAAGGAGGTGATGGCCGAGGAACTCTCCGCTCCGGCCGCGCCGCAGCCCGCGGCCCCGGCCCCGGTGGCGCCCGCCGCCTCGGAGGCCGAGCTGATGGAGGCCGCCCGCGCCGCCGGCACGCCGGAAGGCTATCGCGCCTATCTCGACGCCTACCCGGAAGGGGTCTTTGCCGAGCTGGTGAAGATCGAGCTGGCCGCGCTCGAGACGCGGACGGGGCAGGCCGCGACGCCGCCCGCCGCCGCCGCGCCCGAGGCGCCTGCCGAACCGAGCGTGCCCGACATCTTCTTCGACCGGCCGCTGTCCCTGGGGAGCCCGCAGATGATCGGGCGGACGATCACCGAGATCACCCAGGGCACACCGCTCTACCCGCCGATCGAGGGCCTGCCGGACAGCGCCTGGAAGGACCAGAGCTGTTCGGGATGCCACCAGTGGACGCGGGAGGCCCTCTGCGATCAGGGCCAGACCTATGTCTCGGACGCCGGTTCGCGCGCGCTCCAGAAAGAGCATCCGATGGGCGGGACCTTCAAGCGCGTCCTCAGGCAATGGGCCGCGGGCGGCTGCCGGTGAGGCCCGGGCTCACTGACTGGCGGGTGCGGTGGTGATGAAGAAGTAGACCCATTCGCCCTTGAACGCCGGATCGGCCGCGCGCGCCGCGGCGATCCTTTCGGTCAGGACGTCCAGGTAGGGGGCCGCGGGTTCGCTGATCGGCCGCAAGCCTTCGTAGAGCGGCACCGACGCGGCGAAGGCGACCGCGATCTCCTGCCCGAACGGCGGGCCGATCGTGATCCTCAGCCCCGCCCGACCGGCAAGGTCGCCGCCGACCGGCACCACGGATTTCGCCGCGTGGCGGGTGAGCGGGATGACCTCGTTCGGCACGAGGTGGATGACCGAGCCGTCGGCGGCGAAGTAATCCACGTAGACGAAGGCATCGTAATCGGGCGCCGTCATGTCGAACTGCAGCCGCTGGCCCTCGGTATAGCTGAAGTCGCGGGCCTGCGCGGTGGCGCCGATCAGAAGCGGATTGGTGAACTGGTCGGTCGATTGCGGCAGCCCGGTCGCGGCCATCCCGGCCAGCGCCCCGCATTGCGGCGCGGGCAGGTGCAGAAGGTTCGCGCGGATCGGGATCCCCTCGCCGACCTGCCCGCGCAGCGCGTCGAGCAGGGGCTGCGTCAGCGCGGGGTCGGGCACGTGGCCGCGCAGCTCGAGCGCGCCGCTCTCGGGCAGGAAGGTGGCCGAGACGCGGGCACAGTCGATCCCGGTCAGGACCGAGGCCAGATCGTCCCGCAGCTCGGCCGCGCCCTCCAGCACCTGCGGGGCCATGAAGGCCTGGATCGTGGCCAGCGCCTGCGGATCGGTCACCAGCCTGTCGCCGAAGCGCCAGGCGAGCGTCGCGGTCGCCCGCGTCTCGGGCAGCGGTGCGCCGGGGGCGGTCGTGGCAAGCCCGGAGGCCCGGGTCTCGGGCAGCCTATCGCCCTCGGGGCTGGCCGCGGCCATGGCGCTGGCGGGTGGAACGCCGGGGGCGAGCCGGTCGGCGGTGACCGGTGCGGGTGCGGCGGGCTCGGACGCCACGGCGACGGGGGGCGCCGGGGCGGCCTGCGCGGGGAGGGCGGGCAGCGCCGCGGCCTCCGGCGTGGTGGCCGCGAGCCTTGCCGCGGCGGCCTGGACGGACGCGGCCGTCACCGCCTGCGGCGCATCGGCGGAGAGGCGTGCGGCGGCGGGCGTGTCCGTGGGGATCGACTGCGCCGGAACCGCTGCCGGGGCGGCGGAGGCGGCCGGCGGCGCGGTTGCGGCGAGCCTGTCGGCAGAGGCGGCCGTGGCGACGGCGGTTTCCGGCGTGGCGGCGGTGGCGGGCAGCGGTGTGCCCGGGGAAGCAACGGCCGCGGCGTTCTCGACCGGGGCGGCCAGCGGCTGCGCCCGGGATTGCGGCACGGCGGCGGCATCGAGGCTGGCTGCCGCGGCTTCGGCCTCTGCCGCCGGGTCGGCCTGCGGTGCCTGCGCCGCGGCCTCGGTCGTGGGCGCCTCGACGGTCTCGAGCGCCATGCTGCTGCGCTGCCTGGGCTGGTCGGGGACCGGCTCCGGTTCCAGTGCGGGCAGGATCAGCGCCACGGCCCCAGCGTGCAGGGCGAGCGAGCCGCCGAGCGCCGCGGCCCATGTCGCGGCGCGGGGCATCACTCGCGCTCCGGCGTGACGACGAGCATCACGTCGCGGGCGCCCAGTGCCTCTATCCCGGCCACCAGCGGCAGGACCTCGGACAGATGCGCGGCCCGGTCCGCGTTGACCCGCACCAGCGTGTCGGGCGCGGACTCGAGCCGGGCGGCGATCCGGTCCAGCACGGCGGCGGCGTCCGCTTCCGCGCCGTCGAGCGCCAGCGCGCCGTCCGCCGCGATGGCCAGCGTGACCCCGCCCGCGGGCATGTCGGTGCCGGTGACGGCGCGGGCCGGGCGCAGCTCGAACGGGGAGGTGGCGTCGAGCCGGCCGATCAGCATGAAGAAGACGAGCAGGAAGAAGACGACGTCGATCAGCGCGACGATGGTTTCGGGCGCGCTGCGCCGGGGCGGCCGTTTCAGCTTCATGGCTGCGCCGCCAGCTGCATCAGCCGGATGCGCGTCGCCCCTGCCAGCGTCAGCGCGTCCAGCACCGAGACGAGGTCCTGCGTGGTCGCGCGCGTGGACGGCAGGACGACGACCGAGAGCAGCGGGTTGTCCGCGATCCGCGCGGCGATCTCGGCGCCGAGCGCCTCATCGGTCAGCGGCTGCCCGGCGAGGATCGCCTGCCCGTCCGCCGAGATCCGCAGGAGCAGGGTGCCCGCCGGTTCGGAGGCCGCGCCCGCGCCCGCGTCCGCCGGCGCCTCTTCGCTGCGCTCGACGAAGGGGATCATGTCGAGGTTGAGATAGGTCGAGGTCACCATGAAGAAGACCAGCAGGATCAGCATCACGTCGATCAGCGGGACCAGCGAGATCAGCGCCTTGTCGGAGTGATACCGGGCGAGCTTCATGGCGTGGTGCTTCCGGTGTCCTCCAGCAGAAAGAACTGCCCGACGGCGGTTTCGATGTCATGGGCCGCGCCGTCCACGCGGGTGGTGAGGAGCCCGGCCCCGATCGCCGCCGGGATCGCGACGATCAGCCCCGCGGCGGTGGTCAGCAGCGCCTGCCAGATGCCGCCCGCCAGCACCGAGGCATTGGCCGCGCCCTGCGCCATCTCGAGCTGCTGGAACGACTGGATCATCCCCAGCACCGTGCCAAGCAGGCCGAGCAGCGGGGAGACCATGGCGATCAGCTCGAGCAGGCGGAGATGGCGGGACATCGCCTCCACCTCGGCATTGCCGCGGCGCATCAGCTCGGCCTCGAGCGGCTTGCGCGGCATCTTCCTGCGGGTCGCCTCCATCGCGTAGGCGAGAACGCGGTCGGCCGGGGCGCCGCCCTGCGCGACCGCCGCCGATGCCGCCTCGCGGTCGCCCTTCGCCCATGTCACCAGCGCGTCGTCCCGCCGGGCCCGGCCCGACCGGACGCGGGCCAGCGACAGGCCCTTGCCGACGATCAACGCGATCGAGAGCAGCGACAGGATCGCGAGGATGATGATGATCGGCCCGCCGCTTCCCGCGGTCTCGAGAAGGGCGCCGGGCATTCTATTTCTCCAGCCGGGCCGTGGTCCGGCTGACGAGGTCCACCAGCGGGAAACAGTCGGCGGCCTCCTCGTTCTGCGGCTTGCAGACCTCGATCGCGTGCAGCAGCACCTCCGAGATGTCGTCGCAGGCGATGCCGGGGATCTCGAACAGTTTCAGCGTCGTGCGGGCGACGGGGAGCGGCGCGGCGTCGACGTTCAGGAGCCGGTCGATCACGCCCCCGCCGTCGAGGATCGCGAGCGACATCTCGAACCCCTCGAAGGCCTTTCCGCTGTCGTTCCGGAACAGGAAGAAGGCCCGGCATCCGCCACCGTCGGACGATTCGAACTTGTTCAGCTCAACCGTGAGTTTGCCTGCGTCCGCCGCAGCCTGCGTGGCCAGCGACACCGACCCGCAGAGCAGGATTGCCATCAATGAACGCATGTGACCTCCGCTGATATCACCGTCGATCAAAGGCGAAACGCCCAATCCGGTCAAGTTTTTCGGGGGTGCGGGGCGGAGATGCGAAATATTCACGAAATGGCTCGGAAAGGCGCGGAGTGCCTAGCAAAAGCCAAGTTTCGTGATAACGTGACGTAAACTTTTCAGGCGCAACGCGCCAAAATCATGAACTAATTCGAATTCAGGGAGGGTCAATGGACGTCGAGCTTCTTCTTCAGGATCGTGAAGAAGATCCGCCCAGCGGTGAGGATCTGGAGTATGACCCGGGCTTCACGCAGCTCGAGATCGCGGCCCAGCCCGGCGAGGAGCGCCAGGCCGGGGAAGAGATCCTCGCGGCCGAGGAACCGGACTACAAGGAGGTCTCGAAACTCGCGCTGGCGGTGCTGGAACGGAGCCATGACCTGCGCGCCGCGATCTACCTGGCCGAGGCGCAGCTCCGGCTGAGCGGCTTCCCCGGCTTTGCCGAGGCGACGCGCTATATCCGCCAGTGCCTCGAGACCCATTGGGAGACCTGCCACCCGCAGCTCGATGCCGACGACGACAACGACCCCACGATGCGGGTCAACGCGGTGCTCACGCTGGCCGATCCGAACCGGATCCTGCGCGGCGTCCGCAAGGCGCCGCTGACCCAGAGCCGGACCTTCGGCAACATGTCCCTGCGCGACATCGCCGTGGCCGAGGGCGAGATCACCCCGAGCGCCGACATGGACGATGTGCCCGACACGTCGAGCGTCGGCGCCGCGTTCCAGGACACCGACGAGGAGGTCCTGCGCCGGATCGCCACCGCCGTCTCCGGCGCGCTGGGCGACGTGGAGGCGATCAGCGCCAAGTTCGATGCCGAGGTGCCGGGGCAGGGGCCCGACCTCGATCCGCTGATCAAGCTGCTGAAACAGGCCAACACCCGGATGACCTCCGCGCTCGGCGGGCCGGTCGAGGATGTGCCGGCGGAGGAGGAACCGGGCGATGCCCCGGCCGCCCGCCCGGCCCAGGGCGGCGGCGGCGCGATCAACACCTCGACCGACGTGCTGAACGCGATCGACCGGATCATCGCCTATTACGCCCGGGCGGAGCCCTCCAGCCCCGTCCCCATCCTCCTCAACCGCGCGAAGAAGCTCGTGAACGCGGATTTCCTGACCATCGTGAAGGACCTCGCCCCCGGGGGCGTCGACAACGTCAACCTGATCGGTGGCATCGAGGAAGAAGACTATTGAGATCAACCGCCACCGCGCGTGGCTGAAAGCGAACTGCGACAGGTGCGAAGGAGTCATTGTTTATGTCTGGAAGTTCACAGAAGTTCATTGCCAGAAACCGGGCGCCCCGCGTTCAGATCGAATATGATGTGGAGCTCTACGGCGCCGAGAAGAAGGTCCAGCTGCCCTTCGTGATGGGCGTCATGGCCGACCTGGCCGGCAAGTCCGAAGCGCCCCAGCCCGCCGTCGCGGACCGCAAGTTCCTCGAGATCGACGTCGACAATTTCGACGAACGCATGAAGTCGATGAAGCCGCGCGCCGCCTTCACCGTGCCCAACACGCTGACCGGCGAGGGCAACATGGCGGTCGATATCACCTTCGAGTCGATGGACGATTTCAGCCCCGCCGCGATCGCCCGCAAGGTCGAGCCGCTGAAGGAGCTCCTCGAGGCGCGGACGCAGCTGTCCAACCTGATGACCTACATGGATGGCAAATCGGGCGCCGAGGACCTGATCGGCAAGATCATCCAGGACCCCGCGCTGCTGAAGACCCTCGCGGCGCAGCCTGCCCCCAAAGCCGACACCCAAGAGCAGGAGTGAGACATGGCCGAGACTGAAACCGAAGCAGCAGCCGGCGCCGGTGCCACCGCATTCGGGTCCTCCGATTTCGAGAACCTGCTGAAGAAGGAATTCCGCCCGAAGTCCGACCAGGCCAAGACGGCGGTCGAACAGGCGGTCAAGACGCTGGCGGAACAGGCGCTGGCGAATACCGACCTGATCTCGGACGACGCGCTGCGCTCGATCGAGAGCATCGTGGCCGAGATCGACAAGAAGCTGACCGAGCAGGTGAACCTGATCCTGCACCACGCCGACTTCCAGCAGCTCGAAAGCGCGTGGCGCGGCCTGCATTACCTGGTGAACAACACCGAGACCGACGAGATGCTCAAGGTCCGGGTGATGAACATCTCGAAGAAGGACATGCACAAGACCCTGCGCAAGTTCAAGGGGACCGCGTGGGACCAGTCGCCGATCTTCAAGAAGGTCTACGAAGAGGAATTCGGCCAGTTCGGCGGCGAGCCCTACGGCGCGCTGGTGGCGGATTACCACTTCGACCATTCCCCGCCCGACGTCGAGCTTCTGGGCGAGATGTCCAAGATCGCCGCCGCGGCCCATGCGCCGCTGATCACCGGCGCCAGCCCGAACCTGTTCCAGATGGACAGCTGGTCCGAGCTCGCCAACCCGCGTGACCTGACCAAGATCTTCCAGACGCCGGAATACGCCGCCTGGCGGTCGCTGCGCGAGAGCGAGGATTCCAAGTACGTGGGCCTCGCCATGCCGCGGTTCCTGGGCCGGCTGCCCTATGGCTCCAAGACCGACCCGGTCGAGGCCTTCGCCTTCGAGGAAGACACCGACGGCGCCGACAGCGAGAAGTACAGCTGGGTGAACGCGGCCTACGGCATGGCGGTGAACATCAACCGGTCGTTCAAGGAATACGGCTGGTGCTCGCGGATCCGCGGGATCGAGAGCGGCGGCGCGGTGGCCAACCTGCCTTCGCACACCTTCCCGACCGACGACGGCGGCGTGGACCAGAAATGCCCGACCGAGATCGCCATCTCGGACCGTCGCGAGGCGGAGCTGGCCAAGAACGGGATGATGCCGCTGATCCACCGGAAGAACTCCGACATCGCGGCCTTCATCGGCGCCCAGTCGCTGCACAAGCCTGCCGAATATGACGATGAGGACGCGACCGCGAACGCCAACCTCGCGGCGCGGCTGCCCTATCTCTTCGCGACCTGCCGTTTCGCGCATTACCTGAAGTGCATCGTCCGCGACAAGGTGGGCTCCTACAAGAGCCGGGACGACATGGAACGCTGGCTGCAGGAGTGGATCAGCAATTACGTCGATCTGAACTCCGCCACCTCGCCCGAGGACGTCAAGGCGCGGCGCCCGCTGGCCGCGGCGCAGGTCGTCGTCGAGGAGGTCGAGGGCAACCCGGGGTATTACACGTCGAAATTCTATCTCCGGCCGCATTACCAGCTCGAGGGACTGTCCGTGTCCCTCCGCCTCGTTTCCAAGCTTCCGACCGAGAAGGGCGCCTGACCGCCCCGCTCACGCTTCAAAAAAGACCTGTTACATCGAAAGGGACTGACCAATGGCATTCGACGCATTCTGCTACTTCCTCGACAAGGACGTGAAGGGCGAAACCCAGGACAAGAAATACAAGGACAAGGGCGCCTTCGAGATCCTGAGCTTCGAAATCGGGGCCGAGAACAACATCAACATCGGCTCGATCTCGGCCGGGGGCGGCGCCGGCAAGGCGACGTTCAAGGAACTGACGATCACCAAGAAGACCGACACCGCCTCGTGCGAGATGTTCTCGCGCCTTTGCGACGGCACCCATTTCGACGACATGCACATCGTCCTGCGCCGGTCCGGCGGCGGCGGGAAATCCGGCGACGAGTTCCTGAAGTGGGAATTCAAGCTGGTCATGATCCAGGACATCAGCTGGTCCGGCTCGGACGGTGACGACATCTGCGAAGAGACCGTCGTGATCCAGTACGGCGCGATGAAGGTGACCTACACCGAACAGATGGCGGACGGCCGGCTGGGCTCGTCGAAGTCGGGCGAATGGAGCCGCGTGCTCAACGAGGCGAACCTGGCGGTCAAGTAGACCCCTCCGCCTTACCGGTTGCGCTGACGGCAGGCTCCCCTCGGGGCCTGTCGTTGCCTCATAGACGGGAGACGACCCTTGACTGCCGAAGACTTGCTGAAGGCCGGAGACCTGGACGGCGCCCTCGCCGCCCTGCAGGACGCGGTGCGAGCGGATGCCTCGAACGCGGCGCTGCGGATTTTCCTGTTCCAGCTGCTCTGCGTCCGCGGCGAATGGAAACGGGCGATCGCCCAGCTCAAGGTGTCGGCCGAGCTCGACAAGGCGGCCACGCCGATGGCCCAGACCTATCGCGAGGGGATCGTCTGCGAGGTCTACCGCGAGAAGGTCTTCGCGGGCGAGAAGGACCCGCTGATCTTCGGCGAACCGCAGGAATGGACCGCCCTGATGATCGAGGCGCTCAAGGCGCAGGCCGCCGGCCAGCCCGACCGTGCCGCCGAGATCCGCGACCGCGCCTTCGATGCCGCCCCGGCGGTCTCGGGTCAGGTCGACGGTCAGGCCTTCGCATGGATCGCCGACGCCGACATGCGGCTGGGGCCGCTGCTCGAGGTGATCGTGAACGGGCGCTATTTCTGGATGCCCTTCAGCGCCATAGCCGAGGCGAGCTTCGAGCCCCCCGCCGACCTGCGCGACGCCGTCTGGACGCCCGCCAGCATCCGGCTGGCCAACGGCGGCGACATCGTGGCGCTGATCCCGACCCGCTATCCGGGCACCGCCGAGACCGGCAGTGACGCCGAGAAGCTGGCGCGCGTCACCCGGTGGAACGACCTCGGTGCGGAGACCTACGCGGGCATCGGCCAGCGGCTCTGGACGACCGATCTGGGCGACCTGCCGCTGATGGACGTCCGGCTGCTGAAGATGGACACCGGGGGCGGCGATGTCTGACCGGACGATCACCGAACGGCTCCAGCCGTCGCTGCTCGACCGGCTCACGGACAGCGATCCGGGCGTGCCGGCCGAACGGCGCGACGACCGGGTCATCGACCTGCGCCGCCTGCGCGAGATCATCCAGCGCGACCTGTCCTGGCTGCTGAACACCTCCGACAACAGCTCGATGATCGACGCGGACCGCTATCCCCATGCCAGCCGCTCGGTCCTGAACTTCGGGATCCACGAGGTCGCGGGCGAATATTCCACCGCCGAACGCGCCGGCCTGATCCGCAAGTCCATCGCCGAGGCGATCCGCGTGTTCGAGCCGCGGATTCACCCCGGCTCGGTGAACGTGCTGCTGCGGAAGGGCGACAGCAACCGCGAGACGCTCGTCACCTTCGACATCCGCGCCGACATGTGGGCGCAGCCCATTCCGCTCGAGCTCTATCTGCGGTCGCAGGTGGACGTGACGACCGGAGAGATCGAACTGGAAAGGATCGCCTGAGCCCCCCATGGATACCCGGCTGCTGAAACATTACGAGGGCGAACTGGCCTTCATGCGCGACATGGGGGCGGAATTCGCGCAGGCCTATCCCAAGATCGCGGCGCGGCTCGGGATGGACGGGGTCGAGGTCGTCGATCCCTATGTCGAGCGCCTGCTCGAGGGGGTCGCCTTCCTGTCGGCGCGGGTGCAGCTCGAGCTCGAGCTGCAATATCCCAACCTGACGAGCCACCTGCTGGAAATCGTCTATCCGCATTACCTCGCGCCGACGCCCTCGATGATGGTGGCGGCCTTCGAACCCGACATGCAGAACGCCTCGCTCGCCGATGGCCACCTGATCCCGCGCGGATCCGAGCTGCGCAGCACGCTGGGCGACGACGACCACACCGCCTGCGTCTTCCGCACCGCCAGCGACGTGACGCTCTGGCCCGTGACCATCACCGAGGCGGAATACATCGACGGCCGCGGCGAACTGGTGGCCGCCGGGGTGTCGCGCGACACCGAGACTCGGGCGGCGGTCCGGCTGCGGCTGAGCCGCGCGCAGGGCCTGCCGATCGCGGAGCTGTCGCTGGACCGGCTGGCGCTCTTCCTGAACGGGCAGGAGGGCAAGAACTGGATGCTGCACGAACTGCTCTGCACGCAGGTCACGGGGGTCATCGGACGCTCGACCGACCGGCGGGCGGACTGGATCGCGGAGCTGCCAAACGGGCGCGTCGTGCCGCGCGGATTCGACCCTGACGAGGCGCTTCTGCCCACGCCCCGGCAGAGTTTCGACGGCTACCGGCTGTTGCAGGAGTACTTCGCCATGCCGGAGCGCTACCACTTCGTGGAGCTTCAGGGCCTGTCGATGGCGCTCGGCCGGTCCAAGGGCCACGATGTCGACATCTACATCCTTCTGCGCGACGGCGATCCGGGCGTCGCCTCGGGCGTGACGCCCGAAGCCTTCACCCTGCATGCCACCCCGGCGATCAACCTCTTCGAGAAGCGCTGCGACCGGGTGCATGTCTCGGCGAGCGACGTGGAACAGCACGTGGTCGCCGACCGCACCGCCCCGCTGGATTTCGAGATCCACTCGCTGCGCTCCGTCACCGGCATCAGCGCCCGCGGCGAGAAGGACACGGCATTCCGCCCGTTCTATTCCGCCGACGACCTGACCGCGGCCGGAGAGACCCACCCGGCCTATTACACCCAGTCGCGCAAGATGCGGCAGCGGGCCGAGCGCGAGCGGCTCAAGGGGGTGCGGACCTCCTACCTCGGGTCCGAGGTCTACCTGTCGCTGGTGGACGCCTCGCAGGCGCCCTACGACGCCGGGCTCGACCAGCTGGCCGTCACCGCCATGGTGACGAACCGCGATCTGCCGCTGCTGCTGCCGACCGGCGCGCGGGACCTCTTCTATCTGCCCGACGGCGGGCCCGTGGCCCATGTGACCACGCCCGTCAGCCCGACCCGGCCCCGGCCATCGCTGGCGCAGGGCGACACCGCGTGGCGGCTGATCAGCCACCTCAGCCTCAATTACCTGTCGATCGCGGACGGCCAGAGCCAGGACGGCGCCGCCGCGCTGCGCGAGCTGATCGGCATCTACGCGCCCGAAGGCGACCGGGTGCTCGAGAAGCAGCTCGAGGGGCTCACCGCCGTCTCATCCCGCCCCATCGTGCGGCGGATGGCCGACGGCGTGATGTCGACGGCGGTGCGCGGGCTCGAGGTCTCGCTGACCTTCGACGAAAGCTTTTTCGAGGGCACCAACGCCTACCTGATGGCGGCGGTGCTCGAACGGTTCATGCGCAAGTATGTCTCGATCAATTCCTTTACCGAAACGGTGTTCAGCACCCAGCAACGCGGAGAAATCACCCGATGGCGCCCGGAAAGCGGCATGGGGCGGATCATCTGACGCATCTCGAGCGCCTGAGCCGGACCCCGGAATCCTTTCACATCTTCCACGCTTTCCGCGTTCTGGAAAGCGCCTATGCCGACGCGCCGCGGATCGGCAACGCCCGGCGTCCGCGCGAGGACCGGATCCGCTTCGGCCAGGAGGCGGAGCTGTCCTTTCCGCCCTCGACGGTGCAGGGGTTCCTGCCGCCCGAGGGCAAGCGGCCGGGACGGCTGACCAACCGGTTCTTCGGTCTGTTCGGGCCGAACGGCCCGCTGCCGCTGCACCTGACCGAATACGCCCGCAACCGGCAGCGGCAGCATCGCGATCCGACCTTCGTGGCCTTCGCCAACATGCTCACGCACCGGATGATGACGCTGCTCTTCCGCGCGTGGCGGTCGGGCCAGCCCGCCGCCAGCTTCGACCGGGGCGACAATGACGCGTTCGAGCGCAAGGTGGCCGCGATCTCGGGTCTGCATGGCGAGGCGCTGCGCGGCAAGGATGCCTTCCCGGACCTCGCCAAGCGGCATTTCTCGGGCCTGCTCGCCCAGGGGCCGAAGAATGCCGAGGGGCTGGTGGCGATCCTGTCGGCGTTCTTCGGCGCCCGGGTCCAGCTGCAGGAATTCGTGGGATCCTGGCTGACGCTCGAGCCCGAGGACCGCTGGCAACTCGGCGCGCGGGCGGGGCTGGGGCAGACCACCTCGATCGGCGAAAGGGTCTGGAGCCGCGGCGCCAAGTTCCGGCTGCGCATCGGCCCGCTCTCGCTGCCGGAATATGAACGGCTCCTGCCCGGGGGGGCGTCGCTCGGACGTCTGCGCGCCATCGTGCGCAGCTACGCGGGCGATGCGCTCGACTGGGATGTGAACCTCGTGCTGCGGGCGGGCGAGACCCCCGCGCCGATCCTCGGGCAGGCCGTCCGGCTGGGTCAGACCAGCTGGATCGGCACGCGACACTCCGGCCGCGACGCGGACGATCTCTACCTCGAACCGGGCCTCCAGGCCGGGGCCGCAGGCGACAACAAAGGGACACGACATGACTGAAATCAGCCGCGTGGCATTGTTCGGCAAGCTGAACCCCCTTGGCTACAAGGCGATCGAGGGGGCGACGGTCTTCTGCAAGATGCGGGGCAACCCCTATGTCGAGATCGTCCACTGGATCCACCAGATCCTGAACAACCAGGACAGCGACCTGCACCGGATCATCGGCCATTTCGACCTCGACGCCGGACGCATCGCGACCGAGATCACCTCGGCCCTGGACGCCCTGCCGCGCGGCGCCTCCTCGGTCAGCGACCTGTCCTCGCATATCGAGGACGCGATGGAGCGGGCCTGGGTCTGGGGCTCCCTTCTCTATTCCTCGAACCAGGTCCGGACCGGGCACCTGCTGCTCGGGATGCTGGAGACGCCGAACCTGAAGAACATCCTGCAGGGCATCTCTCCGACGCTGGCTTCCATCCGGCCGGACGACCTGGCCGACGAGTTCCACGCCATCACCGACGGTTCGCCCGAGGACGCGATGCGGCCGCAGGACGGGTCGAACACCGGCGGCGGGGTCGAGCCGGGCGAAGCCTCGGGCGCGCGGGCGCCGAAGGGAACCGGCAAGGAAGAGGCGCTGCAGCAATTCTGCACCGACCTGACCGAGCAGGCGCGCAACGGCGAGATCGACCCTATCGTGGGCCGGGACGAGGAAATCCGCCAGATCGTCGACGTGCTGATGCGGCGGCGTCAGAACAACCCGATCCTCACCGGCGAGGCCGGCGTGGGCAAGACCGCCGTGGTCGAGGGCTTCGCGCTCAGGATCGCGCGGGGCGACGTGCCCCCGGCGCTGAAGGACGTGCGGCTGCTGGTGCTCGACGTGGGGCTGCTGCAGGCGGGCGCCTCGATGAAGGGCGAGTTCGAGAACCGGCTGCGGCAGGTGATCGACGAGGTGCAGGGCTCCACCACGCCGATCGTGATGTTCGTGGACGAGACCCACACGCTGGTCGGTGCGGGCGGCGCGGCCGGGACCGGTGACGCGGCGAACCTGCTGAAACCGGCGCTGGCGCGCGGCACGCTCCGCACCATCGGCGCGACGACCTGGGCCGAGTACAAGAAGTACATCGAGAAGGACCCGGCGCTGACCCGCCGCTTCCAGGTGGTCCATGTCGAGGAGCCGGACATCCCGAAGGCGGTCCTGATGATGCGGGGCATCGCCTCGATGCTGGAAAAGCACCACAAGGTGCAGATCCTCGACGAGGGGATCGAGGCCGCCGTCACGCTGTCGGCCCGCTACATCCCGGCGCGGCAATTGCCGGACAAGTCGGTCTCGCTGCTCGACACCGCCTGCGCGCGGGTCGCGGTCAGCCAGCACGCCGTGCCGGCCGAGGTCGACGACAGCCAGCGCCGGATCGAGGCGCTGGCGACCGAGCTCGAGATCATCGGCCGTGACGAATCGGCGGGTTTCGACGTGGCGGAGCGCCGGGCGACGGTGACCCAGGCGAAGACGGCCGAGGAAGCACGGCTGGAGGAGCTGACCGCCCGCTGGGACACCGAGAAGGCGCTGGTTTCCGAGATCATCGAGCTGCGCGCCAGGCTGCGCGAGGGGGCCCAGCCGGTCGAGGCCGCCCCGGCCGAGGGCGATCCGGCCGATCCGCTCGCCGCGCCCGACCGCGCCGAGCTGATGGCGCAGCTCAGGGCGAAGAATGCCGAGCTGGTCGCGGCGCAGGGCGACAGCCCGCTGATCATGCCGATCGTCGATCACCAGGCGGTGGCGAGCGTCGTCGGCGACTGGACCGGCATCCCCGTGGGCCGGATGGTGAAGGACGAGATCGAGACGGTCCTGAACCTCGAGACCCTGCTGGCGAAGCGGGTGATCGGGCAGGACCACGCGATGAAGGCCATCGCGAAACGCATCCAGACCTCGCGCGCGGGGCTCGACAACCCCTCGAAACCCATCGGGGTCTTCCTGCTGGCCGGCACCTCGGGCGTCGGCAAGACCGAGACCGCGCTGGCGCTGGCCGAGGTGCTCTATGGCGGCGAACAGAACCTCATCACCATCAACATGAGCGAATACCAGGAGGCGCATACCGTCAGCTCGCTCAAGGGGGCCCCTCCGGGCTATGTCGGCTATGGCGAGGGCGGGGTGCTGACCGAGGCGGTGCGGCGCAAGCCCTATTCCGTCGTGCTGCTCGACGAGGTCGAGAAGGCGCATCCGGACGTGCACGAGATCTTCTTCCAGGTCTTCGACAAGGGGGTCATGGAGGACGGCGAGGGCCGCAGCATCGACTTCAAGAACACGCTGATCCTGCTGACCTCGAACGCGGGCACGGACCTGATCATGGACCTCTGCTCGGACCCGGATCTGATGCCGGACCCCGAGGGCATGGCAAAGGCGCTGCGTGAGCCGCTCCTGCAGGTCTTCCCGCCCGCGCTGCTCGGGCGGCTGGTGGCGATCCCCTATTACCCGCTGAGCCCGGACATGATCGGCAAGATCACCGAGCTTCAGCTGAACCGGATCAAGAAACGGGTGGAAGAGGCGCATGGCGTGCCCTTCGCCTATTCCGACGCGGTGGTGCAGGAAATCGTCGACCGCTGCCAGGAACTTGAGAGCGGCGGGCGGATGATCGACGCCATCGTCACCAACACCATGCTGCCCGACATCTCGGCCGAGTTCCTGCGCCGGATGATGGAGGGCAGCGCCGTGACAAAAGTCGCCCTGGACGTCGAGGACGGCGAATTCACCTACGCGTTCGAATGAGCGCCCTGCCGAGAGGAGGACCTTGAAGATGGCCAAGACGAATACCGAACAGCACAAGTTCTACGTCGTGGACCTTGTCCGCAGGAAGCCCAAGGCGCAGTTCCTCGAGATTCCCAAGTACCGGGTGGACGTCACGATCGAGGTGACGACCAAGGGCACGTTCAAGGCGCCCCCGATCCCCGAGTCGCTGTTCAAGCGGCTCGAGACGGCCGCGCGGGACGAGCTGGAGGCCTACGAGAAGATCATCGCCTCCGAAGCCGAGCGGCTGGACAGGAAGATCGCCGACCTGATGGCGCAGCCGACGCCGGCGAACCTGAAGGCGGCCGAGAGCCTCACCCAGGGGGTCAACCAGTCGATCAAGAACGCGCTCGCCTCGGCCGAGGGGGCGGCCCAGAAGGCCGTCGAAGCGCGGCTGAAGAAAGAGGCGCAGGGCGACAAGAACCTGAAGGAGGCGCGCGTCCGCACCGGGGTCAAATGGACGCTCGGCGTGATCTCGGTCGCCGGCAACGTGGCCAAGCTGGTCGCAACGGCGGGGGCCGACGTCACCTCCTACGTCGCCATCGCCAAGACGCTCTACGACCTCGGCTCGGACCTCGCGCAGCAGCTGAAGACCGAGGAGAAGCTGCGCAAGGATCTGAACGCCGCGATCCAGAGCTTCATCACCCTGCGCGGCACCGCCATCCAGCAGGCCGCCGCACGGCAGAACATCACCGACCTGTCCGGCATCGACGTGAAGAAGCCGAAGGAGGCGCTGGCCGGCATCCTGAACAAGATCAAGACCGCCGGCGAAGAGGTCACCAAGGGCAAGGACAAGAAGGCCATGGCCCGGGACGTGCTGGATTTCGCGGTGAAGAAGATAAAGTCCGGCCTCAAGGACGCCGAGGAGGCGCGGAAGAAGTATCGTGAGCACACCACCAGGACGCGGCACAGGACCGACGCCATCTCGGTGCAGGCGGGCAAGCTCCAGGCCGCGATGAAATCGGCCAGGACCCTGAAGGAAGGCGTCAGGGTCGGCGCCGAGTGCATGGCGGTCAAGCGCACGGTGTCGGAGATGGCCGCCAAGCTCGACACGCGCGAGAAATACCTGGACGAGATGCAGGACCTGATGAAGGCCAACGGGCTCGAGATCGACGACCGCACCACGATCCAGAAGATCCAGGCGCTGGACAAGACCACGATCCTGACCAACGCCAAGGATCTCGGCTCGGCGCTCAAGACGATCAAGGGCACGCTGGATGAGATCGCCAAGGTGGCGGCCTGATCGACCCATCAGTGCCGGGCCCGCCAGGCCCGGTCCGCAGCCAGAGGGAGGACGCCATGGCTGAAGTCGGAAAGAAGAAGATCACCGTGGACACGAAGATCAACCTCTACGGCGAGGCGAAGGGCAAGGAGCCGCCCGCGTGGTTCGCGGCCAGCCCCGCGCTGCAGAAGCTCGACCAGACGATCGACGTGAAGCGCACGCTCGAGCTGGATCCGCGCAAGTGGAACCGCAAGACGCTGGAGGACGGGGCCTATGCCGTCGCCCGTTACGAGCTTGCGCTCTTCGCGACCGCGATGGCGGGGTTCGAGAAGAAGATCGTGAAGGCCCTGCCGAAGGACCAGAAGCGCGCGAAGCTCGACAAGAACGCCAAGTCGATCTCGGACGATTTCAAGTCGGAGTTCGAGAAGGTCGAGGGCGACGTCGTCAAGCTGCACAAGAAGATCACCAAGGCGATCGAGGCCAAGGTCTCGACCGCGCTGGACGAGGTCGAGGCGGACAAGGGCGACAACAAGAAGGCGCTGGCCGCCGGCAAGGAGGCGCTGAAGAAGTTCGCGCAGGTCGACGACCGGATGTTCTCGAACCTCACCGAGGATGTTGCGGACACGCTGAAGGCGCTGGCGCGCGATCTGAAGGGCGCCGACGAGAAAGAGGCGGCCGCGGCCTACAAGGACGCCAAATCGAGCATGGCCGTCTGCCAGAAAGCCTTCGCGAGCAGCGCGAAAGAGGTTCAGAACGTCGCCAAGTACCTGCTCTTCAAGGGCGACAAGATGGCGAGGGACAAGAACGCCGCCCCCGCCCTGCAGGAGATCGGCAAGAAGCTGTCGGCCAACGGCCCGATGAAATCCGCGCTGAACAGGATCTCGGCCGCGGTCGACGATTTCGGCAAGTCGCTGGACGACGTGGACCGCCTGGTGTCGGACGGCAAGGCCTCGGAGGCCGAGGTGAAGACCGCCGCCCAGCAGTTCGAGAAGGACCACAAGGACAAGGACAAGACCCTCGCCGAGGCCGCCCGGCACATGGACGCGATCGGCAAGGCATTCAACAAGACCTCTCAGCAGGTGAAGGCCTGAGACATGGTGAGCGTGGATCGTAACGGGAATGCACAGGCCGACGCGCGGGCGACCCCGCCGGCCGAGCGGGGCGACAGCCGCACCCTGCGCGGCCGGATTCGCGCCTGGCTCGAGCTGAGCGTCGTTCGGAACACGATCCTCGGCATCATCATCTTCAACGCCGTCACACTCGGGCTGAGCACCTCGGACACCATCCAGGCCGAGATCGGCGGCTTCCTCCGCATCGTCGACAGGGTGGTGCTGACGATCTTCGTGTTCGAGATCGCGCTGAAGTTCTTCGCCTTCGGCCTCGTCGGCTTCTTCCGCAACCCCTGGAACATCTTCGATCTCTGCATCGTCGGCATCAGCCTGTTCCCGGCCTCGGGCTCGCTCTCCGCGCTGCGCGGGCTGCGGGTGATCCGGGCGCTGCGGCTGCTGTCGGTGGTGCCGCAGATGCGTGCCGTGGTGCAGGCGCTGCTCGACGCGCTGCCCGGCATGGGCGCGGTGATCCTGATGCTCTCGATCGTCTATTACGTCTTCGCCGTGATGGCGACGCTGATGTACGGCGACACCTTCGACGCATGGTTCGGCACCCTCGGGCGCTCGATGTATTCGCTGTTCCAGATCATGACGCTGGAAAGCTGGTCGATGGGCATCGTCCGCCCGGTGATGGAGGTCTACCCGATGGCCTGGGCCTTCTTCGTGCCCTTCATCGTGATCACCGCCTTCTCGGTCCTGAACCTGTTCATCGGCCTTCTCGTCAACACCATGCAGTCCGCGGTGGAGGACGACACCGAGGCCGAGTTCGAGAAGCTCCAGCTTCTGGTGCGCTCCGAGACCGATCAGGTCGATTCCCACGTGCTCGACCTCAGGGAAGAAATCCGCGCCCTCCGCGAGGAGCTGCGCGCCAACCGGGCGGGGCCGACATGAGCGACAGCCAGAAATTCGTCTCGCGCAACCGCGCCCCCCGGGTCCAGATCGAATACGACGTGGAGCTCTACGGGGCCGAGAAGAAGGTGCAGCTGCCCTTCGTCATGGGCGTCATGGCCGACCTCTCGGGCAAGGCCGAGGTGCCCGCGGTCGGCGACCGCCAGTTCCTTGCGATCGACGCCGACACTTTCGACGACCGGATGAAGGCGATGGCGCCGCGCGCGCAGTTCTCGGTGCCCAACACCCTGACCGGGGAGGGCTCGCTCGAGGTCGATCTGACCTTCGAGAAGATGGCGGATTTCAGCCCCGAGGCGATCGCCCGGAAGATCGGCGCGCTCGCCCCGCTGCTGGAAGCGCGGCGGCAGCTCACCGACCTGCTGGCCTACATGGACGGCAAGGCGGGCGCGGAAACCCTGATCGAGACGCTGCTCGCCTCGCCCGAGATCCTGCGCGCGCTCGGCGGCCCGGAGGGCGCCTCCCCCGACACGGAGGCCGCGCTTGCCGGCCTGCGCGACCGCCTGCCAGACACGCCCGCCGCGGACGAGACCGACGCCACCCTCTCCGCCCTTGCCGCCACGGTGCCCGCCGGCGCGACGCCCGGCCCGGGGGTGGAGGACATCCTCTCCGGCATCGCCCCCGCCGAAGAGCGCGCCCCCGACGACAGCGCCGAGACCGCCCTGAACGCCCTGCGCGCCGCCCGCCCCGAGGAGACCCCGGCGCCCGACGACACCGGCGCCGCACTCTCCGCGCTCCGCGCCGCCGCGCCCGGCGAGCCGGACGCGGAGGACGGCTCGGCCGGGACACTGGACGCCCTGCGCGCCACGCAGCCGGACAGGCCCGAGGCGGCGGACGACACGGCGGAGGTGCTCTCGGGCCTCGAACGGGTGACGGAGGAGGCGCCGGGGGACGAAAGCGACGACGTGCTCTCCGGCATCGCGCGGGTGAGCGACGACCCGGTGGAAGATGGCACGGCAGACATACTCTCCGGGATCGAGCGGGTGTCCGACGAACCGCCGGGGGTGGATACGGCGGAGGTGCTCTCGGGCATCGCGCGGGTGAGCGACGATACCTCGGCGGAGGACGGTGCGGCCACCTTGTCCGACCTCTCCTCTCGCATGGTGCCGCCGGAGGACGCCGGTCCCGACGTGTCCGGGATCCTCGGCAGCATCGCGCCGGCGCCGGAGGCAAGGGAGGACGCGCCCGGTGACGCGCTGGATGGCTTGCGCCGGACGACCGCCGAAGCGCCCGAGGAGACAGACGACACGGCGGATGTGCTCTCCGGCATCGAGCGGATGGCGGAGGTGGCCCAGGAGGACGACAGCTCCGCCACCCTGTCCGACCTCGCCGCCCGCCCGGCGGCGACGGAGGAGGCCGGTCCCGACATGGCCGGGATCCTCGACAGGATCGAGGCAACGCCGGAGGCGGAGGAGGACGACCTCGACGCGCTGCTCTCCGATCTGGAAAGCGGCACGGGCGCCGAGGCTGGCGGCGAGACCGAAGGTTTCGACGCAGACCCCTCCGATCCGGGCGACGGCGAGGACGATGCGGAACACGCGGCTGGTGAAACGGACGCCGCCGCGGATGATCTCGACGCACTCCTGTCCGACCTCGACGGCGGCTCGGCGGAGGGTGCGGCGCTGTCCGGGGGCGGCGCGGGAGAGGCGGACGCGGAGGCGCTGAACGCGCTCCTCTCCGGTCTGGACGACGACGCGGATCAGGCGGAGAACGCTGCGCCCGAGCCCGCGGCGGGTGAGGACGATCTTGATGCCCTGCTCTCGGATCCGGAGGGCGACGCGGCGGAGACCAACGCTGCCGCGCCCGAGGCGGAGGGAGACGACCTCGACGCGCTTCTGTCGGACCTCGAGGGCGCGGACGACGGGGAGCCTTCCGGGGGTGACGCGGGCGGACTGGACGATCTGGATGCCCTCCTGTCCGATCTGGGCGACGTTGAGGCGGAGAGCTCTGCACCCGGACCAGAAGGGGATGAGGGCGATCTCGATGCGCTGCTCTCCGATCTGGAGGGTGACGCGGATGAAGATGCCTCGGACGCGGACGCTGCCGAACCGGAGGCGGAAGGCGACCTCGACGCGCTCCTGTCGGACCTCGAGGGCGCGAACGCCGGGGCGGCTTCCGGGGGTGACGCGGGAGCGGCTGACGCGGACGCGGGCGGTCCCGACGCACTCCTGTCCGACCTTGGGGGCGATGCGGAGGACATCTCGGCGGAGGCCGGGACCGAGACCGCAGCGGTTGACGAGGACGGGGTCGGTGACCTCGACGCCATGCTCGCCGAGCTGGGCGGCGCGGAGGAGGCCGAGCCGGAGGCGGGCGAGGACGATCTCGACGCGCTTCTGTCGGATCTTGGCGGTGGCGCGGACGAGGGCGCCGCGCCTGCGCCGGGAGCGCCCGGGGCGACGGGTGACGGGCTCGACGACTTGGACGCATTGCTTGCCGATCTCGACGACGACAAGGGCACGGCGCCCGCGGCGGAAGACGGGCTCGGCGCGATGCCGGCGGAGGTCGGGTCAGGCGACGGCGAAGCGGTGCCCGCAAATCCGGCACCGGTGCAATCGCCCTTCGGCACCATATCGGCCGCGCGGCCGGACCGGGCGGGCCTCGACCGGCGGCGGTTCCGGATGGCGGTCTTCGGCGATTTCACCGGGCGTGCGGGGCGGGGGCTCTGCGCGATCGGGGACGACCTCGCGGCGCGGCGGGCGATCCCGCTCGACGTGGACACGATCGACGAGGTGATCGAGGGGTTCTCCACGACGCTCACCCTGCCGATCGGGAAGGATGGCGCGGGGATCGACGTCAGGCTGGCCGAGCTGGACGATCTGCACCCGGACGAGCTTTACGACAAGGTTGCGATCTTCGACGCGCTCTCGGGCCTGCGCCAGCAGCTCGGCACCGGGTCGATGGCCGCGAAGGCCGCCGAGCGGCTTGCCGCCTGGGGTGCGGCGCATGACACGCCGGTGCGGCTGCCGAAGCGCTCGGCCAGCACCTCGGTCCCGGCGGGGATGCGGCTGAGCGATTTCCAGCGGCTGATCGGCGACACCACCCCGAGGGACGAGGCGCAGGGCCCGGCCGATGCGCTGATCGCGCGGATCGTCGGGCCGCATGTCGTCAAGGCGCCCGATGCCGGGGTCCCGGCGATGCAGGGGGCGGTGGACGAGGCGCTGAGTTCGGCGATGCGGCTGGTCCTGCATCACCCCGATTTCCAGGCAGTCGAGGCGCTCTGGCGGTCGCTCGACATGCTGGCGCGGCGGATCGAGACCGACAGCGATCTCGAGATCGTGCTCTACGACGTCTCCGCGGCCGAGATCGCCGCCGACCTCGCGGCGCAGGAGGATCTCTCGGACAGCGGGCTCTTCCGGCTGCTGACGGGCGTGATCGACCCCGAGACCGGGGCGGGCGGGTTCTCGGCCCTGTTCGGGCTCTACACCTTCGAGGAGACCCCGCCCCATGCCGAGCTTCTGGCCCGGCTGGCGCAGGTGGCGGCCCATGTCGACGCGCCCTTCTTCACCGCGCTGACGCCCGCCTACCTCGAGACCGCGAAGGAGGACCGGCACCCGCTGGTGGCGCAGGCCTGGGACGCGCTCCGCGCCATGCCCGAGGCGAATTACATCGGCATCGCCTCGCCGCGATTCCTCCTGCGGCTGCCATATGGCCGGAAATCCGACCCCTGCAGCGCCTTCGACTTCGAGGAATTCACCCCGCGCGAGGGGCTTTCGGGTATGCTCTGGGGGAATCCCGTGGTGCTGGTGGCGATCCTGCTTGCCGCGGCGCACAAGAAGGACGGCCGCGCGATGGAGCCCGGCAGCGTGATGTCGCTGGGCGACATGCCGTTCCACTACGTCACCGACCGGCACGGCGATCAGGTCGCGCTGCCCTGTACCGAGCGGAACCTGACCAGCGACCCGGTGCAGCAGAGCCTCGGCCGCGGTATCATGCCGGTGGTGTCGCTCAAGGGCCGCAACGAGGTGCGTCTGGCCTCGTTCCGCGCGCTTGGCGGCGAGACGATCGCCGGGCCCTGGTCGGGCGAGGCGCCGCCGCCGCGGCCGGCCCCCGAACCGCAGGCGGAGGTGCAGCTCGATGTCGCCGCGCCGCCCGCGGAGGACACCGCCGCACAGGACGCCGATCTCGACGACATCCTGGCGGCGTTCGACGACGACACGACCGACGATGCCGGCCCCGAGGACGAGATGGACCCGGAGCTGGCCGCATTGCTGGAGGACCTCTGATGACGACCGAAACCGACGCCGGCCCCGACGAGACCTTCGCGATCACGCTGATCGGGCTGGAGGACGGCAAGCACTACTTCGTCTACCGGGGCGAGGAATACCTGAACCAGCTGATGCTGACCGACGGGGTCTACCCGACACCCGTTCAATGCCTGCATTTCCACAGCCAGTTCGACGCGCGGATGAGCCTCGGCCAGTCCGTCAACGTCTCGAGGTTCTGGAGCCTTCACCCCGATATCGTGGCCCGCCTGCGCGACACGGGCACACTCGTGGAAACCGGCGCCTGACCGGCGCGCCACGGTAAAGGAACATCGCATGCCCGAAGAGAACCTCGCCTTCAAGAACCGCTCGGTCCGGATGAAATCCGTCCTGCCGGAGAGCGTCGTCTCGCTCAAGAACGCCCGCGTCGAGGAGGGGCTGAGCCGCCTGACCGAGACCCGGATCGAGTTCCTGTCCTCGGACATGCAGCTTGACCTGCAGAAGGTCCTCGGCACCCGGATCACGCTGGAGGTGGACGGCGAGGACGAGGCGCAGGGCTTCTCGGGCCTCTGCATCTCGGCGGAATATGTCGGGCTCTACCAGGGGATGCTGCATATCGTCGCCGAGGTCCGGCCGTGGCTCTGGATGCTGACCCGGACCCGGAACAGCCGCATCTACCAGGAGAAGACCGCGCACGAGATCATCAAGAGCGTGCTGAGCGATCACGGCTTCTCGGCGGATCTGAGCGACAAGGTGCAGGGCAGCTACCTGACGCGGACCTATTGCGTGCAATACCGCGAGACCGATTTCGACTTCATCAGCCGCCTGATGGAGGAGGAGGGGATCTACTATTACTTCCAGCAGGTCGGCGACAAGGAGAAGCTGGTCCTCTGCGATGACGTCTCGGCCCATACGCCGGTTCCCGGGAACGCCGAGATCGAGTTCCACTTCGCCGAGCCCGAGTATCGCCGGCGCAAGGACCACATCTTCGAATGGACCGAGGCGACGCATCTCACCTCGGGCAAGGTGACGCTGGACGATTACTTCTTCGAGACGCCCCGATCCGAGCTCAAGACGACGCGGGCGATCCCGAAGGGCCAGCATTCCTACAAGGATTTCGAGGTCTATGACCATCCCGGCCGCTACACGACCTCGGCCCACGGCAACGCGCGCTCGCGGGTGCGGATGCAGGCCGAGGCGGTGCGCCACCTCAAGTCCCACGGGATCGGCAACGTCCGGGGCCTGCGCGTCGGACGCACCTTCCGGCTGAAGGGCCACGACCGGGTGGGCAAGGTCGCGCCGAACGACTTCCTGATCCTGAACGCCGTGCACCTGCTGCAGATCGAGAGCGACTACGAGGATCGCGAGACGACGACCTCTCCGTTCCGCGGCGGCGCCAAGACCAATGCCGGTGCCTTCGGGCCCGACAACCGCGACACCTATCGCTGCGTCTTCGAGGTGATGCCCAAGAAGGAGCCGTTCCGCGCCCTGCAGACCACCCCCTGGCCCGAGATACCGGGGCTGCAGACCGCCATGGTTACCGGCCCCTCGGGCGAGGAGATCCACACCGACGAATACGGCCGCATCAAGGTGCAGTTCCACTGGGACCGGCAGGGCAACATGGACGAGAAGACCTCGTGCTGGGTGCGCTGCGTGATGCCCTGGACCGGGAAGAACTGGGGCATGATCCACATTCCCCGCATCGGGCAGGAGGTCGCGATCCAGTTCGAGGAGGGCGATCCCGACCGCCCGATCTGCACCGGCATGCTCTACAACGGCGACACCAGGCCGCCCTATCCGCTGCCCGCCAACATGACCCAGAGCGGGATCGTCACCCGCTCGAGCAAGGGGGGCTCGGCCTCGACCTTCAACGAGCTGATCTTCGAGGACAAGAAGGACGCCGAATTCGTCCGGATGCAGTCCGAGAAGGATTACAAGCAGACGATCAAGAACAATGCCGAGATCACCATCGGTCTCGAGAAGAAGGACAAGGGCGACCTGACCCAGACGATCCACCGGCACAAGACCGAGACGCTGAACACCGGGGACCACATCTTCACGGTGAAGGCGGGCAACCAGAAGGTGTCGATCAAGAAGGACCACACCGAGACGATCGAGGGCAAGGCGACCCAGACGATCACCGGCAACACCACGCAGACGATCAAGCAGGGCAATTACCGGCAGACGATCAAGATGGGCAACGTGACCCGCAGCGTCGACATGGGCAACGAGAAGCACACGGTGAAGCTGGGGAACTACGACCTCAAGACCTCGGTCGGGGCGACGACGATCGAGGCGCTGCAGAAGATCGAGCTGAAATGCGGGATGAGCAAGATCACCATGACGCCCACGCAGATCACCATCGAGTCGCTGATGGTGGACGTGAAGGCCACCACCAACATGAACGTGAAGGGCCTGCTGACCACCGTGAGCGCGGATGCCATCATGACCGTCAAGGGCGCCTTGACGATGATCAACTGAGGCCGAGGATGACCGACCGTTTCGAGGGCCTGAAGAAGATCCCCGCGCAGCCCGCCGCGCGGTTGCTGGCCGTGGCCAATGCCAAGCTCCAGACGCCGCTGGAAAGCCCGGCCAGCGCCCCGGTCGGAACCGTTCTGGCCGAGCTCTCCGACAAGGACGCGCTGCCCGACATGATCCGCCTGCTCTCGGTCGCGCTACCCCCGCGCGAGGCGGTGTGGTGGGCCTGCATCGCCGCCCGCGACCTGACCGGGGACGAGGTGACGCCCTGTCTCAGGGCGGCCGAGGCCTGGGTCTTCGGCCCCACCGACGAAAGGCGCCGCGCCGTGCAGATGGCGCTGGAGGCGGCCGAGATGGACGACGACACGACGCTCGTCGCCACCGCCGCGCTCTACGCGCCGGGCGATCTGGGGCCGGGCGAGATGTCCGAGCATCCCGCGCCGCCGGGGGCGGTATCCTCCTGCGCCTTCGGGCAGAACCTGATGACGCTGGGCGCGGCCAAGGATCCGGTGCTCCAGATGCACTGGCTGATCGACCGGGCGCTCGACATCGCCCGGGGCGGCAACGGCAAGGTGCCGGTGCCCGAGGTCGACACCTCGCTGCCGCCGCTGCCCGACGACGCGACCGGGGACGACGACGAAGAGGAGGACGCCTGATGCCCGGACCGCCGCAAGCCAGGCTCTTCGACCTGCACGCGGGCCCCGCCTGCACCGTCACCGGCCCGATGCCCATCGTCTCGCCGGGGGCCACGACCGTCCTGGTCGGCAAGCTGCCGGCCGCCCGCGTGACCGACATGTGCGTGGGCATGATGCTCTCGCCCGTGGGCGTGCCGATCCCGACGCCGCCGCACCCGCTCGTCAAGGGCTCGGCCACCGTGCTGATCCAGAAGATGCCCGCCGCGCGGATCGGCGATCTCTGCGCCATGGGCGGCGCCATCATCAAGGGCGAATTCACCGTCCTGACAGGAGGTTGACGCAGGCATGGCCGTCGTTCTGAAATTCCAGTCCACCGGAAGCATCCCGGGCAACGGCGACCCGGTCCCGATGGTGGGTGACAGCCTGACCATCGGCCGCGGGCCCGAGAACGACCTCGTGCTGCCCGATCCGGACCGGATGCTCTCGAAGCGCCATTGCGCGATCGAGGATCACAACGGCAACGTGATCGTGGTGGATTTCTCGACCAACGGGACCTTCCTGAACTACGGCAAGCTGCCGCTCGGGTCGGTGCCGACGCCGCTGAACGACGGGGACATCCTGTCGCTCGGGCCCTACGAGATCATGGTCAGCATCTCCTCCGCCACCGACGCGCGGACCGAGATCGCGGATCCGCTCGCCGAGGGCCCGGTCTCGCACGGCGCGGCAGAGCGCGCGCTCAGCGCCGCCGACCTGCTCGATGCGCCCGGCGACGGGGGCGATTTCCTCGACGATCTGCTCAGCGGGCGGGACGGTCCGGTCGGCCCGCGCGGCGTCGCGCGCGAGGAGCTGGGCGAGGACGGGCTGCTGCCGCCGCTCGGGGAAGAAGACGACATCCTGCCGCCGGAGGACGACGGCCCCCGGCAGGGCGGCAGCGCCGGGATGCACAACCCCTCCGGCCAGGATCATTTCCACGCGCCGCGGGTCGCGCCGGCGTCCCAGCAGATCCCCGACGATTGGGAGGACGACCTTCTCTCGCCGCAGCCCGCACCTGCGCCGTCGCCCCCGCCGGGGCGCACCGGCGATGCGGATGATCCCTTCGCCGCCCCGCTCGAGGGCAGCGGCCCCGGGGCCTCGGCCTATATCCCCGACGACTTCACCCTCGACGACACGCCGGAGGAGCCGCCGGCGGAGCCCCTGCTGCCTGAACCCGATCCCGACACCGCCCCGCCCGCGGCCCGGACCCCGCCCCCGGACCCCGCCCCCGAAGACCAGCCTCCCCCTGCACCGGCCCCCGCGCCGGTTCCGCCCTCGGCCCCCGCCGGTGACGATGCCGCCGCCCGCGCCTTCCTGCGCGCCCTCGGCGCCGAGGAGGGGAGCGTGAAGCCGGAGGAGCTGACGCCGACGCTCTCCCGCCTCGGGCAGGTGCTTCGGATCATGGTCGAGGGGATGCGCGAGATCCTGATGACCCGGACCTCGATCAAGTCCGAGTTCCGGATCGAGCAGACGATGATCCAGGCGGGCGGCAACAACCCCCTGAAGTTCTCGATCAGCCCCGAGCAGGCGATCGAGGCGATGGTGAAGCCCAAGGCCAAGGGCTACCTCGACGCGACCGAGGCCGCCTCGCAGGCGCTCGACGACATCAAGGCGCACGAGGTCGCGATGGTCACCGGCATGGAATCGGCCCTGCGCGGCGTGCTGTCCCGGCTTGATCCGGCGCGGCTGGAAGACCGGATCTCGGGCGCCAGCGGGCTGTCCGGGATGCTCAAGAGCAAGAAGGCCCGGTACTGGGAAACCTACGAGAAGATGTATGCTGAAATCGCCGACCAGGCGGAGAACGATTTTCACGAGCTCTTCGCGCGGGAATTCGCCCGGGCCTACAAGGAACAACTGGACAAGCTGAAATGACCGACAACAAGAAGTGGACCGCCTGATGTCCTGGGACAGCAAGGTATTGTGGAGCGAAGGGCTGTTCCTGCAGCCGCATCACTTCCAGCAGGCGGACAGGTACACCGAGAGCCTCGTCGCCGGGCTGGCGCGCCGCGTGACCCCCTATGCCTGGGGCGTCAACGCGCTGGAGATCGACGAGGAGGTGCTGAAGGTCGGGCAGTTCGCCATCAAGTCCTGCTCCGGGCTGACGCAGGACGGCACCGTCTTCCGGGTGCCCGCGGCCGAGGATCATCCGCCCGCGCTGGACGTGCCCGACACGATCAAGAACTGCGTCATCTACCTGACCGTGCCCCACCGTCGGCAGGGCGCGCTCGAGGTCGACATGTCCGGGGCGGAGCTGTCCGCCGCCCGGCTCCGGCCCGCCGAGGTCGAGGTGACGGATGTCACCGGCGCGGGGCGCAAGGCGGTGACGCTGGGCGTCGGCAAGCTGCGGCTGCAATTCGCGCTCGAGGTCGACGACCTGTCGGACCGGCTGGCGATCCCGATCGCCCGGATCGTCGAGGTGAAGCCCGACAAGGAGGTCGTGCTCGACACCGCCTTCGTCGCCTCCTGCGTCGACATCCGCGCCGCCCCGCCGCTGGCCGGGTTCCTGCAGGAGCTCGACGGGCTGCTGCGGCACCGCATGACCGCGCTTGCCGGGCGGATGTCCGAAGGCGGCACCGCGAAGGGCGTGGCCGAGATCTCGGATTTCCTGCTGCTGATGTGCGTGAACCGCGCCCAGCCGGTGATGCAGCACCTGACCAAGATCGAGAACGTGCACCCCGAGGCCTTCTACCGTGCCTGTGTCGGCCTGGCCGGAGAGCTTGCCACCTTCATGGCGGTCGAGAAGTCGGCACCGCAATTCCCGCCCTATGCCCACGACAACCTGACCCGGTCGTTCAACCCCGTCATCAAGGCGCTGCGGCAGTACCTGTCCTCGGTGCTGGAACAGACCGCGATCTCGATCCCGCTCGACCCGCGGAAATACGGCATCAGCGTCGGGGTGATCGCGGACCGCAAGCTGCTCTCGACGGCTGGCTTCGTGCTGGCGGTGCAGGCCGACATCCCGGCCGAGAACGTGCGCCGCCATTTCGCCAACCAGGCCAAGGTCGGCCCGGTCGAGGAGATCCGGCAGCTGGTGAACTCGGCCCTTCCGGGGATCCCGCTCCGGCCATTGCCGGTGGCGCCGCGGCAGATCCCCTATCACGCGGGGGTGGTCTATTTCGAACTGGACAGGGACAGCCCCCATTGGGGCAAGATGTCCACGTCGGGGGGCATCGCGGTGCATGTGTCCGGAGAGTTTCCGGGCCTGAAGATGGAGCTCTGGGCCATCCGCCAGGGGTGACCGGGGAGAGGGTGACAGATGTCTGACAAGGATCCATTCGCGGAACCGGACGACGCCGACAGGACGGTGATCAAGCCGAACCCCGGTGGCCGCCGGACGCTGTCCGCGCCCCGGCAACCCGACCCGCGGCCCGAGCCCGCGGCGGCGGAGCCGCGCGCCGAAAGCTACGGGGTCCCGGGCGGTGGCGCGAGCGCCGCCGCGGACCCGGGGGCCGAGCTGGGCATGACCGGGATGAACCGGATCAACGCCGCGGCCGCGACGCTCTTCTCGCTGGTCAGCCGGATCCGGAACCGGGCGCAGCACATGGACCCGGACAAGCTGCGCCGGTCGGTGGTGACCGAGGTGCGCGCCTTCGAGAACCGCGCCCTGCAGGCGGGCGTCGATGCGCAGGACGTCAAGATCGCCCGCTACGCCATCTGCGCGACGCTCGACGACGTGGTGCTGAACACGCCCTGGGGCGGCCAGTCGGTCTGGGCGCAGCAGAGCATGGTCGGCACCTTCCACAAGGAAACCGTCGGCGGCGACCGCTTCTACGATCTTCTGGCGCGGCTTGAGCAGGAGCCGGGCAAGAACATCGACCTGCTCGAATTCCTCTACATGTGCCTGTCGCTGGGCTTCGAGGGGCGGCTCCGGGTCGAACAGAACGGGTCGGACAAGCATCTGCAGATCCGGGCCGGGCTGGCGCGGATCATCCGGGGCCAGCGCGGCGTGGTCGAAAGGGACCTCTCGCCGCACTGGAAGGGCCTGATCCTGCCGCACAAGGTGCTGTCGGTGTGGAAGCCCGTCTGGATCACGCTCGCCGCGGTCTGCTTCCTGCTGACCGTCGGCTACCTGTCGCTCTCCTGGGTGCTGAACAATGCGACCGAACGGGTGCTGGGCCAACTCTCGGTGCTCGACACCGGACGGGTGGCCGAGCTGGTGCGCCGCGCCCCGCCGCCGCCGCCGCCCGCGCCGCCCTCGGCCGAGCAGGTCGAGAAGGTGAAGGGCTTCCTCGAGGCCGAGATCGACCAGGGCATCGTCGAGGTCTTCCAGGACCAGTCGACGATCACCATCCGGGTCGCCGGATCGAACATGTTCGGCTCGGGCTCGGACCGGCTCCAGCCCGAGTTCGAGGCGCCGCTGGAACGCGTCGCCAAGGCGCTGGTCGAAACCGAAGGGCCGGTCATCGTGGTCGGCCATTCCGACAACGTGCCGATCCGCTCCTCGCGCTTCGCCTCGAACATGGCGCTGTCGCTGGCCCGTGCCGAGACGGTGATGAAGAAGCTCGCGGGCCTTCTGGCCGAACCCGAAAGGCTCAAGGCCGAGGGGCAGGCCGACAAGAGCCCGATCGCATCGAACGACACGCGCGACGGCCGCGCGAAGAACCGGCGCATCGAGATTGTGCTGGTCCGGGAGGACGCCTCATGATCATCCGCATCCTGCGCCGCCTGGGCTCGGCCGTCTCGATCACGCTGCTGGTCGCGCTCGGCCTCGCGCTGCTGATCTGGTATCTCGGCCCGCTGCTGCCGATCGGCGAGGCGCATCCCTTCGACAGCGCCATCGCGCGGTTCATCGCCATCGGCGTCGTGCTGCTTCTGGCGCTCACGGTGCTGCTGATCATCCTGATCCGCCGGGCCCGCCGCGACGCGAAGCTGACCGAGGAGATCGTCGAGACGGTGGACGAGACCGACGAGGAGGACGAGATCGTCAAGGCCGAGCTGGTCGAGCTGAAGGGCAAGCTGAAGGAGGCCATGGCCGCCCTGCGCAAGTCCAAGCTGGGCCGCCGGCACCTGTACGAGCTGCCGTGGTACGTGATGATCGGCCCGCCGGGCGCGGGCAAGACCACGGCCATCGTCAACTCCGGCCTCCAGTTCCCGCTGGCGGATTCGATGGGCAAGAACGCCATCGGCGGCGTCGGCGGCACCCGCAACTGCGACTGGTGGTTCACCAACGACGCGGTGATGATCGACACCGCCGGGCGCTACACCACGCAGGACAGCACCGAGGCCGAGGACAACGCCGGCTGGCTGGGCTTCCTGAACCTGCTCAAGAAGCACCGCAAGCGGCAGCCGATCAACGGCGCCATCGTCGCGATCTCGCTCTCGGATCTCGCGCTGCAGGACGAGATCACCCAGAAGAGCCACGCCGCCGCGATCCGGCGCCGGCTGCACGAGCTGCGCGAGAAGCTGGGCGTGCGCTTCCCGGTCTACGTGATCTTCACCAAGTCCGACATGATCGCGGGCTTCACCGAATTCTACGACAGCCTCGGCAAGGAGGACCGCGAACAGGTCTGGGGCTTCACCCTGCCGCTGCCGAAGAAGACGAAGGGAGAGCTGAACCCCGTCGCCGCCTTCGACGACGAGTTCGACCTGCTGCTCCGGCAGCTGAACGCGCAATCGCTCGAGAAGATGCAGCAGGAGACCGACCACCAGCGGCGGAGCCTGATCGCGAGCTTCCCGGCGCAGTTCGCCTCGGTCCGGGCGACGGCGCGCGGCTTCCTCGACGAGGTCTTCCAGGACAACCGGTTCGAGAAGCGGCACCTTCTGCGCGGGGTCTATTTCACCTCGGGCACGCAGGAAGGCACGCCGATCGACCGGCTGATGATGGGCATGGCGCGGACCTTCGGGATCGGGCGGCAGGCCATCGGCACCGGCCGCGGCTCGGGCCGGTCGTTCTTCCTGACGCGGCTCTTCTCGGGCGTGATCTTCACCGAGGCCGGGCTGGTCAGCGCCGACGACAAGGTCGAACGGCGCTACCGCTGGTCCAAGCGCATCTCGATCGCGGCGGCGCTGCTGGCGGCGATCGGGATCGGCGCGCTCTGGACCCGCAGCTATCTCGGCAATGCCGAGCTGATCGCCGATGCGAGCGAAAGCGTGGCCGAATACCGCACCGCCGCCGCCGACATCCCGCCCAGCCCGATCGAGGACAGCGACCTGCCCGGCGTCGTGCCCGCGCTCAACACCCTGCGGGACATGCCGGGCCAGCCCTCGCCCGCGACGCCGAACCCGCCGCGTGCGCTGACCTACGGGCTCTATCAGGGCAAGGTGCTGGGCAACCAGGCCGCGCTGACCTATCGCGCCGCGCTGAACCAGCACCTACTGCCGCGCCTGCTGCTGCGCCTCGAAGAGCAGATGCAGGCCAACATGAACAACCCTGATTTCCTCTACGAGGCGCTGAAGATCTACCTGATGCTCGGCCAGCAGGGACCGATGAACCAGGACCTCGTGAAGGAGTGGATGGAGCTCGACTGGTCGGTCTCCTACGCGGGACCGGGGCGGGAGGATCTGCGCGAGGACCTGAGGGGGCATCTGGATGCGATGCTCTCGCAGCCGATGGACGCCATCGCCCTGAACGGACCGCTCGTCGAACAGGTGCAGGGCATCCTCTCCGAGATGCCGCTGGCGCAGCGGGTCTACAACGGGATCATCAACTCGCCGCGCGCCAAGGAGCTGCCGGAATGGCGGCTGACCGACATCGGCGGCCCGGCCATCGCGCGGGTGATCGTGCGCTCATCGGGCAAGCCGCTCAACGAGGGGATCGAGGGGATCTTCACCTACGACGGCTTCAACCAGGTCTTCCTCGACGAGGCGCTCGGGGTGGCCAAGCGGATCCAGAGCGAAAGCTGGGTGCTCGGCCCCCGCGGCGAGAGCGAGCAGAGCGAGACCGCGCTGCTGGCGATGAGCCGCGACGTGCTGGATCTCTATTACAACGATTTCATCTCGCGCTACGACAAGATGCTGGGCGACATCGACATCATCCCGATGGAGAGCCTGAGCCACGCGGTCGAGGTGACGAACGTCCTGTCCGGCCCGACCTCGCCGCTGGTGAACATCCTCAAGGCCGTCTCCGAAGAGACCAGGCTGACCGAGGACCGCAGCGCGCTCGGCACGGACGGGCTGGGCGACAGCGCCAAGGAGATCGGCAACCTCGAGCTGCAATCCTCGCTCTCGAGCCGCAGCCAGCTGTTCCTGAACGCCCTGCAGAGCAACATCCTGCCCGGCAACGGGCCGGCACCGAAGAAGCCCGGCGCCTATGTCGAGGAGCGTTTCTCGTGGCTGCACGACCTCGTGGCGGAACCCGACGGGCAGGCCTCGCAGCTGTCCCAGCTGATGGACCGCCTGACCGAGGTCTACCAGGAGCTCAACAAGCTCTCCTTCGCGGGCGGGGCCGCACCGGCGACCACCGGAGAGGGCTCGGCCATCCTGCGGTTCCAGGAGATGGCGAACCGGATGGAGGGGCCGATCCCGCGCTGGTCGACGCAGATCTCCTCGGGCTCCTCGGGGATCACGGCGGACGGGACGCGCTCTTCGATCAACGCCAAGTGGCAATCGCAGGTGCTGCCGTTCTGCCAGCAGGCGCTGACCAACCGCTACCCGTTCGACAGCCGGGCGAGCGCCGACGTGGCGATCGCCGATTTCCAGCGCCTCTTCGCGCCCGGCGGCATGATCGAGAGCTTCTTCAACGAGAACCTGCGCGATTTCGTCGACACCCGCGCCCGGCCCTGGGCCTGGAAGCCGGTGAACGACGCGGACCTCGGCATCAGCCCCGCGGTGCTGGTGCAGTTCCAGCACGCCGCCGAGATCCGGGACGCCTTCTTCGCGGGCGGCGCCGCGCCCTCGATCAGCTTCCAGATCACGCCCGAGGCGCTCGATCCCAAGGCGCAGGAGGTCTTCCTCGAGATCGACGGCCAGACGGTGGAGTTCCGCCATTCCGCGGCGCCGCGCCCCTCGGCCATCACCTGGCCCGGTTCGGTCGGCGCGGCGCGCGTGACCTTCCAGCCGATCCTGCAGGGGGCCGGCAATTCGCTGGGACGGGACGGGCCCTGGGCCTGGTTCCGGCTGCTGAACGCGGCCGAGATCCGGCGCACCAACGTGTCGGACCGGACCCGGCTGATCTTCAACGTGGGCGGGCGGATCGCGATCTTCCAGCTTCAGTCCGGCTCGGTGCTGAACCCGTTCAACCTTGGCGCGCTGGCGGAATTCGCCTGCCCGACGTCGTTCTGATGGCGGCGCGCGGGGCGGGGGCCTTCGGCAAGATGCCCGGAATGGGCGATTTCCTGCGGCTGGACCTGCCGGCGGGCTTCACCCGCGCGTGGGACGCGTGGTTGCAGGCCGGGCTGATCTCGGCCCGCGACCGGCTGGGAGAGCGCTGGAACGCCTGCTACCTCTCGGCCCCGATCTGGCGCTTCTCGCTGCCGCCGGGCGTGGCGGGGGCCGAGGCGATCAGCGGCGTGACGATGCCCTCGGTCGACCGGGTCGGGCGGCAATATCCGCTGACGCTCGCCGCGCCCTGCGGGGCCGGGCCGACGGCGCTCCGGCATTTCGCCAACGACGCCTTCTTCACCGCACTGGAGGACACCGCCCTGACCGCCCTGGAAGAGGAACTGTCGCGCGACGCGCTGGCCGCGCTGCTCGAGGGTTGCGCCCCGGCAAGCCCCGACGCCCCGGCCGAGACCGCCGAGACCTACGCCGGCGCCTGCCCGCCCGAAGCCGTTCTGGCGGCACGCTGGCTGCGCGAGCGTCACGGCGAGACCTGCGTCTGGACCGCCGCGGTCGCGGGCGACCACCGGCTCTTCCTGTCGCCCGGCCTGCCCGATCCGCTGCGGGTCGAGGGGCTCTTCGACCTCGACGCGCCGGTGTGGCGCGCCCTGCCGGCGGCCAGCCCCGCATGACGCCGCCCTCCCGTATCCGGTTTTCGGCGACCACGCATGTCGGGCTGAAGCGCAAGGTGAACGAGGACAGCATCCTCACCCTGCCGGACCATCGCATCTGGGCCGTCGCGGACGGCATGGGCGGGCATGCGGGCGGCGACTTCGCCTCGCAGACCGTCGTCGACAGCATCGCGATGATCCAGCCGGACCTGCCGCCCGGAGAGATGATCCGCGCCCTGCGCGAGGCGATCGACCGGGCGCACGCCGCCATCCTGCGCGAGGCCGAGGCGCGCGGCGGGGCCACCATCGGCGCGACGATCGTCACCTTCGTGATCGCCGACGGGCATTTCGCGGCCTTCTGGGCCGGGGACAGCCGGCTCTACCGGCTGCAATCGGGCTCCATCGAACTGCTCACCACGGACCATTCGGTGGTCGCGGGCCTCGTGCTCGCCGGACAGCTGAGCTGGGACGAGGCCGAACGGCACCCCCAGTCCAACGCCGTCACCCGTGCGGTCGGTGTCGGCGAGGCGCTGGAGCTCGACAAGGTGCGCGGAGAGCTCTTCCCCGGCGACCGCTTCCTGCTGTGTTCGGACGGTCTGACGAAATACGCCACCTTCGCGACGCTCGAACGGGTGCTGGGCACCGAACCGATCGAGACCGTGGCCGACGCGCTCCAGCAGATCGCGCTGGAGGGCGGCGGCGCGGACAACATCTCGATCATCGTGATCGACGTGCTCTAGCGCTCACTCCTCCGTGGTCAGGATCGCGCTGTCGATCGAGGCGACGGTCAGCCCGCCGGTGTCGCGCGCCTCTTCCAGCGCGGCGGCATAGCTTTCCACGGATTCCGTCGTCGGCCGCATCTCGTCGAAGAGCGGTTCGTCGGAATGAAGCACGATCACCATGCTCTTGCCCAGCACGCTGCCATCGACGTTGAAGGCGATCCGGCCGGTGCCCTGCGCCTCGTCCAGCGGATAGGCGAGCCGGACGAAGCCGTCCTCGGCCTGCTCCCGCAGCGTGGCGATGCTGTTGTCCGGGCGGATCAGGTTCGGCAGCAGGTGGAAGACCACCCCCTTCACGTCGACCACCGAAACCCAGAGATACCCGTCCTCGATGTCGTCGGGCAGGAAGACGTCGATCACCGGGTTCTCGCCGACCTTGTAGGTGGCCGAGATGTTCTCGCCCTCCTGTCCGCCCTCGCCGAAGCGCAGCTCGAACCCGCCCGCGCCCGCGCGCGGCAGGGCGTTGTCGATCTGGCAGAGGCCGGGGTTCAGCACCTCGCCCTCGATCCGCACCGGACGGTTGCCCGCCAGCTCGGCGATCTCGGATTGCAGCGCGGCGCGGCTGGCGGGTTCGGCGAAGCGCCCCGTCACGATGATCTGGTCCTCGAGCCCGTAGCCGACCGGCGGCGGGCTGAGCAGCTGCAGCGCGCCGCAATCGGCGTGGCGGGCGAGGATCGGCCTGAGCGCGTCCGGCATCAGGAACCGCGGCCCCAGCTGGATGTCGGCGGAGCCTTCGAAGGCACCCGGCAGGCCGCGCTCGAAGGCGGCGCTGACGGCCGCCTGCTGGTCGGCATCATGGGCGAGCCCGGTCAGCCGCAGCTCGTCGTTCTGGACCGAAAGGCGGAACTCCTCGAGCGGGAGGGCGGCGTCCAGCACGCTCACCAGCGACGCGCCCCAATCCTCGTCGATATCGCCCGAGGCAAGGGTCAGGTCGGCGGTGCCGTCGATGCTGTCCATCCGCCGGGAAATCGCGGCGCCGACCTCCTCGGAGGGGACGGAGCCGACCGCCTGCGGGGTGCCGCCGAATTCGCGCTGCGCCGAGAAGGTATAGGGATCGGCCACCGGGTAGGCCGGCCCGAACAGCCCGTCGAAGAGGCCGAGCGCCCAGCCCCCGGCGCCGAGCGCCGCGACCAGAACCACAGCCAGCAGCGCGACCATGCCGCCGCGACCGCGCCGCTCGCGCGCCGGGTCCGCCGCGGGCGGCGGCGTGACGGATCCGGCGGGCGGCACGGTCCCGGGTCGCGTCGCGGGCACGATCACCGTCGCGTCGTCCAGCCCCGCGGGCACCGCCGGCGCCGGCGCGGGCAGGGCGCCCGGGTCATGGAAGGCCTCCAGCAGCTCGCGGGCATCGGCGAAGCGGCGGTCGGGATCCGGGTCGGACATCCGGGCGATCAGCCGCCGCAGCGGATCGGGCACCCCCTCGAGGTCGAGCGGCTCGGACTTCCTGGCCACCACCTCCATCGGGTTGCGCCCCATGTCGGGCTTCTTGCCGCGGAACGTCGCCAGCAGCAGCGCGCCCAGCGAATAGATGTCCGAGCGCGGATCGGTCCGCCCGCTCAGCTGCTCGGGCGCGGCATAGGCGTATTTCCCGGCGAATTCGTTGCCGACGATGGTCTCGGCGCCGGGGTTGGTGTCCTTGGCGATGCCGAAGTCGATGATCACCGCCTCGGCCGGGTTGTCGTTCCTGAGGATGATGTTGTCCGGCGACAGGTCGCGGTGGACGATGTTGCGCCCATGCGCCGCGATCAGCCCCTCGCAGACCCGCTCGCCCACGATCAGCAGGTCGGCCGCGCTCATCCCGCCCTCGGCCATCTTCCGGTCGAGCGCCGGGCCCTCGACGTAATCCATCACGAGGTAGACCACCCCGTCGGGCATCCGCTGGGTGTCGAAATAGCGCACGATGGCGTCGTGGCGGACATCGCGGATGTCCTCCTCGCGCGTCATCAGGGCCAGGAAATCCTCGTTGGTGGCGTATTCGGCGCGGAGCGCCTTGATCGCCATGACGCGGCCCGAGATCTCGGACCGGGCGCGATAGACCTCGGATGTGCCACCGCGGCCGAGGATGGCCTCGATCCGGTAGGTGTTGTTGAGAAGGTCGCCGGGGCTGAAGATCTGCCCCGATCGGGCGTCGTTCATCAGCTCAGCGCTTGGAACTCGACCCGGCGATTCACGTCGCCGCGCGGGTCCTGCTTGTCGAGCGGAAAGGCCTCGCCCACGCCGACGGCATCGAGCCGGTCCTCGGCCACGCCGCAATCGCCGGTCAGGAAGCGCTTCACCTCCTGCGCGCGCAGGAGCGACAGCTTCTCGTTGTAGCCGGCGGAGCCGGACGCATCCGTATGGCCGATGATCCGGAAGCTGCCGAGCTCTCCGTCCTTCATCACCTCGCAGAGCGTGGCGAGCTTGGTCTTCTGGTCGTCCCGCAGCGCGGCGGAGTCGAAGTCGAAGCTGATCTGGATGTTCACCTGCTCATCGGGATTGAGCTCGACATAGGTGGCGGCCGCGGATTGCGCCGCGCCCTCGGTCTCGGCCGGGGCGGCGCCTTCCTGGTTCGTGGGCACGAGGACAAGGCCGCGGGTCTTCTGCTTCTTGAACACCTGTTCCAGTTCCTCGGCGCTCATCTCGCTCGCGTCGTTGGATTGTGCGGAAACGGAGGCGGGCTGGAACAGGAATGCGGCCAGCAGGAAAGTCGGAACAATCGTCGAACGCAACAGCATCGCGGTGCCTCTTTCTGGAAAATTTTCCGAATGCTACACCACGCCCGGACATCCGACAACGCTGCTGTGCCGGTCCGGTTTTGTTGACTTCCGCGGGCGCCATGTCTCACTGTCGGGCGAACGGACGGTCGGGCGGTCGGGACGGAATGGACAAGCGCATCATCATCGCGATCGTCGGGGCCATGGGCGTCATCCTCGCGGGGATCGCCGTGCTGGGCTGGATCGCGCTCAGCGGGCCCCGGGTGCCGGTCTACGAGTCCGACACGTTCACCGAGGCCGGTTCCGATTTCGACGGCCCCGCCATCGACAGCGGCGCCCGGATCGAGCTGGAGAAACTGCGCCAGCAGGTCGAGGCGATGTCCGAACGGATCGAGGGGCTCGAACGCGACATCTCGGAACTGCGGTCGCGCCCCATGCCCTCGGCCCCGCCGCCCGCAGGCCAGCAGCAGGAAGGATCGGCCGCCTTCCCGCGCGACGGGCCGAACAAGATCATCGATTCCTATCCGCAGGTGGTGCTGATCGCGGCACGGCGGACGCTGAACCAGGGCGTGCGGATCGCCACGCCAAGCTATCTGGCCAGCATCTTCGGCAAGCCGCGCGAGGACCTGACGCAGGACTGCCGGTCGATGACGAACCAGCGCCTGAAGGACAAGCTGGTGACCGAGGAGGTCGGGCCGATCCGGGTCACCATGCTGCGGCCCGCCATCGACTCTCTCCGGAACGTCTTCGCGAAGATCGAGGCGACCGATCCCGACCTCTACGCCCGGATCAACACCGCCGGATCGCTCTGCGTCCGGCTGATCCGCGGCTCGAGCAGCAGCATCTCGACCCATGCGTTCGGGCTGTCGCTGGATCTCAACATCGACGGCAAGCTCGACACGCTCGGGGACGGGCGGACGCAGCTCGGGCTGACCATCCTCGCGGATTTCTTCCGCAACGAGGGCTGGTACTGGGGCGCCGGGTTCGGGCGCGAGGATTCCATGCATTTCGAGGCCAGCCGGGACCTCGTCGAACGCTGGATCGAGGAAGGCAAACTCTGACCGACCGGCCCGCGGGAGGATCGCGATGACCACGAGCGTGCAGCAGGCCGACACGGTGCAGGCCGAACTTCTGGGACTGGCGACGGAGCTTGCGGCCGAGATGGCCGTGCCGGCGGATCGCCGCGACGGGGCCGCGATCCGCCGCGGCTGGGAGCGGATCGAGCTGCAGCGGCGGCGCGCCAGCGCGCTGCTGCGCCGCGAACGCCGCCGGGGCCGCGACAGCGACGCGGGCGAGGCGCGGGCCGGCCACAAGGACGTGCGCGACCGGAAGAAGGCCCTCACCCAGCTGCGCCAGCGCATCGACATGTGGGACCAGATGCGCGACCTCGTGGCGCGCCACGTCGCCCCGCGCCGGGTGCCGATCCGCACCGCCCGGACGCTCGCGACCGAGGACGGGCTGGCGATCCTGCTGCACAACGCGGTCTATCTGCTGGCGAACCCCCACACCCAGACACCCGAGGCGCGGGCGCATGGCTGTTTCGCCGACATCCCGATGCCGCTGCCGCAATTCGACATGCTGATGATCGCGGCCTATCGCCTGCTGCTGGCGCAGGGCCGGACCGAAGGGGCGCGCTTCCTCGATGTGGGCTCGGGCGGGGGGACCAAGGTGCTGCTTGCCAGCCATTACTTCGCGGCCTGCGACGGGCTGGAATACGATACCGCCTATGCCGCTGCCGGGGCCCGCGCGATGCAGCTCGTCGCGCCCGAGACCTGCCGGGTGATGCAGGGCGACGGCCTGACCTTCGAGCACTACGGCGATTACGACGTGATCTATTTCTACCGGCCGCTGAACGAGGACGCGCTGCTCGCCCGGCTCGAGGAGCGCATCTTCACCCAGGCGCGGCCCGGCACGATCATCCTCGCGCCCTACAACACCTCGCTCCGGCCCCGCCCCGATCTGGACGGCGCCAAGGTCGCCGATCCCGTCTTCATCGCCGGCGTCAGCCAGAGAGAGGCGGACGACCTGCGCCGCAAGGCGGAATACACCGGGCTCGAGATCGTGCGCCGGCCGCGCGACTTTCCCTTCGACACCGGCTTCTGGTCGCCGATCCTCGAGGCCGCGCAGTTCAACGGCGGATAGCCGCGACGCGAACAGGGATGACGCAGGGTCATTTTCGGTTGTATCGAATCGACCTCACCGCTTGACTGTCGCCGGGATCGCACCAGCGGGCCCGGATGACAGACATTCCTTTTCGAGTGTGGCCGCGAATGCCGATTGACGGACTGACCAAGACACAAAGCGATTTCATCGAGAAATACCTGAAGGCCCCCAAGATCGGCGGGCGGAAGAAGAAGGCCCGGCGCGAGGAGGCCACCAGGGAATTCCGCCGCTTCAACGTCAATCGCGAGGCGGTCGCCCGGCGGGTCGAAGAGCTCGGCGATCCGGCGGTCAAGCTACTCCTGCGCGGCGAGCTCGCCCGCGCCGAGACGCTCATCGGGACCGATGCCTCGGACCTGCATTTCGATGATGCGATGGCGCAGCTCGCGGCGGTGAACACCGCCGTCGCGGACCACAAGCGGCAGGCGGCGGTCAAGGAGAAGCACGCCCTGATGCTGGCCCGGATGGCCGAGGTGGAGGACGGCACGCCGCTCGACAACATCGACGACATCACCCGCCTCTGGACCTTCGCCGACACGACCTTCGAAAGCGGCATCCGCAGCAACGATCCGGCCAGGATCGGCGATGCGGAGCGCGCGCTCGACCAGCTGCCCGCGCTGATCAACGCCGGCCGGCCCGACATCACGGGCGAGGGGCGCGAGTCGAAGGCCAGGCTGCGCGCGGTCGGCGAACGGCTGGCGAAGGCCGAGGAGACGGCGGCCGTCGTCTTCGACGCCAAGCACGTGCCGCCCGCGCTGACCACGCTTTTCCGGACGGTGCACGACAGGCTTTCCGACGGGGCCGGTGCCGATGTCGCCGCGCTGCCCGCCGCCGCGACCGCGGCCGAGACCGCGATGGACGGCGTAGACACCGCGGCCGAGGCGCTCTATGCCGCGCGCCGCACTTGGAACGCGGATCACGCGCGCTTCCGGCTGCGCTATGACCTGATGGATGGCCACGCGCTCGCCTCGGACGCGACGCATGTGAAACCGAAGTTCGATGCGGTCCGCACCGCCTACAAGGCCGCGGGCGACCATGCGCTGGCGCATGATTACGCCCGGGCGACCGCCGCTCTCGCGCCGCTCTTCGCGCAGGTCGACACGGCGCTGACATTCGCGGACGATTGCCAGAACTTCCTCGCCATCCACGACCGCCGCAAGGCGATGGCCGATGACCTGCCCGCCGCGGACACGCGGCGATACGATCAGGTCAAGCAGGCGATCACCGACACCCGCAACCTGCTGGCCGAGGCCGGGACCGAGCGCGACAACGGCAACATGGGCGCGGCGCTGAGGAAGCTGACCGCCGTCGCGCCGGCGGCCGCCAGGGCCGCGAAGCTGGTCCGGGCGGAAGAGGAATTCGTCGACCTCTGGCAAGAGATCACCGCAATCCGCGACGGGCTCAACAACGGCCCGGCAGAGCTCAAGGCGCTCTTCGATACGGAGATCACCCATCTCACCGATGAACTGGACGCCTCTGTCGCGGATGCCGACGGCGGGAACGTGGACGCGGCCTCGGCCCGGCTGTCGGGGCTCTACGGGTTCGCATTGTCGCTGACGAAGCGGTCCCCGGAGGAGATTGCCGAAAACGAATCCCCCCGCCGCAACGAAGAGGCGGAGGCCTACCTGGCCGAGAAGGCGAGTTTCCTCGTCCGGCTGGGCGAGGCCAACGCGATCACCGACCCCGACGGCCGGATCGCGGTCGCCGACTACATCGTCGAGATGAACGAGGCGAAGACCCGCATGGACAAGTGGGAGGCCGAAGGCTCGTTCTACGCGGCGACCGCGCTCGCGAAGCAGCTCAAGGGCGATCACGCCGACAGGCTCGACGACGCGGCGGAGGCCAAGACCTACCTCGCCGCGAAGACGGACGTCGATGCGAAGGTGGCGACGCTCGAGGCGGGCGGCGCGGGCACGGCAGCGGCGGCGGAGACGCTGGCGATGGCCAAGCAGATGGTGACCGACGCCATCGCGATCAGCCAGAAGGACGACTGGTTCCAGGCCGCGCGGATGATGGAGGCGGCGCTCGACATCGTGACCGCGGCCGAGGAGATCCGGAAGAACGACGAGATCGCGTCGAACATGGTGAATTCGGCGGTCCTCGTGAATATCGGCACCGATTTCGACGCCGCCCATGCCGAGTTCGACAGGCTGCACGGTCAGGTCGCGAACCTCGATTCCGGGAACCTCTTCCAGAAGCGGCTCGCGGATGCCGCGACGGCTGCGAAACAGGCCCGGAACGCGCTGCCCGCCGACCCGGGCCGCGCCCGGGCCGAGCTGGAGGGCGCGATAGCTGAGACCCGGGACGTGCTCGTCCTCATCGTGCAGGCCGACACCTACGACATCCAGCGGCAGACCATCGAGGATGCGCTCAAGGCGATCCGGAAAGAGGACAAGGACAATCTGGTCAAGCCCGAGATCAACGCGATCACGGGCCATCTCTCGGCCGCGAAGCAGGCGGCCAAGACGCTCGATTTCAGGACCGCGCTGGACGAGATGGCGCAGGCCCAGACCGAGGTGAAGACGGCCTACGGCACGACGCCCTACATCGGGTATTACCGGGACGAGCTGAAGGCGTTGAAGAAGCTCCGCGCCAAGTTCTCCGGCGCCTCCATGGCGCCCGGGCTGACCGCCGAAATCGCGCGCTTCGACACGCTCGTCTCGGATGTCGAAACGGCATTCCGGGACCGCAGGATGGGCGAGATGATGAACCTCGCGCGGCAGGCGGCGGAGCTTGGCAGGGCCTATGTGACGCTGGGCAGCAATTACGTCTACGCCGTGAAGGCGCGTGATGCCGTGAAGGCCCGGATCGTCCCGGCGCTTCAGCATCCGGCCGCCAAGGACCACATGGACAAGGCGAATGCGGAGATCGCCGAGGTCGATCGCGCGATGTCCGACCGTCTCTACACCATGGCGGTGCGCATGGCGCGGCGGGCGCAATGGCCGATCGACAGCGCCGAGGAGGCGATCAAGGCGTTCGATGCGCTGACCCCGATCAAGTCCGCCGCGATCACGGCGCTGCGCGATCTCGAAGACCGCGACGACACGGCAAACGCGATGGCCCACGAGCGGATCCTCGCGCTCAGGGCCGAATTCGACGCGGCCTTGGACAAGGAGAACATGAAGAACTACGGCGGCGCCGCCCGGCTGCTGACCGGCTTCCCCGAGCGGTGCGACGCGGTGAAGCCGCTGCTCGATGCCTTCGACCTCTATACCGCGGCGCGGGAGGAGGCGCAGAAGGCCATCACGGCGCTGACCGACAAGGGCGCGGACCCGATCCAGCCGATGGTCGACCGGATCGAGAAGAAGCGCGACAACGCCCTCCGGCTGGCGGGGAAACAGGATTTCGCCACCGCCCGCGACCTGCTGACCGAATTGCTCGAGGATTGCCGCACGGCCGAGCAGACGCTGGCACGGCAGGCGGAGTTCGACCGGGTGACGGCCGAGATCAAGGCTGTGGACGACGGCGATACGACGGGGCTCACCGCCGCCATCGCCTCGGCCACCGACACGCTGAAGCAGCTCCGGGCGCGGCCCGCGGCGCTCTTCCTCGTGCCCGAGCTCGAGGCGGTGGACGATGCGCTCGACAAGGCCCGCGCCGATGCGGATAGCGATTTCGACGGGGCGCTGGCGCTGGTCACGGGGGCGGTCGACGATTGCGGCAGGCTCGCCGGAGAGATGGGCCGCTTCGACCAGTTCACCGACAGTGTCGCGCTGGCGGGCAGGCTGGCGACCGACCTGCTCGACACCCATCCCCAGGCCGATTTCGCCCGCGACGAGATCCAGGCCCTCGCCTCGCGCGTGGATTCCCGGATGACCGCCGTTCGCGCGGATCCCGCACGCCGCAGTGCCGCGCGCGACGATATCGAGAAGGCGATCGCCACGTTGCGCGACCTGCGGCACCTGCTGGACGCGCACCAGGCCTGGCATGTGGAGATGCGGACGGCCGAAACCGATCTGCAGCTGCTCGAGGCCGATCCGGACCGGCGCCAGATCGGCGCCGACGTCCGGGCCTGCCGCCAGAAGCTGGACGACTCCACCGCCAAGGCCACCGGTCGTGACCATGCCGGCGCGATGAAGGACATCGCCGGCGCGCGCGACCTGATGGCCAAGGCGCGGCTGCGGCTCAAGGCGTGCAACAACCAGGCGCCGGACCGCAAGGAGCTGGAGGCGCTCCTGGCGGCGCCCGGCGGCGACGCGATGCTGGATGACGTCATCAACGGGCTGGACGAGGAGACGCAGCGCAAGGTGATGACCGTCGCCTTCGAGGCGCGGTTCGGCTGCAAGCTGGACGTCTTCGCCTCGCCCAAGGACTTCGAGAAGGGGAGGGCGGACACCGACCTCGGCAAGAAGGCCCCCAACCTCCAGCGTTTCTTCAAGCTGATGTCGGACCTCCCGGCCTCGGCGACGCGGGACAACGACTCCATGCTCACCTTCTCGCACGTCGGGACAGAGGCGACCGGCTCCTATTACGCGCCGAGCGCCAAGGAGGTCGCCATGCGCGAGGGCGAGGCGGCCAAGAGCGGGACCTACGGCGTCGGGCTCGAGCACGAGCTGGGCGTGGATCCCGCGACGCTCGAGCTGCAGGAGGGCGAGTCGATCGACTTCTTCAGCTGGAACACCCTGCACGAGGTCGGTCACGCGGTGGACGACAAGCTCGGCTTCATGGACAGGAACGGCGAAAGCCTTGCGGGGTGGAAGGTCTACGGCACCAACGTCCGCCCCGTGGCCGAAGCCATCGCGGCCGAGCTGGGCTTCGACAGCGGCTACCTGGCCGAGTACATCAGCCAGGGCAAGGGGTCGGCCCCTCCGGTGCCCGACCCGGCCGGATGCAGCCCCGAGGAATGGGAGCGCCGCCGCCGCGAGGCCTGTGCCTGGATCGACCGGGTCCGGGTCGACAAGCAGCCCTGGGCGATGGACAGCACCGCGAAGAACGCCAAGACCGCCGCGGGCAAGGTCTTCCACGAGAGCTACGCGAACAGCTGGTGCAGCTACGATTACGCGGCGCGGGCCAAGGGCGTCTCGGGCTACCAGTTCCGCGCGCCGGGCGAGTGGTTCTCGGAGCTCTACGCCGCCGTGCACACCCGCAAGCTCAAACCGTCGCACACGCATTACAACATCATCGCCAACGCGCAATGATCCCCGAAAGGACCCCGGATGTCGCTCTTCATGGACATGTCGATCACCTGCCCGAACTGCGGTGCGGTGAACCGGATCGAGGCCGTCGAAAGCGTGAATGCCGACCGCCGCCCCGATCTGCGGGACGCGATCCTCGCCGGCACCTTCCAGGTCTCGCCCTGCGAAAGCTGCGATGAGCCGGTCCGGCTGGAACCGCAGTTCAACTATCTCGACGTGTCGGCCGGGCTCTGGATCGCGGCCTACCCGGGCCGGCTGATGCCCGATCTCCTCGAGATCGAGGACAGCGTGAACGAGGTCTACCGCAAGTCCTACGGCGCCGGGGCGATGCAGTCGGCCCAGGCGGTCGGAGAGGTGCTTCAGAAGCGCCTGACCTTCGGCTGGCCCGCGGTGCGCGAGAAGATCCTGCTGCGCGCCGAAGGCATCGCGGATGCCGAGGCCGAGATGCTGAAGCTCGACCTCATGCGCCGCCTGCCCGAGGCGCCACTGGCCCCGGGGATCGAGCTGCGCATCGTGGACCGGACCGGGGACGGGCTGGTGCTGATCTGGGTCGAGACGGTCTCGGAAACGGTGCTGCAGGAATTCACCGCCGCGACCGCCCTGCTGGATGAGATCCGCGGCAATGCCGAGGGCTGGGCCCCGATCCGCGCGGCGCTCGAGAACGGGCCCTTCGTCGACATGCAGAAGCTCTACATGGGCGAGGGCCGCGCCGTCGCCGAGTGATCCCGGTCGCAGGAGCGTGAAAAACCGGTCCGCTCCGCGCGTCTCGCGCCGAACCGGGTCTATGCTGGCCGCGCCGGTGCGACCCGGCGCGGAGGAGGAGACCGCCATGACCATCGAAGCCCCGATCGCCGCCGACACGCTGGCCGAGCTGGCGGCGCTGCGACACCGACCCTCCCGCACCCCGATCCGCATCCCCGAGATGGGCCCCGCCGCCCCGACCACCTTCCGCGTGGGCGACACCGTCGCGGCGGTGCTGGGCACCATCGGCGCGGTGGTGGGGGATCTGGTCCAGGATCGCGGTGGCCCGGCGCAGGAGGTTTCCGTCGATCCGCGCCACGCGGTGGCCGCGCTCGCCATGTCGACCCTCACGCGCGAGAAGGGGCCCGACGGGCAATGGGTCGCGCCCGCTGTCCCGCCCGAGCGCGAGATCGCCAGATCTGCCATCCGGCCCTGGCCGACCCGGGATGGCGGCCACGTGCTGCCGCATCTGAGCCTGCCGAACCTGCAGGCGCGCATGCTGGACCTGCTGGGCTGCACGCTCTCGCCCGAGGCGGTCGCCGCCGCCGTCGCCACCTGGGAGGCCGACGCGCTGGAAGAGGCGATCGCGGCGCGGCGGGTCTGCGGCGGCAAGGTCCGGACCGAGGCCGAGTGGCGCGCGCATCCGCAGGGCGCGATGCTGGCGGCGCGCCCGGTCATCACGATCGAGCGGATCGGTGACGCCCCGCCCGAACCCGTGCCGGGCGGAGATCGCCCGCTTTCGGGTCTGAAGGTGCTCGACCTGACCCGCATCCTCGCCGGTCCGGTCGCCGCCCGGACGCTGGCCGAACACGGGGCCGAAGTGCTCATGGTCGCCGCCGGGAAGACGCCGCAGGTGGCCGAATTCGTCCGCGACACGAGCCACGGCAAGCGCTCCTGCTTCCTCGATCTCGACCGCGCGGGGGACGCGGCGCGTCTGCACGAGCTGGTGCGCAGCGCCGATGTCTTCTCGCAGGGCTACCGCCCCGGCACGCTGGGCGCCCGCGGCTTCGCGCCCGCCGACCTCGCCGCGGCGCGGCCCGGGATCGTCTGCCTCTCGGCCTCCTGCTATGGCCACGGCGGCCCCCTGTCGGACCGCGCCGGGTGGGAGCAGGTGGCCCAGGCGGTGACCGGCATGTGCCACGAACAGGGCCTGCCCGGCGCGCCCGAGCTGGTGCCGCTGCCGGCCTGCGATTACCTGACCGGCTATCTCGGCGCGCTCGGCATCCTGATCGCGCTCGAGCGCCGCGCGGCCGAGGGCGGCAGCTGGCACGTGCAGGTCTCGCTCTGCCGTTCGGCGATGTTCCTGCAGGACCAGGGCCGCTGGCCCGCGCGCGGCACCTTCCCCGCGCCCGAGGTTGTCGACGAGGTCATGGTGGAGAGCGACGGCCCGCGCGGCCCGCTGCGCCACGTCGGCCCGGTCCTGCGGATGGAACGGACCCCGCCCCGCTGGGAGACGCAATCCCCGATCCTCGGCCAGGACAGCGCGGAATGGAAAACGGCGCCCTAGGCGCCGCTCCCCCTTCCTCTTGCCGAAAATATCCCCGCCGGAGGCTTCGCGCCGCCTCGGCGGCGCGAAATCCGCCCCCCCGTCCTGCAAGCAGCCGGCAGGAGCGCGCGGGGCTCACTCCTCGGGCAGGGCCCAGGCGATCACCTCATCCCCGACGGGCGTCTCCATGAAATGGTGCCCCATGGCGGTCACCATGACGTATTGCCGGCCATCGACCTCGTAGGTGATCGGGTTCGCCTGGCCGCCGGCCGGAAGCACCGTGGACCAGAGCGTCTCGCCGGTCTCGATGTCGATGGCGCGGAACAGGTTGTCCGTCGCCGCCGCGATGAAGACGAGCCCGCCCGCCGTCACCACCGACCCGCCGTTGTTCGGCGTGCCGATGTCGAAGGGCAGGAACGAGGGGATCCCGAAGGGCCCGTTCCGCCGCGCGGTGCCGATCGGCCGGTCCCAGAGCGTTTCGCCCGTGGCCATGTCGATCGCCCGGATGCCGCCATAGGGCGGGGAGGAGCAGGGCATCCCGGTCAGTTCGGAACGCCAGCCCGCGTTGACGTTGATCGCATAGGGCGAGCCGGTCTGCGGATCGCCGGCCCCCTCGGGCGCCCCGGCGCGCGATTCCACCTCGTCGATGGGCTTCAGCCCCATCTCGTCGGCCCGCTCGCGCGGAATGAGCTGGTTGTAGTTCGGGATGTCGTTGTAATTGGCGATCATGATCCCGCGTTCGGTGTCGATGGCGACCGAGCCCCAGTCGGACCCGCCGTTGTAGCCCGGATACTGGATCCACGGCTTGTCGGCGGAGGGCGGGGTCATGTAGCCCTCGTAATTCGCCTGGCGGAACTTGATCCGGCACCAGAGCTGGTCGATCGGCGTGAAGCCCCAGGTGTCCTTCTCTTCCAGCGGCGGCTTGCGGAGCGTGTGCCAGGTCGAAATCGGCTGGCTGTCCGCGATGTAATCGGGCTCCACGTCGCCCTGCGGCAGGTCGGTGATCTCGTCCACCGGGGTCAGCGGTTCGCCCGTGGCCCGGTCGAGCACGTAGATGTCCCCCTGTTTCGAGGCGAGCACCACGGCGGGCGTCCCCTCGAAGTCGATCAGGCTGGGCTGCGAGCCGAGGTCGTAATCCCAGACGTCGTGCCGGACGGTCTGGAAATGCCACACCTCCTCGCCCGTGGTCGCGTCGAGCGCGACGAGCGAGGTGGCGTATTCGTTTTCCTGCTCGGACCGGTTGGAGCCGTAGTAATCCACCGCCGAATTGCCCATCGGAAGGTAGATGTAGCCGAGCTCCTCGTCCGCCACGGCGGTCGTCCACATGTTGGGCGTGCCGCGGGTATATACCTCGCCCTCGGGCGGGCCGTCGCGGTTCGCCTCGGGCGCGCCGAGGTCCCAGGCCCAGGCCAGCTCCCCGGTGCGGACGTCATAGGCGCGGATCACGCCCGAGGGCGAATCCTCGGCCTGCCCGTCCAGCACCTGCGCACCGGTGACGACGACGCCGCGCACGACGACCGGCGGGGCGGTGACGGCATACCAGCCCGGCACCCTCTCGCCGAGGTCCTGCCAGAGGTCCACCGTCCCGTTCTCGCCGAAATCCTCGCAGGGCGCGCCGGTCGCGGCGTCGACCGCCACGAGCTTCGCATCGAGCGTGCCCTCGATCACCCGCGTGGCGCAGGCGTCGCCTTCGGCGGCCTCGGGATCGGTGTAGAGCGTCACGCCCCGGCAGGTCGCGCCGTAGGGGATCGCCTCGTTCGGAACGCCCGGATCGTAGCGCCAGTTCTCCTCGCCGGTGGCGGCATCGACCGAGATCAGCACGTTCATGGCCGAGCACATGAGAAGGTCGTCGCCCACCTTGAGAGGCGTGGTCTCGGGCGAATACATCCCGACCGCCTCACCCTCGGGCAGGTCGCCGGTGTGATAGGTGAAGACCCGTTCCAGCTGAGCGACGTTCTCGCGGTTGATCTGGTCGAGCGGCGAATACCGCGTCGCCCCCGCATCGCCGCCGTAGAAGGGCCAGTCCGCGCCCACCTCGGGTTGCGGCGCGGCGGCGACGGCATCGGAGGGCGTGTCGCCCTCGGCTTCCGTTTCGGTGCCGGCCGTGTCGTCGGAGGCCGTGGCCGCGTCGGCCGCGCCGTCCTCCGTCGCGGCCGCAGAGGGCTCTGCGGCTTCCTCCGCGGCATCCGCGGGCTGGTCGGTCGTGGCCGCGCTGTCGGTGGTCGCTGCGCTGTCGGTCGTGGTCTCACCGGCGGCTTCGGCAGGCTGGTCATCCTCCGTCGCCGGGCTGTCCGTCGCCTCGGTCTGCGTGGTCTCGGTCGTCGTCTCCTCCGTCACCGCGGCGGGCTGGTCGTCTTCGGCCGCGGTCGCCGTGTCGTCCGTCGCCTCGGGTGCAGCCGTGTCCGGCGTGGCCTCCTCCGCCACGGCGGCGGGCTGGTCGGCGTCGCCTTCCGTCGCGGCGGGGCTGTCAGGGGTGGCCGCGTCCTCCTCGATGGTGGCGGCCGGCTGGTCGCTGTCCGTCGTGTCGGTCCCGGCCGGCGGCGTGGTCTGCGTCTGGTCGGTCGGGGGCGGGGTCTGGGTCTCCTGTGCCAGTGACGCGTCCGAGACGGCGAGGGCGATCAGGCAGAGCGGGATGAGCAGTGTACGTGTCATGGGATGGTCCTTTCCGGCTTACCGGCGCCGCAGGGCGGGGATGCAGATCAGCACGAGGATGAGGATGAGCGTCGGAGCGAGCATGCGCGGCAGCTGTGCCCACCAGTCGGTCCCGACCTCCCAATAGGCCCAGATCGCGGTGCCGAGCCAGGTCAGCCCGTAGATCCAGACGGCGTCCATCCGGTGCCAGTTGAGCATCAGCCCGGTGAGCATCAGGCCGAGGCCGGCGGGCGCGTAATACCAGCTGCCTCCGAGCAGGATGAGCCAGACGCCGCCGGCCAGGATCGCGAGTCCGAGAAGAACGCAGATCCACCCCAGCGTCATGACGGCATAGTTGCGGCGATGTGGAGAATGATTTTCGGTTCCGGTGACCATCGGAAAACCCCTCTGAATTGTGGGAGGACAATGGTCCGGGGACCGATATCCTCAGGTTCGCAACGGGCGCGCCCGGCGGCATGTTCCCGCTCCGCGAAACTTTGTCGCGGTCCGGACGTTGACGCAATGACCTCCGAGGTGCCCGCCGGGCGCCATCATCCGGGTGAGATCGGGAGAAGTTCTATGGCGTCACGCGCAATTTGGAAGGGCCAGATCCGGCTGTCGCTGGTCTCGATCCCGGTCGAGATCCACTCGGCCCGCAATTCCGGCGGCCGTGTCTCGTTCCGCCAGATCCACCAGCCCTCGGGCAAGCCCGTGCATTACCAGAAGGTCGTGCAGGGCGTGGGTCCGGTCGAAGGTGACGACATCCTCAAGGGCTACGAGACCGACGACGGCGAATATATCCTGCTCGATCCCGACGAGATCGACGCGATCAAGCTCGAGACCAAGAAGACGCTCGAGCTCGTGCAGTTCGTCGACGCCAAGGAGATCGCCCCGATCTGGTTCGACCGGCCCTATTACGTGGTGCCGACCGACGAGCTGGCCGAGGACGCCTATCGCGTCGTGCGCGATGCGCTCCGCCAGAGCGGCAAGGCGGGGCTCGGGCAGCTGACGATGCGCGGCAAGGAATACCTTTGCGCGCTGCGGCCCTGTGGCGACGGGCTGCTGCTGGAGACGCTGCATTACAAGGAAGACATTCGCGACGCCGATCCGCTGTTCTCGTCGATCGAGGACGAGGAGACGGACAAGGAGCTCCTGGAGGTCGCGACGCAGCTCATCGACAAGAAGACCGCGCCCTTCGACGCCTCGGCCTTCGAGGACCATTACGCCGCCGCGCTGAAGGACCTCATCAATCGCAAGATGAAGTCGAAGAAGACCCCGCGGGCCAGGACCAAGGACGATGACGGTCGGCCCGAGGCCGAGAACGTGGTCGACCTGATGGATGCCCTGAAGAAGAGCCTCAAGGAGGGCAAATCCTCCCGCTCCGGCGCGACCGCCAGATCGGGTGCCGGGTCCGGAGGCACGCGGCGGAAGAAAGCCTCGTGAGTTCGCTCGACACATACCGCAGGAAGCGCGACTTCGACGTCACGCCGGAGCCCCGGGCCGAACTCGTGGAGGCGGGGGGCGACCGGCTGTCCTTCGTCGTGCAGAAACATGACGCGACCCGGCTGCACTACGATTTCCGCTTGGAATGGAAGGGCGTGCTGCTGTCCTGGGCGGTGACAAAGGGGCCGTCGGCCGATCCGTCCGAGAAACGTCTGGCCGTCCGGACCGAGGATCACCCGGTGGCCTACGGCGCCTTCGAGGGGACGATCCCCGAGGGCCAGTACGGCGGCGGCACCGTGATGCTCTGGGACAACGGATGGTGGGAACCGCTGCACGATCCGGAAGAGGGTCTGAAGCAGGGCAAGCTGCACTTCCGCCTGCACGGCGCACGCATGAAGGGGGGCTGGGCCCTGGTCCGGATGCGCGGCAAGGAAAAGCGCGAGAACTGGCTGCTCATCAAGGAACGCGACGATTTCGCGGGCCGCAGCGCCGATGCCCTGACCAACAAGCACAAGACCAGCGTCACGACCGGGCGGGCGATGCGGGCGATCGCCGCCGACAAGCCCGCGGCAAGGCCCGCGACGCACGGCATGGCGCTGCCGCGGTTCCGCGAGGTGCAGCTTGCCACGCTGAAGGATGCGCCGCCCGCGGGCGACGGCTGGCAGCACGAGGCGAAGTTCGACGGCTATCGCTGCCTGATCGCGGTCGGGAAGGGGGGCGTGCGGCTCTATACCCGGAACGGGAAGGATTGGTCGGACCGGTTCGGCGCGCTCTGCGATCCGGCCGCGGCGCTGGAATGCGACGCCGCGCTGATTGACGGAGAGGTCATCGCGGGGGGCGGTGGCGGCGATTTCTCGACCCTGCAGAAGGCGCTGAAGGAGGGGGGCGAGCTGACCTACTACGCCTTCGACTGCCTGCATCTCGATGGAAAGGACCTGACCGGCAAGCCCCTGACCGAACGCCGCGCGGCGCTCGAGGGGCTGTTCGACGGTTTGCCGCCGCGCGGCGTCATGCGTCTCTCGCCGGTGATCGAGGGCGACGGCGACGCCGCGCTCGACGCGATGTGCCGGGCGGGGGGCGAGGGGATCGTCTCGAAACGGATGGACGCGCCCTATCGCGGCGGACGGGGCCGGGCCTGGATCAAGTCGAAATGCTCCCGTCGGGCCGAGTTCGTCGTCGCCGGATGGTCCCCCTCGGACAAGCGGGGGCGGCCGTTTTCGTCCCTGTTGCTGGGCAGCTACGAGGGCGGCGCGCTGGTCTACCGCGGCCGCGTCGGCGCCGGGTTCGACGGCGACGCCTTCGACGAGCTGATGGCGGCCTTCTCGGGTTCGGACCGCAAGACCCCGCCGTTCGACGAGGATCTGCCCGCCGAGACGCGGGGCGCGAAATGGGTCACGCCCCGGCTGGTGGTCGAGGTGGAATACACCGAGTTCACCGCCGAGGGCCGGATCCGCCACGGCGTCTACAAGGGGCTGCGCGAGGACAAGGAGGCCGGTGAGGTGAGTGCAAGGGCCGAGGCCGCGACCGATGGCGGCGACGAGAAGATCGGGGGCGTCAGGATCTCGTCCGCGGGGCGCGTGGTCTATCCGGATGCGGGTCTGACAAAGGGCGATGTGGCCCGGCACTACGAAACGGTGGCCGAAAGGATGCTCGAATACGCTGCCGACAGGCCGGTGTCCCTGTTGCGCTGTCCCGAGGGGATCGAGGGCGAGAGCTTCTTCCAGAAGCACGCCGGAAAGGGCTTTCCGGACGCCGTGAAATCCATGCCCGTCGAGGAGAAGGATGGCGGGACCGAGGATTACATCTACATCGCCGCGCCCGAGGGTCTGCTGGGCGCCGCGCAGATGGGCACCATCGAGTTCCACATCTGGGGCGCCGCCCGCGACCGGATCGAGCGGCCGGACCGCATGGTCTTCGACCTCGACCCCGACGAGGGATTGTCCTTCGCCGACCTGAAGAAGGCCGCGCAGGAGGTGCGCGAGGGGCTGGAGGCCTGCGGGCTCGAGTCGGTGCCCATGGTGACGGGCGGCAAGGGCGTGCATGTCATCGTGCCGCTGCGCCGGGTCGCGGAATGGGACACGGTGAAGGGCTTTTCCAAGACCTTCGCGACGATCCTCGCCGAACGGCATCCCGACCGCTACACCGCCACGATGTCCAAGGCCAAGCGCAAGGGCCGGGTGTTCATCGACTGGCTCCGCAACGAGCGCGGCGCCACGGCCATCGCGCCCTATTCCCTGCGCGCCCGCCCCGGGGCCCCGGTGGCCGTGCCGGTGACGTGGGACGAGCTGGCAAAGCTCGAGGCGGCCAACGGATTCCATCCGGCCGACATGAAGGCGCGATTGGGCCGCGACTGCCCGCTGCAATCGGTGAAGGCCAGGGGCATCAGCGGCGCGACCGTGGACGCGCTCGACGCGTGGTCGCGGGAATGACGGCTGGCGGAATGGAGCTCAGTCACACGCGGGACATGGACGGCGGGGAAAACTAGCGCCATATCGTGCCCAAACGCCCATCCTTCTCCCCGGAGACACCCATGACGACCCAGGACACCCAGCCCGCCCGGGACAAGGACGAACTCGGCTCGGTCATCGACGTCGTGGAACGCATCGAGGGAGCGGCGAACGGCGACAAGACCCGTCTGGAAGAGATCACCGCGGCCATGGGCGAGGCGTCCTTCGTGCCGGTGCTGATGGCGCCCGCACTGGCCGTCGTCTCGCCGCTCTCGGGTGTGCCGCTGTTTTCCAGCACCTGCGGGATCCTGATCGCGCTGGTGTCGCTCCAGATGCTGCTGAACCGCAAACACATCTGGCTGCCGGGCTTCATCATGCATCGGCAGGTGCCGAGCGACAGGCTGCGCAACGCCGCGAAATGGCTGAAGAAACCGGCCCGCTGGCTGGATCGCCATTCGCGCGAGCGGCTGCGCTTCCTGGTCAAGCGGCCCTTCGACTGGATCACCGAGGCGGCCTGCCTGCTCTGCGGTCTGGCGATGCCCTTCCTCGAACTGGTGCCCTTCTCGTCCTCGACCCTGGGCGCGGCGGTGGTGCTTTTCTCGCTGGCGCTGCTGGTGCGCGACGGGCTCTATACCGTCTTCGCCATCGCCTTCCTCGCCCTGATCGGCGGCGGGGCCTATTTCCTGATCACCTGAGGCGCGCGCCGGGTTTCGGCCAGCGCACCCTTGAGCGCAAGCGACTCGAGCCGCTCCATCCCGCGCGGTTGGTCCAGGCCCATGCGGGCCATGCAGGCGCGCTCCTCATCCGCCGCGGAGCTGCGGAGGCCCGCGACCACCAGCCGAGCGAGGCCGCGCCGGCTGCCCTGGGTTTCGGACAGCAGATCGAGGGCGGGCAGAAGACGGCGCTCCGTCTCGTCGAAATCGCTGCCGAAGGGGAACTGCGGCAGGTCGAACGGGGCGAGCCATCCGGCAATGGTCCCGGGTGTGTTCACCCGCCATGCGTCGGGGATGGAGAAGTCGCGCCCGATCTTCCCGGCGGCGCGGGCCTTGTCCAGCAGCGCATCCTGAAAGCGGGCGTCGGTGATGCGCAGCATCCGCTTCACCACCTCGGCATCGCGCTGGCCGCGCAGGTCGGCGATGCCGTATTCCGTCACCACGATGTCCCGATAGGCCCGTGGCACGCTTTCGTGCGGATGATCCCAGACGATGTTCGATTCCGTCCGCCCATTGCGGGTCCGGGTCGCGGGCAGGGTGATGATCGCGCGGCCGTCTTCCAGCGCGAAGGCCTGTTCGATGAAGTTGAACTGCCCGCCGATCCCGCTCACCTCGCGCCCCTGCGCGGTCGCGTCGCTGACGATGCCGCCAAGCAGCGTGGCCTTCATCGCCGCGTTGACGAAGCGGGCGTCGCGCCGGGCCGCACGCTTGGCCGCTTCGTCGCCGTAGAGCTGGTTGGTGTAGGACACGGGCACCATCCGGATGCGGTCCCGCCGGGCCTCGGGCATCTCGCGCAGCCGGGCGTAGAAGTCGCGGCAATCGACGAAGAACCCGGCATGGATCGCCGCGCCGTCGACCTCGCGCCGGATGATCCCGGCCTCGAACAGCTGCAGCAGCCCGTCGACCAGCATCTCGGTCACGCAATAGAGCCCTTCGTCGAACGCGCCGGCGTCGTCGATGCCGTCGGGCGGCAGCGGGCAGGCCCGGTGGACCGGCGCGCTCTGCCCGGCGTGCCGCAGCAGCAGGGCATGGGCCACCGCGTCGCCGATGGCCCCGATGCCGATCTGGAGCGTGCCGCCGTCCCGGATCAGCCGGGCAACATGAAGGCCGATGGCGTGTTCGGTGACGCCCACGGGCCGCTTGACCGCCGAGAAGAGCTCGAACTCCATGCCATCCCGCATCAGCAGGTCGACCGCCTGTCCCGGCAGGGTGGCCGCGTCGCCGCCCATGGCCGGAAGCTGGCGGTTCACCTCGCCCGCCAGAAGGAAGCTCAGGCGCCCCGCCTCGCGGTCGCGCAGCAGGTCGGCGGTGATGTCGGTGTTGCACGAGAGCGAGAGGGTGCCGTCCTCGGCCTCGGCCAGCAGCTGCATGACGACATTCGGGTTCCATTCCCGCAGCCGGTCGTAGGCATGGGTGTAATTGGCCGCGATGTAGTTCCGCTGGGCCTCGCCCACGCCAAGCCAGCGGCCGGCCATCATGAAGAATTCCGAGACCTCGATATTGGGCGGCAGGGTCCCGTCGCGCATCATCCCGGCATAGGCGATTTGGGGATAGGCGCCGAAGAGCCGGTCCGCCGCGGGCTCCATGAACCGCCGGGCGAGCCCCGCCGGCATGGAGGGGCGTTCGAGCGTCAGGGCGGTGAGGATCGACAGGCGGGCGGAGGGCGTCTGCGCCACGAGCTTCGTCAGCGCATTCACCAGGGTGACGGGCTTGCCCAGTCCCAGTGGCAGGGCAAGCCGGATGTCACCGTCGGTCCGCGCGAGTATGGACCGCGCGATGGCCTCGGCGCGCGCGGTCGGCTCAGGCAAGGCTGTCCCACCCCGGGTCGGGCCGGAACCTGTCGCCATGCCGCTCGGCCAGCGCGCGCAGGCGGTCGCGGCATTCCCCCAGGCCCCGCGTCCTGGCATAGCGCATCGGGCCGCCGCGGAAGGGCGCCCAGCCGGTGCCGAAGATCACGGCGCCGTCCAGCTGCTCCTCGTCGTGGATCACGTCGTTGCGGAGGCATTCGACCGCGGCGTCGCACATCGGCAGGATGAGGCGGTCGATGATCTCGGTCGAGGGGTCGGGCTCGGGCGATTTCGGCGGCTCGGCCCCGCCCTTGTAATCGTAGAGCCCCTTGCCGGCCTTGCGCCCGGTCTCGCCGGCCTCGACCTTCTCGCGCAGCCAGGCGGGCGTCTCGGCCACCGGGCGATCCAGCGAGCTCCGCATCGAATTCGCGACCTCGAGGCAGATGTCGAGCCCGACCTGATCGGCCAGCGTCACCGGGCCCATGGGCATCCCGAAGGCCAGCGCGGCGCGGTCGATCTCTTCCTTGCTGCGGCCCTCGTCCAGCAGCACCATCGCCTCCATCAGGTAGGGGGCGAGGATGCGGTTGACGAGGAAGCCGGGATAATCGGTGACGCGGGCCGGCAGACGGTCGATGCCGGTGACGAAGGCGGCGAGCCGGTCCAGCGTCTCGCGTTCGGCCCTGTCGTGCGAGACGACCTCGACCAGCTGCATCGAGGAGACGGGATTGAAGAAGTGCAGCCCCGCGAACCGCGTCCGTTCCGGCGCGGCATCGACCAGGTCGGCGAGCCGCAGGCTGGAGGTGTTCGAGGCGAGGATCGCGCCCGGCTTCATCTTGCCACGGAGCGAGGCATAGATCTTCTCCTTCAGCTCCATTTTCTCGGGCACCGCCTCGATCACCAGGTCGGCGCGGGCGCGGCCCAGACCCGAGGGGTCGGGCATCATCCGGTCGAGCGCATCGCGCGTGTCGATCCCCGAGAGGTGCTTTCTCTCGCAGATGTCCGAGGCCCGCTTCACCGCACGTCCGAGCGGTTCGGGATTGACGTCCTCGATGGTGACGCTGTGGCCCTGGATCGCCGACCACGCGGCGATCTCGGCCCCCATGGTCCCGGCGCCGATGACATGCACATGCGCGATGCCCGAGCGGCCCTTGCCCGCCGCCTTCAGCTTGCGCCGCAGGAAGAAGACCCGGATCAGGTTCTGTGCCGTCACGCTGTCGAGCAGTTCGGCGAAGGAGGCGATCTCGGCCTTCTCCATCTCTGCCTTGCTGCCGCCGTGGTCCTCCCACAGGTCGATGAGCGCGAAGGGGGCCGGGAAATGGGTCCGCGGCGCCTGCTTCTGGCTTTCCGAGCGCATCCGGGTGGCCGCCAGGGACCGCGCCGCCCGGGTCCGCAGGGCCGAGGCCCGGAACCCCTGCGCGTGGTGCTTCATCTCGCCCTTCGCCGCCGCATGGATCGCGGCCTCCACATGGCGTTCGGGCACCAGCGCGTCGATGATCCCGAGCTTCTTCGCCTTCCGGTCATGGGCCGTCCTGCCGGTCAGCATCATCTGCATCGCCTCGACCGGGTCGACCAGCTGGCTCAGCCGCCACGTGCCGCCAAGGCCGGGGTGCAGGCCCAGCTGGATCTCGGGGAAGCCGAACTTCGCCCCCTCGATGCCGATCCGGTATTCGCAGGCCAGCGCCAGCTCGAACCCGCCGCCGAGCGCCGCGCCGTGGATCACCGCGATCGTCGGGAAGGGCAGCGCCTCGAGCTTGTCGAGCACCGCGTGGCCCTGTTCCAGCTTGGCGACCGCGCCCTCGCCCCGCAGCTCCGCGAAACTGTCGATGTCCGCCCCGGCCGCAAAGCCCGCCGGCTTGGCGGAGCGGATCACCAGCGCCTTCGGCTGGGTTTCCTTGACGTGGTCGAGCAGGGTGTCGAGCTCGGTCAGCACCGTCTCGGAGATGACGTTGACCTCCGAGTTCTCGCAATCGAGCCAGAGCCGGACGATGCCGTCTTCCGCCTCCTGCCGCCAGTTCAGCGACGCGGGGGCGCGGGGCGCGTCGGTCGGTTCGTCGGGGGTGAGTTCGTCCAGAACGTCGGTCATGCGGCCTCCAGCAACATGGCTCCGCCAAGGCCGCCGCCGATGCACTCGGTGGCGATGCCGCGCCGGGCACCGCGGGCCTTCAGCGCGTTGGCGAGGTGAAGTACGATACGGTTGCCGCTGGTCCCGACCGGATGGCCGAGGCTGATCGCGCCGCCGTCCACGTTCAGGCGGTCGCGGTCGATCCGCCCGAAGGCCTGGTCGTAGCCCAGCACGTCACGGCAGAAATCCTCGTCCTGCCACGCGGCGAGGCAGGACAGCACCTGCGCGGCGAAGGCCTCGTTGATCTCCCACAGGTCGATGTCGCCGACCTCGAGCTGGTGGCGCTGCGCCAGCGGGGTCGAGGCCAGCACCGGGCCGAGCCCCATGATCGACGGGTCGAGCGCCGCCCATTCGCTGTCCACGATCCGCGCGATCGGGGTCAGGCCGTGCAGTTCGACGGCCTTCTCGGAGGCGACGATCACCCAGGACGCGCCGTCGGTGATCTGGCTGGAATTGCCGGGCGTCACCTTGCCATAGGGCCGCTCGAAGGCGGGCTCCAGCTTGGCGAGCTTCTCGATCGAGCTGTCGGGCCGGACGCCGTCATCCTTCGCATGGGCATTGCCGTCCCGGTCGAAGGCCGGCAGGACCTCTCCGTCCAGCCGCCCCTCGTCCTGCGCGGCGGCGAGGCGCTTGTGCGACGAGACCGCGTAGGCGTCGGCGGTCTGGCGGTCGATGTTGAACCGATGCGCCAGCACCTCGGCGGTCTGGCCCATGTTGAGGGCGGTGATCGGATCGGTCAGCCCGCGCTCCAGCCCGATGACGGGCGAGAAGAAGTCGGGACGCACCTCTGCCATCTTCTGCGCCTTGTCGAGCGGGCTCCTGGCGCGGGCCATGCCGCCGAACCATTCGACGGCCTCCTGCCGGTAGACAAGCGGCGCCTGCGACAGCGCCTCGGCCCCGCCGGCCAGGATCATCTCGTGGCTGCCGTCGCGGATGTAGCGGAAGGCGGTGTCGATCGACTGCATGCCCGAGCCGCAGTTGATCTGCACGGTGAAGGCGACCTGCTTGTCGCCCATGCCGAGCCGCAGCGCCGCGACGCGGGCGGGGTTCATCTCGTCCTGGATGACATTGACGCAGCCGAGGATGACAAGGTCGAAGGCCGTACGCTCGAACGGCTGGCGCATCAGCAGCGGGCGACCGCATTGCACGGCGAGGTCCACCGGCGTGAACGGCCCGGGCTTGCCCCGGGCCTTCAGGAACGGTGTCCGCGCACCATCGACGAGGTAGACGGGTCTGCTCATTCGGCGGCCTCTCTCGGGATCGGGTTGGCGGGGTTGGGGCTGTAGTCGCGGTACATGCCGCGCAGCTCTTCCGGGGTGAAATCGTCGACCGCGACGACGGCGCTGACCGCCTCGTCCACCCGGGCGAGCTGGGCGAATTCCGTCTCGGTCAGGATGCCGGCATCGCGCGCCTCGCGCGGGGTCTTGCGCACCTCGCGCAGACGTTTGCGCAGCGGTTCGGCCTCGGTCACCAGCCGGAAGGCGGTTTCGAGCAGACCCAGACCCGATTGCGGATCGGGCCGGTGCAGGCCGGCGGTCAGCCGGTCCCGTGCCGCGCCGGGTTCGTAGAGCGCCATGGCGACCTTCGTCGCGGTCCGGTCCTTCGGCCCGCGCGACCGCGATCCCGGCAGCAGGGTCGGGCGCAGCAGCCAGGACACCCAGCGGTCGGGCATGTTGGCGATGGTCTCGTCCAGCGCGCGGCCGATCCGTTCGAAGGCCTGCTCGGCGCAATATTCGACCAGGGGCAGGTCTTCCTCGCGACGGCCTTCGTCCTCCCAGCGTTTCAGCACGGCGGCGAGCAGGAACATCTCGGACAGCGCGTCGCCCAGCCGGGCCGAGAGCATCTCGCGCCGTTTCAGCGCGCCGCCGAGGGTCAGGAAGGCGAAGTCGGCGGTGACGGCAAAGGCGGCGGACCAGCGCGACAGGCGGCGATAGACCCAGGCGACGTCGCCCGCCTTCTTCGGCACCGCGCCGCGTCCGGTCCAGGCGGACCACCAGGCACGGAAGAAGGTGCGGGTGGAATGGCCGACGTGGCGCCAGAAGTGCTTGTCGAACGCCTCGAGAGACTCGTCGGGGTCGGGTTCGCCAAGCGCCTGCATCTCGTCCAGAAGGTGGGGATGCGCGCGGATCGCGCCCTGGCCGAAGATGATCAGGTTGCGGGTGACGATGTTCGCGCCCTCGACCGTGATCCCGATCGGCAGCGAGCGGTAGATCGGCTGGAGGTAGTTCAGCGGACCGTCGATCACCGCCTTGCCGGAATGCACGTCCATCGCGTCGGTGATGCTTTCCCGCATCCGCGTCGTCGCGTGATACTTCATGATCGCCGAGATCACGGCGAGCTTGTAGCCGTCGTCGAGTGCGGCGCATGTCAGGCGGCGCCCGGCGTCCACCGCATAGGCATTGGCGGCGATCCGGGCCAGCGGCTCCTGCACACCCTCGAACAGGCCGATGGGCAGGCCGAACTGCTGGCGGACGCGGGCATAGGCCCCGGTCGTGTGGGCGGCCATGGCGCAGGCGGCGGCGGATTGCGAGGGCAGCGAGATGCCGCGCCCGGCGGCCAGTGCGCTCATCAGCATCATCCAGCCGCGACCGGCGTATTCGGGCCCGCCGATGATGTGGTCGATGGGCACGAACACGTCCTCGCCGGTGGTCGGGCCGTTCTGGAACATCGTGCCCGAGGGCAGGTGGCGGCGCCCGGTCTCGACCCCCGGCAGGTCGGTCGGCACGAGGGCGCAGGTGATTCCGATGTCCTCTTCCTCGCCAAGCAGCCCGTCCGGGTCGCGCAGCTTGAAGGCCAGGCCCAGCACGGTACAGACCGGCGAGAGGGTGATGTAGCGCTTGGCCCAGTTCAGGCGGATGCCGAGCACCTCCTCGCCGTTCCAGGTCCCGCGGCAGACCACGCCGTCATCGCGCATGGCCGAAGCGTCGGATCCGGCGTCCTCGCTTGTGAGGCCGAAGGCGGGAAGCTCCTCGCCCCTGGCGAGACGCGGCAGCCAGTGCGATTTCTGATCGTCCGTGCCGAACTGCAGGATCAGCTCGCCCGGACCGAGAGAATTGGGGACCATGACGGTCACTGCCCCGGGGATCGAGTGGCTGGAGATGTAGCGGACCACCTCGGAATGCGCGAAGGCCGAGAAGCCGAGCCCGCCGTGCTCCTTGGGAATGATCATCCCGAAGAAGCCCTTGTCGCGCAGGAAGTCCCAGGCCTCGGGCGGGAGGTCGGCGGTCGCGTGGTCGATTTCCCAGCTGTTCAGCATGTCGCAGAATTCGCGGCAGGGCCCGTCCAGGAAGGCCTGTTCGTCGGCCGTCAGACGGGGCGCTTTCATGTCGCGCAGCATGCTCCAGTCGGGCTTGCCCGAGAAAAGCTCCGCCTCGAAATGGACGTCGCCGGCCGAGATCGCCTCGGCCTCCGTCTTCGACAGGGCGGGCAGGGCACCTTTCGCCCACTTGTAGATCGGCCGGGTGAGATAATCCTTGCGAAACGACATGAGCAGGCCCTCCTGCACAGTCAACTCGGCCCGCGTCGGGCTGGTTCCTGCGACAGGGGTTCCTGCGGCACCGCGCGCGCCGCCGCCGCGGGCACTGGTAAGCGGGGCGCGCGATGGATATCTGCCGGGAACCCGACCGAACACGAAAGCCGACGGAGCCCGCATGACTTCCCGCCAGCAACTTGCCGCGTTTCTCGACAGACCCCGGACCCGGAATGTCATCACCGCCGTGATCCTGTTCAACGCGGTCCTGCTGGGGCTCGAGACCATCGACCCCGTGATGCGTCTCGCCGGCGGGCTGATCGCCGCGCTGGACCGGCTCTGCCTGGCGTTCTTCACGCTGGAGATCTCGGCCAAGCTCTATGCGCATCGGCTCCGCTTCTTCCGCAGCGGCTGGAACATCTTCGACTTCGCCGTCGTCGCCATCGCGCTCGTGCCCGCCGGACAGAGCTTCGGCGTTCTGCGGGCGTTGCGGATCCTGCGGCTGCTGCGGGTGGTGTCGGTCACGCCGACGCTGCGCCGCGTGGTCGAGGGGCTGCTGACCGCACTGCCGGGCATGGGATCAGTCTTCGCGCTGATGGCGCTGATCTTCTACGTGGCCTCGGTCATGGCGACGAAACTGTTCGGAGAGAGTTTCCCGGACTGGTTCGGCACGCTCGGCGCCTCGGCCTATTCCCTGTTCCAGATCATGACGCTGGAAAGCTGGTCCATGGGGATCGTGCGGCCTGTGATGGAGGTCTACCCCGAGGCCTGGCTGTTCTTCGTGCCGTTCATCCTGATCACCACCTTCGCGGTGATGAACCTTGTCGTCGGTCTCATCGTCAATTCGATGCAGGACGCCCATGCGGAGGAATCGAATGCCGCGACCGAGGATTACCGGCACGAGGTCGTGGCGCGGCTGGACGCGATCGAACGGCATCTGAGGGAGAGGGGGTGAGCCGCGCCCGCAGGCGCGTGCCCAATCTTGTCGCCAGTCTTGGCGGTGTTCAGAGAACGAAGTTCACGATGGCGAGAACGACGACGACCAGTCCGACGAGAAAGATGATGGAACGCAGCATTTCGGGTCTCCTTCCGGCTATTTGCTGGGATGGCAACGCCGCAACCCCGGGCCGGTTCCTTCCCCGCCTCACAGATTGGTGAACCCCCGCCGAGTGGTGCATTTCAGCCGCGCGACTTTCCCCGGTTTAGGAAGGGCGCCATGAAGCGGCGCGGCTCATCCGTCTCGAAGGCGGCGCCGAACGCCGTGACGCTGCGCGCGATGCCGTCCTCGAGATCGGCCTCGGCCCAATAGGCGATCAGCGCCTTCTGCTGGCGTATCGCCGCCGGGCCGCCGGCCACGATCGGGTCCACGGTCCGTTCCACCAGCGCGTCCAGCTCTCCCGGCGGGCAGGTGAATTGCACGAACCCCCATTCCCGCGCCTGCGCCGCATCCACCGTCTCGCCGGTGAGCAGCAGCCAGTTCGTCGCGCCGGGGCCGATCAGGCCCGGCAGGAGCGCCGCGTGGATGACCGAGGGGATGCCGACGCGCACCTCGGGCATCCCGAAGACCGCGTCGGAGGAGGCAAGGCGGATGTCGCAGCAGGCCGCGAGCTCCAGCCCGCCGCCGAGGCAATGGCCGGGGATCCGCGCGATGGTCGGGACGGGCACCTGCCGCACCGCCTCGCAGAGATCGCGCAGGCCCGAGATGAAGGCGCGGGCCGAAGCGGGCTCGAGCGTGGCCATCTCGAAGATGTCGGCGCCGCCCACGAAGGCCCGGTCGCCGCTGCCGCGCAGGATCATCGCCCGCGCATCCGTCCGCCCGGCGATCCAGGCGACCGCCTCGGTGACGGACCGGATCACCGGCGTCCCGAGGATGTTGAGGCTCTTCGCATTGGCGATCGTCGCGGTATAGACGCCGCGGTCGTCGCGGGTGATCTCGCAATGGGCGAAGGTGGGGATCGGGTCTGTCATGGCGGGCTCCTCCTGGCGCGGGCAGCCTGCACTTTCCCCGCCCCGCAGGTCCAACGCTTTCCAGATGCGTGCACGCAAGGCCACCGGTCGGGCGGCTGTCGCCCGGGGGCGGCGATGGTGTCGGAGTGTCGGGAGAGAAGTGGTGCCCAGGAGAGGACTCGAACCTCCACGGCCTTGCGGCCACTGGCACCTGAAGCCAGCGCGTCTACCATTCCGCCACCTGGGCAGGTGTCGTGGAGTGGGCGTTTATATTTGGCCCCGGAGAGTGTCAACGGGATTCGATCGAGTTTTTTCCTCTCCCGCGCGTCAGCCCGGCTTATCGCCTTGCCGCAGGCCCGCGGGGGGGCTAGGAAAACAGGGAACTGCCAGGACGGAGGGCGTGGATATGTCCAAGCTTGTCACCATTTTCGGCGGGTCGGGGTTCCTCGGCCGCTACATCGCTGGGCGCATGGCCAAGGACGGCTGGCGGGTGCGCGTGGCCGTCCGGCGCCCGAACGAGGCGATGTTCGTCCGGACCTACGGCGTGGTCGGCCAGGTCGAGCCGGTGTTCTGCAACATCCGTGACGACAACTCGGTGCGCGACGTGACGCGCGGCGCGGACGCCGTGGTCAACTGCGTCGGCACCTTCGACGCCAAGGGCAAGAACAACTTCGGCGCCGTCCAGGACGAGGGCGCGACGCGCATCGCCCGGATCGCGGCCGAGGAGGGCGTGGCCCGCATGGTCCACATCTCGGCCATCGGCGCGGATGCCGAGGGCGAAAGCACCTATGCGCAGACCAAGGCCGCCGGCGAGGCGGGCGTGCTAGAGCACATGCCCGACGCGATGATCCTGCGCCCCTCGGTCATCTTCGGGGCCGAGGACAACTTCTTCAACCGTTTCGCCGGAAACGTGCGATTCGGCCCGACCCTGCCGATCGCGGGGGCGGACACGAAATTCCAGCCGGTCTATGTCGACGACGTGGCAGCCGCGGCCCAGATGGGGATCGAGGGCCGGGCGCCCGGCGGCATCTATGAACTCGGCGGGCCGGACGTGAACACCTTCCGCGAGCTGATGCAGCAGATGCTGGACGTGGTGCAACGGCGCCGGATGATCATCAACATGCCGATGTTCGTGGCGCGGATCGCGGCCTTCTTCCTCGACATGGCGCAGGCCGCGACCTTCGGGCTGTTCCACAACGGCATCCTCACGCGGGACCAGGTGAAGCAGCTGTCCACCGACAACGTCGTCTCGGGCCGGCACAAGGGCTTCGAGGACCTCGGGATCGAACCGATGGCGGTCGAGGCGGTGCTGCCGGATTACCTCTGGCCCTACCGCCCCTCGGGCCAGTATGCGGCGATCAAGAACTCGGCCCGCAACCTCAAGGCATGACCTGACGGCCGCCGGCCGTCAGGAATAGGCCCAGGCCAGCAGGACCACCCCGAGGATCACGCGGTAGATCACGAAGGGCGTGTAGCTGATCGATTTCAGCAGCCGCATCAGCAGCGCCAGCGCCAGCAGGGCCGAGAGGAAGGCGAAGATCGCCGCGATCACCGCCTCGAAGGCCAGCTCGGTATTCCCGTCGCGGATGATGTCGAGGCTGAGAAGCGAGGCGCTGGCGATGATGGTCGGGATCGACATCAGCATCGACAGTTTCGCGGCATCCCGCCGGTTGTAGCCGAGGAACAGCGCCCCGGTGATCGTCGCCCCGGATCGCGAGGTGCCGGGGATCAGCGCCACGGCCTGCCACAGTCCCATGACAATGGCGTCGCGCAGGGTCCAGTCGGTATCGGCCTTCTGCCCGTCCGACACCCGGTCGGCCCACCACAGAACCAGCCCGAAGCCCAGCATCGTCCAGCCGATCACCGCGACCGAGCGCATCGCGTCGTCCAGCCCCGTGAGCTTGAGCGCGAGGCCGAAGAGGATGACCGGGATCGTCGCGATCACCAGCAGGAAGGCAAGCCGCGCCCCGGGCGTCTCCAGCCGCCCGCGCAGCATGTCCGGGATGCCCAGAAGCCCCATCTTCACGTCCGGCCAGAAGTAGAGGATCACCGCCCCGAGCGTGCCGAAATGCACCGCGACGTCGATCACCTGCCCCTGATCCTGCATGCCGGTGACCTGCGGGAAGAGGATGAGGTGGGCCGAGGAGGAGATCGGCAGGAACTCGGTCAGGCCCTGGATGACGGCGAGAAGGAAGAGGTGGAAGAGGGACATTCAGAGAGGCTCCGCAACACGTCCGCGGAGGCTTACACCGAGTGTCGGAGCGGGGGAAGAAACGTGTTTGGTCAATTGTGCTGACCTAAATTTGCCCTCATGATCCCTCCCCGGGGTAGCAAGGGGCAAGAAAATCGTATATTAGGTCAGCTCGACTGACTTTTATTTCTTTTTGCGATTGTCTAGAGACGTCGCAGAAGATCGATTCCGAGGAGAGGCAGCGTCGTGGCCAAGCAACCTATGCTCAAATTCGTGACCGTCCCCCGCGACATGCCCGAGAAGCGTGACGCGAATGTGCGGAAGCAGGATTTCAGCGAGATCTACGCCGAATACGCGGCCGCCAAGGCCGAGGAGCAGTCCGCACGCTGTTCCCAATGCGGCGTGCCCTACTGCCAGTCGCATTGCCCGCTTCACAACAACATCCCCGACTGGCTGCGCCTGACCGCGACGCACCGGCTGGAAGAGGCCTATGCCGTCAGCCAGTCCACCAACACCTTCCCCGAGATCTGCGGCCGCATCTGCCCGCAGGACCGTCTCTGCGAAGGCAATTGCGTGATCGAACAATCCGGCCACGGCACGGTCACCATCGGTGCGGTCGAGAAATACATCACCGACACCGCCTGGGAAAAGGGCTGGGTCAAGCCGATCACACCCCATGCCGAGCGTGACCAGTCCGTCGGCATCATCGGCGCGGGCCCGGGCGGGCTGGCGGCGGCGGACATGCTGCGCCGGGCGGGCGTGCAGGTCACGGTCTATGACCGCTACGACCGCGCGGGCGGGCTGATGACCTACGGGATCCCGGGCTTCAAGCTCGAGAAGGACGTGGTGATGCGCCGGATCGAGCAGCTCGAGCAATCGGGCGTCGAATTCGTGCTGAACTGCACCGTGGGCGAGGACATCTCGTTCGACGCGATCCGCGGCAAGCATGACGCGGTGCTGATCGCGACAGGCGTCTACAAGAGCCGGGATCTGAGCGGTCCGGGCGCGGAGAGCCAGGGGATCGTGCGCGCGATCGACTATCTCACCGCGTCGAACCGCGCGTCGAACTTCGGCGACATTGTCGAGGAATTCGAAAGCGGCGAGCTGAACGCGGACGGCAAGAAGGTCGTCGTGATCGGCGGCGGCGACACGGCGATGGACTGCGTCCGCACCGCGATCCGCCAGGGCGCCGAAAGCGTGAAGCTGCTCTACCGCCGCGACCGGATGAACATGCCCGGCTCGCAGCGCGAGGTGGCCAATGCCGAGGAAGAGGGCGTCGAATTCGTCTGGCTCTCCGCGCCGGTCGGCTTCGCCTCGAACCCGCGCTCGGCCGAGCCGTCGGACGCCTCGCCGCAGAGCTTCGTGCATGGCGTGACGGTCCAGCGGATGCGCCTGGGTGCGCCCGACGCCTCCGGGCGGCAGGCGCCCGAGGTGATCGAGGGGTCGGATTACCTCGAGGATGCGGACCTGGTGATCAAGGCGCTCGGATTCGAGCCGGAGGACCTGCCGAAGCTCTGGAACACCGACGGGCTGGAAGTGACCCGCTGGGGCACCGTCCGGGCCGAGTTCGGGTCCGGCCGCACCAGCCTCGACGGGGTCTTCGCCGTGGGCGACATCGTGCGCGGCGCGAGCCTCGTCGTCTGGGCGATCCGCGACGGGCGCGACTCGGCGCAGGCGATCCTCGAATACCTCGACACCGAGGCATCGGCCATCGCGGCGGAGTGACTGAACGGCCGGCCCCCCGGCCCTGTAGGGAGAGAAGAGCATGAGCGAACGTCAGGGCGGTTGCATGTGCGGCGCGGTGAGGTTCACCGCGACCGATGTTCCGGCAGGCTTCGGCGCGTGCCATTGCGAGATGTGCCGCCGCTGGACCGGCTCGGCGATGCTGGCGGTCTCGGTCCCCGAAGCCTCGGTGACATGGGCCGGCGCCGCGCAGATCCGCACGCTGCAATCCAGCGAATGGGCCGAGCGCGCCTGGTGCGGACGCTGCGGCACGGGGCTCTACTACCGGCTGACGACGGAGGGGGCCTCGACCATCGAGATCCCCGTGGGGCTGATCGACGACATTTCCGGCATGGAGTTCAGGCGCGAGATCTGGATCGACCACAAGCCCGACGCCTTCGCCTTTGCCGGTGAGCGCGAGCGGCTGACCCGGGAAGAGGCGATGGACCGCTTCGGCCCGGCGGAGGACGCGATTTGACCGAAGGTCGATGCCTCTGCGGCGAGGTCCGGGTGTCGGTCGAAGGACTGTCCGACGAGATCTCGGCCTGTTTCTGCGACATGTGCCGGCGCGCCGGGGGCGGCCTGCAGATGGGGATCGAAGCGCCGGCGGAGACGGTGACGATCACCGGCCCGCTGAAGACGCACCGGTCCTCGAAACTGGCGGAGCGGGCGTGGTGCGACACCTGCGGCTCGCCGGTCTGGTTCCGTTATGTCGAGGGGCCGGACACCGGCTATCTCGAGCTTTCGCCGGGTCTGTTCGACCATGACGGCGGGGCGACACTGAAACGCATCGTTTATGCCGACCGGGCGACCGGGGTGCATCTGAAAGGCGCCGAGATCGAGATGACTTCGGCCCAGTACGAACAAGAATTCCCGTTCCTCGACGAAGGAGAGACGCCATGACCACGTATGACGAAAACTGGGCCCGCGCCGAGGAAGCGAAGCGCAAGTGGATGTCCGAGAACGGCATGTTCTCCTACGAGGACGAGAAGTCGTCCTGCGGCGTCGGCCTCGTCGTGTCGATCGACGGCAAGAAGAGCCGCAAGGTCGTGGATTCGGGCATCGCCGCGCTGAAGGCGATCTGGCACCGCGGCGCGGTCGATGCCGACGGCAAGACCGGCGACGGCGCGGGCATCCACGTCGAGATCCCGGTGCCCTTCTTCTACGACCAGATCAAGCGCACCGGCCACGAGCCGCGCGAGGACGAGCTGATGGCCGTCGGCCAGGTCTTCCTGCCCCGGACCGACTTCGGCGCGCAGGAAACCTGCCGGACCATCGTCGAGGCCGAAGTGCTGAAGATGGGCTATTACATCTACGGCTGGCGTCACGTGCCGGTGGATGTCTCCTGCCTGGGCGAAAAGGCCAATGCGACCCGGCCCGAGATCGAGCAGATCCTGATCTCGAACGCCAAGGGCGTGGACGAGGAAACCTTCGAGCGCGAGCTCTACGTGATCCGGCGCCGGATCGAGAAGGCCTCGGCCGCGGCGGGGATCAACCACCTCTATATCGCGTCGCTGTCCTGCCGCTCGATCATCTACAAGGGCATGATGCTGGCCGAACAGGTGGGCGAATTCTATCCCGACCTGATGGACGAACGCTTCGAGAGCGCCTTCGCGATCTACCACCAGCGCTATTCGACCAACACCTTCCCGCAATGGTGGCTGGCACAGCCCTTCCGGATGCTCGCGCATAACGGCGAGATCAACACCCTGAAGGGCAACGTCAACTGGATGAAGAGCCACGAGATCCGGATGGCCTCGTCGACCTTCGGAGAGCTGGCCGAGGACATCAAGCCGATCATCCCGCAGGGCTCGTCCGACTCGGCGGCACTGGATGCCGTGTTCGAGGTCCTGGTCCGCGCCGGACGCTCCGCGCCGATGGCGAAGACCATGCTGGTGCCCGAGTCCTGGTCGAAGCAGGCGCTCGAGCTGCCGCAGGCATGGCGTGACATGTATTCCTACTGCAACGGCGTGATGGAGCCCTGGGACGGCCCCGCCGCCCTGGCGATGACCGATGGCCGCTGGGTCTGCGCCGGGCTGGACCGGAACGGGCTGCGGCCGATGCGCTATGTCGTGACGGGCGACGGGCTGCTGATCGCGGGCTCCGAGGCCGGGATGGTGCCGACCAACGAGGCGACGGTGCGCGAGAAGGGCGCCCTCGGACCGGGCCAGCTGATCGCCGTCGACATGAAGAAGGGCGCGCTCTACCACGACACCGAGATCAAGGACAAACTCTCGGCCGCGCAGCCGTTCGGCGAGTGGGTCGGCAAGATCAACGACCTGGAAGAGACGCTGGGCGCGGTGACCGAGAAGCCGCTGTTCTCGGGCGGCGAGCTGCGCAAGCGCCAGATCGCGGCGGGCTTCACCATGGAGGAGATCGAGACGATCCTCGCCCCGATGGTGGAGGATGCGAAGGAGAACGTGGCCTCCATGGGCGACGACACGCCCTCTGCCGTGCTGTCGAACAAGTACCGGCCGCTGAGCCATTTCTTCCGGCAGAACTTCTCCCAGGTGACGAACCCGCCGATCGACTCGCTTCGCGAATACCGGGTGATGTCGCTGAAGACGCGCTTCGGCAACCTGAAGAACGTGCTCGACGAGTCGAGCGCGCAGACGGAGATCCTCGTGCTGGAGAGCCCCTTCGTGGCGAACCAGCAGTTCGAGGAGCTGAAGACGCATTTCATCGACAACCTCGTGGAGATCGACTGCACCTTCGAGGTGACCGACGACCATGACGCGCTCCGCAAGGGGCTGGAGCGGATCCGGGCCGAGGCCGAGGAGGCCGTGCGGTCCGGCGGCGGGCATATCGTGCTGACCGACCAGCTGCAGGGTGAGGACCGCGTCGGGATGCCGATGATCCTCGCGACCAGCGCCGTCCATTCGTGGCTGACCAAGAAGGGGCTGCGGACGTTCTGCTCGCTCGGGGTGCGCTCGGCCGAGTGCATCGACCCGCATTACTTCGCCGTCCTGATCGGCTGCGGCGCGACCATCGTGAACGCCTACCTCGCCGAGGACACCATCGCCGACCGGATCGGCAAGGGCCTGATCGAGGGCTCCCTGACCGAGGCTGTCGCGCGCTATCGCGAGGCCATCGACCAGGGGCTTCTGAAGATCATGTCGAAGATGGGGATCTCGGTGGTCTCCTCCTATCGCGGCGGGCTGAACTTCGAGGCCGTGGGCCTGAGCCGCGCCATGTGCGCGGAGTATTTCCCCGGCATGACGTCTCGGATCTCCGGGATCGGTGTCTCGGGCATCCAGAAGAAGGTCGAGGAGATCCACGGCAAGGGTTGGCGCGGCGGACAGGACGTCCTGCCGATCGGCGGCTTCTACAAGGCGCGGAAATCCGGCGAGACCCACGCCTGGGAAGCGCAGACGATGCACATGCTCCAGGCCGCCTGCAACCGGGCGTCCTATGAGCTGTGGAAGCAGTATTCGGCTCGAATGCAGGCGAATCCGCCGATCCACCTGCGCGACCTCCTGGCGATCAAGCCGCTCGGCAAGGCGATCCCGATCGAGGAGGTCGAATCGATCACCTCGATCCGGAAGCGCTTCGTGACCCCGGGCATGTCGCTCGGCGCGCTGTCGCCCGAGGCGCACAAGACGCTGAACGTCGCGATGAACCGGATCGGTGCGAAGTCCGATTCGGGCGAGGGCGGCGAGGATCCGGCACACTTCGTGCCCGAGCCGAACGGCGACAACCCCTCGGCCAAGATCAAGCAGGTGGCCTCCGGGCGCTTCGGCGTGACGGCGGAATACCTCAACCAGTGCGAAGAGCTCGAGATCAAGGTGGCCCAGGGTGCGAAGCCCGGCGAGGGCGGGCAGTTGCCCGGCATGAAGGTCACCGACCTGATCGCGCGGCTGCGGCATTCGACCAAGGGCGTGACGCTGATCTCGCCCCCGCCGCACCACGACATCTACTCGATCGAGGATCTGGCCCAGCTCATCTACGATCTGAAGCAGATCAACCCGACCGTGAAGGTGACCGTGAAGCTGGTGGCCTCCTCCGGCGTCGGCACGATCGCGGCCGGCGTGGCGAAGGCGAAGGCCGACATCATCCTGATTTCGGGTCACAACGGGGGCACGGGCGCGTCTCCGGCGACCTCGATCAAGTTCGCCGGCCTCCCGTGGGAAATGGGCCTGACCGAGGCGCACCAGGTCCTCGCGATGAACAACCTCCGCGAACGGGTGACGCTGCGCACGGACGGCGGGCTGCGGACCGGGCGCGACATCGTCATGGCGGCGATGATGGGGGCCGAGGAATACGGCATCGGCACCGCCGCGCTGATCGCCATGGGCTGCATCATGGTGCGCCAGTGCCAGTCGAACACCTGCCCCGTGGGTGTCTGCACGCAGGATGAATCGCTCCGCGCGAAGTTCACCGGCAATGCGGACAAGGTGGTGAACCTCATCACCTTCTACGCCACCGAGGTGCGGGAGGTCCTGGCCTCCATCGGGGCGCGGTCGCTCGACGACGTGATCGGGCGCGCGGACCTGCTGCACCAGGTGAGCCGGGGGGCCGATCACCTCGACGATCTGGACCTCAACCCGCTGCTCATCACGGTCGATGGGGCGCATGACATCCGCTACAACCGCGACAAGGAGCGGAACCCGGTGGACGACACGCTCGACGCCGAGATCGTCCGCGATGCCGCGCGCTTCCTGAAGGACGGCGAGAAGATGCAGCTCTCCTACGCGGTGCAGAACACGCACCGGACGGTGGGCACGCGGACCTCGAGCCATATCGTCCGGAAGTTCGGGATGCGCAACGCGCTGCAGTCGGACCACCTGACGGTGAAGCTGACCGGCTCGGCGGGCCAGTCGCTGGGCGCCTTCGCGGCACCGGGGCTGAAGCTGGAAGTCTCGGGCGAGGCCAACGATTATGTCGGCAAGGGGCTCTCGGGCGGGACCATCGTGGTGCGGCCCTCCATGGCCTCGCCGCTGGTGGCGTCGGAGAACACGATCATCGGCAACACCGTGCTCTACGGGGCGACCGACGGCTACCTCTTCGCCGCCGGCCGCGCGGGCGAGCGCTTCGCGGTCCGGAACTCGGGCGCCAAGGTGGTGATCGAGGGCTGCGGCTCGAACGGCTGCGAATACATGACCGGCGGCGTCGCGGTGATCCTGGGCGAGATCGGGCCGAACTTCGGTGCCGGGATGACCGGCGGCATGGCCTTCCTCTACGACCCCGAAGGCCGGGCCGAGACGCTCATGAACCTCGAGACGCTGGTGACCTGCAAGGTCACGGTCGATCACTGGATGGGCCAGCTTCGCGCGCTGATCGAGCGGCATCTGGACGAGACCGGCAGCCGGAAGGCCGCGGACATCCTGCAGCACTGGGACGCCGAGAAGGACAATTTCCTTCAGGTCGTGCCGAAGGAGATGCTGAACAAGCTCGCGCATCCGGTGACGGTCGAGGATACGGCGATCCCGGCGGAGTGATCCCCGGCGCATGAAGGAAGGGCGGCCCCGGGGCCGCCCTTTCTCGTCTCTCGCCCGATATGACGGTCCCCCGGGTCGCGCCGGACCCCGCGCGGCCGGTCACCTGGCCATCGCGGCTCCGGCCAAGGCGCATGAGCCGGGGGCCTCTCCGCTGCCCGCCATCCGGACGGGCGCGGAGGGTTCGAGCCCCTGCCCGGTCACGCGCGGAGCCTGGCCCAGCTCTGGTTCCGAGGGATCAGCTGCCCAGCCCGACGCCGCCCGCACCGCCGCCCATGATGAGCGTCCACCAGATCTTGCCGTTGCGCTCCTGATACCAGGCGAACCCCATGTCGCGGCCACGGCGGTCGAGGATCACGTCACGGGTGTCGGGTTGCTCCATCCACGCGGACAGCGTCTCGAGTTCGGTCTCGTAGGTCTCCGAGATGTTCTCGCCCAGCATCTGGCCGGTGTAGCCGACGCGGCGCACCCGATCGAGCGGGGAGGAGCCGTCGGACCCGAAGTGCCAGGGCCGGTTCTGGTTCGACATGTCGCGGGAATGGGTCGCGGCCGCGGCGTTGAGCTGCGGGTTCAGCGTGACCGGCGCGGCCCCTGCGGCCTGCCGCAGCGCGTTCACCCCGTCGAGCATCTCGTACTGGATGCGGCCCTCGTCTCCGGGGCCGATCTGGTAGACCTTGGGCAGCGGGCGACCGTCCGGACCGATGGTCGAGATCGGAGCCTGGGCGCAGGCCGCCAGCAGGAGAAGGGCAGGCGCGAGGAGAAGGTGGATCGGTCGCATGGCAGGTCCGCGTTGCTTCGAGGGGTTCCACCCGACTTAGCGCGGCGCGACGCGGTTGACAAACCCCCGGCCCGGCGGAACGTGGCCGCCCGACGCGAGTTTGATTTGAAGGTTTCCCCGCGAAATCCTATCCTGCCGCCCAGGCAATCTTACGAAGAGCTCAAAGGAGCAGCCCATGTCCCGGATTCCCCCCGCCACGGGTCGCCGTGCGTTCCTTGCCAGCGGTGCGGCCTTCCTCGCTGCGCCCGCGCTTGCGCAGACGACCAACTATACGAGTTCGTTCGAGAATTCCACGCTCGTCGAACGTGATCCGACCGATTCCGTCCGCCGGAACATCTCGTCCTTCCGGTCGCTGGACTGGCGCCCCTACTTCTCCGATACGCGGGGCGGTGCCGTCCTTGTCGACGTGACCAGCCGGGCGCTGCATTTCTGGTCCGAGGACCAGTCGATCTACAAGCTCTACCCCACCTCGGTGCCCCTGACTCCCGAGCTGACGAAGCTCGGTCGTACCGAAATCGTGAAGAAAGTTGTGGGACCCGAGTGGCGGCCGACGCCGTCGATGAAGGAACGCAACCCCGAGTGGCCCGACTTCGTCGGCCCCGGCCCGGACAACCCGCTCGGCACGCATGCCCTGTACCTGAGCTGGACCTACTTCCGGATCCACGGCACCCACGACACGCGCAAGATCGGCCGGAAATCCTCCAACGGCTGCATCGGGCTCTACAACGAGCACATCGCCGAGCTCTTCGGCCTGACCAACGTGGGCACACAGGTGTTGCTAATTTGACGACAAACCGGCGATCGCATCGTCGGTGGCGCGTGGGCAATTGCAATCGCAGGATTTAATTGCCAGAAACGAGTCACGAGGTAAGTCTTGGGTGTCCCTGTCCTTTACCTGTTGGGGCTTAGGGCACATATCTGGAGGTTAATATGAAGAAACTCGTTATCGCTGCTGCCCTGGTTGCCGCCGCTTCGACCGCCTACGCTGGCTCCATGGCCGAGCCGGTCATCGAACCGCCGGTCATCGTGGAAGAAACCAGCAGCACCTCGTCGGGCATCCTGATCCCGCTGCTTCTGCTCGTCGTCATCGGCGCAGCCATCGCAGCCAGCTAAGGCTCGACTGACTACACGGAAAAAGGCGGTGTGTCCCCACACCGCCTTTTTCTATGTCTGGCGGTCAGTAACGCCAGATAAAGCAGGCGTGAGGCTCATGTGAGCCAGCCGCCGAGATTGCTGCCGATTCGGCCCGCCAGCGCCTCGATATGGGCGTCGTCGTCGTTCAGGCAGGGGATGTAGGTGAAGCTCTCGCCGCCCGCGTGTTCGAAGCTTTCGCGGATCTCCTCGTTGATCTCTTCCAGCGTCTCGATGCAATCCGCCGAGAAGGCCGGCGCCATGACGGCGATCCGCTTCTTGCCGCGTCGCGCCAGCTCGGCCACCTCTTCCACGGTGTAGGGCTTCAGCCATTCCTCGGGGCCGAATCGGCTCTGGAAGGTCGTGGTGATCCGGTCATCGCCCCAGCCAAGCCGCTCCTTCAGCAGCCGCGTCGTCTTCACGCACTGGCAATGGTAGGGATCGCCTTCCATCAGGTAGCGGTACGGCAGCCCGTGGTAGGAGCACACGAGGATGTCGGGCGCCTGGTCGAGCTTCGCGTAGGCCCGTTCGACCGATTGCGCGAGCGCGTCGATGTAGTCCGGGTCATCGAAATAGGGCGGCAGGGTGCGCGAGGCGGGCTGCCACTTCTCGTCCATCAGGGCGCGGAAGAACTGGTCGTTCGCCGTCGCCGTCGTGGCGCCCGCGTATTGCGGGTAGAGCGGGCAGAAGAGGATCTTCGTGCAACCCGCCTCGACCATCGCGCGGACCTTCGACTGGGTCGATGGATTGCCGTAGCGCATGCAGAAGTCGACCATCACGCGCGCGCCGTAGCGTTCGTGCAGCACGGTCTTCAGCTTGGCGACCTGCTGCTTGGTGATCGTCATCAGCGGGCTCTCGTTCGCCTCGGTGTTCCAGATCGAGCGGTAGGCCTTGCCGCTGGTGAAGGGCCGCTTGCCGAGGACCACGGTCTGCAGGATCGGCTGCCATTTCCAGCGGGGGTAGTCGATCACCCGCCTGTCCGAGAGGAATTCGTTCAGGTAGCGCCGCATCGGCCAGTAGGAGGTGCCGTCCGGCGTGCCGAGGTTGGCGACCAGGATGCCCACCTTCTCGCGCGGGACCGCGGGGTGGCTTGCGGGGGCGTGCTCGGGCCGGAATGCTTCGGTCATCTGGTCTCTCCTGTCCATCCGGGCCGCAGATAGAGGCTTCTCCGGGGGGGTCAATCCTTGAGCGGCGTTTCCGCGGCCCCGAGCGCGTCGGCGAGGCGATGGGTCGCGGACCCGGGCCGCAGCGGCTGCGGCTGGCTCGCGTCCGGCGCCCAGCCCGAGAGGTGGACGATCTCGAACGTGGCGGGGACCCGGCCGTCGGGCAGGGCAAAGCGTTCGGTGTAGATCTCGGCGGCGCGGGTCAGGACCGCGCGCCGGGTGGGCCGGCGCAGACGGTGGTCGAGCGCGTTGCCCTCGCCCATGGCGCGAAGCTCGCGCATCAGGTGCAGCGGGGTGGCATAAGTCACGGTGAGCCGGTCGCAATCGGCCACCGGCAGGGCAAGACCCGCGCGTTGCAGAAGCCCGCCGAGATCCCGGATCTCGGCCATGGGCGCCACACGCGGGGACAATCCCGCGGTGATCTCGGTCTCGGCCGCGGCGAGCGCGGCGCGCAGTTCGTGCAGCGTCTGGCCCCCGAAGAGCGTGGCGAGGAACAGCCCGTCCGGCCGCAGCGCCCGGCGCGACTGGATGATCTGGCCGACCGGGTCCGAGGCCCAGTGCAGCGCCATGGCGTGGATGACGAGGTCATGCGCCCCCTCGACCACGTCCAGCACCTCGTCATCCGCGATGCAGCGCGCCTGAAGCCCGAGCGCCGCGGCCCATCTCTCCGCCTGCGGCCCGACGATCAGCGGCGCCGTAAACGTTCTTTTAACCATCGCGAGGCGAGCCTCGGTTTCCTCGATGGCGGCGTCATGCAGGAAGAGCGCCTCGTCCCGGGTGCGGGCACGGTTGCGGATCAGGGCCTGGCGGTCGGTGAGGCGGGGCGTGGTCATGATGGCTAGATAAGGGGCGGGCGATGAACATTCAAACGGCCTTGCGCGTGCTCTATCCGTCGCGCTGCATGGGCTGCGGCACGATGGTGCAGAGCGATTTCGGCCTCTGCGGCCCCTGCTGGCGCGAGACGCCCTTCATCACCGGGTTCACCTGCGACCACTGTGGCGTGCCGCTGCCCGGCGGCCGGCCCGGCGAGGTGGCGCATTGCGACGAGTGCATGGCGCTGCCGCGGCCGTGGCGGCAGGGGCGGGCGGCGATGCTCTACAGGGGGACGGCACGGCGGCTGGTGCTGGCGCTCAAGCACGGCGACCGGCAGGACCTCGCCATGCCCTGCGCCGACTGGATGGCCCGCGCGCTGGCCGGCGTCGACACCACGGGCATGCTGCTTGCGCCGGTGCCGCTGCACCGCTGGCGGCTGGTCCGGCGGCGCTACAACCAGTCCGCGCTGCTCGCCCGCGCGCTCGGGCGCTGGCTCGGGGCCGAGGTCTGCCCCGACCTGCTTGAGCGCGTGCGGCGGACGCCGGTGCTGGACGGCAAGGGGGTGGAGGCGCGTTTCGTCACGCTCGACCGGGCGCTCGTCGTGCCGGACCGCCGGGCCGGGAGGCTGCGCGACCGCCATGTGCTTCTGGTCGACGACGTGATGACCTCGGGCGCCACCCTGACCGAGGCGACTCGCGCCTGTCTGGAGGCCGGGGCGGCCGATGTTTCCGTGGTGACACTGGCGCGGGTGGCCAAAGAGCCTTAAGTTCCAGTCGGAAGTCAATTCCGCACGAGGAACGCGATGAAACCGGTCGACATCTACACAACGCCGATCTGCGGCTTCTGCCATGCCGCGAAACGGCTGCTGACCCAGAAGGGCGTCGCCTTCAACGAGATCGACGTGATGACGGACGCCGCGCGCAAGCAGGAGATGATCCAGCGCGCGAACGGCGGCCGCACCGTCCCGCAGATTTTCGTGGGCGAGACCCATGTCGGCGGCTGCGACGATCTCTATGCTCTGGAGCAGGCGGGCAAGCTCGACCCGCTGCTGGCGGATTGATGCGGACCGCGCTGCTGCAGATCACCTCGTCGGACGATCCCGAGGCGAACCTCTCCATGGTGTCCGACCTGATCCGCCGGGCCGCGGCGGAGGGGGCGGAGTTCGTCCTGACGCCCGAGGTCACCAATTGCGTCTCGGCCAGCCGCACCCGGCAGGAAGAGGTGCTGCGGATGCCCGAGGAGGATCCCTTCCTGGCCGCGATGCCGGCGCTTGCGCGGGAGCTGGGGATCTGGCTGCTGCTCGGCTCCATCGGGCTGAAGACGAACGATCCCGACGGGCGTTTCGCGAACCGGTCGTTCCTGTTCTCGCCCGAAGGGGCCGAGGTCGCCTGGTACGACAAGATCCACATGTTCGACGTGCAGGTCAGCGAGACCGAGACCTACCGCGAATCCGCGGGCTATCGCCCCGGAACCCGCGCCGTGGTGGCCGAGGCCGATTTCGCCCCGGTCGGCATGAGCGTCTGCTACGACGTCCGCTTCCCCGCGCTCTACCGGACGCTCGCACAGGCGGGCGCGCGGATCCTGACGGTTCCGGCCGCCTTCTCGCCCGTCACCGGCGCGGCGCATTGGGAAAGCCTGCTTCGCGCGCGGGCGATCGAGACCGGCTGCTGGGTGCTGGCCCCGGCGCAATGCGGCACCCACGCGGCGACGCGGGGCCGGGCGCGGTCGACCCACGGGCACGGCATGGCCGTCGCGCCCTGGGGCGAGGTGATCGTCGACCAGGGGACGGAGCCCGGGATCGCCAGCTTCGACCTCGACCTCGGTGCCGTGGACACGGCGCGCGGCAAGGTGCCCTCGCTGAGCCATGACAGGGAGTTCACCCTCGACCGATGAACATGAGCGATGCCACCCATTCCCTCGCGGTCACGCTGTTCAGCGAGATCCTGACCGCTGACCAGCTCGTCCGCAACCGGTTGAGCCGGGTGCTGCCGAAGGGGATGGAGATATCGCATTTCTCGGTGCTCAACCACCTCGTCCGGGGCGGAGAGCGGTCTCCGGCGCAGCTGGCCAAGGCGTTCCACGTGACCCGCGGGGCGATGACCAACACGCTGAACAAGCTGGAATGGGCGGGCTACGTCCACATCCGCCCCGACTGGGACGATGCGCGGCGCAAGATGGTCGCGATCTCTCCGGCGGGGCACAAGGCGCGGGATGCCGCGCTCTCGGCGATCACGCCGATGGTGACGGAATTGGTCGGCGAGCTGGGCGATGCCAAGGTTCGCGCCGCGCTGCCGATCCTGCGCGAACTGCGCCTGAAGCTCGAGGAGGGCTGAGGCGGGCGGCGCGTGCAGAGCACGGCGCTGCGGCGCGGGGACGACGTCAGAAGACCAGGATCTGCAGCCCGGCGGCGGCGGCATAGAGGCCGAGGATCAGCACGCTCTCCACCCCGATCCCGGCAGGGCCGTCCTTTTCGCGCACGATCAGCCCGGCCAGCAGCACCACGGTCATCAGCGCGGCGGCGACGATCCAGAAGTAATCCGACATCGCCGCGGCATGGTAGAGCGATCCGTCGCGATAGGCGGCGTCGGCGGCGCTCAGGAAGAGGGTGTCGAAGGTGTTCCCGCCGATGATCCCCCCGACGGCGAGCTGCAGCGCGCCGCGCCGGACGGCGGCCAGCGTGGTCACGAGCTCGGGCAGGGAGGTCACGACAGCCGTCATCAGCGCACCGACGAGGGACGCGGAAAAGCCCAGACGGTCCGTCAGCTCGGACCCGGTCTGCGCGATCACCCAGCCCGCAACGCCCATGCCCAGCATCAGAGCCCCGAATTCCCCGAACAGGCGCGGCGTCGACTTGCGCGCGGAGCCCTCGTCTTCGTCGTCGGGCGTATCGGCGCGCGTCTCACGCGTGCGGACGGGCTTCCACATCGGCTGTTCGCGGGTGGTGCGGCTGACGAACAGGCCCATGACGTAGACAGCCGGGATGAGAAAGCTGACCGGGTGGATCGCGAGGATGGTCCATTCCGGCGTGGTCAGGGCCGCGAAGGGCAGCATCAGCAGGCCCAGCAGGATCACGCCCTGGATGATGTTGGTCACCTCGGCCGCCGCATGTTCGAGGTTCGCCCGCCGGTGCACGAGGTCCGCGAGGGCGAGGAAGGCCGTCTGCGCCGCGATCCCGCCGATCGAGTTCGAGAAGGCCAGGGAGGCCCGTCCGTCCAGCGCCGCCGTCACCGAAACGACCGTGCCCGAGAGCGAGGTCGCCGCACCGAGGATCACGGCGCCGACGATGGCTTCGCCCAGCCCCGTGCGGTCGGCGATCTTGTCGGCGATGCCGGTCATCATGATCCCGCAGCCGCAGATCACCACGCCGGCGCCCGCGAAGAGCAGCAGGATCACGGTGAGGCTCGCCTCGGCGATCATGAACGCACGCCCGCGGGGCGGTGGAGGGGGGACAGGTCCGGCACGGGGGGCCAACGTCGCGGCTCGGGTCGGGTTCCCGCCCGGCCGGGCTCAGGCCCGGCTGACGGCACCAGACAACCGCAGGCTCAGGCGATCGCCGCCGTCACGTAGTTCACCGACAGGTCCCGGTCCGAGATCCGCCAGGCCCAGGACACCGGGTTGAAGACATAGCCCTTGCGGTCCACCGGCCGCATCCCGGCCCGTTCGAGCAGCGCGTAGAGCTCGTCGGGCGTGATGAACTTGTCCCATTCGTGGGTGCCCTTCGGCAGCCAGCGCATCACCCATTCGGCCCCCACGATCGCCATGGCGAAGCTCTTGGGATTGCGGTTGATGGTCGAGCAGAGATGCAGCCCGCCGGGCTTCAGCAGCTGCCGGCAGGCGGTGAGATAGGCCAGCGGATCGGCCACGTGCTCCACCACCTCCATGTTGAGCACGACATCGAAGGTCTCGCCGGCCGCGGCCATCGCCTCGGCCGTGGTGTGGCGGTAGTCGATCTCGAGCCCCGATTGCTCGGCATGCAGACGCGCCACGGGGATGTTCCGTTCGGCCGCGTCGGCGCCCACCACATCGGCCCCGAGCCGCGCCATCGGTTCGCAGAGCAGCCCGCCGCCGCAGCCGATGTCGAGCAGGCGCAGCCCCTCGAACGGGCGATCGGACGACAGGTCGCGGTCGAATTCCGCGGCGATCTGGCTGCAGACGTAGTCCAGCCGGACCGGGTTCATCATGTGCAGCGGCTTGAACTTTCCCGCCGGGTCCCACCATTCGGCGGCCATCGCCTCGAACTTGGCGACCTCGGCGGGATCGACGGTGGTTTGGGCCTCTGTCATTTGCATATCCCTCTGGTGACGGCGTCTCTTGCCTGTCTATATAGGGCCATGATGGACAAGTATCGCGGCCAAAAGAACGCAGCCCATTTCCTCTACCCGCCCGTCGATCCCTTCGACCGCCGGATGCTCGAGGTGGGCGATGGCCATGTGCTCTATGTGGAGCAGTCGGGCAACCCCGAAGGGCAGCCGGTCGTCGTGCTCCATGGCGGTCCGGGCGGCGGCTCCAGCCCCGCGATGCGGCGCTATTTCGACCCCGCGCATTACCGGATCATCCTGTTCGACCAGCGCGGCTGCGGGCGGTCGCGGCCCCATGCCAGCGTCGAGGCGAACACGACCTGGCACCTCGTCGCGGATACCGAGACGATCCGCAAGACGCTGGGCATCGAGCGCTGGATGGTCTTCGGCGGCTCCTGGGGCGCGACGCTGGCCCTGGTCTATGCGCAGACCCATCCCGACCGCGTGACCAACCTGATCCTGCGCGGCGTCTTCATGATGACGCAATCCGAGCTCGACTGGTTCTATGCCGGCGGCGCGGGGCGGTTCTGGCCCGAGATCTGGGCCCGGTTCGAGGGGCTGATCCCCGAGGACGAGCGGGACGACCTGATCGCGGCCTACCACCGGCGGCTCTTCTCGGGCGTCATTGCGGAAGAGGTGAAATACGCCCGCGCCTGGGCCCAGTGGGAGAACGCGCTGGCCTCGATGGCGTCGAACGGCGCCGGTGGCGAGCCGCCGGGCGATTACGCCCGCGCCTTCGCGCGGCTCGAGAACCATTACTTCATCAACGGCGGCTTCCTCGAGGAGGACGGGCATATCCTGAACCGGATGGACCGGATCGCGCACATCCCCGGCGTGATCGTGCAGGGCCGCTACGACATGATCTGCCCGCCGCGGATGGCCTACGAGCTGTCCTCGGCCTGGCCCAATTCCGAGATCCGGATGATCGCCCGCGCCGGCCACGCGCTTTCCGAACCCGACATCAGCGCCGAGCTGGTGCAGACGATGGACCGGCTGGCGAAGGCCTGAGCGCCTAGTCGGTCTTCGGCTTCGCCTTCAGCTTCTTCCAGACCCCGTTGGCCCGGCCGATCAGCGTCTCGCCGTCCATCACCACGCTTTCCATGAAGACGAGCGACCCGGTCTGGCGGGTGATCTTCGGATGCAGCTCGATGAAATGGCCGATCAGCGCGGGGGCGATGAAATCATAGCTGAAATGCACCGTCGCGACGGGCCGGTCGTCATGGGCGATCCGCACCGTGCGGCCCATGCCGCGGTCGGCGAGCGTCATCATCATGCCGCCCTGCACGACACCGTTCAGGTTCGCGTGCCGCGGCTCGGCCCGGAAGCCGTAGTGATAGACCTCGCCCGCGCGCTGCCGCCAGATCGGGCCGACGAGGTCGAGGAAGCCGATGTCCTCGATCTGCTCCCAGCCCTCTCCGGGTGGTGTCGTCTGCGGCGTCTGGGGGTCGAGCGTCATGGTGAGGGATCCGTCAGGCTGAAATCGCCCCGCCCTTAGCACGCGGCCTGACCGAACGGGAGGGCGCACGGGCACCCGCCAGCCATCTGAAGCGCCTCCGCTCCATGGGTCCTGGAATTCTCCGCGAACGGAGCCCCGCTAGGCCACCCGGGTCCGCCGCCGCGTCAGCAGCATCTCGGCCCGGCCCTTCGTCAGCCATGCGATGCCGAAGGCCCAGACGCCGACCGCCTCGCACCAGAAGACGATCGAATTGTCGATCACGAAGCTGTGGATCGCCTCCGATCCGAACCGCCGCCCGATGGCGGCGAGGGTCGCGACGATCCCGACCGCGACGATGGCCAGGCCGCAGCCGCGGTAGACGGCGCGGCGCCGCGGGCTGCCGGTCCGGCCGAAATGCACGAAGCACATCCACGCCAGCGAATAGAGGAAGGCCTGTGCGAACAGGTAGTGCCCCAGCACCGCCGCCCTGAGCCCGAAGGCCGCCTGCGTCAGCGTGGTGACCTCCTGCGCCTCGGCCTCGCTGGGAAAGAGCGCGATGGCGATGGCCGAGATGCCGGCGATGTTCGTCAGGATCTCGTCCGAAACGGTTTCACCCGGCGCGCGGTCGTGGCCGCGGTAGGCAATCAGGAAGGTGCCGATGGCGAAGAGGCAGCCCACGAAGATGTCGCGCTGGATCGTGTGGTAGTAATCCGAGAGCGACGGCAGGATCCGCCCCTCCTCGACCCAGCCCGCGAAGAGCAGCATGAACGGCAGCCCCACGCCGAGCGCGCCCAGCATCTGCCGCACCCTGTAATAGGCGGCCACCACCTGGTCCGTCGGATCTCCGCGCATGATCACCCCCGATTTCCGCACATCCGTCGGAGGAAATCCTGCCCCGGCGCACCGTTTCGGGCAAGACGGGGAGATCGGACTTGCGCCGCCCCCCGATTCCCCCTATATGCCAGCTCAACAGCGGCGTGTCGGTGTCCTCGGGCCCCGATATTCCACCGGATGCATCGACGGGCCGCGCGCCCGTTTTTTTGTGCCCAGATCCCAGTGAGTGCGACATCCCATGAGTGACCTCATCGCCAAAGCCGCCATCGACCGGCGCCTGGCCGAGATCGTGACCCCCGTCATCGAGGACATGGGGTTCGAACTGGTCCGCGTCCGTCTGATGGGCGGCAGCAACACCACCAAGACCCTGCAGATCATGGCCGAGCGGCCGGGCGGCGGGATCGAGGTGGACGAATGCGCCCAGATCTCCACCGCGGTTTCCGCCGTGCTGGATGTCGAGGACCCGATCACCGACCCCTATGCGCTGGAGGTCTCCAGCCCCGGCATCGACCGCCCGCTGACCCGGCTGAAGGATTTCGAGACCTTCGAGGGCTATGAGGCAAGGCTCGAGACCAGCCAGATGATCGGCGGCCAGAAGCGCTTCAAGGGCGTGCTGGCCGGTGTCGAGGACGGCGAGGTGCTGATCAACCTCGACCAGGGGCACGAGGTCACGACCATCGGGCTCCAGTTCGACTGGCTCGCCGATGCCAAGCTCGTCCTGACCGACGATCTGATCAAGGAAATGCTCAAGGCCCGCAAGGATGCGGGTGTTCTGAACGAAAACGCCTTCGACGAGATCGAGGCGGACAGTGGTTCCGAGGAGGACTAAGGACAATGGCAATCACCTCTGCAAACCAGCTCGAGCTGCTGCAAACCGCCGAGGCCGTCGCGCGCGAAAAGATGATCGACCCCGGTCTGGTCGTCGAGGCGATGGAAGAGTCCCTCGCCCGGGCCGCCAAGAGCCGCTACGGCTCCGAGATGGACATCCGCGTGAAGATCGACCGCAAGACCGGCCGCGCGACCTTCACCCGCGTCCGCACCGTGGTCGAGGATGAAGATCTCGAGAACTACCAGGCCGAGATGACCGTCGAGCAGGCCAGGCAGTACATGGCCGAGCCGAAGGTCGGCGACACCTATGTCGAGGAAGTCCCCCCGGTCGAGATGGGCCGGATCGCGGCGCAATCCGCGAAGCAGGTCATCCTCCAGAAGGTCCGCGAAGCCGAGCGCGACCGCCAGTACGACGAATTCAAGGACCGCGTCGGCACGATCATCAACGGCCAGGTCAAGCGCGAGGAATACGGCAACGTCATCGTCGACGTCGGCACCGGCGAGGCGATCCTGCGCCGGAACGAGAAGATCGGCCGCGAGGCCTATCGCCCGAACGACCGGATCCGCTGCTACATCAAGGATGTCCGTCGCGAGACCCGCGGGCCGCAGATCTTCCTGTCCCGGACCGCGCCCGAGTTCATGGCCGAACTGTTCAAGATGGAAGTGCCCGAGATCTACGACGGCATCATCGAGATCAAGGCCGTGGCCCGCGACCCCGGGTCGCGCGCCAAGATCGGCGTCGTGTCCTACGACAATTCGATCGACCCGGTCGGCGCCTGCGTCGGCATGCGGGGCTCCCGCGTGCAGGCCGTGGTGAACGAGCTTCAGGGCGAGAAGATCGACATCATCCCGTGGTCCGAGGACCTGCCGACGTTCCTCGTGAACGCGCTGCAGCCGGCCGAGGTGTCGAAGGTGGTTCTGGACGAGGACGCCGAGCGGATCGAGGTCGTGGTGCCGGACGAGCAGCTCTCGCTCGCCATCGGCCGCCGCGGTCAGAACGTGCGCCTGGCCTCGCAGCTGACGGGTCTCGACATCGACATCATGACCGAGGCCGAGGAATCCGAACGTCGCCAGAAGGAGTTCGAGGAGCGGACCAAGCTCTTCATGGACACGCTGGACCTCGACGAATTCTTCGCGCAGCTGCTGGTGTCGGAAGGCTTCACCAACCTCGAAGAGGTGGCCTATGTCGAACAGGACGAGCTGCTGGTCATCGACGGTGTGGACGAAGGCACCGCCGAGGAGCTGCAGGCCCGGGCCCGCGATTACCTCGAGGCGCAGGCGAAAGCGGCGCTCGATCACGCCCGCGAGCTGGGCGTCGAGGACAGCCTCATTGATTTCGAGGGCCTGACACCCCAGATGGTAGAGGCGCTGGCCGAGGACGGCGTGAAAACGCTGGAAGATTTCGCCACCTGCGCCGATTGGGAACTGGCCGGCGGCTGGACCACGGTGGACGGCGAACGCGTCAAGGACGAGGGCCTGCTCGAGAAGTTCGACATGTCCCTCGACGAGGCGCAGCACCTGATCATGACGGCGCGTGTCTCGCTCGGCTGGGTCGATCCCGCGGACCTCGTGTCCGAGGAGGAAGAAACCGACGGCGAAGACGACGCCTCCGAAGAGGAGATCGGGGCCTGAGGCCCCGACCCGGGGGGCGCGCGGAATGAGTCGTGGCGGTGCAGAGAAGGACAGGTCCGACGGGCCGGAACGCAAGTGCATCGTCACGGGCGAGGTCCAGCCCAAGGGCGGCCTGGTGCGATTCGTGGTCAGCCCCGACGGGCTGGTCGTGCCGGACGTGCTGGAAAAGCTGCCCGGCCGTGGCATCTGGGTCAGCGCCGACCGCTCGGCGCTCGAGACGGCGGTGAAGAAGAAGGCCTTTGCCCGCGCCGCGCGACAGCTGGTCGAACTGCCCGACGATCTGGTCGGGATCGTCGAAGGCGCGGTCGCCCGCCATGTGGTGGAACTGCTTGGGCTGGCGCGGAAATCTGGCGACGCGGTCGCAGGTTACGAGAAGGTTAAGGACTGGCTCGACAAGGAGCGCGCCACGGTCCTGATACAGGCCAGCGATGGCTCGGGACGGGGCAAGTCGAAACTTTCGACGCCCCATTACGGCAAGTTCATCGGCTGGCTGACGATGGCGGAGATAGGGCAGGCCTTCGGCCGTCAACAGGCTGTGCATGCGGCTTTGGCGGCTGGCGGTCTGGCGAAACGTGTTGTAGAGGAGGCGCAAAGGCTGAAGGGCCTGCGGGCCGACCCCGGTGGGCAGCGGCCCGCCTGAAAGGATGTAAGACGTATATGAGCGACCAAGACGGGAAGAAAACTCTGGGTGTTCGTGGCGGCGGTCCCCGGTCGGGGAACGTGAAGCAGAGCTTCAGCCATGGCCGGACGAAGAACGTCGTGGTGGAGACCAAGCGCAAGCGTGTCGTGGTGCCGACGAAGCCCGGACAGAGCGGTGGCAAGACCGGACCCGGGGGCACGCCCCTCGGCGACCCGTCGCGCCGCCCCGCGGGCATTTCCGACGCCGAGATGGAGCGCCGGCTGAAGGCCCTTCAGGCCGCCAAGGCCCGTGAGGTCGAGGAAGCCGCGCAGCGCGAGGCCGTGGAGAAGGCCCGCGAGGAAGAACGCGAACGTCGCCGCGAGGAAATGGAAGCCAAGGCCCGCGAGGAACGCGAGCGGGAAGAGGCCCTGAAGGCGAAGGCCGAGGAAGAGGAGCGCCAGAAGCGCGAGGCGGAAGATGCGGCGAAGGCCGCGGCTGCCGCTGCCGCCGCGCCCGCCCCGGCCCCCGGCGAGGACCAGCCCGGCCGCGGTGCCGGTCGTGGCGCGCCGGCCAAGGCCAAGACGCCGGAACGTGCCGACCGCGAGGATCGCGGCGGCCGCGGCAAGGGCCGTGGCGACGACGGCAACCGCCGCTCGGGCAAGCTGACGCTGAACCAGGCGCTCGGCGGCGAGGGCGGCCGGCAGAAATCCATGGCCGCCATGAAGCGGAAGCAGGAGCGTGCGCGCCAGAAAGCCATGGGCGGCCCCGTCCAGCGCGAGAAGGTCGTGCGTGACGTTCAGGTCCCCGAGGCGATCATGGTCGGCGAACTTGCCAACCGGATGGCCGAACGTGTGGCCGATGTCGTCAAGGCGCTGATGCAGAACGGCATGATGGTCACGCAGAACCAGACCATCGACGCCGACACCGCCGAGCTGATCGTCGAGGAATTCGGCCACCGCATCGTCCGGGTCTCCGACTCCGACGTCGAGCAGGTGATCACGACCTCCGAGGACAAGCCCGAGGACATGAAGCCGCGCGCCCCGGTCATCACGATCATGGGCCACGTCGACCACGGCAAGACCTCGCTTCTGGACGCGATCCGGAACGCCAAGGTCGTCGCGGGCGAGGCCGGCGGGATCACCCAGCACATCGGCGCCTACCAGGTCGAGACCGAGGCCGGCCAGAAGCTGACCTTCCTCGACACGCCGGGCCACGCGGCCTTCACCTCGATGCGCTCGCGCGGCGCGCAGGTGACGGACATCGTGGTGCTCGTGGTGGCGGCGGATGACAGCGTCATGCCGCAGACGGTCGAGGCCATCAACCACGCCAAGGCGGCGGGTGTGCCGATGATCGTCGCGATCAACAAGATCGACAAGCCGGCGGCCGATCCGGACAAGGTCCGGGCCGGGCTGCTCCAGCACGAGGTCATCGTCGAGAAGATGTCCGGTGAAGTGCAGGACGTCGAGGTTTCGGCCCACACCGGCCAGGGCCTGGACGAGCTGCTCGAATCCATCGCGCTGCAGGCCGAGATCCTCGAGCTCAAGGCCAACCCCGACCGCAACGCCGAAGGCGCGGTGATCGAGGCGCAGCTCGACGTGGGCCGCGGCCCCGTCGCGACCGTGCTGGTCCAGAAGGGCACGCTGCACCAGGGCGACATCTTCGTCGTCGGCGAACAGTGGGGCAAGGTCCGCGCCATGGAGAACGACCGTGGCGAGCGCGTGAAGATCGCCGGGCCCTCGGTTCCGGTCGAGGTGCTCGGCCTCAACGGCACGCCCGAGGCCGGCGACGTCCTGAACGTCGTCGAGACCGAGGCGCAGGCCCGCGAGATCGCCGAGTACCGTGCGCAGGCCGCCAAGGACAAGCGCGCGGCAGCCGGTGCGGCCACCACGCTCGAACAGCTGATGCAGAAGGCCAAGGACGACAAGGACGTCACCGAGTTGCCGATCCTCGTCAAGGCGGACGTGCAGGGCTCGGCCGAGGCGATCGTTCAGGCGATGGAGAAGATCGGCAACGAGGAGGTGCGCGTCCGCGTGCTGCACTCGGGCGTCGGCGCCATCACCGAGAGCGACATCGGCCTTGCCGAAGCCTCGGGCGCGCCGGTCTTCGGCTTCAACGTCCGGGCCAATGCGCCTGCCCGCCAGTCGGCGAACCAGAAGGGCGTGGAAATCCGCTATTACAGCGTGATCTACGACCTCGTGGATGACGTGAAGGCGGCGGCCGAGGGCCTGCTCAGCGCCGAGATCCGCGAGCACTTCATCGGCTACGCGCAGATCAAGGAAGTCTTCAAGGTCACGGGCGTCGGCAAGGTCGCCGGCTGCCTGGTCACCGAGGGCGTCGCACGGCGCTCGGCCGGTGTGCGCCTGCTGCGGGACGACGTGGTGATCCACGAAGGCACGCTGAAGACGCTGAAGCGCTTCAAGGACGAAGTCGCCGAGGTCCAGTCGGGCCAGGAATGCGGCATGGCCTTCGAGAACTACGACGACATCCGCCCCGGCGACGTCATCGAGATCTTCACCCGCGAGGAAGTGGCGCGGACGCTGGCGTAAGCCCGGCGTCCCGCCCCGCTGGCCGCCTCATCCGGCGGCCAGCACCACCGCCACCCCGGCGACCGATATGGCGATCCCGGCGAATGTCGTCGGGGTCAGCGCCCGGTCGCCGTGGATGACGCGGTTCAATCCCATCACGATCAGCGGATAGGTCGCCATGAGCGGGGCCACGACCGTCACCGGTCCGTGGGTGAGGGCGGTGTAGAGGAAGACCACCGAAAGCCCGTTGCACAGGCCGATCACGCAGTACCACAGCACGCGGGGGTCCCGTGGCAGCGGCGCCGGAGAGACGACGCGCCGCACCGACACCAGCACGATGGCCGAGGCGACGTAGCCCACCGTCGTCGCCGCGAAGGCGTCGGGCCAGCTTTCCAGACCCAGCTTCACGATCGGCTGCGCCGCCCCGCGCAGCACGGCCGCGGCGAGCGGCAGCATCAGCACCCAGAGCGCGGCCCCGGCGTGCAGGCGCATCCGCTCGAGCGCCAGCATCAGCAGGCCGCCGCAGACCGCGAGGATGCCCAGCACCTGCCACGGGCCCGGGACGTCGCCCAGGAGGACCGCCGCGATCGCCACCGCGAAGAGCGGGGTGAGGTTGCCGAGCGCGCCGACGAGGTTCGGCCCGAGACGGACGTTCCCGGCGAAGTTCAGCAGGGTCACCACGGCGGGAAAGAACGCGCCCGCCAGCGTGAAGAGCGCAAGTCCGTGCGGATCGTAGCTGCCGACATCAATGGTGAAGGGCGCAAGGCAGAGGAAGAAGAGCGCGGAGGAGGGGACCGAGACGGCACCCCCGGCGACCGGCGGCGCGACCCGCAGGCCAAGCGGCGCCAGCACGATGCCGAAGGCGTAGAAGACCGCTGCCGCGAGGGCGGTCAGAACCAGAAGGATGTCCATGGAATGCTGCCTGCCGCCTCCCCGCGCGATCCTAGCGGTTGGCGCGGCGCGGGCCAGCGGAAAAGCGAAGGGCGGACCCCAAGGGGACCGCCCTGGCGTCGTCCGGTCCGGCACCCTGCGGCGCCGGGGTCGTCCTGATCAGGCCGCCGTGGTCTGGCGGGTCACAGGCAAGCCTGCGAAGATCTTGTCCCCGACGCGGACTTCGATCCGGCCGTCGGGCAGTTGACGAACGAACGTGCCTTGCACCGACACGTAGTTCCCCACGGTGATTGTTCTCTGCATGGTCCCTTCTTTCCTCCCCACAAAGGAAATGTAACGACAGAATTACACCAAAACATTGGCCAAATCACCAAGTTTGCATCTGAACTCTGCTCAAATTTTAGGAGACGCTGCGTGATCTTGTTCAAAAGACACACGACTGCCCCGACAACATGCGGGGCAGGGGGCATCGGGACTGGAAAGATGTTGTGTCAGACCCAGTCGCGGAGAATCGGGATGAGGGGCTCGTCGGCGGGCGGCATCGGGTAGGATCTGAGGTCCTTCGAACGCACCCATTTCAGCGCCTGACCTTCCTTTCCCTGCGGCGTGCCGTTCCACTTCCGGCAGGCAAAGAGCGGCATCAGCAGATGGAAATCCTCGTAGCTGTGCGAGGCGAAGGTCAGCGGCGCGAGGCAGCTCTGCCAGGTGTCGATGCCAAGCTCCTCCTGCAGTTCCCGGATCAGCGCGGCCTCGGGCGTCTCGCCCGGTTCGACCTTGCCGCCCGGAAACTCCCAGAGGCCGGCGAGGGATTTGCCCTCGGGCCGCTGGGTCAGGAGGATGCGCCCGTCGACGTCGATCAGCGCGACGGCAGAGACGAGGACGGTCTTCACGAGCGGTAATCGGCGTTGATGTCGATGTAGCCGTGGGTCAGGTCGCAGGTCCAGACCGTGGCCGCGCCCTCGGCCAGGCCCAGATCGACCGAGATCGAGAGGTTCTGCCCCTTCATGTGGGCCGCGCCGTCTTCCTCGCGGTAGCTTTCGGCGACCCAGCCCTTCTCGGCCACCAGCACGTCGCCGAAGCGGATGGTGATGAGGTCGCGGTCGGCCTCCGCCCCGGACTTGCCGATCGCCATGACGATCCGGCCCCAGTTCGGATCCTCGCCGGCGATGGCTGTCTTCACCAGCGGCGAGTTCGCGATGGACTTGGCGTGGATGCGCGCCTCTTCATCCGAGCGCGCACCGGTCACGGTGACCTCGACGAATTTCGTCGCGCCCTCGCCGTCCTTCACGACCTGCTGCGCGAGGTCGAGCATGACGCCGTGCAGCGCCTCTTCGAACGCCGCATTGCCCGCCTCGACCGAGACGCCCGAGGCGCCGGTGGCGGCCATCAGGAGCGTGTCGGAGGTCGAGGTGTCGCTGTCCACGGTGATGCAGTTGAAGGTCTTGTCGGAGATCGCGGAGACCATGTCCTGCAGGGCCGGGCGGGCGATCCTGGCGTCGGTGAAGATGTAGACCAGCATCGTGCCCATGTCGGGCTCGATCATGCCGGAGCCCTTGGCGATCCCGGCGATCTTCACGGTCTCGCCGTTGATCGAGACCTCGGCCGCGGCGCCCTTGGGATAGGTGTCGGTGGTCATTATGGCCTTCGCCGCCACCGCGATCGCAGCTTCGTCCAGCGCCGCCTTCAGCTCGTCCAGCTTGGCGGTGATCCGTTCGGCGGGGAGCTTCTCGCCGATCACGCCGGTCGAGGAGGTGAAGATGCGCTCCACCGGCAGGCCGAGCGCCTCGGCGGCCCCCCTGGTGACGGCCTCCGTGGCGGTGACGCCGTTCTTGCCGGTGAAGGCGTTGGCATTGCCCGAGTTCACGACGATCGCCGCGCCGGCCTCGCTGTCGCCGCCGATCTTGGCCTGGCAGTCGAGCACCGGGGCCGAGCGCGTGGAGGACCGGGTGAAGACCCCCGCCATCTGCGTGCCGGGGGCCAGCAGGGCCAGCATCACGTCCGTCCGCCCCGCATATCGGACCCCCGCCGCCACTGTGGCGAAGGAGGCGCCGCGGATCACCGGAAGCTCCGGGAAGGCGGCGGGTGCGAGGGGAGAGACGGGATACTTGCCCATTGGCTGCTTACTCCACGAGGTCCATGTTCGACAGCAGCGCAGGGTCGATGCTCTCGGCGCCGCTGCGATCGATTTCAGCCTTTTCGGTCAGCGCGTCAATATGCGCCTCGACCGCGGCGTTCTGGAGCTCGGCCTCGATCTCGGCCCGGACGTCGTCCAGCGCCGGAGCGGCCTGGTCGCGGACGTCTTCCAGCAGGATGACGTGCCAGCCGAACTGGGTCTCGACCGGGTCCTTGGTGTAGGCGCCGGGCTCGAGCGCGACGGTCGCCTCCTCGAAGGGTTTCACCATCATGCCGGGGCCGAACCAGCCGAGGTCGCCGCCGTTCGGGCCGGACGGGCCGGTCGAATTGTCCTGCGCGAGCTTGGCGAAGTCGGCGCCGTCGTCGAGCTGGGAGATCAGCTCGCGGGCCGCGTCCTCGGTCTCGACCAGGATGTGGCGGGCCTTGTATTCCTTGCCCTCGGTTTCCGCGTACTTCTCGTCATAGGCGGCCTGGATCTGCTCGTCGGTCACGGCGGTCTTCAGGAACTCCTCGATCGCGACACCGGCCATGCGGGCCATCCGCTCGTTCTCGAGCGACAGGGCCACGGCTTTCGGCGTCTCGCCCTCGTAGGATTGTTCGAGCAGGATCTGCTGGACGAGCTGGTCGAGGATGCCCTTGAACAGGACCTCGGGCGGCAGCTGGTTGTATTGCTGCGGCAGGGCGGAGCGCAGGACGATCATCTGGCCCAGCGTGACCTCCGTGCCGTTGACGGTGGCCACGACGGTATCGATGTCAGCGGACTCGACCGCGGCGCCCGGCGTTTCGGAGGGCGTTTCGGTCGGGGTCTCGCTCTGCGCCCAGAGCGGCAGCGGCGCGGCAAGCAGGGCGGCGGCAAGACCGGCCCGGATCATGTTGGTGGTCGGCATGGTGTTCCTTCCTTCGTGCCACGCGACCGGATGCCCCGGCGCCCAGCGTTGACAGTCATGGGTCCCACCCTTACATCGCCTTGTGTTAAAGGCGCGGGTGGCCATTCCGGCCCGTTCTATGGGCGGGGCCGAAGCCAGACAACCCCGCGCTTTCGCACGATGTCGTCAACGACCGGATCGGAATTGTCATGCTGGGTATCGGGACTATTGCCAAAAAGGTGTTCGGGACGCCGAACGACCGAAAAGTAAAGGCAGCCCGGCCACTTGTCGAAAGGATCAACGCCCTCGAACCCGAGTTCCAGGCGTTGAGCGACGCGGCGATCAAGGACAAGACCGAAGAGCTCGCGAAGCGCGCCATGGGCGGCGAGAGCCTCGACGATCTGCTGCCCGAGGCCTTCGCCAACTGCCGGGAAGCCGCCAAGCGCGCGCTCGGCCTGCGGGCCTTCGACGTGCAGCTTCTGGGCGGCATCTTCATGCACCAGGGTAACATTGCCGAGATGAAGACCGGCGAGGGCAAGACGCTCGTCGCGACCTTCCCGGCCTACCTGAACGCGCTGACCGGCAAGGGCGTGCACATCGTCACGGTGAACGACTATCTCGCCAAGCGCGACGCGGAATGGATGTCCAAGGTCTATGGCGCGCTCGGCCTGACCACGGGCGTCGTCTACCCGCAGCAGCCGCAGGACGAGAAGAAGGCGGCCTATGCCTGCGACGTGACCTATGCGACGAACAACGAGCTGGGCTTCGACTACCTGCGCGACAACATGAAATCCGAGCTGTCGGACATGTTCCAGCGCAAGCACAACTACGCCATCGTCGACGAGGTGGACTCGATCCTCATCGACGAGGCGCGGACGCCGCTGATCATCTCGGGCCCCTCCCAGGACAAGAGCGACCTCTACATCGCCATCGACAAGCTCATCCCCGAGCTGACCGACGAGATGTATTCGAAGGACGAGAAGGCCCGTCAGGTGACTTTCACCGACGAGGGCAACGAGTTCCTCGAACAGACCCTGCATGCCCGCGGTCTGCTGCCCGAGGGCCAGTCGCTCTACGATCCCGAGAGCACGACGATCATCCACCACGTCAACCAGGCGCTCCGCGCGCACAAGATGTTCCTGCGCGACAAGGATTACATCGTGCGGAACAACGAGGTCGTGCTGATCGACGAGTTCACCGGCCGGATGATGGCCGGGCGCCGCCTGTCCGAGGGGCTTCACCAGGCCATCGAGGCGAAGGAGGGCGTGCCGATCCAGCCCGAGAACGTGACGCTCGCGCAGGTGACGTTCCAGAACTACTTCCGCCTCTACGACAAGCTGGCCGGGATGACCGGCACCGCCGCGACCGAGGCCGACGAATTCCGCGAGATCTACTCGCTCGGCGTGGTCGAGGTGCCGACCAACCGTCCGATCGCCCGTCTGGACGAGGACGACGCCGTCTACCGGACCGCGCAGGAGAAATACGAGGCCATCGTCGAGATCATCCGCGAGGCCCACGCCAAGGGCCAGCCGATCCTCGTCGGCACCACCTCGATCGAGAAGTCCGAGCTGCTGAGCCAGTTCCTGACCAAGGCCGAGCTGCCGCACAACGTGCTGAACGCCCGCCACCACGAGCAGGAGGCGCAGATCGTCGCCGACGCCGGCAAGCTGGGCGCGATCACCATCGCGACGAACATGGCCGGCCGCGGGACCGACATCAAGCTGGGCGGCAATGTCGAGATGAAGGTGATGGAGGCTCTGGCCGCCAATCCCGAGGCGCACCCCGACGAGGTCCGCGCCCGGATCGAGGCCGAGCACGCCGAGGAAGAGGCGAAGGTGAAGGAGGCCGGCGGTCTCTTCGTGCTCGCCACCGAACGGCACGAAAGCCGCCGGATCGACAACCAGCTCCGCGGCCGTTCGGGCCGGCAGGGCGACCCGGGCCGGTCGTCGTTCTTCCTGTCCCTGGAAGACGACCTGATGCGGATCTTCGGTTCGGACCGCCTGGACAAGGTCCTCTCGGGCCTCGGCATGAAGGAAGGCGAGGCGATCATCCACCCTTGGGTGAACAAGTCGCTCGAACGCGCCCAGGCCAAGGTCGAGGGCCGCAACTTCGACATGCGGAAGAACGTCCTCAAGTTCGACGACGTGATGAACGAACAGCGGAAGCTGGTCTTCAAGCAGCGCATGGAGATCATGGAGGCGAACGACCTCTCCGAGATGGTGACCGAGATGCGCCACGAGGTGATCGACGACCTCGTCTCGGAGTACATCCCCGAACGCGCCTATGCCGACCAGTGGAACGTCGAGGGGCTGCACGCCGCGGTGATCGAGAAGCTGGGCATCGAGGAGCCGGTCATGGCCTGGGCCGCCGAGGAAGGCGTGGACGACGAGATCATCATCGAGCGGCTCGAGAAGGCCAGCGACGAGATGATGGCCAAGAAGACCGAGGCCTTCGGTCCCGAGAACATGCGCAGCATCGAGAAGCAGATCCTGCTTCAGTCGATCGACGGCAAGTGGCGCGAACACCTGCTGACGATGGAGCACCTGCGCTCGGTCGTGGGCTTCCGCGGCTACGCGCAGCGCGATCCGCTGAACGAGTACAAGAAGGAAGCCTTCCAGCTCTTCGAATCCATGCTCGATTCGCTGCGCGAAGAGGTCACGGCGACCCTTTCCCGCGTGCGCCCGATGACCGAGGAAGAGCAGCGCCAGCAATTCGCCTTCTTCCAGCAGCAGCTCGCGCAGCAGCAGGAGGCCGCGAAGCAGGCCGACGCCGTGCAGGCCGATCCGGTCCAGCCCGGCGCCGCGATCGAGGGCTTCGACGAGAGCGACCCCTCGACCTGGGGCAACCCCTCGCGCAACGATTCCTGCCCCTGCGGGTCGGGCAAGAAGTTCAAGCACTGCCACGGCGCGCTCTGAGCCTTGGCCTCGCGGTCATTGTGATGATTCCGGGTCACGCAATGGCCGCATTGCGTGCCCGCGCCAGCCATAGCTCGGCCCCTTTCCGGTTTCATACTATGATCGGAATGTTTCGCCATGGAGGGTAGCGTGGCACGCAAGGTACTGATCGCCGCCGGCGCCGTGGGAACCGCCGCCGCCGCGGGTTTCTTCATGCAGATGGGCGCCGGTCAGCCCGGTCATGCCGCGGCGCCGGCTGCCTCCGTTGTCCTGACCGACGCGCCCTCGGAGCCCGCCCCGATGGCGCTGTCGGGGATCACCCTCACCTCCTCCCTGCCCGAGACCGGCGCGTCTACCGCACGCCCGCTCGCGGCGCCGACCTCCGCGCCGCGGCTCGACACGATGCCCGAACCGGGGGCCGACCGCCTGCCCGGCGCCCCCGCCGTCGCCTCGATCACCGAGGCGCCCGCGGACGAGTCGGGCCCCGCGGAGTGCCGTGTCGAACTGGCCGCGCAGAGCTCGGTCGCCGCGCTCGTGACCCTCAGCTTCTCGGCGAACTGCGCGCCCTACACCCGCGTCTCCTTTGCCCACGAGGGCATGGAATTCGGCGAGCTGACCGACAGCGACGGCCGGATCGAGATCGCCGTGCCCGCGCTGGCCGAAACGGCCGTCTTCACCGCCACCCTGCCCGACGGGACCGGGGCCGAGGCCACGACCCAGGTCGGCTCCGTCCTCTTCTACGACCGCATAGTCCTTCAGACCGAAGGGCGCACCGGGCTGACCCTGCACGCGCTGGAATTCGGCGCGGGTTACGAGGACGAGGGCCATGTCTGGGCCGGCGCGCCCCGCGATCCCGCCGTGGCCGCGCGGGGCGAGGGCGGCTTCCTGATGATGCTGGGCGACCCGTCGCTGCCGGATGCGGACCTTGCGCAGGTCTATTCCTACCCGAGCGGCACCTCGCTCAAGGCGGGCGAGGTCGCCATGTCGGTCGAGGCCGAGGTGCTCCGCGCGACCTGCGACGGAGAGGTCACGGCGACGATCACCCGGATCCGCGAAGGCGAACGTGCGGCGCCGCAACAGGTCACCCTGCCGATGCCGGACTGCGACTCCGTCGGGGGCTTTCTGGTGTTGAAAAGCCCGGTCAATGACCTGAAGATCGCAGGCAGGTAGGGCGACGGCCGAGGTCAATCACATGCAAGTGTCCTGTGCGGCGAGCTTCGCCGCACAAGTTCTTTTCTGGATGATGCTGCTCCTGCCGTTGCCACTGGCGGCGCAGGACGTGACGCTCATCTCCCGCGACGGCAAGGTCGAGATCGCCGGCACGCTGCTCGGGTTCGATGGCGAATTCTACCGGGTCGACACCGCCTATGGAGAGCTGACCGTCGACGGCTCGGGCGTGAACTGCGACGGGCCGGGCTGCCCGGACCTCGAAACCTATGTCGCCGAGCTGCGCATCTCGGGCGCCGCCGCCGCGGGCGAGGTGCTGCTGCCCGCGCTGATCGAGGGCTTCGCGCTGCGCAGCGGTTTTGCCGTCACGCGTGAGGAACGGCCCGGCCAGCGGGTGCTCTACACCCTGGCCGTGGCCGAGAGCGGCCGCCCGGCGGCCCGCGTGCTGATCCATTCCACCAACACCGACGAAGGCTTCGCCGACCTGCTCGCCAACGAGGCGGACATCGTCATGTCCCTGCGCGAAATCCGCGAGGCAGAGGCCGAGCGCGCATGGGAGGCCGGCATGGGCGACATGCGCGCGGCCGGCCGGGTGAGGGTTCTGGCGCTGGATGCGCTGGTGCCGATCGTGGCGCCGGACAATCCGGTGCGCGCCATCTCCGTCCCGGACCTCGCCGCGGTCTTCTCGGGCGAGATCACCAGCTGGTCCCGGCTCGGCGGCCCCGAGGCGCCGATCTCCGTGCACCTGCGCGACCCCGTCGCCGGTCTGGCTCAGGCGGTGGAGGACCGGCTGCTCGCCCCCGTCGGCGCCACCCTGCGCGCCGATGTCGTCCGCCACCCCTCGGACCGGGCGCTGACGGCCGCCGTGATCCAGGACCCCTTCGCCCTCGCGCTCTCCACCACGTCCGAGACCGGGAACGCGGTGCCGCTCGGCCTTTCCGGTGCCTGCGGTTTCGCGATGCAGGCGACGCGGCGCAATGCCAAGACCGAGGATTACCCGCTGACCGCGCCGGTCTTCCTCTACACTCCTGCCCGTCGCCTGCCGCAGATCGCGCGCGCCTTCCTCGACTACACGCGCAGCGATGCGGCCCAGCTGGTCATCCGCCGTGCGGGGTTCATCGACCAGACGCCGGAGGAGATACCGATCACCGATCAGGGCGACCGTTTCGCCAACGCCATCGCCCTGGCCGGGACCGAGGTCACGATTTCCGAACTCAGGCGTATGGTCGCGGTGCTGAGGCCCCTCCGCCGCCTGACGCTGTCGTTCCGCTTCGAGCCCGGATCGACCGAACTGGACGCGCAATCCCGGTCGAACATCCGCCGTCTGGCCGCCGACCTCGAGACCGGGCAGTTCGATGGCCGGCGGCTGGTCTTCATCGGTTTCTCGGATGGCAAGGGCCGTGCCGAGAGCAATGCCCGGATCGCCCGCACCCGCGCCGAAGGCGTGCGCCGCGCGGTCCTGTCGGCGGCCGAGACGATGGACGAGACCCGCGTCAGGCTGGAGGTGGACGCCTTTGGCGAGGCGATGCCCATGGCCTGCGACGACAGCACATGGGGTGCCAAGGCAAACCGCCGGGTCGAGGTCTGGGTGAAATAGCGCAAGCGCCATACGGCGCGGTATGTGCCTTTGCGGTCAGTCCCCGCCGTTCAATGCGCCTCGGCCCAGTTCGCGCCTTTCCCGGCGTCGACCACCAGCGGCACGGACAGCTTCACCGCCGGGTCCGCCGCGCCTTCCATGACCTCGCGCGCGATCGCGATCACGGCGTCCTCGGCCCCGGCGTCGACCTCGAAGATCAGTTCGTCATGCACCTGCAGCAGCATCCTCGCGGGCAGTCCGGCGATGGCGTCCTCCATCCGGATCATCGCCCGCCGGATCACGTCGGCCGCGGTCCCCTGGATCGGCGCGTTGATCGCGGCGCGGCGGGCAAAGCCCGCGTGCGGCCCGCGCGCGTTGATCTCGGGCGTGTTGATGCGGCGTCCGAAGAGCGTCTGGACATGGCCGTGTTCCTTGGCGAAAGCCACGGTGTCGTCCATGTAGTCCCGGATTCCGGGGAAGCGTTCGAAATAGCGGTCGATGAAGCCCTGCGCCTCGGCCCGCGGGATGCGCAGGTTCCGGGCCAGGCCGAAGCCGGAGATCCCGTAGATCACGCCGAAGTTGATCGCCTTCGCCTGCCGCCGGACGTCGGGCGTCATCTCGGCAAGCGGCACGTTGAACATTTCGGACGCGGTCGCGGCGTGAATGTCCTGCCCGTCGCGGAACGCCTCCTTCAGCGCGTCGATCCCGGCGATGTGGGCGAGGATGCGCAGTTCGATCTGCGAATAGTCAAGCGACAGCAGCACCTTGCCCTCATCCGCCACGAAGGCTTCGCGGATGCGCCGCCCTTCTTCCGTACGCACGGGGATGTTCTGCAGGTTCGGATCGGTCGAAGCCAGTCGTCCGGTGTTGGCGCCCGCGATCGAATAGGAGGTGTGGACCCGCCCGGTCTCGGGGTTGATGTGCTCCTGCAGCGCGTCGGTGTAGGTCGATTTGAGCTTGCTCACCTGCCGCCAGTCGAGGATGCGCGCGGCAAGGTCATGCTCCGTCGCGAGATCCTCCAGCACGTCGGCGGGGGTCGAATACTTGCCGGTCTTGCCCTTCTTGCCGCCCTCCAGCCCCATCCGGTCGAAGAGGATCTCGCCCACCTGGGCCGGGGAGCCCACGTTGAACGTCTCGCCCGCCAGCGCGTGGATCTCGGCCTCGAGCCCCGCCATCGTCTGGCTGAAGGCGTTCGACATGCGGCTGAGCGTGTCGCGGTTCACCTTGATGCCGGCCATTTCCATACGCGCCAGTACGGGAACCAGCGGCCGCTCCAGACTCTCGTAGACCGTGGTGACCTTCTTGCGGTGCAGCTGCGGCTTGAGCACGTGCCAGAGCCGGAGCGTCACATCCGCGTCCTCGGCGGCGTATTTCACCGCATCCTCGATCGGCACCCGGTCAAAGGTGATCATGCTCTTGCCCGAGCCCAGCAGGTCCTTGATCGGGATCGGCGCATGGCCGAGGTAGCGGTCGGACAGCGTATCCATCCCGTGCCCATGTTCGCCGGCATGTTGCGCATAGGAGATCAGCATGGTGTCGTCGATCGGGGCGACGTCGATGCCGTACCGCGCGAGGATCTTCGCGTCGTACTTCATGTTCTGCCCGATCTTCAGGATCGAGGGGTCCTCGAACACCGGCTTGAGCGCGTCCAGAACCTCTGCCATCGGCAGTTGCCCCGCCGCCAGTTCCCCGGTGTCGAAAAGCCCCTCGCCCTCTCCGGCGCGGTGCGCGATCGGGATGTAGCAGGCCTCGCCCGGCGTCACGGCGAGGCAGATGCCGACCAGATCGGCGCGCATCTCGTTGAGCCCGGTCGTCTCGGTATCGACCGCGACATGTCCGACCTCCCGGATCCGGGCGATCCAGTGCTGCAGTGCAGCGCTGTCCTGTACCGCGGCATACGCGGCCGTATCCATAGGCGGCATCTCCGGCGCCTCGGCCTCTGCCGGGGCGGCGACGGAGGGTTCCGGGATCGCCGGCGCCTCGACCCCGATGGCGTCCGAGATGCGCTTGGTCAATGTCCGGAATTCCATCTTGGTCAGGAAGTCCAGCAGCACCTCGGGCACCGGGTCCTGCACCTCGAGATCGTCGAGCGTGAAGTCCAGCGGCGTGTCGCAATCGAGCTGCACGAGGCGGCGCGACAGCCGGATCTGCTCCGCGTTGTCGATCAGGGTCTGCCGGCGCTTCGGCTGCTTGATCTCCTCGGCGCGGGCAAGCAGCGTATCGAGGTCGCCGTATTCGTTGATCAGCAGCGCCGCGGTCTTCACCCCGATCCCGGGCGCGCCCGGCACGTTGTCGACGGAATCCCCCGCCAGCGCCTGCACGTCCACGACACGTTCGGGGAAGACGCCGAACTTCTCGAAGACGCCGTCGCGGTCGATCCGCAGGTTCTTCATCGCGTCCAGCATCTCGACCCCGTCGCCGACGAGCTGCATCAGGTCCTTGTCCGACGAGATGATCGTCACCCGGCCGCCGGCATCGCGGGCCTGGCAGGCGAGGGTGGCGATGATGTCGTCGGCCTCGAAGCCCTCCATCTCCTTGCAGGCTATGTTGAAGGCGATGGTCGCCTCGCGGGTCAGCGGGATCTGGGGCCGCAGGTCTTCGGGCATCGCCTCGCGGTTGGCCTTGTAGAGATCGTAGAGGTCGTTCCGGAAGGTGTGCGACCCCTTGTCGAAGATCACCGCGACATGGGTCGGCGCGTCGGGGCCGGTGTTGCCCTCGACGTAGCGGTGCAGCATGTTGCAGAAGCCCGAGACGGCGCCGATCGGCAACCCGTCGGATTTCCGCGTCAGCGGCGGCAGCGCGTGGTAGGCCCGGAAGATGAAGGCGGACCCGTCGATCAGGTGAAGGTGACACCCCTTGCCGAATGCCATGATGCACCCCTCTGCCAGTTGCCGTACCGGGGACGCCCCCGGTCTTCATCGTTCCAGAAATATGCCCGCCGGAGGTATCGCGGGCAGGGCCCGCGATCCCGCAGCGGCGGGGTCGGGCCGTCAGGCGGGGTTCTCGGACACCCCGGCAGCGGCCTCGTGCCCGCGCAGCACGAATTTCGCGTCGCAATAGCCGCATTCGACGAAGCCCGTCTCGTCCGGGATCAGCAGCCAGACACGGGGGTGGCCAAGCGCACCTTCGCCGCCGTCGCAGGCGACCTTGTGGCTGTCCACGATCCTTGTTTCGGGCGGGTCGATGGGCATGGCGGGTGATCCTTTTCACTGGCGCGTCTCAGGGCCGGACTATGGTGGATCCGGCCGGGCTGGGCAAGAGCAGGGGGCTCACCCTGCGCGCTTCGGACCGTCGCGCCGGTTGCGCGGACGCAGCCGCGCGATCCGAAGATGCAGGCCGGGCTTGCGCCCGGCTTGCCGCCTCAATCGACCTTCTGCAGCATCCGCCCCATGGCGCGCCCGCCCAGCACGTGCAGGTGGAAATGCGGCACCTCCTGCACCCCGTGCTCGCCCGCGTTCGAGATGAAGCGGCAGCCCTCGCCCGCGTCCGCCGTCACCCCCATCTGGCGGCAGACCGCCGCGACGGCGCGGTTGAAGTCCACCAGCTCGGCGTCGCTCGCGGCCTCGCAGAAATGATCGTAGGTGACATAGGCCCCCTTGGGGATCACCAGCACGTGGACCGGGGCCTGGGGGCGGATATCCTCGAAGGCGAGGGTGTGCTCGGTCTCGAGCACGGTCTTGTTGGGGATCTCTCCGCGCAGGATCTTGGCGAAGATGTTCTGGTCGTCATAGGCGTAGGCCATGGGCTCTCCTCAATCGGCAAACAGGGTGTCGGTCCCGGCGATCTCCAGCGCGGCCTCGCGCGGGATGCCGAGGAATTCGGCCAGCGGGCCGGTGGTCCGCTCGGCTGCGTCGGTGTCGCGGATCACGTGGTAATTGTCGAACCCCGCGTCGCGGATCCTGTCGGTCTGGAAGGCGAAATCGTGCCGGAGGGTGGTCAGCAGGCGGTCCATCGCCGCGGGCGGGGTCGTCTCTCCGGCCAGACCCATCCGCACGGCGTGGGCCGTCAGGTAGCTGTCGGGCGTCTCACACTCGATGTCGAGGAAGCGCACCTCGGCCCGGTCCGAGGCGAAGTCGCGCAGGTGGTCGAACCCGGCCGGGTCCATGCAGAGGATCATCCGGTCCGTGGCGTAATAGTCGAAGAGCATGCGCACCAGCGCCCGCCGGTGCCTGTCGCGCTTTTCCAGCGTGGACTGGAGGCCGCCGAGATCGGGCAGGGGGGTTGCCGCGTCCTGGAAGACGTATCCGAGAGCGGGCAGGTTGGTGACCTGCCGGATACGCTCCACCAGACGGCGGGCAAGGTCCCACTTCCGGCAGATCACGATCATCAGGACGCGGTCCCGGCCGATGGAACTTTCGGTTTCCCAGAAGCGCGGGGCGAAGCGGCGCCCGATGCGGCCGCGCCCGGTGAGGAACTGGTGCAGCCTGCGCCCCTCGTCCGAGATCTCGAAGCCTGCGCCCGTCGCTGCCCAGAGCGCGCCGAGCCGCTGCTTCAGCTCTTCCGCCCCGGGCGAGATCTTGCGCGCGAAGAGGTAATCCTGCCCGAGCAGCAGGTCGTAGTGGTCGTTGTAGAAGGTCACCGGCATCCCGTAATCGGTGAACATCAGGAAGGTGAGGCTGCGCGAGCGGATCTCGTCCCCGGGCACGAGGTGACGCACCAGCGTCTGGAAGAAGGTCTCGTCGGGGATCCAGGTGGTGCGGAAGAAGCGCATCACGTCCGGGCGGGCGCGGCAGAAGTCGCGCAGCGCCTCGACCGTCCGGCGGCGCAGGCACCACCATTGGCTGCCGATCATCATCTCGAGATCCGCGGGCACCTTCCGTTGCAGGCCAAGCCGTTTCTGCCAGTCGACCGCCGCGTAGAACAGCCGCTTGTGCTTCCGCTCGTTCAGGAAATGCCGGTAGATCAGCCGCTCCTCGCGCATCCCGGTCTTGATCCAGCCGCTGCGGAAATAGTCGACGCTCTCGATATGGTCGACCTGCGCCGAATCCAGCAGGGCGTGGGCATATTCCGCCGACTTGATCGGCATGCAGTCGCCCGACACCATGTAGAGATGCGTGGCCTTCGGAAAGGCCTCGAGCGCCGCGTCGACCGCGTTCAGCGTCGCCTGCACGAGGGACCATTCGCCCCAGCCGCATTTCACCCGTTTCTTCAGGACCACGACGTCCGGGGTGTCAGAGAGCGCCGCGGCGATCTCGCGATAGGCGGCATCGTCGGCGCGTCCGTCGAAATGGATCACCATGTGATCGCCCGCGGCGGTCAGGCGCCGGGCCTGTGCGATCACGGCCTGCGGGTCCTTGTGGCAGAGAAGTATGAAGGCGATCCGAGCCATGTCCCGCGGGTGTACCTGCAACCTTTTTCCGGTTTCTACCTTGATAGGCAGGAAGCCGCGTTGATTAAACAGGCCGCCTCTGCTTTTTTGGCCGCCATTGCAGCAAAGGCCGCACAAGACCGGCCTCGCAGAGGAGCGTCGGGCCGAGATGGGCTTTCCCGGGACATGGATGACCGAGAGCGAGAGCGTCGTCTACCGCGTGGTGCCGAAATGCGCCTGCTCGACCATCGGGCAGATCCTCTACTACTCGGACCACGGGCGTTTCTACGACGGCGATATCCACGACGCGAAGGAGGGGCTGCACAAGTGGGGCATCGACGCCTCCCAGCCGGTGATCGAGGCGAATGTCTCGGCGCATGGATCCTATGCCTTCACCTGCGTGCGCAACCCCTATGCGCGGATCCTGTCGTCCTTCTTCGACAAGATCTGCGGCATCCAGCGGAACGGGAACCGGTATCGCGGCAACCTCGTGCCGATGCTGGTGCAGAAATACGGGGTCGAGGTCGGCGGCGACGACGGCAAGGAGGAGTTCGACCAGATCCGCTCCTTCCGGCGGTTCCTGCTGTTCGCCCGCGACACCATCCGCTGGCGCAGGCCGATGGACCCGGACATCCACTGGTCGGCCATGTCGGGCCATGTCTCGACCTTCATCGTGAACGGCGGGCGCTACGACCGGATCTTCTGGACCGAAAGGTTCAACGAGGGGATGCAGGCCGTGCTCGACGCGATCGAGACGCCGGTGCCGGTGGACCTTGGCGCGATCCCGCGGTTCAACGAGAGCGAGGGGCACGGGCCGAAGCGGGCGCACCCGGTGGAGGATTACTTCGACGACCTGTCGATGCATCTGGTCTACGAGATCTACAAGGCGGATTTCGACCTGTTCAAGTACGACGCCGCGAACCCCGGCAACAAGATGCCCGTGGGAGAGATCGACCTCGACGAGGTGCACGCGAAGCTGGGGGAGTGAGGGGGCGCGGGGTGAAGCCTGACCCGCGGCGCCCGTCTCGCGATGACGTCCATCAATTCGGTAGGTGAGGCTTAAGCCCGGCACGCCCCGACGATCGAGCTTTTCCCGATGTCCGGAGCAAGGCCGCAGGCCGCCGGACAAGCGCCGGCCCGTCCCCACGGGCTGGCGCTTTGGTGACGCCAGTGCTCCGTTTCGACATGGGCGCTACCACGGTTGGCATAAAGCGCGAGGCTCTTAGGTTGCGCAGCGCCATCCCACGGGCCGGCGCTTGCCCGGCTTGCACCGTGTGGTGGACCGGGGAGGATGGGTTGAAACCCACCCTACGCCGATCGTGGCCACGTAGGGCCGGATTTCAACCCGCCATCCCGTCGCCCTCATGATATGCAGGCCGAGCCCGACCCCTGGCCCTCACCGCTCGTCATGCTCCCCGAGGGTCGGCGAGGGTGTCTCGAGCTTCAGCTCCGCGTCCGAGAACCGGAAGGGAGAGCGGACCGAGGGCACGCCCTCGAGCTCCACCTTCATCCCGCGCGCCTGCACATGCGGATCGGCAAACACCTCTGCCATGTCGTTGATCGGACCGGCGGGAACGTTGTTCTGCTCGCAGGCCGCCAGCAGCTCGGCCTTGGTGAAGCCCTTGATCCGCTCCACCATGATCGGCAGCAGCTCCTCGCGATGCGCCAGCCGGTCGCTGTTGCGCAGGAACCGCGGGTCGTCCTTCAGCTCCGGCACGCCGAGGATGTCGCAGAGCCGCTGGTATTGCCCGTCGTTTCCGGTCGCGACGATCATGTGCCCGTCCGCGGTCTCGTAGACCTGGTAGGGCACCACGTTCGGGTGGGTGTTCCCGGTCCGCACCGGCGGATTGCCGGAGGCGAAGTAGTTCATCGCCTGGTTCGCCATGACCGAGACGGCGCAATCCAGAAGCGCCATGTCGATATGCTGGCCCCGCCCCGTCACGTGGCGCTGCTGGACCGCCGCCAGGATCGCGGTGGTCGAGTAGACGCCGGTGAAGATGTCGGTGATCGCCACGCCCGCGCGCAGCGGCTGGCCGTCGGGCTCGCCGGTGATCGACATGAAGCCCGACATGCCCTGGATGATGTAATCGTAGCCCGGGCGGCGCGCGTAGGGCCCGGTCTGGCCGAAGCCGGTGATCGAGCAGTAGATCAGCCGGGGGTTCAGCTCGGCCAGGCTCTCGTAATCCAGCCCGTATTTCTTGAGGCCGCCGACCTTGAAGTTCTCGATCAGGACGTCGGCGTCCTTCACCAGCTCCTTCACGAAGGCCTGCCCCTCGGGGGTCCGGAAATCGCAGGTCACCGACTGCTTGCCGCGGTTGCAGGAGTGGTAATAGGCCGCCGTCGTCTCGCCGTTGCGGGTGACGTGGGGCGGCCCCCAGGTGCGGGTGTCGTCGCCCTGCGGCGCCTCCACCTTGATCACCTCGGCGCCGAGGTCGGACAGCGTCTGGCCGGCCCAGGGGCCGGCCAGGATACGGGCGAGTTCGACGACCTTCAGGCCGGCCAGGGGGGTCGTCATCAGCCGGCCAGCGCCTCGTCGATCAGTTTCTTCAGGTCGTCCCAGTTCATGTTCGAATGCTTCACGCCGTCGATGAACAGGGTCGGCGTCGAGGTGACCTCGTCCGCCGCCGCGTTCTGCTCGAACCAGGAGACGAGGGTCGTGGCCTTCTCCTCGTCGGCGAGGCAGGTCTCGATTTGCTCGTCGCTCAGCCCGGCGACCTTGCCGATCTTGCGCAGGTTGTCGGCGATGGCGGCGGGCTCGTTGCCGGCGAGCCATTCCTTCTGCTGCTCGTAGAGCATCGAGGAAATGCCGAAGAACCGGTTCGGATCGCAGCGTGCGATCATCGAGGCCCAGAGCCCGAAGCGGTCGAAGAAGACGTCGCGGTAGACCATCTTCACCTTGCCGGTGTCGATGTATTCGCTCTTCAGCTTCTGGAACGGCCCATTGTGGAAATTGGCGCAATGCGGGCAGGTGAAGCTCGCGTATTCCATGAAGGTCACCGGCGCGTCCGGGTCGCCCAGCACCATCTCCTGGATCGACGAGGTGTCGACGGCCTCCGCCGCCTCCGTGTCGCCCTCGGTCGTGGCGGCGTTGATCTGGGTGACGGGGGCGGCGCTTTCGCGGTTCAGGGCCCAGTAGCCCACGCCGCCCGCCGCCACGACGGCCACGCCGCCTCCGAGAAGTGTCCTGCGATCCAAGTCTTATCCTTTCCTAGGTCTTGCGCCTGCTTAGAACATTCCGGCCGAGAGCCTCAAGCGCTGCCCTGAGCCCCTCGTCCGATACGCCCTCCGCACGGTCCCGCGCGGCACTGATGGCCACCGGGTCCGGCGCGGCCGGTTCCGGCTTCGGCGCGGATGTGAAGGCGACCTGCCCCTCGGCAAAGCCGGTCGAGGCGGTCTGGGTGATCCTGATCTTCGCGATGGCATTGTAGCCATAGGCCGCGTTCACCTTCTGGCGCAGCTGCTCCTTCTGCATCTCGACCAGCGGGGCACGGGCCCCGTCGGTCAGCAGCGTCAGCGTGGCGCCGAAGTTCTGGCGACCGTATTTGACCTCGACCGGCCGCGCCATGGCGGCAAGGTCGGGGCCCGCGATCTCGTCCCAATGGGTGAGCAGCCGGGTCACCGCGAAGCCGCGGCTTTCTCCGGCACGGCGGATGCGGCCCTCCAGCAGGCTGGCGGTCCGCTTGAAGCCGTAGGTTGTGGTGCTGCGGCGCTTCATGGTTGCTTCCCTCGGTCCGGCCCTATTCTAGTGGCCCGGGACGTGAGGGCCAGCAAGGAAGTTGCAAGGGGGATAAAGATTGCGTGACGGTGCGACAAGCGGCGCGTTGCTGGACTGGTACGACATCCACGCGCGGGACATGCCGTGGCGGGTGAGCCCGGCAGACCGTGCCGCGGGCGTACGCCCCGATCCCTATCGCGTCTGGCTGTCCGAGGTGATGCTCCAGCAGACCACCGTCGCCGCGGTGCGGGATTACTTTGCCCGCTTCACTGCGCTCTGGCCGACCGTCGGCGATCTCGCTGCCGCGGAGGACGGGCGGGTGATGGCGGAATGGGCGGGGCTCGGCTATTACGCCCGCGCGCGGAACCTGCTGAAATGCGCCCGCGCGGTGGTGCGCGATCATGGCGGGGTCTTCCCCGACACGCGCGAGGCGCTGATGAGCCTGCCGGGGATCGGGCCCTACACCGCCTCGGCCATTTCCGCGATCGCCTTCGACCGGGCGGAGACGGTCGTCGACGGCAACGTGGAACGGGTGATGGCGCGGCTGCATGACGTCCACACGCCCCTGCCCGCGGCCAAGCCCGAGCTGACGGCGCTCGCCGCGCTGCACACGCCCGAAGCCCGGCCCGGGGATTACGCGCAGGCCGTCATGGACCTTGGCGCGACGATCTGCACGCCGCGCAGCCCCGCCTGCGGGATCTGCCCGTGGCGCGATCCCTGCGCCGCCCGCGCCGAGGGCACCGCGCCGGAGCTGCCGAAGAAGACGCCGAAGAAACAGAAACCCGTCCGGCACGGCGTCGTCTTCATCGGGCGGAGCCGCGACGGCGCCTGGCTGATGGAGCGGCGACCCGAGAGCGGGTTGCTGGGCGGCACGCTCGGCTGGCCCGGAACCGCCTGGGTCGCGGTGTCGGAGGAGGTGCCCGAGGCCATTCCGCCGGCGGAGGCCGAATGGCGCCTTCTCCCGGCCGAGGCGCTGCACACCTTCACGCATTTCCACCTGCGGCTCTCGATCATGGTGGCCGAAGGGCTGCCCGCGTCGGGGGGCGAGACCGCCTCGGCCACGCTGCGCCCCGGCGCGCAGGGATGGGTGCCGCGCGGGGATTTCCGCCCTTCGGACATGCCGACCGTGATGCGCAAGGCATTTGACCTTGCGCGGTCGGCCATGGACAATGATGCCTAGGCGGGGCCAACCCGCCAGAGCCGAGAGCAGCCGATGACCTCCCCGGACACGACCTCCAGACTGACCGCCGCCCTGCCGTTCGCGCTGTCGCTGCTGACGGTGCCGCTGGCGTGGGTCGGCGCGCTGCAGGGCGGCTGGACCGTGGCGCTCCTGCCGCTCTACGTCTGGTGGGTCATCACCGGGATGGACGCGCTGATCGGCGTGAACCTCGAGAACGCGAACCCCGAGACGCCCGAGGACGAGCTGGGCTGGTATCGCCTGCTTACCATGGTCTGGTTCCCGGTGCAGTTCGTCACGGTCTTCGGCCTGATCTGGTATGTCACCCGGGCGGATCACCTGGGCCTTGCCGAACGGCTGGTGCTGTTCTTCGGCGTGGGTGTGATGACCGGCTCGATCGGGATCGTCTATGCGCACGAGCTTGTGCACCAGCGGAACAGGATCGAACGCTGGCTGGGCGACCTGCTGCTGGCGAACGTGCTCTATTCCCATTTCCGGACCGAGCATCTGCTGGTCCATCACGTCGATGTCGGCACCCCCCGCGACGCGGTGACGGCGAGGTACAACGAGGGCTTCCACCGCTATTTCTTCCGCGTGCTGCGGCAATGCCCGCCCTCGGCCTGGGCCGCCGAGAAGCGGATGCTGGCGCGGCGCAAGGCCGGCGTCTGGGACCGGCGCAATCCCTTCTGGCGCTATGCCGCGCTTCAGGCGGGGATGCTGCTGCTCGCGCTGATCGTCGGAGGCTGGGCCGGGCTGGGGCTCTTCGTCTTTCAGGCCATCGTGGCGATCTGGCAGCTCGAGCTGACGAATTACGTCGAACATTACGGGCTGACGCGGAAATACCTCGGCCGGGGCCGGTTCGAACATGTTCGGCCGCATCACAGCTGGAACGCCTCGCACAAGGCGTCGAACTGGCTGCTCATCAACCTGCAGCGCCATTCGGATCATCACTACAAGCCCGACCGGCGGTTCCCGCTGCTCCAGACCTATTCCGAGGACGAGGCGCCGCAGCTGCCCTACGGCTACCCGCTGATGGGAACGCTGGCGATGATCCCGCCGGTCTGGCGACGCGTGATGAACCCCCGGGTCCGGCAATGGCGCCGCGCGCATTACCCTGAGATCACGGACTGGGCGCCCTACAAGTCAGGGGTCCACGCCGATTAGGAGAGCCCCCTTTCGGCAATCTCCTTCCGCGCCTTCTCGCTCTTGTCCGGAGAGGCGCCCAGCCTTGCCATCGCCCCGTCCGTCTTGGTGAACTGGATGTCGCGGTATTCCACCACCTCGATGCGGTTGCCCCAGGGGTCGCGGAAATCGAGGAACGGACCCTCGACCATCTCGGCGCCGGCGGCCCTGGCCAGCGCCGCAACCTGCGAGCGGTCCTCGACCACCAGCCCGAAATGGCGGTGCCGGTCGGGTCCCTGTTCACGGCCGCGGGACAGCGCGATGAACTGGTCGCCCATGTCGATGAACGCCATGTCGAGCGTGCCGTCCTTCGCCTTGTTCTGGCCCCGCAGCTCGAAGGCGAAGATCCTGCCGTAGAACGCGAGCGCGGCGTCGACGTCGCCGACCTCGAGCGCGATGTGATTGATCCCGACCAGCCGGGCCCTGCCGTCGTCCGCCATGTGAAATCCTCCGTGTCAGGGTCTGATCTAGCGCCCTGACGGGCCCTGCCCATCATCGGGTGGCGCGGGTGAGGTCACCAAAAAAGAGCCCCGCCTCTTGCGAGACGGGGCACAGGTGCGCGCCGCACGCGGATTGCGCGGCGCTGGCGGTGTTCAACTGTTGGAAATCGTCGGCCCCGGTCTCAGATCATCTCGGACCGGATTTGTTGGCGGAGCAGGTCGATCGGCACGGTCTTTCCGTCCCGGCGGAAGCACCAGTAGGTCCAGCCGTTGCAGGACGGCGCCCCTTCCAGATGCGCGCCGACCTGGTGGATCGAGCCCTTCACATCCTCGCCGATCAGCGTGCCGTCGGCGCGGACCTTGGCCTTGTGGCGGCCGTTCATCGAGAAAAGCTCCTCGCCCGGCCGCAGCATGCCGCGTTCCACGAGCTGCCCGAAGGGCACCCGGGGCTCGGCGCGCTTGCTGGTGGAGACCTGCAGCGCCTCGCGGTCGTATTTGCGGACGTGCCTGAGCCGTTCCGCGGCGACCTTGCGATAGGCTTCCTCGCGCTCGATGCCGATGAAGTGGCGGCCGAGCATCTTGGCCACGGCGCCGGTCGTGCCGGTGCCGAAGAACGGGTCGAGCACGACGTCGCCCGGGTTCGTCGCCCCGACCAGCACCCGGTGCAGCAACGCCTCGGGCTTCTGGGTCGGATGCGCCTTGTCGCCGTTCGCGTCCTTCAGGCGTTCGCCCCCGTTGCAGATCGGGATCACCCAGTCCGAGCGCATCTGCACGCCTTCGTTCAGCGCCTTCAGCGCCTCGTAGTTGAAGGTGTATTTCGCGCCCTCGGACTTCGACGCCCAGATCATCGTCTCGTGCGCATTGGTGAAGCGCTTGCCGCGGAAGTTCGGCATCGGGTTCGACTTGCGCCAGACCACGTCGTTCAGGATCCAGTAGCCCATGTCCTGGAGCGAGGCGCCCACGCGGAAGATGTTGTGGTAGGACCCGATGACCCAGATCGCCCCGTCGGGCTTCAGCACCCGGCGCGCGGCGGCGAGCCATTCGCGGGTGAACTGGTCATAGGCCTGGAAGCTCGCGAACTGGTCCCAGTGGTCGTCCACCGCGTCCACCCGGGAATTGTCCGGCCGGTGCAGGTCGCCGCGCAACTGCAGATTGTAGGGCGGATCCGCAAAGATGAGGTCGATCGAGTTTTCCGGGAGGGCGTTCATCGCCTCCACGCAATCACCCGCAATGATACTGTCCAGCGGCAGCGGAGCTGCCTTCTGCGATCTCGTCTTCGTCATTCTCTGCCTCTGTCCCGGCGCAATTGGTTGCGCTCTGTGGTTGCACAGAAAGATGAGTCAAAGCCGAATCGTGGTCAATTTCTATTTTTGAATCAAGAACTTAGTTTGAGCTCTTTACACAAGATATTGTGGACCGGCGCGAAGGACCGCCTATGGTGTGGGGTCACCCCGAGATTTAGCAAAGCGTCGCTGTGGCTTTTCGATCCATAACCGGCGTTGGTCTCCCAGCCGTAGCCGGGGAAGTGTTGCGCCAAGTCCCGCATGATCGCGTCTCGGGCGACCTTGGCCACGATCGAGGCCGCGGCGATGGACAGCGACCGCCCGTCGCCCTTCACGATCGTCTCGCAGGGCAGGTCCAGATCCCGCGGGATCATGTTGCCGTCGATCAGCACGTGGCAGGGCGGAGACGACAGCCCCGCGATGGCCCGGCACATGGCGATGTGGCTGGCGCGGAGGATGTTGTGGGTGTCGATCTCCTCGACGCTGGCATGGGCGATGCAGACCTCGGCCGAGACATGGATCAGCTCGGACAGCGCGACCCGCCGCTTCTCGGTCAGCTTCTTGGAATCGTTGAGCCCCTCGGGGATGCGCTGGACGTCCAGCACCACCGCTGCTGCGGTCACCGGCCCGGCGAGCGGGCCGCGGCCGACCTCGTCGACGCCGGCGATGCGGATGGCGCCGCGGGCACGGGCGGCGGTTTCGAAGAACAGGTCGGGGGCATCCATGCCCACGGGATAATCGGGACGCGGCGCGAAGAAAAGCCGCGCGGCCGGGTTATCCACGCAAAAAGGGGGAGCGGCTTGCGCTCCCCCTCCGTCAGGTCGGCCCCGACGCTGCTCAAACCGCCGGGGCCTGGCCCCCGCCGCACCGGATCGGGCGGGGGCGTTCGCTGTCTCAGTTCACGCGGATGCCGTTCCGGGCCAGGCAGCGGCTGTCGTAGATGAAGCGCGGGCCGCGGTTGGCGCGGGTGGCGGTGACGCACTGGCCGGGGATGGCGTTGGCAAGGCGCGCGTCACGCTGGACGCAGCGGTAGCCGTAGCCGGCGATCGTGCCGCGCGGGGTGCGGACGTCGACACGGCATTCGGCGGGCATGCTGATCCGGCGGTCATGACGGTCATGACGGTCATGGCGGTTCCAGCGGTGGCCGTCGCGCCGGTCGCGCCGGTCGTAGCGGTCATGCCGGTTATCGTACCGGCTGACGTGATCCCGCTTGTCGTCCTTCTTCTTCGAATCGTGGATCGCCTTCCCGATGATGACGAGCGCGGTCGCCCCGGCGAGGAACTTCATGATGTCCTGGTTGTCGGCCCGTGCGGGGGCGGAGACGGCCGTGACCGCGAGTGCGGCGGCGAGGATGGTGGCGATGAACTTGCGACCCATTGTTTCGGTCCTTTCGGTTGCGGGCACCCGGCCCGGGTACTGTGACCCCGGACAAGCCCGGGAGGCGATGAACCGAAACTGGGGCCGAACCGCGAAATCGGGCAATAACAGCGCGTCGCTATCCGATAACAGGCGCCCGGAAGCGCCGCGAAGCCCTTGTGTTATTGAATATCCGCCGGCTTGTCGGCATCTATTGGCGCATGACACGCTTCCTCCTTCCCCTCCTCGCCGCAGCCGTTATCACGGCCCTTCCGGCCATCGCCGAAGCCGCCTGCTACGCCGATTACAAGGCGCGGCGGGACAACCCGCTGAAACTGCATTACGGGGTGATGCAGGTCTCGTCCTGTGACCGCGGCGCGGCCCAGGGAGAGGTGGCGGACCGGCTTGCGCGGAACGGCTGGACGCTGCTCAATGTGCTGGGCACGTTCGACGAATCCGGGCTGGAGAAGAGGAAGGCCAATGCAGGAGAATACTACCTTCGCTTCTGACGCGCGGCGCACCGGCACGCGGGCCGTCACCATCGGCCTCGGTGCCATCGTGGCGCTGCTGGTCCTTGCGGGGGTGCTTCTGTTCGTCAACCTGCCCGACGCCAACGCCTTCAACGACCGCGTGGCGCGGATCTTCGCCGAGAACGACAACCTGCAGAGCCAGGGCGAGGTGAAGCTTCTGGAGATTCTCGCCCAGTCCGGCACCGCCTTCTCGGAAGTGCTGGCCAGCTACCGCACCGTGATCTTCGTGCTTCTGGTGTTCTCCACCGCGCTGCTGCTGGCGGCGCTCGTCTTCCTTGTCCTGCTGGTGACGATGAACCGCCGGATGGCTCAGATCGAACGGGCGGGGATCGAGGTGAACTCGCTGCTCATCTCGCGCGACGAGAAGACCGTCTACCTCAACAACCTCGGCTTCAAGCTGACCGATGCCGCGATGGAGACGCTCGCCGTCCTCGCCGAGGCGCGGATGGACGACGACGTGCTCTCGGGGATCCAGATCGAATCGATGATCTCGGGCCGGCCCGAAGCCGATTGCGAGGAGGCCGCGGGAGCCACCCGGATCAAGCGGCTCCGCGACACGCTGGGCAACCAGATCGTGTCGGAGCTTCTGGTGAAGAACATCGCCCGCCGCGGCTACATGCTGGCGGTCGGCAAGGATGTCATCCGCGTGATCTGAGCGCCGCGAGCCGCGCCCGCGCCTCGGCCCCCGTCATCCGCGGAGAGCGCCCGGCCGCGAATGCCTCTTCCGTCATCGCGATCACCGCGTCGATCACCGGGGTCGGCACGCCGGTCTCCCGCCCCGCCTCGGCCACCTTGCCGTTGAGCCAGGGCAGCTCGGATCGCCTGCCCGCCGCCAGATCGCCCGCCATCGAGGTCCGCGCCTCGGGCGCCACCCGCAGCATGGCCCCGGCGATCACCCGGAACAGCGGCGTCGGCAGGCGCATCACCAGGGGCGCGAGCCGCGGCTGCACCTTCCCGATCCGCTCCAGCGCGATACCCTTCGCCCGGGCCACCGCGATCGTCTCTTCCGCGCAGGCCGCCGAGATGCGCCGCCAGTCGCGGTCCATCAGGTGATCGCGCAGCGGCAGGCCCGAGAGCGCATTGAGCGGGTTGTTGAGGTTCAGGATCAGCTTCGACCATTGCACCCCGGTCATGTTCCGGTGCACCGCCGCCGGAAGTCCCGCGCCGCGCATCTGGTCGGCCAGACGCTCCGCCGCGGGACCGACGAGGATCTCGCCCTCCGATGCCTGCCGGTAGTCGCCCGGCGCGGGCGAGATCACGTTGAAGCCGACCATCCCCGGCACCACGCGCCCCGGCCCCAGCCGTGCCGACAGCGTTTCGACGTTGCCCAGCCCGTTCTGCAGGCTGACCACCGGCGCGCCCTCCGGCGCATGGGCCGCGATCGTCCGGGCGGCCGCGGCGGTGTCGCCGCTCTTGGTGCACAGAAGGATCGTCTCGGCCCCGTGCAGCCCCTCCGGCCCGGCGAGCGTAATATCGTGCACCGAGACGCCGCGGGCCGGGCCGCCCTGCGGGTGCAGGACGATCCCCTCGGCCAGGGCCTCGGGCGGACCGGCGCGGCCGATGAAGGTCACCGACAGCCCCGATGCGGCGAGCATGCCCCCGACATAGCCGCCGATGGCCCCGGCACCGAGGACCGCGATCATCCCGCCGCCCGCCCGGCCTGCCGCCCCGAGAAGAGACAGCCGCCCAGGAACGTCCCTTCCAGCGCGTTGTAGCCGTGGTAGCCGCCGCCGCCGAACCCGGCCGCCTCTCCGGCCGCGTAGAGACCCTCGATCGGCGCGCCGCCCGCGCCCATCACCTTGCCGTCGAGGTCGGTCTCGATCCCGCCGAGGGTCTTGCGCGTCAGGATGTGCAGCTTCACCGCGATCAGCGGCCCGTTCCCCGGATCGAGGATCGCGTGCGGTCTGGCCGTCCGGATCAGCCGGTCGCCCCGATAGGCCCGCGCACCGCGCAGGGCGGTGACCTGCGCATCCTTGCCGAACGGGTTGGAGAGCTGCCGGTCCCGCGCGAGGATCTGCTCGCGCAGGGATTGCAGGTCGATCCGTCCGGTGCCGATCCGGTTCATCCCCGCGACCAGCGTCTCGAGGTCGTCGGCCACGACGAAATCCGCGCCCTTCGTCTTGAAGGCCTCCACCGGCGGCGGCGCGCCCTTTCCGCGGCGGGATTTCAGGACCTGCGCCCAGCTTGCCGCGGTCAGGTCCGGGTTCTGCTCGGACCCCGACAGCGCGAATTCCTTCTCGATGATCTTCTGGGTCAGGACGAACCATGAATGGTCATGGCCCCGGGTGCAGATCTCGCGCAGCGTCCGCATCGTGTCGAATCCCGGCAGACAGGGTGCCGGCAGTCGCCGCCCCTCGGCATCGAACCACAGCGATGAGGGGCCGGGCAGGATCCGGATGCCGTGATGCGGCCAGATCGGATCCCAGTTCCGGATCCCTTCGGTATAGTGCCACATCCGGTCGCGGTTGATGACCGAGACGCCCGCGGCCTCGGCGATCCCGATCATCCGCCCGTCCACATGCGCGGGCACGCCCGAGATCATCGTTGCCGGCGGCGGACCAAGCCGGGCCTCGGGCCAGTTCTTCCGCACGAGGTCGAAATTCGCCCCGATCCCGCCGGAGGCGAGGATGACGACATCCGCCTCGATCCGGAAGTCGCCCGTCACCTCGCGCGAACTCTCGGCCCCGCGCGCGACGGAGCTGTCCGCCAGGATCGACCCCGCCACGGCCGCAACCTTGCCGCCCGAGATCTCCAGCCCGTCCACCCGGTGGCGGAACCCGAAGCTGATCCGCCCGGCCTCCTCGTGCTCCAGAACGCTCTGGACGAAGGGCGCCAGCACGCCCGGCCCGGTGCCCCAGGTCAGGTGAAAGCGCGGCACCGAATTGCCGTGCCCGTCCGCGTGGCCGCCGCCACGCTCGGCCCAGCCGACGACCGGAAACCAGCTCAGCCCCAGGCCCTTCAGCCAGGCCCGCATCTCGCCGGACGCGAAGTCGAGATAGGCCGAGGCCCATCGGCGCGGCCATCCGTCCTCGGGCCGGTCGAAGCCGGCCGAGCCCATCCAGTCGCCCCGCGCCAGTTCGATCGAATCGCGGATTCCCATCCGCCGCTGTTCCGGCGTGTCGACCATGAACAGCCCGCCGAGCGACCAGAACGCCTGACCGCCAAGGTTCTGCCGGCCCTCCTGGTCGAGGATCCTGACGTTCAGGCCGCGTTCCGCCAGTTCATGCGCCGCCACCAGCCCCGCCAGTCCCGCGCCCACAACGATCACGTCGCCGGTCATCCGCTCCTCCCGCTGCTGCGGATCCAGCCTAGCCGCAAGGTGACGTAAACGGAAAGAGGGGAGGCGGAGCCGGACCGCACGCCGCCGAGGCAGGGCCCGATGAGAGGCCCGCCCGGCGTCCTGCGGGCGCGCATTGTGTCGGGGCGCGCAAGGCTGCCCGCCCGCGCGAGGGACCGGCCAGGGGTGAGCACGGCGCGATGGCGTGGCTCGCAACCGTCTTTGTCCGGAAAGTGGTGATCCCGACAGGATTCGAACCTGTAACCTGCCCCTTAGGAGGGGGCTGCTCTATCCAGTTGAGCCACGGGACCGCCGCGCCCCTCTTACCCAACCCGTGGGGGATTGTCATCCGCCGAGACACCCAGCACGTCGGCACAATTCGACAGATTTCCCGGGCCGCGATGTCGAAACCGGCATCTCGTTTAAGCGGACATTAAAACTGCCGCGTCACTGTCTGCCCTGAACGATGTGGCCGGGTGCTCCGGCCCCGCCCTGTTGAGAAGGATTCGTCGCATGAACGCGCAGGCCGCTTCTGTTTCCCGTGGCTCCGGCGGGTGGTCCCCACTCGGGCGCCTCCGCAACCTGCGGCTCGTGGTCAAGCTGCCGTTGATCATCCTTGGGCTGACGATCGTGGTCGCGGTGGTGCTGACGGGATCGGCCTTCGTCGGCGGCAGCAATATCGTGCTCGACCAGATCAACAACCAGTTCCGGAACGTCGTGGAAAGCCGCGCGAAAGCCCTGAAAGAGCAGCTCGAGGATATCGAGAACGACCTGCGGACCCAGTCGGAGAACCCGACCGTCAAGAGCGCCATGCTCAGCTTCTCGCTCAGCTGGACGGCCTCCGGCGCGGATCCGCAGGCGGCCGTCCGCAACACCTACATCACCGGCAATCCGTTCCCCGAGGACCGGCGGGACGAGATGATGACCCCCGAGAAGCCGTCGCAGTACGACATCATGCACGGCAAGTTCCACCCCTACCTCCGCGCGCTGCGCACCGCCCGCGGCTACAAGGACATCATGCTGATCGATCCCGAGGGGAACATCGTCTACACCACCGCCAAGGGCGCCGATTTCGGGGCCGACCTCGCGTCCGGCCAGTGGCGCGGAAGCACGATCACGCGCATCTGGCGAGAGGCGATCGAGAGCGCGCCGGACGGCGCGGTCTTCTCCGATTTCGAGATCTACGAAGCGCAGGGAAGCGTCCCCGTCTCCTTCTTCGGTTCCCCGATCACGGATCGCGGTGGCGCCGTGATCGGCGCGCTCCTCTATGAAATCGATCCGGGCCTCATCGACGATCTGGTCAGCAGCTTCTCGGGGCTCGGCGACACCGGAGAGGTCTATTTCCTCGGCGCAGACGGCAAGATGCGCAGCAATTCGCGGCATGCCGACGGCCCGAAGTTCCTCGAGCCGGTGCGGGACATGACGCTCCAGAACCAGCTGCTTGCCGGGGGCGTGCCGCATTTCGAGACCGTCACGGGACTGCGCGGCAGCGAGGTGCGCGCCTTCTCCGAGGTTGTCCGGTACGGCGGGCTCACCTGGTTCGTAACCGCCCAACAGGATGAAGAGGAATTCCTCGCCCCCGTGCACGACCTGGGTCTGACGCTTGGCCTGCAGGCGGTCGGGATGACGCTCATCATGGCGCTGGTCGGACTTTTCTTCGCGCGCAGCGTGACCAGGCCGTTCACGGTGATCGGCAATTCGCTCAACGGGATGGCGGCCGGGGATTATGCGACCGAAATTCCCTACCAGGATCGCCGCGATGACGTGGGCGAGCTCGCCTCCGACCTCGATGGGCTCCGCGTCCAGCTGCACCAGGCCGAAAGGGCCCGTCGCGACCAGGACCGCCGCTCTGCCGAACAACGCGTCGTCGTGGAGAAACTGTCGGATGGCATCTCCAAGCTCGCGGGCGGGGATCTGACGGCGAAGATCGTGCAGCCCTTCGCGGCAGAGTACGAATCGCTCCGCAACGCCTTCAACGGCGCGCTGGACCGCCTGAACGAGACGATGACGGCCCTGATCGCCGCGACCAAGCAGATCGACAGCAATTCGCGCGACGTCGAGAATGCGTCGAACGAGCTGAGCCAGAAGGCGATCGAACAGGCCGCCAGCCTGGAACAGACGGCGGCCGCGATCACCGAGCTGTCGGCTTCCGTCAAGTCGACGGCAGATGCGGCGGGGGAGGCCGACAAGATCATGGGACGCGCCAAGGCGGATGCCGAGGAGAGCGGGCAGGAGGTCAATCGCGCCATGACCGCCATGGATCAGATCGCGACCTCCTCCCAGAAGATCACGCAGGTGACCTCCGTCATAGAGGACCTTGCCTTCCAGACGAACCTCCTCGCCCTCAACGCGGGCGTGGAGGCCGCGCGCGCCGGAGAGGCCGGCCGGGGCTTCGCCGTGGTCGCGTCCGAGGTCCGGGCGTTGGCGCAGCGCTCGTCGGACGCCGCAAAGGAGATCAACGGCCTGATCCAGGAAAGTGCGGACAATGTCACCAACGGGGTCGACCTTGTCGAAAAGGCCGGCAAGAGCTTCGAGAGCCTGATCCTCGATTTCGAGAAGGTCTCGGCCTCCGTGTCCTCCATCGCCACCGCAGCGCGGGAGCAATCGGTGGGTCTGTCGGAGATCAACTCCGCCGTGGACCAGCTCGACGGGGTGACGCAGAAGAATGCCGCGGTCGCGACCGAGGTGCATGGCACGGGCAAGATCATGGTCACCGAGGCGGCCAAGCTCAACCGCATCGCCGGGCTGTTCCGGATCGACCCGACCACCCTTCCGCAGGCCTCCGCCGCGCCTGCCGCCCAACCCGCATCCCCGGCGCCATCCGTCCGCGCGCCGGCAGCCCTCCCCGCCGCGGTCAACGCCGGCCCGGTGATGGGGGCGCAGGATCTTTCGGACGATGTCTGGGCGGAATTCTGACCTTGGCCCCTGTGACACAATGGGCCAGTCGCGCGCCCGCCCGGAAGGGCGGGCAAGCCGCTTGATCCGGCTGAGACCTTCGCGCTAACACTGGGGTCCATCATCAGGACAATGCCGTGACCCGCCAAGACCCGCGCCCCCTCACGCTCCGCGACGTCTCAGAAGCCTCGGGCGTCTCCGAGATGACCGTGAGCCGGGTGCTGCGCAACCGCGGGGACGTGTCCCAGGCGACCCGCGAAAAGGTGCTGCGCGCGGCCAAGCAGCTCGGCTATGTGCCGAACAAGATCGCGGGCGCGCTGGCCAGCCAGCGGGTGAACCTGGTCGCCGTCATCATCCCCTCGATGTCGAACCTCGTCTTCCCGGAGGTGATGACCGGCATCAGCCGCACGCTGGAAGAGACCGACCTGCAGCCGGTCGTGGGTCTGACCGATTACCTTCCGGAGAAGGAGGAGAAGGTCCTCTACGAGATGCTCTCGTGGCGCCCCTCCGGTGTCATCATCGCCGGGCTCGAACATTCCGACGCGGCGCGGGCCATGCTGCGCGCCGCCGGGATCCCGGTGGTGGAGATCATGGATACCGACGGCACGCCGATCGATTCCATGGTCGGCATCTCGCACCGTCGCGCGGGCCGCGAGATCGGGCAGGCCATCGTCAAGGCCGGCCATCGGCGAATCGGCTTCCTCGGCACCGGCGTCGGGCTCGACCACCGTGCCCGCAAGCGGTTCGAGGGCTTCACCGAAGCCCTCGCCAAGGGCGGGGTCGAGGTGGCCGACCAGGAATTCTACTCCGGCGGCTCCGCGCTCGCGAAGGGGCGGGAGATGACGGCAGAGATGATGACGCGCTCCCCCGATCTCGATTTCCTGTATTATTCCAACGACCTGATCGGTGCCGGCGGCCTTCTGTGGATGATCGAGAAGGGGTACGACGTGCCGGGCCGGGTCGGCATGGCCGGCTTCAACGGGGTCCGCCTGCTGAACGGGCTGCCGCGCAAGCTGGCCACGATCGACAGCTGCCGCGAGGAGATCGGGCGCCGTGCCGCGCAGATCATCGCCGACCGACTGAAGGACCAGGGCGAACCCGGCGAGAAGGTCGAGCTGGCGCCGACCATCGACCCCGGCGACACGATGCGCCGCTGAGCCATGCCGCCCCGCCCGCTTCTCACCAACCGCGCGGCGCGGCGCGTCTTCCTGCATCGTCACCTCTTGGGCGATCCGCCGCAGGGCCCCGGCAAGGGCGACGACCTGATGTCGGTGATCCGCGCGCTCGGCTTCGTGCAGGTCGACAGCGTGAACACGGTGGAACGCGCGCATCACATGATCCTCTTCGCGCGGCGCCCGGCCTATCGGCCGAGACACCTCCGCCCGCTGCTTGAAACGCAGAGGCTGCTTTTCGAACACTGGACCCATGACGCGGCGATCGTGCCGGTCGAGTTCTTCCCGCACTGGCGGCTGCGTTTCGCGCGGGATGAAGCACGGCTGCATGGCCGGTGGGAGAGCTGGCAGGGCACGCAATACCGGTCGGAGGTGGAGAAGGTGCTCGCCCATGTCACCGCGCACGGCCCCGTGCGCTCCGGCGACCTGGCCGAAGACCGCGCGCCGGGTAAGACCGCGGGATGGTGGAACTGGCATCCGTCGAAGACCGCGCTGGAATATCTCTGGCGGACCGGTCAGCTCTCGGTCTGTCGCCGCGAAGGTTTCACGAAGGTCTACGACCTGACCGAGCGGGTCATCCCGCCCGAGGCGCGGGCGCCCGCGCCGACCGAGGCCGACAGCATCGACTGGCTGAACCACGCGGCGATCACGCGGCTGGGCTTCGCGACCTCGGGCCATGTCGCCGCCTTCTGGGCCCATGTGACGCCACAGGAGGCCGCCGCCTGGTGCGCGGCGGAAGAGGCGGCGGGGCGGCTCGAGCGGATCGACGTGCAGGGCGCCGACGGCCGCACCCGGCCGCATTACGCGCGCCCCGGCCTGGTCGCCGAGGCGGAGGCGCTGCCCGAGGTCACCGGACGGCTGCGCATCCTGTCGCCCTTCGATCCCGCGCTGCGCGACCGGAAGCGGGCGGAGTTCCTCTTCGGGTTCCACTACCGGATCGAGATCTTCGTCCCCGAGCCGAAGCGCCGCTACGGCTATTACGTCTTCCCGATCCTCGAGGGGGACCGGCTGATCGGCCGGATCGACATGACCGCCCGGCGGCAGGACGACGGGCTGGCGGTAAAGCGGCTCTGGCTGGAACCGGGGGTCAGGCTGTCGAAGGGGCGGCAGGCGCGGCTCGACGCGGAGCTGGTCCGCGTCGCCCGCTTCGCCGGGGTGCACCAGGTGCGCCATGCACCCGGCTGGCTGCCGGGCTGAGCCTCAGCGCGCGGCGGCGGCCGCGCGGCCGGTCAGCACCTTCACCAGCTGCGCCCGGTACTCGGCAGAGCCGTGAATGTCCGACATCAGCCCCTCTGCCGCGACGGTCAGGCCCGCGACGGCGTCCTTGGAGAAATCGGCCGAGAGCGCCTCTTCGCCCTCGGTCCAGCGGAAGACCCCGTCCTCGCCCGCGCCGGTGACGGCCACCCGGACGCCCTCGGCGAACTTGGCGACGAAGACGCCGGTCAGCGGGAAGCGCGAGGCGGGCTGTTCGAACTTCTGGTAATCGGCCACCTCGGGGATCGGGAACTTCACCGCGGTGACGATCTCGCCCTCTTCCAGCGCGGTGGTGAAGAGCCCCTCGAAGAAGTCGTCCGCGGCAATTTCCCGTGCATTCGTCACGATCGTCGCGCCCGAGGCGAGCGCCGCCGCCGGGTAGCAGGCCGCCGGGTCGTTGTTGGCGATCGAGCCGCCGATCGTGCCGCGATTGCGCACCGCCGGGTCGCCGATCTTGCCGGCCAGGTAGGCGAGCGCCGGATAGACCTCGGCCGCCTCCTTCGCCACCACCGCATGGGTCGTGCCGCCGCCGATGGTGAGCACGCCATCCGCCACCGAGACGCCCTTCATCTCGGCGATGCCGGCAAGGCTCACCAGAACCTCGGGCGCGGCGAGCCGCTGCTTCATCGTCGGGATCAGGGTCTGCCCGCCAGACAGCGGCTGCGCCTCCTCCGCCTTCAGTGCGGCGACGGCCTCTTCCACGGTGGTCGGTTTCACGAGCTCGAAATTGTACATCGGATGTCTCCCTGGTCTCCTGCAGCGAGAGTGTCGCGGCAGGGCGGCACGCGGCGCCGGTTCGGCCATACCCTCGGGGCCGGGGCGGAGCATGTCAATATGCGGACCGTGCGCGCTTTGCGGATGCAGCGCGCCATGGCCACGTTATGGTGCACTGACGAGAGGGAGAGCGACATGCTTGTGATCGAGTTCAAGGAATACGGCGCCCCGGAAGTGCTGAAGCCCGCCGAGCGGCCGGACCCGGTGCCCGGCGCCGGCGAGGTGCTGGTCGAGATCCATGCGGCCAGCGTGAACGCGGCCGACTGGAAGGTGCGGCGCGGCAAGGCGATGCAGAAACACGCACTGCCGCATGTGCCCGGGCGCGATTTCTCGGGCGTGGTGGTGGCCTGCGGCGAAGGCGCCGACCTCAAGGTGGGCGACGAGGTCTTCGGCGTGAGCCCGCAGGACAAGGAGGGCGCCTATGCCAGCCACATCGTCTTCGCCTCGGAGCTGCTGGCGCTGAAGCCGCCCTCGCTCAGCCATGTCGAGACCGCGGCGATGGCGCTGACCGGGCTGACCGCGATGGTCGGGCTCGAGGATACGCTCGCCGTGACCGCGGGCGAGAAGGTCCTGATCCAGGGCGGCGCGGGTGGTGTCGGCGGCATGGCGATCCAGCTGGCGCATCACCTCGGCTGCCATGTGGCCGCGACGGCGCGGTCCGAGAATCACGGCTATCTCCGGCAGATGGGGGCCGATCTGTGCATCGACTACCGCGAGGCGGACCTGGCCGAGGTGCTGGGCGACCGGGATGCGGTCTATGATTGCGTCGGCGGCGCGACCGTGCCGGGCAGCTTCGCCGCGCTGCGGCCCGGCGGCCGGGCGGCCTTCATCGGCTCCGGCGCCACCGCCCCCGAACCGACGCGCGAGGGGGTCACCTCGCTGCGGCCCGCCGTGACACGCAGCCGGGAGCGGCTGGAGCGTGTGGTGGCCCATACGATCGCCGGAGCCTGGGCTCCGCCCGAGATCGAGGAGATGGCCCTGACCGAAGCCGCCCGCGCCCACACCGAGAGCGAGGCCGGCCACGTCCGCGGCAAGATCGTTCTGGTGCCGTGACGGCGGAAGGCCCCGAAGACCAGGCGCCCGGATGGACAGGCGCCCTCGAGGATTGACAAGCGGGTTGGCCGCGGCTCATCGTAAAACATGAGTTTGAAACGACTTTCCGAGCCGGAGGCCCCCGCCGCCCGCCGCATTCTGGATGCGGCAGAGCTGCTGTTCTCGCGGCAGGGCGTCGTGGCGACCTCGGTCCGGCAGATCACCCGGGAGGCCGAGGTCAACGTCGCCTCCGTGAACTACTATTTCGGAAGCAAGGACGATCTGGCCGAGGCGGTCTTCGAACGGGTCATCGCCCGGGTGACGGAAGAGCGCCTGACCGGGCTGGGCCACATCCTCTCGGCGGCCGCGGCGGCCGGCGAGGCGCCCGACCTCGCGCGCATCGTCTCGAGTTTCGTGGAGCCCTACATGGGCGACGGCAACGAGGATCAGGGCGTGCTGATGGCACGCTTCATCCTATCGCACCGGCTCGAGCCTAGCGACACCACGCGGCGGATCGTGGGTGAATACCTCAACCCCATGGCCCGCGCCTATGTCGATGCCTTCGCCAAGGCGGTGCCCGGGGCCGAGACGGGCGACCTGTTCTGGCGCTACCTGCTGATGGTGAGCACGACGATCCTCACCAGCACCGAGGATCGCGCCGCCGACCGCCTTTCGGCCTTGTCGGAGGGGCGCGCCTCTGTCGCCGACCGCGGCGTCGCGCGGGACGCGCTCGTGGCCTTCGCAGTGGCCGGGATACGGAACAGCGCGCCGGTCGCATTCGTGCCGGGCACGCTGGATCAGCCGGATTAGAGCCTGTTCAGGCGCGCGCGGCGGCCCGGGCGATCACCAGCTCCTCGTTCGTGGGGATCACCATGACGGTGACCTGCGCGCCTTCGGCGCTGATCACCCGCGCGCCCGCGTCGTTGGCGGCGGGGTCGATCCGGACGCCCAGCCAACCCAGCCCGGCGCAGATTTCGGCCCGGATCTCCGTGGCGTTCTCGCCGATGCCGCCGGTGAAGACCAGCGCGTCCAGCCCTTCGAGCGCGGCGGTCAGCCCGCCGGTCTCGCGGCGGATGCGGGCGGTGAAATAGTCGATCGCCTCGCGCGCCGCCGGCACCTCCGAGGCCAGCAGGCTCCGCATGTCCGAACTCACCCCCGACAGCCCCAGCAGACCCGAGCGGCGATAGAGCATCTCGCCCAGCTCGGCCGGGCCCATCCCCTCCTGTTCGATCATGTAGAGCAGGACGCCGGGGTCGATCTGCCCGCAGCGGGTGCCCATCGGCAGCCCGTCCAGCGCGGTGAACCCCATGGAGGAGGCGACGGAGCGGCCTGCCCGGATCCCGCACATGGACGACCCGTTGCCGAGATGGGCGACGATCACCCGCCCGGCGTGCAGCTCGGGCGCGGTTTCGGCCAGGTGGCCCGAGATGTAATCGTAGCTCAGCCCGTGAAAGCCGTAGCGCCGCACACCGCGGGCGTAATAGGCGCGGGGCAGGGCGAAGGTGTCGTTGACGAACGGCTGCCCGCGGTGGAAGGCGGTGTCGAAACAGCCGACCTGGGTCGCGCCGGGGAACGCCTCCTGCGCGGCGCGGACGCCCGAGAGGTTGTGCGGCTGGTGCAGCGGCGCGAAGGGGACCAGCGCCTCGAGCCTTGTCAGCGCGGCCTCGTCCAGCACCTGCGGTTCGGTGAAATCGAGCCCGCCGTGCACGATCCGGTGGCCGACGGCCGTGATCGCTTCGCCGGGGAAATGCGTCTCCAACGCGGCGAGAATGGCGGCGATGGCGGCGCGGTGATGGCCGCGGTCGCGGGGCGGCAGACGATCCTCGGCCAGGGCTGCGCCGCCCGCGTCGCGCAGGTGGAGGTGGGTCTCCTCGCCCACCGTCTCGACGAGGCCCGCGGCGATCTCCTCGGGCTCGGGCGCATCGGTGAAGAGCCCGAACTTCACCGAAGACGACCCGGCGTTCAGCACCAGCACCCGGCTCATGCCGAGGTCCTGGCGTGGTGCAGCGCCGCGACGGCGCAGGAGGCGAGGCGGCTCATGTCGTCGTCCGCGCGGCTGTTGAGGATGATCGGAACCCGCGCGCCGAGGACCAGCCCCGCGGCCTCGGCATGCGAGATGAAGGTGAGCTGCTTGGCCAGCATGTTGCCCGCGTCGATGTCCGGCACCACCAGCACCTCGGCCCGGCCGGCGACCGGCGAGAGGATCCCCTTGGTCCGCGCCGCCGCGATGTCGACCGCGTTGTCCATCGCCAGCGGCCCGTCCACCAGCCCGCCGGTGATCTGCCCGCGTTCGGCCATCTTCGACAGGAGCGCCGCGTCGATCGAGGAGGGCAGGTCCGGGTTCACGGTCTCGACCGCCGAGAGCACGCCGACCTTCGGCTCCGCGATCCCCAGCGACAGCGCGAGGTCGATGGCGTTCTGCACGATGTCGACCTTGGTCTTGAGGTCGGGAGAGATATTGATCGCCGCGTCCGTCACCAACAGCGGATGCGCCAGCCCCGGCACGTCCATCACGAAGACATGGGTGAATCGCCGCCCCGCGCGCAGCCCCGCATCCTTGTCGAGCGTCGCGCGCAGCAGGACGTCGGTGTGCAGATGCCCCTTCATAAGGGCGCCCGCCTTGCCCTCGCGCACCATCGCCACGCCGCGGACGGCGGCGGCGGCGTGATCGGGTTCGTCCAGGATCTCGATGCCCGAGAGGTCGCGCCCGATCTCCTGCGCCGCGGCCTCGATCTTCGCCCGGGCCCCGATCAGCACGGGGGAGATCAGCGTGTGATCCTGCGCCAGAAGCGCGCCGCCCAGCGACTTCGGCTCTTCGGGTGAGATCACGGCGGTGACCAGCGCGGGCAGGGGGGCGGCCTGTTCGAGCAGCTTCTCGAAATGCCGGTGCCGCTGCACGATCAGCCCGGGCAGGTTGGCGCTGTCGAGCGCGATCCGGGCGCGCGGCGCCTCGACCTCGGCCTCGCCCGAGAGGATCAGCGCGTCATCGGCGATCCGCCGGACCTCGGTGGAGAGCGTGAGGATCTGCCCCGCCTCGGCCTTGCCGGTGACCGTCACGCGCGAGATCAGCTCGTCCCCCGCATGGGCCCGGGCGTGGAACCGGAAGCTCTGCGCATGATAGCGGGTGCCGGCGCCGGGCAGGATGTTGCCCAGCACCGCCGAGATCAGCGCGCCGACGAAAAGCCCCGGCGCGATCGCCTCGTTCTGTCCGTCGCCGTCGCCGTCCGCGTTGAAGATGTGCAGCGGGTTGTGGTTGCCCGAGACGTTCGCGAAGACCAAGAGGTCGTCCACCGTGACCAGCCGCTTCAGCTCGGCCGTGTCGCCCACGCGGATCTCGTCGAAGGTCCTGTTCTCGATATGCATATCTGCGCTCCGTTGCCTCGCGCCCATGCGGCGGGTTTGGGGCGGTGAAGTCAATGCCCCGGGCAAGGGCGGGTGGGACACTGGCGGCGGGACGCTTCCGGCGCGGGCGCTTGGGAATGCCTTTTTTCCGGGCATCGCCGCGACACCCCGAGGGCCGCCATGCGTCCTGGCCGGAGACGAGCGTTGACAAGCTCACCGAACTCGTCCGAAAAGAACCAATCCGTATTTGGTTTCGCTCCTGGTCTCCCGGGAGCAGGTGACGAGTGGAGACGATGGGAAAAGCGATGCCTCGATCCCTGATTGAAGTGGACAATTTGTCCTTCGGGTTCCGGGGGCAGGCGACCGATCTCGTCGAGGGGGTCAGCCTGGCGCTGAACCGGAACGAGACGCTTTGCATCGTCGGTGAATCCGGCTGCGGGAAATCCGTCACGGCGCTGTCGCTGATGGGGCTCCTGCCGCCGGATGCCACCCGGATCTCCTCGGGCACCATCACCTTCGAGGGCGAGGCGATCCCGGCGGACGATTTCCGCCGCCTGAGCACCCTGCGCGGCGACCGGATGGCGATGATCTTCCAGGAGCCGATGACCTCGCTCAACCCGGCCTACAAGATCGGCGACCAGATCACCGAGGCGGTGCGCGCCCACCGGGGCGGCTCCAAGGCCGAGGCCCGCGACCGCGCCTTGCAGGCGCTGGAGCAGGTCGGCATCCCGGCGGCGAAGCAGCGTCTGGGCGAATACCCGCACCAGCTGTCGGGCGGCATGCGCCAGCGGGTGATGATCGCGATGGCGCTGGTCAACGATCCCTCCGTGCTGATCGCGGACGAGCCGACCACCGCGCTCGACGTGACGGTGCAGGCGCAGATCCTCGACCTGATCGCCTCGCTGCAGGACCGCTCGGGGATGGGGACGATCATGATCACCCACGACCTCGGCGTGGTGGCGCAGGTGGCGACCCGGGTGGCCGTCATGTACGCGGGCCGCATCGTCGAGATCGGCACCGCGCAGGAGATCTTCGACGATCCCCAGCATCCCTACACCATCGGGCTGATGTCCTCGGTTCCGAAGCTGACCGGCCCGCGCCAGCGGCTCTCGACCGTGCCCGGCCTCGTGCCGACGCCCGACCGGATGCCCGAGGGCTGCCGCTTCGCGACCCGCTGCCCCTTCGCGCAATCCGTCTGCGCGACCGTGCCGCCGCTGGCCCCCGTGGCGGGGGATCACCGCGTCGCCTGTCACTTCGCGCCGCTCGAAACCCGGCTGGAGGCTGTCTGATGGCCGAAACGATCCTCGAGGCGGTCGACCTCAAGAAGCACTTCCGCTCGGGCGGCGGGCTTGGCCGCAAGGCCAGCACCGTGCGCGCGGTGGACGGCGTCTCGCTCAAGGTGCGGCAGGGCGAGACCTTCGCCATCGTGGGCGAGTCGGGCTGCGGGAAATCGACCCTCGCACGCCTGCTGATGCGCCTGCTGGAACCCACCGAGGGCGACGCGCTCTTCGAGGGCAAGTCCATCGCGGGCCTGAAGGGCCGCGAGTTGCGCGAGCTGCGGCGCGAGATGCAGTTCGTGTTCCAGGACCCGTTCTCCTCGCTGAACCCGCGCATGACCGTGGGCAAGCTGATCGGCGAACCGCTCGAGGTCCACGCGCCGAGCCTCTCTGCCAGCGACCGCCGCGCCAAGGTGGCCGAACTGCTGGGCCGCGTCGGTCTGCGCCCCGAACATGCCGACCGCTACCCGCACGAATTCTCGGGCGGCCAGCGCCAGCGGATCGGGATCGCCCGGGCGCTCGCCACCGGCCCCCGCGTGCTGATCGGGGACGAGCCGGTCTCGGCGCTCGATGTCTCGGTGCAGGCGCAGGTGATCAACCGGCTGCACGACCTGAAGGACGAATTCGACCTGACGCTCGTCATCATCGCCCATGACCTCGCCGTCATCCGGCACATGAGCGACCGGGTCGCGGTGATGTACCTCGGCCAGATCGTCGAGCTCGGCACCGCCGACCAGGTCTTCGAGACGCCGCGCCATCCCTATACCCGCGCGCTGCTCTCGGCGGTCCCCGAGCCGGTCTTCGGCACGGCCCGCGAACGGATCGCGCTGAACGGCGAGACGCCCAGCCCCGCCAACCCGCCCGCGGGCTGCCGCTTCCACACCCGCTGCCCCTTCGCCCGACCCGATTGCGCCACCCGCGTGCCCGAGCTGCGCGAGATCGCGGACGGGCAGAGCGCCGCCTGTCACTATTCCGAGGAAATCACGGCCGAGCACGGCTCCGGGTCGCATCCCGAACCGCCCGCCCGGACGGCGGGCGCGGAGCGCCGCTTCGCCCTCTACGCGCAGGCGATCGCCGACCGCCAGGCCTGACAAGAAACCAACGTGCGGCGGTCAACGCCGTCTTCTGCCAACAGAAAGGAAGTCTCGAATGCTACGCAAACTCACCCTCACCGCGGTCCTGATGGGCGCCAGCGCCCTCGGCGCCCAGGCGCAGGACCTGCGCATCGCGCTGCAATCCGATGCCGACGTGCTCGATCCCGACCAGTCGCGGACCTTCGTGGGCCGGATCGTCTATACCGCGCTCTGCGACAAGCTCGTCGACATCACGCCCGAGCTCGAACTCATAGGCCAGCTCGCCACGGACTGGAGCTGGAACGACGACCAGACCCAGCTGACCATGCAGCTGCGCGAAGGCGTCACCTTCCACGACGGCACCCCCTTCAACGCCGAGGCCGTGGCCTACAACATCGAGCGGTCCCAGACCCTCGAGGAAAGCCGCCGCAAGTCCGAGGTCGCCTCGATCACCGGCACCGAGGTGCTGGGCGAATATGAAATCCGCCTCGACCTCGAGCAGCCCGACGCGACGCTGCTGGCGCAGCTCGCGGACCGCGCCGGCATGATGATCTCGCCGACCGCGGCCCGGGAAGCGGGCGCCGATTTCGGCTCCAACCCGGTGTGTTCCGGCCCCTTCGCCTTCGACAACCGCGTCGCGCAGGACCGGATCGTGCTGAAGAAATACGCCGATTACTGGAACGCGGACGAGATCAACTTCGAGACCGTCACCTACCTGCCGATCCCGGACAACACCGTGCGTCTGGCGAACCTGCAGTCGGGCGACGTCGACATCGTCGACCGCGTCTCGGCCACCGACCTCGAACAGGCCAAGGCCGACCCGAAGGTGCAGATCGAAAGCGCCGTCTCGCTCGGCTACCAGGGGATCACGATCAACGTCGGCAACGGCGACAAGGCGAAGAACCCGCTGGGCGAGGATTCGAAGATCCGCCGCGCGCTGAGCCTCGCCATCGACCGCGAAGCGCTGAACCAGGTCGTCTTCAACGGCGCCTTCGCGGCCGGCAACCAGCCGTTCCCGCCGAATTCGCCCTGGTTCGACCCGGATCATCCGATCCCCGAGCGTGACGTGGAAGCCGCCAAGGCCCTGCTGGCCGAAGCCGGCTACCCGGACGGGATCACCATCGAGATCCAGGCGCCGAACTCCACCGAGCCGCAGCAGGTGATGCAGGTGGTGCAGGCGATGGCCGCCGAAGCGGGCATCACCATCGAGATCGTGTCGAAGGAATTCGCGACGATGCTGCAGGACCAGACCGCGGGCGATTACACCGCGAGCCAGGTCGGCTGGTCGGGCCGGGTCGATCCGGACGGCAACATCCACCAGTTCCTGACCACCGGCGGCGGGATCAACGATTCCGGCTATTCCAACGCGCAGGTCGACGAGTACCTGAACGCCGCCCGCGTCACCAACGACACGGCCGAGCGGAAGGAGCTCTACAACAAGGCGCGCGACATCCTCATGGAGGACAGCCCGCTGGTCTACCTGTACCACCCGACCTGGATCTGGGGTCTGGCCGAGGGCGTCGAGGGCTTCACCCCCTACGCCGACGGCATGATCCGTCTCGAGGGCGTCTCGCTCTCCGAGTGACCTGAACCCGCCCGCGGCCGGACCACCTCCGGCCGCGGGTCCTTTTGCTCCTCTCGTCTGAACCGGACCCCGCCATGCTTGCCTTCATCGGCCGACGGATCCTCGTTGCCATCCCGACGATCGTGCTGATCTCGATCTTCGTCTTCTCGCTCCAGCAGCTTCTGCCGGGCGATCCGATCCTCGCCATGGCCGGTGAGGAGCGCGACCCCGAGACCATCGCCTTTCTCCGCGAGAAATACGGCTTCAACGACCCGCTGCCGGTGCAATACGTGAAATGGGTCACGGGCGTGGTGCAGGGCGATCTGGGCATCTCGCTCCGCTCCAACCAGCCGGTGAGCGAGCTGCTGCTCCAGAAGCTGCCCGTCACCATCCAGCTCGCCATCATGGCGATGATCTTCGCCATCGCGATCGGGGTGCCCATGGGCATCGTCTCGGCGGTGAAGAAGGGGACCGTCCTCGACTACGCGGCGAACCTGATCGCGCTGTCCGGTCTCTCGATCCCGAACTTCTGGCTGGGGATCATGCTGATCCTGCTCGTTTCCGTGAAATGGGGCCTGCTGCCCGCCTCGGGCTACGTGCCGCCGGGCGAGGATCTCTGGCTCTCGATCAAGACGATGCTGATGCCCGCCTTCGTGCTGGGCACCGCGCTCGCCGCCACGCTGATGCGCCACACCCGGTCGGCCATGCTGGGCGTGCTGAAATCCGACTACGTCCGCACCGCCCGCGCCAAGGGGCTGAAGGAGCGGCGGGTGATCCTGAAACACGCCTTCCGCAACGCGCTGGTCCCGATCGTGACGCTCATGGCGCTGCTCTTCGGCGAGCTCATCGCGGGCGCCGTCCTGACCGAGCAGATCTTCACCATCCCGGGCTTCGGCAAGCTCGTCGTGGATGCGGTCTTCAACCGTGACTATGCCGTGGTGCAGGGGATCGTGCTCTGCACCGCCGTCGGGTTCATCATCATGAACCTCGTCGCGGATGCCGCCTATTTCGCCCTCAACCCCCGTCTGAGGAAGCAGTGATGGCCCATGTCGCCGAACCCGCTGGCGCCGAGGCGCTGGACGCGAAATCCGAGAGCCGGGTCTGGAAGAAATTCCGCTCGCACCGCAGCGCGATGCTGGGCGGCGTGATCGTCCTGTTCTTCGTCCTGCTCGCGATCCTCGCCCCGATCCTGCCGATCCCCGACCCGACCGCGACCGATTGGGGCGCGGTCCGCAAGGCGCCGTCGCTCGCCCACCCGATGGGCACCGACGAGATCGGGCGCGACGTGATGTCCCGCCTGATCTGGGGGGCGCGTGCGTCCCTCATGGCCGGCGTGCTGTCGGTCGCGATCGCGCTCGGCATCGGGGTGCCGCTCGGAATCGCGGCGGGGTATTTCGGCGGTTGGACGGACAGCGTCATCTCCCGCTGCACCGAGGCGCTGCTGGCCGCGCCCTTCCTGATCCTGGCCATTGCCTTGGCCGCCTTCCTCGGGCCGTCGCTCGGGAACGCGATGATCGCCATCGGCCTGTCGGCGACGCCGATCTTCATCCGCCTGACCCGGGGCCAGGTGATCTCGGTCGCTGCCGAGGATTACGTCGAAAGCGCCAATGCCATCGGCCTGCCGACGATGAAGATCCTGTCGCGCTACATCTTCCCGAACGTGCTGCCCCCCGTTCTGGTGCAGGCCACGCTCACCGTCGCCACCGCGATCATCGCCGAGGCGTCGCTGTCCTTCCTCGGCCTCGGCCAGCAGCCGCCCGCGCCGTCCTGGGGCTCGATGCTGAACACGGCCAAGAACTTCCTCAACCAGGCGCCCTGGATGGCGCTCTGGCCCGGCATCGCGATCTTCCTCGTCGTGCTGGGCTTCAACCTTCTGGGCGACGGGCTGCGCGACGCGCTCGATCCCCGCGAAACGTAATACCCAAGGACGGATGAGATGAACGACTTCACCACGCGCCCCGAGATCCGCGGCACCTTCGGCACCGTCACCTCCACCCACTGGATCGCCTCGACGGTCGGCATGGGCATCCTCGAGAAGGGCGGCAACGCCTTCGATGCCGCCGTCGCGACGGGCCTGACGCTCCAGATCGTCGAGCCGCATCTGAACGGCCCCGCCGGGGACCTTCCGGCGATCTTCAGGCAGGCCGAGAGCGACGTGCAGGTCCTCTGCGCCCAGGGCCCGGCACCCGCCGGGGCGACGTTGGAGCATTACCGCAAGGAACTTGGCGGCGAACACGCGCTGATCCCGGGCTCCGGCCACCTCGCGACCGTGATCCCCGGCGCCTTCGACGGCTGGATGCTGATGCTGCGCGATTACGGCACGATGGAGCCCGCCGACATCCTCGCCCCCGCCATCGGCTACGCCCGCGACGGCCACCCGATGCTGCCGCGCGTGGCCGACCAGATCGCGGGGCTCGCGGCGTATTTCGCCGAACACTGGCCCTCGTCCCACGCCACCTGGTGCCCGGACGGCAAGGCCCCCGAGGCGCACAAGCTCTTCCGCAACCCCGACCTCGCCGCGACCTACCAGCGGCTCGCCGACAGCGCCGAGGGCGACACCCGCGAGGCCCGGATCGACGCCGTCCGCCGGACCTGGGCCGAGGGCTTCGTGGCCGAGACCATCGACAGGTTCGTTGCCGAGGCCGAGGTCATGGATGTCTCGGAAAGCACCCACAAGGGCGTGCTGACCAAGGCGGACATGGCGGGCTGGGAAGCCACAGTCGAGACCCCGCTCTCGGTCGAATACCACGGCTGGACGGTCTACAAGACCCAGAGCTGGAGCCAGGGGCCGGTGCTCCTGCAGGCGCTGCAGATCCTGAAGCACTTCGACCTGGCGTCGATGGACCCGAACGGGGCGGAGTTCGTGCACACCGTCATCGAGGCGATGAAGCTCGCCTATGCCGACCGCGAGGCCTATTACGGCGACCCGGCGCAGAGCGAGATCCCGATGGAGCACCTCCTGTCGGACGATTACGCCGCCGAACGCGCCAGGCTCATCACCGAGACGGCCTCGACCGAGCAGCGCCCGGGCCGCGTTCCCGGCTTCGAGCATCTCGCGGATGCCTGCATCGCCCGCTCGACCCGGAATTACGAGGTCTCCGACGTCGCCGCGCAGGAGCCCACCATGGCGCATCTGACCGACCGCAAGGGCGACACCGTGCACCTCGACGTGATCGACCGCTGGGGCAATGCCGTCTCGGCCACGCCCTCGGGCGGCTGGCTGCAGTCGAACCCGGTGGTGCCGGGGCTGGGCTTCCCGCTCAACTCCCGTGCGCAGATGTACTGGCTGGAGGACGGCCAGCCGCTGACGCTGGCGCCCGGCCGACGGCCCCGCACGACACTGACGCCCTCGATGGCCGAGAAGGACGGCGCGCTGCTGGCCTTCGGCACCCCGGGCGGTGACCAGCAGGACCAGTGGCAGCTGGTGTGGTTCCTGCGCTTCGTCCACCACGGGCTGTCGCTCCAGCAGGGGATGGACGCGCCGCTCTTCCATTCGATGCATTTCCAGGGGTCCTTCTACCCGCGCGCCTGCAAGCCCGCCGAGATGATGATCGAGCCGAACGTGGGGGAAGCGACCATCGAAGGGCTCCGCGACCGGGGCCACATCGTCCACGTCGCCGGTCCCTGGACCGTCGGCCGCCTGACCGCTGCGATGCGCGAGGCGGACGGCACCCTGCGCGCCGCCGCGACGCCGCGGCTGATGCAGGCCTATGCCGTGGGGCGCTGATGACCTGGTCGATCGTCGCAAGGGATGAGCGCACGGGAGAGATCGGCATCGCCGTCGCCTCCCGCTTCTTCGCCTGTGGGGCCGCCGTGCCCTACGTGGGCGCGAATGCCGCCGTGGCCACCCAGGCCTTCGTCAACCCGCTTTGGGGGGTCGAGGGGCTGGCGCGGCTGAAGGCGGGCGAGGCGGCGCAGGCCGTGCTCGAGGATTTCCGCGCGCGGGACGGCGGGCAGGCGCTGCGCCAGTCGCACATGATGGACAGCCACGGCGCCTTCGCCGCCCATACCGGGGACGATTGCACCCCGTGGTGCGGGCACCTGATCCGGTCGGATCATTCCGTGGCGGGCAACATGCTCGCGGGCCCCGAGGTGATCGAGGAGACCTCCCGCACCTTCGCCGAAACGCAGGGCCCGCTCGCCAACCGGCTCCTTGCCGCCATGCAGGCGGGCGAGGCCGCGGGCGGCGACAAGCGCGGCAGGCAGGCCGCCGGCCTGACGATCCACCGCGGGCAGGACTACGCGCACCTGTCGCTCCGCATCGACGATCACGACGACCCGCTGACGGAACTCGCGCGCCTGCTCGAGGTCGCGGGCGAACGCTACCTGATGGTGGCCGAGACCTTCCCGACCGCCGACAACTTCTCCGGCACGACCGACCGCCGCCATATCGACGCGGCCATCGCCGCCGCCGAAGACCAACGCCGCGCGGAGGGCCGCCCCTCGGCCTCCCGCGCCACAAGCACCGAGGCCTGAATGGATCCCACCCACATCGCGCTCATCGCCGGTATCGCCGTCCTCGCCGGTATCGCCGGCGGCATCCTCGCGGGCCTTCTGGGCGTCGGCGGCGGGATCGTCATCGTCCCGGCGCTCTACCTTGCCCTGTCGTTCACCGACATGGACCCCGGCCTCATCATGCAGGTGGCGGTCGGCACCTCGCTGGCGTCGATCATCTTCACCTCGGCCTCCTCGTCCTGGGGCCACTGGAAGAAAGGCGCGATCGACGTCCAGCTCCTGAAGCTCTGGGCGCCCTCGATCCTCGTCGGAACGGTCGGCGGCGCCATCGTGGGCGGCGTCGTCTCGGGGCAGGTGCTGATTGCGGTCTTCGCGGTGGTGGCCTTCATCGTCGCGATGGACATGATCTTCCGCAAACCCTCGGCCTCCGAGACCCCGCGCAGCTTCTCGCGGCCCGTCTGGATCGGCTCGGGCGTCTTCGCCGGCGCGATCTCGGCGATGATGGGGATCGGCGGCGGCACGGTCTGCGTGCCGGTGCTGAACTTCCTGGGCTACGACATCCGGCGCGCGGTCGGCACCTCGGCCGCCATCGGCTTCTTCATCGGCGTGCCCGGCGCGATCACCTATGCCATCACCGGCATGGGGCAGGCGGACCTGCCGCCCTTCTCGCTGGGCTATGTCAACCTGATCCTGCTCGTGTTCCTCGTTCCGCTGACCACGACATTCGCCCGGGTTGGTGTCTCTCTGGCACATTCCATCCCGCAACGCAGATTGAGGCTTCTCTTCGGGTTGTTCCTCGTGGCAACAGCCGTGAACATGGTGCGCGATTTGATCATGCACGCCATGTGATCAGCCGCGCGGAGGAGGCGATGAGCGACGACGACATCCTGACCCTGCTCCTCGGCGGGATCGACGACGGGCGCTTCGTCTCGGGCGACCGGCTGCTGCCGGAGCGGCGGCTGGCCGAGGCCATGGGCATCAGCCGCGCGCGGCTGCGCCGGACACTGGACCGGCTGACCGAGGAGGGGCGCCTCTTCCGTCACCAGGGGCAGGGCACCTTCATCTCGCCGCCTCCCGCGCTCGAGGTGGCGGGGCACGAGGCGCTGGCCCGGCAGGTCACGCCGCAGAACGTCATGGAAGTCCGGATCGAGGTGGAGCCCGCGCTCGCCGCGCTGGCCGCCGAACGCGCCAGCCGGGCCGAGCTCGAGTCGCTCAAGCGCCTGATGCAGGCGACGCTGGGGGTCGAGGACATGGCGGCCTACGAGGCCGCGGACGAGGTCTTTCACTACCGGATCGCGGAGCTTGCGCACAATCCGCTGTTCCTCAGCATCTACCAGTCCGTCCGCGCGGTCCGGCGCCATGCGCGCTGGACCGACGCCCGCCGGCACACCCATTCCCTGCGCCGCATCACCCTGCTGGGCCGCCAGCACGAGGCGCTGACCGTGGCGATCGCCGGGCGCGACGCGGCGGAGGCCGCGCATCTGATGGAGGATCACCTGATCACCGTCTCGAACGCGATGCTGCGCAACCGCGGCGCCCGTTCGGTGATCTGCGACTGAGCCCGGCTCAGCCGCGGCGTCGTGCCGGGGCCAGGGCCGAGGCGGCCTCCACCTCTTCCACGCTGGGCGTCGGCCAGTCGAAATAGTCGAGCGTCCCGGCATAGCCGTTGCCGCCCATCCGGCCGATGGCGTCGAGCTTCTCGTGATCCGAATAGCAGGTCGCGGTGTCGATGATGTCCTCGCGGACATGGGCCATCACGATCCGGCCCAGGATGATCTCGCGCGCGGAGCTGACCTGTATCCCGAGGTAGCGGCGGCATTCGAAGGCGACCGGCGCCTCGGCGATGCGGGGTGCGGCGATCCGGTCGCCGGGCACGGTGGTCAGGCCCGCCATCCGCACCTCGTCCACCTCGGGTCCGAAGGCAGCGGCGGTGGCGGCCATCGCGGCGACGTTGGCGCGGTCCACGATGTTCACCGTGAAGCATTCGGTCATCCGGATGTTCCACGCCGTGTCCTTGAAACTGCGGTCGGGCTTGTTCTCGACCCCGAGGGCGAGGATCGGCGGATCGGCCGAGAGGCAGTTGAAGAAGGAATAGGGCGCCGCATTCACCACGCCGTCCGGAGAGACCGTCGTGACCCAGGCGATCGGCCGGGGGACGATGGTGCCGATCATCACCTTGTAGGCCTCGCGCGGGGTCAGCGCGTCGAAATCCAGCGCGTGGTGGCTCATTGCGCGAGCTCCTTTCCGTAATGCGACAGGATGGAGCGGATGCTGTCGGGCTGGCGGGCCAGCTCCGCCCGTCCCTGCACCGCGCCGAGGTGATGGTCCATGATCGCGATGGCCCGCTCCGCGTCACCGGACTGGATCGCGTCGATGATCTGGGAATGCTCGTCGACGGCGCAGTCCGAGGAATGGCTGCGGGCATAGAGCGACATGATGAGCGAACAGCGGATCACGACCTCGGAAACGTAGCGGGCGAGGATCTCGTTGCCGGTCAGCTCGGCGAGCAGGACGTGGAACTCTCCGGCCAGCCGGATCGAGACGGGGCCGTCCTTGCCGCGCACGCCTTCCTCGTTCCGGACATGCGAGCGGAGCTGATCGTATCCAGTGTCGGGGATGCGATTGCAGAGGATCCGGATCACCTCGTTCTCGAGAATGCGCCGCACCTCGAAGATCTGCTGCGCTTCCTCCTTCGACGGTTCGGCCACGAAGGCCCCGCGATTGCGCTGCGTGACGACAAGGCCCTCGTTCTCGAGCCGGACGAGCGCATGGCGGACGATGGTGCGACTCACGCCGAACTGCTCGCCCACCGTGTCCTCGGGCAGGCGCATGCCGGGCTTCAGAGCCTGTTCGATAATGGCCTTTCGCAGCAGATCGTAGACTGCCGTGGTCAGCGTGTTCTTGCCGTCGCTCATGTCCGTCCGCCTGTCTTTCCTGCACTCGTCATATCGCATGCGATTTTTTACGTCAATTGGATACAATTTACTTGCATCGTGTCCGGCCGGTCTGCATGCCTGTTGTATCGTATCCAATCTTCGCGATTCTAAAATACAATCCACTCGACAGGGGATGACCAGAATGAAACTTCGGAAGATACTGCTCGCATCTGCGGCGCTCGCGACCCTCGCCGGGGCGGCGCCGGCTGATTCGGTCCTGAAATGGGGCGCGAACCGGGACATCGGCTCGCTCGATCCCTATTCCTACGGCGACAGCTTCACCATCAACGTGCTCAATCACGTCTACGAAGGTCTCGTCCGCTACAACAAGGATCTCAAGATCGAGCCCGCGCTGGCCGAAAGCTGGGAAATCCTCGACGACCAGGTGACCTGGCGGTTCAAGCTGCGCGAGGGGGTGACCTTCCACAACGGCAATCCCTTCACGGCCGCCGACGTGGTCGCCTCGCTCGCCCGGGTCAGCGACGACGCCTCGCCGCTGAAGGGGAACCTGCCGGCCTATGTCTCGTCGGAAGCGGTCGACGACCTGACCGTCGACATCAAGCTGAACGGCACATACCCGCTGCTGCTGAACGACCTGACCAACATCCACATCTTCGACGAGGAGTGGATGACCGAGCATGACGCGCTGAAGCCGACGGACATCGGCGCCGGGGTCGAGGGCTATGCCACCTACAACGCGAACGGCACCGGACCCTTCAGCGTCGAGAGCCGGCAGCCCGACGCGAAGACCGTCTTCGTCAAGAACCCGGAGTGGTGGGACACGCCCCAGCACAACCTGGACGGCTTCGAGCTGCTGCCGGTGACCTCGGCGGCCACCCGGGTCGCGGCGCTGCTCTCGGGCGAGATCAGCTTCACCAACGACGCGCCGGTGCAGGACCTTCCGCGGCTCGAGGCCGCGCCGAACGTCTCGGTGCTGGAAGGTGTCGACCTGCGGACGGTGATGATCGGCTTCCCGTTCCGCGAGACGCTCACCACCAGCGAGGCCAATCCCTTCACCGACGTGAAGGTGCGAGAGGCACTCTACAAGGCGATAGACCTCGACCTGATCCACCAGAAGGTCATGCGCGGCAAGTCCCGCATCGCGGGTGCCACCGTCGCCCCGCCGATCCCGGGCTATGCGCCCGAGCTGGACGAGCTGCCGGAATTCGACCCCGACGCCGCCAGGCAGATGCTGTCCGAGGCGGGCGTGCCCGAGGGGCTGTCCTTCGAGTTCAGCTGCATCTCGGACGGTCTCGTGAACGAGGAGCAGTTCTGCCAGGCCATCGCCTCGATGTGGTCGCGCGTGGGTCTTGCCCCCAAGCTCGACGTGGCGCCGCGCGCGGTGCAGACGCCGAAGCGGACGAGCGGAAACACCGACGTCTACATCCTTGGCTGGGCGACGCTGCCGATGCTCGACGCCTATTCGCCGTTGTTGCAGATCTTCCACACCAAGGAAGGCAATTCCGGCGTGTTCAACTGGGGCGGCTGGTCCTTCCCCGAGCTCGACAAGCTGATCGACGCGGCGGGCAGCGAGCTCGACCTCGAAAAGCGGCTGGCGCTCGAGACCGAGGCGCTCGGGATCGTGAAGAAAGAGCACATCATGCTGCCGCTGCACCAGCAGCCGATGGCATGGGCGGTGACCGACGAGGTGTCCGCGATGCCGCTCTTCCCGGACAACAAGCCGCGGCTCTGGTTCGCGACGATGAAGTGAGCCTGACGGCCGGGCCCCGGCGGGCCCGGCCCAACCTGCACCCCCGGAGACAGCCATGCTCGCCTTTCTCATCAAGCGCACAGCCAACGCCATCTTCGTGATGCTGGCCGTCGCCTTCCTCGCCTTCGTGATCTTCCGTTTCTTCGGCGATCCGGTCGAGATGATGGTGAACGAACAGGCGACGCAGTCCGACCGCGCCGAGCTGCGCGAAAGGCTGGGGCTGAACGACGGGTTCATCACCCAGTACGTCCGCTTCGTCGTGAACGCGGCGCAGATGGATTTCGGCATCTCCTACCGGAACCAGCAGGACGTCACCGTGCTCATCAAGGACCGTTTCCCCGCCACTTTCGAGCTGGTGCTGGTGGCCACCGTGATTTCCCTCGTCGTCGGGATCCCCTTGGGGGTGGTGACGGCGGTGCACCGGAATTCGGCGCTGGCGAACGTGCTCCAGACCGGCTCCATCGTCGGGATCTCGCTGCCGAGTTTCGTCGTCGGGATCATGCTGATCCTGCTCTTCTCGGTCACGCTGGGCTGGCTGCCCGCCTTCGGCCGCGGCGAGACGGTCGACATCGGCTGGTGGTCCACCGGCCTGCTGACGCCATCGGGCCGGCAGGCGCTGATCCTGCCGTCGATCTCGCTCTCGATCTTCCAGATCACCATGGTGATGCGGCTGGTCCGGGCCGAGATGCTCGAGACGCTGCGCACCGATTACGTGAAATTCGCCCGCGCCCGGGGCGTGCCCAGGGGCCGCGTCCACTGGCGCCATGCGCTCAGGAACTGCCTGATGCCGGTCATCACGCTGACGGGGATGCAGATCGGCAACCTCATCGCCTTCGCGCTGGTGACCGAGACGGTGTTCCAGTGGCCCGGCATGGGCATGCTCTTCATCCAGGCGGTGACCTTCGTCGATATCCCGGTGATGGCCGCCTACCTGATGCTGGTGTCGCTGATCTTCGTGGTGCTGAACACGGTTGTCGACATCACCTACGCCTGGGTCGATCCGCGGCTCAGGGACGACACCGCCCGCGCCGGTGGCGCACATGGCTGAGGCCAAGGACCCGATGGACAAGACCCTGACACCCGACATGCGCACCGCCACCGACGCGACGCTGGTTCCGGTCCGCCGCTCGCGCCTGAAGCGGCTGCGCGAGAGCGACCTGTGGTTCTCCTTCCGCAGCCACCCCTCGGCGATCTTCGCGGCCGGGCTGCTGACGCTGATCGCGCTGACCGCCTTCCTCGCGCCGTGGATCACGCCGCAGAACCCCTATGACCTGTCCTCGCTCGAGCTCTGGAATTCCGAAATCCCGCCGATCTGGAACGCCGAAGGGCAGTGGCCCTACATCCTCGGCACCGACACCCAGGGGAGGGACATCCTCTCGGCCATCCTCTACGGCTCGCGCATCTCGCTGGTGATCGGCTTTGCCTCGGTCATCCTCGCGCTGGCCGTGGGGCTGGCGCTCGGGCTCGTCGCCGGGTTCTTCGGCGGCTGGTCGGACAACGTCATCATGCGGATCGGCGACGTGCTCCTGTCGATGCCCTTCATCCTGATCGCGATCCTGATCACCGCGGTTGCCTCCGCCTCCCTGCCGACAGGGCTGAAGGACGTGCTCGCGGCGCCCATCCTGATCGTCGCCATCGCCGTGCCCTCCTGGGTGCAATACGCCCGGACGGTCCGTGCCTCGGCCATGGTCGAGAGCCGCAAGGAATACGTGCAGGCGGCGCGGCTGATCCGGGTGAAGGCGTGGCGGATCATGCTGCACCACATCCTGCCCAACTGCATGACGCCGATCATGGTGGCCGCGACGCTGAACTTCGGGCTGGCGATCCTGTCCGAGGCGACGCTCTCCTTCCTCGGCGTGGGCATGCCTCCGGACCAGCCGTCGCTCGGCACGCTGATCCGGATCGGCAACCAGTACCTCTTCTCGGGCCTGTGGTGGATCGTGGTCTTCCCCGCGATCCAGCTCTGCCTGATCGTGCTGTCGGTCAACATGATCGGCGACTGGCTGCGCGACGCCCTCAACCCCAAACTCCGGTGACCAAGATGACGCCCAAGACCCTCAAGAACGTCCGCCCCATGGGGGCCGCTGCGACAGAGCTGCACATCGTGGACGGCAGGTTCGCCGCCTCGGCCGGAGAGGGCGCCGAGGTCATCGACTGCGGCGGCCGTATCCTGATCCCCGGGCTGGTCGAGGCGCATACCCATCTCGACAAGTCGCTCCTCGGGCTGCCGTGGTATCGCAACGAGGTCGGGCCGCGGCTGATCGACAAGATCGACAACGAGCGCGAGGTGAAGGTCTCTCTCGGGCTTGACCCGCAGGTGCAGTCCGAGCGCCACGCCATCCTCGCCATGTCGCACGGCTGCACGCATATCCGGAGCCACGTGGACGTCGACACCCATCACGGGCTGGCCGGCATCGAGGGAGTCATGGCCACCCGCGAGAAGCTGAAGGGCATGATCGACATCGAGATCGTCGCCTTCCCGCAGTCCGGCATGATGACCCGGCCGGGCACGGCCGAACTGATGGACGAGGCTCTGGCCATGGGGGCGGAGCTGGTCGGCGGGATCGACCCCTGCGGGATGGAGAAGGACCCGAAAGGGCATCTCGACACGGTCTTCGCGCTGGCCGAGAAGCACGGGAAGCCCATCGACATCCACCTGCATGAACGCGACGCGCTCGGCTGGTTCTCGATGGAGGAGATCATCGAACGGACGGTCGCGCACGGGATGCAGGGCAAGGTGGCGATCTCCCACGCCTTCTGCCTCGGCGCGGTGGACCGGGCTTATGTCGCGGGGCTCCAGGAGAAGCTCGCCGAGAACCGCATCCACATCCTGACGACCGCGCCCGCGGCCGCGCCGGTCCCGGCGGTGAAGGAGCTGAGCGCGTTCGGTATCCTCGTCGGAGCGGGGTGCGACGGCATCCGGGATACCTGGGGGCCCTACGGCAATTCCGACATGCTGGAGAAGGCGATGGCGGTCGGGCAGCGCAACGGGTTCCGGCGGGACGACGAGCTGGAGCTGGCGCTCGAGATCTGCACCTACGGCGGTGCGGCGATCATCGGGGACGAGGGCTATGGGCTGGAGATCGGCTGCCGCGCGGATTGCGTGCTGGTCGAGGGCGAGACGCTGGCCGAGGCGGTGGTGACCCGGGCGCCGCGGAAGCTGGTGCTGAAGGGCGGGGACGTCACCGCGCGGGATGGCAAATGCGTGGTGGAGGCGCCGTGAGCGATCCTAGGGAAACAGGCAAGGGCCGCGTCCGGCCCTGGGTGGGCGCATCCCTGCTGCGAGCGATGCGCGGCGTGATCGTGCCCATGCCGATGTTTCGGCGCGGGACGGAGAGGATGCGCCCTTTCGGGGGGAGGCTCGGGCGCGGCCCGGCGTCCCGCCGGGCCATGCTGATCGAACGCAGCGCGATGGACGGCCCGAAATGAAGACCCTCCTCTCCGCCCGCTGGGTCATCGGCCACCGCGACGACCGCCACGTCGTCCACGAGAACGGCGTCGTCGTGATCGAGGGCGATGCCGTGCAGCATGTGGGCGCCTCCTTCGACGGCGAGGTCGCCCGACGGATCGACTACGGCGAGGCCGTCATCTCCCCGGGGTTCATAGACCTCGACGCGCTCTCCGATCTCGACACGACGATCCTCGGCTACGACAACGGGCCCGCCTGGCGGAAGGGCCGGGTCTGGCCCGAGAGCTACGTCGCCGCCGGTCCGCGCGAGATGTATACGCCCGAGGAACTGGCCTTCCAGAAGCACCATGCCTTCGCCCAGCTCATCCGCAACGGGATCACCACCGCGCTGCCGATCGCCTCGCTCTTCTACCGGGAATGGGGCGAGACGGTCGAGGAGTTCGAGGATGCCGCAGCCGCGGCCGAGGACCTCGGCCTCCGGGTCTATCTCGGCCCCGCCTATCGCACCGGCGGGCAGGTGACGGATGCGCAGGGCACCATCCGCGCGGTTCATGACGAGGCACGCGGCCTGCAGGGGCTGGAGGAGGCCGCCGCCTTCGCCCGCCGTATCGACGGTGCCGCGGGGGGCCGCATCCGCGCGATGTTCGCCCCCGACCGGATCGAGACCTGCACCGAAACCCTCCTTGCGCGGACCGCTGCCATCGCGGCCGAGATGGGCGCGCCGGTGCGCCAGCACTGCGCCCAGTCTCCGACCGAGCTGCGTCTGGTGCAGGCGCAGCACGGCTGCGGACCGATCGAATGGCTCGACCGGATCGGTGCCCTGCGGCCGAACTGGCTGCTGCCGCACGGCACCCACGCGACCGAGGCCGAGTTCGCCCTGATCGCTGACGCCGGCGCGACGCTGGTCCATTGCCCGCTGGTCTCGGCCCGGCACGGGGGGATGCTGCGGTCCTTCCCGAAATGCCGCAGCATGGGGATCAACATCGGGCTCGGGACCGACACCTTCCCGCCGGACATGATCCTGAACATGCAGATCGGCATGATCACCGCGCGCCTGTCGGACGGGATGGAGGCGATCCGCGCCGAGGCGATGTTCGACGCGGCGACGCTCGGCGGGGCGCAGGCGCTCGGTCGCCACGATCTGGGCCGGCTCGCACCGGGTGCCCGGGCGGATATCGCGGTGATCGACCTCGCCCGCCTCCTGCAGGGCACCGACCCGGTGCAGAGCCTGATGACGGGGGCCTCGGGCCGCGACGTGCGGGACGTCTGGATCGACGGGCGCCGCGTCATGGCCGACCGGGTCATTCCCGGCATCGACGAGGCCGCCGATGCCGCCCGCGCGCAGGTGCAATTCGACCGCCTGATCGCGCAATATCCCGACCGGACCGTCGGCCATCCGCCGCTGTCCGAGATCTTCACCCCGAGCTACGAAAGGATCCGCGAATGAGTGACATCGTGCTCGACGTCCGCAATCTGCGCGTCGAATTCCCCACACGGAAGGGCATCCTGACGGCGGTGGACGACGTCTCTCTGACCATCCGGAAGGGCGAGATCCTCGGCATGGTCGGCGAATCCGGCGCCGGCAAGTCGATGACCGGCATGGCGATCCTCGGCCTGCTGGAGCCACCCGGCCGGATCGCCAGCGGCGCCATCCACCTGTCCGGCGACCGGATCGACACGCTCTCGGACCGCGAGATGCAGGACATCCGCGGGCGTCGCATCGGGGCGATCTTCCAGGACCCGCTGACCTCTCTCAACCCGCTCTTTCGGGTCGGCGACCAGCTGGTCGAGACGATCCGCCTGCACACCGACCTCGGCAAGGCGCAGGCGCGCGCGCGGGCCAGGGACCTGATGCGCGAGGTGGGGATCCCCGCGGTGGAGGAGCGGATCGACAATTACCCGCACCAGTTCTCGGGCGGGATGCGCCAGCGCATCGTCATCGCGCTGGCGCTCTGCGCGGAGCCCGAGCTGATCGTCGCGGACGAACCGACCACCGCGCTCGACGTCTCGATCCAGGCGCAGATCACGGCGCTGCTGAAACGGCTCTGCCGGGAGCGGGGCACGGCCGTGATGCTGGTCACCCACGACATGGGCGTGATCGCCGAAACCGCGGACCGGGTGGCGGTGATGTATGCCGGGCGGCTGGCCGAGGTCGGCGCGGTCGAGGACGTCGTGCGCCGGCCGCAGCATCCCTATACCGCGGGCCTGATGGGTTCGATCCCGAGCCTTCGGTCGGAGGCGGAGGAGCTTCGGATGATCCCAGGCGCGATGCCGCGGCTCGACGCGATCCCGCAAGGCTGCGCCTTCCATCCCCGCTGCGAACATGCCGGGCCGAAATGCCGCCGCGCGGTGCCCCGCATCGACGGGCCCGGCGCCGCCTGCTGGCTCGCCCTCGAAGGAGAAACCGCATGAGCCTGCGCCCCGATGCCATCCTCGAGGTCGACGCGCTGGAACGCCGGTTCGACGTGTCCGCCCCCTGGCTGAACCGGCTGATCGAGCGCAAGCCGCGCCGGACGCTCCGCGCCGTGGACGGGGTGGATTTCATCATCCGGCGCGGCCAGACGCTGGCGCTGGTCGGGGAATCGGGCTGCGGCAAGAGCACCATCGCCAAGCTGGTGACAGGGCTGCACGCGCCCTCGGGCGGGGCGATCCGCTTCCACGGAGATCGCGACCGGCTCCAGATGATCTTCCAGGACCCCTATGCCAGCCTCAATCCGCGCTGGCGGGTGGGACGCATCGTGGCCGAGCCGCTGCGCACGCTGCGGCCCGGCACGCCGGAGGCCGAGGTCTCGGCCCGGGTGGACGAGCTGCTGCGCACCGTCGGCCTGTCTCCGTCGGACGGCCTGAAGTTCCCGCATGAATTCTCGGGCGGGCAGCGGCAGCGCATCTCGATCGCGCGGGCGCTCGCCGGAGAGCCGGAGTTCCTCGTCTGCGACGAACCGACCTCGGCGCTGGATGTGAGCGTGCAGGCGCAGGTGCTGAACCTGATGAAGCGGCTCCAGAAGGAGATGGACCTCACCTATCTCTTCATCAGCCACGACCTGAGCGTGGTGCGGCACATGGCCGACGTGATCGCGGTGATGTACCTTGGCCGGATCGTCGAGATCCAGCCGACCGCCGATCTCTTCGCCTCCCCGCTGCACCCCTATACGCGGCTGCTGCTCGAGACGATCCCCGACCTCGAAGCGCCGAAGCGCGACCGGAGCCCGATGGGCGGGGAGGTGCCTTCCCCCGTCTCGCCGCCGCCGGGCTGCAGCTTCCATCCGCGCTGCCCGCTGGCCTTCGACCGGTGCCGGGCCGAGCGCCCGCAGCGCCGCCCCGAGGTGCACGACCGCCGCGTCGCCTGTTTCGCCTGCGAGGAGACGGCCGATGTATGACGAGACCTTCATGCGCCGCGCCATCGAGATCTCGCGGCAGGCGCTCGACACGCCGGGGACGGAGCCTTTCGGCGCCGTCGTCGTCAAGGGCGGCCGGATCGTCGGCGAGGGGATCAACCGCTCGGTGATGAACCACGATCCCACCTCGCACGGCGAGACCGAGGCGATCCGCGACGCCTGCCGAAACCTCCGCACGGTCGATCTGCGGGGCTGCGCGCTCTACACCTCCTGCGAGCCCTGCGCGCTCTGCGTCGCGGCCATGGGGATCGCGGGGATCTCGGTGCTCTATTACGCGGCGGACATGGACCAGGCGGGCGCCGCGCTCGGCACGCTGCCCGAAAGCGCCCGCTTCCCGATAGACCCGGCGCATCTGCGGCATGAATGCGGGCATCCCGTGGCCGCGCGGCGGATGCCCGCGAGCCAGCACCTCGCCGCATCGGCGGCCGAGGTGCTGAACGCATGGGCCGCGCGGGCCCGGTCCGGTGGCTGACCTACCGGCAATCCGCGCCTAGCCGTCGAGCTCCGCGATCACCGCCTGCGCCAGCGGCAGCGGCGAATAGCCAAGCCGCGAGGGGGTCAGCCCCATGCGGACGATCACCATGTCGCGCGACGGGAAGATGCCGACCGACTGCCCGTCATGGCCCTGCAGCCAGACCGCATCCTCGAAGGCCGGGCGATCGCCCGGCGATTCACGCCAGAGATGGCCGCGCGCATAGAGCCCGCCCGAGGATTCGGTCGGCTCGAACATCCAGTCGGTGAAGCCCTCGGGCAGGATCTGCCGGCCATTCCACGCGCCCTTCTGCAGCAGGAACTGCCCGTAGCGCGCCCAGTCCCGGGCGGTGGCGTACATGTAGCTCGACCCGACGAAGGTGTCCTCCGCGTCCGGTTCCATCACCGCCGAGGCCATGCCGAGCGGGCCGAACAGCGCCGCGCGGGGATAGGACAGGCTCTCCGCGCCCACCCGGTCCTGCCAGAAGCGCGACAGCATGGTGGTGGTGCCCGAGGAATAGTTGAACACGCTGCCGACCGCCGCGCGCGCCGGGCGGCCCGCGGCGAAGCCGGCCATGTCGTCGTTGAGATAGAGCATCCGCGTCACGTCCGAGACGTCGCCGTAATCCTCGTTCCACTCGAGCCCGCTGGCCATGGCCAGCATGGATTCGACGGTGATGTCGCGCCTGTCGTCCTCGGCCCAGGCGGGAAAGCTGTCGGTGAGCGGATCGCCCAGCTCGACCCGGCCTGCCTCGATCAGCGTGCCGATCAGCCCGGCGACGACCGTCTTCGTCATCGACCAGCCAAGCAGCGGGGTCCCGGCGTCGAACCCCTCCGCATAGGCCTCGCCCAGGATGCGCCCGTTCCGGACCACGACGACCGCGCGGTAACCGTCGCCGAGCAGTGCGGGATCCGACAGGATCGCCGCCAGCCCGGTATCCTGCGAGGGCGCGACCCGGTCGCCCTCGGGCCAGAGGCCATCCGGCGCCGCGGTTGCGGCGAGCCGGGCCGCCTCGGCCGGTTCGGCCTCGTGCAGGTTGCTGCAACCGAGACCGTCGCGGTACTGCGAGACCGCCGGGGCGAAGATGCCGAAGACATGGGCCGTCACGCGCCGTGCCTCGGTGTCGGTGTCGACCGAGACATATTTCAGCAGCGGATGGCCCGGTGCCTGCACGTCGGTCGCCAGCACGTCCTCGGCGTCGCGCCCGGCAAGGAAGACGTTCGAACAGACGATCTTGGCCGAATAATTCGTGCCGACCCGCAGCAGGTCCGGCGGCGCGACCAGCAGGTAGCCCGCCGCGGCCACCACGATCAGCACGAGGGTGCCGATGATGATCTTCAGTGCCTTGCCCAACATCTCATGTCCCCGGCCGGTCGCCCGGCGCCCCCCTGATGATCCCGCAACCCGGGGCAGAGGCTTCGTCGGCCCGGGTCCTGCGCGATGTTCCCTCAGCTTTCCGGTTCAGGCCAGCGCGACGTGGGGGCACGGCCGGATCGCGGGGCGGCCGGACGGGGCGCTGCCCGGCGTCGCGTGGCTGGACGGGTGGCACCCGGTTGCGCGGCGGGGCAAATCATGACCACCTGCGACGGCAGGACCCGCGGCCGTGCCCGGGCCCCCGCGACGCGCAATGGGACACGGAGGGCGCAATGCCGGCGATCATCCTACTCTCGGCCCGGAGCCGACGCTCCGGCGGCTCGCGTTCCGGCACAAGCGCCCAACCCGGACGCAATACTCTCCACCTGTATGATCCCCCGGAGGCCGCCTGATGGGAGAGCGTCCGGACCCCCGTTCCGACCCGCGGATCCCGGAGCGGCGCCGTGGCCTCCGGCATGCCTGGGACGCGACCGGCTATTCGCTCGCCGGTCTGCGGCGATTGTCCCGCGAGACGGCCGCGCGGATGGAATGCCTCGGAGCGGCACTTGGCGCGGCGGCGCTCTGGGGCGCGGGGGCCTCGGCCGTCGACGTGCTTGTCGCCGCGATCCTGTTCCTGCTTCTGTTGGCGGTCGAAGCGATCAACACGGCGCTGGAAGTGCTGACAAACCGCGTCTCGCCCGGATGGTCCGAAGATGCGAAGGATGCAAAGGACCTCGGGTCGCTGGCCGTGGGCCTGCTGATCCTCGCCAATGCCGGCTGGGTGGCTGCCGTCTGCACCGGGCTCGCGTGAGGGCGCGCGCGCCGCGTGGCTGGCGCGAAACGGCCCGGAATGGCCGGCCTGGGGTGAAGATCGCCTCCCTCATCGCGGCACCGTCGGAGCGCTGCACGCGGACGGACCGGCTGACAAACCGACGCTTAAAATTCATTCCGGAGACTACCCTGCCGCGCTGCGCCGGGATTCAGGTGCTGCCCGCGGCTCTTTGCGGGAGCGCGGACCGCCAACGTGCCAGGACGACTTCGGAGCAGCCGACGCAACCGGAAAGGAAGGGGAAGTTTGGTAGCGGAGGAGGGACTTGAACCCCCGACACGCGGATTATGATTCCGCTGCTCTAACCAACTGAGCTACTCCGCCGAACGACGGGTCGGATATGCCAAGCGCCGCACCCCGTCAAGTGGGAATTCCGGCGCCGGGGCGCGGTGCCGCCGCGGCAGCGCGGCGCATCAATGACGCACCTCGATGCGGGGAAGTTCCACCAGGCGGCGGTAATGGTCGAGCGTGCCGACGAGATCGGCAAAGCCCGTGCCAGCATTCTCCTTCACGATGTAGCCGGCCACGTTCTGTTCATAGGCCGCGGCGATGTCGCCGAAATCCGCCGAGGTGGTCAGCAGGAAGGCCACGGCGCCGTGCAGTCGGGAATCACGTCGGATCTCGGCCAGCAGCTCCAGCCCGTTCATGCGCGGCATGTTCAGGTCGACCAGCAGGACGTAATGAGACGGCGGCGTTCCGGTTTCGCCGCGGAGATAGGCGAGCGCCTCGACCCCGTCGGTCAGCCGGGCGGCGGGCTTGGCGACCTGCGACTTCTCGAGCGCGCGGTGCACGGCCTTGGCGTCGGCATCGTCATCCTCGACGAGTATGATGTCGAGCGTGGCCTGCGATCTGGAGGCGCGGCGCATCACGCGGCCCGCCCCGTCGGCAGGGCCGGCGCCGGGTCGTGCGGCCAGAACAGCGTGAACCGCGTGCCGCGCCCGCCGTCGGAGGCGACCTCGATCCGGCCGCCCGCGACCTCGGCATGTTTGCGCACGATGGCGAGGCCGAGGCCGCTTCCGTCGACCTCGTCCCGCGGCCGGAGGGTCTGGAACATCTCGAAGATGCGGGCGTGATATCTGGGTGGAATGCCGGGACCGTCGTCGGTCACGGTGAACTCGTAGCCCCCGACGGTCTCGTTCACGTCGAGCATGATGCGGCCATCCGGCCGGTCGTGGTGCTTGATCGCATTGTTCACGAGGTTCAGGAGGATCGTCGTGATCGGCATGTTCGGGATCTCTATTCCGGAAAATTGCGGGGAAATCTCCAGCTCCATGGCCGGTGGCAGATCGACGAGATCGCGCAGGGTCTCCGCCAGTTCCGTACCGGAGATGCGCACCGCCCGCTCCTCGGTCCGGCCGATGCGGGAATGGATCAGCAGGTCGTCCAGCAGCCGTTCCATCCGCCGCACGCGGTTGCGCAGCATGGCGAGGCTGTCGCGGGTGTCGTCGGTCAGGACAGGCTCGAGATCCTCTTCGAGCCAGGACGAGACATTGTCGATCACGCGCAGCGGCGCCTTCAGGTCGTGGGATGCGACGAAGGCGTATTTGTCGAGCTCTTCGTTGGAACGGCGCAGCGCGGCGACCAGCGCGGCGGTCTCGGCCTCGGCCTCGCGCCGTTCGGTGATGTCGCGGAGGACCCCGACGAAATGGTTGGCGCCGCCGAAATGGAATCGCGATACCGAGATCTCGAGCGGGACGAGGCTGCCGTCCTTGCGGCGCCCGCGGATGTCGCGGTTCGCAGCCATCACCTGCCGGCCCGACAGCTCGGTCGCGCCGTCCACGAACCCGGGATGCCGCGCGGCGATCGCGTCCGGCATCAGCATGCCGACCGGCGCGCCGATCAGTTCCGCCTCGGAATAGCCGAAGAGTTGCGTCATCGCGGGATTGGCGCTTTCGATGCGGCCGTCGGCGTCGATCGTGACCACGCCGTCGGGCACGCTCTCGAAGACAGCCCCCGCGCGGAGGGTCTGGCAGAGAAGATCGTTGGACATCCGCGAGAAGGCGAGGGCCACTTCGCGCGTCTCGTCATCGGGCAGGCTCGTGAGGTCGAATCCGACCGCGGAGCCCGCGTCACGGAGCGCGGCGGCGAGCCGTGCGATCGGCAGACGGGCCGCCACATTCTGCGCGACCACCCAGACCAGCAGGACGAGAACGGCCGAGACGACGGCGGTCCGCAGCAATGCGGCGCGCGCCGCGGCATGGATCGCGGTGAGCGGTGTCTCCACGAGAAGGTTCAGGGTCAGGGGCGCCTCGGCCCGGCTGGCGACGATGCTGGCCGAGCGCACCGCCGAGCCCGCGACGCGCGCCAGCTCCGTCCGGCCCGCCCCGCTTGCCACGGCTGCGGCGAAGGGCGAGGGGGCCCAGCCCGCGTCCTCGTGGAATTGCAGCGTCGCGGGGGCTGCCTCGGCGCGGAAACTCATGTGATCGCCGGAATCCGTCAGGACGTGGACGCGGTTGCCCTCTGTCGGATCGAAGCCCGCGCTGCGCAGGAGCTCGGCGAAGTCGGCGTTGATCACGACGACCCCGAAGAGCTGGCCCTGCGCATCGAAAACCGGCTGCACGAAGCGCAGGGTCGGGGGGCCGTCGCGGCGCCCCTGCTCGCGGTTGTAGGTGACCTGCGAGAAGAGCGTTCGCCCGGCGGCGAGGAAATCGGGATGCTGCAGGTAGGGCTCTGCCGCTTTGGACTGGAGGGCGTCGCCCCGGACCGCGGTCGGGCCCTCGGCGCCCTGGTTCACGCGGACGAGCTCCTTCCAGTTGTCGGCAATACCGATGTAGCGCAGCTGCGTATAGGCCGGCCGGGTGGAGAGGATCGCGGCGAAGATCGTTTCCAGACGCCGCTGCCAGAGCGCGAAATCGGACCGTTCCTGCGCATCGGTCCCGTCGGCGCTCGTGCTGCTGCGGATGATGCCGGGCACGGCGGGCATGGCGGCGATCGACGCAGCGTCCGCGCGGATCAGGTCCAGGGTGGCGCGGAGCTTTGCGGAATGCAGGCGCGCGGCCGCCCCGAGCCGCTGGTCGGCGGCCGCGAATTCTGACCCGCGCACGAGGAAATAGGCCGCAGCGCTCGTGACGGCCCCGGTGATCAGGGCCGCCGCCACGGCAAGCAGGATCAGGCGGCTGCGCAGGGGGAGGTTCAGCACGCTGCTCATGCCTCTGCCTCCGGTCCGGCGCGCAGGAGCGCGGCCATCCGGCTGCTGCCGAGCGCGGATTTCGGGAGACAGGCGCCAAGGCCCTGCGCCGCGGCTTCCGCCGCGATGCGCGGGTCGTCGTTTCCGGTCAGCAGGATGCGCCGCCGCGGCAGGGCGGGGTGCCCGTCGAGCGCCGCAAGCACATCGAACCCGGTGGCGGCGCCGAGCGCGTGATCGACGAGGAGAAGATCGTAACCGCCGCCGTCGAGGCGGGCCCGCGCCTCCGCCGCGGAGCGGGCGCAGGTGACGTCGATCCCCAGCCGTTTGCAGTGCCGCGTCACAAGGCGCAGATCGAAGGTGCTGTCATCGATGACGAGGGCTCGGAGGCGCCCTGCGCCCGGGCGCCCTGGCCGGGCGGGACATGAATTCTGCATATCTGCCGTCGCTTTCGCTTCCATCCCCGGGGATAGCGGCAAAAGATTGAGCCTTCGTAAGCGCTCGAGAGGTCTCGGCGCGCAGGATCGTTCGAACTGCAGGGAGGTTTCAGTGGTGAGCCGTGCAGGATTCGAACCTGCGACCCACTGATTAAAAGTCAGTTGCTCTACCAACTGAGCTAACGGCCCACTCAGGGCGCCCGTCTAAGGTCAGCCGTTTGGGAGGTCAAGCGGAAAACTGGCGCCCTGCCGGGATTTGAGGCCACGCCGTTACGGCACCCGTTTTCACCATGCTTTCAAACCGCGTGCCAAGGGATTATATGCCCGCCCATGCGCGACGCGGCGACTCATAAGACTCTGGCCTTCCTGAAGATGCACGGGGCGGGCAATGACTTCGTGATCATCGATTCACGGGGCCGCGACGCCGTGACCACGCCCGCGCTGGCCCGCGCCCTCGGCGACCGTCACCGCGGCGTCGGATTCGACCAGCTCGCCGAGATTCGCGACGGCACGGATGCGGACATCGCGCTCGATTTCTGGAACAGCGACGGCAGCCGGGCCGGGGCCTGCGGGAACGCCACCCGCTGCGTGGCCGAGCTCGTGATGGGCGAGGGGGGCGACCGGTTAACCATCCGCACCGCGCGCGGGCTGCTCGAGGCGCGGCGCGAGGACGGGACGCTCTGGGTGAACATGGGGCCGCCGCAGCTGAACTGGGACGCGATCCCGCTGGCGCGCGAGGTCGATCCGCTGCATCTGCCGCTCGACGGGGATCCGGTGGGTGTCGGCATGGGCAACCCGCATTGCGTGGTCTTCGTCGCCGATGCGGAGGCGACCGACCCGGCCCTCCGCGGCCCGGAGGTCGAGCACGACCCGCTCTTCCCCGAGCGCACCAATGTCGAATTCGCCGAGGTGCGCGGCCCCGGCGAGATCCGGATGCGCGTCTGGGAACGCGGCACCGGCATCACCCTGGCCTGCGGCTCGGGCGCCTGCGCGACGGCCGTGGCGGCCCATCTGCGCGGGCTCACCGACCGGCGCGTCCGGATGGAGCTCGACGGCGGCTGGCTTGAGCTCGACTGGCGCGAGGACGGCGTCTGGATGTCCGGGCCGACGGCGCTCGTCTTCCGGGCCGAACTCGACGCAGATTTCCCGGGGGTGTCCTGATGGACCGCAAGGTGCCCGTCTTCGCGACGCTGGGCTGTCGCCTGAACGCCTACGAGACCGAAGCGATGAAGGATCTCGCCGCGCGTGCCGGCGTGGACGACGCGGTGATCGTGAACACCTGCGCGGTCACCGCCGAGGCCGTCCGCAAGGCGCGGCAGGAGATCCGCCGCCTGAAGCGCGACAATCCGAACGCGCGGATGATCGTCACCGGCTGCGCCGCCCAGACCGAGCCCGAGACCTTCGCGGCGATGGAAGAGGTCGACATCGTCCTCGGCAATACCGAGAAGATGCAGCCCGAGAGCTGGCGACGCATGGTCCCCGACCTGATCGGAGAGACCGAGCGCGTGCAGGTCGACGACATCATGTCGGTGACCGAGACCGCCGGCCACCTGATCGACGGCTTCGGCACCCGGTCCCGCGCCTATGTGCAGGTTCAGAACGGCTGCGACCACCGCTGCACCTTCTGCATCATCCCCTTCGGGCGCGGCAATTCCCGCTCGGTCCCCGCGGGCGTCGTGGTCGATCAGATCAAGCGGCTGGTGGATCGCGGCTATAACGAGGTCGTGCTGACCGGGGTGGACCTGACCTCCTGGGGCGCCGACCTGCCGATGGCGCCGAAGCTCGGCGACCTCGTGCTGCGGATCCTGCGGCTGGTCCCGGACCTGCCGCGCCTGCGGATCTCCTCGATCGATTCGATCGAGGTGGACGAGAGCCTGATGCAGGCGATCGCCACCGAGCCGCGCCTGATGCCGCATCTCCACCTCTCGCTCCAGGCGGGGGACGACATGATCCTGAAGCGGATGAAGCGCCGGCACCTCCGCGACGACGCGATCCGATTCTGCGAGGAGGCGCGCCGGCTCCGCCCCGACATGACCTACGGCGCCGACATCATCGCGGGCTTCCCGACCGAGACCGAGACGATGTTCGACAACTCGCTCCGGCTGGTCGAGGAATGCGGCCTCACCTGGCTGCACGTCTTCCCCTATTCGCCCCGCCCCGGCACGCCGGCCGCGCGGATGCCGCAGGTGAACGGCGTGGCGATCAAGGAGCGGGCCGCGCGGCTGCGCGCCGCGGGGCAGGTGGCGGCGCAGGCCCATCACGCCGCGCAGGTCGGGCGTGACCACGCCGTGCTGATGGAAAGCCCCCGGATGGGCCGCACCGCGCAATTCGCCGAGGTGCATTTCGGGACCGACCAGCCCGAGGGCGCCATCGTCACCGCCCGGATCCGCGGCGCGGGCGCCACGGGGCTCCTGGCCTGATGCACCCCAACCGCGCTTTCCGCGACGCCGGCGATGCGACGAACCTCGCCTTCGCGCGCGACCAGGGCTTCGGCATCCTGACCGTCTCGAACGGCACGGCGGCCCCGCTCGTCAGCCACGTCCCCTTCCTGCTGAACGAGGCCGGCACCGAGGCGCTTGTGCACCTCGCGCGCCCCAATCCCATCGTCGCGGCCCTCGCCGCGCCGGCCTCCGCGCGGCTCGTGGTCGCCGGGCCGCACGGCTATGTCTCGCCCGATTGGTACCGGATCGAGGACCAGGTGCCGACGTGGAACTACGTCGCCGTCCACCTCACGGGCACGCTCGAACTTACCCCGCAGGCGGGGCTGCAGGACCTCCTCGACCGGCAATCGGCGGAGTTCGAGCGCCGTCTGCCGAAGACACCCTGGACCTCGGACAAGATGACCGGGGGGCTGATGGAGCGGATGATGCGGGCCATCGTCCCCGCCCGCCTCGCCATCGAGGAGATCGACGGCACCTGGAAGCTCTCCCAGAACAAGCCCGAGGCGGTGCGCCGGGCCGCTGCGGACGGCGTCGAAGCCGCCGGCGATCCCGCCCTCGCGGCCCTGATGCGGACCCCGCCCGACCGCGCCTGACGGCCTGCTTCCTCTTGCCCCAAATATCCCGGGGGAGTCGGCCTCCGGCCGACGGGGGCAGCGCCCCCGCCACCCTCGCCATGTGCACTTCCCTCGGGCCCCCGGAGCCGGCGGTAGCCAAGGCGACAGCCGCGCGGGGGGCGCCGCGATCGACCATGTGTCCGGGCCCCCTCCGCTTCGTCCCGCCCGCGCCGGTCTCGCCGATTTACTTCCCCCCGGCCGTTACCTAACGTGACGGCGCATATCCAAGGGGAGCCCGCATGAAACTCTTTTCCTCCAACGCATCGCCCTATGTCCGCAAGGTCCGGGTCGTGATCCGCGAAGCCGGCCTGACCGGTCAGGTCGAGGAGATGCCGGTCTCGACCTCGCTGCTCGAGTCCGACGCGGCGCTCACCGCCGCGAACCCGCTCGCGCGGATCCCCTCGCTTGCACGCGACGACGGGCCGACGCTCTACGACAGCCGCGTCATCTGCCGCTATCTCGACGCGAAGGCGCAGGCCGGTCTCTACCCCGAGGCGCGGCTCTGGGAGGTCCTGACCCTCGAGGCCACCGCCGACGGGATCCTCGACAGCGCGGTCACCGGCATCGCCTATGAAAAGCGCCTCCGGCCGGCCGACAAGGTCATGGACGAATGGATCGACTCGCACTGGGCCAAGATCGCCCGGGCGGTGAAGGTGGTGAACGACCGCTGGATGAGCCACCTCGCAGGGCCGCTCGACATGGGTCAGATCGCGCTCGGCTGTGCGCTCGGCTACCTCGACTTCCGGCACGACCAGTACGGCTGGCGCAAGGAATGCGACGCGCTGGCCGCGTGGTACGAGACCTTCGCGCAGCGCGAGGCGATGAAGGCCACCGCGCCGGCCTGACCCGGACCACGGCCTTCGACGCGCATGGCGGCGGCTGTCCCGGCGGGGCGGCCGCCGCATCGCGTTCCCCGACCGGCACCGATTCCCCCCATGCGGCCGGGGCGATCCCCCTGCCGCGCGTCCAGACCGCGACACATGCGCGCCTCCCCTTGGCCTGCGTCCATTGTTCTCTGGACGTCACGAAGTTGCGCCGCTAAGAACCGCACCGAACGGCTGTGCCCTGCGCGGCCCAACGAACATTATGGCCTGCCTCACAGGCCCAGGTAATGGAGACGAACTCGTGTCCCACGCTGACGATCACGCAGGCACCCGAAGAGACTTCCTCTACTATGCCACCGCAGGTGCGGGCGCGGTGGTCACCGGGGCGGCCGTCTGGCCGCTGGTGAACCAGATGAACCCTTCCGCCGACGTGCAGGCGCTGTCGTCGATCCGCGTCGACGTCTCGGGCGTCGAACCGGGCACCCAGCTGACGGTCAAGTGGCTCGGCAAACCGGTCTTCATCCGCCGCCGCACCCCGGAAGAGATCGAGATGGCGCGCGGCGTGCCGATGTCGGACCTGCCCGACCCCAATGCCCGGAACGCGAACCTGCCGGAGGGCGCCGAGGCGACCGATCCGAACCGCGCCCTGTCGCCCGAGGGCGCCGAGGGCGAGGCCGCGGAGGAATGGCTGGTGATGATGGGCGTCTGCACCCACCTCGGCTGCGTGCCGCTCGGCGAGGCCGGCGATTTCGGCGGCTGGTTCTGCCCGTGCCACGGGTCGCACTACGACACCGCCGGCCGCATCCGCAGGGGCCCGGCCCCGGAAAACCTGCCCGTCCCCGTTGCCCGGTTCGACGGCGAATCCGAAATCGTTCTGGGCTGAGGGAGGTAAGTCACCATGTCCGGTATTCCCCACGATCACTACGAGCCCAAGACGGGCGGTGAGAAATGGCTTCACGCGCGCCTTCCGGTGCTCGGCCTGCTCTATGACACGCTCTTCATTCCCACGCCCAAGAACCTGAACTGGATGTGGATCTGGGGCATCGTTCTGGCCTTCTGCCTGGTGCTGCAGATCGCGACCGGCATCGTGCTGGTGATGCACTACACGCCGCATGTCGATTACGCCTTCGCCTCGGTCGAGCACATCGTGCGCGACGTGAACGGCGGCCACATGCTGCGCTACCTGCACGCCAACGGCGCCTCGCTCTTCTTCTTCGCCGTCTACATCCACATCTTCCGCGGCCTCTACTACGGCTCCTACAAGGCCCCGCGCGAAGTGACCTGGATCGTCGGCATGCTGATCTACCTGCTGATGATGGCCACCGGCTTCATGGGCTACGTCCTGCCCTGGGGTCAGATGTCCTTCTGGGGCGCGACCGTCATCACCGGCCTGTTCGGCGCCATCCCCCTGATCGGCGAGCCGATCCAGACCTGGCTGCTCGGCGGGCCCGCGGTGGACAACGCCACGCTGAACCGCTTCTTCTCGCTGCACTACCTGCTGCCCTTCGTGATCGCCGGCCTCGTGATCGTCCACATCTGGGCGTTCCACTCCACCGGCAACAACAACCCGACGGGTGTCGAAGTGCGCCGCGGCTCCAAGGCCGAGGCCGAGAAGGACACGCTGCCGTTCTGGCCCTACTTCGTGATCAAGGACCTCTTCGGCCTGGCCGTCGTCCTGCTGATCTTCTTCGCGGTGGTGGGCTTCATGCCGAACTACCTCGGCCACCCCGACAACTACATCGAGGCGAACCCGCTGGCGACGCCCGCGCACATCGTGCCCGAATGGTACTTCCTGCCGTTCTACGCGATCCTGCGGGCCTTCACCGCCGACGTCTGGGTCGTGATGTTCGCCAGCTGGATCACCGGCGGCATCATCACCGCCAAGTTCTTCGGCGTGCTCGCCATGTTCGGCGCGATCGCGGTGATGGCACTGGTCCCCTGGCTCGACACCTCGTCGGTGCGCTCGGGCCGCTACCGCCCGATGTTCAAATGGTGGTTCGCCCTGCTGGTCGTCGACTTCATCGTCCTGATGTGGTGTGGAGCGATGCCGGCGGAACCGCCCTATTCGACGATCTCGCTGATCGGTGCCACCTACTGGTTCGCCTACTTCCTCGTGATCCTGCCGCTGCTTGGCGTGATCGAGAAGCCGAAGGCGCCCCCGGCGACCATCGAAGAGGATTTCGATGCCCATTACGCGCCCCACACGGGCGGCACCGAAACCATCGTGAAACCGGCCGAGTGAGCGGAAAGGAACGATTGAAATGATCCGCAAGACAACGCTTTCCGTCAGCGCACTGGCCCTGCTGATCGGTCTCGGCGGTCTCCCCGCCGTGGCCCAGCAGGCGACGACCACGGACGAGCCCAGGACCGAGATTCCGCCGGCCGCCGCAACCGAGGCCCCCGCGGCCGAGGCAGAGACGACGACCGAGGACGCGCCCGCGGCGACGATCGAGGAAGCTCCGGCAGCCGAAGCCGAGGCAACGACCGAGGACGCGCCCGCGGCGACCACCGAGGAAGCTCCGGCAGCAGAGGCCGAGGCGACCACTGAGGAAGCCCCGGCAGCAGAGGCCGAGGCAACCACCGAGGAAGCGCCGGCAGCAGAGGCCGAGGCGACCACTGAGGAAGCCCCGGCAGCAGAGGCCGAGGCGACCACCGAGGAAGAACCCGCCGCGGATGCGGAGGCGACGACCGGGCAAGAGACCGGCGATTCCGTCGTGACCGCGGGCGAAGAGCCCTCCGCTGAGGCCGAGGACGGCCCCGATGCCATCGACGCCGCCGGTGAAGAGGTCGGCCCCGCCGCCGAGGAGAACACCGTCGAGACCGAAGCGGTGGCACCCGAGGCCGGCGAGGCCGCGGAAGCCGAGCATACCGAGATCGAAGGCGACACCGCCGAGGAAGAACATGCCGCGGGCGGTCACGGCGAGACGCACACGACCGACGTGGACTTCTCCTTCGAAGGCCCCTTCGGCGCCTACGACCAGTTCCAGCTTCAGCGCGGCCTGCAGATCTACACCGAGGTCTGCTCGGCCTGCCACGGCCTGCGTTACGTCCCGATCCGCACGATCGGCGACGAGGGCGGCCCCGGCATGCCCGAGGATCAGGTCCGCGCCTATGCCGCGAACTTCGAGGTCTATGACGACGAGCTGGAAGACTTCCGCCCGGCGACGCCCGGCGACCACTTCCCCGGCTCGGCCCTGGAAAACGCGCCCGACCTGTCGCTGATGGCGAAGGCCCGTGCCGGGTTCCACGGTCCCTACGGCCTGGGCATCAACCAGTTCGTCAACGGCATCGGCGGCCCCGAGCACATCTACTCGATCCTGACCGGCTACACGGGCAGGACGCGGGAACAGGCCGGCACCACGTTCTACGAAAACACCGCCTTCGACGGCGGCTGGATCGCCATGGCCCCGCCGCTCGCCGGGGAGGACGTGGAATTCGCCGACGGTCACGCGAACGACCTGAGCCACGAGGCCGAGGACGTCGCCGCGTTCCTGATGTGGGCCGCGGAACCGAAGATGATGGCGCGCAAGCAGGCCGGCTTCACCGGGGTGATCTTCCTCGGCATCCTGGCCGTGCTGCTCTACCTGACCAACAAGCGGATCTGGTACCCGCACAAGCACCGGACCAAGCGGGACTGATCCCGTCCGCCAAAGATGAAAGGCCCCGCTCCGGCGGGGCCTTTTCCTTTGGGCAGGCTGTCGGGCGGGGGCCCCTCGGATCAGCCCAGGTAGCGCCGCAGCCGGTCGGAGGGCCGCGCGAAGGCCTCCGCCGTCGCGACCGGCGCCTCGGCCACGCCCTCGTCGACCAGCACCAGCCGGTCCGCGATCCGCTGCGCATCCTCCGGCGCATGGCTCACCATCAGCAGGGTCGCGCCCTTCTCGGCGCAGAGCCCGGCGACAAGATCGAGCATCTCGGCCCTGAGCGCCGGGCCGAGGGCCGAGAAGGGTTCATCCAGCAGCAGGAGCGGCCGCGACTGCACCAGCACACGCGCCAGCGCCACGCGGCTCTGCTGCCCGCCCGACAAGGCGCCGGGCTTGCGCGCGCCGTAGCCCTCCAGCCCGACCCGGGCCAGCGCCTCGGCCACCCGGGCCTTGTCCGCCGGGGCGAGCCGCAGGTCCGGCCGGATGCCCAGCCCGACGTTCTGCGCCGCCGTCAGATGCGGAAAGAGGTTCCCGTCCTGGAACAGCATCGCGACGGGACGCTCTCCGGGGGCCGCGCCGGTCAGGTCGCGCCCGTCCCACAGGACCCGGCCCGACGCGGCTGCGAAGAACCCCGCGACCACCGAGAGCAGCGTGGATTTTCCCGCGCCCGAGGGCCCGATCAGCGCCACCCGGTCGCCGGCCGCCACCGACCAGTCGGCCCGCAGCCGGAAATCGCCTTGCCGGATGTCCAGCGCCTCAAGTGTCAGCACGCCAGCGGCCTCCATGGTCGAACAGGGCGAAGAGCCCGAAACTCAGGGCCAGCAGCAACAGCGACGCGCCCGCCGCCGCCTCCATGCGATAGGCGCCGATCAGCCGGAAGATGGTCAGCGGCAGGGTCGCCCGCTCCGGATCGGCGAACAGCGCGATGACCCCCAGGTCGCCCATCGACAGTGCCGCCGTCAGCCCCGCCGCGAATCCCAGCGGCCGGCGGATGCGCGGCAGGACCAGCCAGCGCAGGCGCGCCGCGCCCCGCATCGCCAGCGAATCCGCCAGCCGCCCGTAATCCGCCTCCACCCCCGCGACGGCGGGTCCGACGATGCGCAGCGCGAAGGGCAGGGCCATCACCACGTTCACCGCCATGGTGACGGCCAGCGCCAGCGACGCCGGGTTCGCCACAGGGTTGAGCAGCAGGAACAGCCCCGAGCCCAGCACGAGGGGCGAGGCGGCAAGCGGCGCGAGCCCGATCAGCTCCACCCAGCCCCGCCGGGCCAGCGCCATCGCCAGGGTCAGGCCCATCGTCACCCCCGTCGCGCCAAGCGCCACGGCGAGCGAGGCGCGGGCCGCCGTCCAGACGCTCGCCGGCATCGCGTCGAGCCCCGGCAGCCCCCGCCACGCCACCGCGGCGAGCGGCCCGAGCAGGAAGACCCCCGTGACGACCAGCCAGGCGCCGTCCGCCAGCCGCAGCCAGCGCCCGCGCGCGTCCCAGCGGGGCACCACCCGGTCGAATCCGGTTCCGAACCCCTCGCCCCGCGACAGCCGCAGCGCGGCCAGGCCCGCCAGCGTCACCATCGCGAACTGGATCACCGAGAGCATCGCCGCCCGGCCGAGGTCGAATTCGAAGCGGAACGCCTGGTAGATCGCCAGCTCGACCGTGGTGGAGCGCGGCCCGCCGCCCAGCGTCAGGGCCACCGCGAAGCTGGTGAGGCAGATGGCGAAGATCACCGCGCAGACCCCCGGCAGGACACGCCTGAGCATCGGCCATTCCAGAAGCCGCCGGATCTCGGCCGGTCCCGCGCCAAGCTGCGCGGCGAGGCGGAAGCGCTCGCCCGGGATCTCCTGCCACCCCTGCAGGATCAGCCGCACCGCGAGCGGCAGGTTGAAGAAGACATGCGCCAGCACCACCCCGTGCAGCCCGTAGATCGACACCGGGCCAAGCCCCGCCAGCCCCAGCAGGTCGTTGATCCAGCCGCCCCGGCCGAAGACGACGACAAGGCCCATGACGGCCACGATCACCGGCAGGATGAACGGCGCCCCCATGAGCGCCACATAGGCCCCGCGCAGCCGGAACCGCCGCCGCGCCAGCGCGCGGGCCACCGGCACCGCGAGCGCGGCCGAGATCGCCGCCGACAGCACGGCCTGCACCAGCGTGAAGCGCACCGCCGCCCAGTCGGCGGCGCCGGGCCAGCCGGCCCCGCCCGCACGCCAGAGCACCGCGCCCAGGGGCGCGAGAAGGAAGCCCGCGACGCAGAGCGCCGCGAGCCGTCCCGGCCAGCCGCGGCCTATTGCGAGAGCGCGCGGCGCCATTCCTCGAGCGCCGCGTCCCGGATCCCGGCCGCCGCCTCGGGCGCGGTCAGCAGCGGCTTGTCGACCTGCACGAGCGTGTCGAAACCCTCGGGCAGGCCGCCGTCGGGCGTCACGGCCGGGTACATCCAGTTGGTCTCTGGGATCGCCGACTGGAAGGCGTCGGTCGTGATGAACTGCAGGAAGTCCCGCGCGAGCTCCGGCTGGTCGGTGCCGGCGAGCATCCCCGCGACCTCGACCTGCAGGTAATGGCCTTCCTCGAACGGCAGCGCGATCTTGGTGTCGTCCTCCTCGGCGATCAGGTGATAGGCGGGCGAGGTCGTGTAGGACAGCACGAGGTCCGCCTCGCCCTCGAGGAACAGGCCGTAGGCCTCGGACCAGCCGGGCGTCACGGTGACGATGTTGTCGGCGAGGCCCTCCCAGACCTGCTCGGCCCGGTCGCCATAGGCCTCCTTCACCCACATCAGCAGACCCAGCCCGGGGGTCGAGCTGCGCGGGTCCTGGATCACCACGGTGGCGTCGCCGGCGGCGAGATCCTCGAAGGATCCCGGCTTCGGCCCGTCCTTCAGCCCGACGAAGGCGAAATAGCCCCAGTCGAAGGGCACGAAGGTCTCGTCGCGCCATGTGATCGGCAGGTTGTACCCGGCCTCCACCCCGCTCGGCGCGAAGAGACCGGTCTCGGCCGCCTGCGCGATCAGCGCGGTGTCGAGCCCCAGGACCACGTCCGCCTCTGTCCGCGCGCCTTCCAGCCGGATCCGCGACAGCAGCGCCGCGCCGTCCCCTGCGGTGACGAACTTCAGGTCGCAGCCGCACTCCTTCTCGAAGGCCGCCTCCACCACCGGGCCGGGGCCCCATTCGGTGTTGAAGCTGTCATAGGTGTAGATCGTCAGAACGGGGTCCTGCGCCGCGGCCTGCGTGGCAAACAGAAGTCCCGTGGCAATCGCAAGATGTCTCATGTGCATCCTCCATATCGCGACGGGCGGAGATTTCGGATGCTGCGAACAACCTTCCCTCCGCCGGTCTTAACCGGTTCAGGTTCAACGGGTTCGCGTCGCCGCATCTCAGCCCTGTCAGGCTCCCCGAGGTAGGCCGGAGCCTAGTGCGGGCGACGGGCGAGGGCAAGGCTCTCCGCTGCCGGGACGGCGCGGGCGGGGGGCGCCGGACAGCGATTTCATGCCTCCGGCGGGGATACAAGGACCAGAGGAAAGCAGGAGGCCGGCCCCCCACTTTCCCCTGGTCCATGTATCCCGGGGGGAGTCGGCCAACGGCCGACGGGGGGCTGGCCCCCCTCCGGCCTCAGAGCTGCGTGCCCGCGGGCACCGGCATGCCGCGCAGGAAGCTCGAGGCGTCCTGCGGCCCCTTGCCCGCACGCTGCAGCCGCAGCACCTGGACCGAGCCCTCGCCGCAGCCCACGGTCAGCATGGTGTCGAGCACCCGCCCCGCCGGCCCCTGCTCCTTGGCGAGACGCGAGGCGAGCAGCTTGACCCGTTGTCCCGCGATCTCGCACCAGGCGCCCGGGAAGGGCGCCAGGCCGCGGATCTGCCGATCGATCTCGGCGGCGGGACGGGACCAGTCGACCCGGGCCTCTGCCTTGTCGATCTTGGCGGCATAGGTCACGCCTTCGTCGGGCTGCGGCACCGGCACCAGGTCGCCGATCTGGTCGAGCGCCTCGACGATCAGCCGGGCGCCGATGCGCGACAGCCGGTCGTGCAGCTCTCCGGTCGTCTCGTTGCGGCCGATCGGCGTCGCCTCGCGCAGCAGCACCGGCCCGGTGTCGAGCCCGGCCTCCATCTGCATGATGCAGATGCCGGTCTCGGCGTCCCCCGCCATGATCGCCCGGTGGATCGGCGCTGCGCCGCGCCAGCGCGGCAGCAGCGAGGCGTGGATGTTCAGGCAGCCATGCGCCGGCGCATCCAGCACCGGCTGCGGCAGGATCAGCCCATAGGCCACGACGACCGCCACCTCGGCACCGAGCGCGGCGAAGGCGGCCTGTTCCCCGGCACCCTTCAGCGACACCGGATGCCTGACCTCGAGCCCGAGCGCCTCGGCCCGCGCATGGACCGGCGTCGGGCGGTCCTTCTTGCCGCGGCCCGCCGGCCGGGGCGGCTGGCAGTAGACGGCGACGATCTCGTGCCCCTTGGCGACCAGCGCGTCCAGAACCGGCACCGAGAAATCCGGCGTGCCCATGAAGACGATCCGCATCAGCCCCCCTTCCGCGCGCGCCTGAGCAGCATGTCGCGCTTCACCTTGCTCAGCCGGTCGAAATACATCCGCCCGGCCAGATGGTCGATCTGGTGCTGCACCGAGGTCGCCCAGAGCCCGACGAAATCCCGCTCCTCGACCGCGCCCTCGACATTCAGGAAGCGCACCGTCACCGCCCGTGGCCGCTCGATCTTCGCGGACACGCCCGGCAGGCAGGGGCTCGCCTCCTCGTGCGGGCGCAGCTCCACGCTCGCATGCAGCACCTCCGGGTTGGCCAGCAGCACCGCCTGGCCCCGTCTGTCGGAGGCATCCACCACCGCGAGCCTCTGCATCACGCCGATCTGCACGGCGGCAAGGCCCACGCCCGGCATCGCCTCCATGGTGTCGACCATGTCGGCCCAGACCTGCCGGACCGCGTCTGTCACCTCGGCCACGTCGCCCGCCGCCGTCCGCAGCCGCCGGTCCGGCCATTGCAGGATCGGGCGGACGCTCATGCCTGCCCCTCGTAGGCATCCTCCAGCGCCGCGCGGTCCTCCGCGCCCAGCCGGTCGAAGATCACCTTGCCGTCGAGATGGTCGTATTCGTGCTGCGCGCAGACCGCCCGGAAGCCCTCGAGTCGCGCCTCGTGCCGCGCGCCCTGCAGGTCGCTCCATCCCAGCCGGACCCAGGCGGGCCGCGCGATGTCGGCCGCCACGCCGGGGATCGACAGGCAGGCCTCTCCGGCCACCGCCATCTCGGGCGCGGATGCGAGGATCTCGGGATTGATGCAGGCCACCGGCGTGCGGTCGCCCTCCTTCCAGGTCACGTCCATCACGAAGATGCGCTTCAGAACGCCGACCTGCGGCGCGGCGAGCCCCCGGCCCGGCGCGGCATACATCGTCTCGAACATGTCGGAAACCAGCCCCGCGACATCCTCGTCCGGCCCGACGGGCGCACAGACCCGCATGAGCCGCGGGTCGGGCCAGCGCAGGATCGGCAGGACCGCCATGCCTCAGACCCTCGCGCGTTCGCGCTTGAGCTTCTGCATCTTGCGGGTGATCATCTGCCGCTTCATCGGGCTGAGGTAGTCGATGAAGAGCTTGCCGTCCAGGTGGTCGATCTCGTGCTGCACGCAGGTCGCCCAGAGCCCGGCAAAGAGCTCCTCGCGCGCCTTCCCGTCGCGGTCGATCCAGCGCACCTCGACCTCGGCCGGGCGCTCGACCTCGCCGTATTGGTCGGGGATCGAAAGGCAGCCTTCCTCGTAGACGCTCTTCTCGTCCGAGGCCGAGACGATCTCGGGGTTGAACATCACGAAGGGCTGCGGCGGACCGTCGTCCTTCACGCAATCCATCACCAGCAGGCGGCTCATCACCCCGACCTGCGGCGCGGCCAGCCCGATTCCCGGCGCGTCGTACATGGTTTCGAGCATGTCGTCGGCCAGCACGCGCAACTCGTCCGAAAGGTCCGCCACCGGGGCGGCGACCTTCTTCAGGCGCGGGTCGGGATGGATCAGGATCGGGCGCTTCATCCGCTTCATGTAGGCGATGGAAGTTTCGTGTGCAACGGCGCACTTGCCCTCGGAAACAGGTGCTATAGCGTCCCCGCCAAGCAGAAAGGACGACCATGAACTTTGACGAGCTGATCGAGCGGCGGGGCACCCATTCGGCGAAATGGGACAAGATGCAGGAATTCGCCGGGGTCTCCCCGGAGGACGGGATCCCGATGTGGGTCGCCGACATGGACTTCCGCCCGCCCCAGGGCGTGATCGACGCGGTGAAGGCCTATGCCGATCACGGCGTCTTCGGCTATTTCGGCGATGAAGGCGCCTATCTTTCCGCCATCCGTTGGTGGGCGCGCGAGCGTCACGGCTGGGAGATCGCGGCAGATGACGACGGCATCTTCTCGACCCATGGCCTGGTCAACGGCGCCGCGCTGGCGATGCAGACCTGGACCGAACCGGGCGACGGGATCATCCTCTTCACCCCCGTCTACCACGCCTTCCACAAGGTGATCGCGGCGGGCGGGCGCGAGATCGTCCAGTTCGAGCTGGCGCTGAACGACGGCCGCTACGAGATGGATTTCGACGCCTACGAGGCCCGGATGACCGGGCGCGAGAAGATGATCATCTTCTGCTCGCCGCACAATCCCGGCGGCCGGGTCTGGTCGGTGGAGGAGCAGCGCCAGCTTGCCGCCTTCGCCGAGAAGCACGACCTCCTGGTCGTCTCGGACGAGATCCATTGCGACATCGTCCTGCCCGGCCACAAGCACGTGCCCTTCTCGGTCGCCGCGCCCGAGGCGCGGGGCCGCACGGTGATGATGACGGCTTCCACCAAGACCTTCAACCTCGCCGGCATGCACACCGGCAACGTGATCCTCGAGGACGAGGGGCTGAAAGCCGCCTTCGCCGCGACGATCGCGGGGCTGGGCCTCTCCCCGAACGCCTTCGCCAAGCACATGGTCCCCGCCGCCTATTCGCCCGAGGGCGCGCAATGGGTCGACGAGATGTGCGCCTATATCGGGCAGAACGCGCAGGTCTTCGACGCGGGCATCAACGCGATCCCGGGCCTGCGCTCGATGCCGCTCGAGGGCACCTACCTCGCATGGGTCGACTTCGGCGGCACCGGCATGGACCGCGACGAGGTCATGCGCCGGATCGCCGAGGACGCGAAGATCGCCGTCAACCAGGGGTTGACCTTCGGGCAGGGTGGGGAGAGCTGGAACCGCTTCAACCTCGCCACCCCGCGCAGCCGGGTGGAAGAGGCGGTCGAGCGGATGCAGAAGGCCTTCAAGGACCTGCAATAGGCTCGAACGGGGGCGGGCAGGATCCCGCCCCGACCTTCGCCACCTCATCGCCGGGACCTGCGCCGCCATGACCGAGTTCGACCATATCGTCGTCATTGCCCCCGATCTCGCCTCGGGACTCGACCATGTCGAGGCGCAGATCGGCCTGCGCCTGCCGCCGGGCGGTGCCCATCCCCTGATGGGCACCCACAACCACCTGGTCCGCCTCGGCGCCGCCGCCTTCCTCGAGGTGATCGCCGTCGATCCCGCGGCGGCCCCGCCGGCGCGGCCCCGCTGGTTCACGCTCGACACCCCGCCCGCGGCGCCCCGCCTCGCCCATTGGGTCGTGCGCACCGACGACATGGCCGCACTGCATCCGCGCCTGCCCCGGGCCTCGGGCCCCGCCCTGCCGGTGAGCCGCGGCGCGCTCAGCTGGCTGCTGACGGTGCCGGAGGACGGCGCGCTGCCCGAAGGCGGCACCTTCCCGAGCGTCATCGAATGGCGCACCGACCCGCTGCCGCCACGGGCGATGCCCGACGCGGGGCTCGACCTCCTCCGCCTCGACATCGGCCACCCGGAGCCTGCGCGCCTCTCCGCCCGCCTCGATCCGCTCTTCTCCGACCCGCGCGTGGTCGTCGCGGCCGCACCGGCCCCGTCCCTCGCCGCCCTTGTCGCGACGCCCGGCGGCCCGAAATGGCTGCATTAGACCCGGATCAGAGCGCCTCCAGCGCCGCCCGGTAGCGCTCCGGGATCGGCGCGGCCTTCCGCGCCCTGAGGTCGAAATAAACGGTCACCGTCTCGGCCTCGGCCCGCACCGTGCCGTTCGTGGCGTCCTGCATCCGGTGCAGCACGGTCATCGACCTCGTCCCCAGCTTCACCAGCTCCGAGGTCACCACCACGGCCGAGCCCTGCGGCGTCTCGGCAAGGTAGCGCAGCGTGTGCTGCACATCGGCCCAGCCGTAGGCCTCGTCGGTGACATGGCCGATCATCGCCAGCAGCACGAAGGCGGCATCGTCGAACATGCCGAGGTAATGGCGCACGTTCATGTGCCCCATCTCGTCGCAATGCCAGGGCTGCACATAGGTCCTGAGCGTCTCGGTTCCGGCCATGGTCTCTCTCCTCCGTCGCGGATCCCGCCCATCCTCGCGCTTCGGCCCGGGCTTGCAACCCGTCTCGTGCCGTGGCCTGCCGCGGCAAAACGGAGGACGCCATGACCGACAGGTTCGAGGGCACCATCGACTTCACCGCCCGCTACGAGGGCGATGGCACGGCGCGCGGCGAGATGGAGGTCCAGCCGGGCATCCTCAACCCCTTCGGCACGGTCCACGCGGGCGCGATGATCTGGTTCGCCGACGTGGTCGCCACCCGCCTCGTGCTGGGCGACAGGGAGGCACGCCAGGGCATGGCGGGCTTCCCCCTCGCCGTGAACCTGAATGCGAACCTCCTGGCCAACACCCGCGAGGGCACGCTGACCGCAAGCGCCGATTACGTGAAACAGGGCCGCCGCCTCTCCGTCGTCCGCACCCGTGTCACCCGCCCCGACGGCCGCGTCATGATCGAGATGACGACCAGCCACATCCCCTCGGATTAGACCCGAACAGGCCGCAGATCCCGCCTGCTTCCTCTTGCCGAAAATATCCCGGGGGGAGTCGGCCTCCGGCCGACGGGGGGCTGGCCCCCCTGCGCCCTATCCGTCCGGATCCGGATGCCGGTCGGGATGCGCTGCCACGAAGGCCGGATGAACGAGACAGGCCTCGGTCACCGCGTTGATCCGGATCAGCCCCGAGACATCCGCCCCGAAGCGCGCCGCGTTGCGCATCTGCGGCACGAGGCACAGGTCCGCGAGGCCGGGCCGGTCGCCGAAGGCATAGGCCCCGCCATGGGTCTCCCGCGCGAGCAGCGCCTCGCAGGCGGCGAGCCCGCGTTCGATCCAGTGCCGCGCCCAGGCCCGCTGGCCCTCCGCATCGACGCCGAACATCCCGCCCATCACCTCCATTGCGCCCACGTTCTGCAGCGGATGCACATCCGCCACGATGATCTGCGCCACGCCCCGCGCCCGGGCCCGCGCATGCAACCCCTCGGGCAGGAGCGAGGGGTCGGGCACGAGCTCGTCGAGATAGTCGAGGATGGCCATGCTCTGGACCAGCGCGCCCTCGTCGGTCAGCAGGGCCGGGATCCGGCCCTGCGGGTTGACCGAGAGATAGGCCGCGTCCCGATGGGCGCCGGCGGGGAGGTTCTCGATCTCCGCCGCGATGCCCTTCAGGTTCAGCGCGATCCGGCAGCGGTAGGCCGCCGAGGATCCGGATCGCGCCAGGAGCTTCATTCCGCCGCGCCGAGCGTCAGACTGACCGGGGCGAGCCCCTCGACCGACCCTTCCAGCACCGCGCCGGCCTCGACCGCGCTGACACCCGCCGGCGTGCCGGTGTAGATCAGGTCGCCCGGTTCCAGGTGGTAGTAGCCCGAGAGATGCGCGATCACGTCCGGGACCGAGTGGATCAGCTCGGCCAGCGTCGCGTCCTGCCGGGTCTCGCCGTCGACCGTCAGCACGATCTTCTGGTCGGAAACCGGGCCGAACTCGGCGGCTTTCGTGATCTCGCCGATCACCGCGGCGCCCTCGAAATCCTTCGACAGGTCCCAGGGCCGGCGCTGGTCCTTCGCCTCGTTCTGCAGGTCGCGCCGCGTCATGTCGAGGCCCGCGGCATAGCCGTAGACGGCGGCCAGCCCCTCCTCGGGGGTGCATCTGAAGACGGGCGCGCCGATGGCGATCACGAATTCCATCTCGTGGTGATAATTCGCGGTGCCCGGAGGATAGGGCAGCTCGGCCCCGCTCAGCACGAGGTGGGCGGGCATCTTGGTGAAGTAGAAGGGCGCCTCGGGAACCTCGTTGCCCAGTTCGGCGGCATGGGCGGCATAGTTGCGGCCGACGCAGAAGATGCGGCGGACGGGATAGCCCTCGGACTCGCCCTTCACGGGCACGTCGGGATGGGAGGGGAGGTCGAACAGGCTCATGATCGGTCCTTCTGTCAGAGTTCGGCGCGATACTAGGGCGCGCGGGCGGCGGGGGAAAGCGGCTCTATCCGAGACCGAAAAGCGCCATCGCCGCGACCCAGAGCGACAGGGCGACGCCGCAGCAGATCGTGTAGACCCCGTTCCACTGCCAGCCCACCCGGAAGGCCGAGATCCCGGCGAAATTCCCCAGAAGCAGGGTCGTCGCCGCGAAGGGCGAATTCGACCCCGAGAGCGCCCAGCCCCCGGTGAAGGCGATGAAGACCGCCGTCGGCGTCACCCCCAGCACCGCCGCATCCGGCACGAAGGGATAGATCAGCGTGGCCGACAGGATCGGGTTCATCCCGAGCTGCCCGGTCAGCGGCATCAGCCAGACGACGGCCACGAGGACGGCCCAGCCGGGCAGGACATGCAGGTCGAACCCGGTCTGTTCGATCAGGGGCGTCAGCAGCACCGCGCCGACCGAGCCGATGTAGCCCGCGAGCGACAGGAGCAGCACCTCGTCGCGGTAGCGCGGCAGGTCGAGGCCGACATAGGCCCGCACCCGCTGCGCGCCGTGCCGGAGCCGGGCGCCCTCCGGCCCCTGCACGGTGAACCACAGGGCGGCGATGGCGGGCACGACCACCAGCATGATCGCGGTGATCCGCGCGCCGGTCGTCTCGTGCAGGGTGAGCGCGACGGTCATCAGCAGCACCAGCAGCCCGCCGAGCGGCAGCAGCGCGCGCCAGGTCTCGCCCTCGCCGCGGGCCTGCGGCGGCGCCGCGCGGGCGAGGCGCGGCTTGAAGAGCGTGTCCAGCGCCCAGCCGATGGCGACCAGCAGGACCGAGGTGAAGATCGCGTAGGGCAGGGTGCGCCCGTAGGTGACGCCGGGAATGAGCGACGACATGATCGCCACCGCGAAGGCGAGCGGCGACCACGGCAGCATCGAGATGAAGCCGCGCTGCACGGCGAGCAGCATGCGGCGCATCCGGTGCTGGCGGATCTCGGGGTCGGATTCCTCGCGCGCGGCCGCGGTGGCGAGCGAGCCGAGCAGCGCGATCGCCCCGTAATTGAGCAGCAGCGCGAACATCTGCCCGCCGGCCGACAGCGCGATATAGCGCCGCCCCGGCGGCTGGTGCGCGAGGTACATGCCGCAGGTCCGGATCGCCGGAGAGCCGTCGGCGGCGTGCCTGAGCGAGGTCAGCGCCGAGAAGAACGCCGCGATGAACGCCGCCCGGTCGAGGGCCGACAGGATGGTCCCGGGCCAGTCCGGCCGCGTCGCCAGCGCGGCGATCGTCAGCACGACGGCCAGGGCCGGAAAGATCAGCCGCGTGCGCCGGACGCGGGGCATGAGCAGCAGGATCAGGAAGGGATAGAGGCCCGCCGCCGCCAGCCCCGCCCAGGCCGGGCCGCCCAGTTGCGAGACGGCCACCAGCGCGGTGAGCGCCACGATCACCGGGCCGGTCAGCCGGATGTCCAGGCCGGGCTGCGGCGCGGGTCCGCTCATGCCCCGGCGATCACCGCGAGGTGTCGGAGGGCCAGCTCGTAGCCGTGCGGGCCGCAGCCGGCGATCACCGCTTCGGCGCGGGTCGAGACGAAGGAATGGTGCCGGAAGGCCTCGCGCTTGTGGATGTTCGAGATATGCACCTCGATCACCGGCGCCTCGTAGGCGTTCAGCGCGTCGAGGATCGCGACGGAGGTGTGCGAATAGGCGCCCGGGTTGATGACGATCCCGGCCGTGGTGCCCCGCGCCTCGTGGATCCAGTCGACCAGCACGCCCTCGTGGTTCGACTGGCGCAATTCCGTCTCGAACCCGAGGCTTTGTCCCAGTTTCGCGCAGGAGGCCTCGATGTCGGACAGGGTCGTGGCGCCGTAGATCTCGGGCTGCCGCTGGCCGAGCAGGTTCAGGTTCGGCCCGTTGAGGATCAGGATTTTCGCCATGTCAGGGTTCCGCTGGTCTGGCCGAGACCTGCCATGCAAGCCCGCATGGTGCAATGGCCGATCTGGACAGGGCCGGCGCTTTCGGCTCACCTGTGGCGGAAGCTCTTCTTCCCATGGTGAATTCATGACACGTCCCTCCCTGTCCGACCTGATCTCGCAAGGCCGCGGCGACGTGCCCGCCGACAGGGTCCTGCGCGGCGGGCGGGTGCTGGACGTGGTGACCGGCTCGATGATCGACGGCGACGTGGCGATCTGCGGCGACACGGTGGTGGGGATCGGGGCCGCCTACGAGGGGCGCGAGGTGATCGACGTCACCGGCAAAACGCTCGTTCCCGGCTTCATAGACACGCATCTACACATCGAGAGCTCGCTGGTGACGCCGCACGAGTTCGACCGCTGCGTCGGGCCGCGGGGGGTGACGACCGCGATCTGCGACCCGCACGAGATCGCCAACGTGATCGGCGTGGCGGGGATCGAGTATTTCCTCGCCTGTGCCCGCGAGACCGTGATCGACATCCGCGTGAACCTGTCCTCCTGCGTCCCGTCCTCGCACATGGAGACGGCGGGGGCCGAGATCATGGCCGAGGATCTGACGCCGCTGATGGACGACCCGGCCGTGATCGGTCTGGCGGAGTTCATGAACTACCCCGGCGTGATCTTCCAGGACCCCGGTTGCATGGCCAAGCTCGAGGCTTTCCGGGGGCGGCATATCGACGGCCATTGCCCGCAGCTCGTGGGGAAGGACCTGAACGCCTATGTCGCGGCCGGCATCCGGACCGAGCACGAGGCGACCACCGCCGAGGAGGCGCGCGAGAAGCTGCAGAAGGGGATGCGGGTGCTGATCCGGGAAGGCTCTGTTTCGAAGGATCTGCATGCCTTGCAGCCCCTGCTGACGGATGTGACCAGCGCCTACATGTGCCTGTGCACCGATGACCGGAACCCGCTCGACATCGGGGAGCACGGGCATCTCGACTACATGATCCGGGAGCTGATCCGGCTGGGCTGCCCGCCGCTCGCCGTCTATCGCGCGGCGAGCCTCTCGGCGGCCGAGGCCTTCGGGCTGAAGGACCGGGGCCAGATCGCGCCGGGCAAGCGCGCGGACATCGTGGTGCTGGACGAGCTTGCGACCTGCCGCGCCGGCATGGTCTTCGCGGGCGGCGTCCTGCTTGAGGAGACGGCCTTCGCGAAACGGCGGCCGGTGGCGCCCGTGGGCCGGAACTCGGTCGAGGCGCCGGTGGTCACGCCCGAGGATTTCCGCAGCACGGCCAACCGCAGCGAGACCGACGTGATCGGGATCATCGACGGCAAGATCATCACCGAGCACCTGCACGAGGAGATCCCGGTCGAGGACGGCGACAAGCGGCCCGACCCGTCCCGCGACCTCGTGAAGATCGCGGTGATCGAGCGGCACGGCAGGAACGGCAACATCGCCACCGGCTTCGTCCGGGGGTTCGGGATGAAGCGGGGCGCGATCGCCTCGACCGTCTGCCACGATCATCACAACATCGCCGTGGTCGGCGTGGAGTACGACGACATGGCGCTGGCCGCGAACCGGCTGGGCCAGATCGAGGGCGGCTTCGTCGTCGTCGAAGGCGGCCGCGTGCAGGCCGAGCTGCCGCTGCCGGTCGCCGGGCTGATGAGCCTTGCGCCCTTCGAGGCGGTGCATGACGACCTCGTCGTGCTCCGGGCCGCGGCCAGGGCGCTTGGCGTGACGCTCGAGGAGCCGTTCCTCCAGCTTGCCTTCCTCGCCCTGCCGGTGATCCCGGCGCTGAAGATCACCGACCGCGGCATGGTCGACGTGACGAAATTCGAGATCATCTCCTGACCGCTCACGGCCGATGAACGGCTTTGTCACGCAACATCCGGTGCCGCAGGGCGTATGTCGGGCCCAGACGTCAACAGGAGGCACGAGAGAGTGACCCGGACCCTACTTCTCGGCGCGGTTTCCGCGCTCACCATCGCCGGCGCGGCGCAGGCCCAGTCGGACATCGCGCGCGGCGCGCCCAGGCTGACGGCGCCCACGGGCCATCCCTTCGTCAGCGTGATCACCATCGACCGCGACGGCGGCGGGCTCCAGCTCTGCGGCAAGACCCAGTGGTCCGGAGAGGCGCCGGTCTGCGGCCCCCTGCCGGTGCAGTCGGAGGAGGAAGAGACCGAGCGGCTGGTCCCGAAACGGCAGAGCCTCCTGCCGCTCTGATCTGGCGCTGCAATTTTCTGCAATGCAAAACTGATTTCCATTTATTGACCTCCCTCGCCGCGCGGCATACCTTGCCGCGCGACAGGGGAGGAGCCGGGACGCGATCCATCGTACGCCCCGTGTGCTCCCCATGACTGTATCCGGAGGGCACCCATGGCCGAAACCACCAGCATCAACGACGTGATCTCGATCGGGCAGGAGGGCGATGTCGCCCTCATCTGCATCGACAACCCGCCGGTGAACGCGACCGGGCAGGCCGTCCGGCAGGGGCTGCTGGACGCGATGGCGCAGATCGGCACCTCGGCCAAGGTCATCGCGATCTATTGCGCGGGCCGGACCTTCGTCGCGGGCGCGGACATCAAGGAATTCGGCAAGACCCCGCTGCCGCCGTCGCTGCCCGACGTGCTGAACCAGATCGAGGACAGCGAGATCCCCGTGATCTCGGTCATCCACGGCACCGCGCTTGGCGGCGGGCTGGAACTGGCGCTCGCCACCCATGCCCGCGTCGCCATCGAGGGCGCCAAGATCGGCCTGCCGGAAGTGCTTCTGGGTCTTCTCCCGGGCGCCGGCGGCACGCAGCGGCTGCCGCGTCTCTCCGGTCTGCCGTTCTCGCTCGACGTGATCCTGTCGGGGCGGCAGGTCCCGGCGAAGGAGGCGCTCGAGAAGGGCGCGGTGGACCGCGTCATGTCCGGTGAGCCGCGCGACGTGGCTCTGGCCGCGGCGCAGGACGTGCTGGCGGGCAAGCTCTCGACCCGCAAGACCAAGAACCTGACGGCGGACTACGACGCCAAGGTGATCGAGGAGACGCTGGCGGGGGTGAAGAAGAAGAACCCGCACCTGATCTCTCCGGTCAAATGCGTGGAGGCGGTCGCCGCCTGCAACAAACCCCTTGAAGAGGGCCTGAAGGTCGAGCGGCAGTGCTTCATCGACTGCATGCAGACCCCGCAGCGCGCCGGCCTGATCCACGCCTTCTTCGGCGAACGCGCCGTGTCGAACATCCCCGAGGCGAAGGGCGACACCCGCCCGCTCGACAAGATCGGCGTGATCGGCGGCGGTACGATGGGGTCGGGCATCACCACCTCCTGCCTGATGGCGGGCATCCCGGTGCGGCTGATCGAGGTCGCGCAGGAAGGTCTGGACCGGGGCGTCGCCACGATCACCAAGAACCTCGACGGCGCCGTCTCCCGCGGGAAGATGAGTGCCGAGAAGCGCGATGCGGCGCTGGCCATGCTGGAGCCGAGCCTCGCGATGGAGGATCTGGCGGACGTTGACCTCGTGATCGAGGCGGTGTTCGAGAAGATGGAGATCAAGAAGGAGATCTTCGGCAAGCTCGACACGATCTGCAAGAAGGGCGCGATCCTCGCGTCGAACACATCCTATCTCGACGTGAACAAGATCGCCGAGATGACCTCGCGCCCCGAGGACGTGCTGGGCCTGCACTTCTTCTCGCCCGCCCACGTGATGCGCCTGCTCGAGATCGTGCAGGGCGCCAAGACCGCGCCCGACGTGCTGGCGACGGGCTTCGCGCTGGCCAAGCGGCTCAAGAAGGTCGGCGTGCTGGCCCAGGTCTGCGACGGCTTCATCGGCAACCGGATCCTTGGGCATTACAGCAAGGTCAACGCCTTCCTCGTGCTCGACGGCGCCTCGCCGCAGCAGGTGGATGACGCGCTCGAGCGCTTCGGCCTCGCCATGGGTCCGCACAAGGTGGGCGACCTCGCCGGGCTCGACATCGGCTACATGAACCGCCAGCGGATGAAGGAAGAGGGGCTCGACCCGAACGCGCGCTACGGTGGCGACGTGGCCGACCGGATCGCCGAAAAGGGCTGGTACGGGCGCAAGACCGGCAAGGGGTATTACCTCTACGACGCCGGCCGTCCGGTGCCGAACCCCGAGGTCGAGACGATCATCGACGAGGTCCGCGCCGAGAAGGGGATCACGCCCCAGAGCTTCACCGACGAGGAAATCGTCGACCGCTACATGACGGCGATGATCTCGGAAGCCGCGCGCGTCGTGGAAGACGGGACGGCCAAGCGGCCCGTGGATGTCGATATGGTCTTCCTGTTCGGCTACGGTTTCCCGCGGTTCCGCGGCGGCCCGCTGCACTACGCGGACACGATCGGCGCCGAGGAACTGGTGCGCCGGATCGAAGCATATGCGAAAGAAGACCCGAACTACTGGCAGGTGCCGGAGCTCCTGCGCAAGATGGCCGCGGACGGCACCACGTTCGCTGATCTCAACAAGGAGGGTTGAGCCATGGATCTGACCTTTACCGACGAGGAAAACGCCTTCCGCCAGGAAGTGCGCGACTTCTTCAGGGAGAACCTGCCCAAGGAAATCTCGGACGCCGTGAAGAACGGCGGTGAGCTGACCAAGGAGCACATGGAGCGCTACCACGCGATCCTGAACGAGAAGGGCTGGCTCGCCTCGACCTGGCCCGAGGAATACGGCGGGCCGGGCTGGACCCCGGTGCAGCGGCACATCTTCGACGAGGAAAGCTGCCGCGCCTATGCCCCGCGGATCGTGCCCTTCGGCCTGAACATGCTGGGCCCGGTGCTGCAGAAGTTCGGGACGCAGGAGCAGAAGGATTACTATCTGCCGCGCATCCTGAACGGCGACGACTGGTGGTGCCAGGGCTATTCCGAGCCGGGCGCGGGTTCCGACCTTGCCTCGCTCAAGACCCGCGCGGTGCGTGACGGCGATCACTACGTGATCAACGGCCAGAAGACCTGGACCACGCTGGGCCAGCACGCCGACTGGATCTTCTGCCTCTGCCGGACCGATCCGGACGTGAAGCAGCAGGAAGGCATCTCGTTCATCCTGGTGGACCTGAAGACCCCCGGGATCGAGATGCGCCCGATCAAGCTGATCGAGGGCGGTCACGAGGTGAACGAGGTGTTCTTCACCGACGTGCGCGTCCCGGTCGAGAACCTCGTCGGCAAGGAGAACCAGGGCTGGACCATCGCCAAGTACCTGCTGACCCACGAACGCACCGGCATCGCCGGGGTGGGCGCGTCGATGCAGTCGCTGGAAGAGGTCAAGGCCCTGGCGCGCAAGACCATGCGTTCGGGCAAGCCGCTGATCGAGGACCCGCTCTTCGCCGCCCGCATCGCGCAGGTCGAGGTCGACCTCGAGGCGATGAAGATCACCAACCTGCGGATGCTCTTCAAGGCGCAGAAACAGGGGGCCCCGGGGGCCGAGACCTCGATCCTCAAGATCAAGGGCACGGTGATCAACCAGGAGCTCAAGGACCTCGCCCGTCGCGCCCTCGGCCCGTCGGCCGCGCCCTTCCCGGGCCATATCACCGACGGCAACCTCGCGCTCGCCCCGGCGAGCGAGGCGAACAATGCCGCGCGCTACTTCAACAACCGCAAGACCTCGATTTTCGGCGGGTCCAACGAGATCCAGCGGAACATCCTGTCGAAAGCCGTGCTGGAGCTCTGATTTATGGACTTTGACCTGACCGAAGACCGGCAGATGCTGTCGGACAGCCTGAACCGTTTCCTGGCTGACAAGTACCCCGTGGAGCACCGCACCAAGGTGGCCTATGCGGAGCCCTACCACGACCCGGCCCTCTGGGACGGGATCGCGGAGCTCGGCGCGCTCTTCGCGCTGGCGTCGGAGGACAAGGGCGGCTTCGGCGGCTCCGGCTTCGACATCTCCGTGGTGTTCGAGGCCATGGGCCGCGTGATCTGCCCCGAGCCCGTGCTGGGCGCGCTGCTGGCCTCGCGGATCCTGTCGCACACCGATGCGGACCAGGAGGCGCTGCTCTCGGGTGCCGTGAGATACGCCGTGGGGCTGGGCGAGATCGAGGCGCCCTATGACCTGAGCTTCATCAAGACCGAGGCGCAGAAGTCGGGCGACGGCTACACCGTGACGGGCCGCAAGAGCGCGGTCTACGGCGGGCAGGCGGCCGAGGTGATCCTCGTCGCGGCCAAGCTCGACGGCAAGCTCGCGGTGCTCAGCGTGAAGGCGGCCGATGCCGACGTCACCGGCTACGGCATGATGGACGGCGGCGGCGCGGCCGAGGTGCTGCTCGACGGGACGCCCGCCGAGCTGGTGCTGGCGGATGCCGAAGCGGCGATCCAGGACGCGGTGAACGCGGGGATCGTGGCGCTCTGCTCGGAAGCTGTCGGCGCGATGGAAGTGCTCCACGCGATGACCGTCGACTACCTCAAGCAGCGCAAGCAGTTCGGCCGTGCCATCGGCTCGTTCCAGGCGCTGCAGCACCGCGCGGTGGACATGCTGACCGAGATCGAGCAGTCGCGCTCGATCGTCATCAAGGCGGCCTCCGAGCTGAACGGCGAGGATGCGACGAAGTTCTGCGCCATGGCGAAGAACCTCATCGGCCGCGCCGGACGGCTGGTCGCCGAAGAGGCGATCCAGATGCACGGCGGCATCGCGATGACCTGGGAATACCCCGGCTCGCATTACGCCAAGCGGATCATCATGATCGACGCGCAGCTGGGCGACACCGACTACCAGCTGGCCAAGGTGGCCTCCGCCGCCTGAACCGACGATCGGCGGAAAGACGTGACCCCGCGCCCCGGCGCGGGGTTTTTTCTTGCCGTGGCGTCAGCGCCATGCCACGCAGTACCGTCACATCCCGGGACCAGCATGAAAATAGTCCAGTCACAGGGCATTGAAATCGCGACCGAAGCCTTCGGCGACCCTGCCGATCCCGCGGTCGTGCTGGTCATGGGCGCGACCGCCTCGATGCTGGGCTGGCCCGCCACGTTCTGCGAGACGCTGTCGCATCGCGCGCGCCACGTGATCCGCTACGACCACCGCGACACCGGGCTGTCGACCTGCGTGCCGCTCGGCCGCGGCGCCTATGACGGGGAGGACATGGCCGACGACCTGCTCGCCGTGCTCGACGGCTACGGGATCGCATCGGCGCATATCGTCGGCATGTCGCTGGGCGGCTACCTCGCGCAGATGGTGGCGCTGGTGGCGCCCGAGCGGGTCGCGAGCCTGACGCTCCTCGCCTCGGAGCCGCTGGGCTGGGAGGGCGAACCGCTGCCGCACATCCGGCCCGAGCTGCTGGACCATTTCGGACAGCTCGGCCGGCTCGACTGGACCGACGGCGCGGCGGTCGAGGAATTTCTCTTCACCATCGACCGCCTCAGCGCCGGCACCACATTCGACGCCGCGGGCGCCCGCGCCCGGATCCGCGCGGTGATGGCCCGCTCGCCGCATCTGCCCTCGATGTTCAACCACGCGACCATCGGGCTGCGCGGCGACTGGACCGGGCGTTTCCGCGCGATCCGCCAGCCGGTGCTGGTCATCCACGGCGCCGCCGACCCGGTGCTGCCGCCCGACAACGGCCGGGCGCTGGCCGAAGGGATCGCGGTGGCGCGGTTCCTGTCGATCCCGGGTCTGGGCCATGAGCTGCCGGACGAGGTGCTGCCCTCTCTGGTCGAGATCGTCGCCGCCCATACCGACCAGTGACGCCGGGTCACGGCACTGCCACCGGGGCAGATCCCGTATCATGAAGGCAGACATCGCGGACGGGTGCGACCGGCGGGGAGCCCCTGACCGGCAAAACCGGGCGCATGACCGGGATGATGGCGCTTGCCGACCTCCGGATGCGGCTCTCCACGGAGCGCGGGGCGGTCCGCAGCGCCGGCTAGGCCCGCGCCTTCGCGACGATCGTGTCCACGTCCTCGCTGAGCGGGCGGGCGCGGGCCATGACCTCCGCCACCGGCACCCATGCGGCCTCGTGCACGTCGTCGGCGCCGCGCGGCGTCCCGGCGGCATAATCGCAGCGCACCGCGACCAGCAGGAAGTGATGCCTGAGCACGCCGTCCTCGCGCAGGATGATGTCGAGCGTGTCGATGGTGCCGCGGGGAAGGGCCTCGACCCCGGTCTCCTCGAGCAGTTCCCGGGCGGCGGCGGCGCCCACGGTCTCGCCGGGTTCGACATGACCGCCGGGAAAGCCCCAGAGGCCCGCATCGGGTTCGTTCCTGCGGCGGACGAGCAGGACCTCATCGCCCCGCAGGACGACGGCCAGCGCGGCAAGGCGGGGCATCTGTCTCATGCCCGATCGGTAGCGCGCTGCGGCGGGAGGGGGAAGCCGGAAACGCGAAACGGAGCCGGGGGTGCCGGCTCCGTCCAGTGTGTTTCCGTCGCTGGCGCGATCAGCGCTGCGTCGGGATGATGACGATTTCCACGCGGCGGTTCTGCGCGCGGCCATCGGCGGTCTGGTTGGTCGCGCGGGGCTGATCCTCGCCACGGCCGATCGAGGTGATCCGCTGCTGGGACACGCCGCCCGAAACCAGCGTGTAGGCCACGGACTGGGCCCGGCGCTCCGAAAGGCTCTGGTTGTAGGCCGCGGCGCCGGTGTTGTCGGTGTGACCGATCACCTGCACGTTCGACGCCGGGTATTTGTTCAGCGAGGTCGCGACCGTGTAGAGGTCCGAGGTCTGGCCCGGGTTCAGCGTCGCGCTGTCGGTGGCGAACAGGATGTCCTGCGGCATCGTCACGACCAGGCGGTCGCCGGTGTTCACGATCTGCGCGTTGTTCAGCGAGCCGCGAAGTTCGGCTTCCTGCTTGTCGAGGTAGCCGCCGTAGAGCGCGCCGGCCGAGCCGCCGACGATGCCGCCGATGGCCGCGCCCTTGGCGTCGCCGCCGATGATCGCGCCGGTGGCCGCGCCGACGAGGGCGCCCACGCCGACACCCTGCCGGGTGTTGCGGTAGCCGTCATCGGGGTTCTCGCACGCGGCAAGCGTCAGGGCGGCGAGGCCCACCATGGCGAATTTCGTGGAAATCTTGAGTGTCATTGTCTGCCCCTCGGGTGGGAATTGCTCTGTTTGGCGATGCTTATACCAAAGCACGCGCCATGCCTAACGCAGCATCGCACGGGCGTAAGCAGGATTCCGCCCACATCTGCGTGATCACATGGCGTCCTCGCGCGCCGCCTCCCAGGCGAGGATCGTGCGCTTCACGGGCAGGCCCCAATGGTACCCGCCGAGGCCCCCGCTCTTGCGGATCGCGCGGTGGCAGGGGATCAGGAAGCTGACCGGGTTGCGCCCCACGGCGGTGCCGACGGCGCGCACGGCGCGGGGCCGCCCGATGGCGCCGGCGATCTCGGAATAGGTCGTGACATGGCCCGAGGGGACCTGCAGCAGCGCCTCCCAGACCTTGATCTGGAACGGCGCGCCAAGCATGTGCAGCCGCGTCTCGCCCGCCTGGGCGAAGGCCGCCCGAGCCCAGTCCGACAACGCGCCCGGTGCCTCGACGAAGCTGGCCCTGGGCCAGCGCGCCGTCATGTCGGCCATCGCCGCCGCCTGCCCGGTCTCGGCGGTGAATGCGATGCCGCAGATGCCGCGGTCGGTGCCCATCACCAGCGCCTCGCCGAAGGGGCTGTCTATGTGGTCCCACCGGATCGTCAGACCCTCGCCCGCGCGGGCGAAATCGCCGGGGCTCATCGCCTCCCACCGGATGAAGAGATCGTGCAGCCGCCCGGTGCCGGTCAGGCCCGCGTTATGCGCCGTCTCGAGCGTGGTGAAACGCTCCGCCAGGAGCGCCTTGGCATGACCGAGGGCGAGATACTGCTGGTAGCGCTTCGGAGAGACCCCGACCCAGGCCGAGAACAGCCGCTGGAAATGCGCGGGCGACATGCCCATCTGCGCCGCCAGATCGTCGAGCGGGATCGTGCCCTCGGCCGCGTCGATCAGGTCGAGCGCCCGGCGCATGACCTGGTAGTGATACCCCTGTTCGAGCTGTTCATGGCGCATGGTCCGGCCCTCCGTTCACGCCACCAATCTAACGGGCGGCGCGGGGCCGGGCGACCCGGATATTGCGCATTGCTCAGTGGCCGGGCGGGTTGCCCTCGTCCTCGTCCCAGGCCGGCACGCGGTCGATCTTCGCACAGAGCTCGCGGAGGGCGGGCTTGATCCCCTCCTCGGTCGTCGGGTGATAGAACGGCAGGTTCAGCGCATCGCTGACGCTGGTCCCGCGCGAGATGGTCCAGGCCAGCAGATGGGCGATATGCTCCCCGTCCGGGATGCAGAGGTCGGCCCCGACGAGCCGCCCCGTCGCCTTCTGCGCGTGCAGCCGCAGCAGCCCGCCCGCGCGCCCCTCGACCCGGGCGCGGCCCTGGTCGGCGTAATCGGCGCAGCCGGTGACGAGGTCGTCGCGCCCGTCCGGGATCGTGCCGATGACCGCGGCCGAGGGGCGGGTGAAGGTGACCGCCATCGGCAGCTTGCGACGGGCGATCGAGAGCTCGGGGAAATGCGCGGCGTTGTGCCCGGCGATGGCGCCCTCGTCCGAGGCCTCGTGCAGCAGGGGCCGGTCGCCGTTCGCGTCCCCGACCAGGAAGACCGCCGTGGTGCCGACCTGCAGCGTCTGCGGATCGACATGCGGCATCCCGCCCTTTTCGACCCGGATCCCCGCCGCCTGCAGGTCCAGCCCGTCCAGCTGCGGCGGCCGCCCGGTGGCGACGAGCAGACGCTCGAACCGCGCGCTGTGCCCGTCGATGCTGACCTGCACCTCGGATCCGAGCGCCTCGACTTTCGGATCGACCCCGAGGTGGAGCGCCATCTCGCGCTCCAGCAGGCGGCGCAGATGGGCGCTGCTTTCCGGCGGCAGCCCGGCGAGGGTCTCGCCGCGGTCGAACACCTCGACCCGCACGCCGAGCCGGGCGAAGGCCTGCGCCAGTTCCGACCCGATGGGGCCCGCGCCGATCACGCCGAGGCTTTCGGGCAGGTCTTCCAGCTCGAAGACGTCGCGGTTGGTGAGAACGAGGTCCCCGAGATCGCGGAACGGGCCGGGCAGGCTGGGCGCGCTGCCGGTGGCGAGCACGACGGCCTTCGCGCGGATCCGCTCGCCATTGTCCAGCTCCAGCTCGCCCGGGGCGGTGAAGCGGGCGCGCCCGCGCCGCGCCACGCCGTTCGGCAGATCCGCGATCTGGTCCCGCACGCCCTGCGCGAACTCGTCCCGGAAGCGCCGGACCCGTTGCATCACCGCCGCGCCGTCGATGCTGTGGCTGGCCCGGATGCCGAATTCCCCGGCCCCGGCGACGCCATGCGCCACCCCCGCGGCCGCGATCAGGAGCTTCGAGGGCATGCAGCCGACCGTCGCGCAGGTGGTGCCCGAGAACTCCGGGTCGATCAGCACGGTGGCGGCGCCGCAGGCGCGCGCCTTGCGTTCCGCGGCCAGCCCCGCCGTTCCGGCGCCGATCACCGCCACGTCGCATTCCTTCGCCATGGGCGCCTGTCTCCTGTTCCCGGTCCCCGGCTCAACCGCGCGCCGGGGGCGCAGGTTCCTGCGAAGCCCCCCATGACACTTGCCACTCAGGCGGCGCGGCGCTAGGCAGGACCCGCCTTATCGAAAGGGAAGAGGATGGCCGAGGACGATCCGAAGACGCTTGTTTCCACCGACTGGCTGGCCGCGCATCTCAAGGATCCGGACCTGCGGGTGCTGGACGCGACCACCTTCCTGCCCGGCACCGGCCGCGACGCGCGGGCCGAGTACGAGGAGGCGCATATCCCCGGCGCCCGGTTCTTCGACATCGACGACGTCAGCGACGGCCGGTCCGACCTGCCGCACATGGCGCCCCCCGTCGAGAAGTTCATGTCGCGTCTGCGCGCCATGGGCGTGGGCGACGGGCACCAGGTGGTGGTCTACGACACCCACGGGCTGTTCTCGGCCGCGCGGGTCTGGTGGCTGTTCCGGCTGATGGGGCAGGAGGACATCGCGGTGCTCGACGGCGGCTTCCCGAAATGGCAGGCCGAGGGGCGCGAGGTCGAGGACATGGAGCCGGTGATCCGCGACCGCCACATGACCGTGCGCCGGCAGAACCAGCTGGTGAAGGACGTCACGCAGGTCTCTGCCGCCTCGAAGCTCGGCGATTACGCCATCGTCGACGCCCGCGCCGCCGCCCGTTTCCGCGGCGAGGTCGAGGAACCCCGCAAGGGCCTGCGGTCCGGGCACATCCCCGGATCGCGCAACGTGCCCTACACGACGCTGCTGAACGAGGACGGCACGATGAAGGACCCGGCCGAGCTGCGGTCGATCTTCGAAGCCGCCGGTGTCGACCTGAAGAAGCCGGTGATCACCACCTGCGGCTCGGGGATCACGGCGGCCCTCCTGTCGCTTGCCCTGGAACGGATCGGCAAGCGCGACCATTCACTCTATGACGGGTCCTGGACCGAGTGGGGGGCCTTCCCCACGCTGCCCGTCGCGACCGGAGAGGCCTGATGTTCGAGAACTTGAAAGATCAACCCGCCGACAAGATCCTGGCGCTGATGGAGGCCTACAAGGCCGACCCGCGCGAGGACAAGATCGACCTCGGCGTGGGGGTCTACAAGAACCCCGAGGGGATCACCCCGGTGATGCGCGCGGTGAAGTCCGCCGAGCAGCGGATCTGGGAAGAGCAGGAGACCAAGGCCTATACCGGGCTCGCGGGCGACCCGATGTTCGCCGACGCGATGATCGGCCTCGTGCTGGGCGACGCGGTGAGCCGCGACCAGGTCTCCGCCGTGGCGACCCCCGGCGGCACCGGCGCGGTCCGGCAGGCGTTCGAGCTGATCCGGATGGCCAATCCCGGCGCGCGGATCTTCGTCTCGGATCCGACCTGGCCGAACCACCTGTCGATCCTGAAGTACCTCGGGATCGAGACCGTCTCCTACCGCTATTTCGACAGCAGCACCGGCGGCGTCGATTTCGCCGGCATGATGGAAGACCTCGGCCAGCTCAAGGCGGGCGACGTGGTGCTGCTGCACGGCTGCTGCCACAACCCGACCGGCGCGAACCTGAACCTGACCGAATGGAAGGCCGTCGTCGCCAGGCTGACCGAGGCCGGCGCCCTGCCGATGATCGACATCGCCTACCAGGGCTTCGGCGACGGTCTGGACGAGGACGCGGCCGCGGTGCGGCTGGTGGCGTCCTCCGTGCCGGAATGCCTGATCGCGGCGTCGTGCTCGAAGAACTTCGGCATCTACCGCGAGCGCACGGGCCTGCTGATGGCTGTGGCGCAGGACCGCGGGCTCGGCAGGACCACGCAGGGCAACCTCGCCTTCCTCAACCGGCAGAACTATTCCTTCCCGCCGGACCACGGAGCGCGGATCGTCTCGACGATCCTCACGGATGACGGTCTCCGCGCCGATTGGCAGGCCGAGCTCGAGGATGTCCGGCTCAACATGCTGGGCCTGCGCGAGCAGCTGGCGTCCGAGCTCCAGAGGCTCTCCGGCTCCGACCGCTTCCACTTCCTCGCCCAGCACCGCGGCATGTTCTCGCGCCTCGGCTGCGCGCCGGAGCAGGTGGAGACGCTCCGGAAGGATCACGGGATCTACATGGTGGGCGACAGCCGGATGAACATCGCCGGGTTGAACAGCACTACGGTGCCGCTGCTCGCCAGGGCGATCGTGGACGCGGGCATCTGACGTCGGAAGGGGGGCTGTCTGCCCCCCTCCTGAGCCTGCGGCTCAGCCCCCCGAGGATACATTGACCAGAGGAAAGTGGGGGCGCGTTAACCTTAATGCGCCGTGAACAGGGCTGCGCGGGCGGGCGACGCGATGGCCGAGCTTTGGGAAAGGCTCGGGCCTTCTCAGCCGGGGCGTCGCTCCGGACCGCCCCTGCTTTCCTCTGGTCAATGTATCCCGGGGGAGTCGGCCCGAAGGGGCGACGGGGGCAGAGCCCCCGTGCGGCCTCTCAGTTCATCAACCCGGCATGGCGCATGGCGCCGCGGATCTTTTCCTTGGTGCTGTCCTCGAGCCCGGTCAGGGGCAGGCGCACCTCGTCGGAGCAGAGGCCGAGCTCGGACATGGCGAACTTGGCGCCGGCGAGGCCGGGCTCGATGAAGATCGCCTCGTGCAGCGGCATCAGCCGGTCCTGGTAGGTCAGCGCCTTCGCGTAGTCGCCGGCGAGCGTCGCTTCCTGGAACTCGGCGCAGAGCCGGGGCGCCACGTTGGCGGTGACCGAGATCGCGCCCACGCCGCCATGGGCGTTGAAGCCGAGCGCGGTCGCGTCCTCGCCCGAGAGCTGGACGAAATCCGCCCCGCAGGTGGCGCGCTGCATCGAGACGCGCTCGATCTTGCCGGTCGCGTCCTTCACGCCGATGATGCGCGGCAGCTTCGCCAGCTCGCCCATCGTCGCCGGGGTCATGTCGATCACCGACCGGCCGGGGATGTTGTAGATGATGATCGGCAGCTCGCAGCTGTCGTGCATCGCCTTGAAATGCTCGTAGAGCCCGCGCTGCGTCGGCTTGTTGTAATACGGCGTGACCACGAGCGCCGCATCGGCGCCGACCTTGGCGGCGTATTGGATCAGCCGGACCCCTTCGGTCGTGTTGTTCGACCCCGCGCCCGCGATCACCGGCAGGCGGCCTGCGGAGAATGCGACCACGGCCTCGATGACCTCTTCGTGCTCGCGGTGGCTGAGCGTCGGGCTTTCCCCGGTGGTCCCGACCGGCACGAGCCCGTGAGAGCCTTCTTCGACGTGCCAGTCGACGAGTTTCTTGAGCGTATCCATATCGACTGCGCCGTTCTTGAACGGCGTGACGAGGGCGGGAAGGGATCCCCTGAACATGGCACGCTCCTTTATCGTTTTCGAGGCCGCCCAGGAATTGTTCCTGTCGAAATCGTGTGTTGAGACCCGTGGGCGGTGGTTTATCCTAGGCGCTGTCTATCCAGAGTCGTCGGGTGAAATGCAAGGGAAGTTCCGTCACTGGATCGCCTTCTTGGTGATCTCAAGCTCATTTGTCCCGGGTGCCGCGGTCGCCGGGACCGACGGCGCCGCGCAGCGCGTGGCGCCGCGGCCCCTGTCGAGCGCCTTTCACGCCATGGGCCGGGGCGACTGGTCCCGCGCGATGCAGCTTGCGCTGCGCGACGGGCCGGTGGCGCGCGACCTGATCGAATGGCATCGCCTGCGCTCGGGCGAGGGCACGCTGACCGACATCGAGGACTTCATCGCGCGCAACCCGGACTGGCCGGGGCTCGACTACATGCGCCGGCAGGGCGAACACGCGCTGTCCGGGGCGAGCGATGCCGACGTGCTGGCCTATTTCCACGATTCGCCGCCGCAGACCGGCCGCGGCGTGCTGCTGCATGCCGCCGCGCTGTCCCGGGCGGGCGAACGCGGCGAGGCCGAGGCCGCGCTGGTGCTGGCGTGGCGCAGCATGGAGCTGGGGCCACGCGATCACGATGCCTTCGTCGCGGCGCATGGGGAGCTTCTGAAACCGCATCATGCGGCGCGGCTGGACATGACCGTCTGGAAGAAGCTCCGCAACGACACCGACCGGATGCAATCCCTCGTCACCGCGGACCAGTGGAAGCTGGCGCAGGCGCGGATCGCGCTTCAGCGCGGCGAGGCGGGCGTGGACGAACGGCTCGAAGCGCTCAGCGCCGAGCAGATGAAGGACCCGGGCCTGGCGCATGACCGCTTCGCCTGGCGCGTCGGCAAGGGGCGCCACGACGAGGCCCGCGAGCTGATGCTCGAGCGCAGCGCGATTCCCGGCGGGCTGGGACTGGCCGAGGAATGGTCGAACCGCCGCCGCTCCTATGCCCGCGAGGACATGCGCCGCGGCAACCCCGAGCGGGCCTACAGGCTCGCCTCGCAGCACCAGCTGCGGGAGGGCTCGGATTTCGCCGATCTCGAATGGCTCTCGGGCTACATCGCGTTGCGCAAGCTGGACGATCCCGTCACGGCCGCGCGGCATTTCGAGCGCTTCCTGACCGCGGTCGACACGCCGATCTCGCTCGGGCGGGGGTATTACTGGCTGGGCCGGGCGCTGGAAGAGGCGGGCGAGGCCGAGAAGGCCGAGGAGGCCTATCGCCAGGGCGGCATGCAGCAGACCAGCTTCTACGGTCTGCTGGCGGCCGAGAAGGCGGGCATGCCCTTCGACATGACCCTGACCGGGTCCGAGGATTTCGGCGACTGGCGCACCGCGCCGATCGCCGAGAACCCGCTCAAGGACGCGGCGATGCTGTTACTGGCGGCGGGCAACCGCCAGCTGGCCGAACGGTTCCTCATGCAGCTGGCCGAAGGGCTCGACCGCAGATCGCTCGGACAGCTCGGCGCGATGCTGGAGGAGCGGGGCGAGACCCATCTCGAGGTGATGATCGGCAAGTCCGGTGCGCAGACCGCCACCGTCGTGCCGCGCCACTACTACCCGCTGCACCCGATGCGGGAGCTCGACCTGCCGGTGCCGATGGAGATGGCGCTGGCCATCGCGCGGCGCGAAAGCGAGTTCGATCCCGCCGTCACCAGCCAGGTCGGCGCGGGCGGGCTGATGCAGCTGATGCCCGGCACGGCCAGCGACGTGGCCCGCGGGCTGGGGATGGCGCATTCGCCCGACCGGGTGTGGAGCGACTGGACCTACAATGCGCGGCTCGGCTCGACCTACCTGGCCGGGCTGGCGGACGATTTCAGCGGCAACGTGCTGCTCGTCTCGGCCGGCTACAACGCCGGGCCGCGGCGGCCCGCACAATGGATCGAGCTGTTCGGCGACCCGCGCAGCAAGGTGGTGGATGCCGTCGACTGGATCGAGCACATCCCGTTCCGCGAGACGCAGAACTACGTGATGCGGGTGGCCGAGAGCCTGCCGATCTACCGCGCCCGGCTGGGCAAGGAGCCGCTGCCGGTGCCGTTCAGCGAAGAGCTGAAGGGCAGCTCGCTGAAACCCGGGATCGACTGAGCCGCGATGGACCTGACGCAGGACGATTCCGCGGCGCGGATCGCGCTGATCCGCGCGCATCTTCCGCTGGCCGAGGTGCCGGGTCTTCCGGGGCTCGTGCATCACGCCGCCCGGCCCGAGGCGCGGGTCTCTCGCCTGGCCGAGAAGCTGGGCACGACGGCCGAGGACCTTGCACCGTTCTGGGCCTGGCTCTGGCCCGGCGGGGCGGGGCTGATCCATTACATCCGCGCCCATCCCGAGACTGTGCAGGGGCGGGTCGTCGTCGACCTCGGCGCCGGGTCCGGCCTGCTGGCGGTGGAGGCGATGCGGCACGGTGCGCGCCGGGCGGTCTGCGTCGATCCCGACCCGATGGCGCGCGCGGCCTGCCGCGCCAATGCGGCGGCGAACGGGGTCGAGGTCGAGGTCGCGGCGGCCATCGACCTTGCCGGTCTGGACGCGGTGGAGCTTCTGCTGGCGGGGGACGTGTTCTACGACCCGGAGGTCGCGCAGGCCTCGGCCGCGCTTCTGAACGCCGCGAAGGCGCGCGGAGCCGAGGTGCTGGTCGGCGACATCGGCCGGCATTGCCTGCCGAAGGCGGGGCTGACCGAGCGCGCGGCCTACGAGGTGCGCGACGTCGGCGACGCGCCCTCGCAGCCGCCGTGGCGGGTGCGGGTCATGGACTGGCCCGCGGTGCCGCCTCAGCTCCCGCGGTAGCGGAAGACGCCGGTGCCCGTCGCGGCGAGGTTGCCGAGCTCGTCGGTGATCTTCGCCTCGCCGAAGAAGCTCTTGCGCCCGCCGCCGGTGCGGCGGCCTTCGGCGATCAGCGTCTCGCCCTTGAGCTGGCCGAGGTAGTTCACGTTCAGCGACAGCGTCATGCCGAGCTTCCGGTTCTCGGGATCGCCGGTATAGCAGCCCGCGAAGCCCATCACCGTGTCGCACATCAGCGCGTGAACGCCGCCGTGCAGGATGCCGTAGCGGTTGCCGAGGAATTCGCGGATCGGCAGTTCGAAGCGGGCGTAATCCTCACGCCAGTCGACGAGGTAGAAGCCGAGATGCGCCTGGAACGGGTAGGGGTCCTCGACCAGTGCGGGGTCGAGCGAAACGTCCTTCATGTCTTTCCTTCCTTCAGACCGAGCGGGCGGCGTCCAGGCCGAATTCCGCGAAGCGCGGCACGCCGGCGGCGACGGTGGCGGCCCGTTCCGGGTTGGAGGCGGTGCCGTCGATCAGCCGCTTGCGGATCCCCTGCAGGATGCCCGCCATGCGGAAGCAGGTGAAGGCGAGGTAGAAGCCGAAGTCGGGGATTTCCGAGATTCCGGCGTTCCGGCAATAGGCGTCGATGAATTCCTGGTCTTCCATCACGCCCTGCGCCTTGCGGTCGACGCCTTCGAGGCCGCGGCTTTCCTGCGGCATGTTCCATTGCATCACCACGGCGGCGACGTCCGCATAGGGATGGCCGGTGGTCGAGAGCTCCCAGTCCAGAACGGCGACGCAGCGCGGCTCGGTCGGGTGGAAGAGCATGTTGTCGATCCGGTAATCGCCGTGCGCCAGCGTGCGCAGCCCGTCATCGGCCGGGATGTTGTCGTTGAGCCAGGCCATCAGCTCTTCCATCGCCGGGATGTTCTCGGTTTCGGAAGCGCGGTACTGCTTGGTCCAGCGGCCGATCTGGCGCTCGTAGTAATTGCCCTCGGGCCCGTAGTCCGAGAGTCCGACGGCCTCGAGGTCCACCGCGTGGATCCGGGCCAGCACGCGGGCCATCTCCTCGTTGATCTGGCGGCGCTGCTCGAAGGGGATCTCGTCCTGCGTGGGCAGGTTGATGTTGCGGCCCTCGACCGCCTCCATCACGTAGAACATCGAGCCGATGACGTCGTCGTCCTCGCAGAGCACGTGCATCTTCGCGACGGGCACGTCCGTCTCCCAGAGCGCGGATTGCACCCGGAACTCGCGGTCGACGGCGTGCGCCGATTTCAGAAGCTGCCCCGGCGGCTTGCGGCGCAGGACGTAATTCCGCTTCGGCGTGATCAGCTTGAACGTCGGGTTCGACTGGCCGTTGGCGAACTTCTCGGCCGTCAGCGGGCCCTCGAAGCCGTCGATGTGGCGCTCGAGATAGGCCTCCACGGCCTCGAGATCGAGCTTGGTCGGATCCATGTTGGGGCTGGCCATTCTTTTCCTCCCTCAGGAATAGGTCAGCATGTCGGCCTCGTTCGAGGCGTCGATATGCGGGGTCTCGTTGAACCCGTGAAGATACATGTTGCGCGCGGAATAAACGAAACGGTTCACGGCGCAATTCTTCATCTGTAGCTGCAATTTCACCTGCGTGATCGGCGGTGCGTCCAGCGCGCGGGCGATCATCTGCCCGATGGCCCCGCCGGACGAGACGGCGAGCACCGTCTCGACCCCCTCGCGCATGCAGACGCGGCGGGCATCCTCCACCCGGTCGCGGAAGGCGCCGTAGGTCTCGTAGGGGTCCGGGATCTCGTCCCGGTGCCATTCCTGCACCACGTCCTTGAGCGTCCGGAAATAGTTGCGCCGGTCGAGCGGGGGCTTTTCGTCCTGCCCGGCGGCCTTCAGCTTGGCCGACAGGAGCGCGCCGAAATCGTATTCGTTCAGGCCCGCGTGGATCTCGGGGGTGACGCCCTCGACGCCCATCCCCTTCAGGATGCCCTCCATCGTCTCGCGGTGGCGGCGCATGTCGCCCATGATCCAGGCGTCGGGTTTGACGCCCTGGGCGGCCAGCGCGCGGCCGACGGCTTCGGCCTGTGTGTGCCCCGTGGGCGAGAGGACGTCGTAATCGTCGGCCCCGAACGAGGCCTGGCCGTGGCGGACAACGTAGAGAACGGGCATGGAATTCCTTCGTGAAAGGCCCGCCACCCCGGGGGGCGGCGGGCCGATGTCGTGTCTAACGCTGGCTCAGAGCACTTCGAAGAGGCCGGCCGCGCCCATGCCGCCGCCCACGCACATGGTGCAGACGACGTACTTGGCGCCGCGGCGCTTGCCCTCGATCAGCGCGTGGCCGACCATCCGGGCACCCGACATGCCGTAGGGGTGGCCGATCGAGATCGCGCCGCCGTTCACGTTCAGGATGTCCTCGGGGATGCCGAGCTTCTGGGCCGAGTAGAGCACCTGGCAGGCGAAGGCCTCGTTCAGCTCCCACAGGCCGATGTCGTCCATCTTGAGCCCGTGCGCTTCCAGCAGCTTCGGCACCGCGTAGATCGGGCCGATGCCCATCTCGTCGGGGTCGAGGCCCGCGGCCATGACGCCCATGTAGCGGCCGAGCGGCTGGAGGCCGCGCTTCTCGGCCTCCTTCGCTTCCATGATGACCGACGCGGAGGCGCCGTCCGACAGCTGCGAGGCGTTGCCGGCGGTGATGAACTTGCCTTCCTTGACCTGCTGGCCGTCCTTGAAGACCGGCTGGAGGCTCTGGAGGTTCTCGACGGTGGTGCCGGGGCGGTTGCCCTCGTCCTTCTCGAGCGTCACTTCCTTGAAGGAGACCTCTTTCGTCTCCTTGTCCATCACGCCCATGGTGGTGGTCAGCGGCACGATCTCGTCATCGAACTTGCCGGCCTGCTGCGCGGCCGCGGTGCGGGCCTGGGAGCGGGCGGAGTATTCGTCCTGCGCCTCGCGCGACACGCCGTAGCGGTCGGCGACGATCTCGGCGGTTTCGAGCATCGACATGTAGAGCGAGGGGATGTGTTCCTGGATCCAGGGATCACGCGCCCGGTCGGTCCGCATGTTCTGGTTCTGGACGAGCGAGATCGACTCGACGCCGCCGCCGACGGCGATCTGCATGCCGTCATGCACGACCTGCTTGGCGGCCGTGGCGATCGCCATCATGCCGGAGGCGCACTGGCGGTCCATCGACATGCCCGCGACGTTGGTCGGCAGGCCCGCGCGGATCGCCGCCTGGCGGCCGATGTTGCCGCCGGTGGAGCCTTGCTGGAGCGCTGCGCCGATGACGCAATCCTGCACCTCGCCGCCTTCCAGACCGGCCCGGGACACGGCGTTCTTCACGGCATGGCCGATCAGCTCCTGCGCCTGGGTGTTGTTGAACGCACCGCGAAAGGCCTTGCCGATCGGGGTCCGTGCCGTGGATACGATGACTGCGTCACGCATGGGGTAACTCCTCTCTATTATTTCTCGGGAAGCTCGATGCCGCGCTTCTTCGCGGCCATCTGGGCGTATTTTCGGGTCTGGGCGAAGGCGCCCGGCATGATCTGCTGGCCGGCCTCGCTGCGGATCTCGTCCATCCGGGCGGCGATCGCGTCGGCGTCGAGCTCGTCGTCGCCGAAGGCCACGCCTTCCGTCTCGTAGATGCGGGTCTCGGCGAAGACGCCGCCGCCCGCGCCGAGGATCATCCGGCTGGGTGCGTCCTCGTGCAGGAGCGTCAGCAGGCCGGGGGTGATCGTCTCGGGCTTCAGCAGCTCCAGCACCTGCTGGGGCAGCAGCCCCTCGGTCATCCGGGTGGCCGCGGTCGGGGCGAGGATGTTCGCCTTGATGTTGTACTTCGCGCCTTCCTGCGTGAGCACGTTCATCAGCCCCACGACACCGGCCTTGGCCGCGCCGTAGTTCGACTGGCCGAAGTTGCCGTAAAGCCCCGAGGCCGAGGTCGTATAGACGATCCGGCCGTATTCATTGGCCTTGAAGTGCTCCCAGAGCGCCTTTGTCGGGATGACGGAGCCCATCAGGTGGACCTTCACGACCAGCTCGAAATCCTCGAGCGTCATCTTCGAGAAGGTCTTGTCGCGCAGGATGCCGGCGTTGCAGACGAGGATGTCGACCTTGCCCCACTTGTCGATCGCCTGGTCGACCATGTCCTGCACCTGGGCCGCGTCGGTGACGTTCGCGCCATGCGCCATCGCCTCGCCGCCCGCGGCCTCGATCTCGGCCACGACGGAACGCGCCGCCTCGGAGCTCTGCCCGGTGCCGTCCGTCGCGACGCCCAGATCGTTCACCACAACCTTCGCGCCGCGCGCCGCCAGCCCGAGCGCGTGGCTCCGGCCCAGTCCGACGCCGGCGCCGGTGACGATGGCCACGCGGCCCTCGAACGAAATGCTCATGCCGCGGCCTCCGCGAAGTAGCGCCGGCCCAGCCATTCGGCCACCAGCGCGGGTTTCTCCTGTCCCTCGATCTCGACCGAGACGCCCATCGTCGTCTGGATCTCGTTCGGGCCCTTGTCGGTCACGTCCATCATGGTGAAGACGGCGCGCACCCGGGCGCCCTCCTTCACCGGCGAGACGAAGCGCACCTTGTCGAAGCCGTAGTTCACGCCCATCACGACGCCGTCCACCTCGGGCCCGCCGTCATAGACCATGGCCGAGAGCATCGAGAGCGTCAGGAAGCCATGCGCGATGGTGGTGCCGAAGGGCGATGCCTTGGCCTTCTCCGGGTCGACGTGGATGTACTGCCAGTCCTCGGTCACGTCCGCGAACCGATCGATCCGCGCCTGGTCGATCACGAACCACTTGGAGGTGCCGACGACCTCGCCGACCTTGCCCTTCAGCTCTTCCCTGTTCATCGCTGTCCTTCTCTCTCTTCAGTCCTGCGCCGCCATGGCCGAGGCGGAGCTCGTGCGCGGCGCGGCGTTCATTCCGCCCGCGATCGGGATCGTGTGGCCCGAGACATAGGCCCCGGCCCGCGAGGCGAGGTAGAGCACCGCGCCCTGGATGTCCTCGGCCTCTCCGACGCGGCCGAGCGGGATCCGCTTGCCGGCCTCCTCGCGCTGCTCCTCGGTGCCGATGGCGAAGGCCATCATCTTCGACATGAAGGGCCCCGGCGCGATGGCGTTCACCGTGATGTGCTGCGGCGCGAACTTGGCGCTCAGCGTCTCGGTCATGAAATGCACGGCGGCCTTGGAGACACCGTAGGAATAGGCCTGTCCTCCGCCCGGAAGGATACCACCGATCGAGCCGGTGTTGATGACCCGCGCCGGATCCTCCGGCGTGGCGGCGGCTTTCAGCAGGGGGATCAGCTTCTGGGTCAGCACGAACATGGCCGTCACGTTCACGTCGAAGACGCGGGACCAGGCCTCGTAGGGGAATTCCTCGAAGGGCGCGCCCCAGGTCTTGCCGGCGTTGTTCATCAGGATGTTGAGCCTGTCGGTGCGGCTCTTCACCTCTTCGACGAGGGCGTTGATGCCCTCTTCGGAGCCGACGTCCCCCGCGAACCCCTCCGCCTTGCCGCGCAGGCCGAGGGAATTCAGCTCCTTCGCCGCGCCCTCGCAGGCGTGCTGCTTGCGCGAGGCGATCATCACGTTGCAGCCCGCACCCATGAGGCCCTCGGCCGCCATGTAGCCGATGCCGGTGGCGGCCCCGGTGATCAGGGCCGTCTTGCCGGTCAGGTCGAAAAGCTTGTCGGGTGTCATGCGGGTCTCCTCCCCCCTGTCGAGGATCCTCCTCAGAACCCCCGGGCGCGGGCGACCCGCGCGGCATGGTAGCCGTAGTCGCCCAGCCATTCCGCACCCACGCGGGCGCGCTTCATGTAGAAGCCCATGTCGAATTCGTCGGTCATGCCGATGCCGCCGTGCATCTGGACGCCCTCGCTGACCACGAGCTTCGCGGTCTTGGTGGCGCGGGCCTTGGCGATGGACACGGCAAGCTCCGACTCGTCGGGCTTTTCGTCGAGGACCCTACCGGCATTGGCGATGGCGGAGGCAGTCACTTCGATCTCGCTCCACATATGTGCGGCACGGTGCTGGAGCGCCTGGAAGGTGCCGATGATCCGGTCGAACTGGCGGCGTTCCTTGAGGTAGCCCGCCGTCATCGCGAAGGCCCCGGCGGAAAGGCCGGTGAGCTCGGCCGAAAGCGCGGCCTGGCCTGCGTTGAGCGCACGCGCGATGGCGGCATGGCCCCCGTCGACCTCGCCCACCACGTCGTCTCCGGTGGCCTCCACGCCGTCGAAGTCGATCTGCGCGAAGTCCCGGCTGTCGACGGTGTTCTTTGCGCTCCGGCTGATCCCGGCGCGGGAGGCGTCGAGGTCGAAGAGCGTCAGCCCCTCGGTCTCACCGGCGCTGCCCGCGGTCCGGGCCAGCACCAGCACGCGGTCGGCCGAGGCGCCGTCGGCGACAAAGGTCTTCCGGCCGGAGAGGCGGAAGGCGTTGCCGCTCTTCTCGGCGCTCATGGCGGTCTTCGCGGGACCGTGCTTGGCCCCTTCATCCACCGCCAGCGCATAAAGCAGCGAGCCGTCCGCGATCCCGGCCAGCCGGTCCGAGGCGGCGTTGCGCAGCGCCGTCGCCGCGATCACCGCCGACGAGATGAACGGCGAGGCGACCAGCGTCTGGCCCATCTCCTCGGCAAGGATCCCGGCCGCGCGGTGGCCCATGTCGGAGCCGCCGTTGTCCTCGGACACCAGCACCCCGGCCCAGCCCATCTGCGCCATCTCCTTCCAGAGACCCGTATCGAAGGCCCGCCCCTGGTCGCGGTTCTCGCGCAGGTTCCTCACCGGTGCGGCCCCGTCCAGGAAGCCCCGGGCGGCGTCGCGCAGCATGGTTTCGTCTTCGGTCAGCATCAAGGTCGTCATCGCGCGGGCTCCTTACTTCGAGGGCAGTTCGAGGACACGTTTCGAGATGATGTCGAGCATCACCTCCGACGTGCCGCCCTCGATCGAGTTGGCCTTGGTGCGCAGCCATTCCGGCGCGGTGGAGCCGAAGGGCCCGTCCCACTCGGTCGCATAGGCGCCGCCCGCCGACATCAGCAGCTCATACCGGCGCTTGTTCAGCTCGGTCCCGTAGTACTTGAGCATGGCCGAGGCGTTCCCGACGCCCCCGGCCTTCGCCATGTCGCCATAGCGCTCCATCGTCATCGCCATGGCGAGGCTGTCGATCTCGAGCTCCATCGCCTCGGACCGGATCACCGGATCGTCCATCACGCCGTCCTCGAGCGAGTTCAGGAAGTCGCCTAGGGACCGCCCGCCCAGGATGCCGCCACCGCCGCCGCCGCCGATCATGGTGCGCTCGTGGGTCAGCAGGTGCTTGGCCACGTCCCAGCCCCGGTTCTGCTCGCCCACGATCGAGGAGATCCCCTCGCCGTAGCTCTTGGGCACCTTCACGTTGTCGAAGAAGGTCTCGCAGAAGGGCGACATGCCCGAGATCAGCTTGATCGGCTTGGTCGAGACGCCCTCGCTCTCCATGTCGATCAGCATGAACGAGATGCCCTTGTGCTTGGGCGCCTCGCGATCGGTCCTCACCAGCGCGAAGATCCAGTCGGCATGGTTGGCGTAGGAGGTCCAGATCTTCGAGCCGTTGACCAGCCAGTGATCGCCCTTGTCCTCGGCCCGCGTCTGGACGGAGGCGAGGTCCGACCCGGCCCCCGGTTCGGAATAGCCCTGGCACCAGCGGATCTCGCCACGGGTGATCTGCGGCAGGAAATGCGTCTTCTGTTCCTCGGTGCCGAAGGCCAGCAGCGCCGGCCCGAGCATCCAGAGCCCGAACGATTCGAGTGGCGAGGGCGCCTTGGCCTTCCGCATCTCCTCGCGGAAGATCTTCTCCTGCTCGCGGCTCAGACCCGCCCCGCCGTAGGCCTCGGGCCAGCGCGGGGCCGTCAGCCCGACGGCCGCCGCGGCATTCATCCAGTCGCGCTGCGCATCGGACGAGAACCTGAACCGCTTGCCGCCCCAGCAGACCTCGCGCCGGCCTGCGGGAATCCCGCGCAATTCGGCGGAACAATTGTCGGAAATGTAACTTGCAATCTCCTGCCGGAACAGGTCCGGTTCCGTGCTGAAACGGCTCATTTCACTCCTCCCAAGACAAGCGGCAAAGGTCCACTTCTGCAATGCAGAATTTAATTTTGCTAGTCGCTTGACAACGGGGCTAGCAGACCTTTTGATCGTCGGCAAGGAAAGCCTGATCAGGTTGGGCTTTTCTATTTCGGGAGGAAATAAATGACAAAGTTCACGCGCGCCGCTCTCGCGGCTTCCGTTTCGTTCATGGCGATGGCGGGCTCTGCCTATGCCGAGATGAAGATCGCCTTCATCGATCCGCTGTCCGGTCCGATGGGCCCCTCGGGCGATGCGGCCTTCACCTCGTACAAGCTGGCGTTCGAGCACATCAACAACGAGGGCGGCATCAACGGCGAGCAGGTCGAGCTGACGGGCTACGACAACAAGGTCTCGCCCAAGGAATCGCTGGTCCAGCTGCAGAAGGCGATCGACTCGGGCGCCCGCTACATCTTCCAGGGCAACGGCTCGTCCGTGGCCGCCGCGATCATCGATGCGGTGAACAAGCACAACGCACGGAACCCGGGTGAAGAAGTTCTGTTCATGAACTACGCCGCCGTGACGCCGGCCTTCACCAACGAGGCCTGCTCGTTCTGGCACTTCCGCTTCGACGCGCATGCGGACATGAAGATGAACGCGATCACCGACTGGATCACCGCGCGCGACGACATCCAGAAGGTCTATCTGATCGGTCAGGACTACGTCTTCGGCGAAGCCGTGGCCGCCGCGGCCGAGAAGCAGCTGGGCGAGAAGGACAGCTCGATCGAGATCGTCGGCAACGAGCTGCACCCGCTGGCGAAGGTGAAGGACTTCACCCCCTACATCCAGAAGATCATCCAGTCCGAAGCGGACGCCGTGATCACCGGCAACTGGGGCCAGGACATGACCCTGCTGGTGAAGGCCGCCGCCGATTCCGGCCTGACCATCCCGTTCCTGACCTTCTACGGCGGGTCGCTGGGTGCGGTCGCGGCCCTGGGCGAAGGCTCCATCGACACCCTCTACCAGGTGTCCGAAGGCGTCACCAACCAGGAAGCGTCGGATGAGCAATACGCCCTGATCGAGGAATACAAGCAGCGCTTCCCCGATTACGACTACTACTACCACCGTGCCTTCGTGGCGGCCGAGATGCTGAAGGCCGCGGCCGAGAAGGCCGGGTCCAACGAACCGATCGAGGTCGCCAAGGCGCTCGAAGGTCTGACCGTCGAGGGCGCCTACGGCCCCGTCACGATGCGGGCCGAGGATCACCAGGCCCAGCAGAACCTGTACATCTCGACCGTTTCGAAGGACGTGAAGTACGGTGTCGACAACATCGACCTCGGCTGGGTGCTCGTGGACAACGGCACCATCGACGCCTCGGCGGCCGAAGAGCCCACGACCTGCGAAATGGAGCGCCCGGAGTAATCCAGGCGGCGCCGACATCGCTCTGATCGGGGCGCCACGTTCACGACCGGACGTGGCGCCCCTTTCTCTCGGGACAGGCAAACACGGAACGGCCCGGCAAGGGGCCGACGGGGAAGATCATGGAAACGATCGTTTTTTCCCTGCTGAACGGCGTGATCTACGGGCTGTTGCTCTTCATGCTCTCCAGCGGGCTGACGCTCATCTTCTCGATGATGGGCGTTCTGAACTTCGCGCATGCCAGCTTCTACATGCTGGGCGCGTATTTCGCTTACACAATCATGGGGGTCTCGAGCTTCTGGCTCGCGCTCTTCATCGCGCCGGTCCTCGTGGGCGTCATCGGCATGGGCGTCGAGAAATGGGGTCTGAGGCGGGTGCATGCCAACGGCCACGTGGCCGAGCTGCTCTTCACCTTCGGGCTGGCCTACCTGATCGACGAGATCGTCAAGATCATCTGGGGCCGGACCTCGGTGAACTACCAGGTGCCGGACTCGCTGAACTTCACGCTCTTCACGCTCTACGGCGCGGATTATCCCGCCTACCGGATCTTCATGTTCTTCGTCGCCGTCGCGATGCTGATCTTCCTCTGGTACATGCTGAAGAAGACGCGCATCGGCCTGATCATCCAGGCGGCGCTGACCCATCCCCACATGGTCGGCCATCTCGGCCATAACGTGCCGCTCGTCTTCATGGGCGTGTTCGGCGCGGGCTGTGCGCTGGCGGGCCTCGCGGGGGTGATCGGCGGCAACTACTTCATCACCGACCCGGCCATGGCCGTGCAGATGGGGCCGATCGTCTTCGTGGTGGTCGTCGTCGGCGGGCTCGGCTCGCTGGAGGGCGCCTTCATCGCGGCGATGCTGATCGGGATCCTGCAGACCTCGGCGGTGTCGATCAACGCCTCGCTGGCGGACATCTTCGGCTTCCTCGGCCTCTCTCCGGCCTCGGAAGTGGGCGAGATCACCATCTCCTCCATGGCGCCGATGCTGCCCTTCCTGCTGCTGGTGCTGATCCTCATCGTGAAACCGACCGGCCTGATGGGGGACCGTGAAGTATGACCGACATGACCACAAATTCCGCGGCCCTCGCGCCCAGCTCGGGCGAGAAGTTCCGCGAGCGCGTCCTGCCCTTCATCCTGTTCGGGCTGGTGCTGATCGTGATCCCGTTCTTCGGGCCGTCGCGGACGACGATGACGCTGCTGAACCACATCGGGATCAACATCGTCTTCGCGCTCAGCTTCAACATGCTGCTCGGCCGGGCGGGTCTGCTGACCTTCGGCCATGCGGTCTACCTCGGCCTCGGCGGCTATTTCTGCGTCCACATCCTGAACTGGATCGACGCGGCCGACGGCGGCTTCTGGGGCAACCTGCCGGTCTTCTCCATGCCCGTCTTCGGCTTCGCCATGGGCGCGCTGGCAGGCGCGGTGATCGGCTGGCCCTCCTGCCGTCGCGCGGGCACCGCCTTCGCGATGATCTCGCTGGGCGTGGCCGAGCTGATGGCGGCCTTCGCCTACATGTTCGACAGCCTCTTCGGCGGCGAGATGGGCATCTCGGGCGACCGGATGGCGGGGCCCGAGTTCCTCGGCCTTTCCCTCGGTCCGCTCGAGGAGGTCTACTGGTTCATCGCCTTCTGGACCTTCCTGGGTGTGGTGGCGATGTACATGTTCACCCGCACCCCGCTGGGCAAGCTCTCCGAGGCGACCCGGGACAACCCCGAGCGCGTGCAGTTCATCGGCTACAACCCGACGCGCGTGCGCTACCTCGTCTTCATCTTCGCCGGGGCCTTCGCGGGCATGGCCGGCGGGATGTCGGCGGTGCAGGACGAGATCTTCACGCCGGAGAGCCTGTCTCTCCTGCCCTCGGGCGCGATCCTGATCGCGGCCTACGTGGGCGGCATCCGCTACTTCAGCGGGCCGATCATGGGGGCGATCGTGATGACCTACATGGGCTCCAACCTCAGCGATTACACCGCGGGCTGGCTGCTCTATCTCGGCATCATGTTCATCTGCGTGGTGATGTTCCTGCCCGACGGGATCGCCGGGATCGTCTTCGGCTTCTGGCGCGGCATCCGCTCGCCCGACCGGGGGCATCTGATGGGCAAGTGGGCGCAGCAGCTGGCGGGCGTCTTCCTGCTGGCGATCGGCATCATCGTCTTCGTCGAGGTCGCGTTCCGCTGGTCGGAAGGCTACGGCGAGGTCTGGGAGCCCTTCGGCATCGCCCTGCCGCATGACGCCATCCTGACATGGATCATCGGCATCATCCCGTTCGTCGCGGGCGTGGCCGTGCTCCGCCACGTCACCCGCAAGCAAGAGGAGGTCTGAGCCATGCACCCCCCTGCTCTGAAACTCGTCAACGTCCACAAGAGCTTCGGCCCCGCCAAGATCATCCAGGGCGTGAACCTCGAGATCGCCCGCGGTGAGCGGCACGCGATCATCGGTCCCAACGGGGCCGGGAAGTCGACGCTGTTCAACCTCGTCTCCGGGCTCTACTCGCTCTCGGATGGCGAGGTGCAACTCAACGGCGCCGTCATATCGGGCAAGAAACCGTTCCAGATCAACCGGATGGGGCTGTCCCGTTCGTTCCAGGTCTCGAACATCTTCGCCAACATGACGGTGCGCGAGAACGTGCGCTGCGGCGTGCTCTACTCGATGGGCTACGGCTATTCCTTCTGGCGCAACATCGGCAACCTGAAGGAAGTGCAGGAGAAGACGGCCCATATCCTCGAGGACGTCGGGCTGCTCGACAAGGCGAACCTGCCCGCCTCGCTCCTGCCCTATGCGGACCAGCGGACGCTCGAGATCGCGATCACCATCGCGGGCGGCGCCGAGGTCATCATGCTCGACGAACCGACCGCCGGGATGTCCCATTCCGAGACCGACCGCGCGGTGGAGCTGATCGAGAAGGCCGCGAAGGGCAAGACGCTCCTGATCGTGGAGCACGACATGGGCGTGGTCTTCGGTCTGGCCGACCGGATCTCGGTGCTCGTCTACGGCGAGATCATCGCCACCGGCGCGCCGTCCGAGATCCGCGGCGATCCGCGGGTGCGCGAGGCCTATCTCGGCGAGGAAGCCGATCACATCGAGGGAGAACCGGCATGAGCGATTTCCACGTCGACACCGCCCATACGCCCGACATCGCCCCTCCGCCGAGCGGTGAGCCGATGCTGAAGGTTTCGGACCTGCATGCCTATTACGGCAAGTCCCACGTCCTGCACGGCGTGAACATGGAGATCATGCCGGGCGAGGTCATCGCGCTCCTGGGCCGCAACGGGGTGGGTCGCTCCACCACCGCCAAGGCCATCATGGGCGAGGTGACGCCCGTCGGCTCCGTCAAGTTCAAGGGGCAGGAGATCGGCGGCATGCCGAACCACAAGATCGCCCGGCTGGGTCTCGGCTACGTGCCCGAGAGCCGGGACATCTTCCCGACGATGACGGTGCGCCAGAACCTCATGCTGGGGGTCAAGGACCTGCGCAACCCGGGCAAATACGACGTCGACCAGATGCTCGACATGTTCCCCAACCTGCGAAGCCGGGCGGACAACATGGCGGGCGTGCTCTCGGGCGGCGAGAAGCAGATGCTGACGATGTGCCGGACGCTCATGGGCGACCCGGAGCTGATCATCATCGACGAGCCGACCGAGGGTCTCGCGCCCAAGATCGTGCAGCAGGTCGGCGACATGATCGCCGAGATCGCCAAGTCCGGCGTGTCGATCCTGCTGGTCGAGCAGAAGCTCTCCATCGCGCTCCGGATCGCGAACCGGGTCTACGTGATGGGCCACGGCGAGATCGTCTACGGCGGCACCCCGGCCGACTTCAAGACACGCGACGACGTGCGGAAGGAATGGCTGGAGGTGTGATGGTCCGGACCCGGCTTCGCCGGGCCAGGGCTCCGGTGGAGCGCCGGGCACGGCGACCGGCCTGGTCCTGAGACGTCCTGCACGGGGCGGCCCCATGGCCGCCCCGTTGCCGTTTCACGAGATCTCGGGCCGGGTGATCAGCCCGTCCCCGAGGTCGAAGCGGTGGTCGAGGGTCACGGGGCTTCCCGGGAAATCCCGGGCCCGGGTCAGCAATCCGCGGGGAACGCCAGTTTCAGGACCGTGCCGTCGCCGCCCGTGCTCAGGTCGTATTGGGCCTTCATCTGGTGGGCGGAGGTCTCCATCACCTTCAGGCCCAGCGACTTGCCGTCGGACTCGCCCTCGAAACCCACACCGTCGTCGGCGCAGGTCAAGCTGACCTCTTCGCCGTTGCAGGAGGCGGTGATCCACAGCATGCCGCCGCGGCCTTCCGGGAAGGCGTGCTTGAACGAGTTCGACGCGAATTCGTTCAGGATGATTCCCAGTCCCGTCGCCTGGCTGGGCGAGATGTCGGCATCCGGCACGTCGGTGCGGATGCGCACCCCTTCGGGCGCGGAGCCCCGGATCAGCGCGGCGACCTTCTCGACGAAGGGCTTCATCGCGACCAGCCCGTCGCTCTCGGCGCGGTAGAGCGCCTCGTGCAGGGCCGCCACCGTGTCCACGCGCCGGCGCACGAGGTCGAGCGCATGGCGGGTGTCCGGACTATCGGCCCGGCGCGCCTGAAGACGGGTCAGGGACGAGACCGATTGCAGCGAGTTCTTCACCCGGTGATCGACCTCGCGCCGCAGGATCTCGGCCTCGCGCAGCGCGCGGCGAAGGTCGAGCTGGGTCATCACCTGCTTCGCCAGCACCTTCAGCGTCTGCCGTTGCAGCGGGGTCAGTTCGCGCGGCTTGTCGTCCAGCACGCAGAGCGTGCCGAGCGGCAGCCCCTGGGGCGTGAAAAGCACCGCCCCGGCATAGAAGCGCAGGTTCGGATCGCCCGTCACCAGCGGGTTGTCACGCGTGCGCGCGTCGAGCTGGGTGTCGCGGACCTCGAGAAAGCCGTCCGTCAGGATCGCATGCGCGCAGATCGACTGGTCGAGCGGCGTCTCCTGCGTCCCCAGCCCGGTCTCGGCCTTGAACCACTGACGCTCCGCATCGACGAAGCTGATCAGCGACATGGGCATCTCGCATATCTCGGATGCCAGCCGGATGATGTCGTCGAACATCTCCTCCGGCGCGGTGTCCAGGATATCGTAATCGCGCAGGGCGGCGAGCCGAGCCGCCTGCGCAGGATGGGAATCGGCCTTCATAACCCTTTTGTCCGCCCTGCCCGTTCTTCCAAGTCGCGCGTGGTTAGATGTCCTGCCCGTCCGGAGCAACGCGAAATGGTGGTTAACAGGCGGAATTCAGCCGGAAATCCCCGGTCCCGTCAACCGCGTGAGCAATTCGGTAACATTTCTCACCTCGAACTTGCGGAGCAGCCGGGCGCGGACGTCCTCGATCGTGCGCGGGGACAGGCCGAGGTGCCGGGCGATCTCTTTCGAGGTCCGCCCATGCGCCAGCCCTGACACCACATCGCGTTCCCTGGGCGTGAGCGCGACCGTCGCCGCGGCGGGGCGGGGCAGGGGAGCGAAGGACATCACCAGCCGGGCCAGCGGCGTCTCGGGCGTCAGCGTCCGGGCGCGGAACCGGACCCAGAGGCGGGTGCCGTCGATCCGCCGGATCAGGCGTTCGTCGGAATAGGTGCCGCTGTCGCGCAGCGGCGCGAGGCCGATGTCGCGGATCTCCTCGAACTCGCGCTCGGTCTCGTAGAGAAGCCGGAAGCTCTGGCCGATGAGCGCGCTCTCCGGGTGGCCGAAGAGGCGCGCAAAGGTGGCGTTGCAGGCCCGGATGGTCCGGTCCTCGGTGAGAACGATGCCCACGGGGGCCTCCTGGAAGGCCATCAGCAGAAGATCTGTCTCGTCCATATGAGTCACCTCGCTTTCCGCCCGTGCCCCGATCCGGCCTTGCCGGATCGGATCGCGCCCGACCCCGCCCCCAGGGCGGGCGCGATCCGGGTGCACCTTGCGAAACCGCCGCGCTCCGTATGGCGGGTTTCACTCCGCCACACCCCGCAACCCGTCATCCTCCGGCTTGAGCAGATGACCTCGTACCGCCGAGAGTCTCGGTCGAGCCCGAGGATGACGCCCCGAGGGCTGCGCCCACCCGTAATTCTACGGTATCGACACCGTAGCCATCCCTTCGCAAACTTCGCAAGTCCCCACGGAGGCCAAATGGACACCCTGACGCTCACCGACCGCCTGACTGCCACGATAGACGACAAGCGCGACGACCTGATCGCGCTGACGCAGGACCTGATCCGGATCCCGACGCTCAACCCTCCGGGCGAGAACTACCGCGAGATCTGCGACTACCTCGCGAAACGTCTCTCCGCGAAGGGTTTCCAGATCGAACTGGTCCGCGCCGAAGGGTCCCCCGGCGACAGCGACCGCTACCCGCGCTGGAACGTCGTGGCCCGGCGCGAGGGCGCAGAGCCCGGCGAATGCGTCCACTTCAATTCGCATATCGACGTGGTCGACGTGGGCCGCGGCTGGACCAAGGATCCGTTCGGCGGTGAGCTCGAGGACGGCAAGGTCTACGGCCGCGGGGCCTGCGACATGAAGGGCGGGCTCGCCGCCTCGATCATCGCCGCCGAGGCCTTCATCGAATGCTGCCCGGACTTCCGCGGCGCGATCGAGATCTCGGGCACCGCGGACGAGGAATCGGGCGGGTTCGGCGGTGTCGCCTATCTTGCGCAGAAGGGCTTCTTCGCGCCCGAGCGGGTGCAGCACGTCATCATCCCCGAGCCGCTGAACAAGGACCGCATCTGCCTTGGCCACCGCGGCGTCTGGTGGGCCGAGATCGAGACCTACGGCGAGATCGCCCATGGCTCGATGCCCTTCCTCGGCGATTGCGCCGTGCGGCACATGGGCGCGGTGCTGGACGAGATGGAGACCTCGCTCTTTCCGGCGCTGGCCGCCAAGCGCACCGACATGCCGGTGGTGCCCGAGGGGGCCAAGCAGTCGACGCTCAACATCAACTCGATCCACGGCGGCCAGTCCGAGATCGTCCGCCCCGAGACCGGCCTGCCGAGCCCCGTGGTGCCCGACAGCTGCCGGATGGTCATCGACCGCCGTTTCCTGATCGAGGAGAACATCGACGAGGTGCAGCGCGAGATCACCTCGATCCTCGACGGGCTCAAGCAGACGCGCGAGCGCTTCGACTACGGCATCCGCGAGATGCACCGCGTCCTGCCGACGATGACCGAGAAGGATGCGCCCGTTGTCACGACCGTGACCGAGGCGATCCGCGCCACCCTGGGGACCGAGCCGTCCTACGTCGTCTCGCCGGGCACCTACGACCAGAAGCACATCGACCGGATCGGCAAGCTGAAGAACTGCATCGCCTACGGGCCGGGCATTCTGGACCTTGCGCACAAACCCGATGAATATGTCGGTGTGGATGATATGGTCGATTCCGCCAAGGTCATGGGGCTGAGCCTTCTGACCCTGCTCGGACCAAGGGACTGACGCGCCGCGGAAAGACGGCGCGAGACAACAGGGAGCCTAAGATGACATACGCCTTTCTCGCCCGCGCCGGAGCGGCCTCGGCCCTCGCGCTGAGCGCCTCGCTGGCGCTGGCCGCGCCGCGCACGGACCTCACCATGGGCCAGCAGCTCGAACCGCCGCACCTCGATCCGACCTCGGCCGCGGCGGGCGCGATCGACGCGGTGACCTATGCCAACATCTTCGAGGGGCTGACCCGCTTCGCCTCGGACGGCTCGATCATCCCCGGGCTCGCGGAAAGCTGGGAGATCTCGGACGACGGGCTGGAATACACCTTCAAGCTGGCCGAGGGGGTGAAATTCCACGACGGAACCGATTTCGACGCCGAGGATGTGAAATTCTCGCTCGACCGCGCCCGGGCCGAGGACAGCGCCAATGCGCAGAAGGGCCTGTTCGAGGGCATCACCGAGGTGACGGTCGTCGATCCGCAGACGGTCAAGGTGACGCTGGCGGCGCCGAACGGCAGCTTCCTGTTCAACATGGCCTGGGGCGATGCGGTGATCGTCGCGCCCGAGAGCATCGAGACCATCAAGACCAACCCGGTCGGCACCGGCGCCTTCAGGTTCGAGAACTGGGTGCAGGGCGACAGCATCACGCTGGTGAAGAACCCCGAGTACTGGGGCGAGCCCGCGAAGCTCGAAAAGGTGACCTTCAAGTTCATCAGCGACCCGACCGCCGCCTTCGCCGCCGTGATGGCCGAGGACGTGCAGGCCTTCGGCGCCTTCCCGGCGCCCGAGAACCTGCCCCAGTTCGACGCCGATCCGCGGTTCAAGGTCCTGGTCGGCTCGACCGAGGGCGAGACGATCCTCGCCATCAACAACAAGCTGCCGCCCTTCGACAACGTGAAGGTGCGCGAGGCGATCGCCCACGCGGTGAACCGGCAGGAGGTGATCGACGGCGCCCAGTTCGGCTATGGCACCCCGATCGGCACCCATTTTGCACCGCACCACCCGGATTACGTCGATCTGACCGGGATGTCGGACCACGATCCGGAAAAGGCCAAGGCGCTTCTGGAAGAGGCCGGGGTCAGCCTGCCGATCCAGGTGAAGATGACCCTGCCGCCGCCGTCCTACGCCCGCCGCGGGGGCGAGATCATCGCCGCCGCCCTGCGCGAGATCGGCATCGAGCCGCAGATCGAGAACGTCGAGTGGGCGCAATGGCTCGAGACCACGTTCCGCGGCAAGGATTTCGGCCTGACCATCATCTCGCATACCGAGCCGATGGACATCGGGATCTACGCCAACCCTGATTACTACTTCCAGTACGACAGCGCCGAGTTCCAGGGCGTGATGGATCAGCTGAACCTCGAGACCGACGAGGCGAAGCGTTCGGAGCTGCTGAAACAGGCGCAGGAGATCATCGCGCAGGATTACGTAAACGCGTATCTCTTCCAGCTGCCGCTCCTGACCGTGGCCAACGCGAAGATCGAGGGCCTGTGGGAGAACGCCCCGACCCAGGCCGCCGACATGACCGGCGTCTACTGGACCGAATGATGCGCGCGCCGGACGTGAGCCCCCTTGTCGCGCCCGCGTCCGGCGTCCGCTCCACCGGCGCGCCGCGTCGCGGCGCACACGATCCCTGCCGGCCCTCCGGGCCGGGGGGGAGGGGGCGTTGCCCCCTCTTTCGCGCAGGCGCGAAATTCACCCCCAGGATACGGGACCAGAGGAAGGCGGGGCGTGGCGCCCTTGCCGCCCGTCCGTCCCGGGCCGCCTGAGCTGCCATGCTGCGCTATACCCTGAAACGCCTGGTGTCCCTTGCGGTGAGTCTCGCCGTGGCCTCGGTCGTGATCTTCCTCGCCATCGAGGTGCTGCCGGGGGATCCGGCGGCCTACATGCTGGGGGTGAATGCGCAGGAGGACACGCTGGCCGCGCTGCGTGAGCAGCTCGGGCTGAACATGTCCGGGTGGGAGCGGTACAGCTCCTGGATCCTCGGGCTGCTGCAAGGCGATTTCGGAACCTCCTACACCTATCGCACGCCGGTCGCCGACATGATCGCCGAGCGGGTGAAGGTGTCCCTGCCGCTGGCGGTCTATGCGCTGGTCCTGTCGACGGTCATCGCCTTCCCGGCGGGCATCTACGCCGCCTCGCGCCGCGGCCGGCCGGGGGACGTGGCGATCATGGGGGTGACCCAGCTGGGGGTCGCGATCCCGAACTTCTGGTTCGCGATGCTGATGGTGCTGGTCTTCTCGATCAACCTGCGCTGGTTCTCGGCCGGGGGGTTCCCGGGCTGGGACGCGGGCGTGCTGGCCTGCCTGAAGGCGCTGACCCTGCCGGCCATCGCGCTGGCGCTGCCGCAGGCCTCGATCCTCGCGCGGGTGATGCGATCCTCGCTGCTGGACACGCTGTCGGAGGATTTCGTGCGCACCGCGCGGGCCAAGGGTCTGACCCGGGCGCAGGCGCTGCGCCGGCACGCGCTGAGGAACGCGCTGATCCCGGTGCTGACGATCATCGGGCTGCAATTCTCGTTCCTGCTGGCGGGGGCCATCATCATCGAGAACGTCTTCTTCCTTCCGGGCCTCGGGCGGCTGATCTTCCAGTCGATCTCGTCCCGGGACCTCGTCGTGGTGGAATCCGTGGTGATGCTTCTGGTCTTTGCCGTGGTCGTGGTGAACTTCGCGGTCGAGATCGCCTATGCGCTGGTCGATCCGCGCCTGAGGGCCGGCCGATGAGCGATCCCCGCGTCGATCACATCCCGCCCGAGGCGACGCCGTTCCGGACCTGGCACCTGGCGTTCCGGTCGAGAAACCTCGTGATAGGCTCTGTCCTGACGCTGGTCTTCGTGGCCGCGGCGCTGATCTCGTTCGTCTGGACACCCTATGACATCAGCAAGCTGGCGATCTCGGAGAAGATGCAGGTGCCGTCCTGGTCGCACTGGATGGGCACCGACCATTTCGGGCGGGACATCCTGTCGATGATCATGGTGGGCGCCCGGACCTCGATCGCCGTGGCGGTGGTCGCGGTCGGGATCGGGATGCTCTTCGGCGTGCCGCTGGGGCTCTGGGCCGCGGCGCGGCGCGGCTCGATGCTGGACGAGGTGATCATGCGGGCGAACGACCTGGTCTTCGCCTTCCCGTCGCTGCTGATCGCGATCATGATCACCGCGACCTTCGGCCCCTCGGCGGTCAATGCGATCATCGCCATCGGGATCTTCAACATCCCGGTCTTCGCGCGGCTGACCCGGTCGGGCGCGCTCAGCCTCTGGCAGCGCGACTTCATCCTCGCCGCGCGGGTGTCGGGCAAGAGCTCCGCCCGGATCTCCTTCGAGCATATCCTGCCCAACGTCACCAACCTGCTGATCGTGCAGGGGACGATCCAGTTCTCGCTGGGCATCCTTGCCGAGGCGGGGCTGTCCTATGTCGGCCTTGGCGCGCAGCCGCCGGTGCCGTCCTGGGGCCGGATGCTGGCGGACAGCCAGACGATGATCTCGATCGCGCCGCACATGGCGATCTTCCCGGGGCTCGCGATCCTGCTGACGGTGCTGGGGCTGAACCTGATGGGCGACGGGCTGCGCGACATCTTCGACCCGAAACTGAGGAGATCGCGCGCATGAGCCTGCTCGAGATCTCGGGCCTGGACCTCGACATCCACGGCACGCCGATCCTGCGGGACGTGTCCTTCTCGGTCGATCCGGGGCGCATCGTGGGCGTCATCGGCGAGAGCGGGTCCGGCAAGTCGATGACCGCCTTCACCGTGATGCAGCTTCTGCCCAACGGGGCGGAGGCCGCGGGCTCCGTGCGCCTGTCGGGGCACGAGATGCTGGGCCTGCCCGAGGCCGAGCTCTGCCGCCTGCGGGGCAACGAGGTGGGCATGGTGTTCCAGGAGCCGATGACGGCGCTGAACCCGATCCGGACCATCGGCGACCAGGTGGCCGAGACGATCCTGATCCACGAGGACGTGCCGAAGGCCGAGGCGATGAAACGGGCGCGGGAGGCCCTGAACAGGGTCGAATTGCCCGCCGACCGCTTTCCGCTGAGCCGCTATCCGCACGAGCTGTCGGGCGGCCAGCGCCAGAGGGTCGTGATCGCCATGGCCATCGCCCTGCGCCCGAAGCTGCTGATCGCGGACGAGCCGACCACCGCGCTCGACGTGACGACGCAGGCGCAGATCCTCGCGCTGCTCACCCGGCTGGTGCGCGAGGACGGGATGGGGATGCTGATGATCACCCATGACCTGGCCGTCGTGTCGGACATGGCGGACGAGATCGTCATCATGCAGCACGGGCGCGTGGTCGAACGCGGCGCCTGCCCGGGCATCTTCTCGAACCTCACCCATCCCTATTCGAAGGCGCTGCTGGCGGCGTCGTCCCACGTGCCCGAGAGGGTCGAACGCGCGGGGCAGGCGCCGCTGCTGGAGGTGCGCGGGGTGATCCGGGACTACACCCTGCCGCGCAAGACGCTCTTCGGGGCGCCGGTGAAGGTCCACGCGGTGCGCGGCGTCTCCTTCACGCTGGAGCGGGGCGAGAGCCTTGGCCTCGTGGGCGAGAGCGGCTGCGGGAAATCGACCCTGACACGGGCGATCCTGGGCCTCGAGGAGGTGCAGGAGGGCGACATCCGCCTCGACGGAGAGCCGGTCTTCGACGGGCACCGGGCGAACCGCGACGTCCGCCGCCGGATGCAGGTCGTGTTCCAGGACCCCTATGGCAGCTTCAACCCGCGGCACAAGGTCTCGCGCCTCGTGACCGAGCCGTTCCACCTGCTCGACGATCCGCCCAGGGGCGCGGCGCGCGCGGCGGCGATCGACGAGGCGCTGATCTCGGTCGGGATGCGTCCGTCGGACAAGGAAAAGTACATCCACGAATTCTCGGGCGGGCAGCGCCAGCGGATCGCCATCGCGCGGGCGCTGATCATCAAGCCGGACCTCATCATCCTGGACGAGGCGGTCAGCGCGCTCGACGTGCAGGTGCGGGCGCAGATCCTCGACCTGCTGGCGGACCTGTCGGCGAAGTTCGGGCTGACCTACCTGTTCATCAGCCACGACCTGAGCGTCGTGCGGTCGATCACCGACCGGGTGATGGTGATGAAATCGGGCGAGATCGTCGAGGAGGGGCCCACCGACCGGGTCTTCGACGCGCCGTCCCACCCCTATACGCGGCAATTGATCGAAGCGGCGCCGAAATTGCCGGAAACCGCCTGAGGAGAGGCGGCCGGCGGGCGCCGCCGGAACGGGCAGGGAGGGCCTTCGCGACCATCCCGCCCGGGCGGGACTCGACGCCTGACGGCGCGGCGCCACCCTCTGCCCCGCTTCGGACATGGCCGCGATGGAGAGCGGTCCTTCCATGACCGTGCACGGTGGCCGCTGCACGCGCGGCGGCGCTTGCAGGCCCGGACGCCCGGACATAGGCAGGCGGGGCACGCGCGTGAGCCGGGCGCGTGAGCCGGGGAGGGGACGATGCGGAAGGACCTGATGCTGCTCGGGCTCGCCTATGTGCTGAGCCAGTTCTACCGGAGCTTCCTGTCGGTCCTCACCACGCCGCTGCAGGAGGATCTCGGCGCGTCCGCGGACCAGCTCGCCGCCGCTTCGGGGCTGTGGTTCCTGTCCTTCGCCGCCATGCAGGTGCCCGTCGGGGTCGCGCTGGACCGGATCGGACCGCGGCGGACCTCGGGCTGGCTGCTGCTGGCGGGCGGAGGCGGCGGCGCCGCGGTCTTCGCGCTGGCGACCGAGCCGTGGCATGTCTCGGCGGCGATGGCGCTGCTGGGTGTCGGCTGCGCCCCGGTGCTGATGGCGGCCTATTACATCCTGGCCCGCGATTTCCCCGCGGCGCGGTTCTCGACCCTGGCGGGGCTGATCCTCGGGATCGGCACCTCGGGCTCGATCTTCTCGTCCCTGCCGCTGGTCTGGGCGGCCGAGGCGATCGGCTGGCGCGCGTCGGTCGGGGCGCTGGCGCTGATCAGCGCGGCCGTCGCGCTCGGGCTCCTGGCGGTGGTGCGCGATCCGGGCCGCGTCGTGACCGAAAGCCACGGCTCCCTGCTCGACATCCTGAAGATCCCGGCGATGTGGGCGATCCTGCCGCTGATGTTCGTGTCCTACATGCCCTCCGGCGGGTTTCGCGGGGTCTGGACCGGCCCCTACCTGGCCGAGGTCTACGGCGCCTCGCAGGCGGTGATCGGCACCGTGGCGCTCGGGCTGGGGGTGGCGATGATCTGCGGAACGCTGGGCTATGGCCCGGCCGAGCGGCTTTTCAAGACGCGCAAGTGGCTGGCCATCGCCGGCAACCTGCTGGCGGCGGCGGTCTGCGCCGCGATGGTCGTGCTTCCGCCGGACGACCTCGTCCGTTCGGCGGTGATGCTGGCGGCGATCTGCCTGCTGACCTGCACCTACGCGTTGATCATCTCGCACGGGCGGGCCTTCTTCCCGCCGCACCAGATCGGGCGGGGCGTCACGCTGATGAACCTCTGCGGGATGGTCGGCGTGGGACTGAGCCAGATGCTGACCGGCCGCCTGCACGAACGGGTGCTGGCGGCGGGCGGCAGCTATGAACAGGCCTACGACGGCATCTTCCTGTTCTACGCCGTGGCCCTCACGCTCGGCGTGGCGATCTACGCCCGGGCGCCGGACCGGACGGATTGAGGCCCCGGCCACGTGGCGTCAGGTTTGCAATCCTTCCCCAGGGCTCCATCTCGTTCCGCAAACAGCCCCATAAGCGGAATTGGCTTCCCCCCCATCGGGCCATACTTTATGGAGCGCCCCGAACCGAAAGGAGATTTCATCTATGGGTTATCGAGTCGTCGTCGCAGGTGCCACCGGCAACGTGGGCCGCGAAATGCTGAACATCCTCGCCGAACGGGAATTCCCGATCGACGACATCGCCGTGCTGGCCTCGCGCCGGTCGCTGGGCACCGAGGTATCGTTCGGCGACAGGACCCTGAAGACCCAGGACCTTGCCACCTTCGACTTCACCGGCTGGGACATGGCGCTCTTCGCCGTCGGCTCCGGCCCGACGAAGGAGTTCGCGCCCAAGGCCGCGGCCGCGGGCTGCGTGGTGATCGACAACTCGTCGCTCTACCGCTACGACCCGGACGTGCCGCTGATCGTGCCCGAGTGCAACGCCGAGGCGATCCACGGCTATTCCAAGAAGAACATCATCGCGAACCCCAACTGCTCGACCGCGCAGATGGTCGTGGCGCTGAAGCCGCTGCATGACCGCGCGAAGATCAAGCGGGTCGTGGTGTCGACCTATCAATCCGTCTCGGGCGCCGGGAAGGAAGGGATGGACGAGCTCTGGGACCAGACCAAGGCCATCTACAACCCGACCGACGACGTGAAGGTGAAGAAGTTCCAGAAGCAGATCGCCTTCAACGTGATCCCGCATATCGACGTCTTCATGGAGGACGGCTCCACCAAGGAAGAGTGGAAGATGGTGGCGGAGACGAAGAAGATCGTGGACCCCTCGATCAAGGTCACCGCGACCTGCGTCCGGGTGCCGGTCTTCGTGGGTCACGCCGAGGCGGTGAACGTCGAGTTCGAGGATTTCCTCGACGAGGACGAGGCCCGCGACATCCTGCGCGAGGCGCCGGGCTGCATGGTGATCGACAAGCGCGAGGACGGCGGCTACGTGACCCCGATCGAATGCGTCGGCGATTTCGCGACCTTCATCTCGCGGATCCGGCAGGATTCGACGGTCGAGAACGGGCTCAACATCTGGGTGGTCTCGGACAACCTCCGCAAGGGCGCCGCGCTGAACGCGGTGCAGATCGCGGAAGTGCTCGGCCGGGAGTGCCTGAAGAAGGGGTGAATTGCCGGACCGGCGCCTTCAGCGCCGGCGAAACGTCCAGTGGACGTTTCGGGCAATTCACGGGCGGAGCCCCGGGGGTGTCACCCTGGCGAGCCTGAATAAGGCACTCCGCTCGAACTGACCTGGCCCGGGGGCACCCCGGGCCGCGCCCTCCCTCCCCCCCGGGAGGGCGCATCTTCACCGCCCCGCACCGAACCCTCGTATTGCGCGTGACGGCGTGGCGCCGACCGTCGAGGTCCCTGCGCCCGCCCGAGGAAGGGCGCGGCCCTTCTCACACAAGACCCGACGCCCCCCCCCGGGGCTCCGCATATTCCCCGCCCCTCCCTTGTTTACCGAATCTTAGTATGGGACATTCCCACTAAGAGCGGATCAACCAGACCAACAGGCCCGATGAGCGACGCAGCCAGGCTCCTTCGCGAGGTATTCGGATTCGACGGCTTCCGGCCCGGCCAGGCCGAGATCGTCGATGCCGTGATCGCCAATCGCAACGTGCTCGCCATCATGCCCACGGGCGGCGGCAAGTCGCTGTGCTACCAGCTTCCCGCCCTCGTTTCGGACGGGATCACCGTCGTCATCTCTCCGCTCATCGCCCTGATGCGCGACCAGGTCCGCGCGCTGCGCGAGGCCGGCGTGGACGCGGGCGCCCTGACCTCCGGCAACACCCCGGAAGAGACCGACCTCGTCTGGGAGCGGATCGAGCAGGGCACGCTGAAGCTTCTCTACCTCGCGCCGGAACGGCTCGCCTCCGAGGCGACGATGCGAATGCTCCGCCGGATCGGGGTGACCCGGATCGCGGTGGACGAGGCGCATTGCGTCAGCCAGTGGGGCCACGATTTCCGGCCCGACTACCTGCGCATCGGCGCGTTGCGGAAGGCGCTGAACGTGCCCGTCGCCGCCTTCACCGCCACCGCCGACGAGGAGACGCGGGCCGAGATCGTCACCCGCCTTTTCGACGGCGCCCGGCCCGAGAGCTTCCTGCGCGGCTTCGACCGGCCGAACATCCACCTCGCCTTCGCCGCCAAGGACAACCCGCGCCGCCAGATCCTCGCCTTCGCCGCCGCCCGCAAGGGCCAGTCCGGGATCGTCTATTGCGGCACCCGCGCGAAGACCGAGAGCCTGGCGCAGGCGCTGCGCGAGGACGGGCATCTCGCGATCCACTACCACGGCGGAATGGAGGCCGAGGACCGCCGCATCGCCGAGACCCGCTTCCAGCGCGAGGACGGGCTGATCGTCGTCGCCACCGTCGCCTTCGGGATGGGCGTCGACAAGCCCGACATCCGCTGGGTGGCCCATGCCGACCTGCCGAAATCCATCGAGGCCTATTACCAGGAGATCGGCCGCGCGGGCCGCGACGGGGCGCCGGCCGAGACGATGACGCTCTTCGGCCCGGACGATATCCGCCTGCGCCGTGCCCAGATCGACGAGGGGCTCGCGCCGCCCGAACGTCGCGCGGCCGATCACGGCCGGCTCAACGCGCTTCTGGGGCTGGCCGAGGCGCTGGAATGCCGGCGGATGAAGCTCCTGCGCTACTTTGGCGAGGACGCCGCGCCCTGCGGCAATTGCGACCTCTGCGACAAGCCGCCCGAGGTCTTCGACGGGACGGAGGCCGTCCGCAAGGCGCTTTCCGCCATCCTGCGCACCGGGGAATGGTTCGGCGCGGGGCACCTGACCGACATCCTGACCGGGAACGAGACCGACAAGATCCGCGAGCGCCGGCATGACGAGCTGCCGACCTTCGGGGTGGGCAAGGAGCTCTCGCGCCGCGAATGGGGCGCGGTCTTCCGACAGATGATGGGCTTCGACCTGATCCGCCCGAACCCCGACCGCCACGGCGCGCTGACGATGACCGAGGCCGCGCGCCCGATCCTGCGGGGCGAGGAGGGCATCTCGCTGCGGCGCGACAGCCTCGACCGCGCGCGGGAGAAGGCGAGCCGGACGGCCGTCAAGGCGCTGGTGTCGGAAGAGGACGAACCGCTGCTCTCGGCCCTCAAGGCCAAGCGGCGGGCGCTGGCCGAGGCCGGCGGCGTGCCGGCCTATGTCATCTTCCCCGACCGCACGCTGATCGAGATCGCGCAGTCGCGCCCGAAGAGCTTGGACGACATGGCGCGGATCAACGGGATCGGCGCGAAGAAGCTGGAACGCTACGGGGCGACCTTCCTCGAGATCGTCACCGGGGCGGGGGCGGAGGTTCACCCCGCGCGGATGAAACTGGCCGGGCGCGGTTCCGGCGCGCTCTACGACCGGCTGCTAGAGGCGCAGGCGGAGCTGGCGCGCGGGCCCGACGGGATCGACAAGCCGCTGTCCTGCTCTGCCGCCCTGCTCGCCAAGGTGGCCGAGGTCCGGCCCGGCGACGCGGCCGGGCTGACCCGCATCCTCGGCGACCGGCGGACCGAGCGGTTCGGGGCGGCCTTCCTCGACGTGCTGCGGGAAGCGGGCTGACCGCTCGGCCCTCCGGGGGGCGCCATTCTGGACCTCCGCAGGCGGGCGGGATAGAACCCCGCGACGATGACACCGGGCAGGGGACAGGCATGCTGATCGTGATTTCGCCGGCGAAACGGCTCGACTGGGATGCGCGCGACGTGGCGATGACCGAGCCGGAGTTCCTCGAGGACGCGAACCGGCTGGCCAGGACCATGCGCAACCTGACGCTCGGCGATCTGCGCGGGCTGATGGACCTGTCGGACGACCTCGCCCGGCTGAACCGCGACCGCTTCCGCGCCTTCGCGGAGGCGCCCGAGGCCGACATGCTCCGCCCCGCCGCGCTCTGTTTCGCGGGGGACACCTATCAGGGGCTTCAGGCCGGGAGCTTCACCAAGGCGCAGATGGGCCAGGCGCAGGAGCGGCTGCGGATCCTCTCCGGCCTCTATGGCGTGCTGCGGCCGCTCGACGGGATCCAGCCCTATCGGCTGGAGATGGGCAGCCGGCTGCACACGCGCCGGGGGCAAAGCCTCTACGATTATTGGCGCGATCAGCCCGCGAAGGCCCTGAAGCGGCAGGCCGGGGCGATCGGCACGCAGACGCTGGTGAATTGCGCGAGCCAGGAATATTTCGGCGCGGTGGACGAGAAACGGCTGGGGCTCGATGTCCTCACCCCGGTCTTCCTCGAGGATGACGGCAAGACCGCCAAGACCATCAGCTTCTTCGCCAAGCGGGCGCGGGGCACGATGGCGCGCTGGCTCATCACCAGCGGCGTGACCGAGCCCGAGGGGATCACCGGCTTCGACCTCGACGGCTATCGCCACGACGCGGAACGCTCTGCCCCCGGCAAGCCCGCCTTCACCCGGCCGCGGCAGGCGGGAGCCTGAGGCGCAGACCCGGCCGCGGCAGCGCGTCGCGGTCGGGTTGGGCAAGGGACACCTCTGCGAAGGGCGGCGCGATGCCCGGGGGTGTGAACCTGTCGATCGCCTGCCGGATGTCGTTCCGCCGCAGCGGTTTGGCGAGGTAGGCGTCGAGCCCGGCCGCGAGGATCTCGATCGCGTCCCCCTCCACCGCATGGGCGGTCATGGCGATGATGGGCACCGGCACCCGGCCCTCCGCAAGCTCCGCCGCGCGGATCGCGCGGGTGGCCGCCTTGCCGTCGAGACGGGGCATCGAGATGTCCATGAAGATCAGGTCCGGCGACAGCCTGCGCCAGAGGGACAGGGCCTCTTCCCCGTCGCGCGCGAAGTGCAGGTCGATCCGGGCGTCGCCCAGCATCTTGCGGAATACGGTCCGGTTGGTGGCGTTGTCCTCGGCCGCGAGCAGGCGCAGGCGCCGTTCGCCGCTGGCGATCCGGGCGCGGCGTGACGCGAAGGTGGGCATCGGCGCCGGCGCGGGCTCTTCCACCCGCCTGTCGTCGCCGAGCGCGGCCAGCGCGGCGAAAAGGGCATGGCGCGGCGTCGGCCGGTGCAGGAGGGCGGAGAGATGCGTCCGGGCCGGGTCCGTCTCGGCGTGGCCGGGATTGGCGCTGAGCATGATCACCGGCAGGTCGTGACCCGCATCGCGCAGGGCCTGCGCCAGTTCGAACCCGTCCATCCCGGGCATGCCATGCGCCGTCAGCACGAGGTCGGCCGCCCCTGCCTGCGCGAGCGCCTCGGCGCCGCTGGCGCAGGGCAGCCCGCGCGCCCCGAGCATTTCCATCTGCCGGATCAGGATGGTGCGGTGGACCGGCTCGTCATCCACCACGAGCACCCGGCGCAGCCCCTCGGGCAGGGGCGGCGGCGGGGCCGGGGCCGCGCCCGCGACGGGCAGGCTGACGCGGAACCCGAAGACCGACCCTGCGCCCGGTTCGCTGTCGACCCAGACCTCGCCGCCCATGAGCCCGATCAGCCGCCGCGTGATGGCGAGCCCGAGGCCCGTGCCCTCGAACGGGCGGTCGCGATCGTCCTCCACCTGGCTGAAATCCTCGAAGACACGGGCGATCTTGTCGGGGGGAATGCCGATTCCGGTGTCCTCGACGCTCACGTGCAGGTGCTGGCCGTCGCCGGCCTCGGCGGGCAGGCCGGTCACGCGGATCAGCACATGGCCGCGGGCGGTGAACTTCACCGCGTTGCCGACGAGGTTGGTCAGGACCTGCCGCAGCCGCCCCTCGTCGCCGAGGAAGCCGGTCGGCAGGAACAGGTCGTAATCGATGCAGATGTCGAGCCCCTTGTCCCGCGCCGAGGGCATCAGCAGCGTCACGACCTCGTGAATGCAGCGTTCGAGATCGAACGGCCGGGCATGAAGTTCGAGCTTGTCGGCCTCGATCTTGGAGTAATCGAGCACGTCGTTGATGATCACGAGCAGCGCCTCGCCCGACTTGCGGATCGTGTCGGCATAGAGCCTCTGGTCCGCGGTCAGCGCGGTGTCGCAGAGCATCTCGGCCATGCCGACCACGCCGTTCATCGGTGTCCGGATCTCGTGGCTCATGTTGGCGAGGAAGGCGGATTTCGCGCGACTGGCGGCTTCCGCCCGTCGCCGGGCCGCTTTCAGCCGGGCCTCGTAGCGGACGGTCTCGGTGATGTTCGTGGCAAGGCTGACCATGTCCCCGCCGTGGCCGCGCTGCGTCATCAGGCGGATGAACTCCCCGTTCCAGAGGCGCACGACCTCCGAGTCAGGCGTGGCGTCCTGCCAGCGGTCGATCATCCGGGCGCGCCATTGCGCCGGTGTCTCGGCGCCCGGGTCGATGATCCCCTCCTCGGTCGCCAGCTGCAGCATGCGCACGAAGGAGACGCCCGGCGCGACCTCTTCCAGCCCGTCGAAGACCGTCAGCCAGGCGCGGTTGGCCGCGATCATCCGCCCCTCCGCGTCGAAGAAGGCAAAGCCGTCATGGATCGACTGGATCGAGAGCCAGAGCCGCCGCTCCGCAATGGCGATCTTGTGATTCGCCTCGGTGATCTCGGAGCGGAAGCGCAGGTTCTCGTCGCGGACGGTCTGCACCTCTGCCCGGGTCTCGACGATCTCTTCGGACAGCTGCTTCGCATGCCGCCCGAGCCGGCGGTTCGCGGCATGAAGCTCGGCCTGTTTCTGTTCGAGCAGGCGTTCCGCCGCGAGCCGGGCGCGGCGTTCTTCCGAAAGTTTTTCGGCCAGGGTCATGTCCGGCGCCGTGCCTCCTGCCAGTGATCCGCCTCCGCCTCTCACGTTCCCGCAACTCGGTGAAATTTCCGTTCACGTTCCTCCGTCGGCCGCTGGAAGGCTTGCGTTGCGTCAGGTGCCCGGCGATCATCCCCGCGCATTGCCCAGGAGCCTTTCCATGTCCCGCATTCTCGCCGCCTGCCTCGCGCTTCTCGTCACCGCAACGGCCCCGCTGGCCCAGGGCACCGGGCTTCTGCCGCAGAAGCGGATGGTGGTGACGATGAACACCGACCTGCCGGGCGGCGACCTGCAGAGCCTCTTCGACACCGATTTCGAAGCCTGCCGGAGGGCCTGCGCGGCACAGGAGGTCTGCACCGCCTTCACCTTCAACGCCAAATCCAACGCCTGCTTCCCCAAGGCCGCGCCCGGCGCCGCGATCCCCTTCGACGGGGCGCATTCGGCACGGATGATCGTCCTGCCGCCCGAGGCGCGCGACCTGGCGCAGACCCGCGCGGCGGAGATCCCCTTCGTCGGCGACCGCACCCTGACAGAGGCGCGGCACCTGGCGGAACAGGTGGGCTGGGTGCACCCCTCGGGCGCCTACGCGGTGCCGGAGATGCTGGAAACCTCGCGCCGGAAGCGGGCCGAGGGCGACACCCGCGACGCGATGCGCTGGATGGGCGGCGCGGTGGCGACCACCGACGATCCCGCGCACTGGGCCGAGTTCGCGCGGCTCCTGCTCGATGTGCGGACCGAGGATCGCTCGGCGCAGCGGCGCTACCGCGAGCGGGCGCTTGCCGCCGCGGTCAACGCCTACCTCCGGTCGGGCTCGGAGCCGCTGCGGGTCAATGCCCTCACCATCCTGGCCGACGCGCTCGGGGCGAATGACCGCGGCGCCGACATGATCCCGGCGCTGCGCCTTGCCGAACGCCTTCAGCCGCGCGACGAGATCACCGCCGCGCTGGACGACGCCATCGGAAAGTACGGATTCCGCATCACCGAGCACCGGGTCGACAACGACCAGGCCCGCCCCCGCATCTGCGCCGAATTCTCCGCCCCTCTGGCCGCGACCGGCGTGGATTACGCGACCTACGTGAAGCTGCCCGACCAGTCGATGGCGGTCGAGGCCGACGGCAACCAGATCTGCATCAACGGCGGCACGCACGGCGACCGCTACACGGTGGTCTTCCGCGAGGGGATGCCCGCGGGCGATGGCGAGACGCTGGCCAAGGACGTGGAGCTGCGCTTCTACATCCGCGACCGCTCGCCCATGGCGCGCTTCCCCGGCCGGTCCTACGTTCTGCCCGCCTCGGGCGAGGCATCGCTGCCGATCGAGACGGTGAACACCGACCGGGTGGAGCTGAAGCTCCGCCGCGTGACCGACCGCAACCTGCTGCGCGCCATCCAGGAGAGCTTCTTCGGCCGTCCGGTCTATGCCTGGGAGGAGGAGCGCTTCACCGGGGAGGTGGCCGAGGAGGTCTGGACCGGCACCGGCGAGGTGCAGAACGAGCTGAACCGCGAGATGACCACCCGGCTGCCCATGGACGAGGTTCTCGAGGGGCTGGCACCGGGGGCCTATGCGCTCACCGCGCAGGTCCCGGGCGAGGATCCCTATGACGTCCAGCCCGCCACGCAATGGTTCATCGTCACCGACCTCGGGCTGACGACGATGGACGGCACCGACGGGCTGCACGTCTTCATCCGCGGCCTTGGCGATGCCGCCGCGCGCGAGGGCGTCTCGGTCGAGCTGCTGTCGCGCGCCAACCGCGTGCTCGCGACCGTCCGGACGGACGCGCAGGGCTATGCGCATTTCGGCGAGGGGCTGACCCGGGGCGAGGGCGGATCGGCGCCCGCGCTGGTGGTGGCGAAGGACGGCGAGAGCGACCTCGCCTTCCTGTCGCTCACCGACCCGGCCTTCGATCTTTCCGACCGCGGCGTCGAGGGCCTGCCGCCCGCGCCGCCGATCGACGTCTTCCTTGCCACCGACCGCGGCGCCTATCGCGCGGGCGAGGTGATCCATGCCACCGCGCTGGCCCGGAACGGCACCGCGCAGGCGATCCCGGACCTGCCGCTGACCGCCGTTCTGACCCGTCCGGACGGGGTGGAATATTCCCGCATCACCTCGACCGACGACGTCGCGGGCGGCCACGTCTTCGACCTGCCCGTCGCCGCCGCCGCGCCCCGCGGCACCTGGCGCATCGACATCCACGCCGACCCGGACGCCCCGGCGCTCGCCACCGGGGAGGTGCTGGTCGAGGACTTCCTGCCCGAGCGTATCGACTTCGAGATGACCCTGCCCGAGGGCGTGCTCGCCTACGACGCCGTGCCCGAGCTGGAGATCGCGGCGAAATATCTCTTCGGCGCCCCCGCGGGCGGGCTGGAGATCGAGGGCGACATCCGCCTGCGTCCGGTGCGGGAGCTGGAGGATTTCCCGGGCTATGTCTTCGGCCAGTACGACGCCGAGCTCTACGCCCAGACCGGCTATCTCGACGGCGGGCGGACGGGTGATGACGGCTCGGCCAGCCTGCCGGTCGAGCTTCCGGTGGTCGAAGGGCTCGACCGTCCGGCCGAGGCGACGGTCAACCTGCGCATACGCGAGGGGTCGGGCCGCCCGGTCGAGCGCCGGATCACCCGCATGGTGGCCCCGCCCGAGCCGGTGATCGGCATCCGCAAGCTGTTCGAGGACGTGGCGGGCGAAGGCTCCGAGGCGGCCTTCGACCTGATCGCCGTGGGGCCGGACCTTGCCCGGACCGGGATGCCGGTGACATGGACCGTGAACCGGGTCGAGACGCGCTACCAATGGTACCAGCAATACGGCAACTGGGAGTGGGAGCCCTTCACCACCCGCACCGAGGTCGCCACCGGCACCGCGACCCTCGGCGCCGATCCGGTCGAGGTCTCGGCCCCCGTGGAGTGGGGCCATTACGAAATCGTCGTGGAGCGCGCGGGCGGCACGCCCGTCACCGCCTCCGAGGATTTCTGGGCCGGCTGGTACGCGCCCGCCGATGCCTCCTCCACCCCCGACACGCTGGAGCTTTCGCTCGACGCGCCGGGCTATGCCATCGGCGACACCGCCGAGCTGCGCGTCGTGCCGCGCTACGCGGGCACGGCTCTGGTGAGCGTGCTGTCGAACCGGCTGATCGACATGAAGGTGGTCGAGGTGACGGAAGGCGAGAACCTCATCGACCTGCCCGTGACCGCCGATTGGGGCACCGGGGCATATGTCACCGTTTCCGTGATCCGCCCGATGGACGTGGCCGCCGGGCGCAACCCGGCCCGCGGGCTGGGCCTGAGCTACGCCAGGGTGGAGCCCGGGCCCAAGGCGCTCGACGTCAGCTTCGACGCGCCCGGGGCCGTCGATCCCCGCGGTCCGCTCACCGCCGCCGTCCGCGTGACCGGCGTGACCGAGGGCGAGACGGCCTGGGTCACCATCGCCGCCACGGATGTCGGCATCCTGAACCTGACGGGATTCGAGACCCCCGACCCGCGGGCCCATTACTTCGGTCAGCGCCGGCTCGGCATGGACATCCGCGACCTCTACGGCCGGCTGATCGACGGGATGAACGGCGCGCAGGGCGCGGTGCGTTCGGGCGGGGACGGGTCCAACCGGATGCGTATGGAAAGCCCGCCGCCGACCGAGGAGCTGGTGGCCTATTTCTCCGGCCCCGTCCAGGTCGGCGCCGATGGACGGGCCGAGGTCACCTTCGACCTGCCGGAGTTCAACGGAACCGTCCGGCTCGCCGCGCTGGCCTGGACGAAGACCGGCGTCGGATCCGCCGAGGCGGATGTGCTGGTGCGCGACCCGGTGGTCGTGACCGCCAGCCTGCCGCGGTTCCTGGCGCCCGGCGATACCTCTTCCCTGCTGCTCGAGATCGTGCATGCACAGGGACCGACGGGCCGCGCCGGGCTGGACGTCACGGCGGATGGCGTCAGCCTGACGGGGACGATCCCCTCGGGGGTCGACCTGACCGAGAAGGGCAAGGTCGCGCTGCGCCTGCCCGTCACCGCGGACGCGGTCGGCGATCACGAGATCCGCGTCGCGCTCACCACCCCGGGCGGCAAGGCGCTGACCAAGACGCTCACGCTGCCGGTGCGCGCGAACGATCCGGAGGTCGCCTCGACCCGCCGCTTCGGACTGGCGGCGGGCGCGACCTTCACGCTCGACGCGGCGGTCTTCGCGGGGATGCGCCCCGGCACCGGAGAGGCGATCGTCTCGGCCGGCCCGCTCGCGAAGCTCAACGCGCCCGAGCTGCTGGCCGCGCTCGACCGCTATCCCTACGGCTGCACCGAACAGGTGGCCTCGAAGGCGATGCCGCTGCTCTATCTCTCCTCCGTGGCCGAGGCCATGGGGCTGGAGGGCACAAGCACCATCCGGACGCGTATCGACCAGGCGGTCACGCTTGTCCTGACCCGGCAGGCTGCCAACGGCGCCTTCGGCCTCTGGCAGGCCGACTCGGGCGATTTCTGGCTCGATGCCTATGTCACCGACTTCCTCAGCCGCGCCCGTGCGGCGGGCTACGACGTGCCCGACATCGCCTTCCGCGCGGCGATGGACAACCTGCGCAACCGGATCAACTACGCCCCGGATTTCGACGCCACGGTGAACGGCGGCGGCGAGGATGTGGCCTATGCGCTGATGGTCCTGGCGCGCGAGGGCGCGGCGGCCATGGGCGACCTGCGGTACTATGCGGATGCGAAGGGAGAGGATTTCGCGACCCCGCTGGCGGCGGCGCAGCTTGGCACGGCGCTCGCCTCCTACGGTGACCAGGTGCGGGCGGACGCGATGTTCGCCATCGCCGGCCGGATGATGCAGGCGCGTGCGAACCGCGACGAGCCGCGCATCTTCCGCGACGATTACGGCACCGACATGCGCGACGCCGCGGGGGTGCTGTCCCTCGCTGTCGAGGCGGGCTCCACCGCCGTCGACCGCGCCTTCCTTGCCGCCCATGTCGGCGCGGCGGAGGGCCCCTTCTCGACCCAGGAAAGCGCCTGGACCCTGCTGGCGGCCAAGGCGCTGGTGGACGACCCCTCCGTCGGCAACATCTCGGTCAACGGCACGCCGGTCGCAGGGCCCATGGTCCGCGCGATGGAGGCCGAGGCCGCCGTCGGCATGGCGATCCGGAACGATGGCGCCACGCCCACGGACATCACGTTGACCACCGTCGGCGTGCCCGAGACGCCGCTGCCCGCGGACGGCTACGGCTACGCGCTGACCCGGCGCTACTACACGCTGGAAGGCGAGGAGGTCTCGCCCGATACGGTGGCGTCCGGATCGCGGCTGGTGACGGTGCTGCACGTGCAACCCTTCGAGGAGACCGGCGCGCGGCTGATGGTGAACGACCCGCTGCCCGCGGGGTTCGAGATCGACAACCCGAACCTCCTGCGCTCGGGCGACATCGCGGCGCTGTCCTGGCTCGAGACGGTGGACACCCGCACGACCGAATTCCGCGCGGACCGCTTCCTCGCGGCGGTGGACTGGGCCTCGGACCAGGGCTTCGACCTCGCCTATATCGTCCGCGCGATCACGCCGGGCAGCTATCACCACCCGGCCGCGGTGGTCGAGGACATGTACCGCCCGCGCTACCGCGCGCGGACGGAGGCGGGCGCGGTGACGGTCATCGAATGACCCGCCGCGCCGGCCTCTCGCTTGCCGCCCTCGCGCTGGCCCTCGGGCTGGACGCGGGCGGGCGGGATGCCCTCGACGCCTGGGTCGACGCCACGGAGCTGCCGTCGCTCGCGCCCGCGACCTCGGTCGAGATGCGGGACCGGACCGGTGCCCTGCTCCGCGCCTATACGGTGGCGGATGGCATCTGGCGGCTGCCGGTGGACCCCGCGCGTGTCGATCCGCGCTATACCGCGATGCTGGTCGCCTACGAGGACAAGCGCTTCGGAAAACATCATGGCGTCGACCCTCTCGCGGTGCTCCGGGCGGGCTGGCAGGCGCTGGTGCAGGGACAGGTGGTCTCGGGCGGCTCAACCCTGACGATGCAGGTGGCGCGGCTGCTGGAGGACAGCGGGACCGGCGCCTGGTCCGGCAAGATCCGGCAGGCGCGGCTGGCCCTGTCGCTGGAGCGGCGCCTCGCGAAGGACGAGATCCTGCGGCTCTACATGGCGCTCGCGCCGTTCGGCGGCAACCTCGAGGGGCTGCGCGCCGCGACCTTCGCGTGGTTCGGGAAGGAGCCCGCGCGCCTCACCCCGGCCGAGGCGGCGCTGCTGGTGGCGCTGCCGCAATCGCCCGAGGCGCGGCGGCCCGACCGGGATCCCGACGCCGCCCGCGCCGCGCGGGACCGCGTGCTGGCGCGGATGGCCGAGGCCGGCGTGCTGAGCGAGGAGGCCGCGCGGGCCGCCATGCGCGATCCTGTCCCGACCCGGCGGCGCGCCTTCCCCGCGCTGGCGCCGCACATGACCGACCGCGCGCTGGCCGAGGCGCCGGACCGGGCGATCCACCTGCTGACGCTCGACAGGGCCCTTCAGGCCAAGCTGGAAACGCTTGCCCGCGACCGGCTGCGCGAGGCGGCGCGAGGCGTCTCCATCGCCATCGTCGCGGCGGATCACGTGACGGGCGAGATCCTCGCCTCGGTCGGGTCGGGCGGCTACGAGGTGAGGGGCCGCGAGGGCTTCGTCGACATGACGCGGGCACTGCGCTCGCCGGGTTCGACGCTGAAGCCGCTGGTCTATGCCCTCGGCTTCGACGCCGGTCTGGCGCATCCGCAGACGCTGATCGCCGACCGGCCGGTCGCCTTCGGCAGCTACGCCCCGCAGAATTTCGACGGCGCCTTCCGCGGCGAATTGCCGGTGGAAGAGGCGTTGCGCCTGTCGCTCAACGTGCCGGTGGTGCTGCTGACCGACGCGCTCGGGCCCGAGAAGCTGATGGCGGCGCTCGGACGGGCGGGAGTGGAGGCGGTCCTGCCCGGCGGCAAGCCCGGGCTGGCGCTGGCGCTCGGCGGGGTCGGGGTGCGGCTGGAGGAGCTGACGGGGCTCTATGCCGGTCTGGCGCAGGGCGGGATCGCGACGCCCCTGCGCTGGCGTATCGACGAAGGTTCAGAGGCGTCCGCCCGGCGGATCACCTCGCGCGCGGCCGCCTGGCAGGTGGCGCATATCCTCTCGGGGCTCGCGCCGCCGCCCGGCGCGCCGATGAACCGGCTCGCCTACAAGACCGGGACGAGCTACGGGCACCGCGACGCCTGGGCGCTCGGCTTCGACGGGCGGCACGCGATCGGCGTCTGGATGGGGCGTCCGGACGGCACGCCGGTGCCGGGAGCCTTCGGCGCGGACACGGCGGCGCCGGTGCTTTTCGAGGCGTTCCAGCGGTTGAAGCCGTCGCTCGACCCGCTGCCTCCGCCGCCGCCCGAGACGCTGCTGGTCGGCGCCTCGCGTCTGCCGGAACCGCTCAAGCGTTTCCGCGGCCGCGCCGCCCGGCTGATCCCCGACCCGGAGGCGCCGGTGATGGCCTTTCCGCCGGACGGCGCGGTGCTGGCGGCGGGCGAGGCGGGCGTGCCGGTGCGGGTGCGCGAGGGCAAGCCGCCCTTCACCTGGATGGTGAGCGGGCGCCCGGTGGCCACGGGCGTGCGGCGGCGCGAGCTGCTGCTCGATCGCCTGCCCGCGGGATTCTCGGAGATCGCGGTGATCGACGCCGAGGGCCGCGCGGCGCGGGTCAAAGTCGAACTGGAATGACGGGGTGAGAGGCAGGCGGGGCGCGGCGAGAGGCTCGCCGCGCCCGTCTCTTGTCAGGCGGTGGCCGCCCGGCGGCCCTGCATCAGGGCCACGAGGATCGGCGGCGCGGCCAGCACCACGCCCGTGATCGCGGTGCCGAGATGCGTGAGACCGAGAGACTCGTTCCCCGGGATCGCCATGGCGAGGCCCGCGAAGACGAGCATCGTCCGCATCACGTAGCCCAGCACCGATTTCCCGAGCGGGCCGCAGAAGGTCACGTAGCCCTGTAACCCGCCCGAGATGAACCAGACGCCCAGCAGGGCCGCGACCAGCGCCACGACGATCTCGGAGGCCGTGCCCTGTCCGACCAGCGCCGGGTCGAGCACGAAGAAGAACGGGATGATGTAGATCACCGCGCCGAGGCGCATCGCCTCCATCCCCACCTTGAACGGGTTGGCCCCGGCCAGCGTCGCCGCCGTGAAGGCGCCGAGCGCCACCGGCGGGGTGATGTAGCTGACCATCCCCCAGTAGAGGATGAAGAGGTGGATCGCGATCCGGTTCAGGCCGACCTGCTCCAGCGCCGGGGCAAGGACCACGGCAAGGAAGACGTAGCAGGCCGTCACGGTCATCCCCATGCCGAAGACGAAGGCGGTGGCCGCGCCCATCACCAGCAGGGCGAGGGTCGAATTGCCGGCCATGAAGATCAGGTCGTTGACCAGCGTGCCCGCAAGGCCCGTGGCCGAGAAGGCGCCGACGATGAGGCCCACGCCCAGAAGGATCGTGGTCAGCTCGGCCAGTGCGCCGCCGGTGCCGACGATGGCATCGGACGCGCCCCTGAGCGACAGCCGGTTGCCCGGCAGGATCTGGTTCAGGACCAGAAGCAGGGCGGTGGCGTAGAACGGGGCGAGGGTCTCCTGCCGCAGCGAGACCATCATGTAGATGAGCAGCGCGAAGACGAAGAGATAGGTCCATCCCGAGGCCAGCGTCTTGCCCAGTTTCGGCAGCTCGGCCCGCGGGACGCCCTTGAGGCCCTTGCGGGCGGCGTAGGCGTCGAGCTGGGTGAAGAGCCCGAAGTAGTAGAGCAGCGAGGGGATCGCCGCGGCGAGCGCGATCTCGACGTAGGGCAGGCCGAGGAACGACGCCATGATGAAGGCGGTGGCCCCCATGATCGGCGGCATCAGCACGCCCCCGGTCGAGGCGCAGGCCTCGGTCGCGGCGGCGGTCTGGGGCGAGAAGCCGGTCTTCTTCATCGTCGGGATCGAGACCGCGCCGGTCGACAGCACGTTCGAGATCACCGAGCCCGACATCGAGCCCATGAGGCCCGAAGCGAAGATCGCCACCTTGGCCGCCCCGCCGCGGAACTGGCCGACGAGCGAGAAGGCGAGGTCGTTGAAGAAGGCCCCGCCCCCCGTCCGCGCCAGCACGGCGCCGAAGAGGATGAAGCCGATGACCAGCTGGCCGAAGCTCTTCATCGGGATCCCGAAGGAGCTTTCGGCCGAGATCATGTGGAACGGGATCGTGTCCCAGAAGGGCTGCTGGAAACCGTTCAGCGGGTTCGGCATCCACCCGGCGAAGGTCGGGTAGAGCGAGATCACCAGCACGATCAGGAACAGGACGGTGCCGCCCGCGCGCCGCGTCGCCTCGAGCACGAGGACCCAGAAGGCGAGCGAGGCCCATCGGGCATTGTCCGGGGCCGCGTATTCCCAGCCCTGTTCCAGCGACATGTCCGCGGTCCAGGCGAAATAGCCGGCCACCGCCGCCGCGAAGGCGGCGAGCAGCCAGTCGTACCACGGGGCGGTCCCCTTCTCGCCGGGGCGTGCCCGGTAGATCAGGAAGGTGATCGAGAGGAACAGCCCCGCGAGGATGTAGAGGTAGCGCCCTTCCAGCACCACGCCGAACTGGCGGAACTGGAAGAGCTGGTAGATGGCCAGCACGATGCCCGCCAGCGTCGCGGCGATGATCACCGCGCGCTGCGGCCCCGGCATGATCCGGGCGGCGGCGGCTTCGCCGTCGTCCGGAGTGAGCCCGTGCTCGTTCTGCGAAGTCGTATCAGTCATGTGCCGGCCACCCGATCAGAAGACGACCTTGAAGTCGCCGGCCTCGAGCGCCGCGCGGCGCTTCTCGGCCCATGCCTCTTCCCAATTGTCCGGGGCTTCGGCCTTCAGTTCTTCCCACGCAGCGGCCAGGGCCTCCTGACGCGCGATGAGCTGGTCGTTATGGGCCTGAGCCTCTTCCGACCACACGCCGGCTTCCTTGAAGTAGCGGATCGCGCCGTCGTGGTAGGGTGCCACGAAGGTCATGTTCTGCTTGTCGAGCGCCCAGCCCTCGATGCCCGGTGCGTCGCCGTTGTATTCGTCGAACTGCTCGACCATCGCCTTGGTGAGGTTGTAGACGAAGTCTTCGTCCTTGTCGGCCATCGCGATCAGGATCGGGTAGGGATACTTGGCGGTCTTGATCGCGTCCTTGCCGTCGATCCCGGCGCCGACGGTTGCCTCGCCCGGGGCGAAATAGGGCGCGACGTTCTGCATCCGCTCGAGCGCCTCGGTGTCGTTGGCGTCGATCGGCGGCCAGAACAGGCCGTTCGGGTTGGTCTCCTGCTCGTAGGCGAAGCCCGAGTTGGTCGCGGCGAAGGCCACGTCCGACTGGCCCGAGCCGAGCGCTTTCCAGCTGTCACCGTAGCCGCCGAACTCGACCACCTCGACGTCGTCCCAGGTGAGGCCGCCGTAGGCGAGGTAGGCTTCCATCGCGACGTTCAGCGCCGGGGCGCCGCGGACTTCGGCCACGCGGAGGCCCTTCATGTCGGCATAGGTGAAGCCTTCGCAATCGGGCTTGCCGGCCTTTTCGCAGGCGGCACGGGTGACCGCGACCGAAAGGCCGACGGGGCCCACGTTCGCGAGGATCACGCGGACCTGCTGCGGGCCCCAGTTCTCGGCGCCGTATTCGAACGCGCCTTCCTGTGCCATGTAGGTGCCGCCGATGCCGGTGGCCGAGAAGTCGACCTTGCCCTGGCGCAGCGGCTCGGAGCGGGCCACGTCGTTCTTGCCCGGCAGAACCCGCAGGTTGGTGCCGTAGGCATTCTTGAAGGCGGACCCGATGGCCACGGCCTGGTTGTAACCTGCGGAGCCGAGGTCATAGGCCGTCCAGCTCACCTGTCCCGGGAGTTCGACGTCCTGTGCGAAAGCAGGCACGGCAAGTACGGCCGCGGCAAGGGCGGCGCTGAATCGAATTGTCATGTGTTCCTCCTGTTGACCGCAAGGATCGTCCTGAAGCGAACGCTCCTCCCTTGCGTCTGCTGAAAGGTATTTGTGCCGTTCTGCGATGTAAACTCGAAACCAACGCCGAGCAGATTAATATTCCGCATAGTGGAACTGTAATTTCCGCTGCGGACAATCCCGAACGGCAAGACCCCCCGCGCCGCACACGGGGGGTCGCTCAAGACTCTTTATTGAAATGCTTTTCTAGAGGCGTTCGATGGCGAGCGCGATGCCCTGGCCGCCTCCGATGCACATGGTGATCAGGGCGCGCTTGCCGTTGATCCTCTCCAACTCGTAGAGCGCCTTGACCGTGATGATCGCTCCGGTTGCGCCGACCGGGTGGCCGAGGGCGATGGCGCCGCCGTTCGGGTTCACCTTCGCGGCATCGAGGCCAAGTTCCTTGTTCACGGCCAGCGCCTGCGAGGCGAAGGCCTCGTTCGATTCGATCACGTCGAAGTCCGAAACCGAAAGGCCGGTCTTCTCGAGCAGGCGGCGCACCGCGGGCACCGGGCCGATGCCCATCACCTCGGGCCGCACGCCGGCGTGGGCGTAGCCCAGCACGCGGGCCTTCGCCTTGAGCCCCGCCTTCTCGGCGGCCTCGGCGGTCGCCAGCACCAGCGCGGCGGCGCCGTCGTTGATGCCCGAGGCGTTGCCCGCCGTCACCCGCCCGTCCTTCCGGAACGCGGGCCGCAGGCTGGCGAGGCCCTCGAGCGTGGTCGACGGCTTGAGGTGCTCGTCGGTGTCGAAGGCCACGGTGTCGCGCTTCACCTTCACCTCGACGGGGACGATCTGCGACGTGAAATGCCCGTTCTCGATGGCGGCGGCGGCGCGTTTCTGGCTCTCCAGCGCGAAGGCGTCCATCGCCTCGCGCGTGATGTCGTGTTCGCCCGCCACGTTCTCGGCCGTCACCCCCATGTGGCCGGTGCCGAAGGGGCAGTTCAGCGCGCCCAGCATCATGTCGAGCACCTTGATGTCGCCCATCTTCTGGCCCCAGCGTTCCGAGGGGTTGATGTAGGGAGACCGCGACATGCTCTCGGCCCCGCCGGCGAGGCCGAAGTCGGCGTCGCCCATGGCGAGCGACTGCACGACCGAGACGATGGCCTGCGCGCCCGAGCCGCAGAGCCGGTTCACGTTCATCGCGGGCGTGGTGTCGGGGATCCCGGCCTCCATCGCGGCGACGCGGCTGAGATACATGTCGCGCGGCTCGGTGTTGATGACGTGGCCATAGGCGACGTGGCCGATCTGCGCGCCCTCGACGCCGGAGCGTTCCAGCGCGGCCTTCGCCGCCGTTGCGCCGAGGCTGATCGGGGCGACGCCCGCAAGGCTGCCGCCGAAGGTGCCGATGGCGGTGCGCGCGCCGTCGAGGATGACGATGTCTTTCATGTCGGTCTCTCCCTTCTGGCCGGGCGGGGCTCCGCACCGGCAGTCGGGCACCGTCTTGCCCTGCCGCGCAGGATCATGCAACGCTCCGGCCAAATGAAACTGGCCGACTTCACCCCGCTGAACGCGGCGGAAGAGGCGCTTGTCGCCGGGGTGGCCGGGCAGGAGCGCATCGTCCTCGCCGAAGAACCGCCCGAGGGCGAGACCGCGCCGGCGATCCGCGCCGGCTTGCTGCGGCTGGCCCTGACCGGGGCGGACCCCGAGCTGACGCTGCCCGACAAGGGGTTGCGGCTGAAGGGCGCCCGCATTGAAGGCGTGCTCGACCTGCGCGCCGTCGAGACGCGGTTCGACATGGCCTTCTCGTCCTGCCATTTCACCGACCGTCCCGAGATGATGAACGCCCGGCTGCGCTCGGTCTACATGACCGATTGCTACCTGCCGGGCCTCTTTGCCGACGGCGCGGTGCTGGAGGGCTCTCTCTTCCTGCGCGGCGGTACGCTGGTGAAGGGCGATCTGAGCCTTGCCGGCACGCGGATCGAGGGCGACATGCAGCTCTGCGATGTCGCTCTGAAGGCCGAGGGGCAGGACGCGGTCTTCGCGCCCACGCTCAAGGTGGGCGGGTCGGTCTACCTCGGCGACTACCCGTTCTCCGAGACGCGGACCGAGCTGCAGTGCGAGGGCGCGATCTTCCTCGCCTCGGCGCAGATCGAGAACGACCTCTTCATCACGCGCTGTGCCGTGTCGCCCAAGGAGGGCGCGGGCGGCGGCCTCTTCGCCTCGAGCGAGGAGCACGGGCCGCAGAACGCCATTTCGCTGGCCCGCGCGCGGATCGGCGGCATCCTCTATTTCCGCGAGAACCAGATCGCCCGCGGTGCGGTCTCGCTCGCCGGGTGCCATGCCGCGCGGCTGCGGGACGAACCCTCGGGGCCGGGGGCGAGCTATCCCGTGCGGCTGGACGGCTTCACCTACGACGATTTCTCGCGCCACGCCGAGACCGGGCTGGAGGCGCGGCTGGAATGGCTGGCGCGGCGTCCGGAGGATGCGGATTTCACCGCCCAGCCCTACGAGCAGTTCGCCCGGGTGCTGACCCACATGGGCCACCGCTCGGACGCGCGGACGGTGCGGATGCGCAAGGAGGCCGTGCTGCGCCGCGAGGATCGCCGCACGCTGCGTGCCCGCGACGGCCGGACCCTGCGCTGGTGGCTGAGCGGGGCGGCCGATCTGATCATGGAATACGCCGTGGGCTTCGGCTACCGCCCCGGCCGCGCGCTGGCGCTGGCCGTCGTGCTGGTCGTGGCGCTCGGGCTGTTCTTCGCGCAGGTCTGGCGGGCCGGGGACATTGCGCCGAACGCGGCGCCGATCCTCGTCTCGGCGGGCTGGCAGGCGGCGGTGCAGAGCCATCCCGACAACCCGGCCGAATTCTGGTCCGCGCCCGGTCAGGCCGGCCAGGATTACGAGACCTTCAACCCCATCGCCTATGCCGCCGACGTCTTCGTGCCCCTGGTCTCGCTGGGGCAGGAGGCGGCGTGGGCTCCCTCGACCAGCCGCTCTCCGCTGGGGCGCGTCGGCTGGTGGCTGCGCTGGATCGCGGCGGGGCTGGGCTGGGTGCTGACCGCGCTCGGTGCGGCCGCTGTGACCGGGGCCGTGCGGCAGGACTAGGGCCGCGGCCTCACTCCCAGGGCGGGGTTTCCTGCGGCCCGAGCGGTTCGCGCTCCAGGCGGACGCGGCCCGTCCGGGTCAGCAGGAAGCACTCGGTGCCCTCGAAGGCGGCGGGAAACAGCTCCCGCCCCATGCCGGTGCCGCCGTCGAGGTCGATGTGATTGCCGAAATGCCGCGGCGCGACCAGCGCGGTGTGGCCATGCACCACGAGCCACGGATGCGGCTCGCGGCTTTCGAGAAAGGCGCCGCGGATCCAGATCAGGTCGTCCTGCGACTGCTCGGCCAGCGACAGGCCGGGACGGATGCCCGCGTGCACGAAGAGCAGCGCGTCGCGCTCCTCCGCGTAGGTCAGCGTGGTGAGGAAATCCTGATGCGCCTGCGGGACGGCCTCGCGGAACGCCTCCCACAGGTCCTTCGGTCGGCCACGGCCCGAGGGCTCCACCCCGTAGGACCGGAAGCAGGCCCCGCCGAAGCGGTCATGCGTCCACGGCACCGCGGATTTCACCGCCGGATCGGTGGCCGTGCCGTCGGTCAGGTAGTTGAGCATCATCCGGTCGTGATTGCCCATCAGGAAGGTCCAGTTGCGCCCCTCTTCCCGCCCGGCGACCAGCCGGTCGAGCACGCCGCGCGAATCCGGGCCGCGGTCGATGTAGTCGCCGAGGAAGATCACCTCGTCCGCATCGGTCGCGCCGTCGGCCTCGATCCGGGCCAGCGCCTTGTCGAGCATGGCCGCGTGGCCGTGGATGTCGGGTATCGCGTAGATCGTCATGGAGATGTTGAACCACGGCGGGCGCCGCGGGGAAAGCGGTCATCCGGCCGCGGCCCGCCGGGGCGGGGAAATTCGCCGGTCCGCGGCCGATTTGCGGCCGGGGCGGTCGCGGCGGGGGGGCAAACGGCAAAAGGGGCGCCACGGGGCGCCCCTTTCCATCCTCCCCGATCGCGTCGGATCAGGCGACGTCGAAGGCCAGCGGCTTGACCTGTTCGAAGACGCCGGTGGCCTCGAGCTGCTTGACCAGCTCGGGGCTCGCCGCGTCATCGAGGTAGAGCAGCGCGATCGCCTCGCCGCCCGCGGCCGACCGGCCCAGCGTGAAGTTCGCGATGTTCGCGCCGTTGGTCCCGATCGTGGAGCCCAGCGTGCCGATGACGCCGGGGACGTCCTTGTTGGTGGTGTAGAGCATGTGCTCGCCGACCTCGGCGTCGATGTTGATGCCCTTGATCTGGATGAACCGCGGCTTGCCGTCGCTGAAGCAGGTGCCCGCGATCGAGCGCTCGCGCTTCTCGGTCACCACGGTCACCTTGATGTAGCCGTCGAAGGCGCCCGACTTGGACTGGTTGGTGGTCGAGATCTGCACCCCCCGCTCCTGCGCGACGACCGGGGCCGAGACCATGTTCACGTCCGGGTTCACCTTCTTCATGATCCCGGCGATCACGGCGCAGTTCAGCGCGGCGAGGTTCATCTCGGCCACGACACCGTCGTAGAGGATGTTGATCGCCTTGATCGGCTCGTCCGTCATCTGGCCGATGAAGCTGCCGAGATGGCCGGCGAGGGCCACCCACGGACCCATGATCTTGGCTTCCTCGGCGGTCATCGAGGGCATGTTCAGCGCGTTCTCGACCGCGCCGTCCAGCAGGTAGTTCGACATCTGCTCGGCCACCTGGAGCGCCACGTTCTCCTGCGCCTCGGTGGTCGCCGCGCCCAGGTGCGGGGTGCAGACGACGTTCGGCAGGTTGAAGAGCGGGTTCTCGGTCGCGGGTTCCTCGGAGAAGACGTCGAAGGCCGCGCCGGCCACGTGACCCGATTTCAGCAGCTCGGCGAGCGCCGCCTCGTCGACCAGACCGCCGCGGGCGCAGTTGATGATCCGCACGCCCTTCTTGGTCTTGGCGAGGTTCTCCTTCGACAGGATGTTCTTCGTCTGCTCGGTCAGCGGCACGTGCAGGGTGATGAAATCGGCGCGCTGCAGCAGGTCGTCCAGCTCGTCGACCTTCTCGACGCCCATCTTCTCGGCCTTCTCGTGGCTCAGGAAGGGATCGTAGGCGACAACCTTCATCTTCAGCCCGCGGGCCCGGTCGCAGACGATGCCGCCGATGTTGCCGGCGCCGATCACGCCCAGCGTCTTGCCGGTCAGCTCGACGCCCATGAACTTCGACTTCTCCCACTTGCCGGCATGGGTCGAGGCGGAGGCCTCGGGGATCTGGCGCGCCACGGCGAACATCATCGCGATGGCGTGCTCGGCCGTCGTGATCATGTTGCCGAAGGGCGTGTTCATGACGATCACGCCCTTCTTGGACGCGGCCTCCTTGTCGACGTTGTCGACACCGATCCCGGCGCGGCCGATGACCTTGAGGTTGGTGGCCTTCTCGAGGATCTTCTCGGTCACCTTGGTGGCCGAGCGGATGGCGAGGCCGTCGTAATTGCCGATCACCTCGGCCAGCTTGTCCTTGTCCTTGCCGAGGTCCGGCTGGAAGTCGACCTCGATGCCGCGATCCTTGAAGATCTGGACGGCGGCGGCGGAGAGCTTGTCGGAAATGAGAACCTTGGGTGCCATGTCAGGCGTTCCTTGCATGGATGTCTGGGGGCGGGCCGGGGTCAAGCCCGGCCTGCGGAGATGGGATGTGTGGGTGCCGCAGGGTGGGGGGTCACCCCACCCCCGTTCAGGCCGCCTGGGACTGCGCCGCGATCTCGGCCTCGTAGGCCCATTCGATCCAGGGCAGCAGCGCCTCGATGTCCGAGGTCTCGACCGTGCCGCCGCACCAGATGCGCAGGCCCGCCGGCGCGTCGCGGTAGGCGCCGAGGTCGAGCCCCACGCCTTCGTTCTCGAGCCGCTTGGCGACCGCCTTGGCGAAGGCAGCGCCGTCGCTGATCCGGTCGTCGGTGAACTTCAGGCAGACCGAGGTGTTCGACCGCGTCGCCGGATCATTGGCGAGGTTCGCGATCCAGTCGCGGCTCTCGCAGAAGTCCCAGATCGCCTGCGCGTTGGCATCCGCCCGCGCCATCAGCCCCTTGAGCCCGCCGACCGAGCGCGCCCAGTCGAGCGCGACGAGGTAATCCTCGACCGCCAGCATGGAGGGCGTGTTGATCGTCTCGCCCTTGAAGATGCCCTCGTTGAGCTTGCCGCCCTTGGTCATGCGGAAGATCTTGGGCAGCGGCCAGGCGGGGGTGTAGCTTTCCAGCCGTTCCACCGCGCGGGGGGACAGGACCAGCATCCCGTGCGCGGCTTCGCCGCCCAGCACCTTCTGCCACGAGAAGGTCACGACATCGAGCTTGTCCCACGGCAGGTCCTGCGCGAAGGCGGCCGAGGTCGCGTCGCAGATGGTGAGCCCCGCCCGGTCCGCCGGGATCGCGTCGCCGTTCGGCACGCGCACGCCCGAGGTGGTGCCGTTCCAGGTGAAGACGACGTCGGTGTCGAAATCCACCTCGGTGAAATCGACGATGTCGCCGTAGCCCGCTTCCTTCACCTCGGCGTCGATCTTGAGCTGCTTGACCACGTCGGTCACCCAGCCCGCGCCGAAGCTTTCCCAGGCCAGCATGGTCGCCTTCCGCGCGCCCAGCATCGACCACATCGCCATCTCGACCGCGCCGGTGTCCGAAGCGGGCACGATGCCGACCTTGTAGCCTTCGGGGATCCCGAGGATCTCGGCGGTGCCGTCGATCGCGGCCTTCAGCTTCTCCTTGCCGATGGCGGCACGGTGCGAGCGCCCGAGCGGTGCGTCGGAGAGCTTGTCGAGCGAGAATGTGGGGATCTTGGCACAGGGGCCGGAGGAGAAACGCGGGTTTGCCGGCCGCGTGACCGGTGCATCAATAGCCATGTAGCTATCCTTCCAGATAAGCGCCCCTCGTTGGGGAGGGGTGTCCCGCCGCCGGATATACGGGCGATTCGGGAAGGGCGCAACGCGGCAGATGTCGCATCCAGGCGCCTGCAGGCCGCTTTTCGGCCCTGTGGCGCCGGCCCTGTCTCCTATCGGAAACTTCGCCGCCCTCTGGTCAGCGCAGGCGCGACGTGGAATATCGCCCCCCAATGCGACCGAGATGCCCGATCACGCCGGAGGCCCCATGTTCACCGTCACGCTCCTGACCTCGCCCGATGCTCCGACCCTCGACGGCGGGATCGTCACGCCGCTGCGCAACGCCTGGGGCGGGGGCGAGATCCGCTGGCTCGCCACGCGCGAGGCGGCGGAGTTCGAGGTGCCCGAGGTCCCCGGCAACCGCTGGGAGGTCTGGGAGGGGATGCAGGGCCAGAGGGTCGACATGGTGGTGCAGCCCTCCGAGGGGCGCCGGAAGCGGATGCTGCTCGCCGACATGGACAGCACGATGATCCGGCAGGAATGCATCGACGAACTGGCCGACGCGGCGGGCGTCGGCGCCCGGGTGAAGGAGATCACCGCGCGGGCGATGAACGGCGAGCTCGATTTCGAAGGCGCGCTGACGGAACGGGTCGGGCTCCTGAAGGGGCTGCCGGAGACGGTCATCGCCAAGGTGCTGGACGAGCGGATCACCCTGATGCCCGGCGGGCCGGCGCTTCTGGCGACGATGCGGGCGAACGGCGCCTATGCGGCGCTCGTCTCGGGCGGGTTCACGGCCTTCACGCAGGTGATCGCCGCGAAGCTCGGCTTCGACGAGAACCGGGCCAACACGCTGCTGGCCGAGGGCGGGATGCTGACCGGAGAGGTCGCCCGCCCGATCCTGGGCCGCGCGGCGAAGGTGCAGGCGCTGGAGGAGATCTCGGCGCGGCTCGGCCTTCGGAAGGACGAGGTCATGGCGGTCGGCGACGGGGCCAACGACCTCGGGATGCTCGGGCTTGCCGGGGCGGGCGTGGCGCTGCATGCCAAGCCCGTGGTGGCCGCGGAATGCGACATCCGGATCAACCACGGGGACCTGACCGCCCTGCTCTATATCCAGGGCTACCGGCGCGAGGATTTCGCCGCCTGATCCGGCACCCATAAATTAACACTTGCGTTAATTAACCGAATCGCGAATATTCGGGTCATGAGCGATCTGACCCGAACCTTTGCCGCATTGTCCGACCCGACCCGCCTGTCGCTGGTCGAGACCCTGATCCGCCGGGGCGAGCTGCCCGCGGGCGATCTGGTGGCCGAGGCCGCGATCTCCGCTCCCGCCATCTCGCGCCACCTGAAGGTGCTGCGCGAGGCGGGGCTGGTGGAGCAGCGGGCGCAGGGCACGCATCGCTTCTATGCCGTCCGCCCCGAGGCGCTGCGCGCCATCGTGGACTGGACCATGGACCACCGCGCGTTCTGGAGCACCAGCCTCGACCGGCTCGACACGCTCCTCGCGCTCGATCCCGGGGAGGGAGAGCGATGAAGGATGCCGAAACGGCGGACGTGGAATTCGTCCGCGACTATCCCGTGGCGCTGGCGCGTCTCTGGCGCGCGGTGACCGAACCGGTCCAGCTGATCCAGTGGTTCGGACCCGAGGGTGTCTATCTCGCGGAATGCGAGATGGATTTCCGCCGGACCGGGCCGTGGCATTGCGTGATGGTCGGCAAGGAAAGCGGCGACCGTTTCCACGTCTCGGGCCAGATCACCTCGGTCCGCCCGCCCGAAGGCCGGGCCGGCTCTGTCGGCTTCACCTGGGCCTGGCACGACCCGGACGGGACCCGCGGGGCGGAGAGCCACGTGACCTTCACCGTCGAGGAGACCGCGACCGGCGCGCGCCTGACGCTCACGCACCGCGCGCTCGACTCGGTCGAGACGGCGCAGAGCCACACGCGGGGCTGGCTCTCGACGCTCCGCAAGCTGGACGTCCTGCTCGATCCGAACCCGACGCTTCAGGAGTGACCCGAGGGGCGTCGCCCGACGTCTTCCCGAAATTCTTTGACCCGAAAGGAAAACAGAATGCCTCAGTATCTCTACATATACCACGGATCCGCCGACTCCGTCCCCGTCACGCCCGAGGAGCAGGAGGCCGGGATGAAGGCCTGGGGCGACTGGATGGAGAAGGTCGGACCGGCCATGACCAACCCCGGCGAGCCGGTCGGGAAATCGAAAGCGGTGACCGCCGAGGGCGTGGTGGACGATGTCCCGAACGCCGCCTTCGGCTACTCGATCGTCGAGGCGCCGGACATCGCGACCGCCTGCGAGATGGCCAGGGGCAACCCGATGGTGGCCGGGGGCGGCTCGGTCGAGGTCGCGGAGATCATGCCGATCCCGATGTGACCGGCGGGGTGGGGGGCCGGACCCGCTGTTGCTTGCCCTGCCACCGACGGCGCGCGCGCCCGGCTTGACTGCCCGAGGCGCGTGCGGATGGCGGCCCGTCAGGGGGCGCTGCCCCCGTCGCCCTGAGGGCGACTCCCCCGGGATACATGGACCAGAGGAAGGAGGGGGGCGCAGCGCCCCCCTTTGTCGTTCCGCAAATGCTCCCGCCGGAGGCAGCGCAGCCGGGGCCGGCCAGGTCATTCGCCGTAGGGGATCCAGACGGTCTTCACCTCGGTTGCCGCGTCGAGGAAGGCGTGGATGTCGGGGCGCGCCCAGTCGGTCGCCTTGCCGTTGTTCACCCAGGTCCGCTTGAGGTTGCCGGCGCTCTCGCGTTCGATCACCGCGGAGAGGTCGGTGGAGGAGAAGCTCCAGACCGCGTCGAGGTCGAGGTGTTTCGCCATGACGGGGCCCAGCTCGGCGTGGCTGCCGGTCAGGATGTTCACCACCCCGCCGGGCAGGTCCGAGGTGTCGAGCACCTGGTAGAAGTCGGTCGCGGCGAGGGGATGCGGCTCGGAGGCCACGAGGACCATGCGGTTGCCCATGGCGATGGCCGGGCCCATGACCGAGACGAGGCCGAGCAGCGGCGCCTCGTCCGGGCAGAGGGCGCCGATGACGCCGGTCGGTTCGCGCATCGCCAGCGCCGTGCCGCGAATCGGGACGGCGCGGACGTCGCCGCCGTACTTGTCCGCCCAGGCGGCGCAGGTGAAGAGGCGGTCGATGGCGGCCAGCACCTCCTGCGCGCCATCCTGGCCGGTCATCGCGTCGAGGCGGGCGGCGAATTCCGAGGCGCGGGCCGAGAGGTTCTCGGCGATGTAGTAGAGGATCTGCGCCCGCAGGTGCCCGGTCGATTTCGCCCAGGCCCCGGCGGCCTGCGCCGCCTCGACGGCGTTGCGCACATCCTTGCGGTTGGCGAGGCCGACATGGCCGAGCGGCGTGCCGTCATGGCCGTGGATCGTCCGGGAATAGCCCCCGTCGGGCCGCGCCTGCTTGCCCCCGACATAGAGTTTGGCGGTGCGGTCGAGCCCCTCGACGGGCCCGTTCTCGCCGGTCTCGGCCTCGCGCGGGGCGAGCGTCTCGGGGCTGTCCTTCGGCGCGGTGTAGGCCGTCAGCCCCTCCCATCCGCCTTCCCGGCCGAAGCCGCTTTCGCGCACGCCGCCGAAGCCCGCGGCGGCGTCGAACATGTTGGTGCCGTTGACCCAGACGACGCCGGCCTTCAGCTTCGGCGCCACGTCGAGGGCGAGGTTGACGTTCTCGCTCCAGAGCGTCGCGGCGAGCCCGTAGCGGGTGTTGTTGGCGAGGCTCACCGCCTCGGCGGGGGTGCGGAAGGTGGTCGAGACGAGGACGGGGCCGAAGATCTCCTCCTGCATCAGCGGGTCGGCGGGATCGAGGCCGGTGATCAGCGTCGGCGGGTAGAAGCAGCCCGAGGCGGGCATGTCGCAGGCGGCGCGGTGGACCTCACCGGCGGTGTTCGCATCGACCAGCCGGGTGATCGTGTCGAGCTGCACCGGATCCACGATGGCGCCCACGTCGATGCACTTGTCGAGGGGATCGCCGACGCGGAGCTTGTCCATCCGGGCCTTGAGGCGGGTGTGGAAGCTCTCGGCGATGCCCTCCTGCACGATCAGGCGGGAGCCGGCGCAGCAGACCTGGCCCTGGTTGAACCAGATCGCGTCCACCAGCCCCTCGATGGCGCTGTCGATGTCGGCGTCGTCGAAGACGATGTAGGGGGACTTGCCGCCCAGCTCCAGCGTCAGCGCCTTGCCCTGGCCCGCGGTGGCGCGGCGGATGCGGCGGCCGACCTCGGTGGAGCCGGTGAAGGCGACCTTGTCGGCCTCGTCATGGGTGACGATCATCTCGCCGGTGGCGCCGTCGCCGGTGATGATGTTCACCACGCCCGGCGGCACGCCCGCCTGACGGCAGATGTCGGCGAAGAGGAGCGCGGTGAGCGAGGTGTATTCGGCCGGTTTCAGCACCACGCTGTTGCCCATGGCGATGGCGGGCGCGATCTTCCACGCCAGCATCAGCAGCGGGAAGTTCCACGGGATCACCTGACCGCAGACGCCGATGGCGCGGCGGTCGGGCAGCTCGGTCTCCATGATCTGCGCCATGCCGGCGTGATAGTAGAAATGCCGCTGCGCGAGCGGGATGTCGATGTCGCGGCTCTCGCGGATCGGCTTGCCGTTGTCGAGCGTCTCGAGCACCGCGAAGAGGCGGGCGTTCTTCTGCAGGAGCCGCGCGATGGCGTAGAGGACGCGGGCGCGGGCGTGGCCGCCGGATCCTTCCCAGCCGGGCTGGGCCTTGCGGGCGGCGGCGAAGGCGGCGTCCACGTCGGCCTGCGTGCCGCGGGAGATGTTGGCGAGGATCTCGCCGGTCGCGGGGTTGCGGCTCTCGAAGGTCTCGCCGGGCTCGGTGAAGGCGCCGTCGATGAAATGGCCGAAGCTGGCGCCCTGGTCGACGATCCAGGCCAGCGCGTCCTCGGCGGATTCGGGGGCGGGGCCGTAGTCCATGGTGTCGAAGATTTCCTTGACGGTCATCGGGTGGCCTCCTTCGTCTGTGCGGCGCCTCGGGTCTGCATCTCGATCACCCCGCCGCGTGCCGCCAGGCGGCGGAATAGGCGCCGGTGACATGGTGTTCGAGCTGGCGCTCGATGTCGCCCAGCAGGGACGACGCGCCGAAGCGGAAGAGGTCGGGCTGGAGCCAGCGGTTGCCGAGCTCGTCCTTCACCAGCGCGAGGTAGGTCACCGCGTCCTTCGCCTTGGAGATCCCGCCCGCGGGCTTGTAGCCGACCCGGAAACCGGTGCGCTCGTGATAGGCGCGGATCGCGCGCATCATCACGAGGGAGACGGGGAGGGTGGCGTTCACCCCCTCCTTGCCGGTGGAGGTCTTGATGAAATCGGCCCCCGCCATCATGCAGACGAGCGACGCCCGGGCGACGTTGCGGAGCGTGCCCAGCTCGCCGGTGGCGAGGATCGCCTTCACGTGGGCCTCGCCGCAGGCGGCGCGGAACTCGCGCATCTCGTCGTAGAGCGCCTGCCAGTCGCCGGTCAGGACGTGGCGGCGGGAGATGACGATGTCGATCTCCTTGGCGCCCGCGGCGACGCTCTCGCCGATCTCGGCGACGCGCAGGCGGTAGGGCGACAGGCCCGCGGGGAAGCCGGTGGACACGGCGGCGACGGGGATGTTCGTGCCTTCGAGCGCGGCGACCGCGGCGGGCACCATCTCGTGGTAGACGCAGACGGCGCCGGTGGTCAGCCCCTCGACGCCGAGCGCTTCGAGGATGTCGGCGCGGACCGGCTGTTTCGCCTTCGCGCAGAGCCGGCGGACACGGCCCTCGGTGTCGTCGCCGGACAGCGTTGTCAGGTCGATGCAGGTAATCGCCTTCAAGAGCCAGGCCGCCTGGTAATCCTTCTTGACGGAGCGCCGCCCCGGCAGGGTCGCGGCGCGGCGCTCGATGGCCGAGGTGTTGGCCTGCACGGCGCGCACCCAGTCCATGTCGAGGTCCATGCCCGGATTGCGGGGCTCGACCGTCTGGGGCAGGCCGGGGGCGAGGGTCTCGGTGACTTGGTCCATGGGGCTCCTCCCGATCTTGGGCAAAAGCGTGTCACGGCCGGGGAAGCAAGGCAAGGCGGGCGCAGGGTCAGCCTAGCGGGTCAGGCCGAATTTCGTCCCGAGCGCGGTCATCCCCTTTTCGGCCATCGCGGCGGCCGAGGCGACGGTGACGGCCATGCCCTGCGCCTCGAGCGCGGCACGGTAGGCGCCGGCGGCGGGGCCGTCGCCCAGCACCGCGACCTGCTGGCCGAGCCAGAGCGGTTTCGCGGCGGCCAGCTCGGCCCCGATCAGCCAGCCGGTGGCGGTTGCGCCGGAGCGCGCGAGCGCGGCGCTGCGCAGGGCCGTGGCCAGCCGTTCGGGGCGGGAGAGCGCGGCCGAGACGGCCTCGGGGTCCGGGGTCTCGACCGGCAGGCCGAGCGCGCCGGAGAGCCGCAGGCTCAGCGCGCTCTGCAGGAAGACCGCCTCGCCCGCGCTGATGCTCAGCCAGTGGGTGACGGACCCGGGCATGCAGATCACCCCGTCCCAGTCGCCGTTCAGCGCGAGAAACCCGAGCGCGGTGAGCCGTGCGCCGTCGATCCGGTGGCGCGGGTTGCCCTGTTCGAGCCCCGGCAGCACCAGCGCGCCGGCGCCGGTCATGAGCTGGTCGGGCATGACCTTGGCGGGCAGGGCCTCGGGCGGGGCGCTCTCGGCCCCGGCGACGAGGATGCGGTCGGTGTCGATCTCGCCGAAGACCGCGCGGCAGGCGCCCGCGTCGAGCGTGCCGCTCACCGCGCTGCCCGAGAAGCGCCAGCCGCGGGTGCCGTCAACGGTGTTCCAGATGCCGACCCATTCCATGACGCCGGGATCTAGGCCCCGGCGGCCACAGGGTCAATCCGTGCCGGCCCTTGCGGTCCGGTCAGCCGGCGGAAGGCATCGTATTGCGCGAGGAAGACCTCGCCCGTCAGCTGGTCGAGGAAGTGGGAGCGTTTCAGCCGGTCCATCACGGGACCCTTCACCTCGCTCAGGTGCAGCCGGATGTCCATCTCGCCGAGACGGTGGTTGATCTCTTCCAGGGTCTCGAGCGCAGAGAGGTCGATCTCGTTCACCGCGGAGCACATCAGCACGACATGGCGGATCGGCTGGTCGCAGACGACACGGTCCATCACGAGGTCCTGCAGGAAGGCGGCGTTGGCGAAATAGAGGCTCTCGTCGATCCGGATGGTCAGGAGGCTCGGGTGCGTCTCCACGTCGTGCCGCCGGATGTTGCGGAAATGCTGGGTGCCGGGGACGAGGCCCACCTCGGCCACATGCGGGCGCGAGGTCTTGTAGAGATGCAGCCCGACCGACAGGGCGACGCCCGCCGAGACGCCGATCTCGACCCCGAAGACCAGGGTCAGCAGGATCGTCGCGGCGACGGCGGCGAAATCGACGTGCGAATAGGACCATGCGCGTTTCAGGATCGACAGGTCCACCAGCGACAGGACGGCCACGATGATCGTGGCGGCGAGGACGGCGTTCGGCAGGAAATAGAGCAGCGGGGTCAGCACCAGCGCGGCGATCAGGATGCCGAGCGCGGTGAAGGCCCCGGCTGCCGGTGTCTCGGCGCCCGCGTCGAAGTTCACGACCGACCGCGCGAAGCCGCCGGTGACCGGGTAGCCGCCCGAGAAGGCCGCCGCGACGTTCGAGGCGCCGAGGCCGATCAGCTCCTGGTCCGGCACGATCCGCTGCCGCCGCTTGGCGGCGAGGGTGCGCGCGACCGAGACCGATTCGACGAAGCCGATGATCGAGATCAGCAGCGCCGGCACCAGAAGCTCGCGCAGCAGGCCCGGATCCAGCGAGGGCAGCGAGAAGGGCGGCAGGCCCTGCGGCACCGCGCCGACGATCGCCACACCCTTCGCTTCGAGCCCCAGCCCCCAGGTCAGCAGGATCGAGACCGCGACCGCCGCGACCGGCCCGGCGCGGGCCAGCAGCTCGGCCATGCGCGGCCGGAGCCCGGTGCGCAGCAGCAGGGGTTTCAGGCCCTTGCGGACCCAGAACAGGAAGGCCAGCGCGGCCAGGCCGATGGCCAGCGTATAGGGGTTCGTCTGCCCGATGTGCGTCAGGAGCGAGATCAGCAGGTCCGGCAGCGCCTCGCCGTGGGCGGGCACCCCGAGGATGTGCTTGAGCTGCGATGTCGCGATCAGGATGCCCGAGGCGGTGATGAAGCCGGCGATCACCGGGTGCGACAGGAAGTTCGCGAGGAAACCGAGCCGGAGGAGCCCGAGCGCCAGAAGCATCAGCCCCGACAGGAAGGCCAGCGTGATGGCGGCGGTGGCATAGCCCATGGTCCCCGCCTCGGCGATGGCGCCGACGGCCGCGGCGGTCATCAGCGAGACGACGGCGACCGGCCCGACGGCAAGCGCACGCGAGGTGCCGAAGATCGCGTATGCGACAAGCGGCAGGATCGAGGCGTAGAGCCCCATCTCGGCGGGCAGCCCGGCCAGCAGCGCGTAGGCCAGGGATTGCGGGATCAGCATGATCGTGACGATCATCGCGGCCATCAGGTCGCTGGAGAAGGTCTGTCCGTCGTAGCTGCGGCCCCATTCGAGTATGGGCAGGTATCGGCGGACGGTTTTCATCGCGGAAGAGGCGTGCGGCATTCTGGTCTCGCTTCGGTCGCCGGGGTGGAATTCATATATGTTTATTTGAATGTGATATGCAAGGGGGGCTGAAAATCCTCGGTCGCGGTGGCGCGAGAGGCATTGAACCATGCCGGATGTCGCCCGACGAGGCATTTTCGCGGGCAAAGGCGCCGCGGGCCCGGGGCCCCCGGACGGGTGCCGGGTCGGCGGCGCGGTCGCGGCAGGCGCCCGGGCCCGCGGCCCGGTGCGGCGCTAGAGGAGTCCTTCGGCGCGGAACAGTTCGGACAGGTCGGCCTGGGGCCGGGGGCCGACATGGCCGATGACCTCGGCGGCGGCAACGCAGCCCATCCGGCCCGCGACGGCCAGATCCGCCCCCGTGGCGAGGCCGTAGAGGAACCCGGCGGCGAACTGGTCGCCCGCGCCCGTCGCATCCACGGGGGTCACGGGGCGGACGGGGATCACGGCCTCTTCCTCGCCGCGCACGATCACGACGTCATGGCCCGAGCGCGTGCAGGCGATCAGACCGGATTCCGAGGCCGCGGTCTCGAGCGCGAAGCCAAGGTCGTCGGTCTGGTAGAGCGACAGCCATTCCTGTTCGTTGCCGATGACGTAGTCGAGCTCCTTCACCAGCCGCCGGAACTCTGGCCGGTGCCGGTCCACGCAGAACGGGTCCGACAGCGAGATCCCCGCCATCCCCCCGGCGGCGCGGGTGGCGCGCGAGGCGGCCTCGAAGGCCTGCATGCCCTTGGGCTTGTCGTAGAGATAGCCTTCGAGGAACAGGATCCGGGCGTTGGAGGCGACATCTTCCGACACGTCCTCGGGCCCGAGCTCGGCGGAGATGCCGAGATAGGTGTTCATCGAGCGTTCGCCGTCGGGGCTGACGAAGATCATCGAGCGCGAGGTCGGAAGCTCTCCGCCCGCGACGGGCGCGTTGACGAAATCGGTGCCGCCGCGCTCCATCTCCTCGGCGTAGAACTTGCCGAGCGCATCGTCGCGCACCCGGCCGATGAAGCCGGTGGCCAGCCCGAGGCTGCCGATCCCCGCGATGGTGTTGGCGAGCGATCCGCCGGGGGTCTGGACCCGCTCCTTCATCGAGCCGTAGAGCAGCTCTCCCCGTTCCCGCTCCACCAGCTGCATGATGCCCTTCTGGATCCCCATGAGATCGAGAAAGGAATCGTCCGAGCGTGTGATCACGTCGACGATCGCGTTGCCGATGCCGACGACGTCGTATTTTTTCATGGAGTCTTGTCCTCGTATGGGCAGAGATCGCGTATCAGGCAGGCATTGCACTTGGGTTTCCGCGCGACGCAGATGTAGCGCCCGTGCAGGATCAGCCAGTGATGCGCGTGAAGCTGGTAATCGGCCGGGACGTTGTCCTCGATCGCGTGTTCCACCGCGACCACGTCCTTGCCGGGGGCGATTCCGGTGCGGTTGCCGACCCGGAAGATATGGGTGTCGACCGCCTGCGCCGGATAGTGCCACCACATGTTGAGCACGACGTTCGCGGTCTTGCGCCCCACGCCGGGCAGGGATTGCAGCGCGGCGCGGGAATTGGGGACCTCGCCGCCGTATTCCTCGACGATGATCCGGGAGAGCTTGATGACGTTCTTCGCCTTCTGGCGGAACAGCCCGATCGTCTTGATGTGCTCGGTCAGGCCCTCTTCGCCGAGCGCCAGCATCTTCTCGGGCGTGTCCGCCACCTGGAAGAGCCTTCGGGTCGCCTTGTTCACCCCCGCGTCGGTCGCCTGCGCCGACAGCGCCACCGCCACGACGAGCGTGTAGGCGTTCACGTGCTCCAGCTCGCCCTTCGGCTCGGGCTCGGCCTCGTGGAAGCGCGCAAAGATCTCGCGCATGGTGTTATAGGGCAGTTGCTTCGCCATCCGCGCCTTGATGCACGAGCGCGCCGGTGCGGGCAAGCGCGGCGCTTAACCCCATGGCAAGGCAGTTCGGTGATAGTCGCGCAAAAAGGCGTTGCGCATGCTGAACGAACACACCCTCTCCGGCATCGGGCCGGGCACCATGCTGCTGGCCACGACCGGCGAGATCCCGGTGGAATGGCTGGCCCCCGGCGACAAGCTGATCACCCGCGACCACGGCGCGCAGGAGGTGTTGCACATCGTGCGGATGAAGGTCCTGCCCTCGGGCGCGCCGCCGCCGCCGCCGATCGTCTTCCTGCCGGGGGAATACGGCCCGGGCGGCAAGCTGACCGAAAAGCTGCGCGTCGCGCCCGGCACGCGCGCGCTGGTGAAGCGGCCGGAATGCGAAGCCTTCTTCGGCACGGACGAGGTGCTGGCCCGGTTCTCGGACCTCAGCCGCCGCGGGGAGCCGCGCGCCGATCCCTCGATGGGCGGGCTCAGTTACCATATCGTGGTGATGCGCCGGCACGAGATCATCAATGCAGGCTCGCTCTGGATCGAAAGCATGGATGCGGAAAAGGCCCGGCAGACGGAACTGCCCCCGGCCGTCCAGCGCGCGACCGAGCTCTTCGATCCGGCCGCCCGGGCGCCGCGGCGCTGTCTCTCGGCACCCGAGACGGCGCTGCTGCGTGGCGCCGTCCCGCAGGAGGTGTCGCTGCTCGACCTGCTCGCGGCCTGAGGGTCAGGGTTCCAGCGGCAGGTGGATGTCGGTGACGAGCCGGTCCGCCGCGACCTCGTCGGGCGTGTTGTGATAGAGCTCATAGGGCTGGCCCGCGGGCCTGCGCCCCGACCCGGGCAGCCATTCCCCGAACAGCCGGTCGTAGGCGGCGGGCAGCTCCGTGTAGGACCCGTGGTGCGCCAGCACCGCGGCGGGACCGGCCGGCAGGATGACCTCCTCCGCGCCCTCGGGCGTGGCGGTGCCGCGGTCCATCTCGACGGCGGCGAAGCTGCGCAACTCGGCCGGCGGCACCTCGTCCGGGGAATCGTGGAACAGCGCCACCATCGCACCGGCCCGCGCCCGCAACGTGTCGCGGTCCAGGATCTCGTCCAGCCGGGCAAAGGCGGCGCTGATCTGGTCGTAGGGCCCCTTGTGCGGCACGCCGATCAGGCGGCGCTCCGGGATGTCGCGGATCTCGATACGGTCGGTCATGGGGTGTCCTCCTCGGCGTCTCCGACTCCTGCACAACGGCGTGAGCGGCGACGGAGTTGCATCGCGCCCCGCCGCGCTTCATATAGCAGCCAAGCCAATGGAGGTCCCGGATGACCAATTACCTCGACTTCGAACGCCCCCTCGCCGAGATCGAAGGCAAGGCCGAGGAACTGCGCGCCATGGCGCGGCAGAACCCCGAGGCGGATGTCGAACAGGAGGCCGCGCAGCTCGACAAGAAGGCGGCGGACATGCTGGTGAAGCTCTACAAGGAGCTGACGCCGTGGCGGAAATGCCAGGTGGCCCGCCATCCCGACCGGCCGCATTGCCGCGATTACATCGACGCGCTGTTCACCGATTTCACCCCGCTCGCGGGCGACCGCAACTTTGCCGACGACCTCGCCGTGATGGGCGGGCTGGCACGGTTCAACGACCGCCCCGTCGTGGTGATCGGGCAGGAGAAGGGCAACGACACCAAGTCGCGGATCGAACGCAACTTCGGCATGGCCCGGCCCGAGGGCTATCGCAAGGCGATCCGGCTGATGGAGCTGGCGAACAAGTTCGGCCTGCCCGTCGTCACGCTGGTCGACACCCCCGGCGCCTATCCCGGCAAGGGCGCGGAAGAGCGCGGCCAGTCCGAGGCGATCGCCCGCTCGACCGAGAAGTGCCTGCAGATCGGCGTGCCCGTGATCTCGGTCGTGATCGGAGAGGGCGGCTCGGGCGGCGCGGTGGCCTTCGCCACGGCGAACCGGGTCGCGATGCTCGAACATTCCGTCTATTCGGTCATCACGCCCGAGGGCTGCGCCTCGATCCTGTGGAAGGATTCCGAGAAGATGCGAGAGGCCGCCGAGCAGATGCGGCTGACCGCGCAGGACCTCAAGCAGCTTGCCGTGATCGACCGCGTGATCCCCGAACCCCTCGGCGGCGCGCATCGCGATTCCGCGAAGGCCATCGTCGAGGTCGGCAAGGCGATCACCGAGATGCTCTCGCAGCTCGACGGTCTGTCGGCCAAGAAGCTGATCGAGGACCGGCGCAGGAAGTTCCTCGACATCGGGTCCAAGGGCCTCGCCGCCTGACCGGCGCGGGTGCCCGTCAGCCGGGCAGCCCCGGGTCCGTCCGGGCGAGGCTCCTCCGCCCGACCATGGCCTGCCACCACCCATGCAGCGCCGGATGGGCGGCCAGCGCGCGGTAGCCCTCGGGCGCGGCTGTGAAGGCCGCGATCATCGGGGCGAGGTGCAGGTCGGCAAGGGTCAGGCCGGCGCCGTCGAGCACCCGGCCTTCGGCGGCGATCGTCTCGAGCATCGCCAGGACCGGCTGCGCCATGGCGAGCCCCCGCGCCACTGCCTCGCCGTCGCGCTCCTGGCCCAGGGCGGGCGCGAATACCCCGGCCGAATAGACCAGCCGCACCATCGGCCAATAGGCGTAGGCATCCGTGATCCCCTGCACCTGCACCATCCGGGCCTGCGCCGCGGCCTCCTCCGGGATCAGCGGCGGGCCGGGGAAGGCGCGGGCGACATAGGTCAGGATCGCCGCGGTCTCGTGCAGCCGGAAGGTGCCGTGGTCGAGCACCGGCACCCGGTTCATCGGATGCGGGTTCAGCTCCGGCGCGTCGGCGAAGGGGTTCACCTCGTTCATCTCGTAGGCGAGCCCGCGCTCCTCGAGCGCCAGCCGGACGGCCCGGACATAGACCGAGTAGCGGAACCCGTGCAGCGTCAGCCCGCTCACGAGACCAGCATCCGCAGGCCCTGCGTCACGTCGGTGCGCACGGCAAGGCGCAGGCCCGGCTCGTCCCCCGCCCGCAGTGCGGCGATGATGTGCCGGTGGTATTGCGGCGCCTCCCGCCGCCGCATCCTGCCGTAGAGCTTGGCCATCGTGGGCCCGAGCTGGAGCCAGACGGTCTCGGCCATGGCCAGCATCGCCGGGGCCTGCGCGCGCAGGTAGAGGGTGCGGTGGAATTCCAGGTTGGTGCGGATGTAGCCGACCGCGTCCTGCTGGTCGACGCGGTCGCCGATCGCGGCGTTGATGGTCTGCAGCCGGTCGATCAGCGCCAGATGCGCCCGCGGCAGGGCGCGCGAGGCAAGCTCGACCTCGATCAGCGCGCGCAGGGCGGCGAGCTCCTCGATGCGTTCGTTCGACAGGTCCGGCGTCGCGACCCGTCCCGAGGCCGAGAGGGTCAGCGCGCCCTCGGCCACCAGCCGGCGCACCGCCTCGCGCGCGGGGGTCATCGACACGCCGTATTCCTTGCCGATCCCGCGCAGGGTCAGCGCCGCGCCGGGCGGGATCTCGCCATGCATGATGCGCGTCCGCAGCCCGCGATAGGTGCGGTCATGGGCCGAGGGCGAGGGATCGGGGCGCGGGTTGATCAGCATGGCGGGAGTGTGATCACAAACCGCGCGCCGGTCAATCCGCCGCTCCGTCAGTCGAACCGATAGGCGTGCAGCGCGGCCCCGTTCTGCCGCAGCCACGCGCGCTGCGCCTTGTAGGGGCCGTGGATCCGCTCGACCGCCTGCCAGAAGGCGGGGGAATGATTCATCTCGGCCAGGTGCGCGACCTCGTGCGCGGCGACGTAGGAGAGCACCTCGGGCGGCGCCAGCACCAGCCGCCACGAATACATCAGCCCGCCGTCCGCGGTGCAGGACCCCCATCTCGACCGCGTGTCGCGGAGCGTCAGCCGGGCATAGCTCCGCCCCAGCCTCTGCGCATAGAGGTCCGAGGCCGCCGCCAGCCGGTCCCGCGCCAGCGCCTTCAGCCACGCCCCGGCCCGACGCCCGGCCGTCGCCGGATCGCCCGAGACCAGCAGCGCCTCGTCGGTCAGCCTCAGGCCGCGGCCCGCGCCCGGGCGGAGGTCGCGTTCGATCCCCTCCACGGGCAGGCGCGCGCCGATCCCGACCTCCACCACCGGCGCGCGGCGGTCGAGGTGGCCGCGCAGCCATGCGGCCTTTTCGCTGGCGAAGGCCATCGCCTCGCGCTCGCTGACGCCGCGGGGCAGCGTCAGGGTTACCCGCCCGTCGATGCCGGACACGCGAAGGCTGATTCTCCGCGCCCGGGCGGATCGTTTCAGGTTGACCTCGACCGGGGGGTTGCCCGGGAGGATGTGCTGCCCCATATGCCTGTAGTTCCCCGCCCCTGACTGCTTTACTGGAAAGGCTTTGACAGCCCCATCCCGTTATGGCAGGTGGCGCGGACCGCCGACAAGAGATGTCACCAAAAGGGGATCACCCATGCCCAAGGAAGAATGGGGCACGAAGCGCGTTTGCCCGACCACCGGCAAACGGTTTTACGACCTGAACGCCAATCCGATCATCAGCCCCTACACGGGCGAGGTGGTCGAGATTGACACCGCCCGCGGGCGCACGATCGTCGCCGATGCCGAAGACGCAGAGACCAAGAAGCTCCGCACCCGGTCCAAGGACGACGACAGCGACGACGTGATCGAGGACGACGACGACGTCGATGTGGATCTGGACGACGATCTGCTGGAAGACGATGACGACGACGACAACGTTTCGCTCGACGAGATCGCTGATGTCTCGAGCGATGAAAGCGAGGACTGAGCGCCCTTTGCGCCGGTTCCCGACCTTGCAGCGCCGCGCCCCCCGGGTGCGGCGTTCGTCGTTCGCGGGGACCGTCCGGGCCGCGGCGTCAGGCGCCGTTTTTTTGCTTGAACCTCTCCGCGCGCCACACTAGATAGCCGCAACGGGCCGCAGGGTCGGCCCGTAACGGGGCCTTAGCTCAGCTGGGAGAGCGCTTGCATGGCATGCAAGAGGTCAGGGGTTCGATCCCCCTAGGCTCCACCAAATCCCCCCGGACGGTATCACATAGCTCTGCCCTTTCCGTCGGAAGCGTTGCCTCTGACCGGGCGACCTGCGCCGAAGCGGCCATTCCCTGCGGCTGGCGCGAGCGTCGGCGGTGCGGACGAAACGGTCATTCGTCTATTCGACAAATCTCGTGAATTTCGATATCGGTGTGGGAAACGATGCCGTTGAAGGGGATCAGCTACCCATGCCGATGCCATGGACATATCGACACGCTTCCAAGGAATGGCGCGCTTTCCTCGATGATGTGAAAGAGCGCATGTCCCTTGAGTCCGACAACATGGCGTACACGGCGGTCGATGCGGTCCTGCAGGTGTTTCGGCGTCGTTTGAACGCTCAAGAGGGTTTGGAATTCGCAAGTGTCCTGCCGACCGTTCTTCGTGCGATTTTCGTGCACAACTGGGATGTTACGGAACCCCGCGCTGAATTTTATGACCGCGAAAAGCTCGTTTCCGAGGTCAAAGCGGTGAGGGTGAACCACAACCTGACGCCGGACAATGCCATTGAGGCGACGGCATGGGCGGTTCGGCGAACCACCAACCGGAGAGACTTCGAGCGAGTGTTGGCGAAGCTACCGGGCGAAGCGCGCGACTTTTGGCACGTAGATGTCGCAGATCCTGCCGAGCTGGAGCAAAGGATCATCTAGCTGCTTTGCAGCATCTGTCACTCTGGGCTCGAAGCCGACCTTCGCTGCAGCTCGCCAGAGCGTCTCATGTGCGGACTTTCCGGTCATTCGGCGATTGCCCGGTGCGATTGCGGCATGACGACGGAGTTGCTGCGCAGCTGCAGCACGCGCGGCTCTGCGCCACAACGCGGATCACGGAAGCAGTCGATCAATGCGGCACCGGTCACGAGGCTCAGATTTGCATCGTCGACTGACGTCCCGCGGATGCCGATTGCCTTTCGGAGCCGCAAGTCATGCGCCAGGTTCGGACTGCGGCTCCAGGCCGGCGCTGAAGGAGGGGCCGCCAGACGCCTGATCGGCGACCTGGTCTTCAAAGTCCTTTGCCACGTCCTCGACCCGGATCTCGGCGAACCGCGCAAGCAGCTGCGCCTCGACCTCGCGCAGCGATGCGTCGAGCCTGGTATCCACCGCCTTCTCGACCAGGCAACCGGAGGGGTCCGCGTTGGGACCGATGTTGAACAGGGGCGGCGCACCAACGGCCTCGTAGACATCGCGCAGCGTCACGTCGGTCAGGGACCGGGCAAGTTTCCAGCCCCCGCCATGGCCTTTTTCCGACGTGACGATGCCCCTGTCGCGCAGGCCTCCCATCATCCGGCGCACCACCACCGGATTGGTCGAGATCATCTTCGATATCTGCTCTGACGTCGCGAGCGCCACATGGCGGTCCATGTGGATGAGCACATGCAGCATACGGGAAAGGCGCAGGTCGCGGGGCATCTGGCGTGATCCTCTATCGGTCCCCGATGTCTAGCACCCGTCACGCAACATTTCAAGTTTCGTGTCTTGCCGGCCTCTGCCGAATCACGTAACTCTCCGTGTTGCATCAAACCGGATCAGAGGGGCGCTTTCATGGACCACGACGTCGCCATCATCGGCGGCAGCTTCGCCGGGCTCTCGGCCGCCATGCAGCTGGCCCGGGCCCGGCGAAATGTGCTCGTGCTCGACACCGGAGCGCCACGCAATCGATACGCGGCCGCATCCCATGGCTTTCCCGGCCAGGACGGCAGGCGCCCCGAGGACATCAGGAATGCGCTGCGCGCCGAGCTTGGCGCCTATCCCACCGTGACGTTCCGGGACGCCGAGGCGATGCATGCGTCCCGTCAGGGAGCCGGCTTCCGCCTTTCGCTCTCGGCCGGAGAGGCGCTCACGGCCAGGCGGCTCATCCTCGCCTACGGTGTGCGCGACACCCTGCCCGACGTGCCGGGCCTGTCCCGGCGCTGGGGCGCGAGCGTGCTGCATTGCCCGTACTGCCATGGCTACGAGTTGAACCGGCGACCGTTGGGCGTTCTGGCGAGCGGCGAGGCTGCGATGCACCAGGCGATGCTGCTGCCCGACTGGGGGCCGACCACGCTCTTCACGCAAGGCAGCTTCGCGCCGGCCCCGGAGGCGCGCCGGATGCTGGCCGCCCGAGGCGTCGCTCTCGAAGACACGCCGATCACGGCGCTGCTCGGACCGGCCCCGGCGCTCGAGGCGGTGCGGCTGGCCGACGGGCGCGAGATCGCCGCGGCGGGCCTTTTCGTCGCGCCGCAGACAGCACCGTCGAGCGAGCTGGGCGCCTCGCTCGGCTGCATCGCGAAAGACGGCCCGACCGGACCCTACCTCGCCGTCGACGCGCTGCAGGCCACGAGCGTTCCCGGCGTCTTCGCGGCGGGGGATATCGCCAACCCGATGGCCAATGCGACGCTGGCAGCGGCGGCGGGCGTGATGGCCGGGGTCGCCGCGCACCGGTCGCTGATCTTCGATCCCGATCTCACCGATGCCGCCTGAAGGAGAAAACCGATGCAGACCGAAACCATCTGGAACGACATCTACGCCACGGGCCCGCAGACCTCGTCGGGCAAGCCGGGGCTGGCGCTTTCGCAGTTTGCGGGGCCCTTGCGCCCCGGCTCGGCACTCGAGCTCGGCTGTGCCCGGGGTGACGACGCCGTCTGGCTGGCCCGGCAGGGCTGGCGGGTGACAGCGGTCGACGTCTCGTCCGTTGCGCTCGGGATCGCCGCGCGCAACGCCGAGGCCGCGGGGGTTTCGGATCGCATCCGGTTCGAGGCCCGCGATCTTGCCCTCTCCTGTCCCGAGGGCCGCTTCGACCTCGTCACCGCCAGCTTCCTGCATTCGCCCGGGGACTGGCCCCGTGGCGAAGTGCTGGCACGGGCCGCCGAGGGAGTGACGCCGGGCGGTCACATTCTGATCGTGGAGCACGCCTCGCGCGCGCCCTGGTCCTGGTCGCCCGAAGATACCCGCTTCCCGACAGCCGAGGATACGCTCGCGTCGATGCAGCTCTCGCCTGAGGCGTGGACGCACCGATGCCTCTGTCCCGTTGCCCGAACCGCCACAGGGCCGGACGGACAAAGCGCAACCGTGACTGACAACGTTCTCTTCCTGCAACGATTGCGCTGATGGACACAGGCGTGCTGACGGTATGTCTGCGCCAGGTCGACGGAACGGTCTTCCAGGAGCTCCCGCGTTCGCGTGTGGCCGGTGGCATGCACCCCGGCCACACGGCGCTCACTTGTCGATCGAGCCGCCCAGATGGGCGTTCACGATACCGCCGTCGACGGTCAGCGTGTTGCCCACGACGTAATCCCCGGACGGCGCCGCAAGGTAGAGCGCCGCGGCGGCGATGTCCTCGGGCTTGCCGATCCGGCCGTTCGGGATCCGCTTGCCGACGTCGTCGCCGTGATCCCGCGCGGCGGTGTTCATGTCCGAGGCGAAGGCGCCGGGCGCGATGGCGGTGACGTTGATCTGGTCCTGGATCAACTCGGCGGCGACGCGCCGGGTGAGGTAGATCAGCCCGGCCTTAGACGCGTGGTAGGCATAGGTGTCCCAGGGGTTCAGCCGCTGCCCGTCGATCGAGGCGATGTTGATCACCTTCGCGGGCCGCTCGGCCGAGGCGCGGGCCTTCAGCATCCCGCGCAGCTTCTGGGTCAGGAAGAACGGCGCCTTGAGGTTGAGGTCCATCGAGCGGTCCCAGCCCTTTTCCGGGAACTCGTCGAAGCTGGCGCCCCAGGCGATACCCGCGTTGTTGACCAGGATGTCGAGCCCGTCCTCGTGCTCCTTCAGCTGGGCGACGAGGCTCTCGATCCCCTCCATGGTCGAGACGTCGGCGGGCAGGGCGATGCAGTTCGGGCCGAGCTCTTCGGCGGTCTCGAAGCAGACGTCGGCCTTGCGCGACGAGATGTAGACCTTCGCACCCGCGGCGATGAAGGCCTCGGCGAAATGCTTGCCCAGGCCGCGGGACCCGCCGGTGATGAGCGCCACCCGGCCTTCGAGCGAGAAGAGTTTCGAGATGTCCATGTTGCCTCCCTGTAGCTCGTCCGGCTCAGGCCATGTCGGCTGCCGGACATCGCAGGCGACTATAGAGGCCGCGCCGGGATGTGGAAGAAGGCGACAGAAAATTACCCGGAGGCGGGGCAAGGGCAGGATGCCGCAGCCGGAGTCGCTTGCCTGAGGGTGCGGGCGGGGTGCATGACGGTCACAATCGGATTTCTCTATGTGAGGGGCGGATAATGCGACGCTGGGTGATGCGCGCCGCGCAGGCGGCGGGACTGCTTCTGCTGGTGGCCGCGCTCTGGCGCGGCTGGCTCGAGGTCACGGGGAACTTCCACGAGGTGCGGGCGGGGCTGCTCTATCGCTCGGCCCAGCTGTCTCCGGAACGGCTGGACCGGGAGATCACCGCCCATGGCATCCGCTCGGTGCTGAACCTGCGCGGCGCCGATCCGGCGGCCGGGTGGTGGCGCGGCGAGGTCGCCGTCACCGAAAGGCGCGGCGTGACCCATGCGGATCTCGCGCTGGACGCATGGTCCGAGCCCGATCCCGAGCGGCTCGCCCGGCTGATGGAGCTGATCGACACGCTGCCGCGCCCGCTGCTGATCCACTGCCAGAGCGGCGCTGACCGCTCGGGTCTCGCCTCGGCGCTGTTCCTCGCCCGAGCCGCGCAGGCGACGGAGTTCCAGGCGGAATGGCAATTGTCGTTCTTCTACGGCCATGTCTCCATGCCGACGGCGAAGGCCTGGCCCATGGACCGGACCTGGGAGGCGCTCGAGCCCGCGCTCGGCTACGAAGGCAGCTGAGGGGGCCGCGACAGACCTGCGTAAGGCGGCTGTGCGCCGGCTGCGGTTGACTCTTTCCTCCGGTGGGGCGCAACTCGTCGCAGAACTGCGCATAGCCGAAAGGGTCCGCCATGAACCACCTGCCGAATTCGATCGAGGCGCGTGACGCCGCCGTCCACATGCATCCCTACACCGACGCCCGCGCGCTCCAGCAGAACGGTCCGACGGTCATGGCGAAGGGCGAGGGGGTCCATGTCTGGGACACCAACGGCAAGCAGTACATCGAGGCTATGGCCGGGCTCTGGTCCGTGGGCATCGGCTTCTCCGAGCCGCGCCTCGTCGAGGCGGCCGCGAAGCAGATGGCCGAGCTGCCCTATTACCACACCTTCGCGATGCGCTCGCACACCCCGGCGATCGAGCTGGCCGAGAAGCTGATCGGGATGGCGCCGAAGCTCGAGAACCCGATGTCGAAGGTCTTCTTCACCAACTCGGGCTCCGAGGCCAACGACACCGTCGTCAAGATGATCTGGTACCGCGCCAACGCCATGGGCCAGCCGCAGCGGAAGAAGATCATCAGCCGGATCAAGGGCTATCACGGGATCACCATCGCCTCGGGCTCGATGACCGGGCTGCCGGCGAACCACGGCTCCTTCGACCTGCCGCTGCCGGGCTTCCTGCACACCGGCTCGCCCCACCACTGGCGCGAGGCGGCGGACGGCGAGAGCGAGGAGGACTTCTCGAAGCGCCGCGCGCAGGAGCTCGAGGAGATGATCCTGGCCGAAGGCCCCGACACGATCGCCGCCTTCATCGGCGAGCCGGTGATGGGCGCGGGCGGCGTGATCGTCCCGCCGAAGGGCTACTGGGCCGAGATCCAGAAGGTGCTGAAGAAATACGACATCCTGCTGATCGCCGACGAGGTGATCAACGGGCTCGGCCGGACCGGCAACATGTGGGGCTCGGAGACCTGCGAGATGCAGCCCGACATCATGGTGAGCTCGAAGCAGCTGTCGTCGTCCTACCTGCCGATCTCGGCCATCATGCTGAACGACAAGGTCTTCGAGCCGATCGCCGATGAATCGAACCGCATCGGCACCTTCGGGCACGGTTTCACCGGCGGCGGCCACCCGGTCGCCGCGGCGGTGGCGCTGGAGAACCTGAAGATCATCGAGGAGCGCGACCTCCTGGGCAACGTCCGCGAGGTCGGCCCCTACATGCAGGAGAAGCTGGGCGCGCTGACCGCGCATCCGCTGGTCGGCGAGAAGCGCGGCATCGGGCTGATCGCGGCGCTGGAGCTGGTGACCGACAAGCAGGCGAAGACCGCGCTCGAGAAGCCCGGCGCGCTTGGCGCCAGGGTCGGCGCCGCGGTCTTCGAGGCCGGCCTGATCTGCCGCAACATGGGCGACGCGCTGGCCTTCTGCCCGCCGATGATCATCACCAAGCCGCAGATCGACGAGCTGGTCGGCAAGGTCGAGGGCGCGCTCGACCAGGTGGCCGGAGAGCTCGGGCTCTGAGGGCTTTGGTCTCGTAATGGAGAGACGCCCTCGCCTCAGGCGGGGGCGTTTTCGTTTCGGGCAGGGGGGTCCGGTCGGAAGCCCGGCCCGCATCTCCGCCTTCGGGTCGGCGCACGGGGGCGAGCTTGTCCCGATGTCCGGCCTGCACGCGTGGACAGGGCGGATGGAGCCTGCGACCACGCATCCCGGAGCCGGGCAGGTGTCCGGAGCCGATGGCACGCGCGGGACAGGTCGAAAACCTGACCTACCCCCGCAGTCGCCCCAGCACATTCGTCACCGCGAAGACCATCGCTGCCGTCGCCACGATGCTCGGCCCTGCGGGCGCGTCCAGCCGGAACGCCAGCCAGAGCCCGCCGAGCGCCGCCACCGCGGCGATGCCTGCCGCCGCCGCCACCATCTGTTCGGGCGTGCGGGACAGGGGCCGGGCCGCGGCGGCCGGGATGATGACCAGCGCCGTGATCAGCAGCGCACCCACCACCTTGATCGAGACCGCGACAACCACCGCCAGCGCGATCGTCAGCACCCGTTTCTCCCGCCCCGGATCGATGCCCGAGGCCGCCGCGAGATCGGGGTTCACCGTCGCCGTCAGCAGCGCCTGCCAACGCCAGGCCAGCACGGCGGCCACCAGCGCGCCACCGCCCCAGATCACCGCCAGATCGCCGCGCGACACCGACAGGATGTCGCCGAAGAGGTAGGATTCGAGGTCGAGCCGCGCCCCCGGCACGAAGGTCACCGCGATCAGGCCGATGGCCAGGGCGGAATGCGCGAGCACCCCCAGCACCGTGTCCATGCCCTGCCGCCGGTCCGACAGCGCCGCGATGATCAGCGCCATCGCCAGCGCCACCGCGAGCACGCCCCATGTCACCGGCAGCGCGAGGCCCAGCGACAGCGCGACGCCCAGGATCGCCGCATGGGCCGTGGCGTCGCCGAAATAGGCCATCCGGCGCCAGACCACGAAACAGCCCAGGGTCGAGGCCACCAGCCCCACGCCGAGCGCCGCCAGCGCCGCACGGATCAGGAAATCGTCGAGCATCAATGCGCTCCGTGGTGCCCGTGGTCATGCGCATGGTCATGGTCATGCGCATGATCGTGGTGATGGTCGTGATCGTGCCGGTAGAGCGCCAGCGCACCCTGCGTCCCGCTGCCGAACAATGCCCGGTACTCGGGCGCGGAGGAGACATGCTCGGGCGCGCCCTCGCAGCAGACGTGGCCGTTCAGGCAGATCACCCGGTCGCTCGCGCTCATCACCACGTGGAGTTCGTGGCTGACCATGAGCACCGCGCAGCCGAGGTCGCGGCGCAGGTCCTCGATCAGCCGGTAGAAGGCGGCGGAACCGGGCTGGTCCAGCCCCTGCGTCGCCTCGTCCAGCATCAGCACATGGGGGTCCTGCAGCAGCGCCCGGGCCAGCAGGACCCGCTGGAACTGCCCGCCCGAGAGGTCCGACATCTGGGTTTTCTCCACGCCGTCCTCGAGCCCCACGCGCAGCAGGGCGGCGCGCGCCGCGGCCGGGTCGGCGCGGTGCGGCAGATCGAGGAACCGGCGGGCGGTGAGCGGCAGGGTCGGGTCCACGTGCAGCTTCTGCGGCACGTAGCCGAGGCGCAGGCCCGGCATGCGGGAGATGCTGCCCGCGCTCGCCGTCTCGGCCCCCGCAAGCAGCCGCAGCAGGGTCGATTTGCCCGATCCGTTCGGACCGACGATGGTCACGATCTCGCCGGGGGCGAGGCGGAAATCCACATGGTCCAGCACCCGCCGCCCGCCGTAGCGTTTCGCCAGCCCGCGCGCGGTGATCAGGTCGCTCACGCTGCGGCCACCTGGCAGGCGGGGCAGAGACCCTCGGCCTCCACGACCGTGGTCTCGACCGCGAATCCGGCCGCGCCTTCGATGGGCGAGGGCGCCTCGGCCTCGGCCACCTGCCCGCAGGCGCGGCAGATCAGGAAGGCGGGCGCATGGGCCTCGCCGGGATGGCCGCAGGCGATGAAGGCGTTCAGCCGTTCGATCCGGTGCGCGAATCCGTTCTCGACGAGGAAGTTCAGCGCGCGGTAGGCCACCGGCGGCTTGGAGCCCAGCCCCTCGGCCGCCAGCCGGTCCAGCACGTCGTAGGCGCCGAGCGCAACGTGGCTTTCCAGCAGGATCTCGAGCACCCGCCGGCGCACCGGCGTGAACTGGAGGCGCCGCGCCGCACATTCCGCCTGCGCGACGTCCAGCGCCGAGGCGATGCAGCTCGCGTGATCGTGGCTTTGGAAGCCGATGGGTGTCCTGTCGTTTTTCATCTTGAATTGTTATAATGTATCAAATAGCCCGTGACCAGACATAAATTCCCGGAGACCTGCCGATGCGCACCGTTTTGACCGCCAGCCTGATCGCCTTTGCCGCGCCTGCCGCTGCCGATGTTCCGAATGTCGTGACGGACATCGCGCCGGTCCATTCCCTCGTGGCCTCGGTCATGGAGGGTGTGGGAGAGCCGTACCTGCTCATCGAGCCGGGCGTTTCGCCGCACCATTACGCGCTCAAACCCTCGGAAGCGAGGAAGATCTCCAATGCGGACGTGGTGTTCTGGATCGGGGAGGAGGACACGCCGTGGCTGGGCGAGACGGTCGAAACCCTCGCGCCGGACGCGACGTCGGTCGAGATGCTGGACCTCGAGGGCTCGATCCTGCTGCCGGTCCGGGAAGGCGGCAATTTCGCGCCGCACGACCATGGTGGCGAGGGGCACGAGCATGCGGACGGGCATGACGAGCACGCGGCCGGGCACGACGATCACGACCACGCAGACGGGCACGACGATCACGACCACGCAGACGGGCACGACGATCACGCGAAAGCGGCCGGGCATGACGATCATGACCACGCGGCTCACGGCACCGATCCGCATGCCTGGCTCGACCCGCGCAACGCCCAGACGTGGCTGCGCGCCATTGCCGAGATCCTTGCGGAGGCCGATCCCGAGAATGCCGTCGCCTACCGCGCCAATGCCGAAAGGACGGCCGAGGAGCTCGGGACGCTCGACGTGACCATCGCGGTCCGGCTGAAGGACACGCCCCGCGGCTTCATCACCTTCCACGACGCCTACCAGTATTTCGAGAACCGGTTCGACATTCGTGCCCGGGGCGCGCTGTCGGCCTCGGACGCGGTGGAGCCCGGACCCGCCCGCGTCGCGGCCCTGCGCGAGATGGTGCAGCGCGAAGGGGTCTCGTGCCTGTTCGCGGAGCCGCAGTTCAATCCCCGGCAGGTGGCGACGCTGGCCGAGGACCTGAACCTGCGGACCGGCACGCTCGACCCGATCGGCGCGCAGCTCGAACCCGGCCCGGCGCTCTACGGGCGGCTGGTGACGGGCATCGCCGATGCGCTGATGGTCTGCCTGAACGGCGAGTGAGCCTCAGCGCACCAGGATCGCGCGGAAGTCGTTGACGTTCGTGCCGGTCGGTCCCGGCACGAACAGCAGCCCCGCCGCGTCGAAGGCACCCCAGGCGTCGTTGGCGCCGAGCGCCTCGGCGGGGTCGATGCCCGCCGCACGCATCTCGGCCGTGGTCTCGCCATCCGCGAAGGCCCCGGCGTTGTCCTCGGACCCGTCGATCCCGTCGGTGTCCGCGGCCAGCGCCGCCACGCCGGGCACACCCTCCAGCGCGATGGCGAGCGACAGCAGGAATTCACTGTTGCGGCCGCCGCGTCCGCCCTTGCCCCTGAGCGTGACGGTCGTCTCTCCGCCCGACAGGATCACCACCGGCTTCGCGAAGGGGCGGTCGCGTCGGGCGACCTCACGCGCGATGGCGGCATGGACCTTGGCGACCTCGCGCGCCTCGCCCTCGACCGCGTCGGACAGGATCACGGCCGGCACCCCCTGCGCCGCGGCACGCGCGGCCGCCGCCTCGAGCGAGCGGGCGGCGGAGGCGATGACCTGCACCTCGTTCCGGGCAAAGGCCGTGTCGTCGGGGGCGGGGGCGTCCTCGGGGGCCGCGTCCAGGTGGCGGATGATCCGGTCCGGCAGGGCGATCCCGTAGGTCCGGATCGCCGCCAGCGCCTCGGCCCGTCCCGTGCGGCTCGGGACCGTGGGGCCCGAGGCGACCTCGGCCGGGTCGTCGCCCGGCACGTCCGACACCACCAGCGTCACCACGCGCGCAGGCGCCGCGGCGGCGGCAAGGCGGCCGCCCTTGACCCGGCTGACCTGCTTGCGGATCGCGTTCATGGCCGAGATCGGCGCGCCCGAGGACAGGAGCGCCTCGTTCAGCGCCGCCTCGTCCGCCAGCGTCAGCCCGTCCGGCGGCGCGGCCAGCAGCGCGGAGCCGCCGCCGGTGATCAGCGCCACGACGAGGTCGTCCTCCGTCAGCCCGTCGAGCGCCGCCAGGACCTCCCGAGTCGCGGCCTCTCCGGCGGCGTCCGGCACCGGGTGCGCGGCCTCGATCACCTTCAGCCGGCGGCAGGGGGCGGCATAGCCGTAGCGGGTGACGACGACGCCCTCGACCGGCGCGCCCCATGCGTCCTCGAAGGCCGCGGCAAGCTGTGCGGCGCCCTTCCCGGCACCGATCACCACGGTCTTTCCTACAGGTTTTTCAGGCAGATGCGCCTTCAGCGCCTCACCGGGGTCGGCCGCGGCCACGGCGGCGTCGAAGAGGCTGACAAGGAAGGCGCGGGTGTCGTCGGTCATGCTCATGCCCCGACCCTAGGGCCTTGCACCGCGCCTCGCCAGCGAGATTGCCAAAGTCCCGTGGCGCGCCTAGGCTCTCGCCAATTCTTCCGGCAGGATTGGAGGCCTCTCATGGACGGCAAGTTTCAGGACAACGACATCACCAGGATCGTGGAGGCCGACCGCGCCCATGTCTGGCATCACCTGACCCAGCACAAACCCTTCGAGACCGGCGAGCCCCGGATCATCACCGAGGGCAAGGGGATGAAGGTCTGGGACCAGAAGGGGGTCGAACACCTCGACGCCGTGTCGGGCGGTGTCTGGACGGTGAACGTGGGCTACGGGCGCGAGTCGATCGCCGACGCGGTGCGCGAGCAGCTGGTGAAGCTGAACTATTTCGCCGGTGCCGCGGGCTCGATCCCGGGCGCGCTCTTTGCCGAGAAGCTGATCGAGAAGATGCCGGGAATGACCCGGGTCTATTACACGAACTCCGGCTCCGAGGCGAACGAGAAGGCGTGGAAGATGATCCGCCAGATCGCGCACAAGCGTTACGGCGGGCAGAAGCACAAGATCCTCTACCGCGAGCGGGATTACCACGGCACCACCATCGCCGCGCTTTCGGCCGGCGGTCAGGAGGAGCGGAACGCCCAGTACGGCCCCTTCGCCCCGGGCTTCGTCGAGGTGCCGCATTGCCTCGAATACCGCAAGCAGTGGGATGTGGAGGATTACGGCCGCCGCGCCGCGGATGCGATCGAGGAGGTCATCCTCCGTGAAGGGCCCGAGACGGTGGGCGGGCTCTGCCTCGAACCCATCACCGCGGGCGGCGGCGTCATCGTCCCGCCGGAGGGCTACTGGGAGCGGGTGCAGGAGATCTGCCGCAAATACGACATCCTGCTGCACATCGACGAGGTCGTCTGCGGCATCGGCCGGACCGGCACCTGGTTCGGCTATCAGCATTACGGGATCGAGCCGGACTTCGTGACCATGGCGAAGGGCGTCGCCTCGGGCTATGCCGCCATCGCCTGCTGCGTGACGACCGAGAAGGTGTTCGACCTGTTCAAGGACGACAGCAGCGATCCGATGAACTACTTCCGCGACATCTCCACCTTCGGCGGCTGCACCGCGGGGCCCGCCGCGGCGCTCGAGAACATGCGGATCATCGAGGACGAGGGGCTTCTGGAGAATTGCGAGAAGATGGGCGCGCGGCTGATGGCGAACCTCCGCGCGCTGCAGGAGAAGCACGCGGTCATCGGCGACGTGCGCGGCAAGGGGCTCTTCTGCGGGGCCGAGCTGGTCGCGGACCGCGAGACGAAGGAACCGGCGGACGAGAAGCTCTGCGCCAGGGTCGTCGCGGAATGCGCGGCCGAGCGGGTCATCATCGGCGTGACCAACCGCTCGATCCCCGGCTTCAACAACACGCTGACCTTCTCGCCCGCGCTGATCGCGACCGAGGCGGACATCGACCGGATCACCGAAGCCGTCGACGTGGCCCTGACCCGCGTCTTCGGCTGATGCAGGAGATCCGCGCGGCGCTCGGGCTGATCGGTCCGGAAGCGCAGGTGAGCGGGCAGGGGAACCTGCCCTCCCGCTATGCCGTGACGGAGCTGCTGACCGCTTCCATGGCGGCGGTCGGGGAGGCGCTTGCCGGGGTGATGGCGGGCACCGGGCTCGCCTCCGTCGCGCCCGCCGTGACGGTGGACCGGCGCCTCGCCTCGCTCTGGGCGGGGCATTCGCTGGAGCCCCTGGGCTGGGAGATGCCGCCGGTCTGGGATGCCGTGGCGGGCGATTACCCGACGCGGGACGGCTGGATCCGGCTTCACACGAACCTGCCGCACCACCGCGATGCGGCGCTCTCGGTCCTGGGCGTGGGGGTGGACCGGGCGGCGGTCGCGCGGGCGCTGATGGAACGCGACAAGGACGAGGTCGAGGCCAAGGTGGTCGCCGCCGGCGGTGTCGCCGCCGCGATGCGCAGCCGGGCCGAGTGGCGTGCCCATCCGAACGGCGCCGCGGTGGCGGCGGAGCCGCTGATCCACCGGGACGATCCCGTGCCCGCGCCCGCGCTGACCTGGCAGGGCCGCCCCGACCGCCCGCTCGCCGGCCTCAAGGTGCTGGACCTGACGCGGGTGCTGGCGGGGCCGGTCGCGACCCGGACGCTCGCGGGGTTCGGGGCCGATGTGCTCAGGATCGACCCGCCCGGCTGGGACGAGGCGAACGTGGTGCCCGAGATCACGCTCGGCAAGCGCTGCGCGATGCTGGACCTGACCGACGCGACCGACCGGGAGACCTTCGAGCGGCTGCTGGCAGAGGCGGACCTTCTCGTGCACGGCTACCGTCCCGACGCGCTGGCAAACCTCGGCTATGACACGCAGGCCCGTCAGGCGCTGAAACCCGGCCTCGTGGAAATCACCCTGGACGCCTATGGCTGGACCGGGCCCTGGGCCGGGCGGCGCGGGTTCGACAGCCTGGTGCAGATGTCCTGCGGCATCGCCGATGCGGGCATGGGCTGGGCCGGGGCCGAGAAACCGACGCCCCTGCCGGTGCAGGCGCTCGACCATGCGACGGGCTACCTGATGGCCGCCGCGGCGCTGCGCCTGCTTCATCGCGCCGCCGCCGGAGAGGGGGCGGGCCGCGCCCGCCTGTCGCTCGCGCGGACCGCGGAGCTGCTCTGCGCGCACCGGCAGGAGGTGCCGGGACGGCTCTCCCTGTCGCACGCGGCCGAGGACCGGCAGGCGGCCGAGGAGGCGACGCCGTGGGGCCCGGCCCGGCGGCTGAAACCGGCGATCACGGTCGCTGGCGCGCCGATGGCCTGGGACCGGCCGGCGCAGCGGCTCGGATCGTCGGACCCGGCCTGGTAGACCGTCACCTCACCCGACGAGCATCCGGGGAAGAGGGCGAGCCACCGGGCGGGGGCCGGATCGCGGAGCCCGGTTCCCGCGCTTTCCACCGCGCGGGCCGGGCACAGAAACGAAAGGCGCCGGGGCCGGGCCCGGCGCCTTTCCTGCGGCCCTCAGACCGTCACTTCTGCTTCCAGCTGTCCAGCCAGCGCGAGAACCGGCCGCGCCGTTCGTTCAGGTTGTGCCCGGCCGCGTCCCAGCTGTCGCCCATGTCCGAGACCAGCGGATCGATCCGGGCGGCGCGGAATCGTTTCCAGCGCACCCAGAGGCCCCAGGCCAGCGCGGCGAAGAACAGAAGGACGATGATGCTCACCCAGGGGATGATCGTGGCATCCGGCCCCTCGACCCGCTTCACGGAGACCGCGTTCGGGAAGATCGACATGAACTCGTTGCGCCAGCCGTAATGGGTGATCGCCACCCAGGTCGGATTGGCCGAGGTCGACCGCAGGTCCGCGGCCTCGGCCTGCAGGTTCGAGGTGTCGAACTTGAAATACGGCGGCCAGCCCCAGCCGGTGTCCTCGTTGCGGTAGACCATCACGTCGCCGTCGGGCTGCACCGTCTGGATGAAGAAGACGTCCCGGTTGTTGAGCGTGCCGTCGCTGCCCACGTCGGGCGAGGCCCAGAAGATCGAGTTCTCGCCGAAATCGATCCGCCGCTCGTAGGTGTCGGTGATCCGGGCGATGTCGTGCTGCGGCAGGGTGTAGTGGAAGAAGGCGGCCACCAGCAGCCAGAAGGTGATCCAGAAGGCCCATTTCACGTAACGCATGTGGTCGATATTCCCTTACATGTAGTTCACGGCATAGATGATCGCGACGATCACGGCCAGCGGCACGAGGTAGACCAGCAGGATCAGCTTGCGGCGGAAACTGTCGTCGTATTCGTCGAGTCCCGCCTCCACGTAGGACTCGCGATCGCCGGGTCGCCCCTCTTCCTCCCATCTCTTGCGCAGCTTGCGGCGGCGGACCTGCCGCGACCAGAAGGAGACGGCGACATAGACCACCGACAGCACGGCGAAGCCCACCACGAAGACCGGAACGAAGCCGAACATGACCTACCTTCCCCGGGGGATCGCGCCCCATGGACCGACCCGTGCGATGATCTCCTCGCGCGGCGGCCTGCGCTCCGCCGTCACGGGCGGCGGCGGCGGCACCTCTTCCATCGGCGCCTCGAACCCGAAGAGCGCCCGGCGCGCGCCCGCCTTGTCGACCGCGTATTCCCGCGCGAGGAAATCGGCGACATAGCTCTTCTTGGTCTCGGACCAGCCGGCGTAGAGCCGGTAGAAAAGCTCCTTGTGGCAGATGAAGAGCTGCCGGACGTCCTTCGGGCAAAGCTCGGCCAGCAGCATGTTGACCAGGTCCGCATCCGCCACGTCCGAGGCCCGGAGCGTGTAGAAATAGGCCGGATCCTCGGACGACACGCGCGGCCAGGGCCCGCCCTCCTCGGCCCACGCGACGAGACGGCGGAGCGCGTGGTACTCGGACGGCAGGCGGTCGGCGTGGTCGCGGGCAAGGTTGCGGATGTCGCGGCGGGTGGCGCCGGTCAGGTCCAGCCCCGCCTCCTGCGCCGCGTCCACGACGATGAAGTCCATCTTCTGCCGCAGGATCGCCGCCCCGTCGATGCCGGGGGCGCGCACCACCGGCTCCACCAGCCCGTTCAGGTCGAGAAATTTCGCGACGTGGTTCCGGGCCTCCAGCCCGTAGACATGGTCCATCAGCGGCGCCAGCGGCGCGGGATCCCCGGCCGTCAGGATGGCGGGGTGTGCGACGCCGCGGAACAGGTAGGTGCCGCCGAAATGCGCGGTCCAGAAGTTCTCCTGCCGGAACTCCATCTGCTTCAGCCGCACCGGGTTGCGCGTCACGTCGCCGGTCCGCTTCGCAATGGTGATCATCTCGGCGATCAGCACGTCATCGAACCAGGCGTCCTCCTCGCCGAGGAAACGGTCGGTCAGCCGACCCAGCTCCTCCGCGTCCCTGACGGTGCCCGAGGTCGTGTCGGCCTCGACCCGGATCCGGCGGATCTCCATCAGCCGCTCGGGATCGGCGACCGAGAAGACCGAATTCACCAGCTCTCCGGCCACCGCGTCCCGCGCGGTCAGCGCGAAGAGCTGGGTCTCGTTCTCCTCGATGAACTGTCGCAGGATCCCGCGCGAGGTCGAGAAGCTCGCGTTCAGCAGCGGGGCGGATTTCTGGTCGGTGCTCAGCAGGATGAACTGCCGGTTCACCCCGTTCCGGTTGAGGTAGAGCGGATCGTCCAGCTCCTCTCCGATCTCGGGCGAGAAGCCCGAGATGTCGATGTGGAAATCGCTCAGCCCCGTGCGCCGGCCGGTCAGGTGATGGAGCGCGCGGTTGTAGCGCTCCACCAGGGCGGGGGCGGTGACCGGGATCAGGTTCCCGAACATCAGGCCCCTTTCGATGAGGCGTTTCATCCCTCTATCCTCCGCATCTGCGCCCCGCTCATGATCCTCGCCCCGCGCCACGCGTCCGCCACAGCGCCGCGCCGAAGGCGCAGAGCGGTGCGAGGATCATGCCCGTTGCGGTGACCCCGACCAGATCGGCCAGCGCCATGACGTCCACGCCCGCGCGGCCGAGCGTCCCGGCGAAGAGCTGCAGCGCCAGCCAGACCAGCACCAGAAGCCCGTAGGACACCAGAAGCGCCAGCACCGGCGCGCCGAGCAGCACCTGCCAGCGCGGCGCATCGGGACGCCGGCGCAGCAGCAGCCGCGGCACGGTCAGCCCGATCGCCGCGGGCAGGGCAAGGAGGAGCAGTTCGATCATCCCTTGCCCTCCAGGTAGCGCCGCCGCGCCTCCTCCTGCCGGGCGAGGTCGCGGACCATGGCCTCGACCGCCGCCTCGTCGGACTTGTCGGCATAGCGGAATTCCGAATCCGCGTAGCGGTTGATCTCCTGGACCACCATCTCGGTGGTGATCGGCACGCGCAGCGCCTCGATCATCGCCTTCTTCTCGTCATAGCCCTTGCGCAGGAAGAGCTCCGGCTCTTCCATCCAGGCGTCGGGCAGTTCGAAATCCATCGCCCGCACCTTCACCGCGTCGGTGATGTTCTTGATCGCCCGGCCCGTGAAGCGCGCGTCGGCCTCCTGGATCGCCTTCAGGTAGGTGCCGAGCTTGGCGATCGTGTCCAGCTCTCCCTCCGTCTCGTGCACCCGGTCGAAGACGTTCAGCAGCCCCGCCTCGTGCGGCTTCGCATGGCTCTCGAAGGACCGCGCCACCGCGCGCTTGATCTCCTGCGCGCCGTAGAGGTCGTGCGCGCCCAGCGGGATCGCGTGGTTCTTCCCCATGAGCAGGTGCAGGATGTCGATGTAATCCTCGCGCGTCTGCGGCCCGTCGACCAGGAACCGCGCCCCCGCCCGCTGGCGCAGCGCGTCGTCGACGTTCTCGGGGTAGTTCGAGAACATGCCGAAGGTGCAATTGCCCCGGACCACGGTGTTGGCGCCCGCGAAGCTCTCCATCAGCACGGCGGTGATCTCGAGCTGCCCGGCCGAGCTCTGCCGGTCGCCGCGCTTGCCGGCGAGCTGGTCGATGTCGTCGATCGTGCCGAAGCCGATGGCGCCGGGGTCGAGGATCGCGTCGATGAAGGCCTTGGCGTTCTGGCCCGACTTGCCCTGGTAGCTGTCGATGTTGTCGGTCGACAGGTTCTGGTAGCGGAAGGCATAGCCCGCCGTCTCGCAATAGCCCGAGATCAGCCCGGCCATCATCTGGATCAGCGTGGTCTTGCCGGTGCCGGGCTTGCCGTCACCCATGAAGGTGAAGATGAAGCCGCCCAGCTCGGCGAAAGGATTCAGCCGGCGGTCGAAATCATAGGCCATGAGCATCTTGGCCAGTTTCATCGCCTGGTACTTGGCGATGTGGTTGCCGACGACCTCATGCGGCTCCTTGAACGTCATGGCGAGGGTGGCGCCCTTGCCCCTGCGGGCGGGCTCGAAGCCGCGGATCGCGAAATCGTCCGCCTCGACCCGCCATGCGGCGGCGGTGAAGGGCGCAAGCCGCGGGGCGTTGGCGGCCCGGGTCGCGACCTTGTCCATCAGCGCCTCGGCAAAGCCCAGCACGGTCGCGACCATCCGCGCCTCGTCGCTGCCGTGCCGCGCGATGGCCTGGTCGAGCTCCCAGAGCGCGCCGTGCAGCGCGAGCTGGCCGTTGTCGGTCAGCACCTCCTCGACATCGCCCGTCTCGACCGTGACCTCGCTTGCCTGCGGGGCCAGCAGGAAGGCGGTCGCGTTGGCAAGGACATGCAGCGTGATCAGCGCCTCGGCGGCGAGCAGCTCCGAGAACTCGGCCCGCCGGTCCGCCGGCAGCGCGCTTTCGAGGTTCGCCCGCTTCAGCTCGGCCAACCCGGTGCGCGCGCCATAGGCCTCGGCCAGGGCGAGCGCGATGGCCACGGCCCGCCGCAGCGCCCCCGCGACGGCCGCCTGCCGGGGCGAGATCAGCGGGTCGTCACCGTCCGAGCCCTCGATCCGTTCGATCAGCCGCACGCCCTCGGGCCGCTCCATCCGCCGCGTGGCAAGCCCCGGCGTGGTGGAGCGGAACCGCGGCCGCGACCCGATCCCCGGCGAGCGTTCCGGCGCCGCGACCCCGGAGGGTGTCGCGATCCGCGGCGCATGATCGAACCCCTCCAGCAGCCCGAAGGCCGCGGCATAATGCCTGCGGATGTCCTCCTCGCGCAGCTCCATCTGGTCCGACATCAGGCTCATGGCAGGCCCCCCTGCTTCATCTTTCCGAAAATACTCCCGCCGGAGGCTTCGCCGCCAGGGGCGGCGAATTCGGAGCGCCGCGCTGTCCGGCCAATGTCCCCGGCCCCGGTCATCGCACGCTCATCACGCGCCCGTCGCGCCCGACGACGAACTTGCGCACCGTCTCGAACCCCGGGGGCCGCTTCTCGGCCAGCACCTGGTAGGGGCGGGCGGGCAGGACGATGGCCCGCTCGGTGGCCGAGGCCCCGGTCTCCGCGCCCCGCCCCGAGAACGGGTCGAGCGCGAAGACCTCGCGCTCGACGGTGCCGAACCAGCCCGCGCGTTCGGTCCGGACCCGTTCCGAGAGCAGGTCCTCCATCGTCCAGACCAGCGCCCAGTCGTCGCCTTCCTGCGAGGCCGCCTCGGCCAGCACCTCGGCGATCGGCCCGGACTGGCGGGTGTAGGCGTGCGAATACATCGGCCCGATGTGCAGCCGCCGCAGCCGTTTCGGGTGCAGGTCCGGGAAATCCTCGTCGAAGCCCTTGGCGATGGTCAGCAGCTTCAGCCCGCCCAGCGACTGCGCCATCAGGTGGGCCTGCGCCTCGGGCCAGCGGTTCTCGTCCTTGGGCAGGGCGGTGCGGCCGGAATCCTCGACCTCCATCAGGTAGATGACCGGCAGGTTGACCTGGCTGTCGTAGACCGACCAGTGCAGCAGGTAGCGCCGGCGGGGGCCGAGGGTCTCCAGCCAGTGCGCCTCGGGGTCGTTGCGCGGACAGAAGAGCGTGCCCCGGGCGAGCTCCTGGTAATAGAGCCGCTGCGACAGGGCGAATTGCAGCCGTGTCGGGATCTCCTGCCCGCCGATGATCTGGGCGACCATCTGCTTCTTCAGCTCGGCCACGGACGGCATGTCGCGCAGGTGGCGCTCGGCCTGCTGCGCGTCGTTCATCATGACCAGCAGCTCCTGCGTCGCGGGGAAGCCGCTCTCGTGGTCGTCGATCGAGAGCGAGCCGAAGAAGCGCCCGGTCTCGCGGCCCGCCATCAGGTACTTCATCGACAGCGCGCGGAAGGTGTAGGTCAGCGCCTGCAGGTGGCGGGCCAGCAGGCTCACCTCGGTCGCGGTGAACCGGCCCTCCACCTCCATCACGGCGGCGACCGGCGCGAGGTGCCCGGTGATCGCCTCGAACTTGCGGAAGTAGCGGCGCGAGGCGTGGGTGTCGGTCAGCCCGACGGGGGTCTCGAGGTCAGCCATCACGCAGCGGGCCGGACGCGCGGCGCGCGCTCCCGAGGCGCACATCCTTCGGCTGCGCGCCTGCGGAGCGACGCCCCGCCCGCCGTCCCGTCCGTCTCACGCGCCATAGAGGTTCTTGTCGTGCTTCTCGACGATCTTCTGGAAGCGCCGGGCAAAGCGTTCGTCGGCCTTGGCCTTGGCCTCCAGCACCTCGCGGGCAAAGACCATGTGGCCCTCGTGCGCCTCGAGCATGTCCGCCATCTTCGCGTTGGTCGCCGCGCCGATCTGCGCCATCGCCTGCTGCGCCTGCTTGTCGGTCTCGGTCCCGATCTCGTTGATCCGGTGCGCCACGTCCTGCTGCTGCGCGGTCTTCAGCGATTTCGACAGCGCGTCATAGAGCACAACCCGCTGCCTGGTGTCGGTCTGGAGCTTGTTGATCAGCACCATCTGCGTCGCGGCCTGGTTCTGCAGGCTGTCGACCCAGGTCTTGCCCTTCTCGATGTAGCGCTCCAGCGTCTGGCTCCGGGCCAGCTTGACCTGTTCGTCCTGCACCATCGCGTTGTAGCCACGGTTCATCTCGGACAGCTCGGTTTCGAGCCTGGTGCGTGCCGCGGCGTCCTGCTCGACCGAGATCCTGTTCTCCAGGTCGATGATCTTCGGATCCAGCGCCCGGATCTCGGCCCGCAGCGCCTCGAGCTCGCCCACCGTCCGCTCGCGTTCGTCCAGCGTCTCGGTCAGGTTCGTCTCGACCTGCGCGCGCTGCGTGGTCAGCACGTCGAGCTGGCTTTGCAGAAGACGGGTGATCGTGTCCGATTTCGCGATCAGGTCCTGCAGCTTGTCGTCGATCGAGGCCGTCCGCATCCGCTCCTGGCGGAGCGATTCCGACTTCCCGGGCGAGAAGATCCCGACGAAGCTTTCCCACCCGGTCTTCGAGCGCATCTCCTCGAAATCGCGCGAGAATCCGGCGGTCACGTCGTCGAGCCCCATGATGAGTTCCGCGATGTTGGCGTTCATCACCTCGGCATGGGCATGCACGTCCTCGAGCGTGGCGTTCTCGATATCGACCATCGCGTCGTCGCCGCTCTTCATCTTCTGACGGGCGGTCTCGATCCGGCTGGTGAGCTCGCTGATCTTGGCCTGCGCCGCGGCCACCTGCTCCTGGCTCTCGCGCACCTGGGCGTCGAAATCGGCCATCTCACTCTCCCGTCAACAAAAAGGCTTGGCTTTGATATGGGGACAATAGACGCGAATTTCACCGCGGCGCCATCGGAAAACGGGAGGGCAGCATGGGCTTGCCGAAGGCCGGCGCTGCGACCATTCTGGATCGATCCGCCATGCGCCAGGCACAGGAGGCCCAGATGCAGATTTCTTCGAACGGCACCGGCAGGACCCGGCGGACCGGGCTCCTCACCTCGCCGCGGGGAGAGCGCCGATGCCGCTGATCCCCGTCACCCCCGCCGTCGAGCCCGAGACCGAACGCCCGGATCCCGCCAAGGTGGTATCGGGCGATCCGGTCTTCACCACCTGGAACCTGGAAGAGCGTGACGGGCTCTATTGCGGCATCTGGCAATCCACCCCCGGCGCCTGGCGGATCGCCTATGACGAATGGGAATACTGCCGCATCCTCGAGGGCCGGTCGGTCATCACCGAGGAGGGCGGCGAAGCGGTCCCGGTCGGGCCCGGCGACAGCTTCGTCATCCCGCCCGGGTTCCGCGGCACCTGGGAGGTCGTGGAGACCACCCGCAAGGACTACGTGATCCGGCTGTGACCGGCGGCGCGGGCCGCCGACACAGCCGCATCGGCCCGGAGCGCGGGGCGCCGCGCGCCCCAGGCGCGTTCAGGCCACCACGTTATGCGCCGGACCATAGGGGAAACCGGTGATGTTCTCCGGCCCGTCCTCGCCGATGATGAGGATGTCGTGCTCGCGGTAGCCGCCCGCCCCCGGCGTGCCTTCCGGGATCGTCAGCATCGGCTCCATCGAGATCACCATGCCGGGTTCGAGCACCGTGTCGATGTCCTCGCGCAGCTCGAGCCCGGCCTCGCGGCCGTAGTAATGCGAGAGCACGCCGAAGGAATGGCCGTAGCCGAAGCTGCGGTACTGCAGCAGGTCGCGGTCGGCGAGGAAGTCGTTGATCCCGGCCGTCACCTGCGCACAGCTCGTCCCCGGCTGCAGCAACGAGATGCCAAGCTCGTGGGCGGCGACATTGGCCTCCCAGATCTCCAGCGAGGCGGCGTCCACCTCGCCGAGGAAGAGCGTCCGCTCGAGCGCGGTGTAATAGCCCGAGATCATCGGGAAGGTGTTGAGCGACAGGATGTCCCCGTGCGCGAGCCGTCGCGAGGTCACCGGGTTGTGCGCCCCGTCGGTGTTCGGCCCGGACTGGAACCAGACCCAGGTGTCGCGGTACTCGGCCTCGGGGAAGGCCTCGGCGATGGCGAGTTCCATCGCGTCGCGTCCGGCCATGGCGATGTCGATCTCGCGCACGCCCTCGCGGATCGCCTCCCGGATCGCCGCGCCGCCGATGTCGGCGATGCGCGCGCCCTCGCGGATCAGCGCCAGTTCGGCCGGGCTCTTGCGCATCCGCTGGCGCATCGTGTCGGGCGCGATGTCGACCATCACCAGGGGGCGGAGCGCGTCCTCGAGCCGGTCGCGCGTGGCGAGCGTCAGGTGATCGGCCTCGTAGCCCACCACCTGCCCTTCGCCCGCGACATGCGCCACGGCGCGTTCGAAATTGTCCCGCGCCCAGTCGGAATAGGTCAGGCTGTCGCCGTGGCTGCGGCGCCACGGCTGGCCCGCGTCGATGCCCGCCGAGATGGTGACCGAGCTGTCGGGCGTCACCACCAGCGCATAGGGCCTGCCGAAGGCGCAGTAGAGGAAGCCCGAATAATACGCGATATTGTGCATCGAGGTCAGGACGGCCGCGCCGAGGCCCTTTTCGTCCATGCTCCGGCGCAATCCGCGCAGGCGGGTTTCGTATTCGAGCTCGGGGAAGGGCAGGGTGGCCTTCGCGCCGTTGTGCATGCGGTAGAAGGGGGTGCGTTCGCTCATCGCGACCTCCGTGTGAAGAGGTCCCGGCGTACAGGACGGTTGCGCGGGGCCGGGGATGCGCGACGCCATCGCGCTTGGCCCGCCGGATCCATACCACGGGCGCCCCACCTGTCCAGCCGGCTTTTCGCGCGGGCCGGGGTTTTCAATGCCGGGGGCCGGGGCTAGCGTGCCGCCGAAACCGGCACGGGCGGGCAGACCGCCGCGGCCGAGAAGACGAGGATCCGAGCATGGCCGAGAGGATGCCCACCGGGGCGCGCAACCTGATCACCGACGTGCCCGGATTGCGGGTCGGCAACGCCTCGGACGCGGATATCCGGACCGGGGTGACGGTGCTCTCGGCGGACCGGCCCTTCACCGCGGGGGTGCATGTCATGGGCGGCGCGCCCGGCACGCGCGAGACGGACCTGCTGGCGCCGGACAAGACGGTCGAGGAGGTCGACGCGCTGGTCCTCTCGGGCGGCTCGGCCTTCGGGCTCGACGCGGCCTCGGGCGTGGTGGACCGGCTGAGGGCGGCGGGACGCGGCTATGCCGCGGGGCCCGTCCGGGTGCCGATCGTGCCGGCGGCGATCCTGTTCGATCTGGTGAACGGCGGCGACAAGGGGTGGACCGGGAACCCCTATGCGGCGCTCGGCCGGGCAGCCTTCGACGCGCTGGGGGAAGAGTTCGCGCTCGGCACCGAAGGCGCCGGGACCGGGGCCATGACCGCGGGGCTGAAGGGCGGGCTGGGCTCGGCCTCGGTCGTGCTGCCCTCGGGCCACACGGTGGGGGCGCTGGTGGCCGTGAACGCGCTCGGCGCCGCGACGGTGGACGGCGGGCCGCATTTCTGGGCGGCGCCCTTCGAGCTGGGGACCGAATTCGGCGGGCGCGGCGTGGCGACGGACTGGCCGGACCCGCATCTCGCGGTGACCAAGGCCAATGCCCGGCGCAACACCACCATCGGCATCGTCGCCACCGACGCGGCGCTGACGCAGGCGCAATGCACGCGGCTCGCGACGGCGGCGCACGACGGCTTCGCCCGGGCGCTGGTGCCCTCGCACACGCCGCATGACGGGGACCTGATCTTCGCGGCCGCCACGGGGGCGCGTCCGATGGAGACGCCCGCGGCGGACACGCTGATCCTGGGCCATGCGGCGGCGGTCTGCATGGCGCGGGCGGTGGCGCGCGGGGTCTTCGCGGCGCGGTCGGAGCCCGGAGACGTGTTTCCGGCCTACGCGGCGCTTCACGGCGGGGCCTGATCCAGCGGAGCGCGGGCAAGCCCGCGCGGGTTGTCCATTCCTGCTGACGAGGGGGGCCTTGCCCCCCTCGAGCTCCCCCCAGGATATTTCCGGCAAGAGGAAGCAGGCGGACCCCGGCCGCCGGAGTGTGGGGGGGCCGTGGCGCTGGACTTTCCCGGCGCCAGGGGTCAGCCTGAGCGCGACTTACATTCCAGGAGGAACTGCCATGCTGGACAGCACGACCGATCTGAAATCGCTGTTGAAGGACCCCTCGCTTCTGGTCGAGGCGGCCTATCTCGCGGGTGAGTGGGTGCAGGGCGACGAGGGCACATTCGACGTCGTGAACCCGGCGCGGGGGGACGTGATCGCGAAGGTCGCGGACCTGTCGCGCGGCCAGATCGCCAAGGCGATCGACGCGGCCTATGACGCGCAGAAGGAATGGGCCGCCTGGACCGGGAAGGAGCGCGCCGCGGTGCTGCGGAAATGGTTCGACCTGATGATGGAGAACCAGGACGACCTGGGCACCATCCTGACCGCCGAACAGGGCAAGCCGCTGGCCGAGGCCCGGGGCGAGATCGCCTATGGCGCCTCGTTCATCGAGTTCTTCGCGGAAGAGGCCAAGCGGGTCTATGGCGAGACCATCCCCGGCCACCAGCGCGACAAGCGCATCATGGTGCTGAAGCAGCCCATCGGGGTCGCGGCCTCGATCACGCCGTGGAACTTCCCGAACGCGATGATCACCCGCAAGGCCGGGCCGGCGCTCGCCGCCGGCTGCGCCTTCGTGGCGCGGCCCGCGAAGGAGACGCCGCTCTCGGCGCTGGTGCTGGGCGTGCTGGCCGAGCGGGCGGGGATCCCGAAGGGGGTGCTGTCGGTGGTGACCTCGTCGAGGAGCTCGGAGGCGGGCAAGGAGTTCTGCGAGAACGCCAAGGTCCGCAAGCTGACCTTCACGGGCTCCACCGAAGTGGGTCGCATCCTGCTGAAGCAGGCCGCCGACAGCGTGATGAAATGTTCGATGGAGCTGGGCGGCAACGCGCCCTTCATCGTCTTCGACGACGCCGACCTCGACGCCGCCGTCGAGGGGGCGATCATGTGCAAGTTCCGCAACAACGGGCAGACCTGCGTCTGCGCCAACCGGATCTACGTGCAGTCCGGCGTCTACGAAGCCTTTGCCGAGAAGCTGAAGAAGCGGGTCAGCGAGATGAAGGTCGGCGACGGGCTGGAAGACGGCACCGACCTGGGGCCGCTGATCAACCTCGACGCCAAGACCAAGGTGAAGGAGCATATCGAGGATGCGACCTCGAAGGGCGCGCTGGTGTTCTACGGCGGCGATATCGGGGACGAGAGCTCCACCTTCTGCCCGCCGACCATCGTGACCAACGTGACCCAGGACATGCTGGTGTCGAAGGACGAGACCTTCGGCCCGCTCGCGCCGCTGTTCAAGTTCGACGACGAGGACGACGTGATCGCGATGGCCAATGACACGATCTTCGGGCTGGCCTCGTATTTCTATGCCAAGGACCTCTCCCGCGTCTGGAAGGTGGCCGAGGCGCTGGAATACGGCATCGTCGGCGTGAACACCGGCATCATCTCGACCGAGGTCGCGCCCTTCGGGGGCGTGAAGCAATCCGGGTTGGGGCGCGAGGGCTCGCACCACGGGATCGAGGATTACCTCGAGATGAAATACGTCTGCATGTCCGTCTGACGCAGGAGGGGCGGTCTACTGCGTGTTCAGCAGGACCGCCTCGACCCGCCGGTTCGCCTCGCGCCCTTCGGGCGTGAGGTTGCTGGCCACGGGGGAGAGATAGCCCATCCCCTCGGCATCGAGCTGCCCCTGCGCGGTGCCGTATTTCTCGACCAGCCGCTCTGCCACCGACTGCGCCCTGAGCCGCGACAGCGCGATATTGCCGTCGAGCGAGCCCTCGGTATCGGTGTGCCCGACCAGCGCGACCCGCCGGTCCGGGTGGCCGGCGAGGTAGGCGGCGAGCGCGGCGAGGGAGGCATAGCTGCCCTCGGTCAGCTTGGCGGATCCGGTGGCGAAATCGAGGTCGGACAGCGCGGCATGGCCCTGCGCTTCGAGCCGTTCGGCCAGGGGCAGGCCCGCGCCCGCGTCGACCGTGACCGGCGCCGCGCCGGGGGGACCGGCGGTCAGGCCATCGCCCGACTGCGGGGTGACGAGGACCATCTGCAGGTAGCCCGCGCTCGAGGTCTTGCTGGCCAGCAGCATGAGGTAGGAGGCGGTCTCGCCCTCGCCCCGTCGCGCGGTCAGCACCCGGTAATCGAACAGGTCGACATGCATGGCGGGTGCGTCGAAGACGTCGGCGGCATAGCGGAAATCGAAGCCGCCGCATTCGCTGTCGGCGCATTCGAGCAGCGGCTCGAACCCGGCGTCGCGCACCTGCTGCCTGAGCGGGGCGATGATCTGGAGCGTCGTCAGCCCCTGCGCGGGGATCTGCCAGGCGCGGCGGCTGACCCGGCCCTCCGCCCGGATCACCGGCAGGGCGCCATCGGCATAGGGTCCTGTCGGGATCGCGTAGCTGTCGGGCGCGGCCTCGGTCTGCGCGGTGGACCGCGCCGCGGCGGGGAGCGACAGCTCGAGCCCCCGGGCCGTCCCGCTCCAGCCCGCGGCGAGCGCGAGGGCGGTCAGCAGGGGCAGGGCGCGCGCCATGTCAGCGCGCCGCCGCGTGGTATTCGTCGTTCGGCTGCATGTCGATGGCCGAGGCCACCCGGTTGCTCATGTTGAAGAAGCCCGTGACATTGGCGATGTCCCAGATGTCCCGGTCCGAGAAGCCCGCGTCGCGCAGCGCCTGGCGGTCGGCCTCGTCGACGGCGTGGCTCTCGGTCGTGACCTTGGCGGCGAAGTCGAGCATCGCGCGCTGTGCGGGCGTCACCGGCGCGGAGCGCCAGTTCATCACCAGGTGCTCGCCCAGCTTCGGATCGCCCGACAGCTCCCGTACCGCGGCGCCATGCGCCGTCAGGCAGTAGAAGCAGCGGTTGATCGAGGAGACGACGACCGCGATCATCTCGCGCTCGAGCTTCGTCAGCCCGCTGTCGGCCAGCATCAGGTCGTTGTAGAGCGCCGTGAAGGCGTTGAGCTTGTCGATGTCGAAGGCATGCGCCTTCAGCACGTTGGGCACCATCCCCAGTTTTTCCTGGCAGATGTCGAAGTACTTCTGCGTCTGCGGCGGCAGCGGATCGACCATCGGCAGGTCGAGGGCCATGATGCGGTCGGGGCTCATGCGGTACTCCTTACGGCTTCTGGCGGTAATGGTAGCCGCCTTCGTCCGTCATCCCCAGCCTCGAATACAGCGCGTTCGCGGCCTCGTTCGCCTCGGTGCAGGCCAGCGCGAAGGTGCGCGCCCCCTGCTCCCGCGCCCAGATCGCGGCGTCGATGGTGGCGACCCGGCCCATGCCGCCGCGACGCGAGGTCTTGCGGACCTCGAGCGCGTGGATCATCGCGACGTCCCCGTCGACCGACACGAAGGCGGTCCCGCCGGGGGTGTTCGTCATCCGCCCGAGGAAACCCGTCTTGGGAGAGGCTGCCCGCTCCATCACCGCGACGCGCTCCGGGCCGATGCCGCCCTCGGCCCACATCTCGAGCATGAAGGCCAGCGGGCCCCAGCCGTGGATCGTCTTGACGTCCTTCACGCCCTTGTCGGCCCCGGCAATGGCGTCGATCGGCGCCGCGTAGAGCCGCGTGGGATCGACCACCTCGTAGCCGCGGGCGGCCAGCTGCGCGTCGAGCGCCGCGTCGCCGGGCCGGATCTGGAACAGCGGGCGCTGGCCGAGCGCCTCCATGGCGGCCTCGGCGGCGTCGATCTCGGCCTCCGTGGCGGGGCCCGCGGCGGTCGCGGCCGAAACGCGCTTGCCGCCGCCCTGGCCGTCGCGGATCGTGAAGGGCCCGCAGGCGGAGGTGGCGGCGGGCGGCCAGGTGGCCTCCAGCGCGGCGAAAAGTCGTGTCAGGTCGGTCATGCGGGGAAGAGGTCCGAAAGCTTGGTCATGGCGGCGTCGATCTGCGCACCGTCGGTGCCGCGGATCACGATATTGGCGCCGAAGACGCCGTTCTGCTGGTAGGGGTAGGAGCCGATCGAGAGATCCGGATATTCCTTCGCCAGCGCCCCGAGCGGGCCCGCGATCTCGCCCTCGCCGCGCTCGATCCTGAGCGTCTGGCTCATCAGCGGCTGGCCGCCGGTGATCGTGGGCAGGACGCTCGCCACCATCGCCTCGAAGACGGCCGGCACCCCGGCCATGACATGCACGTTCGCCACCTTGAAACCGGGCGCGATCGAGACCGGGTTCTCGATCAGCGTCGCGCCGTCGGGGATCCGGGCCATCCGCATCCGCGCCTCGGTCAGTTCCACGCCGCGGCTCTCCCAGTGTTTCACCAGCAGGGCGCGGGCATCGTCGCGCACGTCGATAGGCAGCTCGAAGGCCTCGGCCACGCTGTCGGCGGTGATGTCGTCATGCGTGGGCCCGATCCCGCCCGAGGTGAAGACCACGTCAAAGCTGGCCGAGAGGTGCTTCACCGCGGCCACGATGGCGTCCTTGTCGTCGGACACGACACGGACCTCCTTCAGGTCCACCCCATGCCGGTTCAGCTCGTTGGCGAGGTGATACATGTTGGAATCGCGGGTGCGGCCCGAGAGGATCTCGTCTCCGATCACCAGCATCGCGGCGGAGGGATTGGGCATCTTGGTCTCCTTGAGTGCGCCTTCGCAACGGTATAGGCGCGGCACATGCGCTTTCAAACCCCCCTCGTCCCCGCGCGCCTGATCCGCCGTTACAAGCGCTTCCTCGCCGATGTCCGGCTCGAGGACGGGACAGAGGTGACGGTGCATTGCGCCAATCCCGGCTCGATGATGGGGCTGGCCGAGCCGGGGATGCTGGTCTGGGTGGAGCCCAACGACGACCCCCGGAAGAAGCTGAAATACGGCTGGCGGCTGGTCGATCACGAGAACGGACATTTCACGGGTGTGGACACCTCGGTCCCGAACCGGGTGCTGCGCGAGGCGCTTGTCGCCCGCGCGGTGCCGGCGCTGGCGGCCTACGACGTGGTCCGGCCGGAGGTGAAATACGGCACCGGCAGCCGCGTGGACTTCCTGCTTCAGGGCGCGGGCCTGCCCGATGCCTATGTCGAGGTGAAGGCGGTCACCCTGTCGCGCCGCGCGGGCCTCGCCGAGTTTCCGGACAGCGTGACGGCCCGCGGGCTCAGGCACCTGCACGAGCTGGCGGCGATGGCGCGGGCCGGGCACCGGGCGGTGCTGCTCTTCGTCGTGCAGCGGACAGATTGCGCACAGGTGCGCCTCGCCGCCGACATGGACCCCGCCTATGCGGCCGGGATGGAGACGGCGCTTGCGGCGGGGGTGGAGGTGATGGCGCTCGGCTGTCGCATCTCGCCCGAGGGGATAACGGTCGGCGATGCGGCGGATGTCGGGGCGATCACGGGGGCCGCGGTGGCGCCGACCCGGTAACGAACGGGTAAAACCCGCCTCACGATGCAGGCAATTTTCGGCATGTCACTGGCAATCCGTCGCGCAAAGGGCTATTTTCGCTGCAAGTGCACGTAATTATCTCGAAGGGACCGACCTCCTTGGACCAGGAACACCGGGGACGCATGACGAAGGATGGCATCCGCATCTACCAGGAGGCGGATTACGCCGGCATGCGCAGGGCAGGCCGGCTGGCGGCCGAGATCCTCGACCGCATCGCGCCGCATGTCTTTCCCGGCCAGACGACCGGAGAGATCGACCGTCTGATCGAAACCTGGGTGGACGAGGCGGGCGCGAAATCCGCGACCATCGGTTACAAGGGCTACAAGCACGCCTCCTGCATCTCGGTGAACCACGTGGTCTGCCACGGGATCCCGGGCGACAAGAAGCTGAAGGACGGCGACATCCTCAACATCGACGTCACCGTGATCGTGGACGGCTGGTACGGTGACACCTCGCGGATGTACGTGGCGGGCAAGCTGGCCCGCAAGCCCGAGCGGCTGATCGAGATCACCCACGACGCCCTGATGAAGGGGATCGAGGCGGTTAAGCCCGGCAATACCTTCGGTGACATCGGCCACGCCATCCAGAGCTTCGTCGAGGCGCATCGCATGTCGGTCGTCCGCGACTTCTGCGGCCACGGCCTGGGCCGCGTCTTCCACGCGCCGCCGAACGTGCTGCATTACGGCCGCCCCGGCACGGGCCCTGTGCTCGAAGAGGGCATGTTCTTCACCATCGAGCCGATGGTGAACCTCGGGCGGCCCGAAACGAAGGTGCTGGCCGACGACTGGACCGCCGTGACGCGGGACAAGTCGCTCTCAGCCCAGTTCGAGCATTCCGTGGGCGTCACGGCCGATGGCTGCGAGATCTTCACCCTGTCGCCCGGCGGGTTGTTCCACCCGACCTACCCGGCCAGCTGATCCTTTCCCGCCCGATCGCCCTGGCGTGCAGCGCCGGGACGATGTTGCGGCCGGTGTGCTGGCCATTGCCGCGCTTAAGTCCGCGAGGCCGCGCTGCACGAGCTTTCGGCCGCATGCGCCGGGCGGCCGCCTTCACCAGACCCGCATGGTTCGCTGATCCCGCCCGAGGGGTCGAACCGGGGAGCCGCGCCAGAATGATCCGGCATCGGCCTGTGTGACGAACCGCGCCGCATCGATGGCGGCCCGTCCGACCGTCCCGCCTACCGGATCGCCCCGGCGAGCAGTGCCGAGACGACGCTGCCGCCCGTGCCGGAGCCGACCAGCGCGGCCTTGCTCTGGGCGAGGCTGCTCTGCACCAGGTAGCGGCGGCGGATGTCCTCGATATGGTCGGGCCCGGCCAGTTCGGCGAGGTCGGACGTGCCGAACATCGCCTCGGCCCGTGCGCGGAACACGCCGAGCTGGCGGTCGATTTCCAGCGTTCCGAAGCTTTCCGGCAGGTTGAAGACGGCCTCGAACACCGCGCGCAGCGGGCGCGAGGCCATCACCCCGAACCAGCGGGAATTGGCGCCCCCGCCCGAGTCGATCACCTGCGCCAGATCGCGTGGCAGCGACAGCGCGATGCGCAGGGCCGGATCGGTTTCGCCCACGCGGGCTTCGAATTCCCGGTCGAGGTAGGATTGCACGACCTTCTCCGCGAAGCCCGGCGGATAGACGCGCCGCGTCTCCGTCGGGGGGAAGACGAAGGCATCCGCGAAGGCCTTCACCCGGGGGTCGGGGTGCACATTGGCCAGCGAGGTCGGGCTGTCGCGGTCCGAGGCGAGCACGCGGTGCGCGAAGGCGAAGCTCTCGGATCCGACGGGAAGGTCGAAGAAATCGAAGACCGCGAGGCTGAGCCCGATGTCGTCCAGCAGGTCCTTGGGGCGGGTGAACCCCGTGTCGCGCTCGGACATCTTCGCGACGAAGCTCTCCAGCCGGCTGGTGAAGACCTCTCCGGCCGCTTCCGCCGCCGCCCGTTCCGCAAAGCCGAAGACGCGGGCGAGCGCGGCGTAGCGCGGATCTTCCTGCGCATTGGCGGGCGAGGCCGGGTCGTCGAGGTCCGATTCGAGCACCCCGCGCAGGAAGTCCGTGTCTTCCGGGGCGTCGGGCAGGCCGAAGATGCGCAGCGCCCGCTGCAGAAGATCGGGGGCGGCGAAGAGGTCGTCGGCGGTCTTCAGCCCCTCCGCCGCGTCGGCGAAGGCGTCGGCGAAGCCCCGGATGCCCGCCGCCTCCCGCTGCTTGTCGGCGAGGCCGAAGGCCGCGGCCAGCTCCGCGTAGCGGGGATCGGACAGCCGGGCGGCGAAGGAGGCGGGATCGGCCGGGTCGGAGCCCAGCACCTGGCGCAGGAAATAGGTGTTGCCGATGTCCTTTTCGAGCCCGAAGCTCTGGAGCGTCGCGCGCAGGAGGGCCGGATCCGCCATCAGGTCGTCGACCGTGCGGACGGCGGCCAGATCGTCGGCCACGCTGTCGGCCGGCGTGAGCCCGGCCAGCGCGGGCGTGCCGCTGCCACCGAAGGCGAAGGCCCGCGCGAAGGCGAGATAGCGCTTGTCCGCCAGCCGGTTGGCCAGCGACCGTTCGTCGGCGAGATCGGAGCTGAGCACCTTGCGGATGAAGGCGCGGTTGTCGATGTCCTCTCCCAGCCCGAAGGCGCCGAGCGCGACCTTCAGCAATGTCCGGTTCTCCATCAGCTGATCGACGGTCTGGACGTCCTTCAGCCCGGCGACGAAGGCCGAGGCTTCGCGCGCGATCACGGGGGTGCGGGCCATCGCGGCCTGCTGGTCGGCCCGGGTGCGGGCGAGGAAGGTATAGCCGACTAGGCCGCTGCCCATGATCGACGGGGTGAACATCTGCGCCCTCCCGGAGCTGTGCCGCTCCGGACTACCCGCGAAACCTTGCCCGAAGGTTTACGGCCTAGCGCGAAAGCGCGGATTTCATCGCCGCCTCGGGAAAACAGGTCGCGGGCATGCCCTGCGCCTGCTGCCAGCGTCCGATCGAGCGGCGGGTCTTGAAGCCCGCCAGCCCGTCGGCGCCACCGACATCATGGCCCTGCGCCTCGAGCGCGCGCTGCATCGCCGCCACGTCCGAGCGGTAGAGCCCGCCGACCGCGCCCCAGCCGGCCGAGAAATCGCCCATCCCGTACTGGATCCGGTCCCCCACGTGGCCCACGAACAGCGCGTAGAGGTCGCTCATGTTGTAGTCCTTCAACACGTAGAAATTCGGCGTCACGATGAAGGCGGGCCCGTTCCGGCCGGCAGGCATCAGCAGGAACCCCTCGCCGTCGCGCTCGTGCTCCGGGAAGGCCTTGCCGCCGACGCGGGCGATGCCGAGCGCTTCCCACGCCCGGATCGGCCTGCCCTGATCCGGCCCTTCCAGCGCGCAGGACACGGTGCCGGGGACGGTCACCTCGAAGCCCCAGTCCCGTCCGGGCACCCAGCCGTGCCGCGCGAGGTAATGGCCGATCGAGGCGATGGTGTCCGCCTCGGACCGCCAGATGTCGGCACGCCCGTCGCCATCGCCGTCCGCGGCGTAGGCGAGGAAGTTCGACGGCATGAACTGCGGCTGCCCGAGCGCGCCCGCCCAGGAGCTTTTCATGGCGCGTTCCGGCGCATGGCCGGCCTCGGCGATCTGCAGGGCGGCGACCAGCTCGTCGGTGAAATACCCGGCGCGGGTGGACATGAAGCCCTTGGTGCCCAGCACCTCGAAGACGTCGTGGGGGATCGCGACGCGGCCATAGCCGCTTTCCCGGCCCCAGATGGCGAGGATGATGCGGCCGGGCACGCCGGTCGTCCTCTCGACGGCCGCAAGCGTGCCGGCATGGCGGCGCGCCATCTCGCGGCCCGTGGCGGTGGCGCCGTCGACGGAGCCGCGGTTGAAATACTTCCCCGGCGCGCCGAATTCGGCCTGCCGCTGGCGTTTCGGCGTCTGCGGCGTGGTCCCCGGCGGCACGAGGTCGGGCAGCTCCCAGTTCAGCCGGACCCCGTCGAACGCCCGCTCGAAGGTCGCGCGGGTGACGCCCTGCTCCGCGGCCCGCGGCCAGACGACCTGTTCGAGCCAGCCGCGGAACTGGCGTTCGACGGCGGCGCGGTCCTGCGCGGGAGCGGCGGCCGCGGCGAGGGCGAGGATCAGGGCGAGGCAGGCGGCTTTCAGGGTCATGGGGCTCCTCCGGTTCCGGCGATCCTGCGGTATCCGCCCGCCGCCTTCAACGCCCCTCTCCCCGTGCACAAGCAGCCGTGATGGGACGCGGCGCGCAAGGCTCGCTAGGATGCAACCGGGCCCCGCCACACAACGTTGGGCGGGAATCGATCAGGAAAGGATTTCGCCTTGAAACTCAGGACTATGAGCACGCCCCTCGCGCTGGCTGCCACGCTCGCGCTGGCCGCCCCCGTCGCCGCGCAGGAGCAGATCCCGCAGATCCGCGTGACCTCCACCGCCACCGTGACCGCGCCGCCGGACGAGGCCAGCGTGACCATCGGCGTGGTGAGCGAGGGTCTCACCGCGCAGGAGGCGATGCGCGCCAATACCGAGAAGATGCAGCAGGTCATGACCGGTCTGCAGGCCGCCGGCATCCCGTCCGAGGACATCGCGACGCTCAGCATCTCGCTCGATCCGCGCTATGCCAACGAGCGGCCCGAAAGCGGCGAGGTGCCGCGCATCGCGGGCTATCAGGCGACGAACATCGTGCGGATCCGGGTGGACGAGATCGACGGGCTCGGCTCGGCGCTGGATGCCGTGGTCGAGGCCGGGGTGAACACGATCAACTCCATCGAGTTCTCGATCGAGGACACCAGCGAGCTCGAGGCCGAGGCCCGCGCGAAGGCCGCCGCCGAACTGCGCGAGAAGGCCGAGCAATATGCCGAGGCGATCGGCACCCGGGTCGTCGGCGTGATCAGCATCGACGAGCAGATGGTCGGCCGCCCGATGCCGATGAAGACACAGCGGATGGAGATGGCCGCGGACATGGCGGTTCCGGTCTCGGCCGGCGACGTGGAGGTCGAGGTCACGATCTCGGGCTCCTTCGAGATCGACGACGAACTGTCCTCGGGCCGCCGCCTGCGGAAATGATGCGCCGGGGCGCGGGCTGCCCCGCCAGGCGGGCGGCCCGTTCCCCGTGACACTGTCGCGCCCGGCCCCGGCCGGGCGCTTTCCTCTGCCGCCGTTTCGCGTAAGACTCGCGCCACCCGAGACCAAAGCACGCGAGCCCGGATGAAAGTCGCCGTCCTCACTTCCGTGCGCAACGACAGCGTCTTCCTGGACCTGTGGCTGCGCTATTACGGCCGCCTGTTCGGTCCCGAATGCCTCTACGTGGTGCTCGACGGCTTCGACCAGCCGCTGCCCGACGCCGTGCCGGCGCCGAACCTCCTCCGGGTGCCCTTCGTGCCGGCCGAACGCTCGGTCGCGGACCGGCGCCGGGCGCGGCTGATCTCGGACATCGCGCGGGGGCTGCACCGTCTCTACGACGTGGTGATCGCGCTGGACGTGGACGAATTCCTCGTGCCCGATCCCGACCACTACACCGACCTCTCCGCGCTGCTGGCCAGGACGCTCGCGGAGCGCAACGTCAGCTCCCTCTCGGGGCTCGGGCTCGACGTCGCCCAGCACACCGGAGAGGAGGGGCCGATCGCGCTCGACCGGCCGATCCTCGGGCAGCGGCGTTTTGCCCATGTCTCGACCCGCTACACCAAGCCCGCGATCTCCTTCGCGCCGGTGACGTGGGGGAGCGGGTTCCACCGGGTGAAGCGGCGGAATTTCCACATCCAGCCGCATCTCTACCTCTTCCACCTCGGGATGATGGACCACGCCACGGCCACCGCGCGCAGCGGCGACAGCGACCGGATCGCCGGCGGCTGGACGAACCACCTCAGGCGCCGGCAGAAGGCCTTCGACATCGTGGCGGGCACCCCGCCCGGCGATTTCGACGAGACGACCCGCACCGCGCGCCGGGTCCAGACGCTGCTGCGGCCGCCCTATGCCTGGAACAAGCCGCTGATGCCCGGCGCGCCGCGTGTCGTGCGCATTCCCGAGCGGTTTCACGGGATCGTCTGAGCGCGCGGCTCCGATGGCGCAAAGCAAAAGGGCCGGCGCATCCGCACCGGCCCTTCGCATAGCTTTGTCAGGGGCTTACGGCTTCAGCGCCGTGTAGCCCTTCAGGATGTCGATCGCATAGGCGAGCTGGTAATCCTCGTCGCGCAGCTTGGCGGCCTGTTCGGCCTGCTCCTGCTCGTCCTCGATCTGCCGGATCTCGTCTTCGGAGAGCGAGTCGTTCGACAGCGCGCCGCGCAGGTCCGCTTCGGACCGGTTCCGGCGGGCGATGCTGCCTTCGTCCTCTTCCTCTTCCTCGGGCTTGGCCGTAGGCTGGGCCACGACGATGTCGGGCGAGATGCCCAGCGACTGGATCGAGCGGCCCGACGGCGTGTAGTACCGCGCCGTGGTCAGGCGCATCGCGCCGTCGCCCCGCAGCGGCATGACCGTCTGGACCGACCCCTTGCCGAAGCTCTTGGTGCCCACGACGACCGCGCGGCGGTGATCCTGCAGCGCGCCCGACACGATTTCGGAGGCCGAGGCCGAGCCGCCGTTGATCAGCACGACCATCGGCTTGCCGTCGATCAGGTCGCCTTCGGTCGCGTTGTAGCGCTCGCCGTCCTCGGGATTGCGGCCCCGGGTCGAGACGATCTCGCCCTTGTCGAGGAAGGCGTCGGAGACCTTGATCGCCTGCGTCAGCAGCCCGCCCGGGTTGTTCCGGAGGTCGAGCACGACGCCGTTGACGTTGTCGATGCCGCCGGCGGCCTCGATCTCCTTCTTCAGCCCTTCCTCGAGGTTCGGATAGGTCTGGTCGTTGAAGGTGGTCACCCGCAGCACGACGGTCTTGCCTTCGGTCCGGGCGCGGGCGGCCGTCAGCTTGATCGTGTCGCGGATGATCGAGATGTCGAACGGATCGGCCTGGCCTTCGCGCACCACGGTGATGACGATCTCCGAGCCGACCGGGCCGCGCATCATCTCGACCGCGTCGTCCAGCGTCAGGCCCAGAAGGCTCTCGCCGTCCACGTGGGTGATGAAATCGCCCGCCTCGACGCCCGCCTCGGCGGCGGGGGTGCCGTCCATCGGCGAGACGACCTTCACGAAGCCGTCTTCCTGGGTGACCTCGATCCCGAGACCGCCGAACTCGCCCCGGGTCTGGACGCGCATGTTCGCGGCGTCGTCGGGCGAGAGATAGCTGGAATGCGGATCGAGCGAGGTCAGCATGCCGTCGATGGCCGCCTCGACCAGCTTGCCCTCGTCGACTTCCTCCACGTATTGCGCGCGGATGCGCTCGAATATGTCGCCGAAGAGGTCGAGCTGCTCGTAGACGCTCGCCGGTCGCGAGGTTTCCTGCGCCAGGAGCGGGGCGGCGACCTGGGTGCTGATCAGCACCCCGGTGGCGATCCCGCCCGCTGCCGCAATGAAGAACCGTTTCATGCCTTAACCTTCCTTCGCCGTTTGGAACCACGTTTCCGGGTCCTGGGGGTCATTCCCCTGTCTCACTTCGATGTAGAGCGTCTGGCTGCGCTCGCTGCCCCCGCCGTCGGACGCTTGCCGGACGATGGATTCGGCGGAGGGCTGGTCGCCGCCCATAAGGCCGATCGGAGAGCCTGCGGGCAAGACCTGTCCGGCGGCACCATAGACCACCTCCAGACCGGCCAGCACGAACAAAACCCCGGCCTGCGGCTCAAGGATCATCACGTTTCCGTAGTCCAGAAGCGGCCCGCGATAACGGATCGTGGCGGCCGTGGGCGTGGTCACGAGCGCCCGCGGACGAGTCGCCAGAACGATGCCAGGACGGGTCACGCCCGCCGCGTCCGCCTCGCCCGCGCGGCGCAGGACGCGGCCCTCGGCGGGCAGCGGAAGGCTGCCCTTGCGGGCGGTGATGTCGGGCAGGGAGCCCGGCGCCTCGTCGGTCGCGATATCGCTGAGGCCCGAGGCGAAGCCCTCGAGTGTCTCGGTCGAGGCGATCAGGATCCCCGTCTTCACCGCATCCTCGGTGAAGCGTTTCGGCAGGTCCTTGCGGTCGGCCACCGCCTCGGAGAGCGCGGCACGGGCCTTCTGCACGCCGTCGAGCCCGTCCTGCAGCTGGTTCAGCGCCGCCTGCTGGAGGGTCCGGAGCGTCCGGGCCTCCTCGAGCTTGGCGCGCAGCTCCGCGGCCTTCGTCTCGAGCGCCGGAGCGACGTCCGCGAGGATCATGCCCGACCGTGCGGTGCCCACGGGCCCGGCCGGGTGCAGCAGCAGCACCGGCGAGGTGTTGCGCGAGAGGGTCTGGAGCACGCCCAGGAGCTGCGCGATCTCGGCCTCGCGCGAGGACAGCTCGGCGGCGAGCGCGGCTTCCCGGATCGAGACATGGCGCAGCCCCTCGCGCATCGCGGCGAGCCCGGCCTCGTAGGCGCGGACCGTGGCGGTCAGCGCCTTGACGCGGTTCCGCGCGGTGTCGGCCTGGTCGAGCTCTTCCGCAGCCGCGCCCAGCATCTGCGCGGCACTCCTTGCCGCCGCGCCGGGGTCGGCGGGGGTGGCGAGGGCGGGAAGGGGAAGGGCGAGGAGGGCGGCGGCCAAGACGGCTTTCGGTCCCCGCGTGACCGCCTGGGCGACAGAGCCCCGATCTGCGCCTGGCAGGCCGGATCGCGCCGGATATCGGAAGCCCCCGCGCCTCATGCGATCAGGCTCTTCCCCGTCATCTCGGCCGGCGGCTCCAGCCCCATGAGCGCGAGCAGCGTCGGCGCGATGTCCGCCAGCCGTCCGTCCCTCAGCGTCGCCCCCTTCGGCCCGCCGAACAGCGCCACCGGGACGAGGTTCGTCGTATGCGCCGTGTGCGGCCCGCCCGTGACCGGGTCCACCATCATCTCGCAATTGCCGTGATCCGCGGTCAGGATCATCGCGCCACCCGCCGTTTCCAGAGCCTCGACGACCCGGCCGAGCCCCGCATCCACCGCCTCGCAGGCGGCGATCGCGGCAGAGAGGTCGCCGGTGTGGCCTACCATGTCCGGGTTGGCATAGTTCGTCACGATCAGGTCATAGCCGGCCTCGATGGCGGCGACGAAGCGGTCGGTGACCTCCGCTGCCGACATTTCGGGCTGCAGGTCGTAGGTCGCGACCTTCGGCGATTTCGGCATGAAGCGCGACTCGCCCTCCTCGGGGGGCTCCTTGCCGCCGTTCAGGAAGAAGGTGACATGCGGGTATTTCTCGGTCTCGGCCAGCCGGAACTGGCGCAGGCCCTTCTTCGCCACCCATTCGCCGAGCGTGTTCACGATCTCCTGCTTCGGGAAACAGGTGGTCATGTAGTCGTTGTGGGCCTGCGAATATTCCACCATCCCCAGAAGCGCCGCCAGTTTCGGGCGCGGGCCGGTGTCGAACCCGTCGAAATCCGGCTGCCCGATCGCCGCGACGATCTCGCGCGCCCGGTCGGCGCGGAAGTTGAGGCAGAAGACGCCGTCTCCGTCCTGCACGCCCCGGAAGCCCGCGATGACGGTGGGGGTGATGAACTCGTCGGTCTCGCCGTTCTCGTAGCCCCGCGTCACCGCCGCATGGGCGGTGGCCGAGACCTGCCCTTCGCCGCCGATCATCGCGCGGTAGGCTTCGGCCACCCGCTCCCAGCGATTGTCCCGGTCGAGCGCGTAGTACCGCCCCGAAAGCGTGCCGATCCGGGCGCCTTCCGGCAGCGCGTCCTCGATCTCGCCGATGTAGCCATAGGCCGACTTGGGCGCCACGTCGCGCCCGTCGGTGATTGCGTGGAGCACCACCGGCACGCCCGCGTCGGTCACCGCCTTCACCGCGGCAAGGATGTGGTTTGTGTGCCCGTGCACGCCGCCGTCCGAGGCGAGGCCCATCAGATGCGCGGTGCCGCCGGTCTCCTTCAGCCGGGCGATGAAGTCCTGCAGCGCCGCGTTGCGGAAGAAGGACCCGTCCTCGATGGCGAGGTCGATCTGGCCGAGATCCATCGCCACGACGCGTCCGGCGCCGATGTTCGTATGGCCGACCTCGGAATTGCCCATCTGCCCCGAGGGCAGGCCCACGTCGGGCCCGTGGGTGATCAGCGTCGCATGCGGGCAGGTCGCCATGATCCGGTCGAACGTGGGGGTTTTCGCCAGGGCAGGCGCGTTGGCGGTCTCGGTCTCGCCGATCCCCCATCCGTCGAGAATGCACAGAACCACCGGTTTCGGAATGTCCATGTCGGCCTCTTGCTTGTCCGGCCCCTGATAGGCCGGGCGGGGGCGGGATGTCTACCGCCCCGGGGGCCCCTGGGGCCGGGACGCCGCGGCTCCGCCCATCCCGCGGGCAGGGGAGGGGGGCCGGGCCGGGTTTCAGCCCGGCACGCCGCCGCCCTGCCGCAGGCGCCGCGCGAAGAGGTCCACGTAGCGCTGGCGCGCATCCGGGAGGGGCCTGGAGCCCAGCTCGGGCGCCAGCCGTTCCGACAGGAAATGGCCCGTGACCCGGAATGCCTCGGCGATCTCGCTGTCCGGCGCCTCGCCGGCGCCGAGCAGCACGGGCGGCAGGGGCAGGAGGCGGTCGACATACTCCCCCGCACCGGCCCGCGTCACCGCCCGGCCGGTGCGGGGTGACACGAAGGCCAGCCCCTCCCGCGCGCCGGTCACCGCGCAGGCCGAGAGATCGAGCCCGTAGCCCACCTCCTCCAGCAGGGCGAGTTCCCAGCGAAGATAGGCCAGCGGCCAGAGATCGTCGTCGCCCAGCAGGTCGAGCAGCGTCTCGGTCCGCCGATAGAGCGGCTGGTGCGCCTCGCGCTCGGGCAGGCAGAAGCTGAGCAGGGCGCAGACCGCGTTGAGCCCGGCCAGCGACATCCGGTCCGACAGGGCGGTGGCGCGGGAGCGGACCGGCTCGACCGTGAAATGGCCGAGGTGATCCTCGAGCCGTGCGCGCCAGGCGAGGTCGACCTGCGCGCCGGGTTGCAGGACGGGCGTCATCTTGCGCGAGGTGCCGCCGCGCACGACGCCGGCATGGCGGCCGCGCGAGGGGGTGAACACCTCGACGATGGCCGCGTTTTCGCCGTGCCGCCGCACCGCCAGAACGATCCCCTGATCCCGCCAATCCATGCGCGCATCATCGGGGGAGCGCGGGGCGGGGGCAAGACGGGTTGAGGGGGGAGCGGTTGCAATCCGCGGGGTCCATCATGGCGCGCGCTCTCCGCCCTCGGCCTCGGGCGCGAACCGGTATGGGGCGGGGTGGGAGGAGTCTGGCCCCGGACCCGGGGGGACCGGCGGGGTGAATCCGCCCTCGGGGATCGGTTGGCGCTCCGGCAGGTGCGGGTCGGCCGGCATAGGCAGGGCGGGATCGATCCCGCCCTGCGATGTCATCTACGTGTTTTCAGAGCCTCGGGCCGGGGCGAACCCCGGCCGGCAGGGTGCCCGACGGACGCTCTCAGCTCGGATCCTTGGCGAACCGCAGGTAGGGCAGCTTCTTGTCGAGCTTGCCGTATTTCTCCTCGGCCGCCGCGTCGTCCAGCGACAGCGCGACGATCACGTCCTGCCCCGGCACCCAGTTGGCGGGCGCGGCGATCGGCTTCTCGTAGGTCGCCTGCAGCGCGTCGAGCGCGCGGAGCACTTCGGCGAAGTTCCGGCCGATGGTCATCGGGTAGGTCATCGACAGCTTCAGCTTCTTGTCCGGCCCGACGATGAAGACCGAGCGCACGGTCGCGCTGTCGGCGGGGGTCGGCTGGTCCGGCAGATGCGCCTCGGCGGGCAGCATGTCGAACATCTTGGCCACTTCGAGCCCCTGGTCGGCGATGATCGGGAAGCCGGCCTTGGCGCCCGCGAAGCTCTCGATGTCACCCTTCCACTTGCGGTGATCCTCGGCGCTGTCGACGGAAATGCCGATCACCTTGGTGTTGCGCTTCTCCCATTCGTCGGCCAGCTGGGCGACGGCGCCGAACTCGGTCGTGCAGACCGGGGTGAAGTCCTTGGGGTGCGAGAACAGGATCGCCCAGCTGTCGCCGATGAAGTCGTGGAACTTGATCTCGCCCTGGTCGGTCTCGGCGGTGAAATTGGGGACGGTGTCGTTGATGCGCAAACCCATGAGGTCCTCCTGTCTGGATGTCGTTGCGCAATAGATAGACAGCATCGTGCGCCTTTGCACCCCCGTCTGCGCTTGCAGCGCCATGCGCCCGGTGCAACAGTGCCGCCGAAATGCGGAAGCGCCGCCCGCGAGGCGGAATCCGCGGGACAAGGGAGAGACAAACATGCTCGAGAAACGTCAGTTCTACATCAACGGTGAGTGGGTGGACCCGAAAGAGGGCAAGGACCTGGAGGTGATCGACCCCTCCACCGAGGAGCCCTGCGCGGTGATCTCCATCGCCGGCAAGGCCGACGTGGACGCCGCCGTCGCCGCCGCCAAGGCCGCCTTCCCGGGCTGGATGGCCACGCCGCCGGAAGAGCGCATCGCGAAGGTCGAGAAATTCCTCGAGATCTACCAGGAGCGCGCCGAGGAGATGGCCAAGGCGATCTCGACCGAGATGGGCGCGCCGATCGCGCTGGCCCGCTCCGCCCAGGTGGGCGCCGGGCTCGGCCACACCAAGAATTTCATCCGCGCCGCCAAGGCGTTCGAGTTCAACCGTCCGCTGGGCGACCATGACCCGAACACCCGCATCGTCTATGAGCCCGTCGGCGTCTGCGCGCTGATCACGCCGTGGAACTGGCCGATGAACCAGATCACGCTGAAGGTGATCGCGGCGCTGATCGCGGGCTGCACCATGGTGCTGAAACCCTCCGAGGAATCGCCGCTGAACGCGATGCTCTTCGCCGAGATGATCGACGCGGCGGGCTTCCCGAAGGGCGTCTTCAACCTGGTGAACGGCAACGGCGTGGACACCGGCAACGCGCTGACCACCCACGAGGACGTGGACATGGTCAGCTTCACCGGCTCGACCCGCGCGGGGCGCCAGATCTCCATCGCGGCGGCCGAGACGCTGAAGCGGGTGCATCTGGAGCTGGGCGGCAAGGGCGCCAACGTGATCTTCGACGACGCGGACGACGCGGCGGTGAAGCGTGGCGTGCTGCACATGATGAACAACTCGGGCCAGTCCTGCAACGCGCCGTCCCGGATGCTGGTGCAGAAGGGGATCTACGACAAGACCGTCGAGGCGGCCGCCGAGATCGCCGGCAAGGTCACCGTGGGGTCCGCCCATGAGGACGGCAAGCACATCGGTCCGGTGGTCAATGCGAGCCAGTTCGAGAAGATCCAGGACCTGATCCAGAAGGGCATCGACGAGGGCGCGCGGCTGGTCGCCGGCGGCACCGGAAAGCCCGAGGGGATGAACCGCGGCTACTTCGTGAAACCCACGGTCTTCGCCGACGTGAACAACCAGATGACCATCGCGCGGGAAGAGATCTTCGGCCCCGTCCTGACCATCATCCCCTTCGAGACCGAAGAGGAAGCGGTCGAGATCGCCAACGACACGCCCTACGGCCTGACCAACTACGTCCAGACCCAGGACGGCGAGAAGGCCAACCGGATGTCGCTGAAACTGCGCTCGGGCATGGTCGAGATGAACGGCAAGCCGCGCGGCGCGGGTGCGCCCTTCGGCGGGATGAAGATGTCCGGGAACGGCCGCGAGGGCGGCGTCTGGGGCCTCGAGGACTTCATGGAAGTGAAGGCCGTCTCCGGCTGGACGCTCTGAACCGGACCTCCCCGCGAGGGGCAGAGAGGGGGCCGCGGGAAACCGCGGCCCCTTTCGCGTGCGGCGTCACTCGGCCGCCTGTTTCGAGATGCTCTCGGCCGAGGCGAGGCCCGGCGCCTCGGACGTGCCGCCGAGCTTCTCGCGGACCCCGGCCTCGATCTTCTCGCCGGTGTCCCTGTCGATGCTCTTCCAGTAGTCGAAGGCCCTGAGCAGCACCTTCTCGCTGACCCCGTCGCAGAGGTGGCCCACGACGTTCATCACCAGCCGTTCGCGCATGCCGTCGTCCATGACCTCGCGGACCAGCTTGCCGGCCTGGCTCCAGTCGTCGTCATCCTCGCGCAGGGTGTAGGCCTGCCGGACCATGTCGCCGTCCGAATACCACAGGCCCGCCTCGCCGCCGAGGTCCGGCTGGGCCGCCGGGCCGCCGTAGGAGTTCGGCGCATAGACCGGGTCCGATACGGTCTCGGTCCGCCCGGCGCCGTCCTTGGAATAGGAATGGACCGGCGACTTCGCGGCGTTCACCGGGATCTGCTTGTAGTTCACGCCAAGCCGCGCGCGGTGCGCATCGGCGTAGGAGAATCCGCGCGCCAGCAGCATCTTGTCGGGGGACAGCCCGATGCCCGGGACCATGTTGTTCGGCTCGAACGCGGCCTGTTCGATCTGGGTGTGGAAGTCGGTCGGGTTGCGGTCGAGCGTCAGCTTGCCGACCTCGATCAGCGGATAATCCCCGTGCGGCCAGACCTTGGTCAGGTCGAACGGGTTCAGGTGGTAGGTCCTGGCGTCCTCGTAGGGCATGACCTGCCACTTCAGCGTCCAGCTCGGGAAATTGCCGTCCGCGATCGCCTGGAACAGGTCGCGGCGGTGGTAATCGCCGTCCGACCCCGCGAGCCTGTCGGCCTCGTCCTGGCTGAGGTAGGCGTTGCCGTCGCCCTGGTCGGTGTGCCAGTGGAACTTCACCCAGAACTTCTCGCCCTCGGCATTGACCAGCGAATAGGTGTGGCTCGAATAGCCGTTCATCTCGCGCCAGTTTTTCGGGATGCCGCGGTCGCCCATCAGGTAGGTCACCTGGTGCGCGCTCTCGGGCGAGAGGGTCCAGAAGTCCCACTGCATGTCATGGTCGCGCATGTCGTTGTCGGCGCGGCGCTTCTGGCTGCGGATGAAGTGCTGGAACTTCATCGGGTCGCGGATGAAGAAGATCGGGGTGTTGTTCCCGACCATGTCGAAATTGCCGTCCTCGGTGTAGAGCTTGACCGAGAAGCCGCGCGGGTCGCGCCAGGTGTCGGGGCTGCCGCGTTCGCCCGCGACGGTCGAGAAACGGACCACGGATTCGCACCGGGCACCCGGCTGGAAGATCGCGGCCTTGGTGTATTTCGTCACGTCCGCGGTGGTCTCGAAATGCCCGAAGGCGCCCGCGCCCTTGGCGTGGGGCTGGCGTTCCGGGATGCGCTCCCGGTTGAAGTTCGCCATCTGCTCGAGAAGGTAATGGTCGTTCAGCACGATCGGGCCGTCGGGCCCGACGGTCAGGGAGTGCTCGTCGCTCTGGACGCGGATGCCTGCGTCGGTGGTGGTGGGGGGAACGGTCTTACCGCTGGTCATAGCTGGCGTCTCCATGGAACCGGTGTATCCGGGCAACCATGGCGCGCGGGCGGATGTTCCTTCCGCGGGACGAGAGTTGATCGCGCCGTCGCGTCAGCCCGGCAGCGTGACCACCATCGCGCCGCGGTCGGTCGCCACGACGGTGTGTTCGTACTGGACCACCTCGGCCGCGGGTTCGCTGTAGAGCGTCCAGCCGTCATCGCCCTGCTCGGCCCAGAGACCACCGCGCGACAGGAAGGGTTCCACCGTCATCACCAGCCCGCGGGTGATGCGCCGCCGGTCGGACCGCGTGGGCCAGGTGGCGATCTCCTCGGGGTATTCGTGCAGCGCGCGTCCGACACCGTGGCTCGCCAGGTTGCGGATCAGCGTGTAGCCCCTGGCCGAGGCAAAGCGTCCGATGGCATTGCCGATCCCCGCCAGAGGCCGGCCGGCGCCGACCTGCGCGATGCCGATCTGCATCGCCTTGCGCCCGTCGCGGCAGAGCGTGTCCTGCGAGGGCCGCGTCGGCGGCACGCGGTAGGTGGCGCCGGTGTCCGCGAAATAGCCCGCCTTCGAGGCCGAGACGTCGATGTTCACCATGTCGCCGGCCCGGATCACGCGGGGGCCCGGGATGCCGTGCGCGATCTCTTCGTTCACGCTGATGCAGGTGGCGCCCGGGAAGTCATAGGTCGACCGGGGGGCGGAAACGGCGCCATCGCGCTCCAGAAGCGCCGCCCCGATCGCGTCGAGCTCGGCCGTCGTCATGCCCGGCTCCATCGCCCTGGCCATGGCCCGGAGGGTGTTGGCCACGATGCGGCCGATGTCCTTCAGCCCCTCGAGTTCGTCGTCGCGCGTGATCGTCATGGTCGGGTCTCTCCTGCGTCTGCGGCGACCCTCGCACAGTTGCGCGCGGAAGTCCCGCCCCCGCGCCGATTGCCCGCCATGCGAGGGGAGACCCGGCGCCGCGTAACATTTCGCAATCGTTAAGGAAGAATTAACGCTTTGCCGAGACAGGGCGCAGCCCCTTCCGTATCGTTGCTGACGTGATCTGCCCCCATGCAGCGTCACGGAATTGGGGATGTATGGAACACAGCCTTGCTGCAAGGGTTCTGGACGTCGTTCCACTGCCTTTTGCAACGCTCACAGGTGTGATCGGGCTCTACGGCCTTTACGACGGGTGGTCCTCGGCCCGTGCGGCGGTTGATCGTGCGCCCGGCGATTATGTCGACATGGTGCCCAGCACGGCGCTCTGCCTCGTGCTTCTGAGCACGGCCTTGATCCTCGGATGGTTCTGCGACCGGTCGTGGCGGGCGCGGGTCGCCTGGGCGATGTCCTTCGCGGTCGTGGTGGTCGCGCTGGTGAACCTGGCCAGCTTCCTCCTCCTCTCGAGCCCCGGCATCGACGGCGTCCTGCTGGGCGACAGGATCGGGGCGGATCACATGTCGGTCCCGACGGCGATCGGGATGCTGATCGGCAGCTACTGCGTCCTCGCGCTGATGGCGCCCGAAAACCCGGACCCCGACGGGCCGGTCTATTTCGCGGTCGCCGGGCTTTCCACCAGCATCTGCGTCATCGCGGGCTATGCCTTCGATGCCACCACGGTCTATGACCTCGGCATTTTCCACGGCATGTCGGCGCTGACCGCCGTCGCCTTCTGCTGCTTCAACATCGCCGTGCTCGCCTTCCCGCCCGCCCGGACCGGAGAGATCGCCTTCGACGAGTGACCCGGCCGCGAATTGCCGCGCGGGGGCTTGCCAAGGGGCTGGTTTGCTTGCCAGATCCCCCGGCACGCAGCGGAAGGGGCGATGATGGACCTGATCGGGCCGGAGGAATGGCAGGCGCTCGGCCTCTCGCTCAGGGTCGCGTTCTGGGCGACGCTCTGTTCCCTGCCGTTCGCCGTTCTGGCGGCCTATGCCCTGTCGCGCTGGCGCTTTCCGGGGCGCGGGCTGCTGAACGTCGCGGTGCATCTGCCGCTGGTGCTGCCGCCGGTGGTGACGGGCTATCTCCTCCTGCTGGGGTTCGGGCGCAACGGCATGGTCGGCGGCTGGCTCGACGAGACCTTCGGCCTCGTTCTCGCCTTCCGCTGGACGGGTGCCGCGCTGGCCGCCGCCGTCATGGGCTTTCCGCTGATGGTGCGCGCGATCTGGCTGTCGCTCGACGCGGTGGACCGGCGGCTTGAGGAGGCGTCGGGCACGCTCGGGGCGCCGCCGTGGCGGGTGTTCCTGACCGTGACCCTGCCGCTGACCCTGCCCGGCGTGCTGGCGGGCGCGATGCTGGCCTTCGCCAAGGCCATGGGGGAATTCGGCGCCACGATCACCTTCGTCTCCAACATCCCCGGAGAGACCCGGACGCTCGCCTCGGCGATCTACACCTTCCTGCAGGTCCCCGGCGGAGAGGGGGCGGTCGGCGTGCTTGTCGGCGTCTCGATCGCCGTGTCGATGATCGCGCTGATCGGGGCCGAGGCGCTGTCGCGCGCGCTGGCGCGCCGGATCGGGACGGCGGAATGAGCCTTCTCGTCGATATCGGCCACGGCTTCGGTGGCTTCACGCTGGAGGCCGCCTTCGAGGCGCCCGAGGGTGTGACCGCGCTCTTCGGCCGCTCCGGCGCGGGCAAGACGACGCTGGTGAACGCGGTCGCCGGGCTTCTGCGGCCCGAACGCGGACGGATCGACCTGGACGGCGAGGTGCTCTTCGACAGCGCCGCCGGGGTCTGCCTGAAACCGCACCGGCGGCGGATCGGCTACGTCTTCCAGGAGGGGCGGCTTTTCCCGCATCTGACGGTGGCCGGGAACCTCGCCTATCCGGCGCGGGTCACGGGGCGGAAGGCCGATGCCGCCGAGACCGCGCGCGTGGTCGAGATGCTGGGGATCGGCGCGCTGCTCGAGCGCCGGCCCGGCGCGCTCTCGGGCGGCGAGAAGCAGCGGGTCGCCGTCGGGCGCGCGCTGCTCTCCGCGCCCCGGATGCTGCTGATGGACGAACCGCTCGCCGCGCTCGATGCCGAACGCAAGGCCGAGATCCTGCCCTATCTCGAACGGCTGCGGGACGAGATGCGCCTGCCGATCCTCTACGTCAGCCATGCGCTGGACGAGGTCGCGCGGCTGGCCACGACCGTCGTGCTGCTGGCCGAGGGCCGCGTGGTCCGCGCCGGCCCGGCAGAGGCGCTCTTCGCCGACCCGGACCTCGCGCCGCGCTTCGGCCTGCGCGAGGCGGGCGCGCTCTTGACCGGCGAGGTCGTGGCGCATCACCCCGACGGGCTGAGCGAGCTGCGGGTGTCCGGCGGCACGCTGCTGCTGCCGCGGGTGCAGGCGGCCGAGGGCCAGCGCCTGCGCGTCCGGATCGAGGCGCAGGACGTCATCCTGTCGCGCCACCGGCCCGAGGGGCTCTCGGCGCTGAACATCCTGCCCGCCGTGGTCGTCGCGCTGAAACAGGGCGAGGGGCCGGGCGTGATCGCGCAGCTCCGCGCCGGAGAGGACGTGATCCTCGCCCGTCTGACCCGCCGGTCCGCCGAGGCGCTGGACCTTGCGCCGGGCCGCTCCTGCCATGCCATCGTCAAGTCGGTGGCGGTGGCCCGCGGCGACATCGGACGGGTATGAGGAAGCCCGGCCCGTCCGGTTGCGCGGCGCGGCGTTTGCCGCCAAGGTCCGCGGCGAGACAGGAGAGCCAGATGCACGCGACCACGACCGCCGCCGCCCTGAGCGGCATTCACAACATCCGCGACCTCGGGGGTCATCCCCTGCCGGGCGGCGGGGTGACGCGGTCCGGCGTGTTCCTGCGCGGGGACGCGCTGCGCGGGCTCGATACCGCGGGGCTGCGCGCGCTGCTCGACGGCGGGCTGGTGCGCATCCTCGATCTGCGTTCGGACATGGAGGTGGCCGAGGGCCCCAACCCGCTCGCCGGTCACGAGGTCATCGGCTATCGCCACCTGCCGATCTACAACGGGCTGGCGACGATCGACGCGATGACGAAGACCCACCCGGACGGCTTCGACATGGGGCTGCGCTATCGCGCCGCGCTCGGCGATTGCCGCGAGGCCTTCGCGGCGGCGCTGAGCCATCTCGCCGAGGCGGAGGAGGGCGCGACGCTCTTCCATTGCACGGCGGGCAAGGACCGGACCGGGCTGGTCGCCGCGCTCCTGCTCCTGAACGCCGGGGTGGAGCGCGAGGACGTGGTCGCGGATTACGCCGCCACCGCGACCCATGGCGCCGGCCTGATCGACACCCTGCGCGAGAAGGCCCGCGCCCGCGGCAGCGATCCCGCGCATGCCGAACGGGTTCTCGGCTCCCGGCCCGAGACGATGCGCGCGACGCTGGATTGGCTGGAGCAGGCACATGGCGGGGCCACGGCCTACATGCGCACGATCGGCCTGCCCGACGAGACGGTGTCCCGCCTGCGCACCCGGCTCGGCGGCTGAACGGGCCGGCGCGGGCCGTCCGCGACCGATACGACACAGACCCTGTGCAATGGCGCAGGCCGGCCGCCCGTTGATCGGCGCGGATGCACACCGATATTGGAGGCTGAAGCGGCCCGGCTCTCGGGCCGCCACAGGAAGGGAAACATCATGGCCACCACGATTCCCGGCCTCCACCACGTCACCGCGATCTCGGGCCCGCCGCAGGAGAATGTCGATTTCTACACCGGCACGCTGGGCCAGCGGCTGGTGAAGAAGACCGTCAACTTCGACGCGCCCGACACCTATCACCTCTATTACGGCGATCATGCCGGCAGCCCCGGCACGATCCTGACCTTCTTCCCCTTCGTCGACGCGGGCCCCGGCCGGGCCGGCGCGGGCATGGCCTCGGCCTATGCCTATTCGGTCTCGAAGGGCCGCTTCGATGCGCTCATGGCGGATCTGGCCGCGCGCGCCATCGACTTCGCCGGACCCGTGGAGCGGTTCGGCCAGCGGGTCATCACGCTCTCCGATCCGGACGGCGCCCCGGTCGAGCTGGTCGAGACCGACCGCGCGGCCGACACCGTGCTGGACGGCTTCCACTCCGTCACGCTCTGGGAACGGGCGCCCGAGGCCACGGCCCGCGTGCTGACCGAGGTCTTCGGCTACGAAGCTGCGGGCGAGGAGGCGGGCGCCGACGGCAGCCGCCGCCTGCGCTATGTGGCACCGGGCAATGCGCGCGGCAACGTCGTGGACATCTACCTGTCGGAGAAGCCCGCGATCGGGCGGCCCGGGGCGGGGACGATCCATCACGTGGCCTTCCGCGCCCGTTCGGATGCCGAGCAGGCCGAATGGCAGAAACGCCTTGCCGCGGTCGGCCTGCCCACGACACCCGTGATCGACCGGCAGTATTTCAACGCGATCTACTTCCGCGAACCGGGCGGCGTGCTGTTCGAGATCGCCACCGACCCGCCGGGCTTCACCGCGGACGAGCCGCTGGAGACGCTCGGCCAGGCGCTGAAGCTGCCCGAACAGCACGAGCGGCTGCGCGGCCAGATCGAACGCATCCTGCCCGAGCTGAGGGTGACGACGTGAGGCGCAGCGGCGCGATGGCCGGGGAGGCGCGGGCGGCCGTCGTCCTTGCCCACGGCCGGGGCGGGTCCGCGGCCGACATCCTCGGCCTGCTCGACCAGGCCGCGCTGCCCGACGTGGCGGGCTTCGCGCCCGAGGCGCCGGGGGCGTCGTGGTGGCCGACCTCGTACCTTGCGCCGATGGCGCAGATGGCCGGACCGCTCGGGCGCGGACTGGCGGCGATGCGCGACGGCGTGGCGGCGGCCGAGGCCGAGGGCATCCCGCGCGGGCGCATCTGGCTGGGCGGCTTCTCGCAGGGGGCCTGCCTCGCGCTCGAGAGCTTCGCCCGCGACGGGGCCGGGCTGGCGGGGGTGCTGGCCTTTTCCGGCGGGCTGGTCGGCACGGCGGACGCAGGCTCCGCCCAGGTCGAGGCGCTCTACGGCGCCGCCGACAAGCGGCTGGCCTATGACGGGCGGCGCGAGGGCGCACAGGTCTGGATCTCGGTCCACGAGCGCGATCCGCACATCCCGCTGAAGCGTGCCCGCGACAGCGCCGAGACGCTGCGCGGCATGGGGGCGGACGTGTCGTTCCACGTCCATCCGGGGGCGGGCCACGCCGTCATGCAGGCCGACATGGCCGCGCTCCGCGCCCGGCTGAACGGGGCCTGACCGGTCGCCCCGCGCCATGGGTGGCTTCCCGCCCATGGCGCGCGGCCGCGCTTGACCTGTCCGCGCACCGTGCTTCCATGGGGCGTCTCACCGGGAGGAGCGCGACATGCCGCAGGACGCCACGGACCCCCTTCTCACCATCTGGACCTACGACTGGGTGCCGCAGATGCCGCGGGGCAAGGTGCGCGACGTCCGGCTTCGCTGGGCGCTGGAGGAGGCGGGGCTGCCCTACCGCGTCGCCACCGTGCCTTTCGAGGATCGCAGCCCCGAGCATCTCGCCCGCCAGCCCTTCGCGCAGGTGCCCTTCCTGCAGGACGGCGAGGTGCGCCTTTTCGAGAGCGGCGCCTGCCTCCTGCACATCGCCGGGAAGAGCGAGGCGCTGATGCCCGGCGACCCGGTGGGGCGGGCCGAGGTGCTGGAATGGGTCATCGCGGCGCTGAACTCGATCGAGATGGTCACCGTGCCATGGTGGTTCGTGAAGATGTCGGGCGCGGAGCAGAACCCGCTGTCGGGCTGGATGGAGCAGCGGTTCGAACGGCTCGACGCGGTGCTGTCGTCGCGGGACTGGCTGGCCGCGGGGCGCTTCACCGCGGCGGACATCTTGATGGCGGACGTGCTGCGCCTGCCCGACGAGCTGGGCCGCCTCGGCCATCACCCGGCGCTGCGGGACTATGTCGAACGGGCCTGCGCCCGGCCCGCCTTCGGCAAGGCCGTCGCGGACCAGATGGCGCATTTCGAGGCGTCGGATGCCGGGCGGGGCTGAGCGTCAGGGCAGGACGGAGAGCCAGAACCACACCGACAGGATGCAGCCCACGGTGGTGATCAGCACCGAGGAGGCCGCGACCCGCTTGGCCCGGCCGTAGATGTTGGCGAAGACATAGGTGTTCACCCCGGGCGCCACCGCGGCGGTGATGACGGCCGAGCGGAAGGCCGAGGTCGGCAGGTCCACCGCCCGGCCGAAGAGCCACATCAGGGACGGGTGCAGCAGAAGCGTCACGCCGCAGATCATCGCGATCAGGCGGCCGTCGCCCTCCAGCCTGTACTGGGTGAGCACGCCCCCGACGGCGAAGAGACCCACGGGCACCGCCGCGTTCGCAAGCATGTTCACCGCGGCATAGAGCGGCGCGGGCGTGACCAGCCCCGAGAGGTTGACGATGAACCCCAGCATCAGCGCGATCACCAGCGGGTTCGTCGCCACCTGCCGCGAGATCTGCGCACCGAGGCGCAACGGGTTCAGGCGGCCGGGACCGGCCCGGACGATCTCCATCGCGACGATGCCCAGCGTGTAGCAGAAGGGCGCGTGGATCGCGACGATGGCGAAGTTCGAGGCCAGCGCCTCGTGTCCGTAGGCGCGCTCGGTGATCGGGATCGCCAGCATCAGCGTGTTCGAGAACAGGCAGCAGAAGCCGACGACGACGCAATCCTCCCAGTCCCGGCGGAACACCACCCGCGCGGCGATCAGGCCGACGAAGAAGCAGGCGGTGGCGGCGGCGTAGTAGCTCAGCAGGAGCGGCGCGCTGAATTCCTGCCCGATGTCGAGCTGCACGACGGCGCGGAACAGAAGGCAGGGAAAGGCCACCGATTGCGCGAACTTGGTCAGCGCCTCGGCCGCGGCGGCCGAGGTCAGGCCGTAGCGGGTCGCCGTCCATCCCGCGCCGATCAGCAGGAAGACCGGCAGGATGACGGTGATCAGGGACTGCATCGGCTCAGGCCGGGTAGGTGATCGTCATGCCGTCATAGGCGGGCGTGATGTGATCGGGCGTCTCGCCCTCCACCGTCGCGTAGTCCATGTCGATATGCATGTTGGTGAGCACGGCGCGGCGCGGCGCCGCCCGTTCGATCCATTCGAGCGATTGCGCGAAATGGGAATGGGTCGGATGCGGATCCCGGCGCAGCGCGTCGAGGATCCAGCAGTCGAGCCCCTCGACCGCGGCCCAGGCCTCGTCGTTCATCTTGGCGACGTCGGGCAGGTAGGCGAGGTCGCCGATCCGGAAGCCGAGCGCTTCGATCGAGCCGTGGTTGACCCAGAACGGCGTGAAGGTGATCTCGCCGCCCGCGCCCTCCACGGTGATCGGGCCGTCGATCGTGTGCATGTTCAGGATCGGCGGATAGGGCGAACCCTCGGGCTGCACGAAGGCGTAGCCGAAACGGGAGAACAGGTCGTTCTGCGTGTCGCCGTCGGCCCAGACCTGCAGCCGCTTGCGGGTGTTGAAGACGATCATCCTGAGATCGTCGAGCCCGTGGACGTGATCGGCGTGGGAATGCGTCCAGATCACCGCGTCCAGCTTGCCGACGCCCGCGTCGAGCAGCTGCTGGCGCATGTCGGGCGTGGTGTCGATGAGGACCGTCGTGGTGCCCTCGGGCCCCTCGCGCTCGACCAGCATGGAGCAGCGCTTGCGGATGTTCTTCGGCTCTGCCGGGTCGCAATCGCCCCACTTGCCGCCGAGGCGGGGCACGCCGCCGGAAGAGCCGCAGCCCAGGATCGTGAAGCGCAGTTCTCCCATCAGGCGGCCGCCCTCCATTCGGCGGCCTTCCAGAACAGCCGGTCGAAATTCTCCTGCGTGGCGCGGGCGAAGGTCTCGTAATCCACGCCCATCGTCTCGGCCCCCTTGCGCGCGGTGTGGGCGGTGAAGGCGGGCTCGTTCCGCTTGCCGCGGTGCGGGGGCGGGGCGAGGTAGGGGCTGTCGGTCTCCACGAGGATCCGCTCGAGCGGCGCGGCGGCGAAGATCCCGCGCAGCTCGGCGGATTTCGGGAAGGCCGCGATGCCGGACATCGACAGGTAGAAGTCGAGATCGAGCGCGGCCTTCGCGAGCTCCGCGCTCGAGGAGAAGCAATGCATGACGCAGGAATAGGCGCCGTTGCGGTGCTCCTCGGTCAGGATCCGGGCCATGTCCTCGTCCGCCGCACGGGCGTGGATGATGAGCGGCAGCCCGGTCTCGCGCGCGGCGGCGATGTGGGTCCGGAGCGAGGCCTGCTGCGCCTCGGCGCTCTCGGCGGTGTAGTGGTAGTCGAGCCCGGTCTCGCCGATGCCGACGAATTTCGGATGCTGCGCAAGCGCGATCAGCTCCTCGGCCGAGACCGGCGGGTGCTCGGCCACGCTCATCGGATGAAGCCCGCCGGCCCAGAAGACCTGGGCGTGGTCCTCGGCGATCTGCCGGACCTGGGGGACGTTCTTCATCTTCGTGCAGATCGACACCATGCGGGTGACGCCGGCCGTGAGGGCGCGTTCGATGACCGCGTCGCGCTCTCCGTCGAAATCGGGAAAGTCGAGGTGGCAGTGGCTGTCGGTGATCTGGGGTTCTGTCATTCCGGGTCCGGTATGCCGCAGGCGTCAGGCCGCGGCGGTCTTCTGAATCCTGAAGAGGGTATCAAGGATGAGCGCGGCAGGGTCAAGGTTGACCGCCTTGCCGTGCCGCGAACGGGCGCCGATCTCCTGCGCGGCCTCGGCCCATCTGCGCGCGGAGCGGGCATCGGGGGCGAGACGGGCGAGGAGCTGCGCCTCGCCGGGGGCGGCCTCGGGCCGGGGCGGAGCGCCCGTGGCGCCGGTGCGGGCGAGGCGGGCGAGGAAGAGATCGGTCAGGGAATTGATGAGATCCCGGCGGTCCTCGGCGCCGCGGACGGCGGCCGCCTCGGCCAGGGCGAGGCCCCGGGCGCGGTCGAGCCGGGGCAGGGTGTCGAAGAGCTGCACCAGATCGGCATAGAGCTTGGGCCCGTCGAGGAGCGAGAGGCGCACCGCCTCGCCCGCCGAGCCCGCCGCGAGCGCGGCGAGCGCGTCGGTCTGGCCCTCGGGGGCGATGCCGGCCTGGGTCAGGGCCTGCGCGATGTCCTCCGGCGAGAGCGGCGCGAGCCGCAATTCGCGGCAGCGGGAGCGGATCGTGGGCAGGAGCGCCGAGGGCTGGTGCGCGATCATCAGGATCGTGGTGTCCTTCGGCGGCTCCTCGAGGATCTTCAGGATCGCGTTGGCGGCGGAGGTGTTCAGCTCGTCCGCGGCGTCCACGATCACCACCCGGCGGCCGCCATCGGCGGCGGAGAGGGCGAAGAAGCCCTTCATCCTGCGCGCCTCCTCGACGGTGATCTCCTGGCGCAGGCGCTTGGCCTTCTCGTCCCAGGGGCGTTTCAGCACGAAGAGCCCCGGCTCCGACCCCGCGCGGAGGCGGCGGGCGGTCGGATGCCCGGGGTCGATGTCGAGCGAGGTGACGGGGGGCGGCGCTCCGAACAGGGCGTCGCCCGCGTCGGGCGGCGTGGCGAGCAGGAACCGGGCGATGGCCCAGGCGAGCGTCGCCTTGCCGGTGCCCCTGGGGCCGGTGATCAGCCAGGCGTGATGCAGGTGGCCGGTGTTGAACGCCTCGAGAAACGCCTGCTGCGCGGCGTCCTGCCCGAAGATCCGGGGCGTGTCGCGCGGATGGGGCGCGCCGTCGATGCGGTCGGGCTGGGGGATCGTGTCGTCGGTCATGGATCGGTCCGGCTTGGTCGGGCGGAGGATAGGGGGGATGGGGCGGGAGGTGAAGACCTCGTCGGACGGCGCGAGGGGGCGGTGTCGAAAGGCGCGCGCCCTTGGCGCGCACGCGATGCCTTGCGATTTGCGGGGCAAATCGCGGTGTGCCTCCGGCGGGGATACATGGACCAGAGGAAGGTGCAGGGTATTGGTGGTCGCAGCTGCCCCTCGGGCCCTGCGAGGACGGTGGCGGGCGGGGGGGCCGGCCGTCAGGCCAGCTCCGTCGCGGCGAGGGCGAGGACATCCCTGGCCACCGCCTCGATCCCGCGGTTGCCGTCGATCCTGCGGAAGCGCGCGGGAAATTCCTCGGCCAGCGCGAGGAAGGCGGCGCGCATCTTCTGCTGGAGTCCCTCGCCGAAGCTTTCGAACCGCTCCTCGGTGCCCTGCCGCCCGAGCGCGCGGGAGAGGCCCTGCGCCGGGTCCATGTCGATCAGCACGGTCAGGTCGGGTTCGCGGCCGATCATCAGCGCGTGCAGCCGGTCGACCAGGCCGCGCAGATCCCCCCGGGAGACGCCCTGGTAGACCCGGGTGGAATCGGCGAAGCGGTCGCAGATCACCACCTTGCCGGCGGCGAGCGCCGGTTCGATCGTCCGTTCGAGGTGATCGCGGCGCGCGGCGGTGAAGAGCAGGATCTCGGTCTCGGCCGACCAGCGGTCGGGGTCGCCCTCGAGCACCAGCTTGCGGATGTCCTCGGCGCCCGGAGAGCCGCCGGGCTCGCGCGTCAGGACGACCTCGCGGCCGGAGCGTTCCAGCGCCTCGGCCAGCAGCCGGGCCTGGGTGGACTTGCCGGACCCGTCGATCCCCTCGAAGGAGATGAAGAGCCCGGATCCGGCAGGGCTCAAGAGGCGTCCGCCGCCGGGACAGGCTCGGCCGCTCCGCCGAAACGTTCCATCAGGTGCTGCGACGCGGTGCGCAGCTTCACGAGGAAGCCGCCCTTCGCGACATCCGCGGCGGCGACCAGCGGCACGCGGGTCTCGGGCAGGCCCTCGGGCTTCAGAATCAGCTCGGCCAGCTCGTCGCCCGCCTTGACCGGCGCGACGATCGGGCCGTTGTAGACGACCTCCGCATCGAGGGTGTCGCCGACCAGCACCGGCAGCAGGGTCACGAGATCCTCGCGCGGGGTGAGGCCGACGGCGGGCGAGGCGCCCATGAAGACCTCGGCGCTGGTGATCACCTGTCCGGATGTCGCGATCTGTTTCTCGGCGAACTGGCGAAAGGCCCAGTTGACGATGGCACGGCTCTCCTCGGCCCTCGCGGTGGTGCTGTCGAGCCCCGTGAAGGCGAAGACGATCCGCCGGTCATCCTGCTTGGCCGAGCCGACGAGGCCGTAGCCTGCCTCGGACGTATGGCCGGTCTTCAGCCCGTCGGCGCCGATGCCCATGCCCAGGAGCGGGTTGCGGTTGTGCACGTTCTGCGGCGCCCGGCCATCGAAGGCGAACTCGGTCTCGGCGAAGAGCGGGTAGTATTCGGGAAAGTCGCGGATGATGTGCGTCGCCAGCAGGGCGAGGTCATGGACCGACATCCGGTGACCCTCGGCCGGCCAGCCATTGGAGTTCTGGAAGGTGGAATGGTCGAGCCCCATCTTCTGCGCCCGCTGGGTCATGTAGCGCGCGAAGCCCGCCTCGGTCCCGTCGGGCGAGAGCGCCTCGGCGATCACGGCGCAGGCGTCGTTGCCCGACAGCACGATGATGCCGCGCAGGAGGTCCTCGACCGCGACCTTGTCCGTGGTGTCGAGAAACATGGTCGAGCCGCCATAGCTCATCGCGTGCGAGGAGACCGGCAGCTTCTCGTCCAGCGTCAGGCGGCCGTCCTTGAGCGCCTCGAAGGCCACGTAGAGGGTCATGAGCTTCGACATGGAGGCGGGCGGCAGCGGCTCGTCGGCGTTCTTCGACAGCAGCACGGTCCCGGTCGTGACGTCGATCACGTAGGCCGCCCGGGCCGAGGTGTCGAAGGCGCTGGCCGGCAGGGCGGTCGCGAGCGTGAGAAGGCAGGCCGAAACGAGGCTCAGCCCGGCGGAGGTCCACCGGGCTGCCAGCATCGCACGCGGCGCGCGCTGTGCTCTGGTCTTGGTCATCAATGTCTCCGTCTGTCCCGGACCCTCCGGCGGGTCCGGTTGTCCCGCCATACTGGCACGGGCGGCCTAGTTTGTCACAGCATAGGCGTCGGTAAAGCCCGTCGCCTTCACTTTATCGAGAAGCGCGTCGCGCTCGGATTCGGTCGTCGCCGGGCCGATCAGCACGCGCCAGAAGGTCTTGCCCTTGCTCGACTGCTTGCGGACCGTCGGCACCATGCCCTGCTGGCTCATCGCGGTGGCGGTGTTGCGGGCGTTCTCCTCGACGCTGAAGATGCCGATCTGGAGATAGGGCCGCGTCAGCGACGAGGCCGCGGGTTTCGGGGCCGGGGCCGCGGGGACCGAGGCGGGCTGCGGGCGGACCTGCGCCGCCGGTGCCGCGGGCGAGGCGAGCGGCACGGTGTTCACCTCGGGTGCGGCCAGCGCCATGGCGCCGCCCTCGGCGCCCTGCGCGGCCGGATCGGCCGCGGGCTCCGCGGATCCCGTGTTCTCTGCCGCGGCCGCGGCCGGTTTCGGCGCCTCTTCCCGGCGGAGAGCGGTGACGTTGAGGTTCTGCGGCGCGCCCGCCAGCATGCCGAGCGCCGCGGCGGCGTCGGAGGACACCTGCACCCGCGGGCCCGGGTTCTCGCGTTCGCGGCGGAACAGGGCGCCGATGACGAACTTGTCGTTGGCGGTGTTGCGGATCAGGACCCGTTCGGGCTCCTTCACGTCCGGATGCGCGACCCAGACACCGCCGAGCGAGGGCCGCCCGTCCCAGAGCCCGGCCTCGGTGACTTGGAAGACCTCGGGCGCCTCGATGTCGCGTTCGATCAGCCGCGTGGCCCGGCGGGTGGCGACCTCGTCGCCGCTGTCCGTGGCCTCGGACTTGAACATCGGGAAGTCGCCGCCGTCGACGCAGGCGCTCAGGCCCAGCACCAGGGCCGCCGCCCCTGCCGCGCGCAGCGTGCGGCCGGAAATGGCCCGTACGGCCCCGAAATCGTCGGAAGTCCCTGCAATCATGCCCTTGCCTCTTGCCTGTCGCGGTCTGCGCCGCGCGATGCCGGTTGCCCCGGCGCTGCCGATAGGATCGCCCTTTTCGGGCGTTGTTTGGCAGCGAGTGTAGCCTTTTCCCGCGAACTTGGGAAGCCTGCCCGCGGCCCGCCACCCCGGGCCCCGCCCGGCGTGACGTCTTTGCACCGCCGGCGGGGGTTTGCCGAATCGATCCGGCCCGTCTAATCGGGTCCGGACCCGGAGGAGTGGCAGAGTGGTCGAATGCAGCGGTCTTGAAAACCGTCGTGCGTGCAAGCGTACCGTGGGTTCGAATCCCACCTCCTCCGCCACTATCCCAGTTGCGAACACGGACAGACGCCCATCGCCGCGCTGAAATAGTCGTGTTTTCAAAGGGCTTTGCTTCCCCCATGCGAACCTCGGAGACTGCGCGCCAAGCCTGTTTCGGGCTCTGAATGGCCCTCCGTCTCTGTTCAGGCGAACCTCGCTAAATTCGGTTCGGTCGGATTTTTTCACGCTTTTCCAATGACCTGAGTTTCAACTCCGCCAAAACTTCGCCCCCTGTTTCCATCGCCTTCGAGGAGAACAGAGCCGCAACAGGCGAGAGGCGCAGTTGGTCGTAAACCAACGTGATGATGACGGCAGATGCGGGGAGCGAAGTCAGTTTCATATCCCGAGCGCTGGTCCAAACCGCGAGGCCAGTTTGCCATCCAGTTCTTGCAGCCGGGCGAGGTCAGCTTCGTCGGAGGCGGCGATCGCCTTGATCTGAGTTTCCAAGTCTGCAGAAAGCGCGCCGAGGGCTTTCTGAATTGGAGCAAGCGACCGACTCGACTGAGCCCCTCGAACAGCCATCTGTGCTGCGAATTTCGCCGTTGCAAGGTAATCCAGAACCCGCGTGTGCTCGCTCTCATCGTCTTCGACCTGAAGGGACTGTAGCGCGCGGATCGTCCCAAAATGCTGGCGCAGCAATCGCCCAATCAGACGCGGCCACTCAGTGCTATCCTTCGTTTCCAATGGAAGCACCTGATGTTCTTTCGCCTGTCCGGCAACGGGCATCGCCCCAGCCAGGACAATTTGCAGGAGGGCCCGCAACCGAACCAGTTCAGCCGTTGTTATCGGGCTGCCCTTCAGCGCCGTCGTTCGCTTCTCAAAGGCCTTCACAGCGTCGACATATTTCTTTGCTGTTGCCGTGACGTGAGCTCGCCGAGCTGGACTGATTGAATTGTCTGCAGAATTCAGTCCTTCGGCATCTGTGTCCTCAGCCTTGGCCGGTTCGGTAGTTCGCAGGTCGGTCGCGGCGTCTTCCAGCATGGCGCGCTCTTCGTCTTCTGACAGATCTTCAGATACAAGGCCGACCAGGCGATTCAGGCAGGCATTGATCATCCCGGCCGGGTCATCCTCGCGCGCACGGGACCACGCAGTCCGTCCGTCCTTCTCTGCTCGTGATCGATTGCGTGCAGCCACGAACACCTCGTAGGGCAGCACCTGATGGAGCTGCTCTGTGTCCCTCTGCGTCGTCGGTGTCTGGCTGCGGGATGAAACGGTGCCCGGGTTCTTGCTGTGCTCGGTTTCCTCGAGCATCTCCAGTTCGTTGAGGGCTTCTAGAATTGTCAGATCTTCCTGGTCGAGCTCGGCCAGGCTATCGACGAGCGTTCGCTTCCGCCCCCTTCGGACAGGAAGCGTGGAGGACGACAGTATCTCAAGATCAACGATTGAGGCTGGTGCAGACCACGTTCCGGCATGGCCAACCAGGCGTGCGACCCTCGGGCGTCGGAGGTCAGGATCAATGGCCCACCTGTTGGTTCCGCCAGCTTCGATTTGAAGTACTTGCGCCAGTTCCTCGTAGTCGCGGTCAAACAACCGGATCTCGGAGGCATCCAACGCACCATCGTTCGGGGGGCGCCAGAACAATTCTCCACCACGCAGTTCGAAGTTGCCTGCATCGGCAGGCAATGCTTCAGCAGATGAGGATCGCTCCCGCTCTTCGCGTGCAGGCAAATCTGACAGGCTGACGGGGTTTTCTTCGTATCCCTCCAGGTTGAGCGCGGCCAGCGCCGTGCCGCTTGGAACGCGTTTGTAGATCCCGGCCTCGGCATTGCCCGAGACATCGGCAGAACCAAGCAATGCAGGGGCCGAGCAATTCATACTGCCTGAGATCAAATGATCCGATTCTTCACCAAGGGCCACAAAGAGCTTGGCGTGAATGAAGCGCGACGAACGCTCAGACCCAGAATTGAACAGCCGCAGATTGTCATGCCTGCCGAGGCTTTCAGCCGGAAACAAACCTGCTGCGGGTTGGATAAGGATGTCCGTTGGCGGCATCCCCAAGACCGATCGTAGCCGTCTTAATCCTTCCAGTCGTTCGTCCCAATAAGGCGAAAGAACAATGAGGCGGCGGATCGGGTCAGTACCGATACTGGCCGCGATCTGATCAAGAATGGTGCCCTCGGAACGGTCGATTATTAGACGGATGTCGTCCCGTTCTGTCACGGACTCGTCGGCCATGGCCGTTCGCAGCCAGGAGGCGTGCCTCAAGGCTCGGTCAAGTGCCGAGGAAAACCACGGATCGTCGTTGGGCACGTGGCGCGCTATGTACCGCATTGCCTGTCCGAAAAGTGAGGTGAATTCAGGGTTGTCTGTGGTGTAGGCGAGATCGGCTACCAATTCTCGATTTCCGCCAAGTCCCAATCCAGTCAGGTTTGCGGAACCGATCATCAATCGGCCCTTCGCGGCACCTGCCAGAAGAGCGATCTTGGGGTGGAAGGCGCCAGGCATCGTGGCCTTCACCACATGGTAGAGTGTGCCGGCATAGCGCGGCGGTCCGAACTCATCAAAGCTCATGTTGAGCATTCCGCGGTCCGCCAGAACGGTGATGTTCCGGCATCCGCCACCCCGCAGCCTCGGAAACGGCACATCTTCAAATGCCTGTGCCGAGAAGGCGTAGGTCGTCATGAAAGCAGAGTCGTATCCACTTCCCGAGAAAGCTTCGTAATACTTCATTGACGCTCGATTTCAGCAATTCCAAGGGATGTTGGGCCTTTGTCGTCCAACAATTTTGCGTCGTGCAGAAACTGAACTGCCTGGTCGATGCGCGGACTACTGGGAGAGACGGAAAACCGGCTGCGGAAGCGCAACTGGCCGTCGTCCGGTTCCATGAGGAATGTGTAGGCCTTCTGATTGCGAAACTTGCGCGAGGCCACCCAGAGATGGCGCTTGATCACGCGGGAGGAAATCATCTCCTCGAATGCTGTTCTTGCCGGCGTCGACAATCGCTGCTCAAGAAAGCGTATCTCGGTAGCATACGACTGGAAGTGATCAGCCGAGCGGAGCCGTCTGAGAACGGAACTCGAATAATCCGAGCTCTTTCGCCAAAGCGCCGAAAGCAGACGAATCGACGCTCTGACCTCACCGTCGACGTCGCCAGTCTTTTCAGCCTCGAGAAGTTCGGAAGCAGCCTGCTTCGCCAAGGTTTCCGGTTCTTCGTCTGCCGTCTGATTCCGAAGATATTCCGCGAGCGTTGTCGTATTTTCCAAATCCGTTGGCTCGATCAGGTCGGCGACAATCTCGCGAAGTGTTTTCCTGCGGTACGGGGCGGCCTCGAGCGACTGAAGCGCTGCCGACAGAAAGCCTTCATATGCCAGGCGGCAAAGGTCGCTGGCTTGATACAGAGACCAAAGCCCGAGAACATCGATACGGTCGGTCTCTTGTGAATTTCCCTCGTTGAACCACGCCCACTTCGCGTCATCGGCCCGCGGAATTCTTTGTAGCTCGCCGGCTAACCGCAGCAGTTCAATGAGCGTTTGGCGCCTCATGACATCTGGCTCGCGCGCGTTCTGCTGTCGTCCCATCAAGACCGCTGCCAGCGCCTCTTGCTCAACGCTGTCGGCGGGCACTCTCGACGGTTTCATCAGCGCAAGCCGGTCGAGCGTTTCAACCGTTACCTGGCCCTTCTCAACAGCACTGAGAAAGACCTCTGCGAGATCACCAAGCTGATCAGACATGGCGTCTGCCAGGTCCATCGCAGCATTTGTACAATACGGAATGGGTATGTTGGGGTCATCGACACGCACGAGGCCCATCTCACGAAGCTGGCTGGCGTAGATGCCGCCGAAGGCACCTCCCTTGTTCTCAAGGTAGCGGTTCTGACGGGAATCCGGGTCTGCGGATGACGCGAAATCAACTATGGCATTCGGATCGGTTTCTTCGGCCAGACTCTGCAGTTCCCGACTGGCCCAAAGTATCCCGGCGATGCCGAGCTCATAGTCACGATGGGCGCAGAGTAGTGCATAGAGAGCTTCCGCCTTTCGCTGAAAGAACCGAAACTCCTGCATATCGGTGCTTCCATTGCGTCGCGCATACGAGTCCAGAAGCCAGGGAAAGAACGAATAGTAGCGAAGCCGAAGTGTGATGGTGCTGATGCCCGGCAAAAGGGATTGATAGACGACCTCGATTGGTCGCTGCATCCCAAGTGGATCAAGACCCGTTTCCTGCCCTAGTTCCGTCCATTCGGGAAAGCCAGGCCCCAGTGCATTTTCGGCAAGCAAAACAAACCTCAAGTAAGGTGACTTTTGCCAACGGTAGCCTCGAATCTGGATCCTTTGAATGGTCTTTTGGGAGTGGCTCAGTCGAAAACCTGCGCCTGCTGCTCGTCCCACGGCAGAGAGGCCACGAAGCACAGGTCGTAGAGGCTAATTGCGCAGGGCTCGCGGCGCACGACCAGTCGCTCGAGAACCTCCGGCGACAGCCATGCGAGGCGCAGCAGGCGGCTGACATAGCGGTCGGAGAGGCCTTCCTCGGCAGCGAGATCGGCGATGGTGGTGACCTCGCCGCGCTCCATCCGCTGCCGCCACGCCCATGCCCGGCCGATGGCGCGCAGCACGCGCGGATCCTGCCCCGGCGGCGGGTCCGAAGTCTCGATATCCCGCGGCGGCAGGATGCGCGGGCGACCGCCGCGCTTGCGGACCGTGAGCGGGATGTGGACGCGGATCGTCTCGTTCGCGGGCATCAGGCAGCGTCCACCCGCGTGGGCGCCATCAGGCTCGCCAGTGCGCCGAGCCCGTCATGGCGAAGATCGATGTCCAACCCGTCCTCGCCCACTGTCACGCGCGCCACGAGCAGCTGGACGATACGAGCCTGCTCGGCTGGGATCAGCGCCTTCCAAAGATCGTCGAACTGCGTCAGCGCCGCGGTGACGGTGCCCTCGTCGAGGTCAGGCCGTTCCTTCTTCAGCGCGCGGGCGGTCCGCGCAATGATCTCCGGCGTACGCAGCAGCCGCCGGGTCTCGCCGATGACCGCTTCCTCCACCATGGCCGCAGGGAGCCGCTGGGGCCCGCGCAACTCGGCCGTCGGCCGCTTCTGGATCACGTCCATCGAGACGTAGTAGCAGTACCGCCTGTTCCCCTTCTTCGTGTGGTGCGGGGTCATCGCGGCGCCGGTTTCGGTGAAGATCAGCCCGCGCAGCAGCGCCGGTTCGGTGCTCCGGGTGCGCCCGGCGCGCTGGTTCCGGTTGCCGGCCAGCACAGCGTGGGCGGCGTCCCACAGCTCTGCATCGACGATGGGCTCGTGCATGCCGGGATAGGTCTCGCCCTTGTGGGTGATCTCGCCGCGGTAGATGCGGTTGTGCAGAAGCTTGTAGAGCGCCCCGCGGTCGATGGGCCGGCCGCGCTTGGACCGGATGCCGCGGGCGTTCAGTTCCCGGATCACGGCGGCGGTGGAATCGGACCGCGCGAAGAGCTCGAACATGGTCCGGACCTGCGCGGCCTCGGCCTCGTTCACGATCAGCTTGCGGTCGACCACATCGTAGCCGAGCGGCACGTAGCCGCCCATCCACATGCCCTTCTTCTTCGAGGCGGCGACCTTGTCGCGGATCCGTTCGCCGATCACCTCGCGCTCGAACTGGGCGAAGCTGAGCAGGATGTTCAGCGTCAGGCGGCCCATCGACGTGGTGGTGTTGAAGGACTGGGTGACGGACACGAAGGTCACTCCGTGGCGGTCGAAGATCTCGACGAGCTTCGAGAAGTCCATCAGCGCGCGGCTGAGGCGGTCGATCTTGTAGACCACGACAACGTCGATCAGCCCGTCCTCGACATCGGCAATCAGCTGCTTCAGCGCGGGGCGGTCCAGCGTGCCGCCCGAGACGCCGCCGTCATCGTAGCGTTCGCGCAGGCAGGCCCACCCCTCGGCGCGCTGGCTGGCAATGTAGGCCTCGCAAGCCTCCCGCTGCGCATCGAGGCTGTTGAACTCCATGTCGAGCCCTGGCGAACAAGATGGCGCGCGGCATCTGGGCGATGCTGACGCGCGGTGAAAGCTATCGTGGCCCGGTGCTGATCGGCGCCTGATCGGGCACCGAAGGGGCACTCGGGCCACCGAGTTGTGAGGAAGGCATGATCAGTATGGGCAAATGATCGATATGATCCGGGTCGGGCAAACCAGAAACCTTCTCCGAGCCTCGAGCTCGCTCTTGGAGATTTGGCCCCGCTCCGCGCATCACCATCCCGGCCAGCGGCGCCAGTCGGCCGCACGAACAGGCCTGACAAAAGTTCGCACTCGATCACATGCCCAGACGATCAGAAATTCCTTGCAAACCGAGCTGCATCCACAAAAGAAGGTTGGATATCAGGCCCATCCCCTCCGCCAAACGCCGCCGATTGCTCTCTATGGCGCGATATTGCCGCCGATTACGGCACGCCACCATGCCGTATAACGAACCGCCGATTCCACGCTATTGTCCGATACCAGCATGTCCGGGTCAGTAGTGCGGATGCTTTTGACCAGATATCAACTCTCGCCGGCCTAGGCGTAAAGGTCCGGATATGTCATGAGTTGTCGTCCCAGCATTTTTAGGATAGCAGCGCTGCTGCGACTGGCGAAGATGTCTTGCTCGCTGTGCCTCATGGTTCTCTATCGCCGCACCTCAGCCTTCGGGTTTAGCGTGCAACTGAGGGCCTTCTTCACGCGCGCGGCGCGTTGAGCAGAATCGATCGGTAATAATGGAGCGCTGGCAGGCCCGATCCGCTGTCGATTATGGGCTTGGGCGCATCGGGGAAGATCGTTGCGGCGACGCGCTGCGAGACGATGTGATCAATGTTGATCACCGCCTCAACATTAAGCACAGGCACATTCGCACCTTTCAGTCCATGCTCGAGTTCAGCAAGGGCTGCGACCAGTGTCGATTGGGCAAGACCGCGCCCGCGCGCGCAATCATCGACGGCATAACCGATGTTAAAGATCGGGCCGCCCTCCTCCATCCCGTCCTGCGCGAACATGACCAGAGCAGTCATCTTCGTCCCCGTGAACCGCATATAGGAGAAGCGCTTCTTGCCGTTGGGGTGATCGACCGCCATCAACAGGCTCGGGTCGAGCCGGCAGGGTTGCAGCGGAATCACGCCGGCCGCAAACGCCTGCTGATAGAGCGCCAGCGCATTGCCCGGATCGGTCATTGCTGCCATCGGCGTCAATTTCCTGACGGCAAGAGCGTAGGCGCCTGGGGCGCGGACTCGCCCTTGCGGGTCAGCTTGAACTTGATGCTCGCCTCAGCGCCCGCCTCAGCGATGAATAACAGCTCGCCCTTGGCGCTCAGGGTCAGGCCGACCTCGATTTCCTCGATCGACCATTCCTTCGAGCGGGCGGCGGTGGTTGAACTCAATTTCATAAGCGTATCGACAGTGCGGGTCCATTGCTCCTGGACCTGCCCTGCACGGACCTTGGCGACCCGGCCAAGACCCGGCACCCAGTCGCGCATCGAATGATGCTCGACCGATGGATCGGGCGGCAACGGCACGGCCGTACCCTCCTCGGGCACGAAGATCGAGATCTCGAATTCGTCCTGCGCAGGCTCGGTCATGGGATGCTCCTCTACAGATAGGGAAAGACATCGAGGGCGAGGATCGCCTGCTCGAAATTCTGGGCGAGGCCGCGAAAACCATTCGGCGCGCTCGGCGCCTTCATCGAACCGCGATAGAGGCCAACGGCGTCGCCATTTGCGACGCGAATAAGCGCCCCGGAATCGCCTTTGGAGACAGGTTGGTCGAGGCAGAGCGTGACGCCGACCTCGCGCGTGTTGAGGACTCCGCAATTGTTCTGCACATCGACGACGGTGCGTGAGACCGAACCAGACTGACAGTCGATGATGACCGGTAGTCCCATTGAGGCAAAGCTCATGAAAGGAAGCTGCGTCGGCTTGTGGCTCGGTGCTGGCGTCAGCACGAAGGCGGCATCAACCGGCTGGAAGTAGGAGCGGCCGAGCGAGGCGGTGTCGCCCGACGCCATAGACACGGCCCGGCCGGGTCGGTTGCCATTGACCGCATGGCCTGCGGTGAGCACGCCCCAGAGCGATGTCGTCCTGCACTGTGCCCAACAAGCGCTGGTCGCCCCGCTGGGATGCGCCACATGATGCTCGATCTCGTTCTGTCGGATCGCGAAAGGGAAGGTTACACCCCCGAGGAGCGGAAAGCTTAGCCTGTCAATGATTGCAAATTCCGGCCCGTCCCACTGGGGAACGTCGATGGCGAACCCGATCCCCGCCTTTTCTCGGTCCTTGTCGAAAAGACCGAATGTGACCCGCTTCATATTGAAGTCTGTTCCAGCCAGCGTGAACCACGGCCTGACCCGCCAGAAGCGGTCATGCAAACGTTCGGATCGATAGCGACCTAGGCCCAGTTCAGAGAAGATTGCATAGGTCCAGAAGGTGGACCGTGCGATCAGTTCGCGATCCTCGCCGATGAAATCACCCCAGCGCTCGACTTCGTCGATGACATCGCCCGGAACCAACTCCATCGGCGGGTTCTCGCGCGGCAGGTATTCGCGCAGATAGGCATCCGAATATTCCATGTTATCGCCCCCCATTCCGTGGCATCACTGGGTCACTACAGTCGTTGCGCCAACGATACATCATAATCTTTAAAGTGCCGCGCGATTTGCATGCAAATCGACTCTGGATTGGGTGGACAGCTCGCGCGGCTAGGCAGTCCCCACCCTCGGAGTTTGACTCGCACGCAGCTAGTCATTCGCTCGTGCCGCAATTTAGAGGGCTATAGCGTAGGTGTAGTTCTCCGTTTCGTCGGCTTCGGCCCGCCATCATCACCCTGCCGAACCAGTGACAGCGATTTGACGGGCACGGCTTTTTCCGTGTTATCAAAGGGGTTTGCAAGAACCGGCCGAACCTTATAGACGCGCCGCCCGGCCGAAGCTGGGCTCAGGATGGGCCTCAGTCTCGGTTTGGGAACATCGCTCGTTCCGGTTCGGTCCTTATATTCCAACACTATGCTGCCGAACCCCGCCAACACCCAAACGCGCGTTCCGAGTGATATGAATGGCAGCATAGACGGAAGACACAGTAGGCGCGTTGTTCGGGATGCCAGCGTAAAGTTCCGGATTGTGTGGGTGGTTTCGCATCCCGATCCCCCGTCGAAACCCGTTACGAAAAACCGTCCGGCACCGCTGGCGCTTCAGGGGCCCCGGATCGCCTCAATCTGGTGCAGATGCCATACTGCGGCCTCGCAAACGTGCGTCCTTCGGGCAGGATGGACATGTGCCGATGTCATCTTGCGAGCGGAGTGAGAGCTACCGTTGCGGGAGACCGAGCAATGACCGGCTGCCCAAAGGCGCAGGTCACACTTGTTCCGTGTGCCTTGTGCCGGCGAGCGCGTTCAGGATCACCGCGGGGACGAGCGGAGATGGAGTTCGCCTAGCCGGTTATTTTCGGGGGCAAGATGGGGTCACTTTCAATTGCTTCGGCGCCTTGACTGCGTAGTGTATTTCCGTGGGTTGTGGAGGTCGCCTATGTCACGCGTCTGGATTGTTGCGCTGTCGCTTCTGTCGAATATTCTCGGCCTGGCACTGCCCCTGGCGCTCATCCAGGTGTATGATCGCATCATCCCGAACCAGTCGCTTGGCACGGCGGCGGTGCTGTTTTCCGCGGTCTTGATCGCACTCCTGCTGGATGGTCTCGCGCGATTTGCCCGGTCGGCCATCTTTGCCAGGATCGGCAGCGTGGAGGAGCATCGCCTTTCCCTTCGCGTCGCGAAACATGTCCTCACCATGCCGCGCGAAAGGTTCGGTCGCATGGGGGCTGGACGGATCGACGGGCTTTTCGCCACCATCGCCCGATCCCGCGAGATCCTCGAGGCGCGGTCCCTGATGGGATTGTTCGACGCGCCTTTTGCATTCGCCTTTCTTGCCCTTGTCTGGTTTCTGGGAGGAGCAGTCGTGCTTGCGCCGCTTGCGGTGATCGGCGTGATCGGCGCGCTGGCCTTTCGCGCTGCATATCTCAACAGGCAGGCCGTCGCGGAGCGGTTCGCGGAACATTCCAAGTGGACGTCGTTGCTGACGGTGGCGTTCAATCGCATCGAGTTGCTGCGCACGCAGGGCCTGCCGGGGCGGCTCATGGCCCGACTGCGCCAGACCGCCAGAGCCGGGGCGGCGGCCACCGAGCGCTCCGAGCGCCAGACCGGGCGGCTCACCGACCTGACGCAGATTTCCAGCCTGGCAACGGCGGTGTCGGTGCTTGGCCTTGGGGCCGTGCAGGTGCTTGAGGGAAACATGACCGTCGGCGCCCTGGCGGCATGCCTCATCCTTGGTCAGCGCGCGGTGGCCGGGCTGGTCGGGCTCCTGGCCGGGCTGGCGCGTCGTCAGACAGCCGCCTCGGCGCATCGGATGCTGCAGGCGGTGATGGCCGATACGGCCCCACTCATCCCGCCCGCAATGGACGAAGCGGCCTTGGCCGCCCCGCTTGGCCTGTCCTGGGTCGGGCCGGAAGGACGCCGGATCGAGGTCGCTGCGGGTGCGCTGACGGTCGTGACATTCCCGAGCTTCGACGATGCGGATGCGGCTTTCGTCGCCTTCCATGATGCGCTGCGCGAGGCGCGGCACGACGGGATCGATCCGTTCTCGCTGAAGCTCGCCGGGACCGGCGAGGCAGTGCCGCATGCTCATGCGTCCCGGATCGCCATGGTGCGGGCGATGCCCAGCCTGTTTCGCGGCACGATCCTGGGCAACATCACAGGCTTCGATCCGTCGCGGACCACCGTCGCCATGCAGATAAGCGAAACACTCGGCTTGCAGCGGCCTGTGGGACGATTGGCCAACGGCTACCAGACAGAGGTCGGCAACCGGCTTGGTGCGCCGCTGTCGAGCGGTGCCATCAAGCGGATCGGTCTGGTTCGCGCCTTCGCCGGCGCACCCGGTCTGGTGGTGCTGAACCACCCGACCTATGCACTCGACAAGGACGGCGTCGACCGGCTCCTTGCCTTTCTGCGGAAGGTTTCGGCCAGCACCACGGTCGTCGTCCTGACGCGCGAAGGCGTGCTTGACGGGCGTGATCTTTCCGCCACCGATGGCGGCGACAGGGGTGCGCCCGCGCAGGTGGCGGCATGAATGTCGCCCACGGTAGCGCGGCAGCGGATGCCAGGATGCCCGAGCCAGCGCAACCGCCTCGGCCTGAGCGTCCCGGTCGACGTCGCAGCCCGCTCGAGCATCTTCTGCCGGAGGTGCTGGGCCGCCTGGGATGGCAGCGAGCGCCGGTCGTGTTCGATAGCGCCCTGCCGCCGCAGCATGCGTTGGCCTCGCTCGATGACGCCTCGATGCTTCTGACCGGGCTCTGCCTGCCGAGCGAGGTCGGCAGCGCTCCGCCGCGCGCGTGGCAGGATGGCGGCGACGGAGCGATCTTGGCGCTTTCGGGGGAGGAAGCGGTCGCCATGGCCCGGATCAACGGTCAGGAGATCGTCCTCGCCAGTACGGATACTCCGCGACCGGATATCCGCAGGACGCTCCGCCAAGCCGAACGCGTGCTGTTTGTCTACCGGTCGGCAGAGGCGGACCGCGACCGCATCACGCGCGACATGCTATTGCGCCGCCTGCGCCAGGGCCTGCGGACGGGGCTGGCGCTCTCTTTCTTCATCCATGTCGTGGCGGTGCTCGTGCCGCTCTTCATCATGGCCGTCTTCGACCGGGTGCTGGGGGTGGGGGCGGCCGGTTCGCTGTGGCCGATCCTCTCGGGGGCGGCCCTCGCGGTGGCCTGTGTCGCCTTGCTGCGGCTGGTGCGCGCGCGCTATCTCGCCGCCCAGCACGCCAGACTGGCCGCGCTTGCCGGTGCCGCCGCCGAGGCCCGGCTCCTGAGCTTGCCGTTGCAGGCGGTGTTGGCCCAGTCGAGAGAGAGCATCGAGGCACGCATCACGGCGGCGCGGCGGGGTGCGGATGTCTTTGCATCGGCGAATACGGCCGCCGTTTTTGACGCGCCCTTCGTGCTGCTGTCGCTTCTCGCGATCGGGCTGCTCGGCGGCATCCTCGTCCTGGTCCCGGCGCTCTACCTGCTGCTCATGATGGGGGTGGCCCTGCTGGTGTCGCGGGACCGTTTCGGCGCTGACCCGATGCTGGCGCAAGCCGGCAGGGAACGCGCTGCGATGCTGCACGAGGTCGGGGTAAAGGCTCCCGAGATCATGGAAAACCGGCTTGGCGCCGTCTGGCTGGGGCGGTTGGCGGAACAGGCCGCGCATGCGGCCCGTGGGAGCTACGCGCGCGGGCTGCGCTCGGCCGGCATCATGGCGCTGGGAGCGATCCTCGGGACCGGCGCGGCGCTGGCAACACTGGCTGTCGGTGTCTGGCTTGCCATCGGCGGCATGATGAGCTCGGGCGCCCTCGTGGCAACCATGTTGCTGACCTGGCGGATCACCGGCCCGGCGCAGGCGCTCTTCATCGCGTTGCCGCGGCTGCAGGCCATTCGTCTTGCCCTGCGCTCGCTGAAGACGCCGGTCGCGAGCGAGCTTGCGGGCCCCGCTCCGGCGGGCCTTCAGTCGGCGCCGCGCGGCGCGCCGGATATCGCCCTGCAGGGCGCCTATTTTCGCTATGATGCCGAAACCGAACCGGCGCTGAACAACGTGTCATTCAGCGTCGCGCCAGGAAGCGTCAACGTGATCATCGGGGCCAATGGGGCTGGCAAGACCACGCTTCTGCGGCTGCTCTCCGGCAGCCTCGCTCCGCAATCGGGGCAGGTGCTGCTGGACGGTGTCACGCTGCGCCAATACGATCCCGCAGAGCTTGCGCTGACCTCCCTGATCCTGCCCGCGCTTGCTGAGCGCGGATCGGGAAGCGGGGCGCCCTGGTCCTTGTCGGAGGCGGGCGCGTGGTCTCCGCGCGCCGCCATGGACGCTGTACTGGCCGATGCACTGGCGCCGGATGCGGCGCCGCCGGACAGCCCTGCGCCCTCGGGATGCGATCCGGTCCTGGTTCTGCTGGACGATCCGACCGGCTGTGCCGATCCCGCCGAGCGCGAGGCCTTCCTGGCCTACCTGCGCAGCGTTCGAGGTCACGCCACGGTCTTCTTTTCCACCCATGATCTCTCGCTGGTCCCGGCCGCGGACAACGCGATCTATCTCGACGACGGGCTACTGCGTCATTTCGGCCCCGCCCGTCGCGGCGAGCACAACGAACAGGGGGCAGCCTGACAGCATGGCCGATCGAGACGAAACCTCCCCGCTCGAGCGGTTCGAGCTGAACGACGCGCCGGTGGCGCGGCTGGCGCGGATCGCCAGCCTTGCTGTGCTCGGGTGCCTCGTCCTGCTGCTCGGCTGGACGATGATCACCCCGGTGGATGAAGTCGTGCGTGCGCGCGGCGTGGTGGAGCCCGAAAGCTCCACGCAGCGTTTGCAGAGCGAATTCGGCGGTGCCGTCGGAGCGGTGCACGTGGAGCTTGGTGAGCAGGTCGAGGCGGGACAGCTCATCGTCGAGTTCGATGCGGCCGAACTTCTGTCGCAACTGCGCGAGGCGCGCAGCCAGGCCTTCGGGATGGCGCTGGAGAGCGAGCGCCTGACCGCGCTCGTCGAGGGCGGGACGCCGGATTTCGAACCGATCAGGGCGCGCGCCGTCGATCCCGACTTCCCCTCCCTGCCGGAGGTTCCCAGTGCGCGCCACCTTGGCCTGCCGGAAGACGATGTGGACGAAGCGATCGCGCGCGAGATGGCCGTGTTCGAAGCCCGCAAGGACTATCTCGACAATGCGCGCAACCTCGTGCAGCAGCAGATCATTTCGGCCAGCGCGGAACTTGACGCGATCGCCACGGAGCGGCCGGCGGTGGAGCGGCAGCGCGCCGCGGCTGGCGACCGCGTGGACAAGCTGGAGCAGCTGCAGGAGCGAGGCCTCACGCCACAGGCCGATCTCGTCGAGGCGATCCAGATCGAGGCGGACTACGAATTCCAGTTGGCCGAACTGACCGGGCGCGCCGCGGTCCTGCGCGCCCGCAAGACCGAGCTCGAACAGCGCCTTTCCGAGATCGACGTGGGCGAGGCAGACATCGCCAGCGCCCGGATCGCCGACGTCAACCGCGACCTTTTCGAAGTGGCCGAGCGCATCGCGCGGCTGATCAGGCGCCTTGCCCAGACCGAATTCAGAACGCCGGTGGCAGGCACCGTCCAGAGCCTGCCGGAAACCGTGGTCGGCCGCTTCATCGAGGCGGGCGGACTGGTGGCCGAGATCGTCCCCCGTGACGTGTCGCTGCGCTTCGAGGGCGCGCTCAGCCCGCGTGACGTGGGCTTCGTGACGGTTGGCCAGCCGGTGAGGGTGAAGATTGATACCTTCGATTTCAGCCGGTTCGGCGCACTCGAGGGGCGGGTCGCCGAGGTCTCTCCAACCACGGTGAACGATGACCAAGGGGCGTCTCATTACCAGGTGTTGATCGACCTGCCGCAGGCCTTCTTCGGCGAGGATCCACAGCGCTTTGCCTTGCTGCCGGGCATGACGGGCGAGGCGGATATCACCACCGGCAGCAAGACCGTCTTCGCGTATCTCTGGAAGCCGGTCTTCACCAATCTCGATCTTGCACTGACCGAGCGGTAGGGGACGACATGACCGGATCATCGCCCGAGGACGACAAACCCGCGACCGGCCTTCTGCACCGGCTCTGGTCGCGTCTGGCCGGAACGCCGGAGGATGCGAGGGATCCCCGTCATGGTCAGTCCGAAGAGGCGTTCGGATGGCGTACCGGGACGAAGGCGCCCGATACGCCCGGCGACGCGGTCGAGACGACGCCCCCTCGAACCCCGGGCCTCGTTCCGCCGGACCAGGACCGCACGCAGCGAGAAGGCGGTCTGGAGCCGGGCTTGCCCGACGACGTTCCCCTGGGCCCGACCACCGATCCCCATCTACCGCCGCCCGTCACGCCGCAGCCGGTCCCGCAAGGCACCCCGGCGCCAGAGCCTCAGCCGGTGGACCAGGGAGCGCCCAGGCCGGAGCCTCAGTCGCTCCCTCAGGGCACCCCGGAACCGCAGCCGCAACCGGCAGACCAGGGAGCGCCCAAGCCGGAGCCTCAGCCGCTCCCGCAGGGCACCCCGGAACCGCAGCCGCAACCGGTGGACCAGGGATCGGCCACGCCGGAGCCCCAGCCGATCCCCCAGGGCACCCCGGTACCGCAGCCGCAACCGGCGGACCCGGGAACGCCCAGGCCGGAGCCTCAGCCGCTCCCGCAAGGCACCCCGGTGCCGCAGCCGCAACCGGTGGACCAAGGAGCGGCCACGCCGGAGCCTCAGCCGCTCCCGCAAGGCACCCCGGAACCGCAGCCGCAGCCGGTGGACCCGGGAGCGCCCAGGCCGGAGCCTCAGCCGATCCCGCAGGGCACCCCGGTGCCGCAGCCGCAACCGGTGGACCAGGGAGCGGCCACGCCGGAGCCTCAGCCGCTCCCGCAAGTCACCCCGGTGCCGCAGCCGCAGCCGGTGGACCAGGGAGCGCCCAGGCCGGAGCCTCAGCCGCTCCCGCAAGGCACCCCGGTGCCGCAGCCCCAGCCGGTGGACCAGGGAGCGCTCACGCCGGAGCCGCAGCCGCTCCCTCAGGGCACCCCGGAACCGCAGCCGCAGCCGGCGGACCAGGGAGCGCCCACGCCGGAGCCCCAGCCGATCCCGCAAGGCACCCCGGTGCCGCAGCCCCAACCGGTGGACCAGGGTCCGCCCACGCCGGAGCCGCAGCCGCTCCCGCAGGGCACCCCGCAGCCGCAGCCGCAGCCGGTGGACCAGGGAACGCCCAGGCCGGAGCCTCAGCCGCTCCCGCAGGGCACCCCGGAACCGCAGCCGCAGCCGGTGGACCAGGGCCCGCCCAGACCGGAGCCTCAGCCGCTCCCTCAAGGCACCCCGGTGCCGCAGCCGCAGCCAGTGGACCAGGGCCCGCCCAGGCCGGAGCCTCAGCCGCTCCCGCAAGGCACCCCGGTGCCGCAGCCGCAGCCAGTGGACCAGGGCCCGCCCAGGCCGGAGCCTCAGCCGATCCCGCAAGGCACCCCGGTGCCGCAACCGCAGCCGCAACCGGTGGACCAGGGAGCGCCCAGACCGGAGCCTCAGCCGCTCCCGCAAGTCACCCCGGAACCGCAGCCGCAACCGGCGGACACGGGAACACCCACACCTGAGCCTCAGCCGATCGCGCAGGGCACAGTGACGATCAGCGCGTTCGACCCGAACGTCGATGCCTTGATCGGCGGGCTGACCGATGGTGGAAACCCGGACCTGGGTCTGCACCTGCAACAGGTGCCGCCTCAGGTGCAGGAAGCCGTCGCGCAGCAGGTGCTTTGGGAGATCCAGCAGAACCCGAAGGACTTCGACATACCGCCGGGACAGGCGATGCATCTTGCGGACCTCGAGCCGAAATTCGTTGCGCGCTGGTCGGACACGATCAACGATATCGTCCTGCAGAAACTGCAAGACCTGGGCTATCACCCGTCCATGGGGCAGGGGCTGGTCGACACTCAGGCGCTGGCCGCCTCCCGATCGGGTGCCATTGTCGATGCGCCGGCGGCTGCGGAGGAATGTATCGAGATCACCGGCCAGCTGACGATCCGGGATGCCGATACCGGCGATCAGGCCTTTCAGGCCGATCGGATCGACGGCCAATACGGCACGCTCGAAATCACCGCCGACGGCCAGTGGCGCTACGCCGCGCGCGAAAGCCAGGGAGCGATACAGGCGCTTGGTCCTGATCAGCATCTGACCGAGGTGATCGGGGTCACCACCGTCGACGGCCATCGCAGTGAGGTCACGATCACCATCGAAGGCGGACTCGACGCACCGACCCTGTCGGTGCAGTCGGTGGCGGCCGGGCAGACAGCCACGGAAACGGCCTCGGCCGGACCCTCCGAGGTGTCGATCGACGCCATCGAGGATCAGCCGAGCGCGCTCGACCTCTCGGGCCACATCGGTGATGCCGATGCGGAGCAGCACAGGGCGACGGACGTGGGCGACGTGACGGTTCCGGAAGGGGATGCAAACGTCGCCATCTCCTCCTTGTCAGGGGAGTCGGAGGCGCCCGAGGCTCCTGTGGTGTCGCCTGAACCGGGTGACCCGTATCTCGGCGCGATAGCGAGCACCGCTCCGCCGGAGACCGCGCTGACCGACCGGTTGCCCGATGCGACCGAGGATCCCTACGCAGACGCTCTCGGCATTCCCGCGGGCGAGGCGTTGCCGCATGACGGCGTGGATGGCGCCCGGTTGGTCGAGCTCGATGCGGGGGCGGCCGTCGATGGAGAGCCCTTGGCGGACCCCGAGATCTCACCGGCCGAGGACATTGTCGACACCGACCCAGCGGATCCGTCGCAGGACGACCACCAGGGATGAGACAGCGCCTGCCTTCCTTTCCGCCGCGCCCGACCGGGCGCAGCCACCGCACTTGCGGGCCGCGGATGATCGCTCCCGATTTCCGGTCGAGGCGGTCTTGCATGAGGCTTCGATCCAAACGCGCGGCGCTGAGCCGGCAGATGGCGATCCGGCAGATGCGGTTCGATGCGGGGACGTGCGGCACTGTCATTCGGGACAGCATCACCGGGTATGGAGGGATCGACTGCAGGCCAGCGCAGCCTGGCGTCTGGTCGTCGATCTGAAGACTTCGAACCCCGGCAACCATTTCAACATCATGCCCGCCCGGTTCGGACTTTCTTGCATCTCGCTGCCAAAGTCCGGCCATGTCTCGGAGTCGCCCGACATCCGGCCCGATTGTCGCTGCGAAGCTGCCCGTCAGTTCCGCCATTCACCGCAAAAGCGAGAATGGCGTTCTCGCAGGCGTTTTTTCGCGTCGGTCATGATGACCCGTTGATCAGCCCCACAAGACGCCAAAAGGAAATCGGGCAATTGTCATCCTGACCGTTGCGATTTCTTTGCGAGCGCTTCCTTGAAACAGCCTGAAAGGGGCGGGGTAATGGGCGTGAGGATACGCCTGCAGGCAAGGCGCGCAATCTGGATAGGTTTCCGCGCGATCTGGATATCGAATGCTTTGGCGGCCGCCATGAGGCAACGGCTAAGATCAAACATCTTAAGAAGCGAATCTGTGCGAACTTACTATGCAGTTCCCGGCTTCTGTCCGGCTTGCCGGCGGGGCTGCTGCTCCCAAACCCTGGAGTCCCTCCATGAGGTACTTAGTTCTCTTGTTGCTGTCGGCCTTGCCCTACGCCGCGTGGTCGCAGGATACCGTCGAGAAACGGATCGAATTCTCTCCCGGCAGTTCGGGAACGACAATCGAGGGGCGGATTCAGGGCCATTCCTCGGTCGACTATCTGCTTGGCGCCTCGGAAGGCCAGCGGATGACGGTGGATTTCACGACGGACAATCCTTCGGCCTATTTCAATCTGATGCGCGGCAATGATCCTGCCGCATTGCACGTCGGTTCCATAGCCGGCAACAGGTTCGACGGTGCGCTTCCGGCGTCCGGGGATTACCGGGTTCGCGTCTACCTCATGCGCAACGCGGCCCGCCGGAACGAGGTCGCATACTACACGTTGCGCGTTTCCATCGCCGGGCAATCCGCGGCTGCCGCGCCTCCCTCGGGCGATTTCGCTGACGGTCTGTCCGGCGGGCCGGACTGGTGGGAAGTGACCGGATTGGCCGCCAATGACACGCTCAACGTCCGCACGGGCGCCGGGATCGGGAATTCCGTCATCGGGGCGTTCGGAAACGGCGACCGGGTGCGAAACCTCGGATGCGCCATGAACGGGTCGACCCGCTGGTGCCGGGTCGAGATGCCGGGCGACCAGCCTGTGCGCGGCTGGGTCGCGGGGCGGTATCTCGTCGAGGCGGCGGCCCCGCCCGTGAACGGGGCCAGCGGATCGATACCCTGCGCGGTCTCCCAAAGCCAGCCGATGGGCCGCTGCGCCTTTCGCGTGTCGCGCGGAAGCGGTGGCACCGCCAGCCTGTGGGTGGCGCTTCCGGCCGGAGGCGAACGCTACCTCGATTTCAGGGAGGGCAATCTCGTCGGCTCCGACCCCGGCAAGGCAACCCACCAGGAACGCCTGGGAGACCTGAACCTGATCTTCATCGACGGAATCGAACGCTACGAGATTCCCGACGCCGTGATCTACGGCGGATGATGGGCCGCCTTGTACCAATTCGTTCAACGATAGGGAGACTTCGAGAATGAAATTCACTGGTGTCGCGATGACGACCAGCGCCATGGCCCTTATGGCAAATCTGGCGGCGTCTCAGGAGATCGACCTGCCGGAGCTCGGGCCGGACGATCTGATGTTTGCGATCGAGAACATGGACCTGAACGCCGATCCGGCGGAGGATTTCGCCCGGTTTGCCGCCGGCGGGTGGATCGACCGGGTGGAACGTCCGGCCGAATTCGCGTCCTACGGCTTCGCCAGGATCCAGTCGGAGCGGATCAAGGCACAAGCCTTCGCGCTTCTCGACACGGTGGTCGAAGACGCGCCCGAGGCGCCGAAGGGCAGCGTGACGCAACTCGTCGGTGACTTCTACAAGGCCTACATGGACACCGCGCACCGGGATGCACAGGGCATGGCCCCGCTGCAGGAGGATCTCGACAGGATTGCCGCGATTTCCTCCATCGACGATCTCGCCCGCTATGCCGCCCGTTTCCAGACGATTGCCGCTGCGCCGCTGTTCCTCGGCTTCGGACCCTGGCCCGACCTGGCCGACGGGACGAAATACGCCGTCCTTGCCGCCGGAACGAGCCTGGGGCTGGAGACGGAACGCGATGTCTACACGTCGGACGATGATGCGCCGCGCCGGGTGGCCTACCGGGCGTATATCGAAGAGCTGCTGACGGTCGCGGGCTACGAGGCGGATGTTGCATCCGGAATGGCCGACACCATTCTGGAGATGGAAACGGAGCTGAACGCGGCCCTTCTGACCGATGAGGAATCGCGCGATCCCCGGAACTTCTACAACCTGACCCCGCCGGCGGAGGTGCAGGCCCAGATCCCCAACCTGGATTTCTCGGTCTATCTCGACGAGCTCGGCTTCGAGCTTCCCGAGCAGGTCATCCTGGTCGAGCCGAGGTTCTTCCCGGTCCTGTCCTCGATGCTCGACGAGCGCCCCCTCGAGGATTTCAAGGTTTACGCGACCTACCGGCTGATCAAGAGTTTCTCCAATGTCCTGTCGACCGACTTCGAGGCACCGGAACGGACCCTGAGCCTGGCATTCGAGGGCGTCGCCGAACTCGATCCGCTGAAGGACCGTGCCCTTGCGCTTCTCACGGAATCGCTCGGCCACCCGATCAGCCGGATCTACGCCGAAGCGGTCTTCGAGGAGGAGACGCGCACCGACCTCCTCGTCATGATCGACGATGTTCTCACGACCTTCCGCGAGCGGATCCCGACCCGCGACTGGCTGTCGGAGGAAACCAAGGCCGAGGCCCTGGCCAAGGTGGACTCCTTCTCCGTTGCCGTCGGCTATCCCGACGAAGAGGACTGGGTGGATTACAGCGAACTCACGATCGTTCCCGACGACCCGGTGGCCAACCTGATGGTCGTTGCCGAATTCGAATGGCAACGCTCTCTCGACCAGTTCGGCGGCCCTGTCGTGCGCGACAAGTTCTTCGGCAACAGCACCTTCCCGATCGCCATGAACGCCGCCTACAATTTCGGGATCAACGGCTTCGAGATCACCACGGCCATCGCGCAGGCACCGGCCTACCAGCCGGAGATCCCGGCGGTGCGGTATTGCGCTTTCGGCGCGATCATCGGGCATGAAACCACGCATGGGTTCGACACGACCGGCAGGCAGTACGATGCCAAGGGCAACCTGCGCAACTGGTGGACCGACGAGGACGCCGGCGCCTTCCTGGGCGAAGCGCAGAAGCTGATCGACCAGGCGAACGAAACCGAGATCGTGGCGGGCTATACGGGCCGCGGCGAATACTGGCTGCCCGAGATGATGGCCGATGTGGGGGGGATCACGCTCGGCCATGCCGCGCTGATGGACTACCTCGCGGAGCATCCCGAGGAGGATGTCGAAATCGGTGGCTTCACGCAGGAGCAGCTTTGCTTTGTCGCCTGGGCGCAGCTTTGGGCCGAACAGGCGACCGACGAGTTCCTGATCAATGTCGCCACGGCCGGCAACCATCCTCCGGACACATTCCGCACGACAGCGCCATTGCAGCATGTCGACGCCTTCTATGACGCATTCGGAATCGAGGAAGGCGATCCGATGTGGCTGCCACCGGAAAAACGGGTCAACGCCTGGTGAGAAAAGGACAATCACCGCGTCGGCCAAGGACCTTGGCGTAAAGAGTGCCACTCGTTTTCCATAGAGTTCAAAATCAACAGGAGACTTTCAGGATGAAAAAGAAACTTCTTTTGCTGACGACGGCGGCCGCCTTGTTTGCTGCCGCAGTCGCACCTCAAGCAAGTCATGCCCTTACAGACGACGAGAAGAAGAAGCTGGCGGGCGCCTTGGTGGGGATCGCGATCGCCTCGAAACTCAAGGAAGTGCAGGAGGACAAGAAAGCCGGGGGGGAACCCTATGTCGCAGCCAAGAACGTGCGCTGCTTCCCGGAGGTCCGGAAATGCTACTGGAACGGGGTCTATTCGTCCCGCTGGACCCAGCACGAATTCTGAAGCCGGAGAGGAGATACGAAATGATCAATAAATTGGGTGCCGCCACTGTCTTTGCCTCGATGTTCTTTTCTTCGGGCGCAGCTCTGGCGAATGATGCCGATACGATCGCCAAGATGGATATGGAGATCACCGCCTGGGTTGAAGAGTTCATCGGAGAACACTTCCAGACAAACCAGATCAGCTTGCTGAAAGACATTGGCATGCAGATCGCCATCGCCCGGAACTGTGATGGTCTCGACCTGGATGAAGACAAGCTTGCAGATCTTCTGGGGACTGCGCTGGAGGGCCACGACAGCGGTGATGCGGACTACCAGGTCGTCCGGGCTTCGATGCAGATGTCGCTGGCCGCATATATGGCGACCGGCCAGGCCGTGCATGCGCTGAATCCCGAACTGTTCTGCGAAATGGGGGAAGCCGAGGTCGGATCGACCGAAGGAAGCTCGGAGACCATCGTGCTGACCATGGCCGAATAGCGGCGTCCGTACCCTTGGGCCGGTGGACGAATTCTCGCTGGCTCCAGATCGCTGCCTTTCGAAAAGGTGTTTCCCTCGTCACCGGCGATCGGAAGGCAGCGATACCTGCCAACCTTGCAAGAGCAGGGGGCTGGTTTCAGATCAACGCCAGCCAGGTCACGCGCATCCGCAGGACGATGCCGGTGGTCCCTACGCCTGAGACAGAACAGTTTTCAACAGGAGCGGAAACATGACACCGAAGGCTTCGCCAAAACGAACGATCTGCGTCAGCGTCTGCCTTCCCGTCATGGTGGCGCTGCAATCGAGCGCATTGTCGGCCCAGCAGCTCGACCTCACGGAAGCGGACAAGGAGAAACTGGCAGCGCTCGCCGCCTTCCTGGAGAACATCGACGGCATCATTCCGACGATCAACCAGATCGATCCGGCCTCGCTGCCCGTCACCATTCCGTATCGCGAAATTCAGAACCATGTCGTGATCGACGTGGCCTTCGGCGACGACGATCCGGTGCCCTTGATGTTCGATACGGGCGCGCCGACGATCCTGACGCCCGAGATCACGGCAGCGCATGGCGGCGAAGTTCTGGCCGAAATGGGAAGTGCCGCGGGGGGCGGCGGGATCCTGTGGAACCCGATGGTCAGGATTCCCTCGCTCACCATCGGGGGGTTGGAGATCAGGAATGCTTCGGCCGAGACGGGCTGGTCCCCGGCCGGCGCGTTCTACTGCATAACCCGGAACGGGCTGCTGGGAGCCCCGGCCATGCGAAACGCGGTCTGGCAGGTGGATTACGGCGCCCAGGAGATCCATGTCGCCGCGACGGTCGACGAGCTCGACCATGTCGATGGCGCGATTGCGCTGCCCTTCACCTGGAACGAAAAGACGATCTCGCCTTCGCCCGTGGTCGAACTGGGCATCGGCGAGGGGACACTGACGTTCATCGTGGACACCGGGGGCGGCATCCCGCTGACGGTAAATGCTGCGGACTTTGCCGCCACCGGCCTGAAGGTACCCGAGGACGCGCCGACAAGCGCGACGCTCACCGGCGGCGCGGCCGGAACTTTCGAGGCGACCGTCTCTGGCGTGACGCTTCCCATACGGTTCGGCGAGACCGAGATCACCACGACCGTCATTGTCGGTGACGGCATGGCGCCCACGACGCAGGGCAACATGGGGCACGGTTTCCTGAAGAACTTCGTTGTCACCTTCGACTGGGCGACCCGGACCATGTACCTCGACCCGCTATCGGAGGATGGCAGCGTCCCGCGCCTTGGCGATGGCGCTTCGGTCGGTCTCGCCCATGACGGCGAGAGGGTCTACGTGAGTGCCCTCGCGAAAGGCGGCCCGGCCGAGTCCGCGGGCCTGACGCTGGGAGAGAAGGTTGCCCGGGTCAACGGAGAGGATGTCAGCGACATGCCTCAGGCCGATTTCTGCAGCGTTCTGGAAACCACGCTGGAAACGGTGACGACGGATGGCGGCGACACCTACGATGCCGGGAAGATCAAGGGCTTCTTCAGCGGCAACTGAAACCGTCAAGAGACGCAGGCGGATGCTTCAGCGTGGAGATCCCGCTTGACGCCCTGACGGTGGACAAGCGCCACCCAGCCGAGAGATGCTTGCTGCCTTGGGCCGGCAGGCGGCTGGTTCGCCGTACCTCCCGCAGCGGGGGCCATTGTCCGGGCGGCAGGGTCCGGCCGCTCAGCGACTGCTGAACCTGTGCCGAAGGGCCCATCCGGACTATCGTTTCGAACGGGCCAGGGTTTCGGACGGGAACTCTCCGTACTTCGCGAGATAGGCCCTCGAGAACCTCCCCAGGTGGAAGATTCCGGATTCCAGCGCGGCCGAGGTTACACTGTCGGAACTCTCCGGGTGCAGTAACCTTTGTCGTGCCTGCGCGAGCCTGGTTTCGTTGAGGAACATGCTGGGGGTCGAATTGCGGCGTTCACGGAACACGGATTGGAGCTTGCGCAGGCTCACGCCGGCATTTGCCGCGACATCGGCCATCGTGAGGGGCAGCTGATAGTGTGACCGCATGAAGGCCTCGGCCCGGGCAACGATCCTTGCATTGCCTCTCACGCCTCTGGTGTCCGGGCGCAAACCGGCGACCTCGACCCCGCGAATGTAGCCCGTGTCACGCAGATAGGCGGAATAGCACTCCATCAGAAGAGCTTCCGCAAGCTCGCCGCGCCTTGGCGAAGCGGCATATTCCTGGAAATGTTCAAGCAGATGCTGCACCAGCCCCGAAAGCTGGGCCTCGCTTGCGGGGCGTGAGCCGTTTCCGGATTGAGTTACCTTTCCCAGCACGATCGGTTCTTCCGACTTGTCCAGTAGCTCCTGCAATACGGTTACCGAGAGGTTCGCACTCATGCTTCGAACGGCCCTACCGTCAGGTTGGAACGCCATCCTGTTCAGGCCCGGTCCGGTCAACACGGTCGTTCCGTTTCGTGAAATCAGCTCTGAAGCGCCTTGAACCTGAACGATGCTACCGTTCCGGGCCTGTTCGAACTTCAGGAAATCATCGCCTGGCAGGGTCGCGTAGCCTGCCGTGATCTCGTAGGAGGTCAACATGATGCCGAGAGGGCCCAGACAACCTCCGGTGGCAAGGATGCCGCCGGTGTCCTGGTCGGCAAAGTCGAAGGTCAGCCCCTCGACCACGTCGCCGTAAGCCGCATGGACCGCCGCCAGATCCTGTTCGATATGCTTGGCACGGATGTTGAACATGGTTCACCGCGAATGGCCTCGGTGAAGTCAGTATGCTGTCGTAAGGTGCCTCCGGGCAAATGAAATCGCGGCGAAAGCCCGCAAACCTCAAGATCCCTCCCCGAAGAGGACCTGCCCCGCCGCTTCCATCTGAAGGTCCGCTTTTGCGGCATTTCGCAGGTCTTGCTGCAAGGCGATGCATTTGCCCGTCCTGGCGATGTGGGCGCAGGCGCAGGTGCGATCCATGGCCCTGTCGACCGCTGGACGGGCGGCGCTCGTCTCCCGCTCAGATTGTGGGAAGGGACTGACGTCCGTCCGCAGTTCGCGTCAAACATGGCGCGGCTGGTGCCGCGCGCCGCCAGAGATCATCCTGCGAGCCTTTGGTGCCGAGAGCCCGGCGGCAGGACTCTCGAGTGCGTCGAAGAATGTGTTCGAACCTTCTTCCGTCCGGTCCGCCACCGCGCCCGGCGGCCCCCGCCGTCACCCCTCCAGCGGGTCGCGCTCCAGCGCCTCCGCGATGTCGTGGTCGATCGGCGTGCCGGCGCTGTTCAGCAGGTAGCCGAGGACCGAGTAGAACCCAACCGTGGCGATCAGGTCGAGCATGCCCTGCACGCCGACGAGCGCGGTGAGCCGGGCCTGCGTGTCCTGCGAGAGCGCCTTCCGCCCGAAAAGCTCGTCCACCGCGCCGGCGATGAGCGCGTCCTCGGGCTCCATCGCCTCGACCGGGCCGCGGAGCGCGGCGATGCGCCGGTCGCTCAGCCCGCAGGCGCGGGCGCGGACGACGTGGTGCGCCCATTCGTAGGGCGAGCCGAGGGCATGGCCGGTGCGCAGGATCACCACCTCGGACCGCGCGGGACCGAGGGCGGTGTCCTTCACCACGTGCTGGCGCAGCGGGGCCCAGGCGCGGAGCAGATCGGGACCATGCGCCATCGTGCGGTAGACGTTGAGCTGGCCGGCAAAGCCCGGCAGCAGGTCCGCGACCGCCTCGGGCCAGTCGGCATCGGCGATCGGGGAAAGGTCGGGCGCGCTGCTCATGCCGCGGCCCCCGTGCCGGTCGCGGCCTCGAGCGCGATGCCCAGTTTCCGGACCAGCTCGTCGATCTGCGCCTCCTCGATGATGAAGGGCGGGGCCAGCAGGACGTGGTCGCCGTGCCGGCCGTCGACCGTGCCGCTCATCGGGTAGCAGATCAGCCCGGCCTCGAAAGCCGCCTTCTTCACCCGCGCGGCCACGTTGTGACCGGGCGCGAAGGGGTCCTTCGTCTCGCGGTCGGCGACCAGCTCGATGCCGCGGAAGAGGCCGCGGCCCCGGATGTCGCCCACGTTCGGATGCTGGCCGAAGGCCGCCTCGAGCGCGGACTGGAGCACCTCTCCCATTGCCTGCGAGCGCGCGACGAGCCCGCCGTCCGTCAGCTTGCCCAGCACCGCGAGCGCCGCCGCCGTGGCGACCGGGTGGCCGAGGTAGGTGTGGCCGTGCTGGAAGAAGCCCGAGCCCTGTTCGATGGCGCGGTAGATCGCGCCGGTGCAGAGCATCGCCCCGATCGGCTGGTAGCCCGCGCCGAGCCCCTTGGCGATCGCGGTGATGTCGGGCGCGATCCCGTCCTGCTCGCAGGCGAAGAGCGTGCCGGTCCGGCCCATGCCGCACATCACCTCGTCGAGGATCAGCAGCACGCCGTGGCGGTCGCAGATCTCGCGGATGCGCCGGAAATAGCCCGGGGTCGGCGGCACCGCGCCCAGCGTGGCGCCGACCACAGGCTCGGCGACGAAGGCCATCACGTTGTCGGGGCCCAGGCGCTGGATCTCGGCCTCCAGCTCGTCCGCGGCGCGCAGGCCGTAGGCCTCGGCGGTCTCGTCGCCGCGCTGGTCGCGGTAGGCGTAGCAGGGCGCGATGTGGCTGGTGCCGATCAGGAGCGGCGCGAAGGGTTCGCGGCGCCACATGTTGCCGCCCGTGGCCAGGACGCCCAGCGTGTTGCCGTGATAGCTCTGCCGCCGGGCGATGATGTGATGGCGCTGCGGCTGGCCGATCTCGAGGAAATACTGCCGCGCCAGCTTCAGCGCGGCCTCCATCGCCTCGGAACCGCCCGAGACGAAGTAGACCCGGTCAAGACCCTTCGGCGCATGTTCGATCAGCTTGTCGGCCAGCGCCTCGGCGGGTTCCGAGGTCAGGAAGGAGGTATGGGCGAAGGCCAGCGTGTCCACCTGCCGCCGGACGGCCTCGCGCACCTCGGCGTCGCTGTGGCCGAGACAGGAGACCGCCGCGCCGCCGGAGCCGTCCAGGTAGCGTTTGCCGGTGCTGTCGACGAGGTAGATGCCGTCGCCGTGGACGGCGACCGGCAGGTCTGCCTTGGTGTGACGGGGGAAAACGTGGGTCATGGCCTGTCCTTTCGGGAAGCGTCCCTGCAGGTGATACAGATGTGGCGCCGTTTGGCAAAGGCGCGACGGGCCCGGTTCAGCCGTCGATCTGCCGGGCGCCGGCCCATGTCTCGTCGCGGATCAGCCCGGCGACCACCTCCTTCAGCAGCAGGCTCACGGCCTCGGCGGCCCCGGTCAGCGGGCGGGCGGAGGCATAGGCGAGACAGGCGTGACGGCTCAGCCCCGGGCCGGCGAAGGGCAGGGCCTGCAGCGCGCCCCGGGCGACCTCGTCGACCACGGTGTGATAGGGCAGGACGGAGCAGCCGTATCCCGCCGCCACCAGCTTCTTGATGCTGGCATAGCTGTCGACCTCGATCACCGGATCGAGCGTCATGCCGGGCAGGTCCGCCTCGATCATCTTGCGCAGGCCGTGCGGGTTCGAGGGCAGGATCAGCGGCAGGTCCTTCAGCGCCTCCGGGGGCAGGGGGGCCGCAGTCGGGCCGGGCGGGCGCAGCAGCACGAGCTCCTCGCGCAAAAGGACCTCCGACCGCACGCCGGGCTCGCGCAATTCGGCGTAGAGCACGGCCAGATCCACCCGCCCGTCGTGCAGCCAGTCCCGGACGAAGCCCGACATCGCCTCGGCGATGATCAGCTTGATCCGGGGGTAGCGTGCCCGGGTCTCGGCGATCAGCGGGACCGAGAGGATGCCGCTGATCGTGCCGGGCAGGCCGATCCTGACGGTGCCGGAGGGTTCGCGGCCGAAGCTCTTCAGCTCCTCCTCGGTCCGGTCGAGCTCGGACAGGACGGCGCGGGCGCGGCGGGCGAGGAGGTCGCCCGCCTCGGTCACGCGCACGCCCTGCGGTTCGCGGATCAGGAGCGGCGTGCCAAGCGCCTCCTCCATCCGGCGGACATGCAGCGAGAGCGCGGGCTGGGCCACGTTGAGCCGCCCGGCGGCGCGCGAAAAGGCGCCCTCCTCCACGATGGCGAGGAAATAGCGGAGCTTTCTGGTGTCCATGGTCGCCTCCGGTCCGGATCCTTATCCATATATTTTCGATATGGGACACAGGCAAATCGGATATTTGATCATTATGCCCCCGGACGGCATCATCCCGCGCGACCCAGAGGAGACACCCATGATCGAACAGGCCCCGGACCAGTACCAGGACATCCGCGACGGCGTCCGCGCGCTCTGCGCCCAGTACCCCGACGAATACCACCGCAAGGTCGACCAGGAGCGCGGCTACCCGGAAGAGTTCGTCGACGCGCTGGTCAAGGAAGGCTGGTTGGCCGCGCTGATCCCCGAGGAATTCGGCGGCTCGGGGCTGGGGCTCGCCGAAGCCTCGGTCATCATGGAAGAGATCAACCGCTCGGGCGGCAATTCCGGCGCCTGCCACGGGCAGATGTACGTCATCAACACGCTCATCAAGTACGGGTCCGACGCGCAGAAGCAGAAGTACCTGCCCGCCATCGCCGCGGGCGACCTGCGGCTCCAGTCGATGGGCGTGACGGAGCCCACGACCGGCACCGACACCACGAAGCTCAAGACCACCGCGGTGAAGAAGGGCGACAAATACGTCGTCAATGGCCAGAAGGTCTGGATCAGCCGGGTCCAGCATTCCGACCTGATGATCCTGCTCGCCCGGACCACGCCCGTCGAAGAGTGCCGGAAGCCGTCGGAGGGCATGTCGATCTTCATGGTCGACATCAAGCAAGCCCTCGGGAACGGCCTGACCGTCAAGCCGATCCGCAACATGGTCAACCACGAGACCAACGAGCTCTTCTTCGACAACCTCGAGATCCCGGCCGAGAACCTGATCGGGACCGAGGGGCAGGGGTTCAAGCACCTGCTTTCGGGGCTCAACGCCGAGCGGGTGCTGATCGCGGCGGAATGCATCGGGGACGCGTGGTGGTTCATCGACAAGGTGACCGCCTACACCAAGGAACGCGTCGTCTTCGGCCGGCCCATCGGCCAGAACCAGGGCGTGCAGTTCCCGATCGCCGAAAGCTACATCGAGACCGCGGCGGCCGACCTGATGCGGTTCGAGGCCTGCCGCCTGTATGACGCGGACGAACCCTGCGGCGCGCAGGCAAACATGGCGAAGTACCTCGCCGCCAAGGCGTCCTGGGAGGCGGCCAACGCCTGCATCCAGTTCCACGGCGGCTTCGGCTTCGCCGAGGAATACGATGTCGAACGCAAGTTCCGCGAGACCCGGCTCTATCAGGTCGCGCCGATCTCGACGAACATGATCCTCAGCTACGTCGGCCAGCACGTGCTCGGCATGCCGAGGTCCTTCTGATGGTGCTGCCGCTCGCGGGTCTCAAGGTCGTCGCCATCGAACAGGCGGTGGCCGCGCCCTTCGCCTCGTCCCGGCTGGCGGATGCCGGGGCCGAGGTCATAAAGATCGAACGCCCCGAGGGTGATTTCGCGCGCGGCTACGACGACGTGGCCGCCGGGCAGTCGAGCTATTTCGTCTGGCTGAACCGCGGCAAGACCTCGGTCACGCTGGACCTCGCCTCGCCGGAGGGCAAGGCCGAGCTCGAGGCCCTGCTGGGCGAGGCCGACGTGCTGATCCAGAACCTCAAGCGCGGCGCGCTGGAGCGGCTCGGGTTCGGGACCGACCGGCTGGGGCGCGACTATCCCCGGCTCATCACCTGCGGGATCAGCGGCTATGGCGACGACGGCCCGATGGCCGACCGCAAGGCCTATGACCTGCTGATCCAGGCCGAAAGCGGGCTCTGTTCGATCACCGGCGGGCCGTCGGAACCCGCCCGCGTGGGGCTCTCCATCGTCGATATCGCGACCGGCGCCACGGCGCATGCCGCGATCCTCGAGGCGCTGATCCGGCGCGGGATCACCGGCGAGGGGGCGCATATCTCGATCTCCATGTTCGACGTGATGGCGGACTGGCTGACCGTGCCGCTCCTGAACCACGAGGGCGGCAAGAGCCCGCGGCGGATCGGGATGGCGCATCCCTCCATCGCGCCCTACGGCGCCTTCGAGACGCGCGACGGCACGCTCGTGCTGATCTCGGTCCAGAGCGACAGGGAGTGGCGGAAGCTCTGCGCGGAGTTCCTGGAGGACGTGGGGCTCGGGACCGATGCGCGTTTCGCCACCAACGTGGAGCGGGTGCGCAACCGGGCCGAGACGGATGCCATCGTGGGCGCGGCGTTCGCGGCGCGGGACCGCGACGACGCCATCGCGGCGCTCCTGCGCGCGGACGTGGCGCTCGCGGTCGTGAACGACATGGCGGGGCTCTCGGCGCATCCGCATCTCAGGCGCGTGACGGTCGAGACGCCGAACGGCCCGGTCTCCTACCCCGCGCCGGCGGCGATCTTCCAGGACGCGCCGCGCGCCTACGGCCCGGTCCCGGCGCTGAACCCGCGCAGGCCCTGACGGGCCGGCTTGCTCCCGGATCAGCGCGCCGGCCCGCGGCTGGCACCTCCGTTTCGGCCGGGCTGGCGCTGTTCCCTGGCCGCCGGAGCCCGCTTGGTGGGCCGAACACGCCATTCCCGAAGGAGCATTCCATGTACGACAACGATCTGAGCGGCATCGTCGAGGCCGACCGCGCCCATGTCTGGCACCACCTCATGCAGCACCGCGCCTTCGACGCGAAGGACCCCCGCATCATCGTCGAGGGCCGCGGCCTGCGGGTCTGGGACCAGAACGGGACCGAGTTCCTCGACGCCGTCTCGGGCGGGGTCTGGACGGTCAACGTCGGCTACGGCCGCGAGAGCATCGGCGACGCGATCCGCGACCAGGTGGTGAGGATGAATTATTTCGCCGGCAGCGCGGGCTCGATCCCCGGCGCGCGCTTTGCCGAGATGCTGACCGACAAGATGCCCGGGATGACCCGGGTCTATTACACGAACAGCGGATCCGAGGCGAACGAGAAGGCCTTCAAGATGGTCCGCCAGATCGCGCACAAGCGCTACGGCGGGAAGAAGACGAAGGTGCTGTTCCGCGAGCGGGACTACCACGGCACCACCATCGGCGCGCTCTCGGCCTGCGGGCAGCAGCAGCGGGCGGCGCAATACGGCCCCTTCGCGCCGGATTTCGTCGAGGTGCCGCATTGCCTGGAATACCGGGCGCAATGGGACGTGGAGAATTACGGAGAGCGGGCGGCAGATGCCATCGAGGAGGTCATCCTGCGGGAGGGGCCCGAGACCGTCGGTGCCCTGTGCCTGGAGCCGGTGACGGCGGGGGGCGGGGTGATCGTGCCGCCGAAGGGTTACTGGGAGCGGGTGCAGGAGATCTGCCGCAAGTACGACATCCTGCTGCATATCGACGAGGTCGTCTGCGGCGTGGGCCGGACCGGCGAATGGTTCGGCTACCAGCATTACGGCGTGAAGCCCGACATGGTGACGATGGCGAAGGGCGTGGCCTCGGGCTATGCCGCCATCGCCTGCCTCGTGACCACCGAGGCGGTGTTCGACCTGTTCCGGACCGACGCGGGCGATCCGCTGGACCATTTCCGCGACATCTCGACCTTCGGCGGCTGCACCGCCGGCCCGGCGGCGGCGATCGAGAACATGCGGATCATCGAGGCCGAGGGGCTTCTGGCCAACACGACCGAGATGGGCGCGCGGCTGATGGCCGGGCTCGAGGGGCTGAAGGAGAAGCACGCCTGCGTCGGTGACGTGCGGGGGCTCGGGCTCTTCGCCGGGGCCGAGCTGGTGGCGGACCGCAAGACCCGGGAGCCGATGGACGAGAAGCTCGTGGCGCAGGTGGTGGGCGCCTGCGACAGGCGCGGCGTGATCATCGGGATGACGAACCGCTCGATCCCCGGGTTCAACAACACGCTCTGCCTGTCGCCCGCGCTGATCTCGACGGGCGATGACATCGACATGATCGTCGAGGCGATCGACGCGGCGATCGGCGAGGTGGCGGGCTGAGGAGCCGGCCGCTCCGGCGGCCGAGCCTTTCCCGATGCCCGGCTCACGCGGGGTGGGCGCGTGAGCTCCGCCCGAATAACAGGCAGAGTCCGGCGGCGCGCCCGGACCTTCGCGTATCGTGACCCGGCGCCGCGGCGCGGCATATTGACGGGCGCGGCCCCCGACGCGACCCTCGGGCCATGCTCGACAACGCTCTCTTCCAGCCCCGTGCTCCGGGGACCCCGCTCCAGTCATGGATCCGCCAGTCGCTCGTCAACGCGATCCTCGACGGCAAGCTGCAGGGCGGCCAGCGGATGCCGGCGACCCGCCATCTGGCCAAGAGCCTCGGCATCGGGCGGAACACGGTGACGGCGGCCTACGAGGAACTCGTCTCGCAGGGGTTCCTCGAATCCCGCGAGCGGATGGGCTTCTTCGTCGGCGCGACCGAGCAGCACCTGCCCGTCGAGGCGGAGGCCAACGCGCCCACGGGGACCGAGGTCGCCTGGGACCGGCACCTGAAATTCGCCCCCTCCCGGATGCGGCACATCGAGAAGCCGTGGGACTGGCACGATTACAAGTATCCCTTCGTCTACGGCCAGGTGGACCGGAACCTCTTCCCGGTCGACCAGTGGCGCGCCTGTTCGCGGGACGCGCTCGGGCGGTCGGCGATCGACTACTGGGCCTCGGACCGCGCGCTCGAGGACGATCCGCTGCTGGTCGAACAGCTCTGCCGCCACGTCCTGCCGCAGCGGGGCATCTTCGCCCGGCGCGACGAGGTGATGGTGACGCTGGGCTCCCAGCACGGGATCTTCCTGCTGTCGCAACTGCTGCTGCGCCCCGGCGACCCGGTGGCGGTGGAGGACCCGGGCTATCCCGACGCGCAGAACATCTTCGAGGCGCACCGGGCCGAGATCCGCCGCCTCGCCGTCGACGACGACGGGGTGGTGCTGGACGGCGCGGCGCAGGCGAAACTGCGGGGCGCGGGCCTCGTCTTCGTCACGCCCGCGCACCATTGCCCGACCATGGTGACGATGAGCCACGAGCGGCGGTCGCAGCTTCTGGACCTCGCGGAGCGCGAGGATTTCCTGATCCTCGAGGACGATTACGAGGGCGAGATCCGCTCGGCCGAGACGCCGCCCGCGCTGAAGTCGATCGACCGCTCGGGGCGGGTCGTCTACATCGGCACCATGTCCAAGATCCTCGCGCCGGGCGTGCGGATCGGTTACATCGTCGCCCCCGCCCCGCTGATCGCCGAGGCCCGCGCGATGCGGCGGCTGATGCACCGTTCGGCGCCGCTGAACAACCAGCGGACGGCGGCGATCCTTCTGGCGAACGGGCATTACGAGGGCATGGTCCGGGTCGTCCGGGAGGCGCTGTCGCACCGCTGGCAGGAGGCCGTCGCCTGCGTGCGGCGCGAGCTGCCGGACTTCCGCATGAGCCGGAGCATCGGGGGCTCGAGCCTCTGGATCGAATGTCCGCCCGACCTCGAGGCCACGGAGCTGATCGCCGCCTGCGCGGAGCGCGGCGTGCTGGTCGAGAAGGGGGATCCCTTCGTCGCGCCGCATCTGGGCGGGCGGTTCTTCCGGCTGGGTCTGAGCGCCATCGACCAGCGACTCATCGCGCCCGGCATTGCCGAGATCGCCACGGCCGCGCGGTATCTGCAGGGCCGCTGACGCGCCTTGGCGTCCAGGCGGGCATCGCTGCGGAATGCTGCACAATAAACAGGCGCCGGTCCGCGCGTTCCCTCCCGCCCTTGCCGTGAAACAAGGGCGCCGGGGCTCTGGAACCCTCCAATCCCGCTGGCTGGACCTATGGGCCACGCTGCGACGCGGCAGAGTGGCACCATGGACAAGGTACTCCCCACCCCGACGCGTCCCGAGGACGCAACCACCGCCGAGGACTGGCTTGCCGTCCTGGCCGATCGCAACTTCATCGGCGGTGCGCTGACCGGGGCCGCCGCCTCGCTCGACGTGATGGAACCCGCGCTGATGCGGGTGCTCGGCTCCGCCGCCGCGTCCGGAGAGGCCGAGGTCTCCGCCGCCGTCGCCGCCGCGAAGGCGGCGCAGCCGGGATGGGCGGGCACCAACGCCCGCAAGCGCGGCAAGATGGTGGCCGAAGCGGGCCGCGCGATCATCGCCGAGGCCGCGGTGCTGGCGAAACTGCTGGCCCGCGAGACCGGCAAGGCGGTCGCCACCGAATGCAGGGGAGAGCTGGCGGTCGCCGCGGACCTGCTCGAATTCTACGGCGGGCTCGGCTCCGAGCTGAAGGGCGAGACCGTGCCCTTCGACCCCTCCGTCTTCGCCACGACCACGCGCGAACCGCTCGGCGTCGTGGGCGCGATCGTGCCGTGGAACGTGCCGCTGGTGCTGACCATGCTGAAGATCGCGCCCGCCCTGGTCGCCGGGAACACCGTCGTCATCAAGGCGTCCGAGGAAGCCCCCTTTGCCACCCTCGCCTGCGCCGTGATCCTCGACCGTTACCTGCCCGCGGGCGTGGTGAACGTGGTCGTGGGCGACGGCCCGAGCTGCGGCGCGGCGCTGACCGCGCATCCGGACATCGCCAAGATCACCTTCACGGGATCCGAGAATGCGGGCCGCATCGTCTATGGCGCGGGCGCGCAGCGGATCGTGCCGGTGTCGCTGGAGCTGGGCGGCAAGTCCCCGATGATCGTCTGCGCGGATGCGGACCTCGGCAAGGTCGTGGCCGGGGCGATCAACGGGATGCGCTTCACCCGTCAGGGGCAGAGCTGCACCGCGGCCTCGCGGATCTACGTGCACGAAAGCCTCTACGACGCTTTCCTCTCGGCGCTGAAGACGAAGCTCGACGCGATGGTCATCGGCGACCCGCTGGACGAGGCGACCGAGATCGGGACCATCATCAATCCGCGGCAGAAGGCGACCATCGACCGCTATGTCCGCATCGCCGAGCAGACGCCGGGCGCCAGCGTCCTCCGCTGCGGGACCCTGCCGACGGAGGATCACCTCGCCCCCGACCTCTTCATGCAGCCGACGCTGCTGCTGGACCTGCCCGAGGACAGCCCGGCCGCGCGCGAGGAGATCTTCGGCCCGGTCTGCATGATCCAGCGGTGGAGCGATTACGAGGCGGTGATCGCGGCGGCGAACGATTCGCCCTACGGGCTTGCGGCGACGGTCTGGACCGACAGCCTCGCCACCGCGCTCGATGCGACGCGCCGGATCAACGCGGGCTACGTGCAGGTGAACCAGAACCTGACCATCCAGCCGAACCTCAGCTACGGCGGCTTCGGGAATTCGGGCCTCGGCAAGGAGGCGAGCCTCGAGGCGATGCTGGAGCATTTCACCCGCAAGAAGACCATCGTGATGGCGATGTGAGGCGGATGAAGGCGGGGCCGACATATGCTGAACGCGCTTCCATGGGCCGAGACGGCTCTGGTCTGCCTCTCGGTCCTTGCGGCCGGGTTCCTGCGGGGGCTGACGGGCTTCGGCTTCGCCCTCGCGGCGGTGCCGGCGATGTCGTTCTTCCTGCCGCCCTCGCAGGCGGTCGCCATGGCGGTGTTGCTGCAATCCCTTGCCGGGCTGAAGGACAGCGTGACGCTTCGCGGCACCTGGGACGGACCGATCCTGAAGCGGATGGTGGCGGGGGCGGTCGTCGGCACGCCCTTCGGGGTCGCGCTGCTCCTGGTGCTGGACCCCACGGTGACGCGGCTGGCCATCGCCGCGCTGATCCTCGTGGGGCTGGCCATGCTGATGTGGAAGCCGCGCGCGGGCTTCGGCCCGCCGTCGATGCCGCTGGCCATGCTGGCGGGGCTTGTCGCGGGGCTCTTCGGCGGCTTCGCCGCGATGCCGGGGCCGCCCGCGGTCGCCTATTTCCTGACCACGGACACCCCGGCGATCCGCACCCGCGCCTCGCTGATCATCTTCTTCTTCGCCACCTCCCTGCTGGCCCTGCCGGGGCTGATCTGGGGCGGGGTGGTCACGGGGCCGAGCGTCGTCATGGCGCTGATCGCCCTGCCGCTGATGCTGCTCGGCACCTGGGCCGGGGGCCGCGCCTTCGCCCGCACCAGCGAGAGCGGGTTCCGCCGCATGGCGATGCTGGTGCTGCTGGCGACCGCCATCGCCTCGGGCCTGCGCGGGCTGGCGGGGCTGGTCTGAGGCCGATTTCACTTAGCGATAACCACAAAAGACCCAACAGGAGACTGCACTCATGAAACATTGGAAATCCCTGCTCGCCGCCACCTGCATGGCCGCGCTGAGCGCCGGTTCGGCGATGGCGGAAGGCTCGGTCGTGATCGGCTCCACCGGCGTGCCGCGCCATTTCAACGGGGCGATCCAGTCGGGCATCTTCACCTTCATGCCCTCGTCCAACATCTACGCCTCGCCGCTGCGCTACTCGGACAGCTGGGAGCCCGAGCCCTATGTCGCGGAAAGCTGGGAGACCTCGGAGGACGGGCTGACCGTCACGCTGAAGCTGCGCGACGACGTGACATTCCATGACGGCGAGCCGCTGACCTCGGCCGACGTGAAGTTCTCGATCGAGACGATCAAGGCGAACCACCCGTTCAAGACCATGCTGGCCCCGGTCGCCTCGGTCGACACGCCGGACGACACCACCGTCGTGATCCACCTCGACCACCCGCACCCGGCGCTGCTGCTGGCGATGTCCCCGGTGCTGATGCCGATCCTGCCGGAGCACGTCTACGGCCCCGAGAACGGCGACATCCAGCAGAACCCCGCGAACCTGAAGCCGATCGGCGCGGGCCCCTTCAAGCTGGAGGAGTACAAGCAGGGCGAATACTACAAGATGGTGAAGAACGAGGATTTCTTCATCGAGGGCAAGCCGATCCTCGACGAGGTCTATGTCCAGATCTTCCCCGACACCAACTCCCTGATGCTCGCGCTGGAGCGTGGCGATCTGGACATGGTGCCCTTCGTCAGCTCGCCGCGTGAGCTGAAACGGCTGAGCGGGAATTCCGACCTCGTGGTCGACAGCGATCTCGGACAGGCCATCGGGCCGATCAACTGGCTCGCCTACAACACCAGGAAGGCCCCGCTGGACGACGTGCGTGTCCGCAAGGCGATCAACTACGCCATCGACCGCGATTTCATCCTGAAGGCGCTGCTCCAGGGCCAGGCGCCCGTGGCCCCCGGCCCGATCGTGCCGGGCTCGCCGCTCGCCAACGCGGGTGTCGAGAATTACGACCTCGACCTCGACAAGGCCAACGCGCTGCTCGACGAGGCCGGGCTGGCGCCGGGGGCCGACGGGCTGCGCTTCACCATCACCGCGGACACCACCGCGGCGAACGAGGAGATGGGCCGCAACGTCCTCGAATACATGAAGTCCCAGCTCCGCAAGGTCGGCATCGGTGTCGAGCTGCGCATCGCCCCCGACTTCCCGACCTGGGCCGGGCGGATCTCGAGCCACGATTTCGACGTGACCATGGACCAGGTGTTCAACTGGGGTGACCCGGTGATCGGCGTGAACCGGACCTACATGTCCTCGAACATCCGCGAGGGGGTGATCTGGTCGAACACCCAGCAATATTCCAACGCCAAGGTGGACGAGCTTCTGGAGAAAGCGGCGCTCGAGACCGATCAGGAGAAGCGGAAGGCACTTTACGACGAGTTCCAGGAAATCGTCGTGGACGAGAGCCCGATCTACTTCATCAACGTGATCCCCTACGCCACCGTCTACAAGAAGGGCCTCGCCGGCGTGCCGGACGGGATCTGGGGCGCCGTCTCTCCGATGGACGACCTTCACTGGGCAGAGTGAGCCCGGCCTGACCCCCTAGGAAGGAGAGGATCCCACCGATGCAGACCCTGCGAAAACTGACACCCGCGTTCAAGCGCGTGCTCGAGGCCTTCGGGCTGGTGATGGCGGTGGTGATCCTCAACTTCCTGCTGATCCAGATGGCCCCGGGCGATCCGGTCGAGGTCATCGTCGGCGAGATGGGCGGCGCCTCGGAAGAGCTGATCGCCCAGCTGCGCCAGCAATACGGGCTGGACCAGCCCGTGTTGCACCAGCTCGGCATCTACCTCGGCAAGGTGCTGACGGGGGACCTGGGCTATTCCTACTACTTCAACACGCCGGTGCTGGACCTGCTGTTGCAGCGCGTGCCGGCCACCGTGCTGCTCTGCCTCTCGGCGCTCTTCGTGGCGGTGCTGGTCGGCACCTTCGCCGGCGCCTTCTCGGCGCGGAAGCCCGACGGGGCGGGCAGCCACATCGTCACGGTGATCTCGCTCGTGGGCTATTCGGCGCCGGTCTTCTGGATCGGGATGATGCTGCTGATCCTCTTCGCCTCGGTCTGGCCGATCTTCCCGGTGGCCGGGATGCAGTCGCTCAGGAAACCCTCGGGGTTCGCCTATTACCTCGACATCCTGCACCACCTCGTGCTGCCGACGATCACGCTGGCGATGATCTACATCGCCTATTACTCCCGCCTCGCCCGGACCTCGATGATCGAGGTTCTGGGCCAGGATTACATCCGCACCGCCCGCGCCAAGGGCCTGCCCGAGAACAAGGTCATCTGGAAGCACGCGCTCCGCAACGGGCTGATCCCGATCGTGACCATGGTGGGCCTCCAGTTCGGTCAGCTCTTCGCCGGCGCCGTGCTGGTCGAGACGGTGTTCAACTGGCCCGGCCTCGGGCGGCTGGCCTACGAATCCATCCTGCGGCGCGATTACCCGACCCTTCTGGGCATCCTGCTGTTCTCGGCCGTGCTGGTGATGATCGCCAACCTGCTGACCGACATCGCCTACCGCCGGATCGACCCCCGCATGAGAAAGGCCCGGACATGATGAGCAGCGAACCGATGCAGGCCACCGCCGCCCCGGTCGAGGCCGCGCCCGCCGCGAAGCCCGACCACCCGATGCGGGAGACGCTGAAGATCTTCCTGAAGAACAGGTCGGCGGCGGGCGGGCTGATCCTGCTCGGGCTGATCCTCTTCGCGACGATCTTCGGGCCGGCGATCTACGGGGTCGACCCCTACGAGATGGTCTGGATGCCGCTCTCGCCCCCCGGAGACGGCACCCCGCTCGGCACCGATTACATCGGGCGTGACATCCTGGCCGGGATCCTCGTGGGCGGGCGGGTGACGCTGATCGTGGGCGCCGTCTCGGCCGTGATGACCATCGTGATCGGGCTCGTCGTGGGGTCCTTCGCCGGGTTCTTCGGCGGACGGGTGGACGCGGCGCTGATGAAGTTCACCGAATTCTTCCAGGTGCTGCCCTCGCTGCTGCTGGCCATGGTCATGGTGACGATCTTCTCGCCCAGCCTCGGGACCATCATCTTCGCCATCGGCATCGTCGGCTGGGCCCAGATCGCCCGCCTGACCCGGGCCGAGTTCATGCGGATCGCCAGCCTCGAATACGTGAAGGCCGCCCGCGCGGCGGGGGCCAGGGACGGCTACCTGATGTTCCGGGTGATCCTGCCGGGGTCGCTGCCGCCGATCGTGGTGGCCTCGGCGCTGGTGACGGGCGCCTCGATCCTCTTCGAGGCGGGGCTCTCGTTCCTCGGCCTCGGCGATCCGAACCAGCTGAGCTGGGGGCTGATCATCGGGCAGAACCAGAACTACCTGATGGACGCCTGGTGGACCGTGACCTGCCCGGGCATCGCCATCTTCCTCACGGTGCTCGCGATCAGCCTGATCGGCGACGGCATCAACGACGCCTTGAACCCCAGAGCGAGGAAACGCGGATGACCGGCACTCCCTTCCTTGAGGTCCGCAACCTCACCGTCGAGATGAAGGGCGAAAGCGGCGCGATCCGCGTGCTCGACGACGTCTCGCTGAGGATCGAACGCGGCAGGACGATGGGCATCGTGGGCGAGAGCGGCTGCGGCAAGTCGATGACCGCGCTCGCCATCATGCGCCTGCTGCCGCCGGGGTTCGAGATCACCGCCGGGCAGGTGCTGGTCGAGGGCGAGGACATCACCCGTGTGCCCGAGGCCCGGATGCGGGCGCTGAGGGGCAACGACATCTCGATGATCTTCCAGGAGCCGATGACCTCGCTCAACCCGGTCTTCACCGTGGGCGACCAGATCGCCGAGGCGGTGAAGCAGCACCAGGGGCTTGATGCCGGGGCGGCCGAGCAGCGAGCGATCGAGATGCTGAAGGCGGTGCAGATCCCCGGGGCCGAGGCGCGGCTGCATGCCTATCCGCACGAGTTCTCGGGCGGGATGCGCCAGCGGGTGATGATCGCCATGGCGCTCGCCTGCCAGCCCCGGCTGATCATCGCGGACGAACCGACGACGGCGCTGGACGTCACGGTGCAGGCGCAGATCTTCGCCCTGATGCGCGAGCTCCAGCAGGAGACGGGGACGGCGATCATGCTCATCACCCACGACCTCGGCGCGGTGGCCGAGCTGGCCGACGACGTCGCCGTCTTCTACGCCGGGAAACGGATCGAGAGCGGCCCGGCCGGCGCGATCCTGCGCCACGCCGCGCATCCCTATACCTCGGGGCTGATGTCCTGCACCCCGCGCCTGCGCCTCAGCGCGGCCGCGCGGGACGGCGCGGCGGTGCTGCGCGAGATCCCCGGCATGGTGCCCCAGCTGGGCAGGATGCCGCAGGGCTGCCGCTTTGCGCCGCGCTGCCCGCTGGCCGACGACCGCTGCCGGAGCGTGATGCCCCCCGACGTGGAGGTCGGCCCGGCCCATGCGGCCGCCTGCTGGAAAGCCGAAACGGAGGTCATGGCATGAGCGACGAACTTCTCAGGGTGAACGGCCTCAAGGTCCATTTCGACGCGGGCCGCGCGCCCGGCGGCGGGCGCCGGACGGTGCACGCGGTGGACGGGGTGGATTTCTCGGTCAGGAAGGGCACGAGCTACGGCATCGTGGGCGAAAGCGGGTCGGGCAAGTCGACCATCGCGCAGGCGATCATGCGGCTGGTGCCGATCACCGAGGGGTCGATCTTCCTGAAGGAACACCAGATTTCGGGGCTGGAGGGGCAGAGCCTGCGGGCCGTCCGCGACCGCTTCCAGATGGTGTTTCAGGACCCGTTCTCCTCGCTCAACCCCCGCAAGAAGGCCCGCGCGGCGATCCGCGAGCCGCTGGACCTCCTGGGGATCGGTGACGAGAAGGGCCGCGACAAGGTGGCCGAGGACATGCTGGCGGCCGTGGGGCTGCACCGCGAGGCCGGTCGGCTCTTCCCGCACCAGTTCTCGGGCGGGCAGCGGCAAAGGCTCTGCATCGCGCGGGCGCTCGCCTCGCGGCCCGAGCTGATCGTCTGCGACGAGCCGGTCTCGGCGCTCGACGTGGCGATCCAGGCGCAGATCCTGAACCTGCTGCGGCAGTTGCAGGCCGAGATGGGGCTGTCCTACGTCTTCATCTCGCACGACCTGGCGGTGGTGCAATATGTCTGCGACGAGGTGGCGGTGATGTATCTCGGCGAATTCGTCGAGAAGGCGCCGGCGGCGAAGCTCTTCTCCTCGGCGATGCATCCCTACACCTGGTCGCTGATGTCGGCGGCGCTGTCGCCCGAGGCCGAGCGCGGGACCCTGGCGAAACGGCCGCTCCTGGGGGGCGAGCCGCCGAGCCCGACCGCCCCGCCGCCAGGCTGCCGCTTCGCCGCCCGCTGCCCCTTCGCGACCGAGCGCTGCCGGGCGGAGAAGCCCGCCCTGCGCGGGTTCGGCGAGGGGCACCGGGTCGCCTGCCACTACGCGGGCGAGCTGGAGCCGCCGATCCCGGAACTGAGGCGCGCGGCCTGAGGCCGGGCGCTGCGTGCAGGTCACGCACCCCGGGGCGGTCGGGACGGGGCGGGGTGGACCCGCGCGCGCCCCGGGCTGTTGCCGGAGCGCCCGGCCCGGGAGGCGGGCCCGGCCAGGACCCGGCGGTCCCTCGTCGTTCCCTGCGCGGCGCTTGCCGATCTTCCGGTGCGCGGGATGGCCGAAGCCCTTGCGGTTCAGGCGGCCTCGATCCGCCCCAGCCCCGCAAGTCCCGCCGGGTCGAATCCCGCCTTCAGCCCGATGCAGACCACGCCTGTCTCGTGCGGGCCGGAGATCGGCTCCACCGCCCATCTCTCGCCCACGACCTGGATCAGCACCAGCCCGCCCTCGGCATTCCGGACGTAGCCTTTCGCGCGGACCAGCCCGTGCCCGCCCTCGGCCAGCTCCCGCGCCAGCGCGACGGCATCCACCGCGCCTTCGGGCTGCAGCACGACCGAACGGAAGAGGCCCTCCGCATGACCGCTCACCCGGTGTCCGCGCCGGGGCAGGGGGACCGAGCCGAGGAGCGCCTCGTGCGGCACCTGGCCTTGCGTGCAGGGGATGATCCGGGGTCCGGGCACCGCCTCGCGCAGCCACGCCGTGACCGCCTCGAGCTCCGCCTCGGGGACGAGGTCCGTCTTGTTCAGCACGAGGATATCGGCATCCGCGAGCTGCCGCAGGATCGTGTCCGCGAGGTAGCGGTTGGCGGCCGTGGTCCGGATCCCGGCCGCATCCGCCATCACCACCACGCCGTCCCCGCGCATCCCGTCCACGAACATCAGCGAGGCGAGGATCGAGCCGGGGATCGCCACGCCCGAGCTTTCCAGCAGGACCTGGTCGGGCGGCGGCGTCATCTGCTGCACCTGCATCAGCGCGCCGACGAGGTCGTCGCCGTATTCGCAGCAGACGCAGCCGCCGGCGATGGAGATGAGCGCGTCCCCCTCGGCCTCGATCAGGTCGCGGTCGATCGGCAGGGCGCCGAATTCGTTCACCATCACCGCGAGGCGCAGGCCCGAGGTCCTGAGCAGGTGATTGACCAGGGTGGTCTTTCCGGCGCCGAGATAGCCGCCGATGATCGTGACGGGGAGGGTTGGGGTCATGGGCATGGGGTGCCTGTCCGGATGGGGCTTCTGGAGCGCGGGATCGGGTGATGAGAGGGGGACCGGGGGGCGAGGGACCGCAATCGGCCGGTTCGTGGATCACGGACCGTGGAGACCTGGGTGCATCCCTCACCACGAGGCACCGATCCGCCCCCGGCGGATCGGGGGCGCCTGGTCACGACCGTCGCCTCAGATCGTTTCGGCCGCGAAGATGCGGCCGCCCTGCACGGTGCCCCAGACGGCCACGTCCTTCAGCGCCTCGGGGGCGACCTCGTAGGGGTCGTCCTCGAGCACGGCGAAATCGGCGCGCTTGCCGGCCTCGATCGAGCCGATCAGGTGGTCCATGCCCAGCGTGAAGGCCGCGCCGAGGGTGATCGCCTCGAGCGCCTCGGCCACGGTGATCTTCTCGCCCTCGCCCTGAACCCGTCCCGAGGCGGTGATGCGGGTGACGGCGGCCCATGCGGTGAAGAGCGGCCCGAGCGGGGTCACCGGCGCGTCGGAGTGGATCGTCATCGGCACGCCCGAGTCGAGCGCGGTGCGGCAGGCGTTCATCCGCTCGGCGCGCTCCGGCCCGACGGTGTACCTGTAGTGTTCGTCGCCCCAGTAGAAGTGGTGGTTCGCGAAGAGGTTCACGCACATCCCGAGCCGCGCCATCCGCCTGAACTGCGCGGGCGTGGCGAGCTGGCAGTGCTGGAGCGTGAAGCGGTGGTCCCGCGAGGGGCTCTTCTTCAGCGCGGCTTCGAGCGTCTCGATGGCGAGCTCGGTCGCCTCGTTGCCGTTGGTGTGGGTGTGGACCAGAACACCGGCCTCGAGCGCGCGTTCATAGATCTCGGCCATCTGCTCGGGCGCGATGTACCACAGGCCGTTCGGCGCGCCGTTCTGGTAGCCGGGCCAGAGCAGCCGGGCGGTGAAGCCCTGGATGGAACCGTCGGCGACCACCTTGATCCGCCCGAGGTCGCAGCGTTCGGTGGATTTCGCCTTCAGCCCGGCGGTGAAGGTCACCAGGTCCTCAGGCGACATGCCGAGCATGATCCGGAAGGGCACGAGGCAGAGCGGGTAATCCTTCGCGCCGGTGACCTTCAGCGCCTGCTCGACCGACTCGTCCGTCAGCGCGCGGGCGAGGTCCGTCGCGGTGGTGACCCCGGCGCGGACGCAGAGCCGGGCGTAGGAGATCAGCCCCTCGGACGAGCCCTCGATCGCCTTGCCGCGGTCGAAGCCCACCTTGGCGCCGGCGGGGCCCATGATCTCGGGGCTCCTGAGCTCGCCCATGGGCAGCCCGTCGCCGCCCAGGGGGATGCCCGGGTGGTTCATGCCGGGCTTCAGGAGGCCCGCCTTTTCCAGCGCGGCGCTGTTCATGTTCATGATGTGGCCCGAGGCGTGCATGATCACGATCGGCCGGTCAGCGCAGGCCCGGTCGAGGTCCTCGCGGGTGACGCGGACGTTGTCCATGTAGATCGGATCGAGCCCCCAGCCAATGACGAGCGGCTCGTCGGGCCTCGCCTCGGCCGCGGTCTTCAGCCGCTCGACGATGGCGTCGATCGACTTCAGCCCGTCCCACACCCTCCCGTCCGGGTCCGTCCGGTCGAACCAGCCGAGGTAGGTGCCGTCCCATGTCGATCCGGCGCTCGAATGGGCGTGCCCCTCGACGAAACCGGGCATCAGCACCTTGTCGGCGAAGGTCTCGTCCAGCGTGTAGGCGCCCCAGCGTTCCAGCTCTTCCAGCGTTCCGGCCCCGAGGATCCGGCCGTCCCGCACCGCGACATGGGTTGCCACCGGGCGCGCATGGCTCATCGTGTGGATCTTCTTCGCGGCGTAGATCGTGGTCGGCATGGAATGTCCTGTCGTGGCTTCATCGGGCAGGGCTGCCCATGGTCCAGTCAAGACGAGCGGCGGGCGCCGCGACAGGTCCAGCCCGCGTCATTCGGCGGATCCAGCCGGGACGCGCGGCGCCCGCGGCTCAGAGCATCCACTCGACCGGCAGCCAGCTCATGAAGGTCACGACGGCGCGCTGGAAGGCGCTGGTGTTGGGTTCGACCTCGAACTGCTCGTCCGTCGCGTCGCGGGTCAGGAACCACACGATCCGGCCGTCGTCGTCGAAGGTGACGCGGTAGTAATCCTCGACGTCGTCCAGCGCCGCGGCCATGTTCGCGGCGATCTCGGGGCTGTCGATCAGATAGCCCATCTCGGTGTTGAGCGAGGCCGAGCGCGGGTCGAAGTTGAACGACCCGATGAAGACCCGCCGGCCGTCGATGGCGAAGGACTTGGCGTGCAGGCTCGAGCTCACGCCCAGCGGATCGGGCACCAGCGCGGTGTTCTCGTTCGGCGAATCCGAGCGGAGCTCGAGCATCTTCACGCCGTCTTCCAGCAGCTGGGGCCGGTACTTCATGTAGGCGCTGTGCACCGGGGCCACGTCGTTCGATTCAAGCGAGTTCGTCATCACGCGGGTGTCGACGCCCTTCTCGGCGAGCGATGTCAGAAGGGCGGTCCCCTCGTCGGCCGGGATGAAATAGGCCGAGATCAGGTCGACCTTCTCTTCCGCCGTGGCGAGGATCTGGCCCAGCTTCCTGACGAGCAGATCCTCGCGGGCGACCTCTTTCTGGGTCTTCGCCGGATCGTCGGTCAGAAGCTGCACCTCGGTCCAGTCGAAGAAGCCCTCCTCCGAAGTCAGGTCGGCCATCAGGTTGGAGGTCCGGATCTTCTCGACATAGGCCGACCCGTCCACCGACTCGCGCGCGGCCGCGCCCGCATCGGCCACCTGCTGTGCCCCGTCCGGCGCGTCCTCCAGCAGCAGCTCCGCCGGGTAGGCCGCGGCGCTGGACCAGTAGGCGTCGAAGGTCTCCTGCGTGGCCTGCGCGACCGGGCCCATGGCGATGACGTCGAAGTCGAAGTAATGCGCGCCCTCGCCGAACTCGAAATAGATGTCGCCGATGTTGCGGCCCCCGATCACCGAGACGGCGCCGTCCGCGGTCATCGACTTGTTGTGCATCCGGTGGTTCAGGCGGGAGAAGTTGAACGTGTAGGACAGAAGCTTCGGGCTGCGCAGGGTGAACGGATTGTAGAGGCGGACCTCGAAATTCTCCATCGCGTTCAGCCCCGAGAGCATGTCGTCCAGCCCGGGGATGCCGTTGTCGTCCAGCAGGAGCCGCACCCGCACGCCGCGCTCGGCGGCCTGCCGCAGTTCGTCCAGCAGCAGGAAGCTCGTCGTGTCCATCTGCCAGATGTAATATTGCGCGTCGATCGTCTCTTCCGCGTTGCGGGCCAGCAGGACGCGCGCCGCCAGAGCCTCGGGCCCGTCCGCCAGCGGGTAGACACCGCTCAGGCCGGGGTTCTTCTCGGATTCGGACAACGAAAGCGCGCCGAGGGTGGTGTTCTCGGAGGCGGGCACGCCCTCGGAGGTCTCCACCCCGCTCTTGTCCGGCAGGGGGAAGAGGTAGCCCATGCCGATCACGAAGACGACGAGCAGCACGACGATGACGAAAAGGAAGCGGATCACGCGCATGGGAAGGCCTCTCAGCTGGGGGGGGCGTCGGACCCCGGGGCAAAGGGTGTCTCCGGGCGGGCGACCGTCGCGGCGGCCCGCGCCGCAGGTTGATCAGAGGTCGCGACGCTCTTCCCGGTGGTGCTGGACCAGTTCCTTGAAGACATAGATCGGCAGGAGAATCGCCGCGACGAGGCTGCCGATCCACACCAGCAGCGTGGCGGCGAGCCAGTTGGACAGCCCGCCCATGTGGAAGCCGTCCATCAGGATGTCGACGATGAAGAGCACGACGAAGATCGTCACCAGCGCGATGCCGCCGCGGATCTGCGGGATGTACTGGATCGCCGTCTTGGTCACCAGCGGCCCGAGCAGCGTCTGGATGCCCGAGAAGAGGGCGACGGCGAAGACGAAGGAGAGGACGTCGATGCGGAACCCGGGAAGCAGCAGCGTGGCGAGCAGCAGACCCGCCGCGTTGGCAAGTAGATAGGCCAGAAGGGAGTAGATCATCTTCAGCACGGCGGGTTCTCCGGAGATTGCGTAGATGTATTTTGGATACCGTAGGAATTGTGTTGTGACAATCGAATAGGTGACGCAGGGGAAGTCAGTGGCCGATTTCCCGCAGCCCGTGATGCATCGCCGCCGGGCCCCTGCGGCGTCCGCACTGGACGGAAAAACCTGAGCGTGCAAACCTGAGCCCGGTTGCAATCCTGAGTTCGGGTCAGCGCATGGCAGAAAGAACCGTCGGCACCACCGCCAAGAACCTTCTGCTCGCGCTGATCAACGCGACGCTGATCCTCGTCATCATCTGCCTCTGGCTGGCGTGGAAGGTGCTGGACGCCGCGGAAGGCGTCTCGGCCCAGCTGAACCAGGCGACCGAGGCGGTGCTGCCGCTGCGCGAGGACGTCGCCGCCCTGACGGCCGAGATCGCGGGGGCGCGATCCGATCTGGCGGAGCTGCGGAGCGCGGAAGGTGCGGCCGCCGCCGCGGGGCTCGCCGAGCGGCTGGACCGGATCGAGGCGCAGCTTGAAGCCGTGACCGGGACCATCGCCAGGGTGCAGGCCGATCCGGATGCGCTGATCGACCGCGCGATGACCCGCGCCTTCGACGAATTGCGCGCCATCGTGGCCGAGCTGGTCGGCCTCCGGGGCCGGCCGACGGGGGGCTGAGTACGGGGCGCCGCGCTCTCAGCGCGCCAGGGCCTGCTCCATGTCGCGGATGGTGGCGAGCATCACCCCGTCATCTTCCTGCACCAGCCCTTCCTGCCCGCGCTGGGTGTCGAGGATCGTGCACATGACCACCCAGAGCATCGCGGGAAAGACGAAGGTCCGCCAGTTGATGCTGTGGCCCGCCAGCCCCTCGCGTCCTCCGAGCAGCAGGAGCGCGATGATCGCGATCATCAGGGTCATCGACTGGCTCGCGTCGGCCACGGGCACGTTGAACGACTGGACCCGGATCAGATGCGCGTCGAGCACGTCGTTCATGGCCCCCGCCATGAAGGTCCGGACCGGGGCCGGGACATCGTCGCGCTGTGTCGCCTCGACGGTCAGCGGCCAGAGCTTCGATTGCGCCTCGAGTGTCCGGCCGATGAAGGCGAAGAGCGCCGCGCGGTCGCCGGCCAGCGGCTGATCCGGGAAGATGCGGGAATTGGCGTAATCGTAGAGCGCCCGTTTCAGCTCGGTCGCCCCGGGCTCGGGCAGGTAGTCGGTGCGCAGGAAGGCGGTGCCAAGGGCGTTGGCCTCGCGCAGCAGCGTCTCCTTGTGGCCCTGGAAGGTGCTGAGCGCATTGCCGAAGGTGAAGGCGAGGATCAGGCCCAGCAGGGCGAGGATGGCGCCGAGCGTCGTGTCGCCCACGCTCACGTCGACATCGAGGCCGCGCGACATGCGCCAGCCGCGCTGCCAGCGCCCGACCAGCACCCCCGTCAGCGCGCAGAGCGGCAGGATGATGAGCAGGATCAGTTCGGCGGTGATCAGGGAATACCTGTTCAGGGTGATCCCCGAATAGGCCTCGGCGAGAGTGGTCGTGTCCATCCACAATGTCCCGAAAGGGCGTCCCGGCGGGCGCACCCGGTGGACGCGAGCGTCGTCGGATGGAGTAGAGCACCGTGCGCGCCGCGCGGCAACTCTCCGTTGAGCGCCTGTGGCGCGAGACCGCAAGGGTGGCGCGGCGCGGTGTCAGGCCTCGCGCGCGGCGTCGAGCCGGGCACAGCCCTTCAGCGCGGCCGAATCGTCGCGGATGATCCAGATCGGGGTCACCAGGTCGAATTCCAGCGGGATCGCCCGGTCGTATTCCCGCAGGAAATCCGCCCGCGCCGGAGAGGTCAGGATCGCCCGCGCGACCGAGCCCGAGAAATAGAGCCCCGCATCCGGCATGAAGGCCAGCTTCAGGTTCCGCGCGAGACGGCCGATCAGCCCGGCATAGAAGGCGCGGGCCTGCTGAACGTCCGCCGCCGCCTCGTCCGCGAGGATCTCGGCCGGCAGGCCGCTCCGGCCGGTCATGGCGGCCAGGATCCGGGCCAGGCCGCTGCCGGAGAAGACATCCTCGACGGTCCCGAAATGCCCGGCGCGCTCGCCCAGTTCCGCCCGCAGCGGCGTGGCCACGTCGTCGGGCAGGGCGAGGTGGCCGTGTTCGGAGCGCAGGCATTGCGCGGTGCCGCCGGTCCAGAGCACCGGCGAGACGTTGAAGCCGGTCCCGATGCCCGCGACCAGCGATTGCGAGCCGCGGCCTGCGCCGCCGGTGTGGCCCACGGGGATCAGCCCCTCGGCATCCAGCGCCGGGAGCGCGTGGCCGAGCGCCTTGAGGTCGTTCACGAAGGCCACGTGGCGCGCGCCGAACCCGGCCGAGAGCGCGCGGGCGTCGAAGCTCCAGTCATGGTTCGTCAGCCGGGCGCGGCCGGGGTTCACCGGGCCCGCGATGGCGACCACGATCTCGTCCGGGCGTTCGCCCGCCATCGTGAGGAAATCCCGCAGGAGGGTTTCGAAATCCGGGAAGTCCCGGTTGACGAAGCTGCGCACCGTGCCGGGAAGCACCTCTCCGGCGGACGACAGCGCCATCCGCGTGTTGGTTCCGCCCACGTCCGCGATCAGCCGCATCTCGCCTCTCCTGCCTGCATCCGTTTCATCTGCCCGTTCGGGGCGCCGAAAACAAGTCAGCCCGGGCACATCGACCCGGGCTGACCGCGTTTCGGGCGGGTCGGATCAGAACGGGCTGTCCGGGAAGTAGAACTGTTCGGCGTTCTCCGGTGTCACCAGCTGCGAGCCGATGATGAAGCGGCCCGAGACCGGGGTCGGGGAGACGAGGCCGAGCGCCGTCAGCTCGATCGCGGTGGCGATCTGCGCGGGCGGGTAGGTCACGTTCACCGGCAGCATCGGGTCGCCGTCCATGATGCGCTTGATGATCTCCTTCATGCCGGCGCCGCCGACGACCCACATCTCGTCGTTGCGGCCCGCCTGGTCGATCGCTTCCAGCACGCCGACGGCCATGTCGTCGTCCGAGGCCCAGACCGCGTCGATGTCGTCATACTTGGACAGGAAGTCCTGCATCACGTTGAAGGCGTCGTCGCGGTTCCAGTTGCCGTGCTGCATGTCGAGCACGTTGATGCCGGAGCCCTCGATCGCCGCCTGGAACGCCTCGACCCGCTCGTTGTCGAGCGTCGTCGGGATGCCGCGGAGCACGACGATGTTGTCGCCTTCCTGCAGGTTCTCGGCGAAGTACTCACCCGCCGCGCGGCCGAAGCCCGGGTTGTCGCCGGCGACGTAGAGGTCCTCGATCCCCTCCTGGCTGAGGCCGCGGTCGACGACGGTCACCCAGATGCCCTGGTCCGCGACCGCCTGCACCGGCGCGGTCAGCGGCTCGGATTCGAAGGGCAGCACGACGAGAGCGTCGATGTTGCGGGTGGCGACCATGTCCTCGATGTCGTTGACCATCTTGCCCGCGTCCCCGGCGGTGGAGAGGACGAAGTCGAGGTTGGGGTAGGTCTCTTTCAGCCGGTCGATGGCCGCCTGCGCGTGCCAGTTCAGCCCGCCCATGAAGCCGTGGGTGGCCGAGGGGATGGCGACGCCGATGGTCTGCTTGTCCTGCGCCACGGCGGGCGCCGCCAGTGCCATCGTCGCGGCGAGCGCCGCGCCCTTGAAGATGTCTCTGCGTTTCATGTGGTTTCCTCCCAGATTGCCGCTCAGTCGGCGGACTTGCTTTCGCGCTGCAAGACGACAGCGAGAATGACGATGACCCCCTGGATCGCGCCGTTGAGATAGGGCGAGACGATCGAGGCGAGGTTCAGGATGTTGTCGATGAGGCTCAGGATCAGCACGCCGATCACGGTGCCCCAAACCCGGCCGAAGCCGCCCTTGAGGACTGTGCCGCCGATGATGACGGCCGCGATGGCCTCGAGCTCCCAGAGCACGCCGGTCGAGCCGGAGGCGGAGCCGAGGCGCGGGACGTACATGATCGTCGCCACGCCGACGAGCAGGCCGAGCAGCACGTAGGTGGCCATGCGCACCCGGTCGACCTTCACGGCCGAGTAGCGGGCGACCTGTTCGTTGGCCCCGAGCGAGGCGCAGTGCCGGCCGAACGGCGTCTTGCGCATCGCCAGCTCGCCCAGGATCGCGACGAGGGCGAAGACGATGATCGGCCAGGCGACGCCGAAGAGGCCGTCGTAATAGACCGGGCGGTAGAAGCTGCGCGCGTCGTAGTTCAGCGACAGCGTGCCCCCGTCGGCCAGCCAGGTCACGAGGCTGCGGTAGATGCCCATGGCGCCCAGCGTGACGATGAAGGCCTCGATCTGGACCTTGGCGATCAGGAAGCCGTTGAGCAGCCCCGCCGCGAGCCCCGTCAGCAGGGCCACGACCATCCCCGCCAGCACCAGCGGCATGCCGATCCCGAGCGTCGGGATCATGTAGTTCATCGCCATGATCATCACGCCCGCGATGAAGGCCGCCATGGAGCCGACCGACAGGTCGATCCCCCCGGCGGTGATCACGAAGGTCATGCCGACCGCGATGATCCCGATGAAGGCCGAGCGCGCGAGCACGTTGGTCACGTTGCCGTAGCTCAGGAAGTTGGAGTTCAGCGAGGCCCCGAGGATGATCAGCACGATCAGCGCCATCACGGGGCCGAGAACCTGGAGATTGAGCCTCCGGCGCGGGGTGGCGCGGGTCTCGGTGGCGGTGGTGTCGGTCATGCGCTTGCCTTCTCGTCTGCCACGCCCATGGCGCGGCGCAGGATCGCGTCCTCGGTGATCTTGTCCCCGGTCAGTTCGCCCGCGATGAAGCCGCGGCCCATGACCACCACGCGGGAGGCGAGGCCGATCACCTCGGGCAGTTCCGAGGAGACGACGATCACGCTCTTGCCCGCGCGGGCGAGGGCCGCGATGAATTCGTAGATCTGCTGTTTCGTGCCAATGTCGATGCCGCGGGTCGGCTCGTCGATGATGACGATCCCGGGCTCGGCCAGCATGGTCTTGGCCAGCAGCAGCTTCTGCTGGTTGCCGCCCGAGAGGCTGCCCGCGACCATCTCCTTGTCGTTCACGCGGATGTCGAACTCGTCGATCGCGCGGTCGAGCGCCGCGGCCTCGGCGGCCTTGTCGATGGATAGGGTGCCGAAGCGGTCGAGCGCCAGCAGGGTCAGGTTCTCGACCAGGTTCTTGCCGAGGAGCAGGCCCTTGTCCTTGCGATCCTCGGTCAGGTAGACGAGCCCCGCCTGCCGCGCCGCCAGCACGCTGCCGGGTTTCAGCGGATGGCCGTGAACGCTCACGCGGCCCGTCGCGGGGCGGAGGCCGACGATCCCCTCCATCAGCTCGGTCCGGCCCGCGCCGACGAGGCCGGCAAAGCCCAGCACCTCGCCGCGGCGGAGGGTGAAGGAGGCGTCGCGCACCTTGCCGGGAACGGTGAGGTTCTGCACCTCCAGCACCACCTCGTCCCGCGGCACGGGCTTTTCGGGGAAGAGGTCCGACAGTTCGCGGCCCACCATCGCCTCGGCCATGGCGTGTTCGGTGAAGCCTTGGGCCGCCCGCGTGGTGATGTGGGTCCCGTCGCGCAGGACCGTCACGCGGTCGGCCATGCGCGCGATCTCGTCCAGCTTGTGGGAGGTGTAGAGGATCGCCGTCCCCTGCGCGCGAAGGCGGTCGATCTGCTCCAGCAGGATGTCCGTCTCGCGGTTGGTCAGCACGGCCGTCGGTTCGTCCATGATGAGGACGCGGGCGTTGCGGCCGATGGCGCGGGCGATCTCGACCATCTGGCGGTTCGGGACCGAGATGTCCTTCACCCGCACCCGCGGGTCGATGTGGCAGTCCAGCCGCGCGAGCAGGCCCTTCGCCTCGGCCCGCATCGCCTTCTGGTCGAGGAACGGACCCTTCCGGCGTTCGCGGCCGAGGAACATGTTCTCCTCGATGGTCAGCGGCAGGGCGAGGTTGAACTCCTGGTGGATCATGATGATCCCGGCCTGTTCCGCGTCGCGCTGGTCGGTGAAGCGGACGGGCTCTCCGTCGAGCAGCAGATCCCCCGTGGTGGGCGCGAGGTAGCCCGCGAGGATCTTCATCATCGTCGACTTGCCGGCGCCGTTCTCGCCGATCAGCGCATGGACCTCGCCGGGCCGCAGGTCGAAATCGACCCCGTGCAGGACCTCGATGGGTCCGAAGCTGCGGGTCACCCCGCGGGCGGCGAGGATGGCGCTCACAGGCTCACCCATGCGGCGTTGCGTTTCGACGAGCGGACGCAGGCGTCGACGAAGGCCACGCCCTCGACCCCGTCGGCGATGGTGGGGTAGGTGACCGCCGCGTCGGGGGCCGCGCCGGTGCGCGCGGCGCGGATCGCGGCGGCGGCCTCGGCGTAGATGTTGGCGAAGGCCTCGAAGAAGCCCTCGGGGTGACCGGCAGGGATGCGGGTCAGGCGCCCGGCGGCCTCACCGGAAGACGCCGAGCCGCGCGTGACGATGCTGACCGGGCCGCCCATGGGCGTGACACGCAGCCGTTCGGGTTCGTCATGGCGCCACTCGACGCCTGCCTTCGTGCCGAACACCCGCAGCCGCAGCGCGTTTTCGCAGCCGGCGGCGACCTGGGAGCACCAGAGCATCCCCCGCGCGCCGCCCTTGAATCGCAGCATCACGTGGGCGTTGTCGTCGATCGGCCGCCCCGGCACGAAGGCCTGGAGGTCGGCGGCCAGCGCCTCGAGCTCCAGCCCGGTGACGAAACGGGCGATGTTGTAGGCGTGGGTGCCGATGTCGCCGGTCGCCCCGCCGGGCCCGCTGCGCTCCGGGTCGGTGCGCCACGCGGCCTGCTTGTTGTCCGGCGCCGGAACGTCGCCCAGCCAGTCCTGCGGGTATTCGACCTGCACGAGGCGAATCTCGCCGAGATCGCCCCTTGCCACCCGCTCGCGCGCTTCGCGGACCATCGGGTAGCCGGTGTAATTGTGGGTCAGAACGAAGAGCGCCTCGGAGCTCTCGGCCGCCTTCGCGAGCTTCTTCGCGTCCTGGAGCGTGCCGGCCAGCGGCTTGTCGCAGATCACGTGGATGCCGCGCTTCAGGAATTCGCGGGCGACGGGGTAGTGCATGTGGTTGGGCGCGGCGATCGCCACCGCCTCGATCCCGTCCTTCAGCCGCGCCTCGCGCTTCGCCATCTCGACGTAGTCGGTATAGGTCCGGTCCTCCGGCAGGCCGACCTCGCGGGCCGAGGCCAGCGCCTTCTCGGGCGTCGAGGACAGCGCCCCCGCCACCAGAGAGAAATGCCCGTCGAGCCGCGCCGCGATCCGGTGGACTGAGCCGATCATCGCCCCCTGTCCGCCGCCGACCATGCCGAGCCGGATCGGCCCCTCGCGTCCTTCGAACCTGTTCACAGCCCCAGCATCCTCCGGTTGGCCGCATCATCCGCTCCGCCGTCGGCGAAATCGTCGAAGGCATGCGGGGTGACGCGGATGATGTGGTCGCGGACGAACTGCGCGCCCTCGCGGGCCCCGTCCTCGGGGTGCTTGAGGGCACATTCCCATTCGACCACCGCCCAGCCGTCGAAATCCATCGCGGCGAGTTTCGAGAAGATCGCGCCGAAATCGACCTGCCCGTCGCCCAGCGACCGGAAGCGGCCGGCCCGGTTCACCCAGGACTGGTAGCCGCCGTAGACCCCCTGGCGCCCGGTCGGGTTGAACTCGGCGTCCTTCACGTGGAAGGCCCCGATCCGCTCGGCGTAGATGTCGAGGTTGTCGATGTAGTCGAGGCATTGCAGCACGTAATGGCTCGGGTCGTAGAGCATCATCGCCCGGGGGTGGTTGTTCACCCGCTCGAGGAACATCTCGTAGCTGACGCCATCGTGCAGGTCCTCGCCCGGGTGGATCTCGTAGCAGAGGTTCACGCCATGCTCGTCCGCGTAATCGAGCAGCGGCTGCCAGCGGGTGGCAAGCTCGTCGAAGGCCATCTCGACCAGACCCTGCGGGCGCTGCGGCCAGGGATAGATGTAGGGCCAGGCCAGCGCGCCCGAGAAGGTCGGCACGGCAGTGAGCCCGAGGTTGGCAGAGGCCTTGATCGTCTTGCGGACCTGATCGACCGCCCAGGCCTGCCGCGCCTTCGGGTCGCCGCGGACGGCCTCGGTCGCGAAACCGTCGAAGGCGGCGTCATAGGCCGGGTGGACCGCGACGAGCTGGCCCTGCAGGTGGCAGGCGAACTCCGTGACCTCGATCCCGGCCTCGGCGGCCTGACCGGCCCATTCCTCGCAATAGCCCTTGCTCTCGGCCGCCTTGTCGAGGTCCACCAGCCGATTGTCCCAGCTTGGCACCTGCACGCCGTCATAGCCGGCTTCCTTCGCCCAGCGGGTGATTCCCGGCCAGTCGTTGAACGGCGCCTCGTCTCCCGCGAACTGCGCGAGGAAGAGCGCCGGGCCCTTGATCGTCTTCACTATGTCCTCCCCATGCGCCGGGTCTCCTCCGGGGCGCATGTAATCGTTTGCACGGGAGCGTGACAAAAGATGAAATCGTTTACAACATCTTTTTCATGGCCCAGATTGGCGCCTCAGCGGCGGAGACCCCATGGATCGGAAAATTGCGACTATTCAGGACGTTGCCCGCACGGCCGGCGTCTCCACGGCGACGGTCAGCCGGACGCTCTCGAAACCCTCGGTGGTCGCGCCCGCGACTCGGGAGGCGGTGCAATCGGCCATTGCCGAGACCGGCTACCGGGTCAACGCCACCGCCTCCAACCTGCGGCGCCAGCGCACCGGGTCGGTGATCGTGCTGGTGCCCAACCTTGCCAACCCGTTCTTCTCCCAGATCCTCGCCGGACTCTCCTCGGTGCTCACGCCCGCCCAGTACGGGCTTCTGGTGGCCGACACCCAGTCCGGGCCCGATCCCGACGAGCGGCTGGCGCATTACCTGACCTCCGGCCAGGCGGACGGGCTGATCCTGCTCGACGGCACGCTCTCGCCCGAGGTGCTGCGGACGCCGGGCCGCCCGCCGGTGGTGATGGCCTGCGAATGGATGGGCAGCGACCTGCCCTCGGTCACGGTCGAGAACGCGCGCGGCGCCGAGATGGCGGTGGATCACCTTGCCGGTCTCGGCCACCGGGCGATCGGGCATGTCACGGGGCCGCGGGGCAACGTGCTGACCGAGACACGGCTTGAGGGGTTCACCCGCGGCCTGGCCGCCCGGGGTCTTCCGCTGCGGGAGGACTGGGTGCTCGAGGGCGATTTCACCATGGATTCGGGGGCCGCCGCCGCGCGGGCCTTCCTGCGGATGGCGGACCGGCCCTCGGCGCTCTTCCTGTCGTCCGACGAGATGGCCGTGGGCTTCATGGGCGTGGTGCAGGCGGCGGGGCTGCGGGTGCCGCAGGACGTCTCGGTCGTGGGGTTCGACAATATCGAGATGGCCCAGCACCTGACGCCGCGGCTGACCACGATCCGCCAGCCCCGCACCCGCATCGGAGAGAGCGCGGCCGAGCTGCTGCTGGGCCTCATCGACACCGCCGCGCTGACCGGGCCATCGGACGTGATCGAGGTCGAGTTCATCGCGCGCGGCAGCGCCGCACCGCCCCCGTCCGACCGCAACCTCGGGTAGATCTGCCGCCCTGCATGACGCTGGGTTAGGTGCCGTTGGGTAACAGTGAAAATACTTCGCCATTCCGAGCCGTTGACCGAATGTCCAATTCGCATCAAGGTTGAGTGGTCTCCGCGGATGTCTCCGCGTTCAGAAGGAAGGCTCAATATGCGCTATTGGTATCTGTGGTTCGGACTCGGAGTCCTCAGCGTGGTCGGCGGCGTGCTGGCCCTGTTCAATCCCTTCGCGGCGAGCGTCACTGCCGAACAGCTCGTCGCCTGGTTCTTCCTGATCGGCGGCATCCTTCAGGTCATCGCGATCTTCCAGGTCTCGGGCTGGGGCGCGCGGCTCTGGAACATCTTCCTGGCCGTGGTCTACATCTGGATGGGCATCACCCTGCTCGCCAACCCGCTGGCGGGCGTGCTGACCCTGACCTTCGTGGCCGCGATCCTGTTCCTGGCGAGCGGCATCGCGAAGATCTTCTACGCTTTCAGCATGACGCAATATCGCTGGATGATGGTCCTCTCGGGGGCGATCTCGATCATCCTCGCGATCATGATCTTCGCCAATTACCCGGGCTCCGCCGTCGTCTCGCTGGGCATCCTGCTGGCGGTCGAGTTGCTGACCACGGGCGTCGCCCTGATGACCTTCGGCCTTGCGCTGAAGAACAACCCCGAGGTCGTGAACCCGACCGTCGAGGTCTGAACCGCGGGGCTCCGGCCCCCGGTCGAAAGGGAATGCGGCGCTGCTCCCGGCGCCGCATTTTCCGTTCTTCAGCCGGCGCCCGCGGCGCGGGCGTAGAGCGCTTCCAGCCGGTCCATCCAGGCCTCGGGGGTCAGGCTGAACGTGTCCTCCGCGGCAAAGGCGCGGATGGAGATGTCGCGCAGTTCCGCCGCCGGCAGGGCGGCGGCTCGGCGGAGGTCGTCGGCCAGGGCCTCGGCGCTGCGGCTGTTCACGGCAAGGCCGAGCCGGCGGTCGGCCACCTCCCGCGCCAGCGGCATCACGTCCGAGATGAGCACAGGAAGCCCGCTGCGGGACGCCTCTGCCGCCACCAGGCCGAAAGGCTCGGGGTAGCGCGAGGGCACGACGAGCGCGCGGCAATCGGCAAGGTGGCGGCCGATGTCGCCCTGATCGACCCAGCCGGTGAAGGCGACCTCGGGAAAGGCGTCCGGCAGGTCGGGCTGAAGCGCGGTATCGCCGATCACCCGCAGCTTCACGCCCGCGAGCCGCGCGGCCTCGCAGAGGGTGCGGACCCCCTTGCCGCGCTCGGTCCGGCCGATGTAGCAGAACCGCTCCGCCGCCTCGGCCCGCACCCGTTCGGTGGTGAAGGCCCTCGCCGGGTTGCCGACCGGCGTGATCAGCCGTTCGGGCACGCCGCCGCGCGCCAGAGGCTCCGTCATCCACGGCCCGAGCGAGATCACCCCCGCCCATGGCGCCCCGGGCCCGAAGGCGCGGCGCAGCGCCCGCTGGCGCAGCACGCGCCAGAGCTTGTGGCCATAGGACCGCCGGTCGCAATTCGTCCCGAGGCAGCTCGCCGACAGCGGAACGCGGCCGCAGACCTCGCCCCGGCGATAGTCGAAGTAGATGCCGTTCGGGCAGGCGAGGAAGTAGTCATGCGCGTGGACGTAGGTCCGGGCTGCCACCGGCCGCAGCGCATCGAACACGGCGGGCGAGAGGATCCGGGACCAGCCGTGCAGGTGATAGACCGTCTGGGCCGTGTCGCGCGCGGCGATCTCTGCCGCGATGCGCTGGCCCATGGCGCGGTTGTAGAGCCCGCTGCGGACCGCCTCGATCCGCTTGCGGTCGAGCAGCAGCCGACCCCCGAGGGCGAGCGCCTCGATCCCCTCCGCCGCAAGCGCGCCGCCGTCGCCGGTGTCGCCGCTGATGAAGCTCACCGCGTGGCCGCGTGCCCGCAGCATCCGGGCCGACATCAGCGCGAGCCCGGTGGCCCCGCCCCGCGCGATCGATGAATCGTTGAGGATGACGACGCGCCCCTTGCCCGGCGCAGGGCCGGCGGCGCTCACAGCCGGTCGATCCGGCCGGGCGCGATCCGTCCGAGCAGGAGGTCCCGCAGCCCGAGGAGATTGCCCTTCAGCCGCCCGCGCCGGTCGACCCAGGGCTCGGGGCGGGGGGCGCGGGCGAGGTTGGCGAGGCAGTTGCGCAGCATCATCCGCAGCGCGCGGCGCGGCGCCATCGTGCGCTTGCGCATCAGGTAGACGGGGTTGGCGATCTGCGAATAGCCGAGCGGCACGCCGCGCGAGCGTCCGGTCTTGGTGCCCAGATGCACGCCCTGCATCGCGGGCGCCTTCACGATCCGGCCCTCGGCGGCGAGCCGGCGCGAAAAGTCCACGTCCTCGAGCCAGCCGTAGCGGGGCAGGGCGGTGTCGAACCGCAAGCCGGTCCGGGCCACCGCGCCCAGGCGGATCGCCATGTTGCAGCCGTAGCCGTTGTAGACCTCTTCGGGCGCCGCGGCGGTGTCGTCCGCGGCGGCGAGCAGCTGCAGCCCCTCGGCGTGGTCCAGCCCGGGGCCGAGGATGCCATCGGCGAGCACGCGGCCCGTGGCCATCACCACGTCCGGTTCGGCGGCAAAGACGGCGCGGGTCGCCGCCATGAAGCCCGGCGCGGGCAGGAAATCATCGTCGAGGAAGACGAGGACGCCCGAGCCGCCGACCGCGTCGAGCACCGCGTTCCGCTGGGCGCAGAGCCCGCGCGGCGCCTCGATCACCGTCAGGGGGAAGGGCAGCGCCGCGGTGTCTCCGTCGTGATCGGCGGGGTCGGCGACGGACAGGACCACGAGATCGGGCCGGTCGGGCAAGGTGGCGAGGTGGCGCAGCGTCTCCCGCAGCACCGGGGCCCGGCCCGTCGTGGCGATCGCCACGATCAGGGGTGCCGGGTCGGCCAGGTCGGGAACGGGGCGGGCCATCATCATGCGGAAGGTTACCGGGCGCCGGTCTGCGCGAGCACCACCTTCACCGTCTTGGCCACGATCTTCAAGTCGTTCGCGAATGTCATGTTGCGGACGTAGTCGACATCCAGCGCCACCCGCTCGTCATAGGTGGTGTTGCTGCGGCCGCTGACCTGCCATGCGCCGGTCAAGCCCGGGCGCACCGACATGTAATCGGCAGCGAAGGGGCCGTAGAAATGCAGCTCGTCCGCGACCACGGGGCGGGGGCCGACGAAGGACATGTCACCCTTCAGCACGTTCCAGAGCTGCGGGATCTCGTCGAGCGAGCTCTTCCGCAGGAAGTGGCCGACGCGGTGAATCCGCGGGTCGTTCCTGAGCTTGCGGTTCGCCAGCCACTCGATCCGCAGCGCCGGGTCGGCCTTGAGCGCGCGTTCGAGCGCCGCGTCGGCGTCGCGGACCATGGTGCGGAACTTCCAGCAGCGGAACGTCTTGCCGTGCCGTCCGACCCGGCGCTGGAAATAGAGCACCGGCCCGCCATCGGCGATGACGAGCACCAGCGCCACGATCAGCCCGACCGGCAGCAGCACCGGCAGCGCCAGCAGGGCGAGCACCTTGTCGAAGGCGGCCTTGGCCCTTGGATTGTGCGGGCGGGAGAGGGCAGCTCTCTCCGCAACGAGCACCCCGAAGCTGCTTCCGATGAAGCCTGCCCGGTCGGTGCGATCCGACAACTGAAAAGTCATACTAAGTCAGGGTAAAACTTACCCCACCCCCAAATTTACGTGCCGAATCATGCCAGTTCTGAAGATAGACGATTGTGGCGGAGTGACTTTTTTCTTTCCGCGACACAGCGTTTCGCTTTCGGCAACACGGGCCCTGTAAACTAAGGTTAAGCCGCTGTCACCAAGAACGCTTCGTTTCGATATGTGAAACCACTGCCATAATTTAAACGCGATGCGTCCTTACTTGGCGCGAAATCGGCCATTAACTTGCCCACATTCAGACACGCCGCCAGCCATCGCCATCAGACTGCCACATTCATGAGTACAGACACCTCCGCAGAGACGCGCAGGGGCGGAAGCTCCATGCTGGGCGACGGTGCGATCACCGTTGCCGAGAGGATCGTCTCCCAGGCGGCCCAGTTCGCGATCTTCATCGTCGCTGCCCGCGTTCTCGGGCCGGCCGAGTTCGGGGTCTTCGCCCTCGTCTCTGCCTGCGCCATCCTGCTCTTCCGGTTTTCCGAATTCGGCTGGGCGCCCTTCATCATGGCCTGGTCGGGCGACAGCCGCGTGCCGCAGCAGGTGCTCTTCATCGCCATCACCAGCGGCGCGGCGGTCTCGCTCCTGGGCATCCTTGCCGCGCAGCTCTCGGGGCGTTTCGGCGTCGCCGCGGATACCGTTGTCCTGATGGAGCTTTTCGCGGCCTGGGTGGTTCTCGCCACCGCCTCCTCGGCGCAGAAGGGGGTCATGATCTGGCAGCGGAAGATGAAGGCCTCGGCGCTCTGCGAGATCGTCGGAGAGGTCGTGGGCCTCATCGTCGCCGTCGCGGGGCTGTTGCGCGGGCATGGTGTCTATTCGCTCGCCTACGGGCGGATCGCCTACCAGTCGACGCATCTCGCGCTCAGTTTCCTCGTCACGCGGATGCCGCCGCGGGCGGGGCTGCGGGGGCCGGTGCTGCGCGATCTCTGGACGTTCTCGGCGCAGATCTTCGCAAGCCGCATGTTCACCTACGTCCGCCTTTACCTTGCCACATTCATCGTGGGCGGCTTCCTCGGCGCGGCGGCGGTCGGCTATTTCCGCGCCGCCGACCGTCTGGTCAGCGCCGTGGCCGAGGTGATCGCCGTGCCCGGCCAGCTCCTGGCCTGGACGCGGCTGCGGCTGGCCCGCGACGAAGGGCCTGCCGACGCGCAGCAGGCCCGGCTGCGCGTGGCGCTGCGGGGGTTTCTCAGCGGTCTCTTCGCGCTCAGCGCGCCGGTCTTCCTCTGGCTCATCTGCATGAGCGACGAGCTGATCCGCGGCCTGCTCAGCGCCGAGTGGGAGCCCGCCGGGCCGCTGGTGGCCATCCTCGCGCTCAGCCGTCTGGTCTTCATGTTCGGCCTGCTGACCGAACCGACCATGTCCGTCTCGGGCCATGCCCGGGTGCTGCCGGTCTTCGCGGGGGTGGTCTTTGCCATCTCGACCGCGCTGACCTTCGGGGCGGTGCACCTCGGGCTCCAAGCGCTCGCGTGGTCGCAGGTGGCGATCGCGGTGCTTGTGCTGGTCGCGACCTTCTGGCTGTTCCGGCGCTACGCCGGCGTCACCCCGGCCGAGATCCTGTCGGACATCACCGGCGCGCTGGTGCCGCTGGCGCTCGGGACCGGGGTGCTGCTGGCGCTGAACCTCGGCACCGACGGCATGGGCCTTCCGCCGCTGGTCGAGGCGGTGCTCTACGGGCTCGCGGCGCTGGCCGTCTACATCCTGGCGCTCTGGCGCCTCGCGCCCCGGCTCTGGGCGCAGCTTTCCTCGGGTTTCCGCAAAAGGGTCCTTTCATGAACGACGTCCTGCGCGCCACCGGTCGGGCGGCGAAATCCCTTGCCCAGGGGGTCGGCGCCGCGGGCGCGCGCGCCCGGGCAATGACACCCCGGCCGCCGCGTTTCGCCGGCGCCTACGACAGCCGGGACGCCGCGCTTGCGGCCATCCCCGCCAGCCTGCGGGGCGGCTATGACGACGAGAGCATCGCCGATGTCTCCTTCCCGCAGATGTGTGAACGTGCGGCCTTCGACTACCCGCTGATCTTCTGGCTGAGCCGGCTTCTGCCCGACCTGCGCCATGTGGTGGACGCGGGCGGGCACCTCGGCACGAAATACATCGCCTTCTCGGGCGTGCTGGACCTGTCCGGCCTGCAATGGACCGTGCAGGACCTGCCCGGCATCGTCGCCGCCGCGCGGAAGCGTCAGGCGGCGGGCGGTCTGCCGGCGGATCTGCGGTTCGCGGAGACGCTGAAGGGGCTGGAATGTCCCGACCTGCTGCTCGCCTCCGGTCTGATGCAATACCTCGACCGCCCGCTCGCCGCCCTGCTGGAGGATCTGGGCGGCCGGCCGCGGCACATCCTGCTGAACAAGGTCGCGCTGCGCGACGGTCCCGCGGTCTTCACCATCGAGCGTATCGGCCACGGCCGCGTGCCCTACCAGATCCGGTCCCGCGCCGCCTGGCAGGCCGAGCTGGACGCCCTCGGCTACGATCTGCGCGACAGCTGGGAGATCGGTGAGCTCTCCCATGCGATCCCCACCCACCCCTGGCTCGGCCGCAGCGCAAGCCGCGGCTACCTGCTGGAGCGGCGTGACTGAATGGCACCACGTGGCGACAAGGCGCGGGCCGGTCCCGCCATTGCCATGAAACGGTCCATGATTCCCCGCAAAGCGATGCGAGACCCCCGATCATGCCGGGTCGTTGCACCAATCTTCGGAACGGCGTCTGTTTGTCGTCGCGCATCCGACAATGGAGCCTGTGCGCAGCGGTCCGGTGGTGAAGGCCCGGGGCCGGTTGAAATCGTTGCTAATCATGAGGATATGTCCCTTGTCCCGTCCCGCCGCGCGCCGCATGACCGCCATGTTTCGCGTTATTCTTTTGACAGTAAATCTGTGCCCCGGTTTCATTGTTTCCAAGCCGCGCAATCCCTGATCGGCACCGGACGGAGCGGGCCTGACGCCCGCCCCGATCGTCTGCGCGTCATGGATCCGCGACATCATCCGCGCGTCTGCCCGGCCCTCCGGCGACGCAGTTCCAGGAGCCACGCACCCTCGTGAGCACGGACACCCACACCGCCCGCCTCCCCGATACCGGGGTGTACGAGGCGTTTGCCGCGGCTGTCTCGGCGGCGCCGGACGCCCCGGCGCTGCTGGGTCGTGACCGCCGCCTGAGCTATGCCGGGCTGGCGGCGGAGGTCCTGCGCCTTGCCGCCGCGCTCGAGGCGGAGGGCGTGGGGGAAGGCGATCATGTCGCGCTCTGCGCGGGCCGCGGGTTCGAGGCGATCACCGGCATGTTCGCCTGCCTTCGGCTTGGCGCGGTCTACGTCCCGATGGACCCGGATTTCGCGCCCGAACAGCTGGCGTTCATCGCGGGCGACCTGCCGATGCGGGCCGCGCTCTGCCCCCCCGGGCGGCTGGAGGACAGCCGGGCCCTCTTCGGCGCGGCGCTCCCCCTGCTCGTGATCGGCGAGGCCGGGTCCGAGGGGGCCGAACCCGGCGCGCCGCTCTCTGCCGGCCCCGAGGCCCCGGCCTGCGTGCTCTACACCTCGGGCACCACCGGCACGCCGAAGGGCGTGGTCCTGCCGCACCGGGCGATCACCGCGATGGCGCTCTGCCAGCCCGCGATCGCCATGGGGCCGGGCGACGTCTGCCTGCATGCCGCCACCATCGCCTGCGACGGCGCGCTGCACGAGATCATGGTGCCGCTGCTCTCGGGCGCCGCGGTGGCCGTGGTCGAGGCCGCGACCGCCTCGCTCGACATCGTGGCCGAGGCGATCACCCGCCACGGCGTCACCGTCACGCCCTGGTACGCCGGGCTGCACCACCTGATGATCGAGCACCGGATCGAGGCCTTCGCCACCGTCCGCCTCTCGGTCGCGGGCGGGGACGTGATGTCCGCCCCGCTCGCCGCGCGCCTGCTGGAGCGCTGGCCCGGGATCCGGCTGGTGAACGCCTACGGTCCCACCGAGACCTGCGTGCAGAGCCTCGTGCACGAGGTCACGCCCGAGGACGCCCGTGCCGGTGCCATTCCTCTCGGCCACGCGCTCCCCCTGGAAGAGGCGCTGCTCCTCGGCGACGACCTGCAGCCGGTCGCCGAGGGCGAGACCGGGCAGCTTGCCATCGCCGGGGCCAAGGTCGCGCTCGGCTACCACCAGCGCCCCGAGAAGACGGCCGAGGTCTTCATCCCCGACCCGCGCCCCGGGCACGCCGGCCTCGTCTACCTGACCGGGGACCTCGCCCGCCGCCGTCCCGACGGGCTCTACGATTTCGCCGGCCGCGCCGACCGGCAGGTGAAGCTCGCCGGCCGCCGGGTCGAGATCGACGGCGTGGAACACGTCCTGCGCGACCTCCCCGGCGTGGCCGACGCGGTGGTCGAGCTGGTGAAGACCCCCGCCGCCCGCCTCGTCGCCTTCGTCATCCCCGAGGCGCCGGTCGCCGACCCTGCCGCCTTCACCGCCGCGCTGAAGGAGGCCGCCGCCGGCGCCCTCTCGCGCGAGATCATCCCGCGCGAGATCGACCTCCTCGACGCCTTCCCGCTGACGCAGGCGGGCAAGGTCGACCGCAAGGCCCTGCGCGCCGCGAAGGCCGCCCCCGCGCCCGAGCAGAGCCGCGACACCAACGCCACCCGGCGGGGCATCGCGGAGGTCTGGCAATCCGTCCTCGGCTGCCCTCCGCCGCGGCCCTCGGACACGTTCTTCGACCTCGGGGGCACCTCGCTGCAACTGATCGAGGCCCATGCCAGGATCGAGACCGCCCTCGGCGCCCGCTTCGACATCGCGCTGATGTTCGAGACGCCGCGCCTCGGCGACCTCGCCACCCGGCTCTCGACGCTTTCCCCCGAGGCGCCTGCACCCGAGACCGTCCCGCAGAAGGCGGACGACGGCGCCATCGCGGTGATCGGCCTTGCCGCGCGGCTCCCCGGCATCGACAGCCTCGACGCCTTCTGGGATGTGCTCCGCGACGGCCGCAGCGTGATCGAACGCTTCGATCCCGCGCAGGCCGAGGACGCCTTCGACCCCGCCACCCGCGCGTTGCCGAATTACGTCCCCGCCCGCTCGATCCTCTCGTCCCCCGAGATGTTCGACGCGAAGTTCTTCGACATGCGCCCCCGCGAGGCCGCCGAGACCGACCCGCAGGGCCGCATCTTCCTCGAGCTCTGCCAGCAGGCGCTGGATGACGCCGGCGTGGACCCGACGCGCGCGGGCCCCGTGGGCCTCTACGCAGGCGCGTCCATGTCGACCTACCTGCTCGAGAACCTGATCCCCGACCGCGCCGCGCAGCGCGACTTCACCACCGGCTTCCAGCTCGACTACACGCTGCTGAGCGGCAACGATTCCGACGGCATCGCCACCCGCGTCGCCTACAAGCTGGGCCTCACCGGTCCCGCGATCTCGGTCAACACCGCCTGTTCGACCTCGCTCGTCGCCGTCACGCAGGCCGTTCAGGCCCTGCGCGCCGGGATGGCGCGGGTCGCGATGGCGGGCGGCGTCTCGGTCACCTTCCCGCAGAAGCGCGGCTACCTCTACCAGGAGGGCGGCATGGCCTCGCCCGACGGCCTCTGCCGTCCGTTCGACGCGGAGGCGGGCGGCACCGTCTTCGGCCACGGCGCGGGTGTCGTGGTGCTGAAGCGCCTGAGCGATGCGCTGGCCGACGGAGACCACATCCGCGCCGTCATCCGGGGCGTGGGGCTGAACAACGACGGCGCGGCGAAGATGTCCTACACCGCGCCTTCGGTCGCAGGTCAGGCGGATGCGATCCGCATGGCGCACCGCGACGCGCACGTGGCGCCCGCGCAGATCGGCTACATGGAGTGCCACGGCACCGCCACGCCCTTGGGCGATCCGATCGAGATCGCGGGCCTGAAGTCCGCCTTCGGCACCGGCGCGGGGCGCTGCGCCCTCGGCTCGGTCAAGGGCAACATCGGCCACCTCGACGCCGCGGCGGGCGTGACCTCGGTCATCAAGACCGTCCTCATGCTGGAGCGCCGCGAGATCCCTCCCGTGGCCCATTTCCGCACGCTGAACCCGCGGATCGACCTCGCGGGCTCGGGCTTCCACGTTCCCGAGGGCGCCGGCCCGTGGGAGGGCGACAGCCCGCGCCTCGCCGGCATCTCCTCCTTCGGCGTCGGCGGGACCAATGCGCATGTGGTGATCGGCGAGGCTCCGACGGTCGGGGCCCCCTCGGCGGAGGCCACCCCGGCCACTGAGGCCATTTCCCTCCTGCCGCTCTCCGCCCGGACCCCCGAGGCGCTCATGCAGATGGCGGGCGAACTGGCCTCTCACCTCGAGACCACCGACACCCCGCTTCCGGACGTCGCCTTCACCCTGCAGGAGGGCCGCCGGACCCACGAGTTCCGCCTCGGCCTCGCCGCCGCGGACAGGGCCGACGCCATCGCCCAGCTTCGCGCCGCCAAGGCGCCGAAGGCCACAGGGGCGGCTCCCGACGTGGTCTTCCTCTTCCCCGGACAGGGCTCCCAGTATCCCGGCATGGGCGCCGGGCTCTACGCGGCCGAACCCGGTTACGCCCGCTGGATCGATCAGGGCACCGAGATCCTCGCCCCGATCCTCGGGCAGGACATCCGGCGCCTGATCCTCGGGCAGGACCTCACGTCCGAAGAGGCCGCCCGGGCCCTCCGCGAGACATGGATCACCCAGCCCGCGCTGTTCCTGACCGAATACGCGACCGCGAAGCTCTGGCAGGCGCGGGGGATCGCCCCCGCCGCCATGATCGGCCATTCGGTCGGCGAATTCGCCGCCGCCGCGCTGGCGGGCGTGATGTCCTTCGAGGACGCCCTCACGCTCATCGCCAAACGCGGCCGCCTGATGATGGACCAGCCCGGGGGCGCGATGCTTTCGGTCCGGGCGCCGCTCGCCGAACTCGAACCCCATCTCGACGACACCACCGACCTCGCCGCCAGGAATGCGCCGAAGCTCCAGGTCGTGGCCGGTCCCTTCGAGGCGATCGACGCGCTCGCCGCGCGGCTCGAGGCCGCGGGGATCGCGAACCAGCGGCTCCACACCTCGCACGCCTTCCATTCCCGCATGATGGACCCGGTGACGGAGGCGCTGCATGCCGCCGCCGGGGGCGTCACCCTGAACGCCCCTCACACCCCCATCGTCTCGGCCGTCACCGGCCGCGAACTGACGGACGCAGAGGCCACGGACCCCGCCTTCTGGGCGGCTCAGGCCCGGGCCTGCGTCGATTTCCAGGCCGCCCTCGAGGCGGTCGCCGGGACAAGGTCCCCGGTCTTCGTCGAGGTCGGCCCCGGCCGAACCCTCTCGGCGTTTGCCGGCCAGACCTTGGGTCGCGGCAGTCATCAAGGTACAATTCAATCGCTGCCGGATCATGCCAGATCGGTTCCCGATATGAATGCGATGGCTGCCGCGGCATCTTCTCTCTGGGCCAGCGGCGTTGCCGTCGACTGGTCCCGCCAGGGGCCGCGCGGGCACCGCAAGGTGCCGCTCCCCGCCTATCCGTTCCAGCGCCAGCGCTACTGGATCGATCCGCCAGAGGCCCGGGGCGCGGCGATGCCCGCCGTGCCGCCCGCCCCGCCGTCTCAAGCCCCTATCGCCCAAGAGGTGCCCGCCATGACCACCGCTCCCGTCGCCGTGGACCGTCTTCCCCGCCTGATCGCCGAACTGGCGGACCTGCTCGCCGACATGTCCGGCGAGGAGATCACCGCGGCGGAGGCCGGAACCTCGTTCCTCGAATTCGGCTTCGATTCGCTCTTCATGGGGCAGGTGAGCCAGGCGCTCTCGCGGCAATACGGCGTGGACATCGGCTTCCGCCGGCTGCTGTCGGACCTCTCGACGCTCAGCGACCTCGCCGCCCATCTCGATAGCGAGATGCCGGCCGAAACCGCCCCCGCGCCGGTCGCCGCGGCCCCCGCGGCCGCCCCGGTCGCCGCCGTTGCCGCCGCGCCCGCGATGCCCGCAGCGCAGCCCGTCGCGCTCGGCTCGGGCGTCGAGGGCGTGCTCCAGGCCCAGCTCCAGACCATGCAGGCGATCTTCGCGCAGCAGCTCCAGTCCCTCGGCGGCACGGCCCCGGCGCAGCCCGCGCCGGTCCAGCCTGCGCCCGCAGCGGCCCCCGCTCCGGCCGCCGTCGCCGCGGCGCCCGCCCCGAAAGCGGTCGCGACGGACGACGAGGAGGCCCAGCCCAAGGGCGGCTTCAAGCTTGGCCGCGGCCCGAGCGTCACCGGCGGCACGATGGACGCGGCCCAGACCGCCTTTGCCCGCGACCTCGCCGACCGCTACGCCGCGAAACACGCGAAATCCAAGGCCTACACGGCGAAATACCGCGACGTCCACGCCGACCCCCGCACCGCCGCCGGGTTCCGGGCCGAGTGGAAGGAGCTCGTCTTCCCGATCGTCGCCGACCGCTCCAAGGGCGCCTATATCCACGACCTCGACGGCAACGATTTCGTCGACCTCGTGAACGGGTTCGGCCAGACCGCCTTCGGCCATTCGCCCGATTTCGTGGTCGAGGCGGTGACGAAACAGATGGAGAAGGGCTTCCCCATCGGACCGCAGGCCGACCTCGCGGGCCCGGTGGCCGAGAAGTTCGCCCGTTGGGTGGGCCACGAGCGGGTCACCTTCTGCAACACCGGCTCCGAGGCCGTCATGGCCGCGATGCGCGTCGCCCGGACGGTGACGGGCCGCGACCTCGTCGTGGTCTTCGACCGCGATTACCACGGCCAGTTCGACGAGGTCCTCGTGAAGGGCCGCACCAAGCCGGGCGATCCGCGTCCCCTGCCGATCGCGCCGGGGATCCCGCGCTCGGGCATCGCCAACATGATCGTGCTGCCCTACGGCGCGGACAGCGCGCTCGACTGGATCCGCGACAACATAAACGACGTCGCCGCGGTCATCGTCGAGCCGGTGCAGAGCCGCCACCCCGAGCACCGCCCCGAGAGCTTCGTGCGTACCCTCCGCGATGTCACAAGGGAGGGCGGCACCGCGCTCGTCATCGACGAGGTGGTCACCGGCTTCCGCACCTCGCGCCGCGGCATGCAGGGCGTCTGGGGCATACAGGGCGACATGGCGACCTACGGCAAGGTCGTGGGCGGCGGCATGCCCATCGGGGTGCTCGCCGGTGACGCCCGGTTCATGGACGCGCTGGACGGCGGCCCGTGGCAATACGGCGACGACTCGCGTCCCGAGAAGGTCCCGACCTTCTTCGCGGGCACCTTCGTGCGCCACCCGCTGGTGCTGGCCGCCGTCGATGCCTCGCTCGATTTCATGGAGCGCGAGGGCGACAGGCTCTGGGTCGAGGCGGCGGAGCGCTGCAGGACGCTCGCCGATCAGCTCAAGCATGCGATGACCTCGCGCGGGCTGCCGGACCTGATCGAGCATTACTCGAGCTGGTTCGTCATCAACACGACCGAGGCCGACCCCCGCGCGACCCTGCTCTACCCGCTGATGCGGATGGAGGGCGTGCATGTCATGGACGGTTTCTGCGGCTTCCTGACCACCGAACATGGCGAGGCCGAATGTGCCCGCGTGCTTTCGGCCTTCGAGAAGGCGCTCGACACGCTGCTGTCGGTCGGCATCCTCGCCGATCTGCGCGCGGCCGATGCGCCCGCGCTCCCGGCAGCCGCGACGCTGGCCCCCGCGACGCAGGTCCCGCTGACCGAAAGCCAGCGCGAGATCTGGATGTCGCACCAGATGGGCGGTGCCGCCGCCGCGGCGTTCAACGAATGCGGCTCGCTCACGCTCGACGGCACGCTCGACGCCGGCGCCCTGCAATCCGCCTGGGACGCCATGATCGCCCGGCACGACGCGCTCCGCCTGCGCTTCGCCCGTGACGGGTCGACCTTCGACGTGACCGACCCGGCGCCCCTCCCGCTCGCCCGTCTCGACCTGACCGGCGCGGCCGACCCGCAGCAGGCCCTCGACGCGCTCATCGCCGAGGAGGGCGAGACCCCCTTCGACATCACCGCCGAACCGCCCCTGCGCGGGACGCTGGTGACGCTCTCCGAGGCCTCCCACGTCCTCGTCATGACGATGCACCACATCGTCGCGGACGGCTGGTCCTTCGGCGTCATGCTCGACGATCTCGCGGCCCTCTACGCCGCCCGGGTCGAGGGCCGCTCCGCCGACCTTCCGCCCGCGCCCTCCTTCGCCGCCCATGCCCGCGCCGCCGCCGCGAAGCTGGCGAACGGCGCGACCATGGCGTTCTGGAAGGCTCAATACGAGACCATCCCGGCGCTGCCCGACATGCCCGTCGACCGCCCGCGCCCCGAGCGCAAGAGCTATTCCGGCGGCACCGTCTTCCACACCATCGCGCCCGAGGCGGTGAAGGCCGCGCGGAAGATGGGCGGCAAGCGCGGCTGCACCCTGTTCGCCACGACCTTCACCGCGATGCAGGTCCTCGTCTCGCGCCTCTCGGGTGCGCGCGACGTGGTCCTCGGCGTGCCGACGGCAGAGCAGCAGACCCTGCCGAACCCGAACCTCGTCGGCCATTGCGTGAACTTCCTGCCGGTCCGCGCGCCGATGGCGAAGGGCGCCTCGGTCGCGGCCCACATGCAGGCCGTGCGTGACCGGATGATGGCCGCCTTCGACCACCAGGACACGACCTTCGGGGCGATCGTCCAGGCGCTCGAGATCCCGCGCAAGCTCGACCGCCTGCCGCTGACCGAGATCGAGTTCAACCTCGAGAAGGACAGCGCCATGGCCGAGATGCCGGGGCTGAAAGTCGGCTTCCGCCCGAACGCCAAGCGGGCGGTGAACTTCGACCTGTTCTTCAACCTCGCCGAAACCTCCGAGGGCCTCCGGATCGACGCCCATTACAACGCCGATCTCTACGACGAAGAGACGGTGCGCGGCTGGACCCGCGCCTACGAGACGGTGCTCGCCGCGATGGTCGCCGACCCCGAGCAGCCGGTCGCCGCCGTCTCGACCCTGGCCGAGGCCGACCGTCTTGCGATCGGCGCCGAGATGAACGCGACCGCCCGGGCCTACGACCGGCAGGCGACGCTCACCGACCTGATCGACCGCAGCGTCGCGGCCCATGCCGGGGACCCGGCGGTCGAGGATGCGGAGGGAACGCTGACCTACGCGGCGCTTGCCGCCCGGAGCGATGCGCTCGCCGCGCTGATCCAGTCCCGCGTGCCGGGCAGGGGCCAGCGCGTGGCGCTCTGCCTGCCGCGTGGCGCGGGGATGCTCGCGGGGCTGCTCGCGGTCCTGAAGGCGGGCCACACCTACGTGCCCCTCGACCCGCGCCAGCCCGCCGCGCGCCTCGCCGCGATCTGCGAGACGGCCGAGGTCGCCGCGATCCTCACCGACAGCGCCGAGACCGCCGGTTTCGCCGAGGGAGACGCGCTGCCGCTGATCCTGACGGGCGATGCGGAAGAGGGCGCAACGCCCGAACCCGTGCAGGTCCCGCCCGAACAGGCGGCCTACGTGATCTTCACCTCCGGTTCGACCGGCACCCCCAAGGGCGTCGCCGTCCCGCACCGCGCGGTGGTGAACTTCCTCGCCTCGATGGCGGAGGAGCCGGGACTTTCCGCCTCCGACACCCTCCTCGCCGTGACGACGGTGATGTTCGACATCGCGGTGCTTGAGCTTCTCCTGCCGCTGACGAAGGGCGCGAAGCTGGTCATCGCGAAGACCGAGGACGTGATCGACGGCTTCAAGCTGGTGGAGCGCCTGAACCGGGGCGACGTCACCGTCATGCAGGCCACGCCGACCCTCTGGGACATGGTCCTGACCGCCGGTTTCACCCCCGCGAAGGGCTTCCGGATGCTCTGCGGCGGCGAACCCCTGCCGGCCGACCTCGCGCAGCGCCTGACCGCGCAGGGCGCCGAGCTCTGGAACATGTACGGGCCCACCGAGACCACCATCTGGTCCGCCGTCAAGCGCGTCGAGCCTGGCCAGCCGATCACCATCGGCCACCCGATCGCCAATACCGAGCTGCACATCCTCGACGACGCGGGCCAGATCGCGCCCGTCGGCGCCACGGGGGAGCTGAACATCGGCGGTGACGGCCTCGCGCTCGGCTACTTCAACCGCGACGACCTGACCGCGACCGCCTTCCGGTCCGTCAGCCTCGGCGGCACCCCCCGCAAGCTCTACGCGACCGGAGACCTCGCCCGCCGCCGCGCGGATGGCGAGATCGAGGTGCTGGGCCGGATCGACACGCAGGTGAAGCTGCGCGGCTTCCGGATCGAGCTGGGCGAGATCGAGACCCGCCTCCGCGCCCTCCCGGGCGTCGACAAGGCCGCCGTGGACCTCCGCGCCCGGGGCACCGGGGACCGCCAGCTTGTCGGCTACGTCGTGCCGGTCGCGGGACAGGACCCGGCCCCCGAGGCGCTGACCGAGGCACTGGCGAGGGACCTGCCGGATTACATGATCCCGCGCGCCTGGGTGACGCTCTCGTCCCTGCCGCAGACCGGCAACGGCAAGCTCGACCGCAAGGCGCTGCCCGACCCGGCGGAGAGCGCCAGCGTCACGCCCCTGCACAGCCAGGTGGCCCCCGAGACCGAGACGGAGAAGCGGATCGCCGGGATCTGGGCCAAGGTGCTGGGGCATGAGCAGATCGGCGTCACCGACACGCTCTTCACCCTGGGCGTCGACAGCCTCGCCGTCTTCCGGATCGCCGCGCAGATGCTCGACGCCGGGCTCGACCTCGAGGCGCGGGACATGTTCGCCCATCCCTCGATCCGCCAGCTCGCCGCCTTCCACGACAGCCGCGGCGGCGAACCCGCCCGCCCGGCGCGGCCCTCGCTGAAGGACTTCCGCAACGGTGCCCGCCGGAATGAGCGGAGGCCCGCGGAATGAGCGAAGACCGTCACAGCCAGCCCGCCGAGGCCACGGAGCTCGTCGCCGAGTTCCCGCTCAGCGCCACGCAGACCCGCTGCTGGTTCCTCGACCGGATGCAGCCCGGCAATCCCTCGCTGAACGTCGCCGTCCGCTGGGAGCTGCGCGGGCAGGTCCAGACCGCCAATATCGAGCGCGCCTTCCAGCACGTCATCGAGCGCCACGAGATCCTGCGCACCCGCTTCGTCGAAAAGGACGGGGCGCCGGTGCAGCAGGTGGTCGCCGACGTGCCCTTCAAGCTCGACACCGTGGACATCCGCACCGTGCCCGAGGCGCAGCAGATGGCCCGCGTCTCGGACATCGCGCACGAGGTGGCGGAGCGGCCCTTCGACCTCGGCCAGCCCGGGCTGATCCGCGCGACGCTGATCCGCCTTGCCGCCGACCGGGCGATCCTGACCTTCGTGGTGCACCAGTCCTGCTTCGACGGCGCCTCGATCCGCGTGCTTGGCCACGAGATCGGCACCGCCGCCCAGGCCTTCGAGGAGGGGCGCACGCCCGACCTGCCGGACCTGCCGCTGCAATATGGCGACTTCGCCCTCTGGCAGCAGGATTACTTCGCCTCGGGTGTGCTGGAGGAGGAGGGCGCCTACTGGGAAGCCCGCCTGAAGGACGCCCCCTATTTCGAGCTCGAGCCCGACAAGCCGCGCCCGCCCGTCAAGACGACGAGCGTCGAGCAGGTGAACCTCGACCTGCCCGAGGATTTCGGTCCGCGCCTCGCCGTAGCCGCGCAGGCAGCGGGCGTCTCGCCCTTCACCTATGGCTGCGCGCTCTTCTCCGCGGCTTTGGCGCGGGCGAGCGGGCGGGACGACGTGCTCTTCGGGACCCAGATCGCCGGGCGGCTCGACAGCGACCTCGACCCGATGATCGGCGTCTTCATCAACAATCTCGTGCTGCGCTTCTCGGCCCCCGCCGACCGGCCGCTCTCGGCGCAGGTCGCCGAGGCCAAGCAGGTGGTCGAGGGCGCACTCACCCACCAGTCGATGCCCTTCAACCGGATCGTCGAACGGCTGAACCCGCGCCGCGACCCGTCGCGGACCCCGCTGATCTCGGTCAATTTCAACCTCCAGCAGGTCTTCATGGAGACGAAGACCTACGGCACCTTCTCGCTGCGGTCCTCGCCCAGCCACGCGCCGGGGGCGATCTACGACCTTGACCTCGCGGTGATGGGCCGGCCCTCGGGCTGGCAGATGAACCTCGAATATTCGACCTCGCTCTTCGACCGCGAAACGGCGCAGGCGCTGGCCGAGCTGGTGCGCGGCGCCTTCGAGACGGCCTTCGCGGACGCCGAGGCGCCGCTCTCCGCCATCCCCCTGCCGGCGCTGCTCGCCGAGCGGGGACAGGACGACAGGCGCCGCATCTCGGCCGCCGAACACGCCCTGATGCGGCACCCGATGGTGCGCGAGGCGGCGGTGATCCGGACCGAGGAGGCGCTGCACGCCTTCGTCGTCCCGCAGGCGACCGGCGCGCTGCCGCTGGACGAGCTGCCGCAGAAGATCATGGACGAGAGCCCCGACGCGGCCCTCGCCGACCTGACCGGCATCAGCATCGTCGCCGATTTCCCGCGGAGCTCGACCGGGGCGGTCAACCGTGCCGTGCTGGCCGCGCCGAAGCGCAACGCGAAACAGGTGCGGTCCGAGGCGATGGACCCGGCCGTGCTCGAGGCGCTGCAAGAGGACTTCGCCGAGGTGCTGGGGGTCGGGACCGTCACCCCCGCCTCGCATTTCTTCGACATGGGCGGCCATTCCGTCCTCGTCCTCCGGCTGCTGACGAAGATCCGCGACCGCTGGGGCGTGCAGCTCGACGTGACGCAGGTCTACGAGCATTCGACGCCCGCCGACCTTGCCCGCCTCGTCTCGGCCCGCCGGTCCCATGCAGAGACCCCGGCCGAGGACTGGCGGATCATGCGCCTGCGGAAGGAGGGAGAGGGCCTGCCGCTCATCGCCGTGAACAACGCCGCGACCGCGCTGGCCCTCGGCACCGCCGGAAGCGTCCCGCGCCAGACCGCCTGCGTGCGCATCTTCGACGCGGGCCGCGGCATCGCGCTCGACGACCGCCCGTTCCAGGAGATCGCCGCGGACTACGCCGAGGTCATCCGCAAGGCGCAGCCCGAGGGGCCCTACCTGCTCTACGGCAATTGCGTGCACGGCAACCTCGCGCTCGAGGCCGCGCGCGTGCTGAAACGCGAGGGCGCCGAGATCGCGGGCGTGGTGATGAAGGACGTGTGGGAGCCCTCCTACACCGGCGACCTGCCGAAGAACCCCAAGCTGAACCGGCAGGAGAAATGGCACGGGCTCCGCTCGCGCCTGCGCGCGGTGCGGGCGGGCGAAATGTCGTTCCCGGCGCTTCTGGGCATGTATTCGATCACCCGGAAGCTCGGCATCCTCCAGCTCGGCACCAGGCTCGGCCTGATCGAACGGGTCAAGCGGAGCGATCTGGAGGAGGACCAGGAGCGCTTCATCTCCCACGTGTCCCGCAAGCGCGATGCCTATCGTCCCGCGCCGGTGGACTTCCCCGTGCTGCATGTCGTGACCGGGATCACCCCATCGGGCGGCGGCTTCAGCCCGTCGATCGGCTGGGAGAAGATCGTCGCGCCGGAGAAGCTGAAGACCGTCCGCCTGCCCAAGGTCCTCGTCCTGCGCGACAAGCGTGTCGGCGTCGAGGACATGGCCCGCGAGATGGAGCGCTTCCTCGGCGAGACCGGCGCTCAGGCGGAGGCGTGAGCCACCAGCCCCTCCGGCACCTCGCGGATCTCGGGGGCGAGCGTGTCGCCCCCGGTTTCCATCGCCAGCGCCCCCGCCATCCCCGGCCCGAGGTCGAGATGCGCGAGCCGCCAGCCCGCGAGCGCTCCGTGCGCCGGGTCGAGGCGGGTCATCCGCGCGGGCTCGCCGGGGCGGAGCGTCACGTCGAAGCGATCGAGCGGGATCGACAGCCCGTCGCCCATGGCCTTCACCACCGCCTCCTTGCGCGTCCAGCAGCGGAAGAAACCGGGGTTCCATTCCTCGGGCGGCAGGGCGGAGAGCGTGGCAAATTCCTGCGGCGAGAAGAAACGTTCGGCGACACCCTCCTCGATCTCCCGGTGCGCCTCGATGTCGGCGCCCAGCACCCGGTCGGCGATCGCGAGACAGGCGAGGCCGCCCGAATGGCTGAGGTTGAACGCCGGCCCGCCGGGCAGGAAGGGCTTGCCATGCGAGCCGTAGGAGAACCTGAGCGCACCCGGCGCCTGCCCGGTCGCCGCGCCGAGGATCTCGCGCAGGCGGCCCCGGCCGATGCGATAGGCGATCCGGTCCTTCTCGAACACGAAGCGCGCGGCACGGGCGGCCTCGTCCTCGGAGAGGTGGCGTGCGAGGGTGTCCGCGGTCTCGGCGTCGGTCAGGCGCCAGAAATGCAGGGCTATGGTGACGGGCATCGGCCCTCCGGGCTTGGTCGGGGCGAGACTAGACCGGGTGTGGTGGCAGGGTCGAGGGGAAGGCAGGGATGAGAGTTCTATTGCTGGTGGTTCTGGTCATCGCGGCCCTGGCCGCCGTCGCATTCTGGCAGAGGGACCGGATCGAGACGCTGCTGCGTGCGCAGAAGGCCGAGTGGGAACACGGTCGCGCCGTCTCGGCCATGGGGGCCGAGCGGCTGGACGAGGCGATGGTGCCGATGCCGGACGGCGTGCGGCTGGCGACGGATGTCTACCTGCCGGAGGGGGCGGAGGGACCGCTTCCCGCGATCCTCATGCGGCTGCCCTATGGCAAGACGCGGTTCGGCGAGGTCCGCAAGTGGATGCGCACCTTCCTGCCCGAGGGCTATGCCGTCGTCGTGCAGGACATGCGCGGACGATACGCCAGCGAAGGGGTCTGGGCGCCCTATCCGGACGAGGCGGCGGACGGGGCGGCGACGCTCGACTGGATCGCGGCGCAGGGCTGGTCGGACGGCAAGGTCGGCACCATCGGCTGCTCGGCCCTCGGCGAGACGCAGCTGATGCTCGGCAGCGAGCGCCACCCGGCGCATGGCGCGATGATCCCGATGGGGGCGGGCGGCGCCATCGGGACGCTGGACGGGGCCTACGGGTTCTTCGGCTTCTTCGAGGGCGGCATCCTCAACCTCGCCTCGGGCTTCGGCTGGTTCGTCGCCGCCGGGGGCAAGACGCCCGACCGGATGGGCAAGCCGCCGGTGGATTATCCGCGGGGGCTGAACACCCTTCCGGTGCAGGATGCGGTGGCGACGTTCCGCGAGGATCCGACCGATTACACCGCCTTCCTCGACCATTTCGACGACCCCGCCTACTGGGCGGCCTCGGGCTTCATCGACGCAGACGACCGTTTCGGCACGCCATTCCTGATCGTCGACAACTGGTACGACGGCGCGCGGGAAAGCCTCCGGCTTGCCGCCCGGATGCGCGAGACCGGGGCGGAGGGGACGGCGCTGATCCTGCCGGGCCTGCATTGCGACATCGGCGGGGCCTTCGTGGACGGCGCGGTCGGGGACATGCCGGTCGATCCCGCGCAGGGGCAGGATTTCGACGCGCTCTTCGTCGGGTTCATGGATCACCACCTGAAAGGCGCGCCCGCGCCGGAGCTGCCCCCCGTCCGCTACTACCTGATGGGCGAGGACCGCTGGATGGACGCCGAAAGCTGGCCCCCCGCCGCCGCCGTCACCGAGACCTTCTATCTCGACGGCGAGAGCCTCAACCGCGAGCCGCCTGCGCAGGGCAGGGAGAGCTTCACCTCCGATCCCATGGACCCCGTGCCCACCATCGGCGGGACGATCTGCTGCACCGGGGATCCGGACCAGCGGGCCGGGCCGCTTGACCAGCGCCCGATCGAGGGGCGGGAGGACCTCCTCGTCCTCACCGGGTCCGAGCTCACCGAGCCGCTCCGCATCGTCGGCCCCATGCGGGCGCGTCTCCACGTCTCGACGGATGTGCCCGATACCGACCTCGTTGCCCGGCTGACCGACGTCGCCCCCGACGGGACCTCGCTGATGATCCAGGAAGGCGCCCTGCGCCTGCGCTATCGGGACGGCTACGCCACGCCGGAGCTGATGGAGCCGGGAACGGTCTACGAGGCCACCGTCGACCTGCGCGACATCGCCTACACCGTGCCGGCCGGCCACCGCCTCCGCCTGCATGTGGCGGGCAGCAGCTTCCCGCGGCTCGCGCGGAACCTGAACGGCGGTGGCGACCCCTACGCCGAGACCGAAGCCCAGGCGGCGCAGATCACCATCCACACCGGCGGCGACACGCCCTCGCGGGTCGAGCTCTCTATCCTGCCGGACGGCTGAGCGGCACGGGCTCCGCAGGCAGATAGCCGGGCGGCAGCATCCGGGCGATTCCCGCGCGGAAGGCGTCCTCGGAAAAGCCGCTCGCGTGGCGCACCAGCGCGGCGCTGTCGACGTCCCAGAGGCGTTCGCCCTCGAACCGGCGGATCGCCTCGACGATCGCCTCGACGCTCTGCTCGGGGAAGAGCAGCCCGGTCTCGCCGTCCACCACCGTGTCGCGGATGCCGCCCCGGTCGTAGGCGATCACCGGGCGGCCCGAGGCCATCGCCTCGACCGGGACGATCCCGAAATCCTCCTCGCCCGGGAAGACCAGCGCGCGGCAGCGGGCGAGGGCCTCCTTCAGCTCCCCGAACGGCCGCCGCCCCAGCACCTTCACGTTGCCCCTGGCCTGCGCGCGCAGCTTCGCGGCGGTCTTCTCCGGCCCGCCGATCATCACCAGCGGCAGACCCAGCCGGTTGAACGCCTCGACCACGAGGTCGGGCCGCTTGTAGGGCGCCAGCTCGCCGCACCAGAGGTAGAAGTCGCCCACCTCTTCCCGTGCGACGGGCGCGAAATCCTGCACGGCGACCGGGGGGGCCACGACCTCGGACTCCCGCCGCCAGTACTTCCGGATCCGCGCCGCGACGTGGTTCGAGTTGGCGGCGAAGGAATCCACCCGCGCGGCGCTGGTCACGTCCCAGCCCCGGAGCCGGTGCGCGACATGCGGCAGCACCAGCCGCTGCAAGGGCCCGGTGCCGCGCATGTAGACGTGGTACTGGTCCCAGAGATAGCGCATCGGCGAATGGCAGTAGCAGAGGTGGAAGGCGTCCGGCGGTGCGATCACCCCCTTGGCGGGACCGGATTCGGAGGAAATCACGAGGTCGTAGCCCGTCAGGTCCAGCTCTTCCAGCGCGCGGGGCATGAAGGGCAGGTAGCTCTGGTACATCCGCCGCGCGAAGGGCAGGCGGCCGACGCGGGTCTCTGTCACCCGGTGCGCGCGGATCGTGTCGCTCATGCTTTCGGGGTCGTGGACATGGGTGAAGATGTCCGCCTGCGGGAACATCCGGCAGAGCGCTTCCAGCACCTTCTCGCCGCCGCGCATGCCGACGAGCCAGTAATGGATCAGCGCCACCCGCGGTTCGGTGGTCCGTGCCATGGGCTCAGGCGTCTCTCAGGTCGTAGCCGTATTCGTAGAGATACGCCTGCGGCACGGTGTCGGGATCGACCTGCGTGAGCACGTTGCCATGCGTGTCCAGCCCGTTGTTCTCGAGCATGGAGAGCGCGCGCTTCACCGCGGGGCGCGGGGTGTCGTCGTGGCGCACCAGCATGACCCGCTGGTCGACCGCGCGGGCGACGGCCAGCGCATCGGCGGCGGGCAGCATCGCCGGGCAGTTCACGAGGATCACGTCGTAGTAATCCTTGAGCTCGTCCAGAACGCCGCGCAGCCAGTCCGAGGACAGCAGGTCGGCGGCATCGGGCAGCCGCTCGCGCGCCGCCAGCACGTCGAAGCCGCGGCCGGTCTCGGTATAGACGGCGTCGAGCAGGTCGCATTCGCCGCGGATCAGATCGCCGAAATCATGCTCCATGGTCCAGCGGTATTCCTTCTGGATCGAGTTCTGACGCATGTCGCAATCTACCACGATCACCAGCTTGTCCGCCATCTCGGCGAGCCGCGCGAGCAGAAGCGTCGTCGTCGTCTTGCCCTCGCCCGGCAGGGCGGACATCAGCGCGACACTCAGCGGTTCGGTATCCTCGGAGCCCAGCGACAGCTCGTTGCGGAGCTTGCGCACCGCCTCGGCCACCGGGCCGAGCGGCTTCGCCTCGACCTCGGCCAGCGCGTCGGCGGTGCAGCCCCAGTCGCGGGCGGGCACGACGCTGAGCACGGGCATTCCCGTTTCGGCCTCGAGATCCGCGAGGTTGCGATAGGTCGGCCGCGCCAGCACCTGGTAGAGCACGTAGCCGAGACCGAGCGTGCCGCCGACCATCAGGCCGAGGAAGATCATCAGCTTCGGCCGCGGCGAGGAGGGCGAGCCGGGGACGGTCGCGCGTTCGACGATCCGGGCGTCGGCGGCCTGGAACTGCTCCTGCGTGCGGGTCTCGGCGTAGCGGTTCAGCAGATCCTTGTACATGTTGCGGGCGGCTTCCGCCTCGCGCTCGAGCTCGCGCAGGCCGATGGAGCCGCGCGAGATCGACAGGTATTTCTCCTCGATGTCATCAAGGTCCTTGCCGAGGGTCTGCTCGCTCACCCGGGCGATCTCGACCTCGTTGCGCTGCGCATCGGCGGCGCGCTGGAATTCGACGCTCAGCGCCCGGTCCACTTCGGCAAGCTGGCGCGCGAGCTTCTGGCGTTCCGGGTGGTCCTCGCCGAAGCTCTCGGCCCATTGCGCGTCGTTGGCGAGGATGTCGACCCGGCGCTGCAGCAGCTCGGTGATCGTGTCGCTGCCCAGCATCGAGCCGAGCGCCTCGTAACCGCCCGTCTCCATCAGGCGGGTGATCTCCTGATGGCGGGCCTCGGCGGTGACGCGGGCGATCCGGGCCTTCACCAGCTCGTCGTTCAGCGTGACCATGCGCTGCGAGATGATGTCGAGGCTGGTCCCGTGCGAGACCAGCATCCGGGCGCGGTAATCCTCGACCTTGTCCTCGGCGATCTCGACCTGCGCGCGCAGCTCGTTGACGCGCTTCTCGATCCATTCGGTCGCCTGCGCGGCGGTCTGCTGCCGGCCCTGAAGCTGGAGCGCGATGTATTGCTCGGCAATGGTGCCGGCGAGGGCGGCCGACAGCTCGGGGTTCACCGTCTTGGCCGAGATCGAGATGATGTAGGCATCGCCGTCGCGCCAGATCTCGACATTGTTGCGGATCGCCCAGGTCAGCCGTTCCAGACGCGCGCGGCGCGAGACCTCGTCCACCGTCTCGCCGTCGCTGCCGCCGAGCGACAGCACCGACTTGATGACCGATTTCGCCCGGTCGATCGCGCCGGGCTCCTGCTTGGCGGGGTCGATGGCGTCGATCAGGCCGGGGTGGCTTTCGTCCAGCGACTGGATCACGGTCTCGAGCAGCACGTTCGACCGCATGATCGAGATCTCGCTCGCGACCACCTGGTCATTGAGCTTGAGGTCCGAGACGACCTGTTCGTCGGTCATGTAGCGCCGTTCGCGGCTTTCCAGCAGAACCTGGCTGACCGAGGAATAGCGCGGCGTCACCTGGTTCACCGCCAGCGCCGCGATCAGGCCGCAGGCCAGCGCCACGGCGAGGATCACGAACCGGCCGCGCCAGACGCCGCGGGACAGGTCGCCAAGGTCCACCCCGTCGCTGTCGCCACGGGCCGCTCCGCGCGACGGGATCGAGAGGATCCCGCGGCCGAAGGCATCCGACATTCCCGAGGTCATGGCCATTACACTCTCCGAGAGGGCGACTGGGGTTCTGCGATTTCCGGGAGGCCGGCCAGGTCAGGCCGGACGGGTGAACCGCCTCTTTACCGCTTATCTGAAAACCGGGCGGATTGCGTCAAGGTTTTGCCCAATTTTGGCCACAGAACCGGCTTTGACGCAGGGTTTCCAGCTACAATGCGTGGGATGGCTTCACATTGTCGCCAGAACCTGCGGCGACGCTGTGCTCCGCCTGTTCGGCACGGCGCTTCAGAATCGCACCGCGGGCAAGCCCGGCGGCCAGGCCGGCGAAGGCGAAGAAGGTCACGCCCAGGTCCGGCGTCGCCCCCGCCAGCGTGGCCGAGATCACCAGCGCAAGGCAGGCGGCCCGGAGCGAGCGGATCACGACCGAGCGCTGGTCCGTGCCGCGCCGCCCCGACACGCCGCCCATCACCGTCCCGATGAAGAGCAGGTAGAAGAGCGTGCCCAGCACCCCGAGGCTGGCGAGCGTGGCGACCAGCCAGCTCGACCCGCGGACGCTGCCCAGCCCCGCGCCGAGGCCCATCGTGTCGAGGAAGTTCTGCCACGCCTGCGCGTTCCAGCTCATCCGCTCGACGCCCGAGGCGCCGCCCAGCTTGTCGAAGAGGGCGCGGTCGAAGAAGAGCGCGACCGAGGGCACCGTCTCGTAGGCGAGGAAGAGCGCGAAGACCGTCACGAGAACCGTCATGCCCGCGCCGACCGCGATGATCGTGCCCCGACGCGGCAGCCTGTGCCGCAGGTTCGCCGCCAGTGCCACCACGCCCAGCACCCCGGCGAAGGCCACCAGCGCGACATAGGCCGAGGAGGAGGTCGAATGCAGCAGCGCGACCGTGGTGACCGACAGCATCGCGATGGCGAGGCGGGAGCGCGGCGTGCCGATCCAGTATTGCAGCCAGAAGCCGAAGAGGCCGAGCGTGTAGAACCCGAAGCTCGACGCCTCGGGGAAGCCGCCGATCATCCGTTTGATGCCGATCATCCGCACGTCGTAGAGGATCGCGTAATTCGCGGTGCGGATCAGCTCGAGCACCTCGGGCACGCCGATCTCGTAGCTCAGCAGGTCGAGCAGCCCGAGCGCGGCATTGACCCCGGTCGCCACCGCCACGGCGTGAACCACGGTGCGGGCGTCGGGCCGCATCCGGAACACGGTGGCCAGCGCGAGATAGGCCGCGACCCCCAGCATCAGGCGGAAGAGCTGCGTGATGTTGCCGGTGGTGGCGCGCAGCGGCACCTCGACGATGCCCGTCTCGTTGTTCACCCGGGCGAGCGAGAAGACCGAGGTCTCGCCCGCGAAGAGGCGCGGCAGGAAGAGCACGGAGAAGATCGCGTAGACCACCAGCAGCATCAGCCAGAACCCCGGCTCGCCGAAGCGCAGCGTGCCCGCCACCATGCCGGGACCGCCCCGGTGGACCAGCACCAGCCCCAGCATCGTGACCGCCGCGAGGTCCGAGATCAGGATCGTCGCCCCGCCGAGCGCGGGCAGGTTGAAGGCCGCCGCGGCTCCGAGGGGCGTCACGGCGAAGAATATCCAGAGGCCGCGATAAGGCCCTTTGATCAGCAGCCCCGCGATCGCGATCAGGGCGAGGACTGTGCTGGGGACGATCTCCATGCCGTCTTCTGGCGCCATTCCGGGCCCGCTCGTCAAGTGCGCCGCGCGCAGGCGAGCCGGTTATCGTCACCTGCGGCGCAACGGCACCGGGGTGCGGCAGTTCTCTGTTCACGAGCGCGAAACATCCGCCACAATCCGGTTGCGGTTCCGCCGCGCGGCGGCCACGGTCCGGGCGGGTTGGCCAAAGGGGCAGGACGTGCGCATATTCACCGCCGCGACGCTGATGATCGGGCTCGGCGCAGGGGCCGGCCACGCGCTGGACCTGAAGGGCCCCGCGCTCGCCGCCGCGTCGAATTTCGGTCAGGGGTTCGAGGTCGGGATGATGTCCGCCGCGCTGGACCTGCCGGTGCGCGACTTCCGCGACGCGGTCTACTGGAGAGAGGTCGAACAGGGGCCGGGCCGCTTCGTCTTCGACACGCCCCGGACCATGTTCCCCGACCTCGTCGGTGCCCGCGGCGCGCGGATGAGCCTGACGGTGAACAACGGCCACCCCGCCCATGACGGCGGCACCACCCCGCTCAGCCCCGAGGCGGTGCGCGCCTTCGGCCACCACGCGGCGCAGACCGCGCTGCGCTTTCCGGCGATCCGGGCGGTCGAGGTGGGCAACGAGTTCAACAGCGCGAATTTCGTCACCGGCCCGCTCGAGGACGACACGCTCGATGCGCGGGCGCGGGCCTATGCCGCCTTGCTTCACGCCGTGGCGCAGCAGGTGCGTGCGGTGCGGCCCGGGGTGCGGATCGTGGGCGGCGGGGTGCATTCGATCCCCACGGGCTACCTCTCGCGGCTGACGGCGCTCGGCGCGGCGGCGGACATGGATGCGATCGCGCTCCACCCCTATTCGACGCCGATCGAGCATCTCGCGCGCCAGATCGCCGTCATGCGGCGCGATCCCGCGCTGGCCGGGATGCCGGTCGAGATCACCGAGTTCGGGTCGCAGGATCCCGATGCCGCGCCGGACGTTCTGGTGCGCGCCTATTGCCAGATGGCGCTGTCGGGCGTGTCGCGGGCGGTCTGGTACGCGCTGAACACCCGCGGCGACGATTACGCACCGCTGGTCGGCCCGGACCTCGAGCTCACCGCTGCGGGGCGGGCCTATCGCTTCGTGCAATCGGAATTCGCGGGGCAACCGGTCGAGGACATCGCGCCCGATCCCTTCACCTACGGCTGCCGCTTCCCGGGCGGCGTGATCCTCTGGGGCATGCCGCGGGCGCTGGAACCGGGCGAGGGCGTCACCGCCCGTGATGCGACCGGCAAGGTCCTGGAGGGGCGGAGCTTCCGGCTCGGCGAGACGGCGCCGCTGATCCTGACCGCCGGGAGCGGCGCGGTGGACTACACCCTCGGCCCGCAGGAGGTGCTGGCGGACAGTTTCCACCAGTTCCCCTATCCGGAGGCGGGGGCCGACAGTGCCGACGCCGCGGGCTTCGCGCGCTTCGCCGTCTCGCCCCGCGGGCGGGCGCCCTTCGTGACCATGCCGGGCCAGGACCGGCCGGGCATGCCGTGGACCCCCTACCTCGGGCTGAGCTCGGACCGTTCGGTCCGCCTGCTGCCCGAAAGCCTGCTGCCGGGCGGCGGCGGGACGCATCAGGTCGGGGTCGAGCATGTCTATGTCGCGCCCGAGGCGATGGAGGTCGACCTGACCGGCTGGATCGACCCGCCGGAACGCAGCGCGGATGGCGTCGTCGTGACCCTCGCGCTGGACGGAGAGGAGGTCGGGCGCTGGACCGTCACCGACCGGCTGGAGCTGGATGAAGCCGGCCTTGCCCTGCCCGCCGGAGCGGAGCTTTCGATCCGCGTGGCGCCGGGCGAGACCTCGACCGGCGACGTGACCGGCTACCGCTTCACCCTGCGCCGGGCGGGCTGACGCAGGCGAGCAGCGCGTCGACCCCGTCCCACGCGGCGGCGATGGCTTTCGCATGGGTCTCGGGCGCGATCCCGGCAGAGAGCGCGGCGTCGACCATCCGGACCACGCCGGCGCCGTCGATCGCCGCATCGGCCGAGAAGCTGCCTTCCAGCCCGACCGACCCGAAGAAGGCCTGGAGCTTGCGGTCCCAGCCCAGCCCGACGATGGGACGTCCGTAGCTGTAGGCGAGGATGCAGGCGTGCAGCCGGTGCGCGATCACCGCCTCGAACCCGGCGATCCGGCGGGCGAGCGCCGCGGGCGATGCCGCGGCGGGGGCGATCCTGACCTGCCCCGCGGACAGCAGGAGCGCGAGCGCCGCGCTGCGGGCGAGGCGGGCCAGTTCGGCCTCGTCCTCCGCCGCGCCGTTGGTGAAGAGCGTCACCTCGTGGCCCGCGCCGGCCAGCGCCGCGGCGAGGCTGCCATAGAAGGCGGGGCCCGCGGCGCCGCCGGCGATGTCCTGGTCCGCGTGATGGGCGAGCAGCGCGAAATCGGTGATGCAGAGCCCGATGCCCCGCGGCGCATCGCCCGGCGCGCCATAGCAATCGGCGGCCAGAAGCCCCGGATCCGCGGTCAGGCCCGGCGCGGGTCCGCCGGGCATCTGCGCGCGCCAGGCCTCGGCCGAGGCGGCGTCGCGGCAGCCGACCGTCCGCAGGTCGCAACCGAGCACCTTCGCGAAGAGCGCCGTGCCCTCGGCCGACCAGTTGCGCGACACGCCGACCGCGTGAACGGCAAGCGGCGTTCCGGCTTCGGCGATCATCCCGGCCGCGCGGCCGATCTTGACCGGGAAGTTCAGGTTCGCGTCCGAGAACAGCTGCCCGCCCCCGATCACGGCGAGATCGGCCCGCGCGGCCGCGCGCCAGCGGCCTTCGACCCCGTCGATCATCGCGTTCAGCCTGCGCCGCGCCAGCGCATGGCGCAGCGGCCGGGGCAGGGCCTCCAGCACCGCGAGCACGAGGCGCCGGTTGCGGATCGTCGTCGCGCCGCGCGCCTGCCGCCCCGAGATGTCGACATGCACGACCTCGGCCCCGGTCGCCCGCGCCCTCAGCCCGTGGGCGAGGCATTCCGCGATCACCCCGTCGCCGAGGTTGGGGCTGTGGCAGAGCCCGAACTGCACGATCTTCACGCTGCACATCCCCTTGTCGTCCGCCCCCTCTTAGCCCGGTGGCAGGGGCCCTGTCATCGCCGCGCCGCAGGAGCCGGGATTCTTTTCGCGCGGGATTTGCACCGTCGCCCGGATCGGACTAGGTATGCCCGAAGATACCGCCCCCGCCGCGCACCGCGGCCCGGGCCGGTGGCGACCGGGCCCCTCTGGCAAGAGTCTTGCGGCACTCTTGCGATGTCGGCGCAGATGACGGGAAAGCCGCATACGGTCGATACATCATGTTCAGAACGGCACGTTGCGGCACGGGCTCGCCGCAGACGAATTTCGTGGAGGCGACGTCATGACCGACGCCACCCACGGCCACAAATCCACGCTCGGCTATTTCCGCTGGGCCTTTCTCTTCACCGCGGTCGGGATCGGGCTTGGCGGCTGGCTCGGCTGGGCGATGACCGGGACGCTGGAGGGGACGCTCTCCGTCCTCTTCATCGTCGCGGTCCTCTCGGTGCTCGAGATCTCGCTCAGCTTCGACAACGCCATCGTCAACGCGAACAAGCTCAAGACGATGACCCCGGTCTGGCAGCGCCGCTTCCTGACCTGGGGGATCCTGATCGCCGTCTTCGGCATGCGGATCCTCTTCCCGGTGCTGATCGTCGTGATCGCCGCCCGGATCGGGCCGATCGACGCGCTGGTGCTCGCCGCCTCGGACCCGGGGCGCTATTCCGAGATCATGCACGACGCGCATCTGCCGATCGCGGCCTTCGGCGGGACCTTCCTGATGATGGTGGCGCTGAGCTTCTTCTTCGACCACGAGAAGGAGGTGCACTGGATCCGGCGCCTGGAAGCCTGGGCCGTGCGCTATGCCTCGATCCGCGGGATCGAGGTGGCCGTGGTGCTGGTCTTCCTCATCCTGTTCTCGCGCCTGCAGGACGACGGGCAGGCGGCGACCTTCCTGCGGGCCGGGGTCTGGGGGCTGCTGACCTTCCTGCTGGTCGAGGTGCTGGGCGGCGTGCTCGACCGCAAGCAGCAGGCGGTGACGGGTGCGGCGCAGGGCGGGCTGGGCGCGTTCCTCTATCTCGAGGTGCTCGACGCGTCCTTCTCCTTCGACGGGGTGATCGGGGCCTTCGCGCTGTCGCAGAACCTCTTCGTGATCGCCATCGGCCTCGGCATCGGGGCGATGTACGTGCGCTCCATGACGATCATGCTGGTCGAGAAGGGGACGCTGACACAGTACCAGTTCCTCGAACACGGGGCGTTCTATGCCATCCTGGTCCTGTCGGTCATCATGTATGCCCAGACGCTGGTGCATGTCCCCGAGGTCATCACCGGGCTTGGCGGCGCGCTCCTGATCGGGATCGCGCTCTGGTCCTCGGTCCGTCTGAACCGGCGCATGGCCGCGGCGGAATGACCGCCCGCCCCGGCGCGGGGGCCGCGCCGGGGCTTCTCTCCCAGACTTGTGAACTGCGCGGGGGGCTCGCTTGACCCTTCCGGGGGGCGTTCCTAACGTCGCGTCCAAGTCGGCGCCGGGACTCGATCCGGCGCGGGAGGAGACCGGCCGCGGGGCCGGTCGGAAGGATCTGGGAGACCATCATGAGCAACGTACACTCCGGCATGGACGTGGCCGATTACCTCGGCGAATCCGGCAAGCTCGCCTGGGAGGTCGACGACCTCGCGCCCGGCACGTCGACGCGTCCGGTGAGGTCCGTGGGCATCATCGGCGCCGGCACCATGGGCGGCGGCATCGCGATGAACTTCGCCACCGCGGGCATCCCGGTGATCATCGTCGAGACCAAGCAGGAGGCGCTGGACCGCGGCTTCAAGGTGATGCGCGGCAATTACCAGCGCAGCGCCGACAAGGGCCGTTTCCCGCAGGACGAGGTCGAGGCGCGGATGGGCCGGATGACGCCCACGCTGAAGATGGAGGATCTCGCGGATTGCGACCTCGTGATCGAGGCGGTCTTCGAAGACATGGGCGTCAAGAAGGAGGTCTTCACCAAGCTCGACGCGATCTGCAAGGACGGGGCGATCCTGGCGACGAATTCCTCGGGCCTCGACATCGACGAGATCGCGGCGATGACGAAGCGCCCCGAGGACGTGATCGGGCTGCACTTCTTCTCGCCCGCCAACGTGATGAAGCTGCTCGAGGTCGTCCGCGCCGATCACACGGCCGACGACGTGGTGGCGACCTCGATGAAGGTCGCGAAGGAGATCAACAAGGTCGCCGTCATGGCGGGCGTCTGCCCAGGCTTCGTCGGCAACCGGATCCTCCGCGCGCGGCAGGTGCAGGCGAACAAGCTGCTCTACAAGGGCGTGATGCCCTGGGACATCGACGCGGCGATCAACGATTTCGGCTTCAAGATGGGGCCCTACCAGATGTCGGACCTTGCCGGTCTGGACATCGGCTGGTCGAAAGGCGCCAAGACCGCGAACCCGATCCGCGACGCGCTCTGCGAGATGGACCGCCGCGGCCAGAAGACCGGCGCGGGCTATTACGATTACGACGAGGCGCGGAACCGCAAGCCCTCGGAGGTGACGGAGAAGGTGATCCGCGACGTGACCGGGGCCGAGCCCTCGACCATGACCAAGGAGGAGATCACCGAGACGCTGATCTTCTCGATGATCAACGAGGCGGTGAAGATTCTCGAGGACAACAAGGCGCAGCGACCCTCGGACATCGACGTCATCTGGATCAACGGCTACGGCTGGCCGCAGGACAAGGGCGGGCCGATGTATTACGGCGACATGGTGGGGCCGAAGGCCGTGCTGGCGCGGATGGAGAAGCTCGGAGCCGAGGACCCGGATTTCGCACCCGCGGAGACGCTGAAGAAGCTCGCGGCCGAGGGCGGGTCCTTCGTCGATCTCGACCTCGGCGGGCTGAAGACGGCCGGGACGGAGAAGCGCAAGGCCGGCTGAGCATCACCGGGGCGGTCGGGGAAGCTCAATGCGCCCTGACCCCCAATCCCCGCCCGGGCTCCGAAGCCCCCCCTGACACGGGCCTTGCCCGGCGGCACGCCGGGCGGCTTGGAGGCCGCGATGACCAACCGCCAGTGGACCCTGACCGACGCCCCGATCGAGCGGATGCCGACGCTCGCGAACTTCGCCCTCCGCGAGAGCCCGGTTCCGGTGCCCGGCCCTGGCCAGGCGCTGGCGCGGACGGTCTACATCTCGCTCGACCCCTACCAGTGGGGCTACAAGGTGAAGGGGCTGGAGCGGCCCGGAGACGTCCTCCACGCCCGGACCGTCGCGCAGGTCGAGACCTCCAACACCCCCGACTGGCAGCCCGGGGATTTCGTCCATTGCCTGAACGGCTGGTCCGAATACGGGCTGATCGGCGCGGGCGTCCCGGAACATGCCTACATGAAGACCCGGAGGATCGACCCGTCCCTCGGTCATCCGTCGCTGGCGCTCGGCGTGCTGGGGATGAACGGGCTGACCGCCTATGCGGGCCTTCTGGTGCAGGGGCAGCCGGAACCGGGCGAAACGGTCGTGGTCTCGGCCGCGACGGGCGGGGTCGGTCAGATCGTCGGCCAGCTTGCGAAGATCCGCGGCTGCCGGGTGGTGGGCATCGTCTCGACGGAAGAGAAGATGCGGGTCGCGCGCGAGGACCTCGGATACGACGCCGCGGTCTCCCACCTGTCGCCCGACCTGCCGGGGGACCTCGCCAAGGCCTGCCCCGACGGTGTCGACGTCTATTTCGAGAATGTCGGCGGCCGGCTGTTCGACGCCACCGCCGCATTGTTCAACCGGGGCGCCCGGATGACAATCTGCGGCCTGATCGGAGAGCGGCCCGACGGCTCCTCCGCGAAGGGGAAGGCCGCGCTTCTCGCCCGCTCGGCCGATCTGCGCGCCGCGCGCCGCGTCACGGTCAACGAGCATTTCGTGGGCGATTTCGTGGACAGCCATTTCGACCGCTTCCTCGCCGATGTCTCCCGCTGGTATGCCGAGGGCCGGATTCACTACCGCGAGGACATCCGCGACGGGATCGAAAATGCGCCCGCCGCCTATATCGACATGATGCAGGGCGGAAACCTCGGCAAGACGATGATCCGCGCCTCGGCCGAGGCCTGAGCGCCCGCGCGGACGGCGTCACCGGGTTCATGTGCAGGTGTATCGGGCAGGGGCGCCTTCAGCGCGGGCGGGTCAGGTCGAAGATCAGCGGGTCCTGCGGGATCGGCGCGAACAGCTCGTTCACCCGCGGGTCGTGGCCGGGGATCAGCAGCTCGGGCCGTCCCGCGAGCCGCTTCACCGCCTCGTGCCCGTCGAGCTGCCGCGCCACGTCCGCGGTGACCGGAAAGGGCAGCCCGCGCGAGATGTTGTCGTAGAAATGCGCCACGTCCGACGCGAGGCAGAGGCGCCCCGCCCGCGTCTCGACCGTCACCGCCTGCAGTCCCGCCGAATGGCCCGGCAGATGGTGGACCCAGACGCCCGGCGCGACCTCGGCCTCGCCCGAGACCCAGTTGACCCGCTCGGCGTAGTTCAGCGCCACCATGAGCTGCACGTCGCCCAGTTCGAACGGATGCCGGAGCAGCGCGTGCCGCATGGACCGGCCGGTGGCATGGGCCATTTCGGCCTCCTGCAGCACGAAGCGGGCATTGGGCAGACGGTCCATGTTGCCCGCATGGTCGTAGTGGAGATGGGTGATGATGACGGTGTCGACATCCTCGGGCGCGATGCCCAGCACCTCGAGCGCCTCGACCGGGTTGCGCTGCAGCACCCGGCCCCGGCGCGCGGCCCGCTCGGCATTGAAGCCGGTGTCGACGAGGATCACCCGGTCCGCGTTCCGGATCAGCCAGACGTAGTAGTTGAGCGGCATCGGCGCCGCGTCGTGGGGATCGCCGCCCAGGAAGTTCTCGGAGGCGCGCCGCTCGGCGATGGTGCCGTATTGCACGGCATAGACCTCGTAGTCCTCGATCATGCGTCGTCCTCCTTGGGGGCCGGTCCCTCCTGGCAGGAGGCCGCAGAACCGCGCGCCGCGCAAGGGTTTGCCACAAACGCGTCGCGGCGCCGGGCCGGCCGAACGCGCGGCCGTGGCGGGCATTGCGGGGATCTGCAGGGAGGTCCGATCCAGCGGAGCGCCGCGCCTTCGGCGCGGCGCATTACATGCCTGGGGTCCCGGGGGCGCTGCCCCCCTTGGCGGCCGGGGGCCGCCAATTCCCCCCGGGATATTTCCGGCAAGAGGAAGCCGGGGGGCCTTCGGCCAGGTCGGGGAGACGGCGCGTCACTCCGCCTCGTGCAGCGCGAAGCGGACGCCGCAGATCGTCACTTCTTCCTTGAAGATCTCGAGCCCGCGCGCCGCGGCGCGGTCGAGGATCGCCTGCCGGTCCCGCACCCGCAGGTCGAGCCCGGCGAGCCGTTCGGGCCGGCCGCCGCGGGTTTCGGCGAACCGCAGCGTGGCATTGCCGAGCTGGATCATCGGCAGCCCGCCGCAGGTCTCGACCGGCAGGCCGCTCACCGCGCCCCAGCGGGCGGCGAGCCGGTCGGGATCGGGCGAGCGCAGCTCTGCGGCGGTGATCGCGGAGACGGTGTCGTCCCGGACCCTGTCGCGCCAGGCGTCGTGGCCGGCGAAGGGCCACGTGCCCGTCGGATCGCCGCCCTCGACCCAGGGCAGGGAGAGGAAGGCCGCGCCCATGTCGCCGGGATGGAGCTGGAGCATCCGGTAGCTGCCGGCGTCGCGTTCGGTGGCCACGCGGACCCCCTGCGCCGCGGCATTTGCGCGGACGGCGTCCTGCTCGGCCCTGGTCTGGGCCTGGCAGATGACCATGTAGCCCGCGTCGCCCTTCATCCGGTCGAGGTAGCGGCCCGCGGCCGTCCCCTCGCGCAGGGGGGCCACGACTTCGAGGAACTGGGTGCCCACGCCCAGGAGGGTGTTTTCGAGCCCGTATCGTCCGACAGCCTCGTCCGCGAAGACGGGGGCCATGCCGAAGATGTCGGTCAGGGTTTCGAGGACCGGGGACATGTCCCGGGCGACAAGGCAGATCTGCCGCAGGTAGATGCTCATGCGCGCAAGATGCCCGAATCGTTCCGGGGATACACGCGGAAACTGAGATGCGTGTCGCGCCTATTCCATCGCGAGGATCATGTTGCGGACCACCGGGTAGATCTCGCGCTCCCACCTGGTGCCGTTGAAGACGCCGTAATGGCCGACGTTGGCCTGCAGGTGGTGCCGCTTGAGATGCGGCCGGAGCGACGAGCAGAGATCATGGGCCGCCGCGGTCTGGCCGAGCGCGCAGATGTCGTCGCGCCCGCCCTCGACGGTGAGCAGCGCCGTCTTGCGGATCGCGGACGGGTCGACCGGTGCGCCGCGATAGGTGAATTCGCCCTTCGCCAGCTCGGCCTTCTGGAAGATGCGCTCGATGGTCTCGAGGTAGAATTCCTCGGTCAGGTCGAGCACGGCGAAATACTCGTCGTAGAATTCCATGATCCGCTCGGCCTCGGCCGTCTCGCCCCGCGCGAGGTGGCGGTAGAGCTTGCGGTGCTGCGCCCGGTGGCGGTCCATGTTCATCATCATGAAGCTGAAGAGCTGCACGAACCCGGGGTAGACCCGGCGCCCGCGCCCGGCGAAGCGGTTGGGCACGGTGGCGATCACGTTGCGCTCGAACCAGGCCAGCTCGTTGGCGAAGGCGAGGTCGTTCACCTCGGTCGGGCTCTCGCGGACGTCGATCGGGCCGGCCATGAGCGTCATGCTGCGCGGGGTGCAGGGGTGGTCGTCCCGTGACATCACCGCCACCGCGATCAGCGCCTGCACGCAGGGCTGGCAGACGGCGAGGATGTTGTTGTCCGGTCCCAGCACCTCGAGAAAGCGGATCAGATAGGCGACGTAATCCTCCACGCCGAAGGGCCCGGCCCCGGTCGGGACGTCGCGGGCGTTCATCCAGTCGGTGACATAGACGTCATGGTCGCGCAGCATCACCTCGACCGTGCCGCGCAGCAGGGTGGCGAAATGTCCCGAGAGCGGGGCGACGATCAGGACCCTGGGCTGGGCCACGTCGATGTCCTTGGCGAAGTGGAGGAGCCGCCCGTAGGGCAGGTCGAGCGCGATCTCCTCGCGCACCGCGACCTCCCGGTTGCCGACGGGCACGCTGCGGATGCAGAAATCCGGCCGCTCATGGGTCAGCCGGAAGCGCGAGATCATCTCCATCGTCGCGTCGAAGGGCCGGATCGAGCCGTTCAGCATCCGGCCCAGGGCGCTCTGTTCCAGCCGGGCCCCGCGCGCCGCATGGCGCATCGGCGCAATCATATCGTCCTGAAATTGATACATCTGGTAGAGCATTCCGGCCTCTCGCGCCTGTCTCTTGCGAAAACGCTAGTGAAACGCGTGCTGCGGTGCGACAAAATTATTGGCAGCGCAGCATCAAATGCGAAGGGTGTGACCATGTCGAAGGCAACGCTGACGATCTCGTCCAAGAATTACTCGTCCTGGTCGCTCCGGGGGTGGCTGCTGTGCCGGATGGCCGGGCTGGAGTTCGACGAGAAGCCGGTCGATCCCGACGATCCCGCGAACCGGCAGGAGCTCCTGCTGCTCGCCCCGTCGGTCCGGGTGCCGCGGCTGAGCCATGACGGTGTGGACGTCTGGGACACGCTGGCGATCGCGGGCTACCTGAACGAGATATTCCCCGACGCCGGGCTCTACCCCGACGACATCAAGGCGCGGGCGCATTGCCGCGCGGTTTCGGGCGAGATCCACTCGGGTTTCTACAACCTGCGCTCGGCCCTGCCGATGAACCTCAAGGCGCGGCACGCGTCGTTCAAGATCTTCTCGGGCGCGCGGCCGGACGTGGCGCGTGTGAAGGAGATCTGGGCCGATTGCCTCTCGACCTACGGCGGGCCGTTCCTGTTCGGCCGGCCGACGATCGCGGATGCCATGTGGGCCCCGGTCTGCACCCGCTTCCGCACCTATGCCGTGGAGCTGGAGGACCCGCTTCAGGCCTATTGCGAGACGATCTTCGACTGGGCGCCGATGCGGGAATGGACCGAGGCCGCGCTGGCCGAGCCCGACGCGGTGGTCGAGCTCGAAGTGGAGTTCTGAGCTCAGACGGGCGTGCGGCCGCCCTTGGTGACGGCCGCGGCGCCGGCGGCGGCCGCATCGGTCGCTTCGGCAGCGCCCGGCGGCAGGGGCATGGACATCATGCGGGACATGTTGGTCCAGTAGGCGCTCCAGAACGCGGCCGAGGCCTGCATCGGCCAAGTCCAGAGAGCGAAGGGGTTGTAGGGGGTCATGGGGAGCACTCCTTTCCGCGCGACCCATCCGGGCGGTCGCCGGGGACAACGCGCCGGCCGGCACCGCCGTTCCTGCGCCGGCCCATGTCGGCGGACGCCCGCGAGGGGCCCGCGGTCATTCCTCGCGGCGTGCGTCCTCGAAGGGCTTCAGCGGCGCGCTCGCGAGTTTCACGGCGTCGAACCAGCAGGCAGAGGCCAGCCAGACGGGAAGGGTCGCGGCGCTGAGCCAGGCTTTCAGGTAGTAGTTCATCCGATCTCTCCACCAGTGGGGCACGCCCGTCCAGACCGGGGCTGAACGCTGCGGCGCAGCATCCGGTTCCGCGCCGTCGCGACAGGTGGCAGAGCGTGCCCCCTTGCATCTCCGCACGCAAAGCGCATTGATTGCGGTAACTGTTGGTACACGCACAGAAGAAACGTTGTCGGAAGAGGGCCACATGGAAAACTGGGACGAAATCCGCACCGCCTATCAGGTCGCCCGGCTGGGCACCGTCTCGGGGGCGGCCGAAGTGCTGGGCGTCCACCATGCGACGGTGATCCGGCACATCGACGCGCTCGAGGGTCGGCTGGGGGTCAAGCTGTTCCAGCGCCACGCCCGGGGCTACACGCCGACCGAGGCCGGGCAGGACCTTCTGCGGGTGGCGCAGGCCACGGATGACCAGTTCTCGCAGCTGTCGGGCCGGATCAAGGGGCGCGGCAACGCCGTCTCGGGCGAGTTGGTGGTGACGACGCTCTCGGGCTTCTCGCAGCTTCTGGTGCCGCCGCTGGCCGCGTTCCAGGAGAAATACCCGGACGTGATCCTGCGCTACCTGACCTCGGTGCGGCTGTTCCGGTTGGAATACGGCGAGGCGCATGTGGCGATCCGGGCCGGCAGCCCGCCGCAGCAGCCCGACAACGTGGTGCAGCCCTTCATGGAGCTCAACTGGGCGATCTATGCGGCGCCCGCCTACATCGCGCGGCACGGCAAGCCGGAGAGCGCCGAAGAGGTGGTCAAGCACCGCTTCGTGGGCTTCGACGATCCCGCCAGCCGGGCGCCCTATGCGCAATGGCTGCGCGAGCAGGTGCCGTCCTCGCAGGTGGTGTTCCGGTCCGGCGACAACCGGGCGGTGCAGCGCGCGATCCTGGCCGGGATCGGCCTGGGCTTCCTGCGGCGGGACGAGGCCGCGCAGCATCCCGAGCTGGTCGAGGTGCATCCCCCCGCCGAGGAGTGGCAGGGCCGGCTCTGGCTGGTGACCCACATGGACCTGCACCGGACGACGAAGGTCCAGACCTTCCTGACCTTCCTCAAGGACTGGTTCAAGGACGAGAAGCTGCAGTGACGACGACGGCCAGCTACCTGCGCGAACGGCGCCCGATGCGCGGGCATGCCGCCATGCTGGCCTTCTCGGCGCTGGTCGCCGGGTCGTTCTCGCTGGGGTCGATGGCCGCGCCCTTCGTGGCGCCGGCGGCGCTCAACTCGGTCCGTTTCCTGCTGGCGGCGGTGATCGTCGGCGCCGTGGCCCTGGCCACCACCGGCATCCCGCGCAGCGCGTTGCGGGCGCCCTGGCGGTATCCGCTGCTCGGCGGGATCTTCGCGATCTACTTCGTGCTCATGTTCGAGGGGCTCAAGACGGCGCCCGCGGTGTCGACCGCGGCGGTCTTCACCCTGACGCCGATCATGGCCGCCGTCGCGGGCTGGGTCCTGCTGCGGCAGGTGACGACCGCGCGCATGGCGCTCGCGCTGGCCGTCGGCGGGTCCGGCGCGCTCTGGGTGATCTTCCGCGCCGACCTCTCGGCGCTTCTGGCGATGGAGATCGGCCGGGGCGAGGTGATCTATTTCTGGGGCTGCGTGGCGCATGCGATCTACACCCCGCTGGTCGCCCGGCTGAACCGCGGCGAGCCGCCGGTCGTCTTCACCTTCGGCATGCTGGTCGCGGGCTTCCTCGTGCTCACCGCCTATGCCTGGCCCGAGATCCTGGCGACGGACTGGGCCGCGCTGCCGCCGATCGTCTGGATCACGCTGCTCTACGTGTCGATCTTCGCCAGCGCGGCGACCTTCGTGCTGCTCCAGTTCGCCACGCTCCACCTGCCGTCCGCCAAGGTGATGGCCTACACCTACCTGACGCCGTCCTGGGTGATCGCCTGGGAGGCCATGCTGGGACACGGCGTGCCGCCCCCGATCATCCTGGTCGGCGTGCTGCTGACGGTGGTGGCGCTGCTGATGCTGCTCCGCGAGGAGTGAGCGCGGTCAGGACAGGCCCGCCACGACGGCCACCTCGTCGGGGACGGCCAGACCGGCGGGGGCAGGCCGCAGGCCGAGCGGGCCGAGGGCCAGGAAGATCGCGAGGCAGACCAGCGCCAGCGGGGCCAGCAGGCCGAGCCGCAGGCGGATGCCGAACAGCCCGTCGAGCGTGAGATGCAGCAGCCGCAGCGGCAGCAGCGCCATCACGGCGAAGGGACTGAGGAACATCATCACCGCGAAGGGCAGGCCCACGACCGATTGCGCCGCCGCGGTGGCCAGTTCGTAGCCGGCCGAGGTGGGCAGCAGCATGGCGCAGACGACAAGCAGGAAGAGGACGCTGTCGAGATGGGCCGCGCCGCCCTCGGTCTCCGGCGCGCCTTCCTTGCCGCCGCGCTGGCGGACCAGCAGCCGGAGCGCCCCGCGCCGCCAGTCGCGCATCGGGCGCCCGGGCCCGGAACCGGGGGCGGAGTGAGGGGGAATCGGGGACGCGGTGCTTTGCATGACGGGATGCAGGTATCGGGCGTTTGGGGCCTCATTTCGACCGAAGCGGGGCCGGCCGGGGCGGATCGGCCACAGGTGTTGCCGAATGGTGACCGGAAAGCGGCGGTCAGTCCGGCGGGCCCTCTTCCAGCTGCGCCAGCAGGAAGCGCTCGAAATCGTCGAGGTTCACCGGCTCGAACTGGCCGAAGCCCTGCATCCAGACCGAGGCATCGTAGAGGCCCTTGGGTTCGAGCTTGCACCAGGTGATGCGGCCGCGCTTCTCCTGGCTGATGAGGCCGGCCCGGGTCAGGATGCCAAGGTGCTTGGAGATCGCGGCGAGCGACATGTCGAAGGGCTCGGCCACGTCGGTCACGGCCATGTCGTCCTCCAGCAGCATCGCGAGGATGCGGCGGCGGGTCGGGTCGGCGAGGGCCGAGAAGACGTGATCGAGCGCGCGGGTCATCGCCCCCATAAGGCGCGCGGGGCCGGGCGGGTCAAGACGCGCCGGAGGCTTGCTCAACTTTTCGGTTGAATGAGGGGAAACCGCGTAAGCGGGCCTGCGCGGCCGGTGTCCGGGCGAGGGGCGGCCTTTCGCGGTAGCGTGATGCCGTTTTATTTCAACGGGTTAGATGGGCATGACCCGCGCGCCTGCGTCGCTTGACTCGCATAGCGATGCCGCATAGCAACATCGCGGACGTCCTCAGGGGAATTCCGGTGTCCGAGCCAGACCATAAGGAGCGCATGGCGCAGCTTGAGGAACGGCTTGCCGCGATGAAGAAATCGCAGGAGCCGGGCCCCCGCAAGGAGGACCACCATTCCCAGGCCCAGCTGGCCTGGCGGATGGTCACGGAGCTGGTCGCAGGCCTCGGGATCGGGGCGGTGATCGGTTACGGGCTGGATTTCGTGGCGGGAACCGCACCCTTCGGGATGATCGTGTTCACGCTGCTGGGTTTCGTGGCCGGGGTGAAGACGATGCTTCGCTCGGCCCAGGAAATCCAACGGGAATGGACGGTCGAAGAGACCGCCAGGGATGCTTCCCCCAAGGGGGACAGGGACGAAGAGGGCTGAGATGGCGACGGAAGCGGTTACTGACGCACACGGGGGCGAAAGCGCGCTCCAGTTCCACCCGATGGACCAGTTCATCGTGAAGCCGCTGTTCGGGGACGGCGCGGTGCATTGGTACACGATCACCAACGCGACCTTCTGGATGGCGCTCACCGTGCTGGCCATCGTGCTGCTGCTGGTGATGGGCACCTCGAAGCGGGCCACCATCCCGAGCCGCACGCAATCGGTCGCCGAACTTGCCTACGGCTTCGTCTACAAGATGATCGAGGACGTCACCGGCAAGGACGGCATCAAGTACTTCCCGTACATCATGACGCTGTTCATGTTCATCGTCTTCGCGAACTTCCTCGGCCTTCTGCCGCTCGCCTTCACCACCACCAGCCACATCGCGGTCACCGCCGTGCTGGCCTTCGCGGTGTTCTTCGCCGTGACGATCCTGGGCTTCGTGAAGAACGGCGCGCATTTCCTCGAGCTCTTCTGGGTCAAGTCGGCGCCGCTCGCGCTGCGCCCGATCCTCGCGATCATCGAGCTGATCTCGTACTTCGTGCGCCCGGTCAGCCACTCCGTCCGTCTGGCGGGCAACATGATGGCCGGCCACGCCGTGATCAAGGTCTTCGCCGGCTTCGCCGCGATCGCCGCCATCGCGCCGCTCTCGGTCGTGGCCGTCACCGCGATGTACGGGCTGGAAGTGCTCGTGGCCTTCATCCAGGCCTACGTGTTCACCATCCTGACCTGCGTCTACCTGAAGGACGCGCTGCACCCGGCACACTGAGGCGCGGTGCCTGCAGGGCACGCACCCCACGGCATACCCCCGGCCTTCGGGCCGGGACGATCAACCCGGGCTTCGGCCCATGACACCGAAATCACCAATTCCATCGTAAGGAGACACATCATGGAAGGCGATCTGGCACACATCGGCGCAGGCCTCGCAGCAATCGGTTCCGGCGCTGCCGCAATCGGGGTGGGCAACGTTGCGGGCAACTTCCTGTCCGGCGCCCTGCGCAACCCCTCGGCCGCCGCGTCGCAGACCGCGACCCTCTTCATCGGCATCGCGTTCGCCGAGGCACTGGGCATCTTCGCCTTCCTCGTCTCGCTGCTGCTGATGTTCGCCGTCTGATCCGAACCTGACAATCCTTACGTGCGGACGGGTGCCCGAGCGGCCCCGTCCGTGGTAACATCGGGTTCCAGGAGGATCACATGGCAACCGAAACTGTGGGCGAAAACGCACAGGGCTTCGCGGACGCCACCGGCGTCGCGGGCGATCACGGTGCCTCGGGCGCCGGGATGCCGCAGCTCGACTTCGCGCATTTCCCCAACCAGATCTTCTGGCTGGTGGTCACGCTGATCGTGATCTACCTGGTGCTGAGCCGCGTGGCGCTGCCGCGCATCGGTGCCGTTCTGGCACAGCGTGCCGGGACGATCAGCAACGACATCGCCGCCGCCGAGGATCTCAAGCGCAAGGCCTCCGAGGCGGAAGACGCCTATGAAAAGGCCCTGGCGGATGCCCGGGTCGAGGCGGGCCGCATCGCCGCAGAGGCGAAGGCGGAGATCCAGGCCGAGCTCGACGCGGCCATCGCGAAGGCGGACGAACAGATCGCCGCGAAGAGCGCCGAGAGCGAAAAGGCGATCGCCGACATCCGTGCCGGCGCCGTGGAAAGCGTGCGGGTCGTGGCCAAGGACGCCGCGGCCGAGATCGTGACCGCGCTCGGCTTCAGCGCCGACCAGGGCACGATCGACGCAGCCGTCGACAACCGGGTGAAGGGATGATGGGCATGATGAAACGCATCGCACTCGTCCCCGCAGCCGTTCTGGCCGCCACCCCGGCGGCCGCGGCGACGGGGCCGTTCTTCTCGCTCGGCAACACGAACTTCATCGTGCTGCTGGCCTTCATCCTGTTCCTTGCCGTCCTGGTCTACTTCCAGGTCCCCGGCAAGCTGGCGGGCATGCTCGACAAGCGCGCCGACGGCATCCGTTCCGAGCTGGACGAGGCACGGGCCCTGCGTGAGGAAGCGCAGACCCTGCTGGCCTCCTACGAGCGCAAGCAGAAGGACGTGCAGGCGCAGGCGGACCGGATCGTCGAGACCGCGAAAACCGAGGCGAAGGCGGCCGCCGACCAGGCGAAGCGCGACCTCGAGGCCTCGATCAAGCGGCGTCTGGCCTCGGCCGAGGATCAGATCGAATCGGCCCAGTCGGCGGCGATCCGCGAGGTTCGCGACCAGGCCGCCCAGGTGGCCGTTGCCGCCGCCCGCGAGGTGATCGCGAAGGAGATCAGCGCGGCCCAGGCCAACAAGCTGATCGACGACTCGATCGCCACGGTGGACGCGAAACTGCACTGACCAGGTCGCTCAGGCGCTGAACGGAACGAACCCGGCCCATGCGGCCGGGTTCCTTCGTTTGCGGGTCTCCTGTCTTGCGGCCGGGCGCGGGCCTTGCGCGGGGAGGGGGGCTGTCTGCCCCCCGCCGGGCCTGCGGCCCGACTCCCCCCGAGGATACGGAACCAGAGGAAAGCCGGGGCAGCGTCAGAATTCGACGCCGATCTGGGCCTTGATGCCGGAGCGGAACGGGTGCTTGACTAGTTCCATCTCGGTCACGAGGTCGGCGGCCTCGATCACCTCCTCGGCGGCGTTGCGGCCGGTCAGGACGACATGGGTCATCTCGGGCTTTTCCGCCGCCAGGAAGGCCACGACCTCGGCTGCGTCGATATAGCCGTAGCGGATCGCGATGTTGATCTCGTCGAGCAGCACCATGCGGAAGTCGGGGTCGCGGATCAGCTCCTTCGCCTTCTCCCAGGCAGCCTGGGCCATCTCGATGTCGCGCTCGCGGTCCTGCGTCTCCCAGGTGAAGCCCTCGCCCATGGTGTGGAACCGGCACCTGTCGGCGAAGGTCGAGAGGATCAGGTCCCGTTCCCCGGTCGACATCCCGCCCTTGATGAACTGCACCACGGCGCAGGGCATGTCATGGGCGATGCAGCGGAAGATCATGCCGAAGGCCGCGGTGGACTTGCCCTTGCCCTTGCCGGTGTGGACGATCACCAGCCCCTTCTCGCCGGTCTTGGTCGCCATGATCTTGTCGCGGGCGGCCTTCTTCTTGGCCATCTTCTTCGCGTGACGGTCGCTGTCCTCGGTCATCTGCTTCTCCTTTGACGCGGCGGGAGTGTCGGGCATCGCCACACTGGGCGCAAGCGGGTGTCACGGCTTGGCGTCACCCTGCGGTTCGGTCTAGGCTTGTCGCCGCAACGGGCGGTGCCCGGAAAAAGGAGAGGCGATGCAGGTCGAGGCGGTGATCTTCGATATCGGGAACGTGCTGATCGAGTGGCAGCCCGAAAACTTCTACGACCGGGAGATCGGTCGGGCGGCGCGCACGCGCCTGTTCTCGGAGGTCGACCTTCACGGGATGAACGACCGGGTCGACCTGGGCCACGATTTCCGCGAGACGATCTATGGCACCGCGGCGGCCAACCCGGCCCATGGCGACGCGGTGCGGATGTGGCACGACCGCTGGCTGGAGCTGGCGCGGCCGGTGATCCCGCAATCGGTGCGGCTGATGCGGGCGCTGCAGGCCCGGGGCGTGCCGGTCTTCGCGCTGACCAATTTCGGGATCGGCAGTTTCGAGCTGGCGCGGACGGAATACGATTTCCTGAGCGAATTCGACCGGGCCTATGTCTCGGGCCACATGGGCGTCATCAAGCCCGACGTGCGGATCTACGAGATGGTGGAGGCCGATTGCGGCATCGCGCCCGAGCGGCTGCTCTTCACCGACGACCGCGAGAAGAACATCGCCGCGGCCGCGGCGCGCGGCTGGCAGACCCATCTCTTTGAGGGGCCCGAAGGCTGGGCCGCGCGCCTGGTCGAGGCCGGGCTGCTCGAGACGGCGGAGGCGGCATGAGCGTTCCGATGATCTCATTCGAGGCGGGCGAGGCCAGGCTGGACTGGATCGCCCTGACCGAGGCGCTCGCCGCGGGGCATCGCGGGCCCCGGGCCGAGATCGGCGACACCTTCCTCTACCGTGGCGGGGACACGCTGTTGAGCCGCGCGGCCTGGATCGACGGGATGGGCATCGCGGTGAAGACGGCGACGATCTTTCCCGGCAACGACGGCCACGAGACGCCCGTGGTGAACGGCGGCGTGAACCTCTATTCCGACGCGGACGGCACGCTCGAGGCGATCGTCGATTTCCACCTCGTGACCAAGTGGAAGACCGCCGGCGACAGCCTGATGGCCGCACGCCGGCTGGCCCGGGCCGACAGCCGGCGGATCCTGATCGTCGGCGCGGGGACCGTGGCGCGGTCATTGCGCGAGGCCTATGGCGCGGGTTTCCCGGGGGCGGAGTTCATGGTCTGGAACCGCACCAACGCCGCCGCCGCAGCGCTCGCGGCGGAATACCCCGACACCCGCATGGTGATCGACCTGGAGGAGGCGGTGGCCGAGGCCGACATCGTCACCTGCGCGACCATGTCCACCGAACCGCTGATCCTCGGCGAGTGGCTGCGGCCGGGCACGCATCTCGACCTGATCGGCGCCTTCCGGCCCGACATGCGCGAGGCCGACGACCGGGCCCTGCAGCGGGCGCGGGTCTTCGTCGACAGCCGGGACACGGTCCTGGACCATATCGGCGAGCTGAAGATCCCGCTCGCCGAGGGCGCGATCGAGGCCGCGGACGTGCAGGCGGATTACTACGAGTTCAGCGCCTTCCAGCGCGGCAGCGACGAGGAGATCACGCTGTTCAAGAACGGCGGCGGGGCGCATCTCGACCTGATGACCGCGCGGCACGTGCTGGAGCGCTGGAGCCAGGGGTGATCGGCTGGGCGCTCCTTGCCGGGCTCGCGGCCCTCGCCGCGGCGCCCTTCGCGGTCGAATGGCGCAAGCCGCCGATGAGCGACGCGCGCCGGACCGCGGCCCCGGGCCATTTCGCCCGCCTGTCGCGCGGCGGCACGCATTACCGCTGGTATGGCGACCGCACGGAAGGGCCGGTGGCGGTCTGCGTGCACGGGCTGACCACGCCCTCCTTCGTCTGGGACGGGGTGGCGGCGGACATGGTGGCCCATGGCTGGCGGGTGCTGGCCTTCGACCTCTACGGGCGGGGCTGGTCCGACCGGCCGCCGGGCCCGCAGGACCGGGAGTTCTTTCTCGAGCAGCTCGAGGAGATCATCCGCCACGAGGGGCTGAAGGGCGACATCACGCTGGTCGGCTATTCGATGGGCGGGGCCATCGCTGCCTGCTACGCCGCGCGCAATCCGCAGATGCTCCGCCGTCTGGCCCTGATCGCGCCGGCGGGCATGGGGCAGGTGCCGCAGCGGCTGGAGCGGCGCTGCGCCGGATGGCCCGTGCTGGGCGACTGGCTGTTCCGGCTCCGCTTCCCGCGCCGCCACCGGCGTGCGGCGGAGCTGCTGCACCGCAACGAGGGCGTGGCGCGCGAGGTGGCGGCGGCGCAGGCGGCCGAGCTCGACACGCGGGGGTTCGTGCCGGCGGTCCTGTCGTCGCTGCGGGGCATGTTGTCGGAGACGCTCGAGACCGAGCACCGGGCGATCGCCGCAGCGAAGCTGCCGGTTCTGGCGATCTGGGCCACGGCGGACGCCCTGATCCCGCTGTCCCACATGGGGCGGCTCACCGCGTGGAACCGCGACGCGCGGCAGGTGCAGGTGAAGGGCGCCAGCCACTGGCTGCCGCTGACGCACCCGCGCGAGGTCGCGCGGGCGCTGCGCGGCTCAGACTGAGGCGGGGTTCGGCAGCGGCGCCCGCGTCTCGCGGATGGGCAGGTGGATGATCGCCGAGAAGGCGCCGACGCCCACGCCGATCCACCAGACCAGGGTGTAGCTGCCGTAGAGGTCGTACATCCAGCCGCCCAGCCAGACGCCGAAGAACCCGCCGATCTGGTGGCTGAGGAAGACGATCCCGTAGAGCGTGCCCATGTAGCGCAGCCCGTAGATATGCGCGATCAGGCCCGAGGTCAGCGGCACGGTGGCAAGCCAGAGGCTGCCCATCAGGACGGAGAAGAGGATCACCGATCCCGGCGTGATCGGCATCAGGATGAAGGTCCCCGCCACGATGGTCCGCAGCGTGTAGATCCCCGCGAGGAGATATTTCTTCGTGTGCCGCTGGCCCAGCCAGCCCGCCAGCAGCGTGCCCGCCACGTTGGCCGCGCCGATCACCGAGATCGCGATGGCGCCGAGCGCCGAGGTGGTCGTGATCCCGATGTTGTGCAGGAAGCCGCCGGGGACGATGGGGCCGCAGAGCTCGGTCACGAAGGCGGGGAAATGCGCCGTGATGAAGGCCAGCTGGTAGCCGCAGGAGAAGAACCCGAGGAAGATCATGATGAAGGACGGATCCCGCCCGGCCCGCAGGAGGATGCCGCCGAGGCTTTCCTCGAGCTCGGCCCGGGTGGCCGGCGGCGTGGGCGCCCGCATGAAGGGCAGCAGGAACAGGGTGCAGAGGATCATCGCCGCGAAGATCACGAAGACCTGCTGCCAGGGCATCTGCCAGAGCAGCCACTCGGCCAGCGGCGCGCCGAAGATCTGGCCGGCCGATCCCGCGGCTGTGGCGACGGCCAGCGACATCGAGCGGTTTTCGTCCGACGAGGCGCGGCCCACGACGGCGAGGATCACGCCGAAGCCCGTGCCCGCGATGCCGAAGCCGACGAGTATCTCGAGCATCTGGTGCTGTTCCGGCGTCACCGCGACCGAGCTGAGCACCAGCCCCGCGGCATAGCAGAGCGCGCCGATGACGATGGCCACCCGGTCGCCGATCTTCTCGGCCACGGCGCCGAAGATCGGCTGGCCGATCCCCCAGGCCAGGTTCTGCAGCGCGATGGCGAGGGAAAACTCGCTCCGGGCCCAGCCGAATTCGGCCGCGATCGGGATCTGGAACACGCCGAAGGAGGCGCGGATCGAGAAGCTGACGACGATGATGATGCAGCCCACGATCAGGACCGGGGTGAAGAGGGGGGCCTTGGTTTCCATCGTGCTACTCCTGCTCGCGCGGCGACTGTATGAGCTTCCCGGCCGGCGTCAATTCAGCCTTGGTGATGCGATCCATCAGCCCTTCTGACGTATCCGCTTTCCAACCCGCCGCCCCCGCGCTATCCCGGCGTCCATGTCAGCGATGAGAGAGCTTTACGCCCGCGGCATCGACGCGGGCACGATCCACCCCGACCCGGCGCAGGAAGAGGTCCTGCCCGAGTTCGACCGCATCCGCGAAGGGCTGCACCAGCCCGTGAAACGCGGCTTCTTCTCGCGCAAGGCGCCCGAGGCGCCGAAGGGCCTGTATCTCTGGGGCGGGGTCGGGCGCGGCAAGTCGATGCTGATGGACCTCTTCGCGAAAAGCCTCGACGTGCCGGTCCGCCGCGTCCATTTCCACGCCTTCATGCAGGAGGTGCACGACGGCATGCACCGCGCCCGGCAGGACAAGGTGGACGATGCCCTGGCCCCGGTCGTCAAGGCGGTGGCCGAGGAGGTGCGGGTGCTGGCCTTCGACGAGATGCAGGTGACCGACATCGCGGACGCGATGATCGTGGGCCGGCTCTTCGAGGGTCTGATGGACGCGGGCGTGGTGATCGTGACCACCTCGAACCGGCATCCCGACGACCTCTACAAGCACGGCCTCCAGCGCGAACGCTTCATTCCCTTCATCGAGCTCATCAAGGAGCGGCTGGTGGTGCATGAGCTGGCGTCCGAGAAGGATTACCGGCAGGACCGGCTTTCGGGCGGCGAGGTCTACTTCACCCCCGCCAACGCCGAGGCCCGGGCCCAGATCGAGGCGATCTGGCAGGACCTGACCGGCGGCGACGCGGACCCCCTGACGCTCAAGGTGAAGGGCCGCGAGGTCGAGATACCGGCGTTCCGGAACGGGGTCGCGCGGGCCGGGTTCCACGATCTCTGCGGGCGGATGCTGGGCGCGGCGGACTACCTCGCGCTGGCCGACGCGGCGCGGGTGCTGATCCTCGAGAACATCCCCTGCCTCGGCCGGTCGAACTTCAACGAGGCGAAGCGCTTCGTGACCCTGATCGACGCGCTCTACGAGGCGAAGGTGCGGCTGATCTGTTCGGCTGCGGACTGGCCCGAATCGCTCTACGTGGAGGGCGAGGGCGTCTTCGAATTCGAGCGCACGGCGAGCCGTCTGCGCGAGATGATGTCAGAGGATTGGGCCGCGGCCCGGGCATGAAAAAAGGGGGCCGTTTACCGGCCCCCATGTTCGTTGTGCCCGCAAATTCCTTGCCTGCCACCTGTTTTTAGCTCCAACGAGGGAAGTCGGATCTGTCTGACTGAGAATTGGTGTCCGTGGTGACCGGATGCCTGTGCTGCTGACACCACAATGCCGAATCGAGGCGAATCAGTCAACAGAAAGCGATTCGCCGTGATCGAAAATCCGCATTTTTCATCCCGATTCGGCGAATCGCGTGAAAATCGCCGACCTGACGGCCGCGCTCAGCCGTTTTCGCGGAGGATGCGACCGGCCAGGTAGAGTGACCCGCAGATCAGCACCCGTGCGCGGGGTGTCTCCTCGGCGATCAGCGCCAGCGCTTCGGCCACCGACCCCGCCTGCCGCTCGGCGATGCCGCAGGCCGCGGCGATGCCCGAGGTCTGCTCGGCGGTGAGCGTCGCGGCCTCTCCGGGGATCGAGACGGCGGTGAGGCTTGCCACGTGGGGCGCCAGCGGACGCATGAAGCCCGCGACGTCCTTGGTGTTGAGCATGCCGCAGATCAGGTGCGTCGGCCGGTCGGGCAGGGTGGCGAGATGCCTCGCCAGCGCCTCGCCCGCCGCGGGGTTGTGCCCGCCGTCCAGCCAGAGCTCGATCCCCGGGGCGCTGTCCACCAGCGGGCCACGGGTCAGGCGCTGCATCCGGGCGGGCCATTCGGCGCGGGTGACGGCCGCCTCCAGCGCCTCCTCGGGCAGGCCGAGATGGCGGAGGGCGGCAAGCGCGCTGCCCGCGTTGTCGAACTGGTGCGCGCCCGGCAGGTTCGGTGGCGGCAGGTCGATCAGCCCGGTCTCGTCCTGGAAGATCAGCCGCCCGCGCTCTTCCCAGACGTGCCAGTGCTGCCCCTGGGCGATCAGCGGCGCGGCCAGCCGGGCCGCCCGCGCCTCGATCGCCTCGAGCGCGGCGTCGCCCTGCGGGCCGACGACGCAGGGCACCTCGCGCTTGAGGATGCCGGCCTTTTCAAAGGCGATCTGGCCCAGCGTCTCGCCGAGGTATTGCTGGTGGTCGATGGAGACGGGCGTGATCACCGTCAGGGCGGGCTTGTCGACCACGTTGGTCGCGTCCAGCCGCCCGCCGAGGCCCACCTCGAGCAGGCAGTAATCGGCCGGCGTGCGGGCGAAGGCCAGGAGGGCGGCGCAGGTGGTGATCTCGAAATAGGTGATCGGCTCGCCGCCATTCGCGGCATAGCATTCGTCGAGCACCTCGGCGAGGTACGCCTCGGAGATCAGGTCTCCGGCCAGCCGGATGCGTTCGTGGAACCGGGCGAGATGCGGCGAGGTGTAGACGTGGCAGCGCTTGCCGTCCGCCTCCAGCCCCGCGCGGATCATGGCGAGGGTGGAGCCCTTGCCGTTGGTCCCGGCGACGTGGATCACCGGCGGCAGGTGCTCCTGCGGGTTGCCGAGCGCGTCCAGAAGCCGCCACATCCGATCGAGGGTGAGGTCGATGATCTTCGGGTGCAGCGCCATCATCCTCTCGAGGATGACGTCAGAGGTCGCGGTCACGACTTGCCGGTCTCCGCCTTGGCCGCGGGCTTGGCGTCCTTCGCGGGGGCGGGGGCGTTCGGATCGGGCACCGGCGCCGTCTCGGGCGCGGCCTCGATCTGCGGCGCGGTCTCGGGCGCGGGCAGGTCGCCACGCACCTCGGGCGGCAGCGACATCAGCATGCGGGTGATCCGGATCAGCTCGTCCCGCATCTCGGTCCGGGGCGTCACCCGGTCGAGCATCCCGTGGTCGAGCAGGTATTCCGCCCGCTGGAACCCTTCGGGCAGCTTCTCGCGGATGGTCTGTTCGATGACCCGCGGACCCGCGAAGCAGATCAGCGCATTCGGCTCGGCGATGTGCACGTCGCCCAGCATCGCGTAGGAGGCCGTCACCCCGCCCGTCGTCGGGTGCGTGAGCACGACGATATAGGGCAGGCCGGCTTCCTTCAGCATCTGGATCGCCACGGTGGTCCGCGGCATCTGCATCAGCGAGAGGATCCCCTCCTGCATCCGCGCCCCGCCCGCGGCGGAGAAGACGATCAGCGGGGCCTTCTTCTTCACCGCGCGTTCGGCGGCGGCGATGAAGGCGTTGCCCACGTACATCCCCATGGAGCCGCCCATGAACGAGAAGTCCTGCGCGGCGGCGACGATGGGCGTGCGCCCGATCTCGCCCTCGGCGACCAGCATCGCCTCGTGCTCGCCGGTCTTCTTCTGCGCGTCTTTCATCCGGTCGGGATAGCGCTTCTGGTCGCGGAACTTCAGCGGGTCGGCCAGCGGCTCGGGCACCTTGACCTCGGTGAAGATGCCGCCGTCGAACAGCGCGGAGAACCGCGCGCGCGGCGTGATCGCCATGTGATGCCCGCAATGGGTGCAGACGTTGAGGTTGTCCGCCAGTTCGCGGTGGAACAGCATGGTTCCGCACTCGTCGCATTTCGTCCAGAGGTTCTCGGGCACCTCTCGGCGCGAGAAGATCGAGTTGATCCGCGGACGGACGTAGTTGGTGATCCAGTTCATGCGGCCGGTATCCCTTGGGCTGCGGTCGGGGATGGAGATAGTCGGCGGCGGCCCGGATTGCAATCGCGGCGGGGCGACGGCGGGGGCATGGGCGGGTTCGCGGGGCCGTGCCGCGGGCTCAGCGCCGGATGGCCACCCGCGCCGCCAGCCAGGACAGCCAGACGATCGTCACGTCGATCAGGAGGTAGATGTTCAGCACGCCCGCCGGCGCGGCCGGGGCCTGAACCATCTCGGTCATCGGCTCGGGCGCGAAGAGCAGCAGCGCCAGCCCGGAATCGGGCGCCCCGACCTCGCCGAAGAAGAGGAAGGCATAGGCGTTGTTCGCCAGATGCAGCCCGATGGCCGCCCCGAGGTTGCCGGTCCGCGCCGTCAGGTCCGAGGCCGCGAGCCCGAAGAAGAGCGCCCAGATCACGTATTGCAGGCTTTCCTCCGAGGTGCCGCCGTTGTCCCAGTGCGCCGCCGCGAACAGCAGGTTGGGCACCAGCATCCAGACCAGCGGGCTGTCGAACCGGGCGGCCAGCTGCTGCTGGATGTAGCCGCGGTAGAAGAGCTCCTCCGCCGACACCTGCACGAGGATCGCGGCCAGCCCGAAGGGCAGGGCGAGGGTCCAGGCGACAAGGCCCGGCCCGTCCTGCAGGGTGGCGGCGCTCCACCACGGCGGCAGGATCTCGAGCGCGAGATAGAGCACCGAGACCGCCGCCGCGGCGAGGATCAGGTTCGCCGCCGCCGGTCCGAGGGGGCCGATCGCGCTGGCGAGCGGCCGGCCGTGCGCGCGGCGCATGACGAGCGCGAGGCTGCCGGCGAAGAGCCCGAAGGTCGCCAGCTGGATCGACAGCCCGGCCGGCGTCAGCCCGTAGAGCACGTTGTGGGCGAGGTCCGGAGCCGCGGATTCGATCAGGTGCGAGAAGAGGCTCAGCCCGATGCCGAACAGGAACTCGACCGCGAGGATGCCCATGACGAGGCGGCCGAGGTCGTTCGACCCGCGCGCCGGGGCGACGAAGGCCCTATGCGGGGCATAGACCGCGGGGGTCATCGGCGCAGGGCCACGCGGGCGGCCAGCCAGAGGATGAAGAGCAGCCCGATCTCGACCGGCAGGTGGCTCACGAGCCCCGGGTCCGACATCTCGATCGGCAGGCGGTAGAGCGCGAGGCCGGACATCTCCTCTCCGGGCGCGAGCAGCAGCAGCGCGGCGAAGTTGTTCAGGAAATGCAGCGCCAGTGCCGGGCCGAGGTTGCCGCAGCGCGCGGTCAGGTCGGCGGCGAGCAGGCCGAAGGCGATCGCGGGCAGCAGCAGCCACGGCGCGTTGTCGCCCGCATCGGCGGGGTTGTAGTGCAGCAGGCCGAAGCCGAGCGCAGGCAGCACCAGCCAGATCAGGGGCGAGCGGAACCGCGCGGCCAGCTGGCTTTGCACGTAGCCGCGGAACACCAGCTCCTCGGCCGTGATCTGCACCGCGAGGGCGAGCAGACCGGGGACGAGCCACCCGAGCCAGGTGCCGGGCGCGAGGTTCGGCTCGGGCGCGACCGAGTCGGGCCCCGGCAGGAACAGGCTGATCCCGTAGAGCGCCAGCGCCACCACCATCACGCGCCCGCCGTCGCGGAGCATGTCGCGCCCCGGCCCGAAGAGCGTGCGCAGGCGCCGCCGGTGCAGCCAGCGCAGCGCCAGCCAGAGGCCCGGATAGACGCAGGCGAAGCTGGCGAGCAGCGCCAGGGCCGAGGCCGGCGTCCGCCCCAGCCCGCCGCCCATCACCGACATGTCGTTCCCGAGGTCGAGCGAGAACAGCCCGAGCAGGAGCAGCATGTAGACCGCGCCGGTCAGCACCAGCCCCGCCGCCAGCCGCCAGAGCTGCGGGCGGGCCCGGGCCGGGGCGATCAGGGACTCGTAGGCGGGATAGCGCATGGACCGGACCGTATCCCCGCGCCCGGGCGGCGGCAATCGCATCCCGCGGGACCCCGGGCCAAGCCTGCGCGTTGTGGCTCAAATGCTTGCGACACGGGGGCTTGTGGATGCATGATCTCCGGACAGGGAAAGATCGGAGGGCGCATGGCCCGGACATTCGTGACACGCGCCGCCGCGATCGGCGCGGTTCTGATGGCGCTCGGCGGCTGCCTCGCGGTGCCGCAGGACGGCAGTGGCGAGGCTGACCTCTTCGGCGTGATCTCGACCGTGTCGCGCCCCGTGGGCGAGCCTCTGCCGCAGGCGCCGATCGCCGGCGGCGACATCCTCGTGCGCGGACCCGAAGGCTATTGCGTCGAGGGCCGGTCGCTGCGCAACCGCGCCGACGGCGGTTTCGCCCTGCTCGCCTCGTGCTTCGTGATGTCGGGCGGGAAGGACGGCAGTCCCGTCGCGCCGGTGGTGATGACCGTCTCGGCCTCCGAGATCGACCCGGCCAGCGGCGTGCCCGATCCGCGGCAGCTGGCCGGGGCCTTCGCGCCGGCCCGGGTTCTGGCCGCCACGCGGGTGAAGGGCGTCTCCGTCGTCCACCTCGCGACCGGCGGCGAGAAGGCCGTGCCGCGGGCCGATCCCCGGCACTGGCGCGGCGCGATGGAGCTGAACGGCCATCTCGTGCTGCTGGCGCTCTACAGTCCGGCGGGCAGCCAGGCGGCCGAGCGCGGCGGCAGCGCCCTGCTGGTGGAACTGGCGCAGACATTGCGCGCGGCGCGTCCACGGCCCGCGCCCGACCCCGAGGCCCGGGTGCCGGCCCCCGCGAAACGCGATGCGGTGCTGGGTGGTCTCTTGCAATAGCGCCGCCTAGACTGGGCGGACCCTCGGGACAGGCGGGACAGACGGGACAGATGGGCAAGACGAACGGCTCCGTGTTCGACAGGATCGCGTGGCGGCGCGAGCTGCGGCGCTGGCACGCGCTGGCGGCGGGCGCGCCCACGGCCGGGCTCGACCGGCTGCGCGGGGCCCGCCGCGCGGCCCGCGCGCTGCGGGCAGAGCTCGACCGCGTGATCCACCTGGCCGACGCCCGCCTCGCCCTGCCGCGGACAGGCGCGGGCGCGGAGCTGCCGCAGGGGGCCGACTGGTGCTGGCGGCCCGAGCCGTGGCGCGGGCCGCTGCCCGAGGAGGGGATCGCGCCGGTGCCCTCCCCGTCCCGGCTGGGCGACGAGGTGACATTGTTCCACGATTGCAGCCTGAGCGAACTGAGCCTGCGCCAGCTGCGCAACACGCGCGGGGCCGACCGCGCCCCCTTCGGCCTCGCCATGGACGTCTTCGGCTTCGACGGATCCTTCCTGTCGCTGGTGATCGACCTGCCGCCGGAGGCGATCGCCGGGCTGCGCCGCAGGCACCTCGTGCGCCTCGAACCGGTGCTCGAGCTGGAGAAGCCGCTCGAGATCTTCGCGCGGCTCAACATCAAGCACGGGCCCAACACCGAACAGCTGGTCCGCGAACTGCCGCTCGGGGAAGACGGCGGGATGGTCGAATTCGACCTCGGCTATTCCAACCTGAACGAGAAGCGGGTGGAGCGGATGTGGCTCGACCTGATCTTCGAGCGCCCCGAGATGAACCGGGTCGTGCTGCGCGACCTGACGTTCAGCCGCCGCCTGCGGGCGGACCTCTAGGAGACGCCGATGCGCGAACTGACACTCACCAAGACGCGGTTCACCGGCGGGATCTGGGAGGGCGTCGTCACGGGCGGGGCGGGGCCGCTCGAGGTCGTGCTGGACGCCGAGCCGGTGCAGGGCGTCACGCTTGAGGCGCTGCCCGAGGGCGGCCGCCTGCTCCGCGTGCCGGTCCCGGCCGAGGCGATCGGCGATGGCATCCGCTGTTTCGTGATCCGCAGTCCCGCGGATGGTGCGATCCTGGGCCAGTTCGCGGTGATCGGCGGCGAGCTCGCCGACGCGGCCCTGGTCTCCGAGGTCGCGCTCCTGCGGGCCGAGCTGGACCTGCTGAAACGCGCCTTCCGCCGGCATTGCAGCGAGACGGGGTGAACCCCGGGCTTCATCTTTCCGGAAATACTCCCGCCGGAGGCCTCGTGCGGACCGGGCTCGATGCCCGGTCCGCACGACCTCCGCCGCGACGTCCTCCGGACGGCGCAACCCCTTGCGGAACCGCGGGGATCTGCCACGCTCGGGCGCCGCTCTCCCGTTTCCCTGCCTTCACCAATCCCAGACATTACCCCGATATTGTCGGCGCCCTGCCGCGTTCCTGCCCGATTTGGAAACGATACCTCCTCCTCAACGAGCAGTGACACAGGTGACACGATCATGGACCGTCTGACCGAAATGGAGGCCTTTGCCACAGTCGTGGACCAGGGTGGCTTCACGGATGCGGCCAAGAAGATGGGGATTTCCAAATCCGCCGTTTCCAAGCACGTCTCCTCGCTTGAGGCGCGCCTCGGTGCCCGACTTCTCAACCGCACGACCCGCCGGGTCAGCCCGACCGAGATCGGGCTTGCCTATTACGACCGCGCCCGCCGGGTGCTGAACGATGCCGGAGAGGCCGACGCGCTTGTGACCTCGATGCAATCGGCGCCCTCGGGCCTGCTGCGCATCTCGGTCGCGACGGATTTCGGGGTGAATCATCTCTCTCCCGTGCTGGGCGAATTCCTTGCCGAATTCCCCGACATCACCGTGAACATGGTGCTGAACAACCGCTACGTGGAGCTCATCTCGGAAGGCTTCGACATGGCCATCCGGATCGGCGAGCTGGAGGATTCCACCCTCCGGGCCCGCAAGCTGACCGAGACCACCAAGCGGATGATCGCGAGCCCCGGCTATTTCGAACGTTACGGGCGGCCGGGCAAGATCGACGACCTGAACGACCACAAGCTCCTGCATTACTCCAGCCAGGCCTCGGGCAACGTCTGGAAGATCACCGCCCCCTCGGGCGAGAAGCGGCAGGTGCGCACCGCGGGCTGGCTCTCGGTCAACGACGGGCAATCGCTGCTGAACGCGGCCATCGCCGGGCTCGGCATCGCCTACCTGCCCAGCTTCCTCTACGCCGATGCGATGGACAAGGGCCTGGTCGAGGACGCGATCCCCGACCTGCCGATAGAGCTTCAGGGCATCTACGCCGTCTATCCGCCGGGCCGGTTCACCCAGCCCAAGGTGCGCGCCTTCATCGACTTCCTCGTCAAGGCGTTCTCCGACAAGGGCCCGAACGACTGGTAACGGCCCCTTTCATCATCTTCCCCGTGCCTGCCAAGGCTGCCTTGCCCCGGTTCTCCAGAGCCGGGGTTTTTCTTCGGCTGCGCCCCCGGCGTCACGGTGCTGTCACCAAAGCTATACGTGGCCGATACATTCCGGGCGCATCCCCCGCGCGGGACATATCGCAACGGGAACACCACATGAAAGCGCATCTGCCGCTGGCCGCCTCGCTTCTGGCCCTGATCGCCGGGACGGCGCAGGCCGAGATGACCTTCAACCGCATCGCCAGCTTCGCGACCCCCGACAACATGGCCGAGGGCGAGGACCGCGCGCGCGAGACCAGCGCCGAAATCATCGCCGCGACGAAGGACGGCATGACGCTGGTCTACACCGACAGCCCGCTTGGCGCGGTCGGCCTGGTCGACATCACCGATCCCGCGGGGCCGGAACCGCTCGGCACCGTGGACATGGGCGGGGAGCCGACCTCGGTCGCCGTCATCGGCGCGACGGCCTTCATCGGCGTGAACACCTCCGAGAGCCACGCCAATCCCTCGGGGCGACTGGTGGTGCTGGACCTCGGCACCCGGCAGGAGGAGGCCGCCTGCGATCTCGGCGGGCAGCCCGATTCCGTCGCCGTCGCCAAGGACGGCAGCTTCGTCGCCGTCGCGATCGAGAACGAGCGGGACGAGGATGCAGGCGACGGTCGCCTCGGCCAGATGCCCGCGGGTTTCCTTGCCCTGCTGAGCGTTGCGGACGGGCTCGCCGATTGCGAGAGCCTGGTGAAGGTCGATCTCACCGGCCTGGCCGAGATCGCCCCCGAGGATCCGGAGCCGGAATTCGTCGACATCAACGCGCTCGGCGAAATCGTGGTGAGCCTGCAGGAGAACAACCACATGGTCGTCGTCTCGCGCGACGGCGCGGTGCTGTCGCATTTCCCGGCCGGGGCGGTCGAGCTCGAGGGGATCGACGCGACCGACGAGCGCGGCGCGCTGATCTTCACCGAAAGCCAGCTGGGCCGGAAGCGCGAGCCCGACGCCGTGAAGTGGATCGACGACACGCATTTCGCCACGGCGAACGAGGGCGACATGGACGGCGGGTCGCGCGGCTGGACGATCTTCGCGAAGGACGGAACCGTGGTCTACGACAGCGGCACCGATTTCGAGCGCGCACTGATCGAGATCGGGCATTACCCGGACAAGCGGTCGGACGCCAAGGGCGTCGAGCCGGAGAGCATCGAGACGGCGGTGTTCGACGGCACGCCCATGGTCTTCGTCGGATCGGAGCGCGGCAGCGCGGTCGGCGTCTACGACGTGACCGATCCCGCAGTCCCGGTGCTGAAGCAGATCCTGCCCTCGGGCATCGGGCCGGAGGGCTACGTGGCGCTGCCGGACCGCGGGCTGCTCGTCTCGGCCAACGAGACGGACCTGGTGGCGGACGGCGGCGTGCGGGCGCATGTGATGCTGTTCCGCTACGCGGAGGGGACGGCCTCCTACCCGACGCTCACCTCTGCGGGCAGCGGACAGCTGATCGGCTGGGGCGCGCTCTCCGGCATGGTGGGCGACGCGACGCGGCCCGGGCTGCTCTACGCGGTCAACGACAGCTTCTACGGCTACCAGCCGACGATCTTCACCATCGACGCCTCGGCCCGGCCGGCGCGGATCCTGGGTGCGCTGCCAGTGACCCGCGCGGGCATGCCGGCGCAGAAACTGGACATGGAAGGGATCACCCTCGACGGCGCGGGCGGCTTCTGGATCGCCTCGGAGGGCAACACCGACAAGCTGGTGCCGCATGCGCTCTACCACGTGGATGCCTCGGGCGAGATCGTGGAAGAGGTGGCCCTGCCCGCCGAACTGCTCGCGCAGGAGAAACGCTTCGGTTTCGAGGGCGTCACCATGGTGGGCGACACGCTCTGGATGGCGGTGCAGCGGGAATGGAAGGATGATCCGGCGGATCACGTCAAGCTCGTGGCCTATACCCCCGCAACCGGGGAATGGGGCGCGGTGCATTACCGGAAGGCCGCCGCGGACACCGGCTGGACCGGGCTGAGCGAGATCGTGGCGCATGGCGACTGGGTCTACGTGGTCGAGCGCGACAACCAGATCGGCGCGGCGGCGAAGGTGAAGAAGGTCTACCGGATCCCGCTGTCCGAAATGAAGGCGGCGCCGCTCGGTGGCGCGCTGCCGGTCGTGTCGAAGGAAGAGGTGCGCGACCTGATACCCGACCTGAAGGCCTGGGGCGGTTACGTCGTCGACAAGGTCGAGGGGCTGGCGGTGGACGCCGCGGGCGAGATGTTCGTCTCGACCGACAACGACGGCGTCGACGACAGCTCGGGCGAGACCTTCTTCTGGTCGATCGGCAAGATGTGAGGATCGGCGGCCGGGCTCGGGCCCGGCCTGCATCGCGGGCCCGGCCGCCGCGCGGATCAGCGTGCGGCGGCCAGGCCCGCGCGCAGCGCGAGTTCGGGCGAGGTCAGCACAGGCACGCCCAGTTTCCGCAGCCCCTTCGCCGCCCCGGCCATCGAGACCTGCGCCAGCACGACGCAATCGCCGCCGTGGGTGCGGACCTCCTCCTGCACCCCGCGGGCGAGGGCGGCGTGGAAGCCGGCGATGTCTCCCGCCTCGAACAGCGGCCAGTGTTCGCACATCTCGAAGGGCCGGATCGAACTGCCCGGCCGGAGGTGCTCGGCGAGCAGGTCGAGCGAGGCGCGGGCGGTGCTTTCCAGCGCATAGGCCATCACGATCCTTCCGCCGATGCGGCCGGCCTCGGCCATCATCGGGCGGTCCACCCGGATCGCGCCGGCCGCCTCGGCCGCTGGGCCGAGCGTGGTGCAGGTGCAGATCACCGGGCCGTTCGCCGCGCGCACGAAAGCGGCGAGCCGGGCGGCAAGCTCGGGGGTGAGCCCTCTCTCCCGCGCCTCGGCCAGCCACGGCTCGCGCACCTCCTGCCGGATGATCGCCCTGGGGGCGATCCGGTCGCGGAGCTTCGCGAAGGTCAGCAGATGAACCGGCGAGGTATGCAGCAGCGTGAGCGTCATGCGCTCAGTGATAGACCACCGGCAGGAGCGACGCCACGAGCAACGCGGCCATGGTCCAGTTGAACACCCTGAGCCGCGCGGGAGAGGTCAGGAACCGGCGGAGCTGCTGGCCGAGCACGGCCCACGTGCTGACCGAGGGCAGGTTGACCAGCCCGAAGGTCAGCCCGACCAGAAGGATCGCCCAGAGAGAGCGGTCCGGCGCATAGACCGCGATGGCCGTGAGAGCCATGGTCCAGGCCTTGGGATTGACCCACTGGAAGGCGGCCGCCTGGAGGAAGGTCATCGGGCGGCCCGCCGTCTCGGACCGGTCGGCGGGAGGCGCGGCATGGGCGATCTTCCACGCCAGCCAGAGCAGGTAGAGGATCGAGACGACCTTGAGCACCTGGTGGGTGACGGGGACGGCATCGAAGATGCCGATCAGCCCGGCGCCGACGAGGATCACCATGACGGTGAAACCGATTCCGATCCCCAGCATGTGCGGCACCGTGCGCCGGAAGCCGAAATTCGCGCCCGAGGCCATCAGCATCAGGTTGTTCGGCCCCGGCGTGATCGAGGAGACGAAGGCGAAGGCCACGAGAGCAAGGAGGAGATCATGCGTCATGGCGCATGTTTATGCGGCAGGGTCGTGCATGGAATTGCGTAATGATGTGCCGACTGGCATCATCCGCAACAAATGACGAAACGAGACCGCATCAACGACAGGATATTGCAGATCCTCACCGCGGAGGGGCGGATCAGCAATCTCGAGCTCGCAGACCGCGTGGGGCTGTCTGCATCGGCCTGCCTGAGGCGTGTGACGGCGCTCGAGCGGGAGGGGGTGATCGCGGGCTATCGCGCGGTGCTCGACCCCGCGGCGCGGGGGGTGGGGTTCATCGCCTATGTGACCGTCGGCCTGAACGAGCACACCAAGGCCGCGCAGGAGGCATTCGAGAAGGCGGTCGCGACCGCGCCCGAGGTGCGCGAGTGCCACAACATCACCGGCAACCGGGAATACCTTCTCAGGATCGAGGCCGGGGGCCTCGCCGATTACAAGCGTTTCCACACGGATGTTCTGGGCACGCTGCCGCAGGTGAGCGCCATCACCAGCTACGTGGTGATGGGCTCTCCCAAGGATGAGCGGGCCTGAGGCTTACGAGCAATAGGCGCCCTGGCCGTTCAGCGCGGCAGTCACACCCTTCAGGCTGACCGGGATCGACTGGCCGGCGATGTTCAGCTGGCCGCCCGCGGACAGCGCCTGAAAGAAGGCCTCCTCCTGCGCGTTCCCGCCGAAGTCGAGCTCATAGCTGTGGATGTCGGACTGCGTATAGGCGTCGTCGCGGGTCTTGCCGGTGAAGCTTGCGGTCGCCTGCACCGGCTTGCCGTCGACGGTGAGCGTCAGGGTCATCGGCGATTGCGGCAGCGGCTTCGGGTAGCCCAGCTTCACCGTCCGGTCGGCGGCGCCGCCGGCGCGCTTGCAGGAGATGGTGAAATACTCCCCGGCCTGGCCGCGCGGCAGGGTCAGGAACATCAGCGCGCCGGCCTGTTCGGGCAGCTTGGACTGCACCCATTGGCCTTCGTAGACCACCATCTGCTCGTTCTCGATCTTGCTCTGCGCGAGGGCGGGGGCGGCGATCGCGGCACAGAGGGCGGCGGCGACAGGCAGGCGGATCATGGGGCGTTCCTTTCGGTGATGTCTTTGGGAGAAGGTCTCATCCTCCCGGTCGATTGCCAAGATAGGGCCGGGTCACGATCTCTCCAGCGCGGTTTTACCCGACGGCCCCTTGCCGCGGCGTCGGCTTCTGCGCAGTCTGGGCCGGCAGGCAACGAAAGGCACCGACATGGACAAGGTCAGTTTCGCGGCGAGCGCGCTGGAGTGGCTCGTCATCCTCTTCGTCATCGTGATCGGCCTCGTTGCGGCAGCGGCGGCGGTTCTCTGGGTCGCCGACCGGATGCAGACCGCGGACGCGATCCGGCGGAACTATCCCCTGATCGGCCGGTTCCGCGGCTGGTTCAGCACGCTGGGCGAATTCTTCCGGCAGTATTTCTTCGCGATGGACCGCGAGGAGATGCCGTTCAACCGGGCGCAGCGCGACTGGGTCTACCGTGCGGGCCGGGGCGAGGGGAACACGATGGCCTTCGGCTCGACCCGGAACCTGTCGATCCCCGGCACGGCGATCTTCGTGAACGCCGCCTTCCCGCCGATCGACGACCAGTTCGCCGCGACCCAGCCCCTGCGCATCGGCCCGCATTGCCGCGAGCCCTACGATGCGCCCTCCTTCTTCAACATCTCGGGCATGTCGTATGGCGCCATCTCGCGCCCGGCGGTACGGGCGCTGTCGAAGGGCGCGCAGAAGGCGGGCATCTGGATGAACACCGGGGAAGGGGGGCTGAGCCCCTACCACCTCGAGGGTGGCTGCGACATCGTCTTCCAGATCGGCACGGCGAAATACGGGGTGCGCGACCTCGAGGGGCGGCTCGACGAGTCCCGTCTGAAGGCGGTGGCGGCGCATCCGCAGGTGAAGATGATCGAACTGAAGCTCGCGCAGGGCGCCAAGCCCGGCAAGGGCGGCATCCTGCCCGGAGAGAAGGTGACCGAAGAGATCGCCGAGATCCGCGGCATTCATCCGGGTCAGGATTCGATCTCTCCGAACCGCCACGTCGACATCGGCGATTACGCGGCGCTTCTCGACAAGATCGCGCATATCCGCGCGATCACCGGCAAGCCCGTGGGCTTCAAGACGGTGGTCGGCTCGTCCGAATCCTACGAGGAGCTGTTCCGCCTGATCCTCGAGCGCGGGGAGGAGAGCGCGCCCGACTTCATCACCGTCGACGGGGGCGAAGGCGGCACGGGCGCCGCCCCGATGCCGCTGATGGACCTGGTGGGCATGCCCCTGCGCGAGGCGCTGCTGCGCCTGGTCGACATGCGCGACCGCTACGGGCTGAAGGAGCGCATCCGGGTGGTGGCGAGCGGCAAGCTCGTGAACCCCTCGGATGTCGCATGGGCGATCTGCGCGGGGGCCGATTTCGTGACCACCGCCCGGGGCTTCATGTTCTCGCTCGGCTGCATCCAGGCGCTGAAGTGCAACCGGAACACCTGCCCGACGGGGGTGACGACGCACCAGCCACACCTGCAACGCGGGCTGGTCGTGGAGGAGAAGTATCTCAGCGTGGCGAATTACGCGAAATCCATCGTGAAGGAGGTCGAGATGATCGCCCATTCGGTCGGCGTTGCCGAACCCCGGCTGATGCGGCGGCGCCATGTCCGGGTGATGCAGGCCAACGGCGAGTCGGTGCCCCTGCGCCAGATCCGGCCGAGCTGGGATCCGACGATGGGCGAAGAGGGCCGGCCGCAGTAGCGGCGCGCGAGAGCCGGGGTGCGATCCGGGGTGCGTCGTGCCCGGTCCACCTTCCCCGAGGTTACGATCCCGTGAGCGCCGGCCTTTTTTGAAACGTTTCCCCGCTGTCGCCCGTAGTGAAGAGTGAGACAGACACCGGAGGGACCGCCATGCACCGCCTGACCACGCCGAAATTCCGCGACCGCGACGTGACCGACGAAAGGCACTACCTGAACCGTCGCCAGCTGATCGCCTCGGCCGCGGCGGGCGCCGGGCTGGGCCTCGCCGGGCCCGCCTTCGCGGCGCCCGAGGGGCTCGAGCCGAACAGCTTCGAGGACATCACCAACTACAACAACTACTACGAGTTCGGCACCGGCAAGCGCGATCCGGCCGAGAACGCGCACATGCTGACCACCAGCCCCTGGACGGTGAAGATCGACGGGATGGTCGACAGGCCGGGCGACTACCAGTTCGAGGACATCCTGGCCAAGGCGCAGATCGAGGAGCGCATCTACCGCCTGCGCTGCGTCGAGGCCTGGTCCATGGTGATCCCCTGGAACGGCTTCACCCTCGCCTCGCTGCTGGGTCGCGTGGGCGTCCAGTCCGGCGCGAAATACGTGGCCTTCGAGACGGCGACCCGGCCCGAAGAGATGCCGGGCCTGCGCTATCAGGTGCTGAACTGGCCGTATCGCGAGGGCCTGCGCCTCGACGAGGCGATGCATCCCCTGACCCTCATTGCCACCGGGCTCTACGGGAAGGACCTGCCGAACCAGAACGGCGCGCCGCTGCGGCTGGTGGTGCCGTGGAAATACGGCTTCAAGGGGATCAAGAGCATCGTCCGCATCACGCTGCAGGACACGGAGCCCTTCACCTCGTGGAACGATGCCAACCCGCGCGAGTACGGCTTCTATTCCAACGTGAACCCCACCGTCGACCACCCCCGCTGGAGCCAGGCGACCGAGCGGGTCATCGGCGCGGGCCTCTTCGGGTCGCGGCGCGAGACCGAGATGTTCAACGGCTACGGCGAGGAGGTGGCCAGCCTCTACGACGGCATGGACCTCCAGAAGAACTTCTGAGCCATGATCGCAGACCGCATCAACAGGGCGACCCGCAAGGTTCCCGCGTGGCCGCTCTATATCCTGGGCGCGCTGCCGCCGCTCTGGCTGCTCTTCCAGGGCTTCACCGGCGGGCTCGGGGTCGATCCGGTGAAGGAGATGGAGCACCAGATGGGCCTCTGGGGGCTCTGGCTGCTGATCGCGGGGCTCTGCGTGACGCCGCTCCAGCGTTTCGCGGGCGTCAGGCTGATCAAGTATCGCCGCGCCATCGGGCTGACGGCCTTCTTCTACATCTTCCTGCACCTGCTCATCTGGCTTGTGCTGGACGTGCAGATCGTCAGCCAGATCATCGCCGACATCTACAAAAGGCCCTACATCACCGTCGGCATGGCCGCCTTCGTGCTGCTGGTCCCGCTGGCGCTGACCTCGAACAACTGGTCGATCCGCAAGCTCGGGCCGCGCTGGCGCCAGCTGCACAAGCTGGTCTACGTGATCGTCCCCCTCGGGGGGCTGCACTTCTTCCTCCTCGTGAAGGGCTTCCAGATCGAGCCGCTGATCTACCTCGGCGTGATCTTCCTCCTGCTCGCGCTGCGTATCCGGCTGCCGCGGCGAAAGAGGACGGCTCCGGCGGAATGAGTGGAAAGGGCGGCCCGATGGGCCGCCCTTTCGAGTCGGGCCCGCCCCGGGTCATTCGCGAGTCGGGGGCGATTCACCCACGAGTCGGGGTGATGAATCGGGTGACGCAGGGGCGGATTCACCCCCACTTGGGGATAACCCCGTGGATAACCCAAAATCTGGGAGCAGCTCACGGAAACGAGAGTACCAGGGTGCCCTGAAAATCCTGACCATCCGAAAGAAATCTCTGTGTAACTTACTGATTTTGAACGAGGTTCCAGGTTTTTGAAAAAAAGATGACGGTCCCCGGCAAAAAGCGCTTGCGGACATCCGGCCCCATCCGTAAATACCCCTTCACCGGCGGCGCTGAGGCGCACAACGGAACGCCAGACGGAACGACGGAGCGGACGCTTCGAAGGGCCTGACGGGAAAAACAGAGGTAAGGTTGGGCGGGGCGCGCCAGGAAGTTACGGCGCATCCAGTTTGATTTTGTCTCTACGCTCTTTGAAATCGCGAGTATCTGAAGAGATATGTGGGCGGTTTGGTTCATTTCGATGAACAAACAACTGCACATATCTACGCTCCTAGGGTCGTCCTTCGTGGACATCATGATCCGATGATGGAGTGTCAGCTTCACTGTTTGGACGGCTTTGCGTTACTTCGGTAACCTGAAGCACAACAAACAGAAATGGTTCCGGCCCTCGGGTCGGAGCAGATGTGCAGAGGTTCGAACG